>CAVVHR010000001.1:0-74966 GCA_963748145.1 uncultured Acidobacteriota bacterium
GAGCTTCGAGATCACGGCGGTCTCGACCCTGCCCGACGCCTCGATCGCGGCGCGGAGCCCGGCGCCCCCCGCGCCGACGATCACGGCGTCGTACGTATGCGTGATCGTCACGACGCGGGCCACTTGGTGGGGTCGAACGTCACCACGATGATCGTTCCCAGGACCATCAGCGCGGCTCCCAGGACGGTGAAGAAGCCGTTGATCGTGCGTCGAGCCCTGGCGGGCCGCACGTAGGCCGCACGATCATCCGCAGGCCGTTCACCCGGTGGAGCAACGCGAGGACGAGCATCAGCCAGTCCCACGTCTTCCAGAACGGGCTCGCCCACCGGAGCTGGATGAACGCGAAGTCGACGCGGTCCACACCCTCCTCGAAGACATGCATGATCAGGACGTGCCCGACCGCGAGGAAGAGCAGGACGATGCCCGAGAGGCGCATGAACAGCCATGCCCAGAGCTCGAAGCCGCGGACCGGGCGGTTGCGCCCCCCGCCGATTGGCTTCCCATCGGGAACCGGGGCGCCGGGCCGGGTCTCAGGTTGCGGTGGCCATCCCGTCAGCCCTCCAGGAGGAGCTCGACGATGGCCGAGCCCATGATCCACGTGATCGGGATCATCGAGCCGAGGAACTGAACCGATTGTGGTCGAAGTACGCCACCGCGAAGATTGCTCGTGTCTGGCCTTTCATGTCGCAGGCCGAACGCGTCGGTTTCATGCAAGGTCTCTTTAGTCAAAAGACGCCGGATAAGAACGTTCAAACTGCCGCGCTGATACTGCTCCGCACGATGCGGCCCGACGAGTTCAAACTTCCGCTCGCGCGCATTCTCGCCGCCAACCACGCGCCGTCTCAATCGTCGCCCTGCGCGTTGCGAACGATCGCGGTGAAGCGCTTCCCGTCGACTCGCTGATGAAACTGGCGATGTCGGCTGACGAAAAGATCAAGACCCTGGCGGTTGAGAGCCTGGGCCAGTCGGCCGCTGTTTCCGACATCGCTCGTGTTGAATCGTTGATTTCCAAAGCGCCAAGTCCCTGCGTCCAAGGAGGAGAAGGACACGCGAAAGGCTTTTGACGAAGAGATCAAGCTGTCGGTCAAAAAGATCCGTTTCCGAAACGATTTCGGTCTCGCAAAAACCGCGGAAGAGCGACGAGAGATCATTCGCAAGGCCGCGTTAGACTCAAAACTCGACGATTTCGCCTGGCGCTTCGACTGCGAACTGACCGACGCCGGCTGCACACCCGCAACGGCAGCGCGAAAGCTGCCGCCGGACTTCAAGATCAAATCTTTCGCCGAGAACCTGTTTCCGCAAAAGGTCACGCATTACAGTGCGATTCCAAATCCGGCCCAGGCGGTGGAACGTTTCTACCAAACACTGCACGGGCTGCAACTCGATTCTCCACGCGCCCAGTCGAGTCTGATCCTCATGATCGGCTCGCTCAGAGAAAAACTCGGTCAGGAGTTGGGAGCTCCGTCCGACGCGGCGGCTTTGATCGACTACACCGGAATCAAACCTGATTCGCCAATCGTGCTCGCCTCATGGACCGCCGCGGGCGCGCACGAAAGCGTCGGTCAGGCCCAACGCAGAGCCGTCGTCTTGCGCGTGAAAGATCGCCAGCGCTTCGAACGCGTCGTCGACAATTATCAGCCGGCAAGCGGTTCGTTTGCATACCTCGCTGATTACGTCGCGATCGGCACACGCGCCGCCGCTGCTTTGCCGGCACTGCTTCCTTTCAGCGCCCAGGCGGTACTCGCGGAGGATCCCGAAAAACCTGCCCGAATACTCAACGCAAGTTATTCGGTTGTTGGACAGACTGAATGGAACGGAATTCCGATCAAAACAATCGGACACCGCCGGCTGTATTTAGAGGGAGACTTCAGAGTCGCTTCCACTTACCTCGCGTATATCGGCGACGTCGCGATCCTTACTGAAGACGTCGCGACGATTCGCGATCTTTTAAGCAACGCGACTACGCCTGAACAACAACTACTCGCTGGAAACGAAGAGTTTCGACGCGCCGTCGGCACTGACGGAGACATCGTTTACTTCAGCGACCTCAAAGCCGTGTTTGCCGATGTGGACGACAAGAGTCTCGAAGGGGTCAAAAAGGCGAACGAGAGTGGCCAGCTAAAGTTTTCCGCCTCGTCGTGGGAAAACTCTCATCGCTTCGTCTTCGACGAGAGCGATTGGTCCAAGCCTTTCCTGCCGTTTCATCCGAAGGATTTGTCGGCGCCAGGCGAACTCTTGCCGTCGTCGACGCTTGCCTACGTCATGATGAAACTCGACGTCGCCGCTGCCTGGAAGACGTCGCCCAAAAGCATGAACCTGGGCGAGAACCGGATTGAGATCGACGCGTCGACCTGGGCGCTGGACTTCGACAAGGAAGTGCTGCCGGAACTCGGACCTGAATGCGGCGCCGTGTTGCTTGAAGTGCCGAACTTCTATGAAAAAGACTTCGAGGACGCGACGTGGGCAGGTTTCTGCAAACTGAAGAGTAGCAAGCTGTCGGAGGCGCTCAGTGCCGGTAAGTTGTTTCGCGGTGTTGGACCAACAACCGACGCGGCTGAAGTCAAAAGCGGCGACACGTCCTACTTCGTCGCGGTCAAGAACGGATTTCTTGTCGTCTCGAATAACAGCAAGGGACTGTCGGCGTTGGGCGGAAAGACCAATCTCGCCGACGGCGCGCGACTACTCGAGAGCAGTTGAAAAAGCGCCCGCGGGAATCGTCGCGTTCGGCGGATACAACCTCGAAGCAGCCATAGCCGCAGCCAGTCGCAATTCCGGCGATGGGCTAAGAGCTCAGATCGCCGGCATGGTTTTCTCGATCGCAACCGCCTTTCACAGTCAAAGCTTCTTTGCCACCGCAAGCGCAGGAACGGTCGAAGGCCGGTCGTCGGTGGCGATGGACCGTGAAGGACGTTACGCCGTCGCCGACTTCAATTACCTGCCACGCGGCGCGAACATAACGTTCGCGACAATTCAACCTCACGGGATGCCGATTCTGGATCAGAACCGGCTCAGCGACATCGTGCTTAAAGTTCGCGCCAAAGCTCCTGGACCAATCGACAACATCCGCGACGACATCAAGCTGGAGACACAAAAGGTCGAACAGAAGTCGCCAAACGAGTTGGTGGTGACCGTCGCGGCGCGGCGCAACGTCTCCGACAAAAAAACTGAACTGCCGGTGACCAATCCTGAGCTCGCAACGTTTTTGAAAGCGACCGGCGAGATCACTGTCTGACAACAAAAACGTGATCGAGCAGGCGCGTCAGATTGCGGGCGAAGATCGCGACGCGTGGAGTGTTGCGCGCAAACTCGCGGATTGGACCCACAAGAACCTCGAATGGAAGAGCGTCGCACGCGCAGGCGCCGCCGAAACTCTTGCTACTCGCGAAGCCGACTGTTCCGAGTTCAGCCAGTTGTACGTGTCGATGGCGCGCTCGCTCGGACTGCCCGCGCGGATCGTGTCGGGTCTCGCGTACAGCGGTAATTCATTTGGCGGGCATGCGTGGGTTGAAGTGTGGGCCGGCGAGTGGGTCGAACTCGATCCGACGTGGGGCACTCATTTTGTCGACGCGACGCACATTCGCAACAAAGACAGCAATCTCGTCACCGCAGCCGCGTTGAATTTGATCGACCTCGAAGTGTTGGAGACGCGTCGCACGGTTGCCGAGTTTCAGAAGAGTCCGAAGGCGCTGGCCCAGCAATTCGCCAACGCAATTGTTCTCGGAGACATGTCCGAAGTTGAAGCGACACTCGACATCGTAACGTTGACCAACGAGTTTATGGGCGCCGGCGCGTGGACCGGGCTGAATGACAAGGAACGTTCTCAGATCTCGTCGGCATACCGGCGCGTCGCGAAGAGACTTATCGATGAATACGCCGATGGCATAACACCTAACAACGTGCACCTGCTGCACGTCGAAGAGAAAGGCGAGCGCGCCGAGGCGTTGTGCTACGTTTCGGACCAGGACCTTCTCCTCAAGCTGCAACTTCTGCGACGCGATAATCTCTGGTATCTCGTCGACGTCGTGCAACCTGATCCGGGGCTGCAGGTTGCCGCCGAAAAATTTGGTCCGGTAATTAGATCGATCGAGGCCAATCGCGCCGGAAAGAAAACGACAGCGAGCATCGTCTCCGACTTCGACAAAGCAATGGCGCTGGTGGACACCGACGCCACGAAAGCAGTTGCAGAAGCAGATCGTCTATTGCAGAGCAATCCCAAAGATCAGATCTACCGCTTTCTCAAGCTGATCGCGTTGTGGGAAACGGAGGTGGAGGAAAAACAGGACGAGTCGATCCAGATGCTCACCGAACTCAGCGACGAGCAGTTTGCGCCGGCAATTTACCGCCTCGCCGGGTTCTTGACTGAAGACAAACCAGAAGAAGCGATCGAACTGTACAAACAGTACTTATCACTCGAGCCATACGACTTTCGCCCTCATCGCGATCTGGGAGCGCTTTACGAGACGACGAAGCAATCGGAGTTGGCGGAGGCTGCGTATCGAAAGGCGATCGAGCTCGATCTGCTTGAAATACCTGGTTATGAGAATTTGGCGATCTTCCTCATCCGAAAAGGCCGAATCGCGGAGGTGCCGGGCGTGCTCGTCGCGGCGGACAAGTATGCGACGGAGTATGACGATGTGCTGTCTACCATACTCAGCGATTTGGAAGAGGAGATAAAACTCGAAGACGCTGAGCGCCTGGCCGCGCTTGAGGCGCAGCGGATGAAGAGGAGTCTTTGGGCCAATCTGGGGTTGGCCGATATCTACCTCCGCGAAAAACGTTATCCGCAGGCGGTGGATCTTATTAAAGCGAGCGGTGCAGATAGATCCGGAAGCGTTCTATCCGCACTATGTTTTGTCTACCGTTTATCTGAAGCAATCGCGCTTGAATGACTCGCTGGCGTCTGTCGACCGGGCGTTGAGTATCAATGGGAACAACGGCAACGCGCACTATATACGGGCGTCCGTGCTGGCGCGCATGGGACGTAAAAAGGACGCGATGGCAGCGCTGCAGAAATCGATCGAGCTCGAAGAGGAGGCGTTGGCGTGGATCGTTGACGATGAGGATTTCAAGTCGCTTCAATCGCTGCCCGCTTTCCGGAAGCTGCTCGAACAAGCGAAGAAACAAGCGGCAGAAACGGCGCCGCAGTAATTCATGTGTGACCCGCCGGAGGTCCTGACCGAGGTTCAGGCGAAACGTGCATGTTCCTGGGCCGCGCTGTCGCCGCGTAACGGTTTCACACGTCGGAAAATCTCTGCGTCTTGCGCGTGGTCCTGTGGCGTTTTTCTGACAAATGCCGCAGGAACATGGCTTGCACTGTTCTCAGTTGAAGTCTTCCTAATTCAAAGGAGAACAATCATGAAACGCAAGACACTTCCCCTGTTACTCGTAGTCTTTCTTGTTGCAGGTCAATCGTCATGGGCTGTCGCGCAGAGCGGGAGTTCGAATAATTGGTCCGCCGTGCAGCAAATCGGGACCGATGAAAAGATCGTCGTGAAGAAGAAAGACGGCAAGGAATTCAAAGGCCGCATGATCGAGGCGTCCGAAACAACGCTCCGGATCGATCGCGACGGCAAGCCGTTTGAGATTCCGCGTGCCGACGTGCGGCAGGTGCAGGTGATCTCCGGCAAGGCCGAAAAAAGGAAAATGGGCTTTGATTGGCGCGGGGATCGGCGCGGCGGCTGGAACCGGCATTGGCGCCACGAAGTATCGATCGGATAGAGACGATTACGCGATCTACATTTATATGGGTACGTTGATCGGCGTCGGCGCCGGTGCTGTCGGCGGGTTGATTTTCGGACAGAGTAGGCGGGACCGCAAGTTGGTTTATTCCATGGATTAGTCTGTGGTTTGGGTTTCGCTTTCGAGCGATTGCTTCGCGGCTTTGAGTTGTAGCTGTTCGTCTTTGCTGAGTTTCGGATAAGAGAGATCGAGTGCGCTGAGACGCTGGACGATGGCCGAGGCGACGACGAGACGTGTGAACCACTTTTTGTCGGCGGGCACGACGTACCACGGTGCGTGTTCGGTTGCTGTATGTCGCGACTGTTTGTTCGTAGGCGTGCATGTATTCGTCCCAGTGTTCGCGCTCTTTGACGTCCTTGATTGAGAACTTCCAGTTTTTGCCGGGGTCGTCGATGCGCGAGAGGAAGCGCTGCTTTTGTTCTTCCTTTGAAACGTGGAGGAAGAATTTGAGGATTACGATGCCGTTGTTTGTCAGGTAGCGCTCGAAGTTGTTGATGTCGTCGAAACGCTGTTTCCAGAACTGTTTTGTATTGACACTGGTAGGCAATCGTTGGGCCTGGAGAAATTCCGGGTGGACGCGGACCACTAGAGTTTCTTCGTAGTAGCTGCGGTTGAAGATGCCGATGCGGCCGCGTTCGGGGAGGCGTTTGGCGCAGCGCCAGAGATAGTCGTGGTCCAGTTCTTCGTGCTGAGGGTGATTTGAAGGACGTCACTTCGCAGCCTTGCGGATTGACGCCTGACATGACGTGTTTGATTGCGCCGTCTTTGCCGGCGGCGTCCATGGCCTGGAAGATCAGCAACACTGCCCAGCGATCGCGTGCGTACAGTTCGTCCTGTAGCATCGCGAGCAGCCCGACGCCCTGCTGCAACGCCTCCTTCGCCTTCGCCCTTATGCCCGTCCCCCAACCCCAACGACTCACCGGGATCGATCTGCTTCAGCTTGAATTTCTTCCCGTTCGCGATCCGAAACGGATCCGAATACTTTTTGGCTAGTTTTAGAAACTGTTTGTCAGTCATTTTTGTGGTTCGTCAATTGATCTTTGCGTCCTGCCAAATTGCGTCTGACCTACGCTGATGGGTTATGGCCAGCACGAGCACCGTGTCGACATTAAACCTGAAGTGAATTTGGTACGGAAAACGGTTCAGCAAAACACGCCGAACGCCATTAGCCACTCCCAACGAGACGTAAGGGTGTCGCGCAATTCGTAATAATGTTGTCTGCACTTCGGCTTTGAATCGACCAGATAAGTTTCTTTCTTTGCGGCGGTACCACCGAGCAGCCGATTCAAAATCTGCCCAGGCATCCGGTGAGAGGATGATACGACGATTCATTTTGTAGCGTGAGGAACTAGTCTTTTAAGAACTCTTTCTCAACCTCCTCCCACGGGATCCCTCCCTCAGACTGAGATCGATGCCGGGACAGTCGATCGGCAAGTATTTCCGCTTCCTCCGGCGAGACTGCCGGGTTTGCCCTTAGTTGTGCAACGATTTCGTCCAGGTGCGTCTCAATATACTGGATCTGTTCTTCCTCGGATAGTTCTTCAAAAGGCGTCGGTGTAATATGGAAACGCGTGAGACATTTTCAAACTCCTTGCGCCGTACTATAGCACGCACAGTTGTGCGCCCGAAACGAGGTTAATCGTCGGGATCCTTCTTGCCGCGATCGGCGATCTCTTCGTCCTCTTCCTGGAGGCCGAGGCGCATGGCGTCGAAGAGCGGGAGACGGGCGATCGGTGGCATGGGGGTGACACCTCTAACCGAGAACCAGATGATGCGATTCAACGTCTCGGGATCGGCCATGTCCGCATGGGCCATGTTCTGCTCCGCCGTGCGTCGCATCCAGTAAGCCGTAGCACGCATCGCGAGCAGGTGGCGTGAGCAGGTTGTCCAAAGCCACATCCGGAAGCAAAACTTTATAAGGACGCAGATCAGGTTCGTTGCGGAAGATATCGATCGGCGTCGCAGTCGCATCGAGTTGGTTCATCGGCTCGATCCCAAGCAACAACTCGATCGTCCTGATCAAACTCACCGTATTATGAAACTCATGCACCAACACACCCGGCCGATTGTACGCACTAATCAACAACGCCACCGACCGGTGCGCATCGACATGATCCGGTCCATCCTGCGCATCGTCTTCAACCACCGCAATACAAGTGTCTTTCCAGTAAGGACTGTTCGATACAGCCTCAACCAACAACCCAAGCGCGTAATCATTGTCAGCCACATAAAACTGCGGCGTCGGCTTCCGCGCCGCCAACCCATCCGTGTGATCATTCGACAAGCGCAACACTGAAAGATTCGGCAACCGATCCCCAGTCCCCGCCGCGCGCTCCGCCGCAAACGCGCGAAACTCCTCCAACCACACACCCAATCGCGAGTTCCCACGAAACCGCGCATCCGAATGCGAACTGCTGATCAGCGGGTCGGCGCTATTCTCGCGAGCCGCACGATACGAATCGACAGTCATCGCATCAGGCGTCGCCATATCGAAGTTCCGAAACTGCGTATTAAACCGTCCCTCCAGCGACTTCTTCGTCGGAAACGCAGACACCGTCGGCGTTATATCGGGATAGGTCTTATCGCGATTCTCCTTGAGCTCTCGGATATCAGCTTCCGATAAAGTCGCTAGAAACTCGCCGTAGTTTCGATACGTCAGCCCCGCGCGCGCCGCGGCGTCCCACAGGTAAAGCGACTCCGGTTCGGCAACATCGCGATAACCTTGCAGATACGGAATGTGCTTGCGCAGAAAATCGGCAACATCCTCGGTTTTGACGTCGGGCCCAAACAACGGCGGCGCCCCACGCACAAACTGATAGTTCGGCAAACGATTGAAACCTTCGTAATCGTACGTGCGACCGCGCCTGCTGTACTGCCAGCGAAAAGCCTTGTCAACATAGTCAGTCGAGAAAGCAGCAGTGGACCAGTTGTGTCCATCAGGACTCGCTTCGGAGTTCACGAAGAAACGATCGAGCAGACCAAACCGCAGCGCCAGCGCACGATGATTCGGCGAGATGTTCTGTCGTTTTCCGTCCGGCCGCGCCGCAGCTTCACCAGCGCCGAAAATCGCGAGCGACGGATCTCCGTCCGCCTTCATGCCATCGCCGGACGCAGCGACGTCGCCAAAGACCTGATCGTAAGTGCGGTTCTCCTTGATGATGTAGATGACGTGCTTGATCGGCGAACGGCCAGAGAAAAGTCGCGTCCGCGCAGCGCCAAGCAAGCCATTGTTTCGCATCACCTGCTGCGTGTAGCGCGCCAACGCAGGATCGTCAGGCGTGTCGATCGCACTGATATTTCCGACGACGATCGAACCGCTGTACTGCCCGCCTTGTCTTCGGCCGCCTCCCTCAGGAAAACGCTCGTTCGGCGCGTTCGGAACACGCCCCGAGTTGTTCACGACGAGCGACGAGTTCTCTACGCCGGTGCCTTTTCCGTTACCGACGAAAATCGTCTTCCCAACAACGGCGATCGCAGACGGATACTGTCCAGTCGGAATAAACCCACGCACCGTACTGCGCTCCGCCGGAAGACCCGGAGACTGGGCGACGGGGCGACGCGGAGACACTGCTTCGCTCTCCGTGTCACCGCTTCTCCGCTTCCCGTCAGACTCTTCACCACGCGATCTGCCCGACAGCTCGACCACCGCAACCGAATTACTATGCGCATTCGCGACATACAGGTCATCGCCGCTCAGCGCCAGTGCTTCCGGACTGTTGCCCTCCGGAACAGTCTCAGACAGCCGCACACTGATGCGTTCGATCTCCTAGATCACTCTGCGTATCAATCACCGAGACACTGTCGTCATTCGAATTGGCGACATAGAGTCTCGTCGCTTCCGGATTGAGCAACATCATGGTCGGATGACGGCCTACAGGGATCCGGACGAGCGCTCGCTCTCCATTGAACGGATTGATCACGGCGATCGTGTCGTCGTTCCAACACGACACGTAAACCTTGTACCGCGGACCCGGCAACACAACCACGCCATACGGATAGATCATCTGCTTTTGACCGTAACGCAGATCGATACGATGAAGTTTGCGAGCACCGCGAAGGTCCGTGATCACTCCCAGACTGTCGCCAAGATTATTGGCTACAAACAACATATTGCCGTCAGAACCAATCGCAATCCCGGTGGGATACGCCGGCGCGCGATCGCTGTTGTAACGAGGCGAGTTCGCCGCATCAGCAAAACCGCTCACGTCGATGAACGGCGCTTCGACACGCGTCTCTGGCCCAGCAGACGCCGGACTGATCGGCAATTGCTGCGTCGCGTGGAAACGGAAGATCCAGATCTTGTTTTCAAAACCACCGGAAACGTAAAGCAAATGTGAACCGTCCGATTCGGCGCGCGGACTAAACACGACGCCCACGTTCACGCTCTGCGGTGACGGAAAATACACATTCTGAATCACAGCAGCAGGCCTGGCATTCAGATCGATCACGGCCAGCGACTGCTGCCCACGATTCCCACTCGCGTTGAACTGAACGCCGTAACCACTATTAACCGCTATCAGGTAACGCCCTTCTCCACCGGGACCAAGCTTGTCAGGACTGCGAACGAAGTCGACCGGCAACGCGCCGACCGCCGTTTGTCTTGTCCTCAGATCCCGGACCAACGTTCCAGCGGGCGTGATCGGTCGACCCTGACTCGCCACTTCCTGAGCAGACGGGCGACGGGCCGAAGATGAAGTCGCTATAAGCGAACCAACGACCAAACAAGCTGTAACGAACACAACCACAAGCGTGGAAGCAGGGTGTTTGAGGTTCATCGGCCTAGACATATCACAGTTGGATTCACCGCGAACAAAATTCTGGATGGGCGTCCATTAATTTCGGCAATAATTCCGAGATTCTAGCCGACGATTTTTAAATCCGAGTGACGTAAACAACCCGCCCGCAGGGTCTTGGCTACTAAACTGGCAACGCGCTGACGCTCGCCGCGGTTTAGCAGCCCCCCACGCGGGGCCGCGTGTATAATGACGAGCACCAAAAATGAACCAACTTGTACGGTTTCTGTTCGGTCATGAGCAGGCCGTTTTTACTAACGGCCGGTTTGGCTTTGACGTGCGTCCAGGCCCGTTGTTGTTGGTGCTGATCGTTCTCCTCGCCGCCGCATTCATCTATTTCATCTATCTGCGTCCACGCGTCCGCCTGCCGAAAGGAACGACGGCGACACTGATCGCCCTTCGTGTCGCACTCCTGACGATTCTGGTGACGCTGCTGCTGCGGCCGGTGGTCGTAGTGTCGTCGGTTATTCCGCGCAGCAGCTACGTGGCGATTCTTGTCGACGACTCCGTCAGCATGAAACTGCGCGATATGCCCGACGGCAACGCCCGCATCGACAGCGTCAAACAGACGCTTCTCTCCACCGCTCCAAACTCGTTCCTGAACCGGCTCGACGATAAGTTCAAGACCAGCCTGTACGGATTCGCCGGTGGAGTCTCGCGACTGAAAGGCGCTGACGATCTCTTCGCCGAAGGCCGTACGAGCGATCTCGCGGGCGCGCTCGATGAAACAATCAAACGCTCGTCGGGAATGCCGCTGTCCGCTGTCGTACTGGCCACGGACGGCGCGTCAAACGTTCCACGCGATCTCGCGGCGACGTTACGAGAGCTGCGAGCTCGCGATATTCCGGTTTTCACGGTCGGCGTCGGCAACACCGCTCGCCCGATGGACGCCGAACTCACGCGCATCAACATGCCGCGCCGCGTGTTGGTCGGTTCGAGAGTCAACATCGAAACCTACGTGGGATTGAGCGGCTATCAGGCGACGAAAGTCCTGCTCGGCGTGCGCGAAGACGGCCGCGCGATCAAAACAGAAGAGGTCAACCTGCGCGGCAACGACACGCAGGCGGTAAATCTCGAAATCACGCCGACAACGCCCGGCCTTCATCGCTACACCGTCGAAGTCACGCCACTCGACGGCGAGTTGACCGTCGAAAACAACAAACAGGACGCGCTCGTTGAAGTCATCGCCGGACCATTGCGTCTGTTGCACATCGAAGGCGAACCGCGTTGGGAACTCGGGAAGATCCGAGAATCGCTCGCGCCCAACGAAAAGAACATCGTCCTCGTTTCACTTCAGCGCACAGGCGAAAACAAGTTCTATCGCCAGGGCGTAGCGAGCCAAACCGAACTCGCCACCGGCTTCCCGCTCACAGAAGAAGAACTCTTCTCGTACGACGGGCTCGTCATCGGCAGCGTCGAAGCGGGATTCTTCACGGCGGACCAGTTGCGCAGCATCGAAGCTTTCGTCGCGCGTCGCGGCGGTGGACTGCTCGCGATCGGCGGACGCCTGTCGTTCGACGGCGGCAAGTACAAGGGAACGACGATCGACGATCTGCTGCCTGTATCGTTAACTGGTGGCGCAACCGACGATGCCAATTCGTTCGCTCCGGTGTACAAACCGATTCTCACCGGCGCGGGCCAAACGCATCCGATCACGCGTTTGCAGGACGATCGAGCCGCGAACCAAAAAGCGTGGAACGAACTGCCGCCGATCTCCGTGTCACAAGTGCTCGCGAACGTGAAACCCGGCGCATCAGTGTTGCTGGAAGCGCGACGCGCCGAAGGAGGAGGGCAGACGGCGCCGCTGCTGGTCCAACAACGGTACGGTCGCGGACAAACACTCGCGCTCACCGCCTCCGACACGTGGCGATGGCGCATGCGCATGGATTCAAAAAACAATGCGCATGAAACTTTTTGGCGACAGATGCTCCGGTATGTTGTCAGTGGCACACCACAACAGATCGAAATCGGAGCGGAAAGAGACGTTTACGCGATGGACGATACCGTCAACATCGTCGCCGACGTTCGCGATAAACGTTTCAATCCCGTCAGCGATGCGCACGCCGTCGCCCGAGTGACGAAACCGTCGGGTACGATCGTCGACGTGCCGTTGACGTTCACGACGCTCAACGCAGTGAACACCTATGCCGGTCAGTTCAAGGCTGACGAACTCGGCGAGCATCGCATCGAATTGACCGGGACCAGCGCCGGTCTCGGCACGTTGAACGCGAAGTCGAGCATCCTCGTCAGCGATCTGAACCGCGAGTACTACAGTGCGGCGCAGAACAGCGATCTGTTGAAACGGATCGCCGCAGAAACGGGCGGCAAGTACTTCACGACTGCGGAAGCGCAGTCGTTGCTGGACGATCTGGTCTACCGGCAAACGCCATATTCAGAGCGCGTGACGAAAGACCTGTGGGACATGCCCATAAACTTCATGCTTATCATTGGATTGCTGAGCGCCGAATGGTTCCTGCGCAAACGCGAGGGCCTCGCTTGATCAATTTTCACTTGATGAAATATATCGCGTCGTTAGCTGTGATTCTGTTTGTTGCGGCCTCATCAGCGGCCCAGAAAAGTGATCCGAACAAGTTTGCCGTCATCGTCAACGGTCCGGGCGGCGAGCCTGAGTACGCGAAACAATTTACCGAGTGGACCACGAGTTTAAGTTCAGTCCTCTCGCAACGCTATGGCTTCGATCCGAAGCACATCAAAGTGCTGTCCGAAAAACTGGCTACAGCCGAGGAAGTCAAACGCACGTTAACTTCACTAAAGACGGAATTAGACACGAACAACATTCTCTTTGTTTTTCTGATCGGGCACGGATCGTACGACGGCAAAGAAGCGAAATTTAATCTCGTCGGACCGGATCTTTCAGCGTCCGATTACAACCAGTTGCTTACGGCGCTGCCGACGAAGCGCGTCATCATATTCAACATGTCGAGTGCGAGCGGCGAGTTCGTGAAACCGCTTTCCGCGAAGGGACGCATCGTCGTCACCGCAACGCGCAACGGACAGGAGACGAACGCGACCCGTTTCGCCGGCTTCTTCATCACGGCGCTGAACGCAACCGACGGCGACACGGACCAGGACGGTCACACATCAGTTCTCGAAGCTTTCGTCTATGCGAATCGTCTAACAGAAGAGTTCTACAAACGCGCCGGACGGCTGGCCACCGAACATGCATTACTCGACGACAATGGCGACGGTGTCGGACGCGAGAAACCCGAAGCTGGTGAGGGATTGCTCGCGCGCGCCACGTATCTCGATTCGCTGAGCGTCGACGAAGCAGCTTCAAGCGCCGCCACGGGACGGCTGCTGAAGGAACGCACGCGACTCGAAGGCGAGATCGAACAACTGATCGGCGCGCAAGGCAAACATGGCGGAAGCAGAGTATGAAGCCACGCTCGAACGTCTCTTCATCGAGCTGGCAAAAGTGAATCGGTCGATCAAACAAGCAGGATCTTAATGCGAACCAGGACCACGCTCCTTTTTCTATTGCTGGCGTTCGGCGCGTTGGCTGCGATCTGTGTTGGGCCATCGGTCCTGTCACAAACAAGCGAACCGCGCGGCCTCGCTGAACTGCAAAGGGGCGACTACGACAACGCCTTCAAACTTCTCAGCGCGCGTCTCACTTCCGCGCCGAACGACGTTGTCGCGCAAAAAGCCCTGCTGCGTGTTTACATCGAAACCGGACGCTACGCTGAAGCCGAAGCCACAGCCAGGCGCTTTCTTACGAAAACTCCCGACACCGGATCCGTGCGTCACGAACTTGGCGAAGTGCTCGCGCTCACAGGCAAACATACCGAAGCGATCGCGGAGTTTGAACGCGCTGCAGCCGATTCCGAGAAGTCCGATGCTCCGAACGACAAACTCGCCAGCGATCTGCGGCGCGCCGAAGTGCTCGATCTGATTGGTCAGGAAGATCGCGCCAAACCGATTTACGATTCATTCGTCAAGTACTACACCGACAACGATCCCGAGTCCGCATTTGAGTTGACGCTGATCGCCCGCGCGCTGGTCCGCCTGGACCGGTTCCAGGACGCGAACGACATGTATCGCTCGGCGATTGAGGCCGATTCGAATTATCTCGAAGCGCAGCTCGGCGCCGCTGAGTTGTTTACGTCGAAGTATCAATACGGCGACGCCGCGCAGTTTCTCGACGACGCGCTGAAGATCAATCCAAACAGCGCGCGTGCACATCTCGACGTCGCGCTGAACAAACGAATCGACGGCGGCGACGACGCGGCCGTGGGACGTGCGCTGGCGATCAATCCAAACCTCGTCGAGGCGCTCGCGCTCAAGTCGGCGCAGGCGTTGGAGATGGGCCAGTTTGACGCCGCCGCAACTGAGATCGACAAGGCGCTCAAGATCAATCCACGTTCACTCGACGCGCATTCGTTGCGCGCGGCGATGTTCTACTTGCAGGACAAAGACTTCGAACCGGAAGTGACGGCGACACTCGCGATCAGTCCACGTTACGGCGCGGTCTACAACACGCTTTCTCGTTATGCAACGATCACGCGCCGCACGGAACAAGCTGCATCGTTTGCGCGCCGCGCGATCCAGATCGCGCCCCGACTGTGGGACGCGCACCTCAATCTCGGCATGGCGTTGCTGCGACTCGGCCAGATGGAAGCCGGGCGCGAGGCAGTCGAAAAAGCGTTCAAAGGCGACCCGTTCAACCTGTGGGCCAAGAACACACTCGACCTGCTCGACACGATGGCTGACTTCCGCGAAACGAAACGCGGCGGTTTCATTATCAAAACCTCCGCGCAGGAAAGTGACGTGTTGGCGCCGTACGCCGGCAGCCTGCTCGAAGAAGCTGCGGCGAAGCTGACGGCGAAATACAAGTTCACGCCGAAAGGCCCGATCATCGTCGAGATCTTTCCGAACCACGAAGACTTTGCGGTGCGCACGCTCGGCATTCCCGGACTCGGCGCGCTCGGTGTTTGCTTCGGCGTCGTCATCGTTCAGGATTCACCTTCCGCGCGGGAAGCGGGCGAGTTCAACTGGGGCAGCACGCTCTGGCACGAATACACTCACGTCATCACCTTGCAGATGACCGACTATCGCGTGCCGCGCTGGTTTTCCGAAGGACTTTCGGTTTACGAAGAACGTCGCGGGCGACCGGGTTGGGGCGACGATTGGAATCCGCTGTTCGTTCGTTCCTTTATCGACGGACGCTGGTTCAAGATCGCGGATCTCGACGCCGGTTTTCAGCGTCCTCGCAGTCCGCAGGACGTGCCGATCGCTTACTTCCAGGCGTCGCAGGTGTGCGAGTTCATCGCCGAACGTTTCGGCTTTGACGCCATCCTCCAGATGCTTGCACTCTATCGCGAAAAGGCCCACACGCCTGACGTGCTGCGACAGGTGTTGAAGCTGAGTGAAGCCGAATTCGATCGCGAGTTTCATGCGTACGTGGAGTCGAAAGCGCGGCCGCTGCACCAGGCATTAAGTACGCAGAACAACGTCGTCGCTTCGATGTCGAAAGAAGAAGTGTTGAAGCAACTCCAGACGCAGGACACGTTCGCCCTGCGCATCCGTGCGGCAGAGCTGCTGGCGGCCGACGGAGACACAGCAGGCGCCGTTCAGCATTACATTCGCGCCACTCGAGCTCTTTCCTTACGTGACGGCGCGCGGAAATCCGTACGAGTCGCTGGCGAAGATGCTCGAAGAAAAAGGCGACGCCGCGCAGGCCGCGTTGATACTCGAAAAGCTCGTCAAGACAGACGAGAACAATCTCGAAGCGTTAAAGGCAGTAGCGCGAATTCGTTCGGCGCTTGGGGAAAAACAAAAGGCGCTCGATGCGTTGCGCGCCAGTTTTTACATAAGTCCGTTCGATTACAAACTGCACACGCAAGCGGGCGAGTTGAGCGTCGATCTAAGAGATAATGCGCAGGCGTTGACGGAGTTTCAGGTCGCGCTCGCATTGCAGCCGCCGAACATCGCGGAAGCAAACTACAACGTCGCGACGGCGTTTCACGCACTCGGCCGTCAGCTTGAAGCGAAGCGTTCAGTGTTGCGCGCGCTCGAAGCCGCGCCGCGTTACGATAAGGCCCAGGAGTTGTTGTTGAGAATTACCGGACAGTGAACCCATCGAACAAAGCACAAAGGAAAAACATGGCGGTTGACCAATTAACGATCAGCGACGAGCAATTGCTCGACAAACTGGGTTCAGCGCGCGAGCGCCTCCTGCGGGAAATCAGAAAAGCCATCATCGGCCAGGACGAGGTCGTCGAGCAGGTGCTGCTGGCGCTGTTCGTCGGCGGCCACTCGATCATCACCGGCGTCCCCGGACTAGCCAAGACACTGCTGGTTCGCACTATCGCCAGCGTTCTCGATCTCTCGTTCAAACGCATTCAGTTCACTCCCGACTTGATGCCCGCCGACATCACCGGCACGGAGATCATCGAAGAGGATCGCGCCACCGGACGGCGTGCACTGCAGTTCATTCCTGGTCCAATCTTCGCGAACATCGTGCTCGCCGACGAGATCAACCGCACGCCGCCGAAGACGCAAGCTGCATTGCTCGAAGCAATGCAGGAAGGACGCGTCACGGTGCAGGGCGTCAGTTACGATCTGCCGCGCCCGTTTCACGTGCTCGCCACGCAGAATCCGATCGAGATGGAAGGCACTTATCCGCTGCCGGAAGCGCAGCTCGATCGTTTCATGTTCAACGTGAAGATCGGATACCTGCCGGAAGAAGAGGAAGTCGAAGTGGTGAAGCAAACGACTTCGCCGCAGGATTTCGAATTCGAACGGATGATGTCGGCGGACGAGATCATCGCGTTTCAACGACTCGTGCGACAGGTCCCTGCTTCCGACACCGTCGCTCGTTACGCAGTGCGGCTCGTGAATGCGAGCCGGCCGGGAACGCCGCCCGCGCCGGAGTTTGTAAACAAATGGGTGACGTGGGGCGCGTCGTTGCGCGCTTCGCAGTTTTTGATCTTCGGCGGCAAAGCGCGCGCGATCCTGCGCGGGCGTTACAACGTTTCGTGCGAAGACATACGCGCGGTTGCGCCGGCTGTCCTGCGGCATCGTGTGTTGTTGAACTTCCAGGCGGAGGCGGAGAAGGTCGATTCGGACCAGGTAATCAAGCAGTTGATCGAACACGTACCGGAACCAAAGAGCGGACTATAGCCACAAGAGGACACAATGATTTTGGTCTTGTGTTTCTTGTGCCTCTTTGTGGCTAAGAGTTAACGAATTATGACTCCAACGACAACACCAGCGAGATTTCTCGACCCGGAACTGCTCGCGCGGATCGGATCGCTCGAACTACTCGCGCGCGCCGTTGTCGAAGGTTTCATGTCGGGTCTCCATCGTTCGCCGTACACCGGCTTCTCGACGGAGTTCACCGAGTATCGACAGTACAACCCGGGCGATGACTTACGTTATCTCGACTGGCGATTGCTCGGCCGCACGGATCGTTACTTCATCAAAAAATATCGCGCCGACACGAACACGCAGTGTCATGTGTTGGTCGACACGAGCGCGTCGATGGATTACGCGCATGCGAGCTCTGTGACGAAGTTGCAGTACGCGCAGTTTCTCGCGGCTTCGATTGCATACCTGCTGAACCGGCAACAGGACGCCGTCGGCCTCGTTGGCTTCTCTGACAAGGTCCACACACATGTGCCCGCGCGCAATCGCACCGGTCACATGCGAACGATCTTCGGCACGATATCGATGCTGCAACCGGGCGGTGAGACGCGTCTAGCTGAGTCGCTGCATCAGCTCGCCGAGATACTGACGCGCCGCGGCATCGTCGTGCTCATCTCCGACTTCTACGATCATGCAGACCGTCTGAAAGAAGCGTTTCAGCATCTACGATTCAAAGGACACGACCTCGTCGCTTTTCACGTGCTCGATCAGAACGAGCTCGACTTCGATTTCACCGATCCGGTGTTGCTGCTCGAAGACGCGGAGACGCAGGAACAGATGCCGGTGCTTCCGGAAGTCGTGATGGGCGGCTATCGCGAACGGATGAAACAGCACGTTGACGACATGCGTAGTTGTGCGGCTGCGAACCATGTTGATTACGAAATGTTGACGACGAAGCAGCCATTGGATTTTGCGTTGTTCTCGTTCCTGTCGCGACGCGCCGGCAGGTGAGAAAGTGGTCAGTGGTCAGTAGTCAGTGGCCGCTGGTGAAAACAACTGACTACGGACAACTGACAAAAACGAATGTCATTTCTGACGCCATTATTTTTTCTGGGTGTAGCTGCATTGGCGGCGCCGATACTCGTGCATCTCGTGCGACGCACGCGTGCGCGCAAGGTCCAATTCCCTGCGCTCGTCTTCGTGCGTCAGGTGCCGCAGCGCACCATCCGTCGCCGCACACTGCAGAACCTGCTGCTGCTTCTGCTCCGCTGTCTCGCAATACTGCTGATCGTGATCGCGTTCACGCGTCCGTTCTTCAGCGGCGGCAGCTCCGCGAAAGAAACAAAAGCCGCAGGCGCGACCGTGATTCTCCTGGACAATTCATTAAGCATGCGACGCGAGCCGCTCTTCGCTGAAGCTCAGAAACGTGCGGAAGCTGCCGTTGACGAAGCACGCAACGACGAACAGATCGCGCTGCTGAGCTTCGATAAACGTTACGCAGTCGTCAATCGCTTCACTGCCGACAAAAGCCGTTTGCGGTTGGCCGTGAGGACGCTGAGCGCCGGCTGGGACGGAACAGATTACGAACAAGCGCTGCGCGGCGCTGAGTCGCTACTTGGCGAGATCGAAACAAGCGGACCGAAGCGGATCGTGATGATCTCCGACTTCCAGGCGCCCGGCTGGAGTCAAAACACCGCGACCTTCAAACTCGCGAACAGCACGCAGCTTACGACGATCGACGTTGCCGGAAACGAGCCCGCTCCGAACGTCGCGGTCACGAACGTCGAAGCGCGTGGCGTCGTGTTCGGACAGAAGTATCTCGACAATCTCGCGGTCCACGTCAGCAACTTCGGCGACACGCCGCGCGATCGCATCCAGGTCGATTTCCAGATCAACGAGCAGACGGTCGAGAAGCGCGACATCAGTCTCAACAGCCGCGATTCGCGAGTGATTGAGTTCACCGGGTTCAATCTCAACGAAGGCGCCAACCGCTGCACGATCGACGTCGTCTCCGGCGACTTCGCGCCTGACAATCGCTTCTATTTCACGTTACGACGGGAGACGCCTTCGAAAGCGCTGATCATGGAGAGCGCTTCGCGTGGACGTAGCGACAGTTTGCACCTGCAGAGCGCGTTGACGACCAATGACGATCTGCCGTTCACGTTCACGTTGAAGAGCACGGGCTCGGTCGATCCGTCCGGGATCCCGGAATATTCGCTCGTCGTGCTCAACGACGCCGGTCCAATCAGCGGTGCGCTCGCCGATGCGCTGATGAAGTTTGTCGAAGCCGGTGGTCAGGTCATCGTTTCCACTGGACCACGCACCACCACTGACAGTTTCAATGCCCTGCAACGCATCATGCCCGCAACGCTGCGCGAGCCAGTGCAAACGAAGGCGGGCGAGAGTGTCGCAATCACGAATGTGAAGTTCGACCATCCGATCTTCGAAGTGTTTCAGGGGAGTGGACGGCTTGCCGCGGCGCACGTCATTGGCTACTTCCGTTCCGAACCGTCCGCGACCGCAACCGTTCTCGCGCGTTTCGAAGACGGCAGTCCCGCGCTGGTTGAATCACGCACCGGCAAAGGTCGAGTGATGCTGTTCACTTCGTCGCTTGGTCCAAGCTGGAACGATCTGCCGCTGACGCCGCTGTATTTGCCGTTCATTCATCAGATGGTCCGGTACGCGGGCGCGCGTGAAGAGAACGCGTGGTATGGTCTGGGCCAGACGTTCACCGTTCGCAAGGAAGCGAATGGACAACTGCCGCCGGTTGACACACCGGCAGGCGCGCGACTCGCCGAAGGACGCAACACACCCGACGGCGATCTGCTGGTCACCGCGCGTGAGCTCGGTTTCTACCGCTTGCGCTACAACGCCCAACCGGGTTTTGCGGCAGTAGATACTGACGGCGCTGAAGGCGATTTCACGAAGTTGGATTTTGGTCAGTTCGTCGCCGGGGTAACAGGCGGCACGGGCACGGGTGAAGGCAGCGAGGCGAATCGAAACGTGAGCGGCGAGGAAGTCGAAGGACGGCAGAGGGTCTGGTGGTCGCTGCTGTTGCTGGCGCTGCTGCTGTTGCTTGCAGAATCCGTATTGGCGCGGCGAACAAAAATGGTGAAAATGGTCGGGTAACGATAGGGGGTACTAATGAGCCCTGAAACGAACCTATTGCAGGATCTCCTGCGCAAAGCGAGATCGCGGCGGCAACTTTTGCTTTCACTGCGAGGAGTGGCGATCAGCGTCGGCGTGGTCGCCGTCGTCCTGCTGCTGACCGGCTGGGCCGCCCATCGTTATCGCTACAATGGCGCGGCGCTGATCGTACTTCGCGCCGGCGCGCTGCTCACCTGCCTGGCCACCATCTACTTCGCACTGGTTCGTCCGCTGCTCAAACGCATCACCGACGCTCGACTCGCTCGTCTCATCGAGGAACGCACATTCGGCACTGAAGACCGGCTCGTAACCGCAGTCGAATATGCAAACGGCAACGCGAAAGGCATCTCGCCCGCGATCGTCAACCGGCTCTATCGCGATGCGAACGACGTCTCCGCAACTCTCGACGTGCGAAACGTGATTCGCCGTTCACGTCTGATGATGTACGGCGGCGCCGCACTCGCGAGTCTCTTGTTGTTCGCCGGCGTGCTGAAGTGGGGACCGCGCGAGATCTCGGAAGGCGTGGCCCAACTCGTAACTCCAACGACACTCGCTGCATCCACAAACGCGCTGAGTATCAAAGTAAAACCCGGCACGGCCCGCGTTCCGAAAGGATCCGACCAGGACATTCTCGCCACGCTCGTCAACTTCGATTCGCAAACGGTAACCGTCTTCGCGCGACCGGCCGGTTCCAGTGCCGACTTCCAGGGCCAGACGATGGAACCCGCGAAAGCGCGCAGCGACTTCCGCTTCTCGATCTTCAACATTCAGGACTCGATGGAATACTTCGTGGAGTCGAACAGCATTCGTTCGGAAGTTTACAAACTGAACGTCGTCGATCTGCCTTACGTCAAACAGCTCGATCTGACGCTTAACTTCCCCGCGTTCACAAATCTTCCGACGAAGACAATCGAGGACGGCGGCGACATCGCTGCGTTGAAAGGAACGACGGCGACGATCACGGCGAAACTCTCCGGCAAAGTGCGCGCGGCGCGCATCGTCTATCCCGACGGCAAGAAAGTCGAGATGAAACAGCAGGGCGGTGAGTTTCGTAGGCGAACTCACTGTCACGAGCGACACGAGTTATTACATCGAACTCGTCAGCACCGACGGCGAAGCATATCGAGGATCGAACGAGTACGACGTGTCAGTCCTCGTCGATCAAGCGCCGACGATCTCGTTCGACAAACCCGGCCGCGACAAGAAAGCCACGAACCTCGAAGAAGTGTTCACGCAGGCACGCGCCGAAGACGATTACGGCGTCGTATCGATGGACCTGCACTTCTCGGTCAACGGCGGCGAAGAGAAGAAGGTCAATCTTCAGCAACTGACGCGCGACTCGGCGCGCTCGCTCAGCGGCGCGTACACGTTCTTCCTCGAAGAATACGGTCTCAAACCCGGCGACTTCATCTCCTACTACGCGAAGGCGCGCGACGCGAGCAACGAATCCACCAGCGACATTTACTTCATCGAAGTGAAGCCGTTTGAGATGGAGTACAAGCAGGCGCAGCAGCAAGGCGGCGGGTGGCGGTGGCGGCGGCGGTGAGCAGGACCAGAACGCACTCTCGCGCCGGCAAAAAGATCTGATCGCGGCCACGCATCGTTTGATTCGCGAAGGCGACAAGTACACCGAGCAGGAACGCAAAGACGGTTACGAAGCGGTCGCTCAAGGGCAGGAGAAATTGCGCACCGACACGCTCGAGTTTCTCGATCGCATGGGCCGGCGGCTCGGTGGCACTGATGGACAAAAACAGGTCGCCGAGATGGCTGAGCATCTTCGTCAGGCCGCGAAAGAGATGGAAGGCGCGCCGCCTCCGTTGAGAAAACAAACAGGTAAAGATGCGCTTCCACCAGAACAACGCGCACTGCAACGACTACTCGCCGCCGACGCGATCTTCCGCGAAGTGCAGGTCGCGTTCGGTAATCAGAGCGGTCAGGGCAGCAGCGGCGGTCAACGCGAACAACAGGAACTCTCCGGTCTCTTCGATCTCGAGCTCGACAAGATGAAGAACCAGTACGAGACCGTGCAGCGGGCGCAACAACAGCAAGCGGAACAGCAGAAAAGCGAAGCAGAACGTCGGCTCGAAGAACTCGCTCGCCGCCAGCAGGCAGCGCTCGAAGAACAACGCCGTCGCCAGCAACAGATGCAGGGCGGAGGATCGGGCGGCAGCCAGCGACAACAGCAGGAGATGATCGACGAAACGCGCAAAGCCGCGCGTGAGCTCGAACGTCTCTCGCGCGAACGTCGCGATGCGCAAATGCAGCAGTTGGCCCAGCAGCTCAATCAAACGGCCGACGAATTGCAAAAAGCGCAGGCGTCGCAACGCAGCAATCCAAACGAGTCGATCGCGCAAAACGAACGCGCGCTGGAACGTTTGCAACAGGCGCAGCAACGTCTGCAACAGATGAGCGGCGCGAGTGGACAGCAACGCGCGGGTCAAACAGGTTCTTCGGGTAGGCAACAGCAGATCTCGGATCTCCGTCAGCGTGCGGCGCAAGCGGCTTCGCGACAACGCGAGATCGCGAAGGACATGGAAAACCTTTCACGACGCGGTGGTCAGAGTGCGCAGGACGAAAACTCCCGCAAAGCGCGCGAGCAAATGGCAGAACGGAAAGACACGCTGGCGGACACGGTTTCGAACCTGCAACAGGACATCGAACAGTCAGCGCGTTCGATGGGCCAGGGTCAGGGACAGCAGCGTGCGGCGCGACAGTTGAAAGATGCCGCCGATTCACTCGCGCGCGATCGCGTCGCGGATCGCATTCGCGAGAGCAAGCAGTCGCTGAACGGCAACCAACAAGGCCAGCAGGGACAACAAGGTCAAAACGGTCAGAGTCAAAACGGTCAACAGCAAGGTCGCAATGACGAACGCGCGATCGAGCGCAGTCTCAACAACCTGTCCGAACGTCTACAGGCCGCAGAGCAGAGCGCACGCGGATCAAACGGTTCGAGTGCTGAAGAGAGCCTGGACCGCACACGTCAACTCGCCGACAACCTCGACTCGTTGCGCCGGCGTCTGGATGAACGTGCGCAACAAGGTCAAAGAGGTCAACAAGGACAGCAAGGTCAGCAGGGCCAAAGCGGTCAACAAAGCCAGCAAGGACAACAGAGCCAACAAGGACAAAGCCAGCAGGGCCAACAAGGACAGGAAGGTCAGCGCGGACAACAAGGTCAACAAGGACAAGACGGACAACAGGGACAGGAAGGCCAACGCGGTCAACAGGGCCAGGGACAACAAGGTCAGCAACAAGGCCAACAGCAAGGTTCGCAACAATCCGGCGGTACCCAAAACGGCGGCGACGGCCGCAACAACCGCCAGTACCTTGGACCACAGTGGGGACCAGTCGGCGGCGCCTGGGGCGACAACCGCCAGTTCTCCGCTGAAGTTCGCGAACGACTCCGCGAAGCTCAGGACTCTCCGACGCGAATGGGGCACAACCGGACTCGGCGCCGGCAAGCTCGACGAAGTGATCGAAGAGCTGAAACGACTCGCCGACGGACGCATGGAAGGCGACGCCGCCACCGCCTCTTACGTCAAACAGGAAGTTATCGAACCGTTGCGCCAGCTCGAACTCGAACTGAGCCGCCACTTGCAACAACTAAGCGGACGCACCAACCTGCGACTAAGAGACGAAGGCGCAGCGCCTGAGAAATACCGCCGTGCCGTCGAGGAATACTACCGGAGATTGTCGGGAGCAAGGCCCAAGCAGTAAGCAATGAAAATGAAGTTTGTCATTACTCATACTCATCGTAGTCGCGCTGCTGATCCCATACGGTCGCGCAATCGCAGTTTGATCAGTTCGGAAACTTCCGCAACCGCCGTCGTCCAACCACAACGAACACCGACACGGGCGCATCGTTCGGCGAGTTCACTTTCGTCCGCACGATCTACGAATCGCCCTTCCGCGGCTCCGGCCGGCGCAGCTACGGCGGCGGTACATGGACCACCGACTATCCCGAAGCAGACAACAACTTCATCGTCGGCCTGCGTGAATGGGCCGGAACAAATCTCAAGATCGCGCCACGTCCGGAAGCACTCGAAATACTCGACGATCGCATCTTCGATTATCCGATCCTTTACATCGTCGAGCCGGGCTTCATGGAACTGTCACCCGAACAGGCCGCCCGACTGCGCGAGTACATCATGCGCGGCGGTTTCATCTTCCTCGACGACTTCTGGGGCGAATACGAATGGCAGAACGTGCAGGAACAGTTTCACAAGATCGTTCCTGAATACGAGATCAAAGACCTGCCGCTGAGTCACCCGATCTTCCATGCTTATCTCGACGTGGAAGAGGTGGTCCAGGTTCCGAACGTCTACAACGCCCAGCGCGGAGTCACCTCAGAAAAGGGCGGCGTCGTTCCGCACTACATGGGCGTGGAGAACAAGAATGGACGCCTGGTCGCGTTCATCGCGCGGAATTGCGATCTCGGCGACGCGTGGGAATGGATCAACGATCCTGCTTATCCCGTGAAGTACGGTTTGCCTGCTTACAAGGTGGGAATCAACGTGGTGATCTATGCGATGAGCCATTGAACGATTGAGCCTTGGCGCCTCATTGCTTTGGCTTCGCGACAGTCAGTTCGATCTGTTTCTCTTCATCCTTCTGCAATGTGATCCGACGTGCGCTTGCCGCATGGGTCCGGATAAATTCCGCCGTCGATTGCGGCGGATGATTTCCTGCCGCCCAGGTAAAGACGAGGTAGTCGCCCGGTGGGCACTCCAGGAAAAACTCGCCCGCAGCGTCTGCGATCGCAAGCGCACGCGCAGTCGTGAATTGCAACAATGCCGGATCGGCTTTGACGAGTAATAGTCCACTGCCTACGGCCGGCGAGCCGCCTTCGCTCAACAACAGTCGTCCGGAAAGCTTTGCCGAACCTCGTTCCAACGTGATCCGGATTCCCGTAATCTCGGCGCCCTCTTCCACTCGGAATGAAGTGCGCATGAGGTCCTGGTTGCCGAGCGTGATCGATTTCACGTATACATCGGTGGCCACTGGGCTCGCCTCGATTCGTGTGTCGCCGCTCGGAACGCCGTCCAAAACAAAAGATCCGTTCCCGTAGATGCCGAACGACGTCGCCTCATGAGCCGGTCGTCCGTCGCGATTCGCGAATAGCCAAATGCTCGGCACAGGAGATTCGTCGGTCACGATCTTGCCGGAAATGCGCGCCCCTGCAGTCATCTCGAGCACCACATCGTTCAGGTCTGTGTCGCCCAGGGTGACTTCGAATTGACGTTTAATCATTGGCCCTGGATCGCCGTCACTCATCATCGATTGGAGATCAAACTTCCGAACACCGTCGAAGTTCACCGGCGGTCTCTGTATCTGCGAAACGGGGGCGTAAGCGGTTATGACATATTTCCCCGGCGGCAGCTCTGGAAACTTCCACTCTCCGGCGGCATTCGCATCAGCGGAGAGCGGAAAGTTCTGCATCGTCAAGTCAACAGCATCACGGGACGAGGTGTACCCGTCGGGGCCAGGCAGGGATGCCGAGGTACTCAGGTATTGGGAAAATGACGGCTCAGCCTTCGGTTCATCGAGTCTGCGCAGTTGCAACGAACCCGTGGACAACTGGAGCCTCGCTGTCGCGCCATTTGATTACACCCGAAATCTGATGTAGTTGGTCGTCACGAAGCGTGATATTGATCGCGCTTACTTCCGATCCTGCCTGGACCTGAATCGCTTTCGCTTCCGTTATGCTGACACCACCGGGATAGTACGCAGCGACAACACCGGTCTCCTTGTCCGGTTCTTCGGAAAGAACTCTCCCTATCGAGTCGACCACACCGACGAAGTACTCGCCCTCGGGTAGACCATCGATCCGATACATACCGCGATCGTTTGTCTCGACTCGCAGGCCATAAAACGGCAAGGTCACGCCGTTCTTGCGACGAAAGAGCGCGATCGTCGCTCCGGTCACCGGTTCCTTATCGGCGTAAACGATCGTTCCCCTAATCGCACCTCCGCGCACCACTCGCAACTCACAACGCGTTGCACCTTTACCATCGACAGTGACGTGCGTCTGTTCGACGTCAATGTCGCTGTTCAAACCGAATTCGGTTACGCCAAACGCTTTGACGGGCGAAAGGCCGCCGGGAATTTCGGCCAACACGAAGTACGTGCCCGCAGCTACTTCGTTGAAGCGATACTCGCCGCGTGCGTTGGTCCAGGTGATTCGCGCGGGCGGACGGTCGAGGCGGGAGAACAACCTCACCGTAGCGCGGCGGACCGGTTTTCCTGTGTCGGCAAAGACGACGCGCCCGCTGATCGTCGATTCGCCTTTGTTCACCTGTGCTGCGGCGGTGATGGACGGCAAACAGATCAGCGCAACTAAAAATAAAAATCGCATCTTCGTCATTCTACTTTTTCAACATCGGCACACGCAGGTCTTTAACCTTCTCACCGGCGCTCAGCTTGATGCGCAGAAACTTTTCAGCATTCTTTGCGAAGTATTCATTGTCGAACTGCGGAGCGATCGTTTTGTAGTCCGCGGTCATAATAGCGGCGATCAAGTACTCTCCCGGTGGAGAACGAAACGCGACCTTTCCTTTCGCACCGGCTGGTAGAGTCCTCGTCCCGGGATTGAATCGGCCAGTCACTTCGTTTGCCGGGGCCATGACGACTGTTACATCGCCGCCGGTTAATTGTTCGGCCTCCGGCAACATCAATTGGCCTTCAACGCTCACCAGGTCAGTCGCGAGTGTAACCACGACGTCCTCGAATAAGACGTCGTCGGCAAGTTTGAACGGCGTCTGCATGAGGTCAATTCCTTTTCGGGTGACTGACTTTACGTAAAACTCATCCGGTTTCGCCAAGAAAAATTCGAACCAGTACGTTCCCGGCAGCAAGGGTGCAATTGAGAACTTGCCGTTCGAATTCACCAGTCCAATCTCAAACGACGGCTTGTCAGACTGGTCCGTTGTGCCGTTTGCGCCGGCGGAGTCTTCCACCGGCATTACCGCGGCGGTCAGGGAACTTTCGCGAGCCAGCGGCTTGCCGTTCAACATTACCGTTCCCACGACCTGTGCGCCGAGCGTAAGAGTCGTGTTGAGTATGGTGACCTTTTGGTCCTGAAGTTTGACTGTGATTCGTTTGGGTAACGAGTGTTCATGTTCAACATTTTCATCCTTGACTGTAATCGCTGCGCCGGCGATCGTCACCAGGTACTCTCCCGCCGGAAGTCCCACAACTTCCCACTTACCTTCCTTACTAGCGCCCGCAGTGGAATTTTGAATCGCCGTGCTAAACCCTGCTTCATCGCTCCGCTCGACCGTAATCGCGAAGGAACTGCCGGGCTTTCCAAGGAGTTCAGATTTTAGTGTCCCGCTGAGCGTGTGAGGCGCTTGTTGGGCCATGCGAATATCGACACCGGTCGTTTCGTTACCCGCTGTTACGGACACGAACTTCGCGTCTTTGAGGCGTGTTGCGGCTGGATGATAGGCGACAAAGAATGAACCGTTGCTGTAGGCGTCCTCGTCGCCCGGGACGTAGTCGTCGGCGAGTGAGGGTTCGGAAGCGCGCACCAGGTAATCACCCGAAGGAAGACCGGCGATTCGATAAACACCGGTCGCGTCCGCTCTTTGTGCGTCCTCGTGGTGCATGGTCCAGGTACGCCATAGCGGCACCCACTTACCCTTCTCACGACGCAACAGTCTGATTTCCGCATGTTGCACCGGTTGATCGTCGTCGTTGACAACCCTTCCGGTAATCACACCGCCGCGCACCGCCTTGATCTTCAGGTCGACGCTGTCGATTCCGTTTACAGTGACTTGCGTGGCAAGCTCGTCGATGTCAGGAAAAGGGGACTCCGGAACGATGGTTCGAGCGCGCGCAACATTGCTGTAGGGTGTCAGTAGCCCGGGAGCCTCGACAGTAAGACGGTATTTGCCTTCCGGCACGTTTTCAAATTCAAAGCGGCCGCGTAGATCGCTGGCGGTATTCACTAGCAACTTACTGCCTACCGTGAAAAGAGTGACGCGCGCGTGGCGCAGCGGACGGCCGGTATCGGAATAGACCACAACGCCGCGAACGGTTGATCCGTTCGGCTTGTCTTCGGTTTGCGGTTTGACGTCGATGGTCCAACAAAGGACGAACGAGGCCAGCAGCAGTGTTCGAATCATCCAGCGTGTGGGGGTCATCCGTGATTTACTTACTCACTTGCGCGGCGCACTGACCGACAACTCGATCCGCTTCTCTTCTTTACTCTGCAACGATACGGTTCGCGCCGTGGACGCCTGCGCGCGAATCAACTCTCCAACGGATCCCGGCGGCTGACCTCCGCCGGGCCAGGTGAAAACAAGATAATCTCCCGGCGCACACGTCAGCTTAAATGCACCCAGCGCATCCGTATTTACAAACCACCGTGAACTGCGCAAATGCCACAACTTCGGATCCGCCTTCACGACGAGTACGCCCGCGCTCGCCGCGGGCGATCCGTCTTCCTTCAACTGTACGCGCCCACTCAGAGTCGCCACTCCCTTTCCGAGAGTGATACGCACGTCCGCGATTTCGCCGCCTTCGTTCATTCGCAGTGGCTCGCGCATCAAGTCCTGGCCGCCCAGCGTGATCGACTTGAGGTACAAATCCTCGCGGCCAAAGAACTCGGCGTCGAGCCACACCTCGCCGGCCGAAATACCTTCCAGCAGAAACGTGCCATCCGGCTTATTGAAGAGGGGCAGACTCATCAGGAATTCCGCTTTGTGTTCATAATCGACTGAGATCGGAATTTGCGGAGGGGGTGATCCATCCACCACGCTAACAGAACCCAGGATACGTCCACCCTCCGTCAGCTCGATCGTAACGCCGTCCTTGTCCTGGTCTTCTAAAGTGATCTCGACGGGTTGGTTTACCCACCGGTCCTTAAGCCACGTCCCGTCAGGAGGAGAATCAGGATCGGCGCCTGCTTCCCCTCTTCCGGACGCTCTCTTCTCGGGCAGCGATGCGTATCCGGTGAGGATGTAGGTACCGGGCGCCAGATCTTCAAACTGCCATTCGCCTTTTTCAACCTCCGCAACCGGCGGTAGCGTCAACAGCATCAGCATCATATCTCGCCGCTTCAGGGTGTCGAGGTCCGCATCATCCGCAGTGACTGTTCGGAACAAGCTCGTCAAAGAGAGGTCCGATCTCGGATCGTTTTTCCGGCGGATACTCACCACGCCGCGGACCATCTCGCCGCTCTGCTTCCATTTGAGCACGCCCGATATTCGTCGGAGATTGTCGTCGGCAACTGTGAAACTTATGCCTGGCGCTTCCGCTCCTGACTGGATCGAGATCGGTTTCGCTTCCGCAAGACTCGTCACGCCGGGATAGTAAGCATTTGGCAAACCTGCTTTTTGTAGAATCGGATCCACTCTCTCACCCGAACTGTTTCCGACGCTTACGCCGACGACATACTCGCCGTCGGGGACACCGTCAATGCGGTACATGCCGCGGTCGTTGGTCCTTATAGTCCTGGTGATTAGGAGTGGAGTGACGCTACCGCCTTGCCGGCGAAACAGCATGACTCGCGCGTTCACCACCGGCTCTTTATCCACGTACGTAATCGTTCCCTTGATCGTGCCCGCGCGTACGACTCGCACTTCGCAGCGGGTGGTATTCTTGCCGTCGACAGTAACGCGCGTCTGATCTGGTTCGGCGGTGTAGCTGTTTATCCCAAACTCGGTAATCGCGAATGACGACTGAGGCGACACGATGGCCGGCGACTCGGCCATGACGAAGTAGGAACCTGCTGCAACTTCAGTGAATCGAAATTCGCCGCGCTGGTTGGCCGGCGTTGTTCGCACGTGAGGAAAGCTCAGGTTCGTAAACAGCTTGACCGTGGCGCGGCGCACCGGGCGGCCTGTGTCGGAAAAGATTACGCGGCCGCTGATGATCGATTGTCCGGCCGGCGGCTGGTTTCGCTGGTTTTGTTGGCCCACTGCGATCGACGGAAGACAAACTAGTGCGACGACGAACAGCAGAACGCGCATCTGTGTTATCGAGTGCAGCAATTAATTGACTCCGATCGGCAACGTCAGTCCTTTTAGTTTCTCACCCGCGCGGACCTTAACACGTTGAAACTTCTGGCGCGCACCCGCGCCATTGTCTTGCTTGAAGTAGTCTTCGGTTAACGGCGTCGTAAGTTTCTCTCGCTGCGCACGAGTAAAAGCGGCAAGGAAGTACTCGCCTGGTCCACAAGTAAAAGTGAATTTGCCATGAGCATCCGGATGCACCGTCAGAAGCCCGCGACTGAACCGGCGAGTCGCGTCGTTTGCCGGAGCGAGCATAACGACAACGTCACCGGCTGACGTCTTTGTTTCGTTCGGCGACGTCTTTGGTTTTAGATTGCTGACCTGGCCTTCGATAGTTGCCACGTCTGTACCAAGCGTCACCAATACGTCGCCGAATTCTGCTCCCGCGGCCAATGTGAACGGACTCTGCGCGAGATCGACGCCTTTTCGCGTTACTGATTTCACGTAGTACAGGTCCGGATCAAACCCCGACATCACAAACCAATACTTGCCGGGGGCCAGTTCTCTTATCTCAAACTTGCTCTTGTCGCGGAGATACCCCCACTTGTAATTCGGATTCGATCTGCGACTCGGGTTATTCAGCGGACGCTCGGATCCTTCGCTGGCGAGAACTACTCCCAGATTTAGGTCATGCACGGAATCCGGTGGGGGACCTTCGAATTTGACTGAGCCGTAAACGATCGGGCCCGGCTCGACTTTGGTGTTTAGGACGACGTCCTCGTTTGCAACCGTTACGGCAACCCGTTTCGGAGCGATATAAACGTGGCGTCCCGATTCGCCGGAACCGGATCGTACTGAGCCGCTGAATCTCAGCACGTAGTTTCCCGCGGGAACTCCCTGCACCACCCAGTTGCCGTTGTTATCCGCTCGACTTGTGGTATCGAGATCTCTAAGAAAACCGGCCTCGTCCGTCCGCTCGACCAGGATGCCGATATAGCCCGCCGGCGCGTCATCTGGTCCATGTGTGATGCTACCGGAGATCGAACGAGGGATGCGCTCCGGCAGACGAATGTCCACACCGCTCGATTCACTGCCTTCAACGACAGTCACGGATTGCGCCTCTTTGATATTCGTGGCGGTCGGATAGTACGTCACCATCAGTGAGCCGTCGCTGTAAGCGTCCTCGGCATGGGCGAATCTGTCGTAACCGATGGTCGGTTCCGAGACGCGAACGATGTAATCGCCTGCTTCCAAACCGGCGATACGATAAACGCCGCTCGCATCGGTCTTCGTGCGATCCTCTTCCGCAGCTCCGCTCCATCTCGATACGTCCGGTATCCATTTGTCGTTTTCGCGTTTCAGTAGGTTGATCTCGGCATTGGGAACCGGTTGATCGTCTTCGCTTACGACTCGTCCGGTAATAACACCGCCGCGAACGACCTGGATCTTCACGTCAACACTGTCGGTCCCGTTAACGACAACTTCGATGAAAAGATCTCTTTTCGCATTGAGCCGGAGTTGTGAGCTCACCGGTCCCGATGTTCCGCTCGTAGCGGCCAGGCACGAGAACTCCCGGCAAATCGGCGTACAGGATGTAACGTCCAGCCGTCACATGTCCCAACACGAACTGACCGCGTCCATTAGTGACGGCGTGACCGGCGTAGGCGCCGTTATCGTCGTTGATCAGGTGCACGCTGGAGTAGCGCATCGGACGGCCCGTGTCGGAATACGTCACAGTTCCACGCACAGTCGATCCTCCGGTTCTGCGTTCCGGGTCGGGATCTGTCTGGGCCAACGATTTAATTGGTGACGTGAGGATCCAAAGACATACCACCATGCTCACAAGAATGGTTCGGATGGCCGGCATCATTTCCTGGGCTTCGCGACGGTCAATTCGATCTGCTTTTCTTCTTTACTCTGCAAAGAAATGGTTCGCGCGGTGGCAGCATGCAATCGCACAAACTCTTCGATCGACTGCAACGGCTGAGCGCCGGCGGGCCAGGTGAAAACAAGATACTCTCCCGGTGCGCACGACAACTTGAACTCACCGGCGGCATTCGTCATCGCAAAACGACGTGAGCTGCGCAAATGCCACAACTTCGAATCAGCCTTCATAAGCAGCACGCCACCGCCTGCGACGACCGATTCATCTTCTTTGAACTGAACGCGCCCACTCAGGACCGCCATTCCCTTGCCGATGTCTATTCGCACGCCGGTGACTTCGGCGCCTTCCGTAACGACCAGTGGTTCGCGCAACAAATCCTGGCTGCCAAGAGAGATCGACTTCAGGTAGAAATCACGAAACGCCGACACGTCGGCGTCGAGTATCACCTCGCCGTTTGGAATACCTTCGAGGACGAAGGTGCCGTCAGGATTGTTGTAACGCTCGACATTAACCAGAATCTCATTTCCGCCCTTTTGGTCTACCATGATCGATGCCTTGACGGCTTCTGATCCGTCAACCGTAACGGTCCCTAAAATCCTGTTACCATTCGGCAACTCGATAGTAACGTCTTTCAGGTCTTCGTCGTCGACCGTGACCTCAACTCGTTGAACGACCATTCGCTTTTGGTCCATTTCCGAACCTGTGGCGCTGTCGTCAACTATCTCGCCATGTCCCTCTTGAATTTTTTCGTTCCTGGATCCTGGAATGGCAAAGGCTGTAATCACGTACGTTCCCGGCGGAATATCGGCGAACGTCCATTCTCCTTTTTTATCAGCCTCTACGAACGGCGGAAAACTTCTAAATACGGGCCCAGGATCTCTAGTGATGAAGCTCCCGCCATCCTCGTTCATGCGACATCGATTCATACAAGGTAAAGAGCGAGAGATCGACCTTCGGTTCGTCTTTCCGACGCAGGATCAGTGCAGCTTTCTCAGGGACGGTTCCGTTCTGTCGCCATTTGACTACGCCCGAAATCTGTCGCAGTGGTTCATCGACGAGCGTGATGTCTATTCCGGCGACGTCCGATCCGGATTGAATCTGAATCGCCTTTGCTTCAGTAATACTTGCGACGCCCGGATAGTAGGCCGTTGGAAGTCCTGTTTCATCAGAGGTTCTGAAATTGCTTGGTGATATCCTTCCCGCAGCGACGGCGAGAAAATATTCTCCGTCGGGCAGGCCATCGATTCGATACATGCCGCGATCGTTCGTCGTCTTAGCCTCTGCAAAAAAAGGCGTCACTACGCCGTCTTTTCGACGAAAGAGTATGATCCGACCATCCAGGACCGGTTCTTTGTCGGCGTACGTGATGGCGCCTCGGATCGTCCCAGCCCGGGCGACCCGCACTTCGCAACGGACCGAGTTTTTTCCGTCGACGCTGACCTGCGTCTGCTCTATTTCCGTGTCCGTGCCGATCCCAAACTCATTCATCGTATAAGCCGAGCGAGGAAACAACACACCCGGCGCTTCCGCGACAACAAAATATGAGCCTGCCGCAACTTCGCTAAACCGAAATTCTCCACGAATGTTCGCCGCGGTAGTTCTCGCTGGTTTGAGCTTTATGTCCGTATACAACTTCAAGACAGCGCGGCGCACCGGACGCCCGGTGTCGGCAAATACCACTCGACCGGTGATGGTCGATTGCCCGGACGGCTTTTCCTGTTGCGCTGCTGCTATCGCCGGAAAGCAGATCAAAGCAACGAACAACAGAATCCGGATTGTGGTTGAGAATGGCACTGGTGTTTCAACCAATCGAGATCTTCACGCCCTTTAGTTTTTCAGCGCCCCGGACCTTAACCCGCGTGAACTTCTTGCTATCGTTCTTGAAATAGTCGTCGCTGATCGGTCCTGGTAACTTCTTGATCTGCGCCGGGCTCAGCGCGGTGATGAAATACTCTCCCGGCACGCACGTGAAACTGAATTTCCCCTGAGCGTCTGCCTGGACCATGAGAAACTTGCCTCCACTCCTGCGAGTCACGTCCGTCGCCGGAGAAAGCACTACAACCGCATCGCGAAAACTGGTTTTTGCTTGTCCCTCAGGAAGCGCGATCTCACCTTCGATACTGGCGAAATCTGTTGCCAGCGTCACAACTACGTCGTCAAACTCGGTGTCGTCCTTTAACCTGATGGGCTTTTGCATCAGGTCAACACCTTTTCTGCGAACTGCTTTCAGGTAGAACTTGTCTTGCAAATTAGTTAAAGGCTCCAGCCAGAATCGTCCGGCCGGTAACGAGATCATGTAAAACGATCCATCTTCGTGCATAACGTTACCGAGGCCGGCGAAGTCCCCCACCGCCGAACGCGACCTGAACGTGGCGCGCGCTACAGCGTCGTCGACGCCGGCCGAGACGAGATCGAGCGGTAATCCGTAAGATATTTTAGGCGCCTTGCCATCCAACGTGATCTTTCCGGTAATCGCCGCTCCCACCGACAGTTTGACGTCAGGCACGACTACATCGCCGCTTTCCACTCGAACGTTGAAACGCTTAGGCGCGACGAGAAGGTGGCGAGGATCTAAATCCGTTCCAGTCCGTAATAGCCCGCCGATCGATATCACATACTCTCCCGCGGGAACTCCCGTGATCCGCCAATTTCCATCGGGGTCTGCGTAGATAGCTGCATCGTATTCTTCATCGGCGTATCCGACTTCGTCCGTGCGATCGATCTGGATTTGCGCGCTTGCTCCGGGCTCGTTGTTTGGTCCATACACCTTACCTGAGATCGCATGTGGCGTAAGTTGAGGCAGGCGGATGTCGATACCGGTGGATTCACTGCCCTCGACGACAGTCACAGGCTGAGCGTCTTCAACGCTCGGGGCCGACGGATAATAGGTCATCATCAGCGACCCGTTCGCGTATACGTCGTCGCCGGAGGTTTTTTTCTCGACGTTAACCAACTGTTCGGAAACACGGACCAGGTACTCTCCTGACGGCAAACCGGCAATGCGGTAAACGCCACTCGGATCAGTAATCAGGTTTTTTTGTTGCCTCAGAAATCTGTTCCAGGTTTCAGTGACCGGTAACCACTTACCATTTTCTTTGCGGAGGAGTTTGATGTCGGCCTTCGGCAGCGGTTGGTCGTCATCGGTTACGACGCGTCCCGTTATCACGCCACCACGCACGGCCTGGACCTTCACCTCGACACTGTCTGTTCCGTTAACGACGACCTCCGTGAAACGATCCTGCTCGTCGCTCAACCTGAGTTGCGGAATGAGGGGACTCTCACGCGTCCGAAAACCTTGTGGCCTGGGAATGCCCGGCGCGTCGATCAGAGATGAGATAGCGTCCGGCGGGAATGCCTTCCATAACAAACTCGCCGCGATAGCCCGTGACGCTTTTGGCCTGCTCCTCCCCACCTTCGTTCCGAAGCAGCGCTACCTTGGCAGTTCTTAAGGGACGGCCAGTGTCGGCGTAAGTGACCACGCCGCGCACTGTCGATCCGCTTGCTTTGTTAGCTTCTTCCTGCGTCGCAGCTTTACCGGCCGACGCGACGATCACGAAGCAAACTGCGAGCGCGGAGAGAATAGTTCTGGTGGTCTGGGCCGTGAGGCTCATTTGGGTCGTTTACTCCGGAGAACAACACAGCAAAAGGCGGGCCTAGTTTAACCTAATCTGGCGCTTATTCCGCTTTTTGGGTCTTCATCTGCTCGCGAAGAAGCTGTGTTTGGGCGAGCAGGACGTCATCCATCGACTTGCTGCGCCCTTCGGCCATCCATTTCACCATCGAGGCAACGAATAGTTCCTTCAAGTACGCGAACGAGAAGCCGTCGCTTGCGCTGACGACCTGGGTCGCACCTTTTTCCGACAGTTGTAGATGTGATTGCAGCTCGCCGTTCCACTTGTGGATGTATGCGAGACGTTCCGGCTCGGCAGGTAGGTGGAAGTAGTACTTGCGGTCGAAGCGGCTCGGGCGGTCGAGGATCGACGAGTCGAGCTTGTCGGGGTGGTTTGTCGTCGCGAGCACGACGACGCCGGTGTTTGCCTGGAAGCCGTCGAGTTCGTTGAGAAAGAACGAACGGTTGTTGTCGTCGATCATCGAGTCGAGATCTTCGAGTACGACGACGCAGGGCGCCATGCGTGCGCGTTTGAAAACCTCCGCCATGTTGTCCTGTTCCGTGCCGTATTGCGACTTGAAGCTGCGCACGTAGAGGCACGGTTTGGCGAGGTGGTTGATGAGTGCTTTCAGCGTGTGGGTCTTTCCGTTTCCCGGTGGGCCAATGAAGATGGCGCCGCGTTTCCAGGGGATGCCGTAACGTTCGTAGACCTCGCGTGAGTCGAAGAATTGTGCGAAGTCGTTTTGGATCTCCGCTTTTAGCGAGCCTTGGAGGACGAGGTTGTCGAAGGTCGCGTTTTTGATCGAGTGGAAGAGGTCCTTGTCTTTTTCGAAGTAGCCGTCGTGGTAGACGAGGATTTCGCCGCGCACTTCGCAGCCCCATTCGCAAACTGCGTCGAAGAATTGTTCGGCGAGGTTTGGAACGTCGGAGACGATCCAGTAGTGACGGTTGCGGTAGCAGCTTTCGGTCCAGGTGATGAGGACGACGTCGAGGAGTTGTCCTTTCCAGAGCACGTTGAGCCAGGAGTTTTTGATGTGCTGTTTGAGTTTTCCGCTGGCGACCCATTCAGTTCTGACGTGGTGGAAGACTGACTTGTGTTCGACGATCGCGCACTTCTCGGCGCGCACAAATGATTCGATATCGAAGTATGAGGTGTCTCCTTCGACGACTGTGCTTCCCGGGTGCAGCTCCGCCAACTCCCGCCCGACGTGGTATGCGATGTAGTCGTTCGGTTTGTAGAGCGCGTCGCGGATGAAGTTTTCGATCGTCATTAGTATTGTTTCAACCCGAAGTCGGTGCGGGCCACCCGGCTTTGACTTAAAAGTCATCTCATTCTCACCGGGCTTTAGCCCGGTGCAGGAGCAGCGAAAGCAACGAGGGAACCGTTTCAACGGTTTTTCTCCGATTTCGCTGAGGAAACCGTTAAAACGGTTACTCAATTAGCTCTCTGCCTGAGCACCCGGCTGAAGCCGGGTAGAGTAATGGCAGAGGACTTTGAGGCAAAGCTGGGTCACCCAAGCACAGCGTTCATAGCCAGTCACTGTCCTCAAACAGCGCTCAATGACAACGGAAATACCTTTTTGCGGTGTGGGGGATTAGCGGCGCGCGCGTTCGCGATCGACCTTCTCGCGGACGTCACGATCGTCGTAAACGTCCATGAAGAGGTACTTGCGCCATTCGGTACGCGCCTCTGCGTAGTGACAAAGCACGACGCGCTCGAGCTTCACACGCAGCGCTGTTTGCGAAGTAAGCAGCGGCATGCGTGCTTCCGACGGCGTGCGATTGCCCTTTCGGTTGTTACAAGCGACACACGCCGTCACGACGTTCATCGGCGCGTTATCTCCGCCACGAGATCGCGGCAGAATGTGGTCCAACGTCAGCTCGCTCGGCGCCTTCTTGACGCCGCAATACTGGCAACGAAACTTATCGCGCATATAAATCCGCGTTCGCTTCATGCCGGACGCTTCCCGTCGCTGCCGCACGTTGATGTAGTTTCGGCGACGAATCACAGACGGAACTGCGAACTCCGCCCGCGCAGAACGCAGCACGCGATCGCCGTCGAGCTCTTCGACGGTCACCGTGCCCTTAATCGCCATGATCACCGCTCGTGCGACACTGACAGTGCCGAGCGGTTCGTAAGTTTGGTTTAGTAAAAGTACTCGTCCGTCGAGTGCCATCACCCGGCACCTCCTTTCATGAATTTCGAATTGGGAATTGCGAAATGCGAATTGCGAGATTACGGAACACTAATTTCGCATTCCGCAATTCGAAATTCGCATTTCTCGCTACAGGTGATTGTTCTTCTGTTCATAATCATAGGCAGACGCTTGTCGTGCCTGTTCGTATCAGGATCACCTCCTCTCTCTTTGTTGTTTAAGTTGCGTGGGGTGAATCGGAGTTCAAGAGCGGCAGGTGAGGCGGCAAGACTTCGCAAGGCGCGAAGTCACCGCTCTTGAATGTTGTAAGCCGTGATTCGTGTTATCCCTTCACACAAACCACTTGCTTGATTTCGGCGACTACTTCAACCAGATCTTCCTGGTTCTTCATCACTGTTTCGATTGACTTGTAAGCGCCGGGAATTTCGTCCAGCACTCCCAAATCCTTGCGACATTCAACGCCGGCCGTTTGGCGCTCAAGGTCTTCCTTAGTGAAGTTACGCTTGGCTGCGCCGCGGGAAAGCTTGCGTCCAGCACCGTGAGAACAGGAGTTAAAACTCTCCGCCAACCCACGTCCCTTGACGATGAACGACTTCGCGCCCATCGATCCGGGAATGATGCCGTACATTTCTGCCGCCGCGTTGATCGCTCCCTTGCGCGTGACGAAAACGTTCTCGCCGTAGTGCTGCTCGAGAGCGACGTAGTTGTGGTGGCAGTTGACCGCAAGCTCTGGCGTGAATGGCTGGCGATGATTGAACATCTTGTTGAATACCTTCAACAGACGCGTCATCATGATTTCACGATTCTTCATCGCGTAGCGTTGCGCCCACTCGAGGTCTTTCCAGTAAGCCTTAAACTCAGGAGTACCGGAAATGAAGTAGGCCAGGTCGGGATCCGGCAACTCATTCAAACGCCACAAGCTCTTCGCGGTTGAGATGTGACGCTCAGCCAGTTCCTTTCCGATGTTGCGTGAGCCTGAGTGCAGCATCAGCCACACAAAGTTCTCGGTGTCCAAACAAACTTCAATGAAGTGGTTTCCGCCACCGAGTGTGCCCAGTTGCTTCATCGCTTTCGCTTTGCGATCGCGAACGCCCTCGTGAAGATCCGCGAAGTCGTTCCAGCCGTCCCAGTATGACGATTCGTCAACCGATTCGTTGTACTGGCTGAAGCCGGTTGGAATTGCTTCTTCGATCTTCGAGCGAAGCTCTTTCAGTTTGCCGTCGAGGATGCCGCTCTTGAATGGCGTCTTCACTGCCATCATTCCGCAACCGATGTCGACGCCGACTGTCGCGGGGATTACAGCCTCCTTTGTGGCAACGACTGAGCCAACCATGCTTCCCTTACCCAGGTGCGCGTCGGGCATCAGCGCGACGTGCTTAAACAGGCATGGCAAGCGTGAAACATTGCGCAGCATTGCTTGCTCTTCAATGCTGAAGTCGTGGTTTGCCCAGGACAAGATGTCCTTGTGCGCACCACCGATTTGTACTTTTTCGTAAGGCACTTGTTGACCTCCTTTCATAGTTTATTTTGGGGATCTTGAAATTGCGAGTATTCGTTCGTACTTCGTCGACCGTGCATCGCGAGATTCGACTTCCTTTTCGATCGCATCACGAACAGCGTTAACAACCTCGGCGATCAGATTGATCTTTCTAAGACCGTCGCGTCGGGTTTCCGGCTCCGACAAATCGAAGCTGAAAGAGACGCGGCGGTAACAATCTGCAAAGTCGAGCATCACTGTTCCATATTTCCAGCATTCATCTGCATCCGTCATGCTGCTCGTGTCCTGGACAATGCCGATGATGAAGCCGGGCATTGTCGGATCGTCGTTTAGAAATTCGCGGCGTTGGACGTGGTATCGCACCGTTTGCTCTTCGCCCATTGCGTTTCAGTGTTTCCTTTCTAAGCTGCCGTTTTGGCAGCGAAATGGTTTAGCTACCTCATGGCCCATCACCTCCTCGGTCGTGGTGTACTTTCATCATTGGTTTTCTTCCTTTCGCAATCTCAAGTTGACTTGTGTTAAAAAACAGATGAAGGCAGAGAGAAACGTGTCCGCGAACACACTTCGAGGCACACTTCTCCTGAGGATGGCGAACTCACGGACTCTCGCAAAGCACCGAGTTTGTCATCCCGAAGGCTCCCTGCCTTCATCCCGCAAAAAGGTATTTCGATTGTCAAAAAACGAGAAGAGCGGGCCTTAAGCCTCCGAGGGAAGCTGCCCGCTCCATACAATTCTCGCGATTTTTCTTGGAGATTTGGGAGCGGGAGTCCGCTCCCGCTGATTATTGCCTGATCAACCGGCTATCGCCGACCGCTGAATCTCGACCCGATTTGCCCTGATTTATACCGAGCACAAACAATCCCAGAACGAGATCACACGCGGCGCCCTGCGGCTGCCATTTCATCGTGTAGTCTCTGGTTGTCGTGTTGGTCATGGGCAAATTTTCCTGACTGCCTTTCGAATCAATCTTCAGGCGCAAGCTGCCTTGTATAAATCAGGACCATGCAGCGTGTCAAGGAAATTTTTGTTGAGAATGTGTTTCGGCACGAGGCGAATCCTACGCCGAGGGTTTGGCGAAGTAGCCGGGGCGGTGGCGGAGTTCGAGTTTTTCTTTGCGGAGATCGGGGTTGGTGATCTCGATGGTGATCTTGCGATAGGAGCCGTCGCGGCGCTTGTTGGACGATGAATAAGCGATGAGGTATTGCGTGCGCAGTTCCTGTTCGATCTCGGCAAAAGCAGCCGTCAGGTCAAACTTCTTGTCGGGAAAGAACGCGCGGCCGCCCGTGCGTTGGGCCAAGTCACGCAGCGCGCCCTTGTCGACGCCTTCATACTTACTGTTGCCGATTCCAATCACGTAAATCACGGCCTCAGCCGACAGCGTGCCGTTAACCGCATCTGCACGCGCCAACCGGCTCGTCGTGTCATGTCCATCCGTCAACAGAATGATCGCCCGTCGCCGCAAGCCCGGCGCTTTCGCCAGAACATTGCTCGACGTGAGCGCCACGGCGTCCCAGATAGCCGTCGTACCTTCTTCCGGCGGCGCCATCAAACCTGGACCAGTCGGTATGCCGGTCAACGGACGCCCCGAACCAAGATACGCCGGCAACGCAACTTCGACGCGTTGAAGCACCTTGTAAACGCTCAACACGTCACGCGTCATCTCCTGTTCGAGATAGGCCAGGCCTGTAAACGGAATGATCGACACCAGGTCACGGCTCGACTGAAACACGTTCTCGATAAACGATCGCGCCGCAGCCTTTTCATCCGGCAGCGTGTACTCCTGCGATCGACTGACGTCGATCAAAAACGCGAGCGCCAGCGGACGATCCGTCTCACGCTGAAACGTGAAGAACTTGTTGCGGCACACCGTCCTCGAGCACGCGCACATCTTCGGCGCGCAACGTCGTGATGAAACGTCGCTGTTTGTCGGTTGCGGTGAACGGCAGATTCGTGACGTCACTATCGACGCGGATCACGTCGTCGTCCTGATTGGCACTCTGCGGGTACGCCACCGAAGGGGACACCAGGACGAGCAAGATGAGGGCAAGTAGTTGACGCACGTTTTTGCGAGAATTCTACTGCGGAAGGCCGATCTTTTGCACGAGCTGAACAAAACCGCGGCTCGGATCGAAGACTATCAAACTCAAACGACACGCTGATCATCGTCATGCGAAAGTCACGCTCTTCATACCCGCTTTCCAACCACGTCAACGCCTCCTCCTTTTGCCCAAGCCGCGCGTAAAAAGTAGCTACGACAAAAGGAGGAAACTTCCGGCCGGGAGGCTGGTTCAAGATCTGGTCGAGACTCGCTTGCAAATACGCTTTCCAACCAGACTTTGCGTAAGCCACGTTCGCTGTCGCCATGACTTCCGCCGGCAGACCCGAAACCTTGCCGGCGGTCGTGTACTGAGCTATAGCTTGATCGTACATACCCTTTGCTTCGTAAGCACGTCCGAGAAAAAAATGCGTGGTCGGAAAGTTTGGATCGAGATCGAGTGTTCTTTTGATATTGCTCGATTGCTTCGTCATAACGCCGCGCGTCGACGAGTATGTCGGCGTAGATGCGATTCATGATTACTGACAGCGGATCGAGCTCGAGCGCGCGTTGGATTTCGGCGAGCGCTTCGTCGAATCGCTTCATCGCGGCGAGATGTTCGGCTAGCCATTGGTGCGCCGTCGCATAGTTCGGATTGAGTTCGAGAGCGTGGCGATACTCTCTCTCCGCAGTCGCAAAATCGTAATCGTAGTAGACCACGATCTGTCCGAACGAAGCGTGAGCTTCGGCGAGCTTGTCGTCCAGCTCGAGCGCTTTCAGAGCGGCCTCTTTGGCTTTCGGCATCAAATGCCTCGGCGGCTCGCTGCGTGTAAGCAGTGAGCAACGTGTAAGTGTCGGCCAGACCCGAATAGGCCAGAGCGTAATTCGGATCTTTCTCGATCGCCTGTTGGAAAAAGGCGATTGCCTTTCTGAAAATCCGCCGGCGTGCGCTTGTTCCAGTAAAAACGGCCTTTCAGATAAAGCTGATACGCCTCGGGATTCGCCGTGTACTGCTTGTCCATCGCGCGACTGATCGACGCCTGATAACGTCGGTCGCAGGTTGTTGGTGATCTCGCGCGCGATTTCTCGCTGCACGGAAAGCATGTCGGCAAGTTTGCGTTCGTACTGCTCGCCCCAGAGTTGTTTGTTGTCGCGAATGTCGATCAACTCGGCGCTGATGACCATCGTGTCACCGCGTTGCATCAATCGCCCGGTCAAAACCGCGCGCACGCCCAGTTCTTTACCGATCGACGAGCGGATCGTTTCCCTGCCCTTGTAACGAAACACCGAACTGCGCGCGATCACTTTGAGGTTTGGAAGCTGCGTCAGGTTGTTGATGATGCTTTCGGTCAGACCATCGGAGATCCATTCGGCATCCGCGTCCTTGCTTTGATTCACAAACGGAATGACGGCAATCGATTCAACCGCGATTTCCGTGCTGCCTGCGTGCAGATACGATCGAATTCCAAACGCGACAGCAACGCCAACGATCAAGAACGAGCACGCGCGACAATCACCGTCGCAGTCTTGTGTCGCTTGATCTCGTTGACGATGAACTCCGCGCTCGAAGCGCGTGTCGAAGGCGAACTCGGTGGCGCCGTGCGGTCGACGGCGCTGATTGCACGCGAGTCGTTTCCGAGTTGCCACAGCGTCCTGGCTTCGCTGCTCGATGGACGGACGACAGACGGTCGCATCGGTCGCAGCTCTCCTGCAGTTCGCGCCGGACTTCTTTCAATTCGATCGCGACGTCTTTGATGTTCTGATAACGCTCGTCCGGATCCTTCGCCAGACAACGACGCACGATGCGTTGCAAGTCGGCAGGCGCGTTCGGATTGAAAGCAGCGAGTCGGCGGCGCGGGCTCGCGGATGATCTTGTTGAGTGTTTCGATCGTGATCTTTGCCGGCAAACGCTTTTTGTCCGGTGATCGCTTCAAACAGAATGCAGCCGAACGAAAAGATGTCGGAGCGGTGATCGATCTCTTTCGTCTTTCCCTGCGCCTGTTCGGGCGACATGTAGCCCATCGTTCCGAGGATCAGGCCCGGAGTTGAATGCTGAAGGATGGTGGGCTCTTCACTGCTGTACTGCCGGTGCTGGTTTGCGGTTCGACGAGTTTGGCCAGACCGAAGTCGAGGATCTTTGCGTGCCCGTCAGACGTGATCATGATGTTGTCGGGCTTCAGATCGCGATGAACGATGCCCGCATCGTGTGCCTTTGCCAGTCCTTCGGCGACGTGTTGCAGGACGCGCAGCAGTTTCGAGAGTTCTTCGCTGCTCGTCGTGAATCATCGTGCGCAGGGTCGTGCCTTCAACGTACTCCATCGCGATGAAGTTGAAGCCCGTCGGCTTCGCCGATCTCGTAGACATGCGCGATGTCGGGTGATTGAGCGAGGCTGCGGCGGTCGCTTCCTGTTTGAAACGGCGCATACGATCCTGATTCGCGGCGACTTCAGCAGGCAGGACTTTCAGCGCGACTTTGCGATTCAGGCTCGTGTCGTGCGCCAGGTAGACTTCGCCCATACCTCCCGCGCCGAGCAGAGAGCGAATCTCATAGCGACCGAGTTGTGTTTGGGGGAGGGTCATGGACGGCGCATTCTAGCGATCTCGAACAGATTCATATCTAGGCGCACAGAGTTGCGCTGCAGTCAAGACGCAGAAACATCTGAATGTAGATTCCGATGGAGACTAAGACTTTTGTTGACACGCTTCGGCAGCTGTACCTATATTGGCTTCCTGGCCTCCTCAACCCTCACCTAACGAAACAATGAAACGCTTTAATCAAAGCGCTCACACGCTTCTGTTTGGCGTGACTATATTCGTCAGCTCTGCACTGCTCTTCTCGATCCAGCCGATGATCGCGAAGATGTTGCTCCCGCTGCTGGGTGGAACGCCGGCGGTGTGGAACACGTGCATGCTTTTCTTCCAGGCGGTGTTGCTCTGCGGTTACGCGTACGCGCTGCTCGTTTCACGCTGGCCGTTGAAACGCCAATTGATCGTTCAACTCGCGATACTCTGTCTCGCTTTCATCAGTCTGCCGATCGGGCTTTCGTCTTCGTGGGTGAATTCAGTTCCGCCGAGCGACAATCCGTCGCTGTGGTTGTTGATGTGTCTGGCCGCTTCGGTTGGTCTTCCGTTCTTCATCATCTCCAGCAACAGCCCATTGCTTCAGAAATGGTTTTCGCGAACGGCGACGGATTCGGCGCGAGATCCTTATTTTCTGTACTCCGCTTCGAACGCGGGCAGCTTGCTTGCGTTGCTGGCGTATCCGGTGCTGATGGAACCGTTCTTCACTTTACGAGCGCAGAGCCGGCTGTGGACTGTCGTCTATGCGCGTGCTGGTGTTGTTGATTGGACTTCACGCGTTGATGCTGTGGCGATCGACGGATCGAGAAGCAGTGAAGACAGAGATCGGTGTTACGACGGATGAGAAACTAAGCCGTCGCTGAATCGTCGTTTGCGTTGGTTGCTGCTGGCGTTTGCGCCGTCGAGCTTGATGCTTGGAGTTACGAACTACATCACGACCGACATCGCTTCCGTTCCGCTGTTGTGGATCATTCCGCTCGCACTCTATCTGCTGACGATGGTTTTCGCGTTCGCGCGGAAGACGTTGTTTTCACCGCGTTTCGCGCGATTTGATCGTTCCCGGTGCGACCGTCGTTCTGTTGATGCTCTACCTCGCGGATACATCCGGACGCGGATCGCGCATGTTGATCCTGTTGCATCTCGCTTACTTCTTCTTCGCGGCGCTGATGTGTCACGCGCAACTCGCGGCGGATCGGCCTGGACCACGTCACCTCGCGCAGTTTTATGTTTGGCTTATCACTCGGCGGCGTGCTTGGAGGAATCTTCAACGCGATCGTCGCGCCGATGCTGTTTCGTTCGGTGATCGAATATCCGCTGGCGATTTTGCTTTCGTGTCTGCTGCTGCCAGGGCTGAAAGCGAGAGCGAACGGATTGAAAGAACGACGTTTGGATTTTGCACTTACCGATTCTGATCTGCGCATTCACGGCCGGACTTGGATGGATGGCCGACAAGTTTGCGCCGATTAAGATGAGCGGCGTCGGTGTTTGTCGTGGCGATGCCGCTGTTCGTCAGCTTATCCGCTGCGCAAACGTCCGTTGCGATTTGCGTTGTCACTCGGCGCGGTGATCCTTGCGGCAGGACTGATGACCGGCGTCGGCCGCAAGCACGTTGCATGCGGAGCGAAACTTCTTCGGCGTGTTGCGAGTACTGAGCGATCACGAGTCGCAACCTGCACTCGTTCCTGCACGGCAGCACCGTTCATGGACGGCAGAGCACCACTCCCGAGCGACGTTGCGAGCCGCTGTCTTACTACCATCGCGAAGGACCACTGGGACGAATCTTCACTGAATTTCAACATTCGACGATGCCGGAGCGAACGTCGCGATCATCGGACTCGGCACGGGCGCGACCGTCAGTTATTCACGAGCCAATGAAAGATGGACTTTCTACGAGATCAATCCCGCGGTCGTATCGATCGCGAAGATCGCGCAGAGTACTTCACGTATCTGAGTGACTGCGCTGCGGCGCCTGTCGAGATGGTGCTCGGCGACGCGCGATTGAAACTGCACGATGCTCCGGATCAGTCGTACAACCTGCTCGTGCTCGACGCTTTCAGCAGCGATGCGATTCCGGTCCACTTGATGACGCAACAGGCACTCGATCTTTATCTTTCGAAACTCGCGCCGGGCGGAATGCTCGTGTTTCACATCTCAAATCGAAATCTGGATCTGACCGAGAGTGGTTGCGGATCTGGCGAAGAGTCGAGATTTGAGTGGTCTGTCGATGCTGGACCTGACGCCGGCGCAACCGAATGGAAAGGATCCGTCGCACTGGGTGGTGCTCGCGCGCAACAGCGCTGATTATGGCGCATCTGGCGAACGATCCGAATGCGAAACCGCTGGTGAGCACCGGCGCAGAAGACGTTTGGACCGACGACTTCTCGAACATTCTGAGCGTCTTCAAGTGGCGGAAAACAGGAGGAGCACATTGACTGGTCGGTCCATCGTCGACCTCGACTCGTCGATGCCTCTTTTCGTGCGACTTCGGCCCCAGGTCTCTGCAACAGCCGCACGCAACGATTCCAGCGCAGGATCGCATCGTCGTTACCGGACGGGCTAATCTTCTCAGCGTCTTCGAAAAATCTCATCGCCTCTTCGAACGTAGGTATGACGGTGTGTGGTGGACGCCCCGCGTGAAGCTGCGCTTTCGCTTTTCGCTCGTGGAGCAATCCCGCAATAGTAAGCGCGCTCGTAGTCGTTGGTTAGCGAACTTAAAGGCGCTGGAGCTTCTGCGTAACGATCTGACGAGGCGCCCTTAAACTGGTCGGTGATTGCCAGACCGAGCAGACGCAGCGCCTCCTGATGGTTCGGATCGAGCGCGAGTATGTCGCGACAGATCGACTCGGCTTCGCCCGGCTCGTTCAGGTTGCGATAGAGCTCTACCTTCGCGATGGCCTCGTTGATTCCGGCGCGTGATATCGGCTTGAGTTTAAGTTCCATTTTTCTTTCCTTTCAGTTTGCGCAAAAACCAGCGAACCGGATCGTAGTAGTCGTCAACCACACGCTCCTTCAAGGGGATGATGGCATTGTCGGTAATGTGAATGTCCTCCGGACAAACTTCGGTGCAACACTTCGTGATGTTGCAGTAACCGATCCCCAGCTCGCTTTTCAACAACTGAGTGCGCGAGACGTTGTCGAGCGGATGCATCTCGAGACCCGCGACGCGCACGAAGAAACGCGGCCCACCAAATTGTTCCTGCTTGCTGTGATCGCGCAGCACGTGACAAACGTTCTGACACAGGAAACACTCGATGCACTTGCGAAACTCCTGCACGCGATCGACGTCGCGCTGGTCCATCTTCCATTCGACGTTTGCGGGCGCGTTGAACGGCGGGATCTTTCTGATTGACGCGATAGTTCCACGACACGTCAGTCACCAAGTCTTTGATGACCGGAAAACTCTTCATCGGCTGAACGGTAACCGGTTCACGCCAGCGGCAGAGTCGTCCAATCGTGTCTTGCACGTCAAACGCGGCTTGCCGTTCACTTCCGCGGAACACGAGCCACACTTTCCGGCTTTGCAGTTCCAGCGCACGGCGAGATCCGGCGCGGCGTGTCCCTGGATGTAGTGCAGCGCATCGAGCACGACCATTCCCGGCGCAACCGGCACTTCGTACTCCTTCAACTCGCCGCCACGACGGTCGCCGCGAAAGATTTTGAAGCGTTGCCATGGTTTTTTGAAGTTCCAGTGTTCAACTATTTCCTTCAAATCGGCAGGCAGCTCGGCGAGCGGCCTCTGTGTCAACTTCATCCGATCGCCGTCACGCACGATCACATTGTTCTGCTTGGCCCATGTCTCATCGTACTGCGGATGATCGATGCGGCTGTGCGCGCCACGACTCTCCCTCCGTTCCCGCGCACTCAACGCCACCGCTTCCGAAACCGTCAGCATCGACTTCAGATCGCGCGCCAGGTGCCAGCCCGGATTGAACAAACGCGAACCGTCGACCTTCACTCGAGCCGCGCGCTGCTTCAACTGGTCCAACGCGGTGAGACCTTTTTGCAGGTCTTCTTCGTTGCGAAAGATGCCGACGTAGTTCTGCATCGACTTCTTCCAGTTCACGATGAATCTGGTATGGACTGTCGCCGCCGGCACGTTCGAACGGCTCGAGCATTTCGCGAGTCGCTCTTTCGACGTCAGCGGCCTCGATGTTCACCGGCGCCGCTCGCTTCGCGTGTTCCGCCGCCGCGGCGCCGGCGCGTTTCCCGAAGACCAAAAGATCAGAAAGCGAATTACCGCCGAGTCGATTCGCGCCATGCAGTCCCGCCGCAGCTTCACCGGCGGCGAACAAACCCGGCACCGTGGCTTGCCCCGTTTCCGCGTCGACACGAATGCCGCCCATCATGTAATGACACGTTGGTCCAACTTCCATCGGTCCCTGCGTGATGTCCACGTCGGCCAACTCGCGAAACTGGTGATACATGCTGGGGAGTTTTCGTTTCACATACTCCGCCGGTTTGTGCGAAATGTCGAGATACGCACCACCGTGTTCGGTGCCGCGGCCTTCGCGCACCTCGGTGTAAATCGCACGCGCCACGACGTCGCGCGTCGACAGTTCCATCTTCTCGGGGTCGTAGCGCTCCATGAATCGTTCGCCTTCTTTGTTACGCAGGATCCCGCCTTCGCCACGCACGGCTTCGGTGACGAGTATTCCCTGCACGCCCGGCGGCCAAACCATTCCCGTCGGATGAAACTGCACAAACTCCATGTCGATCAGTTCGGCGCCTGCGTCGTAGGCGAGTGCCATTCCATCGCCCGTGTACTCCCACGAGTTTGACGTGATGCGCCACGCTTTGCCGATGCCACCGGTCGCCATCACGACAGACTTCGCTTTGAACACGACGAACCGTCCCGTTTCACGCCAGTAAGCAAAGGCGCCCGCGATGCGATCGCCGTCTTTGAGCAACCGCGTAACGGCACATTCCATGTAAACGTCTATGCCGAGATGAACGCCACGATCCTGCAACGTGCGAATCATCTCGAGTCCGGTGCGATCGCCGACGTGACAGAGTCGCTTGTAAGTGTGTCCACCGAACGCACGCTGCAAAATGTCGCCGCTGCTGGTCCGATCGAACAACGCGCCCCACTGTTCCAACTCACGCACGCGATCCGGCGCCTCCTGCGCGTGAATCTGGGCCATGCGCCAGTTGTTGAGAAACTTGCCGCCGCGCATCGTGTCGCGAAAATGCGTCCGCCAGTCGTCTGCGGCGTCGACGTTTGCCATGGCCGCGGCAATGCCGCCTTCGGCCATTACCGTGTGCGCTTTGCCGAGCAGTGATTTGCAAACAACGGCGACACTCGCACCCTGGCCCAACGCCTCGATCGCGGCCCTCAGTCCCGCACCGCCGGCGCCGATGATCAGCACGTCGTGTTCGTGAGTCTCGAACTTTTCGTTCACAGTAATCTCAAATCCTGAATCGTTGCGCTCGCGACCAATCGTATGTACAGATCGGCGAGACCGACCGAGAACAAACTGAGCCACGCAAACAACATGTGGTGCTCGTTGATAAAACTGAGACCTTTCCACGCCTGGTGCCGCGGTCCGCCGAATGCGACACACGAAAAGCAGTCGACTTTGCCGCCGACGATGTGTCTGAGCGAGTGGCACGAGAACGTGTAGAGCGAAAGCAGAACGATGTTGGTTAGTAGGACCAGCGAACCGACGCCGATGCCGAACCGGCCGTTAAACCAGAACGCGTGAATGGCGTCGTACCAGAGAATGATCAGGAATATGAGCGCGACGTAGAGGAAGTAGCGATGCAGGTTTTGCAGAATGAGTGGAAACGCTGTCTCGCCGCGATAGCGATGCGAACGTCCTTCGCCGACCGCACACGCGGGCGGATCGAGAAAGAACGCGCGGTAATAAGCTTTACGGTAGTAGTAACAGGTGGCGCGAAAACCCAAGGGGCCACCGAGGATGAGAATCGCCGGTGAGAAGGGCCACCAGCTTGGTCTGAGGAGTGGCGAATAGAATGGAGACAGGTATGGTCCCCATTCATAGTAATTGTTTTCAAACGCGCGCCAGGTGGCGTAAACGCTGAAGGCGCCGAGGACGAGAATGACGGGCACAAGCTCAACCCACCACGCATCGCGTCGCATCGATGCGCCAAACCGACCACCATGAACTGCGGTCCCGGGTTCAGCCATGCGGCCTCCCTTTAGAGCGGTTGTGTTTGTCTGGTTACCTGATGTTGTTTTTACACTCGCAACCCTGTGTTCTCTCGTCCCTACTTTTTCTCAGTGATGCAAAAAAGCGTGTTCTGTCCGCGTAAGTATAGCTCGCCGAGTGCGATTGCGGGCGTGGCGATGAATATCTGGTCCGTCAGGTGATTGGTCGCCATCACTTCAAACTTCTCGCCCATCTTCAGCACGACTACGTCGCCGTCTTCAGTCGCGATGTACAACTTACCGTTGGCGCCGACGGGCGACGATTTCAGGTTGTAAGTCTTCGGAAGACGCGTCTGTGCGTAGTATGGCTCGCCGGTGGTGGCGTTGAAAGTGGTGACCATGCCGTTGTCGGTGACGACGTAGAGTTTATTGTCATAGAGAACGGGCGAGGCGGTGTATGCAAGTCCGCGAGTGTGGCTCCAGACGATCGCGTCTGAGCCGGTCAGATCACCTTGTTTGCCGAGCTTTATCGCCATGAGTTTCGGATCGCGATATCCGCTCATCACATAAACGACTCCGTTTTGATGAACGGGAACGGGGATGGCGTTCGCGCCGAGGCCTCCTGATTCCCAGAGCACTTTGCCTGTTTCCGGATCGTAGCTGCGGACTCTGTTGGTCGCGCTGACGACGATCTCGGTGCGGCCGTTGTGATCGACAGCAAGCGGAGTGCTCCACGAACTGCGCTCGTCGCGCGCTACGCGCCACAACTCTTTGCCGTTGCGCTTGTCGAGGGCGAGCATGAACGACTCGGATTCCTGATCGAATACGAGAAAGAGTCGATCGCCGGCGAGTAGCGGCGCAGTGCCTTCGCCAAACGCGTTGCGCATCTTCATCTGCACGTTGGGATCTTTTTCCAGATCAGTTTGCCGTTGAAGTCGTAGGCGTAGATGCCACGCGAGCCGAACGAGGCGTAAACGTATTTGCCGTCGGTGACGGGTGAGTTGGAGGCGAAGCTGCCGTACGCGCGATGATAGCCTTCGTGTGGCGTTGCGGTTTTGGCTGTCCGTTGCCAGAGGATTTTGCCGGTCTTGCGATCGAGGCAGAGAACGTCGAAACGATGTTCGACCATTGGACCAGCGCCGCCGCCCGGTCCGCGTCGTTGTCCTTGACCACCGCTGTTCGCCGGCGCAGCTTCATTGGTGCCGGAGTGGCCGCGGGTTTCCCGACCGCTACAGCGGTCGTGAGGAAAATCCGATCGCCCCAAATTGCGGGCGTCGAATGTCCTCGGCCCGGAATTTCAGTCTTCCATTTGATGTTGCTGGTGTCGCTCCAGGTGGTTGGCCCATCGCCACGGGCCATGCCGTTGAAGAACGGTCCACGCCACTGCGGCCAGTGCGCGGATGTTTGAGCTTGAGAGACTGCAGAAAAAATCGGAGCAAACAGAAAGGCTAGAATAACGACAGCCGTAGTCTTCTTCATCGGCTTCTCCGGACCTTTTTTCCTGAGGGTGCGTAAATTTTTCCGCGGATTCTAGCTGAGGTGGGGTGCGGATGGCTAGGATTTCTCGGTAAAAAGAAGATTCCTTATCGAGTAAAAGTGCGTCTGAATGGCGATTGCCCCGATTTATAGTTTGAGATCATAAATACCGCGAATTGCGGCGAGCATGATTCGAGTTTTCGAGAGCAAGGCGGCGGCAACAGGTGGCCAACCTTTTTCCTGATTGCTGATCCTTTTCCAGGTCTCTCCGCCGTCTTGTGTAAGTATCAGGACGCCGAAATCGCTGAGCAAAAGGCCCAGACGTTTGTTGTAGAATTGCACTGAGTTAATGAAACCTCGGTACTGAGTATTCAACCGCTGCCAGCTTTGCCCGCCATCTGTCGTTCGTGAAACGAAGCCATCGTCACCGGCCACAAAAAGCGTTTGAGCGTCCAGCACGCAGAGCTCGCTAACGTCACGCGCAAAGTGAACGACCTGTTTCCATTGAAGCCCTCCGTCGGTGGACGAGTAAAGATTGGGGATGGTATGGCTCGTTTGCGGTGAGACGCTGTTCGACCAGCCAGCCGCGGCGCCCGTCCTCAAGGAAATGTAGACGGTCGGGCCTTCCCGCAAACCCTAAATCTACCTCGTCCCAGGAGTCTCCGGCATCGTTTGTGATGAACAACGATCTCCCACGCGCGGAGTGGTAATCGCCATCGTCTCCCACGATCCAGCCTCTCTTCGATCCGGCGAAGAAGACGTCGTGCGGAAAGAACTTCGGTTGAAACTTTTTCGGTTCCAACTCTGGCCCGCGTCCCGCGTATAGCAACAATGAACGTCGCCGGCGTTCAACAGACCAATCAGCCAACACGTATTTGCATCGACAGCGCGCGCTCTCCAAGGCGCAATACCAAACTGCCTAAGTTGAGGCTCGAACTGGTTGAGCCATGTTTGTCCGCCGTCGCGCGTGAGGAGCACCTGGCCCGAGCCCACTGCCCAACCCGTCTCATCCGTGGCAAAGCTCATGTCGGTGAGCGGGCTAATCAGGATAGTATTATCCTCCTCATCCACCCGATGAGGGACTTCGTAGACTGACTGAAGTGTCGCTTTCTCCATTCTTCTTCTTCGAGCTCCGGCTCCAGCTCTTTAAAATTGAGCTGGGGAGAGGCGAGAATCTTGACCGAATTGGCTTCGCCTGTTTGTTTCTCGAAAGACGGATTTAACGTAAGACCTGCCAGGGAGCGGCTGTTTGCGCCTGAATGATTACGGACCAGATTCGACCGACCAGAAAGACGACAGCAATGATAGAAGTCGTTTTCTTAATCGGCTATGGCTAGGTTTTATGGGGAGTAAAAGGAAATTTATTCTCAACTCGCCAATTGTTCTACTTGTTCCTCGCTCGGGACCGATTTGCTTCTGTCTATAGAATAAGTCTGTCTCGCGGCATTCCAATTTATGAAGAGTCTCTCAAGAGAGCCATCCGGAGCATATACGAACACTGCCGGCCAATTACCTGACCAACCCAGGGTGCTTGTAGCTAGACTCGGGTTACGAGAAACCCACTTAGCGTCAGAAACCAATCCGTCTGAGTTAGCATTGAACACTATTAGTCCAAGCTTCTGGCGCGAGTCTTCTGCTGTTTCATCAATGATAATCATTGCCAGATCAGACGATCGTGCAAGTCGCGTAATGTCGCCGAAGATATAGGGTTGGTTGAGCTTTTCGCGCCAGAGCAATCATAACCTCTCATGCGTCCGATTGCCTGCTCTGAGAACTGAAAGTCGGCAAACTGGGCGAGTCGATAGTTGCTCTTCTGTCATTGAAGCGCCGCCAGGCACTGATAATTTGCGGACATGTCATGGAAAAGTTTGTTAACAACGTCACTCTCGTGAGTAGCCTCACGGACCGGCGAATTCGCTGATTGTATCGATGCGGTCTGCGACGTCTGATGCCGACAGCCCAATAACGCGGCAAACATACAGCAGCAAACTGCAACCTTACTGAGACTGACGTTTCACCATCACCGTACGTCACTTAAAACTCAAGAGACAGTTGAAGAAGTTCCGGTAATAAGGAATACGATACATAACCTCGTTCTTGTAGAGCCTCTCTCGCGTCGTCGGGACGGGACCATATCTCGTGGCTGCCATCTCATCTGACGGATAACTCATCACGATATTTCGCCCCGTCGCCATGTTGTCTGAGAATGTCCTGCGACATCCACTTCGCGTTGAAATCGCGACGCGTATCAATGGCAGGCAACCTGCCCTCGGTGGTTTAATTTTTCGCACGATACGATCGCCAAAGGGCCTCCCCACCATGAGCGATTCCCAGTACAATAAATACCGCTCCGGTAAGCTGCATCGGTCCTGTATCATTTTTTCCCACGTTGCCGGATCAAGTTCCCAGTCCGACTCCTGAGAGAAAATACCCCCGACTCGCGCCGCGATATCCGCATCGAGGTTACCTGCGGCCAACGTAAGGCCCGCAGCATCCCTGCCGGGCAGATGTCTGGTACCCAGCGTTGTCTGTCCCTCACCGAACGTACTCTTCATACAATGGTCGTACCCCTTGGCAACGTGCTCGAATGCCCTTTCCAGGAAATGTCCTAATATCGGACCGCGATATGCATAATACTCGTAATGGCCCTTCCCATCCTCGTCCTTGTTAATCCTGATAGTGTTATCGTCCGGATCGTCTTGCGCCTCGGGCAGCTTGTCGCCATTGTCTTCAACCCAAACTACCACCATGATCCCCGTGGGAAGGTAAGGTGCCTCTACCGGATGAACTCCAATCCGTCCGACTACGTTAACCACACCTAGCCACATTTGACGGTTAAGCTCCTGACAGGAGATCGGACGATCGTTGAAAACACATCCTCTGTCTTGCGCGGAACCGAACAACGAACCTAAGCCCCCTGTGCTTGAGGATGAGCGGGGATAAGTTAGTGGAGAGGGACCCGTGGGCACAGGTTGCCAGGCAACACGGTTACCGAGCGGGTCATAAACAGCTTTCGTATCGCCACCCTCACTCAATCCTCGCGGATCGATATGATTCCAGCTTACCCCACCCGATGCGCCGGACCCTATTTTCACTGGGGTTATGCGGTTATCAACGTCGATGAGAGTGCCGAAGTTTTATCGCCGGCATTATTTAACCGCGTTATCACCCTTCCGCCGAGTACGGTGGACCGAACGATGTACCCATTTGAATTAGTCGCATCCTCCTGAAGAAACTCCCGTACCTGTCTGCCATCCCCATCATAACTCGTCACATATGTAGATGCCTGACTAGTCGCAGTGACGGTTTCTTTGACTTGAACCATCTTGCCGGACGCGTCATAGCTCCAATCCCGAACGAAACCCGGGCCCGTTGAATGGATTTCCTGTCCATCAGCAGCGTAATCAGAGCCCTGTCGCCGGTTATTTGTATACGTGGCGGAGTCGCTAGTCGCGGGTTGTTGATAGTAATACTTTCCGGAGCGATCGGTCATATTGTCGAAGGCATCGTAGCTATACGACTGCGTGAATGGACGATTCTCCTCCACGCCATTAGGCTTAATTCCTTTTGCCCTCTTCAGACGTCCCGCGTGATCGAAATCATAAATGACCATTGGAGTAATTGAGCAGTATCGGGAAACCCGACGATTGTTGGCTCGGTGTCGTCGAGGTCCGTCATCTTCTTTAATCTGCCGTCTGCGTAGTACTCGTACTGGTTACGTAGTTTCAGACTATCCTGCGGCACGATAGTCAATTCGTATGACGCGATGCGCATGCGTGAGTCGTAAGTAGTCGCCGCGGTTCTGCCATTACCATGCAGAACACTCTTTGGGGCTCCCCAAGCCCGGTACTGAATGTTTGACAAGAAGGTCGAAACGGTAAACCCGGTTCCGGTTAGGCTCGAAAGCCTACCCACAGAGTCAAAATTGTAGTTGACCTGAGCACTATAGGGATCGGTGATACTTGTGAGTTCATTGCCGACGTTATATGTGTAGGTCAAAGGTGTCTCACCAGTCGACGAACCTGAAAGGTTCGTGAAGTGTCTGGTCTCGCTTGTTAGTCGCGACAACTGATCGTAGCTGTATTCAACGTCCCCCATGCCATCAGTCATGGTCTTCCGGTTCCCCACCGAATCATACTTAAAGGTAACTGCGGCGGCCGGAGACACGCCCGAAGGTCCGGTGGTGGGTACGTCGGCTAAAGACGAATAGCTCACTCCCGTTACCAGATGACGACTGTTGTGAGTGAAAATGGAGACTGTGCCCCGTGGATCTGTTATTTGTTGGATTGTGTCGTCGCTATTGTATTCCCACTTTACGTGATCGGTTGATGCTAGGTTGTTCGGATCAATTTGTTGAGAAGGTGTTTGTTTGGTTTTTAGTCTGCCGTAACCGTCGTAGGTCATCTCCGACTTCTGACAAGTACCGCTGGGGCAACTGAGATCGGAAAGGTCAGTGGGTGCCGAACCAGCGAAGCGCCTAACAAGCGTCAAACGGTCCCGTGCGTTGTAGGTATTGACCGTAGCTGCATAGGACATTCCTGTCTTGCCAGTTGAGCATCTCAGTCTTTACCGTGCGGCCGAGAACGTCCGAATAGATTTTTTGCTGGCGTTTTGGGGTGTTATATGGTCTGCCGGGTCTATAGTTCCTTCGTCAGTCAATGTCACGACACTCCCGCCGGCACAGCCACACCCACTGTACGAAGCTGTTCTCGTCGTTAAGTCCTGATTTGTTGTCACTAACGGGCGACCGTTCCAGTCGTAGGTCTGCTGGGTGTAGATCCAGCCTGCTGATGCATCATCTCCGACTGTGTTCCATTGGAAAGGCGTGCCGCTGGCGCTTGTCTCGGTGGGGTTTGAGGTTTTGATCACACGGCCCATGACATCATGGATCATTCGCTGTCCACTGTAACCTCCCGAGCTGCCCGGATGCTGTCGCGCAGCGGCAATCACGCGACCGGCACCATCGGTGATCTGGAAAGAGCGAGCCTCCACTGATGCGCTCTGAATTGTTTCGAAAGCGTCAGTCCTTAGCTGGCTCCCGCTGCTGTATTCGAAACGCGTGTAAGCGTTGTTTACGAGATTAGTAACCTGTTGCAGGCGGCCGATACTATCGTAGGCAAACGTTTGCTGCGGGCCGGCCGCCGGGGGATTTGGCGACGGTGCTTGCTTGTGTGTTGCTGCTCCAAAATCAAAGTTGAACTTGGCCGTGCCAGAATTACCACCCGGATCAGTGACGGTCGTCGCATAAGCAAACGTGCCGCGCGAGACATTGTCAGAAAACGAGTCAGTATGGCTGATGAGCGTTTCGTGATCAGACGCATCTTTTGCAGAAACAACGGCTCCAGCTCGGTTGTACTTGCTGCTTATACTGGTCGACTCAGATGCGGTGACGTTGTGGCGGATTAATTTCGTGACGTTCGCGCGACCGACGAAATGAGACGAGTAGTTAGTACTATCGTGCTGGACCGTTGGCACTTCGGTGCTGGAAAATCCACCTACCTCATCGTAAACGAACTCCACTTTTGAGATCAGCGCCGGGTTACTGGCGTTGACGTTTCCTTCATAAAGCAGCTGCTCACTGGGCAGTCCAAGAATGCGGCGATCGCTATACGCTGCGTTAGTAAGGTAATTGGTCCGGTTCGTGCGAAGGACCGTTGTCGCATCTGCCGCGTACTCGAAAATGTCACGCGGCAACCAGCAGTTTGTGCCGTTTGTGTATGTAGACTGCTGATACACGATCTGCGTGCGCGCGCGATTATCTGCCGGGTCATAGACATTCGTTTCGAGAAACGCGGATTCAGCATATAAGAAACCGAAGTGTTGTCCTGCGTCCAGGTCGTCACAGAACGGCGTTGAGTAACGCCGCCGCTACGGTGTCGACCAAAATCGGCAAGCCACGACTCCAGCCGTTGACTCCTGCTGTTCCGACGAAATAGATCTTATTCACCGTACCGTCCGGCGTGGTTACCTGCGCGCGCACGCCGGAAAGCGGCGTGCTGTCAGGCATCGTCCAAGTATCACTTACCGGAACGATAAATTAGTCACTACCTCTTCACCGCTAGCGGTCGTTCCATCGGTGTCTCCGTTCCAATACTTCGCCCAATCTTTACGAGCGGTGAAACGCGGGCAATCCGAATGCGCGGTTGTTCCCGTCTGCGGCAAGGTCGTATGAGCGATAGTTAATCGGCTGGTCGTCGGAACCGAACCTTGTGATCTTCCACACCTGGCCCCAACTGGTGTAACTGAATTGATGATAGGAATTGTCCGGCAGAACACTTTCGATAGCGTCTTGATCTGCGTCGTATCGGCAGGACCGAACACCGCTATGCTCGGGAAATTCGTGTCGATCGTCGTGTCGGTGTAATTAAACCGAGCCCAATACTGCGTGACGCTACCAGCGTTCCAAAGCTGTTTGATCGTGGTCAGCCAACCTTCGCGTCGTAGACAAAATCAATGCTGCGTCCCAGCGTATCGACGATGTCGTCGATGACGATGCGGCCGGTGGACGATAATTGATTGTGATGTAGTTTCCGTTCCTGTCCGTGATTTCGGTGCACTGGTATTCGGTGCCTTTCAACTCATACCGCAACTGCGTTCCATCACTAGTGCGGAGCATAAACGGCGTGGTCGTCGATCGAGCAGCAGGTGCGATGAATCCGCTGCCTCGTAGAGATGTGGCGCCACCGCCGGAAGTACTCACTTGCCGCAACTCCGTGCGACTGCCGTCACTGCCGACCATCAAAATGCTTGCTTGCCAACCTCACTATTGAAATACGCAGATGTTTAATAACTGGAAACCCAAGACGAAAGCCGGGACCAGGAAAACCATAGTCTCGTCGAAGGAGATGCTGGTCCCACTTTGGTCCAAACCAGCGAGTTGTAGGAAAGCGTAATCCCAGATCCATCCTGCACGGCCCGGGCAACCGACCAGCGGCAAGCTCCAGTTGAAGTTGCGCGAGAGCGGGTTTTCGCGGCCGCCTCCGGTCTCGTTTAGCGGATCCAGTCGAGCACTTGACGAATCAGGATCGATCGGACCGGAACTGTTACTACTCCCTCGCGTCGATCTCACTTGCAGTTGATCGAATGCGTGGCTTTGATCAGACGTGACGCCGGCGGTGAGTGTCGGATCTGTATAAGCGCCGGCTGAGATATCGAGCACCGTCAGCGCTTCACCCAATCGATTGCGCAACTCCTGCACGTCGTTGGCCACGATCAGCAGACCAGTCAGATCGCTGCGCGTCCACGTGGCCGCACTTAGCCCGGCCACTGTTCGCACCGCATTGATCGCAGTGCGGAGTCGTAGATGTGCTGCTTCTTTACCAGATTTCCAGTCAATGCAGCGCCGCTAAACTCGAATGTCGTTGCCGTGCCCAGTGCCATGTTGCTCGGCGTCGAAGGCAGACCACCGCTCGTAACGGCACGTACCCGGTAGAGATATGCCTGATCTGTAGTCACACTCGTGTCGTTGAAAGTCGCAGTTGTAGTGTTGGCGCGGAAAAGAAACGGTCCGGATACGCTCTGACTCCGCTCGATCTCGTAATGGTCCACACTACCGGCAGGAGCGGTCCAACTCAGACTGAGAGACGCATCGGCGGCGGCGGTAACCGTAAGCCCTGTCGGCGCATCGATAAATGGCGGTTCAGGCGACAAATACGCAGTCACCGGCTCATAAGTACTCGCCATCGGTGGTGCTGCTACTGTCTTGAGCGCACGCTCTCCGCCATCCACATTCCGATCGCGGCGACCGTCGTGCGCAAACTGCGATAGAACTGCAACGGCAGGGACTCTTCTGAAACCGCGCGTGCAGCTTTCTCGCGGCTCGCGCGCTGCCGCTCGAAGCCGGTAGCGCAGCCATCAGCAACGACAACACCAGCATGACTGCAATCAACCGCACGCGCTTATGGACCGTTACCATTACGCCGCGATAACCCACGCGACCGACACGCGAACAAACGTCAAGAACGCCTCTCATGTCATTCTCTCCAGGCTGTATCGAGCGAAGTTAAAAGTTTTGTTATTGCAGACTCAGCAGCACCAATATCTTGCCCGTGCCGCTCGCGAGTGGCTCGAGTGCTTTGCCGATCAACGTTCCTGGCCGGTGTAGGCGAACGCCGCCGATCTCGACTGGCTGCGACTTCATCGCCACGCCTTCGCGATCGCTTGTTACCAGCAGGTCGCCAATCTCGATTGGACCATTGGTCGCGTCAACGTTGACGAGGACGCGGCCGGTAGTCGCAACCAGCACTTTGTTGTCGGCCTTTTCGCCAAGCGTGATTCCGGGTTGGGCCGAGATCACGCCGGCAACGCGTGAGTCGTAGCTCTTGCTTGAAGAGATAACGTGGTTTGATTTGGTTTGGTCGAGGACTACCACGGTGCCGGCAGAGAGTTCTTCCGCTTCCGCAGCCGGTACCCACTCCGCAACGTCCTGATACTTCGCAGCGATATTTCCCGTCAACTGTAAGATCGCCGCCGTGAACCGAATTGCCGGTCGCCGTTCACATGAGCTTCGAAGTCGGCAGGCAGTATCGCCATCCGACATTGCCGCCGAACTCGTTGGAGATCGCGTTGTTCTGAACATTGAATTTCAATTGTCTCCGCCGACGTTCTGGACCGTAAACAACAGGCTGCCATTCGATTGATATTCGGCGAGGTAGTGCGTGAATTGAAGCGCGTCGGGATTGGTAATGTTGATTTTGGTAACAGACAGACAGAGTAGTCGACAGCGCCGTTTACGCGGACGCCGGCGTCATGTTGACGATTTCGATCACCGGCGACTATAAGTTTATTACCCGTCGTTCCCGACTGGCCAAGCTGGTGGTCGTCGTTTGATCAACTCCAATGTTGATGGTCCCTTTTGTCGCATGGGAGGTTGATTGCAGGGTGAGCGCACCGCTGGCGGCGCTTGAACCATAAATCGTTCCGACGAGCGCTGCGCCATTAATTTCAAGTTTCTGAGTTGGAGTGCTGGTGCCGATCCCAACATTGCCGGTGTTGAAGTAGATGTTCGGGGCCGCTGGTGGTCCATTGAGAACTACCACCACCACCTGAGACCAGGCGGTTTTGCAAACACCCGCAATGCAGAAACCAGTAGGAAGAATTCATGGAACCACCCTGCACGTCCAATCGATAACCTGGATTACCAGTCCGATACCGACTCTGCCATTGGCATAAACTCTGGACGTCTCCGGATTGGTCGCCGATACGCGCTGGAGGTTGTAGAACAACCAGATCGCCCGAAACCGTATCGGGACCAATACTAGTTGCTGCGCCGCGGCAATTATATCGAAGTTGTAATTCGCGTCCGGGGCCGCCGGCGTTGTTAAAACTCTGAGATAGCGTCGGGCAGGTTGTACGAAAGGTCTAGCAAGCCTGCGACAGTGTAGGCCTGAAACCACATCGTCGTAACACCACTGGATTCGTAGAGATGCAAGCCATCTAGTGGACTTGAGAACGTTAATGCCCACCTTGCCGGCCTGCTTCAGCGAGAGCACTTCGAGCATGCCCGATATTCAGAAACACTGAATGGATCGTCAGCGGAACTTCGTGAGCGACCAAGTGAAAAGTCCCAATCTCTGATGGCAGTAGAGAAGGGTCAAATCCGGTCTGAAGAATCGACCCCGCAATGACTGCTCATGACGCGGTAGTAGTCAACCTGGCGATATTAGCAATCGAGAAGGATATCCACTTGTAAGCGGGAGAAGCTTCTGACTCCAACGTTGCCGCTGTTGGAGTTACTGATGTCGTTACCGTGGTGGTCCATTGCGCCTGTGCTTGTGACGCGCAGCAACAGAAGGCGATCAGCGCGAACAAGACAGATCGGCACACTGCAACACTGCGGGTTCTTTGAAAGATCCTCATGTTTTCCTCGCTATTCTATTTTGGGTTACTGAGTAGAGACGTTCCACTATATTTGCGAACTCTTAACCGACTTTTACACTGGACTAGAACTCCCGGGGAGAAACGTGACTAACAGACTGTGATGCTGAAGTACCCGTGTGAACCCTGCGTGGAGCGGAAGCCTGAATGAACTCTTAGCGTAAGGTTTCATCTCGGCTCACGTGCGGCGGATAATAGGCTAAGTTTGTTCGGTGCACAACTACCAATTTGACCGATGCATTGCGATCGATCCAAAAACTTAACGCACACAAATTCTACAGCGAACATTTTCGCGTTTCGACTGATTGGACCATGCAATCACTCACACTACTCTTTCCAAACCAAGTCAATTGAAAACTTAACCAGCTCTAATCATTTGCACCAATCACAGTCGCAAGCGTCGGCCACATCTGTTCCGCCCATAGTTCGTAACCATCGTCAGATGGATGAAAGCCGTCGCTCGAAAAATACTCCGGGTGAGACGGAAGCTCGCGGCGGGTGACGGTAAAGATGTCGAAGATCGTAACCTGGTGACCTCGCGCGATCTCTTCAAGCCGCTGATTGAAGCGCTCGATCTGTCGTTGGTACTCCGCGCGCATCGATGCAGGAATCCGGGGCGCACTCGAAACGTCGGGAATGTTCGTGACGACGATCTCTGCCTTCGTCTTCTGCTTCAACGTCGTAAGTATCTCGTCGTAGTTCTTCGCAAATTGCTCGATCGTGAAACCGTGGCCGATGTCGTTGATACCGATTCCCAACGTCACAAGGTCAGGCGACTTCTCAACACCACTCTGCAACTGCCGTCGCAACACGTCTTCAGTCGTTGCGCCACTCACACAGAGGTTTGCCAATTCCGATCCGATGCGATGCTCCAAAAGTCTCTGGAACAGCCGCGCCACGTACCCGCCATTCCTCGCACCGACTCCCGAACCAGTCGAATCCCCTAACGCCACATACACAATTGGACCAGACTTCATCTCGTTCACACCCCTTGATACCGCCGGCGACGCACCACGATTGCACGCCGTAAACAAAACCATCACCACGCTAAAAAACCACAGCGCACGAAAAACTGCTTTGAATTCCCGTTTTATGTGTTCCGGCAAGCCGTCTCCTAACGAAACTCTTGACTTTCTGCGAATTGCAGAATAATCAAGAACGCGCATGGAGAACAATCACATGAACTGGATCAAGCGCGCCTGCCTCCTCTTATTGTTGCTGGTACCAACGACATCGATCGCCAAGCCGCCCGACTTCACCGAACTTGAAAAGCTCGTTCCCGAGGAACTCAGGGAGCGAAACACGCCGGGCGCAGTGATCGCGATCGTGAGCGGCGATCGCGTCGTCTATCAAAAGGCGTTTGGGCTGGCGAACATCGAGACCGGCGGTCTGATGCAACCCGAGATGCTCTTTCGTCTCGGCTCCACGACCAAGATGTTCACGGCAGCCGCGCTCGTCACGCTCGCCGAACAGAACAAGATCAATCTGAACGAGCCGATCGGAAATCGAGTTAAGGGCTTGAATCCGAGTATCGCTGCCTTAACGCCACACCAATTGTTGAGCAACTCCGCAGGCATCCGCGATTTTGCGGCGCCCGTGATCTCCAACGACGATCCGGCGCTTGGCAACATGGTCCGATCATGGAAAGACGACATCTTCTTCGCGGGACAAGGTGAGATCTATTCATACTCCAGTGCCGGCTTCTGGTTATCGGGATTCGTAGTCGAGGAGCTTCAGGGAAAACCGTACGGCGACGCCATGACCGAACTGTTGTTCAAACCAATCGGCATGGAACGCACAACGCTCCGGCCGTTGATGGCGATGACTTATCCACTCGCCAGTCCGCATCAACCGGTCGAAGGTAAACCGACGATCGTCCGTCCGTTTTTCAACAACGTGGCGATGTGGCCCGCCGGGTCGATCTTCTCGAATGCGAAAGATCTGTCGCGCTGGGTGATTGCTCTTCTCAACGACGGAAAACTCGACGGAAAACAAGTGCTGTCGCCAACGCTGATCGGCAAGATGTTTGGACATCACATTGCCGTCGCAGGCGAGAAGGATTCTTACTACGCTTACGGTTTGACCGTCTTCAAGATCCAGGACGTCGAGATCGTCGGGCACGGCGGCTTCAGTCGCGGTTACGGTTCGATGATCCAGATGGCGCCGTCGCGCAAGTTCGCCGTCATCGTGCTGACCAACAGAAGCGGCGAAACGATGCGCAAGAGTCTTAATAAGGCAATGGAACTCGGACTCGGTTTGAAAGACGAACAGCCCGCGAAACCAGACGCCGTCGCCCCGCTCACAGCAGCCGAAATGCAGGAATACACCGGCTCCTACTCGCACGCGCCGCAAACCTGGGACGTGTCAGTCAAAGACGGCAAGCTCGTTATGAAGTTTGACGGCAAAGATTACCCGATGACGAAGACCGGCGAGCGAAAGTTCACCTTCGGCGCGAACAACGAGAACGAGGTGGTGTTCGCCCCGGGCAAGAGCGGGAAAATCGATTTTATTTTCACCGGGCTGTATGCCGCGAAACGAGTTCCTTAAACACCGATTTTGGGAATATAATGCACGGAAATTCCGGGGGCCCGATGTACAAACCTGAAGCATGGCGTGGCGACGACGAAGATTTCCCCGGTTCTCCGTCTGCGTCGAATCCTAACATCTTCGAGCAATGCCGCCTGCTGGATCTGCTCGGCCGCATCAACTACAAGATCATCAGCGGCAAGCGCGTCTACGTCGAGGTCGATGGAGTCGTTTACAAGACCCTCTACGGTGGTTACTGGCGCAGTGTATTCACGGGCATCGAGCATTACCTGCTCAGATGTGAACAAGTTTCGGGCAATGCCTGGACCAATGAAGCTAACGCCTCAGTCGATCTCCCCATTGCTTATTCCAAAGAAGGATGGACCGCGCGAGGCCACTCGCTTTCGTTCATCCTCAATCGTGATTTTGCCTAAATGAAAACTCAAATCTTTACACGGATCCTTTCGATCCTCCTCTTCGTCACCGCAGTGTGTCTCCCGGCGGTAAGCCAAACGCCGCAGTTGACACAGCCGATGCCCGTCGATCCCGCGATCACGATGGGCAAGTTTCCCAACGGCCTGCGCTATTACATTCTGCGCAACAAGAAACCGGAGAAGCGCGCCGAGCTTCGTCTCGTCATTAAAGCGGGATCTGTTCTTGAAGACCCGGACCAACGCGGGTTGGCCCACTTCGTCGAGCACATGGCCTTCAACGGCACGAAGAATTTTCCGAAGCACGACCTCGTCGCGTTCATCGAATCGTTAGGCATGCGCTTCGGCGCGGACGCGAACGCATACACGAGTTTCGACGAAACGGTCTACATGCTTCAGGTTCCGACCGATAAACCCGAAGCAATGGAGCGGGCGTTTCAGGTGCTGGAAGATTGGGCGCATAACGTTACGTTCGAGCCGGCGGAGATCGAAAAGGAACGCGGCGTGGTGTTGGAAGAGTGGCGTCAGGGTCGTGGCGCCGGCATGCGCACGACTGAACGACTGTTCCCGATCGTTTTCAAAGGTTCGCGTTACGCCGAACGAATGCCGATCGGATTGCCGGAGATCATCCAGACCGGCAAGCCTGAACGCCTGGTCCAGTTTTACAAAGACTGGTACCGGCCGGATCTGATGGCTGTCGTCGCCGTCGGTGATTTCGATAAAGCTACGATCGAAAAACTCGTCAACAAACACTTCGCGTCATTGCCTGCCCCGACCAACCCACGCCCCCGTCCAACTTACGACGTACCCGATCGCGGTGATACCGGTTTCGCGATCATCACCGACAAAGAGACAACGAACACGAGTATCGAGATCGACACGCTGTTGCCTTCGGTTGAAGAAGGCACGGTCGGCGTTTACCGGCAGAAGACAGTCGACCGGCTTTTTTCCGGAATGCTGAACTCGCGGTTTGCGGAGATCACGCAGAAACCTGATGCGCCGTTTCTTTTTGGTTTTACCGGACGCGGCGCTTTTCTCGCGCGGTCGAAGGACATCGCGTTTCTGTCAGCGCTTGTGAAAGACGACGGCGTCGAACGTGGTCTGCGCGTACTGCTCACGGAGGCCGAAAGAGTTGCGCGGTTTGGTTTCACCGAGACGGAACTGGCCCGGCAAAAAGCGAACATCCTGCGCTCATACGAGCAATACCTGACGGAAAAAGAGAACACGTTGTCGGCCGCAAAGGCCGCCGAATACATTCGCAACTTCCTGCAAGGCGAAACGCTTCCGAGCGCCGACGATGAGTATGAACTGCACAAGCGTTTTCTGCCGGGGATCACGCTCGCCGAGATCAACAAACTCGCCCGCGAATGGTTTCCTGAAACCACAAAGAACCGTTTGGTCGTGCTGACCGCGCCGCAGAATGCCGGCATCGCGTTACCGGATGAAGCAAAGCTTGCCGCGATCATGAAAGAACCGCGACCGTCGGATTTGAAGGCGTACGTCGACACTGTGACAACAACAGCGCTGGTTGAGTCGTTGCCGACACCTGGCAAAATCGCGAACGTCACGACGAATGAAAAGGCTGGTCTAACGATCTGGGAACTCAGCAACGGCGTGAAAGTCGTGCTGAAGCCTACGACGTTCAAGGCGGACGAGATTCTGTTTCGTGCGTCGAGTCCAGGTGGAACGTCGCTCGCGAGCGATGCGGATTACATTCCCGCCAGCACCGCCACGCAAGTGCTCAGTGCGGGAGGAGTCGGTAAGTTCAACATCATCGATCTCGGCAAGATGTTGACCGGCAAAGTGGCGGGCGCGAGTGTTTACATTGGAGAGCTGGAAGAGGGAATGAGCGGGAATAGCTCTCGCAAAGATCTCGAAACGATGTTTCAGCTCATCTATCTGCGCTTCACTCAACCGCGAGCTGACAAGGACGCGTTCGCCGTTCAGTCCTCGCAGATGAAGACGTTGCTGGCCAATCAGAGTGTCGTGCCGGAGTTTGCGTTCTACGACGAACTTACGAAGGCGCTTTTCCAGAACCATCCAAGACGGCAAAGGCCGACCGCGGCCACGGTTGACCAGTGGAACCTCGAGAAGTCGCTCGCGTTCTACAAAGACCGTTTCGCCGATGCGAGTGACTTCACGTTCTACTTCGTCGGTAGTTTTGATCCGGAGATGATGAAGCCGCTGGTCGAGCGCTATCTCGGGTCGTTGCCGTCGCTGAAACGAAAAGAGACGTGGAAGGATGTCGGGGTGAAGTATCCGACTGGCGTGATCGAGAAGCGTGTTGAAAAAGGGATCGAGCCGAAGAGTTTGTCGACGATCGTGCTTGATGGTCCATTCGTGTTTGACCCGGACCATCGCGTCGCGCTGCATGCGATGTCCGAGATACTGGAGATGCGACTGCTCCAGGAGTTGCGTGAAGAGCTCGGCGGGACTTACAGCGTCAGCGTCAACGACGGTTATCAGAAGTTTCCACGGGGTCAGTATTCGATCTCGATTCAGTTTGGCAGCTCGCCGGACCGAACGGACGACCTGATCAAGCGAGTGTTTGAGGAGATCGAGAAGTTCAAGACCGAAGGACCAACGGTGAAACAACTCACGGACGAAAAGGAAGCGTTGCTGCGTGAGTTTGAGACGAACAGCAAACAGAATGGCTATCTGCTCAACCAGCTCGCGCTGCGCTTCAATCACGGCGAAGACCCGGCCGGCATCTGGATGATTCCGGACTACTACAAAAAGCTCGACGCGGCGATGATCAAAGAGGCGGCGAAGACTTACCTGAACACGTCGTCCTACGTGAAGGTGTCGCTGTTTCCCGAGAAGAAGTGACCGCTCCGCTCGCCTCCTTTAGACCAGTTTAGGAAGACCGTGTGGGTGGGCGTTAGATGGGTTGCTATGGGTTTAGGTTTTGGTCCGAGTCGGCCCACGAGAAGGCTGCTCTTTAATTATTCGGAATCCATTCGACAAAGTAACTCGAGTTGCCGGCCTTGACGCCTGTTTTAGTTTTCATCGTTATTACCTCCTGAAGAAGTTCGCGCACTATACGACAGCTTGTCGACTACTGTATTGAACAAACCATAGCCGCTTAGAACGGATCGTAACCCCTCTGCTTAAAAGCTTCACTTCTTCGAACGCCGCCGGCGCCGCTGTGAAATGTTTTCCTTTGAATGGACATTAGAAAGCAGAAGCTCGCGCTAGATCGAAACTTCACACCAAAAGAGCCGCTGAGCTACAAATCAAGGAAGGAGTTTCTCGATGATCATCTCAGTCATTAACCACACCAACGGCAAGATTTCAGACGAAGAACTGCAGGTGGCGATTCGTGCCGTCAACCGACAGATCGCACACGACTTTGAGCCATACTGGAGCGTCGGCGCCGCGCTCCGGCTCGAAGGGCGGAGTACTGAGACCCCTGACAAAATGCACCTTCAGGACATGCGTGGAGACTCCGTTCTCTATCTGTGGGATCGCGTGGACGTTGAGGATGCCCTCGGCTATCACGACGCCAACAACCGCGGCATCCCATTCGGCTTCGTCTTCACTGAATTATCAAAGAGCCTGGGCGAGAACTGGACAGTGACCCTGTCACACGAAGCACTCGAGCTGATCGCTGACCCGGAGGTAAACCTGCTGGTGGCTGGGCCGCACCCGGCCAACCCGAAGAAGAGCGTCTTCCACTGGTACGAGATGTGCGACGCCGTACAGGCGGAGAGCTATAAAGTCGATGGCGTGGATGTCTCGAATTTCCTGTTGCCGCTCTACTTCACAAGTGAAGATGAGTTCGAGGGGCGTAATGATTTCCTCGGCCGGCGGTACAAAAAGAAGGCATTACGGTCTTTCGGGATCAACCCCGGCGGGTATATCGGTTTCTTCAACCCTGACTCAGGCGAGCACGAGACGTATGCCCTGAGTGGAGACGCGGTGGCCAAGAAGCGGCTTGAAGTAAAGGGCAAAGCGACCGCCGCACGCCGGTCGGTGCGCTACCGGAGCCTCGTCGAACAGTTGCCAGAAGATAGTCCCACGATGCTGTACGCGGCAACCAGACGGATGCACAAGCGCGCCGCGGATTCAGAGTTAGCTCTTGACTGCGAGCGCATCGATACTGGCGGGACAAATAGTAGCGCCCCAAAACTCGGCAGCGGGGCGAAAGCACTGACTGGACGGCGGCGGTTGTCGTGATAGGCGCTCGCAACTACTTCATACGAGTTTTTGTAGTGTGGTGAGGAGGTGATCGGCGTCGTTCATGGAGAAAGGCATCGGCGGACGGATTTTTAGAACGTTGTGGAATGGACCATCGGTACCGATCAGGATCCCGCTATCGCGCATGGCGTTGACGATGCGATGCGCTTCTTTTGTTGCGGGTGCGTCGTCCTTTATTAACTCAACGCCGAGAAACAGGCCGGAGCCGCGGACGTCGCCGATTAAATCGTTTTTGATCTCTCGCAGTCCGTCAAGTAAGTGCTCGCCGACCGTGAGTGCGTGCGCCTGAAGGTTTTCCTCCTGGACAACTTCCAATACAGCTAAGCCAATCGCGCATGAGACGGTGTTCCCGCCGAAGGTGCTGAAGAATTCCATACCGTTGTCGAATGAAGCTGCGATCTCGGGCGTTGTGATCACGGCGCCGATAGGATGTCCGTTGCCGATCGGTTTGCCGAGTACGACGATGTCGGGAACGACGCCGTAACTCTCGAATGCCCAGAAATGCGTGCCGATACGGCCGTAACCGGTTTGCACCTCGTCTGCGATGCAAACTCCTCCCGCCGTACGGACCGCGTCATAGACCGCCGTTAAATAGCCTTGCGGCAGAACAATTTGGCCGGCGACGCTCGGCATCGATTCGGCAATGAAGCCACAAAGTCTATCTCTGCTCTTTATGACCTGTGATACGTATTCCGCATGCTCGGACGTATCCGGCAGTGGAACTTTCTGCACCCATGACGGCGGACCGTTCCCACCTGGACCATCATGCTTGTAGGGACTGATATCAATCAGCGTCGTCGTGTTGCCGTGATAAGCGTGATCGAGAACGATCATGTCGCGCGCGTTTGTGTACGCACGCGCGAGACGGATTGCCAGTTCGTTTGCCTCGCTGCCGGAGTTCACGAAGTAACAGACGTTCAGAGGATCCGGCAACGTCGACGTTAGACGTTCGGCGTAATGCAAAATCGCGTCGTGCAAGTAGCGCGTGTTCGTGTTCAGTGTCTGTATCTGTCGCACACCTGCTTCGACGACCTTCGGATGACAATGACCGACATGCGCGACGTTGTTGTACCCGTCGAGATACTGTCGCCCGTCTTCGTCGTAGAGATACTGCATCGAACCGCGCACGATCTTTACGGGCGCGTCGTACGCGATGCTCAGATTGCGGCCCAGCAGCCGTTTTCTTGCTTCCAGTATTGCGTTCATACGTGGTCGAGTAGCCTGGGTAATGTTTCGGCTATCGCTCGTTGACTGATCCGCAGGTACTCATTTTCCGGTCGTTGCCGTAGCTGGTCCGCCGCGAGACAAACACTCATCGCCAATCGCAAGCGCACGAGCTTCCATAACACATCAATCTCTTCTTTATGGAGACTAAATTCTTTTGTGTAACTGTCGATGACGTCGTCAGCCGAGCTGTAAGGTTCTTCTTTACCCAGCACGACGTAAGCGACCGCAATTGCAAGGTTACCGATGGTCCAGCTATAGACCATATCGCCAAAATCGATCAGGCCTGACACGCTATTCGCGTCAACCAGAACGTTGTAATCGTTCGCATCTCCATGTATCACGCTGCGACGCAAATCCGTGTTCCCATCGAATCGGCATCTGATCACAAGGTCGTGTAAATAGGGATCTGCATAGTCATCAAGTATCCGATTGCCATTCGCGAGGTCCCAATGAAAATCGCGATGCAGGGCTGGGTGATCGAAGTCAGCCAGCGCACGATCCAGTTGCCCAAGCTTCCGCCCAAAATCACGTAACAGTTGCGGTGAATGCGGCGTCGTTTCTGCCAACGGAACGCCCGGTAAATAAGTCACCAGCCGAACGAGATGATTATTGCTCGTACTGATCAGTTCGCCATCCAACGCCGGCACCACGCGTGCACAGAACGAAATCCGTGCTCCCAAATGCTCCATTACTTCATTCTGAGCCTCGAGAAATTCACGCGACTCCAGCGCATTCGCAATCTTCAGTACAAACTTTTCCCCTCCCTCATTCGTCAACAGAAAATTCTGATCGCGCTCACTCGGCAACACACGCGCCGTCGCGCGCAGACCAAACAATCTCTCGGCAATCTTCTGCGCCGATTCGATATCGAAAACAGGCGTGTGACTCAGCAACTGCATGCGGTGCCGCTAAACTAACCGAAAAACAGCTATAATCCCAATTCCGTGACTCAACTAATCTCGACAATCGCCATCGCGATGGGTGCTTCGTGGGTTTCAGGAATCAATCTGTACGCCTGCGTCGGCACGCTCGGTCTGCTGGGCCGCTTCGCGAACCTGCAACTCCCCGGGGAACTGGAAGTGCTGACCAGTTGGTGGGTGATCGGAGTGGCGATCGCTTTGTACGTGATCGAGTTCGTCGCCGATAAAGTCCCGATCGTCGACAGCACGTGGGACGTCATTCATACATTTATTCGCGTGCCCGCCGGCGCTGTGCTCGCTGCCGGCGCGTTTGGCGACTTCGATCGCGGCATTCAGATGATCGCGCTGCTGCTCGGAGGCGGACTGGCGCTCACGTCTCACGGCACAAAAGCCGCGACGCGCGTCGCACTGAACGCGAGTCCCGAACCGGTTTCAAACGCCGTCGCGAGCGTGATCGAAGACATAATCGCCGTTGTTTCAGTTATTGTTTCCGTGTTCGTGCCCGTATTAATTTTCATAATCGTCGGCGTCGGTTTAGTGATATCGTTCCTGGTTTTCAAACGCATCCGCCGGTTCTTCCAGCAGGTAACGAAGACCATTCGCGGATGGTTTGCACCGGCCACGTCTTAGCCACAAAGAGGCACAAAAGACACAAAGGCTTTAATCTCCGCACGTTCAGGAGGACGACTATGCTCCGGTCTGTTTCTCTCTCTTTGATTACGCTTCTCTTCCTGGCGCTTCCCGTCTACTCGCAGACGCCGGATCCGGCTTTGTACAATGGCTTGCGGTATCGCCTCGTTGGACCATCGCGCGGCGGGCGCGTCACGACTGTGACCGGCGTTCCTTCGAAACCACGCACGTTCTACATGGGCGTCGCGAGCGGCGGACTGTTTCGCACCGTTGACGCCGGCGCAACCTGGACGCCCTTAACCGACGGAAAAGTGCCACTCGGATCGACCGGTAGCATCGCAGTCGCGGATTCAGATCCGAACGTGATCTACCTCGGCACAGGATCCGACGGCGTGCGCAGCAACGTCTCAACCGGACGCGGCATGTACAAGTCGACTGACGAAGGGCAGACGTGGAAATTCATCGGGCTTTATAACGCGGGACAGATCGGAGCGGTGCGCATTCATCCGACGAATCCCGACATCGTTTGGGTCGCGGCCGGCGGTGACATTTTCAAACCGAACGCAGAACGCGGCGTGTTCAAGACGACTGACGGCGGCAAGACGTGGCGCAAAGTGCTGTTTCACTCGGACACAGTCGGCGCGATGGACGTCGAGTTACATCCCGGCAATCCGAACATCGTCTACGCGTGGATGTCGCGGCTGGAACGTAAACCATGGACCATCATCAGCGGCTCGCGCGACGGCGGCTTCTACAAGAGCACGGACGGCGGCGAAACGTTCACGAAGATCAGCACCGGCTTGCCGGCTGAACTGATCGGTAAAGGCAATCTCGCCGTCACCGCGGCAAATCCCAATCGTGTCTACGCATTGATCGAAGCGAAACCCGGCGGCGGGTTCTATCGCTCGGAAGATGCGGGTCAAACGTGGGCGTTGATCAACTCGCAGGGCGCGCTCGTTCAGCGACCGTTTTACTACACGACGCTCGGCGCCGATTCTTCGAATGCCGACGTGGTCTATGCGGGCGCGGAAGGCTTTTTCAAATCCGTTGACGGCGGCAAGACGTTCACCGTCTTTCGCACGCCACATGGCGACAATCACGACATCTGGATCAATCCGAAAGACAGTCAGATCATGATCCAGGCGAACGACGGCGGCGCGAACGTTTCGACCGACGGCGGCCGCACGTGGTCCACGCAGATGAACCAGCCCACTGCAGAGATCTACGGCGTGTGGGTTGACAACCAGTTTCCCTACAAACTCTACGGCGCTCAACAAGACAACACGACGCTCATCATTTCGAGTGTCGCCGAACCGGCTTCGACTGCTGATTGGCGCACTGGTCCAGGTTGCGAAACCGGACCGATCATGCCGCACCCGCTCAATCCCGATATCGTTTACGGATCGTGCAAGGGCCAGTACGGCGTGATGAACCTGAAGACCGGACAGGAGAAGAGCTACTGGATCGGCGCGCAGTCGCTCTACGGCAATCCGGCGAGCGATCTGATCTATCGCATGCAACGCGTGTCGCCGATGGCCACGTCGCCGCACGATCCGGAGGTGCTTTATTACGGTTCGCAGTACGTTCATCGCACTCGCGACAAGGGCGTGACGTGGGAAAAGATTTCACCGGATCTGACGGCGCGTCCGGAGTGTTGTCAGGGCGTCAGCGGCGAGCCGATCACGCGCGACGTTACGGGCGAAGAGTTTTACAGCACGCTCTACGCGATCACGGAGTCGCCGCTGGAGAAAGGCGTGATTTGGACGGGCTCAAACGATGGACCATTTCACGTCACGCGCAACAACGGCAAGACGTGGGCGAACGTCACGCCGAAAGATCTGCCGCCGGGCGGACGCGTGCAGTTTATCGAGGCGTCGCCGCACCGGAAGGGTTCGGCTTATTTTGCCGTCTATCGCTGGTTGCTCGGAGATTACGAACCGTACATCTATCGCACCGACGATTACGGGCAGACTTGGACCAGGCTAACGACGGGAAGCAACGGAATTCCTGCCGATTGGCCCACGCGCGTCGTGCGTGAGGATCCGGATCGCGAGGGATTGCTGTATGCAGGCACTGAGTTCGGGATGTTTATCTCGTTCGACAACGGTTCGCATTGGCAGTCGTTTCAGTTGAACCTTCCGAATGTGCCGATCAGCGATATCAAAGTGCATCGCAAGGATCTGATCGTGTCCACGCAGGGCCGCGCGTTTTGGATCGTCGACAACATCACGTCGTTGCATCAACTGACGTCGCAAGTTAGTGCGTCTGAGTTCCACGTGTTCAAGCCGCGCGACGGATATCGCACGCGTGTTGGGCCAAACAGTTTGGGGCCAACGATTGAGTATTTCCTGCGTTCAGCGCCTGCGCAGGGGCAGGCCGTGGCGATTGAGATTCTCGATGCGAAGGGAAACGTGCTCAACACCTACAACAGCGAGACACCAGTTTTGCGTCCGCGTCCTGGTGCCGGCGGTGGACCAGCAATGCCCGGTGTGGGTGGTGCTGGTCCGGAGTCGCAGCCGCCGGATCCCGACGCTGCGCCCGCGCGACGTTTCACGGCGCCCCCGCGCGTTACGAAAGTGGCAGGTTTGAATCGGTTCGTGTGGGACGTTCGGAATCAAGCGGGTGTGACGCTGGCGCCCGGGCGTTACCAGGCACGAATCAAAACTGGTGGTGCAGTTTTTACCGAGCCATTCAATGTATTGATCGATCCGCGCGTCGCGGCCGACGGTGTGACGCAGACGGATCTTCAGGCGCAGTTCGAGCACAATATGCGCATGCGTGAGATGGTCAGCAGCGTGAACGAGCTCGCGAGACGCGTGCGTGACGCAAAGAACAAATCGCAAAGTGAGACGCTCACCGCCATCGAAAGAAAGCTCGTAACCGAACCTGTGCGCTACGGCAAACCCGGACTACAGGCGCACATCACGTACCTGGCCAGCATGACGTCGAACGTCGATCAAAAGATCGGCGCCGACGCGATCCAACGGTACGAAGTACTAAAGAAGGAGTTGGAAGCAATTCGAGCGGAAGTCAATCAACTTCTTGGCCCTGCGTCGATGACTAACGGC
>CAVVHR010000002.1:0-35816 GCA_963748145.1 uncultured Acidobacteriota bacterium
TCCGCGCCTTGAACAATGGTGAAGTCGAAGCAGGGTTAACCAGGACGTGTCGCCGCTTTTGACTTCAGCCGCGTCGGTTGTTGGTCCAACACCGCGAAACAACTTACCGGCACTGAGCGCCTCGGACAGCTTGCTACTCTTCAGTTTGCAGAAACCTGCCCACGTCGCGTCCTCGAAGTCTTTTTCATAGAAGTTCGGCACTTCAAGCAACACGGCGCCGCATTCAGGTCCGAGTTCCGGCAGCACTTCCTTGTCGAAATCCAGCGCCCAGGTCGACGCGTCGATCTCAATCCGGTTCTCGCCCAGGTTCATGCTTTTGGGCGACGTCTTCCACGCAGCGGCGACGTCGAGTTTCATCATGACGTAGGCAAGCGTCGACGACGGCAAGAGTTCGCCTGGGGCCGACAAATCCTTCGGATGAAACGGCAGGAAAGGCTTGGACCAATCGCTCTCGTCGAAGACGAAGCGATGAGAGTTTTCCCACGACGAGGCGGAAAACTTTAGCTGGCCACTCTCGTTCGCCTTTTTGACCTCTTCGAGACTCTTGTCGTCCACATGGGCAAACACGGCTTTGAGGTCGCTGAAGTAAACGATGTCTCCGTCGGTGCCGGCGGCGCGTCGAAACTCTTCGTTTCCAGCGAGTAGTTGTTGTTCAGGCGTAGTCGCGTTGCTCAAAAGATCGCGAATCGTTGCGACGTCTTCCGTAAGGATCGCGACGTCGCCGATATACACGAGGTAAGTGGAAGCGACTCTGAAGTCTCCCTCTAAATACAGCCGGCGGTGTTCGATTGTTTTGATCGGAATTCCGTTCCATTCAGTCTGTCCAACAACCGAATAACTTGCGTTGGGTCTACGGGCAGGCTTTTCGGGATCCTCCGCGAGTAACGCCTGGGCACTGAAAGGAAGCAGTGCGGGTAAAGCGGCGGCGGCGCGTGTGCCAATCGCGACGTAATCAGCGAGGTATGCAAACGAACCGGTTGCCGGCTGATAATCGTCGACGACGCGTTCGAAGCGCTGGCGATCTTTCACGCGCAAGACGACGGCTCTGCGTTGGGCCTGACCGACGCTTTCGTGCGCGCCCGCGGCGGTCCATGAGGCGAGCACGATTGGCGAATCAGGTTTGATTCCGGTGTAGTCGATCAAAGCCGCCGCGTCGGACGGAGCTCCCAACTCTTGACCGAGCTTTTCTCGGAGCGAGCCGATCATGAGGATCAGACTCGACTGGGCGCGTGGAGAATCGAGTTGCAGCCCGTGCAGCGTTTGGTAGAAACGTTGCACTGCCTGGGCGGGATTTGGAATCGCACTGTAATGAGTGACCTTTTGCGGAAACAGGTTCTCGGCGAAAGATTTGATCTTGAAGTCCGGCGGCAGCTTTCGCGCTGCCGTCGCGGGTGTGCAGCCGGCGTCGGTCAGTTCGCAGTCGAAGCGCCAGGCGAAATCGTCGAGTGTTGAGTCTAACGCGGCCTTGCGAATGATCTCTCGTCGCTCTTCCGCGGTTTTTGCGAGACTGAAATCGTTTCTGAAACGGATCTTTTTGACCGACAGCTTGATCCCTTCGTCAAAAGCCTTTCGCGCGTCCTTCTCCTCTTTGGACGCAGGGCTTGGCGCTTTGGAAATCAATGATTCAACACGAGCGATGTCGGAAACAGCGGCCGACTGGCCCATACTCGCAACCGCCAGGGTCTTGACCTTTTCGTCAGCCGACGTCGCCAGTTTCATCAGCGAGTCGACAGGAAGCGCTTCACCGCGATCGTTCGCAACGCGCAGGGCGACGATTGTGAGCGGCGCGTGGTTGGCGGCGAGAATGCGCGGGAGCGGAAGTTTGAACTCGTCGGGCCGCATCATGCGGAGCAGTATCAGCGCGGCAGTTTGAACGTTCTTATCCGGCGTCTTTTGACTAAAGAGACCTTGCATGAACTTGACGCGTTCCGGTTGAGACATGAAAGGCCAGACACGAGCAATCTTTTCGGTGGCGTTCTTCGACCACGATCGGTTGAGAAGCTGTGCCGCAATGTCGACTTCCGGCCCGAGACGTCGCGCCGCAGCTTCGGCGACGAAGGGATCGGAATCTTCGAGTACGTACCAGAGAAGCTGATTTAGCGCGTTGTTTTTGCTGCGCGCGAGTGCCTCAGCGGCGGCCGATCGCACTACGGCGCGTCGATCGATCAATAGATCGACTGCCGCACCAGGTTGCGATACAAACAACGGCGTCAGGCGATTGATAGCGGCTTCACGATCGGAGTTCAGTTCATTAAGAACAGCGACAATGCTCTCAATCTCGTTTATCGGTCCGGGGGCGGGTGTCGGGATCGCGCTTGAGCGTGTCGTCTCGAAGTCTGTGAAGCTCGCCGGCACGAACATCACGGACTGCACCGTCGCTTTGAAGAATCGGTTCGAGCTGAGTAGCGTGTTCGATGTCTACAAGGAGTTGATTCTCACCACCAATGGACCGGCAATCGTAATCCAAGTGGCGCTGCGAAATATCTTTCCTTCCGGTCGGGCGATCTAGGTAGATCTTCGCGCGCTTCGAGATCCTGAAAGTGAGTTCTCCGTGTGAGGATCGATTCGGTCGAACCAATCTCATCCGCCGTCGCCGTCAAGATCGCTGCGACGTATTCAGTCAGCGGATAGCCTTCCGGTAGCGGGGCCGGCGACACACTTAGTCGCGCTCCGTGTGGACCAACAAAGGCAAGCTCGTTCTCTTCCTTCTTCCAGTCGGCGGGAACACGAAACACGAATGTTTTGTCAGGCGTGACGTGGCGGGTGAAGTTCGATTGCGGGAGCGAATAACTTTTCCATTCGGCGTCACGCGCTTCCAGGCTGGAGATCTGGGCATTCATCGAAACCGTGCTGACAAAACAGGCAGATAAGAAGGAGGAGCAAATTCTGCGCATTTGAGGCCTTTCCGAGGAAACAAACTTTGCAGAGTGGTTCGTCTGAGCTCGGGTCGGTTTATTTATATACATGTCTCTGATTGATTGTGGCAAAAACGAGGACACAATCCGATTTGCTTTTCAGGACGACCTGATAGCTTGATAGCTCATCAATCCACAAGCACGGCGCGTCAGAGTTATCGATTCGCACACCGGCGGCGAACCAACGCGTGTCGTCATCAACGGCGGCCCCGATCTCGGCAACGACCCGCTCGCGAACGCCTCGAGCGCTTCCGCACACAACACGACGACTTCCGCTCCGCCATCATCAACGAACCCCGCGGTTCGGACGCACTCGTCGGCGCGTTGTTGTGCGAGCCCCGTCGATGATACATGCGTCGCGGGCGTGATTTTTTTCAACAACGTCGCCTATCTCGGCATGTGCGGGCATGGAACGATCGGCGTGGTCGCGACCCTCGCGTATCTCAATCGCATCGGACCCGGCACACATCGCATCGAAACTCCCGTCGGCATCGTGACGGCACAGACTCTACGAAAATGGCGACGTCGAGATCGCAAACGTGCCGAGTTATCGCCTGGCTCGCAAAGGTCACGGTCGACGTGCCGGGCTTTGGACCAGTCACGCGGAGACGTCGCGTGGGGCGGGAACTGGTTTTTTCTCGTGAACGATCACGGCCGGCAACTGACGCTCGACAATCTCGAAACGTTGACAGACTTCACTTGGCGAATTCGCGAGTCGCTCGCGCGCGAGGGAATCACCGGCGCTGACGGACACGAGATCGATCACGTCGAACTGTTCGCACCATCGCGAACTCAGCGGCGTGGACAGCAGGAATTTTGTGTTGTGCCCCGGCAAGGCTTACGACCGTTCGCCGTGCGGCACCGGCACGAGCGCGAAGCTGGCGTGTCTGTTTGCCGACGGCAAGCTCGGCGAAGGCGAAGTTTGGCGGCAGGAAAGCATCGTCGGCAGCGTTTTCGAAGGAACGTGTGTCGATGATCGACAACGCAATCCATCCGCACATCAAAGGCACGGCATTCATCACCGCCGAATCTGAGCTGATCCTGGATGTGCGCGATCCATTCTGCATGGGCATTCGCGGATGAGCTTCACCAGGCTTACGACGTAATGGTCATCGGCGGCGGCATCGTTGGCGCTGCGTGTGCGGCGGAATGTGCGGCGCGAAGGACTGAGCGTCGCGATTGTCGAGGCGAAGAATGATCGGCGGCGGCGCGACCGCGGCCGGCATGGGCCATCTCGTCGTGATGGACGATTCGGAAGCGCAGTTTGCGTTGACCCGTTATTCGCAACTGCTGTGGAAGGAAGTGCGAGACGAGTTGCCGCGCGAGGTGGAGTACGACGCGTGCGGAACGATCTGGGTCGCCGCTGACGATGAAGAGATGGTGGAGGTTGGCGCAAGCGGAGGTTTTATTCCGAGCGCGGCGTGGAGGTTGAGGTTTTGGATGCGCAGTGCGTTGGCGGAAGCGGAGCCGAACTTGCGCGATGGATTGTTGGCGGGCTTCGCGTGGCGGGCGACAGCGTGATCTATCCGCCATGCGCGGCGCAGTTTTTTGTCGAGCGAGCGATGGACGCGTGGTGCGGAGTTGTTTGTTGGGAAGGCGGTGCAGGAGATGACGGGCGGATGGGGTGCGATTGCGCGATGGTTCTGCGATTTCGGCGGGCGTGATCGTGAATGCGGCGGGCAGTTGGTCGCCGGCGTTGACGGCCGGGATCGACGTGAAGAAACGCAAAGGGCATCTCGTGATCACGGATCGCTATCCGCAGTTTTTGCGCCATCAACTGGTGGAGCTTGGGTATTTGAAGAGCGCGCACTCGCTGACGGCTGATTCGGTCGCGTTCAATATTCAGCCGCGAAGGACGGGACAGTTGTTGATCGGATCGTCGCGGCAGTATGAGGTTGATGATGCGACGGTCGAGACTGGGATTCTGAGTCGCATGTTGTCACGGGCGATTGAGTACCTGCCGGGGCTAGGACGGCTTTCATCGTTGCGTGCGTGGACGGGGTTTCGCGCGGCAACGCCGGACAAGTTGCCGCTGATTGGACCGGCTGGTGAACATCCGCGGCTGTTTCTTGCGACGGGACACGAAGGGCTTGGGATAACCACGTCGTTGGGAACGGCGAAACTGCTTGTCGATCAGATCGTGAATCGCGACGCCGGCGATTGCGATCGAGCCTTACCTGCCGTCGCGTGGGAGGCTGGAGTTGGCCCATGCCTGAGACGGTCACGCTGCTGGTCAATGGCACGGAAGTAACGATGCCTTCCGGCAGCATGGTGTCGGCCGCGATCATGAAGACGGGCGTGAGTTCGTTTCGACGCTCGGTGACGGGTGAACCGCGTGGTCCATTGTGCGGCATGGGGATCTGTTTTGAGTGTCGCGTGACGATCGACGGCGAAGCGCACTGTCGCAGTTGTCAGACGCTTTGCCGGAACGGAATGGACGTGCGCACCGATGAATAGACCGCACGAATGCGACGTGTTGGTTGTGGGCGCCGGGCCGGCGGGACTCGCCGCCGCCTTTCGCGCAGCACACGCGGGCCGGCACGTGATTGTTGTTGACGACAATCCCACCGCAGGCGGGCAGATCTGGCGCGGTGAGCAACGTGAGCCGCGATCGCGTGAGGCGCAGGTTTGGCTGGATCGTCTGCGCAGTGTCGATGTCGAGTATCACGCTGGAGCGCGCGTGTTTCAGCAGAATGCGCCGCGTGTGTTGCTGGCGGAGACGTCGGTCGGCGTGCGCGAGTTCATATTTGAGAATCTGGTGCTGGCGACGGGTGCGCGCGAACGGTTTCTGCCGTTTCCGGGTTGGACTTTGCCGAACGTGACGGGCGCGGGTGGTTTGCAGGCGCTCGCGAAGAATGGTCTGCCGGTTGACGGGAAGAAGGTCGTCATTGCGGGCAGTGGACCACTGTTGCTGGCTGTTGCCGGTTACCTGCGTTCTCATGGGCGCGGAGATTTTGCTGATCGCGGAGCAGGCATCGCGGCTGCAACTTGCGCGGTTTGGAATTAGCTTGGTGCGGCATGGCGGGAAGACGGCGCAGGTGTTTGAATTGCGACGGCAGTTGAAAGGTGTTGAGTATTTGACTGACTGTTGGGTCGTTGCTGCGCACGGAGCCGAGAAACTCGAGCGCGTCACGTTGCAACGGGCAGGGAAGCGCTGGAGTGTTTCCTGCGACTATCTCGCGTGTGGTTTTCATCTCGTGCCGAATCTCGAACTGGCTGAGTTGGTCGGTTGTGAGATCGAAGACGGCGCGGTGACGGTTGATGATTTTCAACAAACGAGCGTGTCGCACGTTTACGCTGCGGGTGAAGCGACCGGTATCGGCGGTCTTGAACTGTCGCTCCTGGAAGGTGAAATCGCCGGACTCGCAGCCGCCGGACATCGCGACGAGGCGCGACGTTTGTTTCCCGAGCGCGCGAAGCAACGACGTTTCGCCGATGTGCTCAATCGCACGTTTGCCTTGCGCGAGGAATTGAAAACGCTTGCCGTGCCGGAGACGATTGTTTGCCGTTGCGAAGACGTTGTGTTCGATCGCCTGGGCGCGCATGATTCGTGGCGGGCGGCGAAGTTGCAGACGCGTTGCGGAATGGGGCCGTGTCAGGGAAGAATTTGCGGCAGCGCGGTTGAGTTTCTATTTGACTGGAAGGTGGAGTCGGTTCGGCCGCCGGTACTGCCGGTGAGAGTTGAGAGTCTATTAACTAAATGAAAAATATGAACTGGCGCGGCGTCATGCCCGCGATCACTACCCCTTTCGATGAACGTTTGAACATCGATCACGCGTTCGTGGCGAAGCATTGCAACTGGCTCGTCGATAACGGTTGCACCGGGATCGTCACGCCGGGTTCTCTTGGCGAGAGCGCTACGCTGAGCGTCGACGAGAAGCTATCGCTTTGGACCACCGTAGTCGAAGCTGTTGGCGATCGCGTTCCGGTCGTGGCGGCGATAGCGTCGTTGAGCACTGCTGAAGCGTTGGAGTTGTCGAAGCGCGCGGCGGATCTCGGTTGCAGCGGTTTGATGGTATTGCCGCCGTACGTGTATCAAGGCGACTGGCGCGAGATGAAGACGCATGTCGAAGCGATATTTCGCGCGACGAACCTGTCGTGCATGCTCTACAACAACCCGGTCGCGTACGGCACTGACTTTCTTCCCGAACAGATTCGCGAACTCGCGGCAGAGCACGCCAATTTCGAAGCAGTGAAGGAGTCGAGCACGGACGTGCGTCGCGTGACGTGGATTCGCGAACTCACGGGCGACCGGTTGGCGATCTTTGTCGGTGTTGACGATGCGATTGTCGAGGCGATTGCAGTCGGCGCGGTGGGGTGGGTCGCCGGGCTCGTGAACGCGTTTCCGAAAGAGTCGGTTGCGCTGTTTGACTATGCGATGAATGGTGAACGAGAGAAGGCGATAAGTCTTTACAACTGGTTTCTGCCGTTGTTGCGCATGGATACGGTGCCGAAGTTTGTGCAGCTCATCAAGCTGGTCCAACAGGAAGTGGGAATGGGCAACGCGCGCGTGCGTCCGCCGCGATTGCACCTCGCCGGCGCGGAGCTTCAGGAAGCGAAACGAGTGATTAACGAAGCATTGAATAACACACCAAAGGTCTAATGACGGAACTTTCAGGAACATCGATTATCGGTTTTCATCGGGGCGCCGCGAACGGCGGGACCGTGCATGGGTTCAATCCCGCGACCGGCGAGAATCTTTCGCCCGTGTATCACACGGCGAGTGCTGCTGAAGTAGAAGATGCGGCGCAACTCGCGCACGCTGCGTTCGCGATCTATTCACAAACGACCGGCGCTGAACGAGCGCGGTTTCTGCGGCAGATTGCGGAGAACGTCGAAGCGTTGGGCGATGAACTGATCTCTCGCGCGAACGCCGAGACCGGATTACCTGAAGGGCGTCTGCGAACGGAGACGGCGCGCACGTGCAATCAACTTCGGTTGTTTGCCGATCTCGTCGAGGAAGGTTCGTGGGTTGATGCGCGGATCGATAACGGCGATCGCGCGCGCCAGCCGTTGCCGAAACCGGATGTGAGATCGATGTTGCGTCCGCTGGGACCAGTTGTCGTTTTCGGCGCGAGCAACTTTCCACTCGCGTTTTCGGTTGCCGGCGGCGACACGGCGTCTGCGTTCGCTGCGGGCTGTCCGGTGATCGTGAAAGCGCATCCGGCGCATCCGGGCACGTCGGAACTGGTGGGCCACGCAATATCGACGGCGGTTCGTAATTGTGGTTTCCCTGAAGGAGTTTTTTCGCTGCTGTTTGACGCAGGGACTGACGTTGCAATGGCATTGGTTAGGCATCCGCTCATCAAGGCTGGCGGGTTCACGGGCTCCCGCGCCGGTGGGCTCGCGCTACTGGCTGCAGCTTCTTCCAGACCTGAACCGATTCCGTTCTATGCGGAGATGAGCAGCGTTAATCCGGTGATTATTCTGCCTGGTGCATTGCGCGAGCGATCCGACCAGATCGCAGCGGGACTTCACGGATCAGTGACGTTAGGCGCGGGACAGTTCTGCACAAACCCCGGATTGGTACTGTTGGCTGACAACAACGAATCTGATGCTTTGGTGGAAAAACTGGGTGAGTTAATGGCCGGCACTGCCGAGCAAACAATGCTCACGCCGGCGATCAGCACCAACTATCGAAACGGTGTCTCAGCACGAATGAACCATGCGGCAGTTCAAACGATCGGTGCTGGCGCGCTCTTCAGAACGACAGCCGCTGACCTTCTCGCTCACCCGGAACTGGCGGAAGAACTCTTTGGCCCATCCACGCTCGTCGTCATTTACAAAGATGAGCTCGTCGATTTGGTGAATGCGCTCGAAGGGCAGTTAACCGTCACCATTCACGGCAGCGAAGACGATCTGAACGCCAATCAGGATTTAATTCGCTTGCTGGAAACAAAAGCGGGTCGATTGGTTTTCAATGGCTTTCCAACTGGTGTTGAAGTTGGACCCGCAATGGTGCACGGTGGTCCATATCCCGCAACTTCGGACGGGCGCTCCACGTCTGTCGGCACACGCGCGATCGTTCGTTTTACTCGTCCGGTTTGTTTTCAGGACTTTCCGAATTCAGTGCTCCCAGCCGAGCTAAGAGACGAAAACCCGCTGAACATCTGGCGCATAATCGATGGGAAGATCAAACGAGGCTGAGCCGCACTTCATCGGCCACACGCAACCCGACGTCAAACGCTTCTTCAAACAACGCGACGCCACTCAACTCCGAATGCGCGAAATGAATTGAGCGAAATGGTTTCGCACCCTCGCGACGCGCCTGTCCCCACATAAACCCCTGTCGCGGTCGGATCATCGCGTGGCCCCAGCGCATCACGTCGACCCGCTCAGTCAGCTCGCGTATGTCGGGATGCGCGCGTTCCAGGTCGGTGAGAATGACGTCGGTCCACTCCTTCCATCCGGTTTCAAGCAACTGCGTGCGCGCGGTGCGTGGATTCGTTTCACAAAGCGGGTAGTAATACGTCAACACCGTTGGTCCATGATCTTGCCCGCGCTGATGGGTTGCCACCACATACCCAAGCGAAGGACTTTCGTAAAGCACGTTGTCCCACGCGAGCGGAAAATCACGTGGTGATCGCTTCGGACGATCGCGCAACGTCAGGTTCGCCACCATCCATGCTCCAAACTGAAACTCGGCAATGTGCGGCGGCGGGTTATCTCGATATGGCCGCACAACGTGCCGCGCCATGAACTGCGGCGCCGCGAAAGATCACTCGCTCTGCTCTAAACCCACGCGGATTGCGACCTTCACGATCGACAGTAATCACATCCACTCGCGAGCGTCCGTTCTCTTCGACCGGGATCAACTCAACCGCGGCCCGGTCCAATTGCACGCGCGACTTCGTTTTCTCAAACAGATGATTCACCAGACGACCATTGCCCTCAGGCCACGTGATCAGCGACTGCGACTCCACGCCCGGCTTCGCGACGCGCGAACAGAAATAGAACAAACCCGCCCATGCGCTGGTTTGCGACAACGTCATTCCGTAGTCGTCGCGGCACGCGTAATCGATCCACCAGTCGAGTCGTTCACTTCTCAGGTCGCGGTAACGCAACCAGTCGTACATCGAGAGTTGATCGAGCCCGGTTACTGCCACGTCGTCGGAACAGGCCGACACCGGCAACGTAAACGCTCGCCGGCCCTTCGCATCGCGAAACGAAATCCATCGCGCCAGCTCCGCGTTGAACTTGTCGAGTTGTCGCTTATCGTCTTCGGAGGCGCCGGCGTGCAGATACAGTCCTTCGTACCAGCGGCCCTTGTAAAAAACTCGCTCCTCCGGATCGCGGCAAAGAAACTGTTCGCGAATGACTGGCTCGCCGCCGGCGTCTTTGCCTTCGACAACGCCCATCTCGTCGAGTAACGACACGAGTTCGGTGTTCTCTTTCATTGGTACGGGGATGTAGTGTGCGCCCCAGGGAAACGCAGCGACGCGGTTCGATCCGGAGCGTGAGGTGCCGCCGGGCGAGTTCTCCAATTCAAGCAAAACGAAATCGTTAAACCCGGAGCTCTGCAGTCTCCACGCGGCAGTCAGTCCCGCGACACCGCCGCCGGCGATCACCACGGGCACGTTAGTCCATGCGTCAGCGGGCACTTCAACGCGAAGACCATCGCGCAACTGGTGTCCAAATACATCCGACGTACCGACAATCTCACCTTCAGGAAACTTCGGCCCCCGCACACGACTACACGCGGCCATCGCCACCGGCGCCCCAGAAACGCGGCAAGAATTTCACGCCGTGTGAAAGTGCTCATACGTTAGCCACAAAAGGCACAAAAGCCACAAGAGGCACAAACGACAAAAGATGATTCTTAACTGAAAAAACTTTCTTGTGCCTTTTGTGCCTTCTTGTGCCTTTTGTGTTACTCAAAGCGTCGCCATTCACCCTCGTAATACCGCACGAGCGCCTGGTTATCGAGACGATTGATCTCCACCGGCACTGGTCCAATATCACTCGACAGCGTAAACATCGCCGCCATTGTCGGATCGTCCAGGAACCGCAAACCCGCCGGCGGATTCCGCGGAATGTCGAACGCGGACGTCCGCGCCAGCGCGAATCCCCAAAGCCCAAAACTCGGCACCGCCGTGTAATACGGCCGCACCACAAACCCCGCCGCCTCCAGAGTGCGAATGATGCACCAGTACGAATTCCGCGCGAACATCGGCGACGTCGACTGCACGCTCACCGGCGCATTCTCCACGAGCTTCGTCCGCAGCATGCGATAGAACCGCGTCGTATACAGCTTCCCGAGCGCAAAACTGTTCGGGTCGGGAAAATCAACGATCGCCGCGTCGTACAACGCCTCCTTGTTCTCGTCGATCCAGATGAACGCGTCTGCGTTAACCACCTGCACCCGCCGGTCCTCGAACGCACGCTCATTCAACTTCGCCAGCAACGGAAAACGCGTCGACAGATTCGTCATGTCCGGATCGAGATCCACCAGCGTCACCCGCTCGACCGACGGATACTTCAGCACCTCGCGCAATGCCAAACCATCTCCACCACCAAGCACGACCACGCGTTTCGGATTATTCGCGAGCAACATCGCCGGATGGACCAGCGCCTCGTGATAGCGATACTCATCAGTCGAACTGAACTGCAAATTCCCATTCAAAAACAACTGAAACCCTGCGCGCCCGCGCGTGATGACGATCCGCTGGTACGGCGTGTCTTTCGTGTAGACGATCTCGTCGGCAAACATCTCGTCTTCCGCCAGCGACGTCAGCTTGTTTGCATAAATCAAACCGACGAGCAGCAGCACGATGACGACGGCGGCCCTGATTCTCAACGCGACGATGCCCCTTTTGATCAACGGCCGCAGCAGCCACGTGCCCCACAACGCAACACCCGCATTCAGCATCCCGAACACCAGCGACGTTCGAATCAAACCCAGCCGCGGCACAAACAGAATCGGAAACAGGATCGACGCGAGCAACGCGCCGATGTAGTCAAACGCGAGCACGCGCGAAACCAGTTCTTTGAATTCAACTTTGTCTTTCAGGATGCGCAGCAGCAGCGGTATCTCGAGACCGACGAACACGCCGATCGCAAAGACGACGAAGTAGAGCACCGCGTAGAAGTAATTGACGCGCGAGAACGAGATGAACAGCAGCGGCGCGGAAAACCCGCCGAGTATTGCGACTGCCAGTTCGATGTCGACGAAACGGCGCGCGAGTCCTTTGTCGATGAAGCCTGAGAGCCACGAGCCGACGCCCATGGCGAAGAGGTAGATGCCGATGATGAGGGAAAACTGAGTGACGGAGTCGCCGAGTACGTAGCTGGCGAGAGTTCCGGCCAGCAGCTCATAAATCAATCCGCAGGTTGCGACGATGAGAACGTTGAGAAAGAGTAGCGGCGCTCTAGTCATTTTCCATTTCTCATTTGTCATTTCTCATTTGTCATTTCCTGATGCCCCACCAACGCTCGCAACTAAATGAAAAATGACAAACGGAAAATGAAAAATGGAAAATACGCTCATCCGTGAATCGCCGCTGCGATGATCAGCGCGCTGCCGAGTATGACGGACGCGATCACGATCGCGAGCGCGACGTTGTGGTCCTCTTCGATCTCTTTCCGGACTGAAAACGGCGTCGACTTCGCGATGACGATAAACGCGAGCGCAAACACGATCAGGCCGATGATGACGAAGACCACGGTCGTGATAACAGTTTGCGCAAGCGCCTGGAGCGGAACTACCAATCCGAGAGTCGTGTTCAAGGCGGCTGATTCAAGCAGCATCATTTTCCTCCGTGTAAGCCGTAGTGCCAGAAATGAAACGATCGATAACCATTCTGTCGCGCGTCAGGCGGCAGCTGCCGTCGCGGACCGCCGCCCAGTTCCCAACCGAGCAGCGCGGCCGCGCTGTACAAGCTCAGAACGCCGACTCCAAAGATCGTGTAGAGTATTTTGAGCATCCGTGTCTCCTATCTGTCATTCATCATCGTCGTCATCGTCATCATCATCACTTCCGCTGCTGCTAAACATGCTTTCGGACCAGCGTCTGCGTTCGAATCCGATGTGATAGATGCCCATCACGATTGGTCCAAGCGATGATCGCAATCAGCGCGACGATCAGGTTGAAACCCGTCGTAACGTTTTGTTGGACCGTGACGTCCACAACTGCAGGCTCCTGCCATTTCTCCCACTGTCCTTCCAGTCGCAAAATGTATCGTCCGGCCGGCATTGACGACGTGTACGCCGAATCAGTTCGGTCGCCCTCCGTCCACGACTCGCCATCCTCGACGCCCTGGTAGTAAGAGATCTCGATCGGGAACGATTGGACCACGCCGGTGTCGTCGTTGATCAGATCGCCTTCGAGCTCCACCCACGTGTTCTGCACCGGCGACTCGGCGACGACCCGTATGTTTCGCTGTCCCGCTAACTCGAAAGGTTCGCTGAAGAACACCTGCGTCCCGTCAGCGTTCGGTAACGGCTGGAACGTCACCGTTTGCTTGAACGCTTCTTTCTGCGAACCGGAGACCGCGAATAACAGCAAACCAACCACAAGCAGCACGGCAATAAATAAAATCCAGAACTTGTAAATCCACTTGTGCTTGTAAGGCTGATTTGGTGCGACGCCTGACGGACGCGGCAGTCCCGTCACGTTGAATGCTTTTTCGATCTGCTGCACCGGGATGTACGTTCCCAGCGACCAATTGATCTCACCCGTCGCTCGTCGCGTCTTCTCCGGATTCTTCGGATCGGTGACGTAGACCGTCGACACTTCCTTCGAGAGCATGTAAGGCGGCGCGACGTAATCCACACCGCGCACCTGCTCGCCCGTCTCGACCTTCCAGTAAAACTCACCGAGCACGACTTCGACTTTCGCCTCTGCGTCCTGGAAGATCTTGTAATTCTTGCCACGAAACCTGGCGGACTTCGTTAGGTCCTCCACCTCGCCCGGTGGAACGGCCTGCACGTAGTTCCAGTGATCGTCGCTATGGACCAACCAGCGAAAACCGATCTGCGGGTTGTAAAGCAGGTACTCGCTCCAGAAGTACGTCACGCCCTCGATAGTGACGCTGCGCGCCATTGCGCCGATCAGCGTCATCTTTCCTTCAGGAACTTCGCCCGTCGTGCCGATCGGAATAAGCGGTTGAAACCAGGGCTTCTCGAGTGCTTTTAGAAACTGAAGTTGACCCTGGTTGACGTCGAGTAACGAATTGCAGTTCGGACAAGTGACACGCTCGGTTTTGTCAGGCGCGCGGAGCTCAAGCGGGCCGGCACAGTGTGGACAACTAACCTGCGCCGCGCCGACGCGACGCTCTTCACGTTCGGGCTTGCGTGTGGTCGTGATTCCGAGTTCCGCAAGCGTGACTTGTTGGCCCAGGAAGACGAGCGGCGGTGATTCGTTATAGTCAAGTGTGCCGAAGGCTCCGTTCGTGCCTGAAAGATCGGCGTAGTAGTAAGTCGCGCCGGGCGTCAGCAGATACGGGATCTCGCCTTTCGCGCCGAGTGCGGTCGCGCGTCCGGTCTCCGCGACGATCAGCGGTGTGGGCCATGGCAGACCGGGAACTGGTTGTCCGAGCTGAAGCTGATCGAACGGCGGAACTTCGACGCCTTGCGGAAGCGGGTATTGGAACGTGATGTAGAAGCGGCCCTGTGCTTCGGCGAGCCAACCGAGCCAGCCGTTTGAAAACGTCGCGTACCACTCGTCCCACTGGCCGCCCATTTCGTGACCGAGTTGTGCGCGGCCAGTCAGTTCGAACGGGACGTCTTTCCATGTGCCGCGCAGGCCGATGTCGAGTGGCGATCCGGTTTCGACGAGTTCGGCGACTTTGCCGAGGTCTTTGAGATCGCGATCCGTGCGCGCGACCGCGGAACGGCAGTATTGGCAAACGACGACGATCGATTGTCCGCTTTTGAATTCAACCGGTCCGCCGCACGACGGGCAGTTTGCGACGAGGGCACTCATCGAGCAGCGCCTCCGGCTTGAAGGGCGATTCGTTCGAATGCGCGTACATTTACTTCACGTGCACCCAGCATTTCCTTCAACATCTGCTCCCACGGCCAGCTCGTGCGTTCGCGACAGCAATAGAGGTTGAAAGTCGCAGCGCGAAACTCCGGGTAGGTATGACAGGCGAGATGTGATTCCGAAAGCAGCGCGAGTCCGCTCACGCCATTCGGCGAGGCAAACTCATGCCAGGCGATCTCTCCAAGAACATGGAGATCGAGATCCGTGATGATCCGTGTGAAAACTTCCTGTAATCGATTGACGTCTGCAAGCGCTGCTGGGTCGCATCCGCTTGCATCGACGAGCCATTCTGTGCCGAGAGTCATCTTTAGTTTGTTAGCGACCGCCGACAGTTTACGTAAAAGCTAGTTTCCATCCAATAGCGAAGCGTGTGGCAGGACCGACGGCGGAATCGGCTCGAGAAAACGCGACAACGTCGGCGTGCCGTCTGTTTCCGGCCCGTTGTATACGTTCACCGCCGGATAAACGAAATGCAAATCGCGTTTGGCGCGCGTCGTCGCGACGTACAACAGCCGCCGCTCCTCTTCGAAATCGTCAAACTCGTCCTGAAAACGGTTCGCCGGAAACCACCCGTCCGTCATCCAGATCACAAACAGGTTGTCCCATTCGAGACCTTTCGCCGAATGGACCGTCGACAGCGTCACAAACCCGCCGCCGTTTCGCGACGCGCTGCCCTGCACGGCTTCACTCGGATCGAGTGCGACGTCTTCGAGCAACTTCGCCGCAGTCTTGTAGCGCTTCGCGATCGATTGCAAGTGTTCGAGATCGCGGCTGCGGCGCTGGACATCGTCGTATTTGTTCTTCAGCAACGGACGATAAAAACGTAAAACCGCCGAGAGTTGTTCGCTCGGCGTCTTGCTTTCGCAAACAGTACTGAATACGCGTGCGAGACGAGTTAGTTGCGCCTTGATATCCTGCGCGTCCCGGGAAGCGATGCAGTTTCTTGAAAAGCGCGGCCTTGGTACGCGCGGAGCGGAACTCCTTCTGATCGACGCCGAGGTGTTCGAGTATCTGGTAGACAGTGGCGTCGCCGATGTGATCGATCAACTTCAGCGACCGAAACCACGAAAGCGTGTCGGACGGTTTTACGACGACGCGCAGAAACGCCAGCGCGTCTTTGATGTGGGCCGATTCGGCGAAACGCATCCCGCCGAACTTGCGAAACGGAATGTTGTGCTTGCCGAGTTCGATCTCCAGATCGAAGGAATGCGAGCTCGAACGAAACAACACAGCGATCTCGCGCAGCGGCACGCCTTCCTCGCGCAACTCCGCGATCCGTTGCGCCACAAACCGCGACTGCTCGTTTTCGTCACGCGCGCTGACGACCACCGGCGGCTCACCGCCTTCGATTCGGGAGTAAAGCCGTTTTTTGTAGCTTTCTTTGACGTCGGCAATGATCGCGTTGGCGACGTCGAGGATCGGCTGCGTGCTGCGGAAGTTCTCTTCCAGTTTGATGATCTGCGACGACGGAAACAGTTTCGGAAACTCGAGCATGTTTCGATGGCTCGCGCCGCGGAACGAGTAGATCGATTGAAACTCGTCGCCGACCACGGCGACGTTGTCGTGCCGGGCGGTCATCAGTTTCACGATCTGCGCCTGGAGTTTGTTCGTGTCCTGATACTCGTCGACCATGATGTAGCGATACTGGTCTGACAGTCGTTCGCGCAGCTCCGGGCTGGATTCGAGCGCTTCACGCAGACGCACGAGCAGATCGTCGTACGTCAGCATGTGCCGCGCGCGTTTGAACTCTTCGAATGACTTGAACAGCGTTTCGAGGTTGCGACGCTCGTCGACGAACTGCGGGTACTCGTTGTTGAGCACCTGCTTCATCGTCTGGACCTTGTTGACCATCATGCTGAAGATCGCGGCGATCGTGCGCTTGCGTGGGAAATGCCGAGCTCCGGTCACCTTGATCTGGCGGCGCAGCAGATCGATCAGATCTTCAGTGTCGCTCTGGTCCAGAACGGTGAAGTTGCGTTGCACGCCGGTGAATTCCGGATACTTGCGCAGGACTGAGTGGCCCAACGAATGAAACGTTCCGCCGGAGACGCGCTGGCAACGCGCGTCGGCAAGTGAGGCGGCGCGGGTCAGCATGCTTGCGGCCGCGCGACGCGTGAACGTTAACAACAGGATCGATTCGGGTTTCGCTCCGATCTCGACGAGGCGAGCGACGCGATAAACGAGCGTGCGAGTCTTGCCTGTGCCTGCTCCGGCGACGATCAGCAGCGGTCCTTCGGTCGTCGTTACGGCTTTGAATTGCGCTTCGTTGAGTTCTTTTTCGTAATCGATCGTTTGTGCGCCCGCAATGACCCGCTTCAGCACGAGTCGCGTTTTTGCAGCGACGGGCAGCGTCTTTCCGAGATCGAGTTCGCGTTTGAGTATCTTGAGTTCGGCGGCGAGTTCGTCGACTGATTGATAACGGTCTTTCGGCGTCTTGGCTAGCGCTTTCGTCAGGATGCGTTGGAGGTCGATTGGAAGTTCGTTTCCGCCTGCGCCCGGCATTCGCGGATCGCGGTGGAGGATCGCGTGCATCGTGTCGATGCGATTGTCGTGAACGAACGGCGCCGTTCCGGTCAGCATCTCGCATAACACGACGCCGAAAGAAAAGACGTCGCAACGGCGGTCGACTCGTTGGCCCAGCAGTTGTTCGGGCGCCATGTAGTTGACGGTGCCCATCAGCGTGCCTGATTCAGTTTCGACTCCGCGGATCAGCGTCTTTTGTTCGCTGTCGGCGGCGAGCGCGCGTTCGCGTTCGGCGACCAGTTTTGCAAGACCGAAGTCGAGAATCTTCGCGTAGCCGTCGCGGCTGAGCATCAGGTTCTCGGGTTTGAGATCGCGATGGATGATGCCGAGCTCGTGGGCGCGTGAGAGACCGGCGGCGATCTGAATCGCGATGTCGAGTGTTTCGCGAAGCTGCAAGCCGTTGGATTTGATCTTCTGGCGCAGTGTTTGGCCTTCGATGAACTCCATCGCGATGTAGGGTTTCCCATTGTCCTCCCCCACCTCATAGACCGTGAGGATGTGTGGGTGGTTCAGGGCCGAGGCAGCCCGGGCTTCCTGGAAGAAACGACGGCGGCGGTCCTGTTGGGAGACGTATTCCGCGGGCAGGATTTTCAGCGCGACAACGCGCTGGAGCTTGTTGTCGAACGCTTTATAAACTACGCCCATGCCGCCGGCTCCGATGGGTTCGACGATCCGGTAATGGGCAATGGTTTCCGCGGGAATGGCCTTCATGCGCAGTGCTACAGATTAACGCACCTCAAACGCAGATCGAAACGTATTATACGAATGCGATACAATCTCTGCCTCAGAGAAAGAGGGCCGATATGATCTGTCCGCGTTGTGCGTCGAATCAGAATGACAATGTGAAGTTCTGCACGTTTTGTGGGGCCAACCTGGAGGCCGTTCGCGAGGTGCTGGCGGTCAAAGAGCCCGACAGGAAGTTTGACTGGAGCGAGACGTGGGTGGCGGAAATGTTCAGGTCGGGCGATATTGCGCAACAGCGGAAGCTCGAAATGGAGCGGCGGTTGGGCATCACGCCGGAGGTAAAACGCTACAACGAGATCAAAGCCGGCGTCATCGTGAGCAGCATTGGCGTCGCGTTAACGATCTTTTTGGCCATTTTCATGCAGGGCGTCGCGAGCAATGTCGCGCCGAATGAGGCAGAGATCGTGAGCCGGTTGTGGGTCGCCGGTTTCATTCCGTTCTTCGTGGGCCTGGCGCTGATCATCAACGGAGTCGTCGTTAGCCGCAAGCAGGCAGAGACTCATCGAGCGTGAACTGAAGCGCGTCAATAATCAGGAAAACGAAACTCCGTCACTCAACGCTCCCAATCCGCGCACGCTCCGCCCCGCGGAAGCCAACGAATTCATTCCCGCACCTTTCAGCGTCACCGATCAAACCACGCGGCACCTTTCGAAGGCGGAAAAAGAACGTAAACACGAATAGTGCTGTGACTCAGTTAAGAACAAGTTAGGAAGGGGGCAACGCCCCCGCTTTGCCTCAAAAGTCCTCTATCATTCTCACCCGGCTTCAGCCGGGTGTCAGGCAGGGAGCTATTGAGTAACCGTTTTAACGGTTTCCTCAGCGAAACCGAGAAAAACCGTTGAAACGGTTCCTCGTTGCTTTCGCTGCTCTTGCACCGGGCTAAAGCCCGGTGAGAATGAGAGGACTTTTAAGTCAAAGCCCAACGCCCCCGCTCTCGCGTCAGCGGGGGCGCGCTACGCTTGCCCCCTTCCTGACTTGTTCTGACTGTGTGGATCTTACGTTCTTGTAAGGTTTTCGAGTTCTTCCGGTGTGCGGGGCCAGTCGTCTTTCAGAAGACGTGAGAGGGCGCGGTCCGCGAGTAGACGGCCGCCGGTCTGGCAGGTCGGACAGTAGTTCGTTTCGTTCGAACCGTAACGGATGCGCTGGATCTTGTTGCCGCAACGCGGACACGGTTGTTGATAACGACCGTGCGTGGCCATGTCGGGACGGAACGCGGTGACTTTCTCGGGAAACTTCTCACGCGTAATCAGCGCGCAGGCGGTCTACCCAGTCAGTTAAAGTCGTCTTAACTGCCTCGAAGAGTCGCGAGATTTCATCAGTCGTGAGTTTTTGCGTGAGTGTGAACGGAGAGAGTTGAGCGGCGAAGAGAATCTCGTCCGAGTAAGCGTTGCCGATGCCGCTTAGGATTCGCGGATCGGTGAGCGCGCGTTTTAGCGTGTGGTTTTTTCTCTGAAGCGCCGCCGCAAACTCGGCTTCGGTAGCGTCGAAAACTTCCAGTCCGCCGGGATTCAGAGTTTGCAGTCCGGCCTCGCCCTGCATCACGTGCAGCGACGCGCGTTTCTGCGTGCCTGCTTCGGTCAGCGTCAACGTCCCGGTGTTGAATTCGAGGGCTGCGAGCCCGCGCGCTTTCGCAGCCTTCGCGCGATCGTCGTACCAGTGCAGGCGTCCCGCGATCATCAGATGCAGAACCAGCCACAGGTCGTCTTCAAGCCCGAAGCAGATCCGTTTGCCTAACCGCCGCAGCTCGACGACCTTCTTACCTTCGACACTCGCCAACGGCGGCACCGCCGTGCGCAGCAGAAAAGGACTTGCCACGCGGACGCGTTCCAGAATGGCGCCGTGAATTCGTTTCTCGAGAGCCTCGATATAGACGACGATGTCCGGCAGTTCAGGCACTTATGCGAATTGAAGTTTTAAGTGACTGTACTGCGGCTCCTCATCATTCGCCAAATCCAGAGCACTACGATCGCGCCGATGATCGAAAGAATCAGTCCGGCGCGTGGGATTCCCGTGGCTCTCTCGTTTGGCCAAATCGCCCAGCTCACGAGCCCGCCAAGAATCGAACCGACGATTCCCAACAAGATGGTGGCGATGATACCCATGGGATCCCTGCCCGGCATGATCAGCCGCGCCAACGCGCCGGCGATCAACCCGATGATCAACCACCAAATAAAAGCCATCATTGTGTGTTTCTCCTCCTCGAAGAAATACGTGGTGCCACAAGTATGGAGGGCTAAACTGTAGGGGAACGGGCGGGTTGTTTATATCACTCCTTCGAGCGGCTCACAACGCTTTGTCAACGCTCGAAGGCCTGCCGGCTGCTTTGTACACGTCGATCAACGCAAGCGTGATCGCGAGCACGACCGGACCGAGTACGACGCCGAGCACGCCGAACACATTCAAACCGCCCAAAACGGAGAAAAAGATCAGCAATTCGTGCAGGCGAGTGCGGCTGCCGACGAGTTTCGGACGCAGGAAGTTGTCGATCATTCCGATGACGAATGTTCCCCACACCGCGAGGATGATGGCTTTCACCCAGTGGCCCGAGAGCGCGAGATAGATCGCCGCGGGAACCCAAACGATAAACGCGCCAAGCATCGGCACCATCGACAGAAACGTCATCACGACCGCCCAGATGATCGCCGAACGCATGCCGAGCGCCCAGAACGCCAAACCGCCGAGTGTGCCCTGGATCGCAGCGATGGTGATCACGCCGTAGACGCTCGCGTCGATCACTTCGCGCGTGCGCTCCATGATGCTGTCTGCCTGGTCTCGATCGAGCGGAAGCGAGTCGCGAACAGTTCGTGAAATGTTTTCACCGTCGCGAAAGAAGTAATACATGGTGAAGATGACGAAGAACGTCTGAATGATCGCGCCGACAATCCCGCCGATGAAACCGAGCGTTCGACCGGCAAGCTGTCCGCCGACGCCGCGGAGTCGCTCGACGAGAAACTCCTGCGAACGGAGTTCGTTCATGTCGATGTAGCGGCTAAGAAAGTTCATTACCGGTCCGCTGAGGGGCGCATTTGGATCCAGAACGTAATTGAGACCGTTCTCGAAAGCCTGCACAGCGCCGGAGAGTTCGTTGATGACTGCGAGCGTGATCAGAGTGACAGGCACGAGGATGATCAGAATGACGAGCGCGCACGAGATGAGCGCTGCCAGCCATGGTCGCCCGATTCGCTGCAAGAGCCGCTTGTGTACCGGATAAAAGAGAATGACGAGGACTGTGGCCCAAAGGATGACGCTGAGGAATGGCAGAACCATCCGCCAGCAGAGGTACAGGGCAATCGCGGTGACCGCCAGCAGCAGCCACCAGCGTACGTTGCGGCTCTCAATCGGCATCTCTCTGTTTATAGACCATGGCGGCCTATAAACAAAGAGATATTCCGTGTCGATTCGCCAGAGGTCCTGCGCTAGTACTACGCCGAAGGCGTTCGCTAATTCGAACCCATGGTTGCTTCAACCCTGGGTTACAATGATGCAGAAACTCTTCAACTCTGAAGGAGTTCCAATCGCATCGAACACTTTCAGTGTTTTTGATTCTTTAGTTTCACTTGTACCCAGGGTTGAAGCAACCCTGGGCTCCAATTATCAAACGCCTTCGGCGTTTTGGTCGAACTGCTGTACTTCATATTCGCCGTCTACTAAATGCTTCCGCATTTCGGCGTCTACTAAATACTTCCGCCGCGTTTGTGGAACGGTCCGTAGATCGCGTAGGTGATCGCTTCGTTGTTTGCAGGACCGTTTGGTAGGTTGCCGCGTTCGCCCTGCTGGTTGACGTAGAACGTCTGCCCGTCGGGATCGAAACAGCCCCCACAGAATTCAGTCTCATTCGCGGTCGTTCGTGCGAAGTCGTAGATCGCCCCGTCGAGTGTCACACCACGTACAAACTGCGCGCCGGCGCCGTCTTCCTGGAGAAAGATGTCACCCGTCGCAGGCACGACTACAACATTGTCCGGACTCTGCAACGCCGCCGAATTCGTCGATTCATAAATCAGCGTCAACGTTTCGCGGCCCGGATCGTATTCCCAAACCTGCCCGAGATTCGCAGCGCCGCCGGTAGTCGTGTCGAAGTAGATCTTCGACTTGCCATGTCCGACCCACATGCCTTCGAGACGATCGAAGTAAGCCGCGCCTTTGTCCTGCGCCTGAATTCGGTTCGGAGTAAAACCCGAAACGCGATCGTTGCGATTGTCCGTGTCGTCGTCGTGGTCCGGTTCGTCGACAGTCACCCACTCAACCGGATAAGGAAGACCGACAACACGACCGGTATCCATGTTTGCATGAGACTCATCGCGCAACTTCAACGCCTGAAGCGGTCCACTCGTCTCCGCAAGCGGTTGATTCCCGCGCGGCGTCGGGACGTAACGATAGAAACACGCACCAATCGATCCGAGCACCGGATCAGACGTGATACTTCGATCTTCAGTCATGTAAATGATCCCCGCCCGCTCGAACGCCGCTTCATGTGCGCGTCGACCGGCTTGCGGAACCGGAATCGCGGGCACTGGACCATCGGCAGTCGCATCGATCTCGAAAAGATATCCGTGCTTCTTGCCCGAGAGTCGTTTCACAACTTCTTCACACGCGATCCACGTATGCGGCGTGCGAATGCCACCCGCGCAGTTCGTCGACGTGCCGCCAAGGATCGCAAAATCGCGCACTACTTCGTAGTTGTAGATCGGCAACCCGGTCGACGGATCCTTGCCCGCACGCGTCCGGCGTACTTCGAGTTTCGTGTTACCCGCTCGCGCCGCGACGTTGTACTGAAGTGCATCGGGAACTAAAACCTTCTGCTCTCCCGACTGCTCGCGATTCTCATGATTGCGGATCAGGATCGTCGTGCCGTTCTGGCCCGGATAGGCGGCCATACCGTCGAAAATACCTGGCGTTGGGTTACCGTCACTCATGATCGATCCCTGCACGGAGACGATCTGGTAATTGAATTCGGCGGGGAGCCAGAGGTGGCCTTTATTAACGAGTGGGCCGTAACCGTCTGAAGGTGCAAGCGGGCTGCCCAGTGCACGCCGCGCGCTCAGAGATTGAAAGGGCCCCAGGGCTGCAAGCGCCCCGCCGAAAACTGCGCCGGTCTTGATGAAGTTGCGTCGGTCCATTGAATGTTTGTTCCTTTCCTGGATTGTCTGGGATTGGGTTGAAGGCGCAGTTTATGCCGCGTGGGTTACGGCCGTGTGAGAGGAGAATTAAGAGGTTATGAATTACAATCTGCTCCGCCGAATTCACAACTCTTAACAAATTTTTACTTGAGCTTGACACAGCGCGCGGCCGTCGAGCGTATGCTCAGCCCCGCTTTGTCACATCTCACGGAGGCGGACATGAAGTCAAAACGACGAGCGTTCCTGGGAGGTAACACCCGGTTCCGGCTTGTCCTGACGCTGGGACTCGCTGTGGTGCTCCCGGCCATGGCTCTCATTTACGTCAGTTTTCAACACGTCAAATCGATCAAGCGCGACAAGAAGATCGAGGCGCTCATCCATCGCGATTTCCAGTATCTGCTTTACGCCGGCGTCAAGAAGATAAACGGCGAGACGTACGCGATGACCGAAGACGCACGGAACGCGTTCCCCAGCGATGCCGACTCAGAGGAGCAGAAACGAGCCAAACTGAAACTCATCCTGGAGAAAAGCCCGTGGTTCGATCACGTGTTTCTGTTTGATTCCAAAGCTGCCAAAGAAAGCAAGAAGGGAGCAATCGTCGAGGCCCAACGCGGAAAAGAGGCTGAGGTCAAGAGCTTCAGCGATATGTACAACGTCTGGTTTAGCATGGAAGGTTCCTACCTCAGCGAACAGATCGAGCGAAAACCAAAACCGATTATTTGGTTTGCCGGGGAATCACATGAACCAGGTGTCCAGCGTTATAGCACCACCGCAATCTTTACCGTTCCGAAGATGTTTTCTACTAAAGGACGGATGGTCCTCGGCGGCGCTCGTTTCGACGCCGATTATCTGAAAGACAAATTCTTTCCGCAGTTTCTGGACGAGTTTACGTCGCAGAAATTTGATGATTATCAGGGCGACCGCGGCGAGCCGACGTTTCACGAGCTGACCGCGCAGGAAGTGAACGAGCAGAAGGAACAGCGTCTGGCGATGAAGATTTATCCGGGTGACGCACAAAAATCAGAACCCGATCGTCCCCTGGCAATCTCAACTGGTTGGGGAAACGGCAAGCCTGAGATATCGCAAACGCTCGACGATCCGTTTCGCGGTCTCGCGATGGGCATCAAGTTTCAGGGCACAACGGCGGAAGCAATCGGTAATCGTTTCGTTCGAGAAAGCATGCTGATTCTCGGCGTGTTGTCGCTGCTGATGATCGGCGGATTGGTGTTGACGTATCGCAGCGTAAACAAGCAAGTGGCGCTCGCGCGTTTGAAGTCTGACTTCGTTTCGAATGTGTCGCACGAGTTGCGCACGCCGCTCGCGTTGATTCGCTTGTACGCGGAAACACTGGAGCTCGGCCGCATTACGACGCAGGAAAAGAAGCTTGAATACTACGGCATCATTCGCAAAGAAAGTGAACGCCTCAGCGCCTTGATCAACAACATTCTCGACTTCTCACGCATTGAAGCGGGTCGCAAGGAATACGACTTCCGTGAAACCGACATCGGCGAGCTCGTGCGAAACACGCTCGACTCGTATCGCTACCAGATCGAGCAACAAGGATTCGCGCTCGAAGAACAGATCGATCCGGGCATTCCGCCGGTGCGAGTCGACCGCGAGGCGATCGCGCGAGCGCTTGTCAATCTGGTCAACAACGCGTTGAAATACTCAGACCATGACAAATTCCTGGGCGTGAAGCTGTATCGCGCCAACGCCGTGCTGAAGCTCGAGGTCGTCGATCGTGGCATCGGCATCGACCGCAACGACCAGGCACGCATCTTCGAGAAGTTTTATCGCACTGGCGATCCGCTCGTTCACAACACGAAGGGAAGCGGACTGGGTTTGTCGCTGGTCCAACACATCACGCACGCTCACGGCGGTCATGTGGAAGTTGAAAGCGCGCCGGGGCGGGGAAGTAAGTTCACGATGACGTTGCCGCTGGCGGGTCCGCAGCCCGGGAACCAGCGCTGCATAAGGAGGGCAGGTCATGAAAAGCAAGATTCTGATCGTCGAAGATGAACCCGCAATGGTTGCCGGCCTGCGCGACAACTTCGAATACGAAGGTTACGAAGTGATCAGCGCGGAAGACGGCGCCAGCGGACTTGAACGCGCGCTGTCTGACAATCCGGATCTCGTAGTGCTCGACGTGATGATGCCGCGCATGAGCGGCCTCGACGTTTGCAAACAATTGAAAGCAAAACGTCCGTCGATGCCGATCATCATGCTGACCGCACGCGGGCAGGAGATCGACAAAGTCGTCGGCCTGGAGTTGGGCGCGGACGATTACGTGACGAAACCATTTTCCGTGCGCGAACTGATGGCGCGTGTCAAAGCTGTGTTGCGTCGAGTCTCAGCGCCGGCGGCCGCGCCCGAGGTTTACAAGTTCAGCGACGTCGAGGTCAACGTTCGTAGTAACGAAGTCAGGCGCAATGGAGACCTCGTCGATCTCTCGGCGAAAGAGTTTGCGTTGCTGGCATACTTCATCGCTCATCCGGTGGAAACGCTGAGTCGCGATCGACTGCTCGATGCGGTGTGGGGATATGAGAATTATCCGTCCACGCGCACGGTCGACACGCACATCGTTCATCTCAGACAGAAGCTGGAACCAAATCCGGAAGAGCCGCGTTTCATTCTTACCGTTCATGGCAGTGGTTATAAATTTGTTGGATGAGGACTCCGAACTATGTCCGCAGCAGCATTCAACGGTGGTTTGGCGATGTTACCGCTTGCGCGATCCAACGGTGCGGCAGCCGCGCCCGCAGTGAGTCAGCGAAGTGCGGTTAACGAACTCGAGCAGAAACTCGAAACACTTCAGCAAAATTACGCGGAACTGAACACCGCGATCTTCGAAGCAGCGCAGGTTCACCGGCGTTTGTGTGCGCCGAGTTTGATTCATTACGGACCGTTTGACGTCGCCAGTGAGATTTTCGCCGTGCGTCATTTGCCCGGTGATTTCTTCACCATCGAACAGACTGAGAAGGGGTTGGTGTTCGCGCTGGGCGACATCGGCGGCAAAGGACTCGCGGCCGGAATGTGGGTGACACATCTGATCGGTCTCATTCGCACCCATACGGCTGTCAGCAGCGATCCCGAGTCGATCGCGGCCGCCGTTAATCGCGACATCGCGCGTTTGTCTGAAGTCGAGCCGCTGAGCACGATGTTCATCGGACGGCTTGATTCGGACAGCGGCACGCTCGATTATTGCAGTGCAGGACATCCGGCAGCATTGTTGTTACGAGCGGACACGCGGCTCGAATCGCTTTCCGAAGGCGGGCCAGTGCTTGGCGTAGTGCCGTCAGCTTCGTTCACTCGCGGAACAGTGCAACTCCGATCTGAAGACGTGATGCTCGTCTGTTCCGACGGCATTCTTGAATCGTTTGACGAGGCGGAGCGGGAGTTTGGCGCGGATCGTTTGGAAGCCGAGTTCCGAAGCGCGCAGGGCGGCTCGGCTGAGGCGATACTCTTTTCGGTTCTGGGTGCGGTGCAGGACTTCGCAGCGCCGCGTCCTCTCACAGACGACATGACGCTTGTCATCGTCAGAAATACCACCAGGGAGAAGATGTGATGAGCAGTAAATTCAGACAGACCTTATTCATGATGTTGTTGCTCTTGTTCGTGGCGATGCGCTGTGGCATTTGCTGCGAAAGACGGTGAGTCGAAATTTGCGACGCTCAACGGCGCGAAGATTCATTATCAGAGTTACGGGCAGGGAACCGACGCGTTTGTTCTGGTCCATGGTTGGAGTTCTAACCTGGAAGCCTGGAAACACCAGATTCCCGATCTCGCGAAACGCGGCCGCGTGATCGCGCTGGACCTGCCGGGACACGGTAAGAGCGACAAACCCGAACTTCCGTACACGATGGATCATTTCGCTGCGGCGATCGACGCGGTGATGAAAGATGCAAAAGTCGAGCGGCGGAATTATTCTCGGCCATAGCATGGGTACGCCGGTCGCGCGACAGTTCTATCGCAAGTATCCGAAGAAAACGCTCGCAATCGTGATCGTCGACGGCGCATTGCGGCCGTTTGGTGACAAGGCGATGCGGGACCAGTACTTAAACGCGTTTCGTTCGCCCGGTTACAAAGAAGCTGCGAAGCCAATGTTTGACCAAATGGCGGGTCTGCTTCCTACAGATGAGCGGGAACGTATCTGGGCGTCGTTCACAAACACGCCGCAGTATGTGCTGGTGAGCGCGATGGAAAAGATGAACGACGACGCGCTCTTCACCTCAGACAAAATCAACGTGCCGGTGCTGGCGATCCTCGCGAAGTCGCCGTTCTGGCCTGCCGACACCGAACAATACCTGAAGGGCCTCGCGCCCGATCTCGAGCTTCAGTGGATGGAAGGTGTTGACCACTTTCTGCACCTGGAGAAGAGCAAGGAATTCAACGGCGCGGTAATCGCGTTTGTCGACAAAAAGAAACTGTTGAAGTAGTACTACATGCAAATCCACACGAAAGGGAAATAATCATGGCAGACGTAAAACCGATTCCCGAGGGATATCACTCGTTAACTCCCTACTTAATCGTCGAGGGAGGCGCAAGGCGCTCGATTTCTACAAGAAGGCGTTTGGCGCGACCGAACTGTTTCGCATGGAACACGAAGGAAGATCGCGCATGCCGAGATGAAGATCGGCGACTCGCCGTTCATGCTTTCTGACGAACATCCGGAAATGGGATACAAGGGACCAAAGTCGATCGGCGGATCAGCCGGTCGGACTCATGATCTACGTCGACGACTGCGACGCGATTTTCAAGCAAGCGATCGACGCCGGTGGTACTGAAAAGAAGGCGCTGCAGGATCAGTTCTATGGTGATCGATCGGGAACGCTTGAGGATCCTTTTGGTCACATCTGGACCGTGGCCACACACAAGGAAGACGTAACACCGGAAGAGATCGACAAGCGGTTGGCAGCGATGGCCGCCGCTGGCGGTGGTGGACAACGAGGGTCCTGCAGAACCGCGGTCTATGCGTCAACTTGTACTGATTCAGGAGCCCACCTATCTAGTGCAGTGCTTGAAGTGACTTCGCGCAGGCGTCGTTCGAGGAAGCGGCGCTCGCTGTCGTTACTGACGAGGCCGAGGGCCGTTCGTAGCTCTCGGCTGCTTCGCGATTCGAACCAAGTCGTCGCAGCATGTCGGCACGCGCGGCATGCAAGAGGTGATAGCCTTCGAGCTCACCCGACGCTGCAAGTTCGTCGATCAACGTCAATCGCCGGCTGTGGACCATCAGCCATCCCGATCGCGACCGCACGATTTAGCGCGACGATCGGCGACGGCAGCAGTTCCTGGAGCAGATCGTAGAGTCTGACGATTCTGCGGCCAGTCGGTATCCACGGGACGAGCGGCTTTGCAATGCTCCGCGGCGATCGCAGCTTCGAGTGCAAATGGACCAGGCGTGCCGTTGCATGCTTCGTTGACAAACGACAACGCCTCGTCGATCTGCGGCCTGTTCCAACGGGTGCGATCCTGTTCTTCAAGAATGACGAGATCGCCCTCATCATCAAGACGTGCTTCGCGTCGTGAATCGTGCAGCAACATCAGCGCGAGTAGAGCAGTCGCTTCAGCGGGCGGGCTTGGCGCCATCAGCGTTGTGACCAGGCGGCCGAGACGAATTGCTTCAGCGCAAAGATCTGCTCTTACGAGCGGTTGCCACGCGTGGGCGCGTAACCTTCGTTGAAGATGAGATAGATGGCGGTCAACACTGCGTCGAGCCGTTCTGGCATGTCGCTCGTGTCGGGAACGGAAAAGGGAATGCCGGCGTCGCGGATCTTTCGCTTCGCGCGCACGAGGCGTTGGGCCATCGTCGCCGGCGGAACGAGAAAAGCACGCGCGATTTCATCGGTCTGAAGTCCACCTAAAGTGCGGAGCGTCAGCGCGACCTGGGCTTCCAGCGAGAGTGCGGGATGGCAACAGGTGAATATCAGTCGCAGACGATCGTCAGGGATCTCGGCGAAGTCGAGATCTGGACCATCGATCGTCGGTTCGATGCTAAACTCCGGAAACTTCCTCGAGCTTTTCTTGTAGACGAGTTTGACGCCGGAGCCGGTCGATGGCTTTGTGTTTTGCTGTTTGGATGATCCAGGCGCGCGGAGAGTCGGGTACGCCTTCGGTGCGCCATTGATCGACAGCGGCGGTGAACGCTTCCTGGGCGGCGTCTTCGGCGAGTTCGAAGTCGCCAAAATGACGGATGAGAGTTGCAACAATCCGTCCCCAATCAGAACGATAAACAGCGTCGACAGCAACGTTGGGGTTCGGAAGCATGTTTGATAATAAAAAAAACTACATTGAAGTGTCGATTCATGGACCTTCCGTTCGATTTAACATTGGAGGCGCACAATCATGAGATACATGTTGCTGGTTTATCTCGATGAACACGCGTTGAGCGAGAGCGAACGGGAACACTGCTACGTCGAGTCGGCGCAACTCGCGCGCGATCTCAGTGCGCGCGGCAACTACGTTTCTGCCGGTCCGCTCCACCCAGTCGCGACTGCCACCAGCGTTCGTGTTCGCAACGGCAAACGGTTAGTCACCGACGGGCCGTTTGCGGAGACGCGCGAACAGCTCGGTGGTTATTACTTGATTGAAGCCCCCGATCTGGACGAAGCAATGAGTATCGCCGAACGAATTCCGGTAGCAAAAGTCGGCACGATCGAGATCCGACCGGTGCTGGAGATCGGTGGCTTGCCAGTGTCCGATAGCCCAATAGCTAGTTGACACGAAAGGGAGGAAATAATGAAAGCGGCTCAAAGTAAAGAAACAAGATCAGACGAGGCGCAGATTCGCGAAATCATAGAAGACTATGCTGAAGGACTGCGAAACAAAGACGCCGATCGATGTGTGGCGAGCTACGCCGACGACCTCGTGCAATTCGATCTGGCGCCGCCGCTCGAGAATCGTGGCAAAGAGACCGCGAGAAAGAACCTGGCAGAGTGGTTCAAAACTTTCGATGGCCCAATCGCCGTCGAGATCAAGGGATTGCAAATATCGGCAGGCGCCGACACAGCGTTCGCGTACTGCATGAACCATATCAGCGGCACAAACACCGACGGACAGAAGAACGATCATTGGGTGCGCGTGACGATCGGTTTTGAGAGAACGGACGGGAAGTGGCTCGTCAATCACGAGCACGTGTCGGTTCCTTTTTACATGGACGGAAGTTTCAGGGCGGCACTTGATTTGACGCCTTGAAGTTAATGGTTGAATGCGCCTGAATCTGACCTGATTCGGACGCATCGTGAAGGAGACGTTATGGCAGCGAATGTTCAAGCAGGTTCCCTCCCCGTGAAGGGTGTTTGGGCCGGAAGAATCGTGAGTTGGCTCCCCGCGCTGTTCTTGTTAGTGGACGGCGTTGCGAAGTTGTTCAAGCCAACGCCGGTGGTAGAAGGCACAGTCAAACTCGGTTATTCTGAGAGCGTAATCATTCCTCTCGGGGTCATATTGATTGTCTGCACCGTGCTCTACCTGATTCCCGGACTGCGGTGCTTGGGGCAATTCTGCTGACCGGATATCTCGGCGGCGCCGTCGCCACTCACGTTGGGCGCCTGGGCGATGGCGCGTTCGGGGTCGTCTTTGCCGTTACGTTCGGCGTTCTGATCTGGCTCGGGATCTACTTGCGCGATGCTCGACTGCGCGAGCTTGTCCCGTTGCGAAGTTAATCCTAGTAAAGGAACCGATCGAGATGAATGTCGTACTTTGGATCCTCCAGGTGTTGCTGGCCCTGTTGTTCCTCTTCGCGGGCGGCACTAAGTTGATCATGCCGCTCGACGTCCTGCTTCAGCAGGGCTCACCTAACCAGGTCATGTTGCCCGGTTGGTTCATTCGCTTCATCGGCGTCTGTGAAGTGCTGGGCGCGCTGGGGCTGGTCCTGCCCGGCGTGTTTAAGACGCGGCAGTATTTGACGCCACTTGCCGCGTTGGGATTGGCGGTCATCATGGTCGGCGCCGTCGTAGTGACGATGATGGGCGACGGCGTTGAATGGCGATTGGCCCATTCGTATTTCTTCTGTTGTTGCTGTTCGTCGCGTATGGAAGGCGTGTGCAGCCACATCGCTAATGATGAAGTAAGCAGTTATCGAGTTCGAATTTGAAAGGAGATAGACAATGCAAGTAAACCCGTACCTGATGTTCAATGGCAATTGTGCCGAAGCTTTAAAGTTTTACGAGCAAGCATTGGGCGCCAAGATCGAATTCAGCATGCCGTTCGAAGGCAGCCCCGCATGTGACACCGTTCCCGCCGAGTGGGGCCAGAAAGTTCTCCACGCAAGTATGTTGATCGGCGAGACGAAAGTGATGGCCTCTGACGCGCCGCCGGGACATTATCAAGAACCCCAGGGAATCTCCGTTTCGCTTTCGCTTCAGGATGCCGCGAAAGGCGAAGAAGTCTTCAACGCGCTTTCCGAGAACGGACAGGTGCAAATGCCATATCAGCCGACGTTCTGGGCCGCCGGTTTCGGAATGTGCGTCGATCGTTTTGGCATTCCGTGGATGGTCAACGTCGAGCAGGCGGGCGCTCACGGTTCCGCCTAATAAACATCAACAACGAGGACAACACAATGAGATACGTTGATGGATTTGTATTGCCTGTTCCCAAAAAGAACATGAAGGCGTATCGCACCATGGCTCAGAAAGCCGGAAAAATCTGGAAGGAGCATGGTGCGCTCGAATACCTCGAGGCCGTTGGCGACGACCTCGACGTAAAGTTCGGGCTTCCTTTCATCAAGTTAGCCAAACCGAAACCCGGCGAAGCCGTGCTCTTCTCATTCATCGTTTACAAGTCACGCGCGCATCGCGACAAGGTGAACAAAAAGGTCATGGCCGATCAGCGTCTGAACAAGATGATGAAAGGCGGACCGATGCCGTTCGACGTCAAACGGATGGCTTACGGCGGTTTTAAAGGACTCGTCGATTTATAAGCGGTGGGACTATGAATGTACGACGATTCAATTGGCCGCTGTGGTTCGGTTTCCTGTTGAGCGTAGTAAGTTTTTAGTTACTTCGCGGTTTTTGTGTGGTATCCGGTAACGCGCGACTTCCCGTGGGCGAACTTGTTGCTGTTCGCCGTCGCGGCAGTGTTGCTGTTCGTTGGGGTGCGTCGCGCGTTTGCGAGCGATCGGCGGCGCTCGAAGATTGTGGCTTCGATTGTTGCGACTTTGGGCGTCGTTGTTATCGCATTGTTTCTCGTCGCTTTCTTTGTCGGAGGGCGTGGGTTGCCCCCTTCAAAAGGGGCGCCGCAAGTCGGACAGAAGGCGCCGGACTTTACGCTTACTGACACCGGCGGCAAAGCTGTTTCGCTCAACGAGCTCTTTCGACGCCGATCAATGGCAATCCGCCCAAGGGCGTGCTGCTGGTTTTTTATCGTGGTTACTGGTGACCGTCCTGCAACTCCGAGTTGCGGGGTATCGAACAGAATCTCGAACAGTTCAAAGCGCAGGGAATTCGTCCCGTGGCGATCAGTGTCGACACTCCTGAGGAATCGCGGAACCTTGTGCAGCAGCCGAAATACACGTTTCCGTTTCTTTCGGATCAAAACGAGGTGATCCGTCGCTACGACCTGGTTCACGCGGGCGCGGGAGAGAATAGACGTGACATCGCGCGCCCGGCAGAGTTTCTGATTGATTCGACCGGGACTGTGCGTTGGGTCCATTTGACCGAGAACTACTGGATACGTGCGCGGCCCGAAGAAGTGCTTGAAGTTTCGAAACAACTAAATTAGGAACAGTAAATGAAATACTTGTTGCTGATTCATCACGTCGAAGAGAGTGAGATCGAGGAAGGGTATCGTGTGCAATTGCTGAATGAGTCAGTGCAACTGTGTCACGAGTTGAATAAGAACGGGCAATACATTGATGCGTCGCCGCTGCATCCGAGTTCGGAGACGATCAGCGTGAGTTCCGCGATGGCAAAAGCCTCGTAACTGACGGTCCGTTCGCCGAGACGCGTGAGCAGATCGGCGGTTATTTCATGGTCGACGCGAAGAACATTGAAGAAGCTATCGAGATTGCTGGAAGACTTCCCAGCGCCCGCATCGGCACCGTCGAAGTCCGACCGGTGAGAGCGGTTGAAGGCTTGCCGAAGGTTTAGTGCGGATCGAAGGTTATCCGGAAAAAGGGGAAGCACGCCGAAGGCGTTGGCTAATTCCAGCCCAGGGTTGCTTCAACCCTGGGTTCAATGCAAGTAACAATGAAACCCTGTAAGAGTTTGACATTCGTGGAACTCCTTCAGAGTTAAGAGGTTCGTGCGTCACTTCCCCAGGGTTGAAGCAACCCTGGGCTGGAATTAGCCAACGCCTTCGGCGTAATGAATTCGTCGAGCATGTAAGGAAACTCGAACGTGTTAACCCATGCCTCGGCAATTTGGCGATCCTACCGGTCTACTTCCGAAATTGGCGGGATATTCAACTCACGTCACTACGCTTCGGCGAATTTCTTCGGTTTCTTCGCGCGCCTCTGCCGCTCGTTCGTACTCGGTGATCAGTTGCGCTTCGGCGAGCAGCACTTTGCGAAACGAGCTGAGCACGTTCAGCAGCAGGTCGAGCTTTCGCAAACTCTCGCGCCGCGCGCGTACTGTGCCGAGAAAGAATTCGAGTTGTATCCGCCGGCGACAGTCAGCGATCGTCACCATGCAAGTGCCCCACTTGTACTCACCACCACGACTGGATTCGACTTCAGTAAGTATGTAGGACGTATGGCCGGTTGATACTGATGCGAGAAAGATTCGTTTTCGGTAGAACGGATTATTCATTTGTGAGGTACTGGTCTAAGTTAAATCGTTTAGAGCCACGTCTCACCACGACGATGAGAATTGTTTCCGGGCAACACTCGATCAAATACCGTTGAATTAATTTGACGCTCGCGTATAATACGCAGGCCTTCTCTCCTTGTCAACGATATTGATTAAATGTCGTCCTCATTCAGGATGAGAAAAGAGGAATCGCAATGGACCTGCTCGACCACGTCGCAGCACGAATTAAAGATCTGCGCGTTAACTACAACAGCGGCGAAGGACTCTCACAGGACGCACTCGCCGCACATCTGAAAGTCGCGTCGAATACGATCTCCAGATGGGAAACTGGAACGTATCGGCCCAGTCTCAAAGACCTCGAAAGAATCTCACGCTTCTTCGGTGTCTCGATGATGTCGTTCTTTCCGGAAGACATGGTCGACGATGACGAAGACGAAAACCTCAAAGCACTCTTGCGCACTGCCAGGCAACTCCATCCCGCCGATCTGGAAGAACTGAGAAAGTACGCGGAGTTTCGTCGCGCGCGCGGGATCTACCGGGGAAAACTCGACCAAGACCGGGCCGGAAAGGAGGAAAACACAAATGAACCAACAAGCTTATTACGAAGATTTCAAACAACTTGCCCGGCAAGTGCGCGCTGAGTTTGGCTTGCGATCGCCGCGCGTCGTCGAAAGCGATCTGCGGCGAATTTATGAAAAGAATGGAATCGTTATCGACGACTGGCCGTATCGGTTGCGGAACCTCCGCGGCGCTTTCATCTGCGATCATCTCGGAGCGACCGTGATGCTTGCGAGCGGCCTTCCGCAGGATCCGAAAGTGTTCACGATGGCGCATGAGTTGAAACACTTCTATCGCGATCGACATCTTGGTATTTCGTATTGCGATCAGTCGAACCTCGGCAAGACGCTCGAGATCGGCGCGGAGATCTTTGCCGCGGAGTTGTTCTTTCCTGACAAAGACTTCATAACGCAGATGCGATCGATGCGCATCGGTACTAACCAGTGTCTTCCGCGCACACTCGTTCGCTTGAAACAAAAGACCAGGACCACGTTGAGTTATGCCGGACTGGCGATTAAGGCTGAACGTCTCGGATACGCGCCGCCGCGTTCGTTGACGACGATAAAAACGTGGCGCAAGTTTGAAGAGATTTATGGTGAACGAGCCGCAAGAGTTCCGAAGTACTCGTGGCGGTAAAGGCTCTGTTTACTTAGAAGCTCTGATTGATGCGTTGCGGACGGCCGGCGGGGGTGCCGCGTGTCGGCAATGGTTTGAAAACCGGTTTGAGCTCGCCACGCACACGGGCTTCTTTGTAAGGAACAGTAATCGACGGCGGAGCAGGCGACTCGAGGTGCGAGATCAAGCGCAACATGTCGCCTCTTCGCTGCGCGTGACAACAGTAAAACTTGCCTCTGCATTCGATCGGATAGATCGGACGCTCAAACTCCAGCGACGCACAGTCCTCGATCTTTCGTGCTTTCGGATTTAGTCGAAGCAGACTGCCGGGCGGCAGCAGCGGCCACATCATTCGGTCTGAAAAACCTACCAACACCAGCGGACCACCATCCACTCCTCCTCGAGCATCAACAACATCGGCACATCCGCCCACGCCGTTAAGAGTCGATTGGTGGGACTCTCCCGATCACGCAACAACCTGATCAATTCTCTTGGATCGATGATCTCCGCCATTGAGGTCCGCCTGAATGCCCCAATTCTACCACGTAACTCTTTGCATGCATGAGTTTTATATTAGCCAGGCTCCTGGCGCGGCTAACGTGGCCGATCATTCAAGACC
>CAVVHR010000003.1:0-62051 GCA_963748145.1 uncultured Acidobacteriota bacterium
GTCGTCGACCGCGGCATCGGCATCGAACGTCACGAGCAGGCGCGCATCTTCGAGAAGTTTTACCGCACTGTGATCCCTGGTGCACAACACGAAAGGCAGCGGACTCGGTTTATCACTGGTGCGTCACATCACACATGCTCACGGCGGTCGAAGTAGAAGTGGAAAGCACACCCGGAAGAGGCAGCAAGTTTACGCTTTCGCTGCCGTTGGCGGGACCGCAGCCGGCACAACCGGCGCCGCGTAAGGAGGCAATAATTATGAAAAGCAAAATACTCATCGTCGAAGATGAACCCGCGATGGTTGCCGGCCTGCGCGACAACTTTGAGTATGAAGGCTACGAAGTTATCAGCGCGGAAGACGGTGTGACAGGTCTTGAACGCGCGTTGAAAGACATCCCCGATCTCGTGGTGCTCGACGTGATGATGCCGCGCATGAGCGGTCTCGACGTTTGCAAGCAGTTGAAAGCTAAGCGGCCGGCGGTGCCGATCATCATGCTGACCGCGCGCGGGCAGGAGATCGATAAAGTCGTCGGACTGGAGCTCGGCGCGGACGATTACGTAACGAAACCGTTTTCGGTACGCGAGCTGATGGCGCGCGTGAAAGCCGTCTTGAGACGTCGTCAGCGACTTGCCCGTGCCGGAGATCTACGGTTCAGCGACATTGAAGTGAACGTTCGCAGCAACGAAGTGCGGGCGAAATGGGGAGCTGATCGATCTGTCGTCGAAAGAGTTTGCGTTGCTGGCTTACTTCATTGCTCATCCCGTGGAAACGCTGAGTCGCGATCGTTTGCTGGATGCGGTCTGGGGTTACGAGAATTATCCGAGCACGCGTACCGTTGATACACACATCGTTCATCTGAGACAGAAGCTTGAACCAAATCCCGAAGAGCCTCGTTTCATACTTACCGTTCATGGCAGTGGTTACAAGTTTGCGGATTAGTGCTACCGGACGTATTCCGGGGGAGCATTAAATGAGTAGTTTTATTAATGTAACTGCCCCCAGCGGTCCTTACTTATTTAGCACACTTTCCCTGGGGTTTTTTCACCATTCGGTTAACGAACTCGAAGCGAAGCTCCAGACGTTGCAACAGCACTATGCCGAGTTGAATACGGCGATCTTCGAAGCAGCGCAGGTGCACCGGCGTTTGTGTGCGCCGAGTTCGGTTCACTACGGAACTTTTGACATCGCGAGCGAGATCTTCGCGGTGCGTCACTTGCCCGGCGACTTCTTCACTGTTGAAGAAACGAGAGACGGAATGGTGCTGGCCCTGGGCGACATCGGCGGTAAAGGACTCGCCGCGGGAATGTGGGTGAGCTCATCTGGGCGGACTTAATCCGTTCAAACATCGCCGAGAACAGCGGTCCGGAAGACAATCGTGGCGGCAGTGAATCGCGACTTCGCGCGTTTATCATCGGTCGCACCGTTGAGCAGGCCTGTTCGTCGCCCGGCTTGAATCGGTTCACCGGAACGCTCGAATATTGCAACGCCGGACATCCACCGGCGTTGTGCTGCGCGCGATTATCGGCTCGAAAGTCTTTCCGATGGCGGTCCAGTGCTGGGTGTTGTGCCCGCGGCGGCGTTTGACTTGCGGGCCGGTGCAAATCCGATCTGAAGGGATGCCCTCTTATTTGTTCCGACGGAATACTCGAATCGTTCAATCAATCGGATCAGGAGTTTGGCAATCGCTCCGCCTGGAGGCCGAGTTGCGTCGCGCGCAGGGCGGTTCCGCGGAGGCGATGCTGTTTTCGGTGCTGGGCGCAGTGCAGGACTTTGCGGCGCCGCGGCCACTGACGGACGACATGACGCTCGTCTTAATCACTAATACCATAAGGGAGTAGTTCCTAATGATCAATAAAGACCTCGGACCGAACTTCGTTCTTTTTGTTACTGCTTTAATGCTTGTGTTGATGGACCAGTTGCATTGTGTCAGGGCAGGAGTCTGCAGTCGAAGTATGCGAAAGCTCGACTTCGACAAGGATTCATTACGTAAGAGTTATGGGCAAGGGCAGGGATGCGATCGTGCTGGTCCACGGCTGGAGTTGCAAATCTCGGAATCTGGCGGTGACCAAATACGGGAAGTTGTCGAAACGCGACCCGCGCGATCGCAATCGATCTTCCCGGTCACGGAAAAAGTGATAAGCCGGTGACCAAATACAATATGGATCTGTTCGCGGCCGCTATCTATGCTGTGATGAAAGACGCAAAAGTCAGCGCGCCGTGCTTGCTGGGCCATAGCATGGGCACGCCCGTGATTAGGCAGTATTATCGCAAATATCCAAGAAGACTCTCGCGCTCGTAATTGTTGATGGCGGACTGCGACCGTTCGGCTACTAAAGAACAGCGCGAACAGTTCATGCGCGCCGATGCGTGGGCCAAACTGGAAAGAAGCCGGCGGGGGCAGAGTCGCCCGGGGATGACCGCGACTTTGTCCGCGGACAGAGAAGGTGCGGGTGAAGGTACCTCCTCTACTTTGACAAGTACGCCGCAACACGTGCTGGTGAGCGCGATGGACCTGATGTCCGATGAAGCGCTCTACGGAACTGAGATAAGATCAACGTTCCGGTGCTGGCGATACTCTCGCGAAGTCGCCGTTCTGGCCCCGCGGATACCGAACAGTTTTTGCGCAGCCTCGCGCCCGACCTCGATTACCAGATGTGGGGAAAGGCGTTGACGATTTTCTTCAACATGGAGCATAGCGAAGGAGTTCGCCGCGGCGGTAATCGCCTTTCTCGACAAGAAGAAGCTCTTAAAATAGCACCAACCTCCAAGAGGGAGACGAAAGGGGACGTGCTTATGGCAGACGTTAAGCCGATTCCATGGGAATATTTACTCGGTAACACCGTACCTCGTTATCAAAGGGGGGCTAAGGCGACTCGACTTTCTACAACAAGGCGTTTGGCGCGACCGAACTGTTTCGCATGGAGAACGAAGGAACATTGGCCACGCCAATCAAGATTGGCGACTCGCCGTTCATGTTGGCTGATGAATATCCTGAAATGGGATACTAGCGACCGACGACTATGGGTGGATCAGCCGGTGGGAATCATGATCTATGTTGATGATCTGGACGAGATTTACAACCAAGCGATTACGCCGGCGGTAATGAAAAGAAGCCGATGCAGGATCAGTTCTATGGTGACCGGTCGGGAACCTTAACGGATCCGTTTGGACGCATCTGGACGCTGCGACACACAAGGAAGACGTAACACCGGAAGAGATCGGCAAGCGGCTCGCAGCGATGGCCGAAGGCGGGGGCGCATAACATCAGGGTTATAATCGCGGCAGCCGAATTTACTGGATTCAGGCAGCCCACCTATCGGGTGGGTGCTCGATGTGACTTCGCGCAGACGTCGTTCGAGGAAGCGGCGTTCGTTATCGTTCACTCGACAATTTAAACGCGCGAGTTCGTAGGCGTCTGCCGCTTCCACGTTTCGCTCCCAAACGGCGCAGCAGGTCGGCGCGCGCGGCATGAAGCAGGTGATACCCGTCTAGCTCACCCGACTCGGCGAGTTCGTCGATCAGCGCGAGGGCCCGCTTGAGGCTCATCAGCCATCGCAACAGCGACCGCCCGGTTCAACGCCACGATCGGCGACGCCAGGCGTCCGCAGGAGAAGGTCGTAGAGCCGGACGATTCTGTGGCCAGTCGGTTTCTTCGGCCCGGCCGCCTGGCAATGCAGGGCCGCGATCGCCGCTTCCAGCGCGCGCGCGCCGGCCCTGCCTCGGAAGCGCCTCGCGGACAACCGGCAGCGCCTCGGCGATCTGCTCCCTTGATCCGAAGGCGGCGATCCTGTTCTTCCAGAAGGACGAGGTCGCCGCGGCGTCGAGCCTGGCGTCCCGCCGTGAATCGTGCAGCAACATCAGGGGCGAGCAAGCGCCGTCGCCTCCGCCGGCGGTTGAGGCGCCGATCACATCCTGATCAGCCGCCCGAGCCGAATCGCCTCCGCGCATGAGATCTGCCCTCACTAGCGACTCCGCCACGCGTCGCACGAGTAGCCCTCGTTGAAAATGAGGTAGATGACGGTGAAAACGGCGTCCAGGTGCGCGGGCATATCCCCCGTCTCGGGCACCGTAAAGGGAATGCCGGCGTCGCGGATCTTTCGTTTCGCGCGCACGAGGCGTTGCGCCATCGTCGCGGGGGAACCAGAAAAGCGCGCGCGATCTCGTCGGTCTCCAGGCCGCCTAAAGTGCGGAGCGTCAGCGCGACCTGGGCCTCCGGCGCGAGTGCCGGGATGGCAACAGGTGAAGATCAGCCGCAGGCGATCGTCAGGGATCTCGGCGAAGTCAAGATCCGGACCTCACTCGACGGTTCGATGATAAACTCCGGAACTTCCTCGAGCTTCTCCTCTAACCGCGTCTGGCGCCGGAGCCGGTCGATGGCTTTATGGCTTGCTGTTTGGATGATCCACGCGCGCGGAAAGTCGGGTACGCCTTCGGTGCGCCACTGCTCAACGGCGGCAGTAAAAGCCTCTTGGGCAGCGTCTTCGGCCAGTTCGAAGTCGCCAAATTGACGGATCAGGGTGGCGACAATCCGTCCCCAATCAGAACGGTAGACGGCGTCGACAGCAACGTTGGGGTTCGGAAGCATGTATGATAATAAAAAAAACTATATTGAGTGTCGATTATGGACCTTGCCGTTCGATTTAACGATCGGAGGCACACGATCATGAGATACATGTTGCTGGTTTATCTGGACGAACAAGCGTTGAGCGAGAGCGAACGGGAACACTGCTACGTGGAGTCGGCGCAACTCGCGCGCGATCTCAGTGCGCAGCGGGAACTACGTTTCTGCCGGTCCGCTCCACCCGTCGCGACGGCCACCAGCGTTCGTGTTCGCAACGGCAAACGGTTAGTGACCGATGGCCCGTTGCCGAGACGCGCGAACAGCTCGGCGGTTATTACTTGATAGAAGCCCCCAATCTGGACGAAGCGATGAGTATCGCGGAACGGATTCCGGTAGCAAAAGTAGGCACAATCAAGATCCGTCCGGTGCTCGAGATCGGTGGATTGCCCGGGTCAATAACCGGCATCGGCTAATTTCAAAAAGGGGAGAAATAATGAAAGCGGCTCAAAGTAAAGAAACAAGATCAGACGAGGCGCAGATTCGCGAAATCATAGAAGACTACGCTGAAGGACTGCGAAACAAGGATGCCGATAAGATGTGTGGCGAGCTACGCCGACGACCTCGTGCAATTCGATCTGGCGCCGCCGCTCGAGAATCGTGGCAAAGAGACCGCGAGAAAGAACCTGGCAGAGTGGTTCAAAACTTTCGCTGGCCCAATCGCCGTCGAGATCAAGGGATTGCAAATATCGGCAGGCGCCGACACCGCGTTCGCGTACTGCATGAACCATATCAGCGGCACAAACACCGACGGACAGAAGAACGATCATTGGGTGCGCGTGACGATCGGTTTTGAGAGAACGGACGGGAAGTGGCTCGTCAATCACGAGCACGTGTCGGTTCCTTTTTACATGGACGGAAGTTTCAGGGCGGCACTTGATTTGACGCCTTGAAGTTAATGGTTGAATGCGCCTGAATCTGACATGATTCGGACGCATCGTGAAGGAGACGTTATGGCAGCGAATGTTCAAACAGGTTCCCTCCCCGTGAAGGGTGTTTGGGCCGGACGGATTGTGAGTTGGCTCCCCGCGCTGTTCTTGTTAGTGGACGGCGTTGCGAAGTTGTTCAAGCCAACGCCGGTGGTAGAAGGCACGGTCAAACTCGGTTATTCTGAGAGCGTAATCATTCCTCTTGGGGTCATCTTGATTGTCTGCACCGTGCTCTACCTGATTCCACGGACTGCGGTGCTCGGGGCAATTCTGCTGACCGGGTATCTCGGCGGCGCCGTCGCCACTCACGTTGGGCGCCTGGGCGATGGCGCGTTCGGGGTTGTCTTTGCCGTTACGTTCGGCGTTCTGATCTGGCTGGGATCTACTTGCGCGATGCTCGACTGCGCGAGCTTCTCCCGTTGCGAAGTTAATCCTAGTAAAGGAACCGATCGAGATGAATGTCGTACTTTGGATCCTCCAGGTGTTGCTGGCCCTGTTGTTCCTCTTCGCGGGCGGCACTAAGTTGATCATGCCGCTCGACGTCCTGCTTCAGCAGGGTTCACCTAACCAGGTCATGTTGCCGGGTTGGTTCATTCGCTTCATCGGCGTCTGTGAAGTGCTGGGCGCTCTGGGGCTGATCCTGCCTGGCGTGTTTAAGACGCGGCAGTATTTGACGCCACTTGCCGCGTTGGGATTGGCGGTCATCATGGTCGGCGCCGTCGTCGTGACGATGATGGGCGACGGCGTTCGAATGGCGATTGGCCCATTCGTATTTCTTCTGTTGTTGCTGTTCGTCGCGTATGGAAGGCGTGTGCAGCCACATCGCTGATGATGAAGTAAGCAGTTATCGAGTTCGAATTTGAAAGGAGATAGACAATGCAAGTAAACCCGTACCTGATGTTCAATGGCAATTGTGCCGAAGCCCTAAAGTTTTATGAACAAGCCTTGGGCGCCAAGATCGAATTCAGCATGCCGTTCGAAGGCAGCCCCGCATGCGATACCGTTCCCGCCGAGTGGGGCCAGAAAGTTCTCCACGCAACTATTTTGATCGGCGACACGAAAGTGATGGCCTCCGATGCCCCTCCGGGACACTATCAAGCACCCCAGGGAATCTCCGTTTCGCTTTCGCTTCAGGATGCCGCGAAAGGTGAAGAAGTCTTCAACGCGCTTTCCGAGAACGGACAGGTGCAAATGCCGTATCAACCGACGTTCTGGGCTGCAGGTTTCGGAATGTGCGTCGATCGTTTTGGCATTCCGTGGATGGTCAACGTCGAGCAGGCGGGCGCTCACGGTTCCGCCTAATAAACATTAACAACGAGGACAACACAATGAGATACGTTGATGGATTTGTACTGCCCGTTCCCGAAAAGAACCTCACGGCGTATCGCACCATGTCTCAGAAAGCCGGAAAGATCTGGAAAGAGCATGGTGCGCTCGAATACCTCGAGGCCGTTGGCGACGACCTCGACGTGAAGTTCGGGCTTCCTTTCAGCAAGTTAGCTAAACCGAAACCCGGCGAAGTCGTGTTCTTCTCATTCATCGTTTACAAGTCACGCGCGCATCGCGACAAGGTGAACAAAAAGGTCATGGCCGATGAGCGTCTGAACAAGATGATGAAAGGCGGACCGATGCCGTTCGATGTCAAACGGATGGCTTACGGCGGTTTCAAAGCACTGGTCGATTTATAAGCGGTGGGACTTATGAATGTACGACGATTCAACTGGCCGCTGTGGCTCGGTTTCTTGTTGAGCGTGGTAGGAGTTTTTAGTTACCTCGCTGTGTTTGTTTGGTATCCGGTGACGCGCGACTTCCCGTGGGCGAACTTGTTGCTGTTCGCCGTCGCGGCAGTGTTGCTGTTTGTTGGTGTGCGTCGCGCGTTTGCGAGCGATCGACGGCGCTCGAAGATTGTGGCTTCGATTGTTGCCACGTTGGGCGTCGTTGTTATCGCCTTGTTTCTCGTTGGTTTCTTTGTCGGCGGGCGTGCGCTGCCGGCATCGAAAGGTGCGCCGCAAGTCGGACAGAAGGCGCCGGACTTTACGCTTACTGACACCGGCGGGAAAGCTGTTTCGCTAAATGAACTGCTTTCGACGCCGATCAACGGTAATCCTCCGAAAGGTGTGCTGCTGGTTTTCTATCGCGGTTACTGGTGACCGTCCTGCAACTCCGAGTTGCGGGGTATTCAGCAGAATCTCGAACAGTTGAATGCGCAGGGAATTCGTCCGGTGGCGATCAGTGTTGATACTCCTGAGGCGTCGCGCAATCTCGTGCAGCAGCAGGGATACACGTTCCCGTTTCTGTCCGATCAGCATAACGAGGTGATTCGTCGTTACGACCTCGTGCATGCGGGCGCGGGAGAGAATGGACGCGACATTTCGCGGCCGGCGGAGTTTTTGATCGATTCGACGGGAACGGTGCGTTGGGTCCATTTGACGGAGAACTACTGGGTGCGCGCGCGGCCCGAAGAAGTGCTGGAAGTTTCGAAACTACTGAAATAGGAACGATAAATGAAATACCTGTTGCTGATTCATCACGTCGACGAAAGCGAGATCGAGGAAGGTTATCGCGTGCAGTTGCTGAACGAGTCAATTCAACTCTGTCACGATCTGAATAAGAACGGGCAGTACATCCATGCGTCGCCGCTGCACCCGAGCGCGGAGACGATCAGTGTGACGTTCCGCGACGGCAAGCGCCTCGTAACCGACGGTCCGTTCGCCGAGACGCGTGAGCAGATCGGCGGGTATTTCATGGTCGAAGCGAAGAACATTGAAGAAGCGATCGAGATAGCGGGCAGACTTCCGAGCGCACGTATCGGCACAGTTGAAGTTCGTCAAGTGCGAGCGATCGAAGGCTTGCCGGAGGTTTAGTCACCGGACACACCAAAGGTTAACGCCGAAGGCGTTCGCTAATTCCAGCCCGGGGTGTGGAGCGAAGCGACAACCCTGGGACATAAGCCGGAATCAGCGAAAAACGCTGAAAGCGTTCGACCGGGACGAACCCTTTCAGGGTTTAAGAATCGTTTCTTATTTCTGTTCCCAGGGTTGAAGCAACCCTGGGCTGGAATTAGTGAACGCCTTTGGCGTTTTTCAAGCAACGGAACACAAAATGCCGCGACGTTTGCATGTCGCGGCATTTTGTTTACTGGCGATTAATTAAACTCACGTCACTACTCTTCGGCGAGTTTCTTCGGTTTCTTCGCGCGCCTCTCCGCTCGTTCGTACTCGGTGATCAGTTGCGCTTCGGCGAGCAGCACTTTGCGAAACGAGCCGAGCACGTTCAGCAGCAGGTCGAGCTTTCGCAAACTCTCGCGACGCGCGCGTACTGTGCCGAGAAAGAATTCGAGTGTATCCGCCGGCGACAGTCAGCGATCGTCACCATGCAAGTGCCCCACTTGTACTCACCACCACGACTGGATTCGACTTCAGTAAGTATGTAGGACGTATGGCCGGTTGATACTGACGCGAGAAAGGTTCGTTTTCGGTAGAACGGATTATTCATTTGTGAGGTACTGGTCTAAGTTAAATCGTTTAGAGCCACGTCTCACCACGACGATGAGAATTGTTTCCGGGCAACACTCGATCAAATACCGTTGAATTAATTTGACGCTCGCGTATAATACGCAGGCCTTCTCTCCTTGTCAACGATATTGATTAAATGTCGTCCTCATTCAGGATGAGAAAAGAGGAATCGCAATGGACCTGCTCGACCACGTCGCAGCACGAATTAAAGATCTGCGCGTTAACTACAACAGCGGCGAAGGACTCTCACAGGACGCACTCGCCGCACATCTGAAAGTCGCGCCGAATACGATCTCCAGATGGGAAACTGGAACGTACCGGCCCAGTCTCAAAGACCTCGAAAGAATCTCACGCTTCTTCGGTGTCTCGATGATGTCGTTCTTTCCGGAAGACATGGTCAACGATGACGAAGACGAAAACCTCAAAGCACTTTTGCGCACTGCCAGGCAACTCCATCCCGCCGATCTGGAAGAACTGAGAAAGTACGCGGAGTTTCGTCGCGCGCGCGGGATCTACCAGGGGAAAACTCGACCGAGCCGGGCCGGAAAGGAGGAAAACACAAATGAACCAACAAGCTTATTACGAAGATTTGAAACAACTCGCCCGGCAAGTGCGCGCCGAGTTTGGTTTGCGATCGCCGCGCGTCGTCGAAAGCGATCTGCGGCGAATCTATGAAAAGAATGGAATCGTTATCGACGACTGGCCGTATCGTTTGCGGAACCTCCGCGGCGCTTTCATCTGCGATCATCTCGGAGCGACCGTGATGCTTGCGAGCGGCCTTCCGCAGGATCCGAAAGTGTTCACGATGGCGCATGAGTTGAAACACTTCTATCGCGATCGACATCTTGGTATTTCGTATTGCGATCAGTCGAACCTCGGCAAGACGCTCGAGATCGGAGCGGAGATCTTTGCGGCGGAGTTGCTCTTTCCTGACAAAGATTTCATGACGCAGATGCGATCGATGCGCATCGGTACTAACCAGTGTCTTCCGCGCACACTCGTTCGGTTGAAACAGAAGACCAGGACCACGTTGAGTTATGCCGGACTGGCAATTAAGGCTGAACGTCTCGGATACGCGCCGCCGCGTTCGTTGACGACGATAAAAACGTGGCGCAAGTTTGAAGAGATTTATGGTGAACGAGCCGCGAGAGTTCCGAAGTACTCGTGGCGGTAAGGCTCTGTTTACTTAGAAGCTCTGATTGATGCGTTGCGGACGGCCGGCGGGGTGCCGCGTGTCGGCAATGGTTTGAAAACCGGTTTGAGCTCGCCACGCACACGGGCTTCTTTGTAAGGAACAGTAATCGACGGCGGAGCAGGCGACTCGAGGTGCGAGATCAAGCGCAACATGTCGCCTCTTCGCTGCGCGTGACAACAGTAAAACTTGCCTCTGCATTCGATCAGATAGATCGGACGCTCAAACTCCAGCGACGCACCGTCCTCGATCTTTCGTGCTTTCGGATTTAGTCGCAGCAAACTGCCGGGCGGCAGCAGCGGCCACATCATTCGGTCTGAAAAACCTACCAACACCAGCGGACCACCATCCCACTCCTCCTCGAGCATCAACAACATCGGCACATCCGCCCACGCCGTTAAGAGTCGATTGGTGGGACTCTCCCGATCACGCAACAACCTGATCAATTCTCTTGGATCGATGATCTCCGCCATTGAGGTCCGCCTGAATGCCCCAATTCTACCACGTAACTCTTTGCGTGCATGAGTTTTATATTAGCCAGGCTCCTGGCGCGGCTAACGTGGCCCATCATTCAAGACCGCCTGCTTCGTTCGGGTAATGACTACTTCGTAATTCTCTATCTCCGCGATGAGTTCCTTGAACAGAAGCTCGTGCGAAACAGTATGGCTCTACCGGTCGACGAAACGGTCCGCTTGGACTTGGCCGAATACGACAAACTTCAAGTGGAAACGGAAACGTTCCGCGCGATGATCGTTGATCGTGCGTATAGGACCAGTTGCGAGGTCGATTCTGATCCAGCAGCGGAAACGAGGCGACCGTCCTTGACAGCGAAAGGCCGCTAGGATAATGTGCGCCGCCAAAAGCGGTCAGATTTCGCTAACGATTAGCTCAGAGGTTAAGCGCAGACTCCCAACTGGCCCCCGCACCAACGTGATCGATTGTCGATCCGCGTCTGAGTTGGCCCGGAACTTTGTTGAGCTCGGTCGTCCAGCCACAATCCAACCGCAGAACTAGCAGTAGACGTTGAGCGATCACCTTCGACAGTTGAGTGTCAGGTGAGGCTTGCCGGCGTTTTCATGGTTCCAGCCCACTGACGATTCAGCCTCCAGAGATTCTTCTTGCGCCTATACTCAGTTGAGTATAGGATGCTGGGCAAAGAGGTGGATTGTTTATCCACCTGAGTATCAGGCGAACGCTCAATAGCTCTTTACGATCACCGTTGACGCGCGGGCGTTGCGGTGTGAGGTGATCGCGGTTGAAAAGAACGAGACCAGTGGCTTAGACCACGAAGAAGTTGTCACTCGCCCTGCTTCTGATGTCGCTCTTTTCACCTAAAAGTTGGTGTGAAAAACCGTCGGGGGCGCACTGATTTTTGCGGCAGCGATTCCGAGGGCGTTTGTGTGTCCGCATCTCACGTAAGTCCTTGCAACTATTCAATTTACCCACGATTTTCTTTTTGAGATCGGCCCCACAAAACCACACATTGTAAGTGACATGTAACTTCCACTTCAGGAAGCTGCGAGTCACACAAAACGGTTGAGAACAAAAACGGGTTCCAGTCCAGTAGCCCTAACGGACTAATCCAGAAAGCCCAGTACACGAATGCTGGATCAGCGCCGAGCGGCGACACGACCAGAAGATCGACGAGAGCAGTTGTTCACCGAGCGATACGAGAGTCTGCTCGCGTGGGCCTTGCGTCTCACTAACCAGAATCATGAGGCCGCCGAAGATCTGGTGCAGGACGCGTTTGTCCAATTCATGCTCGGGCGCACTGGTTTGGAACAGATTGAGAACATCGACGGATACCTGAGACGAATGTTGCGCTACATGCATGCTTCAAGAATGAGCCGCCAAGCGCAACGCCTGCACGACACGGCGCTATCAGTTGCCGATTACGACTCGCTCACATTGGGCTGGACGGCAGTTGAACCCCCGCGCCGAATGCAGGCCTTCGAAGAATTGCAGCAGATCTGCTCGTACGCATGCGCGCGCAAAGAATCATCGCGCGCCGGAAGCGTGCTCATACTCAGATTTTTCCACGACTACTTTCCGACTGAGATCGCGAGCGTCCTGGCTACTTCGCGCCACTGCGTGGACCAGTGGCAACGACTGGCGCGTCGCGAAGTGAAGCTGTTCATGAACGAGCCCGGACGTTTGCGATTCGTCGACGCAAAACGCGTTGCCGAACGCGCAGCGTCCAGGAGCTTTGCTTCGAGCGGCGAGCCGATGAGTGAGTTGCGGCAGATGATCTTTCTTTCGTGTAAAGGACCATGTCTGACCGCCGATGAATTGCGTGAGATTTATTTGTCGGGCAACGCGGATGCGCTCATAACCACGAAGCTCGCGCACATCGTGAGTTGCCGGTCATGTCTCGATGCGGTGAATAGTTTGTTAGGACTGCCGCTCCTTGCGCAGCGCGGTCAAATGGAGTTCTCGTCCGATCCTCCTGATCGCAACGAACCGCCATTGGATGGCAGCGGCGGTGGTGCGTCAGGCGGTGGTCCGGTCGATGTGCGAAGAAAACTCGGAAGGCACTTGCGCGCCATCAGCGAACACAAACCACAGGAGTTGCGCATCGCCGTAAACGGTTGTCCGGTGAGTTCGTTGAAGATCAGTTCGGACTTGACGGAAGTCGATCTCAACCTGAACCCGGATGAGCCAGTCGAGTTTATCGAGATAACCAGTGAGCAAGGCGTGCAACTGCTTTTCTTCAGCAGTGGAAAAGGATCTGAATCCGAGCAGTGGGCGTGGATCGAACTGAGCGAAGGTCGCACGCTGGCCGCCTTCCTCCGGCTGAACGGGCCGAGTCTTCGCGTCATCTATAAAGATCCGTTGCCAGTCGAGCTTTCCACCGATCAGGAAACCCTAAATACGAGCGGCTTGTCCTCACCCTTAGCTTTGGTCCATGCCGCCGACGAAACGATTGAGTCGAAGGTGACGACTCATCGTTCGGTCGATCTCCTCCGGTCATGGACCAACAGAATTGTAAGTGTTCTAAAGCGGACTGAAACTGCCGTGGCTGATGGTGCGGGTCTGTCCCTGATGTCAGGGCAACTCGATCGTCGACGCATCTGGACGCGGCCAGGATTCGTCGCTGTTGTCGTCGTCGCGCTGCTGCTCGCGGGCATTGTGATCTGGAACAACCGGTCTGAGCCGGCGTTGACCGCCGGGATCTTGCTGGAGCGCGCCGATGTCGCCGAGCAGACAGTTGCGCAGTTGCGCGATCACGTCAGCCATCGACTCATCAATTTGGAAGAACGTCGCTCATCCGAAGGAGCAGTTGTTTCGCGACGGCGGATCGAGATCTGGCAGAACCATGCCACCGGCGATCGCGCGCAGAGACTCTACGACGAGACGAACCAGCTCGTCGCCGGCACGTGGCAGAAGGCCGGCGGAGCTCGCGTGGTTTATCAACACGGCTCGAAAGCACAGCCGCAAGCAGCGCCGCCATCGCCCGCGGATCTGTTGCTCAGTTTGGACAACATCTGGCTGGTCGATCCGTCAGCAAAAGTTTTCAGAACTCTGATTGCCGAACCGTCGGCAGTGAAGGTTGAGCGGCGATCAACCAGTTACGTTTTGATTTATGAAAAAGAGCGGCCGATTGGCGCCAGTCGTCTGCTCAAAGCGACGCTCACGTTGAACCAGTCTGATCTGCGTCCGATCGAACAGACGTTGCTGGTCCAGCGTAGCGGCGATTTGCGCGAATACCGGTTTGCCGAAGCGAGCTTTGAACTGGTGCCCGAGCAAGGCTGTGGACAAAGCCGTGTTTGAGGTTGAACCGGAACTGATAGGAGGGGCCCGACCGACGGGCAAGACCGGCGCCTGGGAGCACCGGGATCTCACCACTAGCCGTGTCCCTCCATTGACGAGCGCGTCGACCCCGGCCGTAGCCTCGGCCGAGCTGGAAGTCGACGTAGCTTACTTGCTCAATCAGGCGAAGGCCGACCGGAATGAGCAAGTTGCCCTCACGCGCAGCGCAGGTGGGTCGTTGCGCGTTGAGGGGATTGTTGAGACCGAGCAACGAAGGAATGAGTTACTGCGAGCGCTCGCGCCGGTGAGGCAGAACCCTGCGGTGACGATCGACGTCCGCACAGTCGAAGAGGCGCTACGGCGCACGTCGACGCCGAATGCGATCTCGATCCGTCCGTCGGAAGTAACTGCGAGCACGATCGCTGTCGACCGCGAGCTTCGAGACTACTTCTTCCGAAACAATTCAACGTCGAACGGTGATGTCGATGCGGCCGTGCGGTCATTCTCTTCACACGCGGTGAAACGTGCGTACGACGCACTCTTTCACGCGATTGCCTTAAAGCAACTCATCAACAGGTTCGCGAATGTCGACATGCGCACGGTTGCGCCCGACGCACGCGCGAAGTGGTTGGCGATGGTGCGCGAGCAAGCCGCTGCGTTCGAGCGCGAGACGGCGTTGTTGCGACGCGAGTTGCAACCGGTCTTTTTTGTTGGAGCGGAGTCGGAAGTAAGTGAGTCATTGACGATCGGCAGCGACGGAGATCTGGCAGTTGCGGTTGAGAAACTGCACAGGCTGGCACTGGCGAATAACGACGCAGTGCGAAGCGCGTTCACGATCTCGTCGAGAAGTTCTGCGGCAGGGTTGAAATCGTCGTTCTGGCGATCGTCGGCAAATGCGCAAGGGTTGGCCCAGCGAATCGGAACTTACGGCGGCAAATGAGTTCGCGAGTTTCGGTTCGGAGTTGGCACGGTGAAGTGTGCGGTTGATTGAGGAGCCCAGTTAACGTTTTCGTCGGTGCGGATTCCGGGCCAGACGAAAGCAGTCTCAAACACGCTCTGCCCGGAAGCGTCTTGACCACAGGAGAAAACTCGCGATGCTCAGAACCCCAGAAGTCTGCTCGTCTGCCTTCTGTCCTCTTTATCACGCAACAAACGTTGTACTCACCTCACAACGTTCTCTTCTGCGTCTTATTAATGGCGCGATACTCCTGCTCCTGTTTGTCGCGTTTCAATCTTCGTCGATGGCTGTCTACGCGCAGGGCGCAACCGCGACGCTTAGCGGCATCGTCACGGATCAGAACGACGCAGTCGTGCCGGGCGTCAACGTCGCAGTCATCAGCATCACACAAGGCTTTCAAAGATTCGCCACTACCAATGAAGAGGGCACTTTCGTGGTGCCGCTGCTGCCGCCGGGCACCTACACGATCAAGGCCGAGCGCGAAGGATTCACGACGGCGGAAGTCCCCGACGTAGTCCTGAACGTCAACGACCAGGTGAAGATAAAGATTCCCCTCAAAGTCGGTTCGGTGAGCAGCCAAATCGAGGTACTGTCGACGCCGCCCTTGCTCGATGAGTCGATGGCGGTGGCCACGACGGTCGATCATCAGTTTGTTTCCAACCTGCCGCTCAATGGCCGAAGCTTCCAGTCGTTGCTCACGTTATCAAACGGAGTCGTGTTGACGAAGACCACGGTTACAGAACAGGGCCAATTCAGTGTCAACGGCCAACGAACAAACGCGAACTATGTGACGGTCGACGGTGTGAGCGCCAACATCGGAATAATTCCCGCCGGCAACATCGGCCAAAGCAGTACCGGATCGTTGCCGGGTTTCAGTGTTTCGGGCGGGACCAGCAACCTGGTTTCAGTGGATGCGGTCGAGGAGTTCAAAATCCTTACTTCCACGTTCGCGCCTGAGTTCGGCAGGACGCCCGGCGGGCAAGTGACGATTGCGAGTCGCTCAGGCACGAATTCTTTCAGCGGCACTTTATTCGAATACCTTCGCAACGATGTGCTGGATGCTACCGACTGGTTTGTCAACGCCAATCCAGCGCTGAGAAAGGCCGCGCTTAGGCAAAACAATTTTGGGGGTGTGTTGGGTGGTCCGTTGTTGCTGCCGAGCTTTGGCGAAGGAACTCGACCGGTTTGGTACGACGGCCGCGATCGCACGTTCTTCTTCTTCTCGTATGAAGGATTGCGTTTGGTCCAGCCCTTTTTCGCGGCGACGGATGTTCCGTCCCGAGCAGCGCGGCAGGCCGCTCCGGCGGGCATCAAGCCGATGCTGAATGCCTTTCCGTTGCCGACCGGACCTGACCGCGTAAATGGCTTGGCAGACTTTGTGTTCAGCTATTCCGATCCGTCCACGCTGGACGCAACCAGTCTGCGATTGGACCATGTGGCTAACAGCAAGCTGACTCTCTTCGGCAGGTTCAACTATTCACCTTCGCGGCTCGATCAGCGCGGCGCGAATTCTTCTCCTTTAAACGTTATCAATACTGTTCGCATTAAAACGCTGACTCTTACATCCGGAGCGACCTACATCGCGTCGCCCACGGTCACCGCGGACCTTCGTTTTAACTACAGTAGAAATCGCGGCCTTACATCGTTCGAGCCTGATGGATTGGGAGGCGCGGTGCGTCCGCCCGATAGTGTTGTGTTTCCGGCAGGTTTTTCGTCGAGCAATAGTGTGGTTTTCTTCATCATCACGACGGGCGGCCGGAATCCAGGCCTCACGATCGGCAAACTCTCGGACCACCTGCAGCGTCAGCAAAATCTCGTCGGGAATGTTTCCATTGTTTCGGGAGGTCATCAATTCAAGATCGGCGCGGATTACCGGCGAATGACACCGTTGTGGCGAAACCGTGTCTACGCGCAATCGATTCAATTCTCCGGAGTGTTGGCAGCAAATGGCGCCGCCTCGCCGGGAACGGCGGTTTCGGGAATCGCCGCGATTGCACAGGCCTCAGCATCAGAAAACAACTCAGCACTCTTTGAGAATATCTCAACCTACTTTCAAGACACGTGGAAGGTTTCGAGAAAACTGACGCTGACTTATGGTCTGCGCTGGGACGTGAACCCCGCACCGAAAGGCGACAAAGATCTCATCAGCGGGACCGGCCTGGATAATCCCGCCACGTTTGCGCTCGCGCCTCCGGGTACTCCGCTCTACGAAACGACGTACGCGAACTTTGGACCACGTGTCGGTGTGGCTTACAACCTGAGACAGGACACAAACTCTGCGACAGTCATTCGGGGAGGCTGGGGTATCTTTTATGATCTGGGCTCGGGTTTTCTCGGTAATGCATTCAACAGTTTTCCATACTCGCGTTCACGCCCTACGCAATTAACACCGTACCCGTTGAGCCCGGCGGTCGCCACGCCGCCGCCATTCAGCACCGAGCAAGCGTTTACGAGCACGATCTTTGTGGCCGATCCACAGCTCCGGTTGCCCCGTACCTATCAATGGAACCTGACCGTCGAGCAGTCTCTCGGCAGTAATCAAGTCTTCAGCGCTGCTTACGTCGGCGCGAAAGGGCGCGAACTCCTTCGTCTCGAACGTTATGTGAACCCGAATCCAAAGTTTCAACTTGTCGACGTCAGCAGGAATGCAGGAACCTCCGATTACAATTCACTCCAGCTTCAGTTTCGCCGCCGACTATCGCGAGGTTTACAGGCGCTGGCGTCTTATACCTGGGCCGAGTCGCTCGACAATGTGTCCAGCGATTCTGTATTCCTGACGCCTAGCGAGAGGATCGATCCTCAGCTCGACAGAGGACCTTCCGACTTCGATATTCGCCACCAGTTCTCGGCTGCGTTCACCTACGACATTCCCGCTCCTGACTTTGCGGGAGTCGCGCGGAAACTCTTGCAGAATTGGGCAGTCGATACGATCTTCACTGGCCGATCCGGCGCACCCGTCAACGTCACCTACCAGCGCAACATCGGCTTCGGCACGATCCTGGTTCGGCCGGACCTCGTCGACGGTGTACCGCTTTATATTGAAGATCCGGCCGCGGCGGGCGGACGAAGATTCAACAATCAGGTCGTCGTGATTCCCGGCAATCCTCGTCCGCAGGTTGGTCCATTCCTGGCGCCCGTCGAGAATCGTCAAGGTAACCTGCCGCGAAATTTTCTGAGAGGGTTTCCGGTCTATCAACTGGACATGGCGTTCCGGCGTGACTTCCGTTTGAAGGAACGTTTGAGACTCCAGTTACGCACAGAGGTATTCAACCTCCTCAATCATCCGAATTTTGCGGACCCGAACAGCACAATGCTTACCGGGAACGCCCCCAACCCCGCATTCGGGTTCTCGCAAAATATGTTCGGGAGAAGTCTGGGAACCGGAGGCGCAACCGGTGGATTCAATCCTCTTTATCAGATTGGTGGACCACGATCGATGCAGTTCGCTTTGAAGCTGATGTTCTGAGGAGATCGCGACCATGTACGTTAACGCAAAGCATGTCCTGCTGGTGTTCTTTAGCTTCGCCGTGATATTCGGCCCGGGTGATGTTGCGAGGTCGCAAATCAACGGCGGCCGCGCCATGCTGCCTGAGGATCTGTTAACGCTACAGGCGATCAAGGAAACGGTTTTTTCGCCGGACGGAAGGTGGGCAGCGATCGTCGTCGAGCGTCCAAAAAAAGTCGGTGAATCGTACGAACGGGGTTATCTCAGAGGACTCGATCGCAGTGATATCTGGTTGGCGTCGACAGACGGTAGAAAATATCACCAACGTGACGCGAGGTGAAGCGGTTCACGCGGGCTACTGGAACCCCGTCTGGTCGCCCGACAGTAAACGGCTGGCAATGGCTTCGACACGCGGGAGTGATAACGTACGCGCATACATTTACGATCTAAACACGCAACATCTGCGCGCTTGTACCACCGACGGCGTGGACCTCGCCTTACGAATTGAAGATCCGGAAAGCAACGCCTCAACAATGGCGTGGCTCGGTCCAAATCAACTGTTGCTTGGTGTTCTTCCTCCCGGCACTCGCCCGTTAGCGATGGATGAAAACGAACGCTCCCTCGGCATTTCCGTGAAAGCGATCGCCGATGTGAAGCGGGGGCGTGGTGTGACGGCGAGCATTCTCGATACGGAGCGAGTCGATCTCCTGGCGGCCCAACGCAAGAACATAACTCTGACTGTGGTTGATGTCGCTACGAACAAGGCGCGCGCAATAACGCGAATTCCCCTGATTGAGACACGTCTGTCGCAACGCGTCGTCTCGATCTCACCGGACCGCCGTTACGCGGCGATCCTCGCGACGGACTATCCAAACTCCATATCACACGACAGACGGCCGGGCACCGACGACATCTCTCGTTTACGCATCGGCGTCACCGATCTGACAAAAACAGATGGAGCTCCGGCGTGGGTGGAGAACGTACGACCGGCCAGCTTTGGATTGGGAGTTATGCCAACGCCGATTCGTTGGGCGCCGTCGGCGTCGATGTTCGCGTTCATCGGCACCGCCGCGGGAGATGTCGCGCCGATCGTTTTCAAGGTTCGGCCCGATCAAAATAAGCCGGAAGCTGTCGCCGCATTAAGACACGATCACACCGATGCCGAAGCGGTGTTCCTAACCGCCGAGGACATTCAATGGGCCTCCACCGGAGAGCTGTTGGTTTACGGTTATGCCGGCGCCCTTGCGAGCATTCAGGCGGAAGCCGCTCTCAAAGATGTGCGTGGCTTCTCGCGTGACAACAGCCAGGAGACGGCAAAACGCGAGTGGTGGATCATTTCTTCGCCAAACTCTTATCAAAAGCTAACGCCGGACATGGCACAGTCACCCCGAGTGCTCTTCAAAACTCAAAATTCGAACGTGATGCTCGGCGCCGGCAGCGGGCAAGTATGGGTCATCGATACCAGTTCCCGAACAGCAAAAGCATTGAAAGCGACCGGCTCGTCACCGTCATCGATCGTCTGGCCACTTCCGGCCGATGCCGATCGGCCAACCGGCCATCTGATTGTCAGTCAATCAACGACCAGCGGCTCGGATCTTTTTCGCGTCGACTTGAGCGGAAGCGCGCCCGTTAAGATCGGTACGATGCCACGTGGGGCCCGCTTCACTGACTACTCACCGCAACGGCAACTAATCGCTTACGAAACCGAAATCACAGAACTCCGCGTCATCGCCAGCAACCGAACAGAACCCATTACTCTCGTTTCATTGAACCGGCAACTCGATGCGATCGCAAAGCCTCAATATCGCACGATTCAATATCAGACAGCGGAGGGTAAACAGCTTCCCGGAGCTTTACTCCTGCCGTATGGTTATGTCGCTGGTCGTCGATACCCGTTGCTCGTCTCCGTATATGGCGGCTCGCTCGCGCCGTCTCGCGATTGGGCCAACGCCTACGAGTGGCGAACACGCTTTTATCCGGATCCTTTGGTCCTGGCGGGCCACGGTTACGCGGTTCTCATTCCCAGCATTCCACTACCACCAATGGGCGTGCAAAGTGATCCCATGCTCGAGCTCGATAAAGGCGTAAAACCCGCGGTCGATAAAGTTGTGGAGATGGGAATCGCCGATCCCGATCGCACTGGTCTCGTCGGGTTCAGCTATGGCGGTTATGGCGTTTATGGTCTGGTCACGCAGACGCAACGATTCAAAGCTGCCGTCGCAGTCGTCGGCGCGACGGATTTGTTGAGTGATTACGGACGACTCGATCCACGCCATCGCTTCAGTGACGTGCCGAATTTTTTGTGGGGCCCGTATCTTCTAGAAGCACAGCAAATGCGCATGGGCGTGCCTCCCTGGAAAGATCTCGACCGGTACTTGCGAAATAGTCCATACGTTCACGTCGATAAGGTCACAACACCTTTACTGATGATCCACGGCGAACTGGACACTCATCCACTCTCGGAGCCGGAAAAGTTCTTCGTTGCGCTCAATCGTCAGGGAAAACGCGCAAAGCTCGTCCGCTACCTCGCCGAAGGACATTCGATCGATTCGCCCGGAAATATTCTCGACATGTACAGACACATACTCAATTGGTTCGACGAGTTTCTACAGAACGGACAATCAAACCAGTCGGCAAAGACGAAGTGATCGCCCGCTCCGTCGAGTCTGACAGGGAGGAGACAGGGCCCTGCCTCCTGCCCCACCACGATCCGCCGTCTACTCGTCGAATTCGACGTATGGCGCGACCCCGGCACTGAATTTGTCATCAAGCTCCTCAGGCGGCTCTGGTATGCCGAGTTCGATTGTCAGTTCGGCTTTGCCCAGTTCCACCGGTTCGAAAGATTCGTATGTCATCGGTTTGTCTCCTTTTTCAGATTTGCGTCTATGGTTCGCGCGATGGGAAGTCGTGTGTTATTCGAATTCCACGTAAGGCGCCACTCCGCGGGTGTACTTTTCGTCAAGTTCTTCATCTAGTCCCACACCGATCATTTCGATCAAAACTTCTGCCTGACCGAGTTCGATTGGTTCGAATGCTTCGTGAGTCATAGCCGTGTCCTCCTTTCTTTGAGAATTAACCCGTGGCATTTGCAGGTCGTGACACCAGCGGCACGACCGAACGCGTGTCTGCATTGATAGTGGAGTTCAGAATCCCACCGTGGTGTTGAAACGACTGCAGCCAGATCTCCAGCGAGATTGTTTTGAGTAGTGCGCCAACATTTAGTTTCGCGCCGTGCTTTGCCAGGCTGACTGCTGACCGCAGCCGTTCTCGATCTACATAGCCAAGTGAACAAACCAGAGGATCAGCGAGGAGCGAATCGACTTTGTCACTTTGCCTGAGCAGTCCTTTGTGCATCGCCTCACTGATTTCGCCCTTGCCGGGGCGATTAAGAACCTTCTCCGGCAGATCGTTTCGCAACGCTCTGCGCATCAACGACCGCACTTCGCCGGGCCGCAGTTTCTGCTCGAATGGAATCGCAAAAGAGAACTCGACCAGCGGCTGATAGAGCAACGGCGACCTCAGTTCAATGCCGTCTCGTTCCGCGTACGCGCCACTCGCAATCAGGCGAATGAGCTGTTGGAAAACGCCGGCTTGGATTCGCCGGCCGGGATCGTCGAAGCGGTATGGATCGCGCGGCGGAAGAGTTCGTTCTCGTAACCGCATCTTTCGCACAAAAGTCCGATCGAGCCATTCCGGAATCAACAACTCCGGCTGAAACATCGCCTTTAACGCGTCGGGCATGAACGGCAGAAATGCCATCTTCCAAAGCGTGTGCAGGTAAGGTTGTTTGAAAGCCCGACTCCACACCTGCGTGCCTCGATGCAGTGCCGGGAGGTTGAAGTTCATTAATTGTGTCGCGAGTTGGGGCGATGGTAGCGGCATGTTCCAGAAGACTTGATCGCCTCCCAAACCATTGAGCAGGACGCGTGCGCCGCCCTGGACCATCTCGTCGCGCAGACGGTCCAGCCGGTGCGGAACGCACAGCAGAGGAGTTGGCACGGGTAGAAACGATTCTTTGGGAGAGGGAATCGCCAGCCAGTGAGAATCGTCACTCAGATGAAAGCCGGTTCGGCCCACCTGCTGCTCGACCGCGCGCATGAATGGACGTTCGTCGGAAGATCGCGCTTCATCAAACACCACCGAAAACATCTGAAGCTCGTTTGCCTCCGCCTGCCCGCTCTGAATCAGTTGATTGGCGAGACAAACAACAGTGCTGGAATCCAAACCGCCGCTCAGAGTCGCCCAGATCGGACGGTCGTCTGTTCGCAGATTGTGGCGTACTCCCTCCAGCATGAGGTGACGGCAGTGTTCCTCGTATTGAGCGTCCGTTTTGTAAATGATGTCTTTGATCGATTCAGGTCGCCAGAACCGGATCGAGGTGAGCTCTCCGTTGCGGGCGACGATCATGTGCCCTGGTCCAACCGGATGAAAGTTGCGGAACGGCGTTCGCTCGACTTCGGGGAGAGTTACGAGATATGTGCAGACGTATTCCTGGTCCAGCTCAGGCGACTGAGCGCTGATTTTGATCAGCGCCGCCAGATCCGAAGCAACGACCAACTCGTTTCCATTCCGGTGATAGAACAACGGCCGCATGCCAAACGGATCTCGGGCAAGCAGCAGACTGTTTGTTCGGCGGTCGTAGTGAACGATCGCAAAATCGCCGACGATTTTTGACAGGAAGCCGGCGCCGTGTTTTCGTAAACCCGCACTTACGATCCCGGCATCGGTCTGATCTTCGTGTGGTCCAATGTGCAGCAACCCGATCAGTTCCTGCCGATTGAACAGGATCCCGTCCATCACAAGAACGTCGCCATCGGGCGTCACGAGCGGCTGTTGCTCGAGCCACGATTCGCGCGTCGTATGCAGCGCGCTGAAACACATTCCGACGTTCGCCGAATGGAACAACGACGTGCCGTCAGGTCCACGCGTCGAGAGAATGTCGCTGAGCAGTTGGACCCGTTCGACGTCCACGGGAGCGCCGTCAAAACTGAATATCGTTCCTATCCCACTCATGGCTGTACCTCTGCGTCACGGAAGCGCGCATTTACCAGCTTGCGATCTCTTTGAAGTACTTGCGGACGTTTTGATGGTCGCCGACAACCTGGCCATCAACTTCTACCCAGGCGTGCGCGTGGAACGGTTGCTTGCGAACACCGATCTTCATGTCCGCCGGAAAACCGTGTTGGCGTAGCAGGCTGGTCGTCACCGACGCTTTCTGCAAACAGAGCGTCTGTTTTGGATACCAAACTGCCGCGCTGTGAACTGCTTCGCAAACCGCGGGCAGTTCGGCCTCTTCATTTCGCGGGCTGTTGCTCGCGGTGGGCCACTTCCGGACGATCTTTTGCCGCGCATAAAAACCGCCCAACTTGCGAATCACTTCGTAGAAACCAAATTCAATGAATGCGGCTGCTTCGACCTTACGAAAGCGGATCAGCGTGTTGCCCGCGTGGCGAACAGCAGTTGCCCCCGCGACGCATAAACGGCACCTGAATCTCTGGAACGTCGAATGCGAGCTTGACTGGTCGGTCTCGACAAGGCCGTCGCGGGTCAGTTGTCGCAGGATGTGTTGAATGGCGGACGCGACTTTGTCGCGTGGCTCCTGAGCGAACTCTTCGTCGTGGTCCATGAGTTCGTTTACAAGTTCTGTTTGCGTGATTCCGTCGGGGTGCGCGGCTAGCGTGGACCACACCTTGCTGCCGCTTTGAATCAGACTGTGAAACTTACCGCCCTGGACGTTGAGGATGATTGTTCCATCGTTATCAGTGGTGAAACACACATCGGCAGCGACCCTGTAAGCAGGACTTTGGCTATTCGCAACTTTCATCAGCGTGCTCCTTTTTCAGCTTGCCAACTTCACCTCTTGCGACGACGACGAATTGCGCAACTCGAGTGCGCGCAGCCACAACTCAACCGAAAGAACGCTCAGCAGTTCGCCATTGAGGTTCTGCATTCCGTGCCGAATTCGCTTTGCCGTTTCAGCAAACGCCGCCGCGTCGACGAAGCCGTACTCGCAGACACGAGGTTCTTTGAATACCCACTCGACTTCACGCCAGTTATTTGCGAGCGTGCGACAAAGCGCTTCCGCAGACGTTCGCTTGCTCCGGCGCGTGAGAATCGACGGCGGCAACACGTGCTTCAACGCCCGCCGCTGAAGCGATCGGTTCTCACCCGGCCGTACCTTCTGGTCTATGGGGATGGCAAGCAGGAACTCGACGAGTGGCCGGTGCAGAAACGGGAAGCGATATTCGGTGAGGACTCGATCTCTGTAGTAACAACTTGCGACTGCTCGAATTGCCGACGACAGCATGCGCGCCTGCGTGCGTGCACTGGGCAGTTTGAAACCCGACGTTTCGGACGCGTCTATCGTGCGATCCACCAAATTGATCTGCTTGCGAAAACGCGGATCGATAATCGTCGATGCCGCAGCGCGAGTCGGGCGAGTAGGAAGACTCGGCAGCACTGCTCCGCGCCAGAGAGTCTCTGCGTAGGAGTCTCGCGTTGCGCGGCTCCACCGAGTTACCTGCCGATGAAGCGACGGCAACTTCAATTGGACCAGAAGATCGGCGAGTTGCGGAGAGACATCTACGCCACTCCACAGCAGGTTGTCTCCGGCAACTCCCGAAAGCAACACTCTACTTCCGGCCTGCTGCATTCGCGCTCGGACCCAGTCGTGTCTTGCCGTAAAACGGTAGATCGGGTTTGGTCTAACTATCCCGGTGAAGTTCAGGCTCAGAAAACGTCCGACGGATTCATCTTCATGAAAGTGATGTCCGGCTCGCCCTCTCTCGGCTTCAACCTCCCCGATGAAACGCCGTTCGTCTGACGCCGGAGAATTGTCGTAAACGTAGGAGACAGTCTCGAGTCGCGAGGTTTCTGCCTCGCCTGACTTGATGATGTGATCGGCCATGCAGACGATGGATGAGGAATCGAGACCGCCACTGAGCTCTGCCCAGACTGGACCATCCGATCGCAATCGACAACGGACGGCGTCGCGAAACAGATCGCGGAAGTGTTCCTCGTATTCCGAATCTGATCTGTAGCAGATTTCTCTTTTGGCATCAGGACGCCAGAACTCGTGCTTTTCGATTCCGTCGTTGCGGACTATTAATGCGGATCCCGGCCGCACTGAATGGATGTTCTTATAAGCGGTTCGCTCGAGATCGGGAGTGCTGTTCAGGTAGCTCGCAATGTATTCACGATCGACTTCAATCGTGAGGTTCGCAACGTCGACTAGAGAAGCTAGATCTGACGACCATAAAATCCCGCTGTCGATTCGCGTGGTAATAGATCGGCCGCGTTCCGAATGCGTCGCGGGCCAGGATCAGCGTGTGGGTGGCGGGTTCCCACAACGACAGCGCAAAGTCACCAATCAGATGAGGAAGAAAGTCGATTCCCCATTTCAAGTACGAAGCCATCACAATGTCGAGATCGGTTGAGGAATGATCGACCGAGTCACGAAGTTGTGAGATTAGTTCGTGACGATTGTCCAAACGTCCATCCCACGCGAGTATGTGGCCCGCGTTTGTGACCGACGGTTGTCGCTCGAGTTTCGACTCCTTATTGGTGTGGAGTGCCCTGAACACCATCCCGATCGCGTCTGTTTGTTTATGACCGCCGGCATCGGGCCCGAGCCTCGCTAACCGGCGGCCGAACTCGTCGAGCACTCTTCGGTCAACAGGTGCGCCATTGAGATTGAGTATGCCGGCAAGTGCACTCATCGAAGTTCTTCACAACGGTCAGTTGCAGTTTTGTAGTTTGTTGGTGAGCTTTGGGGGAAAGCCGATGCCGCGCCGATCCGGAATTAGTTTGTTTCGCGCGGCACCCTACGCTTTTCTGAACGGGTCGGTGAAAAAACTTTTGTTCTGCTTAGTATTCCAAGCAGACACGGATTTCCTTTGTAGTTTTTGTTGATTCAGCGCCCGGACGATCGCGTGCGCTGCTTGGAATCCGAAGCACGAGCCAGTAATTCATTATCGACACAGCGAGTCGTATAGCCGACAACGCGACCAAAGATCTCCGCCTCTCGCGGATAGATGAAATGGCGGACGGTCGATGGTGACGAGTGATGCGGGAGGATGAGCAGTTGATTACCCTGTAGTTCGCACCAGCCGCACGCGTATCCCTCGTGCAGTTCGATAAAGAATATCGGACGGTCGAATTGGTTGTGCCACGAGGCGGCGTCTCGAACGCTGTTCTGATCGGTATCGATTTCAACGAGCGCGCCGGGCCTGATTAACGGATACATCATGTAATCCGTTAGACCAACATAACCGTGCCGAATGTTCGACGGTTCTTTCGCTTCCGGAGTGTTCGAGCTTGTTAGTTGCGGCACCAGGCCGGTCGCAGTCCTGGTAACGGTGTACGGCTCATTGATCGATCTGTCCGGACGCAACTGCGTGACGTCAGGATTCGCGATCGACTCGTATTTCTGAATCTCGTCGATGTCGACGTTGTAAAGTCGCGCGAGGTCATGGAAGTGCGCGTGGTAGATCACGCTCAACGTGAAGAGCTTGCAGATGCTTGGTTCGGAGATGCCGTTTTCGAGTTGGGCCAGCCAGCCATTCGAGATGCGGAAGCGCTTGTCGCCTTTGGCTTCGGCGATTCTGACGCTCGCTTGCTCGACCTGCCGAACAGTGATGTTGCACCTGTTGCGAAGGGTCTTCAGTGTAGTACCGGCCGCCACGGTATAAACCTTGAACGCACAACTGTTCGTTTGCCGCCGCGAAACAGCTTCGACTCAGGTTAATAGATTGGGCGAGTTCCGATATTCTTGCCGCGGGCTAGTTGTGAACTCATGGGAGGTTGGAAAGGCCGCGCACGTTATCACGTTCGCTTGTGGCAGACGATAGTTAATTTTGTTCGTCCGGTATCAGGGAAAATCATAGCGATCCTTCCAGTTTCCTCCCACATAAACACCTGGTCATCGCGGCTCGTCGCCATTCTGTTCAGCATCCCGGACAAATCATCCTCACTCCGGATAAAGCACGCCGATCACCTGACCGATAATCGTCACGTCTTTGCGCGCAAACTCCTCGCGCAGATTGCCTGACAGCGGATGTGGTACCAGCACAATCCTGTCGCCCGGCGCGTATTCGAGATACACACAAGTCGGTCCACGCGGCGTCAACACATAGAACAATTCGCGCTCGTGAAAACTGACATTGTCCGCCGGCAGCACTTTGTTCAGCAGTTTGTTCACTAACACGCGACTGCCGGGCGGAGCGACTGGCGTCGCGTTTGTGTCCTCTTCTCCAATAACGACGTACCCCAGATACGGCGGGTAAAGCGAACTCAGATACTCGACGTCGACATTGGCCCACTCCTTCAACGCGCCGTCGAGAAACTGCGAGTTCGAAAGCTTTGCATCATCACGGAGGATCGGCACTTTGATTCTGCGGTGACGAGTCACGGCGTCGGGACTGATTTCACGCGTTCGTGCGCGCGGCATCTTCAGTTGTTCTCGAAGTCGACGCTGTGGTTGCAGACCGATCGCGGCGTCGATCTCGGTGGGCGAAAGATTCAGGACGACTCTTAGACTGTCGAGTTTTGCTGTGCCCGGTTGGCGAATGCTGCCGCCGATGATGTTGCCGAGCGTCGACTTGCCGATACGCATGTCGGGATTGTTATTGACGTGGGCCAGTCGTTCACTTTCGCGGACGATGTCTATGTAAGTCAGTCCGAGAAGCTTCATTGCTGCCAGAATCAATTGTCCCAATGGTGAGGTAGTTTCGTGGCGTGGTCGACCCCGGCGCGACCGATTTTCCTGGCTCATTGGACAGAGATTCTCCTAGACCGCGTTCAGGGAGGTCCAAGTGACGCACGAATTGCGTCAGCACGAAAATGTAACTGGGCTCATGTGAGTGCAGGGCGATCGAACTTGAAAGGCGTTCCGGGCGGATGGGAGTGAACGGGATAGTACAACATCTTAACGTGTTTGAGAATGGGGTCATTTTTCCCCACTCATATATAATGCGTCGTTCCTCGCTCGGCTAATCGATTTGTACGGAGGCCTTATGTTCCGTCGAGCCAAGTACTGCCTCGTCTTACTCGTCTTCCTGCACACGGTAAGTGCGCAAACGGACCAGACGACGCTCGAACTCAACAAGCCGATCGAACGAGAGCTGACTGGAGGTCAGACGCATGCGTATTCGATCTCGCTTACCATAGGTCAATACGCTCGCGCGGTTGTGATCCAGCGTGGCATTGATGTGGTTGTGTCGTTTCATGGTCCGGATGGGCAGAAAATCGTCGAGTTAGACACGCCGAGTGACGACGTTGGACCAGAACCGGTTGCGGTGCTCGCGGAAATCAACGGCGCGTATGTTTTGGAAGTGAGTTCGACAGCCGGCAGCACGACCAAAGGGCGGTACGAACTAGAGCTGAAGGATCTTCGAACGGCGACCGCACAAGACAAGTCTTACCTCACCGCTCAGAAAGCCTTCACCGAAGCAAAGCCGCTACGCAACCAACGCACACGAAGTTCATATCGCAACGCAATCGAGAAATATCAGGAAGCACTAACCGTCTGGCGCGCGGCGAACGAGGTTCAGTTGAAAGCGTACACACTCAACGAGATGGGTCTGATCTACGGCGACATCGGCGAATATCAGAAAGGCCTCGACGCATATTCCGAAGCGCACGCTCTCTACACGTCGCTCGGCGATTGGAGATCCGCGGAAGCGATGAACATCAACACGGCGTGGATCTACGGCGAACTGGGCGAGCATCAGAAGGCGCTCGCTCTTTACCTCCAGGTCCAGGAAACGCACCGCGCGAAAGACAGGTCATACGTCGATCCGATTCTACTGAGCAGCATCGGCGCCACTTACGCGAAAGCTCGGCCAGTACCAAACGGCACTCGACATTCACAATCGAGTGTTAACAATGCGACGCGCCAACGGTGACCTGCGCGGGCAGGCGATCACACTCAACAACATCGCAAACTGTCATCAGAACCTCGGCGATCGGCCCAAGGCGCTCGATTACTACCTCCAGGCACTGAACCTGATGCCGAACGTGCGCAATCCGTTCTACACGGCGACGACGTTGAACAACATCGGCGTGAACTACCGTGAGTTGGGCCAGTACGACAAAGCGATCGACTATTTCAATCAGTCGTTGGTGATGCGGCAGACGATCGCCGACCAGAACGGTGAAGCTGTAACTCAGTCGGATCTCGCCCGTCTCGAACGCTCTCGAGGAAACTTCGTCGACGCGCGAAAACGAATCGAAGCGGCACTCGCAGCAATCGAAACGTTGCGATCGAAAGTTGCCAGCCAGCACTTGCGCACGTCGCTGTTCGCCTCAGCCCAACGATATCGCGACTTCTACGTCAACCTGTTGATGCGCATGCACCAGCAGCGTCCCGAGGAACACTTCGACGTCGCCGCGTTTGAGGCGAGTGAAATGGGACGCGCCCGGTCGCTGTTGGAATTACTTGCCGAAGCAAACGTCGCGATTCGCGAAGACGTTGACGCATCGTTGTTGGACCGAGAGCAGAAACTGCTCGAAGCGATTTCAGACGTCGCCGATCGGCAGGATCGTTTGTTCAAGGTGAGACACACACCCGAGCAGGCGACTGCCGTTGCGCGCGAGTTGGCAACGTTGACGGCGCAGTACGAACAAGTCCAGGACCAGATTCGGCAACACAGTCCTCGATACGCAGCATTGACACAGCCCGTCCCGCTCGGGCTCGACGAGATTCAAAAGCGAGTTCTCGACGACGATACTCTGCTGCTCGAGTTCTCGTTGGGCGAGGAGAAAAGTTACGCATGGGCCGTAACGCCCACTTCGATCAAGTCGTACGAACTACCGGCACGAGCAACGATCGAACCGCTGGTGCGAAGCGTCCGCGACATGTTGCTCAAGCGCGATCCGGCATTCGCCGAAGCAGCGACAAGTCTGAGCCGCACCCTGCTTGGACCAATCGCGGCGGAGCTGAAAGGCAAGCGACTGCTGATCGTTGGCGACGGCGTGGTGCAATACGTACCGTTCGCCGCGTTGCCGTCACCGTCTCAGAACGACTCCGGTCCGTTGATCCTGAAGCATGAGATCGTCACGGCGCCCTCCGCCGCTGTCGTCGCTGTGCTGCGACAGGAGATGACAAACCGCCGTGCCTCGGACAAGACGCTCGCCGTCTTCGCCGATCCCGTCTTCTCGACGAACGATCCTCGCGTGGGTGCGCGTCCAGAAAATGCATCACTAAGATCGGGCCTGTCGGATCTCCGTCGTTTGCGCTTCTCACGCCAGGAAGCAGACGAGATCTCGCGCTTTGTCGCGAATGATTCAAAACTCGCCGCGGTGGACTTCGTTGCGAACCGAACACTTGCAACGAGCGGTGAGATCGGCCGCTATCGCATCGTCCACTTCGCGACTCATGGTCTAATCAACAACGAACATCCGGAACTCTCAGGAATTGTTTTGTCGCTGGTAGACGAGAAGGGGCAGCCGCAAAACGGTTTCCTGCGCCTGCTCGATCTGTACAACTTGAAACTGTCCGCTGAGCTCGTCGTTTTGAGCGCTTGCCAGACAGCACTCGGACGCGAGATCAAAGGTGAAGGACTTGTCGGATTGACGCGCGGTTTCATGTACGCCGGTGCGCCACGCGTAGTCGCGAGCTTGTGGCAGGTTGAAGATCGAGCGTCGGCTGAGATCATGAAGCGCTTCTACGAGGGAATGTTCGGTAAGAAACTCTCGCCCGCGGCCGCGCTCAGAGCAGCGCAAATCTCGATGCACAATGACAAACGCTGGCACGCTCCGTATTACTGGGCGGCGTTCACCTTGCAGGGCGAGTGGCGTTGACGAGAATGTCACTCCTTTGGCATTTCACTTGCCACTTTTCTGTTTTGCATAATGAAGTGATCTGGAACAGAACAGAAGAAGGGTCGAAGTCGATTAAGACACGCGAAAAATCGAGCGGCCGTTCAGGCGTCACAGCTAAACAGAACGGTCCTGCTCCGTGGTGGTGGTTTGAAGGCGGCACCGAAACTTGTTCGGTGTGCAGCCATTCGTACGCATATCAAACGGGCGGATACTGTCTCGATTGCGACGGTACGGTCTGTTCAGTATGCGTACAGGAAACAGTGACGATGGAACTGCTTTGTCCCGGCTGCGTCACGACCCGCGAGTCGGAAGGGGAGTCGATCTGAAATGGCAGCGCGAGCGATCTGGAAAGGTCAACTGAAGATCGGGACGACGAAAGTGCCGGTGAAGCTCTATTCGGCGGTCCAGGATCGCACTGTGCGCTTCAACATCCTCGACGACCGTAGCAAGATGCGCGTCAAGCAGCACATGATCGATCCGGATTCCGGCGAGGAAGTTCCCACTGAAGAGATCCAAAAAGGCTACGAGATCGAACCCGGAAAATTCGTGATACTGACGGCGGAAGATCTCGAGGCGCTGCAACCACCGCCGTCACGCGACATCGAGATCGAAGAGTTCGTGGACCAGGACAAGATCAGCCAGCAGTGGTTCGAGCGTCCGTATTACCTTGGACCAGACGACGGCGACAAAGAATACTTCGCACTCGCGGAAGCTCTGCAAAAACAGGAGAAAGAGGGAGTCGCGCATTGGGTGATGCGGAACAAGTACTACTCTGGAGTGCTTCGGTCCATCGACGATTACCTCTATCTGTTCACGCTGCGGGACGCGAAGGAAGTGATCTCCGCGAAGGAGTTGGCGAAACCGACTGGCGCCGCGCCGACGCAAAAAGAGATAACGATGGCGAAGCAACTCGTCGAGATGCTACGTGGCGAATTCAACGCCGCCGATTACAAAGACGAGTATCGCCAGCGTGTCGAGAAGTTTATCGAACAGAAAGCAAGAGGACGCGCGCCGCGACTGCAAGCGGTGAAGACGAAGCGCAAGACGGACGCGCTCGGCTCGGCGTTGGAGAAGAGCATCGCGGCGTTGAAGAAAGGAAAACGCGCTGCCTAGAACGCAACGAAAAACCGAAGAGCCCGAAGAGGAGAACGCAGGAGGCAGACCCTTCTGGTCGGGAACCTTGACGTTCGGACTCGTGAGCGTGCCGGTGAACCTGTTTCCGGCGGCGCGCTCGAATCGCGCGTCGTTGCGCATGTTGGGACCGGACGGTCAGCCGTTGGCGCGAAAGTATTTTGCTGAGAAGACTGGAAAAGATCTCGATGCGGACGAAGTGGTGCGTGGTTATCAACTCGACAAGAACAAGTACGTCGTCGTAACTGACGAAGAACTCGAACGGCTCCAGCCGGAGAAGACGCGCGACATCGATCTAAAACAGTTCGTACCTGCAGACTCGATACCGCCGCTCTACTTCGAACGCGGCTACTTCCTGACGCCCGCCGCCGGTTCGCAAAAAGCTTACAAACTGCTGGCTGAAACGATGGACCAAAGCGAGCTGGCAGGACTGGCGACGTTTGTTATGCGCGGCAAGGAATATCTCGTCGCGATCTTTTCCGACAACGGGATTCTGCGCGCAGAGACGATGCGGTTTGCCGACGAACTGCGCTCGCCGTCAGATGTCGGATTGCCGAAGAAGAAGGACGTTCCTAAGGCATCAGTTACCAGGTTTGAGAAGCTGATCAAGAACAAATCGAAGAAGCAGTTCTCACCGGCAAAAGAACTGGCGGACAAGCAGACCGACGGTTTGCTCAAACTCGTGAAGAAGAAAGAGAAGAAACGCAGTAACGTCGTCGAGGTCGAAACGGAGACGACGGATCACAAAGTGATCGACCTGGTCCAGGTGCTGAAGAAGAGTCTAGCCGGAAAAGCGAAGTAGAAGTCACCGACGCGAGTCGATGTCGACGGCGATGCTTCGCCACTTGCCCTGTTTGAATCGAACCACACTTAGCACGCATCGAGTTGCATGACCGGCGAGTATGGCGGCCCAGATGTCGATCGGATCGAGCGTGCTGATCTGTTTAATCACGAAGCACAAACCGAGCGGCACAAAGATCTGCGAGATGATCGAAATGTAGAGCGGGCTTTTCGTGTCGCCAGTTCCCTGTAGTCCTCCCGTGAACGTAAGCGCCACCGAGATCAACAAACCTGAAAAACTGAGCACGCGCAGAAGTTGCACGCCAATCTCGACGACCGCCGGATCGTGCATGCCGAACAGCGCCAACAACTGACGCGGAAACAACAGGAAAAACAGGCCTACGAATGCGGCGCCTGCGAAACCAAAACTCGCAGCGACATGGACCGCGGCGTCTGCGCGATCCGGATGACCGGCGCCGAGGTTCTGTCCGGCGATCGCCGCCGCCGCACCCATCAGTCCGACAGACGTCCACGTGATCAGCGAGAACAGTTCGGTGTACGAAATAGTAAACGCCGCCTGTGCGGCCGCGCTCTGCGCCAACGAGCCGATGAACGAAAGCATGAAGACGCCGCCGATGTTCATCGCGATTCCCTGAATGCCGGTCGGCAGACCAAACTTGAAGATCGACTTGATGATTGTCCAATCAGGACCAAAGCCGTGGCCGTCGCCGCGCGGAACCGAAACCACCCACTTGCCGCTCCACAATCTCCACAATGAGTAAATCGCGACGAGACCCGACGCGATGCACGTGCCCATCGCCGAGCCTTTTGTTCCGAATGCGGGAATTGGACCGAGCCCGCGGATCAGGACGACATTCAGCACCAGGTTCAGCACTGTCATGCTGACGCCCAGAAGCATTGGCGTGCGCGCGTCGCCGGCGGAACGAAGCGCGCCGCTGAGCATGAAGAAGATCATCATGCCGATGCTGAATACGAACATGATGCGCAGGAAGGGAAGCGCTTCGGCCTGCACGTCGGGTGCGGCGTTTACGAGGTTGAGTAGCACAGGTGAGACGAAGTAACCGATCGGCGCCATTACTCCGAGCGAGATAAAGATTGCAGTGAGGAAAGCCTGGTAAACAGTGCGATTGACTTTCTCTTCGTCGCCTGCGCCGGCGAAGCGCGCGACGAGCACGCTCATTCCGGTGAACAACGACGAGATGAACACGATCACCACGAGGAAGATCTGCCAGCTCACGCCGATCGCTGCGTTTGCCTGATAGCCGACAAAGCGTCCGACGAGTGCGTGATCGACCATTCCCTGCAACCCGCCGATCACGCTCGTGAGCATCGTGGGCCATGCGATCTTCCAGACGGCCGGACGCAGCGGGCCTTCTACGATCGATCGATCGTAACGACGCTTGGCCGGCTTCTCGCCCACCACCGGAGCTGTCACGATTCTACTTTGTGCCATCCGTTTCAGTTAAAAACATGCATCTCTCGCCAGGAGCCCTGCTGATGCGCAGACGAAACGTTGATTTATTCAACATGTGTCACCCGCCAGTGGCGTCGGTCGAGGCAAGCCGCTTCTCGAGCTTACGCACTCGCTGCAGCAATCTCGCATTTCCAATCTTGTCGGCGTATGCAGCGAACTCACTTGTTGGACCACGCCAGCGCAGCTCCTCGACGTCGTCAAACAGCGGAGCGTCAATACGCAACGTCGCAAGATCCTTGAACAGCAACGCATGCGTGCGATTGTCTTCGTTCAACGTGTCGGGCGGGAAGCTCTCGATCGGCCCATAACGATTAATGAACTGCGCGGCGGTTTTTGTTCCAAAGCCGGTGATGCCCGGATAACCGTCAGCAGAGTCGCCCACCAGCGCGAGGTAGTCAGGAATGAACTCAGGCTTAACACCAAACTTTACCTGCACCGCTTCAGCATTTCGAATGACGTTGGATCTGCGGTCCACTTGTACCACACGATCATCGCGCACGCATTGCGCGAGATCTTTGTCGGGCGTCCAGATACAAACCTTCTCGACTCGCTCATCCTGCTCGGCCAAATGCGCGGCCGACGCGAGCGCATCGTCAGCTTCGAGTTCAATCATCGGCCAGACGACAACACCCATAGCGAGCAGCGCTTCTTCAAGCGGAATAAACTGCGCCAACAACGCGCGCTCGATACCGGCCCCCGTCTTGTAACCCGGCCACAGTTCGTTGCGAAACGACTCGATGACGTGGTCCGTCGCGACGCCCACGTGCGTGGCGCCGTCGTCGATTAACTGCGCAACTGTAGAGAGCACGCCGGAAACCGCACCGTAAGGAGGGTCAGTTTTCTTGAAGCGCCGGATTCCGTAGAAGTGACGAAACAGTTCGTACGTTCCGTCGACCAGGTGCACGATCATGCGAAGATGTTAGCATTAGCCCTCAAAAAAATTGTTAAGCGAAATGTCGATTCCCGACTCTGTCGTTCGATTAACCATTGAGAACGGAAATTAACCAATTTAGGAGACATCAAAAATGCGAGTTATGGTCATTATCAAGGCTAACCAGCAATCGGAGGCGGGAATCATGCCGAGCGAGAAGCTGATGACTGACATGGGTAACTTCAACGAAGAGTTGGTGAAGGCGGGCGTGATGCTCGCGGGCGAGGGGCTTCACCCGAGCTCAAAAGCGAAACGTGTGAAGTTTTCCGGTGGGCAGCGAATCGTCACGGATGGTCCATTTGCCGAGACGAAGGAGCTTATCGCAGGTTTCTGGATCTGGAAGGTTAACTCGATGGACGAAGCCGTCGAGTGGGTCAAACGAATTCCATCCGAAGCAAACGATCCTTCCAGCGGCGAGATCGAGATTCGTCAGGTGTTCGAGATGGAAGATTTCGGCGCCGAGCTCACGCCCGAAGCTCGCGCGCAGGAAGATCGCCTGCGCGCCGAGATCGAGAAGCAGAAGAACTAGTGATCTTAGAAGCCCAATCTAACCTGGATCTGGATGCGGCGGTTGCCGGCGGCGGCGCTGCCGCTTGGTCCAAATCCAAAGCCGCCGGCTGTTGAAAACGATTCGCCAAATCGCGGCGAGCTCAAGTTCCCGATCGGGTTTTGCAGGTTGGTGGTGTTCAGCAGGTTTTGAATGTTCACTGAAAGCGTTAACGTATATCGCTTTTCCGGGCTTGGACCACTCGCCGGAGCGGCTGCGTTTCCAGGAGCGGCCGCATTCGCCGGCTTGGCGGCTCCCGCGGGCGCAGGCGCCGCTGGAATGTTGCCAAACGCGAACGACCTGTTGATTCCGAGATTCACCGAGAAGAAACTCGGACCCAATCCGTAGTTTCGCGGAATGAGTTCCTGGCCCGGCACCGGCGCCAAATCAAAATCTCCAAACTTTGTTCGTCTTAGATTCTCCGGATCTGTTTGCGCGGTCGCGAATGCCGGTCGTTCGGTAAACAATCCGTCGCCGTTGGTATCGCGGCCGGTGACGATGTTGAATGGACGGCCGCTCGAATACACGATAAAGGGATTCAAGTTAATCTTCAGTTTCGGCAACACGAGCGAACCGCCGACGAAGAAGTTTGCGCTTGGAATAAACGCGACTCGCGAATACTCACCGGTCACATCGTAACTGTCCGCCGGAAAACAATTGCCAATGCCTCCGAAGATGCAGTCAGTGTCGGTCTTTCCTTTGCCGGTGCCGAAGTTTGCGAACAGCGAAAAACCTTTGCTCATCTGCCGGCGCAGTCCGCCGAAGAAGCGATAGTCGTTAAAGGTTGCGCTCGACTCGTAGTAGTAAATGTCGCCGATGTTGCCGTTGGGCCGCACGGCGCTGTCCGGATCCGCGGGATCGTAAGTGCCCGCCAGCGGCGCGTTGATGTTCCGCACGCGCAGCAGGTGCTTGCCGCGATAGTTGAAGAAGACGGCGAAGAACGTGAACTTCGACGGTAGTTGTCGTTCGAAATTGATTGCGGTCATCACGAACGTCGGCGCCTGAAAATCGTCGGCGATGCGTCGCGTGATCTGCGGCGCGGCAAAAGCGGCGAGCGACTCAGCCGTCGGCACGTTTGTCACGCCATTCAGTGAGAACGTAGATCCGTCGAGGATCGTCCGGATCGAAAACGCGGAAGTCGAGTTGGTTCTCACCATCGAAACGATTGGCCAGCAGCGTCGCACGCTCGCCGAAGCGATCGTAGAAGACACCGATGCCGCCGCGAATCACCATCTTCGGCGACGAACTCGACGGACCACCTGGTCCACCACCGACGCTCGTGCCGCCCGGCGCCCAGGCGAAAAACAACCGCGGCGCGAAGTTGTAATTGCTGCTGATGTTCGTCTGTCGCTCGTAGCGAAAACCCGCCGTGAACGTCAGGTTCGGGCGAATCCGCCACTCATCCTGAACGAAAACTCCCAGGTCTCTCTGCGTAACTGACGCTTCGGGATTACCACCCGCAATCGAAAACTGAGTAACGCCGCCGCCGAGCAGACGCATGTTGGGATTGCCCTGGAACAACAGCGTTCGCCGAAAACGTTCGAGACTCGTGATCGGAATCAACACCGGATCGCCGTTCCGTCGAAAACGATCTGATTGTTCGCGTCGAGCAGCGGAGCGTTGCCGCCGGAGAACGTAAACGTGCCGCCGAAGTTCTGCGGGGAAAAGTCAGTGAGGCTGACGCCGCGCACACGCGCGCCGAAACGCAGAATGTGACGGTCCTTGGTCCACGTCGAATAGTTCTGTACTTCCCAACGGTCTTCATCGTTATGCGCCAGTCCGACCTGCGAACCACCGGCGATGAAAGAGTCCTGCACGACGATCGTCGGAATCACGTTGTTGCCGTCCTGCTGCGCGCGGTTTCGCATGTACTGGAAACGCGTTTCGTTCATCAGCGCCGGACTGAGGATCGCCGTCTCGGTTACTTGAAACGTTTGGAAGGTATTCGAGCGACTAAAGGCGCGCTCCGGCAGCGAGAAGTCTGACGCGCCGACGTTGTCGGCCTTCGTGTTTGTATAGGAGTAGCGCATGACGAGCGTGTTGCCTGGATTCAATTGATAGTCAAAACGCGGACTGAACGGAGAAGAAGCGATGCGGAGTCAACAAGCGCGACGTTGAACGGCGTCGGGATCAGATTGGAGTTCAGAATCTGCGCGTTGATGATCGCGTTGTCGTCGATATGCGTCGCTGAAAGTCGAGAAAGAACGACGACTTGCCTTTCGTGATCGGCCCACTGAGATTGCCGCCGAAATAGCGCACCTGGAACGGCGCGCGGCTCGGCGCAAACGGATTTCGGGAGTTCAAACTCTCGTCGCCAAAGTTGAAGAAAGTGCTGCCGCGAAGCTTGTCGGCGCCGGGCTTGGTAAAGATTTCGATCTGGCCGAAACCGATGCCGCTGTTCTCGGCGTTGAACGGATTCTGATTGATGCGCACTTCGCGAATCGATTCCTTCGGCGGCATGCGGCCGCCGGTGAAACCGTCGATAAAGATCTGTCCGCCGTTTGGACCAGCAGAAGGTCCGGCCATCGCCTGCACGGCCGCGGAGAGCGCGTCCGGATCGTCAGGCAACACGTCGAGATCCTGGCCCTTCAACACAACCGCGTCGGCGTTGTTTGCGGGATCGGTGTTAATCGACTGGTCTTCAGTAACAGTGATCACCTGTTTCTCGAGTGTCACCACGAGACGCACGTCGTGAGTCGTGCGTGGTCCAGCGGCGACGCCAGATCGAGTTTTTCGTAAGTAGTGAAACCCGGCGAAACAACGCGCAACGTGTACGCGCCCGGCGCGACCGAGTTGAACGTGTAAACACCGTCCTTGTTGGTTGTCGCGGTTCGTTGCGTTCCATCGGCGGCGACGAGCGTGACTGTCGCGCCGACAACGAGCGCGCCGAGTTCATCAGTAACTTGTCCACGCAACGAACCGCACGTTGCTGCGCGAAACTCGTGTGACACAGAACGAGCAGACAAACCACTACCAAGAGACTCTTGGACATACGTTCCCCTTTGTGATAATTCGTGTTGAAATCTTGGTGGCCTCTTAGTTAGCGGCCCACCGAGACTCATCGCGCCCAACGAAACTGCGCCGGACGACCACCTTGATTGTTCTGTAGCAACGGACCAACACCACTAACCACTGCGATCGCCGTTACGCGCGCCGGATCGGCGCCTTTCGTACTCGAGATCAGAATCGACTCGCCGGGTTTCAGCTCCTGTAACGTCACCGCCGGAAGTTGATCGAACATCTCCTGCAAATCGCCACTGCCTTTCGCCGGCGGCGCTGTATTGGCGGGCGCGCCGGATTTCGGCGGCGTCAGCGCAGTCAACAACTCCGGCGTGAGCCGTTTCATCTGCGAGTCTTTGCTCACAACGATCGTGACCGGTTGCTTACTCTGAAGATCGTTGATCTTGATCTCCTGTTTCTCGGCGTTGACTTCGGTGATCGCGCCGCCGATGGTTTGAAACGAGCCGGTAACGATCTCGTCAGGCACTAAAACGAGCGCCATCGGCGCTCTTTGTTCCCAGGGCGCGCAAGTTGATCGCCGGGTTTCAGTTCGGCAAATGCGCTCGGCTCCGCGTCACTGAAGCGAACCGAGTCGGGCGCGTAACGGCGAAACTTCGTCTCCGCGTCGGTGGCGATCACGACCGGCTTCGGGCCTTCCGCGGTACGCGCGTCGATCGTGATCTCTTTGGTCTCGGCATTAACAGACGCTCACTGTTCCGGCGATGCCGCGCTTGCGCCATTCGTCGCGTTCGCGTTCGCGTTCTTGCGCGATGTCGCCTTTGCTCATCACGTAAAACTCGAGCGCCGGCATGCTCTTGCGATCCTCCGACATGCGGCCGCGAGCAAAGACACTGTCGCCGACGCCGAAATCCGTCGGGGTGATTTTGATGAACTTGTCTTTGGTTTTTTCGCCCGGCGGGATCCGCATGAAGACGGTGCGGTCGCTGAGCGTGACCGTGACCTGATTACCCGCGGCGGTCGTGACAATGACCTGGCGTCGTGTCTGGCTTGAGTTCAGACACGACTGCCCATCACGCTCAGTGGGGTGATCGCGGAATCAGAGACCGGAGTGGCGCTGGGAGTTTGCGCCGCTGGTGTTTGCGGTGCTGGTGTTTGTGCTGCTAGCGGAAACGCGCTTGCACACAGCACAAACGCGCACAGCACACTATGCTGCCGAACTTTCTCATGTCTTTCCTTTGGCTTTAATCGCAACTGATTTCCGCTCAAAATCAGTGGTTTTTGGCGCTCAAAGGAATAAACACCCACGGTCAGCTCTTTGTGACAGGAAAATTATTGTTCAGATTTGCGTTTACTTTACCGAACGCGTACAACGCGCTGCGCGTGCGGATGTAAATGCGGCCGTCGGCAATCGCAGGCGTGGCGAAACATTCGTCATCCAACTCGTTCACCGCCAGCACTTCCCACTCTCCCGCAGCCTTCAAAACTGACACCTGTCCGCCCTGCCCAATCAGAAACACTTTGTCATCCGCCGCCACCGGGGATGAGAAATACTTGTCGATCGCGCCGTGCAGCCGTCCCTGTTTAACACTTCTCCGGTCGCCGGATCGAACGAGATCAGAATGCCGCTGTCGTTGATCATGTAGAGCACGCCTTTGTAGAGCAGCGTCGAAGGCACTTGCGGCACCGGCTTCTGATAACGCCAGCGAATCGCGGTCGCCGTCTGATCGCCCTCGCCGCCCATCTTGATCGCGAGCAGACCATTCTCCGAAGCCATCATCGCGCGAAACACTTCCCAGTCTTTCGCGTCCAGCTTCTCATCGCGATTCATGTCGAACGCTTCGAACGCCGCGTTGCACGATGTGGTCCATCTTCTCCGCGCCGCGTTGCTTCGGCCTTCGCGATCATGCGATCTTTGTCTTTGTCGTACTCGCCAGCGCTTCGTCAAACGGAATCGTCGGCACCTGCTGTCCGGGTTGGTTCTGCGGAAAGCCCCAACCGTTAATGTAGAGATACTCGCCGAATCCTGACTGGCAATCGATTTCATCTCACACGCCAGACCGCGCACCCACCAAACGCGTTTTCCATCCTCGACCGAATAAGCCGAGAGTTGAAACGACTCAGGAACCACGATCTGCTTCGGTCCCTGTTTTGGCTGATAGATGATCGGCGTCGAATAACCGGAGATCACGATCGGACGCTCGACCTTCCAACTAAGCTTCCCGGTGTTCTTGTCAACGGCGATGAGATATGAAGCCGGATGGTCCTGATCGACCGGCAGGATCACTTTGTCGTCAACGAGAATCGGCGACGCGCCGAAGCCGTAGAACATGTTGAATGGTCCGAGCGGCAGCTTCCAACGCTCCTTGCCCTCGCGGTCGTACGAGAGCAGTGCCGAAGTCCTGGAAGAACACGTAAACGTTCGTGCCGTCAGTTACCGGACTCGGCGACGCTGGTCCATTCACGTTCTGCAAACGGCCTGTTTGCGCACGCGGCGCTTCGCGTTGCCAAAGGATCTTTCCCGTCTTGCGATCGAGACAGATCACGAACAACTTGTCTCTTTGTGTGCGCCGTCACGAAGATGCGATCGTTAGTCAGACACCGGCGACGAATGTCCCGGCGGCAGCTCTGTTTTCCAGAGGACATTTTTGCTCGGGCCAAACGCGTCGGGCACGCCTGTGGTTGCGGAAACGCCAGTGCCGTTTGGTCCGCGAAACTGCGACCATTCTTCAGTGGATGCCCGGGTGATTGAGAACGAAGTGATTATGAGAGCCAGCATCAAACACAGATTTGTTTTCATAATGCGGACAGATTACTCCGATTGGGTATAATCTGTGAACCATGAAAACCGTTCCCCTACTCCTCATATCGTTTCTTCTGACCAGCGCCGTCTTGTTGGGCCAACAGCAGCCGCCGGCGATGCAAAAAGGAAAACAAGTGCTGTTTGACTTCCGCCAGGAGCGCGCGGGTAAGGCGCCACGGATTACCGCAGCCACGCAACGAATGGTGTTGTCGAAAGTCTTTCGCAGGTATCTGGCTGACTCAAATAAGTGCAACCAGGATTTCGCGAGCGGTGGCGACGACTACCTCGGCGCAGCTCGCAAAGCCGGTCAGATCGCGCCATTAGATTTCCGACGCGGTGACGGGAAGTTTCACTGCTCCCGGTCAAACGCAGACTGCGTACGTGATCTACACCAACGAGTGTGGCGCAACGCACGCCGACAACTACGGCAGCAAACGCGTCGCGATCTTTTCCGGCCAGCAACTCGTGGCCGACGTGGATTCCGATTTCAAGAGTCAGATCATTCGCAAGACTGATCTCAACAGCGACGGCATCGACGAGTTGTTGATGACGACCGGCGACATGGCCCAGGGCACGTTGATCGAGATCGCGGCGCTGGTGGAGTTCAAAAACAGCCGCATGCACGTGATCGAAGACTTCGGGACGGTAGTGGAAGACTCGTGCGCGTCCGGATTTCCGGGCAGCTCGTCAAAAGCGTCGGTGTTGTCGATGTCGGATCTGGAACCGGGCAAGATGCCGAAACTGAAGATTGACAACTACGTCTCGAGTTGTCGAAACACTAAGCGCTGGCGTTTCCTGTCCACCGGAAAGATGCAATAACAAATCCGTGTCCCCCACGGACGCGTAGGGACACGGATCTTGTTAAGCGACGCTGGTTGTTATCCCTTCGCTGCTTCCTGAATCGGCTTGATCTCCAGCTTCTTCATCTTCATCATCGCGCGCATGACGCGGTCTTTCTTCTGCTCGTCCGGGGTTCGGAGTAACTCTAAAAAGATCTCGGGCACGATCTGCCACGCCACTCCGTATTTGTCTTTGAGCCAACCGCATTCGATTTCCTTACCGCCGTCTGCCGTCAGCTTCTCCCAGAAGTAGTCGACTTCCTGCTGATCTTTGCAGTGCACGACCAGCGATATCGCCTCGTTGAATTTAAACTCTGGACCACCGTTAATCGCGGTGAAGTGCTGACCGTCGAGTTCATAGTCGACGATCATGACGCTGCCTTTCTTACCCGGTCCGCTGTCGCCGTAGCGCACGACGTGGTTGATCTTCGAATTTTTGAAGACCGAAGTGTAGAACTTCGCCGCTTCCTCGGCGTTGCCGTCGAACCAGAGGAACGTGGTGATCTTCTGCTGTTGGGCCTGACGGTCGGGAGTTTTGGAAGTTGCTGTGCCCGTTTGAGTAGTAGTTGCCATGATGTTTCTCCTTTTTTATTGCGTTACTCAACTATTAGTCGAACAGGGGATTACACGATCGACAGTTTGGAGCAATTTTTGTGAAAAGTTTGTCGTTGATCTTATAGCGTGATTGTGAGTTAAGGCTTTTTCCCAATCGCGTAGATCACGTTGGCTTCTACTGAATGAATGTTTTCACGACGAATGAATTCGAGGTTTTCTGCGCGGACTTGTTCGCGTTCGGAATGAGGGATTGAGGCCTTATAAAGATCGTCGACGGCACGCAGGAATTTGAGTCGGTTTTCACGGGTTCGAGAAACCTCGGCCCCGTCGTAACCGTAGCCTTCCAGTCGAGTAGCGGTGAGTTCGTAGTTTCCCGCTGAGATCAAACTCTCGGCTCGGGTCGCCGTTGCAACGCTGTCGCCGGTCGTGAATTCAACGCTAATCCGCGTTGCTTTGCTTTAGCTCGCGCGTTTAAAGGTTTCGGTAGACGTGTACGTCTGCGGCCTTGCTTTTCTGCGGGAATCGCCATGCACCGCTGCCGCACAACATCCAGCACCGCGAGTCGCGCAGACCTCGAGGTACGCAGAGAATGCCGGCAACTCAAGAACACTACTCATCGTAGTGAATACTACAATTTTGAAACACGTAATTGTAATACTCCGAGCACGGGGGAAAGTATGTCGAAGCTTTTACAGGAATACACGAGTGTTGTGATTAGCCCTGACGGCGCCAATTATCGAGTCCGTAGCTACGGAGCTGAAAGATCCGACGGGACATGGATCGGTTGGATCGAGTTTCATCCCAGCGATCTGACTGAGCCTGTCTTGAAGACCGACCAGGAGACTCGCAACCGAACCAGATGGACCTGGAGTATTGGGCAACAGGTCTCGAACCGGTTTATTTCGAAGGCGCCTTCGAGCGGGCGCGTCCGAAAGCATGAGTCTGCCACTGTGATGTTTTCGATCATTTCGCCACCAAAGCCAGAAGGGTTTTGCAGGAGGCGTAGTGAGATGGACATCACAGTGAAAGATTTGAATGCGATGGACGAGGTCTCAATTCGAACCAAAAACAGCGAATACCGGTTTCGCATTACCGATCCACACCTGTGCCGCGGGTTGTTGACGGGCGGACTGTTCGGCAAACAGGAACATGACGCGGTCCTGACCGCAGCGCCATTGCCAGCGGATCTGGGAACTCAGATGACGGCGAAGTTGGAGATCGGCGGTTGTGCGTTGTTCTACGTCGCTATTCGAGAGAGTGTTAATCTGCTGACGACGTCGCCGATCACGGATCTCACGTTAGCCGCGAAACGCGATCCGATTTTTATGTCTGCGTGTTGTTGCGAATAATGATCTTTAACCGCGGAAACGAAATCTGATGCCGCCGCGGATCAGTATTGGTGGTCCAATTGTGGTGACGGGCGTGCGGCCGATCAGGTAACGCTGATTGAAGAGATTTTCACCTGCGATGAAGACGTCGAAGTTTCGATTGAGTCGACGCGAGGCGATGGCGTCGATCGTGAAGTAACGGCCCAAGGGAAAGCGGTTCTGATCGTCGTCGAACTGTTGCCCACCTGCACGAGCTTGCACTCCGAGCATTATCCATTTTGGGTTTGAATAGCGCGCTTGAAACGTCGCCTGATGTTTCGGGACCTGCGGTATGCGCAGACCTTCGAGTGTTGTATTTGCGGGAAACTCGAGAATGGTCGCGTCGGCGAGAAGATAGCCGCCGCTGATGGTCCAATGCCGGCTCAAACGCGCGTCGGTTTCGATTTCAATACCGCGTGAACGAGTGCGTCCGAGATTCTGCCGCTGGCGTGTGATCAGAGCGGGAGTGACGCTTAGTGTGACGTTTGCGACCGGGCGGGTGATTTCGGTCCAGAACATCGTGACGCGCGAGTTGAGCCGTTGGTTGAAGAGATAGAAACTCGCGCCGGCTTCACCACCGGTTTGCCGTTCGGCGCGAAGGTTTTCGTTGGCGAGTGTGACAACGTCGCCAACGCGGAACGATCGGTAGAGTTCGTTTAGTGTCGCCGGACGAAATGCGCGCGTGAATAAGGCGGTGAATGAGACGCGATCGGAAGGCGTGTACATCAGCGACATTTGCGGGCTGAATGCGGTCTCGATTCGGTCGGGGAATGTTTGTGTCGTTGATGGCTGAGCAGTGTTGACAGGTGTCGTCGTCGAGAGAGCGCCGAATTCACGCCAGCGATCGAAGCGTGCGCCGGCTGTGACGAAGAGCCGCTGGGTGAGATGAAAGTAATCTTCCGCAAAGACGCCGATCGTTCGCTCACGTCCGCCGGCGCCGACGAAGAATGTTGGCCTGTTTTGCGCGAAGGCGAGCTCGTCGCTTGCGCCGCGCACTTCGCGTGCGTCGACGCCTGCGACGAGCGTGTGATTCGCACCGACGGCGCGTGTCCACTGGAACATTCCGCCGATCGATTGTGACGGCACGCGCTGCACGCGCGTCAACGTTTCGTTATTGCGATTTGCTGCGACGGCCGAGAAGTTCTGATCGAAGAGTTGTGTTCCACCGTAAGCGCGGAAATTGAAATTGCCGAAATCCGCGGTTTCGAAGTTTGCGCCGGCGCTCAGGTTGCGAAGATGAGTGCGGTTGGTCTGTAACGGCGTGCCGTTCGTGCGTGACTCGCCGAAGATCTCGCCGCGAATGAAGACGTTGCCGGAATCGCGGATCTTTCGTTCGAGTTTGAGGTTGGCGACTGAGTATCGGGATCCGGCGGGCGTGTCGATTGTGCCGCGTTCATCCTCGTCGACGATGATGTAGCCGTCCGTCCTGGAGATCTCCGCGCCGAGACTCATGGTCCAACTTCCGCGCGTGAGAGTGCCGAATAGAGAACCGCTTGGCGTCTGTTCGTTCCCGTAGGAGAGTTCGGCGGAAAGCGACGACGTGTCAGGATCGCGACTGATCGCGTTCACGACGCCGCTCAACGCCGTGCCGCCGTAGAGGTGCGATGCGCCGCCACGCAGCACTTCAACCTGTCCGATCGATTCACGAGGCACGCGTCCCCAGTAGATCCAACCGCCGAACGGATCGTTCAACGGAACCCCGTCGAACAACATGAGTGCACGACTAGCGCCGCTCGCACCGGTGCCGCGCAATGAGATTCCCTGCGTCGTCGGGTTTGCCGTACGGCTTCCGGAACGACGAAACAATTGGAAGCCGGTAACCTGGCGGAGCGCATCGTCGAGTCGCAGCGCTGATGTTCGTTCGAGCTCTTCGGACGAAACGACTGCGACACTCGCGGACGTTTCGCCGAGTTGCATGTTTGTGCGTGTGGCGGTTACGACGACGACTTCCTTGAGCGGACGTGGTCCAAGCACGACTCGCAACGGCGACGCTTGTTCGTCAGTCGCCGTCCACTCTCGTTCGACTTCAGCAAACCCGCTCGCCCGGATTCGAAGCACGCCACGATTCGTTTTCAAGTTGTCGAAGCTGAATTCACCAGTTGGACCAGTGGTTGTTTGTGCGAGCAGTGTGGGACTCGCATAGAGAAAGACCTGCGCCCCGGCGACAGGCGCGCCGTTTTGGTCGACCACGACTCCGCGCAGGCTAAAACCGTCCGGTGTTGCTAAACCCGGCGAAGCACACACGACCGTCAGCGCAAAAACGCAAATAAAGGTGTTGATTGCCCTACGCACCAGTTAGTTTCCCGCTATAGCGAGACTCATCGGAAACAGATATACAATAAAACAGTTTCAGACTAAGGGAATAGCAAGGAGCTTTTATGGGGTTTCGAAAGATTTTTCAATTGGCCGCAGTTGCGATTCTGGGAGTTGTCGCAGCGATAGGTTTGGCTGGTGGCGCTTCGGGTGCCGGCGACGCAGGATCCAAGCAGTCTCGATCGAAGAATAAGCATGCTCGAACAGCGGTTCTATAGGCTGGAGACGAGTATCAACCAGCTGCAGCAGTACGTGACGTCACAGCGATCCACGGGTTCTTCGACGTCGGACTTGCGCGATCGAGGCGTGGATCAGTTGGCCCAGGAAGTGCAGCGACTGCAACTCCGATTGAATGAGGTTGAGTGTGGTTTGCTGAAACTGGATGAACGGACCGCTGCGGCAGGCGTCAATCGAAAGGGCGGGGAAACGCGACCGGCAGACCCTTGTCGTCAGAACCCGGGTCTGCCGTTGCGTCTTTCTTCACGACCGTAAGTGATTACTTAACGACTTCCGTCGTGAGCCAGTTGAGAATCGGATGTTCGAGTTGTTGCAAATGCTTTTCGGCGAACATGTAATCCACGTGTCCATACTGCTCTTTGAAGTTGATCGTCACGTCGGCTGACGTCATCAGTTGAGCAGTGTCGAACATCGCGGTGCCGAAACCATGACCCGCGGCGAACATGATCACTGGTCCATTGAAGGCGTTCAGGTTGTTTGTGAAGGTGGTCTCCCCGGCCAAACCGCAACTCAGGTCGCGCAACGATCTGGTCGTTGTGTAGTCGATAAATGTTGCGATGTTGGCTTGTACGAGTGGTTCATTGGAAAAGAAGAGCCGGTCTTCTATAAAGCTACCGGCTGCGTTGAAGTAACCCGGCCGCGGCGTGACTGGTGAAAGTGGCGGCGCGCTCAGTGCGAGCACCCACACTTGGTGATTCGTCAGTCCCGGCGGAAAACCCGGAATTGGTGACGGCGCATTTGGCGCAACCTGCGCAAGGTGGTTAATGAACTTGAAGCCTGGAGCACTTTGCCCGTCGAAGTACACACCGCCCGCGAGCAAGCCCTCAAATTGGTTGCAGAAATTCTGATTGATTGCGCGCACATTCGCGTCGGTGTCGTAGATCGTTCCGTCGACGAGTATCGCGCCGGCGTAATCGTTTGGATGCGCGTTCAGGACCGCAAGCGAAGCAAGGCTGCCAAGCGACAAGCCGCCAACGACGATCTTGAGTCCCGGATATTCGGCGGCGATCTGTTGCCGGATAAACTCGGCGTCGTCCACGATCGTTTGCAGTCCCCAGTTAGCCATCGGCGAGCAATCGATAACGCCGCTCTCGCACGATCCGGCAGTTAAATCATTGACGCGCTGCGAATAGCCAAAGACGACGAAGTTTCGACGCGCGTAGAACGCGACGAACGAATTGTTGTAATCACCGTTTGCGCCGACTTCATAGTTTTGAAAGCCGCTGCCGAGTGGTGGCATTAGCAGTATGGCGGCCTTGATTGCCTCAGTTGGCAAAGGCTTGACGACCTTCGTCATTTTAAAGCGGTCCAACGAGTTGTTGCCTTCCTGGACCGTCGTGACGGTCTTGCTCAGATCGCCGCCGACGACTGAGTTCTGGGTGTTGATGACCTGGTAAGGCTGCGCGTTAGCGATGGACGCAACGAACAGTAGCTGAGCCACGATGAGAATAGGGAAAAACGTTCGCTTACAAATGGCTGGGAATAGTGTAGTTGTGGTTTCAAAGGTCGGGGTGTATGTAGTCGTATTCACTTTCTTTCTCCTTCAGGTTTACGTGAGGCGGATGCGAATGAGGTTCATTCGCTCGTGGGTCGTCGTTGGTTGGCCCGATCCGCGTTAACAACTGATAAGGCGAAGGAGGGGCGTGAAAAGTATCATTGATGCTTATGAAATTTTTCTGAAAGGTATGAGGAACTTCTGCTGTGCGGTCGCGTGTGTGCGTTAGCGATGTGCAGGATGAAGTATCAAATAATCGCGCACCTCATCATGATCATGCTTGGTGTCGCGGTCGCCTTTGCCGTTAGCATCGTGCGAATGCCGGAGGTGGTTAGATTCGTTCGATTGATTCTGCCGGTCAGTTAGGAGTAGCTCTGTCGCAATGAAGACTGCGACGCGCTGGACCATCTTTGTTCTGACGGCGCTGACGACATCGGACCGGCCAACCGAAGCACTACGAGGAAGAAGAAGGAGAGAGGGCTGAAAAACTACTGAAACGCAAAGACATTCGCCGCCGATTGCGGCAGTTGAAACAATCCAACAATCCCTGGATGAAAGACGCCGCTCGATCAATCCTCCACACTCTTTAGCACTCTCCGCACTTCGATCAAAGCGTCCGTTTCAGTTCAAAAAATGGTAACCTCACTATCACTGCTGTGAATGGGAGAACGAAACTGAGCATGTTTAGAAAAAACCAACCCGCGTCTTGGCGCTTTACTGCTACTAATCCTTGTATCGAGTTCGGATTCGCTGGCGCAGAAGCGAATAAGTTTTCGAAAAGGCGCCAGCTCGGCCACGCTGCGCGGACGGATCGGAGCGAATGGCTATACGGAATACGTGATCAATGGAAAAGCGGGGCAGGTGATGTCGATCAAGATGACCTCTGTTAACGGCGCGGTGACCGTCAATGCCGGGTCAGCAAGCGGGAAGGATTTCAGTTTGGAGATGACAGGCGGCGATCATCTGCTCTCGATCGTCAACACCGCCGCCACCGCAACAAACTACACTTTAACTGTATCGATCAACTGAAAGCCGCGTCATTTCGGAGCGGCGCTGGCGGTGGCCGTTGGACCACCTCGCAACGCAACCTGTCCTTTGCGTGAGAAGTTGATCGATTCGCCCAGGATGCGCACCGCTTCCTGGTCAGCATGAAACCCGTTTGAGTTCTCCGATTCGATGAAGTCGACATAGAACTGCGCGCGACGTTGAAAGTCCTGCGCAGTCGCGACTGCGGCGTCACTACGTCCCGAGTCTCTCGCGGCCTTGATGTCGGTGATCAAGTCGACGAGCGCGTCCATCGCCACGTTGCGAAGGTTGTGCGTCCGCTGCTGGATCGTCTCGACTCGCGCCTTCAACTCCTCCTCCGACCACCGGTGACACGTCTGGCACGCGCGATTGATGTTCAGCATCGGCGAACGCACGTGATGATCGCTGATCTTCAACGCGCCCTCGCGCTTGTAAGGCATGTGACAATCCGCACACGACCACTCCCGATCGCGCATGAATCCCCTGGTTCCACATCTCAAACTCCGGATGCTGTGCCTTCAACACCGGCGCACCGGTCAGTCGCGTGCTCCCAGTCTTTGAACTTCTGTTCGTCGTAAAAGGCGAGAATGTTTTCGATCAGACAATCCTTTGGACCACGGATAGACCAGGCGCTTCTCCGGACCGCTGAAGTGATACTCGTCGTGACACTGGCCGCAGACGAAGGCACGCATCTCCTGCCGCGTCGCTTGCTTGTTCACGTCATAATTCTGAATACCCTGCGACGCTTTCAACGCACGCATGCCTTCGATGAACGCCGGACGCGTCACGCGCAACTGCATCGTCTGCGAATCATGACAATCGATACACGCAACCGGATGCGTCACCACTTTGCGCGCGTCGAAGTACGGCATCTTGTTCAGCTCTTCGAAGCCTTTGAAGATGTCGCCGCCGCCAAGCTGCTTGTAAGCAACGTAAACCGAGGCGTGACAGTTGACGCACGTGCCGGGTTGTTTCGTAACTTGCTGACGCTCGGTGAACGTTTGATCGTCGAGCATGTACGCATGGCCGCGTTCTTCGCGAAAGTCTTTGGAGAACGCATAGCCGGCCCACATGGTTTTCAGTCGCGGATCTTCTTCGAGTCGCGACTGGGCCACGACGGAACGCGGATCGACTTGCGTGGGCGTTCGTGGTTCGGCTTCGCTGCCGCCGTAGCGCGTGCGCACCTGGTCCGTCGTCTTCAGATAATCGTCGTATTGAAGCGGAAAGTTCTTCCCCCAGATGCTGGGATCGACGGTGTCGTCGTTCAGTTCGACGACTCTGAAGAACGGATTGCGCGCTTCCTGCTTGCGCTGGAAGATGTTGACCAGCAGCGCCAGGCCGAGCACTGTGGCGATGATCACTAATGCGACAAGGCCCACAAATCGCAGTCAACGAATACGTCTATCCGTTAATCTTCATCATTGCTTTTCTCCAACAGCCTAATGCATGTGACCGACTGAGTTGTGACAGCGAATACAACTCGTCTGCTCGTCTTTTGAATCGGCGTGTGGACCTTCGATCGCCTGGACGATTTCCTGGTGACACTTGCGGCAGGCTTGTTCGGTTACTTCGCGCCCGCGTGGCGTGATGTGAATGTTGTCGTCGAACCAACCGGTCGTGAAGTAGTAGGAGTGCCAGAAGCCGTTGCGTGCTTTGGTCATGTACTTCGCGACGAGTCCGGGCGGCGTGTGGCAATCGTTGCAGACAGCGACCGAGCGATGGCTCGACTTCACCCAGCCGCTGAACTGATCCTGCATGATATGGCAGTTCACGCAAGCTTCGGCGTTGTCGGTCATGTACGAGTAACCGCGCGCGTAGACAAAAGTGTAAGTCCCTACGCCCACAGCCATGCCGAGCGCGACACTCAGAACCACTCCGCCTGCAAGATCTTTCCTATTCATTTCTCCCGCGCTATTGTTTTCGGATGGCATTCCACGCACTGAAACATCGAGATGTCGCCGAGGTTGATCGGGTGCCGGAATGGTTCGTTCGCCTTGTGACACGTTTCGCACTTGCGATCGGCCAAACCACCGAGATCGACCGGGTGCTGGAAGTCGACCATCGTCGGCACGGTTTGCGGGCGCGCCGAATCGGAGAGCACAGTGTGACAGATGTTGCAGTCGTTGCGAATCACCTTTCCCGAATCGCTCACATGCTCGCCATCATGACAGCGAAAACATCCCGACGAATAGAGATGGCCGATGTTGTTCGGATGCGTGGACCAGTTCGTTTTCATCTCCGGGAAAAAGTAAGTCTTGAAGATGCGCTGCGTTTCGCCTGATTGCTGACTTAATCGTGTCGCTTCTTTGCGCGTAGAGTCTGACTGTAGTTGGTGCGATAAAACGCATCGAGACCGGACGCGATCGTATTGAGTGCTTCCTGTTCGGTCGTGTACGGCTTGTTCAAAACTTCAACTGCCTGTCTCTTCAGATACGGCAACGACGGATCGAGACGGCCGGCGGAAAACGACTGGTCCACCGCGACATCCGGCGGCAGGTACGCGTGCGCCGGACGATTGTGACAATCGATGCAGTCCATGCGCCGTTGTTCCGCCGGCAGCAATTTGTTCTGCACTGAGCGGCCGCGTTCGATCGTAATACTCGGTCACATTCCCGTTGCGATCCTTGCACGCGAATCCACGGAATCACCTGCCGTTGTTTATCGCTGGCGATGAAAGTGATCTCATTGCCGAGATTCATGTGCCAGTGAATGCCGGCGACTGGTCCACTCGCCGGATCGCCGCCGCCGACGTTGATCAACATTCGAGTTTGTCGTAACGAGTTCTGTTTCGTCGTAGGCGTAATGATTGAACGTCTTGAGTTGGGCGCCATGAAACTTCGAAGGCCAGTGACATTGTTCGCACGTTTGGTTCGCGGGCCGCATGTTGTGAACAGGCGTCTCGATCGGCCGTGAATAGTTGCTGCGAACCAAAGCGAACAGTTGGCGCGCGCCGGACAAGTTTTGAACGAGCATACGACTCTGCGCCATGGCCCACGTGACAATCGACGCAACGGATCCGCGCGTGTGAGGTTGCGTGAAAAGCGACAAACTCAGGCTTCATCACGCGAGTGACATGCCTCGCCGCAAAACTCGACCGACTCCGTGTACTCGTAAGCGCGATAACTTCCAAAAGCGCTCGCGCAAACGAAGATGAAAGAGAGCGACGTGAGCGCGAGCGCAAGTGTACGTTGTCGCGGTTCGTTGAAATCGATTTTCGGATACGGCGGTATCTCGGAGTCCGGCGAGCGACGACGTCTACGTCGTCTCGAGCAGCATTCCGATCACGAATCACGATCAGACCGAAACGCGAGAAACGCGGCAAAATGATGTAAGTGACAATGCCGAGGTAAGGATTATCCGATCGTTTGCGTCAGCTCGATGAGGAAAAGCAGCAGAATACTGACGACGGCGGCAGTTACGATCAGCGCGCCGGCAAAGCTGATGTAGTTTCTGAAGAGAGTGGGCGATTTTTCTGTCATTAGTTAGTATTCCGTGTTCCATCAGATTAACATCTCAAGGAACACGTGATCGCTGACATGAGTCGTGAAACTGAACTATCTACTGCGCCGATCTCAGTTGCTTCATGTGTTCCAGAAGTGCTTTTGCCTGCTCCGCAGTCACGCCCTTCTCGCCGTACGCCGGCATGTTGCGGTGGCTTCTCGGTTTCTTGCCTTTGAGTATCGCCTCGAGGTGTTGCTCGTCGGTCAGGCCGCATCGAATTTCTTCTCGGCCTTCTGTCCATGGCAGGCCACACACTTGGCTTTGTAGAAGGCCGCCGGATCCGAAGGTTGTGCCTCACCCTGCGCCGGAGCAACGTTGAAAAAGACCGACGCCAAACAAGAAGATTGCCGTGATCGTTATCGCTATGTTTTTGACTCGCTTCATCATGCCTCCCGTAGCGGTGACTCCGCTCACGGGATGCATGGGTGCAACGTCCATGCCGGGCCTTTTTCAAGCAAAAATGGCCCAAAAACAGTTCTCGATCGATTCCTCACGCGAGCTTTTGCGCAGCCTGCGAAACTTTCCACACGCAACCCTCCAGGCAAGCCTGCCTACCAAAAGCAGCCACAGCCGAAGCCCTTAGTCAAAAGCGCCAGGCCGAACCCTTGTGACATCGCTTGCACACGAGAAGTCGTCACCGCCGAACGCTCGCTGGCCGTTGTGACAAGTCGCGCAACTCGAAGCTCGCGCAGGCGCGTGATGATTCAGCGGCGACGGCGACGATCACTTGCCGCCCGCGCGGCAGACCCGGCTCGAATCCGTATGACAAGTCGCACACGCCAACTTCTCTGACGCATCGTGACTCGCATGACTAAAACCCACACGATAAGCCGCCGCCTGTTCTGAAGTGCGAACGAAACGGCCGAGCTGGTGACACGTACCACACGACGAAATATCGCGGCCGTTCGATGCCTTCGCACCCGGCGTGTGACAGCCAAAACAAGTGACATGAGCATTCATTCGCGCCGGAATCGAAAGACCAACACCACCGCGGTTGCGTCGATGACAAGTCGCGCATCGCGCCTGCCGCGCATGTTTCGCGTGATCGAACCTGACATTGAAACTCCGCAACGGCGGAAACGGTTTCATCTTTCCACTCTGCGCGTCCGTGTGACAAATCGAACAGATCTCACTTCGCCGGATTTGCGAACTGTTGCTGCGTGACAACCGGTGCAGGGCGCGTGCGAATCTTTGCCCGGCAACGTCGGTTGCGCCGAGTTGTTTTCGCGACGATGACAAAGCAAACACGGCAGCCGCGCGTGTTCGCGGATTGTCGTGTTTGAATTGCGAGTAATTCGTTTGGGCCAACATCCGCGGCTGGCACCACGCCCGCCGCAAAAACAATGACTGCTATGAAATGTAATCGTTTTCATTTTCCCGGCTTCGGAATCGCGCTAACGTGACTCGCGGGCACCGGTTTACTGCCAAACACGATGTGGCACTTCGTACAAACAAACGCGCTGTTCTTATTTCTCTGATCGATTTCGTAATTGAGAATTCCACCATCGTCTGAGGTCGCAGTGACATGACAACCTTCAGCGCCACCACACGATTTCACCGGGACTCGCGATCCGGCGCACTGGTCGTCACTGCCTGGTGACATTGCGCGCACTTCAAATCCGGATGGACTTCATGTCGAAACGCGCCCGCCGAAGTTCGCTTGCGCCAGGCAGTCAGCGTCCACCAATCCTGAATCCCCATCGTCTTCGCCAGACTTTTCATCAAAATCCGCAGCGCGTTTTTCGGCAGCAGGCGGCTTGTGACACGCATCGCAGTTTGGCGGCAGAGGCGCCAGCTCACTTTCCTGGTTGTGACAGGTGAAGCAGCCGGCGTGAGTCAACGGTCGCGTCTTGAACGTTCCTTTCTTCAACCAGAACGCATCGCCGATATCTTTCGGCGGCTTCGTTACAAACTCGTCGTCTGATTTGTCCTGCGGCTGATACGTCTTGTGACAGTCGGCGCAATCGGCATCGGTGTGCTTCTCATGCGGAAAAGCACACGGAAATCTGAGACAAAATCTCGCGCCTTCGCAGTCGAAAGAAAGCTTCACCAAGACTCGGAAACGGATATCGAGACAGTGTCGATCGGCGTTGCTTTCACATGGCAGTTAGAACAGATCCGCGGAACTGGCCGCTCGCGCGCGAAGAACTGTTGCCGGTGACAACTCAGGCACGCCTGATGTTCCGGATACTCAGTCACATCCGGCAAACGCATCATCACCTTTGCGCACCGTCCTTCCAATTCTTCGACGGAAACGTGTGACATGAACTGCAAGCGGCGCGATGTTGTTCGGTGAGATGAGAAAAGCGAGAGTAATCGATCGCGAGGCTTAGTCGCGGTCGCAGGCCTGACGTCGCTGAGGTGACGCTGACAATGGTCAGCGCCACACGCAACAGATCAGATACCCAGAGCGTTCCGTTGCATACTGCACTTGATCGCCCGCGGCGCCATTTTCTACGAAGATCACTCACCACGACCGAAATAGATTCGCAGCGAAGTGTACGGCAAGTGAGCGTGATAATTCTGAACCGGGAAAAACTTGTCGTTATAGTTGTAGTACGTGTAACCAACGTTCCAATCCAACATGCGATTCAATCTTCAGCGTCACGCGTCGCTTCCGGCGATTGAAACGACATCGGATAGGAATCGATCAGGATCACATTCGACGGAGACACGCGATCGCCCTGCCCGTCGTCCTTATTAATGTGATATCCGGCATAAAACGTCACTCTCGAAGTGGGCCGCACAAAAGCATTGAAGAAGAAAAAGTTGTCGCGCGAGAAGTATTGGCTCTCGCCGACGCGTCTCTGGCCACTGATCGGAAGCAGGATTCCGGCAATGCTGGTCACGCGCATGTGCGTGTAGCCGCTGCTCAAAGAGAACTTCGCATTCGGCGTCCAATCAACAGACGACGTGAAGTGACGGCTCTTAACATTTACGTCGAGCGCGCCCGGAGGAGTGCCGAACGGAACACTGGGGCTCGTGATCACGTCGGCAGGATTCGTGTTGTCTTTCGTGATGAACGAGAAGTTAAGAGAGATCTGGTTGTTGGCGTTGATGCGATTGCGAAGGCGGAAATTCGTGAAGTCGTTGTTTGCGAGTCGCGTGAAAACGCTGTCTGCATCGCCGTGTTCGCCGTCGAAGTAGATGGTCCAGGCTTTTACCGGACGTGCTTTGAAGCCGAAGATCGCTGCGTGCGTTTGGTTGTCTACTTCTTCTGATCGCGTGGCGAGCGTCGTGGTCCGATCGAGATGGGCGAGCTCGATGTGGCGATCGGTAAAGCGATAACCCGCATGAACAGAATACGAAGGACTAAACTGATAGTCCGCCTCGATCGTGTTCATGAACCGGCGATAGTTGGTCGTCCGAGCAAAGAATGAAGTCGTGGTGACTGTTGCGAGAGGAACGCCCGGCAAAAGTTCTCTGTCGCAGCACATCGAGCAGCGGCTCTTCGCCGTTGATGCGGAAGTTGTCAAAGCGAAAAGTATTCGAGATGCGAAACTTACTGGTCGCCAGTAACGTGACGCCGATGTCGCCGATCGACGACGGCCGTTTCGTTTCACCACGCGCAGTCGCAGTCTGCGGCACTGCGAGATTGCCGTTGGCCAGACGGCCGGTGGTCTGTTCGAAAAACGAGTAACGCGACCTGCCACTCAGATAAATAAATCGCCCGGTGAAATCGAGCTTTTTGGCAAACAACCGGTGTGCGCTGAAGCGCGTGAAGAAATGAGTTCCCTGCGTTGGAGTTTCGCGAAACAATTGGTCGATGCGAGAAGTATTTGCCGGGTTGTTGCCCTGGTTCGTCAGAGTAACGGTGTAGCTGCTGTTGTCTTTGAAGTAGCGCGCTCCCTGAAGCAAGGAAAGATCGAAGCCCAGCAATCTCGCATCGATACCGGCGCGAAAATTATTGGCGCGTGTCTCTGAGTTTGAAGTTGATCGCGTATTCATCTCCGCCAAACCGCGCGGTGGTCGTGCCTGGTCCTTCGCGAGTGTCGCGGGAGTAACCCAGGTAGAACTTCAGTTTGTTGTTCTCCGGCAACCCGGTGAAATCAAAATCGCTGAAGTTGTGTCGCGTGTTGGAAGTGTGCTGCCCAACCGGCGCATTCAGCGGATTCGCGATGCTTGCAAGTGCATTGAAATACCTGGCCCTGCGCACGTTTGCATCGAAGCGATAGATGCCGGATTTTTCGACACTGACGCGAGTGTATCCGTGCGGATCGCCACCCCAGCCGGAAGTATTCACCAGAAACTCGTCAAACGGTCCTCCGGTATCCTTCCTTCGATCGCAGGAAGAAACTGGAATCAAAAAGCCGAACGCCAGGACTGTAATTCAGATCACTTCGATACTTGTTGTCACTGCCCGACACACTCAATCCGCGCACGCCAATCTCGAGACTCGATACGACGTTGTAGTTTCCGAGATTGTCGTCGGCCGCAGCTGCGTTCGTGGCGTAGTGCTCGGACTCTGTTGCCGGCGAAGGCGAAGGCTTGATGGCTGCTGCGCGTCGAGCTACAGCGACAGCAAGCACGAGCATCAGCAGCCGCAAATACCAAGCTGGTCCATTGTGTTTTTTCATCTTCACCGCTCCTTACCTGCTCTACCGGAAGAAAAAGCGATCGACGTGCGAGCCGTGAATCTTGACGTGACAGGTGGTGCAATTCTGATATCTCAACGTCGCCTGGTTATGAAAATTCGGAGTGTCAGGCGCGCCAATCTCGTGCGCGTTGCTGTGACACTCGAGACAGAGTTGCCGCACGTGGAACGCGTCAGCAGTTTCGCATTGGCCGAACCATGCGGCGTGTGACACGACGAACAGCCTTCAATCTTCAGTGGCGCGTGCTCAAACACGAATGGTCCCTGCTTGTCTGTGTGACACTTCAGACATCCGGCATCAGCGCCTGTTGAAAGCCGCGCCTGTTTGAGTTCAAAGCCGCCGTGCGGATTATGACAGTCGCTGCACTTGATCAGTCCTTCCAGCACCTTGTGATGAAACGGCCTGCTAAACTGCGCCTTTGTTTCACTGTGACAACTGATGCAGAGTTGCGGCTCACTTCCGCGCAGCATGTTCGCGGCCAGCAGATCGCGATTTCGTCTGCGCTGATTCGGATAAGAGACGTGTTTGATCCCGGATTGCTCGGCGATGTGCTGTCGTCGAGTGGGACGTATGGCAATCTGTGCAGCCAACGTCGTTGCGCCAGTGCTCGCCGCGACGGAAGTTGTTGTGTTCTTCCTTGCCGGCATGACAGCCCAGACACGTCTCTGAGGTTTCTTTGGACGATTTCGTTTTGAAGGAGATGATCTTCTTCGGATCGCCTTCCTCGAGGTGGGCCTTGCCTGGTCCATGACACGACTCACAACCAGTCACCTTCCCTTTCCAACTACTGATGGTTGAGAGCCGTGAGTGCGTGGTGTGCGAGAAGGCTTTGAACTGGTCTTCGTGGCAGTCTTTACAAGCCTCGCTGCCGACGTAGTCTTCAGACTTGTAGATCGCCGAGTTCGGCCGGGCTGATCGGCGCAGACTGAGAGGAGTTGTTGTAGCTGAGCCAACCGATCGTGGCGACGACGAACCCACAGATCAGGAGTGCTTTGATGAGTTTATTCAATCTTCGGCCCTCCCCTGAATTCGCGATTAAGCTGACCTTGAGCGAGAAATGCCGAAGCATTCTAGGTTTCAAGTCGTCGTTTTGATGTGACGACCGTCACGTTGAGCGCTTGGAGCTGGTCAGTCTCGTGATGCGAATCTGTCTTAACCCGCGCGCCATTGTCTTCCAGGGCCGCGCGATCGCGGATCAGAATGCTGTCTGACGTGATTCGAATTATCTTGCGCCTGCTAAGACTCGCCAGCAAACGTGTCACTGTCTCTCGCGACGAGCAGATCATTTGCGCGATCTCTTCATGCGTAAAAACCTTGTCGATTCGCATGCGTGCGAGTGATTCACCATTTTCTTTGCTCCACTCCAGCAACAGTTTGGCTAACCTGGCGCTTGCCGTTTGCGGCAGGAGCAATGACCTCGTGCGATCTGTAAGTTCGGTCAACTCGTCGGCTCAGTATCTTCAATATGGCCTGAGTGCCGGCTGCGCTCTTTCCATGAGCTCGATCAATTCGGCGCGCGAGATGAAATCCGTGCGACACGGTTCGAGAGTTTTCACGGTCGCATCGTATGAAGAATTTCGCAGCACTGAGTTCAGACCCAGCACATCGCCGGCCTGGGCCATGCGCAGTATCACGACCCGTCCTTCACTCGACGAGATCGATACCGTAGCTCTGCCCGTTCGCAGTATGTAGACGCCTCGGGCTGGTTCTCCTTCAGCAAACAACACCTTTCCACGACCATGAAGTGAATTCAGGTTGCTGAATATTCGAGGCGTCGGATTTCGCGCAACAGCGAATGCAGATCTCCACTGGCAGGTTGTTCCCGACGGTTCATCTATTTCTACATGTTGCGCGCTCGGCATGATCACACTCCCTGGGCACGTGCTCGGCTCTGTTGCTCTTCATAGGTGCAGCAAGGTGTTGCTGAAAGAGTCTGGCTGAAGCTTCGAGAAAGTCGTACGAAGTAACAATGCCTACTAACTGATTGCCTTCGACAACAGGAAGACAGCCAACACGATTGCTGCGCATGATTTCGATTGCTTCCAACGATGACGTGGAAGGAGAAACCGTGACGGGATTCGCGATCATCACCTCTCGCACAGTGGTTGGATCGTCATTTGGCACGGTTTCCGTTGCTCATCATCCGAAGCAGACCACGATGAGTTACCAGACCCACCAACCGTCCTTCTTCGATCTTCAACAGGCACGTGCCGGATGTGTCGCCAGTCCATCACGCTCGCAGCGAGATCGATCAAGTCGTCAGGCTTGACGGTGAATAGATCCGTCGACATGAACTGGCCGACAGTTCGATAGCCCTGCTCCCATTCGTCAGACTCCGCCCTTTCAATGATGGGCCAGCGATGAACTGGTTGACCTTGCTTTTGATTTGCCAACATCGCTGACGTCAATCTTCTTTGGCGAGCGTCTTTCGAGGTCGAGCTTTCCATCGCTGAAAGCGACTTCATGATCCAACGCGCGCCTGTTTGGCGATTTCGCGCCCGCTCTTCGATGATGCCGAGATACTTATCAATGTCTTCACTGGCCACCTGCGAACTGCTCAATCCCTGGCGAGCAAGCGGAAGCAGGTGGTCCAGGATCAGCGAAGACGCGCTGTGGCTTTGTCCGTCAATCCACTGGAACTGAGCATCGAGCCCATGCCTCGCGGCACGGAAAAAGTTCAACTTGGCATCGTCAAACGCCATTCGCTTTGCAATGTCGCCGTACACCTGTGGCAGTGCCAGCCATCAGGCCGGTAAAGAACGCGGCATTCGCAATTTCGTCGACGACGGTTGGACCAGAAGGCAGTGCGCGATTCTCGATTCGCAGATGTGCAACACCGTCAGCCACTCCGTAGCACGCACGGTTCCAGCGCCAAACAGTGCCGTTGTGCATTCGCAACGCTGAAAGCAAAGGCGTCTCGCCGCGCGCCAGCACTTCAAACGGATTCTCGTCCGGCTGCGTGATCATGATCGGACGAAAACGAGTGATCTGATCGTGAAAGAGTTCGACGACTGAATTCTGCAGCCAGCGATCGCCGAAGCTGACGCGCGTTGGTTGGTTGCGCGCGAGTTGCGGACGCGAGCGCTCGTCGGTTGAATGCTGAAACAGGGCGACGCGCGTTTCCTGCCACAAACGTTGACCAAACAACAGCGGCGAATTGACCGCGACGGCCAGCACCGGCGCAGTTATCGCCTGCGCGACGTTGTAATGATTGGCGAATTCTTTGGCGTTGCTTTGAAAGTGGACCTGGAAACTCGTGTTGCACGATTCCATCATGATGTTGTCGTGCGTCAGGTGCAGTTCGTCCAGATCCTTTGATGTGAATCGAAAGTGGACCACCACGCAGCCGAATCACACCGCGATCCAGCTCGTGATAGCGCGCGACGGGAGTGAGATTGTCCAGAGTCAGATCTGACTTTTGCAGCGTCGGCAGAATGCCGGAGAGAAGAACATCGGCGTCTTGAGTTGCGGCGCCGTTGCGTGCGAGATCGATCAGTTCGCTGAGCTCTTGTTCCATGCGGCTGAAACAGTTGTTCGTGAGTTCGAGCGGCGTGAGGTTGGCTTCGAGATTGAATCTGGCGATCTCAGTCGTCAGTCGCGGGTCGTTTGCCTGCTTCAGAACTTCCAGTGAAACAGGAGCAGGTCGCAGATAGCGATCGATCAGAAACATCTCCTGCTCTGCGCCGATGCGCGTGACGCCGCTCTCGATGCGACCGTCCTCGAGCATGAACGCGAGCGCGCGCAGATCCTCGAGCAGCGCCTTCATGAAAGCCTGCGCTTTCTTCTCATCGACGTGTTGTTCGACTTTATGCTCTCCCATGTTAGATCCTCATTTGGCTGACAGCATTGCCGTTCACAGAATGACTTGTAGATCCTGAAGCTTCGAGCTCGTCGAAGCACCGTTGGCTTCAATGGCCGCGCGACCAGAACAGGACAAGGCGCCTGGCGTAGTACGCGATCGACATTCGATCCAAACAGCGCGCGCATTCCGAATCCGGCGCCGTGCGCGCCAACACTAATCAAATCGATTTCGTTCTTCTCGGCGTAATTCAGAATCTCGCGATATGGATGTCCTTCGCTGACCGCCGTCTTGACGTCGCACCAAAGATGAACTTCAGCCGGCACAACTCTCTGCAAGCGACGCGCGGCGGTGTGATATGCGGATTCGCCTTTAATCGGATACCAGGCGATCTCTGGCTCATTCAGTGAACGCGGTGGCAAAACGTGAAGCAGATGCAGTTCTGCCTGG
>CAVVHR010000004.1:0-85139 GCA_963748145.1 uncultured Acidobacteriota bacterium
GCTCCACAATGACGATGAACAACCCGCGTATCGTTTCGTTTCTTCCTTCAGCTACTGAGATCGCTTGCGCACTCGGATTGTCGGAGTCGTTACTCGGCATCACGCATGAATGCGACTACCCGCCGGAAGTTCGAACGAAGCCCGTCGTCGTGCGCAACGTGTTGCCGATCGAGCAGATGAGTCAGGGCGAGATCGATCGCGCAGTGGCGGAACGCATGCGAGCCGGGTTGAGTCTGTATCAGATCGACGAACCGCTGCTGCGCGAACTCGCACCCGATCTGATCCTCACGCAGGATCTTTGTCAGGTGTGCGCGCCGTCGGGAAACGAAGTGTCGCAGGTGTTGAAGTCGTTGCCGAAGACACCGCAGATCCTCTGGATGACTCCGCGCTCGTTGAGCGAGATCTTCGACAACGTTCGCGACCTCGGCGCCGCGACTGATCGCACAAGTGAAGCCGAAGCACTCATCGACGGTTGCAACGCACGCCTCGCCGCCTTGTCCGATCGCGTATCAGCCGCAACATCGCGCCCGCGCGTCTTCTGCATGGAGTGGCTCGATCCTGTATATGCGAGCGGGCACTGGGTACCGGAGTTGGTGAAGATCGCGGGCGGCATCGACGAGCTGGGCAGCGAAGGTGGCGAGTCGGTGCGCGTCTCGTGGGACGACGTCGTAGCGTACGCACCCGAAGTCCTGGTCATCATGCCGTGCGGCTTCAATCTGCAACATACGATGAAACAGATCTGGAGTGTCTTCGCACCCTACGGCTCGGGCGCAGCGAAGTCGCACTTCTTCAACCTACCAGCAGTCAAAAATGGCAACGTCTACGCCGTTGATGCTAATGCCTACTTCGCCCGACCCGGACCGCGTGTCGTCGAAGGCGCCGAACTCCTCGCGCACCTCATCCATCCCGAGCTCTTCGCCAACGCCGATCACGAATTCGCCGGCTCCTATCAACGCGTCGACATCAATCTCCTCAAAGGCGTGCTCGTGGAAGGCAAAGACTACCAACTCGAAAACGGCGCGATGGTCTTCACCTCCACCTACCTCCAGCGCCGCGGCTACTGCTGCTCCAACGGCTGCCGCAACTGCCCCTACTGAGCAACAGATACCCCTGCTGTACAACCCCGTCCCGCCGCCAATATACTAACCAGCTTGCGGTAACTCTCCCGGCGGCTACTACCGTCGCGAATCAATCAGATAGGAAGTTAATTATGCGCGTTTTCAATAACCGCAGCCTCTGGCTGCTCGCTCTTATCGCCGCGATCGTCTCGGTCGTCGTCGTTAATACTGCCCGGAATTCCAACGCAATGAACCCTGATACCGAACTTTCAACAAACGATAAACCCACTGCTGATGAAGTGGGAAGGCCCGTACGGGGGCGTGCCGCCGTTTGACCGCGTGCAGATTGCGCTCTTCAAACCCGCGCTCGAAGCCGCCATGGCCGAACAGCTCGCCGAGGTCGAGACGATCGCCAACAACTCAGCCGCGCCGGATTTCGACAACACGATCGCCGCACTTGAAAAGGCAGGCAAGACTCTCAGTCGCGTGGGTACGGTGTACGGAGTTTGGGGCGCTACGATGGCCAGTCCGGAATATCCAGGTCGTGCAACGTGAAATGGCGCCGCGCATGGCCGCTTTCAACGATCAGATCACACAAAACGAAGCGCTGTTCAAACGCATCGAGGCCGTCTACAACTCGCCTGCGAAAGCGCGTCTGACGCCGGAACAACAGCGAGTCACATGGCTTTACTACACCAACTTCGTCCGCGCCGGCGCTCGTCTGTCGCCCGAATCCAAGAAGCGACTGTCGCAGATCAACCAACAACTCGCGGGACTGTTCACGAAGTTCAGCCAAAACGTGCTCGCCGAAGAAACCGATCAGTTCATCGTGCTGAAGAGCGAAGACGAGCTCGCCGGATTACCGCAATCATTGCGCGACGCCGCCAGGACCGCGGCCGAGTCGAAGAAGCAGCAGCCCGGCACGTGGGTGATCATGAACACGCGCTCGTCGATCGATCCGTTTCTGACTTACTCCGATCGCCGCGACCTTCGCGAAAAGGCGTGGCGCATGTTTGTGAATCGCGGCGACAACGGCGACGAGCATGACAACAACGCCAGCATCACGGAGATCCTGCAACTCCGCGCCGAACGCGCGAAGCTGCTCGGCTACAAAACCCACGCTCACTGGCGTCTGGAAAACTCGATGGCCAAAACTCCCGAGCGTGCACTCGAGTTGATGGAAGCTGTTTGGAAGCCGTCAGTCGCGCGCGTGCACGAGGAAGTCGCGGACATGCAGGCTCTCGCGGACAAGGAAGGCGCGAAGATCAAGATCGAGCCGTGGGACTATCGCTATTACATGGAGAAGGTCCGCAAGGCGAAATACGACCTGGACCAGAACGAAGTCAAACCGTATCTCCAGCTCGATAAGTTGCGCGAAGGCATCTTCTGGGTGGCCGGCGAACTCTTCAACTTCAACTTCACGCCCGTGACAAACGTTCCGGTGGCCCACCCTGACATTCGCGTCTGGGAAGTCACGGACAAGACCAGCAAACGTCACATCGGACTGTGGTATTTCGATCCGTACGCGCGCGCCGGAAAGCGCTCAGGCGCGTGGATGAATGCGTATCGTTCGCAGGAACGCGTCAATGGCGAGATCACCACGATCGTTTCCAACAACTCAAACTTCGTGAAAGGCAAACCCGGCGAGCCGGTGCTGATTTCGTGGGACGATGCGACGACGATGTTCCATGAATTCGGCCACGCGCTGCACGGACTGAGTTCAAACGTCACGTATCCGTCCGTCGCCGGCACTGCTGTTCCGCGCGATTACGTCGAGTTTCCGTCGCAGCTTTTGGAACACTGGCTCTCGACGCCGCAAGTATTGCAACAGTTCGCGCTTCACTATCAAACCGGCAAACCGATTCCGCAGGAGCTTGTTGACAAGATCAATCGATCGGCGACGTTCAACCAGGGATTCGCCACGGTTGAATATCTCTCGGCGGCGCTCGTCGATATGAAACTGCATCTCGCGGGCGATCAGAAGATCGACGCAGACGCTTTCGAACGAGAAACGTTGGCCCAACTCGGCATGCCGAAAGAGATCGTCATGCGTCATCGCACGCCGCAGTTTCTGCACGTCTTTGCGAGTGACGGTTATTCCGCAGGTTACTACAGCTATCTCTGGTCTGACGTGCTGACGGCGGACGCGTTCGGCGCGTTCGTCGAAGGCAAAGGCCCGTACGACAAGGCTGTCGCTGAACGGCTGCGGAAGAACGTCTTCTCAGTGGGCAACACGGTCGATCCGGCTGAGGCTTACCGCGCATTCCGCGGACGCGATCCGAAGATCGACGCGTTGATGAAGAAACGCGGGTTTACGGCGAAGTCGTAGCTTGTAGAAACTGCGCCGTATCCGTGTACTGCTGGAACTTCACCACCTTGCCGTCACGAAGCTTAAATACATGTGCAAACTGGGCGCGTACCTCGCGTCCAGTTTGACGGTACTTGCCGGCGTAATATCCACGGCCAACTACCGTGTCGCCTGCGTCTAAAACCTCCTCCGGCGTGACCGTAAACCCTTCCCACTGCGACATGATGCGCCCGAACACACCCATGAGCACCGACTCTGGTCCACGATACGGGTTCTTATCCGCGTAGATAAAATTCTCGGCTTCCCACCATTCAACTTGCGGATCGAGTGCGCCGATAATGTGCGGCACATCACCCTTGCCAAACGCTGCGTACAGTCCTTCAATCTTCTGCTTGTTCTCGGCTGACATGTTTCCTCCGTGTAAGGTTCTGGGCTGAGATGGCGCTCCAGTATACGTTGACAAGTCGAAAACGGAGGAGTAGTTTCGTCGCATCAACGATGGCTAGCTCCAACACACAACACGAATCGCGCCGGATCGCCAATGGTCCGTGCATGTGTTGTTGTTGTCGTGAAGGTCGATCACCGAGCGGGCCCATTGTGTGACGTAAACTAATCATTTCTACACATGGCATTAAGGCCGCTCGAGGTGAGCGGCCTTTTTGTTTTTGTGTGCCCCTTTTGAAGAGAACAGCGAGGGAACAATATGACGACTGAACCAAAACCGATAGGCATCTATTACGAGCATCCAGACTGGTTTCGCCTGCTCTTCGCCGAGTTTGATCGACGGAACCTGCCTTACACGGCGATTCGCGCGGACGAACATCAGTACGATCCGGCCGAAACTGATCCCGGTCTGGCGCTGCTTTTCAACCGCATGAGCCCTTCCGCTTACTTGCGCGATCACGGACAGGGAATCTTCTACACGTTGAATTATCTCGAACACCTCCAGCGACTCGGCACGCGCGTGATCAACGGCCGGAGAGCTTTCACGATCGAGATCTCGAAAGCGCTTCAGCTCTCGTTGCTCAACTCGTTGGGCCTTCCCTACCCGCGTGCTCGCGTGATCAATCATCCATCACAAGCGAGAGCAGCGGCACGCGATCTACGCTTTCCGATCGTCGTCAAAGCAAACGTCGGCGGCAGCGGCGCAGGTGTTGTGCTTTACGACTCACCGGACGCTGCTGTCGCGGGCGGTCCAATCAGGAACGATCGACCTCGGAATCGATCGCACGGCGCTCGTACAGGAATTCGTGCCGGCGCGAGGCGGACACATCACGCGCGTCGAAACGCTTGGCGGAAAGTTTCTGTACGCGATCAAGGTCTTCACGTCCGGCGAGAGTTTCAATCTCTGCCCGGCAGACATCTGCCAAACGACGGATGGCGTTGAACTCGCACGCACGACGTGTCCCGTCGACGCGCCGCGCACCGGTTTACAAGTTGAGAGTTATGTCCCACAACCTGACGTTATCAACGCGGTCGAACTGATCGTCCAGGCGGCTGAGATCGACGTCGGCGGCGTTGAATACATCGTCGACGATCGCGACGGCTCGCTGCTGTACTACGACATCAACGCGCTCTCAAACTTCGTCGCCGACGCACCACGCGTAATCGGTTTCGATCCTCATTCCCGGCTGGTCGACTTTCTTGAAAAGGAGGCACTCCAATGCGATACGGCTACTGGCTACCGGTTTTCGGCGGTTGGCTGAGAAACGTCGACGACGAACAGATGGAAGCGACGTGGGCGTACAACAGCCGCCTCGCGCGGCGTAGCGAAGAAATCGGTTACGACCTGACGTTGATCGCCGAGTTGAACTTGAACGACATCAAGGGAGTCGAAGCGCCGTCGCTGGATGCATGGTCCACGGCGGCGGCGCTCGCAGCGGTGACGAAACGGTTGGAACTGATGGTCGCTGTGCGGCCGACGTTTCATCAACCGGCGCTGCTGGCGAAACAAGCGGCAAACATCGATCACATAGCGGGCAAGGGACGGCTTTCGTTGAACGTCGTGTCGTCGTGGTGGGCCGACGAGGCGAGGAAATACGGTGTCGAGTTTGAGCAGCATGACGATCGTTATGCGCGCACGACCGAGTGGCTGCAAATCGTCGACCGGCTCTGGCGTGAGGACCACTTTTCGTTTCGTGGGAACCACTATGCGATTGACGATGCAGTGTTGCAGCCAAAACCGATCACGCATCCGCGCCCGGTAATCTACGCGGGAGGTGAATCCGAAGCGGCAAAAGCGATGATCTCGCGCTGGTGCGATGCTTACGTTATGCACGGAGACGAGCCTGCGCGAGTCCGGCAGAAGATCGCCGACATGTCATCGCGACGCGAGCGGCTCGGGTTACCGCCGATGAGTTATGGCGTCGCGGCTTATGCGATCGTTCGTGACACCGAAGCCGAAGCGCGCAAGGAGCTGGAGCGGATCACGAATGTGAAACAGTCTGCGGCGGGTTACGAGAATTATCAGCAGTGGATTGCCGGAACGCGGCTCGAACAGCAGGTTTCATTGGAAGATTACTCGGTATCAAACCGCGGATTGCGATCGGGTTTGATCGGCACGCCGGAACAGGTTGCCACGCGCGTCGCGGAGTTTGAGGCGGCCGGCGTCGACTTGTTGCTGTTGCAATGTAGTCCGCAATTGGAGGAGATGGAGCGGTTCGCCGAAACCGTGATCAGGCGAAGATCATTGGCGATGGCGAGTTGATCGCACATTTGCAACAAAACAAGTATTGACACGAGACGGGCCATGCGGGAATTATCGGTGTGGAAGCCTTCGAGTTCGACCCATGTAACTTCAGGAGGTCCGATGAGGATCACAAGACTTTTAATCGCCCTTGCAACTCTGCTTTTCGTCGCCCAGACGGCCCTGGCCCAGTTCGGTCAATCAAACAGACTTACCGATTTCGCCGATCGCCTTTCGCGCGATGCCGACTCGTTTGCCGACGCCACTTACAACAGTTACTCAAACTCGGTCCGCAGCAGCCGAAACGACATCGAAGCGGTGCTGCTGTCGCAACAGTTCGCAGCGTCGTCGCGAATCTTTTACCGCATGGTCGTGGACCGTCGACGCAATCAGGACTTGCGCGATGCGTTCAGTCTGCTGCAGGAACACGCGCGTTCAGTCGAACGCAACACGCAGCAACGGACCGCGTGGTACAACGTGCAACGAACGATGAATGACCTGTCGCGCGAACTCAATGTCGATTCGAGCGACGGCGGCGGCGGTCAGCCACCGCAAGGCGGACGAGGCGGAAGCATGACGTGGAGAGGCCGCGTCGACGACGACGTACGGATCGTGATCCGCGGCGGCCGCGCCGAGGTGGAAACGATCGGCGGCACCGCTTACAACGATGCGCAAACCAATTTTGGTGCTTCGTTGCCTTCGCGTCGCGTCACGGTGAAGCTGAATGTTAAGCGAGCGCGCGGACAGGTTTTCATCGAGGAACAACCGTCGCGCGAGAACAACTTCACCGCTGTGATCCGGATCAAGGATTCGCGCGGTGGGGCGTCGGAGTACGAGTTCGAGGTAAGCTGGTAACGGCGCGCGCGTGCGCGCGGTTTATTCGATAATAATTTCGTCGGCGAAGATCCACGCGTCACCGCCGTGGCCGGGGTGCCACGCGGGGATCTTGCCGTAGTTCACCGCCGTCATGCGAACGTAACGCGCCTCCTGGCGCGTTATGTTTTTGACGAAGTCTTTCGCAAGTGTGCCGACGTTGACTGACGGATCGGAGCCATCGGGAACGTCGTTCGGAATACTCAAGACGGGGACGAAGTTCTGCCCGTCGAGGGAGAGTTCGAAGCTCACCGTACGCGGCATCCAAATCCACGAACCCGCTTCCTGCAAAAATCCAGCGCCGAGTTTTGAGATCATCTGCGGCTTGCCGAGATCGACGACGGCGACGAGGTCCTTGCCCCAGTAACCCTGCCATGCGCCGCTGGTCCAATTCGTCGTGCCGCGTATGCCGTCGATCAATGCGAAGTCACCGCCGCCGGTGTATTGGCGACTGTATTTCGACAGCAGTGTGAGTTTCCAGTCGTGCGGGATTTTGTGAAGCTTCGCCGTCGCAATCTTGCTAATCCGCCCGCCTTCGATCGCAATCGCCTTGATCGTGGTGGTCCTGTCGATCGTGAATGGCTCCGTAAACTTCGGAGACCGCGGAGTCGGCTCAGAACCATCGGTGGTGTAGTGAACCGCAGAGGTGCGTTCGAGCGGTTGGATATCCATCGGGACATTGTTTTTGAAAGTCTGGCCCTGGCTCCTGATCACCGGCACGGGCACGATCGGACGGCCGCTAATGCGTGAAACAGGTTCGTTCCCTGCTCCGCTTCCCCAGTTCGGATTTGGGCGTGGGCCCATGCGAAAAACCAACTCGCCTCCACGCATCAGATCCGCGTGGTCGATGTACGACTTATGGTAAGGCTTGCCATTCAGCGTTGCCGATTGAATGTAGATATTTTGAGACGAAACGTCGGGTGCTTTGATCGTGAACGATTTTCCGTTCTCGAGATTGAACCGCACCTCCGGAAACAACGGCGTTCCGATCGCGTAGATCGTCGACCCCGGCGTCACGGGATAAAACCCCGCCGCACTCAACACGTACCACGCCGACATCTGTCCGCAGTCTTCGTTGCCAATCAATCCGTCGGGCGTTGGCTTGTAAAACTGGTCCATGATCTGGCGCACGCGAAACTGCGTCTTCCACGGCTTGCCCGCATAGTTGTAAAGATACGCCATGTGATGACTGGGCTCATTTCCGTGCGCGTATTGGCCAATGAGCCCGGTGATGTCCGCCTGTTCGCGGCCGATCGTCTTGCTCTCAGCTTCGAACATCTGATCGAGTTTGCCGGCAAACTTTTCGCGCCCACCCATCAATTCGATCAATCCGCTCACGTCCTGCGGGACAAAAAACGTGTATTGCCACGCATTCGCTTCCGTGAAATGGAACGTGACCTCGCGCGGATCGAAAGGTTCGGTCCAACCGCCATTCGTGCGCGGTCGAGTGAAGCCTGTCACCGGATCGAAGACGTTCTTGTACGACTGCGCGCGTGCGAGGTAGCGATTCTGATCGGCCGTTTCGCCCAACATGCGCGCGACTTCCGCGATGCACCAGTCATCGTATGCGTATTCGAGCAGTTTCGAGACCGACTCGCGTTCATCTTCGGTGCCGATGAAGCCGTGATCGATGTATGGGCCGAGACCGTAATGCCGCAGCTCGGCGCTATGCTTCATGGCCGCGAAGGCTTTCTTGAGATCGAACCCGTCGATACCTTTCGCCGCAGCGTCGGCGATCACGGACACGGCGTGGTAGCCGATCATCGTGTCGGTCTCATTCGCTGCCAGTTCCCACACAGGCAGACGTCCGCCTTGTTCGTACTGCACGAGGAACGTCTTGATGAAATCGCGCGTGCGTTTCGTGTCGACGATCGTATAAAGCGGATGCGCCGCGCGAAACGTGTCCCACAACGAAAAGACGGTGTAGTTGGTGAAGTCAGTCGCCTTGTGAATCTTGAAATCGCGCCCGCGATATTGACCGTCGACGTCCATGAAGACGTTCGGCGCCGTCATCGCGTGATAAAGGCCGGTGTAGAAGTTTGTGAGTTGGGCGTCGGTGCCGCCGGTGACTGTGATCTTGCTGAGTTCGCGGTTCCAGGCGGCTGCGGCGTCGGAACGGACTTTGTCGAAATCCCAGTGGTCGATCTCCGCGCGAAGGTTGCGCAACGCGCCGTCGGTGCTCACGGCGGAGATCCCCACGCGAACGAGAATCGGCTTTCCGTTCCGCATGTCAAAACTGGAAAACGGTCTTCAAGTTTCGTAGGTGTCGCCCGGCTCCGATGAATGCGGCTGCGAAAACTCGATCGCGAAATAAACGATCTGATCTTGCGCCCATGCTTGCGATCTGCGCCAACCGACGACCGTGGTTGGACCCCTCGACGTTCAAGTCTGAATCAATAACTTTGTCGCGGTGCGCGAGGTCGAGGATGATGTTTGCTGCGTTGGTCGTGGGAAAAGTGTAGCGATGCATTCCCGCGCGCGCCGTAGCCGTGAGTTCGACGAAGATATTGTCATCGTCGAGTCGCACTGAATAGAAACCCGGCGACGCTTTTTCATTTTGATGACTGAAAGCGCGACGTGTAATTCTTAGGCCGTTCTGAGCGGCTCGAAACGAGCGCACCCACGGTCGGCATCAACAGAATGTCGCCGTAGTCTGAAATGCCCGTGCCGCTGAGATGCGTGTGACTGAATCCGTAAACAACTGAATCGGAGTAGTGATAACCCGAGCAGCCGTCCCATCCCGTTAGCCGCGTGTCGGGACTGAGTTGAACCATGCCGAACGGAACGATCGCGCCGGGAAACGTGTGACCGTGTCCGCCTGTGCCGACGAATGGATTGACGTAACGCGTAAGGTCTCGTTGAGCGTAGACCTGAATCGGGAAAACGAGCAGCAGAAAAAGGATTAGCTTTTTCACGAGTGGATCAGGGCGCGGTGGCGATCGCGTGGATCAATCGTTCCAGCGCCTGTAAGTCTCTGAGATCGAGCACTTCAACCGGTGAATGACTGTAACGTCCCGGCCATGATAACCCGACGTGCAACACGCCATAACGAATAAAGTCGGAACCGTCAGTGCCGCCGTTTGTCGCGCCGACTTGCAACGGAATGTTTTGCGTTCGCGCGATGTTCAGCACGCGATCGATTTCCGCCGGCGGAGCGACTGAAGAGTTGTCGAGGCCGCGAATCACTGCGCCCTGGCCCAACGGCGCGTGTGCAAACCGCGACGTCTCAAGCGGCGAATCGGATGAAACGAAAGTATCGACACTGAAGACGCGCTTTACTGTCGGGCCATACTTCTTCCCCATCGCGATCGCGCCTTCGAGTCCGGTTTCTTCACGAACGGACCACGCGAGAATCACTTTGCGTTTGAGTGTCGCAGGATTGATACGGTGCGCGGCGAGAATGAGCGCCGTCGAACCGGCGCGATCGTCAAGAGCGCGTGCCGTGAATCGTGTCGGTCCAAGTCGAGTTGCTTCTTTGTCGGCGGTGACAGACAGACCATTGACCACACCCAGTCGTTTCATAGCCTCTGCGTCAAGACCGAACCACGCCGTCAAAGCTTCGGGTTGTTTTGTCGTTGCCGACTCGCGGGGAACGAAGACTCCGTACAGACGACGCTGGTTGTTTGTGCCGGGGCGATCGAAGTGCAGAATCGCCGGTTGACCTTCCCAGAGCGACGGAAAGAGTCCACCACGCGTGCGCAGCGAGACCGAACCATCGTGCAGAATGTTTGTAACCTCAAACCCGACCTCGTCGAGATGCGCGATGAACATCACCGGATCGCGATCCGGTCCGGCTTCGACGATCAGATTTCCTTCGGCGTCTGTCTTCGCAAGCGATCGCGCCCACTGCGGCAACGCCGACATCACGCCGTCGCGCACGTCCTGCTCGTGACCGGAAACGGAATAGTGGTTAGCGAGTCTCGTGAGCGTCTCTGCGGTTGCTGAAAATGAATCTGTTCGGGGCGCTGGATCGCGTTCCCGGTGCAGCATGATCCAATCGCGTGACTGCCTCACGACACCCGCGGCTTTCTCCACCTCTTTCAACAACACATTCGCATTCTCAAAGCTGACGCTTTCGACCAGCGTCCCCGCGAAGAGCGCGATTGTTGAAAGAACATTGAGCGAAGTTAGTCCGGTCGACTCCGGAAGGTATGGCGGCTTCTCGACTTGCCGCAGCGAGGTTACGCCCGTCTTCGAATTTATTTCCGATGGTTGATCGATCAACGTCACCTGGTCGACACGCCCTAACGATCGCAGCGCAGCTTCCAAACCATCGTGGCCAAAACTCCGCAACGTCGTCATCAGGAAAATCGTCTCCCCCGACGTAACCGGCCCACTCGCTGCCGATGCCACCGCCGCACAACCAACACGAGCATGCGCCATCTGACCCGCTACGAAATCGCCGTACGCCCAACCAGTCGATTCACGCGCCACGGGATCGAGCATCTCGATTCCGAGTCGACGAACCTCGTTTCTCGACGTGGCGCCGACGTCGACCCAGATGTCGTCGAGTGTCGTAACCGGCGTCGGACCGCGACCGCGTTGCAGGTGCGTGCTCTTAACGATCGCAACCGCAGGCACGACGCCATTGCGCGTCAGCACCCGCAATCGTTGTCCTTCGTGAAACTGGTTCCAGAGTGGATGTTGCCGTCCTGCGCCGACCTCGCGCAGACGCAGATAACCCTCGTCGGTGATCTCTGTCACCGCAAATCCAGGACGGTCCAAAGCACACGCGACGACACGACGCGGACTGCCGCTGCCTTTGCGCATGATCAGATTGCCGAGCGCGTCGCGCTGCCAACCAGGCATGTTGCGCATGATCACGTCGGTCGCGCGGTGCTCCCATCCGGGCGGCGCGTCGAGCGAGATCCAACTACGCAGCACCGAAAGCGGCCCCGGTCCGTTTTGTGCTATGGATTCAGTTGTAAAGAAGAAGAGACTTAATAGCGCCGCCAGTGTCAGTAACGCCGCACGGCGAACGACAACAGCATCTATGCTCATTGTGTTTGGTTTGTTGTTGGTTCCGAAATCAAATGCCGCGTTACTCGGATGCGGGCAGCGAGTGGATCAGCCGCCGCATGCGATCTGCAAACAGGACGTCGATCTTCCCTGGTTCGATAACCTTCGTAACTTCGCCCAGGCCAAAGGTAGGATGCATCATCGACTGGCCTGCGCGATACGTGCGCGTGCGATCGTAAGGCGCACCCGCCTTTGCCGCCGATCGCGACGCACGGCATCAGTCGCGATGCCGCTCTTGAATGCACTGCGTTGACCACACTTCGGACAACTTACACGTGAGACTTGTCCGCGCTTGGTGATGGAGACGACGACGTGGCCGCGCACCTCGTTACACACCACACAAAGTTTCTCGACACGCTCGCCAACTGTAAATATCGGCTTATCCATCTTCGTCATCTCCATCTTCCTGTTGCGCTTCCTGTTGAACTGCTTTCTACTGTCATCCCGCAGGAGGCTCGTGCGGGATCAATAGGAAGGAAACTACCAGCGGGGTTCGCGATTGCCGTAACCACCACCACCACCGCCACCGCCGCGATTGCCGCCACCACCGTAGCCGCCGCGACCGCCACCACCGCCTCGATTACCACCACCACCGTAACCACCACGACCGCCGCCGCCGCCGCCACGACCACCGCGATCTTCGCGCGGGCGAGCTTCGTTGACCGTCAGATTGCGGCCGTTGAATTCCTTGCCGTTGAATTGTGAGATTGCGCTTTCACCTTCTTCCTTCGAAGCCATTTCGACAAAGCCAAAACCGCGTGAGCGACCGGTGTCACGATCTTCGATTACTGAAGCTGACTGGACCGTGCCGGCCTGCGCGAATAACTGCTGCAAATCCTCGCTGGAGGTTTGAAAGGCGAGATTGCCTACGTAAAGTTTCATGGATTTATACGCTCCTCTCCCGTTGCTCAGGAGTGTTGAAAAGAAGCTTGAATTCGCGAAGTGGGCTCCGTTGTAACGGCAGCAGCGAAAGCTCGGTTTCGGATGCTCAAAAATGAGCGGCTTCTGTAGTTTAGGTCGGCCTGCTCTCGAATCATCCAAAACGCCGCCGCCAACTCACCGAGGCACGGGGCGCATCACCGTTGATGCGCGAGAGAAGGGATTAACGCTCGTATGATGCACCACGCCCGAGCGAGTTTGCAAGGAACGGTGCTTACAGCAGATCGGATATTAGGTGCAAACTCTGCGTTCGCAGCGTCTCTGCGGCCCAGGGTTGCAACCTGTGACATGGGACAACCGAACAGGACCCAGAGAAACGAACAGTTTCAATTCATCCAATTCCGGTGATATCTTCGTAGACAACTCACAAAAACACGGATATACTGCGCGCCTCCGTCCCAGACGAACCTCCCAAAACCAAAAACGAATTCTGCCGATCAAGATTCTGCTATGTGCATCGAGCTTTACCGGCGGTGTCGCATATCAGGTCGTACATTCGTCCCGGCGTGTCGTTGCCATTGTGTATGCCATTCCTGTTCGCAAGAATTTGGACCGGCAGTGTCGTTGCCCGCTCGATCGATAGGCGCGCGGGCCTTGTACCCCCACCCACCCTTAATCTGGAGGAAAAGAAGATGAAAAAGATTTACGCGTTACTAGTTTTGGCCGGCCTTTGCGCGGTGATTTTCCTTTCCGCACCTGTGCGCTCCACCGAGGCAAAGAAAGATAAGCTCCGCAAAGTCTCAAATAAAATTGAGAACAACTACATCGTCGTCCTCGACGACGAGGTGGTCGGTGAAAAAGGACCCTTCTCGATCGCACCATACATCGCGTCCGAACTGGCGACGAATCACGGTGGAAAACTCAAACATGTCTATCAGAATGCACTCAACGGCTTTGCCGTCGAGATGACCGAAGCGCAGGCAGAAGCGCTGAGCAACGACTTCAGAGTCGAGTTTGTGGAAGAAGACGGAGTCGGTCAAGCAGACGCGACGCAAAGCAATCCCCCGTGGGGACTCGATCGCATCGATCAACGTAATCGGCCGTTGAACGCGATCTACACGTTCAACTGGACCGGCTCGGGCGTTCGCGCTTACGTGATCGACACCGGCATCCGCACAGCGCACAGTCAGTTTGGCGGACGCGCCTCCAACGTGTTTGACGCGTTTGGCGGCAGCGGAGCGGACTGCCACGGCCACGGCACTCACGTCTCCGGCACGATCGGCGGTTCGACGTACGGCGTGGCGAAGAGTGCAATGCTGCGTGGCGTGCGTGTGCTCGATTGCAACGGTTCGGGTTCGAACTCGGGCGTGATCGCTGGTGTCGACTGGGTTCGTTTGAACCACATCGCTCCGGCTGTCGCGAACATGAGTCTCGGCGGCGGCGCTTCGAGCGCACTCGATACGGCCGTGAACAACCTGCACAATGCAAACGTCACGATCGCCGTTGCCGCCGGCAACAGCAACGCGAATGCGTGCAACTCGTCCCCGGCTCGTGCCGCGAACGCGATCACGGTCGGCTCGACCACCACGACGGACGCACGTTCATCGTTCTCGAACTTCGGTACGTGTCTCGATCTGTTCGCGCCGGGTTCCGGAATCCTCTCGGCCTGGTGGACCTCCAACACGGCAACCGCGACTCTGAGCGGAACGTCGATGGCTTCACCGCACGTCGCGGGCGCGGCTGCGCTTTACAAGCAGGCCAACCCGAGCGCCTCGTCGACGACGATTCGCAACGCGCTGGTCAACAATGCAACAACCAACGTTGTCACCAACGCCGGCACCGGCTCCCCGAACCGGCTGCTGTACACCTTGTTCTTCTAGCAAGAAAAACACGGGTGACGCGGATAGACCTCTAATCCGCGTCATCCGTGTTAAACTCCCGCTCTCGTCTTCAGCCAGGAATTCCCAAAATTTGTGAGGTGACGTCATGAAAGCCCAACGACCCGTCTCTTTTCTCTGCGCCGTCGTCTTATTGATTTCCACGTTCAGTGCCTACGCTCAGCAGCCGGCGCCCGCTCAAGCGAAGCGTCCACTGACCCACAACGATTACGACTCCTGGCGATCGATCCAGGCGCCGCAGATTTCGCGCGACGGTAAGTTCGTGGCCTACGCGTACATGCCGCAGGACGGCGACGGCGAGATCATCGTGCGTAACGTGGCGACAGGCGTGGACTGGCGAGCGCCGCGCGGGTATCGTCCGCCGGTTCCGCCGCCGGATGATCCGGGCGCGAATGTCGCAGAGTTTCAAGCGGAGCAGGCGCGGTTGTTGCGGCCTGTGTTCACTGCCGACACGCGATTCGTCGTCTTCGGCACGGAGCCGACCAAAGCCGAACTGAACAAAGCAAAGAAAGAGAAGAAGAAGCCCGAAGACATGCCTAAGAACGGCCTCGGGATCATGGACCTTACAACGGGCGAGGTAACACGGATTGAAAGAGTAAAATCGTTTCGTGCTCCTGAAGACAACGGCGGCTTCATTGCGTATTTAATGGAGGCTGCTCCACCTGCTCCTCCTCCCGCGCAAGGCGATAAGCCAGCAGCACCCGCTGAACCCCCACAACAACCGCCTCGCCGCGGCTCAAGAAAGAAAGGAATACGGCACTGAGCTCGTCCTGCGAAACACCTCCACAGGCACCGAACGAAAGTTCAGCGACGTGCTCGACTTCACGATCAGCAAAGACGCGAAGACGCTCGTGTTCACAACTTCCGCTCGCAAGGAAGAGACAAATGGCGTCTTTGGCGTCACGACTGCCGACGGCGAAACCGCGCCAGTTACATTGCTGACCGGAAAAGGAAAGTATCAACGACTCACCTGGGACGAAGACAACACGCAACTCGCTTTCACCAGCGACAAAGACGACGCCGAAGCGAAGCAGCCGAAGTTCCGCGTGTATCACTGGGACCGCAAAGCTCCGCAAGCGACCGAGATCGTCTCCGTCTCGGCCGCCGGTTTTCGTAAAGACCTCGTCGTCAGCGAACGCGCGAACCTGAGTTTTTCACTCGACGGCAGTCATCTGTTCCTCGGCACGGCGCCGCCGCCGGAACCGGAACGAAATCCCGACGAAGAGATTCCGGCTGATGAGAAAGTGCTGGTCGATTTGTGGCACTGGAAAGACGACTTCGTCCAACCGATTCAGCGTGTCCGCGCCGAACAGGAACGAAACCGTTCGTATCGCGCCGTTTACGATCTTAAGGAGAAGAAGTTTGTCCAACTCGCCGACGAGACGATGGAAAGCATCTCGCCGTCGAACGACGGCAACTACGCGATCGGAACCGACAACCGCAAATATCGCGCAATGGCCGACTACGATCCGGGTTTCACTGACTCTTACATCGTCAACACGTCAGACGGATCGCGCAAACCCATACTGACAAAACAACGCAGTAACGTTTCGCTTTCGCCAAATGCTAAGTACGGACTCTACTTCGACGGCAAAGACTGGCACTCCTACTCAGTCGCCAGCGGCGCCGACATAAATCTCACGAAGAGCATCAATGCGAACTTTTACAACGAGCTGAACGACCTGCCGCAGACACCCGGTTCGTACGGCATCGCCGGTTGGACCAAAGATGACGCTGACGTGCTGATCTACGATCGTTACGACATCTGGCGAGTCGCGCCTGACGGCAGTCGTTCGAAAAACCTGACCGACGGTGTTGGACGCAAAGACAAGACGACGCTTCGCTACGTGCGGCTCGATCCGCGTGAACGCTGGATCGATCCTGACAAGTCGATGCTGCTGCAAGCCGAGAACGAGGAAACGCGCGACTCCGGTTTCTATCGCGACAAAGTCAACAGCGATCAGGCGCCGCAGAAGCTTCTCATGGCATCGAAAGACTTCAACAATCCGATCAAAGCAAAAGACGCCGACGTGATGATCGTTGGGGCGTCGCGTTTCGATCAGTTCCCCGACATCTGGATCACAAACAGCAGCTTCCGCGAGTTGAAACGCATCAGTAACGGCGAGGCGCAACGTGCGGCGTACAACTGGGGCACGGCGGAGTTGGTCAGTTTCAAGAATACTGACGGCGTGCCGCTCAAGGGGATATTGCTCAAGCCGGATAACTTCGATCCGAAGAAGAAGTATCCGATGATGGTCTACATCTACGAGCGTCTCTCCCAGGGCTTGCACCAGTTTCGCAATCCTGGACCAGGCACGTCGATCAATCCGACCTACTACGTGAGCAACGGTTACCTGGTCTACATGCCTGACATCGTCTACACGATTGGTTATCCGGGACCGAGCGCGTTGAAGTGTGTGTTGCCCGCGGTTCAGGCTGTGGTTGATAAAGGCTATGTGAATGAGGATGCGATCGGAATTCAGGGACACAGTTGGGGCGGTTATCAGATCGCGTACATGGTGACGCAAACGAACCGCTTCAAAGCTGCGGCGCCGGGGGCGCTGGTGGCGAACATGACGAGCGCTTACAGCGGGATTCGCTGGGGCACTGGTCTGCCGCGTCAGTTTCAGTATGAACGTTCGCAGTCGCGCATTGGTGGGAGTCTTTGGGATTATCCGTTGCGCTTCCTCGACAACTCACCGATCTTCCGTGCCGATCGAGTCGAGACGCCGTTGTTGATGATCCACAACGATGAAGACGATGCGGTGCCGTGGTACCAGGGCATCGAATACTTCCTCGCGCTGCGACGACTCGGTAAGCCGGCCTTCATGTTCACCTATAACGGCGAAAAGCATGGATTGCGCAAGCGCATCAACCAGAAAGACTACACGCGACGCTTGCAGGAATTCTTCGATCACTATCTGAAGGGCGCGCCTCAGGCTGAGTGGATGGAAAAAGGCATCCCATTCCTGCAACGCGAGAAGGAGAAAGAGAAGTATCGCGTCAGCGAAGAGGGCGATCAGCCTTAACGATTGGTTTCGGTTTTCTTTTACATGTGTCTCCCACTAGCGGGAGGTCAGTGGAATAGGAATCGTCAGGAGGCAGCGTTCAACCGCGCTTCGAGGTTTTCGCGACGGGTGCGGCTGAGGCGGAGTTGGCGGCCGTCTTCGAGGATGACGATGTAGTCGCCGTTGAAGTGTGGGTGAAGTTCCTTGATGCGGTCGAGGTTGACGATCACCGAGCGATGAATGCGTACGAACTGCGCCGGATCGAGACGTCCTTCAAGATCGTGCATCTTCTCGCGTAACAAATGCGACTTGCGGCCGACGTGCAGCTTCGCATAGTTGCCGTCGGCTTCGATGAAGTCGATCTCGCCGACTTTCAATAACACCACGCGCCCGGAAGCTTTGATCATCAACCGCGTGAGATAACCTTTGTCGCCGGTCGAGTTCTCGGAGCGCTGACTCTCGCGTTCCTCGAGTAACGCCAGCAGCCGCTTACTGATTCGATTGATCTCACGCGCCTCGATCTGCGACTTCGCCCGCCGCAACGCATACGCAAACCGCTCGTCGTCAAACGGCTTCAACAGATAATCGAGCGCATGGACCTCGAACGCCTTCAACGCATACTGATCGAAGGCCGTGACAAAAATGATCGCCTGTATCTGCTCCGGTCCAACTCGCGCCAACACATCAAACCCATCCAACTCCGGCATCTGAATGTCGAGAAAGATCAGATCCGGCGACAACGAGTTGATCGCTTTCACTGCTTCACGCCCGTTACGACACTCGTCGACGATCTCGATCTGCGGATCTTTCTCCAGCAGCACACGAAGATTGCGCCGCGCCAGCGGCTCGTCGTCGACAATGACCGTCCTGATCTTCTCCGGCATTACGAAGCGATCCTCAACGGCATCACGATCACCGCTTCAACCCCGCCGCCGTCGCGATTACGAATATCAAACTGATGATTCTCGTCATACAGTTGCTGCAAACGCGCAACAGTATTCGCCAAACCAATCCCCGCGCTGCCTTTCATCTGCCAGTCGTCAGGCAAACCGGCGCCGTTGTCGTACACCAGCAATCGCAATAGCCCGTTTTCAACAGCAGAACTGATCCCAACCACACCTGACTCAGCGGAACGTCCGAGGCCATGCCGCAGCGCATTTTCCGTCAGGGCTGAAGAATGAGATTCGGGACCATCGCCTTTGCCGTAGCGGGATCGATATCGAATTCGAGTCGTAGTCGATCGGAAAACCGCATCTCCTGGATGCTGAGATAGAGCTTAATGAAGTTGATCTCTTCCCTCAATTCAACTTCCTGACGCGACGAATGCTCGAGCGTGTGACGCAGCAGGTCGCTGAGCCCGACAAGCATGCTGACCGCAGCCTGGTTCTTGTTGTCACGCACGAGACCGACGATGCTGTTCAGCGTGTTGAAAAGAAAATGCGGATGAAGTTGCATGCGCAGCGATTCGAGTTGCGCCTGCGCGAGTTGCGCTTCAAGTTGCGAGGCCAGGAACTCACGCTCGCGATACTTGCGATAGTAGTCGAACGCATAACAGACCCCTATCACACCTCCATAGACCAACAGGTCGGAACCGAACGATCCCTGCACGCGCGAAAGGAAACGAGGCCAGAACGTCTTCGGGCTGTCGCCCATGCCGTCGAACGGATCGATACTCAACGCGATGGCGGTCGCGGCGGCGCTGTGAAGAACGGACATCAGTATGAACGCCGGCAGGTGGATGAAAATGTTCTTCTTCCACTCGCCGTCGATCAGCGAGTAACGGCGTGCGAGCCAGATGATCGCGGGCGTGAGCGGGGCCCACGCCAGCCACGTCAGGATGCCCCACGAAAAGATGCGCCACGCCGCATGGCCCATTCCCTCGGCGCGGACTTCCATGTAAATCGGGCCGGCATAGATCACGCCCAGCACTGCCCAGACGGCAATGATCGCCAACGCCCACCTGATCCGCGAGTTCGATCGACTCATAGCCACAAAGAGGCACAAGAAACACAAGAAGTATAGCGACAGTACTCAGTTTGGAGCACCGAGGTCGCTATTCAATCTTGTGTCTCTTATGCCTCTTTGTGGCTCAGACCATCCAACCCTTGCTCTGATATTCCATGTAAACCGCAGTCGCCTGCGCCACATCGCGTCCGAAGTACCTGTCGACCACTCGCAGCGCGAGATCGATCCCCGACGACAAACCACCCGCAGTCGAGATCTTCTCTTCTTCCACGAACCGCAGACCTCGTTTCACCGTCACGTCAGGAAACGTCTCTGCGAAACGATCGAGAAAGTCGTGATGCGTCGTCGCCGACTTGCCTTTCAGCAGTCCTGCCTTGCCGAGTTGAAATGCGCCGGTGCAAACAGACATGACCACGTCCGCAGACGTCGAGACCTTTCGCAGCCATGCGTGCAGCGCCTGCGATCCTCGCTGCGCGGGCACGACGACGACCTTCGCTTGCGGCGCGTTATCGAAGGTGTAATCCGGTACGAGCTTCAGTCCAGCGGAACCGATAATCGTTTCGATCTTGTCGGAAACTGTGAACAACTGAAACGGCATCTGTTCGTCGTGATCGCTGCCGCGATCCCTGACGTGAACGTCCTGAAAAACTTCCCACGGACCGGCGAAGTCGATCACCGTCACGCCTTCCGAAATCGCAACCGCCACCGGGATTTTCCCCTTTGCGGGCGGGGTGAGCTTGGTGCTCGACGATTCGATCGACACCGGCGGAATCACCGAAGACATCGCGGGCAGCGCCCCGGCAGCAACGACGACACCCAGACCTGCGGATTGATGGATGAACTCTCTTCTTTTCATGGTTTACCTCCAGGCGAGGCAGTTTAGCCGCGTTCGGCCAAGTGAGGTTTGAAATTTGCCGCGGATTGGTTAAATGAAGATGTAAGTTGCCACCCGCGGGTGACGAGCCGTTAGTATTTTGGGACCCGCGGATCGACGTCTTCAGACCAGGCGGTGATGCCGCCTTTCAGGTTGATCAATCGACCCTGAAAACCGGCCCGCTTCAGCGCTGCAATCGCTTTCGCGCTGCGAACGCCGCCTTTACAGTGCACGATCGTCTCGACGTCCGGATCGATCTCGTTCATGCGTCCGACGACATGCCCGAGCGGGATCAGTTTCGTTCCCGGAAGGCGCGCGATCTCGAACTCATGCGGCTCGCGCACGTCGATGATCTGCAGCGCATCGCCACGCAGACGCCGAGCGTTGAGCTCCGTCGCGGAAATCTCTTCGAGCTTCGTGTCGGGCGGCGGCGCCTGGTGCGCAGCCATGCCGCAAAACTCCTCGTAGTCGATCAGCTTCTTGACCGTCGGGTTTTCACCGCAAACCGGACACTTCGGATCCTTCCGCAGTTTGAACTCGCGAAACTTCATCGTCCACGCATCGAACAGCAGCAAGCGATTGATCATAAGACCTTCGGCGCCGAGAATGATCTTGATCGTCTCGTTTGCCTGAATGGCGCCGACGATTCCCGGCAACACACCGAGCACGCCACCTTCCGCGCACGACGGAACAAGCCCCGGCGGCGGCGGCTCGGGATACAGGCAGCGATAACACGCGCCTTTCTCCGCCCAGAACACACTCGCCTGCCCTTCAAACCTGAAGATCGATCCGTAAACGTTCGGCTTTCCACTCAGCACGCACGCATCGTTCACGAGATAGCGCGTCGGAAAGTTGTCAGTGCCGTCGACGATGACGTCGTAGTTGCGAAACAACTGCATCGCGTTATGACTCGTCAGCCGCGACTCGTGCGTCTCGATCTCGATGTGCGGATTGATGTCGCGCAAACGATCGCGCGCAGATTCGATCTTGCGCCGGCCCAGGTCTTTTGTGCCGTGAATGATCTGGCGTTGCAGGTTCGACTCCTCGACGACGTCGAAATCCACGATGCCGATCCGGCCCACACCCGCTGCCGCGAGATACATCCCGACCGGCGCGCCGAGTCCGCCCGTCCCGATCATCAACACACTCGCCGCTTTCATCTTCCGCTGCCCCTGCATGCCGACTTCCGGCATGATCAGGTGACGGCTGTAACGCATGATCTCTTCATTCGAAAGCTCGGGCAGTTCCTGGCCCACTTCCGACTCGACCACCGCGCCGCCTGCGATCGACGGAACGATCATCAGCGTGTCTCCGTCTTTCACCGGTGTGTCCGGACCAGACGCGTGACGAATGTCTTCGTCGTTCAGATAGACGTTGACGAAGTTGCGCAGCGTGTTTTGATCGTTGAAGAGATGCCGGCGCAATGCGGTGTGCGTGGACGTGAGCGAATCCAGCGCCTCGCCCGCCGTCTTCGCTTCGACGACGATCTGCGTCTGGCCCGCGGCAAACTGCCGCAACGGCGCTGGTATCGTGATGGTTACTGACATTCCAGATTTTCTTCCTCGTTAAATCGCGAACGGTCCGGCTCCTGCTCCCATGAAAAAAGATCACCGGAATTGCCCTCGCTCGTCGAGACGATGATGTACGAATAGCTGGGCCAGGCGTGATCGAGATCGTATTTCGACGGCGCCGCCGGTGAGTCGGGATGCGAATGATAGAACCCGACGACCTCGAGATCGCGGCTCCGCGCATATCGTTCGCCCTTCATCAACTCTTCCGGCGTGATCAGAAACCGGTTGCGCTTCGCACTCTCCTCGCGCGCATTCGAGATCGGATACGTCTCGTGCACAGTCTTGCCATCCTCGCCGAACCTTCCCAACAAAAGCCCGCAACACTCGTACGGATAATCGCGCACGCCGTGTTCGCGAATCTCGGTCAACTGTTGTTTCGGGACTTTGATCATAGCGCTTGTTCGACGTCGGCGATAATGTCGTCGATACTTTCGATACCGACTGAGATACGCACCAGCCCTTCGCCGATTCCCAACTCCGCTCGCCGTGCAGGCGTGAGATCGCGATGCGACGCGCTCGCAGCATGAAGCACACTCGTAAAAACGTCACCCAAACTCGTCGCGCGCACGCACAACTGCAGCCGATCCATAAAGCGAAAGGCGGCCCCGCGCGTTTGTTCTTTCAACTCGATCGAAACCAGTGCGCCACCGTGAGGCGCGCGCAGTATGCGGCTCGTCAGTTCAGCTCCACCTTCCGTTAACGTCGGGTAGTAAACGCGTGCGAGATGCTCGTTGCCGCTCAAGCGCTCCGCCAACTGGCGAGCGTTCTGACACTGTCGCTCCATCCGCAACGCGAGCGTCTTCACGCCGCGAAGGATCGTGTGCGCGTCCCAAACGCCGAGCACACCGCCGACGAGCTTCATCGCGCCGATCAACGCAATAGCTGTCCATCTCGTCGCGTGAAACCACGATGCCGCCCGTCGCGTCCGCGTGTCCGCCGAGATACTTCGTCGCACTGTGCACGACCATGTCAGCGCCGAGTTTCAACGGCTGACACAGAAATGGCGACGCAAACGTATTGTCGATGATCAGCCGCGCGTTGTTCTCACGAGCAATCTCCGCAACAGCTTCGATGTCGCAAACCTTCAGCAGCGGATTCGAGATCGTCTCCGCGACCATCACCAGCGGTTTGACCTCGCGCGTCTTCTCGCGCAAACGATCGATGTCGCTGAAATCCGTCGCGACGGTCTTCACACCAAACGACGAGAACACCGTGAGCAGCAGGTTCGTAGTTGCGCCGTAAACGTCCTGCGAGGCAAGCACAGTCGATCCGGCTTTCAAGTCGGAAGCAAGCAGCGCCGCGTGCAATGCGGCCATGCCGCTGGCGTAAACGCACGCAGTCGCACCTTCTTCGACGGCGAGTATCGCTTGCTCCAACGCCGCGAGCGTTGGATTGCCGTGGCGTGTGTAGACGTAACCCGGTTGCTCGCCTGAGAAAACCTGATCGATCTCCTGCATCGACGCGTAGGTGAACGTCGAAGTCGCGTAGATCGGAGTCGCGACTGGCTGTCCGCCGGGCAACGGCTGTCGCTCGCCTGCGTGGACCAGTCTGGTTGTTATGTCGAACTTCTTGGCATCATCATTAATAGAATCCGTGTTGTTACCAATACCTCTCACCACCGTCACAGAGGATTGTCACAACTACGCTCGGTTCCTGCAACGACAAACCAAGCCGCCGGGCCGCGAGCACATTCGCGCCTGAGCTCGGGCCCACAACCAGCGCTTCTTCGATTCCCAGTTTGCTTGCCATTAATAACGCATCTTCGGTGGAAACTTCCAGAGTGGAGTCGACCAGCGACGGATCGAAGATGCCCGGACGAACGGCCGTCGCCATGTGTTTCAACCCTTCGAGACCGTGCAACGGCGACTCGGGTTGGACGGCGATCGCTCGCAGCGTGGGGTTGAGCTCACGCAAACGCCGCACGACGCCGACAAACGTTCCCGACGTGCCTAATCCGGTAACGAAATGCGTGACCTTTCCGTCAGTTTGGGTCCAGATCTCGTTGGCGGTTGTTTCGTAATGCGCGCGCCAGTTTGCGTCGTTGTTGTACTGGTCGGGATAGAAAAATTTGCCGGGGTTGGCGGCGTAGAGTTCGCGTGCGATGCGTTGCGCGCCGTCGGTTGAGAACATTGGATCGGTTTCGATGATCTCGACGCCGCGATCGCGCAGGATCTTCTTGCGCTGGTTGCTCGCGTTCTTCGGCAGGCAAACGGTAACTCGGTATCCGCGTTCGCCGCCGAGTACAGCGTAGGCGATTCCGGTGTTGCCGCTGGTCGCGTCGAGAATCGTCATTCCCGGGCGGAGTTTGCCGCTTCGTTCGCCTTCGAGAATCATCGAAAGCGCGGCGCGATCTTTGACGGATCCGCTGGGGTTGAGGTGTTCCGCCTTCGCAAAGATTCTCACGCCTTGAGGCAGCTCGGCGTCAAACAAGTTGAGAGGCAGCAGAGGTGTATCGCCAACGAATGCGGCACTCATTCCCGGTGCCGCGGCGGTGTGGCCTTCCAAAACAACAGCTAGTCCCATTTCAATATTCACTCCATACGGGAAAAGAAAAACCGGTCGCAACTTTTAAAAGTGCGACCGGCTTTCTCGTGAATTTGCTAGTGGTTAGCTTATCCGCTTCTGACACCCGCACACGGCGTCTCGGTCGCGCTGCAATTACAGCAGCAGTAATAACAGAGACAACATGAGCAAGCCTGCGACATAAGCGAATCGACTATAGGCTTCGGTTATTTGCGTGTCAAGTTAGCACCTGGACGAGTGGTTTAGTCCCTGCGCGACTGGTTTTTGATCGCGGTACCCCGACCTGTTTGACTTCGGTTTACGTGTTTTTGCGGGTACGCCGAAGGCGTTGGCTAATGCCAGCCCAGGGTTGCTTCAACCCTGGGAACCGGACCAAAAGACAGTTCTTAACCCTGAAAGGGTTCGTGCCGGTCGAACGCTTTCAGCGTTGTTCGTAATTCTCGCTTGTGTCCCAGGGTTGTCGCTTCGCTCCAACCACTGGGCTGGAATTAGCCAACGCCTTCGGCGTAACGTTCGGCGAACCACCCGAACTTAACGGGTAACTGGCGCTTCCGCCTTCGGCGTAACGTTCGGCGAACTAACGGGTAACTGACGCTTCCGCTTTCAGTACCGCTTCGATCGCGGATTTCATGCTCTCGTACGAGTTGTCGGAGACGCGCTTGCCGTTGACGTAGAGCGTCGGCGTGCCGCTGATGCCGAGCCTGCGTCCGTCAAACAAATCGCGCTGGATCTTCTCCGCGAACTTGCCGCTCTCGAGCGACGCGTCGAACTTTGCGCGATCGAGACCAAGATCGGTTGCGTATTGACGAAGCTTGTCGACACCGAGCGCCGACTGGTTGCGGAAAAGCACTGCCGCGTATTCCCAGTATTTACCCTGCTCCCGCGCCGCTTCAGCAGCTTCCGCCGCCTTGCGCGCGTTCGCGTGCTGCGAAAGCGGGAAGTCGCGCACAACCAACCGCACCTGGTCCTTAAACTCACTCACGATCCGCTCAAGCACCGGATGTTGCTTCGCGCAACTCGGGCATTCGAAGTCGGTAAACTCGACGATCGTGACAACCGCCTTCGGATTTCCCTTCACCGGCTGATCGTCTGTCGCAATCGAAAACGCCGGCGACTCTGGCGCACTGAGATTGATCTGAAGCGTCGCAGCCTTCCGCAACACATCGGCATAACCGACAGTCGCCTCTCGCTCCTTGCGCTCCTGCATGTACTGAATCACTTGCGCTTTAACCTGCGCGAACTCACCACTGATCCGCTCTTTGTTCTGATCGTAAAACGCCTGCGCCTCAGCGTCGGTCACACGCGCAACTTTAGCCGTAACTTCCGTATCGAGCAGCGCTCGCGTCGTGACGCCTTTCTTCTGCGCCTCCTGTGAGAGCAGCGTGTCGTTAATCTTGAGTTCGAGGTCCTGCTTACGCAACGCGTAGACCTGCTCCTGAACGTTGAAAATCATCGGACGCAGACTGGTTTCGATGTCACCCATCGTGATCTGCTTGTCGTTGACGGTCGCCATCACGCGCGCGCGATCCGCGGCGGTGGCAGGCGGCGCCGTCGGCTTGGCGAGCACCTTCACCTGCGCTGAAGCACGCAGCCGCTCGGCCAGCTTGCGCGCCAGTTCTTCCTGACGCTGGTAGCGGAGATACTCGATGATGTTGTTCTTCTCATCCTTGAACTCCGTTTGAAACTGGGCCTTGTTCTTGTCGTAGAACGCCTGCGCGTCGGCTTCGGTCGGCGTCTGCACCTTCGTGATTACCTCGTCTTTGATAACCTGCGAAGGACTTACACCCCGCTTTTTCGCTTCAACTTCGAGCAGCATCGAGTCGATCTGTAGATCGAGCTCACGCGCACGTGCATCGACGACCTGTCGCTGCAACTGCTCCACACGCGAACGCGTTTCCGGACTCAGATCCTGCTTAGTGATCTTCACGCCGTTGACGACGCCGATAATGTCCGGCAGTGGTTTATCCTCGCATCCACAATCGACGGCCTGAGCAGCGAGCGAGGAAGCAGCTCCAAGCATGAGAACAAGAGTGACTAGAATCTTTTTCATAGCGCTTTCTTCATCTTTCATTTATTGGAAATGAGAACGAATTCTCTTTGGGCAAGGTCAAGTGAGACCACGTAGCTCCCCATCGAACCAACACGACGGTTTGGTCCAAAGGTGATGCTCGGGGTTACTCCGGTTTCATATTCATAGAGTCCTTCGAGTGCGGTGACGAGCTTTTCGCGACTCAAGTCTCTGCCGGCGCGTTTCAAAGCTTCGGTAAAGATCTTCGCGGCGGCGAAAGCGTTCAACTTCGACGCCGTGTGTCCGGGAGCAAACTTGTACTTCTGTTCCAGCGCGCGCAATTCCGCGAGACCCGTAGGCCCGACGTCAGCCGGCACCGTCGGAAACGCGAGGAACACACGATCCTTGAAACTCGGTGGCAGCGTGTTGAGAAGATCTCTCGTCGTCAATGCGCCGAGAAGAAAAACGTGTGGGGTCCAATTCGCAGCGGCGGCCGCGTTGATGAAATCAGTCTCGCGGCCTGAACCAACAAAGAACACGGCGGCAACGCCTTCCGCTTTCAAAGCTCCAGCGATCGCGGCGGCATCAAATCGTTCACTTGAAAAAGACTTCTTCGTGACCGTGCTCCAACCAAGCTTGCGCGCCTCATCATCCATCGCGGCCACCGCCGCCAGCGCGAGTTCGTTTTCGGCGTGGACGATCGCGAGGCGCGACTTCTTCAACTCCGGATTCTTCGCTGCGAAGTTCACCAGCGCTCGCGCCTGTTGACCCGCACCGGGCAACAAGTAAAAGAGATTGCGATTCTCCTGAGCGGTTGTTTGCGTCAACAGCGTCGCCGCGCCAAGGAAGGGCGTTTCCGTTTCTCGCGTCACTGTCGCAAGCTCTTTGTCAGCGCCCGCACTCACGCCGCTGACGAGAGCGAAAACGTTCTCGATCGACTTCCGCGCGTTCGCTGCAGTCGTCGCTGCATCAGGTCCGGCGTCGATCGTTTGCAGCTCGATCCGACGGTTGTAGATCCCGCCGTTGTCGTTGACGTTTGCGAAGTAGGCCGTCAGCACGTCCTTCATCGCTGCGCCCGTCTCGGCGAGCGCGCCGCTCTTCGGCAGGATGGTGCCAACGGTGATCGTTGTTTCTGTCAGACCCGGATCGCGATCGGTTTCGATGCGTTTCAGATACGCGACCAGGTCGGCGATGTCCTCAGGCGACATCTCATATCGCGGCATTGCAACGGCTAAATCGTTTCCCGCCGGATCCTTCCCCTGAATCAAAGAACGCGTGAACAACTTTTCATCATACGTGCCGTGCTTGCGACCTGATGGATGCGTGTGACCGTAGGGCTTGACCATGTTGGTCCAGGTCAGGTTTCCGGCAGTCACGCCGCCCTCAGTCTTCCCTTCACCGCGCAGGCCGTGACAACCGCCGCAGGTCATCGTCGACCCAGGCACGTCGAGATCGCCAAGCATCGCCGTGATCTTGCGTCCCGAAGTGCTTTCGCCACGCAGGTAGATCGCTTTGCCGCGTCGCTCACTGTCGGTGAGTTGAGCGTAGGCCACCGAACTCACGAGCAGAACACTGAAGAAAAGAAAAACCCGAATCTTCATTTCGATTTCGCTGCTTCGCCCTTATCGTTGACGACGCTTTCGACGACCTGGATCAACTCCGCAACGTTCGCCATGCCAAACGCTTTCTTCCACAATCCGGTCGGCTCGTTGCCGATGATGAAGATCGTCTTATGGTCGTCTTTCTTCTCGACGTACTGGCCCAGCTTGTAGAGCGCCCAGTCGAGGTTCTCTTTCTTTCCGGTCAGGAAGATCCAACCGCGTCCGGCATGAAACTTCTGCGCGTACTCTTTCATCCGCGTCGGCGTGTCGACTTCCGGATCGACCGTGATCGACACGAGAAAAACGTCGCGGCCGACACGATCGCCGAGCGCTTCCTGAATCTTCTCCATGTTGCGATTCATCGGCGGGCACACCGAAGTGCACGAGGTGAAGAAGGCATTGACGACCACTGTCTTGCCTTTGAGCACGTCTGAATAGAAGCGGACTTTCTTGCCGTCCTGGTCCAATAGCTCGACGTCGGTGAAGTACTTCTCGGCGGGTGTCGGCTCCGCCGAAGTTTTGTTCATGTGCGAATGATCGTGCGGCTCCGCTGGCTTGGTCTGCGCGGCCGCGCTTGCCGCGAACAGCAGAAACACGGATAAAGCAAGCAACAATCTATTCATGGCTTAAACTCCTGTTAACTAATTCAACTATTTGACTGACATTGCTGAGCCCGTACGTGCGCGTCCATGTGCCGTGAGCGTCATTGCCGATCAGGATCGTCGGCGAATGATCTTCGCGGCGTGCGGTCGACGCACCCAACGCATTCAGCAGTTCGTCGATCCGCGGTTTATCGCCCGTTACAAACGTCCAACTTTCACCGGCATGAAACTTCGCGCCCCACGCTTTCAGCCGTTCGGGCGTGTCGGTCGCCGGATCGACGCTGATGGAAATCAAGCGAACGTGTTTTGTCGCCGAGCTCTTTCTGCACGCGTGCGAACGTTGCACCGAGCGGCGGACAGATCGTGGTGCACGTCGTGAAGATGAAGTTGATGACGACCGTCTGGCCTTTGACGAGGTCCGTGTAGAAGTGAATTTTTCGTCCGTTCTGATCGAGCAGTTCGACGTCCGGAATGTTCATTTGCGAAGTTGGCGGGCCGGCGACGGGTGCGTTTTCGGCCACATCCGTTTTTTCATGCTCCGTAGACGCAGATCCATGCCGCACTTCGGACATCTGCCTTTCTTCTTTGACTTAACATCCGGATGCATCGGACACGAATAGGTTTTCAGTTGTGCGTGATGGTGGTGTGTTGCAGTCGGCACCGCCTTTAGCGTCAGCATAGGCAGTTGCCTGAAACTCACGCCCTGCGATCTGCTCTCGACAAACACGAAATACGAGCCCGCCTGCGGAACTTTTATGTCGAGCTCATAGACGCCGTCGCCGGCCGAACGCGCGAAGTCGCGCTTCTGCCAGATGCCTGACGACAGCAACGTCAGCACCCGCACGTCCTTCAAATCGCTCTTCGCTTTCAACGTCGCGCTGTCGACGATCTTGAAGCGCAGCTTGTAATTTTCGTCGACGCTCAGTTGCTTCTCCTTGTTTAAGTATTCGATTTGAATCGCGACCTTCTTTTCGCGAGGAACGTCGGGATTCGGCTTCGCTTCGGCGTTGAAACAGTGGGTGATTCGCGGCGAGTCGAGCAGGAAAGCGACGTCGTAGCTGCCGCTCTTCGGCAACTTCGTCGTCGTTGTGTAAACGCCCGACGTGACTTCACGCAACGAACGATCGACGACCATCAGCCCGCGCGGTTTGCGGCGATAGTTTTGAAAACTACCCATCGGAGCCGCCATGCCTTCCGAGTAGTAGTAGATGACTCGGTCAGCGGGATTCGCGACGAGCACCGAGTTTCCTTCCGGAGCCGGCACGATCACGTCGGCGCTCGCTTCGACTGAAGCGTCGGCCGGCGCAGTCTGTCCACCGGGAAACTTCGTGATGTCAGGTTGGCCCGTCAACGTGCTCAGCCGCACCATGCTGACTTCCGTCGAACCAGTCGAGCGCAGATAAGCAAACGCGTCCGTGAACGCGACCTGATCGGGACCTTTGTCGACGGTGATCGTGTGCGCCAGACGGTTCGTCGAAGCGTCGAAAACGTAGACGACGTTCTCTTTCGCGTTTGGCACGAAACCCCAGCGACCGCCGGGTGCGAAACGAACGTTTTTGATGCCCGGCTTCGTTTGAATACGCGTCGCGATCTCGTGGCGGCGCGCATCGACAACAGCGATGCTTCCGTCTGTTTCATTCACGAGGTAGAGCGCGTTGCCGATGGTTGAAAATGCGAGCGACGTTGCGGGCGCGCCGGTCTTGAGGTCTTTCACTTTCGCGAGTTTCTGAATGTCGATGACTGACAGCGTGCCGTCAGTCTCGTTGGTGACGAACGCGAAACGACTGTCACTGCTGAAGTCGATCTCGTGATGTCCGTTTCCGGTTGCGAGTTGGGCCACGACTTTCAACGTGGTGGTGTCGATCACCGTCACGCCACTCGGCTTGTCGGGCGCGGCGGCATCGTTGCCAACCCACAGGTATCGCTGATCCGGTTGCAACCGAACACGCGAAGGTTTCAATCCCGCATCGATATTCGAGATGACTTTCCATGTGTTCGTGTCGACGACGGCGATCTGATTAGCGCCGGGCATGCTGACGAAAAGCTTTTCGTCGCTGTTTTTCTGCGCCCAATCTTCGCCTGGACTCTTCAGCATCACGAGCGTCAACAGCTTGCTCGAGCCGAAACCAAGCAACGGATCGATGACTGATATGTTCGATTCTTCGTTGAGCGCGAGCACGAAATAGGCATTCAGATCGACGTCGGGACGTGATCGAAGACTGCCTTGGAGAAACGATTGAATCTTCTCGCGGCACACCTTCTCGTCGCTCAGGTTCTCGCCGCGCTGTGACAGCCAAACGTTTGGTTTCACGCCGGAGAGCGGCGTCTTCGTTGTCTTGTCTTGAATTTTGAAACGAACAGATCGCTTCTTTCGCCTCCATCAACTCGGAAGCCTTGCCAGTTTCTTTAGATCGGCTCGATCGTGAACTCAACCTCGACGCCTTCGCGCTCGATCTTCTGAGCCGGCTGTTGCTGAGCCATGGCGGAATCAACACCGCAATGCTGCCGCAAAGAAAAATATCAACACGCGAGTAATCGCCTTCAAGTCGCGCATCGTGCTGCAGAACGATCTGACAGCGATCGCCGCATCGTTCGCGAAGTCGAGAATCGCGCTGCGTAGTTCCGGCGACTCCTGAAAAATGAAAAGAGTGCGGCCGTTGTTCTGCTTGATGCTCTCGATCGCGAAACCGCGGCAGCGGAGAAAGCTGGTTAGAGTAAGGTCGGTGGTCTGGTACGTCTGTTTCAATACTGGAGGAATCGGGTCCATCATGTTTTCATCGTTTTTTGCTCTTCGGGACAGAGGACGATTCAGTTTTGATGCAACTTCGAAGCGTGCTGGCGACGGCCTGTTCACTAATAACGGAACAGGCCTGGCCGGCCGCAGCGAGAACGTAAATTCAAAAAGCGAACTGGTGTGTTGAGGTTAAGAAAGGTTTAGAAGTGCAGGCTGCGCCTGTGCTTTGCACTGGAGTTCGTTCAGCGCCGCGATAATCGCATCAGCGTCAGCTCAGCAGTTCCTGCCCGGTGGTACCGAGAGCGGGATCCTGATTGATTTTGCCGGCTGCGATCAGGGCGTTGACTCTGACTTTGAAGTCGTTGAGTTTGGCGACGGCGTCGCAGAACTTAGCCTGGTCCACCTTGAGAACGGATTCGTTAACTTTGTCGAGCAAGCCGGGCCGATCCTTCGTCTCGGCAGCCTTGCCTGTGATTGCTACTGTTTCTGTCTTTGTTTTCAAAGTGGCGAGCATCGCCTGAACTTCGGTGACCGTTGTCGCGTGAGCCAGGGGAGCAGCGACGAACATGGCAAGTGCGAACAGCGAAAGCGGCGAACGAGATTTTCTTCATCATTGATTTACTTATTTCCTTCATTGATTTTCGAGTTGCGCCGGGCAAGCTTCTCTTTGAGCAAGGACTGTGCCTTGAAGGAAACCTGGCAAACGACGAGATCAGTCACAAATAGTGTGTTCCATGGCGGAACATCGAATCTGTTAGTGCGACACCATGAACCACAAAGAGGCACAAGAGCCACAAAAGGCACAAGAACTTAGATGCTTTCTTGTGCCTTTTGTGCTTTTTTGTGCTTCTTGTGGTTACGGCGTGACGCGGAAGATGCCCCACAGTCCGTTATCGAACTGGAAGGACGACTGCGTGCGATACAGGTAATCACCCGAAATAGCACGCGCACCGCCTGCGCCGTTCACAGGTACAGCATCCATGTGATTCGACGCGCCGTGACCCTGCTGGGCGCCCTTCCACTCTGAGAGCGGATTGTTGCCAATCTGGGTCGAGTTGTTGACGTACGGCTCCTGCTGCCAGATGTGCCCGTGAACCTGGAACACATTGTTACGCGCGTGACCATTCGAGTTGAGCACGCGGAAACGAACCGGTGTTCCGGCCTTCGCCGTGAACACAGGAGTGACAGGGTCGCCGCCCACCTGCGCGTTCGAGAGCGAGTTCGTGTAATCGAATGCACGAGTCTGCTCGAGCGGCAGGTCAGGCTCGTAACCGAGGCGTTTCCACATCGGCTCCGTGCGATAGTTGAGGGCCTTCTGACCGGAGTCTTCCGGATCCTCTTCTCTCGCGACGTTTGGAACTGCGGCCGCATCGCCCGAAAGCTCGCTGCGTCGCAGGTTGACGTCGGTCTGGAACTGGAGGACGAATTCACGGAACGAACTGCCGTCGGTCTTGCTGACGGTCGCCTGTGCGCGCGAGTTCGCGTCTTCAATCCAGGTCGAGCCTTGCGGCTCGATGATGAGCGACGCGATCGCGCCCTTGTTCGAGTGCTTGATCGGGTCAGACGAGATCAGGTTGGTCGCGCCAAACTCGATCGGAGTGGCAACCTTCGTCGTGCCGTTCATGCGGACGTCGCCGGCGTACCACTTGTACTTGACGACTGACCCGGTGTCGGCCGTTTGATCGTGCCATCGGCCGTGTACGGATCGGCGTTGCTCTACAACGTTGAAGCCGACGTTCGCGCCGTCGCTCGTCACGCACGTCGTAGGCCACAAACTGCGGGTGGAGACCGACCTGATTGGACGGCTTCACCTGGTTCGCGTTGAAGTCTTCGACGATCATCGGCAGCGTGTTCCAGCCGGCGAGATCGGCGAGATCCGCCGGAAGATTGTTCTGCACAACGTGAGCTCAATACAGTCGCCGGCGTTGGCTCTCAACACGAGCGGCTCGACAGGAACGTCGGTCTTGAGCTTCCCGGTTGCGGCGTCGATGTCGTTCGTACGGACATAGAGAATCGCCGTCGGGTCGTGCAGTATGCCGCCCTGGTTCGTGCGGTTGTTGTAAACGAGCGTTCCACCGGGCAGCGCATCCTGCGCGGCGACAGCCGTCACGCTGATTTTGCGGCTCGGCGCAGCCGCCGGACACATGCCGTTGAAGTCTTTCTTGTTGACGCGCTTCCGCTTTGCCGTCGAGTTGTTCGGCAGCAGTGAAGATCGGGCTGAAGGCCGACGCCGCCATTGATAGGCGCGCAAGCAGACCCCACGTGCCGTTCCACTGGTTATCCACTGAGCCACCCGGCTGATACAGGTAATCGACGAACGGAGTGTCGCCCTTGATCGCTGCGATACCCGGCAGCTCGAACTCGAAGTGCTCCGAGATGCCCATCGCCTGCGAATTGCGGTAACCCGAATTCGGATCGGTGCGCTCGTAGAGCCACTTCTGGCCGTGAACGTTGAAGTTGTGACTTTCCTCGTGAGCACCGACGAGAATGCGAATCTGCACTCTGTCGGCTTCATAAGCGCGCATCATCGGAGTGAACGGGTCACCACCCTGAAGACCGCCCGTCAGCGCCGGATAGAAGCCGGGTTGGAGTTCAATGCGGGATTCGCGCGGGTGACATCAGAACGATAGACGTTTGACAGATCGCCTGCGTCGCCCGCAGCCTGCGTGGTTATTCGCTGGATTCTGTGCACGCAGAGCGACAGGTTCGTTGCGGTAGTTAACCACCATCGTGCCCGGATCGGCAGCCGAAACTGCTTCAGGACACGGCAGCGGCACGCCGCCCGGACACTCATCAGCTTTCTTGATGTTGATCGGTAGCGGAGCCTCGTCTCTCACCGGAGGATTAATCACGTTCTCCGGATCGGGAATCGGTTGACCCGCGCCATTGACGCCGCCGCCTGCTTTGTAAGCCAGCGTGTAGTCGGCGAACTCGATCAGGAACTCACGATAGCTGTCCGCCGTGTTCTGCGTTTGAATTACCGCCTGCCACGTCGTTGGACCACCATCGAATCGTCCACCCAGCACCTGGCCGGTTTCATTGTGTTTCCAGATGGAACCTTCCGGCTCCGTCACGAGACCGGAATAGAGACCGGCCTGCTGGTGCGTTGAAGGTCCAAAGTGATCGTGCGAGAAGACCGTGCCGAGCGTGCGGTCCTTGCCCGCGAGATTCAAGGTCGGGTCAGCGAACCAGCGCTGCACGGTTGTTTGTGCGCCAAGCGTGCCGAAGAACGGGTGCGGCTTGGCGGTCAGTTGCGTTTTCGAAGTGCTGTTGAAAGCCTGCAATCCGCCACCGGCGTTGATGGCATGAATGCGCTCGAGTACTTCACCCGGAGCGAACGTGCCGTCTTCGTAGTTGAAACCGTTACCGGCCCCGTCCGACGAGGTCACGTCAAACTTCACGAGGTGGATGTGCTGACCCATGATGTCGGTCGGCGTGCGCACCTGGAAGTCGTCGAGCTCGTAGATGTGCGGTGTCAGGTTCGTGTGGTGAAACGTGATGCAGTCGTTCGTATTTGCACGGAAGAAAAGTGGCTCCGGTGCCCGGGTTCCCCCTAATGTCGGAGCCACGTCTCCCCACAGCGACAGAATGCGCGACTGCGGGAAGTGCCAGCCTGCTTTATTCAACTTCAGATCGAGCTGAATCGCAGCGCCTTTGTATAAGCGCGGACGACCAATAGCGTTGCCTGCGTCGTCGCGGCAGGGATCGGCGAACGGCGCGCCGGGTTTCGGCGGCAGACCGTTCAGCGTGAAGTTTGCGGCGGTACCGTCTGGACGGAACGTCGCCACCTGTTTTTGCGCGTGGAAATTCATCGCACCGATTTCATCGGGAGTTCCCGTCTCCGGAATCGCCTTGGCGTCCGCGACTAAGATCTCCTTGTTGAAATCGAGACGAGTCTCGACGCTCTCGGCCTCGCCGCCAACGATGACGTGACGCGGCAGACCACCATCGTCGATGGTGTCGAGTGGCGGGTGCGGCGGACGGTGTCCGGCAACGCCAGGAATGTAGAACGGATAGCCTTTGAACGCCGCGGTCGGCATTGGAGCCATCGCGATCGTCGGCAGCGGCACGAGCGCGGGAATCGGCGTGCCCTTGGCGATTTCGCCGTCAGGCAGAGCACGAGCACCGGCGACCGGACGGCCATCGCCGTCGAGCTGTGTGCCTTCTTCGAAAACGTCGTGCGAACGCCACATCTCCCACATACCTTGTGCAAAGTGCGGGTAGAAGTGGCAGTGGAAGATCGAGTCGCCGGGGGTCTTGTTGCGATTACCTGAACCGCCGTGCGCGATCTCGGTAGTGAACGAGTAGCCCGGCCCCATCGCCTGGCTATCGAGGTAGCTGGAGTTGTCGCTGTCGGGCGTGTTCAACCACTGGTGCGCGTGCAAGTGGTGAATGTGGTGTTCCTTCGGACCAGCATGGACGACACGCATCTTCACGTGGTCGTTGATATAGCTGTGGTGCACGTTCGACGGATCGTCCGGGAAAAGGACCTTCGTCGCCTTTGCACCCTTGATCAAATTGCCGCTGCCGTCGGTGGTGTTCGCGGGAACGTCGACGATCTGCGCCGGGTCACCCACGGCCCACGCCGTCAGGAAGAAGTCTTCGTATTTACATTCAGTACAGTTGGCCATCGGGCCGACGCCGAGACGGTTGGCGAGAATTTCCGCGCCGATGCCGCCGGTGCCGTAGTTGATGGCGAAGCCGTCTTTCACGCTGTAGAGCGTGTGCGAAAGAACGGGATCTTCAAACTGCGGGAACGCCTGGATTGCTTTTATTTCGTCGTGATAGACGACGGTAAACTCGCGGAACGGCTGATCGCGATCGGGTTCCACGGCGTTTGGACGGTACGTGCCCGCCGCAAAACGGCCCTTGTTTGGTCCCGTGATAACAGCATTGAGATCCGAGTGCACGATGTTGTTGTTGGCATCGAGCATCTTCACGATCGGTTGACCCGCGCGTGGATGTCCCGCCGGATAAACGGCGTCGTAGTTCAGAATCGGATGTCCGGCCGCGGTCTTCTTCGGCGTGCCGTCCGCGTTCTTTGCGGTCGCGAGCGCCAATTCTTCAGCGGTTAACTGCGAGCGATACCATTCTGCGGTCTTGACCTGGACGTTAACGGAACCGAACAGGCCCATCGCCAGCGAGCCGCCGTTGCCTTCACCGCCTGTCGTTGCGGCGGTCGAATACATCAAGTGACTGCCTTCGCGCTGTGCGATGTAGGTGTAGGTGGCGGTTCCGCCCGGGTTAACCAGACTGCTCTGGTTCTGTCCGACGTTCGAGCCGTCAGAAAGAATCGAGCCGACGAGTTGCAGGCCCATGATGTGCGCAGAAGCGGTGCGCGTTGCAGGGGCGTTGTTCGCGGCAAATGAATTAACATCTGCCGGGTCGGGAGCTAAAAGGTTTGTAAAGGTGACTTGGAGACAATCTCCAACGTTCATGCGCAATGCGATCGGACGCGGGCGCTTGCCGGCGCGCAGTGTGACGTTGCCGGCGACCAAACCCTTCGACGGGTCGATGGCGACGACGTCGCGCTTCAGTGCGTAGATCATGCCCGCCGGGTTGATTGCGCCGAGACGGTTGTAAATCAAGGCCTGGTCCAACGCGACCACATCAGCCTTAACCGTCCGTTCGCAAGTCGTGGGTGGCGTTTGAGCTTGCGCTCCCGACGCGGCGACAGCCACGACAACTGCGGCGCAGCCGTACGAGAACAGCGACCGCCACTGCCGCAAAGCATTTCTGATATTCATAGAATTTTCCTCAATTGAACAAGACAATGATGTTTGAGTTTTGCTGAGCGCGCCGCGCGGACCATCGAACGTGGTGGCGAGGCTTCATCGAGGATTCATCTGTAGATCACGCAGTGTGTTAGGAAGCACAGTGCGGAATTGTGCCTCACGTTCAGCAAACGTCGTGCCCGTTGGAAGGCGTTATTGTTTGAAGATGAAGAGGTCGAAATGCGTGTTCCAAGTTGGATTCCGGTGAGGTGGAATGTTCCACCATGGAACACAAGATTAGGGTGGTGTCTTAGTTCCTCTGCGTACCTCTGCGGTCCTCCGCTCCTCTGCGGTTTATGTATTTTTGCGCTCCTTTTACCGCAGAGTCACAGAGGACCGCAGAGGTACGCAGAGAATGCGGCAAACTAAAACACTACTCGATTAGTTTTCGATTTGGTTTTCGCTTTCGGCGCCGCCGCGCAGGCCGAAGCTTTTGATCTTTCGATACAAGCGCGGGCGATGGTAGTTGAGAATCTCGGCAGTCCTTTTAATGTTTCCCCCGGTGCGTTCAAGCGTTTGTGCGATCGCTTCGCGTTCGATGTCCTCCATCGTGAAATACGGCGGAATCACGCAGCGAAACTCCGAAGCCTGGGCGTGATGCAGATGTTCCGGTAACGAGTCAGGCGTCAACTTGTCTTCCATCGCGAAAAGCACCGCGTGTTCGATGACGCTCTCGAGCTCGCGCACATTCCCCGGCCATTCGTAACGCATCAACAACGCAAACGCAGCCGTTGAGATCTCGCGAATTCGCTTCTTGTACTTTTCGGAGTAATGCTGCAGGAAGCGATTTGCGAGCAGCGGTATGTCGTCGAGACGCTCACGCAGCGCCGGTGGTTTGACCTTGATCGTGCTGATGCGAAAGTAGAGATCGTTGCGCAGCAAACCGTCGCGAATCATCTGTGCCGTATCGCGATTGGTTGACGAGACCAAACGAAAATCGACGCTGATCTCCTGCTCGTCTCCGAGTCGACGGAGTTTTCGCTCCTGTAGCACGCGCAATAATTTGGTCTGGAGGTGATTCGGCATCTCGGCGATCTCGTCGAGGAGCAGTGTGCCGCCTGCGGTCGCTTCGATCAGTCCGCGTTTGTCGCGATCCGCGCCCGTGAATGCGCCTTTTCGATAGCCGAACAGTTCGGATTCGATCAGTTCGTGCGGGATGGCGGCGCAGTTGATCCGCGTGAACGGCAAATCCGCGCGCGAACTCTGAAAGTGAAAGGCCGCCGCAATCAACTCTTTACCGGTTCCGGACTCGCCTTCGATTAACACCGACGCATCCGAAGGCGCAGCCGTGCGGATGATGTTGTGGATCTGCTGCATTTTCGGGTGACGGCCGATGAGGCCGAAATCCTCACCATCTCCCCGCAGCGCACTCTTCAGGCTACGGTTCTCACGTTTGATCGCCTCGAACTGCAATGCGCGTTCGATCAACGCGGTGACCTGGTGCGGCGTGAAAGGCTTTTCGATGTAGTAGAAAGCCCCGCGCTTGATCGCTTCGATCGCGATCTCGAGCGAGCCGTGCGCAGTCATGACAATGACTTCCGTGTCAGGCGTGTCGCTCTTTGTCAACGCCAGCAAATCGATGCCGCTCGCGTCAGGAAGTCGCAGATCCGTGAAGACGAGATCGTACGGCGAACCTTTGAGCAACTCTTTGGCTTCAGCGCCGTTTTTCGCTGAGTCGACGTGATGGCCCAGCTCTTTCAAAACCAACTGCAGCGCGTCGGTTACGCTCGGCTCGTCGTCGATCACGAGGATTCGGCTAGCGGGCATTGTGTGTCTCCTTCGGCTGCGCTGGGAAGACGATAGAGATCGTTGTGCCCTCGCCGGGACGGCTGTTTAGAGAGATCGAACCGCCGTGCTGCTCGACGATCTTTCGCGCGTACGGCATACCGAGGCCGAGCCCATTCGTCTTCGTCGTGTAGAAAGGCTCGAAGATCTTTTTCACTTCTTCTTCTCCGATTCCGCGTCCGGTATCGGATATTTCAAGTCGAAGCGCGTCGGATATGCGATCGGCGGTGATGCTCAACGTGCCGCCGTCGGGCATCGCCTCGATGGAGTTCAGCATAAGATTCATCAGTGCTCCGCGAATTGAAGCGTCGTCGAACATTCCGTCAGCCGCGTGCTGGTCCAGCGAGAGACGCACCTCAACTTTGTTCGCCGTTAACTGGGGACGCAGCAGCTCGAGAACGTCGTTAACCATCTGGTTCAGGTTTCCCGGACGCAGCGTGAGATTGACCGGGCGGGCGAAACCAAGGATCTGCTCTACCCGACTGTTGAGATGATTTATGGTGTCGACGATCTTGTCGACGAGATACGTTTGGTTTTCCGAGAAGTTGGTCGCCTTGCCTTTAAGATGCAGCGAGTAAAGCAGCAACCCGGCAAGCGGGTTCTTCACTTCGTGAGCAACTTGCGCCGCCGCGCGTCCGAGTGCGGCGATGCGTTCCTGGGTGACGAGTCGTTTGTGAGTTTCGACGAGTTCGGCGGTGCGCTCGGCAACGCGTGTTTCGAGTTCTTCAGTGTGACGTCTGATCTCTTCTTCGAGTCTGCGCTTCTCGTCGATCAGACGCTTCTTCTCGGCCGCGCGGCCGACGGCGTTGAGTAACACGTCTTTGACGATCGGTTTCGCGATGAAATCGTAAGCGCCCGCGCGCACAATTTCCGGGATCACGGACAAATTGGGTTCGCCGGTGATCATGATGACGGGAACGTAGATTTCCGCGTCGCGGATGTTCTGCAACAACTGAATACCGTTCTTGCCCGGCAGATTGATGTCGATGACCGCGACGTCCAGGTCCTCGGCTTTATGGACCACGGCGGCGTTGTAATCCGCCGCCGTGACCACCGAGTAGCCCGCACGCTTCAGAAACTCGCCCATTGTGAGGCGGATGCTGGGTTCGTCGTCGACCAGTAGAACTTTAGGCATCAAACGTACTCAGCCTCCAACGTTTCGATCGCGGCAAGTTCGATAATGAATCGCGTGAATTGTCCTTCCTCGCTTTCGACCGTGATCGTTCCGCCGAAATCGCGAACGATGCCGAAACTGACACTCAGGCCGAGACCAGTTCCGCCTATTTCGCGACGCGTGGTGAAGAAGGGATCGAAAACTTTGTTCAGGTCGTCGCGGTTGATCCCGATGCCGTTGTCGTAAAACTCCACGCGGACGAGTTTGCCGTCTTTGCCGGAACGCCGCGCGCTAATTCGGAACACTTTGCGTTCGACGGCATCGCTCGGCTTCGCTTTCAGGGCGTGATGCGCGTTGCTGATCAGGTTGACGACGACCTGCCTGAGCCGTGAACCATCAGCGCGGACCAGCGGAAGGTCCGGCTCCAGGTCGATCTCCACAGTGATGCCGTCTTTTTCAAACTGTCGTCCGAAGAGTGCGATCGAGGTTTTGATCGAATCGGCGAAGTGAACGTGACTGAGCTCGTGCGTGTTTGCGGAGGCAAAGGTCAGCAGCCCGCGGACGATTTGAGCAATGCGTTCGCCTTCGTCGATGATGCCGTCGATCATCTGTTGCTCGAATTCCGAGCGCGGCGTTTCTTCGTCTTTCAGGAGCTGGGCGAAATTGATGATGCCGTTGAGCGGGTTGTTGATCTCATGGGCCACGCCCGCGGACAACTCGCCGATCGACGCCATCTTTGACGACTGGTAAAGCTGGCGCTGCATTTCTTCGCGATCGGCTTCCAGTTTCTTTCGCATGGACAGATCGCGAAGGGACATGATCATGACCTTCTCGCCGTCTTCGGTGGACAGCGGCGTAAATGACACTGAAATCGGCCGCGACTCGCCCTCCGCAGTCTGAATCGTCAACTCGCTTTCGCCCGAAGGCTGGCCGTTCAGAATCGTGACTTCCGGTTGTGCGTTTGGAGTACTCGTGCGGAAGAGATCGCGAACGTCGCGTTGAAGACAGTCCTGTTGTGGCCGACCAAGTATCTCGCAAACCTTGTTATTCGCTTCAACCAGGCGATGGTCCGATAGGCGGACCAGGCCAATGCCGTCTCGCGCCTGTTCGAACAGCGCCCGGTAACGTTCTTCACTCGTTCGTAGTTGACGTTGTTGTCGATGGACCAAACGCAGCAGCAGCGTCACCACCAGTGCGTCGACCATGAACGAAATCGCCACGTGTTCGACGCGCTGCTTGATGTCCCAGCGGCGCTGGACGTTCGCCTCCCCGGGATATCGCGCGTCGACCCACGCAAAGAAAGGCGGGCGTAGTGTCGCCTCCCAAAGCGCAATCACGCCGACAGTCAGCAGCACGGTGAGACCGACGAAAAATACGATGACCTTAAAATCAAACCTTCTCATTAACGCGAGACCTCGGTATCCGTATTCAGTCGTGTTCCGGCGAGGAGGAGAAATTGCGCCTGTTTACGACCGATGGGGACACGAACTGAAGAATAGGTTGTTGATAGTAGACGATCGGGTTAAGCTCTTGCATTATGACATGGCCATCGTTACCGCTGGAAGAATGGAAGGACACCTGTGCCACGCTGCACATGTGGACGCAGGTGGTCGGCAAGGTCCGCCTGGCGCAGACGCCGCTCGTAAATCACTGGTGGAACGTGCCGCTCTACGTCTCCGCCCGCGGTCTGACGACCACCGCGATGCCCTACGGCGACACGTTTTTCGAGATGGAGTTTGACTTTGTCGACCACAAGCTCGTGACCAAGTGCAGCGACGGCGCGGCAGCTACGATCGACTTGCGACCGAAGTCAGTCGCCGCTTTTTACGCGGAAACGATGGACACGCTGCGGCAGCTCGGTCTGGAAGTTCACATCTGGAAGATGCCGGTGGAGATTCAGGATCCGATCCCGTTCGACAGGGACGAACAGCACGCGTCGTACGATCCCGAGTATGCCAACAGGTTCTGGCAGGTTTTACGCGCGTCGGAGAAGGTGATGCAGGAGTTTCGTTCGCGATTCATAGGGAAATGCAGCCCGGTGCACTTCTTCTGGGGGAGTTTCGATCTGGCGGTCACACGCTTTTCCGGAAGACCGGCGCCGGCGCGTCCCGATGCCGATGTGATCACACGCGAAGCCTACTCGCACGAGGTAATCAGTCACGGCTGGTGGCCCGGACAAGGCCCCTTGGGCAAAGCCGCGTTCTACTCGTACACCGCTCCGGCGCCGGAGGGCTTGAGCGCGGCCCCACTTCGACCGGACAAGGCGTTTTGGAGTAACGATCTGTCTGAGTTTCTGATGTACTACGACGACGTGCGGACGGCAGCGAATCCGGATGAGGCTTTGATGGACTTCTTGCAGAGCACTTACGAGGCAGGCGCGAACCTCGCAAACTGGGACCGCGCCTCCCTCGAAAGACCTTAAGGTTCGGGTTAGAACCTGAACCGCACACCTAACTGAATCTGGCGCTCGCCGAGGAACGTTCGTGGACCACCAAACGGCGTCGACGCCGCCGGGTTCGTCAACACTAACGCCGACGAACTCGCAATTCCGTAACGTCCCGTGTTCACGGTCGCGATGTTCGATCGATTGAACAGATTGAATGCCTCACCGAGAATGCTCAAGCTGTAATTCTCCCCAAACTTGAACGTCTTCGTCACGCGCGCGTCAAAAATGTAAATGCTCGGCGTCGTGAAGCCGTTTCGTTCCGTCCCCGGCACGCGATCGGTACTCGGATTACCGTCGCGATTCGCATCACCCGCAATCAACGCTGAGTACGCAAAGCCCGATTGCAGCGTAATGATGCCCGAAAAGATCCAGTTGCTCAGCAGGTTTCGCGCAAACGCGTTGTCGTTCTGCACGGTTCCGATCTCATAAACCGGACTGAACACAAAACGATGCCGGATGTCGAGATCGCTGCGTCCCCAGTCTGCATTGATGTCGAGGTTGTTCTGCAAACCTTTCGCATCGTCGGCGCCGACAACGACCATCGTCTGATCCGGCCGGTTGTCATCTGAGTTCGAGAACGTGTACGCGGCGATGAACTGGAAGCCGCGTGTGAAGCGGCGCTTCAGTTCCATCGCCAGCGCGTTATAACGCGAGTCGGCCGTGCTCTCAAACAAACTGATGCGCGCAAAACCCGGAATCGGACGTGCCGTCGGATGACGCAGCACGGTGAACGTTTGTCCGGCCGGATCGGTGACTGTGGTCGGGACCGGCGGCGCCGAGGTTGATGTCGCGCGTGCGGCTGATGTGCACACCGCGGAAGTACAGGTAACTGACTGACAAACTCGTATTCGCAAACAGTTCGCGCTCGACGCCGAGACGTCCCTGTTGAACGTACGGCTGCGCATAGTCTTCAGCGAACAAGTAAAGACTCGGATTAACGCCGCCGGCCGACGGCGGCGCCGTGAAGATGTTCGGATAAATCGGACACGGATTCGGAACCAGCGTGCAGTTCAAACTGACGCCGGTGACCTGAATTCCGTTTTGCGAATGCGCCGTGCCGAGCATGATCGCGGGCGTGCGTCCGAAGAAAATGCCATAACCGCCGCGCAGCACCGTCTTGTCGTCAAACGCATAACTGAATCCGAAACGCGGCGCGAAGTTGTTGCCGTCTTTGACCGGCGTGGTCGTGTCCAGACCGACTGCCGCCAAGAGCGGCGCTCGGATTATTCACCGACGGATCGGCGAGATCCTGAAGGTCGTAACGCAGGCCGAGATTCAGAGTCAGTTTCGGCGTGACACGCCAGTCGTCCTGCACGAACAGTCCATATTCGTTCAGATCCGGATGCGTCGTTCCGCCTGACGTGCCCGCGCCGGGGAAGTTCTGCGTGAAAGCGGCGGGCGTGTTCGACGCAAACAGCGCGTACGAGTTGAACGTGAATTGGCCGGTGAACAGGCCCGGGAAGAAGTTGAAGATGCGATCGAAATTCAGATCAGCGCCGAATTTCAGACTGTGTTTGCCGTGCGTGAGACTGACGACGTCGATGAACTGCGCGCGCTTGATCGTGGTTTCGCGCGGGCTGAAATTGTTTCGTCCCAACTGGAGAAAACCGCCGCCGGTTTGAATACGCGCTTCGGTGACGTCGCTGTTTGCTTCGCCAGGTTCGCGGTCGCGGCCAAACTGAAAACGAAACTCGTTGATGAGCGTCGGCGTCAAGGTCGAGATCAACGAACCGGAGAAAGTCGTCGTCTTCGCAACGCTGTTTCCGGAGTGTTCTTCGACGCTGAGTGGACCACCATTCTCGTTATTGTTGCCGGTGAAGTTCTGTTGGTTGAAACGCAGCACGAGTTGGTTTGCGTTGTTCAGGCGAATGTCGGTCTTCGCCATGTAGACGTCCTGGTCGCGCCCGATCTGATACGTGTTCATCTTCGGCGCCAGCAGGTTTTGAATGCTTGCCGGCTGCGCGAAAAAGTTTGGCGCGTCGACGACGTTCGGGATGTTCGAACGTTGGCCGTCGTAAGCAAAGAAGAAGAAAGCGCGATCCCTTTTGATTGGACCACCGATCGTCGCGCCAAACTGATTGATCTGCGACTTCGGCCGTTTCGCTCCGCGCGCCGTGAGAATCGGCGTGTTTGAATTGAGCGCTTCATCGCGGAAGAATTCAAACGCGCTGCCGTGCCATTCGTTTGTTCCCGACTTCGTGACGACGTTGATCACCGCGCCGCCCGCGCGGCCAAACTCCGCCGAAAAACCGTTTTGGTTTACCTGAAACTCCTGCACCGATTCTTCCGAAAACTGGTAAGGCGGGCGCGTGCCGGTGCGGCCAAACGATTGTCCGAAGAACGTGTTGTTGTTGTCGGCGCCGTCAACTTGCAGACTGTTCAGAGTTCCCTTTTGTCCGCCAACGGCGAGGTCGCCTTGTCGCGTTGGATCGCGCACGACACTCGGCGTCAGCGTGGCGAAGTCGAGAAAGTTTCGGCCGTTGACGGGAAGGTTTTGAATCGCGCGTTCGTTGACGACCGAAGAGATCGAAGTGCGTGTAGTTTCAACGACCTGTCCTTCGGCGGAAACGTCGACCATCGCGACGGTCGCGTTGCCGACTGCCAATTGGATGTCGAGCGGTGTTTGGCCGCCGACGGTCACGACGACGTTCGTGAAAGTCGCCGGCGCGAATCCCTGCGCGCCGCTCGTCTCAACTTTGTATTGCCCGGCGGGAGAAACACGATGCGATAGATGCCCTCGTCGTTCGTGACTGGCATTCTTTGTAAGCCGGTTGCGAGATTCGTCGCGGTGACGGTGACATTGGGAACTGCGGCCGCGTTCGGATCGGTGACGCGGCCTTCGATGTTTCCGGTGTTCGCTTGCGACTGAGCGAGGGTGCTGATAGAGATGATAATAGACACGACGACCAGCAAGCACATGCGGTGTAGCATGACGGGGAATTCTAAACATGATTTCCTTCCTTCTTGAAAGTCGACTGGCGAAGTGAGTGTCTTAAGTTTTCACCGGACGCCAGAGGCGGCGAGGCGTTTGCCGCTGGCGGTTTGCAGCATGCTCATCACGCCCATGTAGCCAAAACCGAAAAAGAACAACAGCAGGAACGGAATCGTGCCCCACATGTGCAGCCGCGCGGAGTAGACGATCGCGAGCAGGAAATAGACGGCGAAACCCAACTCCAGCAACGGCAACAGACCGCGCTTGCGTTTGTACTTCTTCCGTTTCCAGGTCGCGTCGCTCGTCTCTTCAACGCGATACTTCGGCGTGCGCACAAATTCCGACTTCACACCCAGCAGCGCTTCCAGCACGGCGCGCGCGTTTGAAAACGCCAGGCCGATGCCGAGTCCCATCACGAGCGGCAGGTGCAGCAATCGCGGCGCACGTTTCTCGTCGAGATACCAGACCGCCGAACCGTAAAACAGGACGACCGAGATCGACGAGAAGAACAGCAGCGGCAGGTCGAGCACCATCAAGTGGTAAAACGGCTGGTTGTAACGCACGAGCAACAGCGGAAACTGCAGAAAGCTCGCGACGATCATCAGCGGATAACTGATGTTTCCCGTCAAACGGAAAAACATTTCCAGCTTCACGCGAAACGGCAGCGGCGCGAGCCAGATGCGCGGATACAGTTTCATACCGACCTGCATCACGCCCTTGGCCCAGCGGCGTTGCTGCGCCTTGAACGCGTTGATCTCGACCGGGATCTCCGCGGGCGCTTCTTCGTCGAGCAGGTAAACAAACTTCCAACCCATCAACTGCGCGCGGAAACTGAGATCGGTGTCTTCCGTCAGCGTGTCGTGCTGCCAGCCGCCGCTCATCTCGATCGCCTGGCGGCGCCAGATGCCGGCCGTGCCGTTGAAGTTGAAAAATCCGCCGGTGCGATTGCGCGTGGTCTGTTCGACGACGAAATGGCCGTCGAGCATGATCGTCTGCAAACGCGTCAGCAGGTTGTAGCGGCCGTTGATGTGCGACCAGCGCATCTGCGCGCAACCGACGAGCGGGTCGGTAAAGAAGTCGACGAGCTTGCGCAGGCAATCAGGTTTCGGAACGAAGTCGGCGTCGAAGATCGCGAACAGTTCGCCTTTGGCGGACTTGTTCCCGTTCTCGAGCGCGCCGGCTTTGAAGCCGGTGCGATCCGAGCGATGGATGTAGTGAATGTCGAAACCCTGCGCGGCATACTTCGCGACGACCGCTTCCGCGACTTTGATGGTTTCGTCGGTTGAGTCGTCGAGGACCTGGATTTCGAGCTTCTCGCGCGGGTAGTCGATCGCCGTCACGGCTTTGAGCAAACGATCGACGACGTAGAGCTCGTTGAAAAGCGGAAGCTGAACCGTGATGCGCGGCAGATCGGCTTCGGCAAAGTTGCCGCCCGGCTCTGGCACGAACTTGCGATAGCGCCAGAAGTCGATCACCTGCTTGATGCGATACGCGCCGTAGATCGCGAGCGTGCGTCAGGATCGGGAAATAGACGATCAGAATGATCCAGTCGAAAGCGTCGAGCTGGTAGAGCGGACTGATGTTTCCCCAGGTCTTATAGACGCCATCGTGGAAATAGCGTTCGAAGACGTCTTGCGGGTCGGCGGACCGATTGGATTGGGCCAGGGAGTTGGTGCTGGTGCTTGCAAAATCATAAAGCGCCAGATTGTAGCTCAGTAGCGCCAGACCACATAAGCGAAGCGAATAGGCGAAACCTGCTATTTGCGCGTTCAGGCGGCGCTGTAGTCGCTCGGGGCCGAGGCGATACTCTCCGGTGAAACGAGCGTAAAGTGGCGCGTGGTGGTTCGCCGCGAGCGCGGCTGCCGCCGGGTGCTGAAGCTCAGATCGAGATTCCCGGCATCACGTAAAAAACGGCCACGCTGCCGAGCAATAGACCGGTCAACAGACGCGACGTGTGCGTGTTTTCCCAGATGCCGAAAAAAGTCAGGCTGAAATCGATAACGAGCGGAAGCGCGCCGAGCAGCAGCCAGCGGCGCGCGGGAAATGCAGCGTTCTCTGAGCGAGCGAATCAGCGGATAGAACAGCAGCGTAAACGCAAACCCGAAATAGAGTCCCGTGCAACGCGAACAGACTGCGAACTTGTGTCCGTCGATGAAGTAGGAGCGTTCGGGAAGTTGATGACAGAGCATGCGCGAACGCGCGGTAGATCCCTGCGGGCAATTTCGCTGTCGACCGCCCGCCGCAGCCAGCGGGCGCAATGATCGATCAGCGTAACCAGCAACGTCACGAGGTGACGCGCTGATGGCCCAAACAGACCAGCGGCCGTCGGGTGTGAAACAACTTGGGAATATAAGGGCTCAAAACCTGAATAACCGTATCCGGGCCGCCTTCGATGTGCAGCGTGTCGACAAACCGAATGTGCCGCGATTCCGTCGTCATCACCACCGAGTGCGTGCGTTTGCCCGAGCCAAAGAAGCGCACGCCTTTTAATAACGCGCCATCGGTCACCCCGGTTGCCGCGAAAATGATCTTCTTGCCCGGCGCGAGATCGTCTGTGTCGTAAATCTTGTTTGGATCCTTGATGCCCATCGACGCCAAACGATCGAGCACTTCTTCGCGCGGCGGCACTTTGTCTTGATCGACGCCCAGGCGTTCGGGATCGAAAACGAGCCGCGCCTGGATCTCGCCGTTCAAACACTTCATCGCCGCTGCCGTGATCACGCCTTCCGGCGCGCCGCCGATGCCCATCAACGCGTGAATGTTTGTGCCGGCGACCGCCGCCGAAATACCCGCGGAAAGATCGCCGTCGGAGATCAAGCGAATGCGCGCGCCCGCGGCCCGCACGTCGTCGATCAGTTTTTTATGACGTGAACGATCGAGCACGATCACCGTCAGATCTTCGATGTCGCGTCCCAGCCGGCGCGCGATGTTCTTGAGGTTGTCTTTGACGGGCGCGTCGATGTCGACCACGCCGCGCGACGATGGACCAACGACGATCTTGTCCATGTAGATGTCGGGCGCGTTGAGCAGTCCGCCACGTTCGGCCGCTGCGAGCACGGCGATCGCGTTGTTTGCGCCGAGTGCGCAAAGGTTCGTGCCTTCGAGCGGATCGACGGCGATGTCGACTTCCGGACACGACTCCGCGATCTCCTCGCCGGCGCTGAAATCCGCCGCCGACTTCCTCGCCGATATAAAGCATCGGCGCTTCGTCGCGTTCGCCTTCGCCAATCACGACGCGGCCGCGCATCGGCACCGTGTCCATCACTTCGCGCATGGCCTCGACTGCCACCTGATCGGAATAATTGCGATCGCCCTGGCCCATCGTCCGCGCCGCCGCAATCGCCGCCGCTTCGCATACGCGCAGGAAATCCAGAGACAACTCGCGCTCTGTCCTTAGGTCGTCGCCCATTCGTTCAAGTTCTCCTGATTTGGCAGTTTCAGAATCTCATCCCCGTGCAATTATGATGAGGAATGCGTGTTCATACTAACAGAGCGAACTACAATTTTGTAGCTTCGGTGCAGTAGACAAACCTGAAGTCAACGAGTAATCTCGCCCGACATTTGAGCGTGCGCGTCTGCGCGCATCTTCGTTTCAACGTCCTCATCACATGGATCGAAGAATAGAGTTTGTCATCTCATATACTGGAAAACGACACCTCACGCGCGTGGGACACTCGCACGTCGGCCACGCTGGTGAATCTCTCGCCTTCGCGTTTTCGACACCTTTTCAAACAGGAAACAGGAACGAGTCCGCGTCAATATTTGCGCGAGCTGCGGTTCCGAAAAGCCGAGGTGCTGCTGGCGACGACGTTTATGTCGCTGAAAGAGATCGCGGAATCGATCGGTCTCGTTTCAGTGACGCATTTCATGAAGGATTTCAGAGAGCGACACGGAATGACGCCGCGCGCGTATCGCATCGCCGCGCGGTTGGCGGCGTTGAAGTCGAAGACGAAGCGCACGCGACCGAAACATTAGCCACTTTCGTTACAAAATAGCCGCTTTCGGCAATTGACGTAGACCATAAGTTGGCCTACATTGCGCATCGCCCCACGAAACATCAAAACAAAATGGAGTTTACGAATGATGTCCCAATCCTCACGGGGAATGTGTGTCTTCTTAATATTCTTTGTCGTCATCGCTGTCGCGCGAGGGCAAACGCCTGAAACGGTTGTCGCTTCAGTCAACGGCGTTCCGATCACGCAGAAGCAGGTCGACGACTCGATCGCCACGCGTATTTATCCGCTGCAACAACAGCTCTACGCGATCAGAAAAGCCGCGCTGGAGAATCTGATCGTCTCGCGATTGCTCGAGAGTGGAGGCGAAGGCTCGTGGCGTGTCTGTTGACGAACTGCGACGGCAACTCACGCAGGGCGAGATCAACGTGACGCGCGCTCAGGTTGAGGAAACGTTTGCGCAGAATGCGTCGTTCTTCGCGTCGATGAGTCCGGACGAAGCGCGGGAGCGGTTGCGTTTGGATCTGGAAAACCAGGCACGCATGAAGCACTACCGCGCCGGGTTGGAGCGACTGAGAACGAAGTGGACCATCACGATGAATCTCGCCGCGCCGTCGTTCGCGCTGCGTTTGGACGATGGGGCATCGCCTGCTCTCGGGGCAGTGAGACCGGCGGTGACGATCGTCGAGTTTTCTGATTTCGAGTGTCGCTTCTGTCGCGAGGTGCAACCGACATTGAAGCAGCTTCTCGACAGCTATGGCAAAGACGTGCGGTTGGTTTTCAAGCATCTGCCGCTCGAGGGTCATCGCAACGCGGTGTCTGCGGCGCGGGCGGCGTATTGCGCTGGGGAGCAGGATCGGTTCTGGCAGTTTCACGATGCGCTGTTTGCGGCAGACAGTTTGTCGCCGGCGGTGTTCGATCGCATCGCGGCGGAGCTTGGGCTCGGATTGGAGCGTTTCAAGACGTGTGTGAGTTCCGAGCAGTCACGGGCCGCTGTCGTTGCGACATGGAAACGGCGCGGAGTTTTCGTATCGACAGTACGCCGAGCTTTCTCGTGAATGGAAAGTTGATCAAGGGCGCGCTCAGTTTTGCGGAATTTCAAAAGATCATCGAGCGCGAGTTAAAACAAACGTCCTCACTAAACTAGGAGATCCTCATGAAGAAGATAAATTGGGTTTTGATCTGTCGTTGCTATCTGCTGCGCACATGCAAGCGCGGCACAGCAGGAAAAGCTGATCAGGGACACTTACGCCAGGCTCGAAAGTTACAACGCGGCGGCGCAAGTGCTTCAGAATGAATTCACGCAGAAAGCCTTTTCAAGACAGAGGCTAATCTTCGCTTCGAGCTCGGCGACTTTCGTTCCGGTGATGTCAAAGAGATTCTTGCTCGACCGTATGCGGGACTGATCACGCTGCCGACCGGCGACGTCATCTCTCTCACTCGCGGCACTCACGCGCTTGATGATGGCCCGGAGGAAGCGACTTTCGGGGCAGCGTGGGAGCGTGGACAATATGCGTCCGTGTTCGACCCGCAGTGGACCGTCCGCCGATGCATTTCATTTCGAGCCGGCAAAGTATTACGACGTCGTCAGCTACACGTCGTACCAGGTGACGGTGCGGTTGGACGGACGGTCGCGCACCTATCGAGCGCTCGCGCTGTTTCATGAAAACGGCGGGCGCGCCGGAGTTTTGGGATGCGATCGTCAACGGCGTCACGCGCGTCTGGGAAGAGAAAAGGCCGCCGTACAAGACAAAGAGCGCCAAACAGAGTGAGTTTCAACGCTGGCTGTCGATGCCTCAATAATCGATGGCGATGTCGCGATCGATGACGGCGCGGGTGGAGGTGGAAGTTCGGGCGGTGGTGGAACGGTCACGGAAGAGTACAGCGACGCTTCGATTACAACGCCGCTGCCGTCATGGTTCAGCGTCGATCTCAACGAGCACATTTCCGGCGAGCATGGTGGCGCCGGCGGATTACGTCGGCGCGTGCACGCCGATTACCGGCGGCTTTCAACGGTGCGCTGTCGTGGTCAGTAACTTCGGCGCGTTCGAAGCGGGCACGTTGGACCATCTCACGCCGTTCTTTTCGCACGTCGGTTCGAAAGATCTGAAAACTGAGAATCGCACCGGGCCTGCGGGGACGTCGATCCAATGCGCCTCGGCAACTGGCGTGGCGTTCTCGACGTGTCTGTTCGGGACGAACTGCGGTACGACCGCGCAGGTCACGTTGAGTATCGGCATAGCGTCAGCAGGCGGCGACGGTAACGGGCGGTAACTTGTGGCGCGACGTTAACTCCGAACACTTCTCGTGCAATCTTCCGGGACCGGCCGGCAGTAGCAACTGCACCGCAGCCGGTTTCGACGGCACATGCCCGTCAGGCAGCAGGATGATATCGGGTCTGTGTTGTGTTTCGACGAGTACGACGTGCAGCCAGCCGTTAGTGAGCAAGTGCGCTATGTTCGGCGGCGATTTCGACTTCGACACGTGTCGCTGCGAAGGCTGTAACACGTGTGCCGGCTCGCCGATCGTCGTCGACATAGCAGGTAACGGAATTGCGCTGAGTGGCGCCGAGGCGGGTGTCGAGTTTGACCTCCACGGAAATGGGGCGCAGGAGAAGTTGAGTTGGACGCTCGCCGGTTCAGACGATGCCTGGCTTGCGATGGACCGCAACGGCAATGGCCTTGTCGATAACGGCGCGGAACTTTTTGGCGACTACACACCGCAACCAGAGGCGAAGAATAAGAATGGTTTTCTGGCACTGGCTGAGTTTGATAAAGCGGCGAACGGTGGAAACGGCGATGGCCTGATCGATCAGCAGGATGCTGTCTTCAGCAGTCTCCGTTTATGGCAGGACACGAACCATAACGGCGTGTCTGAACCGGATGAGCTTCACACCTTGGCGTCGTTGAAAGTCGTTGCGCTGGAGTTGGAGTTCAAGGAATCGCAACGCGCGGATCGATACGGAAACCAGTTTCGCTATCGCGCCAGGGTGAAAGACGCCACCGGCGCGTCGGTGGGCCGGTGGGCGTGGGACGTCTTTCTCGTGACGCAATGAAGAGCTTGGATTGATTGAAGGGACAGGGCCGCGCGACTACTTCTTCGAATGGCGGCAGGATACGTCGCGCCGGCTTCTCTTTCTTCAAGCCCAGCGCCCAGTCGGCTTGCATCAGCGTGTGAATGTCGCGCGTGCCTTCGTAAATGATCGCGGCCTTGCAATTACGCAGGTAACGCTCGACCGGATAGTCGTTTGAATAACCGTTCGCGCCATGAACTTCAATCGCCATCGATGCGGCCTTCTCGCTTCTGATCGTGGCTTGCCACTTCGCCAGACTCGTCGCCTTGGCGTTTGGCAGCCCTTCGTTCTTCAAATAGCCGGCGCGCAGCCACAGCAAGTGGCTCATCTGATAATCGGCTTCCATCTCCGCGATCTTCTGCTTCACTAGCTGATGATTCCCGATCTTCGTGCCAAACGTTTCGCGCGTGTTCGCATACGCAACCGAAGCATCACGCGACGCGCGAATCACGCCGGTCGCGCCCGACGCAACCGTGTAACGTCCCTGCTCCAGTGCGAACATCGCGATCTTGAAACCTTCACCTTCTTCACCAACCATGTTCTCCTGCGGCACGCGCACGTCCTGCAACGAAAAATAACCCGTGTTGCCCGCGCGAATGCCCAACTTGCCGTGAATCGTTCCGGAAGAGAAACCCTTCATGCTGCGCTCGACGATGAAACACGACATGCCCGTGTGATCGCGCTGGCGTCGCTTCTCTTCGTCGGTCCAGCAGAAGAAGAGAAAATTGTCGGCGACATCCGCCAAACTGATCCACATCTTCTCGCCATTCAGCACCCACTCGTTGCCTTCGCGACGAGCAGTCGATCGCGCGCCGACGACGTCCGAACCCGCGCCGGGTTCGGTCAAACCATAGGTCGCGAGCTTTTCGCCTTTCGCTTGTGGCACCAGGTACTTTCGCTTCTGCTCTTCGCTGCCCCACGTGTAAAGCGTCAGCGAGTTCAAACCCGTGTGCACTGACATGACGACGCGCATGAAAGTGTCAACCGCTTCGAGTTCTTCACAAACCAGTCCGAGCGAGATGTAGTCAAAACCCGCGCCGCCATACTCCTCGGGAATGCACACGCCGAGCAGGTTCAACGCCGCCATGCTTCTTCAAAACCGAAGGCTCAAAATGCTGTTTTTCGTCCCATTCCTTGATATGCGGCGCGACCTCTTTCTGCGCAAACTCCCGCACCGTTTGCACCAGCGCATGATGGTCTTCCGTCAATGCAAAATCGATCATTTCCCTACTCTTTCCAATAAGGTACTCAAAAAGACCGGACATCTTAGCAGAGCAAACACGGATCGCACGAATGCTTTGCTATACTGCGAGACATGCCGAAAAAGAAGCGCGGCGCCGACGCCGTCACCGTCGGTCTGGTGCAGATGAGTTGTGTGCCGGAACCGGAGAAAAACCTTAAAAAGGCGATCGCCGGCATCAACGATGCTGCAAAACGCGGAGCACAGATCGTCTGTCTTCAGGAGCTGTTTCGATCGCAGTACTTCTGCCAGACCGAAGATATCCAACTGTTCAAATTGGCGGAGACGATCCCCGGTCCGACGACGGAGGCTCTTGGCAAGGTCGCGCGACAGCGCGACGTCGTGATCGTGGCGTCGCTTTTCGAAAAACGCGCCGCGGGCGTTTATCACAACACCGCAGTGATGATCGACACATCAGGAAAGATCGTCGGTAAGTATCGCAAGATGCACATCCCTGACGATCCGCTCTACTACGAGAAGTTCTATTTCACTCCCGGCGATCTCGGGTTTCAAACGCACGACACAGCGTACGGAAAAATCGGAACACTCGTCTGCTGGGACCAGTGGTTTCCCGAAGCGGCGCGACTCACCGCTCTCGGCGGCGCGCAGTTTTTGTTTTACCCGACGGCAATCGGCTGGCTGCCCGACGAGGAACAGTCGATGAACGAAGCGCAGCATTCAGCCTGGGAAACAATTCAACGCGGGCATGCGATCGCGAATGGACTCTACGTGGTGGTCGTGAATCGCGTCGGCCATGAAGGAAAGCTGACGTTCTGGGGCCAGTCGTTTGTCGCCGATCCGTTTGGCCGCATCATCGCGAAAGCTTCCGCGGAAAATGAAGAGGTGCTGGTTGTCGAGTGTGACCTGACGAAGATCGAAGAGACGCGGCAGAACTGGCCGTTCCTGCGCGACCGCCGCATCGACGCTTACGACGGACTTCGCTTCCGCTTTGGGGAATGAACATGAATTACGGGTTGATAGACTTCGTCGGCAACGTCGGCGTCGTGATAATCGTGGTTGCCTACCTGTTGCTGCAACTCGACAAGATTAGAAGCTCAGATCTCGCCTACTCCGTTCTAAACGCAGTGGGTGCGAGCCTGATCGTCGCGTCGTTGATCGTCGACTTCAATCTTTCCGCGCTGTTGATGGAAGTGTTCTGGGTCCTGATCAGTTTTATCGGCATCGGCCGGCACTTCCGACTCAAAACAATCAGATCCTGAACCATGCCTGTAACTCCGCAAGAAACTCCAGCCACTCTCGGTTTTCAAATGCCCGCCGAATGGCGTCCGCACGCTGCGACGTGGCTGACGTGGCCCAAGGATCCGGAAACGTGGCCCGACCGCGTGTCGCAGGTCGAAGAGATCTACATCGAGATGATGGCGGCTTTGACGCCGCACGAAACAGTGAACCTGCTGGTTGACGACGAGGTGACGGAACACGAGGTGTTCAGGCGTTGCCTGTTTCCATCGGCCGGCAACATCCGTTTTTATCACATTCCCACCGTTGATTCGTGGATGCGGGATTATGGACCAAACTTTCTGATCGACGGCCGTGGTCGCGCTGCTTTCAACGATTGGATCTTTAACGCGTGGGGCAACAAGTATGAAACGTTGAAGCACGACGATCGCGTGCCGCTTTTCCTGGAGCCCGTGCTGCGAAATGCGACGTTTCGAACCCGGGATCGTATTGGAAGGCGGGGCAATTGACGTGAACGGCGAGGGCTGTGTGCTAACGACGGAGCAGTGCTTGTTGAATCCGAACCGCAATCCGCATCTCACTCGGGACGAAATCGAGGACTACCTGCAGAATTATCTTGGTGTCAGCAAAGTGTTGTGGCTCGGTGAAGGAATCGTCGGCGACGACACTGACGGACATATCGACGACATCGCGCGGTTTGTTGCTCCGAATGTAATCGTGTGCGCGACTGAGGATGATCCGCAAGATCCCAACTACGAGTTGCTGCAGGACAATCTCGCGCGGCTCAAGTCAATGACCGACACCAGCGGACGTCCGTTTGAAATCGTGACGTTACCGATGCCGGGGGTTGTAGGCGGGACCAGCACCGACACGCGCAATCTCGATCGTCTACCTGCGAGCTATGCAAATTTCTACATCGCAAACGGCGTCGTACTCGCGCCCGTTTTCGGTCATGTGAACGATCAGCGTGCGGTGGAAACACTTCAGCGCGTGTTTTCAGATCGACGCGTGGTTCCGATCAACTGCGAACCGCTCGTGTGGGGCATGGGGACGATCCACTGCGTCACGCAACAGCAACCTCAACCCTGATCCACAATCTTTCGAGCTTCGATAATAGCGTCGTCGAGAGTCCGCACGCGTCCGTCCAACTGCATTTCATAAACTGCACGTGTGATCTCACCCATTCGTGGTCCAGGCTGCACGCCTAATTCGATCAAGTGACGGCCTAACAACAGCGGATCCGGCGGGCGCTTCTCCACGTCTAATTCTTTCGCACGCTCGACGAACCACTCCTGCGCCTCCGCCCCATACCACTTCTCACGCGGGACCCAATACGCGTTTCGGCCGAGCGAGTCGGACTTCGCGACGCGGTACAAAAGATCCGGTTCACAACGTCGCGCCAGACGTCGAAACGCTCCTTCACCCACCTCATCTCGTTTCTTGTAAAACTCGCCCGGCTTGAGATGTTCGCGCACCAGCGAAATCACCTGGTTGCGAACGTCGTAGCCGTCGATCGTGTGCACGTTGAGGCGATCGAGAAATTGTGTCGCAGGCTTCACACCCGCTTCCTCGTGTCCACGCGAACGCCAGCGGCCTTCGAGAAACTGCGTCGTCGGCGGTTTACCGAAATCGTGGGCCAGCGTGGCGAGCATCACCGTCACCTGGCGCGCATATGGCAAGTCGTCAATCAATTCGCGTGCTCGATCCACGGCGAGTAACGTGTGGATGAAAACGTCGCCTTCGGGATGCCATTCCGGATCCTGCGGCACGCCGATCAAACTCTGAATCTCCGGAAACACCTTCTCGACCGCGCCCAGTTCTTTCAGCCAATTGAGACCGACAGACGGACGCCGCGCTCGGAGCAGCAGCTTCTCCAACTCGCCCCACACGCGCTCAGCAGGCAGATCGCTCAAGTCCATCGTGCGGCACAACTCAACCGTCTCCGGCGCGATCTCGAATTCAAAACGCGCGGCAAACTGCGCCGCACGCAAGACGCGAAGACTGTCTTCAACAAACGTCTCCGCTGAAACAGCGCGCAACACGCGTGCGTCGATGTCCTGTCGACCGCCAAACGGATCGATCAATTCGCCGGTCAGCGGATCCTTGAGTATCGCGTTGATCGTGAAGTCGCGGCGGCGCGTCGCTTCTTCGACGCTCATCTCCGGATCGCCCTCGATCACAAACGCCCGGTGCCCGCGACCTGACTTGCGCTCGCGACGCGGAATCGATACGTCGAGATCGTGGCCCAACTTGTAAACCGTAAACGCTTCGCCGACGGCGTTCACTGGTCCAAAGTCGTCGAGAATCCGGCGCAGCCGCTCCGGCGCGAATTGGTAAACTTCGAGGTCCCAGTCCTTCGGCTCATTTCCCATCAACGCGTCGCGCACGCAGCCGCCGACGAGCAGAGCGCGGCCGCCCGCGTCGTGAATCACGCGCGCGAGTGCCATCACTTTTTCGGGAAACTCAGGCATGACTGGCTCGCAAGTCTCGGGTTTAAGACTCTTCGGGATTGTCGACCACGATTTGGACGCCGCGCGTGGAGGGAATGCAGCTAATAACCTGCGCGCGATCGATCTTCGTGAGATCGGTTCCGGCGGCGTGCCACAGTTTGACCCAGAAGGTCCGTGTCGACCCATGAATCGCAAACGTAGATCCGTCGATCATGACAGGTACAGGCTCCGCGACCGTTCCCGCGCGAAGCGCTTCGAGCAGTTGAGGTATGTAAGGCTTGAACTTCTCAAACTGGACCAGCACCGCCCCGTCGTCGATCTCCGCGGGCGGCAACTCGACCGGCTCGTTTGATTCGAGCAACAAACGAGTCTCAGTCTGTTGATTGCGTTTTTTTACTACCGGCATACAAATTCACAACAAATTCTCTATGTCTGCAAACGTCGTTGCAGATGCTCGCCAAGGTCAGACACTTTGACCCGTTCCTGCTCCCACGTATCGCGATCGCGCACCGTCACCGCTTCGTCTTCCAGCGACTGGTGATCGACAGTGACGCAGAGCGGCGTTCCGATCTCATCCTGTCGCGCGTAGAGCTTACCGATGCCGCCGGTGTCGTCGTACACAGCACGCAGCGTCGGTTGCAGCGAACGCTTGATCGCCTTCGCCATCCCGACGATTTCAGGCTTGTTCTTCGCCAGCGGCAGGATCGCTGCTTTGATCGGCGCGAGCTGCGGCGAGAGTTTCAGTATGACCCTCGTCTCGCCCTTGTCGTTGGTCTTCTCGGAGTACGCATCCATCAACACCGCAAGCACCGTGCGATTCACTCCAGCCGCTGGTTCGATCACGTGCGGATAAAACCGTGTCTTCGTCGGCTCGTCGAAATACGACAGGTCCTCAGTCGAATCAGGATTGACACGATTGCCTTCAGCATCGACCGGCTTACTTGAATGCGATCGCAAATCAAAATCGGTGCGATAAGCAATTCCCATCAACTCTTCCCACTGTCGTTCCTCCTCCGGCCGCTCGGGAAAATATCGGTACATGATGTCGATCGTGCGTTTCGAGTAGTGGGCCAACTCTTCCTTCGGCACCTCGTGCAGCTTTAGATTGCGCCCATCGATCCCCAGCCCCTTAAACCACTCGACATAAAGCTCGGTCCATTCTTCGACGAGCTTCAAATGTTCGGCGTCGGGACTGACGAAGTACTCCATCTCCATCTGCTCAAACTCGCGCGTGCGCAGAATGAAATTCCCGGGCGTGATCTCATTACGAAACGACTTTCCGACCTGCGCGATTCCAAACGGAATCTTTCGACGCATCGCGGTTTGCACGTTCAGAAAGTTGATAAAAATTCCCTGGGCCGTCTCCGGACGCAGGTACGCGAGCGCGGTCGGATCGTCTTCCGCAGCCGCGGCGCCAAGCGTCGTCCGGAACATCATGTTGAAGTAACGCTCGTCAGTGAGGTTCGTCGAACCGCAATTCGCACATTTGACCAAACCCGCGCGCAGCCGCTCATTGGCCTCACCTTCCCGAAGCGCGTGACCGCCCTCCGGAAAGTACCCTTCAAGCTTGTCCGCACGCATTCGACTCTTGCACTCGCGACAATCGACAAGCGGATCGTGAAACGTCGCTTCGTGACCCGAATACTTCCACACCAGCCGGTTCAGAATGATCGACGAATCGACACCTTCGATGTCGTCGCGGTCGTAAACGAGCCAGCGCCACCACGATTGTTTGACGTTGTTGCAGAGCTCGACGCCTAACGGACCATAGTCCCAGGCGCTGCCTAATCCGCCGTAAACTTCAGAAGAGGGGAAGACAAAACCTCGCCGTTTGGCAAGCGATACGATGGTGTCGATGTTCGGTGCAGGCACGCGAGCATAGTAGAAGACAGTGAGGCAAAAGACAAAGAGACCACAAATCACACAGACCGTGCGTAATTTGTGGTCTCAGGAAGGTTAGCGCTTTTTGCGGGGCTTAACTTCGCCGGCCTGGACCGTCGGCGTCGCACGCGGAGCTTCCGCGCCTGCCGGAACAACCCAAAGCTCGACACTGTCGCCTTCGCGGAACCCGCCGTTGACGATCACGAGTCGCGAAGCATCGATGCCGCGCTGCTCGACAACGTAATCACGGGCGCGCTTCATCAGCACTTCAACCTGCGCGATCGGGCTGTTACGTCCACCGTACGCGATGATGTAAGCACGTGTCGACGGATCGTTTTGCAGTTCAACCGCGAGATTATCGAGTCGCGCTTTTTGATCGTCGAACGTGCAGTTGTTGCACTCGTCAAACTCACGCGCCACGATCACTTCTTTTTTCGGCGCGGTCACGACAGCAACACTCTGCGCACTCTGACGGCACGACGGATCGGACGATCCATCCGTCACTACCAGCGTCGCGATAACGCGCTGACCGCCAAGACCAGTCGTGTCGACCGTGATCGTCGGAGTGCCGGCGCCGTTGATTACCTTCGCGCCGGTCGGGTTGACCGTCCACGCGTATTTCAAACCGTTATTCCCACCGTAAGTGACATCGGCTGCGAACGTAATGATCTCGCCTTCGTTGACCGTCTGCGGCGCCGAAACGCTGACCGGATACGGACAAGGCGACTTCGGCAGCGGCGGCAATGGCCGGTAGTTCACGACCACGCACTTGACGCGACCTGCGGGCACTTCAATCTCGCGCGTCCAAAATTTTCCGTTCGGCAACGTGACCGAAACGTTATGGATGCCGGGGTTCAAATCGAAAGATCGGTACTCAGTTAACGTCTCACCGCGAGGCTGACCGTCGATCGTGAGCAGAAGTCCGCCCGGGTTAGTCAGAATCTTGATCGTGCCGTACTTCGCTTTCTTCGGCTTCGCGGAAACTTCACCCGCGGAAGCAAACGCAAAGAACGTCACAACAACCAAAAACAAAAACATGAAGCGCGAAGCGGAGAAGAATCTGGTTTTCATGACTACGACTGTTCCTCCTCCGTGTTCTGATTTTGACCGGCGAGCTTTGCTTTGCTGTAGCGACGTCGCAATCCCGCGCCGACAGCAGCCAGGCCCGTCCCGAAGATCAGCAGCGATGCTGGTTCGGGCGTCGGTTGCGGCGTGCTGTTCGGACTCGGAGTCGGCGTAGGCGTAGGCGTCGGTTCATTCTGTTCGCACTCGTCGCAATCCGGAATGAACGCGAGCGGCACGGCGGCTAAAAACAACAGCGGCCACTTCGGAAAACCGCCGCCGGCGATGAGAATCTCTCCGCAGTCGCAGATCGTGCCGTCGACTTCACCCTCTTCGCCTATATCGTCGACACCGATATCGACAGTCGTTCCGGGAACGACTGGGAAGCCTGACAGCAGAGCATCGAGTTTCGGATCGCTCGAGCCGATGCCTGGTCCAACCGTCGGAGCGGTCGTCTTTGTTCCGGTGTTAACGGGGTCCTGCGCGACGAGTGTTAGTTGGATGTCGGTTGTGCCTTGAAGCGTTTTCAGGGTCTGGACCACGCGGTTGATCTGCACCGGTTCAGCCTGGGCTGGGCCAACTGTCAACAGGAAGATTCCAATGAGTGCGGTAAGCGTGCGGAGGGAGCGCCGCAGCCCGGAGCTGGGCCGCTTACCGAAGTTGGGGGCGATGTTTCGGTTCATACGATTGAACTAAAAAGTGATACCAGGGATTTATTCTGCCTGTCGAAACTGTGGCGTTGTCTTATCCACTACAAGAAGATTGCTAATGGCTCGCAAACTCCAGCGCCAACCAGTTTTCTTGAGGTGAGCAAAAGAGTTGGATCTAAAGCGACGTTTCGCAGGAAGGTCGCGGGCACCTCACGTAAACGCCGCACCGTTTACTTAGGCCACCTGGAATAGCGGAAATAGGCAGCAAATGAAGGGCCGTTGTTAAAACAGAATAAAACGGCCCTCTGTTGAAGGAATTCTTGCCGGTCCAAACGAATTTCGTCCAGACCTCAGACGTGGATTCTAGAAACCAGACGGTCCAGGACGGGGTGACGGGGAGAAGGGGCGACGCGGGGAGGGGGACGCGGGGACGCGGTGATAGGGAGAAGCGATCTCCGTGTCTCCGTGTCTCCGTGTCTCCGTGTCTCCGTGTCTCCGTGTCTCCGTGTCTCCGTGTCTCCCCGTCCCCGTGTCCCCGTGTCTCCCCGTCTCCGCTTCACTCACTCTCGCTCGGGCTGGCCGCTTCGGCTTTGCGATTTTCGTCGCGCAGGACCGCTTTCCGCGAAAGCTTGATCTTGTTGCCCTCCCGGCCGATGCACTTCACCAGGATCTGCTGACCTTCCTTGAGCTCGTCGCGGACGTCTTTCACGCGGCGATCGGCGATCTCGGAAATGTGCAACAGACCGTCTGTTCCCGGAAAGATTTCGACGAACGCGCCGAAGTCGACGATTCTCGTGACCACGCCCATGTAGGTTTGGCCCACCTCGGCTTCCGCCGTCAGACCGCGAATACGATTGACCGCCGCATCGGCAGCCTCGCCGCTGGCAGTAGCGATCGAGATCGTGCCGTCGTCAGCGACGTCGATCTTCGCGCCTGTCTCTTCGACGAGCGATCTGATCACCTTGCCGCCTGGTCCAATGACGTCGCGAATCTTGTCAGGATTGATCTTGATCTGAATGATACGCGGCGCGAACTGCGAAATTGCTTCGCGCGGGCCGGCGATCGTCTTCTCCATCACGCCGAGAATGTAGATGCGGCCTTTCCTCGCCTGCTCGAGCGCTTCAGCCATGATCTGCGCGTTGATGCCGGCGATCTTGATGTCCATCTGCAACGCGGTGATGCCGTTTCGAGTGCCGGCTACTTTGAAGTCCATGTCGCCGTAGTGATCTTCGGCGCCGGCGATGTCGGTCAGGATTGCGTATTTGTTGCCTTCCATCACCAGGCCCATCGCCACGCCCGCGACCGGCGCCTTCAGCGGCACGCCGGCGTCCATCATCGAAAGTGTTCCGCCACAAACTGACGCCATCGATGACGAACCGTTCGATTCGGTGATCTCGGAAACGACACGGAGGGTGTAGGGGAAATCGGCATCGTCAGGCAGGACAGGTTCCAAAGAGCGGCGGGCAAGCGCGCCGTGACCGATCTCGCGCCGGCTTGACGATCCAAACCGGCCAACTTCGCCGACCGAATACTGCGGGAAGTTGTAGTGCAGCAGGAACCGTCGTTTGACTTCGCCTTTCTCCAGATCGTCGATGAACTGCTCGTCTTCTTTCGTACCGAGCGTGGTCGATACGAGCGCCTGCGTTTCACCGCGTGTGAACAGCGCCGAACCGTGGACGCGTGGCAGCCAGCCGACTTCGCAAGTAATCGGACGAATCTCCGAAAACCTTCGACCGTCGGGCCGCCGGCGTTTGTTCAGAATGTCGTCGCGGAAAACAGCTTCTTTCAGATGATCGAAAACGAGTTTACCCATCGCTCGTTTTTCCGGCTCGTCTTCCGGATACCCTTCGATAACCGCTTTCTTCAACGCATCGACTGCGGCGTAGCTGCTCCGTTTATCCTGCGCGGTCGTGTCGAGCGCCTCGCGTAACGGATCTGCATATTTCTCGGTGATATCTTTCACCATCACCTCGTCGAGCTGGACCGGATTAACTTCGCGCTTCTGAATCTCGAGCGCCTTGTAGAGCTCTTTCTGCCAGCGGCAGAGACGATTGATCTCCTTGTGGGCCAGCATCAGCGCTTCGACCATGATCTCTTCCGAGATTTCCGACGCGCCGGCTTCCACCATCACGATCGCTTCTTCAGTTCCCGCAACAATGAGATTCAAACGCGATTCGCGAACTTCATCGTAAGTCGGGTTAACGATGTAGCGTCCTTCGATCAGGCCGATGCGCACACCCGCGATCGGATTCATGAACGGAATGTCCGACAGGTAAAGCGCGCACGACGCGCCGGTGATAGCGATTACGTCCGGGTTGTTGTCGGGATCGGCTGAGATGACGCTGGCGATAACCTGGGTTTCGTTTCGATAACCTTCTGCGAAGAGCGGGCGACAGGGACGGTCGATAAGGCGGGCGGTCAAAACCTCTTTTTCGTTTGGCCGGCCTTCTCTCCGGAAGTAGTTGCCGGGAATACGTCCGGCGGCGTAATTGGATTCACGGTATTCGACGGTGAGCGGAAAGAAATCCACACCTTCCCGCGCGGTGGGGGCGCCGACGGCGGCTACGAGCAACATCGTGTCGCCAAACCGAATGACGACCGAGCCGTCTGCTTGTTTGGCGAGGCGACCGGTCTCGACGGTCAACTCCTTTCGCCAAGTTTGATTGATTCTTTGAGGTATTTCTTTTCTGGCATGTTCTTCTTCTCCTTAGACATTCGCACCTGAATCCGGGTTCAGGTCGCGGGCGTCTCATCCGCCCCGCTGTTTGGGCAAAAATCCGGCTTAAACTTTCATTGGAGCACGCCACGTGAAGCGGGCAGGTTACTAACTAAGACTAAAGGCGGCACGAGCCTCTTTGAACCGTGAAGCTCATGCCGCCTTGATGCTCTAAGCCAGGGCCGTACACGTCTGCTTGTTTCCAGTCAATCGCCGTCACGTTCGGCACTGCCACAAGCTCTTCGATAGACGCGGGCTTTACTAATCTGAGACTCGAAGATCTCTCGCTAACTACTTTCTGCGAATTGCTACCGGCGCAGTCCTAGACGATTCACGACCTCGTGGTAGCGTTCAATATCCGTTCGCTTCAAATAATCCAGCAAACTGCGTCGCTGCGAGACCATTTTCAGCAGGCCGCGCCGCGAATGATTATCTTTTTTGTGGGTTTTGAAGTGTTCGGTCAGTTCGTTGATTCGCTTGCTGAGAAGCGCCACCTGCACTTGGGGCGAACCGGTATCAGAGTCATGGGTACGGAAGTCAGAGACAATCTGCTCCTTGGTTTCTTTTGCTAACGACACTTGCTTAAATGGTCCTCCTCGACGGCAGTAAACTCCGCTAAAGAGCGGTAACCGCTAAACTTAAAAAGCTCGCCCAATGTATCACGCGACTTGGGGAGTGTCCAGTTGACCCCCGGTTTATTGGTCATTTTCCATTCATCATTGGTCATTTGTCATTGTAAAGACGCTCAGCAACTGAAATGAAAAATGAGAAATGGCAAACGATAAATGACAAATGATTCCTGTTACTATCCCCGGAAATAAAGCGAAAGGTGAAAACGGATGGCTAGACCCAGAGTTCTGATTCTCGGCGGCGGTTTTGGGGGACTTTTTACGGCCCTGGATCTGGCCGGGTCGGCGGACGTGACGCTGGTCAGCGACGAGGACCACTTTCTCTTCACCCCGATGCTCTACGAGTACTTCAGCGGCGAAGTCGAAGCGTGGCACATCGCCCCGCATTACAAGGAACTGCTCGACGACAGCGACGTCCGCCTCATTCAGGACGAAGTCACATCCATCGACCTGAACGCCAAACGTGTAACACTCCAGAAATCAAAGATCCGCTCGAGTATGACGTTCTCGTCATCAGCGTCGGCGGCGTCACAAACTACGCCGGCGTCGAAGGCGCCGAAGAGTATTCACTTCCCTTTCGCAAGATCAAACACGCCGACGCCCTGCGCCGTCGAATGGTCGACGCGCTCGACCGCATTCCGCCCGACATCCCGCCGCAGGACGTGCGACGCGAGCTCACGTTTGTGCTCGTCGGCGCCGGCGCCAGCGGCTGCGAACTCTCGACGAAAATGGCCGATCTCCTGCTCGACGCGTTCAAACGACGCGCACTGCACGGCGAGCCGCGCGTGATGCTCATCGAGATGGGCGACCGAGTCGTTCCCGGCATGGGCGAACAGATTCGCGAGTTTGTCGAAGAGGCTTTGCGCGAGTCGCATGTCGAAGTACACACACTAACGCGCGTGGTGAACGTCACAGCGACAGCCTCACGTTCGAACACGAAGGAAATCGCGAAGCACTTAAAGACTGCGGGCGTAGTCTGGACTCGGCGGTGTGCGCATGAAGCCGTTGATCGAACAACTCGACGTCGAAAAGAACAAGCGCGGCCTGATAACAATTAGACCAACACTGCAACTGGCCGCAGTACGACAACGTCTTCGCGCTCGGCGACATCGCCTTTTACCCGCACGCGGATCCGACACTTCACGGCACTGCCCAACTCGCGTTTCAGGAAGCGCGTCTGGCGGCCACAACGTCAAGGCGTTTCTCTACGGCAACGAACTCGACACGAAACATTTTGAAGAGCTCGGCGAAGCGATCAGTCTCGGTACTGAACGCGCAGCGGTGCTCTACTGGCGGAAAAGCGTTCGGTGGCGCGCTCGCACGGCAGGCACGTTTCGCGTTGTACACGTCGCGTCTGCCGACGTGGCATCATCGCTTACGCGTTGGCGCCAGTTGGTTTTTCGAAGGAACTGCGCCGCGGCCGCTTTTGCCGCTCGGTCTGGAACGTTAATTGTCTATATAACCGGTGATGAGCCGGTTGCAAGTTTATTCGAGTTTCTGATCTGTGTTATTTGGATTGTGTTGATCGGTCGTGTGGCTCGCTATAACGCAATCCGTGCCGTTGCCGGAACAGCCAGTCCAGACTGGCAGATCTGTCCACACCTGTTGAAGCGCTGACGACCTTCGCCGTGACCAACACCAGTCAACGCAAATCACAGCAAATTACGTCGGCCAGGTGCATCTAATCATTCCCGTTGCAGGCGTTCGCCCGGATCAGTTGATCGACACATTTTCGGCGAGCCGTTCGGAAGGCCGCACGCACGATGCGATCGACATCATGGCGCCCGCTGAAACTCCCGTGCTTGCCGCCGACTGACGGCCAGATCCAGAAGCTGTTTCAAAGCGAACGCGGTGGTACCACCATCTACCAGCTCAGCGCCGATCAAAAACTGATCTTCTACTACGCGCATCTCGCGCGTTATGCCGATGGTCTAACTGAAGGCAAACAGGTGCGCCAGGGCGAAATGATCGCTTACGTCGGCGACACCGGAAACGCCGGCGCCGGCAACTACCACCTGCACTTCTCGATCGCCATCGTCTCCGATCCAAAGCGTTACTGGGAAGGCACAAACATCAATCCTTACCCGCTGCTCCGCGAATAACCTATCCTCACACGCACGATCTTTGTTCACCCTGTCCGCTAATCATGCAGAAACCGCGCAGCCTCATATCGTGGGAAAAGACGCTCGCCAGTGAGGGAACGCTCGTTGCTCCTTAATCCACGAGCACTAATCATCTCCCCGCAGACGATCACGAAGGAGAGAAATCAACATGAGCTTGCTGTCGCGCATTTTGCTCTTCAGTCTTATCGCTACGTTGACGATCGGATGCCTGCACCACGAGCCAAACAACTCCAATTCACCAGCGGTCACGCAAACGACAACACCGTCACCGTCGCCGTCACTCGCACGCTTCGCCTGCATCGCCAAGCGTCAGTTAAGTGACACTGCCGCTGCTCGACGCACTGTTGGCTGAAGACCATTCGTCCTGAACTCAAAGATAAGGCGAAACTTTCCGACGAGCAGATCGAGTCACTCAAACGCACGTCGCAGTCCGAGATCAATCGACTCCGCGAGACCAACGCTGAAGAAACCGACGGCAATGGCACCGATGCGCCCGACGCGGCAGCGGAACAACTGCGGTCCATCCTCGGCGACGAGAAAGCTAACAGGTGGCGCGTTGCAAATGAGTACTGGGCCAAGGGTGATCCGGCGGCTGAAGGCGCGGGCGCAATGGCGTCGAGATGTTGAGAGGCCCGAACGCCGTGCCGACCGACACGCGTGTCGTCGTCAACATCCCGGCGTTTCGCATGGACTCTTTCAGAAGGTTCGCTCGTGAAGTCGTACAAAGTCGGCATCGGCTATCCGGAGTTTCCACTGCCACTCGGCCTGCGCAAAGCGCAAACAGTGATTTTCAATCCGTCGTGGACCGCCGGATTCGAACCGTGGGTCGCGAAGATGAAGAACGTCAAGGCCGGCGAGACGATCGAAGCCGGCAAGCAAAGACAACCCGCTCGGATCGATCAAAGATCCCGATCGGTTTGCCGTCGCTGATTCACGGCGGAAAATCGCCCGCGAAGATCGGCAAGTTTGCTTCGCATGGTTGCGTTGGTTTGACAAATGCGCAAATCAAAGACTTCGCGATGCATCTCGCGCATGCGGCAAACACGGAAATTACTGACGAGCAGGTCACGCAGTATTTGAAAGACAAAACCCAAACGAAAGAAGTGAAGCTGGGCAAGATGGTTCCAGTTGAGCTGCGTTACGAGACGATCGTCCTCGAAGACGGAAAACTGCACATCTACAAAGACGTCTACGAGCAGAACACAAACACGGAAGAGAACCTGCGAGCGTGCTGCGAAGCACACGGCGCCAGCTTGGAAAATTTGACGGACGCAGAACGAACGGCAGTCTTCAATGCGCTCAAAACCGCGTCTAAAAAGAAAGAGGTAGTGGTTGACGTACCTTCCTAGCGCAGAAGGGATACCCGGCGCCGGTAGAGTTGGACAAGGGAGGAACTAAGCAATAGCGGCTTCGCACGAATCAAGCGCCGGCGCTTCTTCGATAGGCGCGCCGGCCTCGCCGTAGTAAGGACGTCCTTTCGAATCGCTCCGAAGTACTCTTCAATCCGATCGAGCACTTCTTCAACCGAGTGCGAATGATAGATCGACGTGCGAAACAACGCGCCGCCCTGCAAGCCGCGCGTAAACTGTCCCGCCAACTGCTTCATGCGATTGATCGCGGGCGTTTCCGGCATGTCTTCGCGCAGCATGTCGAAATACTCGTGCAGGATCGCGCGCTTGTCGGCGAGTGTCGGCTCGAAGATCTCGACGCCCGTGAATCGCGTCTTCAATCTGCCGGAAGATCCACGGATTCGCCATCGCGCCACGGCCGATCAGCACGCCATCGCAACCCGTCTCGCGAAACTTCTCAAACGCGCCTTCGATCGTCGTGACGTCACCACTGCCTGACACCGGCACGCTCACCGCTTCTTTCACCTGCCGCACCAGGTCCCAGTTCGCAAGTCCGCGATAGCCCTGCTCTTTCGTGCGCCCGTGCAACGCAATGTGTTCGACGCCGCAGTCTTCCGCGAGCTTCGCCGTCTCGACCGCGTTGATCGTGTGATCGTAAAAGCCCGCGCGGATTTTCACCGTCAACGGAATCGTGATCACTTTCTTGATTTCTTTCAGAATCGTTTCCAGCCGGGTGTGGTCCTTGAGCAAACCCGAACCACCGCCATGCTTCACGACCTTCGGCGCCGGACATCCGCAGTTGACGTCGAGAATGTCGGCGCCGACTTCCTGCGCCATCTCCGCGGCCATGCCCATGCGCTCCGGCTGACCACCAAAGATCTGCACCGCAAACGGCCGTTCATCCTCGTAGAAACGCATCTGCCGTTTCGATTTCGGATTGTTGCGCGTCAGGCCTTCGACCGAAATGAACTCCGAAACAGACAAGACCCACGCCGCCGCGCCGTTTCAGCAAACGCCGAAACGACACGTCCGTCACACCCGCCATCGGTGACAGAATCAGCGGCGGATTGATCTCAACGTCACGAATTTTGAATGGCTTAATTTCCGGGATCATGGCTTACCACATGATGGTTTACCATCATGGTTTAATAGTAACCGGTGTTCCAACGGTTACCGCAGTCGAACAACTCCTTCATGTCGTCATTTTCCAACGCGACACAGCCCCATGTCCAATCGCTGCTCGCGCCGTTCCCATGAATGTAGATCAGGCCACCGAGGTTCGTGTATTGCGGCGGCGCGTTTTTACGCTTGTGCGCATCGACGATCGTCGTCGTACTGAGCCTTTGTGATCAGACCGTCGCGCAATCCGCGCTCAGCGTCTTCGACGTTTGGATAACTGACGCCGAGCGACAGGTAATAAGCGCTCTTGTCGTTCTTGACGAAGACGTAAAACTCGCCTTCGGGCGTCGCGCCGTCGCCTTCACGCTGCTTGTCGGCGACGGGACTAAAACCGAGTCCAACGCGATACGTGCGCACGAGAGTCTTGATCGGAATACAGCTCCAGTTTGCGGTCTTTCTTGTAAACGACGATGTGCGGGTTAGCGATGGGCTTCTGGGACCACAGATTAAGACCGATAACACAGATCAAAACGAAAACGGCGATGAGCGTTGTCGGCTTCAATCCGTGTTGTTAGTTCTTCTTCTTTTTCTCGTCGTTCTTGTCGGCGCTCTTGGCCGTCGCCGGCTGCTTGAGTTTCAAGACGGTTCGACGCTGGCGCGGTAACTGTCGGTGACTTTGATGAACGCCTCGTTGCGAAGCGTCTGCAAGATAAGTCGTCACGTTCTTTCGGCTGCGTTCCATCAACATCGCTTCGCGAACACGATTGTCGTTGAACGTCGGCGTGCTGCCGGCGGGCGTGCGCGCGTCGACGCGAAGAATCTGATAACCCTCCGGCGTGCGAATCGGCTCGGTGACGCCGCCGGCCTGCACTTCTTGATCGCGGCAACCAAATCTTCGCGCAGGTTCGGAACGTCAAACTCACCGACGTAGCCTTTGTCCTGCGGCGCCGATGCGCTGGCCGTTCTTCTCGCGTTCGGAGTTCGCGGCTGCGAGCGCGCCAAAATCGGCGCCGGCCGCGATCTGCGCGATCAGTCTCCAACGCTCTCGCTTTCACGGCCGCTTCATCTTTGCCGTCAGTCACGAGATAAATCTCCGAGAGCTTCACACTTTCAGGTTTGCGAAACTTGTCAGGATGCGACTCAAAGTATTTCTTCGACTTCGTCCTGCGAGAAACCGAGATAGATGCGGCGATCGACTTCCGCCTGCAACACCGCCTGCTTCATCATCTCGGTGCGCATCGTGCGCCGGATCTCTTCCGGATCCAGCTTGCTGTCGCGCATCGCCTGGTAGAGTTTTTCGATCGTAGTTGATGCCCTGCTCCTGCGCGATCTGCAACAAGCGGCGGTTTACTTCCGCTTCGATGTCGCCGGCGAGATCGAGCTCTTTGCCTTTTTGCAGCAACAGCTTCTCGTTGATGAGCGTGGCGATCAATTCGGCCTGGCGCTTGGTGACTTCGTCCTTCGCCTGTTGCTCGGTCATGCCGTGCTGCTTCAGCGCTTCGATGCGCTCGCGGTCTCGCGCTTCAGCATCGAAAGCGTGATGACGTCGTCGTTGACCTGGGCGATGACTTCGTCGACTGACCGTCATTTCGCCTTCCTGCGCGAAGACGTTGGTGGCGAAGAAGCCAGGAGAATGGCGATCGCTGCAAAATACTTTAATTTCACTAGAGTACTCCTAACGAAACGTCTAGACATGGAAACGGGATGATTCTAATCCGTGGCTCGAAGCTGGAGCAACACGTCACGCGCAACATCGAGCACGTTGTCCTGCTCGTCTTCCGTCAAAACCAGCCGCAAAACACCGTTTGGCGTGAACGTCGCGCCCTGGTGCGAGCTGACGTAATGCCCCAGTTTTTCCGGCGAAATCCGGGCTTTTTCACTAAATTTGATCGCGATTCCGTCGGGTGTCCGGTCGATCGAAAGCAGCCCCAACTCCTCCGCCAACCGCCGCAAACGCGCATACGCAAAAAGTCGTATCCAGCGACAACGGAACCGCCCGTACCGGTCTTCAGTCTCGGTTCTGATGGCGCTGTAACGTGGCTTCGTCGCGGGCCGAAGAAACGCGTTTGTACGTCCGCAGCCGCTGTCCCATGTCCGAAATGTAATCTTCCGGAATGGCGACATCGACGCCGAGATTCAGCGCGACACTGGTCTCGTCTTCAACCTCTTCGCCGCGCAACTCCGCGACCGTGCGCTCCAGCATCTGCGTGTAAAGATCGAACCCGAGCGCCTCCATGTGGCCCGACTGCTCGCCGCCCAGCAGACTGCCCGCGCCCCGCAGTTCCAAATCGAGCGCCGCGATGCGAAATCCCGCCCCGAGATCCGAAAACTCACGAATTGCTGCTAAACGACGGCGAGCGATGGGTGAAAGTTCCTGCTCGCCCGGTATCAGAAGATAGGCGTAAGCCCGCCGGTTTGAACGCCCGACACGCCCGCGCAATTGATAAAGCTGAGAAAGACCGTAATGATCGGCGCGGTTTATGATGATGGTGTTTGCGCGCGGGATGTCTATTCCGTTCTCGATGATGGTGGTCGCAACGAGAACGTCATACTTGTAGTCGATGAAGTCGAGCATCACCCGCTCCATCTCTTTCTCGTTCATCTGACCGTGCCCGATTGCGAGACGCGCCTGCGGCACCAGCCGCTTGCACCAGCGCCGCGATCGTCTCGATCGTCTCGACGCGATTGTGAATGAAGAACACCTGCCCGCCGCGCGAGAGTTCGAGATCGATGGCCGACTTGATCACGCTCTCGGAAAACTGCACCACCTGCGTTTGAATCGCGAGCCGATCGCGCGGCGGCGTTTCGATCAACGACATGTCGCGCATGCCGCGTGAGCGACATGTTGAGCGTGCGCGGAATCGGCGTCGCGGAGAGTGTCAACACGTCGACTTTCTTCTTCAAATGTTTGAGACGTTCCTTGTGGGCGACTCCGAAACGTTGCTCTTCGTCGACGACGACCAGTCCGAGGTCTTTGAACCGCACGTCTTTCGAGAGGATCCGGTGCGTGCCGATGATCACGTCAACCTCGCCTGACTCGACGCGCTTCACGACTTCTTTCTGTTCCTTCGACGAGCGAAAGCGCGACAAGCAGTTCGACCTTCACCGGAAACGGCGCGAAGCGAGTGCGGAACGTGTCGTAGTGCTGATAAGCGAGCACCGTCGTCGGCGTGAGCACCGCCGCCTGTTTTCCTTCCATCACCGCTTTGAACGCCGCGCGCATCGCGACTTCCGTTTTGCCGTAACCAACGTCGCCGCACAGCAAACGGTCCATCGGCACGGGCTCTTCCATGTCTTTCTTCACGTCTTCGATCGCCGTTTCCTGATCGGGCGTCAGCACGAACGGAAAACCGTCTTCAAACTCCTGCTGCCACGGCGTGTCGGCGGCGAAAGCGTAACCACCGACGAGTTTTCGTTCCGCGTAGAGACGCAAGCAGTTCGTCGGCCATGTCGCGCATCGCGCGTTTGGCTTTGGCTTTTGTTTTTTGCCAGCCGAGACCGCCGAGTCGATCGAGTTGCGGCTGATGACCTTCGGCGCTCGAATAACGCTGGACCAGATCGAGCCGCTCGACCGGAACGTAGAGCTTTGCTTCGTCGGCATAGTAGAGCAGCATGAACTCGCCGGTGCGTGGTCCCAGATCGAGTGTCTGCAAACCGCCGAAACGCGCAATGCCGTGATCGATGTGGACCACGTAATCGTTCGGGCTCAGATCCCTGAAGTCGGAAAGGAACGCCGCCGTTTTCGAACGACGACGGCGTCCTTCGGTGCGTGCGGTGCTGATCCGCAGCCGCGCCGCGCCGATCGACCTGTGTCGTGCGTCTCGTCAAAAACGTCTGATTCGACGTGGACGATCAACCACGACTTCGGCAGTTCGAAGCCGCTGCTAACGGCCGACGGTCACGACGACCGGACGCGAATCTGCAGCGTCGGAGGTCTCGCCGGTCAACGCCAGACGTGATTCGATCTGGTATCTCTGCAAGATCTCGACGATGCGTTCGGCCACGCCGAAACTCGGCATGACGAACAGCACGGTCTTGTTGCGTCTTCGGCGGCGCGCTTCACATCCGCCGCGAGATCCGCGATGCGTCCGTGATAACGCATCGCCGATTGCGCCTGCCAATCGACTTCGAACGCCGTTTCGACAACGGGAAAGACGAAACGCCGGACGCCGTGCGCCACGCGCGCGTCCGAGTTGCACCTTCGGCGCTTCCGCGTCGAGCGCAAGATTCAGATCCGTTTCCGCAGCCGACGCGGCCGAGCGTGCGCAGCTCGATTCGCTGCCGCGTCTTCGAACAAGCTCGCGCAGTTCTTCGTCGTTGAGAAAGAGTTCTTCCGGCGTCAGCGCGATGTCGTCGGCTTGATCGATCTCGCGATAACGATCGTCGAGCCGTTCGTAAAACTCGCTGAGATACGATTCGATGCCGCCCGGTTCATCGACGACCAGAACGACGTCTTCCAGATGATCGAAAACGGTCGAGTGTGCAGTCCGTCGCGATCGCGAATCAGCCATTCCCAACCGGCGAACGGTTCGCCTTCGTCGGCAAACGCGGTGCGATCGCGCAACGAGCGCGTCGAAGCGTTCGTCGTTCCAACGTTCGCGCGCGGCTTCGCTCCAGAGTTGGAAGTCCAGTGCGGTGGCCCAGAACTCGCGCATCGGCGGCACTTCGACGACGCTGAGTTGACCGGTCGACAGTTGGTTCTCCGGATCGAACTCACGCAGCGAGTCGATCGTGTCGCCGAAGAACTCGATGCGCACTGGCGCTTCGCGGCCCGGCGGCCAGATGTCGACGAATGCCGCCGCGCAACGAAAACTCACCGACGCCCGCGACCGGATCTTCGCGCACGTAACCCGTGGCCATCAGTTTCTCGACCAGATCTTCCGGTGAGTGATCTTCGTCGCGACGCAGCACGACGCCGGCGCGCGCGATCGCTTCTGGACCGACCGTCTTGCGCGCGAGCGCGCGTGCGGTCAGCAGCACAAAGCTCGGTGTCTGGCGTTGCAAACGCCAGAGTGCGAGCGCGCGGCGTTCGAGTGTTTGCGCGTGCGGCGAGATGCCGGCGTAAGGATCGGTTTCCGACGCCGGCAGCACGAGCACTTCGTTCTCGGAAGTTTCCTTGCCGGAGAGCGCGCCGTACCAGAAGCGCAGATCCTGTTCCCACGGTTCGAGATCGCGCGTCGTTTGCGAAACTACGGCGAACGTCTTTCCCGTTTCTCTTTGCAGCGCCGCGACCGCGAGCGCGCGCGCCGAGCCGGCGACCAGGCCGCTGATCGAGATCACGCGCGCATTCGCGCGCAGTTCGGCGACGAGTTGCTGATACTCGCGCGTCTCGGTGACCTGTCGCAGCGCTTGCTGTAACGTCGTTGATTTGTTGAATCGAACTACTCACTTCTTCTTCATTCGTTCGATCAAGTTGACGTGTCGAAGCGCCTGTGAACAAACGGCAACGGAATCACTTTGCCGCCGGCAGCTTCGACTTCTTCACGTCCATGAATCTCATCGAGTCGGTAATCGCCGCCTTTGACGAGAACGTCCGGCAACAGCTTGCGCGATCAAGCTGCGCGGCGAGATGTCGTCGAAGATGACGACGTAATCGACATGCCGCAACGCCGCCAGGATCTCCGCGCGTTCGCTCTGATCGAACACCGGGCGATCGGGTCCTTTCAATTCGCGCACGCTGCGATCGCTGTTGATCGCCACCACGAGCGCGTCGCCGAGTGCCCGCGCCTGCGCCAGGTAACGCACGTGCCCGACGTGCAACAGGTCAAAGACGCCATTTGTAAAAACCAGCCGCGCGCCCGCGGCGCGCAGACGCTCGCGCTCGTCGAGCATCTCATCCAGTGCTCAGAATTTTGTCTTTCATCCGTGGATAGAATCTAGCATAATCGGCGCTTTACTCTGGAGACGCGCATCTTGTCACTACCATTCATCGAAGAGAACGATCAAACCAATGCGCGGCGCGAACATCTCGACGCGCTGCGCGAACTCGTCGGCAACGTCTACCCGAACAAGTTCGAACGCAGCGAGATGGTCGAGCCGGGCCGCGAAGACACGATCAGTTCAGTCGTGGAGAAGTTTCGCGCGTTCGAACCAAAAGCGCCCGCCGATGGACGGCCCATCGAGCGAAGAACTCGAACTCGCCAACCAGCAACTGAACGGTTTCACCGTGCGGCTCGCCGGACGCATCGCGTCGCCGCCGCGCGTGATGGGCAAGGCCGCATTCGTGCACTTGTCTGACGGCGTTTCGCGTTTGCAGATCTACATTCGCAAGACGACGTCACCGGCGTGCGTAACGACAAGCCGAGGTGGCGACGTTGATGGCTGGGCGTTGTTTCAGCTCCTGGACCATGGCGACTTCATCGGCATCGAGGGTTTTCTGTTCGTTACGAAAACCGGCGAACTTTCGGTGCACGTGCAGAAGCTGCAGTTTCTCTCGAAAGCGCTTTTGCCGCTGCCCGACAAGATGCACGGCATGCACGATCCGGAGATTCGCCAGCGCCAACGTTACGTCGATCTGATCGCCGGCAGTCTGAAACTCGAAAAAGACGAAACGCTTACGTCGCGCGAAGTGTTTGAACGCCGCGCTGCCGTCGATGAAAGAGATGCGGCGCATTCTCGACGATCACGGTTACATCGAAGTCGAGACGCCGATGCTGACGCCGCTGCCGACCGGCGCCGCGGCACGTCCGTTCAAGACTCATCACAACACGCTCGATATCGATCTCTACGCGCGCATCGCGCCGGAGTTGTATTTGAAGCGGTTGCTGGTCGGTGGTTTCGAAAAGGTTTACGAGCTGAATCGCAACTTCCGTAACGAAGGCATCTCAGCGCGTCACAATCCCGAGTTTACGATGCTGGAGTTTTACTGGGCGTACGCGGACGTGAACGCGATGATGGATTTCTGCGAGCAGATGCTGCGCGCGGTCGTCGTTCAAAGTGCTGGGCCACACGCACGCGTGGTTTGGCGATCAGGAGCATCGATTTTGGCGAACCGTTTCGGCGCGTCGGCATGAAGGAGAGTTTACGTGGATCAGGTCGACGATAGTTACCGACGACAACGTGCTGGAGCTTGTTTGAAGAACACGTCGAACACGGATTGATCCAACCGACGTTCATCACCGATTTTCCGAAACCGATCTCGCCGTTGTCGAAAGCTTCGCCGAGCAATCCGCGCTGTGGCGGAGCGGTTTGAGTTGTACATCGCGGGGATGGAGGTAGCGAATGGGTTTTCGGAGTTGAACGATCCGGTGGAGCAGTGCGAACGGTTTCGGGAACAGGTGAAGCAGCGCGAACGTGGCGATGAAGAGGCGATGTTGATGGACGAAGATTACATTGCGCGCGTTGTCGTATGGCATGCCGCCGGCGGCTGGTATCGGCATCGGAATCGATCGGTTGGTGATGTTGTTGACGAACAAGCAGTCAATCCGCGACGTGATCATCTTCCCGCACATGCGGCCTGAACGGTAAAGAACCACAGATAGGTTCGCTACTTAGGTCTTATGTGCTCTGTACATGTCTTACTGCGCCTTTCGCGCGGAGCTCGGCGAGGCGCTGTCGCCCCAGACGGGTTTCAGGCCTTGCTGCTGCATCAGCGTCAACGTAGCGTTCCATCGCTTCGAGCGCGCCTTTGAAGTCGCCCTGCTTCTCGCGCACGCGGCTCAGGTCGAGCAAAAGCTGCGCGTTCGTCGGAACATACGCATCGACGGCCTGCGCAAACGCTGTTTCGGCGCTGCTTCAAATCACCTTTCAATTCATACAAACGCGCGAGGTGAAAATAACTGACCGGATAACGCGCGCCGTCGCGCTTGTGAAACCTGCAGCAGTTGCGCTAGCGCTTCGTCGTAACGTTTCGAACTGAACAGAGCATAACTGAGCTCGAGATTCGCGGGCGCGAAATATCCGTTCTGCCGGTTCAAGCACGCGGCGGAAGTTGTCGATCGCTTCCTGCGTCTTGCCTCGTTCGGAAGCAGTCGCGCGCGCGTTGCAGAAAATCGAAACTCGCCTGATCGAGTGCAAGCGCTTTGCCGGACGCGCAGCGGCTGCAGCTTTTCAGCGGCCGGCCGCGGAAGTCTTGAATCGCGGATTTCGCCGATTCAGCTACCGGCGACTCTTTCGACGACTAATCTCGATTCGTTCCGCCACGCGCCAACGCTTGCGCGCCGCGTCGTGTTTCGGATCGACCAGCAACGCGCGGCGCCACTCGCGCACAGCGAGATCGCTCTGCCCGCGCGCCGCGTAAAGCCGGCCCAGGTTGTAACTCGCTTCCGCGTAACGGAAGTTTTCGATCTTCAGCGCCGACATTAAACGCGTCGTAAGCTTCGTCCCAACGTCCTTCGCGCAACAACACCACGCCGAGATTGTTCTGCGCGCGCGAATAATTTCCCTTGCGCTGCTCGATCGCGCGCTGGTACGCCGTGATCGCCGATTCCGATTCGCCAAGACGCGCAAACGCATTGCCGAGGTTGTAAAAACCAATCGGATCGAAACCGTTCCCGTTCAGGACTGACAAAAGTTCTTGTGAGCGCTTCGGTCTTGTACCCGGTCTTCACCAACTCTTCCGCGAGTTTGAGTTGCAGACGATTGCGGTCCTGGAAGTCGTTGGATGCGCAGCGCGCTGATCTGGCTCGCGCAACTTGTCGATCAGTGATCGCGCGTCGAGTTTCGCTTCGGCGCAACGGCGGCGACTGGAGCAGAGGCCACACGATAACAGGCCAACAAGGATGAGTACGAAGAAGTATATTTTCATTGCTGTTAACTACTACGTTGATAAGCGACGACCGTGCCGCCAAAACCTACCGCCCAGCCATGTGCTTTGTCGGTGAAGAAAACACGTTCCAACGGATGTTGCGTACCACTGCGTTCCATGGTCCAGGTCCCGCCGCCATTCGTCGTGTGAATGATCGTTCCTTCGGCGCCGACGGCCCAACCTTCCTGCGCGTCGACAAACTTCACGTCAAACAGATCGACCTCGACGCCCGATTCCTGCCGTTGCCACGTGCGCCCGCCGTTTGTCGTGCGATACACGCTGCCGCCGCTGCCGACAGCCCATCCGAGCCGGTTGTCGAAAAACGAAGCCGCCGTGAAACGAACCGTTTTTTCCACGCCCGGAAGACTCGATTGATACCACGTGTCGCCTCCGTCAGAGGTTTGAATGATCGTCGCGCCCGCGCCGACAACCCAACCGCGATCATCGTCGACGAAAGTTCCGCCCAACAACAAACGCCGCGTCGGTGAACGTAAACGCACCCACGTTTCGCCGGAGTCGCGCGTCGTGAAGATCGCGCCCGCTTCACCAAAGGCCCAACCACGGCCGCCGCGACTGAACACCGCGCGCACGAGAATCGCATCCACGTCGAAACCTTTGATCTCGACCCTGGTCCAACTGTTCCCGCCGTCAGTGGTTTTCATCAGATAAGCGCGCGGGTCTTCGTTGGTCTTGCAGTTGATAGGCGTTAACTTCGCAAACGAGCCAGCCGTTCTGCTCGTCGACGAAGAAGATGTCGCGCACAATGTCATCGGTGGACGCCGAGGTAGCTTTCCAGGTTCTGCCGCCGTCGTCCGTGCGCAGCAGCGTACCTTTGCTGCCGGCGGCCCAACCGCGATTCTGATCGATGAAGAAAACGGAGCGCAGCCAGGCCATCGTGCCCGGCTGGTTGCTTGGCCCATGTGCCCTGTCTGGCTGCCTGTCTGAGCAACTGACGCGGCAAACAAAAGACAGCACGCGCCAGATGAACAGCGATTTTCAGGACGCGTTTGAGCATGGTTTTACGGCAGCGGAACGCCGAAGACGCGAGCGAAGCTCAGCACGTTGGCAAACCCGAGTATCTGCTGAATCTTCTTCATCTTGTTTCCGGGCACGATAATCTGATCGCCGGGCACGAGATAGGTAGTGTCGGGCAGCTTTGCCTTTGTAGATCGCCGAAACGTTAACCGGAATCGTGCGCCAGCATGCCGTCTGTCTGCCGTCGCAGCACGAGCACCTTGCTCTTGTCGCCGGTAGCCAACACGCCGCCGGCTTCCGCGATCGCTTCAGTAACGGTCATGCGGTGATTCATCAACCGAATGCCCGGCTGGCCCACGTCGCCAATGACGCTGTAGCGATACGAAGACGCTTTGTCGAGCGAGACAGTAACCTGCGGATCGATGATGTACTCGTCGTATTGCTTCTTGATGAGCTCGCGCCACTTCTTCCACCGTTTTGCCGTTGACGAAAATTCCGCCCGGAATCAGCGGCAGCGAGATGCGGCCACTCGGCGGAACGGTGATGCCTTTGCGCGAGTATCGTTCCTGGTTGAAGACTTCGACCGAGATGACGTCTTCCGGACCCAGCCGGTAAGTGCTGAAGAAGTTGTTGTAGTACGGATTGATCGCCGCTTCCTCTTCCGACAGTTGCTCCTGGCGATTGGCCTGCATCTCGTCCGGAACGTCGGAGGGCGCGCGGCGACTATCGTCGGGCTCGAGCCGCTCGCCGTGACGGGCTTTTTGGTCTTGTCCTGGCTGGTCGACGTGGTGCGCGGCCTTTGCTTCTGCGGATCGTTTTGCTCCTGGCGCAGACACGTTCGTCGACGTGATGAGCAGTGCGGCAATCGCCAGCGCCATCAATCTGTTGCTCTTCTTCATATCAACCTCCAACCGGAAACTCGGAATCATTGGGCGCCGCGCCCAAACAGAATGATTTTCACTGTCTCAAACAAAATAATGGCGTCGAACACCAGCCCATAGTTCTTGATGTAGAACAGGTCGTATTGCAGCTTCTGCCGCGCGTCTTCGATCGACGCGCCGTACGGATACTTGATTTGCGCCCAGCCGGTTAGTCCCGGCGCGATCAGGTGGCGCTGTTCGTAGTACGGAATCTCCTGCGCGAGTTGCGCCACGAAGTGCGGGCGCTCGGGACGCGGACCGACGAAGCTCATCTCGCCGCTCAGGATGTTCCAGAACTGCGGAATCTCGTCCACGCGAATCTTGCGCATGATGCGGCCGACGCGCGTCGTGCGATCGTCGCCTTTGCTGGCCCAAACCGGACCGTCTTTTTCCGCGTCCACTCTCATCGAACGAAACTTCATCAACACAAACGCGCGGCCGTTTTTGCCCACACGTTCCTGCTTGTAAAAGACTGGACCACGCGATTCGAGTTTGATCAGAATCGCGGTCACGATGATGATCGGCAGCGAAAGCAGCGCGCCAATCAGCGCCGCGAAACGGTGGACGATGCTGCGTGCAACGCCGCGAATTTCCTTTGCCGTCCCGGTCCGGTAAAGATCAGCCAGGACGGGCGCATCATGGCCAGCGAGACGCGCCCGGTGATCCGTTCGTAAAAAGCCGCGCCTTCCTCGATCGAAACCTGGCCGGCAAGACTCAGTTGCAACAAGTTTGTCGATCGGGAACTGTCCGCGCCGCTCGCCCATCGCGACGACGATCCGGTCGATATTTTCGCGCGTGACGACGTCGCTGAGATCTTCGGTCAAGCCAATCACCCGCGGGTTGATCAAGCTCTTGCCTAACAACTCCGAGTCGGTGCCGACAAAACCAACGACGCGATAACCGGCGTCCGGCCGGTTCAAAACTTCACGCGCGATTTCGACTGCCGAGTCGCCTGAACCAACGATCAGGATGCGCTCGCCGAAATCCGGGTGGCCCAAAACCCAGTGAATCGACACGCGCCAGCGCGACCATCAACGTCAGCGCCAGTGGCAACGCGATCAGCGAAATGCTGCGGCCCAGCATCAGCGCCGGATAGAAATAGAAACAGAGCGCGAGCGCGATCCACGCCAGACCGAGCGCCTGGACCAGCCGCAGCACCAGCTCGCGGCGATCGTGCATGACGACGAAGTCGTAAAGATCGAAGAGATAGAAACCGGCGAGACAGAAGAACGTCGCCAGACGCCGGCTTTCCAAAGCCGTGTTTATGACCAGCTCGAAATAGGCGTCGTCAACGCCGACGCGCAGGTAAACAGCGCTGATGATCGCGCCGTAGACCAGTGCTGCCTCGCCAAAGACAGCAGCACCATCGTCCGCCCATTTACGCGCAGGACTCTCAATTCAGAACTGCAACCTCCTCTTCGCGATGATGTCCTGCGGCAGCGGTTTGCCGCTTGCGGCCGTTTATTCAGCGGCTCGCGATTCTGAATAGCGATACTGGTAGTAGTAATTGGTCGAATCGGGCTGTTCGTCTGCACGATTGAGTACCACACCCAGCAAACTTCTCGCGCGGGATCTGTTCGAGCAGCTTGTCGACGAGCGCAGTAACGCGTCTTGCCGGCGCGAACGACGAGCAGCGCGCCGTCAGCACGCGACATCAGCACGTTGGCGTCGGTGAAGATGCCGAGCGGCGGCGCGTCGATGATGATGTAGTCGAACATGCGTCGCGCTTCCGTGAGCACGCGCGCGTAGGTTGGACCAGAAAGCAACTCGGCAACGTCGTCTCGCGGTTTTCCGCCGGGCAGCAGATGCAGACCCGCCGGATCGAGACGCACGATCGCGTCATCCAGACCGAAGGTTGCCGCCAAGCACTTCCGAGAGACCTTCTCTGGCATCGATGCCGAAATAGTCGGTGGCGCACGGCCGGCGCAGATCGCTATCGATCACGAGCGCGCGCACGCCTTCAGTTTGCGCGAGCAGCCAACCGAGATTCAGCGCCGTCAGCGTTTTGCCTTCGCCGATGCCCGCGCTGGTAACAACCAGCGCGCGCATCTGCATGCGTTCGCCGGCCTGCAGGATGCGCGTGCGCAGCGCACGAAACTGTTCGCAGTAGGCCGAACGCGGTTGGCTAATCGCGACAAGATGAGGTTCGACGCGCGCAGGAGAAATGTCATAGCTGACAAATCCTCCGGCGCGCGTCGCCCGGCAGCGTCCAAAGTTGCCCCAGCATCACGCGAAGCAATTCCGCCGGGGAGTGCCGACCCGTCGGGTACATCCGTCGTGTGCGCAGAGGACGCTGAACTTCGCGCCGCCTCTTTCGAGATAGCCATGATCGTCGAGCCGGCAAACAAGCTGCTCTTCGATCTCTTTGGCGGAAGGCGAGCCGGAGAGAAACCGGAGCCTTCGTTGCGGCGCTCGATTTTCTCTTGATTGTCGTTTCGGCGCCTTGCCGTTGTCATCAGGGCGCTCGATTTTCTGATGGCATCAAATACTCTTCCCATTATTCACCTCTCAACCGGATTGCGAATTCCCGAATTTCGAAATTCGAATTCCGCAATTTCACTAAGTTGATTCTATAGGGATCGGTCTAACGTTTTCTTTATCGTTCTCATCGCCGCGGTACCCGCGGCCCATAACTCGGCTCTGCCTGCTGAACTAAAAGCATTTGCCGGTGCTTCACGTTCGACCTCTGGTTTCATCGCGGAACTCATGCGCGGCAGCATGTCGAAGGTTTCGGCAACTTCCTCGATAATCGTCCGGCTGATCACTGTTTCGCCCGCAGCGTAACCGGCCAGCAACGCGTTATCGCAAAGGTTGTTGATGTTGCGTGGAATGCCTTCCGAACAGCGGAAGATGTAGTCGACCGCGGCCGGAGAAAAGACGTCAGTACGTTCTGCGCCGGCGACGAGCAGCCGCGAGATGATGTAACGATCCGTCTCTTCAACGTTCGGCAACGCTTTGATCACGCAACGCAGCGCGATGCGCTGTTTGAGCTGACGCAGATCCGGATTGTTGAGAACTTCGCGCAGCTCGGGTTGGCCCGTCAAAATGATCTGCAACTGTTTCGCGGTGTTCGACTCGAAATTGGAAAGCAAACGAATCTCTTCGAGAACGTGCGGCGAAAGTCCCTGCGCCTCGTCGACGATCAGCACCGTGCGCAGTCCGCGCGAATGACGCGATTCGAGCGCGCGGCCCAACTCCAGCAACAACTCCGATTTCGTTTCCCACTTCTGCACGTCGAGCAAGGTCGCGACGTGCTGGTAAAACTCCGGCACCGACAACCGCGGATTGAAGATGTAAGCAACCAGGACCGTGCGGTCGAGGCGCTGCATCATCCAGCGCAGGATCGTCGTCTTTCCGGTTCCGACTTCGCCAGTCACCACGACCAAACCTTTGCCACTCTCGATTCCGTAGTGGAGATTGGCCATCACTTCCGTGTGCGACGGCGTGAAGTAGATAAAGCGCGGATCGGGAGTTAGCGCGAAGGGTAACTCTTTTAATCCATAGAATTCTGCGTACACTCTTTTAAACCTCCAGTGCGGTCAGAAAACCGCGCGCCGCAAATCAGGCGCCACCTGATCCTTGAGCCAGGAACTCGAAAACGTGCGTCAGGCTTAGGGCCAGCGCCAACAGCGGAATACTCACGATCGCCGCGACTACGCCTGCCGCCAGCAGCAGCCTGCGTTTCCGTGGTAACGAACGCGCTTCCTGCGGCGTCAGCAGTTCAGGCACGGCGATCAGCACCGGCAATCCGGTGTAGTGACGCGCGTCTTCGGTGGTCTGAATCGTCATCAGCAGCGGGATTTCGAAGAGTGCCACGAGCAGGAATCCGAGCCCCAGCCCCGCAACCAATGCCATTGCGACAAGCATTAAACTCTTCGGCGCAACTGGTTTGACCGGCAGGTTGGCCGGGTCGATAACTTGGATTCCCTGCGCTTGCTGTTGTTGTGAGGCCTGCGTGGCCAGAGCGATCTTCTGTTGCTCTTCGAGCAGCTTGTCGTAGGCGGTCTTCTTCGTCTCATACTCGCGATCGAAAGCAGCGAGTGCGACTTCGGCGCCCGGCACGCCGTTGATGCGACTTGAGATGGTGTTGAGCTGGCCTTCGTTATCGCTGAGCTGTTTCTGTTGCCGTGCGATCTCGCCGTCGATGTTTTTGATCTCGAGTTTCATCGCACTGATCTGGAGATCCGGACGGTTTTCAAGCTTCTTCTTTCTCTCCTCGATGCGCGCCTTCCAGTCGGCAAGCATCAGATCCATTTGCTTGTTCACGGACTGGATCTGCGCTTCTTTCGCAACGACGTCAGGATGCTTCGGTTTGTATTCGGTTTTCAGGCGCTGCAGTTCGCCCTGAAGATCCGCTTTTCTTTTAACCAACTCGGCCCATGAAGGAGTGCTCTTTGGGATCGGTCAAGTCTGCACTGGCATCGTCAATCAGTAACTCTGCCTGCTTCTGCATGAGCGACAATTGCGCTGCGAGAGATGAACGTCGATCCTGAAGTCGACCGACTTCGGTGATCAGCGTCTTCTGTTGATCGCGCAACCCGGTTAACTGACCGAGTAGAGAAGAAGTAGTCGATGGCAGGATCCCGAGGTTCTCCTGCATGTACTTGAGGCGCCTGGCGTCGATCTCGTCCAGCTCTTCTTTCGTTTGGGCCGCCTGGTTGTTAATGAACCCAAGTGCGGACTGTGCGGAGTTCAACTGTTCTGCTTGCTGCACGCTGATGTATTTGCCGGCGAGTTCCGTCGTCATGGCCTGCGCGATTCGCGGATCGCGATAACGGAAGCTGATGTCGAAACCGTTAGTGATGTCGTTGCGCGAGGTGTTGACGTCGACCTTGATGTCGTTGTTGATCATCGCAAAGATCGATTCCATCGGCTCACCGCGATCCCGCTCCGCCTTGTAAAGCTGATACTTCTCGATGAGCGGCTCGAGCGAGCTGCGGCTGGTGACGACCTGCGTGATTCCCGCCAACTGGCGCGTGAGAGCCTCTTCGGTGCTCATCGGGATCACCGACTGCGGCAGCGTCGAAGGTTTGACGACGATGAGCGTGCTCGACCGGTAAACGTCGGGCAGCTTGTAAATCACATAGCTGGCGGCGATCGTCACCGCTATCACCGGAAGAATAATCAGCCACTTGCGTCGCCGCAGGATCTTCAGGTATTCCGCCGGGGTCCGTTGTCGAAATTCAGCGCTCATATCGCACTCCTCATCTGCTTCACTATTCCTAATCCTTGTCAGTTGTCAGTGGTTGGCTGCAACTGCCAACGGACTACTGACCACTGACTATTGGCTATAAAGATGCCAGCGCTTTTCGCGCGTCGTCTGCATAGGGGAAAGTTTTACCTTCGCCGAGTCGCAACGATGCTTCCAACGCGCGACGCGAAGCGTCCTTGTCGCCCT
>CAVVHR010000005.1:0-7293 GCA_963748145.1 uncultured Acidobacteriota bacterium
TTTATTAAAAACACCAATGATTCCTGAAATTGGTCAGTTTGCACTCATCATCGCGTTGTTGCTTGCGTTGACGCAGGCGACCCTGCCGCTTTTAGGCGCCTGGAAGGGGAACGGCACGTGGATGGCGCTCGCTGCTCCAACCGGGCAGGCGCAGTTTATCTTCGTGGTGATCGCTTTCAGTTGTCTCGCCTATTCGTTCATCACGAATGATTTCTCAGTTCTAAACGTCGCGACCAATTCCAATTCAGAACTGCCGTTGCACTATCGACTCGCGGCAACGTGGGGCTCGCACGAAGGCTCGCTGCTGTTGTGGACGTTGATGCTCGCGCTGTGGACGGTCGCCGTTTCGCTGTTCAGCCGTCACTTGCCGGAGGAGATGACGGCGCGCGTGTTGAGCGTAATGGGAATCGTCAGCGTCGGCTTCCTGTTGTTCATGTTGCTGACGTCGAACCCGTTCCAGCGACTGTTCCCTGTTCCGCCCGATGGACGCGATCTGAACCCGCTGCTTCAGGATCCGGCGATGGTGGCGCATCCGCCGATGCTTTACATGGGTTACGTCGGGTTCTCTGTTGCCTTTGCCTTTGCGATCGCGGCGCTCATCGGCGGACGGCTCGATGCGACGTGGGCGCGCTGGTCGCGGCCATGGACCACCGTCGCATGGATGTTCCTAACCTGCGGCATCGCGCTCGGAAGTTTTTGGGCGTATTACGAGCTCGGTTGGGGAGGCTGGTGGTTCTGGGATCCGGTTGAGAACGCGTCGTTCATGCCGTGGCTCGTCGGCACAGCACTAATTCACTCGCTGGCCGTTACAGAAAAACGCGGCGGCTTCAAGAGTTGGACCGTACTGCTCGCGATTGCGGCGTTTTCGTTGAGCTTGTTGGGAACGTTCCTGGTTCGCTCCGGTGTGTTGACGTCGGTGCACGCTTTCGCCGTGGATCCGGAGCGCGGCATCTTCATTCTCGCGTTTCTGGTGTTTGTGATCGGCGGTTCCCTGATTCTGTACGCGTGGCGAGCCAAACAAGTCGGACTCGGCGGCAAGTTCGAGGTCGTATCGCGCGAATCTCTGTTACTCGCGAACAACGTGTTGCTCACCGTCGCTGCCGGATCGGTGTTGCTGGGAACGCTTTATCCGCTGCTCGTCGACGCGTTGGGCATGGGCAAACTGTCGGTTGGTCCACCTTATTTCAATCTCGTCTTCGTACCGCTGATGGCGCCCGCGATGTTTCTGATGGGCGTCGGGCCGATCGCGCGTTGGAAGAAAGCGAGCTTGCCTGAAATCGCGGTTCGACTTCGTTGGGCGCTCGTGATCAGCGTGATCAGTGCAGTGGCGCTGCCGTTTGTGATGGGCCAGTGGAAGCCGCTCGTCAGCATCGGACTGTTACTGGCGGTCTGGATCGTCGCGACGATTCTTTTAAACGTTTGGCAACGCGTCCGCGTGACTTCCGGCCAGGCCGGCACGTTTCAAAAACTGCGTACGCAGAGTCGCAGCTATTACGGAATGCAACTCGCGCATTTAGGCGTCGCGGTTTTTGTCGTCGGCGTGACTATGGTGACGGGTTACCAATTGGAGCAGGACGTGCGAATGGATCCGGGCAGCACGGTGAATGCCGGTGGTTACGAGTTCCGGTTTATCGGCGTAACAAGGGTTCCTGGACCAAACTATGTAGCCGACCGCGCAGAGATCCTGGTGAGTCGTAATGGCCAGGAGTTTGAACGGATGTATCCCGAGAAGCGCGAGTACTTTTCCAGTCCGAACAAAATGACCGAAACGGCGATCGACAGCGGACTGTTTCGCGACCTGTACGTCTCGCTCGGCGAACGGGTGAGCTCCGGTGCGTGGAGCGTTCGTGTGTACTACAAACCGTTTGTCGGTTGGATCTGGGGCGGCGCCGTGTTGATGGCGCTCGGCGGCGGACTCGCGCTCAGCGATCGACGTTATGCTTTAGCCAGACAAAAAGAGCGCGCCGCGAAGGGGGCGGGCGCGAAAGCGGAGAAGGAGTCCGAAGCGACTGTGCCTCCATCCGTGCCATCGGTGGTTTAAAACTCGTGCGTTACTTAATTCCACTTGCTCTGTTTCTCGTGCTCGTTGTCTTTCTGGCAATCGGGCTTAGGCGTGATCCCAGCGAACTTCCGTCTGCGCTGATCGACAAGCCCGCGCCGGCGTTTCGGCTGCCACAGTTGAAAGATCCGGCAAAGACTTTTTCCGCTGAAGAGATGCGCGGGAAGGTTTGGATGATGAATGTTTGGGCGTCGTGGTGTATGGCGTGCGCCCAGGAACATCCATTCCTGGAAGGATATACGAAAGAGAGCGGGGTCCCGATTTACGGGCTCAATTACAAAGACGAGTCCGAAAATGCGCTCGCGTGGCTTGATGAACGGGGCGATCCTTATGTTTTGAGCGCCGTCGATCTCGACGGGCGCGTGGGAATGGACTACGGAGTCTTCGGAGCGCCGGAGACATATCTCATCGACAAGAGCGGCATAATTCGACACAAACATGTGGGGCCGGTGACACCGGAAGTTTGGAACAAGGAATTTCTTCCCCTGGTCCAGGAATTGAATCGTCAGTGACACCCAGATGACTCGTTCACGATTACTCGCATTACTGTTGCTTTGCCTGCTGTCGTCCGTGGCAGCGGCGCAGATCGTCGTCGAAGACCAACCGAGTGACGATCCGGTCGTCGAACAACGGCTGGCAAAACTGTCGCACGAACTTCGTTGTCTTCAGTGTCAAAATCAAACTCTCGCGGAGTCGCCGTCCAGCATCGCTGCGGACTTGCGCCGTGAAATACGCATACAGATCAAGGCGGGTAAGAGCGACCCGGAGATCGTCGCGTTTCTCGAGCAGCGGTACGGCGACTTCATCCTGTATCGCCCACGCGTCAAGCCGATCACATATCTATTGTGGTTCGGACCGTTCATTCTGTTGCTCGGGGGGCTTCTCGTGCTTTTCCGCTACATCAAACAACGACGCGACGCGATCGCCGAACAGCCGTTGAGCGCTGAAGAACGACGCCGCGCGGAGGAGATGCTGCGATCATGATTCTCTTCTGGTTGATCTGTGCTCTCTTCATCGTGATTGCGTTCGCATTCATCATGCCGACCGCGATGCAACGAAACGAGAGTTCTCAAAAGGCACTCGCGGACGAAAGAAAACTCGCCAACATCGCCATCTATCGCGATCAGCTTTCGGAATTGGACTCCGACCTGAAGAACGGCATCGTCAGTCAGGACCAGTACACGCAAGACCGCGATGAGATCGAACGGCGCTTGCTCGAAGACACGGCAGCCACGGCTCCTGCTTCACGCAAATCCGCAACGGTTGCCGCGGCCAATAAAAACACGGCGTACGCGATTGGTTTCGTCCTGCCGGTAGCGGCGGTGATCTTCTATTTTCAAATCGGAAATCCAAAGGCGATTACGGATCCGACCGGCGGTGTTTCCGCGACGCGAAGTGCTCCAACCGGCGAACGCACACAGGAACAGATCGAAGCGAACGTCACGGCGTTAGCAAAGCGACTAAAAGAGAATCCATCCGACGCGGAGGGTTGGGTGATGCTGGCGCGTTCGTACACTTCAATGTCGCGCTTCGGTGAAGCGGCAGGCGCATACGCGAAGGCAACCGAACTCCAGCCGAAAAATGCGGACCTGATGGCAGACTATGCGTATGTCAGTGCGATGGCCAATCAGCAGCGTCTCGAAGGTCAGCCTACGGAGTTGATCAACCAGGCGTTGAAGATCGATCCTGAGAATGTGAAGGCCCTGCAACTCGCAGGCACCGCCGCGTTTCAAGCGAAGGACTACAAGAAAGCGATTGCGTATTGGGAGCGCGTGCTGAAGAAAGTCGAGTCTGATCCTGAAGCTGCTGAGTTGATAACGGCGAAGATCAACCAGGCGAAATCGCTTGCCGGTAACAAATAATCTATGTCGAGAGAAAACCTACTTTTCGGAGTCATTGGAATACTGCTTGGGTTTATCGTGGGCTTTATGTTTGCCAGTTCGATGAGCCAGAAGGCGCAAACTACCGCGTCGGTGTCGCAAAGCATGCCGGGCGATCATCCGCCTGTCGCTGGGCAAAACCCCGGCGGAGGCAATCCCGAACAGGTGCGCGCGCAAGTCACCGCCGATATCGAAAAAGCGCGTAAGGAACCTCAAAACTTCGATGCCCAGGTCAAAGCGGCGGAACTTTTCTACCGCATCGGGCGATACGATCAGTCGATCGAGTTTCTGCTCAAAGCGAATCAGCTTAAACCGACCGATTACGACACTGTCGTCAGTCTCGGAATGGTGAACTTCCAGGCCGGACATTTCGACCCTGCCGAAAAATGGTTAAGCGCCGCGATCAAGATGAAGCCGGACGACGTCACGGTGTTGGAAGGACTGACCGATACGAAACTGCAAAAGGGCGACGCGAAGGGCGCTGAAGAAGCAATGGCGCAGTTGGAGAAAGCAAACCCGAACAGTGAGGAACTGCCGCGCTTTCGTGATCTGTTGACTAAGTTGAAGTCGAAATAAACCGCGGATTGTTAAGGCTGGATCTGCATCCTCACCACGTTTATCAGTAGCATTCGGCTGATCTTCCCGTCCTTGCCTGTTACCACGACCATTCCATTTTCGATCGTCACTCGCTTTACCGTGCTCATCGAGCGATTGATCAGAGTTCCATCGTTGGTTTCGATGATGAGACGTGGTCCAACTTCCGGCTCCGGTTCAGGAGCAGGAGGTTTGGGCTTTGGTTCTTCAGTCGCCCGCTTTGTTTCCTCGGCGCGGACCGTTGGCGCCGGCTCTTCGGCGGGTGGCGTTTCTTTTGGCGGTGGTGGTTGACGGCGTGGTGCTGGTCTGCGTCCGCGAGTGTTGCGCGGCGGTGGCGTCGTCTTGGCCGTTTCTGTCTCTTCGGTCGATTTTTCAGTGACGACGGGCTTTGGTGTCTCGACTGGTTTCGCTTCCGGCGTGGGTTCAGGGGTTGGCGCGGGAGTTGGCGCTGCCGCAACTTCAGTCACGGGCGGCGCAGGCTCTTCGATACGTGCACCGACGGACGAAACGCGTCGTCCCTTTTGTCCGGTGACTGCCGGCGCCTCAGGCGACGGTTCTGCTTCGGCTTCCGCAATGTCCGGTCCGCCGGGTAATCGGCTCAAACGACCCGCCAAAATACAGACGATACGTTCCCGGATCATCATTCGGACTGCGCGCTTCGATACGCAGAATCAGATCCTCGCGTTTGCGGAGATAGATTCCTTTCGTAACCGGCGACGTGCTCTCGGCGTAGAGACTCAGCTTCAACAGCGGCCGCAACGTGACTGCCGTGAACACGTCGAGATCGCCGTTCAGGTTTGTGCTATGGACTGTGATCAGGAGGTCGCCGGGCGTCCCTGTGAACGCGAAGTAGTGATCCGTCAAACGCGAGTCGCCGAGATCGCGCACGGCGATCTTGCCGCTGACCGTGTTTGATCGCACGGGTGTCGGCGAACCGACGTCCACGGACTGCCCGAACGATACGACCGTGGTTACAAGAATTAGGAGAATAGAACAAGCGAGCTTAATTCCCATATTGCGGGGCAAAGCATATCAGATTTGAGTTATCCTAGTCGCATGAAGTTAGTTCGTACCACACTGCATTCTTTGATATTTGCGTTGTTCTTTTCTCTTCCCGCTTTTGCCCAATCGTGGACGGCGAAGCTCGATAAAGACGTTCGCTTCTATCAACCGACTGAGATGGGCGTAGTCGTTGTGGGAACGGAGAAATCGCTCTACGCGATCGACGGATCGACTGGTGACACGCTCTGGCGACGCAAAGATACTTCGCTCGACGAGACAGACGTTGCGCCGGTGCCGGCGACGGAATTGCTGCTGCTCAATTTCGAGAAGAGCGAAAAGTCGCGCATCGAAGCGGTCGATCTGTTGACCGGTAATTCGATCTGGCGCAGCGACAAGATCAAAGGTGCAGTGATGCAGATGACGGTCGATCCCGAACGGAATCTGCTCGCAGTCGTGCTCGTGAAGGATCCGAAGAACCGTGCGCGCGACGGGTTCAAGCGGCGTCCGCTGGTTCATGTGCTGGATCTGAAGTCGGGCAATGAGCTTTGGAAATACGAGGTCGGTGAAGTCGAGATGATGCCGTCGCGCTGGCCTGAGGATGAAGGCAAGGAAGTTGATTTCACACTCGACAATTATTACCCGCCGGTGTTCGTCGGTAATCGTCTTTATGTGTTCTACGAAGGCGTGACTTCGTTCGACGCGCGCGGCGGCAAGGAACGTCTGCGCGAAAAGTATCGCGTCAACGAAGAAGGACTTGCGCTGACGGAAGCGGAGCCGATCTTCGCGGACGATGTGATTTACGTGTCGGGTCATGGACGTGTGCGCGCCATCTCACGACAGACAGGCGACACGGAGTGGGAAGCAAAAGACCTGGGACTTACGCCGGAGATGATTCTCGTGGGCGACGTTCTTTACGTCCGCACGGGTGGACAGTTTACGAGGATCAAAGACGGCGACACGGTTGAACGTGGTCCATACGGCGTGAGCGCGATCGATCCGCGTTCGGGCAAGGTCTTGTGGCGCTACAAGGGCGCGGACAAAGGGATCACGAATCTGCTGCTGCCGGCGCGAAACACGATCGCGATCGCCGATCGCGACGATCTGATCATGATCGACGCGACGACGGGCAAGCGAACTTCTCGCGTCCCGCACAAGATCGAGCGCGCTTCGTTTGGTTTGATAAACGACAATGGCGATGTAGTGATCGGCGGGCAGTCGGAGATCGCTGCGTTGAATCCGTCGAGCGGACGTGAAGTTTGGCGGGCGAGGCACACACCGCCGGGACGCGGAATCTTGCGCACTGTCGGCGCGATTGCGGCGCGCGCGGCCTCACTCTACTTTCGCTATGGCGGCACAGCGACGACTGCCTTTCGCGGGATTCAGGTGGCGCGGACGGTGAGTGGCTTAACGTGGTCGCGCTCGTCGATTTCCAGCCTTCAATCGCTGGCGACGGCGTCGTCACGGCACAACCGCAACTCGCGCTTCGAACGATTCGATCCGATCGTCGACCGCATCGATCCCGCACATCAACTCGAGCGTCTCTCCCGTTTTCTGTGGCACCGTGAGCGGCTCGCAGCGTTGCGCGGGCAGTGGATGTACTTCTACACGGATCTAAAAGGTCGCGACGGAAACGGCCTCGCCGGCGTAAACGTGAACAACGGACGAACGGAACGGGAGATCCGTCTCTCGGATCTCGACGATCGCTTCGTGACGGACGAAGTGTTCAACGTGATGTTCGTCGCGAACGGCAATCGCCTG
>CAVVHR010000006.1:0-664556 GCA_963748145.1 uncultured Acidobacteriota bacterium
CGCGCGGAATAGACAAATGCTTTTCCTTGCTTCTCGCGACTCAAGTAACCCTTGCGAAAGATCCGATCCAACGTCGTCAGCACGGTTGTATGTGCAATATTTCGTCGCTTCCTCAACTCGTCCTCTACCTCAGTCACGGAGAGGCTCGAATCCTTCCACAGAATCTCCATCACGGCAGATTCCAGTTCACCCAGGACGTGTGCCGCCCTATTTGCGCCTGGCTTGAATCCCCGCAAGGCGATTTTTGGACGAATGCGTTGCACTAAGCTCCTCTCACTAACTTCCAATGTAGGGTAGGCCGTTGAGTATAAAGTGACGCAACAACTACCGTCAATAGTTGGAAGGTTTCGTACAGGAGTTCACTGTTGAGGGCGCGTTTGGTGTTGGGCTATCGGTCGCGTGAGGCAGTCGGTCGGCCTTTCGTCCAATTCGACTACGTGACCGAGTGGTTTCGTTAGTTTCTCAACTGCTGCTTCCGGACTGATTGCCGCGCATAGACCTTCGTTACTCCCGGTTTTGAGTAGAAGATCCTGAATGTCGTACTCGTGAACTCCGTTCGCTCGAAGTCTGGTTGCAAACGTGACCTGAAAATCATTGAACGCGAGCGGTGGGTACCGGCCCACGAGAATAAAATAAAATGTTCTTTCCTCACGTGATGAAACGCATCTCTTAGCCACCTACAAGCGAGCGTGGAAATTTGTCGGCTCGGCACTCTATGGTCGCGCCGGTAACCACTGAGACGCAACAAGAGTTTGTGAGGGGTAGACGTGTGTCTGCTACTCGATTTGCCTGACAGGCTTAACCATGGCGCAGAGTGTTCTGAGCGACGATGCTCATACCACTACGCCGAAAGATCTCGATACAAACTTCGCCACGAACCCGAGTTGACTGTCTCTGCAAGTAATCCAAATTAACTACGAGGAGGAACTCACATGGCTACCACATGGATCAAGCGTTTCGAAAACCGCTCACAAAATCCCATCGCACTCTTCAATCTTGAGCATACCGACAACCGCGGACACGGTCTCACTGTGGTTCCCGGTGACAGCATCCAGGTCGACATGGCGATCCCTTGGCCATTGGTTCCGCCATTCCCACTAGATTTCGCCAACAAACATCTTGAGATCAAGGTCAATGGTGTTACGCGCTACTGCATCTGGCAATCAGCGCATATGGATGGTGATTACATCCGTTTCTCGACGGACGGCCAATGGCACGACATTGGCGATCACGTGCACGGCTATGCGGCTACAGCCACTAACCTCTACGAAGCCGTCGGCGGCTTGTTTACCAACAGCGAAGATCCATTTGCGAGGATGTTGCTCCATGAACGAGCAATTGTGGTACTCGATAGCCACTTCGAGTGTGTGCCGATCTCACCCAAGCCTCTCGAACCGGCGATCACAACTATCAAACGGATCGAAAACAGGAGCAGTGGGACCGTCAGATTACGCGGCGCTCTCACCGATGTTGTCGTTTCCCCGGGAGCTAATCAGTCGCTCGATGCAATCGTGCCTTGGGAGATAGCCGGCATACAACCTCTCGAGTTGCAAATCAACGGGCAGACGCGCTTTTGGATCTGGCAGGCCGACCATATGGCCGATGGTGATTACGTGCGTTCTTCAACCAACGGTTGGAGCGCGACGGCAACTCGAATCAAGGGCGTTGCCGTTACAGGCAAGTCACCGGCGGACCTCGTATTTAACGGCGATCGCACGCTTGTGGTCACTGACAATCAAATCGAGCTATTCGCAAATCCTCTGTTACTCGATGGACTCATAAATCTCGTAAAGCCCTTGTTACACAGAGCGCAGATGCAAACGCCGCAGCGTCCAATGACTCCGATGCCCTCGGCCCCCAAGAAGTCTGCTACCGCTTTCAGTATCCCGGGCCCGTCGTCCGACGCATACAAAAACCGTCAACCTAACGAACCATCTAACGCACGGTTCCGCTACAACGACTCTGGCAAGCGCTATGAATTCAGGATCGACGGAAACGGAAAGGTAATCGCCACGGCGCCCGATGGAACAACCACCACGCTCGATAAGACACGCTCTTACAACGAGCTGCGACAAGGTAAGGATGTCGTAACGCCCGTGTTCGATTTAATAGCGGCTAATGGCGGACGTGTCTTCGCAAAGGCATCCGGCGCCGACGACTTCTACTGGGCGATGATGGATGAGCACTTTATTCACCTGCCTCCGGGAGCAACGAATGAGATCTCTGTTGCGAGTACGTATTTCAAGCTCGATCCACAGTTCGGGCAGGGAAATGGCGATGGTCTTCTCACTCCCGTCGCTAACATTGACACTTCTCATCTTGCTGGGGAACGACTGCCGACTTTCCGCCGCGTACTTGAACATCATCTTACCGACATGATGATCGCGAGGGCAGATCCGGGCTACTGGCAACAACTCGACTTCCGGCCCCCGCAGAACATAGTCATGGGGTCTCTTCGAGAGTTGGTTCTGCAGCTAGCGCCGATCGCAATTGCAATAATGGGGCTGGCTACGGGAACTGGGCTATTGATGATGTTCGCCCAGAGCATCTTTGATGCCGTCAAGGACCTTCTCAGTCTGTACCTCTCCACGAGAACATTCTCCTCAGATCCACCACCCTGGGTGGCGAAACATTCCCCGGTTACATACGTGAGAGACGATGGCCAAGTAATCACGCCTTTGGTTGTCAAATACGAAAAGGTCCTTGACATTGGAGTCGGGCACGTCCACCTGCATCAGCAATACCAACATGTCGTTGGCGGCGAGATGCAGGCCCAGTTTATTGAATGGCTGACCTATGTGTACCGCTTCTTTAACGGTGGTGTCTGGGACGCCGATGGTTATGTAGATGGCACCAGCAACTTTTATGCGCTGGTCAAGTACGCGCCACCCCCGCCACCTCAAAAACCGGACGACCCTCCGCCGCCGGAGTACGGAATACTCTTTCAGGATGAGCAAGCTTATTTTTCTCAACGCTGGCGTATCGTCGGTCCGGACGATACCCAGGGAACGATGTTCTCAATCGCGGGCGATCTGTCGCGTCCGGAGTACGCGTGGAATAAAGAAAGGTTCTGGTGTCCGTTCTGGGCGCGTCATATTAAGGACGACAGCCGTATGGCCGTGTCAGCGCAGGTACTGCTTGTCACCGGCAAAGACCCGGTTGCTAATCGATGGCGCATCTACAGCATCAACTCCAGCTGGGGCACCATGGACCGCAGCTGGCGATGGCGAGACTTTCCGCCGGGCATTACTATCAGCGACGAAATCGATGCCAAGGTGACTGACGAGACCATACCAGCGACGAGCTCCAGGGATTCCGTCTATCCGCAAACCATCAGGTTGAGAGACGACATGACGCTTCACGTGAAGGGATATGGCCGGATGGACGGAAGACCCGGTATTGGGGCACTGGTACCAGCGTTATCTTCCGGCTGATAACAAGCCATTCCCAGTCGCGCTACCGCTGAACCAAATGCCACCAGTGGGTTATCCGCATAAGTGGAAGTTTCTGCCAAAGGACATTTTCAAGCTCGCTGACAACTTCAGCCACTTCGGCGTGTACGATCAAGTAAACGCTCGGCTTCGCTACTACGATGTGACTCCACTCACTAATGCAGATGCAGGGCAGCTTGAAACGTCTCTAGCTCCTGAGGAATCCTGGTAATAAAGAACCTTGGAGGTTCAACCCCTGGGTTGATGATACCCGGCAGCTCTATATCTCGCAGTGGAAGTTTAAGTGGGACGATCCAAACCATCCCGGTGCGGCTCCGATGGATCATCCGTCGCTATTCAATCCTGACACGCGACTGCGCATCGTGAAACGCGGTAATCGATGGATCGCGATGATGTGGGACAAGCGCGATGACGATCTGGTTGAGTTCGAGCGCTTGCCGAGGAGAGTCACCCTGAAGAAAACGAACCCGAACGGCGGCACGCCGATTCAGGTGCAGGTCACGCTCTCTGGACACCACCGTTTGTTGGATCCGCCGATGGTGCGCAACGCCTACTTCTGGTGGGAAGCAGATGGAAAAGCGGGTGTGGCGTTCGAGACTCAAAAGCCAGAGTTGGAGTTCATGCACCAGAACGTCTCAAAAGTTCGCATGGCGGTGCTTGAGCCCAGAGCCGACAACCCGACGCGAGTTGACCACGTCACATGGCTTTTGGACAAAGCGACGGAAGGAGTGTTCTCGAATCCAGGTACCAATGCTTATGAGTTCAGATGGATGCCATCGGCTGCCGAAAGGACTCTCTTACAGACCTATTGTACCGAGGACGCTGAAAGGCGCCGCGGTGTGAGCATTTGGTTTGAGAACATCGTCGGCAACGTCGCTCCGGCTGAGCAAATTCGTTGGGGGCGCTCGCCTATTATTAACGCGACGGCAACCCCTTCCAATGTGCCGCTGGGTGTGCCTACTCAGATGACGATTCGCGTCAAAGACGCACGCACCGGTGCGATACCAACCGACGGTACGACACCGCTCATAGGTACAGTCAAGATCGACGGACAGGTGGTAGGCACTACGGATGTGCCGTTTACCTTTACCTTCAACAGCCGGTTGGAGCAGCCGAGAGGCCAGACGGAACCAGAGACTGTTTATCCGAAGGTGACCGTTGAGATGCCGACTTATGTCGCGGCAGAGGTTCCGCTCATGTTCCATACGCCGCTACTTCAAGTGAGCATGGAGCCGTCGATTGTGGCTAACGGTCCGACGTCGCAAGTAATAGTGCGCGCTGAGGACGCCACGACTCATGCGCCGGTGGCCGGCAGAGTAATTCTAAACAGCGTAGATGTAGCTGCGACTAATGTGCCGTTCTCCTATCGCCTTTGCCGTTGGTGTCCTTGGTTTTGTAACCGCTAATGGTTATCCGACTAAGAAGATTCCGTTTGGATTGTACACGCCGCAAATGGTCGTTTCAGTTCTGACCTCACCGATTCCGACGGGCCGTCCGGTTCAGGTTACGGTTCGCGCCATCGATTCAAGGTCGGGTGCGCTTGTGAACGGACGAGTCAAATTAAATGGGGTTGATGTTGGCGCAACCAACACGCCGTTCACATATACCTTTGGACTGACACCGCCTACAGGAGTTGTCAGCGCTCAGTTTTACGGAGACGTTTCTATCCAGTGGCCGCCGTTCAGCGTGTCGACCCTGTGGACCAGTATCACGCCCTTTCCGATCACGGTGAATAAATCCATTACGGCGACAGTCCGCGCTGTCGACTCGGTGACTGGGCAACTGATAGCGGGAAGGGTTAAGGTTGGCAACGCCGATGTGGGTGCTACCAACACACCGTTCACAACCACTTTTCGCACGATAAGAAACGCCGAAGGTGAAATCCTCTATCCTTACACCAGGGTAATTGCAACTGGGTATAACGATACGGAGGTCAATCTTGGGGTTGGGTAAAGTAGTTTAGGAGCTGGTCCGTCGCAGATAGCATTGCCGACTGCGGCGGACCATCTTGGCCCAAGTTGCCCCGATGAAACATCACGCGCGGTCAAAACCGGGAACAATTTCTCGACCAGGCTAATTCTTAACCGGCTGGCGACCCTTCATGATTTCCTCAACCCTCTTCTGCAACGCAGGCCTCAGACTACTATCCAACTCCATCGCTTTATCTAACTCCTTCTGCGCATCCACATCCTGCCGGCGCAGCAACTTGATCATTCCGCGGTTTGCGTACGCCTTTGCGTAACTCGGATCCAACTCGATCACCTTCGCAAAGTCCGCCAACGCTCCATCCAGATCCCCCTTTGCGCCGCGCAAGAGACCCCGTTCGTACCAGGGATCGACTTCGCCTGGATTAATCTCCACCGCTTTATTCAAGTCGGCGATCGCGCCGTCGAAATCACCTTTGAACTTTCGCGCGAAAGCACGATTGTAGAATCCGAGAAAACCGCGCGGATTAAGTTCGACACCCTTTGAATAATCGGCGATCGCGCCATCGACATCACCTTTCCGCATACGCGCGTATCCGCGACCTACAAACGCCCGAGCGTTGACCGGAGTGAGTTCGATCGCGCGAGTGAAGTCACCGATCGCGCCATCAAAATCGCTCTTGTCGTCTTTCGCGATTCCTCGATTGAAGAAGGCGTCCGCGTAATCCGGCTTCAACTCAATCGCCTTGTTGTAATCGACGATGGCTCGATCCGGATCACCTTTGTCCTTTAACGTCGCGCCACGATTCAGGTACGCCTCGGGCATCGGCTTCAGCTCGATCGAACGCGTGAAGTCGCTGATCGCGCCGTCGTAATCCCGCTGTCGCTTTCGCACCAGGCCGCGACTGAAGTAAGCAGCGCCATAGTTGCGATCCAGTTCGATCGCGCGCTCGAAATGGCCCAGTGCGGCTTCGAGATTTCCTGCTTCCAACTCAGTCGTGCCGCGCTTCACGTTGTCGATCGCCAGACGTCGATTGACCTGGGCGTGCCCGACAACCGGGTTGACGCACAGGCTAATCACAAAAAGCAACAGGAGACGTGTCATGAGTTCCAGAAGAGTTTAAATAAAAACACGGATTTAGACCTACTATTTCCGCTCGCTCGCGCGGAGTGTTAAAATCTGCTCACTGATGACGAGCGTGGAGCCAATATCGGAGGAGCAGGAAGTCTTCCTCAAACACATTCAGAAGAAGGGGCTCAAGCGCACCTCCCAACGTGACCTGATTCTGGATGTTTTTCTACGTACCGAGGAACATCTCTCGAACGAAGACCTTTACCGGCTCGTGCAAAAAGAGGATCCCGGCGTCGGACAAACCACCGTCTATCGCACACTCAAACTCCTGACCGAAGCGGGACTCGCCCGCGAAGTGCGGTTCGGCGACGGACGCACGCATTACGAACACAACTACAAACACCAGCACCACGATCACATGATCTGTTCCGAGTGCGGCAAGATCATCGAGTTCTACTCCGCTGAACTCGAAGCCATCCAGGACGCGATGGCCGCCAAACACCGGTTCCAAATCACCCAACATCTTCTACGAATTATCGGCGTCTGCGCCGATTGCCGCCGCGCAATGAAGCAGAACGCACAATCCCAGGCGTCCTGAACCCAACAGAACAAGGCAAACACGGATTGCACCGCGGATTTGCGGACGCGGATCTGCCTGAAACAAAGACCCGGATTCCCCCGAAACAACTCCCTTTGCCTTTGCCTCAACTAAAGGTGTAACTTCACCAGCAGTCAGCAATGCCAAACATGGGGGTTCTGAGATGAGTGTTTCGATAACGTTTGAACCTTCGGGACTGAGCGGAGTCGTGGCGGAGGGAACTTATCTCATCGACGCCGCGCGACGCATGGGCGTCTCTCTCGGAGAGGGTTGCACGATCGGAAAAGGCGAGTGTCCGTCGTGTCTGGTTTCGGTGAAGTCGGGCGCGAGCTTGCTTTCCGAACCAAGTGCCGCCGAGCTAAAACAACTCGCCGAAGAAGACCTGGCCCAATCGCACCGTCTCGCCTGCCAGGTGAAACTCCAGTTTCCCGGCGAAGTAGTGGTCATGGCCAGCGCCCGCAAAGCCGGCGGTGGACCGCCCCGCGACACCGCTTCCGAATTAAGAAGAGACTTCGGCGCATTGCCGCTCAGTCAAAAGCTCGCGACGCTGATGCAGCTCGAAGCAATCACCATGTCGGAAGCTTTCGACTCGGCAATCGAAAAACCCCTCGCTTTCGGCGCCAAAACGATGGACGCGATCCTGAGCAAAGCACGCGCAAAGAAAAAAGTAGTCAACGTTAAATGACCCACGGCAAGTCTCGCGATCATGCCCGACAGAGAACTATTCTCACTCGTGCGTGTAGTGTGCTTCTGCTCGTGTTCGTGACGCTGCTTTTCGCCGCGTGCCCGAAGAACCAAAAACCGCCGCGACAACCGCGCATCGGTGTTTCAACGGGCGCGACACCACCGGCATCACTGCCGCCGATCCCGACCGCCTTCAACGGCGAGCGCGCGATGGACCACGCGCGCAAACAGATCGAATTCGGACCACGTCCGCCCGGCAGCCCGCAACTCGAAAAGACCCGCCGCTACATCGTGGAGCAGTTGAAGTCGTTCCGTTTGACCGTCACGGTTGACGAGTTCACCGCCAAAACCCCGCAAGGTGAAAAGAAGATGGCGAACATCACCGGCGAACTTCCCGGTGAGACCAGGACGACGATCCTGATTGGCAGTCACTACGACACGAAGTACTACAAAGACATGGAGTTTGTCGGCGCCAACGATCCGGCGTCGTCGGTTGGAACGCTGCTCGAAATCGGACGAGTCCTGGGCAGTTTGCCCATCAAACCGAAGGTCACCGTGAAACTCGTTTTCTTCGACGGCGAAGAGGCTTTCTGTGAAGGCTGGTCCGAGTGCGGAGACGCGGAGAACCCCGACAACACTTACGGCAGTCGACATTACGTGTCGCAGTTGAAAGCGAAAAAGGAGATCGCAGACACCTACGCGCTGATCCTGCTCGACATGATCGGTTACAAAAAACTGGAGCTCGGCCGCGACTCAACGAGCAGCAGATGGTTGCAGGACCTCGTCTGGGAAACAGGACGCGAACTGGGCCACGGAAAAATCTTTATCGATCGTGACGAAGGAGTTGGCGGCGACGATCACGAACCGTTTATGCGTGTTGGAATCGACGCCGTCGATATTATTCAACTCACAAGTTATCCTCACTGGCACAGGGCCGACGATACAATCGACAAAATTTCCGCGCAGAGCATGAAGATCGTAGGCGACACGGTGTTGGCGAGCCTGCCGAAACTCCTGGATCGCATAACGAAAGATACCGATGAAAAGAATCGCAGTAATCCCCGGTGACGGAATCGGTCCGGAGGTCATGCGCGAAGCCGTTCGCGTCATCCGGCATTTGCAGCAGACGAGAGGACTGGAAGTCGAGCTCGTCGATTTCGACTGGGGCGCTGAGAAGTTTCTGCGCGATGGCGTGACGTTACCTGACGGCGCGCTCGAAATGCTCTCGAAAGAGTTTCACGCGATCCTCGCGGGCGCGTTTGGCGACCCGCGCATCCCGACGAACAAACACGCAGAAGATATCCTGCTCGGCATGCGTCGTGGACTCGATCTCTACATCAATCTTCGTCCCGTGCGTCTGCTTCACGAACGACTCACGCCGCTCACGAATCGAAAGACAGACGAGATCGATTTCGTCGTTTTTCGTGAAAACACTGAAGGCGCGTACTGCGCATCCGGCGGATTTCTAAAACACGGAACTGCGGACGAGATCGCGCTCCAGGACGAGATCAACACGCGACGGGGAGTCGAACGAATCATCGTCGCCGCATTCGAGTATGCGCGTGCAAATGGACGCACGCGCGTGACGATGGCTGACAAGTCGAACGTGCAGCGTTTCGGCGGCGATCTGTGGCAGCGGGTGTTCAAAGAGATTGCCGCAAGTTATCCGGAGATCACCTCGAACCATCAGTATGTCGACGCGATGGCGATGCACATGGTGCTCGATCCGTCTCAGTACGAGGTGATCGTCACAAACAATCTGTTTGGAGATATTCTGACGGACGTCGGCGCTGCGATTCAGGGCGGGCTCGGACTCGCCGCTTCAGGCAACATTCATCCCGGGAAAGTCTCGCTTTTCGAGCCGGTGCACGGCAGCGCGCCGCCGCTGGCGGGCAAGGGAATCGCCAATCCAATTGGATCTATTCTGACATTGGCGATGATGCTAGAATACCTGGGTTTCCAAAAGCTGAGTGACGAAGTTGAAGAAGCGGTACGGACCGCGATCTCGGAAAACGAGACGACGCGAGATCTCGGCGGGGAACTTTCTACAGAACAGGCGGGCGCGGCGATCATCGCGCGTCTAGGTTAACAACAGGGAAGCAATACGTGGCTGCCTCATGAGCCGCGAGCAATAGAAGTGGAGGCGTTATGACCAATGCGGGAAAACTCACGACGAAGGCGATCGCGGTAATTGTGATAGTGGCGATGCTGGGTGCGGTGGGGCTTTCGCCGGTCATAATGGTGTTCTTCTTCGGAATGATCCTGGTGATCTGGATCGTCGCGCGCCACACGCAGACACGCGAAGTCGAGCGAATTTTTGATTTCTACGTCGCGGCCGACGCAATTCTGCGCGAAGAAGAGCGACGCTGGTACGGATTCGAGATCGCCGAAGTGATCGAACAGGGCGAATGCTTGTTGGAGACGATGCCCGACGCGCCTCCGTTGAACTACTTCGTGCTCGGCGCGCTCTACAATCGTTTGGGTAATCACCAGGCGACCGTCGAGTATCTGTCGCGGCTGGTTGAAGACGAACGTTACGATGAAGCGCATCGCACAGTGCCGTCGCCGCAATTGCGTCGCTACGTGACGATGTTGCGTCAGATCGAATATCACCCGTCGACTGCGCCGCAAACTCTCGCCGCCGTCCGCAGTCTCGAACGGGCGCGACAAAAAATTGCGGGCAGACTGTTGATGGAAAGCCGCAGCATGCTCGAAAGCGAAGGAAAGCTGGAACAGATTCCCGAAGTGCACGAGACACCGCAGCGAACCGAGATGAAGTTTGCGCCGTCGATGCCATTGAGCGCGATCTCGCCGCCGCCGCCGATTGCGACTGTGCTGCACGACATCTATCCCGAAGACACGTCGGCTACTGTTTCTAACTAATGCCGCGCATGCGAGTCTCGCTTGTTTGAAACCCTGACAGCCGAAATCATCGCGATCGGGTCCGAACTCCTCGCACCCGATCGCACCGACACCAACAGTCTCTGGCTCACCGAAAAACTCAACCGCCTTGGCATCGAAGTCAAACTCAAGACGATCGTCGGCGACGACGACGCACGTCTTGAAGAAGCGATCAAAGATGCGGTTCGACGATCGAAAGTGGTGATCACTACCGGCGGTCTTGGTCCAACGGAAGACGACATCACACGCAAGATCACTGCACGCGCACTCGGTCGACGCCTGTTGCTGGACGAAGTCGTGCTCGCGGAGATTCGGCAGCGGTTTCAGAGTTTTGGCGTGACGATGCCGGAGCGAAATTCGCGACAGGCGATGGTGATCGAAGACGCTGTCGTGTTGCCAAATCCAAACGGGACAGCGCCCGGGATGTTCATCGATCACCAGGGGACGGCGATCGTGCTGTTGCCGGGTCCGCCGCGCGAGATGCGTCCGATGTTCGAGAACCATGTCAGTGAGAAGCTCGTGGGCCGTGCGGGAAGTTTGCGCGTTGTGCGGCGGATGTTGCGTGTTGCGGGAATGGGAGAGTCGGCGGTTGATGAGAAGATCGCGCCGGTGTACACGCAGTACGATAATCCGGTTACGACGATCCTTTTCAATCAGAGCGAGATTGAGATTCATCTGACGGCGCGTGGACGGACGGAGAAGGAAGCGACCGATCTGCTCGATCGTTTGTCAGGGCAGATTGAGGATCGTTTGGGGAATGCGATCTTCTCGTTTGCAGGCGAGACGATGGAAGAGGTTGTCGGGTTGAAGTTGTCGGTTGGTGGTTACACGTTGGCGGTTGCCGAGAGTTGCACCGGTGGGCTGTTGGCGCAACGTTTGACGGACGTTCCGGGTTCGTCGAAGTACTTCATCGAAGGTGTTGTTGCGTATGCGAACGACGCGAAGATCCGGACGCTTGGTGTTGAGCCGATGTTGTTGATGGAGCACGGCGCGGTGAGTGCGCCGGTTGCGGAGGCGATGGCGGAAGGTATACGCAAACGTGCCGAAACTGACTTTGGATTATCGATCACCGGGATTGCGGGGCCTGATGGAGGAACCGACGAGAAGCCTGTGGGGACTGTCTTCATCGCTCTGTCCGACGAGGTGCAAACAACACATCGCCAACTCGCATTTGCCCGGCGACCGACATCTAATCCGCTGGCGCGCATCACAAGCGGCATTGGATTTACTGCGCAGACGATTGAGTTGATTTTATTTACGCCAGTCTTCGGCGAGGATGGCCCATCGTTCGTGGTCGCGCCAGCGGCCGCAAATCTTCAGGTAACGTTGCGAGTAACCTTCACGCGTAAAGCCTGCACGTTTGACCAGCGCGATTGATGCCGTGTTGTCCGGCTGAATGTTTGCTTCAAGTCGATGGAGTTTCAGATTTACGAACGCGTGACGAAGCATTAGTTGAATTGCTTCCGCTCATGTACCCCTGGCCGGAGAACTCCTCGCCGATCTGATAACCGAGATACGCACTCTGAAACCCGCCGTAAAAGATCTGGCTCAGCGCGATCGATCCCATGATCGCACCGTCGGACACACGACAGATTAGAAAACAAGCGCCGTCCGGCCGCGAGTTTCGTTTCATGTAGTCGTCAAACTGTTTCGCAGTGGTCGGCGGTGACGCACGTCCACGATTGAACTCCTCGCTGCGACAGTTGACCGCTACAAACTCCGCGCAGTCGCTCTTCGCCGGCAATCGCAGCACGACGCGCTTGCCTTTGATTAGTGTTTTCGAATGCGGACCTGCATTGCGGCATGTGATAGTTTGCGACTGGTGCTGGTGGTCATTATTGCATACCTGATCGGATCGATTCCGTTTGGCTACCTGATCGTGCGTGCAACAGGCCGCGGCGACGTGCGCGAAACCGGCTCGGGTGGCACCGGCGCAACAAACGTTTCGCGCCGCGCAGGTAAAGCGGCGGGTGTGTTCACACTGATACTCGATCTCTTAAAGGGCGCGATTGCCATCATCATTGCGAAGTCAATGTTGAATCCGGACGCCACGGATTGGTGGATCGCCGCAGCCGCAATTGCGGTGATTGTCGGTCACATTTTTCCGGTCTGGCTCGCGTTTCGCGGTGGTAAAGGCGTGGCGACGGGCGCCGGTGTGTTTCTCGCGCTCGCGCCGATGTCTGTTCTGTGTGCCGGTGTGATCTTCGTTGCTTGTTGTTTGGTGGAGAAAGATGGTCTCGTTAGGATCGATCGCGGGCGCAGTGACAATCCCGGTGTATTTTTGGTTCAGCAGAGACTTCAACACCGATGTTTAGTTGCGTCTCTCGTTTGCGCCTGCTTGATTGTGTTCGCGCACCGCGGGAAACATCGCGAGAATCTGGAACGGCACTGAGCCTCGCATTTCCGACGTGAAAAGATGAGCAAACGAATCGGAATTATCGGAGCGGGAAGCTGGGGCACGGCGCTGGCGATCCTCGCTGCACGCGCGGGACATGACGTGACGCTGTGGTCTCGCGATCCCGAAGTCGTTAGGTCGATCAACGAGGAGAGGATCAACGCCAGTTACCTGACCTCAGCATCGATTCCTGAGCGAGTGACAGCGACAAATGAAATCAGCGTCGCGTTGGACCATGCTTCACTCGTATTGCTCGCCGCTCCATCACACGCTGCCCGAGCGCTACTGACCGAAATGTCGGCGGCGTTGGACGAGTCGGCGATTATTGTCAGTGTGTCGAAAGGCATCGAGATCGAAACCGGCAAACGGATCTCCGAGATCGTGAAAGAAGTCGTCGGAAGCTCACAGCCATTTGTTTGTCTTTCTGGTCCATCGTTCGCTAAGGAAGTCGTGGCGGGCCAGCCGACGGCCGTCGTCGCCGCGAGTAAAGACGCTTTTGCGGCGCGATCTGTGCAAGCGGATCTGAGTTTTGAGAACCTGCGGATTTACACGAACACCGACGTCATCGGTACCGAACTCGGAGGGTCAGTGAAAAACGTGATGGCCATCGCCGCGGGAATGACGACCGGATCGGGCCTCGGCTCAAACAGTGTTGCCGCTCTCATCACACGCGGACTCGCGGAGATCACGCGCCTGGCACGTCGCGAAGGTGCGCAGACGGAAACGCTGATGGGACTTGCCGGTCTCGGTGATCTGGTCCTGACGTGCACCGGAAGTCTTTCGCGCAATCGATTTGTCGGCGAGCAACTCGGAAAGGGAATTCCGCTCGAAGAAATCTCAGCGGGCATGAACGAAGTCGCCGAAGGAATTAAAACTACTTTGGCGGTTAAGCAACTGGCAGATCGCGCCGGACTCGAAATGCCGATCACGAACGAAGTCAAAGCCGTGCTTTACGATGGAAAATCAGTGCGTGACGCGGTAGCAGAACTGATGAGCCGTCCCTTGCGCGAAGAAGTCTAGATCACCTCTACTACATCACCGACGCGCACTTCACCCGCCGTCACGACACTCGCATAAATACCGAAATTCTGATCAGCGTCTTTCACGATCGAACGGAGTATGCTCGGATCCTTCGGCAGGTTCTTCTGCGCCTGCATCGTCATTCCGCAGCGCACGGTCGGGATCTCACACAGAATTTCAACATTCCCGATCGTTACGCTCCGCCCTGCCCACTCACTCTCGATTAAGCCTTTAATCCGCGGTTCAGTTTCGATGAGGAAATTCGGTCGAAACCGTCTCACATCCCACGTCGCCTGCGGATTGCTCTGCTTCATCGCTTCGAGCGACGACGTCGTCAAGGCATGAATCGGAAACGCGTCAAAATACGTGCCTAACGGAGAACTGAACTCGAGTATTTCCGGCGGCAACGTCGAGATATCAGGAATCGGTTCGCCTGGTTCACGACTGAACGCATCGCGCAGATCCGCATTCGCCTTACCAAAGCTGGTCAGCGTCGGTATCGCCGCACGAAACGCGCGGTAGCGCGCAAGCCGTCCGAACGCGCGCGCCAGTTTTGATTTGCGACGATAGAAATCGAGATTCGTCGCCGGTTGCCGCGGCCACAGCGTCACCGGCCTGCCAAGCTTCTCCGAAAGACGCGCATTCACGTCACTCAAATCACTCGTCAACTCGACACCATCCGGAAAACGCATCACGACATGCGGAATCGCGCCGTCGTTCGGCGACTCGCAATAACGCGCCTCAGATTGCATCAGCAACGGAATGTTCTTGCCGTTTGTGATCTCGCCGGTCGTTTCGTCGCGTATCGCCCAACCGCGGTCAGCCGGAATGCCGAGCGTGCCGACGGTGCACGACTCGAGCTGCTCGCCGGCCATAGATTTCACCGCATAGCGCCAAATTTGTTTGACGGTTCCGATTTGCATTTTCTATATTCGCACCCGCTAACCAGCGTCCACTCAGTGCCAAAAGTAAAGGAGCCTACCCAAATGTTCAAGACGTGCGCGTCTCGTAAGAGTGTACTTCTCTGCGTGCTCGCTCTTTCCGCGATTTCGGTCTACGCACAAACCCCAACCCCGACACCGTCGGAAGCCGATCTGCTCAGGGCATTTCAGTATCGCAGCATCGGCCCGTATCGCGGCGGACGGTCGGCCGCGGTTGCCGGCGTTCCCGGGCAGCCGTTCGTTTATTACTACGGCGCGACGGGCGGCGGCGTTTGGAAAACTACAGACGGCGGCATCAACTGGGAGTCGGTCAGCGACGGCTCGGTATTTGGCACCGGTTCGGTCGGCGCGATCGCCGTCAGCGATTCCGATCCAAACGTCGTTTACGTCGGCATGGGCGAGTCGCCGATTCGCGGTAACACTTCGCACGGCGATGGAGTTTACAAATCGACTGACGCCGGCAAGACGTGGAAACGCGTCGGCCTTGAAGACACGCGACAGGTCCCGCGCATTCGCATCCATCCGAAGAATCCCGACATCGTTTACGTCGCGGCGTTGGGCCACGTGTTTGGACCAAACGATCAGCGCGGCGTCTTTCGTTCCAAAGACGGCGGCAAGACGTGGGAGAAAGTCTTCTCGCGCGGAAACAAAGCCGGCGCGATCGACCTGATTCTCGACCCTTCGAATCCGAACACGATCTACGCCGGCTTTTGGGAGGTTTATCGCAAGCCGTGGACGCTGGAGAGTGGTGGACCGGGCGGCGGCATCTTCAAGTCGGTTGACGGCGGCGATACGTGGACTGAGCTGACGCGCAACCCGGGTCTGCCGCGCGGCATGGTCGGCAAAATCGGCATCACTGTTTCACCCGCGAATCCGGAACGTCTGTGGGCCATAGTCGAAGCGGAAGACGGCGGCGTGTTTCGTTCCGACAACGCAGGCCGAACGTGGACCAGGGTCAACGACGAGCGTCGCCTGCGACAGCGCGCCTGGTACTACACGCGCATCTACGCCGACACCAAAAATCCCGACATGGTTTACGTCTTGAACGTGCAGTTCTTCCGCTCGAACGACGGTGGGCGCACGTACAGCACGATCGGCGTTCCGCACGGCGACAATCACGATCTCTGGATCGCCCCCGAAGATCCGAATCGAATGGTCCAAAGCAATGACGGCGGCGCGAACGTTACCTTCAACGGCGGCAGGAGTTGGACCGAGCAGGATCAACCGACGGCGCAGTTCTATCGCGTCGCTATCGACAACGACTTTCCATACAACATCTACGGCGCACAGCAGGACAACTCGACCATTCGCATCGCCAGCCGCACGATGGGCAACGGCATTGATACGAGTGATTGGTGGGATGTCGGTGGCGGTGAATCGGGGTGGATCGCGCCGTCGCCAAAAGATTCAAACATCGTTTTCGCGGGTTCGTACGGTGGACTGACGACGCGCTACGATCACCGCACGCGTCAGGAACGCAACGTTAGTCCGTATCCGAACAATCCGATGGGTTCGGGCGCCGATGTTTTGAAGTACCGCTTTCAGTGGAACTTCCCGATCGTCTTTTCACCGCACGATCCGAACACGCTTTACGCCGCCGCGAATGTTGTCTTTAAAACTACGGACGAGGGCAGTAGCTGGACGGTGATCAGTCCTGATCTCACGCGAAACGACAAGTCGAAACAAGGCGCGTCCGGTGGTCCGATCACGAAAGACAACACGAGCGTCGAGTATTACGCGACGATCTTCGCGCTGATGGAGTCGCCGGTTCAGGCGGGCACGATCTGGGCGGGCAGCGACGACGGTATGGTCCATCTGTCACGTGACGGCGGAAAGAACTGGTCTAACGTGACGCCGCCGGAGAGCATCATGCCGGAGTGGATTCAGATCAATTCGCTCGAAGCGTCGCCGCACGATCCGGCGACGGCATACGTTGCGGGCACGATGTACAAGTGGGACGACAACAAGCCGTATCTCTATCGCACCACGGATTACGGCAAGACGTGGAAGAAGATCACGAACGGCATTCCCGACACGGCTTTCACGCGCGTCATTCGCGAGGATCCAAACAAGCGCGGATTGCTTTACGCCGGGACGGAAACGGGGATGTACGTGTCGTTTGATAACGGCGAGCGCTGGCAGTCGTTGCAACTGAATCTGCCGGTGGTGCCGATCACGGACCTTGTGGTCCATAAGCGCGAGAAGGAGTTGGTGGTCGCGACACAGGGAAGATCGTTCTGGATTCTCGACGATCTGCCGTTGTTGCATCAACTCGTGGATGCGGGTGGGTTCAGTTCCGTGTCGAAGACGCAGCTCTTCAAACCGAAGGAGAGTTATCGCACGCAGGGAGGCGGTGGGTTTCCGCTGCCGCCGACGGCGACTGTCGGGAGGAATCCGGCGAGTGGCGTGGTGGTCTATTACTCGTTAAAAGGAAAACCGACGACGGATCTCGAGCTTGAGTTTCTCGATACGGCTGGCAAGTCAATTCAGAAGTTCACGGCGCGATTGCCGAAGCCGGGTGAGGCTGCAGGACCCGGTGCGGGTTCGGGAGCTCCGGGTGGCGGCGAAGGCGGGTTTGGTCCACCGGCAACACCACCGCCGCCGACGAATGTCGGACTGAATCGCTTTGTCTGGGACACGCGGTACGCCGATGCTGTTCGCTTTCCGAACCTGATCCTGTGGGCTGGCGAGATGCGTGGTCCAAAACTGCCGCCCGGAACGTACCAGGTGCGGATGAAGGTCGACGGTCAAACGCTGACGCAGAACTTCGAGATCAAACCGGATCCGCGTTTGAACACAACCGCCGCGGACTATGCGAAACAGGCGGAACTCGGATTGAAGATCCGCGATAAGCTGACGCGAGACGCACAATGCGATCGTTCAGATTCGCGACACGCGACGGCAGGTTGAAGACTTGTTGAAGCGCGTCGCCGGGCAGCCGCAGTACAAGGCGGTAAATGACGCCGGCACTGCGCTCAACAAAAACCTGACCGCGATCGAAGAGACGCTCTATCAGACGAAGAACCAGAGCAACCAGGATCCGTTGAACTATCCGATCCGTCTCAACAACAAACTGGCGGCGCTGGCGGGCGTCGTCGGCAGCGCTGAAGCCACGCCCACCGCGCAGTCGTATGCGGTCTACGACGAGCTCGTGACGCAGATCGACGCGCAGTTACAAAAGCTCGCGCAGGTGATGAAGACGGAGGTCGCGGCATTCAATCAACTCGTGCGCGATCAAAATATTCCCGCGGTGGTGGTAAAGTAGGTCCGTGGATCAAAGACCAGTTACCACCAAACAATTAGCAGACTTAACGCAGGCGAAGTTAACGGGCGACGAAACGATTGTAGTCACCGACGTGAGTCATGATTCGCGTCGGGCGGGCGCGGGTGCGTTGTTTGCCGCAGTCTCGGGTGCGGTGTTCGACGCGCACAAGTTCGTGCCGCAAGTGATGTCACAGGGCGCACTCGGTGTCTTGTCTGAACGTGCCGCACCGGAAGACTTCGGGGCAAGGGCGTGTGGCTGCAAGTCGACGACATCCGCCGCGCGATGGCTCTTGTGGCGGCTGCAGTTCAACATCACCCATCGCGCGAACTGCAACTCGCCGGCATCACCGGCACCAACGGCAAAACCACTACCGCGTATCTCATCGCTTCGATCCCCGAAGCTGCGGGCGAACTCGTCGCGATGACTGGCACCGTCGAATACCGTCTCGGCAAAGAACGATTCAAAGCGGATCGCACGACGCCGGAAGCGCCCGACATGCAGCGGCTCCTGCGGCAAGCGGTAAGCATCGGCTGTCGCACCGCAGTGATGGAGTGCTCGTCGCAAGCAATGGATTTTCATCGTTGTGATGAGCTCGAGTACGCGGTCGCCATCTTCACCAACCTCACGCGCGACCATCTCGACTATCACAAGACGATGGAAAACTACTGGTACGCCAAGCAGCGGCTCTTCGACGGACGTCTTGGCACGCGGCCCCGCAACTCTGTGATCAATGTCGACGATCCATACGGCGTCGAGCTCGCCTCAACGCTCGAACGCGACGGTCTCAACGTCATCCGTTACGCAGTCAACGCCGCTGCCGATGTGTCAGCACACGATGCGGAGTTTTCGCTGACCGGAATGCGCTTTCGACTAAGAACTCACGCCGGCGAGCGTGACTTTCGTTCGCCGCTAGTCGGCGCGCCGCACATTTACAACACGCTCGCCGCCGTTGCGAGCGGACTTGCTTTAGGTTATTCACTCGACGTCATAAGCACCGCGCTCGAAAGTTGCACCGGCGCACCCGGGCGTTTCGAACGCGTGGCCCACGACGGCGACTTTTCAGTCGTCGTTGATTACGCACACAGCGACGACGCGCTGCTGAACGTGTTGCGCACGGCGCGCCAGGTGGTCCAGGGCAAGATCATCACGGTGTTTGGTTGCGGCGGCGATCGCGATCGTTCGAAGCGTGCGCCGATGGGCGAAGCGGCGGGGAGTTTGAGCGACGTCGTGATTCTCACTTCCGACAATCCGCGCACCGAAGATCCCGAACAGATCCTTTGCGACGCGGAGGAGGGAATTCAGAAGACCGGCAAACCGTACCGCAAGATTGCCGATCGCACGGAAGCGATCAACCAGGCGATTTCCGAAGCGCGCAGCGGCGACCTCGTTCTGATCGCGGGCAAGGGCCACGAGGATTATCAGATCATCGGTCGTGAGGTGTTTCACTTCGACGACAAGGAAGTTGCCCGAACCGCGCTGGCTCAGAGAGGGTGATCGGTGTATATCCTGGCTCTCATCTTTGTTGTTGTGGTCCAGACCACCTACGACCAACGGAGATCGCCCATCTCAAAAATCCTGCCATCGACGAAAGCAGCGGCCTCGCTGCTTCGCGGTTGAACCCGAACGATCTATTGGACGCACAACGATTCCGGGGATGGACCAGTGGTCTACGCATTCGATGCTACCGGCGAATCGCGCGGGGTGTTTCGAGTGGCGGGTGCCCAGGCTCGCGACTGGGAGGACATGGCCATTGGACCAGGACCGCAAAAGGACTCGTCGTATTTATATCTCGGCGACATCGGCGACAACGAGGAATCACGCGCCGAAATCGTGGTCTATCGCGTCGCCGAACCGAAGTTGACGGAAGCGGACAAGACCTCAAGCAAAAAGAATCCGAGAACAACAGCGCCGGCCGAGGCGATTCGTTTGCGCTATCCGGACCGGAAGTTTGACGCGGAGACGCTGTTGGTCCATCCAACCACTGGAAATCTCTACATCATTACGAAGGTGATGTTCAAGATTGCGACCGTGTACGAGGCAGCTGCGCCACTCGTCGCGGGCAAGGTGACCACGTTGAAACGCATCGGCGAGATAAAAGTGCCGAGCATCACGGGCGGTGCGCTGACCGGCGGCAGCATTTCTCCCGACGGCCGTCGCGTTGCGCTTTGCGATTATTTAAATGGGTACGAAATTGTGTTGCCTGCGGCGAGCAAGAACTTCAACGATATCTGGAAGCAGACGTTGACCGCGTTCAATTTGGGACAGCGCCCGCAAGGCGAGTCGATCACCTATCGCGCAGACGGCAAGGCACTGCTCGCTACTAGCGAAGGAAAACTCCCGCCACTGATTCAGGTCGAACTGCGTCTCGCCAAAAGCCAGTAAACCGGCAGCCCGAGTAGGATTAACCCCAACCCGATGCCTGACTGTCGCGGATGATTGGAGATCGTCTGCACGATCAGCCACGTCGAGACAATCAGGAAGATGATGGGCACATACGGATAACCCCAGACGCGATACGTGCGTTCGGCGTCCGGCATACGTTTGCGGAAGACAAAGACCGACGCCGCAACCAGCGCGTAGAACAGCGTGAGCGCGAAGATCGCGTAGTCAGTCAGCGTGTCGAACGATCCTGAAAGCGCCAGCACGCTGGCCCAGAACGCGAGGACGATGAGCGATCTGACCGGCACGTGAGTGCGCGGCGAAACGTGCGCGAGACTCTTGAAGAACAGACCGTCGCGCGCGAGCGCGTACGGCAGGCGAGCGGTCGCCAGTATCGACGCGTGCAATGCGCCAAACGACGACGTCATCATCGCCGCCGCCATCAACGTTACGACAACCGAACCCAACAACCGTCGGACAACTTCCGCTGCGACTGACGACGATTCGGATACGCTGGCGATCTCCGTCGGCGTTAGCACGTGGTAGTAACTCAGGTTGACGAACAGGTACAGCACCATCACCAGCAGCATTCCGCCGATCAGCGCGAGTGGCAGATTGCGCCCGGGGTTTTTCACTTCGCCGGCCATGAACGTGATGTTGTTCCAACCGTCGTAGGCCCAGAGCGCCCCGATCATTCCTGCTGCGAAGCCCGCGAGTCCGCCGCTCGTGACGGCGACGTTCTCGCAAGTGCCACCGGAATTGACGAGCGACAAGTTGCCCCAATCGCCACCGGAATAAAAGAACGCGCCGAAACCGACGCCGAGCAGAAGCAAAATCTTCAATCCAGTCAGCACAGACGCCACACCGCCGCTGACGCTTACCGCCGCGCAGTTGATGATCGTCGTGATGATGATGGCTCCGACAGCGACGAGTTGCAGACGTTCGAAAGTGAGAACACTGCCCCACGGCAACGGCACTGATAAGACGGCAACCTTTAATCCGCCGCCGATCAAGTCGTTGAGAAAGATCGCGAAACCCATTGCGAGTGCTGCGGCTGAAGCTGTGCGTGCGAGAAAGAACTGCGTCCAACCGTAAACGAAACCCAGCGGACGTCCATAAGCATCGCGAATGATCCCGTACTCACCTGCGGCGCGCGGCATCATCGCGAGCAACTCCGCGTAGGTCAGCGCACCAGCGATCGACAGGAGGCCCGCAAAGACCCAGATCGCTAACGCCTTTCCCGGACTCCCCACGTTACACGTCACGACACGCGCTTTCAGAAACACGCCGGTGCCGATGATGTTCGCAACATTGACGGAGATCGCCGCGATCAGTCCAAGACCGCGGATCAGTTGGGTGTGTTCAGTTTGCACAGGTTTCCTGTTTTCAGTTCAGCGCTTCGAAAACGAGTGTTCAGCCAGCAAGAACAAGTCAGGAAGGGGGCAAGCGTAGCGCGCCCCCGCTTCGTTGTAACACGCCAGCCTAACAGCGGGGGCGCGCTACGCTTGCCCCCTTCCTGACTTGTTCTCTTTGACCTTTACGCCTTTTCAGCGTTTCAGGACAAACGAGCCGGCATTTAGTAGCCGACGTCGTTCGTGATCAGATCTTCGTAATTGTCGCGTCGTCGAATCAACTCGGCTTTGCCGTCTTGCCGAATCAACACAGCCGCGGGAAGAGGACGGCCGTTGTAGTGAAACATCTGGGCCAACGAATAAGCGCCGCAATTCAACAGCGCCAGCACCTCACCCGGCGCAACATTATCAGGCAGCCTTCGATAATCAGGCAGACGCCCCTCACGCTCGATGTCGAAATACACATCACCAGAATCACACAATGGACCAGCCACCTTGTAATCGTGCGCGTACGGCTCACCGGCGCGCGACGCTGAGATCAGATGGTAGTACCACTTGTAGTTGTTCATCGAGAGCATGATGTTGTAACCGGCATCGGTCAACAACCAAACGTCGCCCGTTTCAGGACGGCTCTTGATGTTGCGCACCGTCGTCAGCACCAACCCGGCGTCGGCAATGACACTGCGTCCCGGTTCGAGCACGATCGTTACGCGATCGAGCAGATGTTCGGCATTCGCAGCACGCGCCGACTCCCGCGCGACTCGCAGCGCCTCTTTCAACACTGCCGACGGCTCCAACTCCGCGCCCAACATATCGCGTTCGTGTTCGGGAAGCTGGTCAGCCTGTGTACGATCGCGCAGGTAGTTCACCGGAATTCCACCGCCGAGATTGATGTGTTCGAGCGTGTGCCCGGTCTCGTTGTGGATCGTGACGAGATGCTCCCACATGCTGCGAAACGCTTCTGCAAACGGCTCGACGTCCGGCGTCTGCGATCCGACGTGAATATGAATCCCGCAAACGTGAATGGTGTCGCGCTTTTCGAGTCCACGACGAAACGCTTCGAGCACTTCCGTCGACGAGATACCAAACTTCGACGTCAGCAACGCCGTCTGCAAACCGAGATGCGATCGCGTTCCGATCTCAGGTACGAGTCTCAACGCAATGCGAGCAGGCGGCACGTCTTCACCTTGCGCGCGCAAACGTTTGACCGACTGCCTCAACCAGATCGATCTCGTAAATCGAATCGACATTGATCGCGTAGATTCCCGCACGCACCGCGTCGTCGATCTCGCCGTCTGATTTGCTGGTGCCGTTGAAGATGATCTGATCCGGGTGAAACCCAACTCGCAGCGCCTTGAAAAGCTCGCCGCCGCTGTTGACCTCGACGTCGATGCCTGATTCGAGCACGGTCTTGAGTATCGCCATGTTTGAATTGGCTTTCGACGCGTAACAAAACTTGATCGGACGATCGACAACGCTCGCGGCGTGTTGCAGCCGTGCGATGTTGTCGCGGATGCGTGGTTCGGAAAAGACGAAGAGCGGGGAATCGTATTGTCCTGCAAGGTCCAATGCGTCGGCGCCATTGATGTTCAAATGGCCGTCGCGCACTTCCAGGTAGCCGGAAATGGACCATGCAGGACACGAGATAGCCGTATCAGTGCTGATCTGTGTCATCGGTGAATGGTTTGATGTATGAACTGTTGTCTTAATTTGATCGAGCGAAATTGTAGCTAAGCGTTCCGGCAACTTTGACCGCTTCACCCATCAGCGTCGTCGGCGTAAAGCGTGCGAGCTTCGCTGCGTTCACTGCCGCTGCCTGCAGGTGCTGTGGACCAGAAACGGCTTTCGCTTCGATAACCGTTCCTTGTTCGTCAATCAGTATCTGGACCAGCACGACGCCGGTCGCTTCACCTGATGGCGCTTCAGGCTGCGGCAAGTAGATCGCTTTTCCGTTCAGCATGCCGCCGTTGATCGGCTTCTTCACGTCCGGCTGCTTCGCATTATTTGCGTTGTTAGCAGTGTTCGGCTTTTCGCCTTCGGTGTTTCCTTCAGCCCCGGTTGCGCTGCGTTTTGATCCAGCGGCTTTTCTGCCGGGTTCTCTGCGTTCTGAGCAGTCTCTGGTTGCTCAGCGTTCGGCGCCGAGGCGACCTTGGGTTGTTCGGTTTGCCGTTCGGGAAGCACAAACGAGCTGACGAACTTGTCTTCGATCTTTTCGTCTTTTGTATTCAGCGAGACGATCACATAGAAGCGTTTTTTCGTTGCGAAGGCGTGCGCGACGCCGTTGAGCTCGCCGATCGAGACCTTGTACGAACGACCCGTGTGACCGTGGAACGGACGGCTGCTAACGAGCGTCAGTTTTGTGATCGCCGTTTCTTTTGTTCGTACCTTCGGCGGGAAATAATCCTTGAAAGCGTCGATGTAAGAATTGAATCGCGCGTAGTCGGAATAGACAGCAGGCGACGACTTGATGCCGCTGAGCGAAATGATCGCGAACACCGGGCCGTTGGGTTGCGTCGCGAGATACGAGCGCGCGTTCAGTTCCATCTTGTGATAGGGAAACTTCGTTGCCTCTGTGGTCGGGTTTTTGGGCATCGAGACGGTGAATTCTTCACCTTCGGGGCTGATGGTTTCCCAATCGGCCCAGTCACCGGCGCTCTTCTGAACCTGTCCGGAAACCGCGATCGCTGCCAGCACTACGATCGCAAGCGCCCAATGTAGACGACGGAAATGCATGTCATTTACCTCCTCAGGTTTTAGCATTGACCACGTGGAGAGCGGATCCGTTCACCAACCGCAGAATCAGTGATGTGGGCGACTCTAATTGCAGCCTTCGAGAGTGTCAAGAGGCCGCGGTTTTTGCCCTGTCGTTTTCAACCAGCACGCGCCGCAAAATCTTGCCGGACGGGGACTTGGGTATCGTGTCGACAAACTCGACGTATCGAATTCTTTTGTGCGGCGCGACGCGCTCCGCGACGAATTCCATGATCGCTTCCGCCTTCGATGGTTGTCGCAACACGACGATGGCTTTCGGCACTTCGCCTGCTTCTTCGTCAGGACACGGAATCACCGCCGCATCGGCAACGCACGGATGCGTCACCAGCACTGCTTCCAACTCAGCCGGCGCCACTTGCAGACCTTTGTACTTGATCAGTTCCTTTGCGCGATCGACGATGAAGAAGTGGCCGTCTTCGTCGGCGTAACCGATGTCGCCGGTGTGAAGCCAGCCTTCGGCGTCGATCGTCTGCGCGGTTGCTTCGGGGTTGTTGAGATAGCCTTTCATGATCTGTGGACCACGCACGCATACTTCGCCGCGTTGACCGCGGCCCAGCGCCTCGCCGGTTTCGAGATCCACGATCTTGCATTCCGTGTTCGGCGCAGGCACGCCGACCGAACCAAACTTGATGATGTGCGGCGGCGCCGGAGACGAATGCGTCACCGGGCTCGTTTCCGTCATCCCGTAACCTTGTCGCACGCTGCAACCGAGACGTTCCATGCACGCCTTCGTGAGGTCTTCGCCGAGTGGGGCGGCGCCCGAGAAGATCGTGCGCAACTTCGGCAGACGATAGTTATCGACAACAGGATGCTTGCTGAGCGCCAGCACGATCGGCGGCACGAGGTGCGCGAGACTGACCTCGTAGTCCTGCGCTGTTTTCAGGAATGTTTCCAGATCGAAACGCGGCATCGTGACGATCGTTGCGCCTGTGTAAAGGCCCATGTTCAGCACGACGACGAGTCCGTAGATGTGAAACAAGGGCAAGACGCAGATCAGCGTGTCAGTCTCGAAGAAGTAACAGAGACCTTCCATCTGACGGATGTTTGCGACGAGATTGTGATGCGTGAGCATCACGCCTTTCGGCAGTCCGGTGGTGCCGCTCGAGTAGGGAAGCGCGACCAGATCTTCGAGCGGATCGATCTCGACTTGTTCGGCGCGTCCGTTGTCGACGAGCAGGTCTGAGAATGGCGTTGCGCCGACGGCTTCGCCGAAGACGAAAATCTCTTCGATATCCGCCTCCTCTGCGGCGTCGCGCGCTTTGTCCATGAACATCGGAATCGTAACGAGGAAACGTGCGCCGCAGTCTTTGAGTTGATGTTTGATCTCGTGTTTCGTGTAGAGCGGGTTGATCGGTGTTACGATGCCGCCAAGTGTTGCGACCGCATGAAACGCGATGGCGTAATCCGGACAGTTTGGACTCAGGATCCCGAAGACTTCGCCTTTTTTGAAGCCGCGCTGTTGCAGGTTATGGGCGGCGATCGCGATTGAATCCGCGAGTTGTGAATAGGTGATCGTGCGGCCTGTTGGTCCATCGATGAGCGCCGGCTTGTCGCGAAGTTCGGCGGCCCTGCGCAAGACCAGGGGCGTCAGTGCAATCTCGGGGATCTCGACATCCGGGTACGGTCCTTTAATTATCATGTCGCACAGATTACACAGATCCTTGTAATCTGTGAACCAGTATGAAATAGATATCCGCATGACTCGTCCGCTCAACATTGTCTGCCTGGCGACCTATTTCAAGGGCGCTGATTTCATTCGCGAGTGCAAGGCCCACGGGTGTCATGTGGTCCTGGTCACGAAAGAGAAGATGCTGCGCGAGGATTGGCCACGCGAGAGTCTCGACGATTTGATTGCGGTGCCGAACGATGCCGGGCCGGCGTTGTTTATCGACCTGCTTGCGTTTCTGGCGCGTAATCGGAGTATCGATCGCGTGGTGGCGCTGGAGGAGTTTGACGTGGTTACGGCGGCGTTGATGCGCGAACATCTTTGTTTGCCGGGGTTGAGTAGTTCGCGGGCGAAGGTGTTTCGCGACAAGCTTTCGATGGCGGTGCATGCGTCGCGTGCGGGGATCAACGTGCCGGAGTTTGTGCCGCTGGTGAATCGTGAGGAAGTGAGTCAGTTCATGGAGCGCGTTCCGGCGCCGTGGATCATCAAGCCGCGGTCGGATGTGTCGGCGATCGGTATTCGCAAGGTTTCTGATGCCGGCGAGGTGATGCGCACGATGGATGAGATGAACGAACGCGAGAACTTGCGCGAGCGTGCGTCTTACTATTTGTTGGCGCGGTTTGTTGCGGGCGAGGTTTTTCACGTCGATTCGGTGGTGAATGATGGGAAAGTCGTCTTTGCCGGCGCGAATCAGTATGGACGGCCGCCGATGCAAGTCGCGCATCAGGGTGGTGCTTACATCTCGCGCACTTTGGAGCGGGGCTCTGGTGATGAGAAGGCGTTGTTCGAGGCGAATAAGAAACTTGTGAAGGCGCTTGGGCTGGAACGCGGCACCACGCACGCTGAGTTCATCAAGAGTGTTGACGATGGGAAGTTCTATTTTCTCGAGATTGCAGCCCGCGTCGGCGGGGCTTACATCGCCGAGGTCCTGGAAGCGGCAACCGGTGTAAACCTCTGGCGCGAATGGGCCAAACTCGAGCTCTCCGACGGTCACAAGCCCACGAAGATCAAGCCAACGCGCAAAGACTACGCGGGCATCATCCTCTCACTCGCTAAAACGGAAACCCCCGACACCTCAGCCTACGTCGACGAAGAGATCACCTATCGCGTAAAGAAGCGCCACCACGCCGGCCTCATTGTCCGCTCCCCTCAACTCTCGCGCATCAACGATCTCCTCTCCTCCTACTCCCTCCGCTTCGCCGACGACTTCGTCGCGATAGTCCCAGCACCCGAGCGGCCCGAGTAAAATGTGACGACGCAGCGATTGCGAGATACCGCCATGACAGCGACGCGCACCCGAAGCCGAGTGCGCGTCGGATTTTGAAATGGCGACGTGATCGTCACCTGATACCCAGAATGTGAGCGGCCCAAACTATGCAGTCGCCTTGTGCCTGGTAACGGACGGTGTAGTTCAGTCCTCCGTTGACTGCGAGGAAATTGCTATTCGAGAACACGTCAGTGTGTGTATCCCAGAGCTTATTCAACGGTTCCCCATCGTGACCGTTCCAATCGGAATCCCGATTGAGACCCGCGCCGTCACCCTTGATCTGGATTGGAGTTCCAGCGGAGTTCACGATCCACGTTCGCTCGTCACTAATCAGCGGGCTCGAACGCAAGCCGCAAGAAGGGTTGCCGATGGGGTTGAATATGGTGCCCTGGCTTTGCGTCACCTGCCCATCGGCTCCAATCCTGCTGTGCTTCACAGTCTGCATGTTGGGAAGGATCGGAAAACCTGGTGTCCAATGAGTGACTGTATGTCCGCCAAAGAAAAACTGTGGACCCAGGTTGAAGTAGATCTGTGCATTTAACGGAATGCACGGATTTGTGTAGAAGACAACGAGCGTGGCGCCTTCGGAAAGAACCAGCGAGTTAGCAGGACCGCCACAAGCGGCGTCGGTCCACGGGCAGCGATTGTTGGCGATCGCGGTACGCAGGCCTTTTACCTGATAGTCGCCGTTTATGGCGGGGTTGATTTGGGGCGTTACGTTGGTGATGTAGCCAGCGTACACACCCAGTGAATTCCAGCATGGTTGTTGGGTAGTGCCATAAATGTTCCCCGTGAAGGTCTGCAAGGGTGTGAAAGTAGGTCCGAAGCCGATGGTGTAGGGGGTCAGCTGATTTGTAATTTCGCCCCAAATGAGCACTGCGCCCACTAACTGCGAACCGGGCGGAACACCGCGCAGCCTGATGACTCCGCTCCCGGAGTTTCTGGTTGCCACTCCTGCGACAGCGTGATCCAAGCCGCCCGCTAACGGCAGCGCCACCTGCTTGAACGAAAGCGGAACCCTGCTGGCGGAAGCAGCATCCCGGCTGTCACTTTCCTCTCCTGCTTGCTCCTCTTTCGCGCGACGTTCCACTTCAGCCGCGTCGAGATACAAATCGCAGTCTCTTTCCTCTTTTGTGTCGGTTAGCGGAAACGTACTGACACCGTCGGCTTCCCTTGGCTCTTCTTCAGCTTCACCCTCACCAGCCTCTTGTGCGATGGCCGTGCCCGATTGGACCGCGACCGGACTATTCTTGAAAGTTGTCACGGTTGTGAGCGCCAGGACGATTAGCAGCACGAGGAGTGGTATTAGCCTGTGAATTCGCATTTGAGTTTCCCTTCTGTGCGTAGAGCGCACCTTATTCACGGAGCTTTGCTCTCGTGACTTGATGGTTTCGTGTGAGGAGCCTTTCAGGCACACGTTCGCCCGAAGTGCGTCTTCATCTAAGTCGATTCACGAGCATGGAAGTACTTCAGACGAATACCGGGCAGGTTTTCGTGGTCTTCAGGGAGTTAACGCATCCTGGTCTCGGACCACACCCGCGACTATCAGGACTTCTTTAGGTTGGGCTGAGAGGCTTTGAATTATAGCGCGAAGTTTCCGAATGTCACCATGCTTTCTTGCATATATGGTGGTGTCTTAGTTTCCTCTGCGTACCTCGGCGGTCCTCCGCGTCTCTGCGGTTTATGTGTTTTTGCGGTTCTTTTACCGCAGAGTCGCAGAGGACCGCCGAGGTACGCAGAGAATGCCGCAAACTAAGATCCGTAATCACTCGCTCGCGCGCGAGGATGGCTGCAAGTACTTGTCGGTCCAGTCGAGGATGGTGTTGAACCAGAGTTGGAGGTTCTGCGGTTTGAGGACCCAGTGGCCCTCGTCGGGGAAAATCAGAATCTTCGAGTCGATCCCTTTGCGCTGCACCGCGGTGAACAGTTGCATGCCTTCGCCGATGGGAACGCGGTAGTCGAGCTCGCCGTGGATGATCAGGATCGGCGTGTTGAAGTTTTGCACGAACTTGTGTGGCGACCAGCGTGTGTACATCGCCGGGTTGGTCCACGGCGTTGCCTTTGAACTCCCACTCCGGAAACCACAACTCCTCCGTCCCACCGTACATGCTCTCCAGGTTGTAAACGCCGTCGTGCGACACCAGCACTTTGAACCTGACCCGCGGATCGTTGTTGTGTCCCAGGATCCAGTTGACCATGTAACCGCCGTAACTCGCGCCCGCCGCGCCAACACGATTGCGATCGAGAAACGAGTTACGCCGCAACACGTCCGCGACGCCGTTCATGATGTCCACGTAAACTTTGCCGCCCCAATCGCCGCTGATCTCGTTCACAAACTGTTGCCCGTAACCAATCGACCCACGCGGGTTCGGCGCAAACACAACGTAACCGGCATTCGCAAACACCTGCGGATTCCAGCGATAACTCCAGTTGTCGTTCCACGCGCTCTGTGGTCCACCGTGAATCAGAACCAGTCAGCGGATATTTCCTGTTCGGATCAAAGTTTGTCGGTTTTACGATGAAACCGTGAATCTTCGGCCCATCGCCCCGGTCCATTCAACATCCTCCGCCGCGTTTCAAATTCTCGCGCGCCAGCAACTCTGCGTTCACTGTCGTCAGTGCCGTTCAGTCCACTGCCGTCGGTATTGACCGTGTAGATCTCCGCGGCGCCGCAATCGAACTCGACAGCAAACACAAGCTTGCGTCCATCAGGACGTGATCTGAAGATTCGACGCGAAAACGTTCGGTACGATTTTTCGCGGCACACCGCCGCCGATCGGCACGCGGAAGATCGGATGCTTTGCCACGATTCGTCTGGCGGTGAAATAGATCGATTGCCGTCAGGCGAAAGCACTACGTCTTCAACTTGCAGATCGAATCCCTGCGTCAACTCGACAGTCGCGCCGGTCGCGCGGTTGTAAGACATCAGCCGCCAGCGATCCGCTTCAAAACCGGCCGTCGCCTGCGAGCGATAGATGATGTATTTGCCGTCGCGCGTGTAGATCGGACTCGCGTCGTAACCGCGATTGCGACTCGTGATGTTTTTGACATCGCCTGGACGGCGAGATTGCATCACGTAGATATCGCTGTTGGTGGAGATCGCTTCGACCTTGTCCGGGATTACGCAGAAACGCGATTTCGGTCGAATCAGGCGAGAACGCGTAGTCGACGCCGGTCGACGCGGCGTACGGAGGCGAATCGAAGTCGCCGGTCGTCAGCTCGCGCGCTGTTCCGCCGTTACTGGAAACGACAAACACATGCGTGCGTTTCACGTCGCGCCACTCGTCCCAGTGTTTGTAGAGCAGGCGAGTGACGATATGCGCTTTGACCTTGCTGTTTTCCGCCTGCTCGTCTCGTTTCTTGTTGCAGTCGTCGTTCTTGCAATCGGGATAAACGTCTGAGGTGAACGCGATCCACTTGCCGTCAGGCGACCACACCGGCGCGGCCGCGCCAGTCGAGATCTTCGTGACCTGTTTTTTGTCGTCGCCGTCGTCGCTGTCCATCGATCCAGATTTGACCGCCGGTCATGAAGGCGATCTTCTTTCCGTCAGGCGACCAGCGCGGCGCTGATCGATGACGACTTTCCGCGGTCAGCCGTTTCAACTCGCCGCCGCCGTCAATCGACGTGACATAGATCTGGTTCACGACCCGATTGTCGGCGAAGTTGACGTCGCCAATCGTGAACGCCACGTGCCGCCCGTCAGGCGAGAGCTGCGGATCGCCGACACGGCGCACTTTCAACAGATCGTCGATGGTGTAGCTCCGGTTTGCGACAACGCGAGCGAACATAGACCAAGCAACAGAACAGCAACGACAGCAACAAAACGCTTCATAAAAACATTCCTCGACAGTGGGATTCAGTTTCGCTGTTATTATTACACAGCTAACGCGGATGATACGTCGCCTCATAGTAGCCCTGGTGAAGGTCGCGCTGCGGATCTACTTCGAGCGCATCGAAGTCACGGGTCTGGAACACGTGCCGCTCGACACTCCGGTCATCTTCGTCCTGAACCATCCGAACGCGCTGGTCGATCCGGTCTTTCTGCTTTGCCTCGCGCCGCGACGCGTTTCGTTTCTGGCGAAAGCGCCGCTGTTTCGCATGCCGTTCATCGGTTATCTCGTGAAGAAGATGGATTCGTTGCCGGTCTATCGTCAGCAGGACGAAGGTCTGGACACGCGAAAGAACCAAGAGACGTTCATTGCCGCGCGCAAGCTACTCGCGCGCGGCGGCACGATCGGCATCTGTCCCGAAGGCGTGTCGCACGACGCGCCCGGACTGCGAGCCGATCAAGACTGGCGCGGCCCGCATCTCCCTCGCCGCGGTTTCAACCGGCGAAGTCTCCAAGGACTACAAATCGTACCCGCCGGTCTCTACTACACAAGCAAAACCAAGCTTTCGCAGCTCCGCCTTGCTCTACTTCGGAAATCCGATCGACGTCGAACCCGTGAAACTCGACGCCGACGGCAGTCCGCCGCGCGATGCGGTGCGAGAGTTGTCGAACAAGATCGAAAGAGCGCTGCGCGACAGTGATCCTCGACGCGCAACACGAGGAAGAGTTGTTGACGACCGCGCGCGCCGAACGGATCTTCTCCTCCGCAAGCGATGAAAGCGACGACAGTCTGAAAGACGAACTCGGCTGCAACAACGATTCATCAAAGCGTATTCGATCCTGCAACAGCGACAACCCGAACGCCTGCGCAAACTCGAAACCGAATGATCCGTTTCGAAGAAGAGCTGAAGCAGGCGGGTGTCGACGCTGAACGACTCTCACCGCCGTCGTCGACCGGCAAGCGTGTTCTTCACGATCCTGAAGCGATCGATCGTTGTTTCTGTTGATGCTTGGACCGGCAGCTGCTCGGCACAGTCGCGCATTATCCGGCGTACAAGTCTCGGCGGTTATCTCGCGACGCAGTTCTCGCAGATTCAGAAGACATCATCTCCACGGTCAAGATCATGTCGGCGATGCTGTTGTTTCCGCTGACGTGGCTGGTGCTGGCGGTAGTGGCGTATTTCTCAGTGGGCCTCGTTCGGTTGGATTGCGGCGATCGCGACGCTGATCGTGGTCCCAATCTGCGGCTACGTCGCGATCGTCTTCTTCGAACAGTTGGACAGATCGATAGCAGGCGTCCGCGTCCTGACGTTTTTCCTCGTAAGAAGGCGGTTCTTTGTCCGATTGCTGGCGGAGCGAAAGGCGATTAGAAATGAGATCATTTCGCTCGGCAAAGAAACCCCAACTGCCAGTGAGTAACGCCGTGCGGTCTGGCAAGCGTGGTCAAAGAGGGGAATCATGCCAGTACGACCTGGACCATATTACTTCTTACGCGCTTTGCTGCTCTTCGTTGACTTCGTCGACTTCTTCTTGCGTCTCCACCACCGGTCCTTCCGCTCCTCACGCTGCGACCTCGCCGTCCTTCGCTTCGTAGTTTTCCCGCATCCATGAGTTGCTCGTAAGCACCGCGAACAACATTGCGTGCGACCTTCAAAGTATTTGCGAGATCACGCTCACTGGGGAGAAGAGTTCCCGCAGCCAACGTACCGGCTTCGATTAACGTATCCAATTGTTCCCGAATTTGCCGAGTCATCGACTCAGGTCGTTTTCGGTTGACACGAACATTAAGTTTCGTCGTCACGTTCTTGACTCCTTCACACGATAAGTTGTCGGTTGCGGGGTTACGAGAGGATTCTATGCAGCGACCATGCGAGTGTCAAACACTTTTCAGACCAGTATGAAAAGGTTAGACCACCGTGAACTTGTCGTGATAAGTGCAAATTAGCGTGAACCAGTGATTAGGCCATGCTTTTTAAGATCTCCAGCGTACGGTCCATAGGCAGTGCTTCGACCGTATGGCCCTGCCGGTGATGGTCGTGGCCCTGAACAAGCGAGTTGTAAATTGCTTCCTCTGTGGCCTCGATCACCGCCAGGAAAAGTGGCGACATCGCGTCGTTGGTAACTGTCTTACAGATCGCGCGTGGGACTTGCATCGCGCTGGTTCGTGACTCGAATACGCACTTCGGGCGCGGTTGAGAAGGCGATGACGTAATCGCCGCTGCCGTTGCTGGCGGAACCGCCGGTACGGCCCATGCCGATGATGGCCCGCGAGGCGAGACGCCGGAGGTTGCGCGCGTCGAGCGGCGCGTCGGTCGCGACGACCATGATGATCGAGCCGTCGCGCGGTTCGACTGGGCCGGAGCGGGAGGATTGAGGTCGTCCTTTAAGATAGTAGCGGCCGAGTTCCTGGCCAACCGGTGCGCCATTTATCGTCAAAACGCCACCGAAGTTTGTTTGCACTAAAACACCGACTGTAAAACCGCCAAATCGCGCGGGCACTTTCCGCGACGCCGTGCCGATGCCGCCTTTGAAACCGAACGCGACGGTGCCCGTGCCTGCTCCGACCGAACCTTCCTCGACAGCCCCGCCTTTTGCGCCTTTGATCGCGGCGAACACGTCGTCCCGCGAAATATGGCGGCCGCGAATATCGTTGAGATAACCGTCGTTCGTTTCCGCGACGAGCGGATTGATCGACTGGACTCTGATCGTTCTCGGGAAGCGCGAGCATGTAGTCGATCACATAATCTGCGACGCGTGGGACGGCGAGTGTCGATGTCAACAGGATCGGAGTTTCGATCTCGCCGAGTTCGTTGACCTGGGTCGAGCCGGCGAGTTTGCCGAAGCCATTACCTACAAACACCGCGCCCGGAACTTTTTCGCGAAACAGGTTTCCGTTGTGTGGGAGAATCGCTGTGACGCCGGTACGAATATTTTCGCCGCGGATCAGCGTCGTGTGGCCGACCAACACGCCTTGAACATCGGTGATTGCATTCAGCGCGCCGGTCGGTAGCACGCCCACTTTCACACCGGCGTCACGCGCGCGTGGCCTGTTCTGAGTGAGACCGGAAGATCCGGCGCCGAATGTTGCAAGAATCGCTGCAAAGAGCATGGATGCCAGCCTCAAGATTTGGAGTTTGGTCATGGTCCGTCTACTGATTTAATGCGTGTTCCCAGTTTTCACTTGACAGAATCAGAAACATACCGTGAGATAAGCGCCCGAGTAACCACTTCGAAGCGCCCCTTGTAAGACCGGCAACTCATTATGACACTTTCAATCCTTGATTGGTCAGTAATCGCCGCGTACTTCCTTTTCAATCTCGGCATCGGCATCTATTACGCCCGCAGAGCTACCGGTAGTACCAGCGAATTCTTTCTATCAGGACGCAACGTGCCGTGGTGGTTGGCCGGCACTTCGATGGTTGCTACTACGTTCGCCGCGGACACTCCGCTCGCCGTCACCGGCTTTGTTGCCGCCAACGGAATCGCCGGCAACTGGCTCTGGTGGAACATGGTGATGAGCGGAATGATGACCGTCTTCTTATATGCACGACTGTGGCGTCGTGCGGGTGTCATGACGGACATCGAGTTCGCAGAGCTGCGTTACTCAGGAAAACCGGCGGCGTTCCTGCGCGGCTTTCGTGCTCTATATCTCGGGCTGCCAATCAATTGCATAATTCTCGGCTGGGTAAACCTGGCGATGGTGAAGATACTCGAGATCACACTCGGTCTCGATAAACGCGGCGCGATGCTCGTCGTGATTGGCATGCTGCTCTTCACCGCGTTCTACACGGCGATCTCGGGTTTGTGGGGCGTGCTCGTAACCGATCTGTTTCAGTTTGCGTTGAAGATGGGAATGGTGATCGTGCTGGCGATCCTTGCGGTCAATGCGGTTGGCGGCATCGATCAGATGAAAGCGAAGATTGGCGCGCTCGACGCAGCGAGTGGATCGGGTTCGCGGCTCGCCTTCTTTCCGGAATACGACTCGATATGGATGCCCGCGATCACATTGTTTGTTTATCTCGCAATGAATTGGTGGGCCACCTGGTATCCGGGTGCGGAACCGGGCGGCGGCGGTTATGTGGCCCAACGAATCTTCTCCGCAAAGAACGAAAAGCACGGACTGCTCGCGACGCTCTGGTTCAACATCGCGCATTACGCGCTACGCCCCTGGCCCTGGATCTTAACGGCACTCGCGTCGCTCATTCTTTATCCGGACCTTGTCGATAAAGAATCGGGTTACATCAAGACACTGCTGGATCCGAACGTCTTTCCTCCTTACTTGCGCGGCTTCATGCTCGCTGCTTTCGCCGCTGCGTACATGTCGACGATCGGCACGCAGTTAAACTGGGGCGCTTCTTACGTCATCAACGATTTTTACCGGCGCTTCGTGAAGCGTTCGAGCTCTGACAAACACTACGTCATCGCGTCGCAAGTCGTGACGTTATTCCTGATGGCCGTTTCACTCGTCGTGACCTTCTACATGGAATCGATCGGCGGCGCCTGGAAACTGCTGCTGGTTACGGGAGCGGGAACCGGAACGGTGCTCTTGTTGCGGTGGTTCTGGTGGCGAATAAACGCGTGGTCTGAAGTTTCCGCGATGATCACTGCGGCCGTGGTTTCACTGCTTCTGCAACTCAGCTTTCAGAGGTGGAACACTGACCGGCCGAGAGATTTTGCGTACCTGATGTTGGTAACAGTCGGGATAACGACTATCGTATGGGTAGCGATCACGATGCTGACGAAGCCGGAACCAAAAGAGAAACTGATCGCTTTCTATCGTCGCGTGCGCCCGGAGGGGCCGGGTTGGAACCGCATAGCGGCGGAAGCAGGATTAGCCGAAGCCCATGCGCAGGGCCGTTTGTCGCTGCAGCTCGTCAACTGGATTCTCGGTTGCGCGTTGATTTATGGTTCACTATTCGGCATCGGCAAATTGATCTTTAAAGAGTGGGCGGCGGGATCGTTATACTTGCTCGTCGCGATTGTGGCAGGAGTGTTGATATCGAGAAACCTGTCACGAGGAGAATCTGAGGTCGAGACGACAAACCTCGAACCTGCAGAAGAAGCAGTCTGAGCAGTTGGATGGGACCTGAAAGGTCAGTCGAGCGAAGAGCTTGATGAATGAGATAGCTAAGGAACCAGCCGGGAAAGGCCTCGTTTTCGCTGTCGATTTAGGCGGCACCCACCTTCGGATCGGTCTCGTTGACGACACCGGAAAGATCCATAAGCAAGTAAAACGGCAAACGCCGAAGGACGATTCGCCCGGTGCGCTGGTCGACGCGCTTGCGAGCGCCGCGGATGAATGGCGGCGTGCGGATTATGGTCCAATCGTAGCCGCGTCGGTGATGGTGCCGGGCGCGGTTGATAGCAGACAGGCAGTTGTGCTGTCTGCGCCAAATCTTCCTTCGCTGATCAACTTCGGATTGAAAGCCGTGTTGCAGGAGCGTCTGGGTTTGCCAGTCGTTCTCGAAAACGACGCGAACGCGGCGGCGATGGGTGAAATGTGGCTCGGCGCTGCGCGTGGATGTCGTGACGTAGTGAGTGTGACGTTAGGAACGGGTGTCGGCGGCGGGATCGTGCTTGGCGGGAGAGTCTGGCGCGGCGCGCATGGAGCGGCGGGAGAGATTGGACACACCACAGTCGATCCGTTCTCGGGTTTGAAATGTAAGTGCGGCAACACTGGTTGTCTCGAACTGTTTGCGTCGGCAACGGCGATCGTGCGCATGGCGCGTGAGAGTTTGGCGCAGTTTCCGCAGGCGACGTTGAGCAGTGACGATCTGACGGCGGAGAAGGTCTTTGACGCGGGACGGAAGGGCGATGAACTTGCGTTGTCAGTGTTCAAGCGCGCCGGGAAGTATCTCGGCATTGGCCTGGCGAGCCTGATGAGCGTGATCGATCCGGAGATCATCGTGATCAATGGCGGCGTCGTAAATGGTTGGGACCTTTTTGCGCCGGACATGTACCAGGAGGTTTCGGAACGGGCGTTTCAGGCGACCGCGCAGCAGGTGAAGATCGCGCGAGCGGAGTGTGGCGACAACGCCGGCTTGCTTGGAGCGGCCCGTTTGGCGTTTGATGAGATGGCATGAGTGAGACTGCTTTAATAATTCACGGCCATTTTTATCAACCTCCACGCGAAAATCCCTGGACTGGTGAAGTCGAGCGCGAGGTCAGTGCCGCGCCGTATCACGACTGGAACGAACGTATTCACGCCGAATGTTACGGGCCAAATGCGGCGGCGCGCGTCGGCGATCACACCGTTAATAACTACGCACACATTAGTTTCAACTTTGGTCCAACGCTGCTGTCCTGGTTGGAACGTGCGTATCCCACGACTTACCAAAGCATTATTGACGCCGATGCTGCGAGTGCTCACGCGCATTCGGGGCACGGTAATGCGATCGCGCAGGCGTACGGTCATGCAATTTTGCCGTTGTGCAACGAGCGCGATCGTTTGACGCAGGTTGTTTGGGGCGTGGCGGACTTTCGTCATCGCTTCGGGCGCGAGCCGGAGTCAATGTGGCTGCCGGAGACCGCCGTTAACAATGCGACACTCGAACTGCTGATCGAGCAGGGATTACGGTATGTGATCCTTGCGCCGTCGCAGGCGTCACGTTATCGCGCGATTGGCAGCTCCGACTGGCGTGAAGGCATTGATGGGAGCCTTGCGTATAGCTACTTTCATCGAGACGGCAGCGGGCGATCGATCGCGATCTTTTTCTACGATGGTCCGTTGGCGCGCGCGATCGCGTTTGAGAAAGCGTTGACGTCGAGTGAACGTCTCGTGCAGACGATCAAGTCCACCTCTGCGGGGAAGGCGATGGTGAACGTCGCGACCGACGGCGAGACGTACGGGCATCATTTCAAGTTTGGCGATCTGTGCCTGGCGCACGTGTTGACGGTTGAAGCGCCGCGCGAGGGTTTTTGGATCACGAATTACGGCGAGTTTTTGGATCGGTATCCGCCGGAGTATGAAGTCGAGATTCAAAGCGGGCCGAATGATGAAGGGACCTCGTGGAGTTGCGGGCACGGTGTCGGTCGTTGGATTCGGAATTGCGGTTGTCACACCGGCGGCGAAGCAGGCTGGAATCAGGAGTGGCGTGGGCCGTTGCGTGCTGCTTTGAATTACCTGCGCGACCGTGCGGCAGAAGGTTTCGAAGAACTCGGCAGCAAACTGTTTAAAGATCCGTGGGACGCGCGAAATGCTTACGTCGATGTTATGTTGAAACGCATTTCGCCGGGAGATTTCGTTGCGCAGCATGCGAGTCATCCGTTGTCGCCCGCCGACGAGGTCCGCGCGTTTACGTTGCTGGAAATGCAGCGCAACGCGTTGTTGATGTTTACGAGTTGCGGCTGGTTCTTCTACGACATTTCAGGTATCGAGACGATCCAGGTAATGAAGTACGCCGCGCGCGTGATTGAGTTGTGCGATCAGCTCGGCCTGCCGTCACATCGAAAGGCATTTTTGAGTATGCTAGCCGAGGCACGGAGTAACGTTGCCGAGAAGGGAACCGGAGCGGACATATATGTGCTCCATGCCGAACCATCAGATTCTTGGCCCACATCTGCAGGACGATGGTCTGACAATTCGTGTCTTTCGGCCTGACGCCGAGCAAGTCGAAGCTATCATCGGCAGACGCCGTCCGGTCGTGATGGAGAAGATCGATCCGGCCGGGCTGTTTCAGGTTTTCGTACCACGAACCAAAAAGATTCCTGCTTATCGTTTAAGAATCTCTCGCGGCGGCGATACAACTACCATTCGCGACGCTTACAGCTTTCCACCAACCATCGGCGAACTCGACCTTCACCTCTTCGGCGAGGGTAAGCACGAACAGATCTACAACAAACTCGGCGCTCACGTTACGAAGATCGGAAACGTGAAGGGCGTCGCGTTTGCTGTGTGGGCGCCGCACGCGTCCGGCGTGAGCGTGGTCGGCGACTTCAACAACTGGGACGGGCGTGTGCATCAGATGCGCATGTTGTACGGATCGGGAGTTTGGGAGTTGTTCATTCCTGATCTGACCGCCGGCATGCTCTACAAGTTCGAGATTCATCAGCAGCGGAATCTTCCGTTTCTCAAGGCGGATCCGTATGCGCAGTTCACCGAGGTGCCGCCGGATACGTCGTCGATCGTTTATCAATCGACTTACAAGTTTCGCGATGCGAAGTGGATGAAGGATCGCGCGTCACGCGAGCATTTTCGTCAGCCGCTTTCGATCTACGAAGTGCATTTCGGATCGTGGCGACGGAAGCTCGAGCATGACAATCAGCCGTTCACGTATCGCGAGATGGCCGCGGCGTTGGCTGACTACGTCACTGAGATGGGCTTTACTCATGTCGAGTTTTTGCCGTTGAAAGAACATCCGTATGGTCCATCGTGGGGTTACCAGGTCAGTTATTACTACGCTCCGTCGGCGCGTTATGGAACGCCAGACGACTTTCGCTACCTGGTCGACTACCTGCACCAGCGCGGCATCGGCGTGATCATGGACTGGGTGCCTGCGCACTTCCCGAAAGATGCGTTTGCGCTTGGGCGTTTCGATGGTTCCGCGTTGTACGAACATCTCGATCCGCGCAAAGGCGAGCATCCCGATTGGGGCACGTACATCTTCAACTACGGCCGCAACGAGGTGCGCAACTTTCTCATCGCGAACGCGCTTTACTGGTTCAAGGAGTTTCATCTTGATGGGCTGCGTGTCGATGCGGTGGCGTCGATGCTTTATCTCGACTACAGCCGGAAGGAAGGTGAGTGGGAACCGAATGCGTTTGGCGGCCGCGAGAACCTCGAGGCGATCGCGTTTTTGAAAGAGTTGAATGAGGTGACGCATCGCGAGTGTCCGGGGACGATGATGATCGCCGAGGAGTCGACTGCGTGGCCGGCGGTGAGTCATCCGGTTTACGCGGGTGGGCTTGGTTTTGATTTAAAGTGGAACATGGGTTGGATGCACGACACACTGAAGTACTTTCAGACCGATCCGTTGTTTCGCGCTGGGAACCACAATGCGCTGACGTTTGGGTTGATTTATGCGTGGAGTGAAAATTTCATCCTGCCGTTTTCGCATGATGAAGTCGTGCACATGAAGGGTTCGCTGCTGAACAAGATGCCCGGAAACGAGGAGCAGAAGTTTGCGACGTTGCGGGCGATGTACGCGTACATGTGGGCGCATCCGGGGAAGAAGTTGTTGTTTATGGGTGGTGAGTTTGGGCAGTGGCGTGAGTGGACCGAAACCGAGAGTCTCGACTGGCACCTGCTCGATAATCCATTGCACAGCGGCGTTCAAAAACTCATCCGCGATCTGAATCAACTCTATCTCGAACGCGACGCCTTGTGGCAGGCCGACGGTGAAGCCGCCGGCTTTGAATGGATCGACGTCGACAACGCCTCCGAAAACATCGTCGCCTTCCTCCGCCGCTCCCCTCAGTCTCAGAAAGAACTGATCTGCGTCTCCAACTTCTCCGCCGTTCCGAGACAAAGCTATCGCCTGGCGCTTCCTCGCGAGGGTCATTACCGCGTTCTTGTTAACACGGATGAAGAAGAATACGGCGACCGCTGTGGCCCTTCGATTCGCGATTTAGATTCCGAACCGGTGGGTTGTCACGGCCGCACGCATTCAGTTCAAGTAGATCTTCCACCCCTAACCACCCTCTGGTTGGAGTAGTTTACCGGCTACTTTTGTTGTAACCGCTGCTTGCTGGACGTAGGCGCAGTAGTAGCGTCCACGGGCACCGCAATAATTAGCGGAATCTGGTAGCGATTGCTCTTCGCGGGGAAGACAGTGACGTCAATCGCGACGGCGTCGGTTCCAGCGGGCTCCGCCCGATACGTGTAAATTGCGGCCACGTCGAGGGGATCAACAGGAACACTTGTCGGAAGCGGCGCGAAGAACACCTCGAGAATCACGAACCCTTCGATGTAAGGAGGGATTACGTCCACCTGAGGCCAAATCGGGATGTTCAGGTGACGATAAATGTCTCGACACACAACTTCCATTGCCCAGTCAGGCTTCAATGCCTCAAAAGTTTTGAACTGAGGCTCAATCGGTACCTGCCCACCTTTGAGCTGGATTATTTTCTTGCGGAAGTTGATGGTGATGCCGGTGTTGTTGTGGACGTTGACTTTGGTTGAGTAATGACCGGCCTGTGCGTCAGGCATGACCTTGATGGAGGGTTCCGGTTGAACGCCGCAGATAAATTTCGCAGCGTAGCTGTTGGTAACAGTACCCGTTGCTGGTGCAATTGTAGGCACCGGTACCGGATCGGTCTCTTGAGCCAGCAACGGCGTGGCGGTGAGCAGCATGCCGATGATGCAGGCGAATCCAATGGTGATGGTTTTCCGTAAACTCATTTTCTCTCTCCTTTACATTCACTTTGCGTGAAAAAAAAGCGCTGCGCCGTAACGCTGGCAAGACCAGCGCTGGGCGCAACGCAAACTAAAAGCGAGATTCAGGAGATCTGCTGGCGACGTTTGAGGTCGGACAGTGAGGGCGATTCGCTGTCGTTCACCCCCGGTAAATCCAGTCAGGAATCACGCGAACTTCTGGGCGTGACCTTTGGTTGATGATCCAATTTAATGGAGTGCCGCGAATAATATTCCGCGACGAAAGACGTGTCAACGCGAATGTAGAATAATTTCATCCAAAAAATCATTGACGTGCTCGCCCGTTCCGCTTAACAATTTCACCAGTTGCCATTCTCATACCGCCCAATATGTATGAGAAGTTTAAGGAATTAGACGGCACGCATCCGTGGCGGAACGTTAGTCCCGATGGTTATGTTGATTATCGGGCGCGTTACCGTTCGCAGGGGCGTGTTCTTTTTTTCAACTTCCCACTCGCAAAAGAGATGGGGCTCATCCCTCACGATCACCCGTCCAGCATCAACAAAGATCTCGAACAGGCAATCCTCGAAACTTTTTCGCTGCGCATCATCAACGAGTACGACGTCGAGCACGGAACGAAGATTCCACCGGAAAACATCCGGCCCAAACCGTTCATGGCGACGCGCTATCTGCAAACGCAACATCGCAACAAGCAAGGCAAGACGTCGGGCGACGGCCGAAGCATCTGGAACGGTTATCTGAGAAGCGACAATCTGACGTTCGACATCTCGAGTCGCGGCACAGGGGCGACGATCCTCAGCCCCGGCGCCGTCGAAGCGAAAAAAGTGTTCGCGACCGGCGACACAACCTACGGCTACGCCTCAGGTCTCGCCGAGTTGGACGAGATGTTAGGCAGCGCTGTGATGTCCGAGATTTTTTATCGGCAGGGAATTCCAACCGAACGGTGTCTCGCAGTGATCGGGTTTCCTGACGGTACGGCGATCGGCGTCAGAACCGCACCGAACCTCATTCGTCCGGCACACATGTTCCGTTACCTCAAACAAAACCGTCACGCGGAACTGAAAGCGTCCGTCGACTACTTCATCGATCGCGAAATCGAAAACGGCATCTGGACCTTTCCCGACGACGTGTCGCAACGTTACACAACCGCGCTCGACTACTTCGCGCGCAACTACGCAAAGCTCGCCGCGCTGCTCGAAGAAGAGTACATCTTCAACTGGCTCTCATGGGACGGCGACAACATGCTCGCCAGCGGCGCGATTCTCGATTACGGATCGATCCGGCAGTTTGCGGCGAAGCACGATAAGTATCGTTTCAAGGACGTCGATCGTTACTCAGCGTCACTGGCGGAGCAGCGCGGTTGGGCCAGGACGCTGGTCCAGGTCTTCGCGCAGACGATGGACTTCGTCGAAACAGGCGAGAAGAAGAACCTGAACACATTCCGAAACGCCGAGTGCCTCAGCGTCTTTGACGAGGCGTTCGCTAGTGAACGAGATCAGCGCATGCTGTGGCGGATCGGTTTCACTGCGGAACAGATCGCGCACCTCATGAACACCGCGCAAAAGGAGATCCGTGACTTCGACCGCAGCCTCAGCTATTTCGAGGATCGCAAAGTCTCGAAAGGCATCGAAAGATTACCGGACGGCTTCACGCACAGTCCCGTGTTTCTGATCCGCAACTTGCTGCGCACACTGCCCGGCTACTACCTCTCGCAAGCCATCACCCGCGCAGACGACCAAAGCGCCTACATGTCCAACGAGATCTTCCTCCAGACAATGGCTGCCTCTTACGTCGGCAAGAAAGATCTCAAACTCACGGAAGCGCGCGTGTCGCACATCCAGACGTTTCAACAATCGTACCTGCGACTGGTCGCCGCGCTCGGTGGTCCACTCGATCTGGTCTTACAAACTCTCCAGGAACGATCGGCAGTGATCAATCATCGGCATCGCATCACCGGCGACGCTGTCACGTGGATCATCGAAGAAGTGATCGCGATGAAAAGCAAGATCAGGATCGACGGTCTACAGGAAGCCATCGACGCATTCATCGACTCGCAGATCCTCATTCCCGGAAAATGGCGGCCGGTTTCACCGGCCCATCTCAACTCGAACACACTCAAGTCGCGACTGCTGCAAAAGATCCAGGAGAATTTGGAGGCATACAAGGAATCGATATAAGCTGGCGCCATGACTCAGTGGCGCGACATTCGCGAGCAGTTTCCTGTAACAGCCAATTCCGTTTATCTCAACACAGCCGCTGCGGGCCCGCTCGCGCGCGCGACCGCACAAGCCGGCGTCAGCTACTACGAGCAGATGAAGAACGAAGGCGATCTGCGCTGGGACGAGTGGCTCGCGCGTCGTGAACAAGTGCGCGCGAAAGTCGCCGCGTTCATCAACGCAGAGCCGGACGAGATCGGTTTGACGACAAACACGTCCAGCGGCATGAACATCATCGTCGACGCGCTGGAGAAACATGGCGAAGTGATCTCGTGCGATCTGGAGTTTCCAGTGACGACGATTACGTGGATGCACCGGCGCATTCCGGTCCATCTCGTGAAATCTGCAAACGGCGTGGTCCGACCTGAAGACGTGCGCGCCGCGATGAACACGCGCACCGGAATCATCTCGATGAGTCACGTTCAGTACTCGAATGGGTTTCGTTCCGATCTCGCCGCGCTTGGCGAGATCAAGGGCGCGCACGCGCTCGTCGTCAACGCGAGCCAGGCTGCGGGTGCGTTTGAGATCGACGTGAAGCGAATGAAGATCGACGCGTTGTGTTCGACCGGACACAAGTGGATGCTTTCGGGTTACGGTTCGGGGTTTGTTTACATCAGCAGGGAGCTACAGGTCGAATTCTCATCAGCGTTCGATCGGCTGGCTGAGCGTGCAGGATCCGTACGGCTTGAGGAACGACGAGGTCCATCTGCGTCGCGACGTGTCAGCGCGGGCGGAACTCGGATGTCCGCACTTTGCAGGCATGTTCGCGCTCGGCGCGTCAGTTGAGTTCATGCAGTCGATCGGAATGAAGAATATCGAAGCGCGCGCGCTGGAGTTGAATCGACTGCTAACGGATCGTTTGCAGGAAGCCGGTTGGCGTGTGTTGTCTCCGCTCAGTGAAGAAGGATTTCGTTCAGCGGAGACGTTGGTTGCAACTGAGAACCCGGCGCGCATCGTCGCCGCCCTGGCCGAGAAAAAGATCTACGTGACCGAAAAACCTGAAGGCATTCGCGTTGCCACTGACTTCTTCAACAACGAAGAGGATATAGACCAACTGGTCCAGCAACTCCACACGCTGCGAGCGTGTTAGCCGGATCTCGCCTTCAACGCTTCATAGATGACTGTGTGAGTCGGAACCTCGATACCGGATTCCCGCGCCAGACGCACGACGGCTCCGTTCTGTGATTCAAGCTCAGAGGGTCTTCCGGCCGCGATGTCACGTTGCATCGAGCTCGTTCCGTCTTCAGGCAACGCATCGACGGCTGCCATCGAGGTCTCAATCGCATTTGATGGCAGTTTGATTCCGCGCGCGTGAGCGAGCGCGTAAATCTCTTCCATTGCTTTAATAATTTGAGCGCGCCATTTCGGGTTGGAGCGGAGAACTCCTGCGGGTGCGTTAGCAAGTGCGCCCACCCCGCTAAAAGATGCAATGAACAAAAACTTCGTCCAGAGCGCAGCTTGAATGTCTGCAGCGATGGTCACTTCAAGCCCGGCCTGTTTGAAAACCTGCTCGATCACGTTGATGCGATCAGTCGTTCGGTTGTCGATCTCGCCGATCACGATCGACGGCGTGAATCCGGCATGTTTGATATGACCCGGCTCGACCACGAAGCTCACGATCCTGCACAGTCCGCCGATGACTTTCTCAGGTCCGAGCTCATGAACAAGCTGCGGCACCGCATCGACGCCATTTTGCAACGGCAACACAGTCGTGCCCGCGCCGGCCAACGGCTTCATCATCCGCGCTGCCTCGGGAACTTGCCACGCCTTAACTCCAACAATCACGAGATCAACTTCGCCGACCTCGCTTACGTCATCAGTCGCCTTTGCCGGAAAGACGACGAAATCTCCCAGCGTGCTATCGACCTTCAGTCCACTGGTTTTGATCGCGCTCAAATGCTCGCCGCGAGCGATAAACGTAACGTCCTCCCCGGCGTGCGCTAAACGTCCGCCAAAGAAACCGCCGACTCCACCTGTTCCAAAGACAACTATTCTCATCGACTTTTCTGTGGGCGCCGAACGGGTTTCTTCTTCGCCGTTTTACCGCTGCCGCCGGGGCCGAACATCGAGCGCGAAAGGCGAATGAATGTTTGCATGATCGGAGATTCGTAACCGCCGGTCAGTTGCGCGATGCCGAGTTCCCAGTTGATGTGCGCGCCTTCAATCCACCACCGCACGAGCTTTCCATTGTCGACTTCTTCGATCACAGATTGCAGCGGCACGATGCCGACGCCCAGATCGGCCTCGACCATCCGTCGAATCGCCTGTTGCCTGCTTAACTCCATCGCAACATGAAGCGTGACGCCCGCCTGCGCGAAGAACTGATCGATCAACCTTCGCGTGTTACCGCCGCGCTCGCCGAGAATCAAGCGTTCCCCTGCAAGTGTGTAAGCGCTGATCGTTCGCTGTTTGGCGAGCTTGTGCCGCGGCGAGGCGATCGCGACCAGTTGGTCGTCGCTGAGTCGTTCGGTCTTGATGCCGCGAACGTCAACCGGCAACGAAACGAAAGCGATGTCGATGTCGCCAGCGAGGATCTGGTCCACCAGCACTTCGCTGGTCCCCGAAGTGACGCCGATTTCTGCTCCCGGATGCTGTGCACGCAATTCGGCGAGAATTATAGGTAACTGATCCGTCAGGACCATCGCCGACGCACTGCCGATTCGCAGTCGACCACGCTCGGCGCCGGCGAGCTCCGCGATCTCGTCCAGTGCCGCGTCGTGTTCGCGCAAAATCTGCCTCGCGCGGCGCAAAAGCTGTTCGCCGGCCTCGGTCAGAATCACGTGTCGCGGCGCGCGTACAAACACTTTCGCGCCGATTTCATTCTCCAACTGTCGAATCTGCATGCTGATGGCCGCCTGCGTCACATGCACTCGCAAAGCGCCGGCGGTGAAGGTCCCAGATTCCGCAATGGCCACAAAGGCCCTTAATTGTCGAATTTCCATGCCAGACTCCACGTATCAAGATGCATTATCGGAATAATAAAATCTTTTAGTTTGGATTATAAGTCCACCACCCCTAGAATGATCAACAACGCTACATCGAGCCGTCGGTACCGGCCCCCGTAGCTACCATTGTGAGCACTGAACGACGAACAGCAGATCTCTCTCCAGCCAAACGCTTGCACACGCAGAATTCGGTGGTGGGTGTCGACGGCGGCGGCACCAAGACGGAGGCGGTGATCATGGACGCCAACTTCCGTGTGATCGGCGAGGGCCGGGCTGGACCATCAAATCCTTTGCGAGTGGGAATCGCGCCCGCGGCTACGGCCGTGCGCGAAGCGATCGATAGCGCCTGCGCAATGGCGAATATCAGACGAAACGATTTGGTAGCGGCGCAGATTGGCCTTGCCGGCTCCCGCCGGCGCGAGTTGCGCGAGCGGATGCGAGAAACGCTGGCGCGTCTCGACGTGGGCGAGATCGAAGTTGTCGCCGACGCTGACATCGCTTTGTACGGAGCTACCAGCGGCGCGCCTGGACTAGTGGTGATTGCCGGAACCGGATCGAACGTCTGCGGCATCAACGTTCGTGGCAAACGTTTTTGTGCCGGCGGTTGGGGACCAATTGCGGGTGACGAAGGCAGCGGCGCGTGGTTGTCACGCCGGGCGTTGCGCGCCGTGGCCCATGCCTTCGACGGTCGTGGTCCAAAAACCACATTGACGGGCCGCGCGTGTAGCTATTTTCACGTTACCAGCGCCGACGATCTGAACACCGCGATCTATGCGCCGACCATAACGAACGAGCGGCTCGCAGGTTTTGGTCGTGAAGTGGTCGACGCCGCGAAAGAGCGGGATCCGCTGGCGCTACAGATCGTCGCTGACGGCGGTACAGAGCTCGGTCTGGCGGCTGTTGCAGTGATTCGACATCTTCAGATGGAACACGATCGTTTTCAGATCGCGTACGTTGGCGGCGTGTTCAGGGCGGCGGGCGATTTGATGTTGAATACGCTGCGCGCGGAAGTTAAGAAGGTTGCGCCGCGCGCGTATTTCGAACCGCCGCATTTCGCTCCAGCCGTGGCTGCCGCTAGAATGGCTCGCGAACGCATCAACCAAGTTGCACTCGCAGTCTGAAGAATGAGTATTGAAACAGGCGTCTCGCTTCCGATCACCGAACAAGACAATCCACGTTCAGCGAATCTGAGCTCGCAGTCTGCGGCCGAGATCGTCGCGCTGATGAACGAGGAAGATGCGACTGTCGCGGCGGCAGTGCGCGAAGTGCTTGGCGATGTTGCTGCGGCTGTTGAGGCGATTGTCACGCGGTTGCGAAACGGCGGCAGACTTTTTTACATCGGGACAGGAACTTCAGGGCGTTTGGGTGTACTCGACGCGTCGGAGTGTCCGCCGACGTTCGGTGTCTTGCCGGAGTTGGTCCAGGGTGTGATCGCCGGTGGATACGACGCATGTCATCGCGCGGTTGAAGCTTCGGAAGACGACGCTAATGCTGCTACAACGGATCTCGAGCGGCGAAGTTTTGGCCGGCGTGACGTTTTGGTCGGGATTGCGGCGTCAGGTAAGACGCCGTACACGGTTGGCGCCGTTTCTTACGCGCGTTCCATCGGCGCGTTCACAGTCGGGTTGACCTGCGTTCCCGGTTCGCCGATCACGAAAGCAGCGGAGCTGAGCATCGTTCCCGTGGTTGGACCAGAAGTCGTAACCGGATCGAGCCGGCTCAAAGCAGGCACGGCGCAAAAGATGGTCCTGAACATGCTTTCGACGGCGACGATGGTCCAGCTTGGCTACGTGAGCGGCAATCGCATGTCGCACTTGAAAGCGGGAAATACGAAGTTGCGCGACCGAGCGGCGCGAATCGTGATGGCGGAAACAGGTGTGGACCACGCGCAGGCGGTGCGAGCATTGGAAGACAACGGCTGGGTCGTTAAAAACGCAGTGCAATCTCTGTCCGGAAAGACCGTAAACGAGACCGAATGAAAACGATCGATCTCTTTATCATCTTTGCGTATCTGATCGGGATTGTTCTGTTTGGCACGTGGTTCGGGCGCAAACAGAAGACCACCAGCGCTTACTTCCTCGGCAACAGATCCGTGCCGTGGTGGGCCGTCGCGTTCTCGATCGTTGCGACTGAAACTTCAACGATCACCTTCATCTCGGTTCCCGGAATCGCCTTTGCGCGCGGCGGAAACTTCCAGTTCCTGCAATTGGTTTTCGGCTACCTGCTCGGCCGCATCGTCATTTCACTCCTGTTCATACCGTCGTACTTCCGCGGCGAACTCCTGACTGTCTACCAGCTTCTCGATCGTCGCTTTGGCGGCAAGATCAAGATGCTTGCGGCGTCGCTGTTCGTCGTCATGCGAAACATCGCCGACGGCATTCGACTGCTGCTGACGGCGATCGTTCTGGCGGCTGTTTACGCTGCTTTTCAGCCGGAGGCGAACGTTCAGGCGATCACGATCGCGTCGATAGTGCTGATTGGCCTCGCGATGATCATCTTCACGTACTTCGGCGGCATGGAAGCCGTGATCTGGGTCGAAGTGGTGCAACTCGGAATCTACATCGCCGGCGCGATCGCCGCGGCGGTGGTTCTCGTGACGTCGATCGACGGCGGTTTTAGCACGGCGAGTTCGCTGGCGACTCAGTTTGGCAAGTATTCAGTTTTCGATTTCGCATTCGACTACACGAAGACCTACACGTTCTGGTCGGGGCTGATTGGCGGTTGTTTTCTGACGATGAGCACGCACGGGACCGACCAGTATCTCGTGCAGCGGTACCTCTGCACGGACCGGCCGAAACGCGCGATCGTGGCGTTGTTGACGAGCGGCGGGATCGTGCTGGTCCAGTTCATCGGCTTTCTGTTCATCGGCGTGCTGCTGTTCGCTTTCTACCAGCCGTTTGCGGATCCGAGTTACGCAACGGCCGCTTCGACTGCGTTTCCATTCACTGGCGGCGACCGCGTGTTTCCCGATTTCATCACGAAGTACATGCCGAGCGGGCTGTCGGGACTGGTTGTGGCGGCAATCTTCGCCGCGGCGATGTCGTCGTCGCTGAATTCGATCGCTGCGACGGCGGTTAACGATCTGTACAAACCTATCCAGCCTGGACGAGACGACAAACACTACTTGAGAGTCTCACACTTGCTGACTTTGATCTGGGGCCTGGTCCAGATCGGCGTGGCGGTAGGGATAGTTATTTTCAAACTGCCGCAATCGGCGTTGAGCCAGGCGCTGTCGATTGCATCGCTAATCAATGGTCCGATACTCGGCGTGTTCCTGGTCGGAACGTTGTTGCGGCGCGTGAGTCAGCCGCCGGCGTTGATCGGCATGCTCGTGAGCATGGCGTCGATGCTTTACATCTTTCTCGCGACGAAGATCGCGTGGACGTGGTACGTGTTTATCGGCAGCCTGATCACGATCATTGTGGCGTGGCTGGCGAGTTTCGCCTGGCGTTATCCAGAACAAATTGAGGAAAAAGAGCTGCATGACTCCTTTCGTGATTCATCGCCTTCATCGGCGTCTTAGCACAGTCCTGATGCTGATGTTGCTGGCGGCTTCTGTGCTGCCGGCTAAGGCCCAGAAGGTCGCTGCGTTCAAGCGCGACCCGAGCTCGGCCGCGCTCAAGTGGGCCAACGAAGAGCTGAAGAAGATGTCGCTGGACGAGAAGGTGGGCCAACTGATCTCGGTCGGCGTCAATGCGACTTTCCTCAACCAGGATTCCGACGCGTATCGCACGCTCAAGCGTCACGTCGAAGAGAACAAGATCGGCGGCATCATTCTGTTTCGCGGACCGGTTTACGAGTCGGTGATACTGATGAACCGCATGCAGCAGCTCGCGCGCTATCCGTTGCTCATCTCGGCGGATCTCGAAGCCGGCGCCGGAATGCGTTTCGACGACACGGTTAACTTTCCCTGGAACATGGCGGTCGCCGCGACCGGTAATCCCGACTTCGCGCGACGCCAGGGCGAGATAACTGCGCGAGAAGCGCGTGCGCTTGGCGTGCATCAGATTTTTGCGCCGGTCGTCGACGTTAACAACAACGCCGCCAATCCGGTGATCAACGTTCGGTCTTACGGCGAAGACCCCGCAGACGTCGCCCGCTTCGCGGCGGCGTTCACCGAAGGCGCGCAAGCTGCTGGAGCGATCGCCACGGCGAAACATTTTCCCGGGCACGGTGATACCGCGGTCGACTCGCATCGTGGTCTGCCGGAGATAAACGTCACGCGCGATCGTTTGAACTCCGTAGAATTCGTTCCATTCAAGGCGGCTGTCGACGCGGGAGTCGGATCGGTAATGGTGGGCCACATCGCGCTGCCGCAGATCGACTCGACCGTGATCAGACCGCTGCCGCGCAACGTCAAATCGAAACCGATCGACACCGACGAAGACGGCGAGATCATCGAAGAGAAAGCCACGATGCCCGCCACGCTCTCGCCGGTCATGGGCCGCATCCTGCGAAACGATCTGAAGTTTCCGGGAATGATCGTCACGGACGCCTTGAGCATGAGCGGGTTGACGATCTATTTCACTCCGGAAGAGTCGGCGGTGCGCGCGCTCGAAGCCGGCGCCGACATGCTGCTCAAACCGGCGGACGTCGATGCGACGTTTCGCGGTGTTCGCGAGGCAGTGAAGAGTGGACGCATCACGGAGCAGCGCGTCGAGGAATCGGTGCGCAAGTTACTCGCGTGGAAATACGATCTCGGTTTGGTGGACCAGAGGATGACGCCAATCGACGCGATCGATCGCATCGTGGGCAGTCGTGACGTGAACAAGCTCGCGGGTGAGATCGCGGAGCGCGCGATTACGCTGGTGCGCGACGAAGACAAGCTTTTGCCGTTGAAGAGCCTGAAACCGGATGCGCGCGTGTTCAATCTCGCGATCACGAACGGCGAGGATCGGAATTGGATCGCGAACCCGTTCGTGGGCAAGCTGAGCCGTTCCGGTTTGAAAGTTGAGACGATCGTGCTCGACGACAGATCGAGCGATCAGGATGTGCAGAAAGCGATCGAACGCGCGAAGTCTGCGGACGTCGTTCTGGCTTCGATGTACGGCCGCGTGCGATCGGGTCAGGCATCCAGCGTCGGACTGCCGAATGCCGGTTCGCGCGCGCTAAACGCTCTCATCGAGGCCAAGACGCCAGTGATCGGGATCAGTTTTGGCAATCCGTATTTGCTGCAAAACTATCCCGGCTTGCGCGCGTACGTCGTCGCGTACGGCGACATGCCGAGCCTGCAACATGCGGTTGCGCGCGGGTTGGTGGGCGAGATCGATATCGTTGGCAAACTTCCGATTTCGTTGCCGGGTTTGTATCCGCGCGGAACGGGGATTCAAATCAAAGCCACAAAGTAGCCAAAATGCGAACGCGTATTCTCATAATCTTGTTGCTCGTTGCGCAGCCGGTGCTCGCGCAACTTCCGCTCGCCAAACCCGAATCGGTTTCGATTTCGGCATCGCAGCTCGCGTCGATGGATTCGGTCATCACCGACGAGATCGCGAAAGGCCGGCTGCCGGGCGCGGTTGTTTTCGTCGGCCGCAAGGGACGTCTCGTTTGGCATAAGACGTACGGCTCGCGCGCCGTCGATCCGTCACGTGAACCGATGACGCAGGACACTGTGTTCGACGTTGCGAGTTTGACGAAAGTAGTCGCGACTGCCACGAGCATCATGATCCTTGTCGAGCGCGGCAAGCTGCGTCTGAACGATCCGGTTTCACTTCACATTCCGGAGTTGAAGGGCGACGGCCGCGAGCGAGTAACGATCGAACAACTGCTCACGCACGTCTCTGGTTACGCGCCTGACTTCGATCTGCGCGAACGTTGGACCGGTCACGACGAAGCGATCAAGCGACTCATGACGGAGCCGCTGCGCAACCCGCCCGGAACTCGTTTCACTTACAGCGACATCGGTTTCATCGCGTTAGGTGAGGTCGTCGCGCGTGTGAGCGGGATGCCGCTCGATCAATTTGCGAAGAAGAACATCTTCGAGCCGCTGAAGATGCGTGACACCGGCTTTCGTCCGAATGAGAGCTTGCAGACGCGCATCGCGCCGACGGAGAAACGTCGAGGCCAACTCAGCTATCTCGGCGACACGGCAGCGAATGTCGGTTCGGAAGGCGACGTTTGGCTGCGCGGTCAGGTACACGATCCGACTTCGTATCGCATGAATGGTGTCGCCGGACATGCCGGACTCTTTTCCACCGCGAACGATCTCGCGATTTATTGTCAGATGATCCTGAACGGCGGCGAGTACGGCGGCGTGCGCATCCTGGCCGCCGTTGACGGTCGCGGAAATGACGCGCCCGCGCATCATCAACAGCACCGGCGGCACACGCGGACTCGGTTGGGACATCAACACGAGTTTTTCGAGCAACCGCGGAGAGCTGTTTCCGCTCGGTTCGTTTGGTCACACAGGTTTTACCGGCACGTCGATCTGGATCGATCCGGCGAGCGAGATGTTTGTCGTGTTTCTGAGTAACCGCGTGCATCCGGACGGGAAGGGAGATGTTGGACCACTGCGCGGCCGTGTCTCGTCGATCGTTGCTGGCTTCGGTGACTGACACCGCTGTCGTCGGGCGCGCACGAGAGCAGGCGGCGAACTACTACACCGAGACGATCAAGAGCCTGCAACAGTTTGCGTCGCGTCTCGATTCCTCGGCGACGACAGCAAAAGTATTGACCGGCATCGACGTGCTGGAACGCGACGGTTTCAAACAGCTTGCGGGACTGCGAATCGGTCTGGTCACGAATCACACCGGACGCAACCGCGAAGGCCGCCAGACGATCGATGTGTTGAGCAAAGCGCCGGGCGTCAGGCTCGTCTCGCTCTTTTCACCCGAACACGGCATTCGCGGACTCGCTGACGAAAAGATCTCGGATTCGAAAGACGAAGCGACCGGGCTACCCATTTACTCGTTGTACGGCGAGTCGCGCCGTCCTAAACCGGAGCAACTCAAAGATCTCGACGCGCTCGTTTACGACATCCAGGACGTCGGCGCGCGCTTCTACACTTACATCTCCACGCTCGGCTACATCATGGAAGAAGCGGCGAAGACGAAACTTCCGGTGTTCGTACTCGACCGTCCGAATCCGATCGGCGGCATCGAAGTCGAGGGACCAATCGCCGACAGCGACAAACTCTCGTTCATCTCGTATCACACGATTCCGACTCGTCACGGACTCACGATCGGCGAGCTGGCCCAACTCTTCAATCGACAACGCAAGATCGGCGCGGACGTGCGTGTGATCAAAATGGACGGATGGCGGCGATCGATGTGGTTCGACGAGACGAACCTCACGTGGGTCAATCCGTCGCCGAACATGCGCAGCCTGACGGAAGCGACACTCTACCCCGGCGTTGGTCTACTCGAGACGACGAACGTCTCGGTTGGACGCGGCACCGACACGCCGTTCGAGATCGTCGGCGCGCCGTGGATCCAGGGCGACAAGCTGGCGGACTATTTGAATCAACGAGCGCTTCCCGGCGTTCGCTTCGTACCGCTTCGCTTCACGCCGAAGACGTCGGTGTTCAAAGACGAGCAGTGCGGTGGCGTGAACATCATCATTACGGATCGTGGCGCGTTTCGTCCGTTGCCGACGGGCATTGAAATGGCGCTGGCGTTGCGGAAGTTGTATCCGAACGATTGGAAGGTCGACAGTTACCTGCGCCTGCTGGTGAATGCCGACACGCTCGAGCGGATCAAACGTGGTGAGACGGCGAGAGAGATCGTCAGCTCCTGGAAATCTACAGGTTCGTGCGCTGCAGTTTTTAGAGTTCCGCAAAGGCGCAAAGGCGCTGAGGAAATCGGGAAGGCACTTTAGCTTAACGGCGACTTCGCCTTTCACCTGACCTTTACAACTCAGTCCGCGTAAGAAATCTACTCTTCACCAAACACTCTTCGTATTCATCTTCGGCGGTTGAATCGATCGTGATTCCACCGCCGACGCTGCATGTCGCCATATTCGTTTCCGTATCGAGCACGACGGTGCGAATCGCGACATTGAAAGTGCAGTCGCCGCCCGGACGCAACAGGCCAATGGTTCCAGTGTAGGCGCGCCGGGGGAAGCGTTCGAGTTCGCGAATGATCTGCATCGTGCGAATCTTCGGCGCTCCCGTCACGGAGCCGCACGGGAACAACGCGCCCATCAATTCCGCCAAACTCGTTCCCGGGCGAAGTGTCGCTTCGACGGTCGACGTCATCTGCCACACCGTCTCGAATCGCTCGAGATCAAACAGCGACGAGACATGAACGCCACCCGGAATAGACACCTTGCCGAGATCGTTGCGCAACAGATCGACGATCATCACGTTTTCCGCGCGGTTCTTGATCGAGTTCTGCAACCAGCGCGCTAGCTCCTCGTCTTCTGCCGCCGTGCGTCCACGTTGCACGGTCCCTTTCATCGGTCGAGTGACAACATGATCGCCGCGCCTTTCAAAAAAGAGTTCCGGCGATAACGAGAGGATCTTGTAGCGACCGAGATCGACGATATGCGGAATAACGCGCACCCTGTTGAGCTACGCGTAACTGGTGATACCACGCCTCAGGATCGCCATTGAACGAGGAATTCAGTGGGAATGAATAGTTCACCTGGTACGTGTCACCGGCAGCGATCAAGTCCCTGATCCGTGTTACTGATTCGTTGTACTCGTCTTTCGTAACTGCGGGTAACCACGGATTTAAAGAAACATTGGCGCGGATCGATCGCGGGACTCGTTGGTTCCGCATAAACTGCTGCACACGCGAGAGGAAAGTTGGTTGACTCATGACGGTTAACGCGGAATCAAACGCCGGCGCCGCTTCGTAACTCACCATCACCATCACGTAAGCACCGGCCCGCGCCTGCGCTTCCGCAAATTCCAGCAGGTGCGTTACTTCACCAAACTTCGTCGCTGTAACGGTCTCCACGGGTCCTATAAACGCCGGCTGAATCGAAAACTGGCTGGCATCAGGATTTCTTATGAAAAGAATAACAATATTTAGCTAGCATTATTCCCGAAGGTATATATAATCCGTCCGAAATTTTGCAGTTTCACCCTTACTTCAAACGCCAAATTGTTGAGATGGCCGGGTGGCCCGTTCCCCGGGGCCAATCTCAGTATGAGAGGATGAAATGAGAAAACCAATTCTTGCGTTCTTACTCTTGACTGTCTGTCTCGCTGCCGTCGCGATGGGACAGGGCACCGCTTCGCGTGTCACCGGCACAGTTGTCGACGAAAAAGGCTCGGTCGTTCCGGGCGCCGTCGTGACGCTCACGAATGAAGCGACGCAAAGCGCGCTTACGACCGAAACGTCGAGCGGCGGAACTTACGTGTTCGATTCGATTCAAGTTGGTAAGTATACGGTCTCCGTCGAGAAGCAGGGTTTCAAGAAAGCGGTATCGGTCGGCAACACCGCGAACATCAACCAACCGGTGACCGTCGACTTCACACTCGAGATCGGCGGCTTGTCCGAAACCGTGCAAGTCGTCAGCACTGCTGAAGCGGTGCAGACCAGCAGCTCGGGCAACATCGGCAACACCGTCGAGCAACGCACGCTCGTGACGTTGCCCATCGTCGGCAACCGCGGCCGCAATCCTCTCGAGTTCATTAACTTTCAACCCGGCGTCGTGACCGGCGCAAACACCGGCGGCGGCATTCACGTCCACGGCTCGCGCGACCGCGCATTCAACTTCACGCTGGACGGCATCGACATCAACGAAACCAGCGCCGGCGGATCAAACTTTACTCCGATCCGCACCAACCCCGATTCGCTTCAGGAGTTCCAGGTCGTGACCGGCAACTTTACCGCCGACCTCGGACGCAGCAGCGGCGCGCAGGTCACGCTGGTAACGAAGTCGGGTTCAAACGACTTTCACGGATCGCTTTTCGAGTTCTATCAAACGCCACGCTTCCACGCGAACGAATACAACAACATCATCAACACGCGCAGCGGCCACAGTTCTTGCAGCACATCTTCGGCGGCTCGCTTGGAGGCCCGGTTTACCTGCCGCGCTTCGGCGAAGGTGGCCCAACACACTACAGCGGCAAGAACAAGACTTTCTTCTTTACCAACATCCAATTCCTGCGCACCAGCCAGGCGTTCTTCGTGAACCGCACTGTTTACACGCAACAGGCGCGCAACGGCATCTATCGCTACGTGGTGGGCGGAACGAATCGCAACGCCATACAAACCACTCCTTCTGTCGACGCGAACGGCAATCCGACACCTGGGCTCACGATCGGTTCGTACAACGTCCTGGCGAACTCCGGCGGTCTAAGTTTGGACCCGACGACGCAGTTCATCATCGGCTTCACTCCGCTGCCTAACAACTTCACCGTCGGCGATGGTCTGAACGTCGCCGGTTTCAGTTTCGTGGCGCCGCAAACGGAACGCCAGTACGACTTCACCACCAAGATCGATCACTACTTCAACGATCGGCATTCGATGTACGTGCGCTGGGCGCATGGCGCGCAGAACACGCTCGGCGACAACGTCAATGGCGGCCTGCAAAAGTTTCCGGGCATTCCGAACTTCGTCGACACCTATCGCACGCCGCGCAACCTCGCGGTCAACTATCGTTGGACGCTGTCGCCGACGGTCGTGAACGAATTCGTCGCGGGCTTCAACCGCTTCACATTCAGTTTCAACAATCCCGATCCGCGCGAGAACCCGCCGGTCATTCTCAACGTTCCCAACGATCCGCTGAACCTGGAAGAGCCGATCAACAACCTGCGCACGATCACGACGTGGCAGTTCGTCGATAATCTTTCCTGGATTCACAACACGCACGCGTTCAAGTTTGGCACCAACCTGCGCTTCCAGAAGCACGTCGACGATCGCAGCGCGGTCGCAGGCATGTTGACGCGCGAGCGCATCTTTTTGACCACCGGTATCAATCCCGTGCCGGCCTCGTTCAGAACACAGAACAACGCCACACGCTGGTTCCCGGCATCGCGGGCGCAGATCGGACTCGTCTCGACAGTCGTGATCAACGACTGCTCGGACGCGTCGGCACGATCAACCAGGCGTTCGTTGCCATCAACGACAACCAGTTTGGTCCAGGCCGCACGCGCTTCAACTACGCCGCTCAATATCCCGAGTACGATTTCTTTGCCCAGGACACGTGGAAGATACGACGCAATCTCACGATAGATTACGGCATCCGCTGGGAGATGCGGCTGTCGCCGCGTTCGCCGAACAACATTGTCCTTCGTCCGGAACAGCGACTCGCGCTCGGCGAACCGTCGACGAACGCGTTCAAGTTTGGCGAAGGAAAGTTGTACGACGATTCGCTTTACCTGTTTGCTCCCACGGTCGGCGTGGCGTGGGATCCGAAGGGTGACGGCAAGACCTCAATTCGCGCGAACTATCGACTTGCCTACGATCGCACCAACACGTTTCTCTTCTCGTCGTTTATCTTTCAAAGCGCTCCCGGCCTGACCCGCGCCGTCACCAACAACTCGTTCGGACAGAACGGTGGTCTATTGCGTCAGGGTGTGCCAACGCTCAACTCGAACGACGTTACGCCGCTCCAGTTCCGTCAACCTCCCTCGTTCTCGGCCAACTCGCTGAACGTTGTCGATCCCGAGCTCAGTAACCCGAAATCGCACCAGTACTCGGTAAGCTTCCAACGCGAGATCGGTTGGAAGAACGTACTCGAGATCAATTACATCGGACGTCAGGGGCGCAATCTTTACAGCGGCTACGACGTGAACCAGGTAGACATTCGCAACAACGGTTTCCTGGCGGACTTCGAACAGTTACGGACCACCGGCAACAGCACGCTAATCAACAACTGCTCGCCGGCCACTCCGGGCTCACGCTGCTGCCGGGGAATATACGCGAAACGGGTTCGCAGTTTCTGTTGCGGCAGACGCTCGCCGGCGAGGTTACGATTGGCAAATGGACAGAAGACCACCAGTCTGGTAACAGCCGGAGCAGTGGCCCAGGCGGCGTTCATCATTGCGCAGAGCACGCAGGGAGCGTTCTCCGGCAAGTCGGGCATGACTCTGCTCGCCAATGGATTCAGTCCGTTCTTCTTCCAACCGTACCCGCAATTCACAGGCGCGGTGAACGTGATCGATAACCACGATCGTTCCCGCTACAACGCGCTCGAGATCCAGGTGAGCCGTCGCTCGTCGAAAGGACTCGCGTTCCAGGGCAGCTACACGCTCGCGAAGTCGGAAGACACGCGCTCATTCGATCCTGCCTTCACGCTGATCACGAGAGGTGGAACCGGACAGTCGGCGGGAAACACTCCGTTCGACATCAACAATCCGGATTTGAACTACGCGCGATCCGATTTCGATCGACGTCACGCGATTCAGGGTTACGTCCTTTACGAACTTCCGATCGGGAAGGGAAAACGGTTTGGCGCCGATTGGGGCCGAACCGCAGATTTCCTGCTCGGTGGTTTCAACGTCGCGGGCGTGATGCGTCGTTACTCAGGCCGGCCGTTCACGGTGTTTTCGGGAGCCGGCACTCTTTCGCAGGTCGTGTTCACACCGGCGAGTTGTAACGGTTGCTCGCCTGACATGGGTAACGTCGTCCTCGAGAACGGCCGCAATGTTTTCTTCACCGCCGATCAGCGCTCGCAGTTCTTCGTCCCTGCGGCTGGTGAAGCCAGCAACGTCGGTAGAAACTTCTTCACCGGTCCCTCGTTCTTCAATCTCGATATGACGGTCGGCAAGAAATTCCGGTTCTCGGAGAGCCAGGATCTTGAAATTCGTGTTGAGGCTCAGAACGTGACCAACACTCCATCATTCGCGGTGCCCGATGGCAATTTGATTCTGACGACGGCTTCGTTAGGTCAGATTATTGGAAACACAACCAGCACTTCGCGCAAGATCCAGTTTGTCGCGAAGTTCAACTTCTAACCACTCAACCTAACTCCCCAAACCGAAAGCAGGTTCGACGAAAGTCGGACCTGCTTTTTGCTGTCTTCCAGGCGTATTATCAAGACGATCGCGAATGAATCTCGGACGATACGGTATTGATCGTCCTGAAGAGCGGTTATATCGTGCGTGGTCATGAACACAGTACTTATTACCGGTTGCTCTTCTGGTTATGGACTTGAGACCGCGCGCTACTTTCATGCAAACGGCTGGAATGTGATTGCCACGATGCGAACGCCCCGCGAAGACGTTCTGCCACGATCGGAACGAATGCGCGTGCTCGCGCTTGACGTCACGAAGCCCGAAAGCATTGCGGCCGCGCTCGAGATGAGTGGGCCCATCGACGTGCTCGTGAACAACGCAGGCATCGGAGTCGTCGGCGCCTTCGAAGCTACGCCGATGGCTACGACGCGCGAGGTGTTTGAGACGAACACGTTCGGTGTGATGGCGATGACCCAGGCGGTGGTGCCACAGTTTCGTGCGCGACGATCGGGCGTCGTGATCAACGTTACGTCGAGCGTGACGCTGACGCCGATGCCGCTGACGGCGGTTTACAGCGCGAGTAAGATGGCGATCGAAGGATTTACTGCGGCACTCGCATTCGAGCTCGAGTTCTTCAACGTGCGCGTCAAACTGGTTGAGCCGGGTTACGCGCCGACAACGAGCTTTGCGAGCAACGGAGTAGGACGAATGGAAGGGCTGATCCCCGAGGTCTACGCGCCTTTCGCGCAACCCATATTTGCGGCGTTTGCACAGCCGGCTGAGGTGACGACTGCGTCTGACGTCGCCGAGGTTGTGTATCGTGCAGCGAACGATGTGACCAGCCAGCTTCGATTTCCAGCAGGTCCTGACGCGGTGGCGCTGGCGAAAGCTCACTCAAGATAATTTATGAAGATCGAAGATGACTCATCTTCATCGACCGACGGCAACACCGATCCGCTTGCAGCCATCATCTCGCTCCTACGCCCGCAGACTGTCCTCTCAAAGGTCATAACCGGAGCAGGAAAATGGAGCATTCAAAAACCGCGATATGAGGATCCCGCGTTCTGCCTGCTCCTGAATGGGTCATGCTATCTGGCGCTTGAAGGAGTGGACGCGATCGAGATCAGGGAAGGCGACTTTGTTCTCCTTCCTGAAATGCCGAGTTTCACGCTCGCGAGTGATCTCGATATCGGCCCAACGCCAGTGCCCCTCGATCATTCGCGTGAAACTCATTACGGCGCCGAGTCAGGTCCAGTGACGATGCGGATGCTTGGCGGCTATTTCCGATTCGATCGTGCAAATGCGCAACTACTGGTGAAACTCCTGCCGCCCTTGATCCACATTCGCTCCGAAGAACCGGGCGCAGCGCGTGTGCGTTGCGTTGTGGAATTAATTGGCGAGGAAGCAGACTCACAGCGTCCCGGTCGCGCGTTGATTCTCGAGCGGCTCGTCGAGGTACTGCTCGTCGAGGCTTTGCGCTTTCGGTCGACGTCTGCCGCGAAAGAGGAACAGGGATTACTCGCTGGTCTTTCAGATCCCGGGCTGGCTACAACACTGCGTCAAGTTCACATCGACGTCACGCGACGTTGGACCGTCGAGCAGCTTGCGCGCACCGCAGGAATGTCACGTGCAGTATTTGCTGAACGCTTCGCGCGCAAGGTCGGAATGCCGCCGATGCAATATCTGCTTGAATGGCGAGTGGCGCTGGCGAAAGACATGCTTCGTACCGAGCGACTTTCGCTGGCTGAGGTCGCGGAAAGAGTCGGTTATCAATCCGCGAGTGCGTTCAGTACGGCATTTAGTCGCCTGACCGGCCACTCACCCAGCGCATTCGCGCGCTCAACCGACTAGCCTGTCATTCGAAATCGTAGGCGAACCCCACCTGGACTCCCAGGCGAGGACTGGCTGCGAATCGACCCGCAAGCCCTCCGAACGTCAACTCCAGCTTTTCAGTCAGGAGATATCCCCCTCCGACCTGACCTACTAACTGCCCGCGAGTTAAGTCGAAGTTGTTAGTTACGGCGCCAAACAATTCTGCGCCCAGTCGCAGCCGCGGCGTGAAGTTGCGCACCAGCGATCCATTCCCGGTGAAGACCTGTCCGCGAGACGAATGAATTCCAAGCAAACCCGAGGCGCTGTCGCCGGCGAAAAGAATTCCGGCATTGAGTCGGCCCGTCGTTCGTTTCGTAAACGATTTCTGCAGCACTCCATATAACCAGTAGTCCGTCAAGCCGGAGCCAATCTGTTTGCGTGTACTACCGGTCGGCGCGTCCACATAGAAAACCACAGCCGCCGCCGGCAGCTTTGAACCTTTGCGGTCATCGAGCAGTCGTACTTTTACGCCGAACTGAATGTCTCCAAGTCCGCTTGGATTTCCGAGTCGTGAAGCTCGGTCGTTGCCGATGCTGATGAACGGAGCTGTAACGCCGGCGTCGATGCGATCGCTGATACCGTAAGTCAATGTGAGGAGGGCAGTGTTCTGTCGTCGTCCTGGAAAAGAGGATCTCTGTAGCCAATCGTATTCGTTCGAGAATTCGAGATGAAACTTTCCTTTTGTCGTTGTATCCACATCGTCTGTGGCAAACGGAAGCTGCGCGTAAACAGGTGTGGAGACGAGGACTATTCCGATCGCAAGGCACGCCCATGTGAGTTTGCAGCGCCGCATAAGGCCCAACCTTATACCATGTGATTTTCCACCTGTGCAGTATTAGCCATTCTTATCGATTGAATAAGAACATTTAGCTATTATTATTTCAGGGTTTTCCCTATAATCCGGCTTCTTCCTTGGTTTAATCTTTACGAGCGTCGGGTTTCGCGATTTCATTTTTCTACAAAAAGTGAAGACGAGTCTCTTCAAGTCTGTCCTGATAGCCTTGATTGCGCTGGTGCTTGTAGGTCTGCTCAGCGGCCGCATGGACCAGCCCGCGCACGCGCAGTCGCCTGCTTACGATCTCGTGATCACCAACGCGCGGATCGTCGACGGCGGCGGCAATCCGTGGTTTCGTGCCGACGTCGCGATCAAAGACGGACGCATCGTTCGCATCGGACGCGTTGCGCCCGGCGCGGCCGCAAAGACGATCGACGCAAGAGGCCAGATACTCGCACCCGGCTTCATCGACGTTCACACGCACGTCGAATCCATTTACAGCCTGCCCACGGCCGAGAACTTCGTGCGCATGGGCGTCACTTCGCTAGTCACCGGCAACTGCGGATCTTCGGCGACTGACGTGGGCCAGTTCCTTGGCCGCGTGAACGAAAAACCACTCGCCGTAAATCTCGCAACACTCATCGGTCACGGCTCTGTTCGTCGACAGGTGATGGGCGCCGAAGATCGTGCGCCGACTCCCGACGAGCTGAAGCAGATGGAAGCCATCGTCGAGCAGGGAATGAAAGACGGCGCGGTCGGTCTGTCAACCGGACTGATCTACGTTCCGGGAACTTATGCGAAGACTGACGAGATCGTCGCGCTCGCTCGCATCGCCGGACGTCACGGCGGCGTTTACGCGACGCACATGCGAAACGAAGGCGACAAAGTCGCCGACGCGATTCGCGAAAGCATTCAGATCGGCGAACAAGCAGGACTGCCCGTCGAGATCTCTCACTTCAAGATCAGCAACAAGAAACTCTGGGGCCAAACACCGATGACGCTCGGCCTGGTGCGTGAGGCCCGTGCGCGAGGCTTGAGCGTCACGGTCGATCAGTATGCCTACACCGCGAGCTCGACTTCACTATCATCGCGTCTCCCAAGTTGGCTGCGAGCCGGCGGTTTTGAGGAAGCGAAGAAACGACTCGCAGACAAAGCCACTCGCGAGCGCGCGATCAACGACACGAAAGACGCACTCAAACGCAGCGGCTTCAAAGACTACTCTTTCGCCGTTGTCGCTTCGTATGGTCCCGACAAATCTTTCAACGGCAAATCGATCGCCGAGATCACCAAGCAGGTCCGCAACAAAACCGACGTTACCAGCCAGATCGAGCAGATGCTCGCGATGTACGAAGCCGGCGGCGCGAGCATGATCTATCACGGCATGGGTGAAGACGACGTCAAGCGGATCATGCAGGAACCGTTCACGATGATCGCGTCTGACGGCGGTGTTCGTCAGGTCGACGACAGCGTTCCGCATCCGCGCGGTTACGGCAACAACGCGCGCGTGCTCGGACAGTACGTGCGCAACTTGAAACTGATTTCATTGGAAGACGCGATCCGGAAAATGACGTCGTTGCCGGCGCAGACTTTCGGCTTTCGAGACCGCGGAATGATCCGCGAAGGATTCGCCGCCGACATCGTCATCTTCGACGAAAAAACAATCATCGACCAGGCGACATTCGATAAGCCGCACCAGTATCCCTTGGGCATCAGTTACGTGCTCGTGAATGGCGCGGTCGTGCTGGCGAACGACCAAATGACAGAGGCACGTCCGGGCATGGCGCTGCGCGGCCCGGGTATCGAATTGCACTGGCAGCGATAACCTCGTACTCACGACCGATGGAAGTTTCGATCGATGAACTGAGGAGGCTCCCCATGTCTCGACTCTAGCAGTCCAATCGTCAATTCTTGCTTCTGCATTGCTCACTTGCGTCCGCGCTGCTTCGTCGTTGCCGGCTCCGACGTTTGCGCAAACGGTCACCGGAACGTTGCAGGGCACGGTGAGCGATTCAAAGGGCGCGGTTGTTCCGGGCGCGGAGGTAGTCATCCGCAACATGGAAACAGGACAGGAGCGCAACGCTGAAAACAGGCGGCGAAGGAGCGTACGTCGCGCTCGTTTCTACCGCTGGGCCGCTACACGGTTACGGCCTCGGGCGCTGGCTTCAACAAAGTCGCGCAAGAGAACATCGAGATCACTTTGAATCAAACGCGCGTGGTCAATTTCACGTTGAATCCGAGCTCGGTTACTGAAGCAGTAGTGGTGACATCGGATGCTGCGCCAATCAACACGACGAACGCCGAGATCAAAGGATCACTGAATGCACAGGAGATTCTGGAGAAGCCGACGTTCAACCAGGGCAACTTCCTGACGCTCGCCGAAACGTTCACCGGTTTTCAGGAGAACCCAACTTCGGGCCAGAACAATCCGACTGCATCTCAGGTTCGTCGGTCAATTTCAACGGCACGGGCACGCGCGGCGCAACCTTCCAAATCAATGGCGTCAATAACGACGACTCTTCAGAGAACCAGAATCGCCAGGGCGCATCGCTGTCCACGATCAAAGAGTTTCAGGTGATCACCAACAACTTCACCGCCGAGTTTGGCCGCGGTTACGGCGCGGTTGTGCTGGTCCAGACGAAGTCAGGCACAAACAATATTCACGGCGATGCTTACTGGTATCACAACGATAGTGCTTTGAACGCGACGAACAACGTATTCGCGCCCGGCGTAAAAAAAGGGGTTACGCGGCGCAATCAGTTTGGATTTACGTCGGGCTTTCCGGTGTTCAAGGATCGACTCTTTCAGTTTCATCAGCCTGGACCATACAGAGAACACGGAGCAAATAATTTCAACCGCGACGTGTTTCACCTTGGCGGAACGCAATCCCGGCGAACTGGTTTATGCAGACCCGGCGAACAATACGCCCGCAAATCGCGCCTTCATTCAGAGCATCATCGATCGGTTTGCGAATGCTGTGCCCAACGATCCGGCGGCTGGTCCAAGAGTGTTTCGCGGTCAGCAGGGATTTGATTTTCCTGCGCGCGACTATTCCGGACGTCTCGACTGGAACCCGCGCGAGGCAGACAATTTCTCTGCCCGCTGGCAATACACGCGGCAGAAGTTTCTCGCCGACGACGTCATTCCCGGCGAACGCGCGGACCAGAATCACAAACAACAGAACTTTGGTTTGACGTGGACGCATCTCTTTTCCTCAAGTCCGTTGGTGAGTTTCGCTACGGTCTGGGATTGCGGACGACGCTGGTAAACATCGCCGCCGGAAACGACACGCCGATCATTCGCTTCTTCAATCCGACTCCGATCACGACGCAGTCGAGTATTGGCAGCGCCGGCAACTTTCCGATTCAGCGCTATCAAACTGATAACCAGTTTGTTTACAACTTCACCACCGTGTTCAACACGTCACTAGCTTAAAGATGGGAACGGACATCCGGCGTCAGCAGACTCGATGATCTCGCTGACAATTTTTCGCGCGGCTTCTACAGCAGCACGGTCGCCACGTGCAACGGCGTCAACTACGTCAACGGGTTCAACCAGTTCATCAACGGCTGCACGCCGAATTTTCAGAAAGGGTATGGTCCATTCTTTCTCGAAAACCGCATTCCCGAAGCAAATTTTTACTTCGAAGATAACTGGAAGTCCGCGACAATCTGACACTCAATCTCGGCCTGAGATATGAATATGTTTCGGCGCCTAGGGAAGCCGCGGATCGCATCAACTATGGATTCGAGCGACGACAAGGACAACAGGGAACCGCGCTTCGGTTTTGCGTGGAGTCCGAAGTTTGAGACAGGCTTCCTGCATCGTTTTTTGGCAACGCGGGCGATTCTTCAATCCGCGGCGGTTACGGCATTTACCATGGACGCCTTTTCCAATCAGTTTCTCGCAGGGCGGCGCGACGGTAAGATTCAATCCGCCGAACGCATTCTTCTACAACCAGTCAGGACGTGGCGACCCCGACTTTCAATCCGGTCAATCTTGCGGATCCGACCAACGGCTTCGTTTTTGTTCCTGGACCACAAACCGCTCGTCACACGCTCACGGTGATCGATCCGGGTCTGGAAATGCCGTACACGCAGCAATGGAATTTGACGTTTGAGCGGCAGATGCCGTTTGCTTCGGCGTTCCGCGCTGAGCTACACCGGCAATCGAGGCATCGGCTTGCTGCGATATGCGCTCGACAACCTGCCGCTGCACGATCCGGTGAATGGTGTGCTCGTTGCGAATCATCCGAACAATCCCTGCGAACCTGCGCGGTCAGGTGATCAAGCTCGGCGAGCGATTTTCAGTGCGCGGGTACGACCGGCACGACTGCCGATACCGTTCACTGCGCAGTGCCCGGTCGTCGGTTCCGATCGGCGCGTTCGAATACAGCTTCCGCGTGCCGCGCACCAACGAGCGCAGGCCGAATGGTCTCTTCACGCACCAACGTCGCCGTCTCCAATGCCGCGTGGAGTTACTACAACGCGCATGCAGCTCGAGTGGACCAAGCGCCTGAGCAGGAATCTTGAACTTCCAGGCCGCTTACACGTGGAGCAAGGCGATCGACACGACTTCGGAAGCTACGTTTGTGGGCGCAGGCGACAGCAATCAAAATGGAAACAACGCGCGCGACTCACGCGCGCTTTCACGTTTCCACACGCCGCATCGATTCACCATGTATGGCACGTATCGGCTGCCGTTCTTTCAGCGGTGACAAAGGATTGTTGGGCCAGGCTTTTGGTGGCTGGCAGTTCTCGGCCGTGGTGAAGTTCGCAAAGGGAACGCCGTTCACAGTCACGACGACCGCGCTCGATTTGAACTTCGACGGCTTCAGCGAAAGCAGGCCCGTGCTTCTCGATCCGTCGATCCTGGGTAACAGCGTGAATCATCCCGGCGACGTCACGCGATGCGTTACCGCGTACTGCTTTTCGACCGCTGACCAGCGCTGATTTCAATACGCCGATACTTGGACGTAATACGTTCTTTCTTGACGGCATGAAGACCGTCGATTTCGGCATCACGAAGATCTTCTCGATGCCGTGGGAAGGACATAAGACTGACGTTGCGTGCTGACATGTTCAATGCCTTCAACCACGTGCAGTACGGTATTCCGAGCGCATCGATCACCAACACAAATTTTGGCGCGATCACGGGCGTAGCGACGTCAGTACTTGCCGCGGAATATCCAGGTCTCGCTGCGTTATCAGTATTGATCAGAATTGACGATGAATGACGAACTTGCGTCGGTTAATGCATAATTTAGTCGTTCGGTGCCTTAGTGCTCTGTCTGTTGGCTGTGTATTCCAGCGCAATGCGCATTGTGCTCCGGAAGGAAGTCACGGGCGTTGTGGGTCGTTCGCACCACGCTCACTTCGCCCGAGAAGATTCGTCAGCTCGTAAATTCGCCGCGGACAACGGCTTCAACACACTCATCGTCCAGATTCGCGGTCGTGGCGATGCTTACTACAACTCGCGAGTTGAACCACGCGCGGTCGAGTTAAAGGACCAACCGCCGAACTTCGATCCACTTGCGTTCACGCTTACTGAAGCGCACAAACGCGGATTGAAAGTTCACGGTTGGCTCAACACAAACCTGCTCGCGAATCTCGACGCACTGCCAACTGATCCGCGATCACGTCTACAACAAACATCCCGAATGGCTCGCGGTTCCGAAGCCGGTTGCGGCTGAACTCTATCGACATGTCGCCGCGCGATCCAGCGTTACCGGCAGAAGATTGTGGAATGGTCGAAGGCCAATCGAGGCGAGCTGGAAGGTATTTACACCGGACCGGCAAATCCGAAAGTGCGCGATCACATCTACAACATCTGGATGGACGTGTTGAAGCATTATCCGGTCGATGGTTTGCACTTCGATTATGTTCGTTTTGCGAGTCCGGATTTCGATTACAGCCGCACGTCGCTGAAGAAGTTTCGCAAGTGGTTGGAGCCGCAACTCACTACAGACGAACGTCGCGAACTGAAAGCAGTCGCTCAAAGACAAATCCACTAGCGGCGCCGCGAAACGTTTCCCGGCGAAGTTTGCCGACTTTCAACGAGCGCAGGTGACGACACTCGTCGAACGGATCTATCGCGCGGTGAAGAAACGACGGCCCGAAGCGTTCGTCTCGGCGGCAGTATTCGCAAACGATGAGAACGCTTACACCCGTCGTTTTCAGGATTGGCGGCGTTGGTTGCAAATGGGAATTCTGGATGTTGCGTGTCCGATGGCGTACTCGACTGACACCGCGGTCTTTCAAAAACAGATCGAGGTGGCAACGACGACGGCACACGCAGCGAAGCGGCACGGTGTGGGCAGGCATCGGCGCTTACCGAATCCCGTCGGAATCGGCGGTTGAAAAGATCAACGTGCGCGCTCGCTGATGCACTGAAGGCTTCATTCTGTTCTCGTACGACTTTACCGGCGAGGCCGAGCGAACTAAATCCGGATGGCGCGTACTCTGGAACGGGTTAACAAGAGCGCTTCGCATTATAGTAAAGCAGCAGTGATTGTCGGATCTCTGACATTCTGACGATGGTCGCACAGAGATTGCCTGTGTATAAGGTGTCCGACGCCTGTTGACCGCCTGTAGTTAAAGTGTAATGTAACAATGACCGCACTCGAAACGAGCAAGGCTTCTTCTTTCCAAACGACAATTGCGTTGCCTAAAAACCGTACTAAAAACCCAGGTGTATTGCGGTTCTCCCCCGTTGGCTTGTCCGATTGGTGGGCACCCGTCCACTCCAATAATTTGAAGAGGATCATCCCCATGAAACGATTGGCCGAATTCAAAACTGTCACACTCTTGATGCTGCTGATTTTTGCGTTCAGCGGCGTCGCTTCCGCCCAGGAGATCACAGGTAATCTCTCCGGCACGGTCAAAGACACAACGGGCGCCGTAGTGAAAGGCGCGACCGTCACCATCACCGACATTGAAAAGCAGGTCGTGGTGCGAACGCTTACGACCGGCGATGAAGGCGAATGGTCGGCGCAGAATCTTCTCGCCGGCCTTTATTCCATCGCCGTCGAAGCGACCAACTTCAAGAAATCAGTTCAGAACAACATCAAGTTGGACGTCGGACAACGGCGCGCAGTTGATGTAGCGCTCGAGGCGGGCAGCATCTCGGAAACTGTGATGGTCGCGTCGGATCCGGTTGCAGTTGAACTGGCGACGGCGACTGCTTCGAGTCTGGTGAGTGGGGATCAGGTTCGCGAGCTTTCGCTGAACAATCGCAACTGGGTGCAACTCGTTGCGCTGTCGCCGGGCGTTTCCAACGACCTGGCCGATCAGGTCTACGTCGGAACCACGAACCCCGAAGGACAAGCGAACACGATCAACATCTCGGTCAACGGCGCGCGAAGCAGTCAGAACACCTTTACGGTTGACGGCGCCGACATCACCGACCGCGGTTCAAACATCACGATTCAGGCGTATCCCAGCGTCGACTCCATCGGCGAGTTTCGTGTTCTGCGGAGCCTCTTCCCGGCAGAATCAGGACGCAGCGGCGGCGGCCAGGTCAACGTGATCACCCGCTCGGGAACGAACGAGTTTCACGGCAGCATTTTCGAGTTCATCCGCAACGAAGCATTCAACGCGAACAGTTTCCTGCTGAATGCGACGACGACTCCGCCCTTCGGTAGAGAAGAGAACGGCAAGGCGAAACGCGCGCCGTTCCGTTACAACAACTGGGGCTGGACGGTTGGCGGACCGGTTTACTTCCCGCGCTTCGGCGAAGGATCATCTGACGATTGGATCGACAAAGTGCCGCGCACGTTCTTCTTCTTCTCGCAAGAGTCCCGTCGTGACCGGCGCTTCACAGCAGCGGCGACAGTTACGGTACCTGACGCCAACCTGCGACGCGGAGTCTTTCCAATTCCGGTATGTATCAATCGTCCGGCACTCGGCGAAGCCAACTGCACCGGTCAATTCATTCTGCCGGCCGGAACGCCGATACCGACCAATCTACTGAGCCCGGCAGGCCAATCGTACGTCAACAGTATCTACAACAGACTGCCGTTGCCCAATGCAGCGACCGCGGCAGCTCCGTTCAATCTTGCAGTTTCATTGGCCAACCGTTCCGACTTCGATCAGACCATCGTCAAGATCGATCACACGGTGAGCGAGAACTTGTCGTTCTATTATCGATTCCAGAAAGACAGCATTCCAACGCTTGATGCCAACGCGCTGTTTTCGAGCGGCGGCGGACTTCCGAACGTTTCCACGACCTCGACGAACTCTCCGGGCAAAACGCACACGGCGAACATGACGTGGGTATTGAATCCGAGAACGGTCGTCGAAGGCCGCTACACTTACGGCTACGGCGCGATCCTGAGCGAGAACGTCGGCTTGCTGGCGCTGCAAAATACGTCGATTCCGATCAGTCTGCCGTTTGAGAACACGAGGGACCGCAATCCGTCCGTCACCGGCAACGGATTCACGGGTCTGACCAGCTTTGGTCCGTACGACAACTTCTCGTGGAAACAGAACTTTACCGGCACCGTTACTTCGATCATGGGCAACCATACGTTCAAGTATGGCGGTGTCTATTCGCTCTATCGCAAGAATGAAAATGCTCTTGCCGGCAACAATGAAGGCCTCTTCAGTGCTTTCAGCAACACGCAGCCCACGGGCGTTTCCACCAGCACGCTCAATCAGAACATTCAACGCTGGGCCAACTTCCTCGTCGGCAACGCGCAGACATTCGCGCAAGCGCACTTCGACTACACCGCCGACCTGCGTCAAAAGGCGTTTGAGGCCTTTGCCCAGGATGAATGGAAGGTGCGCTCGAACCTGACGCTCTATCTCGGTGTGCGTTACTCCTATTTCCCGGGACCCTATGACAAGAACGGTCGCTTGTCGACGTTCGTGCCGGAGCTTTACAACCCGGCCCAGGCGCCGCAAGTAACGGGCGCTGGAAACCGCGTCGCCGGCACCGGCAACTGGTGCAACGGCATCATCGTCAACGAGCAGAACTTCACGACTGGTCCAGCGCAGTTCAATTGCCGCCCGACAGTGTCACCGTACGGCAAGTACGTCATCGATAATCCGACGCGCGATTTCGCTCCGCGCATCGGTATTGCGTGGGATCCGTTCGGCGAGGGCAGAACTTCAATTCGTACCGGCTACGGCATCTACCACGAGCAGGTTTTGGTTGGTACCTATCTCCAGAACATCGGTCTCAATCCACCGTTCCAGGAAACGGCCACGGCTACGAATACGCGACTCGACAATCCCGGCGGTGGTATTCCTACGAACCTGACGGTACAGGGCCTGCGCGCGGTGCAGTCTGATTGGCACACGCCCTACATGCAACACTGGTCGCTCGACGTTCAGCACCAGTTGGGCAGCAACACGGTGTTCACCGTCGGCTACTACGGCTCGAAGGGAACACACCTGATCGGGTTGACCGAGCTCAACGAAGTGGCGCCGGGCGTCGCGCGCAATTCGTTGTGCGCGCCTGGTGCAGGCTTCATCGGGCAGAATCCGGCGCCCACATTGGTCACGTGTCAACCTGCCGGTTACGGGTTCCGCAACACTGCTGACGCAACCGGTAATCCGAATGTGGTCGGAGCCACGCGGAGTCTGGATCTGCTGATCCTCGATCAACTGCGTCCGTTCAAAGGATACAGATCGATCGCGATGGTCCAGCCGCGTTACAACTCAAATTACCACGCGCTTCAGTTCTCAGGACGTCAGCGCTTGACCGGACAGTCACTAATCGACGTGGCGTACACCTGGGCCAAGAACCTGACTGATAGTCCAAACGACCGCACTACGTCTCCCCAGAACAGTTATGACATTCGTAGTGAGTACCAGAGGGCAACTCTGGATCGGCGGCACGTATTCACTCTGAACTACGTTTACGAGTTGCCGTTCTTCCGCTTGCAGAAAGACTTCGTCGGCAAGGTGTTGGGTGGATGGCAAGCCTCGGGCATCATCACGGTCAACAGCGGCCTGCCGTTCTCAGTAACAACGTCCAACCTCGATTTGGCCGGGCTCGGGTTAATCAACGCCAACCCCGCCGCTCGTCCGAATATGCTTTGCGATCCGAACGATGGTGCGCCGCACACTCTGCAGCAATGGGTCACGAACCAGTGCTTCCAGTTGAACCCGTCGAATACGGCCGTCGGTCTGGTCACGGCGCCGGGAACGACTCCGAGAGGTGTAATCGAAGGACCGCCGACACAGCGCGTCGACCTTTCGATGATGAAGAACCTGCGCTTTACGGAAAGGTTCTCCGCTCAGATTCGTGCTGAAGCGTTCAATATCTTCAATCACACGAACTTCAGGACGATCTCGACCAACATCACGGCCGCGAACTTCGGCGCAGTCACTGCGGTGCGCGATCCGCGAACGATGCAGTTTGGATTGAAACTGATGTTCTAAGGTTTCAATTTGTAAGGTCCGTTAAGATGCCCGCATTGTATTGACTGCAATGCGGGCATCAGTTTTTGTGTATATTCGTGTGTGATTCCATGGGTAACTTGTTGCTGAAGAATGTTGATGCGGTGCTGCCTGACGGCGAGGTTGCGGGCGTTTCTGTCGTTGTCAGTGAGGGGAAGATCGCGGCGATCGAGAGTGGTGGCGTTTCCGGTTTTGAGGTGATCGACCTGGCTGGGGCGAAGCTGTTGCCGGGGTTTATCGACGTTCACATTCATGGGTCGGCTGGGATAGACGTGATGGATGCGTCGCCGGAACAGTTGACGGAGATTGCCGTGTTTTTGGCGTCGCAGGGCGTGACCGGGTGGGTGCCGACGTTCGTGCCTGCCGTGGACCAGGATTATGCGCGCTCGGTGGCTGCGATTGAGCAAGCTGCGCAGAGTTCTAGTGGTGCGCGTGTGCTCGGGGTGCATTACGAAGGACCGTTTGTTAATTCAGCGCAGTGTGGCGCGTTGCACACTGAGTTTTTCAAGACGTACTCGGGTCCGAACGATCTTGAAAGCTTGCCCGTGCCCGCTGATCTCGTTCGAATGACTACGCTTGCGCCGGAGATCGATGGCGGCGTCGATCTCGTGCGGGAGTTGAAATCACGTGGTTGGGTGATATCGATCGGACACACGCGGGCGAGTCTTGATGTTCTTGATGCGGCGTTAGCAGCAGGCGCGCGTCACATGACGCACTTCATGAATGCGATGGCGCCGCTGCATCATCGCGCGCCTGGTCCAATCGCCTGGGGACTCGCGCATGACGATGTCACGTGCGACGTAATCGCCGACGGCATACATCTCGATCCGTTCATGCTTCGCTTGCTGATGAAAGTGAAAGGCCAGCGTGGCATCAGCTTGATCAGCGACGCGATCGTGGCAGCAGGGAAGGGAGACGGCGACTATCAGATCTGGGGCGAGACGATCAGTGTCAAAGATGGTCGCACCAGTAACGCGGCGGGTAGCATCGCCGGGTCGGTGATCACGCTGCTCGACGCTGTTCGCCTGATGCGTTCGTTGGACGTCTCGTATGTTGAGCTCGCGCAGATGGCGTCTTCGAATCCAGCGCGATTGCTGGGTCTCGATCATGAGTGTGGTTCAATCGAAATCGGCAAACACGCCGACCTCGTCGCGCTGGATCAGGACGGCAACGTGAAACTAACTCTGATCGGCGGCGATGTGGCGTTCAGTGCGTGACTTCTTCCAATTCAAAACTCCGTAACCGCCGATCAGCACTAGTGCGAATCCGAGAATCACGTGGACCACATCGTCGACGTACGTCCAGTGGAAGTACTCGATCGGCGTCAGACCGACTGCGCTCGCCAGTACCTGATAAAGATCGATCAGACCGAAACCGAAATTGAACGAACTCGCGAACAGATCGTTGTTCGCGGAGATCAAGACGAGGCCGAGCGCGCCGAACACAAGATGAAACATGTTGTAAGGCGCGGCGCCGCTCATCAGGCTGTACTGCTCGGGAATCAGAAAGCCGGCGATTCCGGTCAGCACCAGTAGCGGCGCGAGCACCATCAGCGTCTTCTGATTAAGCGTCTTGTTTTCCATGATCGTAGAAGCCGGCTCGAGCGTAAGACTCGTCGACGAGTTCGATTGGGTGACAGACTTGAATGCCCATCTCACCTAAGGCAGCACCGGCGCCGATCTGCATCTGGCAACCCGCATTGCCGGTGACGACGATATCGGCCTCGGCGGCGTCGATCGCGTCCAGTTTTTCTTTCAATATCCGCTGCGACAACTCGGGTTGCAGCATGTTGTAAATTCCCGCCGCCCCACAACATCTCTCGGCATTGTACAGTTCACCGAAGTTCAGACCATGAATATTGCGCAACATCTTCAGCGATGCGTCGCCGGCCTTTTGCCCGTACAGCAGGTGACACGATAGGTCGCACGCAACGTATTCCTCGTTGTCGACAGGCGACTCGCCGGCGCGCATCTCGCGCGTCGCCAGTTGCTGGCTAACGTCGCGCACGCGTGCGCTGAACTGCCGCGCCCGCTCGTCATTCGGAAGCAGGTGTTCGTAAGTTGTCAACATCGCACCGCAGCCGCCCGCGTTCGTAATTATTGGCGCGCCCGATTCATCAAACGCCGCAAGGTTCTTTCGCGCCAGCTCGCGCGCGCCCTCAAGATCGCCGGCGTGCGCATGCAGTGCGCCACAGCACACCTGCTTCTCCGGCGCGACTACGTCGTAACCATTTGCCCGCAACACCCGCTGCGTAGCACGGTTCACCCGCGCAAAGAGTCCTTCACCGACGCAGCCTTTGAACAACAATACGGTCTCACCGTTATCGCCGGATTGATCGGTCGTGGTCCTATCTTTAAAGATCGGCCGCGAGCTTTCCAGCAACGCCATCCCGAATTCAGCTCGCGGCGAAATCAAACGTGCCAGACCGGATTTCAACATGATCCGCGACAATCCGAGGTCACGAAACAGCCGCGTCGCACCAAAAAACAACTTCAGCCGCGCCGGCGACAACCACACATACTTCAACACAAACCGCAGCAGTTTGCTGGTCCAATCATTCTTCGGCTGCGCATGCAGTAATTCCTCGCGACTCGCCTCAAGCAACTGTCCGTACTGCACACCCGCCGGACACGCCTGCTCACACGCGCGACACCCAAGACACCGATCGATATGCCTCTGAAACGCCTCCGACGTATTCTCCAATCGCCCCTCAGCCACCGCGCGCATCAGATAAAGCCGCCCGCGCGGCCCATCATTCTCATTCCCCGTGGCCACATACGTCGGACACGCCTCCAAACACAGCCCACAATGAATGCACGCGAGCAGCTTCTGCTCTTCAGCAGCGAGCACGGCGTTGATACTGGCGATGGGTGTGATCTGTGTAATCAATCTAGTAGCCGACGGCCTGGCCGTCGCTGCGCCGGGGGTCAGTGGCGCCGAGGCGGACGCCCGTCTTTTCTTCGATCATGATGCCTTCGGCGTCGCCAAGGGTACGTTGTTTCGCTAGCGTGTGACCGCGCGCGGCCAGGGCTCGTTGCGTGTCGCCCGAGAGACCGTAGGGTTCGCCGACCATCTCATCGGGCAGCCATTGATGATGAATGCGCGGCGCGTCGATCGCTTGTTGAATGTTCATGTCGTAGTCGATCACGTTTGTAATCACACAAAGGACGGTGTTGATGATCGTTGGTCCACCAGGACTGCCGATCGTGAACCAAAGCGTCCCATCCTTGCGCAGGACGATCGTCGGCGTCATGGCAGACAGTGGACGTTTGCGCGGCGCGACGGCGTTTCGCTCGCCCTGAATCAAACCGTACATGTTTGGCGTGCCTGGCTTGGCGGCGAAATCGTCCATTTCGTTGTTCAGCAGGATGCCTACCCCTTTTACCGTCGCGGATGAACCATACGAATCGTTCAAAGTATACGTGTTCGCAACCGCATTACCTTCCGCGTCCACTACGGTGAAGTGCGTTGTATCGTCGGATTCGTAACCAGCCGGACGGCCGGCGCGAACTTCAGCACTCGTCGAAGCGCGATCGGTTTTGATCGTCGAACGCAAGGTCGTCGCATACGACTTGTCGATCAATCCCGCAATCGGAACCTTCACGAAATCCGTGTCGCCCATGTACTCTGCCCGGTCTGCAAACGCACGGCGCATCGCTTCAGCCATCAGGTGATATCGATCTGACGAACTCGCCTCGAAGCTACGAAGATCGAAGCCTTCGAGAATGTTGAGCATCTCGATCAGCACCGCGCCACCTGACGACGGCGGCGGCATCGAGATGATCTCGTGACCACGATAACTGCCACGCAACGGCGTCCGTTCCTTCGCGACATAGCCGCGCAGATCTTCCAACGTCATCAGACCGTTGTTGCGTTTCATGTCGGCGGCAATCAGCCGCGCAGTTTCGCCTTCGTAAAACTCATTTGGCCCAAATCGTTGCAGACGTGCGAACGTTGCGGCGAGTTCCGGCTGGCGAAACAGTTCGCCTTCTTTGTAAAGCGCGCCGCCCTTGAGATAGATCCGCTTCGTTTCGGCGAAGGTTGAGAGATAGTCTTTGGAGGTTCGCAGTGAACGCGCGAGTGAGTAGGTGACGGTAAAACCATTTCCCGCAAGCCGTCGCGCAGGCTCGACCAGTTGCGCCCAGGTCAACTTGCCCGAGCCATATTTTTTCAGCGCCAGTTCCATTCCGCGCACTGTCCCCGGTATGCCTGCCGCACGATACCCGACGAGCGATCCGCCTTCGCCTTCGATCAGCTTACCGTTCTTGTCGAGATAGACGTCGCGATGCGCAGCGGCAGGCGCCATCTCGCGATAGTCGATCGCCGTCGTGCGGCCGTCCTTCAAACGGATCATCATGAACCCGCCGCCGCCGAGATTTCCCGCCGCCGGATGCGTGACGGCAAGTGCAAACGCAACCGCAATCGCGGCGTCAACGGCGTTCCCACCGCGCTTCATGATCTCGACACCAACCCGCGAAGCGACCTCGTTCGTCGAAGCGACCATGCCGTGTCGCGCGCGCACTGGTTCGCGGCGCCACAACCATGTTGCAGACAAGCGCGAGCACCAACACGATTGGTCCAATCTTGCGAAGTGTGTTCATCGGTACACCCCAAATTTATTCGTCGGATCTAATTGTTGCTTCACGCGATCCATTAAGAACTGTGCGTTGCCGCGATCCGTCACCGGATTTTCGACCTTATTATCCAACATTCTGATTCGTCCGTCTGCTGCGCCGATCTGCCATATCGCCTCAGGGACGTCGATGGTTTTGCAAACGGCGGCGAGCTCGCTGGGAAGCACGCTTGCATACCAGCCGGATGAATATCGCAAAGGCGCGGCGGCAATCTGTTGCCACACCTGCGAATCGTCAGCAATCACTTCGCCTTCATCGCACAACGCGAGCGTCCGTTCGATCTGAAATTTAACGCCAACCTGATTGCCGGCGAAACGGACCAACATGATCGGTTGGTTCGCCACGATGCCAAGCAACGAAGCAAAGGCCGGCGAAACGATCTCCGCCGCGACCGGGAACAACCCGGCGGAGACGATCGACTGCGCCTTTGCTAAAAGTTCAGAAAGAAGACCATCGAGAACGACCGTGCTTTCGCATTCCGGCCTCGGACGCAGTTTGAAATTCAATTCGGTGATAACGCCTAACGTGCCGTAACTTCCAGTGAACAACTTGCTCAGATCGTAACCCGCAACATTCTTCACCACGCGCCCGCCCATCTTGATAACGCTGCCGTCGGCAAGCACGACTTTCATGCCGATCACGCATCCACGAGGGCGTCCGTAACCAAACTGTTGCGCGCCGCCGAGTCCGGTTGCGACGACGCCGCCGAGCGTCGCGCGTCCGTCGTCCGGCGGATCGAGCGGCAGCCACTGCCCGTTCTCCGCGAGTTTCGCATTGAAGTCGCTTAGCGTCACACCTGCCTGTGCGATGGCGATCAGATCCGCCGGTTCGTGTTCGATTATTTGATTGAGCCCAGCGGTACTAACGACGAGATCCGTGGTTTCAGGGAGCCACGTCATACCGCCTGCGGGCACGACCTTGCTGGCAGACCTCACTACATCCGACAGTTCTTCAATCGAACCCGGTGAAACCACCCCGGATTTATCGAATTCTGAAACTGACGATCGTCTCGATGCAACTTGAGTAGGGGCTGCGATAACCGGCGACGCGAATGTTTCCGCAACCGCCCGACCTTCACCACAGCCACGCAGCATCGGCACGATCTTTCCCGGATTACAGATCCCGAACGGATCGAACGCCGCGCGCACGCTCAACATCGCATTCATGTCGGCATCAGAAAACACCAGCGGCAACAACTCACGCTTATCCAGCCCAACACCATGCTCCCCCGTGATCGTCCCACCTGCGCCAACGCAAACTTCCATCAACTCGCGTCCCGCTTCACGCACTCTCAACACCTGGTCCGCGAACCGCGAATCGAAACAGATCAACGGATGCAGATTGCCGTCGCCGGCATGAAACACGTTAGCGATTCGCAGTTGATAACGCGCGGCGATCTCATACGCAGCGCCGAGCACTTCCGGCAGACGCGAACGCGGAACAACAGCATCCTGGATCATCGAGTCAGGCGAAATGCGTCCGATCGCGCCAAACGCGCCTTTGCGCGCGGCCCAAAGCTTTTTGCGTTCGGCTTCGTCACGCGCGTTCCGACAACTGCGCGCGCCGTACTCCATGCAGATCGATCTCACCCTTTCAGCTTCATCATCGATTCCCGCTTCGATTCCGTCCAGCTCGATCAGCAATGCGGCGCCTGCGTCCGGCGGCAGTCCCGCAGCAAAGATACTCGCTTCGACGGCGCGAATGATCTCGCCGTCCATCATCTCGAGCGCCGCCGGCATCACGCCCGCCGCGATGATCGCCGACACCGCATGGCTCGCATCGTCTACTTCACCAAACTCCGCGAGCAGCGTGCGCACCGCCGGCGGTATGCGCAACAACTTGAGCGTCGCTTCAGTCGCGATGCCGAACGTTCCTTCTGATCCGACGAACGTTCCCAGAAGATCGTAACCCGGCACTTCGACTGCCGCGCCGCCGAGATCGACAACGTCTCCACCCGCAAGCACGACACGACACCCAAGCACGTGGTCCGTCGTCGTTCCATACTTCAAACAATGAATGCCGCCCGCGCTCTCGGCGATGTTGCCGCCAATCGTGCATGTCGGCTGACTGGATGGATCGGGAACGTAGTACAAACCGTCAGCAGCAGCGGCACGCGACACATGCAGGTTAACGACACCCGGCTGCACGACCGCCAGACCGATTCTCCGCATCGATCTTCAATATCTTGCGCATGCGCGCCAACTCGATCACGACGCCCGGAATTGAGTGCCAGCGCGCCGCCCGATAAGCCCGTGCCCGCTCCACGCGGCGTGAACGGAACCTTCGCGCGCGCCAGTTCGCGCATGATCGGCTGAGGTTTCTTCGGTCGAGGAAGGAAAGACGACCGCGCGCGGGCGATGCTTGTGATGCGGCAGCCCGTCGCACTCGTAGACGAGCAGTTCGTCGGGTTTGCGAAAGAACGTTTTCGCGGCCTACGATCGCGCCAGATTGTCGATTAGTTTGTCGGTTAGTTGATCCACACAGTATTAGCTGACAGTGTACCATCTACCCGCTGATGAAGACCACAGCCCTGCCTCGACTATTCTTAATGCTCTGTGTTCGAGCTCTGACACTTATGAATCTTCCCGTTCACGCTGAAAAGCCGGCGCTGGTCGCCGACACGATCATCGTCAACGCAGTCGTCCACACGATGGATCCGGCGCACCCCGACCGCCGAAGCCGTGGCGATCTATGCGAAATCGAATCGTCGCGGTCGGCTCGAGAAAGACATCAAGAAGCTGGCTGGCTCCAAACACGCGCACGATCGACGCGAAGAAGCGTCTGTTATTCCGGGTTTCAACGACGCGCACACGCATTTTCTGAGCGGCGGTTTTCAACTCTCGAGCGTCGATCTGCGTGACGCGAACTCGCCGCAGGAGTTTGCCGCGCGCATCAAAGCGTTTGCCGCTAAGACGCTTCCGAAGGACCGCTGGATAACCGGCGGCGATTGGGATCACGAGCGCTGGCCTGACGCGAAGCTGCCGACGAAAGAACTGATCGACAGCTTCACTGCTGCAGACGCCGGTGTTTGTCAGTCGTCTCGACGGTCACATGGCGCTCGCGAACAGCGCGGCGCTGAAACTCGCCGGCGTCACACGCCAGACTCTCGATCCGCCCGGCGGCGTGATCGTGCGCGACAGAATCCGGCGAGCCGACTGGCGTGTCTGAAAGATGCGGCGCAGAGTTTTGTTTGGAAAGTGATGCCGCCGGCGACGTTTGAAGAGAAGACTCGCGGCTGCGCGCGCGGCTACAAACTACGCAGCGAAACTCGGCGTCACCAGTATTCAGGATATGTCGGCCGGAACGGACGTCGGCGTTTATCAACGCTGCTCGACCGCGGCGAACTGAAGACGCGCATCTACGCCGTGGCGCCGTTGCCTGCGTGGGAACGTTTGCGCGAACCGGCGTGCGCGCGCACTTCGGCAGCGAGATGCTTGCGCGTCGGCGGATTGAAAGGTTTTTCCGACGGGAGCTTGGGATCGACGACGGCGCTCTTCTACGAACCATATCGCGACGATCCATCGACGAGCGGCATTGCAGGCGACGAGATGTATCCCGAGGGCGCGATGCTCAAGCGCGTACGTCGAAGCCGATCGCGCTGGTTTGCAGATCATGATTCACGCGATCGGCGATCGCGCGAACGATCTGATTCTGAGCATCTACGAACAGGTCGAACGCGAGAACGGCAAACGCGATCGACGCTTTCGCATCGAGCACGCGCAGCACCTGCGTTCGCAGGACATTCCGCGCTTCGCACGCGATCGAGTGATCGCGTCGATGCAGCCGTATCACGCGATCGACGACGGTCGTTGGGCCGAGAAACGCATCGGCAAAGAGCGCGCGAAGACGACCTACGCATTTCGTTCGTTACTCGACGCGGGCGTGACGCTCGCGTTTGGCACTGACTGGACCGTCGCGCCGCTCAATCCGATGTTGACGATCTACGCCGCTGTCACGCGCCGCACGCATCGACGGCAAGAACCCGAAAGGCTGGGTGCCGGAACAGAAGATCTCGGTCGAGGAAACTGTGCGTGCTTACACCGTCGGTTCGGCTTACGCGGAGTTTCAGGACGACGTGAAGGGAAGTATCACGCACTGGCAAGCTCGCGGATCTCGTGCTGCTCTCGCGCGACATCTTCAAGATCGATCCGAAGGAGATCGAGAACGTGAAAGTCGTGTTGACGATGGTTGACGGCCGCGTGGTTTACGAAGAGCGTGAGAGCGCGAATAGATCCAGTAAGCTGAAGTAGATCAACAGACCCGACACCGCCGGCAAGTGCCGCAGCTCTGCGCTTCCTGCAACGTGCTGTTCGCGAGCAATAGCCAGACGATCAGAGCGAGCGATAACAGCGCGATGATCGTTCCGCCGGGTAGGTGAAAGCGCCGCTGCTGGTGCATCCTTGCGCCGGCGAAAGAGTCGGCAACGCGAGACAAGTCGCGCCGTACGTTACGAGTCGTGCAATCGTGCTGATCGTTAGCGCGGCAACAAACGAGCTCTTCAACGTCAGGAAAAGCATCAGTGCCGCGGTGATCAGAATCGCAACGTAAGGCGTGAAGAACCGATCGGTGAACGCTGCCGATGAACGCCGGTAACTGTTTCTGTTCGGCCATCGCAAACGGCAGGCGCGAACCCGACAGCATCAGGATGTTCAAGTTGCCGGTGATCGAAATGATCGCGCCCGCGGAAATGATCGCACCGCCGGCGGTGCCGAGAAACTGCGTGCCTGCGTCAGCGAGCGGCTTCTGCGATTGGGCCAACCCGGCAACGTCCCGACGCAAACGATCTGGATCAGAATGTAAAGCACAGCTACGACGAGAATCGCGATGATCAGCGCGCGCGGCAGGTTTCGTTGTGGATCGCGCACTTCGCCCGCCGGAATCGTGGCCATCTCAAAGCCGGTAAAGGCGTAAACCAGCAGCAGGACTGATTGCGAGAAACCTGCGCTGTCGCAGGACGTCGGACCCGGCGTAAACGCCTGTGGGTTGAGGAAAAACAACCCCGCGCCGATGAAAATGATGATCGGAACGAGCTTGCCGATCGTGAAGACGTTGCTGACGATCGCCGCCTGCCTGATTCCGAGCAGATTGATGACGCGCCAGCACGCACGACTACGACGACGATCACCGACGCGCGCCAGAGGTGTCGTGCAGCTGAGCCAGAAGTAAGCCGAGGTAGTTGATCAGCAGGTTGCAGTTCGCCGCGAACGCGGTCACACGCGCGAGCCAGATCAACCAGCCGATCTCAAACGCCACTGCCGGATTGAACGCTTCGCGCGCGTAGAGATATGGTCCACCAGTTTCGTCGAAACGGCTGCTGACTTCCGCGAAGCACAGGATGATCAGCGCGACGACGAGCGCGCAGGCAACGAAGGCGATGATGCTGTAGGGGCCGATTAGGGAATAGACTTTGGAAGGGAGTCCAAAAATTCCCGCGCCGATGATGCCGTTGATTGCAATTGCGACGAGGTCCCAGCGGCGGATGCCGCGGACCAGATCCTTCGTCAGTCTGGTTCTGCACACGGCGGTCACAGCATTATATTGCGTGCATCATCGATCCGAGTAATTGCTCAATACAAATTAGCGAATTCTTCTGTCTGCTTTTGTTCTGTTCCGTTTCTCGCTCTCGCGCACAGCAGCAAAGCCCGAAGCCGTCGTTGCAGGACGTCGTCGATCGCGCGGTCAAAACCACGCTCGAACGCTTCGCCGGCAAGAAGCTGGAAGAGAAGCAGCTTTCGATCACGCTGATCGACCTGCGCGATCCGCAGCGTCCCGTGACCGCGAGCTTTCGCGGCAACGAACGCGTTTATCCGGCGAGCGTGGTGAAGTTCTTTTATCTCGTGGCCGCTCATCGTTGGCTCGAGGACAAGAAGATCGAGCTAGACGCCGGAACTGACGCGCGCGCTGCGCGACATGATCGTCGACTCGTCAAATGAAGCGACGCAGTACGTCGTTGACGTGTTGACTCACACGACTGCGGGCTACGAGTTGCCGGCGAAAGAGATGGAAGAGTGGCAGTACAAACGAAACGCGGTAAATCGTTATTTTGCGGGACTCGGTTATACGAACATCAACGTCAACCAGAAGACGTTTTGCGAAGACGCCTACGGGCGTGAAAGCGTTTCGCGCGGACCGAAGGGCGAGAACCGTAACAAGCTGACGACAGACGCGACCGCGCGTTTGATGATGGAGATCGTGACCGGTAAAGTCGGCAACACCCGAGCGTACGGCGCATGATGATGGATCTTTTGAAGCGCGATTACGCCGGCACGAGCACGACGGCGACGACCAGGGACACGGCTTTACGGGGATCGCGCTGAAGGGCGTTGACGGCGCGCGCTTGTGGTCCAAGGCCGGTTGGACCAGCACCACGCGCCACGACGTTGCCTACATCGAGCTGCCTGACGGGCGAAAGTTTGTGCTTGCCGACTTCACGACGCGAGCACTCGAACGAGCGCGACATCATTCCGACCGTCGCCCGCGCCGTGATCGATGGGCTGAAGGAAGTGAAGTAACGAAGATCCGGAGCGATGAAAGAACGAACTGAAAACAAAGTCGAGGAGATCAAGAAAGACGCAGAACGTGCAGCGTGCGTTGCAACAGCACGCCGCCGCTGAAAAGCCCGAAGAGCCACCGCTGCGGGCGCGAATCCGCGACAAGCTGGTTATCGGAACGCACATAACGCTGCTGGTGGTGATCGGCGTAGTCCATCAGATCATCTCGATTCGGTTTTCGTGGATTTCGATCGAGCACTATCCACTTAGTCAAGAAGCTGATTATCGCCGTCGCCGTGGTCGGTGGTCTGCTTGATGATCCTGCGCCTCGATCGAAGTTTATGTTCTTGGGCGCGTGGGCAATGCGGTCTACAGATACAACCTGAATCGCGTGTTGCGGTTGGTCGTGTGGCTGGTGATCGCGTTCTTCGTCCTCACGATCCTGTTTCAAAACTGGTATACGGCCGTTGTTTCGTTCGGTCTGATTTCGCTGATTCTCGGCTTCGCGCTGCAGACGCCGATTACGAGTTTCATCGGCTGGGTTTACATTCTCGTGCGCGAGCCGTATCGCGTCGGCGATCGAATTCGCATCGGCACCGCGACGGGCGACGTTATCGACGTTGGATATCTCGATACGACGCTGTGGGAGTTTGGTGGCGAGTATCTTTCGACCGAGCATCCGAGCGGGCGAGTGATCAAGTTTCCTAACTCGAATGTTTTGAATACACCTGTTTACAACTACACGTGGCCGCTGTTTCCTTACATCTGGAACGAGATCAAGTTTCCCATCGCTTATAACTCCGATCTGGACTTCGTCGCGAAGACGATGCAGGAGGTCGCGGAGCAGGAAGTGGGCGAAGCGATGATGAAGCAGGTGCGCGTCTTTCGTGAGTTGCTGGCCCAAACACCCGTGAATCAGCTCGAAGTGCAGGAGCGGCCGGTTGTGATGTTTCGTGTTGCCGAGAACAGTTGGCTCGAAGTGATTGTTCGATATCTGGTGGCGCCGAAGGAAGCAGGCCGCGTGAAGAACAGGTTGGTGAAGAGACTCCTTACGAGATTGAATGCTGAGCCGGATCGCGTGAGATTTCCGAAAGGCGATATGCGTTGATCTTTCGCGGGAACATTTTCTTTGAAGGCGTGTCTAAGTCCGTGATTGAAGTCGGGAGGAACGCCGATGAAACGGATCAAAGAATCAACACCGCCGCCTTTTATCAATGTCACGCCGCTGATCGACGTCTTACTGGTATTGCTGATCATCTTCATGGTGGCGGTGCCGCTTAATCCGTCTCGCTTCGTTGCGAAGCTGCCGTCGCCACCCGATAACGATCAAAATGTGGTTCCCAACCCCAACACGCTCGTCGTAACGATCGATTTTGACCGAACAATCAAGCTGAATCAGGAAACCGACATGGGCACGCTTGACGACATGTCGAAACTCACGAAGCGGCTGGTGTCAGTCTTCGATCAACGGACTCGAAACCACTCTTACCGCGCGGATATGATCAACCGCTTCGATCTACCTGAGGACGCGCGTATCGAGAAGACAGTTTTCATCAAAGCCCCACGCACTCTTCCGTACGGTGAAGTGGCTCGAGTAATGGATGGTCTAAAAGGCGCCGGCGCCACGCCAATCGGGTTGCAACTCGACGATTTGAAGTAACGCTTAACGGATTCCACCAACTGACGTTGGTGGGATTCAGCCTAACCGACCCCCGCAGAAGTACGCAGATAAACCCAAAAACACGACTCTCCGCCTCTGCATGACCCCCACAAGCCCTCGCTACCTCCCGCAAGAATCCTGCCGTTTCGCGTTCCGGTCTTGTGTAAGCGGGCGGAAATGAGTTGTAATCTGCCGCTGAGGAGATTTGGTAATGAGAAACCCCCTTGTCTGGTTGTTTGGGACCGCCCTGGTTCTCGCTTTAACATTCCCCTTCGGCCTCGACGCCCTGGCCCAGGATATTACCGGCGGCGGCGTTGTGCGCGACATCACCGGCGGCGCCGCCCTGATCTTTCGCGCCCCACAGAACCCAACAGTCAACATAACCGCCGGCCAGGGCACCCTCGGCGGCGGCAAAGTGAAGCCGCGTGGCGGGTCGAAACCCGTAGTCCGGCAACAAGACAAGATCATCGCTCGCGCCAACGCCGCCCGCAGCGCTTCCAAGACTCGCGAGGCCGAAGAACAGTATCAGCTCGCAACGAAGATCGCGCCCGACGACGCGCGCGCCTTTGCGGGTTTGGGCAACGTTTACGTGGACCAGGGCCGCTTCGGTGAAGCTGTAACCGCCTACCAGCAGGCAATCAAACTGAAGCCTGACTACAGCGCGGCGTATCTGCCGCTGGCGTTTTCTCTCGCGCGACTCAACCGCTATCCGGAATCGATCGACGTCTATCAACAGACGCTGAAGTTCGATCCGTCGAGTCCCGAGGTCTATAACAACATGAGCTTCGCCTACAACTACACCAACCGCTATCAGGAAGCAGTTGACTCGAGTCAACGCGCTATCTCACTGCTTGGCGAGACGGGCGAAGCGTTCAAACTCGGCTTCCAGGAGCGCAACGAGATTCGCTCATACGCCTACAAGAACCTCGGCAACGCTTACAACGGGATGAAGCGTTACGACGACGCTGCCAATGCACTGAAAAAAGCGGCCGAGATCGAGCCGAAGAACGCTTCGGCCCATTTCAATCTCGGACTAACGCTCTACAACGCCCATCGTTATTCGGAAGCGATCGAGTCGTACAAAGAAGTTATCAAACTTAGACCAAACCTGGCCCAGGCGTATTTCAACCTTGGCATAACCTACTACGCAGTCAGTGACAAACCAGCCGCGATGGCCCAGTACGAAGCGTTGAAAGGCATCGACGCCACGATGGCCAAGCAGCTTTACGATGCGATTAAGCAGTAGGCGCGTGCGCGCGCGGTAACTCTTCGTTGTTCAATCTGTGACATCCGTGTTTGTGGGAAACACGGACCGCCGGGCATTCAGCGAACCCTAAATGACAGATGGAACCGTCCGCCAAAAATGGACGTTGACGCAGGAGGCTTTCGACCAGTTACTGCTCTCCTTCGGCGACGACCGCGATAGCGGCGGCAAAAAGTATCTCGAAATCCGCAGCAACCTGACCCGTTTCTTCGAATGGCGCGGCTGTCCGTTCCCCGAAGACCACGCTGACGAAACAATCAACCGCATCGCCAAACGAGTCGCCGAAGGCGAACAGATCCAGAACCCGTCCGGCTACGCGATGGGCGTCGCGCGTTTGCTTTTGCTGGAGATCATGAAAGGCCGTCAGCGAGAGCAGGTCGCGATTAGTGAACTGACCATCACGTCCAGCGAAGTCTCAAACGACGGCGCGGACGACGGCGAGCAGCGAATTGTTTGCCTGCGCCATTGCCTCGAGGGGCTAACAACGGAGAACCGCGTGCTAATCACGGAGTACTACGAAGGCGAAAAAGGCGGCAAAATTCAGAACCGTAAGAAACTGGTCGAGAAGCTCGGAATTCCGGTTAACACGTTGAGAATGCGGGCTTTACGCCTGCGCGATCGGCTCCAGGTGTGCGTCGAAGAGTGTCTCAGCAAGGCGTGACGAAAATTTTTCTGTGATGGATTCGTTTTTTCGGCCACTCATAGACGGAGAGCGGGATTCCCATATCCTGCTCTCCCAACCCCTGTAGTAACACAGAGAAAACCGAATACTTAGAAGGTGACTATGGCTGCCGATCTACACAGCGAACATTTGATAGCCCGGTATCTACTTGGCGAACTAACGGAAGACCAGCAGGTCGAAATCGAGGACCGAGCGTTCAGCGATCAGGAATTCAAGGCGAGCATTACGTCGGTCGAGAACGATCTGATTGACGAGTACGTCCGGGGCGAGATGTCTCAAACGGACCGTAGCCGGTTTGAATCGCGCTTTCTCGCTTCCGAGTCTCGAAGAAAACGAGTGGAATTTGCGAGGGCCCTGGCCCAATTGCTTCCCGAAACACGCGTTACGGAAAGAGAGACTCGGACGGTCAGCGCCACTCGCAGTTCCTGGCGCGATGCGCTGGCGGCGTTTTTTCACGGACTCAATCCCACCGGCAGGTTCGCGCTGGTGGCAGCGACCCTGCTCATATTTCTGGGAGGCGCCTGGTTGATCATCCAAACGCTCACATTGCGAAGTCAACTTAACCGGCTTCAAGCTCAGCAACAATCGCAACACAACGATCGCGAGACACTGCAAGGGCAAGTTGAATCGGAACGCCGTCGCAATGAAGAGTTGTTGGCCCAACTCAACCAGGAAAAGCAACAGCGAGCACAGACCGACGAGTCGCTGCGTCGTTTGACTGAATCCGTAAACCAACCAACCGAAGCGCCACGGTCCATCATCGCTTCGTTAATATTGCTGCCGGGAATCTCACGTGGCGCCACTACCCAACCCAAACTCGTCCTGCCGCCCAACGCCAGCGTTGCGCGACTGCAAATCGGAATCGAACCTGAAGAAGACTACAAAAGCTTCGGCGTAGAACTGCGCACCGCCGGCGGTCGTCCCGTCTGGATGCGCGACAGTCTCACCGCCCGAAGCTCACGTGGCGGAAGATCGATACGGCTCACGCTTCCCGCAAGCGCTCTCCTGCCGGGTGAGTACGAACTCCGATTGAAAGGTATACCCGATACCGGAACTCCGGAAGACGTCGGGTTCTACTATTTCCAAGTCATGAAGCGATAGAAAGATACCGCCATGAAAAGAATGCTGCTGCCCGCCTTTTTATTTATTCTCGCCACCGCTCTTTCAGTTAGTTCGCAAACATCCACGCCAACAGATGCCGCCGCGCTCGAGCAGGGAAAGCTCATCGAGCGCGAGATTTCGCCCGGCGAAATGCATCCTTACAACCTGACGATTCCCGCCGGCGGATATGCGCACGTCAACGTCGATCAGATCGGCCTGAACATATCGCTGTCGATCTTTGTCGACGGCAAAAAGATCAGGGTTCTGGATAACACGTCTGGTGGAGATCGCGAGTTCTTCTCGCTCGCGGCTGAAGGCGCGACCACTTATCGCGTCGAAGTGCTGGCGCCGGACAAGTTTGCGAAAAAAGGGAAGTACACGATCGTTTTGAAGGATTCACGTCCGGCGACTGAAACGGACAAGTCGCGGGTCGAAGCAGAGATGGCGTTCGAAGGCGCGATGCAGCTTCTCTACCAGCAAACGAAAGAAGCGCGAAACGAAGCGATCAAGCGGTTCGGGCAGTCGGCTTCGTTTGCCCACGCAGCACAGGACAAGTCGTACGAGGCCCGTGCTTATTACCTCATGGCCCACGTTTACAACCTGCTCGGCGAGTTTGTGAAAGCCGAAGAGACCGCCACGAAGGCGTTGCCAATCGCGCAAGCGTCGGGCAACCAGTCGGTCCATGCGTACCTGTTTGACACGATCGGCATGAGTTACAACGAGCGCGGTTTGCGAAAGAAAGCGCTCGAGTTCTACGAGCAGGCGTTGCCGTTGAGAACGGCGACGGACCGCGTCGGACGAGCGAATACGATCAACAACATCGGCATCGTCCATGCGTGGATGAGTGAGCGTGCAAAGGCACTGGAGCATCTGCACGAGGCGGCAAGAATGCTGGGCGAACTCGGCGACCGGTCCAAGCAAGCCACCGTGTTCAGTACGCTTTGCGTCGTTTACAACGACATGAGTGAGTTCAACACCGCCCTCGAATACGCCAATCGCGGGCTGCAAATGAAACGCGAGCTCGAAGACAAGGCGGGCCAGGCGGTTGCGCTCAACAACCTGGGCTCTTCGTACGCGGGAATGGGCGATTACGACAAAGCGCTCGACGCGTGGATCCAGGTGCGCGCGATCCACAAAAGCAACGGCGAGCTTGCCGGTGAGGGCATCGCGCTCAACAACATCGGCTGGGTCTACGCGATGGTCGGAGACTACGACAAGGCCCTCGATTTTTACGGTCAGGCGCTCGTGCCTTTTCGCAAGATAGACGACAAGTACGGCATTGCGACAACTCTCAGCAACATCGGCGTCAACTACGCTGACAAAAAAGAGTTCAGCAAAGCGCTGGAGATTCATCGGGAAGTGTTGGGAATCCGCGTTGACGACACAGTCGGCAGAGCGATCACGCTCAACAACATCGGTGGTTGTTACGCAAACCTCGGCGACAAGACGAAGGCGCTCGAGTTTTACACGCAGGCAGTGGCACTGCATCGCAAGCTCGGCCAGAAAAGACATATGGCTACGGCCATCCGCAACCTCGGAACGTTTTATCGGGATAACGGCGAGACTGCGAAGGCCGTCGACCATTTCACAGAATCTCGACAGATCAGTCGCAGCATCAACGATCTGCTTGGTGAAGCGTCGTCGTTGGGCCATTGGGCCAAGCTCGAACGCGATCGCGGGAACCTGCTCGAAGCGCACAAGCTGATCGGCGAAGCGATTGCAACGACTGAGTCGGTGCGCGTCACTTTGAAAAGCCAGGCGGCTCGTGCGTCGTTCCTCGCGGGGACGCGCAAGTACTACGAATTGGATATCGACGTCCTGATGCGTCTGCACAAGCAGCGGCCCAACGAAGGATTCGCGGCGGCTGCGTTTCAGGTCAGTGAAAAAGGACGCGCAAGATCGTTGCTGGAACTGCTGCGTGAGGCGCGTGCTGAGATCCGGCAGGGAGTCGATGCGTCGTTGATCGATCGTGAACGCGAGTTGCGTAAAGCGATCGCCGAGAGCGCCGAACGTCAAACACGTCTGATGAGCGGAAAGCCGACCGAGGAACAGGCGTCGGCAGCAGCGCGCGAAATCGACGGGCTGACGATGGAATACGAACAACTCCAAATGCACATCCGGCAAAAGAGTCCGCGCTATGCCGCACTGGTCCAACCGGTGCCGCTCGACATGGCTGAAATTCAGAAGCAGGTGTTGGATCCGGATACGTTGTTGTTGGAGTACGCGCTGGGTGACGAGAAGGGTTACGCGTGGGCAGTGACGCCGGATTCGGTCCGGAGTTTTGAGCTGCCGGCGCGAGCCGTAGTCGAAAAAGCTGCGCGTCGTTTCTACGAGCTTGCGACTGAACGCGGCAGGACTGTGCCCGGCGAAACGTTGGTCCAACGGAAGCAGCGGTTGGATGCGGCGGAGGCTGAGTATCCGCTGGCGGCGGCTGAGTTGAGCAAGATTCTGTTGGCGCCGGTTGCTGGTGAGCTGAAACAGAAACGATTGGTGATTGTCGGCGAGGGTGTTTTGCAGTACGTGCCGTTTGCGGCGTTGCCGTCGCCTGAGAGCGATCAGAGCCCTTTGATCGTTCACCATGAAATCGTGAGTTTGCCGTCCGCGTCGGTGCTAGCGGTGCTTCGCAACGATACGGCGAACCGAAAACCGGCGAGCAAGACGGTGGCTGTGCTGGCGGATCCGGTGTTTTCCGCAAACGATCCGCGACTCACGTTAAGCAAGGGTCAGTTAGCACATGCCGACGACGCCGCATTGACGGATGCGCAGAGGTCGGCGGCGGAATCAGGAGTTGGCGACCTCACGCGGTTGCACTTCAGTCGTCAGGAAGCAGAGGAGATTTCTCGTCTAGCCGGGGACAAACGGAATCTGAAAGCGCTCGACTTCGCTGCGAGTCGCACGATGGCGACGAACGAGAAGTTAAGCGATTACCGCATCGTGCACTTCGCGACGCATGGACTGATTAACAACCATCATCCGGATCTTTCGGGAATCGTGCTGTCGCTCGTCGACGAGCAGGGACGTCCGCAGAACGGGTTCCTGCGGCTGTACGACATCTACAACCTGAAGCTCAACGCGGATCTCGTCGTGCTGAGTGCGTGTCAGACTGCGCTCGGCAAAGACATTAAGGGCGAAGGTCTGGTCGGACTGACGCGTGGGTTCATGTATGCAGGCGCGCCGCGGGTTGTCGCGAGCTACTGGCGAATCGACGATCGCGCGACGGCCGACATCATGAAGCGTTTTTACTCGGCGATGTTGAAGGACGGGTTGCGTCCGGCGGCGGCGCTGCGCGCGGCGCAGGTGTCGATGTTGCAGGACAAACGCTGGCAGTCGCCTCATTACTGGGCCGCGTTTACCGTCCAGGGCGAGTGGAAATGATTCGTGTGTGATGTTTTCGGTGCCTCGGCCACTTCATTTCAGGAGGGGCGAGATGAGACTGATCTATGGCTTAGTGGTTTGGTTTCTGTTGACGCCGGCGGTGTTCGCGAGTACGCCGCAAAAGAATGCGACGCCTGCTGATGCTCTTGTGCATGAAGCGCGGTTGTTGTGGAATCGCGGTGAGCGAAAGCAGGCGGTCGAAAAGGTCAGGCAGGCGGTGGCGATCGATCCGGCGCGTTCGCACGTTCAGATCGAGCTGGCGAGCATGTATCTGCAGCTCGGCGAGCGTTCCAAGGCGCTTGGCGAGATCGATGCGGCTGTCAAACAAGATGCGAAGCCGTATGCGCTGAGCCGGTTTCTGAACGCGAGCGATCAGGGCGGGCAACTCAGAACACTTCGCTGTGCTGGTTGAAGCCGGCGCGCGTGCAGGGAAGGACAACGACGAGTTTCTGCTTTATCTCGTTGGGCAAAAAGAGAAACGCCGACTGTCGCGATGGTCGAGTTGCTGCTCGCTAAAGGCGCGCACTTGAACCAGCCGGTCAAGTACAAGTCTGCACTGATGCACGCGGTATCTGAAGGCCACTTCGATATTGCGAAACTGCTGCTCGCGAGAGGTGAGGACGTCAATACTCAAACGGACGAGGGCACGGCCTTGATGATGGCCGTCCGGCGAGGAAATCCGCGGATGGTCCAACTGCTGCTCGACGACGGCGCTCGCGTGAACGTGAAGCACAGGTCGGGTAATACGCCGCTGATCATGTCGGCTGATCTGAGTTTCGCGGAGATGAATGCGAAGGCTGGTGATCCGCCGCCGTTTTCATCGGCTGAGGTTATGAGTTTGTTGTTGGCGAAGGGCGCCGATGCGAATGCGGCTGGGCAGTATGGACGGACGGCGTTGATGGAGGCGAGCTCGGTTGAGAAGGTAAAGTTGTTGCTTGCGCGGGGGGCGCAGGTAAACACCAAAGACGATGCGGGTGCGACTGCTTTGACGCGTGCAGTCGATCGCGCCGATGTCGAAGTTGTCGAGGAGCTACTGAAGGCGGGCGCAGAGGGTTTGAATGCGCAGAACGAGGATGGTGAGACGCTGTTGATGCACGCCGTCCGAGCAGGCAAGACGGATCTCGCGAGGTTGTTGCTTGCGAGTGGTGCGGACCCGAGTCTTGTCGACGTGTTGGGCGACACGGTTACGATATTGGCTTACGAGAAGGGCTTGAGCGAGATTGAAGCGCTGTCGCGGGGGGCGCGTCCGAGTGAGTTGACGCCGGCGGTGCGAAACGCCTGGTTGCGTGCGGCCGTGGCGAAAAAGGATGAGCCGAAGGTGCGGGCAATGTTGACGGCGGGCGCCGATGCAAATCATCAGTATGCGATTGGATACCGTCATCCGAAGATTAAGACGACCGTTTTGATCGATGCGGTGAAGGTGGGCCATGCGGGGATCGTGCAGTTGCTTCTCGCGCGTGGAGCGGATCCGTCGGTCGAGGGGTTGCTTTACGGGAGCGAGCATGGGTTGAAGTATGGGACGGCGATCGATGCGGCTGAGTCGTCGCAGAATGCTGAGATCATTGGGTTGTTGCGAAACGCAATAGCGCAACGGATATTGAATCGAAAGAGCGGGTGAGAGGTTTTTAAAGTTCGTTGAGCGAGTGAATGATTTGGAAGCGATCGGGATCGGGTTGAGGTTGATTGCCGGGGCGGATCGACAAACGTGTTTGCATTCCTGCTGCGGTGGCGGCTTCGAGTTCGGTGACGACGTCTGAGATGAAGAGTATTTCGTTGGGCGGGAGATTCATCTTATTCGCGATCTTGCGGTAGCTTTCAGGGTCGCCTTTTGGGCCGACATTCGTGTCGAAGTAGTCGCTGATGAACGTTGTGAGATCGCCGTGGTCGGTGTGCGCGAAGAGAAGTTGTTGGGCCAGTACGCTGCCGGATGAAAAGATGCAGATTTGTAGACCGGTCCAGCGTTCGAATGCGGGGCGTACGTCGTCGAAGACCTGCGACTTCAGAGTTCCGTTAACGTAACCTTCCTGCCAGATTTTTCCTTGAAGTGATTTCAAGCCTGTAGATTTGCGATCGCGATCGATCAGCCAGTGGACGTAGGTTGCGATTGAGTCGAGGTCGTGTGTGAGTGGCGGTGGTGCGGCGTCACTGTTGAGGTCGCGTGCGTGTTCGTCGCGGAGTTGCGCGATGTCGTCGTCGAGTTCGCTTGCGTGTTGGGCCAGGTAGTCTCGCACGTGTTGCCGTGCGTAAGTGAACAGCACGTCGTGAACAAAGGCGATCGGCGTGGTGGTGCCTTCGATGTCCAGCAGGATTCCGGCGGTTGGGAGACTCTCCGTCACGATTCAGACACCCGTCGATTGCGAATGTGAGGCGCTGAAGCAAAGCGGCATGTAGTTTTCGTCGACGTGGCTTTCAGTGTACTGCGGCGTCCAGCCTGCCGTGTCCTGGAACAGACGGATTGCCCGAATGCGTCGATCGGCGCAGAGGTTGAACCAGTGAAGCGTGCCGCGCGGGACGCGGATCAGATCGCCTGCAGAAACTTCGATGCACAAAACGTGGCCCGTTTTTGCGTGAATGTGAAACAGGCCGTGGCCGGCGATAATGAAGCGCACCTCGTCTTCGTCGTGCCAGTGTTCGCGGTTGAATTTCGCGAGCATTTCGTCGAGACCGGGTGTCGTCGGGCTGACGTCGATTACGTCGGCGGTGACGTAGCCGCCGCGTGTTTTTAGTTGTTCGATCTCGTTTGCGTAGGCGCGCAGGATCTCTTCCGGTGGGGCGTCGTCGGCGACTGGATGAGCGGGCTGCCAGCGTTCGTAGTCGATGCCGTGTTCGGCGAGTCCTGTCGTGATCTCTTCGGGAGTTCGCAGCGTTCGGTTTTCGTCGACGATTGTTACTAAAGCCATCGTTTACGCCTTTCCGGTTTTCAGTATCGCCGTTCGTCCCATCGTTTCCAACAGGAACTCGAGGATTTCGACGTGGCGTTTCGCTTGGGCCAGGTTGTCGCCCCACGTGTAGAGTCCGTGACGCCGGATCAGAAATCCGTGCGCGGATTTGTGTTCGCTTAGAGTCTTGCAGATCGTCTCCGCAAGCGACGTCATGTCCTGCGAGTTATCGACGATGGGCAGCCACTCAGAGTGTTCGTGCGTGCGCACGCCTGCGAGTCCCTTCAACATCTCGTAACCTTCGATTCTCACGCCACCTTCGCCTGCGTGAAGATCCGAGAAGATTGTATTCCAGACCGAATGCGTGTGAAGCACCGCTCCCGCTCCGCGTTCCTTCACGATCCGCACATGCAGCAGACTCTCATCCGACGGTTTATTCTTCGACTCCTTTACTAGTCCAACCTTTTCATCAACGAGCAGCACCTGCTCAGCCCTCAACTCCCCCTTATCAACCCCACTCGCCGTAATCGCCAACCTGAGCGGCTCTCTCTCCACGACCGCACTAAGATTCCCACTGGTCCCCATCAACCACCCACGCCCATAAAACCCCCTCGCCACCGAAACCAACCCCTCCGCAATCTCCTCGATCGTCTGAGTCATAGAGTCAATCTATTAAAAAAGGAGTTTTGTTTCTACTTCCGGCGGGAGGGTTTGTGGCGGAGGCCATGGTAGATGACGTTGCCGGGGAGTTTGGAGGGGAGGTCCAGGTCGTCGCTGACGATGTCTTCGAGATGGACTCCGGCGACGTGCGAGTAGGCGAGTAATGTCATCAATGTCGGTTCGCGCTCGTCGTTCTCGTACTGCGAGATGCGGCCGTAGTGCATGGTGTCTTCGAGGCCGAGTCGGGCGAGCATCTGGCTTTGTGATAGACCGAGTTCTTCGCGGATCGTGCGCAGCTTAGCTGCCATTCGGAGTGGCCTCGGGCGCGGGTTTCCCATCAGGAGTTACCTCCCGATGGCGACCCACAACAACCGCGCTAAGCGAGTAGCCAACAATACGAAAGCCACCACCAACCGAGCTGAAAACTTTTCGCTTGCGTAAACTCCCAGATGGGAGTAGCATGCGTTCGCTTTTGATGTCCGCCGCGAGTTTTAATCTTACATGCTCGCCGGCGATGCTCATCACTCGTTACTGTGGGAGCTTGAGCTGCGCATTTGCCGTAGCCGAATTGTCAAAGACGAGTGCATCGTAAAGCGTTATTGCAAAATCGTAAACAGAAAAATCTGGTCGGGTGACCTGGTAGGGGGGCCAGGTTGGGTCCGCGGAAGCTAAACCGAGGCGCTTCTGCGGACTCAGGGGGTGTCGACTGTAATGGACCTCCACGATCTGATCGAACGCGATCCGGACAGAACAGACGGCCTCGCGGTGTTCACCGGAACACGCATTCCGGTCGCGTTTCTGTTCGAGTTCCTGAACGACGATCAGACCATGGAGACGTTTTTGGACCAGTATCCCACCGTCAGCCGCGATCAGGCGCGCAACGTACTCGGCGTCTCACGAGATCTGCTGCTGACTCTCGAAAAGAACCTCAAATCCTGAAATTGGGCTTCGCGGGCCTCTGCGACTCTGCGGTAAAAGAACCGCAAATACACATAAACCGCAGAGACGCGGAGGACCGCCGAGGTACGCAGAGAATGCCGGCTAACTAAAAATCCGTGTTTTGATCCCCCGAACGTTTTCGCATCTGATCGCCGGTCCAAGCGTTAGTCTATGATCCGCTTGAGATAGCTACGATGGACCCACGCGTTATCGTAAGCGCGGTCGCGACTCTCAAAAAACAACCGGCTATCCGTTGTTCGTTTGACCGATTGTGTTCGCGCGTTGATTTCTGCGACGGTTTCCGTCCCCAGTTCGGCGGCAGTAAGGAACGAACCAACCGTCTCAATCGACAAACGGTCTCGCACTTCTTCCGTCCGCGGTGTCGCCACCGCTTCTACCGCTGCTGCCTGCAACAACCTGTGCCACGACTTCTTGAACATCATGTTTGACGAGTAAACGTCGGCGCCCTTGAGCTCGTCGTTGATCGCAAAGGCAAAACCGATCACGTCGTTCCATCGTTGCGGCACCGGGTAAAGGTTGTTGGTGTATGGAGCGATAGCATCTCGAACGGCGTCGTTTTCGAGAGCCAAAGGAAGACTCGTCGGCGACTCTGCCGAGCGAATATCCTTGGGCAACGCAACGGTTAATTGGTCTTGCGAATCCTTAACTGCATTCCAAACACCGACTTGAGTGGCCACATCCACGATGACTTGTCTTAAGGAAGAAGTTGCAGCCATTTCCGTCAACGTGAAATGGTCCACCGACTCACCTTCACGTCCTTGCCAGCGCGACTGTTCGACGCAGAAAGCCGAAATCGGAACGCGTCCTGACTTTGCCGGCAGGATCAGATCGACCGCCAGGACGCGATCCTGTTTTCCGCCCTTCACGATGTCCCCCGCCTGTACGAAGACCTCTTCAAACGTCGAGACATTTTCGATGGCGAGTTCATTCACGTTGTCGGTCTCGTGCACGACCACGATCTTCCGCAGCATCGCCTCTTTTAACGGAGTGTAAATCACGCTGGTGTCCGTATCCGGAGCATGAATCAGAAAGATCTTGAGCTGATCGAACTCGTATGGTCCGGAGAGCCGGTAATTGCTGAGTTGGACCTGTTTTACGATCTCCAGGGTGATCACCGGCGGCGGTGTTTTGAATAGATTCGGCAATGACAGTCTCGCCAAAACGATGCCGACACTGAAGGTGAGCACAGCAGTAAGAAGCGCGAAAGTGCGTCTATTCATGGCAACCTCCTGAGCATGAACTTAGACACAGCGCCGCGCGAAAAGTTCCGACGCGAGTTCGATTAATCGCCGATGGCGTCGCCTGGCGGTTAAGGAATAAGATGGACGCCATGCAGCTTCCCGTGAATCCACCGGTTTTGCCGATGCTGGCAAAACGAGTCAGCGAACTGCCCACAGCCGGGCAGTGGATTTTTGAGCCGAAGTGGGACGGCTTTCGCGCCCTGATCTTTCGCGACGGAAAAGAGGTGTTCATTCAGAGTCGCGATGGAAAACCGTTGAATCGTTACTTTCCTGAACTGATCGATCCTTTGCTGAAACAACTGCCGGAACGCTGCGTGCTCGACGGCGAAATCGTCATCGCACAGGACGGGGCGCTCGATTTCGACTCGCTGCAACTTCGTCTGCATCCGGCAGCGTCGCGAGTGAAAATGCTCTCGGAACAGATTCCGTCATCGGTCGTGTTTTTCGATCTGCTTGCGCATGGAGCACGCGACCTGCGCAACGTGCCGTTTGAAGAGCGACGGCAAAAGCTGCAATCGATACTGACGAAAGCGAAGCCGCCGATCCACGTCACTCCGGCCACGACCGATTTCGACACTGCGTCTGATTGGTTTCGTCGCTTTGAAGGCGCGGGACTCGACGGCGTCGTTGCGAAACCGACGTCGGGAGTCTATGAGTCGAACAAGCGCGTGATGCTGAAGGTCAAACACGAGCGGGAATGCGATTGCGTCGTCGCGGGTTTTCGCTGGCATAAAAAAGGAGAGCGCACGAGGTTGGGATCGCTGTTGCTTGGGCTCTTCGACGATAGTGGCAGACTTCAGCACGTCGGCGTCTGTGCGAGTTTCACGGATCAAAAGCGAGTGGAGTTAGTGAAGTTCCTCGCGCCGTATCGGAAGAATGCTCTAGAGGATCATCCGTGGAAAGAGTGGGCCATCGCCGAGGGACCGGATGCGGGTCGTATGCCGGGTGGGCATAGTCGCTGGAGTCAGGGTAAGGACTTGTCGTGGGAACCGTTGCGGCCGGAGCTGGTGGTCGAGGTTGCTTACGAGCACATGCAAGCGGGACGCTTTCGGCACATGTCGCAGTTTCGCCGCTGGCGTACCGACAAAAAACCCGAAGACTGCACGTTCGATCAGCTCGAAGTCGTCGCGCCTCACGAACTGGAAACGATCTTCGCCACCGGAAGTAACGGGAGACGCGGGCCTGAGACTTCAACTCTCCGCGTCGCCCCGTCCCCGCTTCACCCGGTCGCTGTATTCGCGCCATTCGCGCGTCGGATCGTCATCCGGATCGGGTGTCTCCTGCGGTGGTCGAAGTTCTTCAGGAACGTTGCGCAAATTGATGCGGATGCGTGTCCAGGTCGACGATCGCCCGCGCATCGAATCGACCAACACGTCTTCGACTTTAATCAGCTTCGCGACCTTCCGGTGCTTCTTCTTCCAACGTTCCAGACCCGCTAACGCCGCTTCTTTATCCGGCGAATTTGCGACGACAATCAGCGGCATTTTCACTCGCGGTTTCTTCGTCGCGGCTTTCTTTGCACGCGACGGCGCTACTCGCGTTCCTTCGTCCGCCATCTTGCGAAAATGCGGCGGCCAGGGCGCGTCGCCGAGTCCTGAAGCCTGATCGCGATCGGCGAGCTCGAGCAACTTGTCGAGCGTGCCCGTAGCCTGGTCCATCTCAGCGTGCGGATCGCCGATCTCCGCGAAGCGCTTCGGCGTCGTGAAGATCGTGAAATCTGCCGGGTCACAATCGGTCACTTCTTCCCAATGCAGCGGCGTCGACACGCGCGCGTCCGGCAGCGGCCGCACGGAATACGCCGAGCAAGTCGTGCGATCTTTCGCGTTCTGGTTGTAGTCGAGAAACACGCCGTGCCGTTCCTCTTTCCACCACTTCGAACTCGCAAGCTTCGGCACACGACGCTCAATCTCGCGCGACAACGCAACCGCCGCGCGACGCACTTCGCTGAACGTCCAGCGTGGCTGAACACGCACGTTCACGTGCATGCCACGCGAACCGCTCGTCTTGGGCCAACCACGCAATCCCATCTCTTCGAGCAGCGCCTTCACTTCGAGCGAAACGAGACGAACATCGTCCCACCCAACACCGGGACCCGGATCGAGATCGACACGCAACTCGTCGGGATGGTCCAAATCACCGGACGCGAACCGGATGCGGATGAAGTTCGACACAACCGAGATTCACGATCCACGCGAGTCCCGCAGCATCGTCGACGACGATCTCCTCCGCTACGCGTCCGGAAGGAAACGACAGCGTGACGGTGCGCAGCCATTCAGGCCGGTTTTCAGGCGCGCGCTTTTGATAAAACGCCTGTCCCTCAGCGCCGTCGACAAATCTCTTCAGCACGATCGGACGGTCGCGAATGCCGTTCAGTGCGCCGGGCGCGACCGACAAGTAGTAACGAACGAGATCGAGTTTTGAGACTTTTACTTGTTTCGAAAAGTACGGCTTTTCAGGGTGAGTGACGCGGACTTCGTGACCTTCGATCGAGAGCGTCTCGGTTGTATCAGTCTTCTTCGGAGCCACGGTTCACACCAATAATCACCCAGTGTTACAGCGGTTTCGCCATCGTGATGAAATGACACGGCTGTTTCGTTTTCACGTCGGCCGGGAAGGGAAGCGTTCCCGTTTCCGCATAGCCGCGTCGTTGATAGAAAGGGGCGAGTTCGGTCCGGAGATTCACGATGAGGATGTCCATGAACAGAGATCCCCGCGAGTGACAGTGTTTTTCAGCCTCCGTCATCAGCAGTGAACCCATACCGCTTTGCTGTTGTGCAGGATCGACCGAGAGCAGTCCCAGGTACGAGCGGCCGCCATCTTTAAGCTCGACGTAAACGCATCCGCCGAGTACTCTGTCACCGCGCGTGAGCGCCTCGGCGACGAGAAATGTGCCGGTGGTGAAGAGTCGTTCGACTTCTTCCAGCGTAATCCGATCCTCAAAACAGAAGAATTCCTCCGCGATGCGGAACGCGGAGTTGATAACTGCCATTATCTGCCTTGCATCCGAGGCTTCGGCGATCCTGATTTGCACAGGTTGGTTCATGACTTTATCAACTAGAGACAGAGGCGAATGATATATGACGACACCCCTGGTAGTCGAAACCGTCAGTCCGCAATCACAATCGCCGGAGTCACGTTCCGGGCTTGATCCGTGGCGCATCGACGAGTTACCGGAGGCGCCAAAACCGCGCGGACTCGGGTGGTTCAGCGCGATTGGACCAGGCGTTATCGCCCTTGGCGTTTCGATCGGCAGTGGTGAGTTTCTGCTCGGCCCAGCCGCGTTTGTTAAGTATGGACTGTCGCTGCTGTGGATCGTCGGTGTCGCCGCACTGCTGCAAACGTTACTCAACATCGAAGTGATGCGTTACACGCTGGCCACCGGCGAACCCGTCTTCACTGGTTTCATGCGCACGCGTCCACATTCGACCTTCTGGGCGTGGTTCTACTCGATTCTGTTCTTTCTGCAAATGGGTTGGCCGGGTTGGGCGGGCGCTGCCGCGGGCGCGGTCTTTTTTCTGTGGGCGAAACGTCTTCCCGGTGCTGCGGAATCGGGAACTGTTTACTTGATAGGCGTTGGCATGTTTTTGGCGTGTGCGGCTGTGTTGATGGTCGGGCGCCGTATCGAACGCACGCTCGAATACCTGAACTGGATCATGGTGTCAGTGATCATCGGCGGACTTGGTTTACTCGCCCTGATGTTCGTTCCCGCTTTCTCGTGGGCCGCTGCGCTCGCCGGTTTTGCCGCGTTCGATCTGAATACCGGCAACTTCCAATTCGTACCTGCGGGCGCCGATTACTTTCTGCTCGGAGCGTTCGCGGCGTACGCCGGCGGCGGAGGTGTTGCGAACCTGACTTTGAGCAACTGGGCGCGCGACAAAGGCTATGGCATGAGCAGTATCGTCGGGTTTATTCCCGCGGCTGTCGGCGGAAAGAAAGTCTCGTTGGCGCACTCGGGCAGCACTTTCAAGCCAAATGCAGCAGCACTCGCGCGGTGGGAGGGTTGGTGGCGGCTCGTGCGTGTGGATCAGTGGGGCGTTTACTTCACGGGCGCGATACTCGGAATGGCGCTGCCGGCAATGCTCTACGTCACGTTCGTACCCGCCGGCACGGAAATTCGCGGACTCGGAATCGCCGCAGCGTTGGCACAGGCCGTTAGCACTCAGAAAGGCGCGATCTTCGGTTTGGCGATCGCGTTTCTCGGCGTCTGGCTGCTCTTCAAAACCCAGCTCGACATCCTCGATGCCATGACACGCGCGATCACCGACATTCTTTGGACCGGCAGTTCGCGGATACGGGCCTGGCGCGGCGGCGACGTGCGCGTCGTCTATTACGTGACGCTCACAGTCATCTCGTTGTGGGGCATTGTGGCGCTGCGGCTGACGCAACCGATCATCCTGCTTGCGCTCGGCGCCAACATGGCGGGCATCGTGTTCATCATCAGTTCGATTCACTTGCTTTATGTCAACACCCGCTTGCTGCCGGTGGAACTGCGGCCGCCAATGTGGCGCCGGCTCGCACTCGTCGCGCTCGCGCTTTTCTACGGGTTCTTCCTGACGATGTGGGTGTGGAGCAGCATCATGAGTTCATCATGATTCCTGATAGTTCTGACAGTCGTTTCTTATGTGATTTTTATTTTGATCGGGACAGTTGCATTTGGCGGCAAGGCTCGCTATAGTCTCGGGCAATTAGGGTGGTTGGTGAATCCTTCCATCCAAGTGGTTGTCGGGGTGAGGACGATGACCACATTAGATTAGGCGCGGCAGTCCAAAACTGCCGCGCCTTTTCGCAATCCACTCACTTTCGAACACTAGTCCTTTAATAAATATGTTCATTAGATTCTTCACCCTCTTGTCCTTGCTACTGACACTTGCGTCTACACACGTTTGTGCGCAAGAGAACAAAGCAATAACAGCGAAACCGGCTCCGACGCCGCAAACGTTCACCGCCGAAGGCGTTTCGATCGAGTTCAGCGTGCAACCCGTACGCTCGACCGAGCCGATTGCGGGCGAAGAAGCGACGGTGCGGTTCAAGATTTCCGGCACAAATGGCCGCGTGCCGCTCAGCAATCTGCGGCCGGTCGCGTGGGTCGATCAGCGTGCGTCGCAACAGATTTCCGACGCGCGGGCGTGTCGCGAGAAAGTTCAGTCGTTTTTACAGTCGTCGTTCACGAAGCGTCCGACAGTCGATCTGAATGCCTACTTCATCCTCGCGTTGAACAACGAACCGAACATCTCGGTTATCGATCCTTTAAGCGGGTTTGGCGGCAGCAAACTGTACACGCTGGTCGTGCTGAAGAGTCCGGGCGAAGACTGGGTGCTGAGCAGGGACAACAAACGTTTGTACGTCTCGATGCCGGCGGTGAATCAGGTGGCGGTGATCGACGTGCCGACGTGGAAGGTGATCACCAACGTCGACGCGGGTGTGAAACCGAGCCGACTCGTGTTGCAACACGATAGTCGTTACTTGTGGGTGGGAAACAACGGCGCCGCTGCGAATGAGAGCGGCGTGACGGTGATTGACACGGCCACGAACAAGGCACTCGGCCATATACCAACCGGCCTCGGTCACCATGAAATCGCACTGAACGACGCCGACACGGTCGCTTTTGTCACCAACAAAGACACCGGAACGCTTTCCGTCATCGACGTTCGCAAACTCGCCGTTGTCAAACAAATCGGTCCCGGCGCACAACCCGCGGCAATCGCCTACTCTTCACTGAGCAAGGCGGCCTACGTCGTTTCCGAGGGCGACGGATCGATCGCCGTCGTCGGCGGTGCGAACCACGATCTGTTGGCGCGTCTGCAGGGTCAGCCGGGTCTGCGTTCGATTCGAATCTCGCCGGATGGCCGTTACGCGTTCGCTCTCAACACGAGCAAGAGCACAGTGCACGTGATCGATCTTTCGTCGAACCGCGTCATCCAAAGCATCGCGGCGGGAGCGGGCGCAGATCAAATCACTTTCAGCCGTCAGTTTGCCTACATTCGATCCGCGGACAGTGAAGCGGTGTCGATGATCCGGCTCGCGGGCCTCGACAAGGAAGCGTCGATCACGAAGTTTCCCGCTGGACAGAAAGCGCCGTCGGAAGCACGCACGTCCTCACTGGCAGACGCGATCGTTCCCGTCGCCGGAAGATGGCTCGGTGCTGGTCGCGAATCCGGCCGACAAGATGATCTACTACTACACCGAGGGCATGGCCGCGCCAATGGGAAGTTTTCAAAACTATAAACGCGATCCCCGCGCGCTTCTCGTTCTCGATAACAGCCTTCGCGAAACACAGCGCGGCGTTTACACGACGACGCTGCGACTCACCGGCGCAGGTCATTACGACGTCGCGTTCCTGCTCGACTCGCCGCGCATCGTTAACTGCTTCGATCTCACCGTCGCCGAAAACCCCAACGCGCCAAGAAAAGTCGAAACTGCATTCAAGATCGATCCGATCGCGAAACAGGCGTTGGCGAAAGTTGGCGAACGATTCGATCTTCGTTTTCGGTTAGTCGACACGAAGACAGGCAAGCCGACGATGGACCTCCACGACGTGCGGGTCCTTGTGTTTCTCGCGCCCGGAATCTGGCAGCAGCGCGAGGAGGCGAAGTCTGTCGGCGAAGGTGTTTACGAGATGAGCTTTGTGCCGCCGAACGCGGGCGTATACTATGTTTTCGTCCAGAGTGCGACACTCGGACTCGAGTTCAACCAGTCGACGCCCCTAACTCTCTCGGCTGTAAAGTGATCAAGGCAAAGTGAGATCAAAATGACTAAATTCATGCTCTACGTCATCATCCTCTTCGCGTTTGGTTTAGTCACTGCGCAAGCACAAGAACCGGAACAGACGGCCGCGCAGAAATATTTCAGCGACGTTCAACTGATGAACCAGGACGGCGCGAAGATGCGTCTCTACACCGATCTGCTCCAGGGAAAGACGGTGATCATCAACTCGTTTTTCGCGACGTGTCAGGGTAGCTGTCTGCCGCTCATGCGCAACCTGCAGCAGGTGCAGGAGTCGCTCGGCGATCGTCTCGGCAAAGACGCACGCATCATTTCGATCAGCGTCGATCCGACGGTCGACACGCCGGGAGCGTTGAAAGCGTATGCACAGAAGCTTAAGGCGAAACCCGGCTGGTACTTTCTGACCGGCGACAAGGCGAGTGTCGAGTTTGCGCTAAAGAAACTCGGCCAGTTCGTCGAAAGCAAGGAGTCGCACCTCAATATCTTCATCATCGGCAACGACCGCACTGGATTGTGGAAGAAAGCTTTCGGACTCGCGAAGAGCGAGGAGATCGTGAAAGTTGTCGACAGCGTGGTCAACGACCAGCCACCTGCAAAGCCATAACACTTCATCCGTATCGATGAAAACTCGTTTCCTGAGCGCGATCTGTTTGGCTCTCTTGGCCGTCGCTTTCTGTAGCCACACGGCAACGGCCCAACAACCGCTCTCCGCGCAGGAAATCCGCGGCAAACAGATCTACCTGCAAGGCACGAGTCCTTCCGGCAAGGACATACTCGCTTACGTTGGCGATTCGTCGCTCGAAGTTCCCGGTAACGTGATGGCGTGCGGCAACTGCCACGGAATAGCAGGGCAGGGGAAAGTCGAAGGTGGGATCAATCCATCGAACGTCACGTGGGAAGCACTCACGAAGCCTTACGGCATCACGCATGTCAACGGACGCAAGCATCCGGCGTACACGAGTCGCGCACTCGAGCTGGCGATCACGCGTGGAGTCGATCCGGCGGGAAACAAGTTGCTGTACGCGATGCCGCGTTATCAGATGTCGAAAGAAGATCTCGACGATCTGGTTGTTTACATGAAGCGGCTGGGAACTGACGTCGATCCGGGAGTCAGCGAAAACAAGATCGTGATCGGCACGGCGTTTCCGACTGCTGGTCCAATCGGTGAATTGTCGCAGGCTGGCGAGAGATGTGATCGCTGCCGTTTTTGCGGAAGTGAATTCGCAAGGCGGCGTTTACAGCCGTCAGCTCGAACTGAAGTTCATCGCTGCGGCGGACAACACGAAGCTCACGCGCGCGGACGTCGAAAAGCTGATCAACGACGAACATGTTTTCGCTCTGACAGGCGTGATGATCGCGGGTGTCGAAAAAGAGATCGTGCCGTTGCTGGCTGAACGTGAAGTGCCGTTGATTGGTCCGTTGACGCTCGATCCGAAGATTGGTTCACCGTTGAACCGGCAGATCTTTTACGTGTTGGACGGCGCTGCCGGACAGGCGCGTGCGCTGGTCAGTTTCATGGCGAAGAAGCCGGATTCTTTGAAACCGTTGACGATCGCCGTCGTGCATTCAGGCGGCGATCTCGCGGCAAGCGTCATCGAAGCTGTGAAGGATCAGAGTCAGAAAGACAAGCTGACCGCGCCGCAGATGGTTGATTACGTTGCCGGAAGCTTCGCCGCTGCGGAGATGGTCACGCGCCTGAAACAAGCGAACGTAACTGGCGTATTCTTCATGGGTAGCTCGGCTGATGTGCTGTCGCTGATGAAAGAAGCTGCGAGTGTGAACTGGTTTCCGCAAATCTTTGTGCAAAGCGGGACCGCGAGCCAAACGCTTTTCGACGCGCCCGCCGGTTTTGAAGGCAAAGTGTTCTGCACGTTTCCGAGCGCGCCGGTCGATCAGACTGACGAGGGGATAAAAGAGTTTCGCTCGCTCAGCGAAAAGTATAAGTTGCCGCAGAAACATCTCGCAGCTCAGGTCTCGGCTTACAGTTCGGCGAAGATTCTCATCGAAGCACTGAAACGAGTCGGCAAGGACTTGAGCCGCGAGCGATTGATCCAGGCGCTCGAAGGCTTTTACAACTATCAGACCGGACTGACGCCTCCGATCACCTACGGTCCGAATCGACGCGTCGGCGCCGCGGGCGCGTATGTCGTGATGTTCGATCTGAAAGAGAAGAAGTTCGTGCCGGTGAGTGGTTGGGTGGCAATTAATTAATGATGAGAGTCGTCATTTTCCTGATCGTGGTGTTATTGAATTCGGCACTCGCTGTCGAAGCTCAGGAACGTAAGGGCTGGCGTGGGCTGGTGCCGTTGCAGGCCACGCGTCGCGACGTCGAAGCACTCATTGGACCACCAACCTCACCCGGAGGTCAGATGTATAAACCACGCGGGCAGTTTGTCCTCGTTGAGTACGCGGATGGACCGTGCGAAAAAGGCTGGCCTTTTGGCTGGAACGTCGCGAAGGACACGGTTACAAGCATTTGGGTCAGTTCGGGAAAGACTGTCGCTCTGGCGAATCTAAAACTCGACGAGAAGAAGTATCAGAAGTATCGAGATAGTTATCTACACAACATCGTTCATTACGTTAATTCCGAGGAAGGCATCGATATTCACGTGGACGACACGGCGGCGCCAGTCGTAAAAGGCTACGATTACATTCCGACGGCATCAGACGCGAAGTTGCGTTGTCCGGATGCAAGAAACCGGCTCCCGGCAGGTCGCAAACAGGCTGATCCATTTAATAAGTTAGACGCTTACGGTGACCTTAAACCCACTCACGAACGCTACCGGCTCGATAACGCTGCGCAACACGCGGTCCAACTTCCTGACTCGATCATCTACATCATTGCGTACGCGGGCCGAGTGGCCCAATCGGGTGAAGCGGAGACGCGTGCCTCATGTGCCAGGGATTACTTGATGAAAGAGCATCGCTTCGACGCGGAAAGGATCTTGGCGATCGATGGGGGCTATCGCGAGAAACGCGAGGTTGAGATCTATGTAGAAGCGAAAGACGGAGACATACCGCTTGCAACGCCGAACCTCAGGCCCAGCAAGGTAAAAATCATGCCGCCAAACAACGCGCCGTGTAACACCTCGCGAGCGAACACCGCGACGCCAAAATGAACCGACGCACATCCAAACTGGTCTGCCGGCTTCTCTGCGCAATCCTGTGTGCCGGGACGATAGCGGCGCAAAGCATCGATCAAAAGCGGACCGATGGACCGATCTCAGTGGATCTTGGCGAGGTATTTAATCGAGCTCCGATCAAGATCGAAGACGTCGAACTGGCAAAACTTCCTGCGCTACCTCGAGGGTATGCGGCGCTCAACAATAAAGCGTATCGTGATAACAACCGAGTCAGAGGCCGCAGGACCTTATACCGTGAGCTTTCGAGCAGGTTCAGTCTCTGACGAAGAAACTTTCAAGAACCTGCGGGTCTTTCATGTCGAACCAGACAAATTCGATCCCGAGAGCTGGATCTGGGTCGATCGAACCGGAAGTCAGCCAGCCGTACCCGATCCGCATTTTTCCACCAGGACCATCACTGCCCATAGTCCTGAATTGTATTCAGGCCTTTACGTTATTGGCAGAATGGTTGAGCAAGATCGCTCCGAGCACCGCTGTCACAGATCTCGAAGTCGTAGCTAAAGGCACTCCTGAGTCGGTGCAACTGCCGGAGAAAGTCACGTTCTCGATAACCGTTAAAAACAACGGTCCCGATGGAGCAACTGACGTCGGCGCGATCATGGACCAGTCGAGAGTAGGCGGGTACTTCGTCTCGGCGACGTCAACGCAGGGAACATGCAAAGCACTACGAACGGGTGTCTATTGCAAGTTGGGCCAGCTTGCGCCGGGCGGTTCAGCCAATATAAAACTCGTCATTGACCCGACTTCGGATTTCGGCGAACGGCCGTTCGAGAGTGAGATTCGTGTAGCGGCAACTGAGAAAGACAGCAACCTCGATAACAACGCGACCGTGGGAACGGTGTTCACGCTGAAGGATCCCAACGAGCCGCCTGAGGTTTCATTACGAACTCTTTATCACCTCCCACTGTATGCGCAGGGTCAAGCTATCATGCTTAAGGCCACCGCCGGCGATCCTGATGGTTCGATCACGAAGGTTGAATTCCTCGATCGTTATTCTGAACAAAGTCTGGGGGCCGGTTCCTCTACCGACGCGAAGAACTTCACACTTACTCTCAACGGATTACCCAACGGCAGGCACCTTCTGTACGCTCTTGCCACTGACAACGGCGGCCGCACGAACTTGTCAGCTCCGGTAGCTATTTTTGTGAATGGCCCGATTACGGTCAGAGTACTGGAACCGAAGTCGAGGGCGTTGCTGGCGCCGGAATCAGATTTCACGCTGGTTGCGCAGGCGATTCACCCGTCAGGATCTATCAAGACCCTGGAGTTCTTCCACGTGGGCATCTCACTGGGCCAGGCAACGCCGGTTGGAGATAACCGCTTCGAGCTCAAGCTGCAAAATCTGCACCGAGGGATTTATGACCTTGAGGCAGTTGCGACGGACCAGTCCGGATTAGTCTCCCACTCACAACCGGTGCGGTTCACCGCTTCCAACCCGCCAACGGTCAGCATCGCAACGCCGTCCGCCGGGACAACTGTCGTCGCGTCGCCAAATATCGAGATAGTTCTCAATCACACGGGCACTAACTGGTTGAAGAAGGTCGAGCTCTACGCCAACGATAAGCTTATTCATGAAGGCACCGCGTTCACGGGTCAGACGAAAACCACTTTCACCTGGAAAGACGTGAAAGCGGGAAAATACGTCTTACGAGCGGAGGTCGTCGACGACTTCGGGCTGAGAGCAGAATCGACTTCGGTTAATATCATCGTGAAAAAGGGTGGGAGGGATTAGTGAAGATGACCACACAAGTTAAGCAGATCGTTTTATTCGTCGTCGCGATCTTGCTCTTCACAGGGCACGCAGTCACAGCACAAACCAAACAAGCCCCCGACGCAAAAACGCAAACGAAGGTCGTCTACGCGTGTCCGATGCATCCCGACGTTACGTCGACGAAACGCGGGAAGTGCCGGAAGTGCGGCATGGATTTGCGGCGAACGAAAACCGAAGTCGCAGACGTGCCACCGGAAACCAACCCAGTCGATCCCGTCGCCGATCCCTCGACTCCGAAAACCGAAAACTACTCATTCAGCGCGGCGAAAATCCCACATTCGCGCGTTCTCGATCAGAACGGCAAGCAACTCGATTTCTACAACGATCTGATCAAAGGGAAGAGCGTCGCCATTAACTTCGTCTTCACATCGTGTACGGCGATCTGCCCGCCGTTGACCGCGACGTTTCGCAGAGTGCAGCAGGAGGCCCGCGCGCGTGGCGTCGACGTGCAACTGATCTCCGTGAGCGTCGATCCGACCGTCGACACGCCGGAACGGTTGAAGGAGTTTGCGAAGAAGTTTTCAGCCGAACCCGGTTGGACGTTCGTCACCGGCGACAAAGCCGAGATCGATTCGCTGCTTCAGGCGTTGGGAGTCGCCGTCGTCAATAAAAACGATCACACGCCAATGGTCCTGATCGGAAACGAAGTCGCCGATCACTGGACGAGAACGTACGGTCTGTCTTCACCGAAAAAGATCGTCGACCTCGTCGAAGCAGCCTCAGCACGCAAGTAATTCGAAAACGCGCAGTAAAACAGTTTCTAAAATCGATCTTGCAAGATATTTTTCTTGACAGGACCGTTAAACAAAACTACGCTGCGACTGTCGCTATTCCAAGGTCGTCTGGTTCTCTCACTGGCTGGTTACACCGCACACTGACACCAGCATAAATTAATGTTCCCTCCCTCGACACGAGCCCGTGTTCATTTGTTTCCTCGTTCTTTTTATGTTCGCCATTCAGGAGAGTCAAAAAAGGAGAGTTAGAAAATGCTCGGTTTGAGATCCCCCTTTCACGTTGTTACCTCCTTAACAATGCTTGGTCTCAGTTTGTTTGCTGTGACGACGGTCCGTGCGCAAACGCCGAACGTCGCAGTCGAGAAACGAATCGCTGAAGCGAGCAGGCCGGCGCCCGAATCACCGGCAAAGATTTCTGCGACTACGACAAAGGCTTCAGAGGCGACTGTCGCGACACCGCTAGCCGCCGCCGCGGCGAAAACTGACGCGCCGCCCGCGACACCCGCGGCAGAGCCGGCCGCAGCGACGCCCGCCGCGCAAGCAACGCCAACACCACCTCCATGCCCTGCCGGCACGCGGCTCGTCAAAGCCGACGTGGTGGCGATACCGAAAGCCATCATGTTGAATCGTCTTGGCGCGACGATCCCGAACGCATTCATTTTCGCTCTGAGAAGAGACACGACAGGATCGGGAACCAATCTTCAACTTCGCCCGGGCAAACGTCCGCGCCCGATCGTGTTGCGCGCAAACGTCGGCGACTGTCTGCAAATCACGTTTACCAACGCGATTCCGCCGTCGGCTTTCCAGGCTTCGACTCCGCAGAATCCTCCGGTTGGAACTCAGGAAGTTTCACTTCACATTCAGGGACAGGAGTGGGGCGCCAGCAGTGCGGACGACGGTTCGTTCGTAGGCCGCAACAATTCGAGCCTGGCGAGCGCGACACCGGCGCCGAGTCCGATGCCGCCGCCAACGCAGATCTACACGCTCTACGCGAGGAACGAAGGAACGTTTCTGCTTTACTCGATGGGCGACAACGAAGCCGCGCCGCTTGGCCAGGTCAGTCGCGGTTTGTTTGGCGCATTGAACGTGCAGCCCGAGAAGGCGGAGTGGTATCGCAGCCAGGTAACTCAAAAAGAGCTCGCGCTCGCTACAAAAGGGAAAACGGCCAGCGGCCAACCCATAGTCGACTACAACGCGGTCTATCCCGCGAACTCGACGTGGGACGACGGCACAGCCATTCCTGCCGACACGCCAATCTTGAAGATGCTCGACAAGAATGGAAACCTTGTCTACACGGATCTGACGGCCATCATCACCGGCCCAAACGCCGGAAGATTTGAAGGCACGACCGGGGCGAACAATCCCGAGCCGCCGTGTAACGCCGCGAACAACGGTTCAGGCGCAGGCAATCCGGTCTTCTGCGCAAATCCTGCCGCGCCCGATCGCAAACAGCCGTATCGCGAAGTGACGATCATCTACCACGAAGTCGGGCAGGTCGCGACGCAGGCGTTTCCTGTGTTCACCGATCCGCAGATGGCCAGCACCGTCAACGCCGGTTTCGATGGTTTCGCGATCAACTTCGGCACAGGTGGCATCGGCGCGGAAGTTTATGCGAACCGCATCGGTGTTGGACCGATGGGTGGCTGCGTCGATTGCAAGTTTGAAGAGTTTTTCCTGAGTGCGTGGTCAGTCGGCGATCCGGCGATGCTCGTGGATCGTCCGGCGAACTCGAGCGTGCTGCCGCCGTTTGCGACGTTACCGTCGTCGCCGCCGGTGCCGTCGAATCCGCCGTCACCACCCGCGCCGCCTCCAGTGCTTTGCACCAGCGCGCAACTCGGTGACACCGGCGCGCCTCCCGATCCGAGCTGCGCTAATGCACGTGTGACGACGACTGGCACGGCCTACACATTGGCGCCGCTCGTAAAAGCGACGAAGGCGTATTACCCCGACGATCCGTCAAACGTCTATCACAGTTACATCAACGACCACCTCAAGTTCCGAATCCATCACGGCGGAACCGTCGCGACGCACGTGCATCACCAGCACGCGCACCAGTGGTTGCAATCGCCAAACAGCGATGAGAGTGCGTATCTCGACAGCCAGATGATCAGTCCCGGCGCGAGCTACACGCTGGAAATGACGTTCAACGGCAGCGGCAACCGCAACAAGGTTGTCGGCGACTCGATCTTCCACTGCCACTTCTACCCCCACTTCGCGGCGGGCATGTGGGCCATGTGGCGCACACACGACACGTTCGAAGAAGGATCGACACTCGATAAGAATGGAATACCGGTACTCGGCACGCGCGCGCTTCCCGATGGTGAGATCAAGACCGGGACACCCAACCCCGCCCTTGTTCCAATGCCTACGATTCCGATGGCCCCGATGCCTTCGGCGGTGTTCATTCAAAACGGTCAGATCGTTTTCGGCACTCCGGGTCCGGGAGCCGATCCGACCGGCGCGAACGTCACCCAGAACCCGGGTTTTCCATTCTTCATTCCCGGCGTAGCAGGCATGCGCGCGCCGCATCCGCCGTTTGACTTCGCACCTGATGGTTCCGGCGGCTTCATGGACGGCGGATTGCCGCGACACGTCACCACCGGCGGCAGCATCGCCTACGAGAAGCACGATCAGTTTGATTGGAGCAAAGACTTCGCGACTATCAACGCCAAGCAGCTTCCGGAAACCGGCACGAATGTCGAGAAAGTCGCGATCAAGTTCTTCAGCCAGCGTTGCTATCCGACGTTCTTTCCTGATGGCACTGCGGGTTCGTGCCCGTCAACTCCAGTCGTAGCGCCAACCATGACGCAGAACACGCCGCCGACGGGGTTCATCGTGAACGGTCTGCCGCTTGGTCCACAACTCGGAGCGCCATTCGCCGATCCTGCTGTTGACGACAGCGGCAAACCGATCAACGTCGATCCCGTGACCGGGAAGCAGATCCTCCGCCGCTACAAGGCCGCGGCACTTCAACTCAACGTCCGGCTCAACAAGGCCGGCTGGCACTACCCGCAACAACGCATTCTGACGTTGTGGAACGACGTGAAGCCGACGCTGCAATTCACGCCCGGCGGTTCCGGCCGAGCGCCCGAGCCGCTGTTCTTCCGCGGAAATTCCGGCGACATTGTCGAGTACTGGCATACGAACCTCATCCCGAATTATTACCTCGTCGATGATTTTCAGGTGCGCACGCCGACCGACGTCATCGGGCAGCATATTCACCTCGTGAAGTTTGACGTCACTTCGTCAGACGGCGCCGGGAACGGTTTCAACTACGAAGACGGAACGTTCAGTCCCGACGAAGTGCGCGAGATACTTCACGCGATCACAACTGGCGGTTCGTGGACCGCGTGTCCCGGTTGCCCTGCGACTCCGTTGACGCCGAAAGCGCCGCCGGCGGAGATCTGCGCCGGACCAAATCCGCCGGCACAATGCGCGAACGCCTGGATGGGCGCGCAAACGACGGTGCAGCGCTGGTATCTCGATCCGGTCCATAACAGCCAGAACGTCGATCGCACGCTGCGCACGGTGTTCACGCACGATCACTTTGGTCCATCGACGCACCAGCAGGTGGGTCTGTACGCCGGGCTTGTAGTCGAACCCAAGGATTCGTTGTGGCGAAACGCTGACGACGGCAGTCCGATGGGCGGAGGCACGATCAATACGCCGGCTGTGCGTGCTGACGGTGGTCCGACGAGTTGGAAAGCCAACATCATCACGACGAACGCGCAGGACAGCTATCGCGAGTTCATGCTCGAGTTTCAGGACCTGCAACTCGCGTACGACGCAGCGTCGAAGTCTACGCCCAATCCGGCGAAGAACATCGGCTGGCGCGATCCGAATCACGCAATCAACGCCACGGTGTTTCCGGAGTTCAACCAGGTGCGGCCGAGGCTTGTGAGCACCGGAAACATTTCGCCGATTACGGGTACGCAGTCGGTCAACTACTACAACGAACCGCTCGCGTTCCGCGTTGGCGCGTCGCAGGATCTGTCGTACGCCTACGACAACGCCTCAGCGAAGATCGCGAATCCGAACTTCGCGCCCGATCCGATCACGCCGTTGATGCGCGCGTATCAGGGCGACAACGTTCAGATCCGCACGCTGGTCGGCGCGCACGTGTTTGCTCATCAGTTCAACCTGATGGGACCAACGTGGTTTGCGGAACCGTCGTGGCAAAACTCCGGTTATCGCAGTAACCAGCCGATGGGCCTGTCCGAACACTTCGAGCTGCTGTTCAAGGTGCCGGCGTCGTCAGCGCCCACGGCGGTGTCGAGTGCGGTTCGTAAATGTCCGGACGGTATGTCCAACGGAAACTGCGTCGACTACTTGTACAGTCCGAGTCTTGACGAAAACGGACTGGCGCAGGGGTTGTGGGGCATCTTCCGCTCTTACGATCCCAATGTCTCGGCGACGAGATTGGCGCCGCTGCCGAATAATCCGATTGGTCCAACAGCGCCGATTTCCTACTCGACTTGTCCGGCTGGATCACAGCCACGAGTTTTCAACGTCACCGCGGTGACTTCTCAACAGGCGCTGTCGAACCAGGCGCAGGCGCCGGGCCAGTTGGTCTTCAACGATCGTGGCCCACAGTCGGGATTCATCAGCACGCTCAACGGCATCATGTACGTGCGTACTGAAGATCTCAACGCCAACGGTACGCTGAAGGCCGGCGTACCGGTTGAACCATTGATCCTGCGCGCAAACGCAGGTGATTGCATTGAAGTAAACCTGACGAATGCCATTAACCCGAACTCACGGATCTTCCAGAAGACCTTCAATTGGCCGTCGCCGTACACCAACAAGTTCAACTCGAAGTCGTCCAACTTCGTCGGACTACATCCGCAGCTTCTCAGTTACGACGCCTACACCAGCCAGGGTCAGAACATCGGCTGGAACAGGCAGGGAGGAACGGACCAGGTCGTCGCGTTCGGCAAGACGACCAAGTACACCTGGTACGCGGGCAAGATCGATCGCGCCGCGAACGGGACGTTGAACTACACGCCGGTAGAATTCGGCGCGCTGAATCTGTTCGGATCGGATCCGATGTTCCAGCACCCGAATGGACTGTTTGGTCAGATGATCATCGAACCGGCAAACTCGACGTGGCAGTGCGGCGAAGCCGGTAATCTGCGATCGTGCGATCCGTCCGGTGGAACACCGCCGACGTCTCGTGCGTCCGCGACGGTTACGGTTGGAAGTTCCAGCTTCCGCGAGTTCTCGGTGATGATCAGCGACGCGTTGATCACGTCTTCAACTTCCAGCGCGATCAACTATCGCACTGAACCGAAGAGCCAGCGTTACCTGAACACAGCCAAAGACTTCTCGTGTATGACGTCGAACCTGCTGGTCCAACCGGGCTCGAGTCCGGCGGTGACTATTGGCGATCCTAAGACGCCGATCTTCACGGCTGGAATTGGCGACCAGGTGCGGTTCCGCATGACGCATCCGATGGGCACCGGCGACTCGCAGGTGTTCACGATCCACGGTCACCAGTGGCAGCGGAATCCCTATCAGAACAATTCGACGACCATCGCCAACAATAATCTTTCGCAATGGCTTGGATCGCGCGATAACCACGGCTCGAGCGATCACTTCGATCTCGTGATCGATAAAGCGGGTGGCCAGTTCGGAAAGGCAGGCGACTATCTTTACACCGCTTATCTGCCGGACCAGGCTTTGCTCGGCGCGTGGGGTATTTTCCGAGTCGGCAACGTGCCAAGTCCGGCGCAGCCGAACGCGGTTTGCTCGAATCAACAGGGAACGGCACCGGCCGCAGCGCCGGCACGTGCGCCGGTTTTGAACTTGAACCAGCGTTTCCGTCGTGCGCCGCTTAACCCCAGCAGCCGGCAATAGCCGGAATTCGTTACGCGCGACTTACATAGTTATCTCACCCTAAGGAGGAAGTTATGGCCGGCAAGAGTAAAGCCAAAGGGGGCCCCCGCGGCGGCTCCCTGAAAGCCAAGGACAAACCGAAGCCCGGTGGCAAAGAAGGAAAGGACGATAAGTACGACTACGGCAAGAACGGAAAGAATGGTAAGGACGGAAAGGACGGTAAAGATAAAAAGGACAAGAAGAGTAAAGGCAAAGACAAAGGCGATCACTACTGGTCCGACACCGTCGCTATCATCCTCAAACGGGATTGCGCCGAAGCCCTGTACGCCGCGCTTGTTGTTGCTCTAGGAACGTTGCCCACGCCGAAGAAGAAGAAAAAGAAGGACAAGAAGAAAGACAAGAAAGACAAGGGCAAAGATAAAGGTAAAGATAAGGGCAAAGACAAGGGCAAAGACAAAGGAAAGATAAAGGCAAGGACAAGGGCAAGGACAAAGGTAAGGACAAAAGCAAGTTTTAGCGAGCACCGGGCGACATAATCTTGATGAAATCCGTGTCATCTGTGTTCTCTGAAGGAGGACACAGATTCACTATCGATCTCGTTGACGAATTCCTCGCTCATCGCACCTACCAACACGCGTTTTGTCTGAAGCTCTTCGGGCTGGGAAAGAACCCGTCAGCGTCGTGGGACGTTCGCCGCTTGGCGACTCTCATGGCCGAACACCAGATTCTGAAGCTTCAGCCGGACAAGCTGAAAGAGTTTGACACGCTGTTTTGCGAGTTGCGTCTGAAGCAGCCCGGCGTGCATAACCCAATCGCGTCGTCGGTGTTGAAAGAGGGTTACTCGACGACCGAGTTTCGCGCGTTTGTCGTCGAGTTTCTGCGTCGTCTTGCGCGAATGGACCGAGTGCATCGGACCATTCGCGGCCGCGATGATGTCCGGGAGTTCATTGAACACTCGCGACGTGACTGCAAACTCACGCTCGCGCGTTACTTGTTCACGCCTGACGACGTCATTCGTGAAGTGCTGCGGCATTTGACGGTGGCCGATGGCGTGCGCGACGTCGACGTTTCGCAACCGCGTTTCATCGACGCAGAGATCAAGCACAACCTGAGCATGTTGCCGGATTATGAAGCGGGCATCCTGCAACGTCTCTGTGCCGGATCGAAGATCTATTGGGTTTCTCCGCGGACCAGTTCGGCGATCAATTCGCTGGTCGAGTATCCGCTGTCGACGGTGGTGCTGGTGATCAAGCCGCCGGGCAGCGATGTTGAATTCGAGTTAAAGCGTGCAGGGCGCAAGGACGGCAATGCCCTGGGCGTTGTTTTCAAACGGAACGGCCGGAATGTTCCGTCGTCGCACCGGTTGGACGGCGGGAGCATGCAGTGGCTGTTGCGTTACGAGGCGCGCAGCGGATCGAAGATGAGCTCGATCTTTCGTCTGGTCCATCGGGTTGACGCGCCGATGCCGGGTTACATCGCGCGGAACACGGTTTATTCGATTCCGACGCGAAACGGGGCGGGAAATGCTCCGGCTTTTAGATACTTCACCGAGCCGCACGTGTTTGGCGAACAACGTTTTCGCGAGATGCGAACGGCGATGAAGGAAGCGGTGAAAGTATTGGAACGTGACGAGGGTGAAAACCTGCCGGCCGTTGGCGGTGAGATGGCGTTGACGGCGGAGTTCTTGAGTCACGTCGCACCGGCGCAGTCGATTCTGTGCGGGACCAGTTCGTTTCGCGTTGACAAGGTCGCGACGTATCTGTCGAGTGAAGGCGCCGAGAAGTATTTTCGCGAGTATCAGGGAGTTTCGTATTCGGCAGACGATGCGCGACGGTTTGCGGATGAGCTGCTCGACGAGGTGTTGGGCGTTTACGTTCCGCCGCCCGGTAGGTTTAAGAGCTACGGAAGTTACGTCGATGCGGCGTTGGCGGTGCCTGCGAATCGCACGCGAGCGAATGAGAGTTTCTTGTCGATGGTGCGGCAGATCGCGGAGTTTTGGGGCACCGTCATGGGGATTCGCGGTCAGTCGCGCGGCGAATCGTTTGTTGGGCGGAACGTCGGGATACGAAGCGTTTGGGTCGATGGACAGTGGCGCGTGAAACTGGTCTTCATGGACCACGATGCGTTGACGCTGCCCGATCAGGAGATTGGTCACTTCTTCGCGCAGAACGCGCTGCCCGGAATGCTGCTCGATGAGCGGCATATCTGGGGGAAAGCAAACCCGGCGCTGTTTCCGACGAGTCTTGTTGGGTATTTGATCGGCATCTATCGGATCGACGCGTCTTTGGAAGCGGAGGCGCGTTATATCGCTGAAACAGAGCTGCGGGCGGCGTACAAAAAGACGCAGCACGCAGTGTTGAACGATCGCAAGCTGCAGGCGTTTGTTAGTGAAACGTTTGTTAGCCGGCTTTTGGATTGGGACGAATTCGTCGCCGGCCATCTCGGTTCGAAAAAGGGTTGGAAGACGCGGATGAAACGGATATTCAAAGAGAAAGGTTACGAGTCCGACGCTTTTGAATACTACTCGGAAGCCGTCGAGAAGTACCGTGGTTTCATTGAACGCAACTCGTTCCTTTATCTGCAATGATCGATCTGTATGAACAGCAGGGGATCGTGTTTCCGATCCGCGTGTTGTCTGAGGCCGAGGTTGCGGAGTTTCGGGCGGAACTGGAGGCGGTGGCGGGGGAGAAGCCGAGGCGGTTGGACCAGTTGCACCTGACGTATCCGTGGGCGTACCGGTTGGCGAGTCATCGGGCGGTGTTGGATGCGGTCGAGAGTTTGATTGGACCGGAGATTCTGATCGATGGCAATCTAGTGTTTTATAAGCCGCCGCACGATGAGGGTTATGCGTCGTGGCACCAGGACAGTGTTTATTCCGGATGGCATCTGACGCCGTCGGTTTCCGCGTGGATTGCGCTGACGGTGAGTGAACCGGCGAATGGGTGTATGCGCGTGGTTCCGGGGTCGCACAAGCAGGGAGTACTCGAACACGACAACGTGCAGGATCCGAACCTGCTCAACAAGCGTGGTGAGCGTTTGCGAATGGACGTCGACGAGTCGCAGGCGGTTGATGTTGTTTTAAAGCCGGGCGAGATGTCGTTGCATCACACGAACATCGTTCACGGGTCGAATCCAAACACGTCGGATGGACCACGCATCGGTTTTATCGTTCGGTTTGTGACGAACCAGAGCACGAATCGCGATCGGCAGGTGATGCGAGTGCGCGGCACGGCGGATTGCAGTCATCTGCGGTTGGTTGAGCCGCCGGATAATCGTAGCGCGTGATTTGGTGAGTGGAAGATCCGATTCGGCGCCCGGCGTGTCCGAAAGTGGCAACGATCGTTCTTTGAAAATCTGTTGTTCGAGAGCTCGATTCCGCGCGTGAAGCGAGTCGTGCATAAGTAGTCGGTTTGTTCGCGTGTTAGTTCGATGACGTTCGAAAAGCCCGTGGCGGCGTCGTACTCTTCGCACATCAGCAGATTTGCTCGGATGTCCATCGCCTCGAGATAGATGTCGTCGTCGATGAGCACGACGAAGTCTTTCTTCAGATCCGTGTTGCCGATTTCGATTGAAGCGAGTGGCGCGAAGTATTCGCGATAGTAGTCGACGAGGAAATCGAGGTTCCCGGAACCGGGAGCAATGACGATTTGGGTCCGGCTCAATAGCTGGTCCATGTGGCTGCCAAACAGGATGAGCGACTTTTCGAGATACCAGTGGTTCTCTAAACGTTTCTGAACGTCGGAATATTCAGACTTGACCCAAACGAGGTTGGGCATGAAGCAGTAGCAGTTGAACCGCTCCTGCAACACGTAGTTGTTCATGTCCAGCACGTGTTCGGCCCGGCTGTTCAAATCGACGAACGCGTCGAACACGGTGTTTCTGATGGCGTAGGCGAACGTCGAATTCGCTTTTGTGATGCGGCCGATGTGTTCCGACACTTTGATGGGCTCGTCCTTGTGCAGCGCGCCGAGGAACAGCATGTCCCAATCGTCGGGCAGTTCCTGAATGAACGTTGCGAATTTTTCTTTGAACTCTGGATCGAAAACGACGTCGTCCTCGAAGATCAGTACGCTCGATAAGCTCGCGCCGCGTGCTTCGCGAACGACCTCGATGTGGCTGCGGAGGCATCCGTACGCGCCGGCTGTGTGAATCCAGTTGTCCGGCAGCGCGATGTTGTTTCCGTCAATCGCTGAAAACCGATGGACTGGTCCAATGCTCTGATCGGCGAACGCGCGTTGCATTCGTTGCCAACGTTCCGGTCGTCGATCGAGATTGATGCACACTTTTAACGGAAATAGAGACATAGATTACACGGATTTTAACGATTTTATTGACGCTTGGGGAACCGTCTTCTAAACTGCTCCCCAACTCACGACACGGTAATTGAGATGGCCTCCGTTCTCACTCGCGCACAGTTGGCTCACTACGAGGAGTTAGGGTTCCTGTACTCGATCCCGATTCTCTCGGCTGAAGAAGTGCGCCGTTTTCGCGCCGAGGTCGAGCAGACCTGCACGGCGATCGGCGGCCGCGTGACGCGACTCGATGGTCCACATCTTTACTTTCGCTGGGCGTGGGATCTGAGCACTCATCCGCGCGTGCTCGATTGCATGGAACAACTGATTGGTCCAAACATTCTGCTCAAGTCGACGCGCTTGTTTTACAAGTTCGGGCAGAGTCCTTCGTTTGTCGGCTGGCACCAGGATGGGATCACGGAGCGCGTCGATCAGGCGTTTGTGCCGGCGATTTGGTTGGGACTGACAGAGGCGACTGCTGAGAATGGCTGTCTGCGCGTCGTGCCGCGATCGCATCGACTCGGACTCGTTCCGCACGCCGACCGTCCGAACCCTAACAACCTGACAACACAGGGTTTGACGGCGCAAGTGGACATCGACTCGCCGCACGACATCGTAATGCGCGAAGGCGAGATGAGTCTGCATCATCCGCTGATCCTGCACGCGTCGAATCCGAATCAATCGGACGAGTCGCGCATCGGGTTTTCGGCGACGTACTCGACGCCCGCGTTGACTGCAAGCAGGACGGCGGTGGCGTGGGTGCGCGGCGATGGACCAAAGGATTGTTTCACGATTGTCGAGCAGCCGCCGGAACGCTCGTTGGAAGATGCGATTGCGGCGTATCGCGCAGGCAATCATCAGATGCTTTTCGCCATGTAGTTATGATTCTGAGCGTTGTTATTCCGAGCTGGAACCGAGCGCATCTTGTGTGCGAGGCGATCGATAGTGCGTTGAATCAGCGACCGGGTGAGGTTGAAGTGATCGTCGTCGACGACGCGTCAACCGACGGCACAGCGGATCGGCTCGAGGACCGATACGGCGATGCGATTCAATTGTTGCGTCTCGGCAATCGCAGTGGCGCCGGAGCGGCGCGGAACGCCGGCGTGGCGCTCGGGCGCGGTGACTTCGTTGCTTTTCTGGATTCCGACGACGTGTGGCTGCCGGGAAAGCTCGACGCCGAGCTGCGCGTGTTTGAGCGATTTCCGCAGGCCGAGGCAGTTTTGTCTGACAGTCAAAACTTCTTCGAACATCAGCCGGATGGTCCCAGTCGTTTCGCGCAAAACGGCCTGCTCGCCGCGACTGGCGGCGAGGTCCGTTGGGCGAACGAGTGCGATTGGTTATGGACCAACAGCACGAACACGGTCCATACGTGTTCCGTGACGGTGCGACGGGAAGCCTTGGCGCGAATCGGTCCGAAGCTGTTTGCTGAAGATCTCGACTGCTGTGAAGACTGGGAGTTTCAGATGCGCGTCTGCCATCTATGCCGCGTCGCGGTGCTGCCGAAGATTCTCGCGCACGTGCGCCGCTTCGACGACGACTCGCGCAACGGCCGCGGCATTCCCGGTCGGAGCACGACAAAGGATCAGGAGATGATCCTGTTGCGCGACCGGCTCACGGTGATGAAGCGCGCGACGTGGTTGAAAGATCTCGAACCACTTCTGGCCGCCGAGCTTGAACGTTTTAGAAGCGAAACTGAACGCGGATTAAACGGATGATCGTTGAAGAAGTTCACGTTTGGCGCGGTTCAGCCGAGCAACGGGCACTTCGTGGCCGGGTCCTCAAGTCCACGCAATTCGCTTACTTCAACGCGCAATTGGACCACCCCGATTGGTCGAGTAAATCGGTGCTGGATTTCGGAGGCAACAGGGGAAACATCCTGCACGATCCCGATTGTGAGATTCGTCAGCAGAATTATTATTGTGTCGATGTGATTCGCGACGCGATTGAAGAAGGCCGCAAGTCGTTTCCCGACGCCCACTGGGCCCACTACGATCGCTACAACTGTTCGTTCAATCCCGAAGGCGTCGTCGATCTGCCGGTTCCTGATTTCGGACGCGAATTCGACATCATTCTCGCGTATTCTGTTTTCACGCACACGACGCTGGAGGAGATGCACGATCTTGTCGCGCAGTTAGAGGCGAAGCTTGCGCCCGGCGGAACGCTGGCGTTCACGTTCATCGATCCGCATTGGAACGAGAATCTTAAGTGGCGTCTTGAGCGCTCGAATCCGGAAGTGGACGCAGGAAAACTATTGGTCCACAGCCGAGACGCGCGCTGGTGTGCGTTGGTAGACGGCGAATTGTTTATCGAGAGCAACGGGCAATGGGTTGGTGAAACTGAGGCGTGCATGACCTACCACGTTTTTTACACGGAAGGGTTCATGCGCGAGCAGTTTCCACACGCGACGATCCGCCCCCCGGTCAATGGCGAGATGCAACACTGCTGCATCTTCCAGAAATGATGCCATTCCCAGAGAACTCAATAGTTCAGGTTAGCGACACCCTCGCTCGCGATCTGCTTCGCGCGGCGAAGAGTTTGCCGGACTATGACAATCGCGAGTTCTATTCGACGTCGCTGCAAACGTCGGTGCTGGAACACGTGCGCGCTGCCGCGCCAGAGGCATTTGATTTGCTGATCGCCCAAATCAAAGATCGAATTGCGCAGTCGCCTTATTGCGCCCTGATCCGTGGTCTCCTGTTCGATCCCGGCAACAAAGTGTTCGTCGCTGTGAATCGTGCTTTCGGAGAATTGGTTGCGCGGCCGTACGAAAAGCCTCGCGCTCAACTGGTGCACTACATCCAGCCGTCAACGGACATCATGTCCACGCGCGGCGGACACGAAAGCGAGCGATTGCACACCGACACTGCTGACTGGGAACCGCCCGTCGAGTTGATCTCGATGGTCTGCGTGCGAGCGGATCCCGAAGGCGGTGGCCGTTCGCGGATCCTCGACGTCGATTCGATACGCAGCGAAGTGCACGAGCGACTAGGCGGCGCGACGCTGCAACAATTGGAATCGGAAGCTGTGCCTTGGCAGTTGGCGAGTTACTGGGGCGGCGGCGTTCAGTGGCGCCCGATACTGACGGAGTCGAGCGTCTGCTGGCGTCGTTACACGATCGACCTCGCGCTCGATTCGACCGGAGCAAAACTTTCGGAAGACATGCTGCATTCACTTGAACGTTTCGAAGATGTCGTCTCGACCACGCCGCGCACGCTCGATTTCCTGATGCGCGAAGGCGAGCTTTTGTTCTCCGACAACCGGCGCACGATTCACGCGCGCACGCCCATAGCCGCCGGGCCGGCTTCAGATCGTTTGATGATTCGCAGTTGGATTAGAACGGGAAACTAACAGATGCAATTTGCACAACTATCGGATCGGGTGGAAGCACAAAGCGGCGAGATCGATTGCGCTGCGCTCGTCGGCACCTGGATCAATTCAAACCTCGACACGAACAGTATTGCTCGCGTCAACATCTCGGACGCCGGCGGCAAACTTCAGCTTCAGGTATTCGCGATGGGACCGGATGGTTTGATCGATTGGGGCACGAGCGAGGCGCAGGTGTTTGCCGGCGGACCATCGTCGCACGCAGGCGTCGGTTTCACTTGCAGCTTCGATTTCGGATTTGCGGAAGCGCGGCTCCAGGCAATGATCATGAAGGGCCTGCTGGTGCTGGCCCAGTTCAACCTTTTCAAAGACGACAGCGGGCGCGCCGACTATTTCCTGCGCGAGTATTTTGCCGTGAGTCACGACCGTTTCTAAACACATGACACAAGCCGCTTTCAAACAAAACAGCCATTTGAACCCGGAGCTACGGGCAGCTAGAACCGGAAACATCGAGAAGCTTTTCGGAAGCTGGTTGAACACGAATCACGACACGCGCGGGATCGCCGAATGCACGATCGCGCGCGAAGGCGATGACATAAGAGTCAATGTCATTGGCGTTGGTGACGAAGGTCTCATCGCATGGCCCACCGTGACGGCGCACGCGTTAGCGAACCTCGAAGAGGAAGCGGGCCAACGGACGGGCGCGCTGATGGCGACGTTTGAGTTTGGGTTCATGCGCGCCGAAACGCACATCAGGATCAATAAGGGCGTGCTCGTGATCGTGCTATTCGCGACGTTTCTCGACGACAGCGGCCGGTCTAACTATCTGAATCGCGAATTCTTTTACGCGGCGGAGTGACAGCGTGTGGCGTTTCTGTCGACGAAAACCGGGCAGTTTACTTATTTCGCGCTGCAACTCAATGACAGCGACTGGCGCGGGAAATACGTTCTCGACTTCGGCGGAAACGTTGGGAACATGCTGCGCGATCCGAATTCGACGATCGACGAAGAACGGTATTGGTGCGTCGACGTGGTCCAGGAGTCGATCGAAAGCGGGAAAGCGGCGTTCCCGAAGGCGCACTGGGTCTTTTACGATCGCTATTGCTTCTTTTTCAATCCGCACGGAGTTTCGCGACTGAAGCTGCCGGAGTTATCGCAGCAGTTTGATTACATCGTCGCCTATTCGGTCTTTACCAACACGTCGCGCACGGACATGTTCGACCTCGTCGAGCAATTGAGAAAGTGTTTAAGCGATGGCGGCGCTTTGGCGTTTACGTTCATCGATCCGCATTACTTCTCGTGGCCCGGTCGATACGACGGCAACAACCTTCGCTGGCGACTCGAACGCGAGATCTTTCTGGAGAAAGAGAAGGGAAACACGCTCGACATAGACGTCGACGACTTGATCGAGCGCGCGCATGGCGCGCCATGGTTTGTGTTGGTTAACGGCGAGGACCTTTATCTCGAAACTGAAGCTACGAAAATCTATGAGCTCGAGCAACAGCGGACTTATCATACGTTCTACTCAGTCGACTACATGAAGTCGTTGTTCCCGGAAGCGACGATCCTGCCGCCCGTGAACGACGAAATGCAGCACTGTTGTGTGATCGGAAAAGGTTAAGCGCGCGTGGAATTTGTGCCACTCACCTCAGAGCAGCGACAGTCGTTCGTGGACGACGGTTTTCTCGTGGTTCGCGACGCGCTCGACGCGGATGCGGTGAAGCAACTCACCGCAGAATCCGACCGGCTCAGCGAAGCGTTTCTGCGCAAACCGGTGATCTCCGGCAAGCCTGAGTACAACCATCTCGACTTGCGTCGCGGCTTGCTCAAGGAAAAAGCGCTGCTCGCACTCGTCTCGAATTCAACAACAGTGCCGCTCGTGGTCCAGTTGATGAGCCCGAACATTCATCTCCATTCGACGACGATCATTTACAAACGTCCGGAGGAGCCCGACGATCCGCCGTTCCGTCGCGGCTGGCATCGCGACATTCGCATTCCGAAAGATCTGGGCCACGAACAGTTGCCGCTGGTCGGCATCAAGGTCTGTTACTGCCTCACCGATTTTCAACAGCCCCACTCCGGCATGACGCTGATGGCCCGCGGCTCTCATCGTCTGCCTGGTCCATTGAACATCCCGAAAGGCGACGTCGATCCGATCGAAGTCGAAGTGTGCGATCTACAACTCAACGCCGGCGATGCGCTCTTTTTCGAAAACCGCATCTATCACACCGCCGCGCCGAACCGCAGCAATCGCACTTCGAAGGTCGTGATTTACGGCTACGCCTATCGCTGGATGAAGCCCGAGGTCTATCTCGAAGACCCCGACGAGCAACAGCTACTCACAACCGATCCGATCACGCATCAACTACTTGGCGGTTATCGCGACGTCGACACGCCTGCGTGGGCCATTGAGCGTTGGGCCAGGCGTCACGGGCTTTCGCGAGATGCTGTGCCCTGGACCATCGAAGTCTGAACACGGGAGAACCGATCGCATGTCGCTGCACGATGACGAACGACTTCACGACGGCGCGAAACGCCTGTTCGAGAGCCCGCGTTCGTTCTCCTGGAACCTTGTTTCGACGCGGCTGACGCAGTTCCCGTATTTCGACGAAGTGCTGGGCCATCCGGACTGGAAAGGCCGCAAGATCCTTGATTTTGGCGGCAATATCGGCACTTTTCTCACTAGCGCGGGCGACCGGATGGACCATGAAGATTACTGGTGCATCGACATCAACCCGGCCGTGGTCGAACAGGGCCGATTGACACATCCGCCCGCGCACTTCGTGCACTTCAATCGCTACAGCCCGCAGTACAACCCGTATGGCCGGCGCAATCAGCCGATACCGGATTGCGGTGTAAAGTTCGACATCATTCTCGCGTTTTCGGTTTTCACTCACGTCGATAAGAAGGAGATGGTGGAATCGGTGGGAGCGTTGCGACGCATGCTCGCGCCTGACGGTGTGCTGGCGTTTACTTTTTTCGAGCCGCGGTTTGATCGATCGTTGTCGGATCCGTCGGTGCGTCGCGGATCGACAGTGCTGCGGAATCTTGGACCACGCGGGCAGCACGAGATGGTCAAACGCGCGCGCTGGTTTGTCATGATTGACGATACGTTGTACGTCGAACCGGGAGACGCGTTGTACCACCAGACGCGTCGCGGCAAACCGCACGAATCGTATTGTTCATTTTTTACCGCGGACTTCATGAAGTTGCTTTTTCCGGGCGCGACGATCCATGCGCCCGTCTGCCGCGAGTGGCAACACTGCTGCATTATCAGAAACCGATGAGTTTGAGATTTCACTGGATGCTTCCGAAGGGCGGCGAGGTCGCGTTGGACGGCCGGCAAACGCCGCGCGAAGCGGCGCGCTATCGCATCGAGTCAATGCGTGCCGACTCGCCCGCGCCGCGGCCGGACATCGCCGGCTGGACGCACTTCGCGCGGCAGGCGGAAGAAGCTGGAATCGAGTCGGTGCTGATTTCGTTCAGTCGTTACGAGCCGGATCCATTCGTCGTTGCCTGTGCGTTGGGCCAAGTGACGAAGAAACTGAAGTTCATCATTGCGTACCGCTCGGGTCTGATGCAGCCGACAACTTTCGTGCAGCAGATGAATACCGTGTCCGCGCTGACGGACGGACGCGTTTCCTTCAACATCGTCGCCGGCAGTTCGAGTGAAGAGCAACACGGCTATGGCGATTTTCTTTCGCACGACGAACGCTACGAACGCGCGGAGGAGTTTCTCGCCGTGTGCAATGCGTTTTGGCGTGCGAACGGCGACGTCGATTTCGACGGCAAACACTATCGTGTCGAACAGGGGAGAGTCGCGACGCCCTTTGTGTCGAACGAGCGAAAGTCGCCGGAGATCTACGTCTCCGGTCATTCGGAACCGTCGGAGCAACTCGCGTACTCGCAGGGAACGTGTTGGCTGCGTGTCGCGGAAGATCCGGCGAAGCTCGCGCCGGTTGTTGCTCGTGCTCGTGAGCGGGGCGTCGGAGTTTGTCTCAGGTTGTGTTTGCTGTGCCGGCCGACGCGCGAAGAGGCGATCAGAGTTGCGGAGAGTCTGTTGCCGGAGGACCGTGCCGAAAGCACTATCGAATTAAAAGACGACTCGCAGATGTATCGCGAAGGCGCGAATGGCCACGGTGCTCATTGGCTGAATCGTTCGCTGTGGACCGGGCTCGTGCCGCACTACGGTCCGGTATGGACCACGTTGCTTGGTTCGCCGCAGGAACTTGCGGAGATGTTTCTGGAATACGAGCGAATCGGCGTGACGGAGTTCATCATCTCCGGTTGGCCCGAGGTCGATACCGTGAATGTCTTCGGACGCGAAGTACTGCCATTGATCAGACAAGGATGAACCTGCGATTTCACTGGATGCTTCCGAAAGGCGGCGAGGTCGGCATGAAGACCGCGCAGGAGACTTCGCGTGTCGCGACGACGAAGGCGGGCTCGGCCGCGGCGCTGCCTGACATGGAAGGCTGGGTGCGCTTTGCGCGTTGTGCTGAAGCCGCGGGCATCGAGTCGGTGTTGTTGTCGTTCAGTCGTTACGAGCCTGACACGATTTTCGTCGCGTGCGCGGTGGGCCAGGCGGCGAAGAAGCTCAAGTTTATCGTCGCTTATCGTCTCGGACTGATGCAGCCGGCGACGTTTGTGCAACAGATCAACACGCTGTCGGGCGTGATTGGCGGGCGAGTGAGTTTGAATATCGTTGCTGGTAGTTCGATGGTCGAGCAGCGTGGGTATGGCGACTTTCTCGAACATGACGAACGATACGCGCGTGCCGAAGAGTTTCTCAGCGTGTGTCGATCGTTCTGGGCCAACAACGGCGCTGTGAATTTCACCGGTAAATACTGCCGTATCGAACACGGAAAGCTGTTCACGCCGTTTCTGGCGCCGGATAGGACCATGCCGGAGATCTATGTGTCGGGACACTCGGAGCAGGCGCAGCGTCTCGCGATGACACAGGGCTCGTGCTACTTGCGATTGATCGATACGCCGGAGAAGCTTGAACCTTTGGTGAGGCGCTTTCGAGAAAACGGCATCGAGGTTTGTCTGCGGTTGTGTGTCGTGTGCAGGCCGACGCGGGAAGAGGCCATCGCAACTGCGGAAGCTCTCTTGCCGTCCGAAGAAATTGAACGCCAGGAGCGGCGGATTCTTTCTGCGAGCGACTCAAAGACGCTTAAGGACGCGCTCGCGGCCGCCGACAATGTTGGTTGGATGAACCGCAGTTTATGGGCCGGCCTGGTGCCGTACTACGGATCGTCTGCGATCACGCTCGTCGGATCGCCGCAGGATCTCACGGACGCGTTCCTCGAGTACAAGAAGATCGGCGTGACGCAGTTCATTATCGCGGGTTGGCCCAAGCTCGACGAGATGATGATCTTCGGGCGCGAAGTGATACCGCGCGTACGTGAGGCGGAGCGGGAGTTATGACGGATCTCTTCGAACACTTCGTCGATCGCCTGCGCAGTGCGAAAGTGGAAACCGATCCGTTTCCGCACTACGTCCTCGATCGCGTTTTTCCGGATGATTATTATCGCCTGATGCTGCGTCACCTGCCCTCGAGTGACGTTTACACGAATCTGTACGAAGTGACGGATCTGAAGTTGGACCACTTTCGGCATCGTGATCAGCGAGACATGGACGGCGGTTGGACGGATCGACTGCCAATCGAGCAGAGAGTTTTTTGGAATCTGTTTAATTCGTGGTTTTTGAGTGAAGAAGTCGCGCAAGCGGTGCTGGAGTCGTTTAGTGGAGTGCGAGAGTCTTGGCCGGCCGTGTCGGTCGAGTCGCAGTTCATTCGACACCGGGCGGATTACTTTCTTGGACCACACTCGGATCTCTACACGAAGCTTGTGGTGCTGTTGCTTTATCTCGCGCCTGACGACAGCGCGGAACATCTTGGCACGTCGCTTTATCGTCCGAAGGAAGCAGGCTTCACCTGTCCGAATAGCAAGCATTACGCGTTTGAAGATTTTATTCGCGTGAAAACGGCGCCGTACCGGCCGAATTCGCTGCTTGCGTTTATGCGTTCCGATATTTCGTTTCACGGATTGGAGCCGCTGTCACAGCAGGATGTTGAGACGACTGCCGGGCGCGACGTCATTCAATACGTGATACACGACAAAGCGGCGCGTGAAGCGCAACTCGAAGCGCGCCGGCGCGCGGCGGAGGGAGCGAAAGCATGAGCGCGCGCCGCGTTATGTTTGTGTGTGGTTCGGCGAGCGGTGAGGCGCTGCGCTGTGCGAATGCGATCAAGAATCTTGATGATGTGACTTTGGAAATCTGTATCGTTGATGGGGATGACTTGATCGAGGTGGCCAAAAGAATCGGAAACGTCTACCGAATCGTGACTGCACAGGAGACTCTGCTCGCGGCTGTCGCTGAAGCAAACGAGGCGTTGGGTCTCCACGCAATGAGTTCCGAAGTGGTCGCACGCACACTCGACAAATCACAACTGAAATCAACGCTGCGACGAGCAGGAGTCACGACTCCACGAGACAAAACAATCAATCACGCTGAAGATGCGCGACGCTTTGTCGAAGAGGTCGGATTTCCCATCGTGCTCAAGCCGCTCAACGGCAGCGGCGCGCTGACCACGTTTCGCGTAACCACCGAAGAAGAACTCTCGCACGTCCTGGAAATCGTAACACCGCCAGTGATCGTAGAGACTTATGTCGATGGTCAGGAGCTTTGCTTCGACACGGTCACCATCGCCAACGAACCGCAGTGTTACTCAGTTTGCTGCTACAACCCGCCGATCCTGGACGCGCTCGAAGATGCGGCGATACAGTGGCGCTGCGTTATGCCGCGCGACCTCACCGCCTACAAACCCTTCATCGAGCAAGGATTAGCGGCAGTCAGGGCGTTACAAGTCGGAAACGCGATCACGCACATGGAAGGCTTCATCGACGCCTCCGGGCCAGCCGGCTTCATCGACGCGACACTCCGCCCGGCCGGCGCGCGCATTGGCCCAATGTTTGGCTTTGCTCACGATATCGATCCTTATCGCGTATGGGCCAGGGTGGCCGTTGACGATACCTTCGATGGTCCACTGGAACGCAAGTACGCCGTCGGGACGATCTTTCTTCGCAGCCCCGGCTCCGGATCCGTGGAAATCGTCGATGGCCTCGAAGAAGTCGAACACGAACTCGATAGCATGATCGTCGAAGCACGCTGGCCCAAGATCGGCGGCCCAAAGTCGGCCACTTACACCGGCGACGGCTTCGTCACTGTTCGCCACCCCGACACCGCCGTCGTCGAGAACGCACTCGACTTCATCGATCAAAAGATTCGCATCACCTACACCAGCTCACAGCCGGTCGAAACCGGTTGGAGCGAACGAATGGATAACTTTCGAGAACTCAACAAGCCGGCCTGGGATTTTGAGGCCGCTCAGGTAAAGAGGGAATCGTGACAGTACAAGCACCCCGAGCCTTCAACCGCGAGATGTACCACGACCATCCGGAAAACGTCTTCTACGGCACCGACGACGGCGCGCAGGATGGCTCGTTTAGCGAGTTTGCCGAGATCAAGTCGCACTACGACAATGTCGCACCCGAACGACGCAAAGACATTCACATGATCAGCGTCGTCGGTGGTCTATACGGTCTCAACTTGATCCCGCTCTGGCGTCCCACGCGGTTGACGATCTTCGACGTCAATCCCACGGCGATAACTTATTTCAATATCATCCGTCGCGTGTTCATCAGCAGCCGCGATGTGGACCACTTTCTGCAACGGCTCACCGACGGCGATTACAAGATCGCCAGCGAGCGCGAACAGTTTGTGCGCGAAAACATCTGCATGAAACAGCGCGGGACGCTTCCGCGCGAGCGTGGCTCGACCAAGCGCCCTTACGAACAGAGCTGGCAATACGCGTTCGAACACTTCGACTTGACGAAGCAGATACTCACTGAGGCGCCGCTCGAGATCCGCACCGAGCCGATGGAAAGCGACGGTTTTCGCAACTGGATTCGCGAGCAGAACAACCTCTGGATCTATTGCTCCAACATCACCGAGTTTCACTATTTCGATCTGGAGTTTGCGGATCCGTCGAACGTGGTCCTGTTGCAGATCATCTTCCCGGGGCAGGTCCAGTTGATGGACCTCGCGCCGTTGAGCGGTGGACCAGTGAAGGTGAATTTCGAGATTCCCTTGCGGGCGGAGAGGATCGAGTCGGATGGTCAATAAAACACGAATCAAAACCGACGCGGCGCCGCCGGCACTCGGCACGTATTCACAGGCAATTCGCACGGGCGATCTCGTGTTCGTGACGGCGCAGACCGGCCGCGATCCCGACACCGGCAAACTCGACGACGGTCTCGAAGCGCAAACGCGTCGCATGTTGTCGAACATCGACGCGATCCTGAATGCCGCGGGATGTACGGCTGCCGACATCGTGAAGGTCACGCTGCTGCTCGCCGATATCAAGGACTTCAAAGCGGTGGACCAGATTTATGCGGCGTGGTTGCCGGGTCTCGGCATAACCCCGCTGCCTGCTCGCACCGCGTTCGCGGCGGCGTCGCTTCCGGCGGGTGCGCTGGTCATGCTCGATGTCGTCGCCGCGTACCCGGTTGAATGAATTGTGCGTGTAACGCTGGTTATTGCCGGACTCGGAGGTGGAGGGGCCGAGCGGGTTTGTATAAATCTCGCAAACGCGTGGGCAGCACGTGGAAAACATCCAACAATACTCACCATCTCACAGAACAAGAGAGTGCCGGCTTACGCTATCGATCCGCGAGTTGAGTTACAGGATCTCGGTTGGCCTCGTCCAGCGCGACCGGACGAAATCAACGACGCCGCAACGGCATCAATCCTTCGCTTGCTTCACACCGCGCGCTGCCCGCAACTGATTCCGGATCTGACAATTCTGGCGGTGCTTCGACACGCGATTCTCGCGAGCAGTCCTGACGTAGTCGTCTCGTTTATCGATCGCACGAACGTACGCGTGCTGGCTGCGATGGCCGAAACAAGCACATCCGTCGTTGTCTGTGAACAGACTGATGCGCGGCGAATTTCGTTGGGGAAGTGGCAGGGCGCGCGAGAAGAGTTGTACCGGCACGCGGTTGCGGTGGTCGCGCCCGATCCGGTGATCGCTGGGTGGTTTACAGCCAAAGGCGCAAAAGCATGGGCCATTGCAAATCCATTGCTCGCTCCTGCGACACTGCAACACAGATCTGAAAATGTGAGACGAAGAGTAGTTACCTTGTCTCGCTTATCAGCAGAGAAGCGGCCGGAGTTTCTAGTGCGATCATTTGCGAGTATTGCGCCGCAGTTTCCCGAATGGGACCTCGACATCTACGGCAATGGACCACAGCGAAACATGCTCGAACATCTCGTCGAAAAACTCGCTCCGAATCGAATTCACTTTTGCGGCTTCTCGACCGAACCTTACGAGGTGCTGGCGAGCGCCGATCTCTTCGTATCAGCGTCGCGGATTGAAGGATTTGGAAATGCGATCTGGGAGGCGTTGGCGTGTGGTGTTCCGGTTGTGGCAATGGACGCTGGACCATCCGTGCGCAGGATCGTCCGGCACGGCATCGACGGCGTGGTCGTGAGTGAGAACACGATGGCTGCACTTGCAGATGCGCTGGTGATGTTGATGCGTGACGAACGAGCGCGCGCCGCTTACGCCTCGCGCGCACTGGAGGTCGTCGAGAGGTTCCCGTTCGAATCGGCGCTCGAGCGATGGGAAGAATTATTCCGCGCGATCTCCTTCTCATACTCGGCGACGTAATCGCGCGCCATCCGCTGATAGTGAAACTCGCGCATCGCCTTCTCACGGCACGCACGCGGCGAGATGCTTCCGATACTTTTGAGTGCTGAAATGTAATCGCGATCGTCGCGGCAGACGAAGCCGACGTCCCGCGAGATGATCTCCGGGCACGCGCCTTTGTTACTGCAAATCACAGGCGTGCCCGACATCAGCGCTTCGACCATTCCCAATCCAAACGCTTCGTCAACTCGCGTCGGGAAGAGAAACGCGCGCGCGCCCGCGAGTAGTTCCGCTTTCCGCGGTCCGCGGACGTCGCCGACATACGTCGCACCAATCTGCCGGCACAGACCAGCGATTCTCATGATGCGCTTGTAGTTGTTTGCCGTGCCCGCGACGACGAGCTTGACGCGCATGCGAAACGCAAGCGAGATCGCGATGTCGAGTCCTTTCTTCATCTCCCAATCCATTGACGACATGAACAGAAAATAATCGCGCTTCGATTCGGAGTAGATGCACGCGCCGGGATCGACGCCGTTCAAGACGAACCGCTGGCGACCATGGCGGCGTGCGAGCGTGCGTGAGACGAAGATCCAGTTCTCAGTCGTGGGCCGTTGGGCCATACCGCGCGTTCTCATGTCGATGTGGCAGGTCGAGACCCACGGCCGACCGCGCGATTGCCACTCGCGGATCAACAAGTCGTCGCGATCGGAGATCGTGTGCAGGATGTCGGCGTCCCATACCGGTTGCGTAACGAGACGCACGCCGGGCGGCAATGGTTTCGCTGAGCCTTGTCGCAGAAGGTAAAAGACCTCGTGGCCCATCTCTGCGAGACCTTTGCCGAGCAGGTCGTGAATCCAGAATCCGGAGCCGGACGGGTAGGGCTTTGGATGTGGACCAGCGCCGACGTCTGCGAAGGCGGGGTAGCGATGCTCGGATGAGAGGAGGATGCGCATGTTTGTTAGCAGAGGTGTACGCCGAGACGTCCGTCCACGCAGGCAATCCAGTTGCCCTTGGTTTGTTGATGCGCGTCGGCGTGATGCATTCCAAACGCGTTCCAGCCTTCACCCGCCGGTGACAGCACAGGGCTGTTCGGATGTTCGACTTCGACGTACGTCTCGCGAGTTAACCCCTTGATTTCAAAGGCCCTGATGCGCGTGCCGTACTGCGGGACGCAGTCCTGTGCGAAGCGAACGAGATGACCGTTGAATTGCAAAATGCGTCCTGCGGGACGTGCGCGTGACTTGTCGTTTGTGATCACCGGGCTGCGGGGATGTTCTTTCCATGGTCCAACGAGATCGCGTGCGAAGTAAAGTCGCAGAATGTCGTGCCCGTAGGGTTGCGTGCAGGTGAACATCCACCACAGATCGTCGAAGCGCACGATCGAGGGATCTGCGTGTTGTCCTTCGATCAGTCTGTGTTGCAGAGACCAGCGCGTCGGAAACACATCGGCTTTGTACAGGCACAATGCGGCGGCGCCGAGCGTTTCGGGAATCATGTAGTGGTCGCCTTGCCATTCGAACACGTATGGATACGAGAGGTGAAACGATTCCTCGAGGACAACGCGTTGGTAGGTCCAGGTGAACGCGTCGTCGCTGGTGGCTGTCGCGATCACGCCGCGTTGCGTGTCGCGGTTCAAGACTTCGAAGAACATGTGCCAGCGGCCGTCGTGTTGCAGCATGAAAGGATCGGCGACGAATTCTGCGGGTACGTCGGTGACGTCGGCCGCGGTGACGACAGGGTTCGGGTTGTTCGCTGGTGCTCGAAGTTCGAACGGCGAAGCGCCGGTGTAGATGCCGATGGACCACATTACATCATTCGCTGCAGATCGTCTCGGTCGGGAATCGCGAAAGTATACCTGCCAACACGGCCTACGACACACGAAGGTTCAACCTCGAGTTCAACCACGGATCCGTTCTTTGTTTGTCGCACTCTGCGGGTTTGTGAACGATCGTTCCATGCCCGCACGGAATACCGGACTCCATCAATCGTTCTAATCTGTGTTTCGATTCCACCATCACGCAGGTAACGAGAACTCCCCTGGGCCAATAGACCATCGACGCTGCGTAACGAGCGCGCGACGCGGCTGTCGATTGCTTCACGAATGATCTCGCTGTTACCCGTTGCTTTGTAATCGGCGATCGCCCGATTCAAGTCGTCGTAAAGGCGCGAACAATAAAGAGCGTCAACGGGCGCGTTCTCAAACTCCGCCCGCGCGATGATCGAATCCCGATACTCCGCACACGCCGTCATCAGCTCACGATAGACGCGCGCGAATTTATGAACGAGGCCATTTACTGTTTCCTTCTTCTTCGCGATCTGAAACCGGTTGCCTTTATAGACTGGTCGCAGATGCTTCACATAACACGGATTTCCCGAAAAAATAATCGCGCGGCAACCATCGCAAAAGATTGAAAACGTCGAGCACAGCGAGGTCTTCAACGACTTTGCGCGCGACGCACGCCGAACCCTGGTTCTTCATCGCCGACATTTCAAGCAGCAGATCGGTAAAGGTCGCAGCCAGATCGGGGCTAATTTGCCTGGCGACCTCCGTCTTAAGACCTGCGGCGCTTAACAGTTTCACCTGCAAGTGTTTGCCGATACGCCTGGTCCATCTCGTTCGAGACATTGACCCACTTCGCATTGAAGCGTTCGCGCGTGCCTGAATCTGTGGCTTTCAACACTCGACGATACATCTCGGCAAGATAGTAGCCACGGTCCTTGTGCTCGGTGCCGAAGTTCGACGAGGTAATCGAGTTTGAAGATCGGCGCCGTCCGCGGCTGCGTGGACTGCGTCGGCAGATCCAACATTGCCCCGCTCAGGTCCATGTTCGACGGACTCAGCGCGCCGTGAATCATCCGCCAGCGAAACGACTCCGCCGCCGCCTGCGCATGATCGTCGATAACGCGCAACATCGTCGCGGCAATATCCGGAACGCCGTTGATGACGAGTTGGTTCGTGGCGCTCGTCATCTGCACGAACATGTCGAGCGGCGATTGACTGCCGCGCGCGCGTCGCGCAAGCAAGTGACCCGGACGTAACTGTGGTCCAGAGCGAACCGCAAGCGCGATATGACGCTGCCCGCCCGAAGGGTCCGTCACGTGCATCCCCTGATCGATGATCGCGACGATGCCAGTCGATCCGAGTGTGAACAGGTTGTGGTTCACTTCGCCAAACACCGCTTCCGACAGACAGTCTTCGAAGTGCACGCCGCCGTGCGAATGGACGAAATCGTCTTTGTCGTTGTGGCGAAACAGCGGTGTGAAGCCGATGCCTTTGACGTAAAGATTGCCGTCGGAAAGAAAGCCCGCACGTCCGGCACCCAGCGCAGGACTCACGCCGTCGCCGCCATACTTGTCGGCGTACATCGTCACTGTCTTGTGGCCGTTGATCTCAGCAGGAGCGACTGCCCTTAGCGAGAGCGACGTGATTAGCTGTTCGTGCAGTTCTGGTGTGAGTTGATTACTCGGCGGAACATCGAAGCCCAGGTCGCGAGCAAGATCGAAGTTGCACCAAACCACTGTGCCGGGAAATCTGATTGCTGGAAACTCGGCAAATGATGCTGCACCCAGCACCTTGATGACGTCAGACTTCAACACTCCGTTATTTACGTAGCCAGTCCGATCTCGTTGAATCGCAGTTGGACCGCGGCCTGGATGCTGCGTGCGCATGCGATGTAGGCCGCCATGCCTTTGCCGATTGGATCGGCGATGTCGCCCTGAAGATCGAGGCAGTAAGTCTTGCCCGCGACCGAGGGTAGCATCTCGATCACTTTCTGACGATGTTCGCTGGTCATGCAGAAGATCAGTTCGGCACGTTCGGCGAGCTCGGGGGTCAGACTCCGAGCTGCGTGCGGTTTGACGGGGACGTCGAACGAGCGCAGCACCTCTTCCGCTTCGGATGTCAGCGGCGCTCCGACTCGCGCCGAAACACCGGCGCTCATCGCGCGCACGTTTACTGTCTCGAGTGATTCGTACGGTATGCGCAGGCGTCGCGCGATCTCCGCGTTGGCCATCGCAGCCGCCATCGGCGAGCGACACGTGTTGCCGCTGCATACGAAAAGAAACAGTCGCTCGGGTTGTAACGCAGGCACCCGCCGCGGTTTCAGAAAAGGTAGATATCGATCGACGTGATGCAGTGGCGACAGGAACAACAGCGCCAGCACGATCAGACTCGCGCTGCCGACTTGCGCTTCGCTCGGAAATGCTTGTCCGAACAACAACGCCAGGCCGCAGGTCGCAAGCAAGCCGGCGAGCAGACTGGAAGCGCGATTCAACGGAATGCAGAACGTGTTTTCGCGACAGTCGAGATAGATCAGAGTTCCGAAACAGTAGAGCCCGGCGTAAAGCGCGCCGATCAACATCGCCGGTATTGTCACGCTGCTGGCGAACATGTCGACGAAGCCCGCGCGGAGTTCGAGCATGATCCGGCCCTGGCCGAGAAGCGCCAGGAGCGCCGGCACGGTTACCAGGAAAAACAACGCGACAATCGACTCGTCGACGAAGTAACGCCGAGTGATCTCGGTGATCTTCCTGTTTGGCTAGACGTGTGATGCAGGGAAGCCGCAGCAAGTAACCGGACAGGTAAGCGCCGATCGTTATTGCGGCCGCGCTGGTAAGGCGATAGTTGTTGACGTCCAACAACGCAATCGCGAGGGCGGGCAACGTGAGTGCCAACGCGACCCATGAAAACCAGCGCACTCGCCGGCGGAATAAAAGATCGACGCTCGGCGCGATCATCAAAACGCCGCCGCGCATTAAAAGCAGAGCGAACAGGATCGAAACTCCGGTGAACGCGAACGCGAGCGTGGTCGTTCCGATGATCACTGCGGTGCCGATGCCTGAAAGCACGACGATCGGCTGGCGGAACGAGAATCCTTCGTCCCAAAAATTCGCCACGCGACGCGTATTTCCACCAGCCTTGCAAAGTGATGATCGCAAGCAATACGAACGCAGTCGCGATTACAACGGCCGGCAGGATTTGAAATCCGGAGACTGGCCCATCGACTCCGGGCCAAAGTCGTGTCGTAAGGACTTTGATCAGAAAACTGTACGGCGCGTAGAAGGCGAAGTAGCCGAGCGCCAGCCACCAGATTCTGAGTTTGAAGCGTCGCCGATGAGGAGTGGTCTGCATTGTACACACACGAATCGTTACGGTTTGTAGAAAGAAGGATCGTGAGTAAGTCCCAGAACCGACTTACCGATCATTGCCAGAATGTGATCGTCGTTATCGTGTCGAACGTAGAAAGACAAATCGCGATAGATGCGCTCGAGCGCGCTCGGACGGATCAGACAACGTGCGCCGCAAGCGCGAATGCAGTCCTTCACCGTCGACTCCGCCAGATGTTCGACGACGTGACGCGCGCGACTGCCTGCGAGTTGCGCTTCGAGGTAACGCCCCGTCTCCCACAAACGCGCCACATGCCGAAGCCAAAGATGCGCCGTCTCAACATTCACCGACATCTGACCGATGTGATGTTGGACGTAAGGGTCCTCGATCTTGTTTTGCGACGTGATGTACTCCATCGCGTAGTCGTACGCGGCTTCCGCAGCTCCGAGGAACGTCGCGGCATAGTGCGGAATGAAACACGTCTGCCAACCCTCCTTCAGATACTGCCCCGGGTATCCGATAACGTCTGACTCGGGAACAAACGTGCGCCGGAAGTGGACCAGGTGACTCGCCGTTCCGCGCATCCCGATCGGGTCCCACCACGATGTATCGATCTCAATCGAAGGATCGGAAAGATTGCACGCCATCATCAGTTGCGTATCGAGCGAACCGGCTTCAGCGTGACGCACGCCGCCCGGTCCCGCCGTGTTCACCAGCAGGATGGCCCACTGCGCGCCGCCGGCGCTCGTGGCAAACGCCTTGTTGCCTTCGATGAAGTAACCGCCGTCGACCTTCTCGACGCGAGTACCGAAACGCACCGGCTCGCCGGGTTTACGCGCCTGCGGCTCACCACTCCACGCGACCCACTTCTCACCCCGCTCGACGACGCCCGCAAACCAGCGCGTCTTTTGTTCTTCGGTCGACATGCCGTCGAGCAGCACGAGGGAGTTGACGTGCCCTTCCCAACAACGTGCCAGCGACATGTCGACGCGCGCGATCTCCTTCGTCATCATCCACAACGTGAAGACATCGCCCGCGTATGGACCAAGCCCGAGTCCGCCATACTCTTTCGGAACGACCGGGGCATGAACACCAGCGCGAAACAGATCGTCAAAATCTTCGAAAGGAAACGTCGCGTTGCGATCGTATTCGGCCGCGCGCGGAGCGAAGTTTTCGCGCGCCAACACGGCGATGCGATTGATCAGCTCCTGCTGCTCGTTGGTTAGTTCTAACTGGCTGTACGTGTCGTTCTTTGAATCGGTGGTTAGCATTCGTGTTTACACGGATATGGCGTCGGGCATCTCTCGACCGGTCATCATTTGGAACTGGTGTCGCACCTGCGTCAGCAGCACGTCGCGGCCGTCGATTGCCACCTGGCGGCGCGCGCGTGTTCCGCCGATCAACGGCGTGGGGCGCGAACCGTAAACCAAATCGATCACAACGGCCTCATTATTCAACCGTTCGATCTTAAATGGAATCTCGTCGGTGTCCCGTCCGACGGGCGTAGCGTTCACGACGATGTCGTAGCCATGCGCGTCAAACTCGGGCAGCGGAATGTAATCGAGTCCGAGCAGGGCCGCGGCATGTTCACCGCGTTCGGCGCCGCGATTGATCAGCGTGACGCCGGCGCCTGATTCGACCAGCGCCGCGGCAATCGCGCGTCCGGCACCGCCGCAGCCAATCACAGCCGCACGTTTCTCACGCACGTTGACGCTGCGCTGCTGCTTCGCTGCATAGACCACGTCGGGATCGGTTGTATCAGCATTCCACCATCCGTTGTTTCTGACAAGGATGTTGGCGGCCTCCGCCTGTCGGGCCATCGAACTGACGTTCGTGGCCGCTTGCAACGCTTCTTCTTTGTGCGGCGAGGCGACGGTCATGCCGTTAATCGGAAAGCCCAGCGAATCGAGCGTTTTGGAAAGCACAAACTCGCTCCAAAAATCATCGAACGCGTCGACCAGCAACGGCACGAACAGCGCCGGATATCCCATCGCGCGATACGACGCGTTGTGCAGCCGCGGCGACAGCGAATGAAACACCGGATTGCCGATAATCGCGAACAGCTCTTTGACGGGTGCTACTTCCGGCAAACCATAATCGTCGATCAACTTCGCGACCGTCGGTTCGAATGAAGCGTTCGGTGCGACTGCCCCGTAAATCGCGGGCGCACCCAGTTGCAGTGCCAGCAACCGGTTCCAAAAACCGAGCGTGCCGTGCGAATACGCGACGGTGTCGGTACGCCGCAGCGACTTGAGCAACCACAACGGCAGGAACTCTTCGGTGACGCGTTCAGACTTCGTTACGACTTTGTACAGCCCGGCCGGAACTGAAGAAATTTGATCGAACCGTTCCCGCAGTTCCGATGAATTGTTCGCTTGTCCGTACCACGAAACGATCCGTTTCTCTTGCGGCACCTGGCTCAAAAGCTCGGGTGTGAAATCTCGATCCGCATCAAGTTCGACGCGATCGTACGTTGCGGCTGCTGCGATAAGACGCTCTTGTCGATCGACTGAATCGCCGCGGAACGAATAGATGAGCCGGCCGGGGAAGCGATCGCGTAACCAATCTGTGTCGAGTTCCGTAGCAAGATCGGCCCGCACTTCGAGCCACTGCACCGAAGCAGGAAGATTAGTTAGTTCTTCGCCATTCGCCGACGGCGAAGTTAACAGACTAGCGATCAGTGAGGTCTGTGTCATAACTCAATAATAGATGCGCTAATGGGAGTTACGTTTGGAATCGAAACTACAGGCTGGAATACCGAGCCGGGCGCAGTACTTCTCGTGAGAATTCAGCCGTAGACATTTAGAGCGGCGTAAATATACTTTGCTTGAAGCCATAGTTCAATAATTTTTACGACGACGGACGACTCAATCGCATCCGAGTTTCGTCTGTGAGCAATAATTCGTTATTCTAGGACCAAAAGGGATTCTTGTTGGGAGACGCTTCAATGGACACCACCTTCGCATTGTTGCCGCTCGCGCCTGCACACAATCCGGTCAAGCAGGCCGTGGCCCGGGCCAACGAGCTCGGCGAAAAACAGATCGCGACAACATTGGGTTATTTTGCAACTATGCCGGCATCAACCGGAATCATCGCGAATCCGGTTCTGTATCAACAGCCCGTTGACTGCAACGGCACTACTATCACACTCGATATTCGATCATTCACTATCCGCGGAGTTATACCGGAAGCCGATATCGTGCGCGGCGCCGCAGGACCGATTGACGTCATTTTCGCCGGTCTTTTCAGTGGCGCTGGTGAACCACTCGATTCAACTTACGGAAAAGAGAAGCTTGCAGCGTTTATCGATCACACGTTTTTCGAAAGTCTCGGAACTCGCGAAGACGGAAGTTTTCGAGCAGGACCACTGGTCGAGGAACTAGCTGCTTTCGTCAGGAAGTATCCCGGCATCGGTCCGGAAGTCGCTATTCAGCATGTGGCGGCGATCGAGAAAGCTCGCCTGGCGCAGGGTGAACCCTCGGACCACGGCGTGCACGACGATCGCGATCCGGTGTCGCTGTTAGTCGAGATGATCAGCCTGCACATGCAGAACGTGGCAGTGGGCGGAGTCTCTGCGTATCTGAATTCCGTGCTGGCTGAAAATCGGCAAGCGACTGAACGGGACCTCGCCGAGTCTGCAAACAAGTTCATCGCCGAGGAAGTCGCACAAGGACGAAACGCGTTTCAGATTTCGTACAGTTTGATCTTAGGTCGTCATGCGAATGAGCACGAGCGGTTGATCCTCGAACGGATGGGGACGATCCAGATCCATCACGGTTCGGCAGGTTCGAGCATGGTCGCTCGTTACATGGCGACGTTGCACACGCTCTCCGTGTCAGACTTCTTCATCGCCTCGCAAATGGCGCTCGACGGCGCGCGACACTTCGGCGCGATCCACGACATGTCTGATTTCGTCCAGGAGCTCGAATCGTTGCCGGCGGACCAGCAGGCCGAACGCATTCGTCAGAAGATGTTGGGTGGCGGACTGCCGACGTTTGGACATCCGGAGATCTCCGCGGCTGGAAGAGGGAATCAGGTACAACAGGATCCGCGGCCCGCGATCTACATCGATCCGGTTTTTCAGGCGATCGATGCAGGTCAGTTGACGATCTCGCCGCGCCGGCAGGAGCGTCTTGCGATCGCGCGATTGATTTATCTCACTGCGTTCGTCAATGGCGTGCTGAAGCCCGACAGGCAGGACGAGCCGCCGCTGCGACTCACCGCGAACACTGATTTTGGCGCGTGGTGCGTGCAGGAAGCACTCGGAATCGAAGAAGAAGATCGGACGCTGTTGACGTACATCTTCCGCGGGTTTGGCTGGATGATGGATGCCCGCGAGCAACTGCAACAGAAGATGATCCGGCCGGTTATTGCTCCCGATCCACAAATCATTCCGAAGCCAAACGACGATGCCACGATACCGAGCGTTGTCGAGCGTGTGCATCGTCGTCTGACGACGGAGAATCCCTTTGTAGCCGCCAGGGACTGAACCTGCTACGCGAAGCCACGGATTGAACCTGGCGGGCGAACAACAGAGCGGTTAGCCAGAACAGTCAGGAAGGGGGCATCGCCCCCGCAGTCGTCTGAGCGGGGGCGCGCTTGCCCCCTTCCAGACTTGTTCTTGACTACATGCCGATGGCTTTGAGGTGGTAGCGCTCGGTGTCGTAATAGCGGTCGACGTCGACCAAATTGATCTTTCCCTGCACCGTTTCGATGTCGACCAGCGAAAGCTCGCACGCGGGCGCGACACCGCGCGCTGAGACCATCGTGCCGAACTGTTTCGCCGCAACAGCCTCAGCCGCACGCGCGCCAAACATCATTCCCATGATTCGATCGATCGGACTCGGTGGTCCGCCTCGCTGCGGATGGCCCAACACGACCGCCCGCGCTTCGTACGGCGTTTCGCTCGCAATTCTTGTCGCCAGCACTTCGCCGATTCCGCCGAGCCGGACGTGACCAAAGGCGTCGTGTCGATCGTCGATCGTTACGAGCTCGCCATCCTGCGCACACGCGCCTTCTGCCACCACAATCACCGAATAGCGCGGGCGCTGACCGAGACCGCGGCTCAAATCCGAGTCACCCAAACGTTCGCGCAGCAAGTGAAACACTCGCTCGTAGCGAAACGGATGTTCGGGGATCAGAATCAAGTGTGACTGTCCGGCAACGCCAGACCACAACGCCAGATGTCCCGCGTGCCGTCCCATCACTTCGACGATCTGCACCCAGCCGTGCGATCCGGCCGGCGTGCGCGAACGTTCAATAACTTCCGAAACGTTTCTCAGCGCGGTGTCGAAGCCGAGCGTGTAGTCAGTGCCGTTGAGATCTTTGTCGATCGTCTTGGGAATGCCGACGATCTTCACGCCGCGCGGCGCCAACCTGGCCGCAACACCGAGCGTGTCTTCACCACCGCAAACAACCAGCGCATCGAGTTGCAGTTTCTGAATGTTTTCGAGAACTTCCTGCGATCGATCGATCGATTCGCCTTCTGCATTTACGAGTCGAAACGGATTCGTTCGCGAGGAACCGAGATTCGTTCCACCGTCGCGGTCCCAGCGACGCACCGTTTCGCGATCGAGTTCTAATACTTCAGGCGCAGGATTCATCAGGCTGCGCCAACCATCAAATAAACCGACGACTTCGAGTCCGAGCTCGGACCCGCGATAAACCAACCCTTTTATAGCGGGGTTTAATCCGGGCGCATCTCCGCCTCCCGTTAACACCCCAACGCGCGTTTCTGCCATCTCTTCTGTTTTTTCCTCTTGATTTAAATGAACTCTACGCTCAGAGTATGACGCGTTAGCAGAACCCGCAACTCCACATTCAAACTTTTTGAGGATGACGCTTATGAAACGTTGGCAAAAGCATGTTTTCGTGACTGTGACATTCCTTGCCCTCGCCGGCTCGATCGCGAGCTCGATCAACTTCGCCGCCGTGGTCCAGGATAAGCCCACGGTAGTGACCGGACCTGATCTGACGCGGCTCGTTCCGAGCAGCTACTATTTCAAGGGGCAGAGCGCGCCCACGCAGATGCGCAACACGGCCGCCGCGAAATTCGGCACTGAACGACATGTGATCGTCGGGCTGGTCGACACTTCAGGTTATTCAGCCGAGGTGCGCGCGAAGTATGAAGGCTTTTTCATTACCGATTCGCCGATCAAAGTGAATGGAGAGTCGCTGCCAACCGGAGCTTACGGGTTTGGATTTTCGAACGACGGCAAGATGAGGGTCATGGACATTGCCGGAAATGACGTGGTGACGGTGTCTTCGACCAACGACAAGGATCTCAGGCGGCCACGCCCCTTGACGATGACAGTTTCGGAGCAGGGAATTCGTTTTTACAGTCGCCGCGATTACGTCGTGATCACGGCTAATTAAGTCTTGTGAGTAGATCAAGCGGTATCCTCCTCCATCCGACTTCGCTGCCGAGCCGTTTTGGGATCGGCGACCTCGGACCGGAGGCTTACAAGTTCGTCGATTTCCTCGTCGAGGCCGGTCAGAGTCTCTGGCAAGTGTTGCCGCTGGGACCGACCGGCTACGGCGACTCGCCTTACGCCTCGTATTCAGCATTCGCCGGTAACACGCTACTGATCAGTCCGGAACGGCTGGTGGAAGACGGGCTGTTGGACCATGCAGCGCTGGAAGAAACGCCGGTTGGACCAGTCAGTTTCGGATATGCCCACGAATTCAAGGCTACGCTGCTGGCCCAGGCTTATGAATGTTTCGGTAACACCGATCCCTCGCATCTTCGATCAGAATTCGACACGTTCAGGCAACAGCAGTCTCATTGGCTCGCCGATTACGCGCTTTTCAGAGCGCTAAAAGATGAACACGGCGGCGCGGCCTGGCCGCAGTGGAAGCTCGCGTGGAAGCCGGTTGCCGATGCGCGTGAGCGGCTGAAGTCGCAGATCGAAGCGCACGAGTTCTACCAATTTCTGTTCTTTCGTCACTGGAATGCATTACGCCGTTACTGCCATGACCGCGGCGTCAAGATAATCGGCGACTTTCCGATCTACGTCGCGCACGACTCTGCTGACGTTTGGATCAACCCGGAACAGTTCAAGCTCGACGCTGTTGGTAAACCGCTGGTCGTCGCGGGTGTGCCGCCGGACTACTTCAGCTCGACCGGCCAGTTCTGGGGAAACCCTTTGTACAACTGGGAACGAATGGAGGCGGACGGATTCCAGTGGTGGATCGAACGCGTCAGGGCGATCTTCGCGATGGTCGACATCGCCCGCGTCGATCATTTCCGAGGTTTTGCGGCGTGCTGGGAGATTCCGGGCGGCGACAAGACCGCCGAACGCGGCCAATGGGTTAAAACTCCCGGGCGCGAGTTGTTCAACAGCATCCGCCAGGCGCTCGGCGAGTTGCCGATCATCGCCGAAGACCTGGGCGTTATCACCGACGACGTTATCGCCTTGCGCGACGAGCTTGGATTCCCAGGCATGCGTGTGCTCCAGTTCGGTTTTGGCGGCGATCCGAAGACGAGCGTCGACCTGCCTCACAACTACATTCGGAACGTTGTGGCTTATACCGGCACGCATGACAACGATACCGCTTTCGGGTGGTTTAACAGCGTCGCCGGCGAGGGTTCCATGCGAACCGCCGAGGAGATCGATCGACAGCGACAGTTTTGTTTGCAGTACCTAAACGCGTCTGGTGAGGAGATTCATTGGGATTTCATACGCGCGGTTTGGGCATCGGTCGCCGAGCGCGCGATCGCGCCGTTACAGGACGTGTTGGGTCTGGGCAATGAAGCTCGCATGAATCTTCCAAACAGCAACGAGGGCAACTGGTCCTGGCGCTACGAACCCGGCGCGCTCACAACCGAGGTTGCGCTACGACTGAGGGAATTAACGCGTCTGTACGGCCGCGAACGCTCGGACGGATAGTGTTGTCACGTTTTTGTCACATGTTTAAAAAATTAATCAAATGTACGGTTGCGCGCATTGAGTTAAACCCGTTATGTGGTATTAAACAGCTTCCCTTTGTCCCCTTCAGCGTGTTCATTACAACTTAACTGGGATAGATCCCGAAGGATCAACGTATGCGTAAAGCAAGGACGTGGGCTGCTTGTTTAGGTTTCTTGTTTCTCCTCACTCTAACCGTTTCGTCGGCCAGGGCTGATAGTTTTCACGCCGACGATATGATCGCAAAAGTCAAAAATCTCGAAGGGCATCATCTGAGTCTTCCCGACCAGAGTCGGGCCGAAATGGCTTTGGGGATACCTAACGTATTCGAGAACAACAATGGGAAACACCTCGGTTTTAGCGTGGCATCGACCAATCGAGGCAACAAGTTTGGACTCTTCAAATCGCCACAAGGACCGCAAACGTCGGCGGGGGGCGCCATTCCAAATCCGGAGCCGGCGGCGGTGTTTCTGCTGGGAACCGGACTGGCTGCGGCTGGTGCATTTGCGCGCAAGCGTTTCCGAAAGTCGAGCCACTGAGGGCAGCTAGTTTAACCTGACGTTTTTTGAAGTCATTGCTGGCGCGTGCGGGGCCGGTGGCCCAATCGTTCTGTTGCCCTACGAGGCCCAACACTTCGGGTGTTGGGCCTTCGTTTTGGTCCAATCGGGTTTATCGGGATTGGTGGGAAAAAAGTGGTCCGAGGAGAGTTGGACCTATGGTAAACTTCGGCCTTCGAAAGTTCATTCAAGGCCGACACAGTTTTGTGGCAAAGTTAGGCCAAATGATTGTTGACACAGGGGATCGTATTAGTGTAATTAATCCCTAGTGTTACTGCCTTTCCGGGCCGTAAATTTTCATGCATTAAGGGCTTGGGACGGGTTTGGAACTCAAATCAGTTTTTCCCACGACTGTGAGGGCCGTCGCGGTACGCAATAAAGACCTTTGTGTTTCACTATACGGGAGGAAAGTTAATGACTAGCAAATCTTGGAGCCGCAAGTCTATAGCGGCTGTTGTGGCAGCTGCCATTTTGAGTGTCTACTCAATGGTGGCATTGGCCGGAGCAGGCGCCAAGGCGTCGGGCGAATTGTCGGTCTCCGGGCAAGTTACGGTGAACGGCCAAAAGATGGTTTCTGGTGGCACGGTATTCACCGAATCGACGATCAGCACTGCTCCCCAAAGCAGCGCTTCGGTGAGCATTCCGAAGGTGGGCCGAGTTGAACTCTCCGCCAACAGTAATCTTCGCCTCAGCTTTACTGACAACAGCATTAGCGCCATGCTCGAAACCGGCAGCGCCCAGGTATCGACGGTGGCCGGCACGACAGTTAATTTGACAACCAAAGACGGCACCGTTGTTGTAGACGGAAAGGAAGCCACCAGCTTTATGGTGAGTGCCTCCCGTGGCCGCACATCGATGACGACCTTGTCAGGCGTCGCTGAGTTCCGCACCGGAACCAGCACCAAGCAGGTCGCCGCTGGTGAAAGCGCTATGGCAGGTGTGCCGAATCCGCAGACCGACGATGATGACGACGACATGAGCGGTGGAGCACTCGCCGTGTTGTTGCTGGCCGTTGGCGGCGCGGTTGCAGGCGTTCTTTATGCCGCACTTCATAACAACGACCTTAACTTCGGCGGCAGCGTTACCGTAGTCAGCCCGACCAAGTAAAGTTTCGTCCGCGTTGCACAAAAACACTGTGGCACTGGACACCAGCGCTGCGGTCACCTAATTCGACCTTGCGGGTCACGCGATGTTAACGCGCGTGGCCCGCAAGGTTTTGATTGTCAGGATAAGAATTTAAGAAATGCACATTGCCGTTATCGGTACGGGCTACGTCGGACTCGTGACCGGAGCATGCTTTGCCGAGTTTGGTGTCGACGTCATCTGTGTCGACGTCGACGAACAGAAGATAGCCCAACTGCTCAAAGGCGTAATGCCGATCTACGAACCGGGCCTCGAACAACTGGTTGCGAAGAACAGCCACGCCGGTCGGCTTAAATTCACAACCGACGTCAGCCAGGCGGTCCAACAATCTCTCGTCATCTTCCTCGCAGTCGGTACTCCACCAAAACCTGATGGTTCACCGGATTTGAGCTTCGTCGAAGCAGCCGCGGGCTCGATTGCGGACCACATGAACGGTTACAAAGTCGTCGTCACCAAGTCGACAGTCCCGATCGGCACCGGCGAGCACATTCGCGAGATCATTAACGCGCGGAAGAAAACAAAGGCGAACTTCGGCGTTGTATCTAATCCGGAGTTCCTACGCGAAGGCGCAGCGATAAACGACTTCATGCGTCCTGATCGCGTCGTTATCGGCAGTCGCGACGAAGAAGCGATCGCGATCATGAAAGATTTGTATCGTCCGCTTTATCTGATCGAAGCTCCGTTTGTGATCACATCGCTGGAAGCCGCTGAGTTGACCAAGTACGCGGCGAATGCGTTTCTCGCGACGAAGGTTTCGTTCATCAACGAGATCGCCAACCTCTGCGACAAGATCGGTTGCGACGTCCACGACGTGGCCCGTGCGATCGGTATGGACAAGCGCATCGGCAGCAAGTTTCTGCATCCTGGTCCAGGCTTTGGCGGTTCGTGTTTTCCGAAAGACACGAGAGCGCTGTCGTCTGTGGCGCGACACTACGGTAGCTCGTCACGCATCGTCGACGCAGTGATCGAGGTGAACCAGCGCCAGTCAGAACAGATGCTGATCAAGATCCGTAAGCTGGTCGGCACGTTGGAAGGTAAGACGATTAGCGTGCTGGGCCTCGCTTTCAAACCGGAAACTGACGACATGCGCGAAGCGCCGGCGATCGGCATCATCAGGAACCTGCTTGAAGACGGCGCGAAGGTACGCGCGTACGATCCGGTAGCAAAATCGGAAGCGATGAAGATCCTGCCTGAGCTCGAGTACGTCGACGACGAGTACGAGGCAGTAACCGGAGCAGATGCGCTCGTTTTTGTTACTGAGTGGAACCAGTTTCGAGCGCTCGATATGCTGCGGATACGCGACCTGATGAAGTCGCCGAAGGTCGCGGATCTGCGAAACATCTACGAGCCGGAAGACATGCGTGAGATGGGATTCGAATACGTGGGGGTGGGACGATAAATGGCGCTTTCAGGCATCGCACTCGTGACGGGTGGCGCAGGTTTCATCGGATCGCACATCGCGTCGGCATTGTCGGCAAGCGGCGCGCGCGTTCGCATACTTGACGATCTATCCACGGGCCATCGCGAGAACCTCGACGAGATCGGTGGCGATATCGATTTCGTCCAGGGGAGCGTCGCCGACGAACAACTGTTAGCGAAGGCGCTGGAAAACGTCGAACTCATCTTTCATGAGGCGGCGATTCCGTCAGTGCCGCGATCCGTTGAAGCGCCGCGAAACACGCACATCGCTTCTGTTGACGGAACGTTTTCACTGCTGTTGGCTGCGAAGGAAGCAAGTGTGAGGCGCGTGGTCTATGCTGCGTCCAGTTCTGCGTACGGCGATCAACCGACGTTGCCAAAGTGTGAGCAGATGTCTCCCGATCCGTTGTCTCCGTATGCGGTGGCGAAGCTCGTTGGCGAATACTACTGCCGCGTTTTCACGCGAGTTTATGGACTGGAAACGGTGTCGCTTCGCTACTTCAACGTCTTTGGACCAAGACAGGATCCCGGTTCGCAGTACTCGGGTGTGGTTTCACGATTCATCAGCGCCTTGCTGAGCGATGAGCGTCCAGTGATCTATGGCGATGGGGAACAGTCGCGCGATTTTACTTACATCGCGAATGTCGTGGCGGCAAATCTGAGCGCCGCTTCCGCGCCTGACGCTTCCGGTTGCGTAATCAACGTTGCTAACGGACAACGCATCACTCTCAATCAACTGCTCGAGGAATTGAAACAATTAACGGGCCGAACTGACGTTACCGCCGAATATCGCGAACCCCGCGTCGGCGACGTCCGCCACAGCCTCGCCGACATCACGATCGCGCAGGAACTCCTCGGCTACGAATCTAAAGTCGACCTCCGCGAAGGCCTGCAACGCACTCTCGACTGGTGGAAAACCAGCCGCTTCGCCACACAAAACGTTTAAGTTGAGCCTCGCCAGCGGCCTCCTCTCCGCGTCGATGTTTCGTAGCTTTGCCTCAAAAGTCGTCTATCATTCTCACCCGGCTTCAGCCGGGTGTCAGGCAGGGAGCTAATGATTAACCGTTTTAACGGTTTCCTCAGCGAAATCGAGAAAAACCGTTGAAACGGTTCCTCGTTGCTATCGCTGCTCTTGCACCGGGCTAAAGCCCGGTGAGAATGAGAGGACTTTAAGTCAAAGCCATGTTTCGTATTGAGTTCGAACAGCGGCGACTCGGAATCTTTCATGTTTCAACACGATTTGTTGGGAGTAGGGTAAGTACCCGGCCCGGCATTTTGTTTGCTGTTTGTTGTTGCGGTGAAGCAACAATGAGAAGCAAACATCTATTCGCCAGTGTAGCGATCGTTGTGGTGTGCATGGCCGCATCTAAGGCTCAAACGCCGGCGCCGCCAGCACTGTCTCCAGCCGACAAGCAAATCGCAGAAGCTTTCGAGAAGCGCGCAAAGGACTACGTCAAGATGCGCGAGGCGTTGGAAGAGAAGATGCCGAAGCTCTCGAAAGAGGCCAAGCCCGAAGAGATTCAAACGCACAAGCAGCAATTCCAGGAACGCGTACGCGCGGCGCGCGTCGGCGCTAAACGCGGTGAGGTGTTCACACCTGAAGCGATGACGCTGATCCGCGCAATGATCAAGGACGAGTTCAAAGGAAGAGAACGAGTCGAGTTCCGCGAGACCTTGCTTAAGGAGGCGGAGAACAAGGCCGTACCGCTCCGCGTCAATTATCCGTATCCGGAAACGCAGGAGTTGTTGGAGATGCCTCCGACACTTCTATTGCGCTTGCCACAGCTCCCGAAGCAGTTGCGGTATCGATTTGTGCGGAGCAACCTGCTGCTCGTCGATCGCGAGAACGGACTGATCGTGGACTACATGACTAATGCGCTTCCGTAACACGAGGGTTGAATCATGAAACGCATCATTTCATCACTGTTCCTGACGATTCTTCTGACGTTCACCGGCGTAAACGCCCAGAACAATTCAGCGCGCACCAACGGCGACTCGCGGTCCAACGCGCCGTTTTCACTAACCCTGCCGAACAAAGAAGGCGCTGTGCGGTTCCTCGTGATCGGCGACACCGGAACCGGCACTGACAAACAAAACGAGCTCGCGAAAGTGATGCTTCGTTATCGCCAGACTTTCCCGTTCGAGTTTGTGTTGATGCTCGGCGACAACATGTACGGCAGCGAAAAAGCGGTCGACTACAAGCAGAAGTTCGAAAACGTTTACCGCCCGCTACTCGATCAGAAAGTGAAGTTCTACGCGGCGCTCGGCAATCACGACGACTCGAACCAGCGTTTCTACGAATTCTTCAACATGGAGGGCCAGGAGTATTACCGCTTCAAGAAAGGCAATGTCAGCTTCTACTCGCTCAACAGCAATTACATGGACAAGAAGCAGGTCGACTGGTTCAACGACGAGCTGGCGAAAGACACGTCGCCGTGGAAGATCGCTTACTTCCATCATCCGCCGTACTCATCCGGCGGCGCGCACGGTTCGGACACGAAGCTGCGTCAGATCGTCGAACCGATCTTCGTGAAGCACGGCGTGAACGTCGTGTTCGCCGGTCACGAACACTTCTACGAACGGATCAAACCGCAGAACGGCATTTATTACTTCATCTCGGGTTCGGGCGGAAAGTTAAGAAAAGGCGACGTGACGAAAGGTTCGCCGTTGACTGCGAAAGCTTACGACGACGACATGTCGTTCATGTTGATCGAGGTCGACGAGAAGGAGATGCATTTTCAGGTTGTGTCCCGAACAGGCGCGACGGTCGATTCGGGCGTCATTCCGCATCAACGCCAGGCAAACTAAAGGTGCCTTCAGCGTCCTTCGAATAGCTTCTTCAGACTCTCAACAAACGGCGGGCGTGCAATGCCGGCGTCAGTGATGATCGCGGTGATCAGGCGGTTCGGCGTTACATCGAACGCCGGATTGTGAACGCCGACTCCGTCGGGCGCGAGTTGATGTTCGCGGATGTGAGTAACTTCCATCGAGTCGCGTTCCTCGATCGGGATCTGATCGCCTGAAGTCAGCGACAGATCGAGTGTCGTCAAAGGCGCCGCGACATAGAACGGAATCTCGTGTTCACGCGCGAGCACGGCAACCATGTACGTACCGATCTTGTTTGCCGTGTCGCCGTTGGCGGCAATGCGATCCGCGCCCACGACGACTGCGTCAACCTTGCCACTCTTCATAATGTGACCCGCCATGTTATCGGTGATCACCGTGACCGGGATGTTGTCTTTCGCCAACTCCCACGCAGTCAAACGAAGCCCCTGTAGAAACGGCCTCGTCTCATCGGCGATGACGGCGACTTTCTTCCCGGCGTCTCGTGCGCCACGAATGACGCCGAGTGCCGTACCGTAATCTCCCGCCGTGGCAAGCGCACCGGCGTTGCAATGCGTCAGCACGGTCGCGCCGTCAGGAATCAGTGGTCCACCATGCTTGCCGATCGCGCGATTCGCGGCGATGTCCTCTTCGAAGATCGCGAGCGCTTCGGCAACGAGCATTTTCTTTATCGCTTCAACGTCGCCGAGATGTTTGTTGCGCTGAAACGCGCCGCGCATGCGTTCGATGGCCCAAAAGAGATTGACGGCGGTAGGACGCGTCTTGCCCATGACGTCGCAGATGTAGACAAGATCGTCTTCGAGATCCGCGACTGAAGTTCCCACTGACTGGCTCGCGCCGAGAGCGATTCCCATCGCGGCGGAGACGCCGATTGCCGGAGCTCCACGTATCACCATCTTCTTGATCGCTTCCGCCACTTCGTCGTAAGAGCGCAGCATCAGGTAGGTTTCTTCCGACGGCAATAGCCGTTGGTCCAACATGCGTACGCCGTCTTTCGTCCACTCAACTGTTTTAATCATGAGCGAGCATCTTACTTTTGCTTAAAGCTCGGCGCAATCTGTGTCATCCTTGGTTTCGCGTTTGACAGCGCTCGGCGCGCGTGTTAGTGTGCCGCCTTCGTAAACGCTGATCTTTGTAAACAAGAAGTGTCCAGGTGCCCCGGAAGGGGAGAATAGGGAAGCGGGTGTGAATCCCGCGCGGTCGCGCCACTGTGATGAACATGCACGCATGTTCTTAGCCAGGAGACCTGCCTGACGCTTTGCAGCCTCTTGACACCCGCGGAAAGGTGTTCAGGCCGCTACGGGTTACACGAGTCCCGCTGACGCCTGTTTTCCTTGCCGGAGGAAGATGGAGGTCGGTGGGACTTTCTTGTTAATAGCCCTTTTCAAAACCAAATCGATCCGTGCGCTGGTCCTGATCTGCCTGTCGCTCGCCTGTGCGTGCAACTCCGGCAGGACGCTTCCGCAAAACACAACAGCAACTCGGGAAATCACCGACGACGCTGGTCGCAGAGTGGCACTCCCGGCTCGCATCGATCGTGTGATTTCGCTCGCGCCGAGCCTCACGGAGATCGTATTTGCGGTTGGCGGCGGCGATCGTCTCGTCGGAAACACGACTTACTGCGACTATCCAGCAGAAGCAAAGGCTGTCGCGAAAGTCGGCGATTCGCTGCAACCGAGTCTTGAGCGAGTCATCGCGCTGCGGCCGCAGGTGGTTCTGATCTCGACGGCGTCGCAACTCGAAGTCTTCACGCAACAACTTCACAACCAGAACATCGCTGCGTTCGTCACAGATCCTCACGATCTCGAAGGCGTCTTTCGTTCGATCGAACAGGTCGGACAAATTCTCGGACAAACTGAACAGGCAACGCAGCTCGTGAAGAAACTGCGTGAGCGAACGAACGCAGTCAAGCAGGCGGTCGAACATACGCAACCTGTTCGCGTGTTTTATCAAGTCTCAGGCGAACCGCTCTACACGATCGGCAAGGATGCGTTTCTCACGGATCTGATACGCCGCGCGGGTGGAGTGTCCGTGACGGCCGATGTGCCCGGCGCGTGGCCCAAGTACAGCAGCGAGTCGGCGCTGGCTGCGCGGCCGGAGGCGATCATCCTGCCGACCGGCGGATCGATGGGTGCGGCGAACTCCTCCGTTGCGGAGGCGTTGCGTAATTCGCCTGCCGCGCTCGCCGGACGCGTTTACAAGATCAACGACGACTATCTTGCGCGTCCTGGTCCAAGACTCGTCGACGGACTCGAAGCGATGGCGCGTGCGCTACATCCGGAGGCGTTCAAGCAATGACCGTCGCCCTTTCAGATCCCGCCGGCGTAATTGCCATGCGCCGCGACCGCGTCACGCTGCGGAAGACGCTCGTCTCGTGCGCGATGCTGGCGCTCGCGTTGTTGCTTGCAGTGATCTTGTTGTCGCTCGTGGGGAGTGAACAGTTGCCGGTGCGATCTTCGCTGTGCGCGCTGCTTTCGTTCGGCACGTCGCCGTGCGGTTTGAGCCAGGACCAGTTCGACATTCTGTTTCAGATCCGTCTGCCGCGAATCATCCTGGCGGCTGCGGTTGGTGGTTCGCTCGCGACGGCCGGCGCGAGTTATCAGGCGCTGCTGCGCAACCCGCTCGCCGAACCGTACCTGCTCGGCATTTCAAACGGCGCTGCGGTCGGAACAATGGTGGCGCTCGTCTTTTTCGGTGCGAACGAATGGAGCCGTCCGGTACTCGCTTTCGCAGGCGCGCTTCTCGCGACACTCGCCGTTTATCGACTCGCGCGCGGACGCGCGGGCGCAACGCCGGAACGTTTGATACTCGCCGGCGTCATCGTCACCACGTTTCTTTCGTCGGCGATCGTTTTCGTAACGACGCTGATGGACGCGACGCGGATTCGTTCGTTCACGTTCTGGCTGCTGGGCGATCTTTCCGGAACCAGCAAAGCGCTGCTTCCGGTCACGATTTCGATAGCCCTCGCCGGCGCGATCGCACTCACGCTCAACGCACGTTCGTTGAACTTGTTGATGCTTGGCGAACGCGATGCTTTCGATCTCGGCGTTGAAGTTGGACGCGTGCGAATCGTGGTGTTCGTGGTTGCGAGTTTGTTGGTTGGAAGTTCGGTGGCGGCGAGCGGATCGGTTGGTTACGTCGGGCTCGTCGTGCCGCATCTCGCACGGCTTTCACTCGGAAGCGACAACCGGATCAACATTCCCGCGGCAGCGCTGGGTGGTGCGCTGTTCGTGATCGTCGCCGATACCGTCGCACGCACGATCATTGCGCCGCGGGAACTTCCCGTCGGCGCGATCACGGCGCTGATCGGCGCGCCGTTGTTTATCTATCTTTTGAAGAGGGCCTGACGTGCTCGAAGCTCGCGACTTAACGATCAGTTACAACGACCGCATCGCCGTGTCGAACGTGACGCTGACGCTCAACGCCGGCGAGATAACGGCGCTTGTTGGTCCAAACGGCGCGGGCAAGTCGACGCTGTTGCGAAGCTTGAACGGACAGGTTGCGCGAACATCTGGCGCGGTGTTGTTAGACGGCCAACCAATCGAGAAATACAACCGCAGAACGATCGGGCGTCGCGTCGCAGTCGTGGCCCAGGAAGCGGAGTTGAGATTTCCGGTGACGGTGCTGGAGTTCGTACTCGGCGGCCGCTTCGCGTGGGGACCGAATTCCGGTTGGGGTTGGGAAACAGAGGAGGACCTTCGCGTTGCCGCTGACGTGCTCGCCGAAACCGAGCTTCAGGAACTGAGCGGACGATTGATGAACGAGTTGTCAGGCGGTGAACGCCAGCGCGCGGTTCTTGCTCGCGCACTCGCGACCGAGGCGGCGTTTCTTCTACTCGACGAGCCGACTGCGAACCTCGATCTCTCGCACCAGGCGACGTTGCTCAACCTCGTCAGAAATCGTTGCGACACGCGACAGGCGTCGTCGCTCGTCGTCACTCACGATCTGAATCTCGCGGCGCAATTCGCTGACAGGATTCTGCTGATGAAAAACGGCAAAGTTGTTCGATTGGGGAAACCGGAGGAGGTCTTGACCCCTGAACTGCTCAATCAGGTTTTCAACGTCGAGGTGTTGGTTGACGCGCACCCGATCTCGGGCGCGCCCCGTGTCACGCCGATTAGGAGGAACTAAATGAAAAGAATAGTTTTCATGACCATCATTATGCTGATCACTTCAACGAGTCTGTCTGCGCAAAACGGTGGCGCGATCCGCGGCCTTGTCACGGATGAAAATGGCGCGAAAGTGGCGGGCGCTCGGGTCGTTCTGAATTTCACGCCGGGTGTTCAGCTCACGACCCAAACCGACGAAGCAGGAAAATTTGAATACAAAGGACTGCGCTCGGGATCGTATCTGATCGAAGTGAAGGCTGACGGTTTTTCAGAGTTCACTTCAGAGGCGATCCGGTTCGATCGCGGGGAGACGAAAGAGCTCGCGGTGCAGCTCAAGGTCGCGGCGATCAACGCGAAGGTTGTCGTCACCGCCACGGGCACCGTGGAACGCGCGGACGAAGTCGCGAAAGTAGTTTCGACACTCGATGCGGAAGAGATCGAAGCGAAACACGAACTGAGTCTCGCGGAGGCTTTGCGCGGAACGCCCGGCGTGCGCGTGCAGCAACAAGGCTCGCCGGGCGCGCTAACGACCGTCCGCCTTCGCGGGCAGCGAAACTTCGACACGTCGCTATTGCTCGACGGCTTGCGCGTACGTGATGCCAGCGACATCAACGGATCGGCGCTGTCGTTGATCACCGACCTCGTTCCCGTTGCCGTCGATCGCGTTGAGATCCTGCGCGGCGCGGGTTCATCGATCTTTGGGACGCACGCGATTGGCGGTGTGCTCAACGTCATTCCAGCAGTCGGATCGGAAGGTTTTCACGTCGACGCTGGCTTCGAAGGCGGCGGTTTGGGGACATTCCGTGAACGTCTCCAAGTTTCAGGTGGCGGAAAATCGTTCGGCTACGAACTCGGCGCGAATCGTGTCGACGTGCGCGACGGAATCGACGGTGACGATGCTTACGGCAACACAGGATTCGCCGGACGTCTTCAGTTCCAACCGACGGAGTCGATCACGATCGCAGGCAATCTCTACGGCACGCTCGCGAACGGCCGCGTTAACGACAGTCCCTTCGCTTTGCCAGGCGCTTTTACCTCGTCGCAAAGATTTCCTGATGCGGTTCCCGGCGTAACATTTCAACCCGACTTCAACAATCCTGATCAGGGCCGTCGCCAGCGGTTGATCGTCGGTTCGGGAAGATTCACGCACGTCGCAAACGACGCAATTGATTATTCGGTTGCGTATCAGCGCGTTTCCAGCAATCGCCGCAACTACAATGGTCCAAACCTGGATCCGCAGTTCGCATCGTTTCTTCCGTTCGGCGATTTCGAGTTTCTCAACGTGAATCGCGGCACGATCGACACGATCGACGGTCGCGTAAACATTCGCTTCTCACGAACGAACCTGGCGACAGCGGGAGTTGAGTTCGAGCGCGAGTCGTTCTTTCAGAGTTCAGAACCGTCCTTCAACGCCTTCAACAACACAACCGATCGACAACGAACATTCGCCGTCTTTGGCCAGGACCAACTCTCGTTTCTCGACGATCGACTTCGGTTGTCGCTCGGCGTTCGCGGCCAGTGGTATCGCATCCGAAGCGCCGACCGCCCGGACATCCTGCAGGGAACACAGGCGGAGAGCTCAGCCACCGGCGATGGCGCGATTGCGTACTTCATTCGCCGCAGCGGCACCAAGCTGCGAGCGCACGTCGGCAACGGCTTTCGCGCGGCTTCGCTTTTCGAACGCTTCGGAGAAGGGAACTTCAGCGGCGCGGGACTGTCGCGTTTCGGCGATCCGACGTTGCGCGCCGAGCAGTCGATCAGCGTCGACGGTGGTTTCGATCAGCGAGTCGCGAACGATCGCGTGATGTTTGGCGCCACGTATTTCTACACACGCCTGCAACGCGTGATCGCGTTCTCGGGTTTCGCCGTCGATCCGCTCGGGTTGGGTCGTTTCAGCGGTTTCGTTAATCGTCCGGGAGGACTTTCCCGCGGCGTGGAAACTTACGTGAACGCATCGCCGGTGAAGGGAATGGACCTCGCCGCGTCATACACATTTACCAATAGCGATCGCGCGATCGTGTCGCAAGGTCTGCAACCTGAATACGTCATTCCAAAACACTTGTTAGGACTGACTCTGCGGCAGCGTTATCGATCGCTGTTGTTCAGTGTCGACGTGAATCGGACCGGATCGTATATCGCGCCGGTGTTCGAAAACGGTTTTCCGTTTCGCATGGCAGAACTGACGTTCAGCGGTTACACGAAGGCGGACGTGTTTGCGAGTTATGAAACGAGGCGGAGCGAACGAGTTGTCGTGGTGCTATTCGGCGGAGTAGAGAACGTTTTCGATCGCGAGTATTACGAGAATGGATTTCTGGCGCCGGGAGTGGTAGGCCGCGGTGGGATCACCGTCAGGTTCTGATCGATTGGTCCGGGTTGCAAGGATTATGAGTTCTGGACGCTGGTGCGTCACTTACGAGACCCGTCCTTGCAACCCGGAAGCTGAAAACGTCAGGGTTTCTTTGTCAACAATCCGCCGGCGAGAAAGACGACGCCGAGCAGGATGTGAATGCCGTGGTCAGCCTGGCCGAACAATAACAAAGAGCCGATGTGCCACTCGCGATCGTTGCCAGTGCCGAGTGCCATTCCGAGAATGCCGAGCGCCAGGTAAACGACGCCGAATACGAGGCAGAAGGCTCGGGCAGCGGATAAGGATCCCGCAAATCCCAAATACAGCGCTAAGGCACCGGAAACAAGGTGCACAACATTGTGTGTGTTGGAAAGATGCGCGCCAAGTAATCCGTGATTCACAAACCCAATAAGACCCACCAGCACAAAAACGACCCCAAGAATCTTGCAAACGGTCTTTGCCATTTCTCAGCAGCTCCTCTTTGAAAACGGTGGTAAAACTGGCGGTCATCGCGCCGTGCCAGGCGTCCGCTTTTTCTGTAAACCCTGAGGTGGTCCGTTGGTGCGCCGCATGTATATCAAAGAGAGCGGCTCGTTGCCAAGTAAATCTGTGTTTTCTTCGAGCGACAAACTGACGGCGTCAGTGGGAACACGGATTTGACGGATGCTATACTGGGCGCCACCCCTGTTACATTGCTTTTCACCAAGTGAGGTGTCTTATGTTTTTCCGCCGACTTTTGGTTGCAGGTTTTCTGCTCATCTTCACAGCGACTGCGGCAAGCGCGTACACCGTCGTGATGCGCAACGGCCGACGAGTTGAAATCCCAAACACATTTACGACAACGAAATCCACGCTGACTTACGAAACAGCGCCGGGAATTCAGATCACAATCCAGTTGACCAGCATCGACATCGCAGCCACTGAGCGCGTCAACGGCCTGGCTGCTGGAACGTTCCTCAACATGGCATCCGAACCAGCCGTGCCCGCTCCTGTGCAACCGCAGCGAACAACGGCTGCGCGATCGATAACGAATAAGGACGTCGAGGCCTATCGCCAGGCGCGGATCGCAAACGAACGTCAGCGACAGGAGTTAGGTCTGCCGTCTATCGAAGATCGCCGGCGTGAGGTCGAAGAGATCGACGCCCGCACGCAGCAGCAGATACGCGACATGCGTTCGCGCGAGGAGCTTGATTTCTGGCGAAGCCGCGCCACACAACTCGAAGCGCAGATGACCGCTTCGCAAAACCAGATGAGCGTCATGGCTAATCAGAGTAACGATTATCCGTGGGCCTACCCGTATGGCGTGGGACTGGTTACGACCGGGTATCCGTTCGGGTTTGTCGATGGGTTTCACGGATTTAATAAATTCGGGTTCAACAACTTCGGGTTCAACAACTTCGGCTTCAACCGATTCGGATTCAATAACTTCGGGTTCAGGTCCCATTTCCCGGGACAGTTTAGAGGGCGGCTGCGATTTACAGCTCCCTCGGGGCCGCGCGGAGGTTTTTCGACGCCGATGAGAGGACATGGCGGTGGCGGCGGCGGCCGGGGTGGACGCCGATAAAAGCAAACATGACGTGGGAAACAGTTATCGGCCTTGAGATCCATGCGCAACTGAGCACCGACTCGAAGATCTTCTGCGGTTGCGCCACACGCTTCGGCGATCAACCTAACGCGAATACCTGTCCCGTCTGTCTTGGTCTGCCGGGCGCGTTGCCCGTGTTGAATCGTCGCGCCGTCGAACTCGGCGCGCGCGCAGCACTGTCGCTCGGTCTGCACATCAACCAGCAGTCGATCTTCGCGCGCAAAAACTACTTCTATCCCGACCTGCCGAAGGGCTATCAAATCTCGCAGTACGATCAACCGTTTTCCGCGAACGGCGAACTGGAGATCATGACTGCCGAACGCGATGACGCCGGTCATCCTATCGAATGGCGTCCCAAGAAGGTGCGAATCACGCGTCTGCATCTCGAAGAAGACGCGGGCAAGAACGTGCACGAAGGTCTGCCCGACGTCGATCGTTATTCCTATATCGATCTGAATCGCGCGGGTGTGCCGCTCGCCGAGATCGTTACCGAACCCGATTTCCGTTCGTCGTGGGAGGCTTACGACTACGTCAATCACGTGCGGCGATCGCTGCAATGGGTTGGCGCGTCGGAAGCGGACATGGAAAAAGGGAACTTACGGTGCGAGGCGAACGTGTCAGTGCGGCGTGTGGGTGAAGAGAAGTTTGGCACGAAGGTGGAACTGAAGAACCTGAACTCGGTCCGGTTTATGCAACGCGCGATCGAGTTTGAAGTGGCGCGGCATATTAAGGTGCTCGAATCGGGCGGACGTCTGACGCAGGAGACGCGGCTTTGGGACGATCGTGCGCTGGAGACGCGCGTCATGCGTTCGAAAGAAGAGGCGCACGACTATCGATATTTCCCGGAACCCGATCTGCCGCCGCTGATCGTGTCGGGTGAGTTTATCGAGCAGGTCCGAAACTCGATGCCGGAGCTGCCGGAAGTACGGCGAAAGCGTTTCGGCGAACAGTACGGACTCAGTTACGCCGAAGCTTCGCAACTCGTCGCGGATCGTTCGCTTGCCGATTATTACGAAGACACGGCCGAAGCGTCGGAAAATCCACGTGCTGCTGCAAACTGGATTCGATCCGAGTTGTTGCGCGAACTGGAAGTGGCTGGAGTTTCGGCGGCTGATTCGCCTGTGCCGGCGAAAGAACTCGGCGCGTTGATTCGTCTGATCGACGAAGGAAAGATCAGCGGCAAGCAAGCGAAAGACGTGCTGGTCGAGATGTTCAAGACCGGCAAGGGCGCCGCAGCAATAGTCGAAGAACAGGGCCTGGTCCAGGTGAGCGACACCGGCGAGATCGATTCGCTGATCGACGAAGTGATGTCGGCGAATCCGGATCAACTGGCGAACTATCGTTCCGGCAAGGAAGCGTTATTCGGGTTCTTCGTGGGCCAGGTGATCAAGGCCTCGAAGGGAAAAGCCAATCCGAAGATCGTGAACGAACGCCTCCGGGCGAAGTTACAGGGTTAACGAGCAATGGACCTCGCGGGAAAGACTGCCATCGTCACTGGCGGAACAAAGGGTATCGGGCGTGCAATTGCAGAGTCGCTCGTGACGGCGGGAGTGAATGTTTCGTTCAGTGCGCGTCATGAAAACGAGATCCAACGCGCGGTTGCCGAACTCAACGAACACGGCCGTGGACGTGCAGCCGGGTTCTTTTGTGACGTTCGCGATGAAGCGCAAGTGAGAGCTTTCTTCGCGCAGACGGTCGAGACGTTCGGCGTCGTCGATATTCTCGTCAACAATGCGGGAATCGGAATGTTCGCGACGGTCGAGTCGATGAGTGCGGATGATTTCCGCGCGGTTATCGAAACAAACGTCTGCGGCGTTTTCTACTGCTGTCACGAGGCGATTCCGCTGATGAAGCAACGCGGCGGTGGATACATCATCAACATCTCGTCGCTGGCGGGAACGAACGCTCATCCGCGAATGGCTGCGTACAACGCTTCCAAGTTTGGACTGAATGGTTTTAGCGAAGCGTTGATGCAGGAAGTCAGGCACGACAACATCAAAGTCAGTTACATCATGCCCGGTTCGGTGAACACCGCGTTTGGCGGCGACCAGCCGAGCGATGAAAACAGTTGGCAACTGCAACCGGAAGACGTCGCTCAGACGGTAATGAATCTGCTCTCTTATCCTGACCGCGCATTGGCGAGCCGTATCGAACTGCGGCCCAGCCGTCCGCCTAAAAAATGAACCTGCTCAAGTTCGTTTTTCTGACAAGCTTGTTTTCGTTTACGGGGTGATTCGATACAACTTCGTTCGTAGGTAGTATGCGAGCTGTTATTCAACGAGTAACTCGAGCGCGGGTGACTGTCGACGATCGGACAGTTGGCGAGATCGGAAAGGGCCTCGTCGTTTTGCTGGGCGTCGCTCGCGATGACACGAAGAGCAACGCCGATTATCTCGCCGCGAAGATCGTTGCGCTAAGGATCTTTGACGATGTTGACGGGAAGATGAACGTGTCAGTGAAAGACGCAGGCGGCGGATTGCTCGTGGTTTCGCAGTTTACGTTGTACGGCGACGTGCGGCGCGGTTTGCGGCCGTCGTGGAGTGACGCCGCGCCGCCTGAAATCGCCGAACCTCTGTACGATTACTTCGTGGAGAGCAGCCGAAAGCTGATCGAGCCGGTGGAGACTGGCAGCTTTCGCGCGATGATGCAGGTCGAGTTGGTTAACGATGGACCAGTAACGTTAATCGTCACCACCGATTAAATCATGTCGTCGGTGGCCTTCGAGCTCTCTTCCAACTCAAATCGATCGCGATCGCGCCGCTCGATCTTGTCGATAAACTCCAGCTCCTCGTTGTCTTCGTAAGTCACGCCGATCGCCGCCGCATTCTCTTCGACGAGCGACTGGTCCGGTGTCGGATTATCGCCGGCCACAGTCTCGGAACCGCTGTCGTTCACGTCTTCCCACGCCGCATCCAGGTCGCCGCCGGCATCGCGCGGCGACGCCGCGGTGTTGTTCCGCAGCCGTTGAGCGAGCATGTCCGGGTCTTTCGGCGCATGCGATATCTCGTGCTCCATGAACTCCTCGATCTCAGGATCTGGTACGTAATTCGGATCGTTGGCGAAATACTCGAAATCGGTAGCCTGTTTCTTCGGCATACACGTCTCCCTTACCTTGTCCGTAAATTGTAGCGGGGGTTATGTGCGCAAAATATAACACAGATTTCCGTTTCTAATCGTTTCAAACACCTTGCTTGACGATTACTTAATGTGGCCTTTACACTTCAATTTGAACCATAAACACAGCACAATTCATTTTTGCGAGCGACGTTATCGTCTCGCTTTTCACGAAAGAGTTTGAGCACAGCTATGCCGGAATGTCCTTTCGATTCTTTGCAGACCTTTTCTTCCCCCGCCGGACCAATTGGAAATTTTTACTCGCTGCCACATCTCGAACAGATCGGCATCGGTCCGATTTCCCGGCTTCCGCACAGCATTCGCGTCGTGCTCGAGTCGGTGCTGCGCAATTGCGACGGCGAAAAGATCACCGATGAAGACGTTCGCGCACTCGCGAACTGGCAACCGAACGCGAGACGCACGGAAGAGATTCCGTTCGTCGTCGCGCGCGTGTTGCTTCAGGACTTCACGGGCGTGCCGCTGCTGGTGGACCTTGCAGCGATGCGTTCGGCCGTGGCGCGTCTGCGCAAGAACACGGGTTTGATCGAGCCGCTCGTTCCGGTCGATCTGGTGATCGATCACTCGGTGCAGGTCGATCTTTCCAGCACCCGCGACGCGTTTGAAAAGAACATGGAGATGGAGTTCAAACGCAACCGTTCGCGGTACCAGTTTTTGAAATGGGGCACGCAGGCGTTCGACGGTTTTCGCGTCATCCCACCGGGCATCGGCATCTGTCACCAGGTGAATCTCGAATATCTCGCACGCAACGTTTGGGAGAAGAACGTCTACTTCCCGGATACACTCGTCGGCACCGACTCACATACCACGATGATCAACGGGCTCGGCATTGTCGGCTGGGGCGTGGGTGGTATCGAAGCGGAAGCGGCGATGTTGGGCCAACCGGTTTACTTTCTGACTCCGGACGTTGTCGGTGTGAACTTGAGCGGAAGTTTGCGTGACGGTGTGACGGCGACCGATCTCGTGTTGCGCGTGACGGAGATGATGCGGCGCGCGAAAGTGGTTGGGAAGTTTGTTGAGTTTCACGGTGAAGGTGCTTCGAACCTTTCGGTTGTGGACCGCGCGACGATCGCGAACATGGCGCCGGAGTACGGGGCGACGATGGGATTCTTCCCGGTTGACGAAGAGACGTGCGCGTACCTGCTCGCGACGGGTCGATCTCCGGAGCACGTCGAAGTCGTGCGCAGTTATTACAAGGCGCAGGGCATGTTCGGCATGCCGCTGAAGGGCGAAGTCGATTACAGCGTCGTGTTCGATCTCGACCTCGGATCGATCGAACCGAGTGTCGCTGGTCCAAAACGGCCGCAGGATCGAATCGATCTGCCGAAGTTGAAAGAGCAGTTCACCGAACTGATGCTCAAGCCCGCGAGCGAAGGCGGTTACGGCAAGACTGAAGACGAACTCAGGACGCGATATCACGTCAAGATCGGCGCCGACAGGCAGCGCCTGGTTGCCGGCGGCGGCGAACAACGTTCGGAAACGATCCCGCCGGTTGTCGATAACCACGTCAGCGAGCGCAACACCAGCGTGTGGACGGAAACTGAAATGGTCAACAACCGTCCCACTCCCGACCTCGTCGCGGAGATTCCTGAAGACGAGTTTCCCGCGGCCGACGAACTCATCGGCCACGGCGATGTTTTGATCGCCGCTATCACGTCGTGTACGAACACTTCGAATCCGAGCGTGATGCTGGCCGCGGGCCTGCTTGCGAAGAAGGCTGTCGAAGCGGGACTGTCTGTCAGTCCGAAAGTGAAGAACTCGCTGGCGCCGGGATCTCGTGTTGTCACCGAGTATCTCGAAAAGACCGGTTTGCAACCTTACCTGAACCAGCTTGGGTTCAATCTCGTCGGTTACGGCTGCACAACGTGTATCGGCAATTCAGGACCACTCGATCCGTCCCTCGAACAGATCATCGGCGAACGCGACGTGATCGCGGCGTCGGTACTTTCGGGCAATCGAAACTTCGAAGCGCGCGTTCATCAGAGTATCAAGGCGAACTTTCTGATGAGTCCGCCGCTCGTTGTCGCGTTCGCACTCGCAGGACGAATCGACGTCGACATGACGAAAGAGCCGCTGGGCACCGGCGACGACGGTAAAGAGATTTACCTCCGCGACATTTGGCCCAGCACGCAGGAGATCAACGACTTGATGCGCGAGGCGTTTGATCCGGCAACGTATCAACGTCTCTATAGCAGCTTCGCCGACCAGAACCCGCTGTGGAACGACATTCCGACGAGCACCGGCAACGTTTACGAGTGGGAGCTTGAATCGACTTACATTCGCGAGCCTCCGTACTTCGACGAGTTCAGCAACGCGCTCGAACCGTTGTCGGACGTCAGTGGCGCGCGGGCGCTCGCGATCTTCGGTGACTCGGTCACGACGGACCACATCAGTCCCGCCGGAGCAATCAAACCTTCGTCTCCCGCCGGCCTTTACTTGCAGGATCGCGGCGTCGAGATCAGAGACTTCAACAGCTACGGTGCGCGACGCGGTAACCACGAGGTGATGGTGCGTGGAACGTTCGCGAACGTGCGTATCAAGAACCTGATGATGCCGGGCGTCGAAGGCGGCGTGACGATCTACCAGCCCGACGGCGATCGCATGAGCATCTACGACGCGTCGATGCGTTATCAGGAAGCCGGCGTGCCGCTTGTGATCTTTGCCGGGCAGGAGTACGGCACGGGAAGCTCGCGCGACTGGGCTGCGAAAGGCACGCGACTGCTCGGCGTCAAAGCCGTCATCGCGCAGAGCTTCGAACGAATCCATCGCAGCAACCTGGTGGGAATGGGCGTGCTGCCGTGTCAGTTCAAGGACGAGACCAGCGCCGCCTCGCTGAAACTCGACGGCACCGAGACGTTTGATTTGTTCGGCATCGGCGACGGAATCGAACCGCTGGAAGAGATCACGCTCGTCATTCACCGCGCGAACGGTGAAACTGAAAGAGTGCCGATAACGCTGCGCATCGATACGCCGATCGAAGTGGACTATTACCATCACGGTGGCATCCTGCCATTCGTGTTAAGACAACTGCTTGCAGGAACTACGGACTTCTAATGAACAAATACCAACTCTTTATTGACGGACAATGGGTCGATTCCGAATCAGGAAAAACATTCACGACGCCGAATCCGGCCACGGGCGAAACGCTCGCTGAAGTCGCGGAAGCTGACAAAGCCGACGTCGACAAAGCCGTGGCGGCTGCGCGGCGCGCATACGAAGGCAAGTGGTCCAAGATGAGCGCGCGCGATCGCGGACGGTTGCTCTACAAGCTCTCGCAACTGATCGAACAGAACGCATCGCAACTCGCCGAAATCGAGACGTCCGACAACGGTAAGCCGATCAAAGAATCGCTCTACGTCGACCTGCCGCAAGTTGTCGAGAACTTCGAGTACTTCGCAGGCTGGTCGACAAAGATCGAAGGCGAAACAATTCCTGTTCCCGGTCGCATGTTCAACTACACGTTGCGCGAACCGATCGGCGTGTGCGGACAGATCATTCCCTGGAATTTTCCGCTGTTGATGGCGGCGTGGAAACTCGCGCCGGCGCTGGCAGCAGGCAACACAATCGTCCTCAAGCCGGCGGAACAAACCCCTGTCGGCGCCATGGAACTCGGGAAGTTGATCCAGGAAGCCGGATTTCCGGAAGGCGTGGTGAACATCGTTCCCGGTTATGGTGAGACTGCGGGCGCTGCGCTCGCGGCACATCCGGGCATCGACAAGATCGCGTTCACCGGTTCGACCGAAGTCGGCAAACTGATCGCCAAAACAGCCGCTAACAACCTGACGAAGGTCTCGCTCGAGCTCGGCGGCAAAGCGCCAAACATCGTCTTCGCGGATTCGGATCTCGAACAGGCCGTCGCCGGTGCGATGATGGGAATCTTCTACAACCAGGGACAGGTATGTTGCGCCGGATCGCGACTGTTTGTCGAAGAGTCAGTGAAGGACCAGTTCCTGAGCCAACTCAGCGAACGCGCGGGAAGAATCGCGGTCGGCGATCCGATGAATAAAGCGACGCAGATGGGTCCGCAGGTTTCGGAAGAGCAACTCAACCGGATCAAAGGTTACGTCGATATCGCTCGTGAAGAAGGTGCGACGGTCCTTGCCGGTGGCGCCGTGCCGCGTCTGGATGGTCCATTCGAAAAAGGATACTTCTTCACGCCGACGATCTTCGCCGACGTAAAGAACGAGATGCGCGTGGCGCAGGAAGAGATCTTTGGTCCAGTCGTGTCGGTGATCACGTTCAAGGACGAAGACGATCTGCTCCGTCAGGCTAACGACACGATCTACGGTCTTTCGGCCGGCATCTGGACGCGCGACATCACGCGCGCGCATCGTTTCGCAAAGGAGATCAAGGCGGGCGTGATCTGGATCAATACCTTCAACATGTTCAATGCCGCTTCGCCGTTTGGCGGTTACAAACAGTCGGGTTACGGCCGCGAAATGGGCCGCCATGCCCTGGAGCTTTACACGCAGGTCAAGAGCGTTTGGGTGGATCTTTCCGGCCGGCCAATCGGCTGGTTCGGCAAGTGATGCTATTATTGCAACCTCTCCCAAAATGAATGCCAAGACCATTGAAGGAGAGACGTTATGCAACGATCGAGAAAGGCCGCGGCCTTCCTGGCGCTTTTCGTTGGGACAGTTCTACTTACCGCTTGTCCCAGTCAGACAAATATCTCGAAGATAAACGCCGACCCGGATCGTTACCGCGGCAAAGAGATCGGGATCGCGGGCACTGTTACCAATAGTTACGGCGCGCTCGGGCAGGGTGCTTATGAAATCGACGACGGCACCGGACGAATCTGGGTAGCGACGCGCCGCGGCGTTCCATCGCGTGGTGCGCGCATCGGCGCGAAAGGTTACGTGCACAACGGCTTCAGTTTTGCGGGTCGCAGCTTCGGCACGGTGGTAGAAGAGACTGATCGCCGCGCGAGAGGAAAATAAATCACATTTCGGATCGATCCGTGGTCAACGCCCTCGACGGCGCCTTCGCGAGCTTGATCGACAGTCTGAAAGAACTCGTCAGATCGGTCGATCCGGAGTTGCTTTATCGACATCCGCCGGCGGTTTCGATTGGCGAGCAGATTCTGCGAAGTGCGGCGGCGATCGAACAGACGTTTGGTGGTCTCACGGCGAACCTTTGGGACGATCCGTTTGAGTGGACGCTGCCTGAAACGCTCTCCACGTCTGAATCGATCGTCGATTATTTGTCGGAGGTTGATTCAACGCGGCAGCGTTTCTTCAACTCGCTTGCGAACGATGGCGCTTTGGGTAAATTCGTTTCAGTTCCGTCGGGCGAATCAAAAAACCTGATCGAATTGCTGTTAGACACACTCGTGCGGGCGAGCGATTATCGCGGCCGGGCAGTGAGTCACGAAAAGACCTAAACCTTTTTGTGTCTTTTGTGCCTTTTTGTGGCTATTATCTAGCGCGTCGTAAGAGTCTTTTGGCGAGGAACACCCCCAATGTTTTGTCCGCAATGCGGTCAGCAACAAGCTAATGGTGTTATCAGGTTCTGCTCGCGGTGTGGTTTCCCGCTTGACGGCGTCATTCAACTGTTAGGAACGGGCGGCATGATGCCCGTCTATCGCGCTCCCGACGAACCTGTTCCCATCTCCGCGCGGCGAAAGGGAGTGAAGCAGGGAGGCTTGCTGTTTCTGTCGGGCGCCGTCGTCGTTCCGCTCCTTGGCGTGATGGCGAGTTTTGGCAACTCGGCCTTTCTTGAAATCATGACCGCCTTCGCCGCGATTATCTGTTTTATCGGCGGGCCATTGCGGATGCTCTACGCGGCGCTATTCGAAGAGGGTGCGCCGAGTCCGGTGAGGATGTATGGACCACCGCCCGTTGCGAGACCGCAGTTTGGACCACCAATGCAACACCAGGCCCTGCCGCCGCCTCCAGCCCGTCAGGCCAGCGGCTGGAGACCGCGACCGAACACTGCTGAATTGGTAACCCCACCTAGCGTTACCGAAAACACCACGCGATTATTGGAGAAAGAAGATCGCACCGAACGATAGCCCGTCACTGACCGAACGACTACGAGAACGGATTCGTCTTCACGGACCTCTCACTTTTCACGACTGGATGAATGCGGCGCTCTACGATGAGGCCGGAGGTTACTACAAGCGATCGGATCTGAAGCGCTGGGGCAGGGAAGGCGACTATCGCACCAGTCCCGAGCGCAGCGAACTCTTCGCAGCCACGTTCGCCCGTTATTTCGCAAAGCTCTACGACGAACTTCAGCGACCGGCGCAATGGACCATCGTCGAAGCCGGTGGCGGCGCTGGTAACTTTGCCGCGGGCGTGCAGCGTGCGTTGCGCGATTACTACCGGTCTGTTTTTGACGCCACGCGTTATGTTTCGATTGAAACGAGCGACGAGCTTGAAGGGCTGACGCCGATCGAAGCTGGAGTTTTCTTTTCAAACGAGCTGCTCGACGCGTTTCCGGTTCATCGTGTGACGAGAACCGGCGATGAGCTGTTTGAGCTCTATATCGCGCTTAACTCGGATGGGAGGTTCGTCTGGTCCAACGGGCCATTGTCGACGCCGCGCTTGTCGGAATTCTGTCGCGAGTACGCGGTCGAGCTGGAAGACGGGCAGATCATTGAAATCAATTTGCAGATCGATGCGTGGCTTTCATCCGTTGTTTCGAAACTGGGACGCGGTTATCTGATCAGCGTGGACTATGGCGCTGAAAGTTTTGACCTTTACGACATGGCGTTGAGGCCAAACGGAACGTTGCGAGCGTTTTCGCGACACGGTTTTGTCGACGACGTGTTGGCCGCGCCTGGTGATTACGACATCACGTCGAGCGTGAACTGGTCGCAGGTGCAGGCCGTCGGCGCACGCCTCGGTCTCACGACTATTGAGTTCGCGCAACAGGATCGGTTTCTTCTCGACGCGGGTCTGTTGGACGAACTTCAGCGCCGGATGAACAGTTTGACTTCCGACGCCGACAAGCTTTCCTTGACCGCCGGCGCGCGCGAGATGATCCTGCCCGGCGGAATGGGATCGAGTTTTCAGGTACTGGTACAGAAGAGAGGTAGTTAAGCTGTGTTCATTGATCTTTCGCATACCGTCGAACATGGAATGATCACTTACAAAGGTCTGCCTGCGCCGGTGATTTCCGACTTCATGTCGCGCGAAGCTTCGCGCAGCCATTACGCCGAGGGGACGGAATTCAACATCGCCAAGATCGATATGGTGGCGAATACGGGAACGTATCTCGACAGTCCGTTTCATCGCTACGCGCGCGGCAAAGACCTGGCCCATCTGGATCTGCAAACGCTCGCGAACGTCGATGGGGTTGTCGTGCGCTGTTCGGAACGTGCCATCGGCGAGCAGGTGCTCGACGGCGTCGACGTGCAAGGAAAAGCGGTTTTGTTTCACACGGGTTGGGACGCGCACTGGCGCACCGAAACTTACTGGAACGGCGAACATCCGTTTCTTACCGAAGGTTGTGTGACGCATCTCGCCAAGAGCGGCGCGACGATCGTCGGCATCGACTCATACAACATCGATTCGATCGTCGATGGAAAGCGTCCGGCGCATTCGATTCTTCTGGGCCATGACATTCCAATCGTCGAGCATCTTTGCGGGCTTGGCGAACTGCCCGATTCAGGTTTCAAGTTCTTCGCAGTGCCGGTGAAGGTGCGAGAGTTTGGCACGTTTCCCGTTCGAGCTTTTGCCATCGCATAACACGGTTTCTTTTGGAGGCATCGAGATGTCGTTATCCGCGAGACTCATACTCGTTTTATTGGCGGCGTTCGGAGTTGCAACGGCTCAACGTCCATACTTTTCTGAACCCTCGCTGTCGCCGGATCGCAAGGAGATCGCGTTTGTTTCCGGTGGCGACATCTGGACCGTTCCGTCGACCGGCGGCGTTGCCGCGCTGCTCGTTTCGCACCCCGCAACCGAATCGCGCCCGATGTACTCGCCGAACGGCGAGCAACTCGCATTCGTCTCGACGCGCACCGGCAACGGCGACATCTACCTGCTGACTCTCGCCACCGGCGAACTCAAACGAATCACTTTCGACGACGTTCTCGATCAACTCGACGGGTGGTCGCGCGATGGTGCGTGGCTTTACTTCAGCTCGACGAGCCGCGACATCGGCGGCTTGAACGATGTGTTTCGAGTGGCTGTCGCCGGCGGCACGCCGCTGCAGGTGAGCGCCGATCGCTACACGAATGAGTTTTTCAGTGCGCCGTCGCCTGACGGAAAGACGCTCGCTTTCAGCGCGCGCGGCATTGGGTCGAGCCAGTGGTGGCGTAGAGGTCACAGCCATATCGACGAAGCGGAAGTGTGGCTGCTGCGATCGTTTGACGATGGACCAGGGACGTACGAACGCGTCACCGCCGCGGGCGGCGCGAAAGAGATGTGGCCCATGTGGAGCGCGGATGGTCGTCGTCTCTACTACGTTTCGGATCGCGCGGATGCCGGCAATAAGAATGGTGCGCAAAACATCTGGGTCGGGACGCCGGGACGCTCGGAGTTTCGACGCGTTTCAAACTTCAGCGACGGGCGCGTGCTTTGGCCCAGCATTTCGTACGACGGACGCGAAGTAGTTTTCGAACGCAACTTCGGCATCTGGAAGTTGGACACTGAGAGTGGAAAGACGACGGAAGTTGCGATTACTCGACGCGGCGCAGCATCGGGCCCGGCAATCGAACGGCTGCAACTTACGAATCGGATCAGCGAGTTGCAGTTGTCGCCGGACGGGAAGAAGGTTGCGTTCATCGTGCGCGGCGAGGTGTTTGCGGCGTCTGCTGCTGACGGTGGTGATGCGACCCGTGTTTCGAAGAGCGCGGCCGAGGAGTATCAAGTGATGTGGGCGCCCGACAGTCGCCGGCTCGTTTACGTGTCGGGGCGCGATGGCACGCCACATCTTTTCCTCTACGACTTCAACAACAACACCGAGACGCAACTCACGAGCGATGCAGCCGATGATTCCACACCGTGCTTTTCGCCCGACGGAAAGTCGATTGCCTTCATTCGCGGCGCGAAAGAGTTGCGCGTGATGGATGTGGCCGGCAAGAAAGAGCGCGTGGTCGTGACGGCCTTCTTCGAGCGTCCGCCGATCGTCGCCGACCGGCCGTACGTGTGGTCTCCGGACGGCAAGTGGCTGGCGTACATTCCCGTGAGCGAGAACCAGTTCAAGAACGTTCACATCGTCGCGGTCGACGGTGGAACGGGGAGACCGGCGAGTTTTCTTGCGAACGTCTTTAGTAACACGTTGTCGTGGAGTCCTGACGGCACGTTCATGCTTTTCGATTCCGGGCAGAGAACTGAGAGCACCCAGCTCGCGCGCGTCGATCTCGTGCCGCGCACGCCGCGTTTTCGTGAAGATCAGTTTCGCGATCTGTTTAGAGAAGAGACGCCGCGCAATGTGAGCCGGCCGGAACCGCGCCCGTCTCCGGCGGAAACTCCTGCGGCTTCACCGAGTCCGAGTCCTGCTGCGAGCCCATCAGACGAACGACGCGCTGCGCCGAAGCCGGTCCAGGTCGTGTTTGAAGACATTCGGCGGCGGCTGAGTCTGTTGCCGGTCGGAGTTGATGTGAACGAGCAGAGCATCAGTCCCGACGGTAAATGGGTCGTGATGATTGCGAGCTCTGTCAATCAAGCGAACCTCTACGTGTATTCACTCGACGAACTCTCACGCGATCCGATTGTTTCGAAGCAACTGACGTCGACGGCTGCGACGAAGACGTCGGCGCAGTTCACGCCTGACAGCAAGGAGATCTTTTATCTCGATAACGGCCGCATCGGCGCGGTGAACCTCGAGGGACGAACGCGCACGCTGGCAGTGACGGCCGAGATGGACGTCGACTTTTCGCGCGAAAAGATCGAAGTGTTTCGGCAGGGATGGTCTCTCCTGCGCGACAATTTCTACGATTCCGGTTTTCACGGCGTGAACTGGGACCAGGTGCGCACACAGTACGAGCCGCTGATCGCGGGCTCGCAAACTCCGGACGAGATGCGACGGTTGCTGAATTTGATGGTGGGTGAGTTGGATGCTTCGCACCTGGGTACTTCTGCGCCACAAGCTGGTAGTCCGACACCGACTACGGGACGGCTGGGTCTGCGATTCGATCGACGCGAGTTTGAGATGAACGGTCGGCTGAAGATTACCGAGGTGATTGCGTTGAGTCCGGCGGCGATTGCCGGAACGATCAAAGTCGGTGACTACTTGATCGCAGTCGATGGACGCAACATCGATCGAACTACAAACCTCGACGATCTGCTGAACTACAAAATCGGGCGTCGCATCAGTGTCACCGTGTCGAGCCAGGCCGGGCCGGGTGCAAATCGCGAAGTCATTGTTCGTCCGGTGAACGCGGCGACTGAACGTGGATTGGTGTACCGGCAGTGGGTCGAGCGAAATCGCGAGTACGTGGCGAAAGCGAGCAACGGTCGACTCGGCTACGCGCACATGTTCGACATGAGCTCCGCGTCGTTGACGCAGTTGTACGTCGATCTCGACGCAGAGAACTACGGGAAGGAAGGCGTGGTGATAGACGTTCGTAACAATAGCGGTGGTTTCGTTAACGTCTACGCGATCGATGTGTTGGCGCGCCGTGGTTATCTGACGATGTCGTTACGCGGCTTGAGCGGCACGCCCGCGCGCACCGTCCTGGGCCAACGCGCGCTACATCGCCCGACGATCCTTGTTACGAATCAGCATTCATTGTCTGACGCGGAAGACTTTACTGAGGGTTATCGAACGCTGCGGCTGGGCCAGGTGGTCGGCGAGCCAACAGCCGGATGGATCATTTATACGTGGGGCCAGAACCTGATCGACGGCACCGGCTTTCGCCTCCCGCGCATGAAGATCACGGCAAACGACGGCACCGTCATGGAGCGCAACCCCCGCCCCGTCGACATCGAAGTCACTCGCCCCATCGGCGAAACGCTAACGACGAAAGACTCGCAGTTAGACGTCGCCGTCCGTGAGCTGTTGAAACAACTCGGCGCCTCGCGTTCAACTTCGCCGCGATGAGCAGTGATTCACGATTGCGAAGGTCTAAAACAGCTCGAACTTGATCGTCAAATACTTCCTGGGATTCTGCCGGAAATCGTAGAGCATTTTCACGCCTTCCGACGAGAGTTGGTTGACGTTCGAATAGAGCGAGTCGTCGTTAAGGAGTTTGCCGACGGTGCCTTCGCCGCGTTGGGCGGCGGCGACGAGATTGTCGATGCGTTCGGCGGTGGTGTTGAAGCGCGCGATGGCGGCGCGGGCGTCGTTGTAGATCTGTTCGTCGTGGATGAGTTTACCGAGCGTGCCGCGGCCGGCGTTGATCTCGGCAATCATGTTGTTGATCTGGTCCACTGACTTGTCGAGACGATCGGCGGTGCGGTTGATGCGATGGTAGAGTTCGTCGTCGGTGAGGAACTTGCCGGCGGTGCCGCGTCCGGCGCGAATGTCTTCGGCGATAGCGCGAAGTTGAGTGGCTACCTCATTCGCGTTGTTGTAAAGCGCAGGATCGTTAACGAACCTGCCCGCCGACCCCTGGCCCGATCGCACCTGCTTCATCACGTCTTCAGTTTCGCGAATGGTCGCATTAAGGTTGTTGTAGATCGCTTCGTCGGTGAAGAGGCGTCCGACAGTACCTTTCCCCTCTCTGACTTCTTTTACGATCAGGCCGATTTCGTCTGAAAGCTTACTGAGTCGTTGGGCGAGCTCGGTGCCGGAAGTGGCGAAGTCGTTTACCGTGTTTGACGACGAAGACGGCAACACTGCGCCGTCAGGGATCGGCTGGCCCATCGATGAGCCCGGCGTGATGTTGATGAGCATCTCGTTTCCGAGCAGGCTTGGCGAACCCTGTTGGGCTTGTGAATCGGTGCGGATGCGTTCATTCGCGGGCCGACCATCAATCTGGGCGTCGATTACCATTTGCGCTTCGACGCGCGGCGCTGAAGTATCGGACGACGGCTCCAGCAGAACGATCCGCTCCACCTTCCCCACGCGCACGCCGGCGAGACGCACCTCGGATCCGTCACGTAATCCATTCGCATCGGCAAACCGCGCTTTCAAATGCAGTTTTCGGCTGAACGGGTTGATGTCGCCCGATGCATTGAGCACGAGGAAGACAAGGACAGCGATCGCAATCAACACGAAAATGCCGACGCGCAGCTGGCCGAGGGTTACGTTCTTCTTTGATGGAGGCATTGATCCGTTGTCCCTTCCTTAAAGTGCCGGTGCGATTAATGGCCGCGGAGAAATCTCTGGATGTATGCATCTTCCGACCGGCGTAAAGCTTCGTCTGTGCCGCTGAAAATGACCTTCCCCGTTTTCATCATCATCACTTTACTGTTGATGAGGCAGAGCCGTTCTCCTTCACGTTCGAAAACCACTTTCCCGTCGTCGTCAACTACCGCGTACTCGGAACAGATGTAATGCAGGTTGTTCATCTCGTGCGTTACGAAGATTGACGAAACGTCTTCGAGATCGCGGAGTTTCATCGCGAGCTCGCAGATGGTGCGCGCTGTCGGCGGATCGAGACCGGCGGTCGGCTCGTCGAACAGAACGATCTTCGGATCGCCAATCAGCGCCCTCGCAATACCGACGCGACGTCGCATACCACCCGAGAGTTCGATCGGCATCTTGTCGATCGCGTCTTCGAGATTTACGAACCGCAACATGCGGCGCACTTCAGGTTCGACTTCTTCTTCCGGCACGCCCTGTTCGTGCAGGCGATACGCGACGTTGTCGTAAACCGAAAGGGAATCGAACAACGCGCCTTCCTGAAAGACCATTCCAATCTTCTTGCGTACGCGCATCATCTGGTCTTCGCTGTATTCCGTGATGTCTTCGCCGTCGACGAGCACCTGGCCCGAGTCAGGTTTCAACAGTCCGAGTACGAGCTTGATGATGGTCGATTTTCCGCCGCCGGATCCGCCGAGAATGATCTTGGTCTCGCCCTTCATGACCTTGAAGTTGAGCGTATCGAGAATCACCCGGTCGTCGAACGAGAGCGTGACGTCGCGAAACTCAATCGCCGGAATTGCGCGATCGCGATCGTCAACTTCGAAAAAGGTCGACTCCACTGCGTTTTCGCTGACAGTGGGTGAAGTGGTGTGTATTTCAGTTGTTGCCATGTCTGGAGCAGCCAGGATCTCAGCTTGTGCCTAGAATAACCTGAAGCGCTTTAGCGAGGAAGTAGTCGGCGATAATCACCACGATCGAGGCCATGACTACTGCCCGCGTGGTGGAGCGTCCGACGCCCACGGTGCCTCCTTCGGTGCTGAGCCCCTGCCGGCACGCAATGGTGCCTATAATCAGCGAAAAAACGATTGGTTTCACGACGCCGCCGATCAGGTCGTCAGTCGTGATGCCGTCGCGCACGGCGGAGATAAACACGCTCGACGACACCGAATAAAGGGCCACAGCGGTGACCCAGCCGCCGAAGATTCCGAGCACGTCTGCGAGCACCGTCAGCAGTGGAAGACTCACGAGTAACGCAAACATGCGAGGCATGACGAGCTTGCGGATCGGGTCGGTGCCGAGCGCTCGCATCGCGTCGATCTGTTGCGACACGACCATCGATCCGAGTTCGGCGGAGATGGCGGAGCCGACGCGTCCGGTGACCATCAACGCGCACAGAACAGGGCCCAACTCGCGCACCAGCGAGACGGCGACGAGGTAACCGGTTTGTGATTGTGCGCCGTAAGCCTTGAGCGTCGGAAACGTCTGGACCGTCAACACGCCACCCGTAAAGAAACCCGTCAAGATGATGATCGTTAAAGATCCGACGCCGATGGCGTCCATCTGATCGATGGTTTCCTGAATGTAACGGGGCCGCTTGAATATACCGCGAAATGCGCGCGCGGCCAGCAGCGTTGTCTCCTGCAGCTCAAGCAGCGAGCGCGTTGCGAAGTTCATGGAGAGCGATGTAGCCAGTCTTCTAAAAAGAGCGGTCTATCATGCGCAATTGTGTGTGAGGCGTCAAGGCAGTAATTCTGACGGGTACAGGGTCAGTTGGGATCCAGTGAGGTACGCCGAAGGCGTTGGCTAACTTACAGCCCAGCGGTTGGAGCGGCAGCGACAACCCTGGGTAACAGAAAAGATTTCTGTTGTAACCCTGAAAGGGTTCGTCCCCGTCGAACGCTTTCAGCGTTTGTTCGCGCAACTTTGCGTGTCCCAGGGTTGTCGCTTCGCTCCAACCACTGGGCTGGAATTAGCTAACGCCTTCGGCGTACTTCGTTTTAAACCAAACTGACCCACTACCATTCTGACGCAGCGGATGGCTTGGCCGATTTCATGACATATCTACGGACGGCGAGGATTTGGACGAAATGCATCCACCTTCGGGCGGCGCGGATTGTTTGGAGTGTTTGGACGCTGTGGGGCTATGACGTCGCGGAGCTGAAGGTGCAAGTGGCGCAACGTCGCGAGCTGGTGCGGATCGAGGAGCCGGCGGATTCGCATTTCTAAATGAGCCCGCATGCGGACCTGTGCGGCGTGGGCCGCAGCGACTTCGTTGATGCGCTGTTCGACCAGATTTTCATCAATTGGATCCGTGTCAAGCGCTCGATCCAGGGCCGCGTTCGCCTCGCGCAACCGAAGGTTTGTGGCTTGGCGTTCGTCGCGAGTTTCCGCGGTGATTCTGCGAATCTGCTGACGCTGTTCTGGAGTCAGATTGAGTCGCTGGATCGGGTCGCCAGCAGGCGCCGGCGGTGGCGGTGGATCCTGGGCCATTACTGAGATTGCCAGACCAAGCACTAACAAAGCAGCTAATGAGATTGTTCGGAACGTCATCATGTCTCCTCAAACAGATGTCACTGATTAATGCGATCGCTAAGTAGATCGAGATCGTCGTCGGTTGGGAGCAACCGGAGATCGGCTGCAAGTTGTTCACGTTCGGCGCGCGATAGCGGCCGGCGGTTCTTGGCTGCCGCTGGTTGTTTGATTGGCCTCTCTGGTTGCGATGCCCGCGGATTCAGTGTTGCGACAGTCGTGTCAGACGGATTCACGACAGGTGTGTTCTTCTGTTGTTGTGCCACCGCTTCTTTGACCAGGCGATCGACATCCTGCTGCGTGTAGACAACGCCCGCCATTGTGGGTTCCTTCTTTAGGTTCACATACAACAAACCGGCGAGCACACAGAACGTCAGCACCGCAAACGCAGCGGCGCCTTTCAACCACAACGGCGACAGATCGAAAAACTGTCGAAACGCAGCAACGGCCGAGCGCCTCGTCGGAGTTGCTGTCGACGGAACGAAGCCCGTCAGAACTTCGTCACGCCACGTCACGATCGATTCACGCACGACACCGAACGAAGCAGCTTCTTCGCGACAGTTCGCGCAAACCTGCAAGTGCGATTCGAACTCGCGCGATTCGCTCGCGTCCATTTCTTTATAGATAAACGCCATCAAATCTGACGAGCGTTCACAAACGGGAGAGTCTGTTCTGTTATTCATACTCGCTTTCAGCTTTCAAACTTCTGTAGCCGCATCTGCAACTGCTTCATCGCCGTGTACAGCCTTGACTTCACCGTGCTCAGCGGCAGGTCGAGCACGTCCGCGATCTCGCGAAACGTCAGCTCCTCAAACTCCTTCATGATCACAACCTGCCGTAACTCGACCGGCAAACTGTTAATCGCGCGTCGCACTGCCACCGTCTCCTGCCTGCCTTCAACCACGCGCGACGGCGAATAGTGAACGGGCGTCACGAACCTTCCCGAGTTCTTTTCCTCTTCGTCGTCGAGCGCCGCTTCGCTTCTGACTCGCGCCTGCCGCTGCCGCGTGATGCACTGGTTAACGGCGATCCGGTGCAGCCACGACGAGACTTTCGCATCGCCGCGAAATCCCCGCAGGCTCCTAAAAGCGGCCAGAAACGTCTCCTGAGTCGCGTCGCGCGCATCTTCCTCGCGACCCAGAATCCCGTACGCAAGCGCGAATATCCGACGCTCCCAGCGCCGCACGATCTCGCCAAAAGCCTCGGCATCGCCCGTCAGAGCTCGCTGCACGATGATCTCGTCGGTCCCTGAAGTATCCATGCGCGCTCAAGGGTTTAGACGTTCATAACCCCTTTTCAGCCGACAAATCCCCGGAATCACATAAAAGAGAGGTGTTGAACGATGGCAAATCTCGTTGACACAAAAGCAGTTGCTCGACAATAATGGCTTTGCGCCGGGCGCTGATGGCCGGCCACGAATTTACAAACCTCCGCGCAAAAACACCTGCCGCGATTGTACCGCCAGATTCCACGAATGCTCGAAAAGCTCGGACGAATCCGTCTCCTCTATATCGTTCTGGGAGTCCTGCTCCTGGTCGGCCTGTTGCCGCTCGCCTTCGCGGGCGTCCTGCTTTCGGGCCGTAGCGCCGACGAACTCCGCTCGATCGAGGGCCGCTACCAGGCCCAGCTCGTGCAGGACAAAGCCCGCCAAATCGAACTTTACGGCCAGCGATATCGCGACGTCGTAACCGGTCTCGCACGCGGGTTCGAGATCTCCGGCGGTATGCAGGCCTTAGACGACCGCGGCTACGATCAGCGTCTGCAAGTGACCCTACAGGAAGACCCGAACCTCATCGCACTCGCCCTCTGGCCGGTCGACGGCACTCTCCATCGTGCGTTTCAACCGGACGTAATCAAGCTCGAAGAGGTGGACGCTCGCGTGAGTGAAGTGCTGGCGCGCATGAATGGTCGCGGCGCCGTCGTGAGCCGCCCGCAGATTATCCGTTCCGGACCGGAGATGGCTTTAACGATTGCCGAACCCGTACTCGGCGGCACTGACAATCAGGACGTCGTCGCTGCGGTGGTTGCAATCGTTTCTTTTCAGGAGGTTTTCGACGCGGTGCAGCAGCCGACGTCGAAAAGCGAGCGCGACCTGTTGAATGCCGGTCTTCCGGTGGTCTTTGTCGTCGATCAAAACGGACGCGCCGTCGCGCACCCGGAAGCAAGCGTTGCGTTCTCAGAGAAGCCGATGACCGACCTCAAAGTCGTTCAGGACTGGCAGGAATCGGGCGCGCAGGTCCAGTCGGCACTCGCACCGTTCACCGCAGTCCGCGATGGACGCAGCGTCGAAATGCTCGGCTCGTACGCAACCGCGGAACTCGACAAGAACTCACGACTCGGCGTGATCGCGATTCAGGACGAAGCGGCGGCGCTCGTTTCCGTCGCCGACATGCGCTGGCAGACGCTTTGGATAAGCTTGATTGCGGCGCTATTCACGATCCTGATCGGAGTGTTTTTTGCCAACAAACTAACGCATCCCGTGCGCGACCTCGCAAGCGGCGCCCATCGCATCGCATTCGGCGACTTCTCGAAACGCATTGAAGTCACCAGCCGTACCGAACTCGGCGATCTCGGCAACTCGTTCAACATGATGACCGATCAGATCGAGGCGTTCATCGGCGACCTGCAGCGATCCGCCGAAGAAAACCGCCAACTGTTTATCGGTACCGTTAAAGGACTCGCGGCCGCGATTGACGGAAAAGACCCGTACACACGCGGTCATTCGGAACGCGTCTCACGCTTCTCGATGGCGATGGCCCAGCGTCTGGGTCTGTCAGACGAAGAGGTTGAAAAGATCCGTATCAGCGCGTTGTTGCACGACGTCGGCAAGATCGCGATCGACGACAACATCCTCAAAAAGCCCGCGGCGCTGACCGACGAGGAGTACGAGATCATGAAACAGCACCCGCAGAAGGGCTACAAGATCATGTCGCAGATTCCGGCGATGAAGGAGTTTCTGCCCGGAATGTACATGCACCACGAGATGGTGAACGGCATGGGCTACCCGCAGGGTCTGAAGGGTGACGAGATTCCGCTGATGGGCAAGATTGTCGCCGTGGCGGACACGTTTGACGCGATGACGACCGATCGCCCGTATCAAAAGGCGATGAAGTTTGAAGATGCGCTGGCGCGAATCGAGAGTTTTGTCGGCACACGCTACGATCCGGCTGTCGTCGCCGCACTTTCCGAGGCGTGCAAAGAGGGGCAAATCCGTCCTGGTGTAGTGAAGTTGAGAAAGCCCGCCAATGCAGCGCCGAAGCCGCCGTTACTAGCTCCGCAAGTGCCGCAGGTGACGCAGATTTGAATCTGCGTGATGTGTCGCTATAATCCACTCCCTTCATGGGACTTTTTTGGCGACGCAAGAAGGAAGATCAGTTTGTCTCCCTTCGTTTAAACGAACCTGCGGCGAAGGAACCACCTCCTTCGGAAGCGCAACCTGTTTCTGCACGACCCGAACCGCAAACTGGCCCGCAAACCGCGGCCGCACCACCACTCGAACCTAAGCCCGAACGTCCGGTGGAAACCCCGCCTGAACCGCCGGTGAAAGCAGCGGCGCCCGCTCCGGTGCCTTCGCGTTCGCCGTTTCAGACTTCCGTTCTTGGTCTCAACCTCTCGATGGAGGAGTTGCAGGCCCAGGAAGCGGCGCTGGAGCAGGAGTTTTCCGCCAGGTTCCGTCGCGCGGTGGCCGCGACGCGAGAATCGCTCTCCGACAAACTCGACACCGTCTTTGCCGGTCGCAAACAGATCGACGACGAGTTGTTGGACCAGCTCGAAGAGGTGCTTGATCGCCGCCGACATCGGCGTGCCGACAACACTCCACATTCTCGAAACGGTGCGACGAGGCATCGCGCGCAAGCAGATCAACGACCTCGAGGCGCTCAAGCAGGCGATCAAATCGGAGCTGCTGCACATTCTGCAAGCGTCGGAACGTCAGGGCGTCGCGTCAGAATCAACCGTGCCTGAGAGCGTGGCGCCGTACGTCATGATGATCGTCGGCGTGAACGGCGTCGGAAAGACGACGACGATCGGAAAGTTGGCCCAACGGATCAAGGCCGAAGGCAACGACGTGCTGATCTGCGCCGCGGATACGTTTCGTGCCGCAGCATCGGACCAGCTCGCGATCTGGGCTGAACGCACCGGAGTGCCGTTGATTCAACAGAAGCAGGGGACCGATCCCGCCGCTGTGCTGTTCGACTCGTTGAAAGCTGCGAAAGCGCGTGGTTCGGAAGTTTTGATTGTCGACACCGCCGGACGTCTGCACACGAAGTCGAACCTGATGGCGGAGTTGGAGAAGATGAAACGCGTCGCGGCGCGCGAAGTTGAAGGAGCGCCGCACGAAACGCTGTTGGTGGTCGATGCGGTCACCGGTCAGAACGGACTCGAACAGGCGCGGCAGTTTTTGAAAGTCGCGGGCGTGACCGGCATCGTGTTGACGAAGCTCGACGGCACCGCAAAGGGCGGCATCGCCGTGGCTATTGCGAAAGAATTGAACCTGCCGATACGCTATGCCGGGATTGGTGAGAAAGTCGACGACCTCGTCGTATTCGATCCGCAGCAGTATGTGAATGGGTTGTTTGGGAATTGAGACTCGCAGTGCAAACCATAACTGAGTCAATGACCACATGGACCGACACCGATCGGCGCATGATGTCTCGCGCGCTCGAACTCGCGCGCAAGGGTGTCGGGCAAGTGAGTCCTGGTCCATTGGTGGGCTGCGTCATCGTCACTCCGAGTGGCGAGATTGCCGGCGAAGGGTTTTATGTTTTTGAAGACGTGAACCATGCCGAGACGATCGCGTTGGCGGAGGCTGGTGAGAAAGCACGCGGCGCTACGGCTTATGTTTCACTCGAACCGCATGCGCATCACGGACGCACGCCGCCGTGCACGGACGCGTTGCTGGCGGCAGGCATAAAGCGCGTCGTCGCCCCTATCGAAGATCTGAATCCGAAAGTTTCGGGCAAGGGCTTTGCGCATCTGCGGGCGGCCGGCGTCGAGGTCCAAACTGGATTACTTGCAGATGAAGCGACGCAGATCAACGAAGCGTATCTCCACTTCATGCAGGCCGGCTTGCCGTTTGTTCATTTAAAGCTCGCAGTTTCGCTCGACGGAAAGATCGCGACGCGCACCGGTGATTCGCGTTGGGTGTCTGGACCGGAGTCGCTGGCGCGCGCGCACGAACTGCGTCACGAGTACGATGCGATCATGATCGGCGCCGGGACGGCCGCGCTTGACGATCCGCTGTTGACGGATCGATCCGGCTTGCCGCGACGTCGGGCGCTGGTCCGGGTTGTCGTCGGCGACAGATCGCGTTTGTCACCGGAATCGCAGTTGGTGAGGACGGCGTCTGAAGGAGTGCCGTTGCTGGTGCTTGGCGGAGATCTGCATTCGATCTTGAAGGAGCTTGCAGATCGATCGTTGCAGAGCGTGCTGATCGAAGGCGGCGCGGGAATCGCGGGCGAGTTTGTCGATGCCGGACTCGTGAACAAAGTGACCTTCTTCGTTGCGCCGAAGATCGTCGGTGGCACTACAGCGCCGAGCGCTATCGGCGGTACTGGCGTCGAAAAGATGGCGGACGCGTTGGACCTCGAGCGCGTGCAAGTCGTGCCGCGAGGCAAAGACCTGGAGATCTCCGGTTACCCGCGATACGCAAAAGGATGAACCCTCATCCGCTAAAACGGCTGGGCCAACATTTCCTCAAAGACCCGAGAACTGTTCACCGCATAGTCGAAGCACTGGATCCGAAACCAGACGAAACGATCGTCGAGATTGGGCCAGGGACTGGTGCGCTCACGTCGGCGCTGTTGGAACGCGCCGGCCGCGTGGTTGCGGTTGAGTTTGATCAGAACCTCGAGCCATTGCTGCGGGAGCGTTTCGCGGAAAGCTCAAATTTCAAACTCGTCATGGGAGATGCGCTGACAACCGATTTCTGCGCTGAGATCCAACCCGCGCCGCGCGCGCGTCTCGCTGCAAATCTTCCGTACAACATCTCAACCGCGATTCTTCAGCGACTCATTTCACAACGTGAATGTCTGACGGAGATGGTGGTGATGTTGCAGCGCGAAGTCGTCGAACGCATCCTCGCGCCGGCGGGATCGAGTGAACGTGGATACTTGTCAGTGCTCATTGAAGCTTACTGCCGAAACTGAGAAGCTGTTTGACGTTGCGCCCGGCGCGTTTCGTCCGCCGCCGAAGGTTTGGAGCAGTGTCATGCGGCTCACATTCAAGCCGCGCATCATCGCGAATGAAGAGTTGTTCTGGGAGACCGTGAGTGCAGGCTTCGCGCAGAAACGAAAGACGATTCTCAACAATCTCCGCAATGCTTCCGGTCGTTTGCAGGAGGTGCTTCAGCGAAACGGCGGCGCGAGTATCGTGTTGTGCAAGGCGAAGTCGAATTACAACGACGCGCGGAGACATTAACGATCGAAGAGTGGGCTCGCATCGTCAACGCAATGGTGTGACTCACCTATTAAGCCTTTTTGTGCCTCTTGTGCTTTTTTGTGCCTCTTCGTGGCTAAATGCCTAACGCTGGCGAACCACGACCTTGATTCCGCTCTTCGGCCGCAACGACAGCACCGGCAGCACTTCAACCTTCTCATCCGTGAGCGAGAACCGGAACCGCTGACCGATCGTTGCCAGCAGTAAAACGATCTCCATCATCGCGAAGTAGTTCCCGATACACTGCCGTGGTCCGCCGCCGAAAGGGAAGTACGCGTATTTCGGCAGTTGCTCGCTCGCGCCGTTGGTCCATCGTTCCGGTTTGAACGCCGCCGGATCGTCAAAGAACCGCGGATCGCGTTGAGTGACCCACTGAAACGCAAACACCTGCGTCCCTTTCGGCACGTGAAAACCACCAAGCTCGGTCTCCTCTATCGCCTCGCGCCCCACGGCATACGCGGGCGGATACAGCCGCATCGCCTCTTTCGCGATCATGTCCGTGTACTTCAGTTTCGGCAGATCCTCGACCTGCGGCGTTCGTCCACCGAAGCACTTCATCAAGCTCCGCGTGAAACTTCTTTTCCGCTTCGGGATGCGAAGCGAGCAAGTACCAACTCCACGAAAGCGCCAGCGCCGTCGTTTCATGACCCGCGAGAAACAGCGTCATCATTTCGTCACGGAGTTGCGCGTCGTTCATCTGCGAACCGTCTTCGTCCTGCGCTTCGAGCAGCATCGACAGCAGATCGCCTTCGTCAGAACCACTCGCGCGGCGCTCAGCAATGATGCGAAACACGATGCGATCGATCTCGCTCACGGCGTTGAAGTAACGACGATGACCGGGCGTCGGCAGACGATTGTCGAGTATCCACTTCAGTGTTGCCTGAGACGCAAACGGCTTCACAAGACTCGTCAGTATCTGTCCGACGTGGTCTGCGTCGCGTGAGACGTCGGAGTTGAAGAGCGTCTTCACTACGATCTCGAGCGTGAGACGCGTCATGTCTCGCGACAGGTCTCTTTGTTCACCGTCTTTCCACGTGTCGATCGTGCGCTGCGCGTACTGGACCATGATGTCGCCGTACGAGCTGATCCTTTGACGATGAAACGCGGGTTGGGCCAGACGTCTTTGCCGCCGCCAGAACTCACCTTCGCTTGTCACGAGCCCGTTGCCGACCAGCCGGTGAAAGAAAGGCGAGCGAAGCGATTGTGCTTTTCGGAAACTGCGTGCGTTGGTTGTGAGGATTGCTTCGATGTCGCGTGGGTTGTAGAGAAAGTAAGCGTGAACGTACAGAAACCTCGTATGGACCACATCGCCATAATCGCGACATCGTTCAATAAAACCGAGCGTGTCGCGATTAAACTCGCGCATCACCCCCATGATCAACTGGCCCTTCGGCCCCGGCGGTCTGTTCCTGCTCATCGCTTGGCCTTGGACTCCCGCGTCTCCAGCACGCCGCGGCGGAGGCCTTTGGAACTGCTGTCGATCAACTGTTCGAGGCGGCGGATGCGGGTCTCTTCTTTCTTCGCGCTCATGACCCAGAAGATGCAGACCCTGCGAATCGACGGCGGCTCGGTTTGGAAGAATTCCCAGGCGCGCTTGTTGGCGCGGAACTTCTTTTCAAACTCGGGCGAGAATTCACGCGGGCGGTTTTCGAAGGCGTAGATTCCTGTTCGTTCCGGGTCGCGAAGGGCGTAGGCTTTGATTCCCGGTTCCGCCATACGGCCTTCTTTCGTCAAACGCTCGACGTGCCGCACATTGACGTTACTCCAGATGCTCCTTGGCTTCCGTGGTGTGAAACGAATCGTGTAACTGGTCTCGTCGAGACTCCGTCGCACTCCGTCGATCCAACCGAAACAAAGAGCTTCGTCGAGTGCCTGCGGGTACGTGATGCTCTTCTTGCCGGAGTCTTTCTTATGAAAGCCGACGAGCAATTCACTGGCGCTGTCGTGGTTCTTCGCCAGCCACTCGCGAAACTGCTCGGGCGAACTGAAAAACTTTGGTTTCATCGCCCCTAAATCTATCGGGTCGGCGCTTTCCCCGGCAACCACGCGGGACGGAAGTTCGAATTGGCCAACCAGCGAATCGGCGCCACGAGTGAGTTGAGCGAACGCGTCATGAAAGGGAAGTCGATCTTGCTGATGTCATCACTCGGCTGGTGATAGTCAGTGTGCAGGTTATAACTGGAAATGGTGTGGGCCACCACGCCGCGTACCGCGAGAGTGTAGTTGTCTGAACGTTGGAAGAAGTTCTGGTCCGGATGTGGGTCGGCGACGACCGCCGCTCCCTGTTTCGCCAGGGTTGGACCAAGATCGGACCGTTCGTAACCCGTCAGCCACAACGTCGCCGGCGGCACTTTCGGATCCGGGCGGCCGAGCATTTCGAAGTTGATGTTGGCGACGATGTCGGTTAGCGGCACTGCGGATTTTGCGATGAAGTAGCGCGAGCCGTGGCCGCCTGATTCCTCGCTGCCGAAAGCGACAAAGTAGATCGTGCGTCGCGGCCGCTTGCCGGAAGCGAAGACGCGCGCCATTTCAAGCACGGCGACGCAACCGGAAGCATCATCGTCAGCGCCGTTGTAGATCTTGTCGTTAGGCGCAGATTCGTTGACGCCGAGATGGTCCAGGTGAGCACTCAGCACGATCGCCTGGCTTGCGAGCTTTGGATCAGAACCGCGCAGGACGCCGACGGCGTTCCACGTCGATCGTGCGTCGGCAGCTTCAGTCGTACCGGAGAATTCGGCCTTGGCGCCGTCGCCCATGGCAGTCAAGGTGTCGAGCACTTCCTTCTTCAGATTGATCACGGCGAATGGCTGGTCGCTGTTTGAGGCACCCGCGACACGTGGCGGCAGCGAAGGTAAGCGTGCGTTTCCTGCTTCGCGAGCTCTTTTATTGTTCTCAGTTTCGAGTAATGCGACTGCGGCCGCGCCGGCAGAATACGCCTTCATGACCGTTTCCTGGCGCTTCTGCGGATCGTGCAGCGACTTGATCACGACAACGGCGCCTTTTGCCGGTGTGCCTGTTGAATCGATCACCTGCACATTGCCGGTGATCTTCGTTGCTCGAAGGAACGAGGTAAGGAAGTCGCGACCGAATTGCCACGTTTGCGTATTGCCGGCGGAGGTGACTGTGAACGACGGCGGCGCGCTGAACCTCGTCGACTCAAGCACCGCGCGTTGCACGAAGTCTTTATTGCCGGCGCTGTCAGCATCGCCGCCGGGCTCGAGTCCAAACGAACGAAACTGCGAACCGATGTATTCAGCCGCGAGACGTTCGTTGTTCGTGCCGCTGCCGCGACCTTGCATCGCGTCACTCGCGAGAAAGCCAAGCTCTGCGCGAATGTCTTGTTCGCGAATGGGCCCACGCGCGGGTGCGGCTGCAGCACGCCTGGTCTGTGCCGCAACAGGTAACGGTGCGGTGACAAGAAGTAAGCAGACAGACAGCGTAAGAGCGCGACGTTGAAGATTCATCGTGGTTTTTCCTCTTCTCGACGTCTGCGCTATCGCGCGGTTGAAGTGCTTGATGGACCAGAGGCTTTCTTAATGTACTTGTCGTACCACGCGAGATATCGCTCCATCCGATCGCGTTGATAACTCGGCCGCTGAATGCCGTGGTTCTCGTTTGGATAGATGATGAGTTGCGTGTCGACTCCCAGCGTCTTCAGCGCCTGGTACATCTGCTGACTGCCCTGGATCGGCACGTTGAAGTCGCGTTCGCCACCCATAAACAGCGTCGGCGTCTTGATGCGATCGGCATGCAGGAACGGATACGAGATCTTCACGTACGTCTCCCACGCTTTCGGATTCCAGGGTGGTCCAATCTCGTGATCGTATTGAATGATGTACTGGTCGGTGCCGTAGAAGGCGACGGTGAAAGCCACGCCCGCGCCGCTCGTTGCGGCTTTGAAGCGATTGTCGGTGGCGATCACGTAGTCAGTCAGAATGCCGCCGTAACTCCAGCCCCCAATGCCGAGTCGATCCGGATCGGCGACGCCCATTTTGATCACATGGTCCACTCCGGCGACAGATCCTGTACCTCGTAGTTGCCCCAGTCAGCAGAGATCGCTCTCGAGAACTTGTGCGCCGCGACCAGCGCTGCCACGATAGTTCACCGCCAGCACTGCGTAACCATTCGCCGCGAACATCTGTCGTTCGAGACTGAACGAATGCTGGTCCTGACTGTTTGGTCCACCATGAATTCTTAGCAACAGGGGCACCTTGGTCCCTTTGACGTAACCGACGGGATACGTCAGCAGCGCGTTGACCTGCGTGCCGTCTTTGCTTTGAAAACCGACTTCCTCAGTGACGCCCAGATCGAGTTCGGCAAACAACGCGTCGTTCTGCGTCGTTAACTGCCGCAGCTTGTCCCTTCGACAACGTAGATCTCGGTCGCTTTTGAGTTACCGCCCGAGAGCAACACCGTACGCCCGCCTGCGGAATGCAGACTCGTAACGACGATCGGCGGCGCCATCAGTCTCTCTACTTTGCCGCCCGATAGATTTGCTCTCAGCCGGATACACGGATCGATCGTCGACGACGAGGAACCGGATCCATTTGCCGTCCGGACTGAAGCGGGGTCCACCGATACCACGATCGAGATCTTCTGTCGCTTTGAAACGTGTCCGGCGCTTTGCTGCCGTCGGACGCGAACGAGCGCGAGATGGTCCATGCTGTACGCGCCGTACTTCATCTCGTCGCCTTCGAGAAACGCGATCCACTTTCCGTCCGGGCTCCATTCGGGACGCGAACGTCCTGCGCGCGTCGTTGCCGGCGTCAGTTGCTTTTCAGTCGAACCAGGTTTCGCATCGACTACGTAAAGCTGCGCCGCGGGATCGCGATCCGGATCGTCAGCGTGGTTGCTCATGAAGGCGATGCGCGTTCCGTCGGGCGACCACGCGGGCGCGCTCTCGTCCCATTTGCTCTTTGTCAGACGCTCGAGTTTTTTCGTTTCGACGTCAAAAAGATAGACGTAGCTGTGACGCCCGGAGAGCAGGTAGCCCTGACCGTCCTGCTTGTATCGATAACGATCGATCACGATCGGCTTAGGAACGCGCGGCGTTGCGGTCGCACCCGGTTGCGGTGATGGTCCAGGTTCTGCTTCCGGATCCGGATCGCCGATCACGAGCGCCAGACGCTTTGAGTCGGGCGACCATTCATGTCCTTGCAGACGTCCTTTGATCTCGGTGAGTTGATAAGCCTCGCCGCCGTTGCGATCGAGCAGCCATACCTGGTTGCCGCGGGTTTTTCCGGGTCGCGAAGAAGTGAACGACAGGTACTTGCCATCCGGGCTCCAGCGCGGCGAACTCTCGCTTTCGTTGCTGAAAGTGATCTGACGGTTGTTGCTGCCGTCGATGTTCACCATCCAGATGTGCGAGTTGGACTGGTCTTCCTTCGCGTCGGTTGTGCTGACGACATAGGCGACCCAGTTTCCGTCCGGCGAGACTTGCGGATCGCTCACGTTGCGAAAGCGAGTGAAGTCGTCAACTTTTAGGGGACGTCGCGCGGTTTGCGCCGCCGCTGCGGACGCGAGCGCGAGAAGCAGGAACAGGACGATGAAAGACTGGCGTCTTCGGAGCATTGGGGTTGGCCTCCTGAAAGGTAAACTGCCTTCTGAATTTTAGTGCGATTACAGCAGAGCGCAGAGCGGGCAGTTTACCAAACAGGAGGCTATAAATCACACCTAATCTGTGATGATGCGTTTCGCCTGGCCCGGCGCGTAGTTGATGCGTCGAAGTTCTTTCATGCGGCCACCGTTGAGCGAGCCTTCGACGATCTCGTAGCCGAGCAATGCGAACACTCTTCCGCGAAGGAACAACGGTCGCGCGTTGCCGTACCAGTCGACGCACGACGCGCGACACTGATCGTCGATCGCTTTTTCAGATTGCGCGCCGAGTTCGCCGACTTCGCGAAACTGCAGCGAGTCGTTGCGCAGGAAGAGAATCGCGGCGGAGTCTTCAAGCAAGTGGTGGTAGCCAGGACGACCGGGAACGCTGATCGGCAGACCAAGCGTTCCTGTGTCGTCGCCGTCGGGTTTGTAGAAGAAACCGTGACTCCGCAGTTCACCCTGCGACGCGGCTTTGCGCGTGTAACGCGAGACGATTTCGGGCCACTCGGCGAGACGCAGTGAAGTGAAGTGCAAGTCTTTTCCGTCAGTGCCGACGATAACGGCGTCCTGGCCCATCTGCTCGATGCGATCGACGCCGTGCGGCAGAATCATCTGATGCGAATTGCCGCGCGCCCAATTGACGACGAAAAGATTCGATTTGTCAGCCTGTTGCGAGGGATAACCCCAGCCGCTGCCGGTGCCGTAAATCAGGTAGTCGTGCACAAAGCGGTTCTGAAATGTGTAGCCCTCGGGCTTTTGCAGTCGACGATAGCTCGACGCCGGAACCGCTTCGCTGCCGTCTGAAAAACTCGCTACCGGAACGCGCATCAATGCCACCGAGCCTTCCGCGACTTCAGCACCCCACATGCCGTCGCCACTCGATTCCGCTCGCACGAGAACGTTGAGATGTTGATCTTCACTCTGAAGGAATGAGAACTGGTCTACCGGACTTCCAGACGTACGCAACGCACTTGGACCAGAGCCGTCGAGCGGCATGCGAAAGACGATCGAAGAGGTTTGGAACTTCGGTCGCCGCGCCCACGAACTGGCCCACACGTAAACCGAGTCAGGCGAGACGTAGAACACGCGGCCCGCTGGTCCAACAACAGCCGTCGCCTGGCAGTCGAAACCACCGTTCGCCAGGTCGCACACCGTCACCGTATGCAGCGCCAAGCCGTCGTTGACGTCGAACTCAGCTTCGGGACGGTAGACGCTGGTCGCCGGAACGATGCGCCGGAACTCATCCGGCTTCGCGCCGCTGATGCCAGCGACGCACGGCTGGAAACGAACCGAACGGATCTTCCACGCCGGGGTACAGATACTGAGGCGCGTAGAAGATCAGCTTGTTGCCGATCAGGCGGCTCGCGTAGTTGCGTGATGAGTAGTAGTCGTTCGAACGCAGGTGATAGGTCGAGCGATACGAAAGGTGGCCCGCATCGTTGATGTTGAAGAGGCCGACTTCCGTGCCGCCGCGTTCGTAGCTGTAACCGATGACGACGACGGTGTCGCCCGAGACGAGCATCTCGTCGTACCACGTCGAACTGGGATTGATGTCTGGTCCAAACGCGTCGACTGCGGAAACGGGGTTCAAAGCGCCGTCGCCGATCATCACGGTGAACAGTCGACCGCGGCGTAGGACGACGAGGTGATCGCCGTGAACCTTGACGATTCCGCCTTCGTCGACGCCCGCGTGCTGCGTGTTGGTGACGGACTCGTCGTTCTCACCGTCGGCTTTTTCTTTTGCGGGTGCCTCTGCTTTTGTGGCTGGCGCGGGGGCGGAGTCGTACGCCACGTTCGGCGATCCGACAGCTCCGTTGGACGCCCGGCGCGCGTCGCGTTTCTGTTTCTCGGCGATTTCGCGGAAGTAGCGCCTGAGTTCCTGTTCAGAGGTAAAGGCGCGCATCGTCTTGTTGGACTGAAGCAGGCCGGCTGCGGAGACAGGGGGTATGGTGTCGGTTGGTCCGGCAACGCAGGCGACAAGGCCGGAAGTGACGATGGCTGCGGTGAGCGACAGGAGTAAAAAGGTCTTCATGACGGGTTTAACCTCACATTCAATCTCAAACCACGAGATGAACGGCTCGCCGCAGAAAACTTGCACCCGTCTCGTTTACGCCGAAGGCGTTGACTAATGCGAGCCCAGGGTTGGAGCGCAGCGACAACCCTGGGTCTCAACCCCACGAACGCGCAAACGCTGAAGGCGTTCGCATTGGGCTAACCCTTTCAGGGTTTAGGAAATCAGAGCGCACTTGACCCCAGGGTTGCCACAACCCTGGGCTGAAATTAGCCAACGCCTTCGGCGTAATCCTACTAGCTAGCGTTTCCACTCGTGGCGGAGGAGACCGTAGAAGTAGGCGTCCTGGAGTTCGCCGCCGACGTGCCAACGTTCGCGCAGAAAACCTTCGCGTTGAAATCCGAGGCGTTCGAGGGTGCGGACCGAGGATGTGTTGCGAGGATCGACGTCCGCCTCGAGACGACGCAGGTTCAACACTTCAAACGCATGAACGATCATCGCCGTCAGCGCTTCGTTCATGTAACCATTGCCCCAGTATTCACTACCCATCGCATACCCGATTTCAGCGCGGCCGTTATCGAGACTCAGGTTGAACAGCGTAACCGTGCCGATCAGCGTATTCGAGTCGCGGAGTGCAAGGCCCCATTTCCATCTCAATCCGCTGCGATTACCGTCTGCGATCTCGCGCTGCATCGCAGCCGCAGCTTCTCGATCGGCAAGCGGACCGGAACTCCAGTAGCGCATTACCTTCGGATCGGAAAAGACATCGAATAGCGCATCGACGTCGTCTTCGGAAATCCACCGAAGGACGAGGCGTGGCGTTGTAATGACGGGAAGTGTGTTTGAATCCATGCGCCGCGATTGTATCGAGGGGTGGCCACGCAGGGCCACCCCTGAACAATCGGGATTCTACTTGTTGTCGTCTGGTGGGATAACGAGTCTCTGCCCAACCTGGATCTTGTCGGGATCGTTCAACTTGTCGCGGTTTGCGTAGAAGATCCGCATGTACTCGTTCGCATCGCCATAAAACTGCTTGCTGATTTTCGAGAGGTTGTCGCCACTCTTCACTTCGTACGTTTGCCCGCCACCGCCCTGTCCGCCGCCAGCCGCGGCTCCCATCGCACGGCTCGGTCGACACTGATCTCGGCCGTGATGTCGTCAGCATTCGGATTGACGAGCTTCACCTGATCCCAGAACTTGTTCTTAGCATCTTCCGACGGCGCGATGCCGCGAATGAAGAGCTTGTTGTCCTGCACGTGCAGGTTCTGAAATTGAATTCTTTCGTTGTCGGAGATGGTGAGAACGGTTTGATACTTCTGCTTGAGTTCGTTAAAGCGTTGTTGCGCGCCCTGTTGTTGCTCGGCTTCCGATGCGCCGCGCTCCAAACATTTTGTCAAAGAGTCCCATGATGATTTCCTTTCGTGTAAGAAGACAAACAGGGGAATGTACAGGGGATTGTTCTTAGTTGGGGAGCTTGGGTGGGATAGTACTACGTCCTCGTCGGGCGACGAGTGTGTTCAACGTAACATTTCTGTGACGAATCGATTGACGTGGATGCGGGTGGTGTCGAGTAGCTGCATACCGTTGTGTTCTTCATCGCGCAGCAGTAGCGGCAGTTCGGTGCCGCCGAGAATCACGCCTTCGATGCTGTCGCGACGTTTCATTGCATCGGCAATCTCCAGGAGTTGCGCGCGTGTTTCGGGACGGAAGACGTCTTTGAGAAGTTCGCCGAGATAGATCTCGTGAATGTAGTCCTGTTCTTCGTCGTTGGGTAAAACGAGATTGATGTCGGTGCGGGAGAAGACGGACGGGTAGAACGGTGCCTGCATCGTGAAGCGCGTGCCGAAGAGTGCGACTGACTTCAAGTCCAGCGTGCTGCGCACTTCGTCACAAGCGGCTTCGACGATGCTGATCAACGGCAACGACGATCGCTGCTGCAGTTCATCGAAAACGATGTGCGGCGTGTTGGCGGTGAGTGCGGCGAAATCAGCGCCTGCTCTGTGCAGTCTTTCGAATCGCGCGGCGAGACCGTCCGTGACGTGCAGCGAGGTTCCCGGCCGTCATCCACTCGATCATGTTTTTCAGATTGACGCTGTTGATGATCAGCGGCGGAGAATTACCGTCTGCTTGCTCGCGATAACTGTGCGACAAGCAGACGGTAGTACTCGATCGTCGACTCGGGGCCAGTGCCGCCGATTAGGCCGAGCGTCTTCATTGTTGCGTGGTCGTGCTCTTCGTCACTTCGCCGATGTCGTACTCCGGCTTCGCAACACCCATGATCCACTTATCAAACCAGCCGACGATGTGTTGCAGACGTTCGATGCGGTGCCACGGTTGTCCGGAACGCGAGAGCTCGTGCGACTCGTTCGGAAAACGAACCATCACCGTCGGTATCTTGCGATACTTCAACGCGCGAAACATCGCTTCGCCACCGGGACCGGTCGGCGTGCGCCAGTCAACCTCGCCGAGAATCAACATCAACGGCGTTTGGATCTTGTTGACGTAAGTGATCGGCGAACGGCGTCGATAGTCTTCCGGATCTTCAAACGGCGGCGCCTTGAACCACGATCGGGTGAAAGAGCGTGAAGTCGGCGGTGTACCACCAGTCGGTCCAGCTTGCGATATCGCGCTGCGAAACTGCCGCCGCGAAACGCGTCGTCTGGCCGATGGTCCAGTTGGTCAACAGACCGCCGCCGCTGCCGCCTGTGACGCCGAGCTTCTTCTCGTCGATGTAACCGCGACGGATCAGCTCATCGACGCCGGCCATCAAGTCTTTGTAATCGTCGCCGGGATAGTTGTGCTGGATGATGTTGCCAAACTCCTGCCCGTAGCTCGTGCTGCCGCGCGGGTTTGGATAGAGCACGACGTAACCCTTCGCGGCCATCCATTGAAACTCGTGATCGAAGATGAAACCGTACGCGGCGTGTGGTCCACCGTGGATGTTCAGAATCAGCGGATACTTCTTGTTCGGATCGAAGTCGGGTGGTTTCTGCACCCAGACCTGGATCTTTCGGCCGTCAAAACTGTTGTGCCAGATCTCTTCGGGTTCGGTCAGATTCAGTTTCGAGAACAGCTCGTCGTTGATGCGTGTGAGTTGTTTCGGTTGGCCGCTGGCTTTGTCGAGCCAGAAGAGATCGCCGATGCGCGTTGGAGTTGAGATCAGCAGGACAAACTTCGACGCATCAGGAACAGTGCGGAAATTGACGACCGCGTGGTTGCCGGTCGTGACGTCCGACAAGCTTGCCCGTCGGCTACATCGAACGAACCGACATTCGCTTTGCCTTCTTTGACGTAGACGATGATGATGCTGCGTCCGTCAGCCGACCACACAGGCAGATTGCCGCCGCCACCGCGCGGCGCGGCGTTGTCGCCGGTCAGTCCGCCGCCGATGTCGAAATCGAAATTCGCGGTGAGGTTGCGCGGCTTCGCTCCGGCGGTCATGTCCATCACCCAGAGATCTGGTTGCGAATAGGAGCGAACCGGTTGGCTGACGGAGCCGATGAACGCGAGTTGTTTTCCGTCAGGACTGAGCGTGAATGCGCCGGCGCCCATGTCGAACGAGGTGAATTTCGTCGGCTCACCGCCGGTGACGGCGACGGAGAAAATGTCAGTGCTGGGCAGTTCGTAATAAGGTTCGTCGGTGTGATCGGAAACGAAATAGAGGCGCGAACTGTCTTTGGCCCAGAACGCGCCGCCGTCGTCGTAACGTCCGCTGGTCAGTTGTTTCGGCGTGACTTTTTCATCGCCGGTTTTGGGAGCGGTGACGACCCAGATGTGTTGCGGATGTTTGAAGTCGAGATAGCCGGCGCCGTTCGCGCGATAGACCGCGCGATTGATCACGCGCACGTCGCTTTCGCGTTCGGCGGGAGTCGGGCTCGCTGCGGGGCTCGGACTGCGGTGTGGCTGAGTGGTGTCTGTTTGCGCGCTGCTTTCGCGAGCTCTTCCGGCGTCGCGCTGTTGTAGAAGAGCGATCGAACTTTCCGTCCGGCGACCACTGCGGACCGCCCGCGCCGCGCGGCAGCGTCGTGAACTGAAACGGCTCGCCGCCACCCATCGCCAGCATGAACAACTGTGGCGGCTCCACTCGACCGCTGACTTCCGGCGCGCGCACGAACAGCAGGTACTTTCCGTCCGGCGACCAGCGCGGTGACGTATCGCGTGGTCCATTGGTCAACTGGCGCGTTTCGCCGGTCGCGGTCGTGACGGTCCAGATCGCGGTGTTGTAACCGTCCTTCTTATCGTTGACGGTGACGCGAACGAAAGCGACGCGCGATCCGTCAGGCGAAACCTGCGGATCGCCGATCCAGACGAAGTTGAAAAGATCTTTTTCGGTGATGTTGCGTTTCTGCGCCAACGCAGGCGCGGCCAGGAAGACGACAATGACAATAATGACAGGAGAGCAGCGAGACACGAAGACGCATAATGGGTTCCTTTCGGTAAACGGGTGTGGGTGGCGCGCGTATTTTACACGGATTGTACTCAAAACAATCAGCGCGCAGCTTTAGCGTCGAGATACACGTAATAGACCACGCCGCGTGGTCGTCGGTGAGGAGGAAGGCGTTTGCCGAAAGTTGAAGATGTCGGCGGGGCGGCCGTTGATTTTTGTGCCGTCGTAGAAGCCGGTGATGAAGTCTTCGATTGCGCCGCCGCGGATTCGTCGATTTTGACGACTTGTAACCGCGTCGCAGGGTTCGTCTTCGTCGAGCCATGGAGGGCGACGAGGAAGGAGTTTGCGAGTGCAGGGTCGCTGGTTGAGTCGAAATATTCCAGACCGAGCGGTGAACTGTGTGCGGGAAACGGTGTGTGCGCGGCCGGCACTTTGCGGCAGTCGAGTTTCTTGTCACGCGAGTTGAACTTCGGATCGGAGAAAACTCTCGCGCCCGGCTTGAAAACAGTAAGGCCAGCCGTAATTCGTGCCAGCTTCAATCGAATAAAACGTGTCCGCGGGACGATTGTCGCCGAGATGATCTGAACCCATGTTGGTGGCGTACAAACGATCGTTTACCCACTGCAGTCCGACGGCATTCCGCAAACCACGCGCGAAGTAACGCTGGTTCTTGCCGTCAGGATCCATCTCGAGAATCGTCGCGCGCACTTCTTCCTTCTCTTCGCACGCATTACAACTGCTGCCCGACAGCGACGTAGATCTTTCCATTCCCGCCGACGACCACAGTGCGCGTCAGATGCCAGCCGCCGTACTTGTAACCCAGACCGTAATCAGGAAACGTCGCGAGCACCTTCGGCTCGCCGCAAGGTGCGTCTTTGCCGGCTTCGTAACGATAACGGACGAGACGATCCGTCAGCGCGAGATAGAACCAATCCGTCCCGTGACGGATCGGTGTAGAAAGCGACGCTGTTTGGATTGCGTAAGCCGCTGAGATACTTCGTGAGCTTCTTGAACTGCCGAGTTGCAGGATCGAATCTGTCGAGAATGTAGACCACGCCGCGCTGATTGTCGGTGAGGTTGTACATGTCCGTGACGAAGATGCGATCGTCAGGACTGCGCGCCATGAAGCGCACGCGCTTGAGACCTTGCGCGGCGACGCTGATGTCAAAGCCGTCGGGAAGATTGAGATCGAACGATTTCCCGTTGGCGAGTGTGATGTGATGGGCGTTTGCCAGCGGAGGTAACCGCCGCCAGAAACTACGACACAGAGATAAAAACAACAAGCGCGCGTTTCACGCCGGGAGAAATTAACACAGTGTCTCAAAGCACCCGCAGGAACGCGACGAGATCTTTCTTCTCCTGGGCCGTGAGTTTCAACTCCAACACCAGATTGAAAAACTCCACCGTGTCTTCCAACGTCAACAACCGACCGTCGTGCAGATACGGCGGCGACTCCTTGATGCCACGCAGCGGAAACGTCTTGATCGCGCCCTGCGCGGTGATCAGCATCCCGCCTTCCATCCGCGGTTTGTAAAACCGCTCCACCGCAAGATCGTGCATTAGGTTGTCGGTGTAGAACGGCGGCGTGTGACACACACTGCATTGCGCTTTCCCGAAGAACAGGTCTTCACCACGAGCCTCGCTCTGCGTCGCCTTCGCCCGGTCCAAACGGCCAAGCACGTTCAGCTTCGGCGCCGGCGGAAAGTCGAGCAACGCCTGAAACTCCGACATGAAGTGGACCTGCGAACCACGTTCCAGAATGTTCGACGCCTTTCTTCGTCGCCAAAACAGGATCGCCGTCGAAATACGCCGCACGCTGTTCAAACTCCGTGAAGTCTTCGACGGTCTTCAGCGCTCGCTGCGAACCGAAAAGCCGCTGAATGTTGACGCCACGCAAGCGACGGGGTTTCGATCCGTCGCCGATTTTCCTGCGGACGGATGTCGCCAACGAGGTGAAAAGCCGCCGACGTGTGACCATTGACATGACAATCAAAACAAGCGACACCAAGCATGCCGTCCGCGTCGCTCGGTCTTGCGATCGGCAGTCGCGTTGAACTGTTGCTGTGGAAACTGCGACACGAGCAGACGCAAGCCTTCGAGCTGTTTCGGATTCAGAATGCCATTGAACAATTCGTAGAAGTTGTTCGCCGTGATCAGTTGACCTTTCGAAACGTCGCCAAGATCTTTGCGCGTCGTCAAAAACACTGCCGGCGGAAACTCCGGCAGGAAATGATCCGGCAGATCGAAATCCATGTCGAAACGTTCGACACGCGGCAACAGTTTGATCTCAGCTTGCGGAAACACCATTCCGCCAACGGGATGATTGACGTGCGGCAACGGCAGGTAAGGGAAGACGTCCTGATCGCGGATCGCGTCCGGCGTCATCTGACCTAGCCGATCCCACGTCAGGCCGGCTTTGAGTTTCGCAGTCGGCCCGACCGGAATCGGTTTACCGCGCGTCATTCGCACGCTTTCATCGACGCGCCGGCTAAGATCGTAACGCTCCTCGAGCAGTCGCTGATGTGCGGCCATGACGCCCGCTTTCGCGGCCTTGTCCCGTGCTCGCACGACCTCAAAAGGTTCCTCGATTACGGGTGAAAATGATGACGGACGCTGCTGTTGAGCCCGAGCTGCGTCGGTAACGATCAGAATCGCAGCAGTTGACAGGATAAAAATCGCAGCCAAAAGCACTCTTGTTCGGTTCATATCGAAATAACACGCGACTCGCCGGAATATTCCCGGGAATTTTTTGGTCCCTTAAGTGTTAATCTAGAATGGTTTCCCGGATGAACGAGGATCATGGACGGCCCTGTTAACAACGCGGTCTTCAGTCAGGCGGCCCTCGCGCACATCGATGCGCTTTACGGCTATGCCATGACGCTTACTCGCGATTCGACGCAAGCCGAGGATCTGGTCCAGGAGACGTATTTGCGGGCGACGAGCGCGGCGAACCAACCGCCCGTGAGCAGCAATCTGAAGGCGTGGCTGTTTGTCATCATGCGAAATGCGTGGCTGAACCAGGTGCGACACAACCAGAGCGGCCCGCGGTTCGTCGAACTCGAAACCAACGATCAGACGGACGACGCGCGCGGAAATCCGCATGTTGTGTATTTGAGGAAGCTGGAGCGGGAACAGGTGCGCGACGCGATCGAGAAGCTTCCGGAGGCGTACCGAGAGATCGTCGTGTTGCGTGATATTGAAGGATTTACTTATCAGGAAATTGCGATGGTGCTGGACTGTCCGGCCGGGACGGTGATGTCGCGTTTGGGGCGTGCTCGTGCGAAACTGCGGGCTTCGCTTTCGACGTGGCAAACGAAAAGCCGCGCGCGTGCAGTCTGATTTTTGCGAATGAATAACTGCGAAGATATTTGTAGACGTTTGAACCTTTATCTCGATAACGAGTTGCAGGGCGACGACCGTGCGGCGGTTGGAGTCGCACTTGCAGAGTTGCCAGTCGTGCGCGTCGGTTTTTGAGCGCGAACTTTCGTTCATCAACGCGATCCGTGAATGCGGGCCGCTGCACGTCGCTTCGCCTGCGTTGCGTGCGCGAGTTCAGGAAACGTTGAACGGAGCGGAACGTGAGTCGTCGCCGAGTCGACCGTCCGTGTCGAGGCCACGCGTCAGACTTGGACTCGCGATCGCCGCGACACTGCTGATGTTGATTTTGCCGATCGTCGTCTGGCGGGTGATGAAGCGTTCGACTCAACAGACGCCTTCAAGTTTTGCGTTAATGGCTGCCGAGAATCACTTGCGCCGGACGCGTGGACAGTTGCCGCTCGAGATCGAATCAGCGACGCCGCAACGGATTTCCGAGTGGTTCGCGAACAAGGTCAATTTCAGCGTGCAACTACCGAACTATCAGGAGTCGTCAGGACAGGAGAAGCTTTACACGCTCGAAGGCGCGCGGCTCGTTGGTTACAAAGACGATTACGCTGCTTATGTGGCGTACGAGATGAAGATCGCGGCCGATCAGTTTGGTGATCACGTCGGATTCAGTGGCGAAGCCGTCCGGTGGTGAGCAGATCATCGCGCGCGGGCTGACGTTTCATTACAACGCGATCCACGGGTTGAAAGTGCTCACGTGGTCGGATCGCGGACTCACTTACGCACTCGTCTCCGATCTTGAAGAACGCGGTCAGCAGTCGTGCATCGTCTGTCACCAGGGGACGAAGGATCAGGACTTCATTGAGCCGCTAAAGCCCAGATAATCTGAGATATTTAACCGCGGTTGGTTCTCGGCCCGGAATTTCTGTACACTCACGCTCGCGAGAACCCAGCTCGCCGAAGATTTCCATCCACTCAAGGTGTTAGATGTCTCAATACTCCGGTACCCCCAGGGTAATAATCTGTCTACTGTTCGCGTTATTAATAATCAACACCCAATCTAAATCGGCGGCTGCGACGACGTTTACGGTCTCAAATGCGCAGGATTCCGGACCGGGATCGTTGCGTCAGGCCATTCTCGACGCGAACGCCAACGCCGGCGCCGATGTAATCAACTTCAGCATCGGCTCGTTCCAGCAGACGATCGTTCTAGCTTCGGCGCTACCCGTCATTACTGATCCAGTTACGATCGACGCCACGACGCAGCCGGGTTTCGTGGGCAAACCGCTGATCGAAGTTCAACCGGATCGCACGCTGGTATTCGACGGCTTCAAGATCACGGGCGGCAATAGCGTTTTGCGTGGACTGGTAATCAACCGGTTTCGTGGTCATGCGATCATTCTCGAAACCGGCGGCGGCAATGTGATCGAAGGTAATTACATCGGCATCGAGGTTACCGGCACTGTCGCGGAAGGGAACTTTTCGAACGGCGTTTTCATACTGTCTTCGAATAATCGAGTCGGAGGATTAACGGCTGCTGCTCGAAACGTTATTTCTGGAAACTTCGGTAATGGAGTGGCCATCTCCAGTGGTGCCGCCAACAACGTGGTGCAGGGAAACTATATCGGCCTGAGTGCTCACGGTAATTTCAAGGTGCCGAACAGTGAGAGTGGTGTGACTGTTTTTAACTCGCCGAACAATACCATCGGAGGAGCTACCGCGACCGCGAGAAATGTCATTTCAGGAAACGGCACCGGCATTACGATCGACACCTCGAACGGCACGCTTGTTCAGGGGAACTTCGTCGGCACGAATGCGTCAGGCGACTCTCCAATAGACGAACATGTTCAACGATTTGCGGGTCGTCAGCAGCAATAACACCCTCATCGGTGGGTCGACTGCGACTCCGGGAACAGCGCCCGGGAATGTCGTAGCGAGCATGTTTATCGGGGGTGGCGTTCAAACACGCGTTCAGGGAAATCTTGTCGGCACGAATGCCGCAGGCACGGCACAGCTTCGCTTTTTTAGTTTAGGCATCTCGATGTGGGGTGACATGTTGCTGGGAGGTTCGACGCCGGATCTTCGCAATGTGATCTCAGGTTTTCAAACTGCTGTCCTCGTTGCGAATTCAGGTGGCGGTTCGATACTTGGTAACTACATCGGCACGGACATCACCGGGACATTGGCGATCCCAAATTCGACCGGAATCGATATTTCGGCAAACTTCCCCACTCAGATCGGTGGCGTTAACGCCGACGAAGGAAACGTCATCTCGGGAAATGGCACCGGCATTCGGCTTGTAACGAACGGTTCGATTGTAAAAGGAAACTTTATCGGTACTCGCAAAGACGGGACGACAGCTCTCCCGAATACAACTCACGGAATCTCGATCGGAGATCATGCGAGTGAAAACGTAATCGGAGGCACGGAACCCGGAGCGGCCAACACGATTGCTTTCAACGGTAACATCGGTATCTCGATGGCGCCCCCGTCCACTGTTTTCACCCCGACGAAGAACCGCATTCGAGGAAACAAGATTCACTCCAACGGCGTTTTCGGAATCGATCTGAATGCGGATGGTGTAACTCTGAACGACGCGGGCGATGCCGACGCCGGCGCAAACGGATTGCAGAACTACCCGACTCTTACTTCAGTCACAACTGGAGCGTCGAGCACGATCGGAGGCACGCTCAACAGCACCGCCGGCAGCTCGTTCACTGTTGATTTCTACTTGAGCAATGCGTGTGACGCTTCCGGTTTTGGACAGGGCGCATCGTTTGTCGGCTCGACAACAGCCAACACCGACGCGAATGGAAGCGCGAGTTTTTCCGTGCAGTTTCCGGTTTCGTTTCCCACAGGATCCGTGATTACGGCGACGGCCACTGATTCGGTTGGTAACACTTCGGAGTTCTCGCTGTGTCGCGTTGTTAACGCGCCGGGCACTGTTCAGTTCTTGAATGCTTTTTACTCCGTTCAGGAACAGGGAGGCGTGGCGACGATCACAGTTTCGAGGACGTTCGGGACGGTGGATGGCGGGTCGGTGGACTACGCAACGAGCAGCGGTACCGCGACAGCAGGCAGCGACTTCACCACTACTTCCGGTACGCTGACGTTTGGACCAGGTGAAACGATCAAGTCGTTTACGGTTCCGATCATTAACGACTTAACGGACGAAAACACCGAAACCGTCAACCTGACGCTTAGCAACCCGACCGGGTTTACACTCGGTACTCGAAACACCGCGCTCGTGACTATCTCCGATAACGATCCAGCACCAACGCTCTCGATTACCGACTCCTCAGTTGGGGAAGGAGATAGCGGATTCACCGATATTGAGTTCAAGCTTAACCTGTCGATAGCGAGTGGCCGAAGTCTAAGTGTTCGGTACACCACGTTTCCAGGCACTGCCGGCGGGAATATTGATTATCAAGAGAACTTCACAAACTTCACCGTGACTTTCGCTCCGGGCGAAACGACTAAAACTATCACCGCCCGAGTTCTTGGCGACACTAACGTCGAGCCGAACGAGACGTTTCTGGTTAATCTCAGCCTTCCAACTAACGTGACGTTAGCGGATAACCAAGCGGTCGCAACGATCATTGACGACGATTCGCTTCTTTTACTGACGGAAGTCGGCAGCCAGCGGGCGCTCAGTCTTGATTCAGTGCTCTTCGTGACGGATCCGTTTGCGGTTGTTAACACAAACAACTTCAGTTCGGATCAACGCACGCGCATCATTCTTTTGTCGACGGGGCTCAAGCTTGCGGCGGGCGAAGATGCGACAGCGGTTACAGCGACGGCGGAAGATCCGCAATTGGGCGTTCATGCATTGCCGGTTGAGTTCGTCGGACCCGTGCCCTCGTTCCCGTGGCTAACGCAGGTGGTAGTGCGGCTGCCTGATAGTCTCGCGAATAAGGCTTCAGCACTGGTGTCGATCACTGTTCATGGGGTGACGAGCAACAAGGTGCTCGTCACGCTCAAATCGCCTTAACATTAACTTGGCCGCGAATACATTTTGATTACGCGCTCGATCGCGACACGACAGACGCGGCAGAACTTGTCGGTGCGTGAGAACATGATGCAGTCGATCTCGGGGCGGTAGTAACCGCGCGCTTCGTACATCGCGCCTTCGAACGCGCCAACCTGCCCGAAGTGTTTCTCCGCCGCAAACATCTTCTTTTCGTGCTCCAGCTCTTCGCGAAACAGCGCCTCCATCTCTTCCTCGGGTCGCTTGTCTTTGCGCAACTGCTGGCGCCGCTTCTGTATCTCGCGTGAATAAGCCTCAAACTCTTCCTTCTTCCAAGGCGTCGGAATCGGCGTGACATTCGCAAACGGCGACGCCAACTGGCGCCACTTCAAATTGCTGACGTCCAGCAGCGCCGTAACATTCGGCTCCCACGGCTCAACACGATCCGCCGCGGGCGCATACGCAACCGACGACGTGTAGTACTCATCCGCCAACGCCGCGAAGTGATGACCAAACTCGTGAACAAAAACGTAATTCGCGAAAGCATTGTCAGAAGCGACTGTGCTGTACAGATTGAAAATGCCGCCACCGCCATACGTGCGGTTGTTGACCAGCACTTCGATAAACTCGTACGGCGCATGCTCCGCGGTCTCTCGCAACGAGCGGTTATCAAACGTCAGCACGTATCGTTCCGATCCAAACGCATCGTACGTCGCACCGATTGGCGAGTTGCGATAGATGCCGGTCGAAGGCCGCGAGACACCTGACTCGGCGGCCGGCGGCGACATGGCCCACACGTTGAAATCTTTGCGATGCTCTTTGAACGGCGACGTCGAGAACAGGACTTCTGTGAGCCGTCGCGCGTCCGCTTCAAACTTCTTCGCTTCGGCAGCCGTGTAGCCGTCGCCAAGGATCAGAAAGTCGACCTTCGCTTCCGGATCGCCTGCTCGCTGGATCGTGATCAGCGGCGCCGGCGCCACGCGCTTCGAACGATCGATAAACATGTCAACCGGATCGATCGTCGTGGTCCAGATGTCGTAGAAGTTGTTTTTGACGTCGCGTTTCTTCAGTACGACGTTGACCGGCGCGCTCGGGGCAGGAAACCGCAACGACTCCTGAAACGTCTTCTTGATCGATTTTGCTTCATCAGTGGTTTCCCACTCGCCGTAGATCGAGGCGAAACCGCGCGAGTACAGAAGCTGCTTCGTCTTCGCATCGCGGACCTCGAACAAGTATTTCCCAAGGTTCGACGTGTCGATCGCCTGCTTCGGATCGCCGGGCCACGGCAGCGGTTCAATCACGACGCGATCGACGCTGAACACTTCCAGACTTCGCGTCACCGGTGTGGTAGTAATCGACCCGCATCGTTTGCGTAGCGGCGCCCGCAGCGGTCACAAACAAGAGAAGGGCGGCCAAGGCGTTTATTAGTCTGATCATACGGCGGATAATACAGATGGAGACAACTGTGTGTCATCCGCGTTAAACTGTCGCCACTTATGGCAAGTGTCCTCGAGATCATCCCGCTCGGCGGTATCGGCGAGTTTGGAATGAATTGCATGGCTGTGCGCTACGGCGACGAGATGTTGATTCTCGACGCCGGCATGGGCTTTCCGGAAGAGTCCGCGTACGGCGTCGACGTTTCGATCCCGAATTTTAGTGTTCTCGACGAATATAAAGACGACATCACGGCGATCGTCCTCACGCACGGTCATGAGGATCATCTCGGCGCGTTGCCGTACCTGCTCAAAAGGTTCAACGTCCCGGTCTATTGTTCGCATTTCACGGCCGGATTGGCGGAAAGCAAACTCGAAGAGCACGAGCTGCTCGGCGACGTGCTGCTCCATCGCGTCGAACCGCGCGACGTCGTCGACATCGGATCGTTCAGCGTGGAGTTTATCCGCGTGTCGCATTCGCTGGTCGACTGTTTCTCGCTCGGCATCAAGACGCCGGTCGGAACGATCATTCACACCGGCGACTACAAGGTCGACGAGACGCCCGTGATCGGTGAGCCGATCGATCTGCGTTCGTTTCGCCGGTACGGACAGGACGGTGTGCTGGCGCTGCTTTCCGATTCGACGAATGCGACGGTGCCCGGGCGCACGCCTTCTGAACGCGCCGTGATTCCCGCGTTTGAAGAGATCTTTTCCGAAGCAAAGGGCCGGATCGTCGTCGCTGCCTTTGCGTCGTCGATACATCGTTTGCAGATCGTGCTCGACGTGGCCCAACAGTTCAATCGTCACGTGTGCGTGCTCGGCCGCTCGATGCAGAAGAACGTCGAGGTGGCCGAACGGCTCGGTTATCTCGACATTCCCGACGGCCTGCTCGTCTCGCTGAACCAGACGAAGTTGATGAGCGACGACGAGATCGTCTTTCTCGTTACCGGTTCGCAGGGCGAATCGCGTGCGGCGCTGTCGCAGATGGCGACGCAGAGTTACAAAGGGCTGATGATCGAAGAGGGCGACACCGTGGTCCTGTCGGCGCGAATCATTCCCGGCAACGAACGGCTGATCTCGCGGATGATTGGGTTTATCTACAAGCGCGGCGCAAACATCATTGAAGAGAAACGCCGCCTGGTCCACGTCAGCGGGCACGCTTCGCAGGAAGACATCCGCATCATGACGGAAGCGGTGCGGCCGAAGTTTGTGGTGCCGATTCACGGCGAGTATCGCATGCTTTTCCGGCACAAGGAGTTTGTGAAAAACCACCTCGGCTATCCGGAAGAGAACATCATCCTGATCGAGAACGGCGACGTGCTGGAGCTCGACGGCGAGCGTGCGACGGTCGTTAACAAGAAAGAGATCGGGAGGACGTTCATCGACGAGAGCGGGTTTGAAGAGATCGACAGTGAAACCGTTCGCGAGCGAAAACAGTTGGCGTACGAGGGAACGATCACCGTCGTGCTGACGATCGACCAGGAGACGGGTGAACTCCAGGGCGAGCCGCGAATCGTCGCGCGTGGTGTGCGCGGGTTGAGTGCGAACGGGTTCGGAAACAGCGGCGCGCCGTCGAATTACCTGATGAGCGATGCGAAACAAGTTGTCACTGCCGCGATTACCGGCGCGTCGAGACAGACGCTCGCGGACGAGACGTTGTTGAAAGAGCATGTGCGCGTTGAGTTGAAGCGCTTCATTCAAAAGCAGACGGGATCGAGGCCGGTGATCATGCCGGTCATCGTGATGGTGTGAATTACAAACGCCGGGTTCCAAATGGACTGGAAAACAAGGTCGTGATGATCACCGGCGCCTCCTCCGGGATCGGAAAAGGTCTTGCGTACGCGCTCGCCTCGCGCGGCGCGAAGCTCGGTCTGTTGGCGCGGCGTGAGAATCTGCTCGACGAGATCGTCAATGCGGTGCGATTACGTGGCGGTAAAGCGTTTGCCGTCGCGGCGGACGTTCGCGATGCTGACGCGATGAGAGCCGCGGCCGATCGTATTCGCGCGGAGCTTGGGCCGATCGATGTTCTTATTGCGAATGCGGGAATCGGCACGTCGAGTCATATTTCTCAACTCGATCCGATACATGCCGCAAACGTGATCAGCATCAACGTGCTCGGCGCGGCGAACAGTGTTGCCGCGGTGGTGCCGCAGATGGTCGAGCGCAGGAAGGGACAGTTGGTGGCGATTTCGAGTCTGGCTGCGTATCGCGGATTGGCGAAGTCTGCGGCGTACTGCGCGAGCAAGGCGGCGATGTCGGCGTACTTCGAGAGCATCCGGATCGATCTGCGCGGAACCGGCGTCGGCGTGACGATCGTTCATCCGGGTTTTATCAAGACGCCGCTGACTGCGGGACGCGAGGCGCACATGCCGTATCTGATGGATCTCGACGATGCGGTCAAGAAGATCGTTTCGGCGATCGAGAAGGGCAAGAAGAGCGTCGCGTTTCCGTGGCAACTGGCGACCGTCGTTCGCGCCGGAATGTTGATGCCGACGTTTATGTACGACTGGATCGCCGCGCGCAATTCTTTTCGTGAGTAAAATCCATAAATTCCGTGTTCACTGAATGACTATTCTCCAAGCTATCGTACTGGGCATTGTTCAAGGCCTGACTGAGTTCATTCCTGTAAGTTCAACCGCACATCTCGTTTTTGCAGCACGCGTTCTTCAGCTTTACGGTGGCGTCGATAAGACGTTGCAGGCCGAACAGACGACGGCGACGATCGCCGTTATTCAACTGGGAACGTTGCTGGCGGTGTTCGTCTATTTCGCTCGCGACATCGTCAATATCCTGCGTGCTTTCATCGGCGATCATTGGGCGCTGCTGAAAGGACGACCTGTCGCGGCTGCCGGATCGAAGCTTTCGCAGGACGCGTGGCTCGGATGGCTCGTGATCATCGGCTCGATACCCGTTGGCACAGTCGGCTTGCTGTTGAAGAAAGTCATTGAAGGACCATTCACAAAAAACCTGTGGGTGATCGCGACGATGATGATCGTGGTCGGCGTGTTGATGGCGATTGCGGAGAAGGTTGGGAAAAGAGATCACGACATGTCGCATCTCGGCGTTCGCGATGCGCTGGCTGTCGGCTTCGCACAGGTGTTGGCGTTGATGCCGGGTTCGAGCCGATCCGGATCGACGATCATGGGTGGGTTGTTTTCCGGTCTGACGCGCGAAACTGCAGCGCGTTTCTCGTTTCTGCTCTCCATCCCTGCGATCGCTGCGAGTGGTCTTCTCGAAATGCGCGAAGCAGTGCACAAACTTCCGGACGGCAGTTACGGCGCATTAATCGTCGCGACGATCGTCTCGGGCATCGTCGGCTACGCCTCGATCTGGTTTCTCCTGCGCTTTCTGCGCACGCACTCAACGGGCGTCTTCATTGTCTACCGGGTCATCGTCGGCGGCTTGATCCTCGCCGCACTCGCCGCGGGCTACATTTCGGCGAGTATTTAGAATCTGATGACTATAGAAGAAATTGCCAAGAACCTTTGGTTTTCAGAACCAGATGAAGCAGATCAAGAGAAGTATCGGCCGGCCACGTTGTTCATCTCTGAGCTCGTTTACTTTGTGATTGAGCCACCTGGTTATCCAAACACATTCCACGCTGAACCATCCTTAGTAGATGGCGGTTCATTGGAAGTGAACCAGTCCACATCTAGACTGCCAAAACCTTTACCGGCCGCGGCGTTCACTTATTGGTTCTTTGTTAATAGTTGGAACTCTTTCATCCATGTCGCCGCGTTAAATGCCGAAATATTGGTGCATTAGGAGATCCGTTCTGTTCTGTTCAGAGAATCATGCTCCGGCGCGATTGATATCGACGAGCTGCGTCAACTGCACGCACCAGTTGTGCTACACTACGTTGGCCCTCCTCACAAGCCATAGCCAAAAGGGGCGTGAAAGTATGAATGAGAAAGACCCGCAGGGCGACGTCGCTTCTTCACAGCGGCCCAGAAGCCCACGAGTTCCGGTCGAGTTTCCGCTGGACGTTGAAGGTACCGACGCTTCCGGAAATCCTTTTCAGGCAAAAGCCACGGCCACTAAAATCAGCCGCGGTGGCGCGACGATCGCGATCGACGTCGACGTGCCGGTCGGCTCGACGGTCACACTGATCCCGCCGTTCGGCGGCAAGCTGGAGGCCCAGGTGAACGGTTCATGGACCGACGACATCGACGGCAATCGCCGCATCGGTGTTAAGCTGCTCGACGCGAACGGATGGTTCGCCGAATAGAGCCACAAGAGGCACAAACAAAAACTGCAAATGAAAGCCAAACGCTGGATCGTGCGAGGGCACAACGCCGACGAAGCCGCCTCGCTCGCACGCGTACTGGGTGTCTCACCAATCCTGGCTGCACTCCTCATCAATCGCGGATACGCCGACGCGTCTTCCGCGCGAACCTTTCTCACTCCAAGTTACGATCAACTTCACGAACCGTACCTGATGCTCGGCATGAAAGAGGCCGTCGCGCGCCTTCAACACGCCATCGACGCACAGGAACCGATCCTGATCTACGGCGACTACGACGTCGACGGCACGACCGGCACCGCCATCCTCCTGCGAGCGCTAAAACTTCTCGGCGCCCGCACCGGCTTTCACATTCCACACCGTTTCACCGAAGGTTACGGCATTCAACAACCCGCGCTCGAACGAGCAGTAGCCGAAGGTTACAAGCTGGTCGTAAGTGTTGACTGCGGCATCCGCGCGCACGACCCACTTTATTGGGCCCGCGACAACGGTCTCGACGTGATCATCACCGATCACCATCTGCCCGATGAAACCGAAGGCGCGCCTCCTGCATTTGCCGTGCTCAATCCGAACCAGAAAGGTTGCGAGATATCCGGACAAGAACCTCGCCGGCGTCGGTGTCGCGTTCAAACTCGTTCACGCGCTGTTTCGCGAACGCGGCCGCGAAGCGCAAGTGTCGGCGTTTATGAAGGTTGTCGCGATCGGCACCGTCGCCGACGTTGCGAAACTGATGGGCGAAAACCGCACGATCGTCGCGCTTGGCTTGAAAGACCTCGCACGGGCTGCAAACCCCGGATTGCAGGCGTTGATCGACGTTGCCGGTTGCGGAGACGGCAAGGGCATGACAGCATACGATCTTGGTTTCCGGCTCGGGCCGCGGATAAACGCCGCCGGCCGCATGGACGCGGCCAGCGCGGTAGTTGAGCTCTTTGATACACGCGATTCCGCCGAAGCGCGCCGGCTTGCCGAACATCTCGACGCGCGGAACGAGGAACGCAAGACTGTTCAGCAGCAGATCATCGATCTGGCGGTTGCGGAGCTTGAGGAGGACAGCGGGACGGATGCGTATGTGGCCGTGATCGCGGGCGAGGGCTGGCATCGCGGCGTGATCGGAATCGCGGCGTCGAAGATCGCCGAACGGCTGAACCGTCCGTGCGTCGTGTTGTCGGTGGATGGCGATGTCGCGCATGGCTCGGGACGCAGCATCGAGGCGTATCATTTGTTGAACGGTCTGACGGCGTGTGCGGATCTGTTTGAGAAGTTTGGCGGGCACTCGCATGCGGCGGGGATCACGATTCGTCCCGAGCGAATCGCGGAGTTTCGCCGGCGTTTGAACGAACACGCGGCGTCGTGTTTGACGCGCCGAAGATCTGGAGCACTCGGTGACGATCGATATGGAGTTGCCGGCGGAGAGTGTCACATTTCGCGATGGCGAAAGAGCTTCAGGCGCTGGAGCCGTTTGGCGCAGGGAATCCGCGTCCGGTGTTTGCGACGAGGAACTTGCGCTGTTTGTCGGAGCCGGTATGTGTTGAAGGAACGGCATCTGAAATTGAGGCTGGCGGGCCCGCAGAACCGGCCGTTGGAGGCGATTTGGTGCAATTGTATGGAGCCGGGAGGGCAAACTCCCGACGCTGAACGGGCAGCATCGAACTCGCTTACACGATCGAGCTGAGTGCGTGGAATGATGAGTATCGCATGCAGTTGAACGTTGTGGATTTGCGAGTTTCAGTAGTCAGTGGTACTTTGTGTCATGGTCTTTGGCTTAACAATAGACACACGAGTACAACACGAACAAAGTTCTATAAGTATGCAGGAACTGATGCGAAAACGAGCAATTGCGATTGGTCTGCGGGCCAGGGTGCCGCTGATCGCGCGGCTTGTCGCGTTCGCGCTGCTCGTGTCGGGCATCGCTGTCGTTGGCGTCTCTTATTACAAACTGCGTAACGTCGAAAAGTTTCAAAGCGCGAAGTCCGCGAAGCCGGAGCTCTCGAAAGAGGTCACGGGACGTCGTCGAAGGATACGAACAGCGCGTCACAAAAGACGACCGGCTTTACCTGCTCGTCAAAGCCTCGCGCGACATCACTTTCTCCGACGGCCATCACGAACTCGAAAACGTGAGCATGCACGGTCTATCCAGCCGAAGGCGACGTTCCCGATCAGATCTCCGCCGCGCGCGCGATCTACCATCCGGACACAAACATCATTTCGTTTGTCCGGCAACGTGAAGATCGACACCAAAGAAAAGCTGCAAGTCGCAACGGAATCGCTGTCGTTCGATCAAAACAGTGGCGTGGCCCAAACCGACGCCGCGGTCACGTTCAATCGTGAAAACGTTTCGCGGCAACGTCGACCGGCGCGGTCGTCGAACAAAAAACAAAACGGCTCGAACTGAAGAACAACGTCGCGATAAAAGTCGAGCCACGGATGCATGCGGCGACAGCCGCGAAATCGCCGGCGCGCGCGCGCCCGGTGACTGATCAAGTCCGCGCGCGGCAGTGTTCGAACAGGAGTCGCTGAAACTGACTTTCGCCGGCGGCGCCACAGTCGAACAGGAACGCGACATTCTGAGCGGCGAAAATATCTACGCCACTCTCTAACCAGGAACAGCGACTCGAAAAAGCCGAGATTCGCGGCAATGCTTACCTGCGCACGATGGAACCCGGACGCGCCGCGGAAGTCCACGCAGTGGACATGGATTTCTTTCTCGACAAGGACCAGCGACTCGAACGCGCCTTCGCGAACAACGACGTCAAAGCCCGTTCACTCGATGCCGATTCGGATATTGCAACTCAGCGGCAGCAGTTCGCTCGAAGTTCTTTTCCAGGCGACGGCGGACACGAGCTCTTGAAACAGATGAAGGCGGGTGGGCGTTCGGTGGTCACTCTGAGCGCGCCGAAGTCGAAAGCCAGCGATCCACGCGCGGCCAACAAACGCCTGACCGCGGATACCGTGAAACTCAGTTGGCGCGGTACCGGACGCGATCTCGAAAAAGCCGAAGCGTCGGGCAATGCGGAGTTGTTCATCGAACCCGTTACGAGCAGCGCGCGCGCCGAACGCAAGACAGCTGAACGCGCCGCAGTTTGATTGCGACTTTTTTGAAGCCGGCAATCTTGCTCGCGACCTGCAAAGCCACGGGCGGAGCGAAAGCCGTGATGGATCCGGTCCAGCCGTCGCCGAAGCGCGGCACGCGCACGTTGACTTCGCAAAACATGACCGCGGTTTTTGTGAAAGACACGCAGGACATCGAACGCATCGACGCGCAAGGCGACGGCAAGTTCAATGAAAACGATCGCAACGGCGTCGCCGCGAACGTTTCGTACGTCGCGGCCGATGAAACGGTGCGATTTGCGCGGCGGCGATCCAACTGTTTGGGATTCGCGCGGCCGAACGAAAGCAGTCGAGCTGGATTCTGATCTCGCGAACGACGTTTCTTATCGCTCGCGGCACGACCGCGACGACTTACTACAGCCAGGAACAGACCAACGGCGCCACTCCGTTTTCGAAAACGAAAAGTCCGGTCTACATCGCGAGCGAACGCGGCGAGTTTCGTCACGAGAGCGGTCAGGCAATTTACACCGGCAACGCGCGCGCGTGGCAGGACGACAATTTCGTGCGCGGCGACAAGCTCGTCCTCTACATGAACGACAAACGGATGGAAGCAGACGGGTCACGTGCAAACCGCGATCTACAACTCGAAGCGACGCGTCGAAACCAATGTCGCGTCGTGCCGGTTTTCGCGTCGGCCGACTCGATGTGCTACTCCGATCCGGATCGGACCATTCACTACGAAGGCAACGTCGACATCAAACAGGGAACCGATCGAATTACCGGCGCCGTCGCCGATGTTTATCTCGCCAAAGAATCCAACGAGATGGAGAAAACGGTGGCGCAACGAAACGTGGTGTTGACGCAACCAAACCGCAGAGGCACCGGCGATTGGGTCGAGTACACGGCTGCCGACGAAGTTGCGATTCTGAAAGGCAATCCGGCGCGCGTTGACGATGTCGAGCAGGGCAACACTCAAGGGCGCTCGTTTGACCGTTTCATTGCGCGACAGTAAAGTCACCGCCGACGATGCGCGTGGACCACTCTCGCCTGGCCGCGTGCGCTCAACGCACAAGATCAGAAAACCGTGACAACTCCCTGACGACACGAGCTCAGGACTGCAGCGTCGTCGACCGGCACCATCCAAAGCGGCTTCCGCGTGAAATCAGTCGAGTCGCTGACGCCGACGGACTCTTCGTCCGGCGACTGACTCCGCGCTTGGCAGCAGTCAATCTCGTCAAGCATTACGGCAATCGACGGGTCGTCGACGACGTGAGTCTGCGAAGTGCGAAAAGGGCGAAGTGGTTGGACTGCTGGGCGCAAACGGCGCGGGCAAGACGACAACGTTTTACATGATTGTTGGTCTCGAACGGCCTGATTCAGGAGCGTTGTTAGTTGGGCGATCAGGACCTGACGAAACTGCCGATGTACCTGCGCGCTCGCTTGGGTATCGGGTATCTGCCGCAGGAGCCCTCAGTGTTTCGCAAGATGACGGCCGCGCAAAATATTCTGGCGGTGCTGGAAACGGTGGGTCTGCGGCGGCGCGAACAGTTGAAACGGCTGGAAGAGCTGTTGGAAGAGTTTGGCATCGGTCACGTGCGCAACACGCGCGGCGATGCGCTTTCAGGCGGTGAACGACGGCGGACAGAAATCGCTCGCGCACTGGCGACCGAACCGCAGTACATTTTGCTGGACGAGCCGTTCGCGGGCATCGATCCGAAGGCTGTCGACGACATTCAAAATGTAATACTCTATTTACGCGATCGCGGCATCGGAATTCTGATAACCGATCACAATGTGCGAGAGACACTTGGCGTGACGGACCGCGCATACATAATGGCCGAGGGCCAGATTTTTCGATCGGGCCAACCGCAGGAATTGACAGAAGATGCTGAAGTCAGACGGCTTTATCTGGGCGAAAAGTTTCGCATGTGAAGAGACTGCTCAGAACGGCGTGCAAACTATGGCTCTGATCGATTATAATCCTCCCTGTGCGGACAACTGCGCATAAACAAAAATCATTGCGGTTATTTCAATTTGATCGTAAAATGTCTTTAAAGTTAACCACCAGCCTTTCCCAACGCCTCGTGCTGACGCCGCAGTTGCGTCAGCGCATCGAGATGTTGCAGATGACTCGCTCGAGCTGACCGATCTCATTCAGCAACAGTTGCTCGAGAACCCGGTGCTGGAAGAAGTGCCGACGCAGGAAGAGGTGCGCGAGCTGGCGGAGAAGGTTCTGGATCATCTGGCGAGCTCCGATCGCGGATGCTTCGTTTAAGCAGGCGAAGCGTTGAGCCGAACCGGTGGTCCCTCGACGAATGGCTCGGGCGATCCGGATGTCGTTCGAGTCGCTGGCTGCTCCGGAGGGCGACGTTGTCTGAGGCAGTCGCGGTGGAGAAGATGGTGAAGAAGGTCGGCGACGATGTCATCGGTGACGAAGCTGCGCGCGATGCGTTCGAAGAGATCGATTTCGGACGTGAGTTTCAGGACTATCTCGATCCCGGTTACAAGACGCAGGAGATCGAATACAAAGAAGACGCGCCGACATTCGAACAATTTCTAACGCGTCCGCCATCACTAGCCGAACATCTCGAGTGGCAACTCCACATGAGCTCGGTCGAGCCGAACGTGCGTCGATGCAGCGGTCTGCGTTATCGGAAATCTGGACGCCGACGGGCGGCTCAATGCGACCAACGAAGAGATGGCCGCGATGGAGAACGTGCTCTGAAGAGGTGGTCGAGCAGGCGCGCCAGGCTGTGATGCATCTCGATCCGATCGGTTGCGGCGCGCGCGACGTCAAGGAATGTTTGCTGGTGCAACTCGAAGTCCTCGGGCGAAAGTGATCGACTCGCGGCGACACTTGATCAGCGAGCATTTCGCGGAACTGCAGCAACACAAGTTGCCGCATCTGTCGAAACAGATCGGCATCGACGTCGAGACGTCTGCTGGAAGAATTGCAGTTCATCCGCACGCTCGATCCGTATCCCGGCCGACGTTACTCGTCAGAAGAGCCGATCCTGATCAGTCCGGAGATCTACATCGAGAAGCTGGAGGAGGATGACGACGACTACGTGATCTATTTTGCCGACGACGGCAGCCCGCGTTTGCGCGTGAGCGCAGCAGTATCAGCAGATGCTGAGCCAGGGCGTGAGCAACGAGACGAAGAGTTTCATTCGCGAGAAGATGCGTTCGGCAGTCGACCTGCTGCGCAACATCGAGCACCGGCGGCAGACGATTTACAAAGTCGTCGAGTCGATCGTGCAACGGCAGAAAGATTTTCTCGATCACGGCGTGCAACACATCAAGCCGATGATGTTGAAAGACATTGCCGAAGATATCGGCATGCACCTGTCGACCGTCTCGCGCGTGGTGAATCGCAAGTATGCGCACACGCCGCAGGGAGTGATCGAGTTGCGCCGGTTCTTCACCGAAGGGATGATGAACGAAGACGGCGAAGAGATCTCGACGCGGATTATCAAGTTACAAGATCAAGAAACTGATCGAAGAGGAGGATTCGCATAATCCGATTACTGACGATCAGGTGGTGAAGATCCTGGCGAAGGATGGAATCAAGTTATCGCGCCGCACTGTCGCGAAATATCGCGACCAAATGCAGATTCCCGGGTCGCGCGAGCGTCGCGCCGTCGTTTAACGCCCCTCTGAGACGACGCGCTAACAAGTTTTAGTTAGTAGCTATCGTTGTAATCCTTGCGCCTGGCTGACTGTCATCAGTGGGCTGCAGTGTTGCGCATTGGTCTCTTTTTACAGGTCCGAGGAGGTAGTGCTGATGAAATTTGAATACACAGGACGTCACGTTGAAGTGTCGCCGGCGCATCAGGCGTCATGTTGAAGATCATTTCAAGAAGCTCGACCATATTTTCAACGGCGACTCAACGTTGAGCACTCATGTAATCATCGACGTTGAAAAGAATCGCCAGATCGGGGAGATCGTCGTTTACTGGCGCGATCATACGTTGACCGCGAAAGAAACGAACGCCGACATGTACATGGCGTTGACGCGGGCGATGGCGAAAATTGAGAAGCAGGCAGTGAAACTCAAGAAGAAGATCATCGATCGCAAGCAGGGGGCGAAATCGACGGCGCGCGTGGCGCCGCAACCGGATGGGCAGATCGAAGCACGCCGCACGTCCGCCGCGCATCATTCCCGCGCGCCGTTATGCAGTTAAGCCGATGACGGCTGAAGAGGCGGCGCTGCGTTTGTCCGGGGAGCCGGACCAGTTTCTCGTGTTTCGCGACGCGGACACCGAGCGCCTGGGTGTAATTTACAAACGGAAGGACGGCAACTACGGGTTGATCGAACCCTGATTGGTACATCAGCGTAAAAGGGGCAAATCGACGAATCCCCTCGGCCTGTTGATAAGAACAACGTCCCGGATATCGTAATCATCACTGGTCTGAGCGGTTCGGGCATGTCGTCAGCCACGAACGCGTTTCAGGATCTCGGATACTTCTGCGTCGACAATCTGCCGGTAACGATGCTGCCGACCTTCGGCCGGCTCGTCACCACCGACGACGACGAGAAGGGCATCAGGCGCGCTGCGCTCGTCATCGACATTCGCGAAGGCGAGTTTCCTCGCCGATTTTGAAAAACAACTCGACGCGTTGCGCGCGTCGGGACTGAAGGTCAGCGTCCTGTTTCTTCGAAGCGTCCGACGAAGTATTACAACATCGTTTCAGCGAGACGCGACGGCCGCATCCGGCCGAAAGAGGCCATGGTTTGCTCGCCGCCATTCGCGCCGAACGACAGGCGATGGCCGCGCATTCGACGCCACGCCGATCAGATCATCGACACTTCCGATCACACCGTTCACACGCTTGCGCAGTTTTCTGCTGGCGCGGTTCAGTCCGGACCGGCAGGGCGCGCCGATGCGCGTCCAGGTGATGAGTTTCGGCCACAAGTATGGCAACCCGGGCGATCTGGAGTTATTGTTTGACGTGCGGCATTTGCCAAATCCGCACTTCGTGCCGGAGTTGAAGCCGTTGTCAGGACACGACGGCGCGTCGTTCAGATATTTGCGATCGCAAGACGGAAGTGCAGGAGACGCTGCAACGTTTTACGGATCTGCTTTCGTATCTGTTGCCGCTTTACAAGCGCGAAGGGAAGTCGTACGTGACGGTCGGCATCGGTTGCACCGGCGGACGGCATCGTTCGGTGATGATCGCGAATGCCCTGGCGCGCGCACTGCGGCGTGGGGGTTTCGACGCGCGCGCCGCGCATCGCGACGTGCGCAAAGTCGAGTCGCGTTCGTCACAGCAAATCCCGTTCTTAGAGGTAGAGATGAGTAGTACTCTACCGTCTGAAACAAAACGAGTCGCGGGAGTGATCGTGACTCACGGTCATCTTGCGGGTGAACTGCTGGCCGCTGCCGAGATGATCATTGGTCCAATCTCGCACATCGCGGCAGTCTCGATCGGTTGGCACGACGACGTCGACGCGGCGCGCGAAGAAGTGCAGCGCGCGATCACTCGCGTTTCGCAAGGCGCCGGCGTGCTGTTGCTAACCGACATGTTCGGCGGCACGCCGACCAACATCGCCTCGATGTTTCTCGAAGAAGGTGTCGATCGAAGTCGTGACCGGAGTAAACCTGCCGATGGTGATCAAGCTGGCGACGTCTCGACCGGCGAAGACTCACTCACCGAGATCGCGCGCAAGATCTGCGACCAGGGACGGCAGGGAATTTACCTCGCCGGCGCGATTGCTCGCGCCTCCGTCGAAATCCGGAGCTGATTGAAGTGGCTGAACGCGACTCCAGGTAACCGGCCGTCTCGGTCTTCACGCTCGCGCCGCCGCCAACCTCGTCCGCGTCGCGAGCAGATTCAAAAGCAAACTCACACTCCATCGTCTCGACGGCGATCGCCGAAGCGGACGCTAAATCGATTCTCAGCATCCTGACGCTCGCTGCCAGTCGCGGCACCGAACTAACACTCAGCGCCACACGGCGAAGACGAACAGGAAGCGCTCGACGCGATCGTCGGTCTGTTTTCGCGTGATTTTGATGAAACTGAGCACGACGACTTCAGCCGTCCGCATGCTGCGACTACACAGGAACTGCGCTGCAGCGGACTCGGCGTGTCCGAAGGCGTGGTGATGGGCCGCGTATTGCGTTTGCAGGAAGGCGCGCGCGATGTTTATCGCGCCGAGATCGGCGACGCAGATCTCGAACGCGAGCGACGACGTTTTCGTGCGGCGGTGCGGCTGTCGCGCCGCCAGCTCGAAGCGATCAAGCAGCGCGCGGAGAACGAACTCGGCCGCGGACACGCGTACATCTTCGACGCGCATCTGCTGTTTCTCGAAGACGCAAAACTGACGCGCGACGTCGAAGACTACATCGTTAAGCGAACGTTCAAACGCGGAGTGGGCCACGAAAGTCGTCGGCGATCGTCTGCTTGTCGATCTACACGCAGATGAACGACGAATATCTGCGCGAACGAGGTTCCGACATCGAAGACGTGATCCAGCGACTGCTGGCAAACCTGACCGGCGAAGGACTGAAGTATCCGAATCTTTCCGAAGATGCCGTGATCGTTTCGCCCGATCTGCTGCCGTCTACGGTTGCCGAGCTCGATCTGAATCACGTCAAAGCGATCGCGACTGACTCCGGCGGCTGGACCTCGCACATGGCGATCATCGCGCGCGGTCTCGGCCTCACGGCGGTCGTCGGGCTGCGCGATTTTTATCAACGCACGCGCACCGGCGATCGGATCATCGTCGACGCGCGACGACGGTGAAGTGATCCTGCATCCGACGGCGGCGACCGTCGCAGCAATATCGTATTCAGCACACGCGGCGCGCCGAAGTCGCGAGACGAAAGTGGTGCGGCGGCGTGAGAGTCGGACCAGTGACGACGCGCGATGCGGTTACGTATTGCACTGCGCGCGAACGTAGAGTTGCCGGCCGAGTTTCAGGCGGTGCGACGAGTTTGGCGCGTGCGGCGTGGGTCTGTTTCGTTCGGAGTTTCTGTTGTCGCGTCCCGGGTTGATGCAATTCGGAAGCAGGAGCAATACGAAGCGTACAAAGCACTCGCCGAAGCGGCGGGAAGCGACGGCGCGATGGTGCGACTGTTTGACGTTGGCGGCGAGATCGGAAATGAAGTGAGGTCGAACGCGAGCGCAACCCGGCGCTCGGCTTGCGCGCGGTCCGTTTCGGGTTGCGAAATCAAGCACGTGATGCGAACGCAGGTGCGCGCGATACTGCGCGCTGCCGCGGCCGGACGTTTGAGTCTCGTGATTCCGATGGTCGCGGACGTCGCCGACATGCGACGCCGCAAAACAAGTGATCGCTGAAGAGCTGGAGAGCCTGAAAGCACGCGGCGAATCGTTCGCCGAAAGTGCCGATCGGCGCGATGATCGAAGTGCCGTCCGCGGTTTTGACTGCCGAAAAGATCGCCAGCGAAGTCGATTTCTTTGAACTCGGCACAAACGATCTGGTCCAATACACGCTCGCCGTCGATCGTGGCAACGATCAAGTCGCGGACGTGGTTTCGCACGCTGCATCCGGCGGTGCTCTACGGCATCAACCGCACGATGCGAAGCCGGGGCCGAGGCGCAAATTCCGGTGATTGTTTGCGGCGAGATGGCTTCCACGCCCGCTTATGCAGTGTTGCTCGCCGGCTTGGGCGCGACGGATCTCAGTATGACGCCGGCGATGATTCCGCGCGTGCGATCCGTCTCTCGCGCAGATCGACACGCGCGAAGCGCAACGAAGTGGCGTAGAAGTGTCTTGACGCCGCGACCGCGGACGAGGTCGAAGAGATCGTGCGCGACGAGTTCCGAACACGCTGGCCTGAATTGTTTCCGCCAAAGCATGCTACCCACGGCCCAGCCGAAACTAGCATGAAGAACCCGCGCCGCAGCTCGTCCATCTACTAATCGGCAAATCGATCGTCGAGACGATGCTCGTCGGCACGATCGCGGTCGTCGTGTATCTGAACGTGTTTCCGCCGACGTTTCATGGTTGGGGCGAAGCCGTTGTCGAGACGCGGTCGATTGCGGGTTGGGCCGTGAACGATGCTGCGCCGTGGGATCGCGTCGAAGTGCAACTCTTCATCGACGGAAAACTGTACGGCGCGCAAGTGGCCCAAGCTATCGCGTCCGGACGTGGCTGCTGCCGGATGGGCCAAAGACGAGTGGCATGGTTACAACTTCACGTTACCGTCGTTGCCGGCAGGGAATCACGAAGCGCGAGTTTATGCGGTGCAGCGAGAGTGGCGAGGCGGTTGACGTTGCAGTTGTTGGGAGATCCGATTACGTTTCGCAGTGGATGCAGATGGCAGTGACGAAGAATCAATTAACGAACTGAAGCATCGGGCGCTCGCGGCGTGGGAGATCGTGTCCGTGGTCGTCTCGTGTTTGATCGCGGAGTGGGTCGTGCTGGCGTTTGCTCGGCGCGAACAAGATCGTGTCTCGCGATTCCGATTGCGTTCGCGCTGGCGTTGATGATCTTCTCGCATCGCGCGTACGGCGAGACGCGCGCGAGATCGGCTTTCGTTGGGACAACTTCGTGCGGCGGCGCAAAGCTGCTGCTCCTTCCGACGTTGGCAGCGATCCTGATCGTGCATCGTGCTGTGTCTCGAGACAACTTTCGGCCGAGAGATCCCTGGCGTTGGCGATTCTTGCTGCTGCCTGTTTGGGCCTTGTTTCAACAGTACGTGTTGCAGGGCTATCTGAACCGGCGCGCTCAGATCGTGTTCGGTCCGGGTTGGAAGAGTGTTGTCTTAGTTGGACTGTTGTTTGCGCGTCGTGCATCTGCCGAACCCGCTGTTGTGTTGCTGACTTTTCTGGGCGGAACGTATCTGGGCGAGAATTTATCAAGAGCAGCCAAACCTTTTGCTTTCGCGCTCTCGCACGCCCTTGCATCCATTAGCGGTGGCGCTTTTCATCCCACCACAGTGGATCAATAGCTTGCGTGTTGGTTTCAAATATTTTGGCTAGCTGCATTTATGTGCTATACCCGTTTGAACACTCGTTTGCTATAATCCCCCCGCCTTGCAAGAGAACAGGTCGGGCGGTCGCTGCCGGCGAAAGCCGGGAGAGGAAAGTCCGAACACTAAAGGGCAGCGAGCCCGCTAACGGCGGGGCGTCTGACGGTTGAATCGTGAGACCGTTGGGCGACGACAAGTGCAACAGAAAACAAACCAGCCTCTGCGATGATTACGATTCGAGCGAGGTGATGGGTGAAATGGTGCGGCCCGCAAGGGCTTAAAGTAAGAGCGCACCGGCGCGTGTGGTGACATGCGCGGCCAGGCAAACTCCTCGCAGTGCAAGACCAAATAGGGAGGCGTCAACAGGGCTGCCCGCCCGAAGCGACTTAACTGGCTACGACCTCCGGGTAGGTCGCTCGAGCCAGCCGGCAACGGCTGGACTAGATGAATGATCGCCACTTCGAACTCTGTAATCGAAGTACAGAATTCGGCTTACAGACCTGTTCCGTAATTGCAGGGTTGATTTATCCCGACATAGATGAGAGGGTGATGTAGATGGCTAATCGCAAAGGAGTTTTTATCGGTGCGTACGTTCCCAACCACCTCAAGGAATCGCTGCGTCGCCGCGCTGCTGCCGAACATCGAACACTCTCGCAGGAGATAACGCGAATCCTCGAAGAGGCAGTCCATGGACGTGGCCTGCCGCCGGGAAGTCTCGATCGGCGCACGAAGGAATCGCAGCCTCGACGCCGATCGAGCGATCCGATGCCGCGACGTCGCGCCAATGAGCGCCGTACTGTCGGGTGGCAGAGCGACGACTAACGAACTGCGAGTCAGGTTCGCAATCGAAAGACCGAGTAACTGATTGAAGTACCTGATCATAGCCGCGCTCGTTAGTGTCTCGTCGTTGCGTCTATCTCGACGCCTCCGTCCTTACCTCAAGCTAATCCGGAAAGTCGTCGAATCGCTGAACGTCGCGACGGAGGTCGACGACTGCGCCTCGCGACAGCGTCGCCTTCGAAGAACAAACTGGTGCGCTGTGATAGTTGCGGAACGTGGGTGCCGGCCGAGCGGGCGTTGCGACTCGGTTCGGGTCTCGCGAATATCTGCTCGCCCGAATGCCTGACGAAGAAGTCTCGAGTCGCAAGAGCGGAAGCTTGCGGCTGATAGTTTTGACTTCTTCCGGCGCCAGGTGTCCCGCTTCGTGAACTCCTTTGTCGGTGTCCGTGATCGCCAGCACGATTAATCCCACGACAAAGAAGAAGATCAACGACAGCAGCGCCTGCCGGTAGGAACCCGTGCGCGCAATCACGATGCTGAACAGCAGCGGTCCCATCCACGACGTGCCGCGTTCGGAAACTTCGTAGAGACCAAAGAACGACGCTTCCTTGCCCGCGCGGAATCATGCGCGAGAAGAGCGAACGCGAAAGCGCCTGCGAACCGCCGAGCACGATCGCGATCACGCCGGCCATGATCCACGCCTCGGGAACTGTGTCGAGAAAGCGATAAGCGTAGATCACCACCGCCGACCAGATAACGAGCGAAACGATGATCGCGTTCTTCGTCTTGATCAGTAAGCGAGACGTTCGAACAACAACGCGCCCGCCGACCGCCACAAACTGCACAACCAAAAAGATCTCCAGCAGAAAGCTCGGATTGCCCCCGGGAAACAGTTCCTGTTCGAGAAACGCGCTGGAGGCGAAGATCACCGTTTGAATGCCGTCGTTGTAGATCAGAAAGGCAATCAGATAGCGCAGCGTTAGCGGCAGCCGCCGCAGTTCTTTGAAGGTCTCGGCGATTTCAGAAAAGCCCGCCGCGATGTAGCTCTTGCCGGGCGGCAGACTGCTTCTTCTGCGGCCGCGACTTCAATAACGCAAGAACGTGATCAGCGCAAAGCCGCCCCACCAAACGCCCGCGGACAACAGCGACAAGCGCACTGCCAGTTCCGTCGAGATTCCCAATCTGCTCGGCACGCAGCACCAGCAGCAGATTGAGCGCCAAGCAGCAACGCGCCGCCAAGATAGCCATAAGCAAATCCGCGACTCGACACCTTGTCGGTCTGATCGTCGGTGGCGATCTCCGGCAGAAACGCGTTGTAAAAAACGAGCGCCGCGCCGAAGCAGACGTTGGCGATGATGAACAGCACGCCGCCCCACAGATACAGATCGTCCTGTAATGAAAAACAGCAGACAGTTGGCGACGACGGCGATGTAACAGAACAGCGCCATCAAGCGTTTCTTCAGATCCGAGTAGTCGCCCGAGCGCGCCGAGTATCGGTAAGTAGAAATACCTGCGCGCCGACCGAGATCGAGACGCACAGCGTCGGTAACGATTTGGCGGTGACGTTTCCGAGTGGACCAAGATCCAGCACGACGCCGTTTTCGCCCACTGCTGCCTGGGCCAGTCGCGTGATATACGGACTGAAAAGCGCGCCGACGACCGTGGTGTAGAAGGCGGAGTTGGCCCAGTCGTACATCTTCCAGCCGAAGAGTTCGCGTGGATTGTTCTTATCGGTGTAAGCAGTTGCGCGACAATGGCAGGCGTGATGTCGGCGAGTGTTTGGATCCTGGCTGCGATTCGCTCACGTTGAGCGCCCCAAACGATCGTTGGTACTGCATGCAGCGTGTGATTGCGTGACGATAGATCTTCGATATTGCCGTGATCGCTGGTGAGTATAACGGTAGTTCTTTCCAGATCAAGCTTTATTAAGTAGTTCGCGAATGAAGAGGGCGAGACTGGTCAGAACGATCTTCGCGAGCGTCCATGTCCTGCGCGTGTCCGACTTTGTCGGTGATGAAGTATTCGTAAAGCGTGAACCGGTTCTCCGCGACGATGCGCGCGAGCACGGTCGCTGCTTCTTCTTCGCTTCGTTCGGCGACGTCCTCGCCGCGTTCGATCAGAAAGCGGTTCGTGTAATCCATGAAAACGGCGGCGCCGTTTCTTACGTCGTCGATGGTGCGGAACTCAGACCCGCTGCTTCAACCGCGGCGGTCGTGGCTGAAACCCAACGCGGGCGTTCACAAAGAAACCGCTGGTGTAAGCATTCGCAAAGGTGATCGGTTCGACGCCCGCTTCGCTGAGCTGGCGGAAGATCGAGTGGTCGGCGATGATCTCGAGCAACGCCTGGTTGGGAAAACCCTGCTTGTGATAACCGACCGGCGCGGGCGCGTTCACGCCCGTGAGAATCGTCGTTTGTCCCGAAGCGCTTTGCGGACGGCCTTCGACGCCGAGCCGCGGATCCGTCGGCACGACGATGCCGTCGAGAAACGTTTTCGGAGTTCTCGTTTTGAAAAACCGCGAGCGGCGCTGCTCCGGCAGATTGTCGAGGGGATTGTGAGGACCGCGTGTGCCAATGCCCAGGCCGTCGATGAAGAACAGCAGGACCGAAGCGTCACTCTTCGTCATGGAGCAGCCCACGCTCGCGATAAAGATTCAGCTTGTTGTGAAGAGTCTTGAGACTGATGCCCAACAGTTCGGCGGCGCGCGTCTTGTTGTTCTTCGTCTTTTGCAGCGTGCGCATGATCATCTGCCGTTCGACTTCTTCGAGCGGCGTGCCGACGGGCAACGTCAACGTGTCTTCGTTGCGCAGACGCTCGCGTTGTTCGATCGGATACGGCGCGAAGTGGTGGCGTTCGATCTGTTCGCCGGAACAGATGATCACCGCGCGCTCGATCACGTTTCGCAGTTCGCGCACGTTGCCGGGCCAGGCGTGAAACTGTAGCGCCTCGAGTGCCGCCGGGCTGATGAAAACGCGCGGGGCGGCCGTGTTTTTCCGCAAGCTGCGTGACGAGATGTTGGGCCAACAGCGGCAGGTCTTCTTTTCGTTCGCCCAGCGACGGCAGATGAATGCCAAACACGTTGAGACGATACAGCAGATCGCTGCGCAGTTTGCCTTCTTCGACGGCCTGTTGCGGATGGCGATTCGTGGCGGCGAGCAATCGCACGTCGACCGTCGATCTCTTTGCGACTGCCGAGCCGGCGCACGGCGCGCTCTTCGATCACGCGCAACAGTTTCGCCTGAAGCAGCGCCGGCATTTCGCCGATCTCGTCGAGCAGCAACGTGCCGGTGTCGGCGAGTTCGAAGCAGCCCTGGCGGCGCGATGCTGCGCCGGTGAACGCGCCTTTTTCGTGTCCGAACAGTTCCGACTCCATCAACGATCTCGGGAATCGCGGAGCAGTTGATCGCGACGAACGGGCGGTCGCGGCGCGGGCTCATCTGGTGAATCGTGCGCGCGACGAGTTCTTTGCCGGTGCCGGATTCGCCGGTGATCAGAACCGAAGCGGACTGAAGGCGCGACTTGTTCGATGAGCGTGTAGATCTTGCGAATCGATTCCGAGTTGCCGACGAGTTCGCCAAACGCGCCGCGCTCCTGAAGCTGGCGTCGCAGCAGTTCGTTTTCTCTTCTGGTCTGTTCGAGTTCAGTCGGTGTGATCGAGGGTCGAATCGACATCGAAGGTCAGTTTAGCACATTCGATTTCGAATCTTGAATAATCTCGCGATCGGCTTTGGCGAGGTCTTTGACGGTGGATTCGGCGGGTTGAATGTCGACGTGCAGGCCGTACTCGGCCGCGGTTGCGGCGGTGACGTCGCCGATGCAGGCGATCGTGAGGCCGTGCAACTTTTCGCCGAGATCGTGCGTGTCGAACAGCAGGGCGAGGTTTTTGACGCTCGATGAGCTGATGAACGCGATGCAGTCGGCGCTGCCGGTGAGCATCGCGCTCAGGCGTCCGCGATCGAGATCTTCCGGCACGACGGTGCGATAAGCCGTGACGACGTCGACGCGCGCGCCCGCTTCTTCGAGTGATTTCGGCAGGTAATCGCGACCAACGGCCGCGCGCGGGAATAAGAATGTTGAGTCCGTGAAGTTGTTCGGTGCCGCCGGCAAATTCACTCAACGCCGCGAACACGCCTTCTGCTTTCGCTTGCGACGGGATCAGATCGACGTGAACGTGTGCATCGCGAAGTTTGTCGGCGGATGCTTCGCCGATCGCGCAGACTTTTATTTCGTCGAGTTCTTCGACTTCGACGCCGCGTGTTTGCAGGCGGCGTAGAAAGAAGTCGACGCCGTTTGCACTGGTGAAGATGAGCCAGTCGTAGCCGTAGAGGTGATCGATGGCTTCGTCGAGACGTTCGTAACTTTCGGGTTCGGCGATTTCGATCGTGGGACAAGACGATGACATTCGCGCCGTAGCTTTCGAGAGCGGTTACAAAGTCACCCGCCTGCGAAGCGGCGCGCGTGACGACGACCGTCCGTCCTGCGAGCGGCTGTTCCATTGGTTAGCGCGGATTGAGCAGGGAATTGGCGCCGACGCTCGATCAACTGCTGCGGCAAGTTGCGATCCGATCGATTCCGCGTTGATCTGGTGGTCCCGATAATCGATCGCGCAAAATCTTCGCGCCGTCCGGCGTTCGCGACCAAGCCCTTCGAGCTTCAATGTTCATTCTCGATGACTGCGTGCGCTGCGATCGGAAACTGACAACCGCCACCCAGACTCCGCAGAAACGCGCGTTCAGCTAAACAAGCAGAGTCGCGTTTCGCGATGATCCAGTTTGGCGTTGCGTCAATCGTAAACTGATCGTCCGCTCGCGTCTCGATCGCAATTGCGCCCTGTCCGACAGCGGGAAGCATCTCGTCGGTCGAAATCGCCGCGTTGATCCGGTCTTGCAACTCCAAGCCGGCGCAACCCCGCCGACGCGAGAATCAACGCATCGTACTGCCCTTCGTCGAGCTTTCTCACCCGCGTGTCGACATTGCCGCGCACATCTTTAACTACCACGTCGCTGCGCAAGCGCTTTAAGTTGCGCCACTCGCCGCTGACTCGACGTGCCAACCACTGCCTTCTCCGGCAGATTCCGTAATCGACCGCTGCGTCCTTTCAAGTCGTCACGAACAACCAGCGCGTCGCGCGGATCGTCGCGTTCGCAAATCGCGCTGATCGACAAACCGTCCGGGAAGAATCGTCGGCAGATCTTTCAACGAATGGACCGCGATGATCGATGCGTTTGATCCAGCAGCGCATCTTCGAGTTCTTTGGTGAACACGCCCTTGCCGCCGATCACGGACAACGGATCGGTTTTACGTCGCCCGTGGTCTTGATGATCTCGATGTGAACGTCGATCTCGGGATTACAACGCCAGCAGGCGGGCTTTGGCTTGTTCGGCTTGCCAGAGGGCGAGCTTTGATCCGCGTGAGCCGATTACGAGCGAGCGAGACATAACGACTACTACTCCTCGAGATCAAACAGATCGGTCGGAGCCGGAGTGGCGTCCGCATCGCTCGTTCCGTAGAAGCGGCGCATCTGGTTCAGGATCGGATGCGAGATCTTGTTGACCGTCGACATCAACAGCGACTCGATCGCCGCTTCCTGTTCTTTCGTCAGCGGCCCGAGCCTCTTTCGTTGCCGCGCCATCTCCGCGCGCGCAACCTCGTGAAATTTCTCGCGCATCGCGCCGATCGTCGGCCCAACGTCCATCAGCCGCAGCGACTGTTGAAACTGCATCACTTCCGATTGCACGATCAGCTCGGCTCGTTCAGCTTCACGTTCACGCTCGCGAATGTTCGACGAGATCACCGATCTCGAGGTCGTCGATGTCAAACAGAAATACATTGGGCACCTTTGCCGACGCGGATCGATGTTTCGCGGAACGCTGATGTCGATAAGACACGTCGGTCGTTTGCGACGGCGTTCCAGCGGCTTTGCGCACATGCGCTTCGGTCAACACGTAATTGGCGCGCCGGTCGAACAGATCACCACGTCGGCTTCGTGAAGATGTTCGTCCGAGTTGATCGAACGGAACGGTGGTCGCGCGTCAATCTCGATCTGGCGAGCTGGCGCGCAGCGGCTTCGGTGCGATTCGCAATCATCACGCGCGATGCGCCGGCGTTCACAAGATGTTTCGCCGAGAGTTCGGCCATCTCGCCCGCGCCGATCAGCAACACGGTGCAGCCTTTCAGTGAGTCGAAAATCTTCTTGCCGAGCTCGACCGCCATGTAACTGATCGAAACGGCGTTCGCCGCGATTCCCGTTTCCGTTCGCACTCGCTTGGCGACGCGAAACGTGTGATGGACCAGCCGGTTAAGAACTCGTCCGGCCGTTCCCGCTTCAACGGCCAGCGAATACGCATGTCGCACCTGGCCGAGCACCTGCGGCTCACCCACGACCATCGAATCCAGCGACGAAGCGACGCGAAACAGGTGGCGAACCGCGTCTTCGTCGGTATGTCGATAGAGATGATCTTTCAGAAAACCCGGCGGCAACTGGCCTGAGGTGTCGAGGAATTGTGTTACGACGTCCAGCGCCAAGATCGATCTGTTCGTTCGCCGTCGCGCTCAGGATCTCGACGCGATTGCACGTCGAAACGATCAGTCCTTCGCGCACGACTTCGCCGTCAACCAGCGTGCGCAGTCCGTCCGCGCACGCTTCGTCGTCGAAACGCGAGCCGTTCGCGGATCTCGACCGGAGCGGTTTTGTGATTGACTCCGATCAGGATTATGGACATGTGAGTCGACCTCATTGAAGTTACATCAATGCGAGACCAAACACGTGATAGCCTACCAAACAGTGGAGCGGCCAAAAATGTGCAACAGCACGAGAGCAAAGCCGAGTACACCCAACCACGCCGCTCGACGTCCGCGCCAGCTTGCGGTCGAGCGATACATCGCGAGGACGAAGTAGACAGCCATGTCAGTAACGCGAAAATCTCTTTCGGATCGTTGTGCCAAATCTTCTCGTTCGCCGCCCAGCGACCAGAAGATGCCCGTCGACGATGCCCGAGCGTCAAGAAGCGTCAGACCCACGGCCGCCCGCATGCGTGGCGATCTCGTTGATGGTCGAGAGCGACGGCAGCCGATGAAAGATGGCGCTGAACGTTTTGAGCTTGAGTTCCCGTTCCTGGAGCAGGTACATCACGCTGGCCATGAAGACGATGAAGAATGCGGCGTAAGCGAAGATCAGTAGCGTGGTGTGAATCGGAAACAGCCACGTCGTCGAGAATGCAGCCGCCGGTGAGCTTGCGTCCGGGTTGATCAGCAGCGCGACGAACGTCAGGATCGCAAATCAGCGGCATCGTAAACGCGCCGACTGCTTGCGCGCGATAGCGGTAGAGCACCAGTGCGTAAACCGCCAGTGAGCGCCCACGCCAGGAACGACAACGTCTCTCGTTGACAGAAGAGCGGATAGTGTCCGTCGACTGCCCAATCGTCGATCAGCGCCGCCGTGTGGAGTGATGAAACCGACTGCCATCGACCACTCTGCGACCCGCTGGAGCGAGCGTCTCTTGTTGACGAACGCCAGAATGGAGTGGATTGCGGCGATCAGATAGGCCGCCAGAACTGCGAGCAGTAAGGACCTCATTGGGGATTAACCGGAATCGCATTCTAGCCTAAATCCGTGTTTGTAAGCACGTACACCACGGATATTTACGGAGCACACATGCGCTCCAGGTTGTCTGGCTAGTTTTCAGGGGAAACGTTATGCTTTGCCCGAACATCCTAGCGCCGACATAGCTTTCCTGCTTTTCGATTCGCTCTGATTCTGTCCGGCTTGCGTGAGGAGGTCCCAAATGCTTTCTTCTGCTTCACGTGCACTCTTTTCAATGGTTTTGATTGGAATTTGTGTCGCTGTATGCGTGGCGCAGGAAGTCGAAACCATCAAGACCGACACGAATCTGGTTACCGTTCCGGTTATCGTAACTTCAATCAACGGCCTCTATATCACCGACCTCACCAAAGACGAATTCAAGATCATGGAAGACGGCGTACTCGCACGAGATCGCGTTCTTCGGCAAGATCGCGGCGCCTTTTCACGTGATTCTGCTACTCGACACCAGCTCCAGTACGAAAGACAACCTGCGGCAAATTCAGGCGGCGGCTTATGCTTTTGTCCAACAGTTACAACCCGCCGACCGCGTCAAAGATCATCTCGTTTGACGACGAAGTCCGCGACTTGAACGAGTTCACCAGCAACCGCGAAACGCTGCGCACCGCGATCAACAGCACGCGATCCGGTCAGGGAACTAAGGTCTACGACGCATTTGAAATTGCGTTGAATAACGTCCGCCGCATCCAGGGACGCAAAGCCATCGTCCTCTTCAGCGACGGCATGGACTGGCACAGCGACAGCGCAACGTTCCAGGGCACGCTCCGCAATCTCGACGAAGAAGGCGTTATCGTCTATCCGATTCGCTACGAGACGCGCGCCACCACGGAAGCGATCGCTCGCGAACAGCAGGGACAAATGACGCCGACGCTGCCGACGCGCGAAGTGATCCAGCGTCCACCCAGCGGTACGACGGCGCCCACATTTCCCGGCGGCGAACCGATTCCAACAACAGGAACGCAGCAACGTACAGGACCGTTTGGTCTGCCGCTGCCGGAAGACATCATGCGGCGTCGCCGTGAGGCCGAACGTGACCGCGACCGGCGTCATCCGGATCCAAACGGCCGTGAGCAGATGCCCGGCAGTATCCCGCCCGATGACCGCGTGCCTCCTGAAAATAGATTGCCGGATCGGCGCCGCATCCCCGGTCAGCCTGAACCGACTACGACGACAACGTCGAGCAGACGTAGAGGGCCTGACGACGAGATCACACGTATGCTCGATATGGCGTACTCGAAGGCAGACGACTATCTCAAAGCGCTCGCCGAGAAATCCGGCGGACGTCTCCTGCGCGCCGACACACTCGCCTCATTGCCTGATGCGTTCGGCCAAATCGCTTCCGAACTGCGTACGCAATACCTGCTTGGCTACTATCCACTCGACAAAACACACGACGATCGTTATCGCCGGATCAAGGTACAAACCACGCGCAAGGATGTTATGATTCGCGCGCGCCCCGGTTATCTTTCGACCAGCGCAAAGTGATCCATCGCTAAAAATACGAATGCCTGATCGCGCTGAAGCCTGGGAGTTGTTGTGTGAGTACACGAAGGGCGATAGCCTGCGTAAGCATGCCCTCGCCGTGGAAACCGCAATGCGCGCCTGCGCGAAACGTTACAACGACGGTCCTGCCGATGAAGATGAGTGGGGCCTCGTCGGACTGCTCCACGACTTCGATTACGAGATGTTTCCCTCCGCGGATCAGCATCCGTTCACCGGCGCGAACATTCTCTGCGGCCGCGGCTATTCCGAACGCATCATCCGCGCGATCATGGGCCACGCAACTTATACCGGCGTCCCGCGAGACACCGACATGGCTCGCGCACTCTTCGCTACCGACGAGCTTTGCGGTTTCCTCGTGGCGTGTGCACTGGTGAGGCCGTCGCGGAGTCTTGACGATATGGAAGTCTCGTCGGTCAAGAAGAAATTGAAAGACAAAGCGTTTGCGCGATCAGTAAATCGCGACGACATCAAGCAAGGCGTTGAAGAGTTGGGCGTCGATCTTGACGAACACATTCGATTCGTTATCGATGCATTGCGTCCGGTCCAAACGGAGATTGGATTGAACAGAGTCGAGAGTTAAGACGCGACGTGTGGACCAGGTTGAACTGGGTCTACTGGTCCAGCGCGAGAAGTCAGAACTGAAGTCAACATGAACATCGAGAGGGTGAGCAAGCGTCGCCAGCAGCGCAGTGAGAAACGCCTGGAGCTTTCGTCGTCTGGCGGTGTGCCGGTAAACGAAGATTGAGGCAAAGACGATTGTCGCTATTGGAAGTAGAAGCGTCGAAATTGCCAACAGCCCCGGGCTCGACAACGACTTCACTGCCAGAACACCCAATACCAGCGCGATGCGGCGCCGGCGCCCACGATCGCGGCGACCAATGAAGCGATTATTACCAGCTTCAGTCGCATTCGCGCCGTTCCTTGTTCTGCCGGTGTTGTGCAATTATTCCTCCTCGGGTTGGAGAAAAACCCGCCAAGAATAGCACAACGAAGGAGATCCGTGTTTTCTTGGAACGCTCAACTAACTTTGGGAGAAGGTTTAGGAACGCGGATTAGATGGTAACTAGAAGCGCGCTGATTTGGTTGTCGGGACACGAAGGGCTCAAGGATTTTGCCGCTCGATTTAGTTTTTTTAAGAAACTAACCACCCGCTTCGTCGCCGGTGAAACGATCGACGAAGTCATTCCTTACATTCGCGAGATCAATGCCGAGAATTGCACGGCTTCGTTCGATCATTTGAACGAGTCGGTGGATAACGCCGAAGAAGCGAACAAGGAAGTGGAAGAGTATCTGCAGATCTTGCAGCAGATCGAAGCGACGCGGATTCGTTCCAACGTATCGATCAAGCTCACGCAGTTTGGTCTTGGATTCGATCCAGGAACTCGCGTATAAGAATGCGCGTCGTGTAGTTGTCGACGCGCAGCAGCGCGGCAACTTTGTGCGCGTCGATATGGAAGGTTCGAATGTGACGCAAGCCACGATCGATATTTTCAAACGTTTGCGTTCGGAGTTTGATCTGAACGACGTCGGGATCGTGTTGCAGTCGTATTTGCGACGGACGTACGACGATGCGAAGGAGTTGGTCAAACTGCCGGCGCGCATTCGCATCTGCAAAGGTGCGTACAGCGAACCTCCGGAGGTTGCGTTTCCCGACAAGAAGGACGTCGACGATAACTACGTCAAGGTGATGCAGCTTTTGTTGTCGAGCGGTGTCTATCACGGCATCGCCACGCACGATCCGAAGATGATCGACGCGACGGTCGACTTCGCGACAAGGGAAGGGATCGGGAAAGAGAAGTTTGAGTTTCAAATGCTGTACGGCATCAGGCGCGACCTGCAAAGGCAGTTAGCGCGTGATGGGTACAACATGCGCGTCTATGTTCCTTATGGAAAACACTGGTATCCTTACTTCATGCGCCGATTGGCGGAGCGCCCGGCGAACATTTGGTTCGTGATGAAGAACGTATTGAAGGGCTAATCTGAATTCTTTTGATTAGACGATGAGCGAATGGTTCTGGGTTTTGTGGAGCGTACTGGCTGCGATACTGATCGTGGCGGAGATCTTCACGTCTGGTTTCGTGCTGCTGTGGTTCGGTATCGGCGCGCTTGCGGCAGCATTCGCGGGTCTTATCGGCATCGACAACCTGTTCATTCAGTTCATGATCTTCGCCGTCGTCTCTGTCGGTCTGACAGCCGCCTCACGCACGATTTTCATCAACTACTTTTCACGCGAGAAGACCGGTCAGTCGCTGCGCAGCGGCGTCGACGCGTTGCCGGGAAAGATCGGAACGGTCGTTTCATCGAGCAAAGGGGCGCTTCACGAAGGCGCCGTAAAAGTCTTCGGCTCAACCTGGACCGCCTATCCCGCCGCTGGCGAACCACCGCTCGAAGCCGGCGAACGCGTCTGTGTTGAAAGCGTCGAAGGCGCCTCAATCTATGTAAAGCGCGTCGGCGGCGAACCAGACTGGCGCCCTAAAGCGCTGCCTGACGGCGAAGCTTGAGAAGATCATTTTCCAAAATGTTAATGAGGCTCGGTGTCGGCTTCGTAGTTGTCGTCGAGGGTTTTGTCTTCTTCGAGTGGTGGTAGTTCGATTGTGATTCGTTCGGTTGCGGGGGCTTCGAGATCGTCGCCGTCAAAGCGCGCGAGTACGACCGTGATGTTGTCTTCACCGCCGCGGTTGTTGGCTTCGTCAATCAACAAGTCGCATGCCTTCGACAGATCGCCCTGGCTGTTCACGACGATCTTCTGAATATCGTCCGATCGCAGTTTTCCTGAAAGTCCGTCGCTGCAAAGCAGGACCACGTCGCCTTGTCGCAGACGAATCTTGCCGGTGACCGGTGTGACGTCGCTTTGCGCACCCAGCGCCTGAAGAATGACATTGCGGAACATGTGGGTTTCCGCTTCCGACTCGCTGATCTGGCCCACGTCGACGAGCTGTTGGACCAGCGACTGGTCCTTCGTCGCGAGTCGAATGTGTTCCTTGCGAATAATGTAGCCGCGACTGTCGCCCACTTGAACGAGGTCCAAACTATCGCCCCTGATCGCGGCGCCGGTGAACGTCGCGCCCATGCCCGCACAACGCGAGTCTTCCTGGCTGCGGTGATGAATCGCGAGGTTCGCGTAGATGGTGGCGTTCTTCAAACATTCGACGAGGTCCAACTCCGGATCGCACGAGGCGTTGCCTTCGCCGCCGATCAGCATCTCCTTCACCGAATCGACTGCCATGCGGCTGGCAACGTCGCCTGCGAGTGCGCCGCCCATTCCGTCTGAGACGACGAGCACGAGACCTCTGTCGCCAAGATCAAAACGCGTCAGTTTATCGGGAGGATTGGCGCCGTCGGTACCGGTCCATGTTTGTTCTGTCGACAGATCGAGGACCAGGAAGTTGTCTTCGTTACCGCGTCGCACCCGTCCGACGTCTGTTTTGGCGTATAACTCTACGATCATAGGAGAGCGTTATCAGGGAGTCTGTTAAAGGTTGAGAACGGCGTAATTGTAACCTCTATTTTGTTTGGCTGTCACTCCAGTAAAAAAAACGTACCTGACGCTTTGTACTCCTTTTAACTAAACGCGGGAAGATCGGGTACAAAGCACCAAGGCTCAGTAAAAAACGCTAGATTTTCTCCAGTGCCTGATCGAGGTCGGCGATTATATCGTCCGTATCTTCAATCCCGACCGAGATTCGCACCAGTCCGTCGGTAATGCCGATGCGTTGCCGCTTCGCTTCATCGACGGAGGCGTGCGTCATCGTCGCCGGATGCGAAATCAGAGTTTCCACGCCGCCCAGGCTTTCCGCAAGGGTGCAGAGCTTAACAGACTCGAGCACCGTACGCGCGTTCGCCAGCGAACCTACGTCGAACGCGACCATGCCGCCGAATCCGTGTTGCTGACGGGTCGCCAGTGCATGCTGCGGGTGCGACGCGGAGCCCGGATAGTAAACCTTCTGGACCTTCGGATGCTCTTCGAGAAACGCCGCGACTGCGCGGCCCGACTTGTCGTGCTGTTCCATGCGCAGGGCCAGCGTCTTCGTGCCGCGCATCACGAGCCACGAATCGAACGGCGACAGAATCGCGCCCGCGCTGTTTTGAACGAAGCCGATCCATTGAGCGTCTTCTTCGTCATTCAAGACGACGATGCCGCCGACGCCATCCGAATGGCCGTTCAGGTACTTCGTGGTTGAATGGACCACGATATCGACGCCGAATTCGAGTGGACGCTGCAGGTAAGGCGACATGAACGTGTTGTCACAAACGACACGCGCGCCGGCGCGATGTGCGATCTCGCTCACTTCTTTGAGATCGGTGACGATCATCACCGGATTCGTCGGTGTTTCGATGAACACCATTTTCGTGTTTGGTTTGATCGCGGCTTCGACGTTGAGCGGTTCGGACGTGTCGACGTAATCGAATGTGATGCCGTAGTTCGTCAGGATGCGATTGAACAGTCGTGCAGTGCCGCCGTATGTGTTGTCGGAGACGACGACGTGCTCGCCTGATTTGACGAGTCGCAAGGTGGCGTCGATCGCGGCCATGCCGGAAGCGAACGCGAATCCGAAGCGTGCGCCTTCGAGCGCAGCGAGGTTGCGTTCGAGCGCCGAGCGCGTCGGGTTTTGTGTTCGCGCATACTCGTAGCCTTTATGTTTTCCGAGTGCGTCCTGAGCGTATGTTGATGTTTGATAGATCGGAACAGTGACTGCGCCTGTGGCTTCGTCAGGTTCCGATCCGATATGAATTGCTGTCGTTGCGAATCCCATAATCAGTTATTCATCACAAAGTTCATCAAAAATGCCCTGGCTGCGATAACGTTCCGCGCCGTCGGGGAATACTGTGACGACGTTCTTACCGGCGCCGAGTCGTTCAGCGATCTTGTAAGAGGCCGCTGCTGCCGCGCCGGTGGACCATCCGCCGAGAAGTCCTTCGAGTCGGGCGATCTTTCTGATCGCGTCGCAAACCTCCTCGTCCGAAACCATCATCACCTCATCGGCGAGCGAAGCGTCGTAGATCTTCGGAATAAAGTCACGTTGACCGATGCCTTCGACCTTCTTCGGACCCGGTGGTTTGCCGCCGTAGATCGAGCCTTCCGGTTCGACGAGGACGCATAGAGCGTCCTTGTTTATCCTGCGCACTGCGCGCGAAACGCCGACGAAAGTTCCGGATGTTCCGGCCCCGATGACGACAGCGTCGATACGGCCGTTCATCTGCTCGATGATTTCGCGTCCGGTGCTTCGTTCATGAAAACACGGGTTCGCGGCATTCTCAAACTGCTGCGGCACAAAGCTGCCTTTGATCGTCTCTGACAGTTCGCGACAACGGTCGATCGCGCCCTGCATTCCCGCCTCGTTCGGCACGTACTCGATCTCGCCGCCCAGCGCCTGAATCAGTTTCATCTTCTCTTCAGCGAAACCGCGCGGGACGCAGAGGATAACACGGTACCCGCGTGCAACTCCCACGAGGGCGAGACCGATACCGGTGTTCCCCGCAGTCGGCTCGATGATGGTGGCGTCCGTCCTTAGTAAACCCTTCTCCTCGGCGTCGAGAATCATCCCTAAGGCGGCACGATCCTTAATCGACCCACCCGGATTCAGCCATTCAACTTTTGCGTAAATACCGGCGAGCGGTGGCGGCGCGAAACGAGAGATATGAAGGAGAGGAGTCTGGCCGATGAGATCGAGAACGCTTTCAGCTACGCGCATCATTTAAATCGTTGTGGATCGTAGCGTTGAGGTTGAGGCGTGTCAAACACGTCCATAGATCGTTCACCTCGTGCGTTGGCGGGGGTCGAGGTATTCGCGAAGGCCGTCGCCGATGAAATTGAAGGCGAGGACCGTTAGGGCGATGGCGATGCCGGGGAAGATGAGTGCGTGCGGGGCGGCTTGTAAGGTTGAGAGGTCGCGGGCTTCTTCGATCATTACGCCCCAGGATGGCGCCGGTGGTGGGACGCCGAGGCCGAGAAATGATAAAGACGCCTCAGACAGGACAGCGCCGGCCATTCCCAGGCTTGCCTGCACGATTAACGGTTGAATTGCGTTTGGAAGGATGTGGATGAGCAGGATGCGCGTGTCGCTCGCGCCGAGCGCCCGTGCCGCCTGGACGAAGTCGTACTCGCGAACTTTCAACACTTGCCCGCGGATGAGTCGAGCGTAACCAACCCAACCGATGATGCACAGCGCGAGGATCAGTTTGTTCAGACCGGCGCCGAGAAATGCGACCATCGCGATTGCCAGCAACAGTCCGGGGAAGGCGAGAAACACATTGAAGAGGTAACCGGAGACGAAACGATCCACCCAACCACCGTAATAACCCGAAATAGCGCCCATCAACGTGCCGATCACCGCTGACACCGCCACGACAACGAGACCGACCTGTAACGAGATGCGTGCGCCAAAAACGACGCGTGAAAAAATGTCGCGGCCGGTGGAGTCTGTGCCGAACCAATGTTCCGAAGACGGCGGCAGATAACGCATCGCGAGATTGGTGGTGCTGATGTCATGCGGCGCGATCCAGTGCGCAAATAACGCGACGATGACGAGCACCGCGACGATGACTAAACCAACGATCGTTAAACGGTTCATTTTGCTAACTTACGCGGATACGCGGATCGAGCCAGCGGTAGACCATGTCCGTAAGCAGGTTCGCGATGATGTAAGTCATGCTGATCACCAGCACGCATCCCTGCACCACGCGATAGTCGCGCTTGGCGATCCCGTCTTCGACGAGCAACAACCCCAAACCTGGCCAGCCAAAAATTTTCTCGGTGATGATCGCGCCCGCGAGCAGTACGCCGAGTTGCAAGCCGAGGATCGTCACCACGGGTATCAGACCATTCTTCAGTACGTGTTTGTAGACAACCTTGCGCTCGCTGAGTCCTTTCGCACGCGCGGTGCGCACGTAGTCTTCTCCCAACTCTTCGATCACCGAAGAGCGAACCATGCGCGTCAGAATTGCCGACAACGCAGCGCCTAGTGTGAAAGCGGGAAGAATGATGTCGCTCCAGTCGAAACGACCTGACGGGGCGAGCAATCGAAGTTTGACAGCGAAAACGTAGACCAGCATCGGACCGATCACGAAACTCGGCAGACTGATACCCAGCAGCGCAATCACTGAAGCACCGTTATCGATCAACGTCCCACGATTCGTGCCGGCAATTACGCCCAGTGGAATCGCGATCGCTATCGCGATCAACATCGCGACGACTGCGAGCTCAATCGTCGGCGGGTAGCGCTCGAAGATAAGCTCGGTTACTGGCCTATCATTTCGAAACGACAGACCCAGGTTATTTCTGAATGCGCCTGGGAAGTCAAAACGACTAAGCGCGTTCCAATCCACCTTGAATAGATTGACCCAGTAATCGGAGTAACGATTGTCGCTGCCGTGCCAAGCGAAATGTCGCTCGCCGCTGGCGTCACGTGGAAAGGAGAAGAAGAAGGGAGGACGATCGAGTCCGTGTTTCTCGCGAAACTGTGCGAACTGTTCAGGAGTCGCTTGCTCGCCAAGAATCGCGACAGCCGGATCGCCTGGAACGAGCTCGACAAGCAGCGTCACGAGGGAGACGACGGTCCAGACAACCAGTAAGAGAATGAGTACGCGACGAAGGCCGCTAAGGATGCTATGCCGGAGCTTGGTTTTCAATCCGCCGGGATTCTACCAGAACTGAAACCGCGGATAACACGGATGTCAAAATAAAGTGGCCCTAAAAATTAAAAACGTAGCCCGGGGTGGGTTCAATACTCGCACAGCCCCGACAACCGCGCGCTTACCGAAACCTTACCCCGTGACTACGTATCTGGTTGCAAACTAAAGCGCTGCAACCAATCCCTTAAAAATCTATGCTGCCGATCGTCTGCCCATGTGAAGGGCAGCGATCCCGCCTGTCAGGTTCTGATATTGAACCTGATCGAAACCTGCCTGATTCATCAGGAGCGCGAGTTGTTCCTGGTCCGGAAACTTCTGCACCGACGCCGGTAGATAAGCGTAAGCGCTCAACGAACCGCTGATGGCGCCGCCTAGCACTGGCAACACATTTCGAAAGTACAGGCCGTAACAGGCCCGAACGATCGCGTTCGAAGGTCTGGAAAACTCAAGCACTGCCACCCAGCCGCCCGGTTTCAAGACCCTGCACAGTTCCGCAAGACCGTTTTCGACGCTCGACAGATTTCGCAAACCAAAGGCGATCGTCACAGCGTCGAACGAGCCACTTCGAAAGGGAAGCCGCAATGCGTCGCCCTCAATCAAAGGCACCTGACTCGAAGTCTTACCGGCAGCGATTGCCAACATCGGCCGGCAAAAGTCAGTGCCAACAACTCGTGCTCCTGCAATTTCAAACAACGTGAGTGACAAATCCCCGGTACCACACGCGACGTCAAGTATGCGAGGATCTTTCGAAGAAAGCCTCTCGCGCAACTTTGTCGCAACTATCCGGCGCCATCGTTTATCGACGTTCGCGGAAAGTATGTGGTTTAAAAGATCGTACCGAGTCGCGATCCTGGAAAACATCTCGCGAACGCGGCCCGCATGTTCGTTTGCGGCACTTCCGTTCTCAGGCACAGTTAAGCCAAATCTGATGGAGGTTTGGTTGCAAGTCGCTTGCAAACAATTTGTGATTACCCGGGACCGTCTTTTTTGCCGGGTGTCGCCGGTGGTTTCGGAGAAGGAGTTGGAGTCGCAATCTCACCTAATACCTCGTACTTAAAACGTCCCTCAAGTGCGGCTTTTAAAGGCGATGTCTCGCCTGCGATTACCGAAGCGAGGGTCGCGTCCTTGAAAAGCCGGGTCGCGATGCGCTGTATGTCCTGCGCCGTCACGCTGCGCAGCAGCGCAATCTGATCCTGCAATGCCGACAAGTGATACGTCTCGAGATCGAGCCAGGGATCAGGCATAGCTTCCGGTTTTGACAGCGAACCGGAGATCTCGCCAATGGCCTCGGTCTTCGCTCGATCTAGTTCAGCGGCAGTCGCGGGCGTCGATATCAGTGAATCCATCACTTTTCGCACGTTCCCAAGCGAATCCGCAGCGGTTTGCGAATTGACAGCAGCGCCCATCACAAACGCGCCCGGCAATGTATGGCTCTCGCTTCGTGCAAATATTGGTTGCTTCGCGAGTTCCGGTGTCAGTCCCTGCCAGCGCTGTTCTGCGAGTCTCGCCAGTATTTTCGCCGCGAAGTAGTCAGGATCGGTTCGTGAAACTCCACGCACGCCCACACGGACCTCAGCCGCTGGCCCAGGAAGATTTACGAGTAACGTTCGTGCATCCGGCGCCTTTGGTTGGCGAAAAGTAGTCGGGACGATGTTTTCACTCTTGCGCCATGGCCCGAGCAACTGGCGGAGCGTTCGCAATGCCCGTGAGCGCGTAACGCCGCCGACGATCGCCAATGTTGCGTTGTTTGAGTTGAGAAAGCGTTCGCGCGCGAGCATAAGGTCTGCGCGGTCAACGCGGGCGAGATCTTCCGGCGTGCCGCTGATCGAGCGGCCGTAGGGAAAATCACCAAACAGTCGGGTTGCGATTGCACGGTCGGCAATTAAGGACGGAGCAATGGCTGCATCCTTGAGCGTTTTGATCCTCGTATCGCGTATGCGGGCAACCACTTCCGGCGTCAATTGCGTGGCAAGCAAAGCGTTGCGCAGCACCTCGACCATCGGTTCGAGCTCCGCGGTCTTTCCGATCATCGTGATCGTCGTCGAATCGTAATTGACGACCACTTCGAGTTTTCCGCCCATTTCATCGGTGAAAAACTCGACCGTGTTGGGATCGGGAAACAACAGATCGCCGAGCAGCGCCATCTGACCTGACTTGCCGGCAAGATCGAACGCGGAACCGCTATTTATGCGGAGTTTGAGCAAAACGTCGGAGCTTCCGGGCCTTTCCCACAGCAGCAGGCGGAGGCCGTTGAGCAATTGCTCGCGTTGGGGCTCATTAGACGACTGGGCGACAGCCGCCGGGGTCAGCAGCAGGAGGGTCAGGACGAAAGCGACCGCCTTCGCACAGACTTTCGCATAGAACGGGGCAGAAATCGGAATTGTGGATGCTATCGACATGTTGAGGTTTAAACCGGGGTCTTCCGCTCACTAAGTTAAAGGGCCGACAGGGAGCAAAACATCTTAGATGCCGTGAGTTTACCCGTCAACCGTTTGGCTTTTAAGCGCATCCTAAGCCTCGGTTGGCAAAGCGGTAATCGCGGTCTGGAACCGGCAAATTCCTAAAAGAGTTATGTACTTGCCGCCTTTCGGGGATTAATATTTCTTTTGCGCGCAGATTTTTCCCGACCAGACCGTAACTTTTTCCAGGATTTTGGTAACTACAGTAGGAAGCAATTTCCTGCAGGATCGAGTGCTTGATTGCCCGAGAGAACCACAGACGAGCTCTTGCTCCAAAAAGCTGGGAAGGGCGACCAGGCGGCGTTCTTAGAGTTGTACGATCGTTACCGGGAACCGATTTTTCGTTTTGCCTATCGGCTTCTCGGTTCCGTTGACATTGCAGAAGACGTCACGCACGACTGCTTTCTGAGCTTGATTCGCAGGCCAGAAGGTTTTCGTCCGGAGCGTGCGGCGCTGAGAACGTACTTGTATGCGATCGCCAGAAACCTGGCGTTGAAGCATTTCAGAAGTACGAGCCGCGAGACCGGGCTCGATGACATGACTGAAGAGCCGGAAGCTTCGCCACGCCATGTGCCGTTGCGAAGGTTGCTGGATGAAGAGTTGGCGGCCCAGGTTAGAGACGCAGTGTTCAGGCTGCCGGACCTCCAACGAGAAGCCCTGATTCTTAAGGAGTATGAGGGGCTGAGTTTGAACGAGATTTCCGCTGTTGTGGATGCGGATGTAGGAGCGATAAAGGCCCGTTTGTACCGGGCTCGCGAGAGTCTTAAAAGAGTGCTGCGACCGTATTTAAACAGCAATCAGGAATTGAATACTGGTCGGGAAATTGTTACTTTGAAGGAGGCCTGAAATGGGCGTTGAGCCGGAAGATAAGTTTGATTCCGAGGACGAGCTCAAAGCTTTGCTCGAACGCTGGACCACGCCAGGGCCTTCGAGAGTTCTCGACAAGCGAATCGAAACAAGTTTTGCAAGAGAATTTTCTGGTGCAGACAGGCTATCTGGATTCACAGAGTCAGAGCCAGTACTGCTTTCCCTTAGGCGAGAAGAGGTAGTGTCGATGAAGTTTTGTTCCAAGTGCCAAGAAGAGTTTGCTGATAAGTTCAGTTTCTGTCCGGTTGACGGAACGCCGTTAACAGCGGTGTCACCAAAAGTCGCGGACGATCCCAGCATTACAGTGAGCAAAAACGATCAGCCGCCGGCAATTCAGGCTGCCGCGGCTTACACGGAAACAACGGACGTCACCGAACCCGTTCACGTCGATACCGGATCGGAATGGACCGCTGCTTCCCGCACTCCTTCGAGCACCTCGCAGGCGCTCGCATTGCGAGACGAATATCACCTGACATTCCTCGACGATGCAGGTCTGACTTCCCGTCTTAGTCACGAACTAAAAGACACAGCCCACGAGTATCAACTGACGTGGCCCGAGTTCAAACGCGATCCGTTTGGGTTTACCAAGCGGACGTTCGTCGGCTATGGCAGCATGTTGCGAAAGTTCCTCGGGAAGCCGAACGTGCTGATAGCGATGGGCTGCGCGTTCCTCGGTGTGGTGGCGCTAGTCGGCGTGGTGATGCTGATGGACCGCACGCGATCGGCGGGTGCGTCGAAAGCCGGGTTAATCGGGTTCTCGATCTTCGCCGGTATTCTGCTTATCGCTCTGTTCTCGACCTGGTTGGGACGGGAGCGAGGCGCGGCAGTGATGGGTGCAGAACCTTCAGACTCGCGCAGCGTTGTAGCCGCGATGATCTCGTCGTTCGTGTTCCTGTTTGTGATTCTCGGCGTCGTCGTCGCGATCGATCGTCGTGGACAGGGATTGCTGGCCCAGAACGCTAATCCGAATGAAGAACTGACAGTCGAGCAAATGCTCGACATCCCTGACGAACAGCCGACACCAGATCCGGGTCCTGCCGGACTTAACAAGGGCGGTGGCGGCGGTAGCAAACCAAAGTTTGAACGCCCGCAGGGCGGCGGCGGCGGTGGCCGTGAAGATTCAAGGCCCGCGTCGTTCGGCAAGGTGCCCCAGGCATCGTTGGACGTTCCGCAGGTAGTGGCGCCGAATCCGAATCCTCCGCCAATGCCGAAGAACCCGTCGTTGCCGGTAGCGGCGACGGTGGTTGCGGATCCGATGTTGGTTCCGCCTGATTCGCGCGTGCTGCCGTACGGTGATTACAAATCGAAGAGCACCGATCCTTCGTCTGGTCCGGGAACCGGCAACGGTATCGGAACCGGAACCGGTGGCGGTATTGGTCCAGGTGAAGGCGGCGGTCTCGGACCGGGTCGCGGCGGCAACATGGGCGGCGGCGACATGAGAGCCGGTGGTGGTGGACCGGGTGGCGGTGGCGGTGGCGATTATTCGCGGATCTTCACGGGTAAGGACGTGACGACGAAAGCGAAGCTGATCTCAAAACCGGAGCCGCAGTACACGGAAGAGGCACGTAAGAACCAGGTCACCGGGACAGTGGTGCTGAAAGTGGTGTTTGCGTCGAACGGATCGGTGACGAACATTCGGACCGTATCCGGTCTACCGCATGGATTAACTGAGAAAGCGATTGCGGCAGCGCGTCAGATCAAGTTTACGCCGGCCACCAAGGACGGACATCAGGTCTCGATGTGGATGCAGCTCGAGTACAACTTCAACCTTTACTAAGCTAGTTTCTTCCTTCTTACAGACCACGGACCAGGTTCTATGAATCTAGTCCGTGGTTTTTTCTGCAAAGCGTTTGATTCGTCTCACGCCTTCCTGAATCTGCTCCATCGACGTTGCGTAAGACATGCGGACGAAGCCTTCTGTTCCGAAGCCCGCGCCGTCTGTTACCACGACGTGTTCTTCTTCGAGTAGTCGTTGCGCGAAGTCTGCCGAGGTCTTGAGCCCGTTCTTCAAACAGCCACGCACATCGGGAAACGCGTAGAAGGCGCCTTCCGGTTCGGAGCACTTGATGCCCGGGATCTCTTTCAATGCTTCGAGGAGCCACGCGCGGCGGCGTGTGTACTCGGCGAGCATCGTTGCGACAGAGTCTTGCGGTCCGGTCAGCGCTGCGACTGCGGCCCATTGTGCGATCGAGTTTGCGTTGGAAGTGGAGTGGCCCTGGACTTTCAGCATCGCTTTCGTCCACTCGGTTGGCGCGAGCGCGTAACCGATACGCCATCCGGTCATCGCATAAGTTTTCGAGAATGAACCTGCGATGCAGAGGCGAGCGCGAAGTTCTGCTGGAAGACTCGCCGCACTGAACACCTCGCCCGGAGGATAGACAAAACGCAGGTAACACTCGTCGGAGATGATGTAGATGCCGCGCTCGGCTGCGAGTTCCATGATGCGACGGAAGTCAGCGGGTGGAAGCACGCGGCCGGATGGATTCGATGGCGAATTAAGAATCAGTAGTTTTGTTTTTGGAGTGATGGCTTGCTCGACTTGTTCCGCCGTCAGCAGAAAATCTGTCTCTTCTGTTTCGATGCAAACTGGTTTGCCGCCTGCGAAAACGACTACTTCCGGAAACGTCACCCAGTAAGGCTTCGGAATCAGCACCTCATCGCCGGGATTAATCAACGTCACGACCGCGTTGAAGATCGCCTGTTTGCCACCGGCCGTAACCATCACTTCGCTCAGTTGGTATTCGGTGCCGAAATCGCGTCGATAGAAATCGATGATCGCGCGTTGGATCTCGCGCACGCCGCCGGCGGCGGTGTACTTCGTGCGGCCCGCGCGCATTGCTTCGGCGGCGGCTTGCTTGATGTTTTCAGGGGTGTCGAAGTCGGGTTCGCCGGCGCCGAAGTCGCAGACGTTTACGCCTGAAGCGCGCAACGCTTCCGCTGCTTGCGCCGCGGCCAGAGTGGCCGATGACTGCATGCGCGCGACGTTTTCAGAGACAGGGAATGGTGACATAGCAGGGTAAGTTTTCATCTGGTCTGATCGAGTTTTTCCTTCATTCGAGTTTCGACTAATGGAGGCACGAGACCGCTGATCTGGCCCCCGAGTTGAAAGACTTCTTTTACGAGTCGTGAGCTGACGTAGGAGTATGTTTCGGCCGGCATCATGAAGACAGTCTCGATACCGGGTTCGAGGCGACGGTTCATTAGTGCCATTTGCAGCTCGTACTCGTAATCGGAGATCGCGCGGATGCCGCGGACGATGGCGTTTGCCTGTTGGGCCACGGCGTAGTGGACGAGCAGTCCGCGAAACGAGTCGATGCGGACCTTGCAGCCGCCTTTGCTGATCTCGCTGACGACGTCGCTCAGCATCTCGAGTCGTTCTTCGATTGTGAAGAACGGTTGTTTTTCGGGGTTGATAAGGATGCTGATAATGATCTCGTCGAACAGCTTGCAGCCGCGTTCGATGATATCCAGGTGGCCGTTCGTGACGGGGTCGAACGAACCGGGATAGATGGCACGTCGCATGGAGTTGAATGGTAACAAACTCACGAGTATGTTGTTAACCGAAAATCCGCGGAGTAAGATTGCTCTCAGTAAGGAGTCGGACAAGTGGCACGCATATACTCACAGGCTGACCAACTCATCCCACCCCACCTGGTAGGCTTGCATTCGGTAACACACGAACAATTTGAAGAACTTTGTCGTGAATACCCGGATCTACGACTAGAACTCACCTCATCCGGAGAACTCATAGTCATGCCGCCTACTGGTTATCAAGGTAGTGCACGCTGCTTCGGCCTCGTCACTCAATTTGGAGTTTGGGTCAGAAAAGATCGTACGGGTATCGGTTTCGGTCCCAGCGCTGGATTTACCTTACCGAATGGTGCTATCCGCGGACCTGACGTTTCATGGATCAGGCGCGAAAGGGCGGACACGCTCAGTGAGCAAGAGAAGCAAGGCTTTGCTCCTATATGTCCAGACTTCGTAATCGAGCTTCGATCCCGCAGCGATCGCCTGCCGACGCTTTTGAACAAAATGGAAGAGTACATGGCGAACGGTGCGTCGTTGGGCTGGTTAATTGATCCGCAGAAACGGCGAGTCTACATCTACGAGGCAGGCAAGGAGATGGTTGTACTTGAGAATCCAACAGTAGTCTCGGGTGAACCTCTTCTCCGCGGATTCGAACTACAAATGGAGGACATTTGGACGACCTGACGCGCAGCGACACGCTGCTTGACAGCCAGTTAGGCCGGTGGTTCAATACGCTTTGACAAGTTGACGTGGTGAGTTAAGGCGACTTGCGGCCACGTAAAATAATCCGCTAAACAGCTCGGCGAGTCTAATTCAAGCAATTCTTAAAGGGCTCCGCGTTGTTAAGCGCGGGGCCCTTATTATTGCTGATCGGAAATCCCATGAATTTCCTCGACACATTAAAAGAACGCATCATCGTCTTCGACGGCGCGATGGGCACCAATCTCCAGGTGCAGAACCTGACGCCTCGACGACTTCGGCGGCCTCCGCTTCGAAGGCTGCAACGAAAACCTGCTCGTCACCCGTCCCGACGCCGTTGAAAAGGTGCACGCCGCATTTCTCGAAGTCGGTTGCGACGTAATCGAGACCAATTCCTTCAACGGCACTCCCGTCGACTTCGCCGAGTACGACATCGCCGATCAGGCGTACGACATGAACGTGCGCGCCGCCCGTCTCGCAAAACGAATCGCTTCCGACTTCTCGACGAAAGCAAAACCACGCTGGGTCGCCGGCTCGATGGGACCAGGCCGCAAACTTCCGACGCTGGGCCACATCATCTTTCACACGAACTGCGCGACGCCTACTCGGTCCAGGTGCGCGGATTGCTCGATGGCGGCGCCGATCTTTGATCGTCGAAACTTGTCAGGATCTGCTGCAAACAAAAGCCGCGCTCGGCGCAATCTTTGCGCATTTCGAAGAGACGCACAGGCGCGTGCCGGTGATCGCGCAAGTCACGATCGAAACGTTCGGCACGATGCTCAACGGCACCGAGATCTCCGCCGCGTTAACGGCTCTCGCGCCGTTTCCGATCGACGTGATCGGCATGAACTGCGGCACCGGTCCACGTCACATGACCGAGAGCATTCGCTACCTTTGCGAAAACGCGCCGTTGCCCGGTTTCGTCTTTGCCAAACGCCGGTTTGCCGTCGGTTGTCGAAGGCAAGATGCACTACGACGAAACGCCGGAGAGTTTCACGGCGCAAATGGTCCACTTCGCCAGCGACTTCGGCGTCAACGTCGTCGGCGGTTGTTGCGGCACAACGCCCGCGCATCTGCAAGCTGCTCGTCGAAGCGATGCAGCACGATCACGCCGAAGCAGCGCGATCCGAAACTCGTCCCGGCAGCGTCGTCGATCTACTTCCAACAGCCTTACGTCCAGGACGCATCGTTTCTGATCGTCGGCGAACGCGTGAACGCCAGCGGTTCGAAGAAGATGCGCGATCTGCTGAACGCGGAAGACTGGGACGGCCTCGTCGCACTCGGAAAAGAACAGGAACGTGAAGGCGCGCACATCCTCGACGTCAACGTCGATTTCGTCGGCCGCGACGGTGAGAGCGACATGCACGAGCTCGCCTCGCGTCTGGTAACGAACGTCAAGATTCCGCTGATGTTCGACTCGACCGAGTGGCAGAAGATGGAAGCCGGACTGCAACACGCCGGCGGCAAGTCCATCCTCAACTCGACGAACTATGAAGACGGCGTGCCGCGCTTTTTGAAAGTCATCGAGCTGGCGAAACAATATGGCGCGAGCGTCGTGATCGGCACGATCGACGAAGAGGGAATGGCGCGCACGGCGGACGGCAAGTTGAAGATTGCGAAGCGCGCTTACGAACAGGCGACACAGGAAGCGGGTCTCGCCGGCGTCAGACATTTTCTTCGATCCACTCGCGCTGCCGATCTCGACCGGCATCGAAGAAGATCGCCGCAACGCGCTCGAAACGATCGAAGGCATCGGCGCATCAAGCAGGAGTTGCCCGGCGCGTTCACGATGCTCGGCGTTTCGAACGTCTCGTTTGGTCTGATCCCCGCGTCGCGCGTCGTGCTCAACTCCGTGTTTCTCCACGATGCGGTCGAAGCGGGACTCGACGCCGCGATCGTCAACGCCAGCAAGATCGAACCGCTGAACCGCATCGGCGAACAGGAGATGAAGGTCGCGCGCGAGTTGATTTACGACCAGCGCCGGTTTGAAGGCGACGTTTGCGTTTACGATCCGCTGACCGAGTTCACGAAGCTGTTCGAAGGCGTTAAGGCGAAGAGCGCAAGAAAGGCTGTCGAAAGGTGAGACCGTCGAAGAGCGTTTGAAGAACCACATCATCGACGGTGAGAAGATCGGTCTCGAAGACGAACTGAAAGTCGCGCTCGAAAAACATCCTGCGCTCGACATCATCAACAACATCCTGCTCGACGGCATGAAAGTCGTCGGCGATCTTTTCGGCAGCGGGCAGATGCAGTTGCCGTTTGTGTTGCAGTCGGCCGAAGCGATGAAGGCGGCCGTGCGTTTCCTCGAACCGTTCATGGAAAAGAAAGGCGGCGCGACTGCGAAAGGCACGATGGTGCTCGCCACCGTGAAGGGCGACGTTCACGACATCGGCAAAAACCTCGTCGACATCATTCTCACGAACAACGGTTACAAGGTCCACAATCTCGGCATCAAGCAGACGATCGAAGCATTCTCCAGGCGTACGACGAGACAGGCGCGGACGCGATCGGCATGAGCGGGTTGCTCGTGAAGTCGACGTTGATCATGAAAGAGAACCTCGAGTTGATGAACGAGCGCGGCATGAAGGTGCCGGTCGATTCTCGGCGGCGCCGCGTTGACGCGGACGTTACGTCGAAGAGGATCTGAAGTCGCTCTATAACGGGTCAGTTGTATCTACGCGCGCGATGCGTTCGCGGGGTTGCACACGATGGACCAGTTGGTGGGCGAAGACGGACAACGTGGAGAAGGGGCGAAGGAGAGAAGCGGTGACGCGGCTACGCTGGCAGACGATCTTGAAGATCTTGTCGGTGAAGAAGCGAAACTCGGAATCCGCAAAGCCGCGAGGCCGCGCGGTGCAGCGCCGGTGGTAACACGACGCACACGACTCGTTCCGACGTCAATCCCAACGTTCCGATTCCGACACCGCCGTTTTACGGCTCGCGCGTAGTGGAAGACATTTCGCTCGAAGACGTGTTCGCCTACGTCAACGAGACCGCGTTGTTCAAAGGCCAGTGGCAGTTCAAGCAGGGCCGGACGCCAGCCGGAGGAATACCAGGCGCTCGTACGCGAAAAGGTGCGGCCGATTTACGAGGAACTGAAGGAGCGATCGAAACGCGACGAGTTGCTCGTTCCGAAAGTGGTCTATGGATACTTCCCGTGCCAGTCGGCAGGAAACGATCTGATCGTTTACGACGAGAACCACAGCGAGCAGCGTGCGCTTCACGTTTCCGCGGCAACCGGCCGGCAAGCATCTTTGTCTCGCGGATATTTTGCGTCGCAGCGAATCGGGCAGAATGGACGTCGTCGCGTTTCACCTCGTGACCGTGGGCCGGCGCGCGAGCGAGTATCGCACACGAGTTGTTCAAGTCAGACAATTACGCCGACTATCTGTATTTTCACGGGTTGAGCGTGGAAACAGCCGAGGCGTTGGCCGAGCTATGGCACAAGCGCATCCGCCAGGAACTCGGCATTGCCGGGCATGACGCGACGAATCTGACGCGTTTGTTTCACCAGCAGTATCAGGGTTCGCGTTACAGTTTTGGTTATCCGGCGTGTCCGAGCCTGGAAGATCAGGAGAAGCTCTTTACCTTGCTCGACCCCGGCCGAATCGACGTTTCGTTGACGGAAGAGTTTCAGCTAGAGCCGGAACAATCAACATCGGCTATTATTGTTCACCATCCGGAGGCGAAATACTTCTCGATCGAGTGATCAGTTCAGCACCCAACGTTCAGCTCCAAACCGTCGGATCCGGCGCTCCCAACGGTTCCCACCGCGGAAGAACTCGCCGTTCTGTCCTCGTTTGAACGTTTCGCTTTTCGCCTGTCCACGCGATGAACCGCGGCGCGTGGAAGCGTTTCTGGACCTGGTGCCAGAGCACGATGGGGGCGGGCTGGATTCACCTCTCCACTTACAACATCATGAACGTCTACGGTCTCGAACACGTCGAGGCTGCTTCGCGCGAGCGGCCGATGCTGCTGGTCGCGAATCATCGTTCATTCTTCGACATGTACGCCGTTTCGACGATGCTCTTTCGCCACACGAAATGGCGTAAACAACTTTTCTTTCCGGTGCGCGGAAGGTTCTTCTATCAGATCACCACTGGGACTGTTCGTAAATCTGATCATGGGCTGGTGGTCCATGTATCCGCCGTTCTTTCGCTGACCGGCGATCATCCGATTCCCGAAAAACGAGCCTTCGATAAATTCTCGTTTCGCTTGCTTACCGAACTTGCGCGCAATGGCCCCGGCAACGTGATCGGTTTTCATCCCGAAGGCACGCGCAACAAAGGCGACGATCCGTATTCGTTTTTGCGCGCGCAACCGGGCGTCGGGAAATTGATCATGGACGCCAAGCCGCAAGTGATTCCCGTGTTCATCGCCGGACTGTGCAATAGCCTGCCGCGGCAAGTCGCGCGAAACTGGAACCGCGAAGAAGTGATTCGAATTCACTTCGGCCCGCTGATCGATCTGAGCGATCACCTCAACAGACCCGACCGCCTGCGCACGCACAAAGAGATCGCCGACATGGTGATGGAAAAGATCGCCGAACTCGGCGAACAGGATCGAAAGATGCCGGCAAATAGCGATGCCTCTACCGCTCGTAATAATTAATCCGTCGTCAGCCGGCGGCGGCACAGGCGGAAGCGTGGCCGCGGATCGCCAGCGATCTGCGTTCGGAGTTTGGCTCGTTTCAAACCGCGTTCACCAAAGCGCTGGTCACGCGGTGACGCTGGCGAGCGAAGCCGCGCGCAAAGGCGTCAAACTGATCATCGCCTGCGGCGGCGACGGCACGGTCTCGGAAGTCGCAAACGGCATACTCTCTTCCGGCAAAGACGCCGAACTCGGCATCCTTCCCAGCGGAACCGGCGGCGATTTCCGCCGAACACTCGAAATTCCCGCCGCAAAGCCGCGCGGCCGCGCGCGTGTTGCGTGAAGGCCAAACGCGGCGAATCGACGTCGGCCGCATTTCGTTTCTCGATCACAACGGCGCCGAAGCGATGCGTTATTTTGTTGGCGTCGCGTCGTGCGGTATGAGCACGAAAGTGATCCAGCGCGTCAAAGCCGGCGGGCCTGACTGGCTGCCGGCAAACACGCCCAAATGGCTCGGCGGGCGCATCTCGTTCGGCGTCGTCGCTGCTCCAAACTGCTATGCGCACCGAAGCGCACGCGCCTGCTGGTGCAACTCGACGATGCACACGAACGCCACCTGCTGGTCGCAAATCTTGTCATCGCCAACGCGCGTTACTTCGGCGGCGGAATGAAGATCGCGCCCGACGCGAAACTGACCGACGGGAAGTTTGACGTCGTCGGCGTCGGCGACTCGGCGCGATGAAAATTTTCACGAGCGCGCCGCGAGTTTACTTCGGTTCGCATCTCTCACTGCCGCAAGTGAGCCACGCATTGGCGCGAAAAGTCACCGTTCGCCCGCCAGAACGCGGCGCGGACGTACGATCTGGAAGTCGATGGAGAACTTCCTGGAAAGCTTCCCGCGACGTTCCAGATCATTCCTGAAGCCCTAAAAGTTCGCGCGCAGTTGTAAGACACACACTCAACTTAGATTTTTCTTTTCTTACTTCACTAAAAACTCTATGATGGCTTCGAGCCCATGGATGAACGACGATCGAAACCCCGGTTGAGCGTGCACCTCGACGCAGTTTGGGACGGTGGCGAAGAACGCCATTCCGCCCGCGTCACGGATCTTTCTGAAGGAGGCTGTTATCTCGACACAGTGGGCGAGGTGATGGGGGAGAGATCGTCGCCTTCCGCGTACTTCTGCCGGACGACGATTGGCTATATCTCGAAGGTGAAGTGAGGCATCATCATCACGGCCTGGGTTTTGGCGTGCAGATTTGTCGAGTTGAACGAAGAACAGACGGAGAACTTGCAGCGTCTGCTCCAGATCGCGCACGAAGCTGGACCGGAAGCGCCGGCGATTTCCGCGGATTTGGTCGAAGATGAGCATTTCCAGTCTTCCATTCTCCAAGCAAATGACTGAACCACAGAACCTCACCAGTAACACGCGGCGGCAATCGAGTTACAAATCAAACAGATAGAATGGCGATTCAAGGTACTTTGAAAACAATGAGCCTGACTGACCTGCTGCAATTTCTTGCAGCGGGAAGAAAATCAGGCACGCTCAAGTTTGATCGCGGCAAGATCACGCAAGCAGGTTTACTTCAAAAACGGTCTGATCGTTGGTTCGAAGTCAAACGATCCGCGCGAATATCTGGGCCAGGTTCTGCTCCACTACGGAAAAGTCGACGAGCTCAATTGAAAGCCGCGCGCGAAGTGCAGCGCACTTCCGGTGCGAAACTCGGCGAGGTTCTGGTGCAGCAGGGATTTTTGACCGAAGCCGAAGTGGTCGAGATCCTCAAAACCCGCACGCTCGACGCCATCTACGATCTGTTCATGTGGAACGAGGGCGATTTTGAGTTTTACGACGAGGATCCGTTGCCTGACGAGCTGCTGTTGATCGAAGTCGAGCCGACGAACGTGATCATGGAAGGCATTTACCGCATCGACGAGTTCGCGCGTTATCGCACGCTCGTGCCGTCGGACCGCGCCATCATCGAACTCGCCGCCGGCTGGACCTCGTCGCTGAAACTCGGCAAGGAGTTTCGGCAGATTCTCTACTTCGTTGAAAAGCGGATGTCAGTCGCCGAGATCTGCTACCACATGCACGCTTCGGCGTTTCACGTTTACGGTCAGCTTTTTACGCTCATCAGCGAAGGTGTCGCGCGCGTGGCGGGCGAGCGGCCCGAGGAGACTCCGGCGCTGGGCGTGGAGATCGAGGATCTGCCGGAAAGCGTGACCGAGATGGTCTGGTCCGCGGAACGCAAGCTCGATAGCGATCCTGAAAGCGCGTTGCAGATCGTGCAGACGGCTTTACAGCAACAACCAAACAATCCCGAAGCGCAGGCGTTGTTGCTCGACGGCGGAAGAGAAGTTCGTGAAACACGTTTACGCGACGAGTGGGCTAACGCCGCTTTCAGTGCCGCGGTTGCGCGTCTCGCCTGCTGAGCTGACGAACCTGGAGATCGATCCGCAGGAAGGTTTTGTGCTGTCGCGCATCAACGGTTCGTGGGACATTCAATCGATCCTCTCAATCTGTCCCTTTCGCGAGGCTGATTGCCTGCGCATGATCAAGCAGACTTGCGGGAGCGCGGCGTGATCGGGTTTGAATAAGGGATCGTCGTGTAGTCGGTTGACTCTCAAGACAAAAACCGTCGCGCTACCGGGTGGGCGAGGTTTCGCCAGCGCGATAACGGCCGCTCGCTCACGATCTCAAAACCTGCCAGGTTGAAAATCTTCCGCCAACCGTGTTCGCGCTGAAACGTGCATGGACCAGTGCGGCCCCGCCATTGGCGATCGTGCGTCCAACAAACGAGACGATCCCACCAAAGCAACGGCATGTCTTCGTAAATAATCGCCAGGCCGCCTTCGCGTAACACGCGGCTGACTTCATTGAGCACGAGGCGCGCGTCCTGCGCGTGATGCAGCACGTAACAGAGCAACACGGCGTCGAAACTTTGATCGCGCACAGGGAAAGTGACGGCCGTCGTAGGGCAGGTAATTGATGCGCGCCGCGGTGCTGTCGCCGACGTCGAGCCCGACGACTGGTTTGCCGAGCAAGCCGGTGAGATGGTGCGCGATAAAGCCGTTGCCGCAACCGACGTCGAGTACGTCGGCCTGCTGCGGCAGCACGCGCGCGACTTCCAGAGCCATATCGTAGGCGCGGCCCACTTTCCTGCGCCGTCGCATGCGCTTGAAGCGCCGCTTGATGAATGTGCGTAGACTCGTCATCGCGCTCGACAAGTGCAAGCGCAGTGCCTCAGCGTATATCGTGCGAAATTCTGAGGTAAACATCGGGTGCAACAAATATGCGGCGCGAAGAATGGCCGACAAGTGCTGGCGCATTTGGCTCAATTAGAATGCCTGCATGACTAAACTTCTGCAGCGCTTAATCACTGTCGCTAATTATTGCCAACGGTTACTGGCCGCTCGAAAAGAGCCAGCCGATCATTGAAAAAACGCAAACGATTCACTCTGGCGCCGGACACTTCGAAACTCACCGAGGGTGAACGCAAAGCCGTTGCGAAGCTGATCGAGGTGGGCCAGATTTTTCAGAAGCTTTACGAACAGCAGCGTCATCCGGAAGCGCTCTCGTCGTATCGGGCGCTCGAACAGCTCGACAAGCGCACCGGCTCCACACCTGCGACGCAAAACCTGTTGACGCTTTATCGACTGTTCCAGGGACCAATCGCCACCACGCTCGAGAACAAACGCGAGCCGTTCCTGCCGGTCGAGCCGTTGAAGCCCGGCAAGAACATGTATCCGTGGGGCATCACAAAAGAAGTCGAATCGATCATCAAGACTAACGCGAGCACGCGCTAGTCTCGATCTGCGCACGGTGGTGCGCGCGGCGAACGCGAAGAACCTCCGCGAAGACATGGCTAAGCTCACGAAATATCCGGTGTTGCAAACGTTGCACCCGAAACTTGCTCAACCAGCTTGCAGCGTCCGCGAGGCCCGGGGTCGAAGTGCACTTGTACGCCGTGCCTTACTCAGTCGCTTACGCAGACGATCTGATGAAGGCTATGGACTGCTGAACGAAGCGGCGGACGCAGTCGCGAAAGATGACTGAGGAGTTTGCGCGTTTCCTCCGCAACCGCGCGCGCGATCTGCTGTCAAACGATTACGAATCGGGTGATGCGAGTTGGGTGACTGGCCGGTTCAAGAACCTCAATGCGCAGATTGGTTCGTACGAAACGTACGACGACGAATTCTATGGCGTGAAGACCTTCTTTTCGTTCTGCCTGCTACTGAGCCGGCAGGAGGAAACAACCGCGTTGCGCCAGGCGATGAAAGGCATTCAGGCGCTCGAAGATTCGCTGCCTTACAAGAATCACAAGAAAGTGCGCGAAGACATACCGGTCGGTGTTTACGACGTCGTTGCCGACTTCGGACAGTCACGCGGCGGAAACACGGCCACGATCCTTCCGAACGAAAGTTATCTCGCGACGTCGTTACGGGCGCACGATTTTGCTGCGCGCAAACATCATGCGCGATCCGAGCATCTTCGAAGGCACGTCGCGAACGTTTGCTGCGGCCGTTGGTGAAGAACAGGCAAAAGAGTTCACGTCCTGACGGCAACTTCTATCGCACGTTGTGGCACGAAGTGGGCCATTACCTCGGCGTCGATCGCACTGAGGACGGACGCGATCTCGACGAAGCGTTGCAGGACAACGCGAACACGATGGAAGAGATGAAAGCGGATCTCGTTTCGCTCTTCGTCGCCGAAGCGTTGCACAAACAGGGCTACTACACCGACGCGCAACTGAAAAGCGTCTACGCCGGCGGCATTCTGCGCGTGCTGCAAAACAACAAGCCGCGCCGCGATCAGCCGTACAACACGATGCAGCTTGATGCAGTGGAACTTCTACCTCGAGAATGGGCTGCTGAGTTTCGATCAGGGGACGAAGACACTGCGCATCAACTACGACAAGTACCACGAAGTCGTCGGCAAGATGCTGGAGCGTGTGCTGGCTGTGCAGTACGCGGGGAACAAAGCCGAGTCAGACAAGTTTATCGATCAGTACACAAACTGGGACGAGAACCTGCACGGCGCAATCGCCGCGAACATCCGCGCGCAACAGCGATATCGATTCAGGTTATTTAAGTACGCGGCGCTCGGGGAATAGAGGGATCAGCGCTGATTTTGAATCGCCTGTTGTGCGATATCGAGGTAGCCGCGCAGGCGAACTTCGGGGAGTCTGATTCGATCGACAGTCAACTTCGCACGGTCGAAATTGGTTAACGCCAGTGTGCCGAGCGTCGCCGTCAAGTTTGTTGCGGTGGCCGCGATGGCGTTGCCGTTGTGCATATTCAGCTCTTCCTGTTCGTAAAACTCCCCACCAAAACCTTCCAGCGTGCGAGCGGCGCCGCTGAGATCGTTGAACTGGTCCACCAACGGATCGATGATCTCAAACGCCCGCTTCGAGTCGTAACGAGAATACGCTTTCGCGATTTCAAACAGCGCCTGCATCTGCGTTGCGTCCTGCGCTTGCTGTGACGCTGACAACAGACCGCGTGCCTGCTCGAGGAAAAGAATCGCCGAGGCGCGTTTGTAACCCGGACCGATTTGATTGGCCATCTGCGCGAGTGCCTGGGCTCGCTCCTGCGGGTTCGAAATGTTGCCGATGCTTCTCAGAGCGTCTTCGATTTTCCCCTTCGCCATCGCTCGCTGCACTTCCTGCATTTCGAGGTTGTAGAGTGCCTGCTGTCGTTGATAGGGAGTGGTGACGTAATCGTTGATGATCTGTTTCGCTCGCGCGACGTCGCCGCTGTTGAGCGCGCGATTCGACAGGTTGATGTAAAGCTGATCGCGCTGCTCCTTCGGCGCCTTCGACAGGACCTGAATTACCTCGTCCAACGGCATATTCGGGTTGTTGATGGCGTTGTTGTATTCCATCATCGCTTCATTTTGGGGAGCGTTGTACCCGGGAAACTCCTTGATCCGCTTGTCGATCGTCGCAGAACTTCCATTCGCCACCGAGTCGACCTCCGCGCCCATTGACCGCAAGTTGTTGAGCATGCTCCATGCGTAGTCTCGTTGTGGTGAATAGATCGGCGTCGCCTTGTATTCGAGCGCTTCGCTTACGGCCTTCTGCAGGAGATCGCGACGCGTTTGTTCAGACAAGAGAGTCGTGCGCCGAGCGGATCCATTTGTGTTCGTGTCCGACACGGGTTGTCCGGGCGGTGGCGCGGACATTTGAATCAGGCCCATAGCAAGGCCCGCCGCTTCGGGATTTTTCAATAGTTTGTCGCGCAGAAGTTTGCTGGCGATTTCGTTAGCCAGCTCAGCGGCGAGCTCCGGATTCTGCGGTCTGAGGTTGTAGATGGTGTTGATCAGTGACGAGGAGTAGCGCGACTTGAGATTCTCTCGGGCGATCTCGAGTGCGCGTTTGGGATCTTTCTCAGCAATCCGGTTCGCGACCTCGAGTTCCATCGAAGCCTCGTATGCCGCCATATCGCGTTGGTTGCCGTAAGGATCGGGCAGCGACTGTGTTGAGCGAATGAAGCTCAGGGCCATCTCCGGCTGTCGCCTCGTCAACACCTGCACGATCTCATAACGCAGGTTATTAACGACATGATAATTCCTGGTGTATTCCCGGCTGGCGAGGTCCAGGTTTGACTGTAACTCCTTGAAGCCCGTCACCGCATCCGTCACGTATTTCAGCGCCCGCTTTTCATCTGCGTCCCACAACAGTTGAGCAGTCTGGATTTGCGCCTTGATGCGGCTTTGCGGCAGGCGAAGTTCGGTGATGACGCCCTCGATCTCCCCAAGCAAGGCAAGGCCGCGCCCTTTCAGTGCCTCCTGGCCCCGACTTTCTGTGATCTCCTGGTCTGTGGCCTTACGTAATTCGATCAAGCGGATCTCGTAGCGGCCGGTAGTCGCTCCTTCATAGTTCAACGGCGTTACGTCGATGCGGTAGGGCTGTTTGCTGGAGGTGACAAACGAAACGTTTTCCGGTCCCTCCGATCCGTTAGGCGTGTCGAATTCTGCGACTCGCTTGCCGAGATGGACGCGGACAACTACATCCACGCCGTGCTGCTCGACCGTTATCTGCACCAGACTGTTTTCTTCAGCAACGACCTGGTAACTGTGAGTTTGGCCCGGCCCGATGGTGCGTTCGACAGGTGTGCCGAGCAGGAGCGTTCCCGATTGCTGAGCTGCCTCGGGCCGCTGTCGCATCACTATCTGAGCAGCCACGATGCCGGTCCACGCACAAAGGAGAATCAGTGCCCTAATCCAGCCCATAAGTTTTTCCTTGGTAGGCGAGTCGGGTGTTAAGACGCCCGAGCCGTGTAAAGAGTTCCCCGAAGAGTAACTTTATTTTCCGAAGGCGTTGCCGCCGAGGAAGTTTTCACGGAGGTAAACGACGGTCTCGTGTAGGGTCTCGCCGGGGTCGCGCGGCTTGAAGCTGAGCTCTCGCGCGGCTTTGGAACAGTTCAGGTACCAGTAATACTGGGCCATTTCGATGGCGCCGGGTTCGACGGGCGAGGCGAGGTCCCACTGTTTGAAGAATGAATCGACGAGTTGTGCGCCTGTGATTGCGAGTCGGGAAGGCAGCGCCAGTTTGGGCGCGGAGACTTTCGTCAGCCGTTCGAGGCGGCCAAAGAATTTCGAAAAGGTCCAGTTTGCCGCACCGAGAAGATAACGCTCGCCGTGACGTCCTTTCTTCATTGCGACACGGAAACTTCGCGCCGCATCTCGCGCGTCGACGAAACTGACGCCGCCCGTCGGCACAGCGCCGATCTTGCGGGCCATGAAGTCGAGGATGAGCTTGGTGGAACTGAGGCGGTCGTCACCCGGACCGAGTAGCAGACTCGGATTCATAATCACGAGCCGCAGACCTTTGCCGCTGAATCGTTCGAGCGCCGCCATCTCCTGGTAGGCTTTGCTCGCGTAGTAAGGCCAGCGCGAGATGATTTCCAGCGGCTGCGTGTCGGTTTCGTCGGGAACGGTATCGCCGTCTTTGGTGACCGCGATCGTGCCGCTGGTTGAAGCCATGACGATGGTCTTTACGCCGGCTGCTTTGGCGGCGTCGCAAAGCAGACGCGTGCCTTCGACATGGATGTCGTACATCTCCCGCGAGTCCTCGCGTTCGCGCGAGACTTTGCCGGCGAGGTGGTAGATCTCGCTGATTCCTTCGACGGCGCGTTTCGTGTCGTCGGCGTTGGTGATCGAACCCGCAAACGTCTCGACGCCCAGAGCGACAAGCCAGTCCGGGATCGAAGTCGCCATCACACGAAGGTCTTTGGCGCCGTCTTCGATCAGTTGCCGGACCAGGTGCGAACCGAGAAAACCAGTGCCGCCCGTGATGAGCGTCACGGCGCGTTGGCGTTTCTCGATTGCGGCGCGACGCTTGGTTCCGGTCGAAACCGTGGTCATGCGCGCGGTGCGTTTGCCGGTGGTCTTTGGAGGCATCGGGTGTTCTGTGCCTGGTGCTTTGTACTTAGTGCTTTGTTGTTTGTGAATTCGAACTCCGAACTACATTGCAATTACAAAGTACAAAAGCACCAAGCACTAGTACTAAGGTACCGACACAGCTTCTTCAGCAACTTCGAGTTGGGCCGCTTTGCGTTCGTTGCGCCACTGTTTGCGGATCTGCTTCGCATCGAACGGATGTCGCGTGCGATCGCGCAGGTTCACTACTTCGTGTCGCACGCGCGCGGCAATCAGGCGATACGCTTCCGCCCGCGCCATGCCTTTGGTCATCTCTTCCAGCTCTTCGATCTCGAGGAAGCGACCAATGCGCGCGCCTATGTTGCGGTTCTTGATGATCGACGTTCCTTTTGGCATCGCTTCGTACGTGCCGTCGAGATACATCGGCAGGATTCCGACGCGTGCGTGCAGGGCGAGATAACCGACGACGGGTTTGTAATCAGCCATGATGCCCGTCATCGAACGCGTGCCTTCCGGGAAGATGAGCGCGTTGTAACCGCGGTTGAGGAACGAGCGCGCATGCCGCAGCGACTGTCGCAGCGAACCCGTGCGTTCCATGGGCACGAGGTTCGTGAAGTTCTCCATCACCGCGCGCTTGTACTTCGTGTCGAAGAAATAGTCGGCGGCAGCGAGCGCCACCATGTCTTTGCCCGACTCGCCGAGCGCCATCTTCGTCAGGCCCATGTCGAGGTGCGAACAGTGGTTTGCGGCCACGATGAAATTCGTATGCGGCGGAATATTCGAGCGTCCTTCGTAGTACGTCTTCAGGAACTGGTCGTAAAGGAAACGCTGGAGGAAGTCGCCGGCTCTCGTGCCTGCGGTGCGGACGAACGACGGCACGTGGATCTCGTCGTCTTTCTCGCCTTCGTCGGGCCGCAGTTCTTCCTTGACGGCCGTAGCTGCCGCGACGGCTAACGACCGTCGTCAACTCACGAATGTCCTGAATCTCGTTGAACCGTTCAGGCGCTGAGATCGCGCCGCCTGCGCTCTCGATCGACGTGGCGAGTTCGACAAACATCAGGCTATCGAAACCGAGATCGCTCAAGCGCGTGTCGATCGTGACTTCAGACCGCGGACGATTCGCGACGCTCGCGACGACTCCCATCACCCACAACGAATCAGCGTCAGCGGTTTCACGCGCCGTCGACTTTCGTCCTGACTTTTGACTCTGTTCGAGCGACTCCATGATCTGGACCACTTCGCGTCGTTTGACTTTGCGAGTCGCGGTGCGCGGCAGTTCGATGTCGGTGAAGTGCAGCACCTTGACGCGTTTGAAGTAGGGCAGGGAAGCCGAGACTTCGCGGAAATGCTCTTCGACGTGGCGATGCAGTGCTGCGCGTGAAAGCGAAATGTCGTACTCGTCGTCGGCGACTACAAGACACGCCACCTTCTCGCCGATGCCGTCCGGCAAGCCGACGATGCTGAGCTCTTTCACGTATGGCGAATCTTCGTAAAGTTCCTCGAGCTCATCGGGATAGACGTTCTTGCCGTTCGTGTCGACGATGATCTCTTTCGAACGTCCGACGAGATAGAGATTGCCGTCGTCGTCGACGCGTCCGAGGTCTCCGGTGTAGAGCCAGCGTTCGACTAATGTTTGCTTCGTGGCGGCTTCGTCTTCGTAATAGCCCAACATGATGTTTGGACCACGCGCGATAACCTCGCCGACGCCGCTGGGATCGGGTTCCGAAATGCGCACCTCGATGCCGGGCAACGGCTTGCCGACGGTCCCACTGAGCATGCGATTCTCAGGACGCGTGACGGTCAACACGGGCGAGGCTTCAGTCAATCCGTAACCTTCGAGGATCGTGAACCCGAGACCGTAGAAGTCGCGCTGAATCTTCTCGCTCAACGCAGAGCCGCCGCTGATGAAGTAACGAATGCGTCCGCCGAGTCCTTCGTGAATCGGATAAAACAGCACTTGTCCGGCGTTGACGGCGGTCTTGTCGCGCAGCCACGCGTTCGCGCGGATCATGTTCTCGGCAGTCTTACCGATCCAGTCGCTGCGTTCGTAGAGTCGGTTCTTGATGCGTCGATGAAGCAGTTCCCACAGGGCTGGGACGCCGACCATGCCCGTCACGTGCCCATTCTCGATTGCGCGTGCGAGTGCGTCGCTGGTGAGTTCGGGAAGATAGGTGATCTGTGCGCCGCGACTCAGCGGCGTGAGAAATCCGGTCGAGAACTCGAACGTGTGATGCAGCGGCAGCACCGACAACACACCGTCGCTCGTGCTCATGTCGAACACTGACGAAAGCATCGACACCATGCTCGTCAGGTTGCGATGCGAGAGCATCACGCCTTTCGGTTGGCCCGTCGTGCCCGACGTGAAGATCAGCGACGCGACGCTCTGCGCGTGCGCCTTTTGCGGCAAGAGTGCGATGCGTTCGTTTTCGATCTGTTCGTCTGGTAAGTCGAATACCTGGTCGTAAGTCCAAAAACGAGTCAGTCCCTGTTCGCGCAGCCGTTCCTGCAGGTCCGGATGGTCGTCGACGATTGTCTGGCTCGTAATGATGCCCGCTGCATTTCCGGCGCGGGCGAAATTGAGAATCTCGCTTGTCGAACTCTCCGGATCGCATGGAATGCACGTCGCGCCGGCCTTCAACACACCGAAATACGTCATGCCCCACTCGGGTGCGTTGTTGCTGACGAGCATCACGCGGTCGCCCTGCTTGATGCCGTGGCTCGCGAGAAAACCTGCGACGCGCGTCGCCAGCTCGCGCAGATCGGCGTAGGTGTACTGTTCCTTGCGACCGTCGCGTTCGATCCGCATCGCGACGCGTGTCGCATGGCGCTTGGTCGATGTTTCGAACAGTTCGAGCAGGTCGCGATACGTGTAGATGCGTTTCGGTTGCGCCCGCATCTCGTCTTCGAGAGTCGGGAACACCCACTTCGTCAGACCGGGCAGGTGAATGTTGAGCCAGTAGTTGTACCAGTCAAACTTCTCGGGATTCCAGGTCAACAGCGATCGCTCGTCTTCGCTGATGCGCGAGAACAGTGACCGCACGTTGTCGGAACGAAAGACGTAAGCATTCTCAATTGTGAACGGACGAAACATGTCGAATGCTTCAGTCGTCTCACGCGTCAATTCTTCCACACGCTCGACGTTGCTCTTAACCAGATCGATCACTTCGGCGACACGTCCGCCGCCCCAACGCGGACGCACGCGATCGAGCAACGACGACGCTTTCTTCGCCGCGGAGTTGAACATCGGCACCGACGTGCGTTCGTACTGCGACGTCGTGACCGGACGCGGCTCCATACGCGCGGCGATCTGGTTGAAAAACTTGACCCCGGTTTCTTTCTCTTCGAAGTGCCTGCGCTTGTCGAGGCCGCAGAGACCGATGATCCGCTCCATCGTGTTCGCGTTGGAATCGCCGGTTGCGGCCTGGAAGACGAGTCGTGGCTCTTCGACGCACGCTTGCGCGGAAACCGCGAGCATCACCGATGCAACTTGATCGACCGGAGTGATGTCGAGAATCAGTTTCTCGTTCGCGGGGATCTGCGTCTGGCCTTTGCGGATCAGGAAGATGATCGGCGCGGTGGTCGTGAATCCTTCGTTCCAGCCAGGGAACGGATACGACATCGCAGACTCGACGATACTCGGACGCACGATGCTGCGCACGATATCTTTCTCGGCAGCAACAAGTTGTTCGCCGAGCGACTTCGTGTACGTGTAGATGTTGGCCCAACCCCAGTACGCGGCGCGTTCGACGCCGAGGTCGGTTAGTCGTGTTCGCGTCCAGACTTTTCTTTCGCGAGCGACGGCGAGTCCGAGTGCGTCCGGATCGTCAACGTCGCGTCCTTCTTCCAGCAAACGCTTGCGGGCTGATTCGCGAAAACGCGCCGCCATCATCGCGTCGCGCGCTTCGTCGCGCACGCGATCCGCGAGCTTGGCGCAGTCGGCGATCTCCTGTTCGACAGAGAACTCGACGCCCTTCATGTCAGGCTCGTTGTGTCGCGGGAAGTAACCGATTACAGAGTCGCTCTCCCACACGGCGCCGGAGCGATTGCCGGCGACGAAGCAGGTCGAGACATGGACCAGCGCGGGCCGCTTCATCCGCTTCGCAAACGCGATCACGTTTTGCGTGCCGACGACGTTGGTCCGCAGCCCGCTCTCGAGTGTTGGGTTGAAGGTGACGTTGCCGGCCGAGTTGATGATGATGTCGATGTCGTCGGCGATTGCCTGGGCTTCTTCTTCGCTGTAACCGAAGTTTGTATCGGCGATGTCGCCGCCTTTGACGATGACTTTATCGTTAACGAAACCTTCGAGCGCGCTGCCGTAACGTTCGCGCAACGGGTCGAACGGCGGCGCGGTGATGATGTTGTTCCAGAATCGCGTCTCCGACTCTTCCTGCGACCGCGCGCGCACCGTGAGATAGATCTTTCCGATGTTCGGAAAACGGTGCAGCAGCATGCTGAGCGTCACCTTGCCGAGGAAGCCCGTGCTTCCGATCAGGAAGATGTTGCGGTTCTGGAAGATTTCTGTGGGTGAGAGATTCATATGAAAACCTATCGGAAAATGGAAAATGCTTACTCCATATCCGCCATGCCGATCATCGGCTGGTGCAGCATCGTGATCTGCGCTGAATTGCCCATGTAACTTCGCGCCATCGCGATCGCTTCCGTCAGATTGTCGGCGCGCTCCCAACCGAGAATCGCAGGCACGTGCGCGTTCTCGGCGCCGGCCGCAATCACGCGTCCGACGTGCTGGCGGCCGTTCTCGCCCCAGTACCACATGAAAAACGGATGCGCGCCGTGATAGGCGTTGCCGCGGCGGTACATCTCGATGTAGCTCGGATTGTTCGCAAACTCGCGTTCGTACTTCTCGCGCAGCGTAAAAGCGTCGCGCGTCTCCGGCAGCAGGCGATTGAAAAACTCGATGTAGCTCGGATGAAAGTCGTGATCGAACTCGTCGTAGCACGGGTGATTGATGATCATCACGCCGCCTTTCTTCAGCAGCGGCTTGTTGCGATAGAAGTTGAAGTGATAGCCGAGCGCCATCACCTGGACCAGCAACGGATTCAGAATCGAATAGACGTTGTACGGCGAGATGTCGGGAATGCCGGTGATCAGAATGTCTGCCTGGCCGCGAATCGGAATCGCGTACTGCTCGAAGCCCTTCGCGACAATCTTCTCGTGGACCGGCTCCGTCTTGCCCGCGTGACACGCGATCATCTCGTACTGCGACGGACGCGAGTGCAACAACTTGCGACGTGCAGGACGCGGGAGTTTACTCATCGCGTAGCGCATCGCTTCAAACTTCATCCGGTCGAACGCGCTGAAGTCGTCTTCGTTGCGCAGCAGGAAATCCATGTCCGCGCCGTACATGCGGTTGTTGATGGCGGTTTCGATGTGAAAGACGTTCAGAGTTTCATCGACGATCTTGCCGAGTTTGACGACCTTGTGATTCAACGCCGAACGCGCCGGATCCATGTAACTGTCCGAATCGCGGATCGTCTGCGGATCGTGGTGCATGCGCAGCGATTCGTAATCGCATAGTCCGACGGCGACTGACTTATGACCGCCGTCCATCGGCACGAGATTGATGTTGACGTAGATGATCAGGTCGCTTTCGGCAGCACGTCGATTCAGAACGAGCGGATCTTTGTGACGCGTTTCGCCGATCTTGATCAGTCCGTCGGCCCACTCGGCGTCGTGGTTGTAATAACGATCCGGATAGTAGTCGGCAAAGACTCGCGGACCGGCCATCCGCTTCATCTCCCACTCGGTCATCTTCCGGTGCAGCGAGTTGGCGATGATGATGTGAACGTCGTCGACGCCGTGGCCTGCGAGCATGTCGCAGACGATCTCGAGGATCGTCTGGCGAATGTCAGGCGTCGCCATCGGCGGCAAGGGAAGACTGATGTCGTCGACCGCGATCGTGACGCGCATGCCGGGTTCGAGCTGAGCGAACAACGGATCGCAGCCGTGCGGATGATTGAGCGCGTAACGAATCGCGGCTTCGCGGTTCGGCAGTCCCTTGATCGACGGGTTCGGATAAAGAACACGCGTGCCGATTGGCAAGTCTTCGAGAATGAAGTCTTCGCCTGACGGAATGATGCGCGGTGCGCTGTCGCGGTCGATGTAGATGACCGATTCGTGGGTTTTTCTTCTGAGTTGAAGCGCCATCTTATTTTAAATCCAGGATCGGCCAATCATGATGGAGGGCTGTTTGTCGCAATCTCATATCGGGGTTGATCACTGCCGGATGGCCGACGATCGACAACATCGGCAGGTCGCTCATGCTGTCCGTGTAGGCGTAGGAGTCGCTGAGACTGATGCCCTCGCGTTCGGTGTAAGTTCTGATCCAAGACGCTTTCGTCGCCGCAGCCATCACCGGCGGCAATAATCGGCCCGTCGCCACGCCGTTCACGAATTCGAGCCGGTTGGTCACGTACTCCGTGATTCCAAGGTGCTCCATGAGCGGCTTCACCGACAGATCCAGCGCGCCTGTGATCACCACCTGCCGCAATCCCAGGCTGCGCGACTTCTCGATCAGCTCGTACGTGCCGGGAAAGACGGCCGGCTTAATCACATCCTCAAACAAATCCTGCGCAAAATAGCGGAGCCGGTCTTCCGATTGGCCCTTGTAGCGCTTGAAATAAAGGTCGTTAAAGACTTTTCGGCTATACTGGTCCGTGACCGCGAATACCGGAAGGCTCAGAAACGTGGCCGCGCTCATCTTGAAACTTGCCATCAGCCCCTGCTGGCGGCCCGCGTAGAACGACAGCGTGTGCACCAGGTTGGTGCTCACCAGCGTGCCCTCAAGATCGTAGAATGCTGCCCCCGCCAAAGCTCTCCTCCAGCAATCAGGTGAGCCACTATACCGTATTCGACTTGATTTAGATAACCCGAAAGCAAAAGTATTACAAACTGTATAGCGATGCTAGACAATCGGAGGCTACTGGATGGTAAATCTTAAGAAAAGCCAGCAAAAACTACGATCTGCCTTAATTGGATGTGCTGTTATTTCTATCGCTTTTACTGGAATTTCGTGTGACCGAGGCGGGCCGGACGCGACGACAAGCCTCACTGGCGGCAATGACGCTAAGATGGCGGCCGACCGCATCGCCGAGGCGGAACCGCTTTGGGAAGGCCGCGAGGACATTAAGAAGGCGCGAGTCGCGGTCGCGGCGCTGCGGCAGGCTCGAACCGCCGACTACGGAAACTACGAAGCCGCGTGGAAACTCGCACGCGCCTCTTTCTACGTCGGCGACCATACAGACAACGACGATGAGCGCGACGACATGTTTCGCGCGGGGACGGAGGCCGGAAAGGTCGCTGCCAAACTCCAGCCCGACAAACCGGAAGGGCATTTCTGGCTCGGCGCAAACTACGGCGGCTCCGCGGCGCACAGCACGATCGCCAATCTGTCGAGTTTCAATGACATCAAGACCGAGATGGAAGCGGTGCTGAAGATCGACGAGAGTTACCAGGGCTACAGCGCGTACCTTGGTCTCGGCCGGCTCTACTTGCAGGCGCCGCGCGTCCTTGGCGGCGATAGCGCGCAGGCGATTGAGTATCTGGAGAAGGGAGTCAAGCTCAATCCGAAGCACTCGCTAATGCGATATCACCTGGCGGAGGCGTTTGAGTCGAACAACCGCGACGCGGAAGCGAAGAAGCAGATTGAGGCGATAATGGCAACGACGCCCGACCCAAAGCACATGCCTGAGCACAATGAGGCTGTCGCCAAAGCGAAGAAGTTATTGGAGAAGATTGAGTCGAACGCGCGTTGATGGGTGAGTACGCCGAAGGCGTTGACCAATGCGAGCCCGGGGTTGCTTCAACCCTGGGTATCGGGGAGGCAAACTCGCAACACTGAAAGTGTTCGGTTTGCAATTGGAACTCTTTCAGAGTTTAAGAGGTGGTGAACCATGTAACCCAGGGTTGAAGCAACCCTGGGCTGCCCATTAGCTAACGCCTTCGGCGTTGAGCTTGTTGGCTTATCGCTGGCCTAATCTGCGGATCTCTTCCAGCGTCCGTTTGTGTTGCTCCAGCTTTTGTCCGGCTTCCGCAAACTTACCTTGCGAGACGAGCCGCTGGTAATCGTCAAACTCCTGAATCGCGCGGTTGATTAACTGTTGCAGGTTCTGAGCCGGCGTCGCTGACGGACTTGGTTGCAACGATCCTTCGCGCGGAGCTTCCTGACCCGACGATGGCGGCGGCGGTTGTGCAGCCGCTTCGCCGAAGAGATTGTTCATCGCCTCAGCAAACGTCTGACCGTACGCCAGCTTTTCCTGCGTCGCCAGCACTACGAGTCGCAGTTCCGGCATCGGACTGCGTTCCGCCTGTAAATAAATCGGCTCGACGAAGATCAACGAACGCCCAATCGGAATCACCAGCAAGTGCCCGCGAATGACGCGCGAGCCCTGCGCATCCCACAGCGTGAACTGGCCCGAAAGTTGCGCATTCTGATCGATGCGCGCCTCGATCTGTGTTGGACCATCAATCAGCCGCGAGCTCGGGAAGTTGTAGCCGAGCAGCTTGCCGTAGTTTTCGCCATCGCTGCGGCCGGCGATCCACCCGATCATGTTGTTTCGACTGGCGGGCGTGAACGGCAGTATCAAAACAAACTCATTCTTTAGATCTTCGCCCGGCAACTGCATCAACACGAAATACGGATCGATCGGGGCGGTCTGCTTCTTTCGTTCGTTGTCGACCGTTACGTGTTGCGCGACACTCCACACGTCTTCGCGCTGAAAAAACACCTTCGGATTCTGCGTGTGATAAAGACTGTAGACCTCGCCCTGCGCACGTATCAGTGTTTCCGGGTAACGAACGTGCGATCGCAGGTCGGCGGGCATCTGCGTCGCGTCGAGAAACAGGCCGGGAAAGATTCGACGATACGCAGCGAGCAACGGATCGTTGTTATCGAAGACGTAGAAATGGACCGTGCCGTTGTAGGCGTCGATCACCGCTTTCACGCTGTTGCGAATGTAGTTGATCGAGTCACCGGCGACGTCGTGATGCGTTGAATACGGAAAGTAGGACGACTCAGTGTAAGCGTCCATCATCCAGAACAGCCGTCCCTCGTTACTGACGACGATGTAAGGATCGCGGTCGTACGTCAAAAACGGCGCGACACCGTTAACGATCTCTCGAATCGTGCGACGCATCAGGACGCGGCTCTCGCTGGTCACATCGTCAGAAAAAGGTAACTTCGACAGGTCGCCCAGGCCCCACGCCAGCAACATCCGGCGGCCCCAACCGCCGACGCGAATTCCACCCGTGCCCTGGTACTTCGTCGTCGCATTCGTGTCGCCTTGCGGATAGTCAAACTCCTGCTGCCGCGTGTTCACATAAACGTACCGGTCCGTCAGTTCACCGAAATAGATCTCGGGACGCGTGACTTTGATCTCCGGTCCACCCGACTGCACGGGCATGTTTGACAACACAAACTGCGGCAGACCTTCCGGCGTGAAGCCGTTCGCGGTGTTCATCGTGATGCCGTAACCGTGCGTGTAGATCAGCCGTTCGTTGATCCAGTTGCGCGACTGCGCCGGCAGTTTTGTGTCGTTAATCTCACGCGGCGCCGTCATCATCTGGCGCGTGTGTCCGCCGACGACGTAGCGATCGACGTCGACGTCAGGAAAGTCGTAGTAAGTGCGAATCGCCTGGATTTGTCGAAGCGTGTCCTGGAGCGCGCGCCAGTCCCAGAGTCGAATGTTTTCGAGTGTTTCGCGGTTGTTGGCGATATCGATCGCGGCCGTGGACGGTTCCGGGTCAAACTCGCGCGACTCGATCTGCTCGAGTCCGAAGCCGCGGCGCGTCCATTCGATGTTGTGCGAGATGTAAGGCGTCTCGCGTTCGAGCTCGTTAGGTTTGACGATGAAACTCTGAATGTACGCCGGTATCAACGCAACGCCGATCACATACGCCGCGACCGGAATTGCGATCGCGATCAGTAACAGACTAAACCGTCGCGAGACGAAAGCGTTTACGAGCGAGATGATGGCCGCGATGATCAGTGCGATGGAAACGACGAGCAGCGCGGGAAGCGTGTAGTGTGCTTCGGTGTAAGTGACGCCGGAGAACGTCGCGTGGTCCTGCCACAGAAACGGAAAACGCGAGAGATAAGTACGCCAGCTCAACACCAGAAGAAACAACGCCAGCGCGCAACAGACTGCGCGAAACGCCGCGCCTGATGACCAGCGGACGCTCGGCTTCAGTACCGTTTGCGGCAGTCCGAGCAGCGAGTAAGCGATCGCCGCGACGAGGATGATGAACGTAACGCCGAGTAGCCACGAGTTGAGCGAGTCGTACATCGGCAGTGAAAACAGGTAGAAACCGAGCGACTTGCCGAAGATCGGATCGTGAAGACCGGTGGCCGGTTGGTACCAGTAAAGCGCGAACTGGCGCCAGTGGTCCTTGAGTTGAAAACCGTAAATTAGACCAACCAGTATCGACACGCCCCAACCGAGTGGACGAATGAACTTCGCAGGCGAGAACTGAAACGGTTGGTTGTTGAGAATGATCGTGCGGCTCTCGAAAGCGTAGGCGCCGAACAGTCGTTGAAACAGCAGGAACGTCGCGCTGAGCAGTAGTGCAGTCAGAACGGTAAAGATCGCGAAGAGCGCGAGCTTCGTCTTGAAGACGTACCAGTAGATGGATGAATAGCCAATCGAGCCAAACCACAGCGCCGACACGTAGACAGAAAGAATCCGCGAGAAGGACAGAAACAGCAGAATGGCGGCCGCGATAAGCCAGCAGTCTCCAACGCCGGCGTCTGGGTGGGCCAACATCGATGATTACATCCGCGTTTTTTGTGCTCACGGGCTGTAGGATACATTCTGTTTTGCCGTTTGTCAGTGGTCAGTGGCCAGTAGTCAGTAGTTCAGACCACTGACCACTGACAACTGACTACTGACAAAGTGGCGTGTATAATCGCCCCGTTTGCCCCTGTCGTGGTGTTTACTTACTAATGCTGACGCCAGAAACAATCCTGCAAGGCCGTTATCGCATCGTCCGTCAACTCGGGCAGGGCGGAATGGGCGCAGTGTACGAGGCCGTCGACCAACGTCTCGATACGACAGTTGCACTGAAGGAAACGCTGTTTGCCGACGAACGTCTGCGCAAGCAATTCGAACGCGAAGCGCGGCTCCTGGCGCGTCTGCATCATCCCGCATTGCCGCGCGTCAGCGACCACTTCTCCGAGGGTGACGGTCAGTTTCTGGTGATGCAGTTCATTCCCGGCGACGATCTGTCGGAGAAGATGGCGCGCAAACGCGGACCGTTTCCGTCGGATCAGGTTTTGACCTGGGCGGATCAACTGCTCGATGCGCTCGACTACCTGCACACGCAGGATCCGCAGATCGTCCATCGCGACATCAAGCCACAAAATCTGAAACTCACGCCGCGCGGGCAGATTATTCTTTTAGACTTCGGCCTCGCAAAAGGACAAGCGGGCGACATCTCGCGCGTGACGACTTCCGCGAGCATTTTCGGTTACACGCCAAACTACGCGCCGCTCGAACAGATCCAGGGACTCGGCACTGACGCTCGCAGCGACCTCTATTCACTCGGCGCGACGATCTATCACTTGATGACCGGCGTGAAGCCGCCCGACGCGTTGACGCGCGCAGCGGCGGTTGTGAATGGACAGCCCGATCCATTGCAGCCGGCGAGCGTCGCAAATTCTGCCGTGTCGCCCGACATCGACAGTTTTCTCGCAAAGGCGATGGCCCAGAATCGCGATCAGCGATACGCCAACGCCGCTGAAATGCAAAAGGATCTTCACGCGGCAAATCGCGTTGCGACGGTTGTCGATCGCGGTGAAGCGCAAACGGTGCTTTTCCCGCCGCAGGCCGCCAGTACTGTTGCTGTTCCGACTGAAACAGTCGCGGCACGCAGGACCGTTCCCGTCGGCGAGACGACGGTTGTGCGGCCGATCGGCGAACGCCGGCGAGTGTTGCCGTGGGTTGTTTCAGGCGCTGCGGTACTGTTGCTCGCGTGCGGTGTGTTGGCGTTCTTCGCGTTTCAGAATCGCAGCAACAACGTGGTCCAGGTCGCGCCTACGCCATCGCCTGCGGAAACTGCTACGCCTGCCGTTGCACCGTCACCAGACGAAGACACCGTCGCAGACGAAGAGAAAGCTGCGCAGGAAGAGAAGACCGAAGCGCCCGTTGCGAAGAAGCCGGAAAAGACTCAGCGCGCGGACGACGAAAAGAAAGCGCGTGCTGCGGAAGCTGATGCGGCGCGAGCCGAAGCAGAAGGACAAGTTCACGTCGACGAGCCGCGTGTCGATCCGCAGGTTCCGACGCCGCCCGGATCGGAGCCGTTTCCGCGTCCACGCAAGCCGGAAACGCGTGTGCTGCCCGGCGGCGTGACGATTCGCAACTTCCCGGACGGTTCGCAAATGATCACCGCGCCCGATGGAACGCGCGTCTATGTAAGTCCCGAAGGCAAGCGCACTGTGCTCAATCCCCGACGTCCGTCGCCGCGCCGGCAGCAGCAGCAACCGCCGCCAGCTCCAACGCCCTGATCCGTTTCACCGAGGGAGAAAGTTAAATGAGAGAGTCAAGAGCCACCCGTCTCGTCGTTGTGTTCCTTTTTGTTTGCGTGACGTCGATCGCTGTTCTGGTATCGCCGGCTGATGTTTCAGTTCGCGCCACAAACGAGCGACGCGCCGCGACGAACGTTCGCGTCGCGCCGCCGGCGCCGGTGTTCAACGATAAGGAGCAGAGTCGCCGAGTTGGCCCAGCGGCGCGAGCGTGTGGCGCAGAGCGTCGGTCCGAAAGGGCTGCTGATCCTGTTCAGCACCGAGCCGCGCAATTATGCAAACGACGTCGACTATCCCTATCGCCAGGAGAACAATCTCTATTACCTGACGAACCTGAAACAAAAAGGCGCGACGCTGGTATTGCTGCCGGGCAACACGAAGTTCAAAGAGGTACTGTTTCTGCCGCGGCGCAGTGCGTTGAGTGAAACGTGGAACGGACACATGTATAGCGCTGAAGAGGCGCACCAGTTATCCGGCATTCGCGAGATCTGGCAGAACACTGAATTTGAGCCGTTCATCGCGGCGTTGCGGAACCGACAGCCGTACCGCCCGAAACCGGAAAACATCTTCATGTCGGATCTGCCTGCCGACACGCCGCTCAGTAACGATCACGGATTCGGCACGCTGTTCGACGCGGCGGCAAAAGGCGAGGCGGGCTTGTACATGCTTGTGCCCGGCGGCCGTGAGAGTCGTGAGTATCGGTACGAGCAGCGGTTTGCTGCGGACTGGGGTACGACGGCGTCCGGTTTCGGAATCCGCAATGTATGGCCCATTTTTACGCAGATGCGATTGGTGAAATCGCCGATGGAACTGCGGATCATGCAGCACGCGATCGACATCAGCATCGAGGCGCACCAGCGTTCGTGGGTGTCGGCGATCAATGCGAAGTGGGAATACGAAGTTGATGCGGAGGTGGCGTACACGTTCAAGCTTCGCAATGCTGACAACTGGGGTTATCCGGACATCGTCGGCTGTGGTCCAAACGCCACGACGCTTCACTACATTGAATCGCAGGGACCAGTGAAGTCGGGAGATCTGATCCTGATGGACGTCGGCGCCGAGTACGATCACTACACCGCTGACATCACACGCACGTTTCCTGTGAATGGAAAATTTTCACCGGCGCAGGCCGCGGTTTATCAGATCGTTTACGACGCGCAGGAAGCAGTGGCCGCCGCTTCGAAACCGGGCGCGACACTGTCGGATGTGAACAGAGCGGGAACGGAAGTGATCAAAGACGGGCTCCTGAAACTCGGATTGATCACGGATAAGAATTCGAATCAGTACCGCTTGTGGTTTATGCACGGGACGTCACACTGGTTGGGAATGAACGTTCACGATGTGGGTGGTGGCGCGAAGTTTGTGCCGGGAGTTGTCTTTACGAACGAGCCGGGAATCTACGTCCGGCTCGATGCCTTGAGCCAGATGCCGCCAGGTTTTACTCCGGCTGAGTGGGAAAAGTTCGTGACGGCAATCCGTCCGGCGTTCGAGAAGTACAAAGGCATCGGCGTGCGCATCGAAGACGACATGGTTATCACCGACACGGGCGTCCGCTGGATGAGCGAGGCCCTGCCGCGCAAGATCGCCGACATCGAGGACTTCATCGCCAAGGCGCGACGTCAGTCTGAGTAAGTCTTCGATTTAGAGATCGAACGTTTCGCTTGAACATTTGTGAGGACTTCTAGCGGCCTCACATTACTTCACACTCGCCAGCGCGGCTTTAATCGCGCGGCGGGTGTGGACCTCGGCCAGGTGACGGCGATAGTCGGAAGAGGCGTAGAGGTCCGTCGTCGCGTTGATGCCGTCACAGACTTTGCCGCTGCCGTTGCGATCGCTTGGTCGTCGAGAGTTGTTCCAGCCAAAGCGGATTCGACACCTTGCGCACGGAAGGCTTTGGTTGAAACGCCCGTCACGCCCACACCGGCTGCCGAGCACGAGCCGTCGGCGTTCAACGCAAGATGGACCGCCAGGCCGACCACTGCATATCCCGATGCAGGATGCGGCACCTTTTGATATGCCTGCCCAAATCGTCCGGACGGTTTCTTAATACGAATCTCACGCAGTATCTCCCCGGGCTGAATGTCTGTCGTTAACAGATCGATGAAGAACGAGTCGGCCTTCACGGTGCGTTCGCCCTTTGGTCCTTTCAAGACGAGTTCCGCGCCGAGTGCGAGCGCCGCGGCGGGCCAATCGCCGGCCGGATCGGAGTGGGCCAAACTGCCGCCAATCGTTCCTTTATTCCGCACCTGAACATCGCCGATGGCACCCGCGCACGCCGGCAACAACGGACAGATGTTCTTCAACAGATCAGACGACTCGAGTTGATAGTGAGTAGTCGTGGCGCCGATCAGGATCTGGTCGCCTTCTTCACGGATGTAGGCAAGCGACTTGATGCGCGCGATGTCGACGAGCAGTTGCGGTTGCGCGAGCCGGAGTTTCATAGCCGGAATCAAACTGTGACCGCCGGCGAGCACCTTCGCGCCGTCCGGATCGGCTGCGAGCAGCGAAAGAGCTTCATCAAGAGTGGCGGGTGCCTGGTAGTCGAATTGTGCAGGAATCATGATTCAGCTCCTCTATGCGTTCGATCCGTTGTTGATGATCCGCCAAACGTTTTCCGGTTTGATCGGCATGTCGAGATGCTTCACTCCGAACGGCGCGAGCGCATCGATCACAGCGCCGACAATCGCCGGCGTCGCGCCGATGGTCCCTGCCTCTCCGACACCTTTTACGCCCAGCGGATTGACTGGCGTTGGCGTCTCGGTGCGATCGAGTTCGAAGTTCTTGGGAATGTGCGACGCGCGCGGCACTGCGTAGTCCATCAACGTGCCGGTGATCAACTGCCCGTCCTCGTCGTAAACAACTTCCTCGTACAGCGCCTGACCGATGGACTGGACGATTCCGCCGTGAACCTGCCCGTCGACGAGCAGTCGGATTGATCACGCGGCCGCAATCGTCGACGGCGACGTAACGCAGAAACTCGATGTCGCCCGTCTCGCGATCGACTTCCACGACGGCGATGTGCGTTCCAAACGGGAATGTAAAGTTCTTCGGTTCGAAGAAGTAGGTTGCAGACAGTCCGGGTTCAGTGTCGGGCGGCAGATCCTTCGCGATGTGCGCAGCGAGAGCGATCTCCTGGATCGTCAGACTCGATCGGCCTTCCGTTTGCGGTTCCGGCAGAGCACCCGCCGGCGCTTCACCAACCGGCACGACCGGATCGGAAACTCCCGTACTCGCCGCGGCGGCCGCCGCCTGCTGCAACGAATACTTCCCGCCTTCGAATGACAGTCGCGAAGCATCGGCCTTCAACATGTGCGCGGCGATCTTGTCGGCCTTCTCTTTCAACTTCTGAATCGCGATAAACACTGCGGTGCCGCCGACGGCCGTCGCGCGACTGCCAAACGTGCCGATGCCGTACTGGACCACGCCCGTGTCGCCGTGAATGACAGTGACGTCGTTGAGGTTTACGCCGAGCTCATCAGCGGCAATCTGGGCAAACGAAGTCTCCTGACCCTGACCGTGCGGCGAAGCGCCGGTGAGAACCGTGACCTTGCCGGTCGGTTCGATACGCACCGTCGCGCTTTCCCAGCCACCGGCAGGCATCGCCTGCGATGGACCAAGCGCGCAGATCTCGACGTACGTCGAAACGCCGATACCGATCAGACGTCCTTCCTCGCGAGCCTTCTTCTGTTCTTCGCGAAGCTTTGCGTAACCGGCGATCTGCTGAGCTTTGTCGAGAGCGGCTTCGTAGTCGCCGCTGTCGTAGTCGAGACCGGTCGCGGTGTGAAACGGAAACTCGTTCGCGGCAGGGAAGTTCTTGCGCCGAACTTCCGCGGGATCCATTCCGAGATCCAGCGGCGACCAGATCGAGTGCGCGTTCGACGACGTACGTCGCTTCCGGACGGCCCGCGCCGCGATAAGCGTCGGTGGCCATCTTGTTCGTGAAGCAACGCGGTGATGTTCATCTGAATCGCGGGGATCTTGTACGCGCCGGACAGCATCAGGCCGGTAAGCGTCGGGATCGCGGGCGTCAGTAGTTGGTGATAAGCGCCAAGATCCGCAAACACGCTGTAACGCAGGCCCGTGAGTGTTCCGTCGTTTTTGAAAGCGATCTCGATGTCGCCGATCTGTCCGCGTCCATGAATCGTGGCTTGAATGTTTTCGCGCCGTGTTTCGATCCACTTGACCGGCTTGCTCAACTGGATCGAGATCCAACCGAGCAACGCCTCTTCGGCGTAAACATTCAACTTCGATCCGAAGCCGCCACCGACTTCCGGCGTGATCACGCGCAACTTGTTTTCCGGCATTCCGATCATGAGCGCGACCTGCGTGCGCATCAGGTGCGGGATCTGCGTCGACGACCAGAGCGTCAGCTCTTCTTCGCCGGGGAAGTAGCGCGCCAGCACGCCGCGCGGTTCCATGGCGATCGGCGCGAGCCGCTGGTGCAGCACACGTTGTTTCACCGTGCGATCCGCGGCGGAAAACGCCGCGTCGATGTCGCCTTCGCCGGAGGTGAGTCTGATACGCGATGTTGTCGTCCAAGGCGTCGTGAATGACGGTGCCGCCCTTCGCTGCTTCTTCGACGTCGGTGACGACCGGAAGCTCGTCGTAATCCACCACGATCAGATCGGCCGCATCGCGCGCAATGTAACGATCGGTCGCGACAACGGCGGCGATCGGATGGCCCATGAAGTAGACCTTGTCCTTCGCGAGCACGCGATGATCGGGAACCTTCAGATCGGGCAACGCCCGGCGCAGGGCACTGGTCCAACCTTGTCTGCGACGTCCGCGCCGGTATAAACAGCCACGACGCCCGGCGTTGCGAGCGCTGCTGACGTATCGATGCCGGTGATTTTCGCGTGCGCATAAACAGAGCGCACAAAAGCGACGTGCAGCGTGCCTGGCAGACCGATGTCGTCGACATAATGGGCCAGACCTTTGATCAGTCGAGGATCTTCAGTGCGTTTCACTCGTTGGCCGACGTATTTGTTTGGCATGTGATCCCTCCGACGTTAATTACTTGCCCGCCTTTTTCGCGGCGGCATACTCGACGGCTTCGATGATGTGCTGATAGCCGGTGCAGCGACAGAGATTGCCGTCGAGTCCGTGGCAGATCTCTTCGCGTGACGGATTCGGGTTACGGTCGAGCAACTGCGCCGCGGTGACGATCATTCCGGGCGTGCAGTAGCCGCACTGCAATCCGTGTCGTTCCCAGAAACCTTCCTGCACCGGATGCAGCTCTCCGTTCTTCGCGAACCCTTCGATCGTCGTCACTGACGATCCGTCCGCCTGCACGGCGAACATCGTGCACGACTTCACCGCCTGTCCGTCGAGCATTATGGTGCACGCGCCGCACAGCGACGTTTCACATCCGACGTGCGTTCCCGTAAGTTCGAGAACGTCGCGGAGATAGTGGACGAGGAGCATTCGTGGTTCGACCTCATTGCTGTGAGAAACACCATTCACGTTGAGATTGATGGCCTTTTTCATGTGTGTTCTCCCGGATTGAATGGAACAACTAAACGGTTGCTTTGTTAATCCGTCGCTTCAGACGATGGATCGTCCGGCGCACGACTTTCAGTTGCGCACGATCGTGAGCGGTGATCGCGGCTTCACGCTGCGTCTTCAACTCACGAATGCGCGCTTTAATCTCCGACTTGTCGACGCCGATTACGTCATGATGCTCGTGCTGAATGCCGAGCGCTTTCGCGAGCGCCACGATCAGGTGCTGTTTGTTCAACTGGGTGTAGCCCTGCACGGCATCGTGTTCAATGCCTTTGGCAATGTCGCGCAGATCGGCGAGGGTCTTGTGTTTCAGTTCTTCGATTGTATACGGCATGTAAACTCCTAACTTTCGGAACCTTTCACGAGTCCTGAGGTGGAAAGATCTGATCGAGATGGTGCTTCATGTGGACCAGGTAGTCGCGAACGAAGTAATCGAGCGTTGTCGGGTCGTTCTGATCGACAGGATGCAACGCGATCTGGTCCAGGTTATGGCGAATTCTTGCTCGCATTAACGTCGCTTCCGGTATCGCAGAGATCACGTGCACGAGATGCAGGTTGTAGGCGCTCCACAACTGGATCATGTCGCTCCACGACTCGTCGTTGTATCTCTGCGCGTTGACCCATTTCTCCTGTTCGTAACCCGGAAAAACGAGATCGTCGGTAAACTGCGCCCGCACGAAACGCTGATGATTATTGGCGGCGGAGTCGATCAGGTGGCCAAGCACTTCTTTAATCGACCACTTGTCAGGCGCCGACCTCCGCGCACTTTCTTCCGGAGAGATCTCTCGCAAACGGTCTGTCGCATTCAGGACCGTAGAGCGAAAGTCTCCCAGAAACTCGTCAAGGCTACTCGCTTGGGCTGTCATGGCGGTTGTTTTGTGCCGCAGATAATACCACGGAAATTAAATAAGGGCTGGACTAACAGCCATCTTTTTGGTTCACTGTAGCGACCGGAAAACATCGTTTTTCGTGCGACAAGTACTACAACAACCTCGGAGATCCCTCAAATGATGAATAGCCCCTCCCTGAGACCCCTGATTGTATTCGGGTGTCTGTTAGTCGCCTTTATCTTCGGCACCTCGAGCGCGTTCGCGCAGGACAGTGCCGGTTCCAAAGACAAGCAAACTTACAACCAGATAAAAGCATTTGCCCTGACCGGTGGCTCCGCTCAGGTGAACGCGCTGGTGCTCAAGAAAGATCGAACCCAAATCACGCTCACGGGCACCGTGTATCTCGGCGAACCGATCAACGGTCAGCCGACGGGCGCTGTTTTTATCGGTGAAGGAAAGTTCACGGCGGAAACGCCGGCGAACGAGTTCGAAAAAGACAATGTGAAACGCCTGCTCGGTGCGGACAATATCGAATCGGACTTCAAGACCGCGGTCTTCAGGTTCACCGACGATACGGCCACGCAGATCGGTCAGGCCCAACCCGGCGCGGCGGATGCCCGCGCCCAAAAACTCGCGCTGGAAAACGATGCGCGTCAGATGCGCGAAACCGGCGCTAATCTTCCGGCGCGTGTCGCCATCTCGTTGCTGAACGGCGAGAAGCCCGGTTTCTTCCTCGCCACGTTTGACGGCGGCAGACGTGGACGCTTCTCGATGGTCCTCGACCATCAAAATCGTATTCCCGTATCCAACTTCGGGATCAACGCCGGAGAAAAAGGACTCATCTGGACTTACAACACCGGCATCTACGGCACCGAAGTGTGGCTCGCGTTCTATAGCCTCGACGACTACCAGCGCGGCAGCGTCGCTTACTCAGACGCCAACGATCAGATCGACATCAGCCACTACACCATGGATATCGATCTGCGCGACTACAGCAAGCGCATTCGTTTGTTGACACACATCGTCGCCGAAGCGCTTCAGCCAAACGTGCGCGCCGTAGGTTTCAAAGTGGGCGAGAGTTTGGGTGAGTACGATAACCAGCGCCTGAAAAAACAGATGCGGGTGAAGTCAGCTAAAGTCGCTGGAAACGACGTCGACGTCTTGCAGGAGGACTGGGAAGGTGGTTTCACGATCCTTCTTCCGCAGACTCTGAAAGCCGGCGACAAGATCGAGTTTGATATGGATCTTGAAGGCGACTTCATGCAGGACACGGAATACTGCAAAGATTGTCATTATCCGCGCTCGAACGAGACGTGGTATCCGCGTCACGGTTACCTCGACCGCTCCTCGTACGATCTCACTTACAGGCATCCGAAACGTTTGCGAATCGCGAGCGTCGGCGCGCGTCTGAGTGAGGTAGTCGACAGTGAAGACAAGGATGCCGGCATCACGAAGTACAAAATGGAAGCGCCGATCGCGCTGACCACGTTTGCGCTTGGTCCATTCAAGCGTCACAACGACGTGATCAAGTGGGAGAAGGGGGGCGCGCCGACGCCGCTCGAGTTCAACTCCTTACCGGGAGACCTGGCGGCGATCAAGGAAGACTTCATCATGGCGGAACTCAATAACTCCGTCCGCTATTTCACGGTGCACTTCGGCAATTATCCTTACCCGGTATTCGGCGCGGCCTTCCATCCGTACGGTTTTGGACAGGGATTCCCGTCGATGCTGATGATTCCGAACACCGATCGCGCCAGCAAGTACACGTACGCATTCGTCGCGCACGAGACAGCGCATCAATGGTGGGGCAACATCGTCGCGTGGCGTTCGTATCGCGATCAGTGGCTGAGCGAGGGCTTTGCCGAGTACTCAGGCATTCTTTACACGGGCCTGCGTGATAGCCGCGGCGCCAAGGAAGAACTTCTCAGCCAGGCGCGTTCGTCGCTGAAAGAGCCGCCGGTAACCCTTACCGGTGTCGGTAAAGGCCGGCTGGTGGACGTTGGTCCAATCATCCTGGGCCATCGCCTCAATACGAGCAAGACGTTCGGCGCCTATCAAGCGTTGATTTACAACAAAGGTGCGCTGGTGTTGCGCATGGTGCATTACATGATGAGCGATCCGAGCACGGGCAACGGCCAGCCGTTCTACGACATGATGACCGACTTCGTCGAGCGCTATCGAAATCAAACGGCGTCGACTGACGACTTCCGCAAAGTCGTCAACGAACACTTCGTGAAGACGCCGATAGCGAAGAAATACGGCATGACGAATCTGAATTGGTTGTTCCGCCAGGCAGTCTATCAGTCGGAGTTTCCGTCGTATGAAATGCAGTACAAGATCACGACGGAAGAGGGAAAGGTGTTCCTCACCGGAGCTGTCACGCAGAAGAACGCGGGCGAGAACTGGGTGATGGTGCTGCCGGTCAAGCTGGATTTCGGCGGCGGTAAGGTAGGGATGGGGACTGTAATCGTGCAAGGACCGTCCACTCCGTTTAAGATCCCGCTGCCTGCGGCGCCGTCGAAGGTCCAACTCGATCCGGAACGTTGGATCCTTGCGGAGAGCGTTTCCGCGAGGGGCAACTGATTCCACAGGTAATTCTGCCCGGAACTTACGCGGCGACATGTTCGTTTACGACGGCATGTCGCCGCTTTCCTCCAGATTTCGAATCCCAATCAAGGCGAACCGGCAGGCTGTGTCTACGCATCCCAAGTTCACGATGAAGCGGACGTGGAAAGCTGTCGGGGTTTTTGCGGCGGTGATGTTTTTGCTGGTGGTTACCGGCGCGGGGGGCGCGCTGGTTGATACGGTAGTTTTCTACGCCCGCGTCGCTAAGCTCTACACCGAAGAACCTCATTCCAGGATCAGAATGCCGGTCGACGATGTGACGAAACGCGAGGTCACCGACACCTGGGGCGCGCCGCGAAGTGGCGGTCGAACGCATGAAGGTCAGGACATATTCGCGCCGAAGGGAACAAAGGTACTTTCAGCGACGAATGGTTATGTTTACAAGATCGGCGAGAACAATCTCGGCGGGCAGACAGTGTCAGTGATCAGTTCGGGAGGACGTGTTTATTACTACGCGCATCTTGATGCGTACGCACCGGGAATAAAAGTCGGCGATCCTGTTACGACTCGAACTCTGTTGGGTTTCGTTGGAACAACCGGAAACGCGCAGGGTACGCCACCGCACCTTCATTTCGGCGTCTACACATTCGGCGGCGCGATCAATCCGCTGCCACTCATCACGGACCGCACATCTCCAACTCCAGCTCCTGCAATTACCCGAACACCGCCACAAAGAGAGTCGCGAACTCGAAACCGTCTCCGCGTCTAGCCACCAAAACGTGCGATGGGGTCTTAGTTTCCTCTGCGTACCTCGGCGGTCCTCTGCGACTCTGCGGTAAAAAGAACCGCAACAACACATAAACCGCAGAGACGCGGAGGAGCGCCGAGGTACGCAGAGAAATGCCGGCAAACTAAGACTAAACGTGCCTAAAGTTTGACTCACAACGGCGCTTAGCTTATTGTTTCGCGCAGTTCGCAGTTCCAAGTTAGCCTGGTATTCCACAACAATAAGCCATTCGGAAGGAGCTTACGCATGCGTGCGCATTTCCGCTTTCTGCCTGTCTCTATTCTGGTCCTCTCATTCTTCGCGGCAATCTTTCTTCTGACACCACGCTCAGAAGCAAACAACTCGTTCCAGGATCCACCGGCGCCACCCGCCGGCGGTGGTCAGGAGCAACCACAAGGTCCAATCGGCCGGCCCACTCCGTCGACTGATCCGAGACCGTATGACCGTGTAATCACTAAGGACGCTAAAACCGATGAAGGTGTGTTCAAGATTCACACCATCAAGGACAAGATCTATTACGAGATCCCGAAGAGTGAACTGGATAAAGAATTCCTCTGGGTGAGCCAGATCGCCAAAACGACGCTCGGCGTCGGCTATGGTGGACAGGCCGCGGGAAACCGTGTCGTCAAATGGGAACGCAAGGGCAATCGCATTCTGCTGCGTAACGTTTCGTACGAGGTTGTCGCCGATCCGAAGCTGCCCGTTTCGCGTGCGGTCCAGGCGGCGAACAACGACACAATCATCATGGCGTTCAACATCGAAACGTTTGGCAAGGATGACGCGGCAGTTATCGACGCAACGCGTCTGTTCACTTCTGAAGTGACAGAGTTCAGCGCGCGCACGCGTTTGCGTGCCCGCGGCTTTGACGCGTCACGCTCGTTCATCGAGAAGACGAAGTCGTTCCCGACGAACATCGAAGTCGAAGTTTCGCAAACCTATACTTCGCCTCCGGATCTGACGCCCGCAGGAGGCGGTGGTCCACAACCTGCGCCGAACCCGTTTGCGCAGGGAATGCGAGCGGGAACGAATGCGACAGTCGTGATGCACTACAGCATGGTCAAGCTTCCCGAGAAGCCGATGATGCCGCGTTTGTTCGATCAGCGCGTCGGCTATTTCAGCATCCGTAAGTTTGACTACGGTATCGACGAACAACGCGCCGCCGAACGTCGCTACATCACACGCTGGCGGCTGGAGAAGAAAGATCCAAACGCCGACGTCTCCGAACCCGTGAAGCCGATCGTTTACTACGTCGATCCGGCGACGCCGGCGAAGTGGATCCCGTGGATCAAGAAGGGAATTGAGGATTGGCAGCCCGCGTTTGAAGCGGCCGGTTTCAGGAACGCGATCATTGCGAAGGAAGCACCGTCGAAAGAGGAAGACCCGAATTGGGATCCGGAAGATGCGCGTTATTCAGTTATTCGCTATCTGCCTTCGACGATTGAAAACGCTTCCGGCCCGCACGTGAACGATCCGCGAACCGGCGAGATTATCGAGTCGGACATTCAGTATTACCACAACGTGATGAACCTGCTGCGTGCATGGTCGTTCATTCAGGTTGGTCCACTCGATGCGCGTTTCAAGAAGCTTCCGTTGTCCGATGACCTGATGGGACGTTTGGTCCAGTATGTTGTGGCGCACGAAGTCGGTCACACACTCGGCTTCCAGCACAACATGAAAGCCAGTGCTACTTATCCGGTCGACAAACTGCGCGACGTGCAGTGGCTGAAGACGATGAGTCACACGCCGACGCTCATGGACTACTCGCGCTTCAATTACGTTGCGCAGCCGGAAGACAACATCCCGTTCGAACAGCTCGTACCGCAGATTGGACCCTACGACAAGTGGGCCACAATGTGGGGCTACAAGCCGATTCCGGGCGCGAGAACTGCGGACGAGGAGAAAAAGACACTCGACCAGTGGGCACGCGAACAGGATTCGAAACCATACCTCCGCTTCTCGACCGCCGGTTCAGAAGGTTCGGATCCGGGTGAGAACACGGAAGCGGTTGGTGACGGCGACGCGATCGCGTCAACCGCACTCGGTATCAAAAACCTGAAGCGTGTTGCCGATATGCTTCTGCCGGCAACAACGCAGTCCGGCGAACCCTACAGCGACTTGGACGAACTTTACGGTCGCTTGTTGGGCCAGTGGGCCACCGAGCTGAATCACGTCACGGGTATCGTGGGTGGTTTCAACTCGCAACAGAAACATGGTGGACAGGACGGCGTGCTGTTCACGATCGTTCCCAAGGATAAACAGGCGGCCGCGGTACGTTTTCTCAACGAGAACGCGTTTGCGACGCCGTCATGGGCGCTGAAGCCGGACATCCTGCGTCGCATCGAACCGTCTGGCACATTGCTGCGGGTGAACGCTGCACAGGAGCGCGTGTTGAATTCGCTTTTGGGCAACGCGCGTTTCAACCGGCTGATCGAGCAGGAAGCGATCGACGGCATGGCGGCTTATAAGCCGGCGGATTTCATGTCGGATGTTCGCCGTGGAATCTGGAGCGAGCTCGAAGCCGGACCGGTGAAGATCGACGTCTACCGGCGCAATCTGCAGAACTCGTACATCGATCTGCTGTCGACGAAGCTCAACGTGCGGCCGTCAGTTACCGACGACTATCGCGCGTTGATCAAAGCCGAGCTGCGCGATTTGAATAATGCGATCGGAGCCGCGATGGCGCGTGCCACGGATCGTCAAACACGCGCTCACCTCGCCGATGCACGCGATCAGATTGCGAAGGCGCTGGATCCGAAGTTTGCACCACCAGCGGGGCCGGCGACAGTAGCATTCCCGTTCGGGCTTGACGACGCGATTCAGTTCAACTCGGATCCAAGCTCGGTCGAGAACTTCAGTTGGACCGACTGTTGGCCGGATTATGCGGTTCGAATTCGTCCGCGCCAGTAATTATGCATCGCGAACACAGATCAATCTGTGTTCTAACTATTCGTAGCTCAATGCTTCGACTGCGTCCTGTCGGGCGGCTCGCAATGCGGGATACAAGGCCCCAATGCTGCCGCCCACCAGGCCGACCGCCAAAGCAACCAGCATCCACCGCGGCTCGATCTCGATCGTCAAACTCGTCGTTCGCATCACAATAAGCCGCGCCAGCATTGTCAAACCGATACCAACCGCAACTCCAAGAACACTAACGATGATTGCTTCCTGCTCGATGACCCACGCAATCGACGACTTCGACATCCCGAGCGATTTCAGAATTCCAATCTGACGCGTGCGCTCCGTCACCGTCGTGTACATCGCCAACAAAATCACGAGCATGCTGATGGCGGCCGCAACACCGACGACGACCTTGATGAAGACGTTCAACGCGGGAACGCCGCTGGCGTAGAGCTCCGGAAGCTCGCGTGTCAGGACGAGTTGGTCGTCCGGAAAGCGTTGAAGAATCGCGGCGGCGACGTCCTCCTGCTTCGCCGGATCTTCGCACGAAACGAGGATCATAGAAGCGCGGTTTGCGGCGCCTTCGTGTTCCTGCATCGTCGACAGCGGAATCTTGATGCGGCCACCGCCCGGTGGTTCGTAAACGCCGACGATGCGAAACGGGCGTGCGAAAAGTTCGACGGTGTCGCCAATCTTCGCGCGCCGTCGTTCCTTCCACTCGGGATCGACGATCGCCTCGTCGCCGGATTCCAACTTGCGGCCTTCGCGAATCGCGATGCGCGCGATGTTGGCGTACTCGTCGTAGTTGACGCCGTCGATCAGTCGTCCACCAAACCCGGAGTCACTCTTGTCAAGCGTTTGTCCAACGGGCGTCGCGGCCCTGACACCGGGAATCGTAGCCAATTCGGCGGCGTGCGACGTCTGTAAGCGAAACTCCGACGCGCCAAGACCGATCGTTCCAGAAGCGCGGATCATGATTTCGGCGCCGATGTTTGATTCGCGCCGTCCGCGTTCGTGCAAAACTCCGCGCGAGAGTCCGACTGTAAAAATGATGAGTAGCACGCCCACTCCCGTTCCGAGAATGCTGACGGCAGTGCGTGCAGGGCGATGAGCGATGTTTGAAAGTACGAGACTGTCCATAAGACGTTGCAGACGCGGGCTACGATCCAGGAGACGGCGGTACGCATTGGGAAGCGTTCGCCAGGTGAGTACAAGGAGGCCGATTGAAGTCCAGCTAACGATTGCCGCCTTGCGCACGAGGGCCAACGCAAGACCGGCAGCGGGCGTGAAGCCCAAACCCTTTTGCAGAATGATTTCGGTGCCGCCTTCGTACACGCCAATCGTGCCGGGGATAAAAGCGAACACCGCGTTGATGACTTTCGTGAGCGACTCGATGATATACGCCTGCGCCACGCCCGTTTCGAAACCAAGCATCTTCAGCGCGAGATAAACCTCGACGACGCTTGCAGTGTGGGCCAACAGGTTACAGCCGACCATCACGAAGAACGCCGTCGGATGATGTTTGTAGAAATCGTAAACCTTCGATTCCAGGTGATAGATGTGATGGCGTTTCTTGAGTATGACCTTCGGGCTGAGTCGAAGTTGGGCCAATCGATCGACGATCCACGTTAACAACATCACTCGTCGCTTCGCCGCGATTGCCGCGATCACGATTCCCGCGGCGGCGACGGCGGCGATGATAAGCAGGATCATGTTGACTTGCGGCGCCAGCGGATACTTTACGAGCATCACGACCGCACCGCTGAGTATGAAGAAGATGACCGAGAGGTTGTAAAGAAGATTGTCGACGACGAGCGCCGGAACGCCGTAGGTCAGCGGCACTCGTTTTCTGAGTAGCGCGACTTTCGTTGCTTCGCCGAGCAGGGGACCAGTAAAAGTCAGAAAACTGATCGCTTCGCCGCCGAGTCGTGCTGCGAATGCCTGGCGGAATGTGAGTCGTCGATGTTCAGCCGGGACTGCCGAACGCATGGCGATCGTACGCAGCACGTGGCGCAGTCCGCTGAGTCCGACGATGACGAAGAAACCGAAACCGATGCGCAGCAGTGCGTCGAATAGCGGTTGCACGCCGACGCGATTGATGACGTAAATGAGCAGCGCGAGTCCGAGCAGAAACGCCAGGACTTGAAGCCAGATGAGATAGCGGCGGGAGTTGTTGGCGGGCGCAGCGTCGGGGGCTTCGGATAGTTCTTCTTCGATTTCCGCGGTTTGCCAGTTGTTTGCCAGCTTCTCGGTCGATTCACTCAAGGCGCTGCGTTCACTCCATTAGACGTGATGGTTCTTCTTGTCCGGACCGTTTGGCAGCAACTCTTTCACAACGCGTCCGGGAAAACGTCTGAATCCTTTGTCCCAAAGTTTCGGAACGGGATTGTTATCATCGCGTAAATCGCCGGTTAGTGCCAGCAGGGTCGGCAGGAAACTGAGACTGTCATAAGGTTCCTCGATCGCTAACGCCTGCGGAAGTTTAGTGTTCGAGCCACCCGCGATCATGAAAATTGAGTGCGTCGAGATGCGGAAAAACGACCCGTGATTGCCGCCTGGGTTGAAACCGCGGACGTCGAAGTTCCAGTGATCGTTTGCGACGATCAGCATGTCGGGTTCTACGAGTTCACGTTTGCGACGCGCGTAGTGACGCATCAATTTTTCATCAGCACTCAACGAGGGATCGTCCGGCGACAGCCGTTCGTTGTGATGACGCGCTAGTTCCTCATGCAGACCGACGAAACCGTTTGAGTAGTGCGTTCGGTGCACTGCTTCCAGCCATTCGATGTCTGTGTGCCACTCGCTGAGCCACGCCGCGCGATTGTTTTCCGGTACGACGAGCTTCGGATCCTCAAACATCTGCAAAGGTAGTCCCGCTTGCCAGCTCGATCGTTTGGAACTGCAGTTTACCATCCGCGTCCTGTCTCAGATTACTGACGGGCAAGTAACGAAGCATCAACTGTCCATCAGCATTGCGTCGCGAGAGCAGCAACGCCTGTCGATTGGCGCCTGCGGTGATCCAGATCACGTCTTCGTCGATGTCCCCTTCGTTGATCAATGGCAGCACGAGGTCGCGGGTCAGCCTTATGGCAATCAGATCGACGGGACGATTCGCAATACCGCGCTGGACGTTGTTACGAACGTTAATACCGTGTAGCAGCGCGAAGTAATCGATTCGCAGGAAACTGCGTGCGAGGTCGAGCGAACCGTCGCTGTTCAGCGTGAGTCCGTTTGGCGCGAGACCGTAGACGTAGTTCTGAAGTTTATGGATCGTGTTGCGATCGCCCATCGACTCCTTCGGAATCACTTCGCGAATCTTGATCTTCGCAGGCGTGAACGCCTCGGGCGACAACGAAAGCAGATTGCTTAGCGCCGTCACGTAAGCGGTGTATTCGCGTTGTTCGATCTGCCAGCGATCGAGCTGGACCCAGATTCGTTTCGCGGCGTCGTCGAGTCCGGCGTTTTGTTGTTCCTTCGTAAACTTCTTTGGTTGTGACTCCCAGAGTTTGCGTTGTTGCGCGATTGCCGTGTTCAGGGCGCCGAGTTCGTTACGCAGTTCGGTGAGCTTCTGCTTCCATTCAGCGCGCCGGCGGTCGATCGTTGAAAAAAACGCTTCCATCGCTGCTTTGCGAACTTCGGGACGCAGATCGTTGCGCTGGAGTTGTTGCAACAGGATGTGCAGCAGGTTGAGATCGCTGTCGCGCAGCTGAACCGAGGCGCGTTCGTTACCGTCGAAGTCGAGCATCGCGGTCGGGTAGACGGTGCTTTCGCCTTTGAGATAGTAAGAATCGGGAGTCGTGGTGGTGATCAGCGGCACGAACGGGTTGACGCCTTTGATCGCGTAATCGAGCATCAGGCGGCGTTTCGTGATGACGTGATGACCGCCGCCGGCGCGACTGCCGAGCAGTTTCACGAGGTTGTAGCCCTGGCTGTAGAGGTTGTCGTCTGTGTTGAAACCGTGATCTGAAACAAGGACTAGCGCGGTTTCGTTGGCTTGCGGGGTTTTCTGGATCGCGGTCCATATCTGGCCGATGACCGAATCCATCTCCTTCAGCACGAAGGTCTGCGACTCTTTGTCGTTGTTGTGATGGGCGATGTGATCGAAGTCAGGCATGAAGAGGTCGAGGTAACGGATTTTGGGATTTTCCAATCTCTGGAGCAATTCCCTGAGAAGTTGGTCGGTCAAGGCATTCCTCAGCTCAAAACCCATCGTCCACTCATCAAAGAGTTCTTTGGGTGGTCTCAGGAATTTATGCTGGAGACTGCTCTGGAGCGTCGCGTAACGAGGACCACGCAGAAACAGGGACATGGTCATGTAGCGCTCGTCGTGCGGGTAAGCATCGGTGAGCACTGGGACTCCGAGCGAGTCGAGTATCTCGACGGCCGGCATGTCGATGCGCGCACCGACGATGCCGCCGATATGAAGCGGAAAGAAGTTGAGGTAATCATAGGAGCGGAGCGTGTAGCGATCGAACTCGACGTTACCTTTTATCTGTAGATGCTGACCGGTTTCCAGCAGCGACCACGACGGCGCCGAGAGGCTCATACCGCGGACGTAGAAGTTCGAAAGCCGCGCGCCGCGCTGGTAGAAGACGTGATCGATCCAGGGTAGTACGCTTTTGCCTGATTGCGGATCGCGCTGGCGGGCGAGCCTGTCGACCATGTCGTACGGCAACCCGTCGCATTTGATTACAACCAGGCGCTTCGGCTGCGCGACAGCAGAGCTGTATGAAGCCAGCAGCAACAACAGGGCAGCCAGTAGAAACGTCCGACGATTCATCATCAGGGCTGGCCCACTGCGATTGGTGTGCCTGTGATCGTGGTGGCGGCGATGGGCTGGTCGCGACGAACGCCGCGCAGGTATTCGCTGGCGAGATCGCGCAGGGTTTGATCGACGTCAGTGTTTTGTGAGATTCGCTGAAGTTCGTTCCGTGCTTTCGAGCTGCGGATGCGCGAGAGACTGTCGAGACACGTCCGCCGCGTTTCCTCGTCTTTCGTGCGCGCAAAGATGCGGGCCGTCACCTCCGCAGCGGTGCCATCAGCGTGTTCGCCGTGCTGGGCGATGAAGTGCAACGATCGTTTCACGTCGTCGAGGTTCCAGGTGATGTCGACCTCCGCACTCGACCTCGCGATCTGCTGTAAAAACTTAGTGTGATACTGAAGCCTCCGCGCGATGTCGAGCCGGTCTTCCATATCAACGCTGCGCTCTTCACGATGAACGTACTTGCCGAACGTCAGCACATTCAGCACGCGAAACGCGACCTGCGCCTTCGATCCATGCTGTAGCGGTGTCATTTCTGCGCGGCGATCGCGTTCGATCTTCGCGGCGAGACCCTGCGGATCTTTCGCGAATGCAACGAGCGCCGCGTACTGTTCGAGCGCGATGTTTGCTTCAGCGTTTACGTCGTTCTCAAACGGATTAATAGAAATCGTCTCGATGCGCCCGCTAACTTCAGTTCGCAGCGCGGGCTCCATCGAGTTGTTCAGGGCCAGCAACAGTTTAAGTTGAGAATACGTGGCTAAGCGCGAAGGCTGATTCATATCGATACCGCGGCGGCCGGTGACGAAGTCAAACACCGTTTTCCCGAGGAAGTACGGCAGACTTCCAAACTTCGAAACCGACAGAACATTGCGAGTCACATCGTTGATAACCCGCCGCGACATCTCACGCTTCTTCGGATTGTAGTTGTCGCGAAAGTCGACGAGCAGCATCGGAATCTTCGGATTGTCGAGACCGTACAGCCCGAGCGGAATCATCTCGACTGCCTGCGCGCCCGGCGTGTCGCTCGTGACCGGTTGATTATCGGCGTCGAAATAACGCGTTTCGACATAACCGTCCCAATTCAACAGACGCTTGTCCGTCCACGGGTTCGCGATATTCAAAAATCGTCCGCTGAAACGCGCGCCCTGTTGTTTCAATAGATCACGCTTCGCTACCCAGATGAACGCGTGCGTTGCGCTTCCGTCAGGCATCAGCAACGGTTCGAAGTACAACGACTCCGCTTCCGCTCGTTGGCGCAGCAGTTCCCAATTATGACCGCGCGCGTCTCTCGTTTGCGCAGTCTGTTTCTTGTAGTAACTCTGCAAATTTGAATCGTCGACGAGACCGCCAAACGTCTTGTCGGTCAACATCAAACGCGCCTGAATCGTCGCCATCTCCGATTCCGAGAAAGCTGACTGACCTTCTACTTCCTGATACAGCGCGAGCACTGACAGCGCGCGAATGATGTGCGACTTACGATAGTCGCCCGTGTTGCGACGATAAGAACTGGTCGACGCCTTGATCGGCGTGCCGTACGGATCGAGCAGGATGTTTTGCAGCGCGGCCCAGAAGATCTTGTTCCAGACGTCGCTCTCGGGCGATGCGAGATCGAGCGCCGGCGGCGGTGTGCGCCTGGCGCCATCCTTGTTTCCGACTCGTGCGTAGAAGAACGGAATCGCGGCCGCGAGACGTTGCTTCATCGAAGGACGCGTGTAGGTCAGCGGCCAAACATAGCGGAGCCGGTTGTTTTCGACGGTGTTATCGCCGAGAGTGTCGCGAAGAATGGACACCAGCGGGATCCACTTGTCGTTGTTTGTGGATTCAAGGCCGTCGAGTCTGGCGTGGACCGTGATTAGCTCGGCGCCACCCTCGACCTCGATGCGCTCGAGTCGCATGATCTGCGACAGCGCTGTGGCCGGGTTGGTTTCGTCGACGTGAGAAGTAGAGGTGTCTGGGCCATTGAGGGCGTCCGACCCTGCGGCCCTGCCGATCGTCGAGAATATTGGCGAGATAACGAGCAGAAAAGCTAAAACTAAGCTCGACCTCTTATGCCAGCGGCTAAACCTTTGAAACGTCATCCTGGTTTGAATTCAAATATGCAACAATAACTGGCAGATGGGGCGTTTCTGCTGCATTCCTAAACTGCGGAATTAGCAAAAATCGAAATTACTTCTGGTCCCTTCTCGCCTCCTGCAACAGGTATGCCCTTTCGCGGGCCAAATTAATATAACATCACTCTGCACGCCTTTGGACCGATTTTGTGCCAAAGGTGTGACACAGGCTGCATTGCAACAGTCTTATTCAGAGACGATTCTGGACATTGATTCGTTAATCCGGCCCTGTCACTTTTACCAGTGCCACGATTATCAGATTACCTCGAGGCTGATTCGGTTGGATGCGAGGATTGGCCCACGGTCTCGACCTCTTTTCCTTCTTTAGGCGGAGATTGCCAGCCGTTGCGTTCGAGAAGATTGAGTGCGAAACGAATGGGCACGGCGAAGTTTGAGGCCTGGTTCTCGGTGAAGACGGCAAAATTGACACCGATGACACGTCCGGTTGGGCCAAAAAGAGGCGCGCCCGATCCACCTTCTGCTGTTCGTGCGTCATAAACGATTCGACGTACGTCGAGGTCGGTGATACTGCCCTGCGTTGTCAAAGGTTGAATGCGTTTAGTCTCGGCCAGATATCCGAGCTGCGCCATGGGTGTTCCATAACGTTGCTGAATCCCGCGAGATTCTGCATCGTCAAGCAACGCCAACAGCCGGTCTGGTCCAGACGGATAACCCATCATTACTACAGTCTTGCCGACGGCGACTGCGTCCGGGTCAGTTTCCAGCGGCAGCACGGGAAGATTTTCCGGTAGCTCGGGCAAGTCGAGCAGGCAAACAGCCAGATCGTCACGTTGCGCTGCTGCTTTGAATTTCAGAGCAATCGGCTGCGAGTATCCCGGGAAGTAAGCAATCAATCGTTTGAGCCGCGGCTGTGCTTTCAAACTGATGCTTTGCGCGCGATCGTCGGCGATCCACGGTTGCACGATGTGACGGTTGGTCATTACGAAACCGTTTCCAACGTGAAACCCTGTGCCGACAAACTCATATTCAGCAACGGCGGCGTTTCCTTCCGGAGTTAACGACTCAGGCGCACCGCTCTGCACAGCGCTGCCGCCGTCATTCAGTTGCGTTTCGGCGTAACGGAGCGGGCGACCGGTTCCGGATTCAACGAAGTAGAACGAACCGGCAATCAAACAAACACCACCGCCGTACTCACTGCGAAGTTTCACTGCGAGCGAAAGACTATCCTGCAAGGTTTTGGTGCGATCGCTGATTTCGGTGAGTTGATTATTGGTTTTCGAGACCTGATCTCTCATCTGGCCGAGTTGCGCTCCCTGCTCGGAGATGAGATTGCGGCTTCGTCGAATCTCGCGGAACATTGCGAAGCCGAGATACAGAACGCCGCCGACGAGAATCACGACGAGCGCCAGCGCGACCAGTTTTGTGCTCGGTCTAATCTCGCGTACGAGTTCGCGCGTAAACTCCCGCAGAAACACTTTCGCATCGTCGCGGCGGGCCGTCGCTGCTGACTCGATTGCTGCAGCTTCGATAAACGGCGCGACGTGAGTTTCACGCGACGCGGGCGGAACGACGGCCGGAAGCGCGCGAACAGGGAAAAAGTGGAGTAACAGTTCGCCCTCCGCGACACGCACCTCGTCGCCGTCGCGGATTTCCGCGCCTTCGGCAATCGGGTCGCCGTTTAGAGTGACTGAAACGTCGGCTGGAAAACTCGCGACGCGATACGATCCGTTCGTTCGCGTCAGTTCAAGCAGGACGGTGTTGGCCAGCGTTTTTGGCAGACTCGAAGATCGTAACCGCAGGTCACAGTTGTCGCAGGCGCCAATGCGAATCTGATCGTCGGTGAGGATTTCGGTGTGCCGGTCGTCGCCCGAGGAGATGTGGATAACCAGGCCGGTAGCCATATAGTTCTGAACTCAAGCCTCAATACATTAAAGCGGCGGCCGAATCAGACCGCTTAACTTCTTCTTCCGCGGTTGTCTTCGGTCGCCCACGTTCAGCATTCTACAGGAAGTTTAGCTAAAGGGTTAGGGGTAAGAGTATGTGTCCGTGTTAGCATGACGGCGAAGTGAGGTTGTACACGTTTGGCTAATGTGGATTTCATCGACGACTGTGAACGGCTCATCGATCTGGCGCCTATCGCTGCCGCGAATATCCAGCGTCACGTCTTTGTTTGCACCGGAAAATCGTGTTCGAGAAACGACAGCGTTGAAGTGAGAGACGCGTTTGAGCGCGAGTTAAAGGCGCGTGAGCTTCAGTATGGGAAGGTTTCCAAAGGTTGTAATCCGAATGGGTCGGTGGTCCTTACCGAATGTGGATCGGTCGGGTTTTGTGCTGTCGGCGCCGCGGTGATGGTCTATCCGGACGGTGTTTGGTACGCACAAGTGCGAGCGTCGGACGTGCCGGAGATCGTCGAGGAGCACATTGTTAACGGCCGTCCGGTCGAACGCCTCGCGCTGATGAGAGTTCCCGCCAGTAAGTCTTAGTTCCCGGCTCCACACGAAAACCTCTCACGAACTCAAGAACAGGTAGGGAAGGGGCAACGCCCCCGCTCTTTGTGACGGCAGGGGCGTTGCCCCCTTCCTGACTTGTTCTTGCTGAGTGGGAAGTGCTCGGTATCAGCGAGTTGGATTAATCAGCAGCGGGTTTCCAACGAAGGACCGGTTTGCGTGCGGCTGCAGCCTCGTCGAGACGGCCGATGCGCGTGCTGTGAGGCGCGTTAAGGACTAACTCCGGATTCTCGAGAGCCTCGCTAGCGATCGATCGCATCGCGGCGATGAACTGGTCCAACTCCTGCCGGCCGACTGATTCCGTCGGCTCAATCAGCATCGCTCCCTGAACAATCAGCGGAAAGTAGATCGTCATCGGATGGAAACCGTAGTCGATCAATCGCTTCGCGATGTCGAGTGTGTGAACGCCTTTGCGGCTTTGCCGTTTGTCGGTGAAGACCACCTCGTGCATCGGTGGGCTGTTGAACGGTTTCTCGTAGTCTGAAGTAAGACCGTTTGCGATGTAGCGCGCATTCAACACTGCCGCTTCAGTTGCTTCACGCAGACCGTCATTGCCGTGCGTCAGGATGTACGAAAGCGCGCGCAGCATCATCCCGTAGTTACCGAAGAAGGCTTTCACGCGTCCGATCGACTTCGGTCGATTGTAATCGAGCCGGAACGTCGGTTCGCCGGCGGTCCAGTCGGTCTTCACGATGCGCGGCACCGGCAGAAACGGTTCCAACTCCTTCGTGCAGCAACATGGACCGGAACCTGGACCACCACCGCCGTGCGGAGTCGAAAACGTTTTGTGCAGGTTCAGGTGAATGACGTCGACGCCCATGTCGCCCGGACGCGCAACGCCGACGAGCGCGTTCATGTTTGCGCCGTCCATGTAAACCAGCCCGCCCGCTTCGTGAACGATGTCGCAAATCTGTTTGATGTTGCGTTCGAAGAGACCGAGCGTGTTCGGGTTGGTCAACATCAGCCCCGCGACGTCGCCGTGCGCACACAGTTCGCGCAAGTGATCGAGGTCGGTAAGACCTTCGCTCGTCGACCTGATCGTCTTCACCGAAAACCCGGAAAGGTGTGCGGATGCTGGATTCGTCCCGTGCGCTGAATCGGGAATGAGCATCGTGCGGCGGCCTGAAGCTGCGGCGCCGTCGCGCGCGTCGAGAAACGCGCGAATGATCATGATGCCCGTCATCTCGCCGTGCGCACCTGCGGCGGGTTGCAACGAGACACCGGGCAGACCGGTGATCTCAGCGAGATGCTGTTCGAGCTCGTAAATGACCTGCAACGCGCCCTGCGAGTCTTGTTCTTCCGTCATCGGGTGGACGTTCGCAAACTCGGCGATGCGCGCGACGCGCTCGTTCAGACGCGAGTTGTACTTCATCGTGCACGAGCCCAGCGGATACATGCCGAGGTCGATCGAATAGTTCCACGTCGACATGCGAACGAAGTGTCGAATCACGTCGACTTCGCTGACTTCGGGCATGCCTTCGAGATCGTCGTCCCGTTGAAACTCTCGCGGGAGCAGATCGTCGACCGGCGACGCTTCGACGTCCAGCGCCGGCAGACGATAACCGATGCGGCCTTGTTGCGAGCGTTCGAAGATCAGTTGTTCATTTGGACTTAGATGCGAAGTAACTTTTGTGATTCCGTCAGTCATAGATCTGTGTTACTGGTTGGACACGGCTTCGAGGCCTTCTATGAGTGCATCGATCTCGGCGCGGCTGTTGATCTCAGTCACGCACACCAGAAAATCGTTTGGCCGATTTGAAAAAGAGTGCCACAGCGGAATTCCGCCCTCGATGTTTTTCTCTTTACCCAGACGCGAAAGCAGTTCGGCCGCGTCGAGTGGACCACGAACGACGAACTCGTTGAAACGAGGTCCGGAGAAGGGAAGTGAAAAGCCTTTCAACGCGGCGATGCGGCGGGCAGCGTACGCGGCCTTTTGCAGGCACTGATGCGCCGCTTCCTGAATGCCGCGACGGCCCATCGTTTCGAGGTAGACCGTGGCAGCGAGAGCGATCAGGCCTTCGTTGGTGCAGATGTTTGACGTTGCTTTCTCGCGGCGAATGTGTTGTTCGCGCGTCGCGAGCGTGAGCACAAAACCGCGGCGTCCCTGTTTGTCGTAGGCTTCGCCGACGAGCCGTCCGGGAATCTGGCGCGCATACTTCTCGCGCGTCGCAAACAGCCCGACGTATGGTCCACCAAACGAAAGCGGCACGCCGAACGACTGTCCTTCGGCGACGACGATGTCAGCGCCACAAGCGCCTGGGGATTTCAGCAGTCCGAACGACATCGCTTCAGTCACCGCGACGACCAGCAACGCGCCTTTCGCATGCGCGGCGTCGGCGAGTGCGGAAAGGTCCTCGATGCAGCCGAAGAAGTTTGGCGATTGGACCACCAGCGCCGCTGTTTGATCGTCAACGGCATTCGCCAGCGCCGTCGCCGCCTGGCCGGTTTCACCATCAAACGCGACGAGCTCGAGATCGATGCCCGCATGTTGCACGTAAGTCTTGACGACTTCGAGATACTGCGGATGCACGGCGCTCGATGCGATCACTTTCGAACGTCGCGTGACGCGTTCCGCCATCAACACTGCCTCGGCAAGCGCGGTCGAACCGTCATACATCGACGCGTTCGCGACTTCCATTCCCGTCAACTGGCACACGAGTGTTTGAAACTCGAAGATCGTTTGCAGTGTGCCCTGTGAGATCTCGGGTTGATATGGCGTGTACGCGGTGAAAAACTCGGAGCGGGAAATGATGTGATCGACGATCGTCGGGATGTAATGGGAATAAGCGCCGCCGCCAAGGAAGCTCGGCCTGCGAGCTCCGGCATTGCGTCTTCCCATTTGTTCGAAGCGACTGAGTAACTCGATCTCCGAGAGGGCGGCGGGTGTGTTGAGCGGCCGCTTCAGGAGCAAATCTTGAGGAATTGAATCGAATAGTTCTTCGGCCGATTTGAGCCCGATTGCCTCTAGCATCTCGTTGCGCTCTTCCGGCGAGTTAGGAATGTAGCGCAAGTTTATTCGCTCTCAGCTTTCGTAAAATCTTCGTACTCCGCGGCCGTCAGCAAGCTATCGACTTCGCCAGGGTTCGACATGCGCATTCGCATCATCCAACCCTCGCCGTAAGGATCCGTATTGACTTTTTCCGGTTCGTCCGCGAGCGTCTCGTTGATACTCGTAACGACGCCCGACACCGGCGTGAAGATCTTCCGACACTGCTTTGACTGATTCAACCGAGCCGAACGATTCATTGGCGCAAACTCGTCGCCTGCTTTTGGCAACTCGACATACACTACGTCACCCAGTGAGTTCTGGGCGTAGTCGGTGATGCCGATGATGGCCTCGTCACCTTCTACCCTGACCCATTCGTGGTCTTTACTGTAGTGCAGGTCTTCTGGAACGTTTGCCATGGTTCCTCCAACTAGTTTGAGAGTTATTTAGTGCGTTTGTAGAACGGCGTCTTCACTATCTGCGCGCCGACAAGTCGGCCGCGAACGTCGATCTTGATGTTCTGTCCGACGGTCGCGTATTCAACTGGCACGTACGCCATTCCGATGTTCTTCTTCAGAAACGGCGCGGGACTGCCCGACGTTACCTTTCCAACTTTTTCATCGTCGACGAGCACGTCCTGCTCATCTCGCGCGATGCCGCGTTCTGTTACTTCGAAACCGACGAGCCGGCGCTTGATCCCCGCTTCCTTCTGTTGGGCCAACGCTTCGCGGCCGATGAAGTCGCCTTTGTCGAGTTTGCAGATCCAACCGAGGTTTGCTTCGAGCAGCGTCGTGGTTTCGTCGATCTCGTGACCGTAGAGCGCCATTCCGGCTTCGAGTCTTAGCGTGTTACGGGCGGCGAGTCCGCAGGGAAGAACCCCGGTCGGCGTGCCGGTCTTTCCGGCGTCGAGAATCTTGTTCCAGAGTTGTTCTGCGCGATCGGCGGGTGCGTAGACTTCAAAACCGTCTTCGCCTGTGTAACCCGTGCGCGAAACGATGCCGCTCACGCCGTCAACTGTTCCGGGACGGAAGTGGTAATACTTGATCTCAGAAAGCGGCACGTCTGTCAGTGGTTGCAGGATCGACTCCGCATCAGGACCTTGCAGCGCAATTTGGCAATACTCAGCACTCGCATTGTGCAGTTCAACTGATTCGCCGTCGTGGTGCGACTTGATCCATTCCCAGTCTTTGTCGGTCGTTCCGGCGTTGACGACGAGCAACAGATGATCGCCGGAAAGCCGATAGACGAGTAGATCGTCGATCACTGTTCCCTGTGGAGTCGTCAATGCGGAGTATTGCGCCTGGCCGTCGACCAGTTTCGTGACGTCGTTTGAAGTCAGACGATTGACGAAAGCGATCGCGTCGTTGCCGCGAACGTCGATCTCGCCCATGTGCGAGACATCAAATAGACCGGCGTGCGTGCGCGTGCGGAGATGTTCCTCGATCGTGCCGGCGGGATATTGGACGGGCATGTCCCAGCCGCCGAAATCGACCATGCGTCCACCGAGTTGCCGGTGGGCGTCGTTGAGTGGGGTACGTTTTAGTTGCGGCGCTGTTGCGGTCAAATTAATCACCCGCGCGGCTTGCTTCGAGGCCTCACGTTGTTTTTATCAGTAAATAAAAGGTGAAGCCGCAAACTAGCATGCGACGTGCGGTGCGTCAAGCGAGGGTCAGGAACCGCAATGCGGATGACACGAATGGAAGCGGGAGTTAGTTACGGCCTTCGACTTCGACCTTCTGAACCGCGCCGCCGCGGCACCAGAAGACGACGCGCATTGTGTCGGGCCGGCGGTCGAGTGAAGCTTTGACGAATGCAGCGTTCTGACGCAATGCGGTTTCGAAATCGTCCAGCATGCGCAGGTCGCGTGGTGGATGGACCACGTCGGCCAATGAAGCAGAGCCGTTACTAAACACGTCAGTAACGACAAGCATATCGTCATCGGGTAGGTAATAGCTTTCACTCCCGTGCGAGTAAGAACGAGTCAAAGCTGCCAACGCGCCCGAAGGATTGAGGCTCGGCGACTGCGCGCCGTAAGGGGCTCGCTCTGCGGCGAGAGATTCAGGAGTAACAGGTCTGTTCAAATCGTAATAGCCAAGCGCTACAAGATCGTCATGGCCAAAGTCGCCGGTTTCGAGCATGAGCGCATGTCTTTGCGCTGCTGCCTCACGTAGCGCTACGAAATGCGGGCGAAGTGCCGTAAACATCAGGAAGAACATAATCACGGACGCAAAAGTGCCGACCGTGTACGGCATCACGCGCGGCTGTAAAAAATGCGAGATGCGCTGGATGAGCGGAGGATTCGCGGCTTGCCTGCGAGCGGCTGCTTCGATGTAGAGTTCGTTGGAAATCGAGATCGCCAGGTTGACTGGAGGGGTCGGTCGAGACATGAGACCGAGACCGCGAGTTAACATCCGCAGTTCGGCTACTTCCGCTCGACACACCGGGCAGCGATCCAAATGCTCATCGACCGCCACTCGAGCCGGCAGAGACACACAATCGTCAACGTACAACGAAAGCGACTGTCTGGTTTCTTCGCACAACATAAGAGGACTTTCCATTGCCGATTGGTAATTGCAATTGCCAATTGCCAATGTCCTGGATGGCTGACCGACCCCGGCTGCTCCCTTTTGTCCAAAGAAGCAACTCCGACAAGTTTAGGGCAACCCCTTCAGGCTTGAGTGAGCGATGCTTCAACGGGTGTTGCTGGCCACGTTTTCAATACGCCCTCATCATGCCACTTCGGAAGCCTTGAGCCCGCCGTTTCCTCACTTCGACCCATTTGGCACCGAGTTTCGTGAGCCGGGGCGGGTCAGCCATCCTTTACAAAGATCCTTCCAGCTTGCGCCGGAGTTCCTGGCGTCCACGCGCCAGTCGAGACTTAACAGTTCCCACGCTGATGTCGAGTGCGACCGCTATCTCGTCGTACGCAAAACCTTCAATGTCGCGCAGCACTACTGCCTCTCGATAAACGCGCTTCAAACCACTCAACGCCTTCCTTAACGCCCGTTCACGTTCGTGCGCGAGTGCGCCGTATTCGGGATTGCCTTCATTGCCGGAAGTCAGCTTGGCAATAACGGCAGACTGTCCATTCGCCTCTGCGGCGTCGATCGAGACTGTTGAATCACGATGTCGCCGCCGCCACCATCGCCAACGATTTCGGGCTTGATTAATGGCGATGCGATAAATCCAGGTCCGGAGATCCGATTCCCCTCGAAACTGCCCGATGCTCTGAAATGCCCGCAGGAACGTTTCCTGAGTCAGATCGCGAGCTTCTTCCGTGTTCTCGGTCAGCCGGTAGAGCAAACCGTAAATCTCGCCCGAACGCTCGTGCACGAGGGTTTCGAAGGCGGCCGGGTCGCTGCGCTTCAATCTTTCAATGAACTGATCTTCAACTGGCCGAGCGTCGGCTACGGTCGCCGTTGCAACCTGCTTCAGTTCCATTTGCCCGCGGAGGGCTATTGGCTCTCCGTAGCTCACTGATTACCCCCTGGGGCGGGAATCCGAGCAGTTAAAAAATCTTGCCCTTTCCCGGACAGGCTGCCCTTTAGACACCCGGGTAAGCGGATTTGTTCCCGAAGAAACTTCATCAATTTCTTAGATGCGGTTTGGGACTGCCTGATAACAAGCCAAGTATTGACATTCGTGTCTCCTCAAGTCAATATCTGCGCCGAAATCCGAGTCCTCGGCTAACGAGCCTTGCGGTGTTAGCCATCACCAAGCTACCTAATTCCCATGGTGCTGTCTCAACGCGAGCACCACGGATCAAGAACGGACCGCTCATATAGACTTGCGAACTCACTAGACGGAGAACCTTTATGGCTGACTTCATCCAGCTAACCATTAAGCGGCGACAAACAAAGGACGGTTTCCTCGACCTCGTGAATAAGTTGCGTAAGAAAGAGGGCGACCTGCCTCTGCTTGAGTCCAAGATAAAGCAGACGGTCGAACACTGGTTGATCTTAGACAAGGGCTGGAGCAATCCTCCGTCGCCCACGGCGCAGCTTAAACCGCTGGACATCCTTGTCGCCGCTCACGGTCGAGTTTGCGAAATCGCCGGACACGCCTGGCTTGAATTTATAAAGGATGCAAGCGACGAGCATATCGAAGTGGAATCCGCCAGACCGCTTAAACACGACGACCTTCATGTGGCGGAGTTTCTTCCTGCCGAGGATTACGAACGACTCAGTGAAGTGTTTGCAGACTCACAGGGTGGTTCAATGCCCTGGCGAAACGTGACTGGGGCACAGATCGCAGAACTGTTCTATCCGCTGTTGGATGAATCTACGGAGAATAGGCAGGAAGCGCCTGACTCAGACAGAGACGCGAGCGGTTGGGCTAAAGGGAAATTGACATATCTTCCACCTGCCAACCGCAAAGAGTTCCCTCGGCCCTTGCTCAAACAATGGTTCGAGAAACCCACGGGTGATCGCGTCGACGCCTATGTCACACCGGTGTGGGAGGTCGAGGTTCGGACTGAAGTACTGGAGGCCGCCGCCCATCCGTTCTATTCGTTTACGCCGGAGCATTACCGAGCTACCGACAACTGTGTTACCTACGCCGCCCGCATCCTGGATGATCTGGTCTCCGGCGACTGGCTCGAGGTCATAATTACGACCTGCAAAATTGGGCCGGTCCAGTGCCGTCAAGCTGCGAAAGGTGTTGATGCGCGGGACTGTAAGCCGTATCATATCAGGCGTGATGGCCGAGTTAAGTGCCTTGAAATCTATGCGAAGGAAGCGGATGGTGCGCGCATCAAAGAGCGACTCAACAAGTTTGCATGAGTAAATCTAATGGGGCGCGGATTCCCGCCGAATCCAAGATCATTGTAGGAGTCGAGCATTCTCCCAAGACCGGCTGGCATGCACTTCATCTGCATGACGCGCTGTACGCCATTTCCGTTCAACCCGATCGACACTTGGTCGTCATAGGTGAGGGAACAGGTCCGGGACGAGTCTGGCAACTTCGTATCCCATTCGGCAACATCTTGCGTTTCGAGGCTGTAGAACACTCCATCGGACACAGTTGTTTGGCCGATCCTGTCAAGGCCGATCTATTGGGAGATTCGAAGTTAATTCCTGAAGGAGAGCCCTTCAAATACGTCGCTGTGCGGCTATTGATTAAGCACAGCACTAAGAGCGATTTCATCTCGATTCATGATGTTGGCATCACGCCGCTCCCGATTCTGGTCCCGCTCTTGAAGCAGATGCCGGAGCAGGTAACTGCTAACCAGACTATCGCGCTAACGAGTGCCGACGACTGCTACAGACTTGCTCATACTACACTTGAGTGGGTGGAGCGAGTAAATGAAGAGATCGCGCAGGTTCGGAAGGGAGTCTATAAAACGGTCGGAGTTGAGGCGCCGATCTTTGAAGCGGCTGATGTTCATCGCGACAGACTTCAAGAGATGCTTAACAACCTCAAATCGTATGATCCTCTTGATCTCATTCAGTGCAAAGCCGGTGCGGGAACAGCCGTTCTCATTACTACCTATCTCAGTGAAGCGATGAAGGGTGCGTTGGTTGGAACCGCGAGTCTATGCAGCACTTTTCGCCTGGGGGAAGAGATCGTCGGTGCAACCGAAGGGCCATTTTCAACTGTCGAAGAATTGTACGAACTTTGCAAGCAGTACCATGCAAAGACAGGTCGCCCGATTTCGGAAGCAGTCGACACGATAGCGGAGCACTTCACTGACTTGAAGGAACGCGAACTGAGGATTACGTCGAGCGAAGACCTTGCGCTTCTGGAAGACAACGCCCCTAAGCATTACGATCTTATTGACGTTATTGGCAAGGTTAATGAGAAGCGCCGCGTTCTCACCAGAGTCGAACTAAGACACGAAGCACAGCTCGTTAAGGTTTACCAAAACGAACGCCTAGAGATTCACGAGCTTGAAGCCCTGCCGTTTCTTTCGGCGCTGGTCGAATATGAAACCGCCGACCAGCAGCGCAACTTTGCTGTTATTATCAAGAAAAACCTTCATCAGGCGCTCAAAGAGTTTCTTCTCGCTCACGAGCTCGGGAATTTTTATTTCCATTTTAAACACGACGTCGACGGCGGAGATCGCGGATTTAAGCGTTTCCTGCGTTCCTCGTTCCGGCCGACATTTCTGGATAAAGAAGCCGATCATTTTGGTATGACGTTTTTGTTCCCGCCGGCATACCTCGCTGATCGAGTGATCTTTCGCGGCGAAGTTTCAACTGATGAACTGCTAAATGAATACTTGGAAGGACTGCAACCAGTTACTCCAACGCTTCGTGACAAGATGCGCGGGTACATAGACGATCATATCGATCGGCATAAGAAACTAAAACGGGCTAAAGAACCGAGCTTCCTCGGAATTGGCGTGGAGTCAATAGAAGGCGCACAAGCTGGAGGGTTTGATTGACTTGATTAATGAGGTTAAGCCGCCGGTTTATTGGGTCCAGCTCGATGAAAGACTCGAAGATCACGAAAGCCAGTGAGAATTCGCATGTTTTGTTTGGACTCTCAAAGGAACAATTGGTGGGCAGAAAACCGACCGATTTGGTGGTTCCTGAAGAAGTCGACGAGATGAAAAAGAGAGCTGCGTACCGGAAAGAACATCTGAAGCAAGATCTATTACTTTACGGAGACTCAGAATTTCGAAGACGACATCACTCACCAGGTGATGGTCTACTCCTTTCCTATTCTTGAGAACGGTAAGTATGCGGGTGCCATGGCAACACTCAGACCGCTGGTTGAGATTGAGGTGAAGGCGGCTGCAGAAACACCGGCAGAACTCGACTCCGAGTTACCAGTCGAAGAACCGGTAGCTGCTCAAGCAGTCGCCGTCGGCGAAAATGAATACTTTTCAGACGACTTCATGACGCTAAACATGACCGGCTAATTCTTTAAGAACTTTTCTCACTACTGCAGCCTGGGCTGTTACAGAAATCTGTCCTATAATCCGGCTTCTGTTAGTTCTCACGCGAAGCATTAAACGTGCATTTCGAACCTAACGGGTCCATCTGCCTTCAACTTAGAAGCATGTTATAAGAACTCACATGCAGTTACCTGACGCACGGCTGACTCTTCGTCGTAATTGCCTGTTCTGTCAAGCCACTGGTTCAATGTAACCCGGCGGCCGCAGGAGCGTATGTAAATGGAGATCGAAAAGCAGAGCGAAAAACGGAGTAAAAAACAGAGATTCGTAACCAAACTACTTCAAGCTGCCCAAACCAGGGAACGTTACCGAGACGTCCATGCCTTTATCGGTGGCACTGGCGCAGTAGGTGGCACAGCTCTTTTGCAGATGCTCTCAATTTATGAAGAGATGATGAGCGTTTCCGAGCACGGCCCTGACTCTCAGCTTAGCCCCGATGATGTCCCGATTCTCATGTCCACCGGAAAAGCGCCTGAGGACATTAACGACATCACTGAGCGATTAAAGAGATTTGTGCAATCGCGCCATGGAAGCGACAAGTTACGCGAGGTTAGTTCCACCCCGAACCTACACCTTACACACAGTGGCATCCTGATTGGCTTTAAGGAGCTTAAGTTAACCGTCGTTGACGGTTTGGACAAGATTTCGGCAGCCAGCGATGAAGACCGGCCTCAGTTTGTACGGGATTTTCTTGCTGAGCTCGAAAGAGTAGGCAACGATGTGGATACCCTGATGAACGCCATACAAAAAGCCCGGCCCATGGCGTCCACTCTGAGAAAATACCTCGCCGATTTGCCGTTTGGAAGAAAAGCCGACCGTTTTCGTTCGGTGATCATAGGCATTCCAATTCCGAGTCTTGTTGCTTACCACGTCGACTACTTGAAAGACGCTGTTCCCCATCTGGATGGACGGACCGAAGATACCTTGAAAGAACTCGTCGGTGCTTTCCGCGAAATGCTGCGCGAAGACTTGGATGAGATACAAAAGAACCTCGCTGACATCGTACTTCTCGCTCACACCACTGCGATTGGCGGTATGTATGACGAAGAGGAGCGGTACGATGAGGAGAAGCAAGAAAAACATATCGTCAGGACTTATCGACTCGGTTTTTCACACAGCGCACGAGATGATCGGCTAATCGTAAAACAAGAGGAAGCGGAAGAGTTCACGAATCAATTCGCCAAGATCGGTATCAAGGTACTAATTACAGCGGCGGCAATCGGAATTGATGAAGTGCGTATCCGCGAGTCGGTACCGCTCCATCCGCAGATTGCCGATCGACTGAGGAAGGCACCGCCTGACTTGTTTTTGCCAAAGCAGAACAAAGAAACCTTCTCTGATGACGACCAAGGAGCTGGTCCATCGGATGCGCCCCAGCAGATCAAGGTGTATGAGCCAAAAGCTTTTCCCTTCGACGAACCGCCATCTGGGAAATTAACGTTCAAAGAGGTGGAAGAGTTGCTGCCGGCCTACTCTATTCGAAGTGGCGAGAACGGGTTTTTCTCTGTCTCAAACGCAGATGCGCTTTACAGAGTGATGCGCGTCGCTTCTGCCAGTGAGTTGGGTCATGTAATGGCAACCGTCGGACTGTTCGACGACGATAAACTCTCTCCCTGGTTTCCAGGAGAAGTCTGCTACTACACAGAAGGAGACAACTCGCGACAGGTATTCGACCTGCTCAATCAACCACGACTCCTGCAAGCACAACTAAGTGGGATTGAGGCTCTTGCCTTGCAGGAACTGGGTTCCGCAAAGCATCAGGGTGAGTTACATACATTGTCGCTGCTCATCCTGTTGCACAGGCTGCGCACACTCGACATAGAAGCTATCGATCCTTACGTCAATCTAAACGGCTTCGATCCGTCTACGTTCCTGACGGAACACTCGCGGCCCCTCACGTTTGAAGATCTTGCCAATTGGGACGTAGATGACATTGCGGATGGGATGCAAATCCTCGCATCGGCAGAAGTGGCGGACGACCTGGCCGCACTCAAATCGAGCCGTCATACTGGACTGTTCGACGCTAAGGACGAAGCTGTTAAGCGTGTGCTCGAGCGCGCACTGATTGCTATCCAAATGATTCCTTCGCTCGGCTCGCCCATCCTTTTTGAGAGAAAAGGCGAAAATGACGACCGGGAAACAATGATCAAAACGGGATACTTTAACGCGCCATTAGCGATGCTGGTTACGAGGGCCCATGAAATCCTTAATAAACTAAAAAGCGACTACGAGACGCACAAGAATGATCGCTTTAAAAAAGGTGAGAGCCTGTGCACTTTTGAAGAATTTCGTGACTTCCATTTTTGTACCGGAGGGTTCGTTGATCTGCGCCGGAACGCTATTCTTTGTACTGCGAAACATAGCGACATGCCCCTGACGGGAAGGGTCAAACGTGATCTCGACGAGCATGGGCTGCGAAAGGAGTTGTTAAAGCTTGCTCCTTATAGCGACTTCACCACCTGCGGACTGACGGCGCTGCTGCTTCGTCTGCGTGGTTTGTACAATCAATTTCGAAAAGCAATGGCTGAGTTGGGCACTTTGCATGAATTTCGCTGGCAGATGCCGAGGGATGCAACTGGTCACATCCTTGTGGTACCCGGTGCGATTGAAGCCTTCAGGATGGTCTCAGAAGGACTTGAGAAGACAACGGGAACGGAACGCCTGGACGGAATCTGGGGCTACGAACCGCGCTTAACCCCGGAGCGTTGGGACAAGTTGAATGGGTTAGGCCAGCCGTGATCCTTGTGGCGTCAAGCTACTTTTGTTGAATGAAATCAATCGTCGGAGGGTGTTTGTGGGAGAGACCGCTCAGACGTCGCTTGCCTTGACAACGTTTCACACGCGCCATTAGATTTACGCTTTTCGTTATCATCCCCAACAGAACGCGGCCCGCTACCGCAGGGCTAGCAAGAGGAATATAAGTGGCAAAGTATAAAAAGAAGCGCGTCCGGGAACTGCAACACGACCGGTTCCGCGACACGACGATGAGCTTGTTTGACCGGCTCGGAAACCTGCTCGAAGGCCGCGGCCGGCAGATCCTTTACGGCCTCGGCGGACTGGTTGTCGTCGGGCTGCTCGTACTGTTCTTCGTCAAATGGAGCAATCGCAAAGCCGACGAAGCCCGACAGGCACTCGGACGAGCGATCACCATCTCTACCTCAAACATCGGCGCCCCAATCCCCGGCGCAGCCGAAACCGCCCAGACTTTCGATACCGAACAAGAACGCTCGCAGCGTGCAATCGAAGAGTTTGAAAAAGTCGCAGCGAAGTACGGCGATCCGTACCGCGCTCAGGCACGCTATTTCATCGCTTCCAATCGCCTGACCACCGATCGTCCGAAAGGCGTCACCGAATTAACGGAACTGCAAAACAGCAGTGTCCCTGAAGTCGCAGCGTTGTCGAAGTTTGCGCTGGCGCAGGTGAAGGAGAGCGACGGCAAACTGGACGAAGCCGCGCAAATCTACAGCGACCTCGCGCGCTCGAACGGTGCGACGATTACTGCCGATACCGCGAATCTCAAACTCGCCAAGGTTTACGAGAAGCAGGGAAAGAAGAAGGAAGCTGCTGATCTGTTGTTCAATATCGTCGATGCGGCTCGCAAGGCCAAAGACGCAGATAACAAACCGGCGCCGGTGTCCTCGGCGGCACGCGAAGCAGAGGATGAGTTGAAGAAACTCGATCCCGATCGTCACGCGCAACTCCCACCTGAAGCGACCCCCTCATTACTAGGTTGATTCTTCGACAGTACCAGCAGGGGAATGGACAATTTAACGCATTCACTCGTCGGATTGACTGCGGCCAAGGCGGGTTTGGAACGACTGTCTCCAGGCGCAACTGCTGTTTGCGTTCTCGCCGCCAACTCTCCTGACGTCGACGTTGCCATTCTCCTCTTCGGAGATCGCTGGACGTATCTTCACCATCACCGCGGAATCACTCACGCTATCGTCGGCGTTGTTTGTCTCGCTTTCCTCGTTCCACTACTCGTGCACGGTATCGATCGACTGTGGGCACGGTTGCGCAATCAACCCGCGCGAACCAAGTTGCGTGGTTTGATGCTGGCCTCGTTCATCGTCACGGCGACACATCCATTGCTCGATTGGACTAACAACTACGGCATTCGCTTCCTCCTCCCGTGGAGTTCGAAATGGTTCTACGGCGACCTCGTCTACATCGTCGATCCTTTTCTATGGCTGATCCTGGGTGGCGCTACGTTCTTGTTGTCTGCGAAGACTTGGGGCGGGAAAGCTGTTTGGGCAGTGGTGGCAGCAGGGCTGACATTTTTAGTACTCGCGAACCCAATTAGTCGAAATGTCATCAACGCGGATTTTCTAAGGCTAGTCTGGATCGGTTCGATCGTGATCTTCATCGCCCTGTTTGCACTCGGCGCCGGCCGGAGGTTTGGGAACAAGATCGCCTTTGCGGCTTTTGCCCTGGTGCTTTTCTACTGGACATTTCTTGGGTACGCGCATTCAAGGGCGCTCGCAAGCGGCCATTATCAAGCAGAAAATATCGCGGTCCAGCGGGGGGAAACGATTCGTCGACTGGCTGTCATGCCAACGTTGGCCAGTCCGCTGCACTGGGACTGCGTATTTGAAACAGATCGCGCGACCTACCGGTTTGGTCTGCGCTTGATGAGCGACAACTTCCCGACGACGAGAACCGTTCGTTATGAAAAGCCTTCGGGCCCGTTGGGCGAGGTGATGGAGAAGGTCTCGGAGGAACGTCCGGCGCGGATCTTTCTCGGCTTCGCACGTTTTCCCGTCGCGCGCCTGGCCGATCCACACTGCACTACGCAGACTCTCGTTCAATTAGCCGACTTACGTTACACTGAGCCCGGCAACTCGCGAGGTACTTTTACGCTCGAATTGCCGGTTGAGTGTCCGACGAACTATGAGGGAGGCAGATGAACGAAACCAAGGAGTTTGCCAAAGATTTCGAAAGCCTGCCGGCCCTTGCGGAAGTAAGTAACCAACGTGAACGCGCCCGCAAACGATCGACGATTGCGAGTGTGCGTGTCTCACCGGGACCGTATCTAACCGTCGCCGCAGTTCTCACCTTTTTCGCCGCGCTGTTACTCCGGATTCAATATGACGGCTGGGCGTTGCTGCTCATGGCCTCAGCATGGTTGATACTTCCGTTGCTCGCGTTTACCGATCGGATCGTTTTCGACGGTATGTCACTTCGTCGACAAGGACCAATATCGTCTCTCCTTCATCTGCTCACTGGTTATCGTAAGCAACTCTGGATCGACGACTTCGAAACAGTCGAAACGCACGCAGTGCGGACACTGCGCAGCGGCGGACGAGTGCGTTATCGCTATCGCACGCAAATCGCAGGGAAGGGAAAAGACTTCGTCATCGTCTCCAGCGGACGCGAGTATCGAAAACTCGTGCGCGAACTCTTCCCGCTGATTCACGAAAACAAACTCGACAACCGCAGCCGCGATTTGCGCGATTACCTTCACGAACCGAGATTCCTGAATCGAAAGGCGGAACTCTCGCAGCTTGCGTCAACTGAAGTCCTCGACGTCGCGGAGCCAGATTTCAAACTCGGCGGGAAGCCACAGGATCGTCGTGAAGTAGAACCAACTCCCGAGGATCTCGAACGAGCGCGTTTGCTGCGACGGTTGGGCAATGAGCTGCGCGTCTCCGGACGTCTGCGCGAAGCAGGTGAAGCGTTTCGTCGCGCGTTGAATGTTAGACCACATGGCGCGTGGTTGATTTACGACTTCGCGCGTTTGCTCCGTTCGCAGGCGAGTGCGAATGCTGATGCGCGGTTGTTGTCGCGAGCGAGAGCTGCGTTGCGACTGGCTAGTATTCGCGGAAAAAACGACATGGTCCTCTTGCCGCTGATTGGCGAGAGTTTTCTGGAGTGTGGGGATGCGCGACAGGCGAGGCAGACGTTACAAAGAGTAGTCGAGATCGATAGCGAGAATTTTAAAGCGCGTGTGGGCCTCGCGGATATTGCGTTACGGGAAGGGAAGTTGGCCCACGTTATTCACCATTACCATGAAGCCGCTCGCGACGCTTCCGAGCAAGCGCTGGCGCGCTATGCTCGGAGCGAAGGTGAGTACTACATGAACCTGAACAACGACGACGACTACCTGGCAACGGAACTTCGCAGAATCAGCTGGCTTCAGAATGTTACTCGCCTCAGACGTCTTGCTTTGCGAGTGACAAACTCCAGTGTTTTGTTAGCGCTGATCGCCGGCATGGTCGACCCGCTCGCCGGTAGCTTCGCATGGTCGCTTGCGTCGTCAGCGCTATTCGTCTGGCTCATCTCACTACTTGGCACTCGCATACTCTTCAGCCGCACCAAGTATTCCTAAACTGATTTCTTCTTCTTAGCCGGAGCTTTCTTACTGGCCGGCGCCGCGACATCCGGTTTAGGTGTGATGGTGCGCGCCTGTTGTTCCGCCGCTGACGCGACCGCAAAAGCCTGCACCGGTTCCGGGTTCAGCAACGAGTCCCAACGATAACGCGAGCGCTGCGCCGGTTCGTTCAAGCGCTTGAACACGAGGTCGACCACGGCGTTCGTGATCCAGTTGTGATAGAACTCGCCGACCGATGCGAGTTCAGCATCCGGCGCCGGATTCATGAAATCGATCGCATACGGCACGCCGTCCTTGATCGCAAACTCGACTGTGTTGATGTCGTAACCGAGTGCCGTGCAGAGCGTGCGGACGTCTTTGCGGACGCGATCGGCGAGCTCAGGCGCAAGGTAATCAGGATTGTGAATGTACTGTTCGCCCGAGAGGTACGGCTTGCGCGGATCGTAAGCCATGATCATCACTTCTTCCTGGCCCACGCAGTAACAGCGCACAAACTGATCGAAATCGATGCCTTCCTGCAGCGTCATGCAGAGCGTTCCGGTTTTGTTGTACTCGGTCAGGAGCTCTTCCAGTGAGTTGATCTTCGAAACGTTCTTCCAACCGCCGCCGTCGAAGGGCTTCATGAACGCAGGCAGACCGACGTAGTCGACGATGCCTTGCCAGTCGATCGGGAATTCGAGGTTGCGCAGACTCTCGCTGACGATGCCCTCGATGTAATCCTTTTGCGGCAGCAGGACCGTTTTCGGGATCGCGACGCCGAGTTTCCTGCCCAGTGAATAGTTGAAGAACTTGTCGTCGGCCGACCACCAGAATGGATTGTTGATGATGATCGTGCCTTCGAGCGCCATCCGCTTTAGCGTGGCGCGATAGAAGGGAACTTCATGCGAGATGCGATCGATGACGAGATCGTACTTGGGCGGTGCGTCGTAAAGAATGCCGCCGAGCGTGATGTACTCGGCAACGACGTCGCCGCGCCCCTTTTCATTAATTCCTTTAATTATGGCCTCCGGAAACGTCTTTTCCCGGCCCACGAGAACTCCGACCCGCTTCATATGTATGGATTTTCCTTTCTGCAAAAACAAAGCAACATACGCGGGCAGCCCATTGTTGTCAAACGTGATCTAAGGCTGTGGATTGCGCCGATTCTGTGGAATTCCGGGGTTGACCGGGTTCTTTGCAAATCCGCGGATCGTGTTACAATCCGGCTCTCCCTAGTGTTAGGCTGAATCCCAAGGAGACCCTTTAGTTTGCTTCGTTCAACATTCGCCCTGATAGTCCTCTGTGCGCTGTTTGTCTGCGCTGCGGCCCAGGACCCCAAACCTGCTGCTCAAGAGACTCCCAAAAAAGAGACGCCCGCGAAAGAGACTCCCGTCAAGGAGAATAAGTCTAATCAGGACGTAAAGTTTACGGCCGAGCAGGTCGTCGAATCGGTGATTCTGATCTACGGCACGCGTCCCGCTCTGGATCACATTCGGCGGAATGGTATCGAGCGCGGCAAGATCACCCGCTACAACACGGACGGGAACGCCGAAGAAGCAAATTACGAGCGCCGTTTTATCCGCGGTGAAAACCTGGATAAAGACAAGATCCGGCTCGACCAGAAGATGTCGACGTTGGAGTATTCGCTGATTTTTGGCGAGGGCAAACTGTTCGGGTTGATTAACGGCGCCGCGTTCACTCCAAAGCAGGATGCGGCCGCAAGTTTCATCTCACAACACCACCACAGCATCGACTCGCTGCTTCGTTACAAAGAGTGCGGATCGACGCTGACGCTTGTTGGCAAGGATCAGCAGAAGGGACTGGACCTCTTCGTCGTCGATATCACCGACAAAGAGCAGCGCAAGACTCGTTACTACATCAGTGCCAAATCGCTGCGTATTCTTTGGTTGGAGTATGAAGAGGGTGTTCCCGGTGGGACGTCTGTGAAATACACGAAGAAGTTCCTGGACTACCGTCCCGTCCAGCAAACCCTCGTTCCCTACCGCACATTACTCTACGAAAACGGCCGCGAGTTGCAGGAAGTCCGCGTGCTGACGATCACGTACGGCATCAAAGTCAGCGACTCCATCTTCAAAACCCCCGAGGCGTAAGCTGCGCGGTTTGGGACCGTGAGGTCGGAGGTTCGAATCCTCTTGCCCGACCAACTAAATCAACGACTTCGTCAATCTCCGATTGTTCTAACTAAGACAGGAGGATTCTCATGCTCACACGCACCTTAACAATTTCTCTGCGCACACTCTTAACTATCACCGTTTTGTGCACGCTTTCGGCATCGCTTTACGCGGCACCTAAAACCGGATTCACCTCGTTTATCGTTGGTAATGCTGCCGACGCGCAACCCGCTCCGTCGCTGAGTCCCGGACTGGTATTGATGGGAGGAGGGACAGACGTTGACGCTGCATTTCAATGGATGTGCGGGCGCGCAGGCGGCGGTGACTTCGTGGTGATCCGGACCACCGGTACAGACGCTTACAATCCTTACATTCAACAACTGTGTCCGCAAATGGATTCAGTAGAAACGATCATCATCACGAGTTTGACCGGTGCAAACTCCGCGTATGTCAGTACTCAGATTCAAAACGCTGAAGCGCTTTGGATCGCCGGCGGCGACCAGTCGACCTACGTCAACTTGTGGCGCGGAACCGCCGTTCAGACCGGTGTTAATTTCTTGCTCAATTCCAAGCTAGCGCCCGTTGGCGGAACGAGCGCGGGCTTGGCCGTACTCAGTCAATTCATTTACACGGGCGCCGTCGGCTCCGTAACGTCGAGTCAGGCGTTGGCCAATCCTTTCCATCGCTACGTCACCCTCGATCGAGACCTGTTTCAATCTTCGTTGGGAGTAAACAAGCTTTACGACTCGCATTTTGTTACCCGCGATCGAATGGGACGATCGCTCGTCTTTCTTGCGCGGATTGTGAACAACGGTTGGGCCGTGCAACCGCGGATGATCGGTATCGATGAAGAAACGGCGTTACTGGTGTTACCGGGTGGTGCGGCTACGATGGTGGGTACGGGCGCGGCGTATTTCGTTCAGGCACCCGGGCCGGCACAGGTGCTTGCCGAGAAGACGCCTTTAACTTATCTAAACATCGGCGTCTACAAGTTGCCGCAGGGAGGCACTTTCAACTTTTCCACCTGGGCCGGCAGCGGAGGAGTTGCGTACACGCTAAATGTAAACAACGGATCGGTGACTTCAACGCAGGCCGGTGGAAACATCTATTAGCATCCTCTAACGGCGAATTGAGTAAAGTTAAATCGTGCGGCCCCTGGTATAGTAACTGAACAAACTTAAACCGAGGAAGGATGAAAGCTGGGACCAAACAGATCGGTGCCCGGTCCCAGCGAAGCCATCCTCTTCAGTTGTCATGTCTACGGTCCTTGAACTCCTTCAGCTCAATTGACGGTCAACCTCGGCCCAAACGGCCGCCATGCTATTCCCGTTGGATTGGAAAATATCAAGGCACTTGCTCGGTTTCATGTCGTTCTGAGCAAAGAGCTGCAAGTGCGGCGGATCGAAGGGATTGGTCCAACGACCGCCCCAGGTCAATCCTACCGCTTCGCCTTCTTCTCCAATCGCTTGCTGAATCGCTTTGAAGGTTTGTTTGAATTGTTGAGTGGAACCGTCCGGTATGTCAGTGAAGACGCGACCGTCAATCACTGGATACGAATCGATCGCCAAACCGTAATTGTGGTTGCTCTGGCCGCCGCGCGCTTTCGTGACGATCTTTCCTGGTTTGGTTCGACCCTGTGCAAAGAGTGCGTCCTGCTCGGCGAACGTGCGCAGTCCGTCTGTTACAAGGAAGTTCATGTTTCTCGCCGCCAGGCGTGCGGCTAGTTGGATGACCTTTTCCTTTAACTTCGGATGCACGTGGTCGAGTCGACGCCGTTTATCGAAGTCAAACTGGACGTGGGGGTGAGCAGCCGCCTCTGCTTCCATGGCTGCCAGGAGCGCGCGATTCACCTTGCCTTCCATGCCAGGCTCGGCTGAGGCCGGGTTGCGTTGTTGAAACTCTCGAACCGCCGTCTCTGTGTCGCGGCCAAACTTCTGGTCAACGGAGATTCGCAGTAATTGCTGGACATGGCTAACGGCGCTTCCTTTCTGGCCTTTTTGCAATACGGCGTTGCCATTTCTTACCTCCTCGAGCGAGGGAGCGGGAACGAAGGTGATAGGTAAAACTGAGGATGTGGTTGTAGACATAGGGGTAATCTCCAAGTTTGAAAAATCCGTCTTCACTAGCTAATGCAGGTTTGGGGCAGAAACGTTTCGGAGTGTCGCCAAACTCGGATTTTCCTTGGAACCCTTTGTAAATACGGGCGTGTATTCCTGTCGGGTGGCAGCCGGTGTGGGTATAATCAGTGCCCGGCGCTAAACCTTGTTGAGCCCGCGAAACTTATCGTTCGAGTCGAGGTTTCCTCCTCGGAGGTCTCCGAAGCCATTACGCATGAGAGCCTGCCTGCCCTGATGAATACGCTGACGACCATCGACGAGCTGGCCTTCGCCCCGCCGCTGAAGCAGGAGGTGCTGGAGGACACAACTTCGGATCATGCGTTGTTAGAGGCGACCCGAACCGGCGATGAGGACGCGTTTGCAGAATTGGTAAGTCGTTATCGAAACCAGATCACGAGCTACATCTACCGCATGACAAGCGATTACGACAACGCCGTCGATCTGGCTCAGGAGACCTTCGTGAGGGTTTACCGGGCGAGGGATAGATACCAGAGAAGTTACGCCTTCTCGACGTACATCTATCGCATCGCTACGAACCTGGCGATTAGCGAGTTGCGGAAACGGAAGCGGCGCAAGCTTGTTTCGTTGACCGGTTTCTTTCAGCCGAGCGATGGCGCAGAGCCGCAGGAGTTGAATCCGCCGGACCTCCGCCCGTTGCAGGATTCGGAACTGGTCGACGCGGAACGTCGCAACGCAGTGCAACGCGCGATCGGCACGCTGCCAGAGAAGTATCGCGCGCCGTTGATCCTGCGCGACGTCGATGGCCGAAGCTACGACGAGATCGCGAGAATCCTCGAAACGAGCGAGGGCACGGTCAAATCGCGAATCAGCCGGGCGCGTGGGTTCCTGCGAGAGAAGATGCGGGCTTATTTGTAGGTGAGAAAATTATGAGAGAAGCAAAATGTGAAACAGTACGTCGCGAGCTCGAGGAGCTGATGCTGGGCGATGAGTGCAGCACCGGTGCGACAAAGCACCTGCGGGAATGTGGCGACTGTCGTGAGTTTCACCAGAAGCAAACAAAACTGAGGCAGATCGTCGGCGGTCTGGGCACGGTGGAAGCGCCGCCCGATTTCGACTTCCGGTTGCGTGCGCGTCTGGCGAGTGAATCCAGCAGCAGTGGTTTTCATCTGCGAATGATGCAGTGGTCGTTTGCGAGCAAGGGTTTCGCTGCTGCGACCATGGTGCTGTTGTTTGTCGGCGGTGTCGTGTACGTCCGAACCGTCGTCGATCACCGGGCGGAGAAGATGGAGGTTGCCGAGCAGAGACCTGAGCCGTCCCAACCAGCACCCAAGCCGGTTGAAAACAAAGTGGCCGTCCCCGAGCAAACGCCGGTTGTAGCTTTGGCTAATGAACCACGCCCCGCCGGAGGAGGACGGCGCGTCACGTCGAGAACAAAAGCTCCGCTGGTGGCTGTCGATTTCGGCAGCGAACGGGCGCCAGTCATATCCGACACGCATCGACAATCGCCGATCTTCCCGATCGATGCTTCGCTTCAGTCATTCAAGTTTTCATTCGACGATGGCCGCGGCAATGCGCGCACGATTTCAGTGCCGACTATCACGTTCGGTTCGCAAAGAGTTCTTCCGGTTGGAAATCAGTTTGCGCAAAAGAGTGACGTTGTTTGGTAACGACCGAGGGTAAAGAGCTTTAAGATGGCTGTAACGGTGAAAAGGCTAGCTGCGACACTCACGAGTCTGTTGTTGTGTTGTGCAGCGACGATGGCGCAGGCTCCCGCGCAACCTCCCAAAAAGACTGCGCCAGCGTCGCGTGTAAGTACGCAAGACAAGAAGAATGCGCCGCAGGTCGTGACGATTGTTCATCGTCTGAACGGTCTGAAGATGTTTCGACTCCTGCTTCGCTCGGAACAACAGGCGCAGGCGATTTCGAGTCTCGATACAGAGTTCAAATTGATGGAAGACGTTCACACCAACGTTATCGCGGGAGTCGCGATGGACGATGGTGAAACGATCGCTGCGTGGTTGCCGGAAGCGGACATCGAACTCGGGTTTTCCGGCTTTGGGCCGTCATCTGATTTTGCTTTTGGTCCGTTCGAGCCACCGGACGTGACGGTGATCGGATCAGAAGGAAAACAACTGCTCGCGAAGTATGTCGGATTTGATGGTGTTACAGGTCTTTCCATTCTGAAGCTTGTCGATAAGAATCCTGCGGCCGCAGGCACGATTCAAGACAAGCCGGTTAACGTTGGCGAGAATGTGCGCTTGTTTGGACCTGAGCCGGTCACTGGACACCGTGGATATTTCAATTCGAACCTCTACGTGCGCATCGGTGCGACGCAGGGACGAGTGTTTGATCTGCGTCGAGCGCCGTCAGGAGGTATCGCGCGGTTCAAAGTGAGCTCAGCTCGTCTAACGCAGGCAATGGTCGGCGGCGTCGCAATCAATGATGCTGGTGAGACGCTCGGCATCGTCAACGGGCTCGAGGGCGGGGAAGCCAGCATAATCCCAGTGGCGACGATTCGACGCGCCGCGAAACGTGTGTTGGATCGTCAAGCGAGCGTTCCCAGGCCGTATCTCGGCGTCAAGGGCGAAGCGGTTGCAGCACTGAACGTCGACCAGATACTCAATCACGGATGGAAGCCCGAACGCGCGGAGGCACTCGCATACGATCATCGCGGCATTTTGGTGACGGCGATTGTGCCCGACAGTCCCGCGGCTGAGGCGGCGTTGCGAGTGGGTGACGTCATTTTGAAAGTCAACGACAAAGAGATCGAGAACAGTGACGATTTCACATGGTGGCTGGAGCAGGCTGGTCCAAGTAGTCTGGTGTCATTCACGGTGGCGCGTCCGGATCGTGCGTTCGCAGAGGCGCTCGACGTGAAGTTGAGCGGGATGTTTGATCCCGGGCGCAGTTTCAGATCTCGTGTTCACAGGCGAAGCGCCAGCGGCTTTGCGTCGTTATTCGATCAAGGCATCGAAACCATCACGCTGCGGGCTGCGGTGGCCACGCAACTCGGCATGACTGCGGGTTTGCTCGTGGTCTACGTCGAACCATCAACCCCGGCCTTCGAAGCCGGCCTCCAACCGGGTGACGTCATTGAAAAAATAAACGGCCAGGCCGTCTCACCGCGTCCATTCCGATTCGCGAACAATGAACCTGCGACGTTCATGTTCGAGATCTTCCGCAACAAACAAAAGCGCACCGTGACGGTGTCCAACGCTCCGAAGAAGAAACAGTAAGGATTTGTCTGGCTAAGTCTTTCTGCGCCTGCTTTTTTGGGCTTTCTTTTTCTTTGGCCGTGTTCTTTGGCGCAGATTTCTTCAGACTCTGAACGATCTCTTCCACGATTTTTCTAACCTCGGGCGACAATTTTTCAATTAGTGTCTCGTCACCGGTTGTTAAGTAATCCAAGGCGCGTGCGAGCGGAAAGAGTTCCTCCTCTAGATGGGATGTAGTTATCAGTCCACGCACAAAGTCCCAATGTCCCGATTGAGCGGCGTAGCGCAAGGCGTTCGACGCAACCTTCATCCACACCGCTTCTTCTTCGCGACCAGTCTCAACAAACGACCAGCACAAGTTGCCAATCCTGCTCGGCAGTCGCAAGATCCCCGGTCGCTTAAGCTCATTAAGAACTTGATAGAAGCGGCTGTGACTATTCCACAGGAGACTCTGGTCAACGTCATTCTTAAAGGCTTGTTCAAACGCCTTCAGTGAGCTAAACGTTCCTTACCTAATGCGTCCAGCGAAAGACCACGAATGTAATGGGCATCAGAATGAATTCGGGTTCACCTTTAGAACGGCATCGGCGGCTTTCAGGGCGTCGTTGATACGGCCAAGTTTCCAGAGGAGTCCAGGCCCTGAGTAAGAGTGCTCTGTAGTTCTTGCTTTCGATCTCACATGCCCTTTTAAAAGCTTGTGAGCGCCTCTTCGGGTTTGTTTAAGCGTAGCTAACGATGCTCCGTGCATCATCCACATTTCGGCTGCGTCGGGTTTTAGCTCAACGGCGCGATCGAAGCTCACCAAGGCATCCCGATGTTTACCCAATTTCGCAAGAGCTATTCCGCGGAGTTGATGTGCACTTGCGGAGTCGGGTGCGATTCTTAATGCATGAGCAACGCGTTCGAGTGCTTCTTCAAAGCGATCTAAAGCAAGGAGCGTTTCGGCCTGCTGACACCAGCCATCAGAATTCTCTGGATCCAATTCATTAATATGCGAGAAGGCGATGAGCGCTTGCTCAAGATGTGAGTTCACTTTTAAGACTGTTCCCACCACCGCCCATCCCGGTACTGCAGTCTCACGATCGAGTTTATTCAAGTGCGCCGTGGCACCATGAAGATCCCCTTCAATGGCACATCTGAACGCTTTAAGAGCTGGTAGCGTCGGAGAATCCACTGCAACTTGGGCTTCTGCATTTTGGAGTGTTTGCCGGGCGCCCAGGTAAATCATCCATCAACAGTTGAATAAGAGTGACACCGCCGATCGCGGCAAGGGAATCTGGCGCCAACTCCAACGCCAGACGAAGGTTTGTTAGAGCCTCGTCAATATCACCATTTTTCAGAGCAGCTTGGCCGGCTTCAACTTTTACATCTGACTCCGCCAGTCGGGCGTCCTTTTCAGCGTCACCGGTTACGGCGGACTTCATTTGATCGCGAGTTAACAAACCAGCCGCGAGCAGTCGCAATTGGGTGTCGTGGGTTAACTGTGCCGGTGTTGATCTCAGATCAATAGATCGCGCTTCAGGGTTTCAACGTCTTTGAGTTCGAGATAGGAAAGAATGATGCTCTCTGACGCACGAGTACGATCAGAATCGTTATCCAACGCGCCCATTAGGTAACGACGATACTCAAGAACATCGCGAGCTTCAGTAAGACGTCCGGCAGTCAGATACTCCTGAAACCTGGTTTGAAGACGGACAGATTCTGTAGTTATCTCGTCAGCGTCATACCAGCCCTTCAAGAATGTGACTAACCAATTCATTCGCTCGCGCGCTTCACGACCGAACCGCATCTGATGCCAGATCGCATAAAGTGGCTCCGACAGCGTGTAATAGGAGCTACGCCCGCGAATGTTTGCTGCACGTACGTATCCGATATCCGCGAGTCGTTTTAATTGAGAACTGACTTGGTTTACACCTAATCGCACGGAAGCGGCGATCTCAGTTGGTGTAAGTCCCTCGCGAGTGCGGGCACTGATGCGTGCGATGTGGTCCAGGATCTTTCGTTGTTGAGGCGGAAGGCTTTCAATCTTTGCCTTGTAGTACGGCGTGACCTCGTCGAGGAGCTTTTCTAGTCCGCGTTTGACCTCCGAAACTTCCGAACGCGTGATCACGCGGTAAAGCATCATGACGAGCCGCGGATTTCCGCCGGTGAAATACTCGAGGACGCGAAGTCTTGACGCATTCTGTTTAAGTTGGTCTTCAAAGTTCTCGATGCCGTCGAGCTTTGCGCGACGTCGCAAGAGTTCATTTATCTGATCAGAATTAAGACTTCGAAGGTCATACGTTTTGAAGAGGTTGTAGAGAGGTTGATCATAATCCCGAGCTTCCTTGAAGAAACTCGTGGCACCGCCAACTAACATCATCGTGCCGTCGTTCATCAGGACGTCGCGGAGTTTGGCGTGATCTCGTTCATTGGAAATCTGGTCAAGGATGATGTCCACGCTGTCGACCAGCATCAGGAGTTGCTTGTTGTGCTCGGCTCGCCAGTCTTTGATCGTTGCCAGCGCAGCTTCCTCCAATTCGGAGCTGTCGCGGTGCGTACCCTGCAGCTTCGACACTCTCTCATCAAGCTCTTCGTCGTCGGTCTCGGTAGCCAGATGATTCAGACCGGAAAGCCAGAAATCTGCTAAGTCATACACCGCGTACGACTCTTCCGGAAACAACACCGGCTGCCACGATTGGGCCAGCTCACCGCGGAGAATAGAGAAGCGCAACATCAGCAGAACGGTTGTTTTGCCCATTCCTCGAGGTGCAATTACCAGGGCGTGTTGTACGCCGGCGCCTTTTGGTTGTTGTTTCAGGATCGAGAGGATCTCCTCGACCAGCCACTGGTTCGCGACAAAGGTCTCCCGAACTTCCGTCTCCGACATTCTTTCAGGGTTGTAATAGAGTTCCATCAGATACCTCGGTTACGAAGATTCAAGTCCGTAATGGCGCAACCACCAATCGCGAAGCAGCTTACTCGCGAATTCATAACTCCTGTCGGCAGCACCAAACCGGATGTAGAAATCGTTTTCGAGATCGGTCATTAAGCGGTTGAATTCTTCGAGGTCAGATCGATCGCCGAGATTGTCCCGGTAGAGTTGATAACAAGTGTCCCGAGTGAGATAGCCAACCACCGCGAGTTCGCGGAGGATTCGCTTGATCGCTTTCTCCTCCTGGCGATCATAGTAGTCTCGCAAGCGACCGTAATAATGATCGAAGTACGTTTTGCAATCGACTCCCAGTACCTTTTCACGATAGATCTCCTCGACTCTCTTCGGCGTGATGGGCTGACCGTCTTGCGCCTGCGACTTTGCTGCCTCGGAGAAAATCACCTGAATGAAGTACGGCACGTACGTGCCGATTACTTCGAGCATCTTTCTTTTGCTTGGTTGTGAGAGGACGATGTCGTGTGAACTGGCCAGCTCAGTGAGCAGGGCTGCCGCGATCTTTGACGGGAATGGTTCAAGCCTAATCTGCTCAAAATCATTAATGGAACTAATTTCACCCAAATCATTTAGGACATGTCCGATACCGATCGATCCGGCAATCAAAAAGCGAACGTTCGTTGTATTGGGCGACTGCCGCAGTGCTCGCAGCCAACGAAGCAGAGTCTTGGCCTCCTCGCGATGCGTCGGCGAGCGCGCCATTCGGTCGATCATCATCGGAAACTCATCGAGGACGAAGAGAATCGTACCTTCAAAGCGCCCAATTCTTTTGAATAGCTCTTCGCCGCTCTCCTGCCAGTGCGGGCGCACGTTGTCTCTCAGTTTCACCTTTAGCTTGAGGAGATCGACTTCGGAAAACGTGTCTTTGAATCGCGTCCAAAGTGTTTTGGGAAAGTAGCTGAGTCCATTGGCGATTCGAGCGAGTCGTGTGTCTGTTGCCAGCTGAACAGCCAACTGCGAAATCAATTCAGCCGGTTCAATCATGTGCTCCAAGTCGGCGTGAACGATTTTGAAGTCACCTCGAGGTTCATCGATTAGGCGGTACATCACACTCGTCTTGCCAAATCTTCGTGGAGCGGCAAGCAGGATGTTGCCGTTTTTCAGCTTTTGCCAAATGAGGTCAACGAGAGCCTCTCGACCATAGAAGTCAGTGCCCCGCACGGGCGCGCCGACCCGGTTAATTACCATAAAAAGCCTCCGATCCCCGTTGCGCAACAATTCTGTTGTACAACGAACGTGTTGTACAACGAGATTGTTGTACATGTCAATTAGGCGTTCTGCTTTCGAAATGACAGGCGAAGTGTGGGTGGGTGGGTGGAGAGCCGCCTGAGTTAAACCAATCGAGGGGCGGAGCATTGGATAAAGGATCTGGGAACGTTTTGCAACTGTGAGACTGTATTCGTGATACGCTACCGCCAAAATCCGTCACAGAAGGACCTGTCTGCGCGCCCATGTTTCCTGAGGCTGTTGCGCGGTATCACGAATTACTCGCAAATAATCAATTGGCGGAAGAGTCCCGGGCGATGCTCGATGAGGGGCTCGAGAGGGCGAGGCTCGTCTTTGGCGGGCGTCGGTTGTCGCCGTATCTGAGGCCGCATTTTGTTTCAGAGACTGATTTCGAGCGGATCTGCCGCATTTGCGAGACTGTCTGGTCGGCGATTCAGAAGGTAAAGGATGCCGCTGTCGCGGACACCAGGATAATCGATGATCTGGGGTTGACGCCGATTGAGCGAGAGCTCGTGGCTATTGATCCGGGATACGCGGCCGTGTCCCCAACGTCGCGACTCGATTCGTTTCTGACCGCATCCGCGTACAGCTTCGTCGAACTCAACGGCGAGAGTCCCGCCGGCATTGCTTACGCCGACGCCGCTTACGAGATCTTCTCCAGCTTGCCCGTGATGAAAGAGTTTGCCGCAGACTACAACCTGCGGGCACTGTACGGCCGGCGTTACATGTTGGAGGTCCTGCTCGACTCATACGAGGAGTATCTCGGACGCAAGCCGGAACGTCCGCCGCGCATCGCCATCATCGACCTCGCCGACGTGCCGACCGTGAAAGAGTTTGAACTGTTTCGCGAGTTCTTCGAACAGGCGGGTTACCCGTCGATCATTTGCACGCCGCAGGAACTCGAATTCAAAAACAATCGCTTGAGCTACGCGGGTCAGGAGATCGACATCGTCTACAAGCGCCTCCTGGTCAACGAATACCTGCCGATAATGAACGACTGCCCAATGTTGCTCGACGCGTATCGCGCTGGTGCGATCTGCATGGTCAACAGTTTTCGTTCGAAGCTGATTCACAAGAAGGCGCTCTTCGCAGTGCTCACCGATCGCAAGCACGCGCACCTGTTCACGCAAAAAGAGCTCGACGCGATTCACACACACGTGCCGTGGACGCGAATCGTGCGCGACGAGCAATCAGTATATCGGGATCGCAAGATCGATCTGCTCGAATTTATTCGCACCAACAACGAACGGCTCGTACTCAAACCCAATGACGACTACGGCGGTCACGGCATCACGATCGGCTGGAACACAGAACAAGCAGACTGGGAGAACGCGATTCAAAACGCACTTACCAACGGCGACTACCTGGTCCAGGAACGCGTTCCAACGGCGCGCGAAGAATTTCCAGCGCTGACAACCGACGGCCGCATCGAATTTGCGGAACAACTGGTCGATCTCGACCCGCTTTTATTCAACGGCAAGGTTGGTTCGGCGTTCACCCGGCTGTCCGCAACCGAGCTCGCAAACGTCAGTTCCGGTGGAGGCATGGTGCCCACCTACATCATCAGCCAAAAATAAAGAAAACGGGTACAATTCAAGGGCGAATCTTAGTTTCGATGGAGGAGGGGCACGCGGTGGCCGACGACGTCGAGGAAGGATCTCAATCGCAGGAGGAGCGCCGGGCGCACGATCGTGCGCGGCTGATCGTTGACGTCTTTTTCGACGGGCAGGACGTAACCGGCGTCGCCAGCACGAAAGACATCAGTGCCGGTGGACTGTACATGAACACGCAGGCGAACATTCCCGAGGGCGCGTTTCTGATGGTGCGAATACCGTTCAGCAGCGACGTGCAGGTTGTTTGCAACGCGGAAGTCATTTACAGCAATCCGGGACAGGGCGTGGGCCTGAGGTTCACCGACGTTCCCGACGAAGTACGCAGGACGCTGGAGCGAGAAGTTTCGAAGAATGAGTAAACCTGCGGCAGCAATGACCGCGTTCAAATGGGAAGACCTGACCGCCGGCACGCGCGAACTCCTGCAAGGAAAGCTCGCCGGTCTGTGGGGCGCGCTGTCGGACGCGGCAGCGTTTGATTCATGGCCCATCGACAAACAACAGGCAATGTTGATGTTGATGGACCGCATGCACGAAAAGGGACTGTGGCAACTCGTGAAGCGAATCACGAACGTCTACGGCGAGGGCGGCGTTGGGTTGCAGTTCGAAGCCTGGCCCATGATCGAGTCGACACTCGCACGGCGTCGAGACTTCACGCGGCTGATGGCGAACCATAAAGACACGACGGGCGGCTTTTACGAACGTCGAAGAGGCGAAGCCGTTCTGCATTTTTTGTTTCAGGAAGGTGAACCACGCACCTGGTACGTACACTTCGATCTGTACAGCCCGGTCCATTCACCCGGAAGCGCGTTCAAGCATTTGCGCCATGAGTTTCTGGGCAAGGTCAGGCCCGACTGGCAAATGATCGCGAAACACCTGACCAATAGTTAGACTGAGAGGGCAAATGTTCGATCAATTCACGCTCGGGATCGAAGAGGAATTTCAAATCGTCGACCCGCAGACACGCGAGTTGCGGTCGCACGTCGCGGAGATTCTCGAAGAAGGCAAGATGCTGCTTGGCGAGCAGATCAAACCGGAAATGATCCAGTCGATGGTGGAAGTGGGTACCGGGATCTGCCGCAACATCCAGGAAGCGCGTGCCGACATCACGCGACTGCGCAGCATCATCGCCGGACTCGCGAGGAAGAACGGTCTGGTTATCGTCGCCGCCTCAACACATCCGATTTCGCGCTGGCAGGACCAGAAGATATTCGACGACGAGCGTTACGAATTGCTGATCCAGGAGCTTCAGACTGTTGCGCGGTCGCTGCTGATTTTCGGACTGCACGTGCACGTCGGCATGGCCGATCGCGAGCGCGGGATTCACATCATGAACGCCGCGCGTTATTTTCTGCCGCACGTCCTGGCGCTTTCGACGTCGTCGCCGTTCTGGATGGGCCACAACACGGGACTCAAATCGTATCGAACGGAAGTTTTCAAACAGTTTCCACGCACCGACATTCCCGATCACTTCGATTCTTACAGCGGTTTCCAGCGTTACGTCGATCTGCTGATCAAGACCGGTTGCATCAACGACGGCAAGAAAATCTGGTGGGACCTTCGGCCGCACCCGTACTTCCCGACGTTGGAGTTTCGCGTTTGCGATATTCCGACGCGCGTTGACGACACCATTGCGATCGCGGCGCTGTTCCAGGCGATCGTGGCAAAGTTGAATACGCTGATCGACAAGAACCTCGGTTTCCGGTTGTACCGGCGGATGTTGATCCAGGAGAACAAGTGGCGCGCCGTGCGTTACGGACTCGATGGCAAAATGATCGATCTTGGGAAGCAGACAGAAGTGCCGGTGCGCGATCTCGTGTTGGAGCTGCTCGAATTTGTCGACGACGTGGTTGACGAACTCGGATCCCGAAACGAGATCAATCACGTTCACACGATTCTCGAGCGCGGCACGTCTGCCGATCGACAGCTTCAGATCTATCGTGAGACAAACGATCTGAAAGCCGTGGTCGACGATCTGATTGAACTAACGATGGAGAACGTTCCGAAAGTAAGCCCGCCGGGGATTCCGCTGCCGACGACGACTACGTCAACGATCGCCAAATAAGTAATGTTGCCATAGCATTCGGGCGGCGACGGCACGATACGGACGCCAGCGTTCAGCGATCCGTTCGAGTTCATCGGGCGTGGGTCTTAACTGGAGACCCCACAATTCTTTCACTGCAACCGCTAGCGCCAGGTCACCAGCCGGCCAAACATCTCCGCGCCTCATCGCCATCAACAAATAGACATCAGCGCTCCACGAGCCGATACCTTTGATCTGCGTCAGTCGTTGTCTGACTTCCTCGTCGCTCAGTCGCGATAGCTTAGTCAGGCTCAAGTCACCCTTGAGAATCGAACCCGAAAGGTGAAGCAAATACGCGGATTTTTGTCGTGTGACTCCCAGGCCGCGGAAATGAGTTTCGCCTAGCTCGACAAAACGTTCCGGCGTGAACGGGTCGATTGCCGACTGAAGCCGCAGCAACATTGCTTTCGCAGACTTCAACGACACCTGCTGTTCCAGGATTATGTGTACGAGCGTTGTAAACCCGGTCGCGCGTCGCCACATAGGCGGCGCGCCGTGAGTCGAAAGTATTCGGGCGAGTACTTCATCGCGCGCGGCGAGATCTTGTGCCGCCTGGACCAGGGTTTTCGTCGTTAAGTGGAGGCAACCGCTACCGTGTAGCCATGAGCAGGAAGTTCTCGAAAAGTATGCGGCCGTCGCGCGACTCGTTTGGATGCTCCCAGCGCGTGCGGTTCTTGTTCCAGTCTTCAAACGACTTCTCGAGGTGGAATTGCACGGTGTAGATGAGCTGTCCGCCGCCGCGTTTCACCATCATCTGGTTGCGACACAGATACGAAGTCGCCAGCAGCTTGAATCCTTCGGGGACACGATCGAGTTGGAGGCCGTGATTCTGCCAGACGCGAAGAATGCGCGCGGCTATGGGTCCACTGCTCGACGAAATATCCGTTTCGCAATCGACGGCAATATTTTCGAAGATCGGATCGTCAGGATCCGTAATGCGAACGAAGCGATACTGATACTCGTGCGGCCGGTCGATACGCTGCTCGTGCTGCTCGAGTTTGTCGAGCGTGATGACGCGAGCGCCGAAACTGAGGCCCACCAACTGATGTCCACCGCAGATCGCGAGCACCGGAATCTTTGTCTTGCGAATGAAGCCGCCAAAGCTGTCGATGATCGATTGTTGGTAGTAATCGAAGTCGCGGAGCGTACCGCTGACGACGATGGCGTCGGGTTCGAATTGCGCCGCAGCTTCGGCGATTTGCGAGACATGCGCCACTTCACTGGTCGGGTCCTTCACCAGCCGCGATATGTTGTTGAGAATGTTCTCAATCGCGAGGCCGGCGATGAACCGTTCCCGACGCATTTGCGCTGCGAGCATAGAGCCCCACTCGTCGCGTGCGACGTCAGATAGATCGTCTTCGTCGCGAAGCAGGCTATCGATTACCAGAACGCGGGCGGCCGGAATGCGCTGCTCGACCGGTTCATAGCGGCAAAAAGTTTGTTGGGTGAAGGGGAATGGAATAAGTTCTTGGCTCATCTGTCGTGTCGTTAATCTCTGTCCTGGGGGTTCTGAGTCTACTTCTTCTTAATCTTAAACTCCGGCATTTTGCTGCCCGCGCCTGCGGCGGTAATCTCCGATCGAACCTGAGCAATTAGCAGGCCACGCAACCGGCTTCGGATTCTTGGGGCCGTTTGGCCGGCTTCCTGTTCAACCAGCAGCAACATTCTATACCACGACGACTCCAATTCGTCCGCAATATGCGAAATCTTTGTGATGTCGTAGGGCACGGCGACGTCGGTGACGCCCACGCGAGCGAAGACTGACAGGTACCTGGCCGTCGCCAGATCCGGACACAGCAGCCGCCGGCGTCCGATTTTCAACTCGACTCCGAGCAGCGTGTGTTGAATAACGATTCGCGCCTGCGGCTTCGCGGCTTCGAAGTGGTACGAGCGCGTGCGCAGACGCAGGATTCGCTCGCGATAGATTCGCGGCAGCCAGGTTTCGCCAAGTTTTTCCCGGACGATTTGCGCGTAGCTTTCGGCAGTCGCGGCGGTCACTGGCGCTTCGTAAAGAACTGAGATTCGATTTTTGTCTGGAGGCCGTTGATTACACGGCCCGGAAAGATACCGAGATACAGCACGCCGAGCACCGTGATTATCAGCGCCAGCGCAATGCTCGCGGGAATGCGCGGCGCTGCCCACGTCGTGGTGCGGTCGCCGAAGAACATGACGATGATCAGCCGCAGGTAGTAATAAGCCGAGACCGCCGTGTTGAGCACACCGATGACGACGAGCGGGTACATCCGCTGATCGATGGCCGCGCCGAACACCATGACCTTGCCCATGAATCCCGCCGTGAGCGGCATTCCGAGCAGACTGAGCATGAAGAGACTCAACGAGAACGCCAGCACCGGCGATTCGAAACCGATGCCGCTGTAGTCTTCAATCGCCGTGCGACGGTCGCCACTGCGCGCGATCAACTGCACGACGGCAAACGCGCCGATGTTCATCACCGCGTACGTCAACAGGTAGAACATGACGGCCGTGATCGCCTGGTTGCGCTGCAGGGGATCGCTCGTGGCGCCTGCGGCGATACAGCCGACGAGCGCATACCCGGCGTGCGCGATCGACGAATACGCCAGCATTCGTTTCACGTTGTTCTGAACGATCGCGACGACGTTACCGAGCGTCATCGTGAGTATTGCCATCACGACGAGCGCGCCGATCCACGCCTTGTGCAGATTACCGCCCGCGTTGCTGTACGACGACACGACGAACGGCAAGCCGAAGACAAACACGCGCATGAATGATGCAAAACCAGCAGCCTTCGGACCAGCAGCCATGAACGCCGTCACGGGTGTCGGTGCGCCTTCGTAGACGTCCGGCGTCCAGATGTGAAACGGCGCGGTCGCGATCTTGAAACCGAAGCCGACAAACATCATCGCCACGCCCGCAAACAGCAGCGCCGGATACTGGGCGTCGTTAACGCGGCTCGCGAGTTCTGCAATGTTGGTCGTGCCCGGAATAATGCGCGTCAACGTTTCGCCCGCTTGCGGCTCGGCAATCGACGTCGCTCCGTAAACGAGTGCGATGCCGTAGAGCAGGAACGCGGAAGAGAAGGAGCCGAGAATGAAGTACTTCAGCGACGATTCGTTTGAGCGGACGTCGGTGCGACGGAAGCCCGCCATCACATAAGTTGCGATCGAAAGAATCTCGAGGCCGAGGAAAACGATGACGAGATCGTTACCCGACGCCATCAGCATCATTCCGACGGTTGCAAACAACAGCAAGGAATGAAACTCACCCGCCGGAAGTTGTTCGCTGTCGACCCAGACGTTCGAAATCAGCAACGTCAAAAACGAGACGAGCAAAAAGATCAGCGTAAACCCGAGACGCAACTCGTCGAGGACGATCATGCCGTTGAAGGCGTCGAACGAAGCAGTGCCGGATGCCCAGAGCCAAATAGTAGCGACTGCGGCGGCGAAGAGTCCGGCCATTGCAATACCGCCAGTCATCCAGCGCTGTGTCGGACGCGCGAACGCGTCGACGAGCATCACGATCACTGCAGCGGCGCAGACGATTACCTCCGGCGCGATCAGCGACCAGTTGATAATCGGCATCGTTGATTGTGCGAGAAACAGATTCATTCAGTCCTGCGTTCCAGACTGGCGGTATCGATCGAGCCACCGGCCGGCGTTTGCATCACGCGATCTCTAATGGCGACTACGGCCGCCTTCGAACGATCGAGAAACGGGCGCGGATAGACGCCCATGAAAAGCATCAGCAGCATCAGCGGCAGTATCAGCCCGATCTCGCGAGCGTTCAGGTCGCGGAGTCGTGCGTTTTCAGGATTCGTGGTTTCGCCAAACAGCACACGCTGCAACATCCACAGCATGTAAACCGCTGCCCAGATGACGCCGGTCGCGGCGAGCATCGTCACGATCCACGAACGGCTGAAGCTCGAGGTCCACATTCCGATCAAAATCAGAAACTCACCGACAAATCCGTTCAGAAACGGCAGACCGATCGACGACAACGACGCGATTATGAACAGGGTTGCAAACCACGGCATCGGGGTCGCGAGCCCGCCGAATTCGTCGATCATGCGCGTGTGCCTGCGTTCGTAAATGAAGCCGACGAACAGGAACAGCGCGCCCGTCGAAACGCCGTGATTCAGCATTTGATACAGCGCGCCCTGCATGCCGAGTTCGGTGAATGAAAAGATCCCGAGCACGACAAAGCCCATGTGACTGACCGATGAATAAGCGACGAGACGTTTGACGTCGGGTTGGACCATCGCCACCAGCGCGCCGTAAATGATTCCGATCACTGCGAGTGTGATCACGTACGGCGCCCACGCGCGCGCCGCATCAGGGAACAGCGCCAGATTGAAACGCATCAGTCCGTACGTTCCCATCTTCAGCAACACGCCCGCGAGAATGACTGAACCTGCTGTCGGCGCTTCGGTGTGCGCGTCAGGCAGCCAGGTGTGAAACGGAAACAGCGGCACCTTGATGCAGAACGCCAGTCCGAATGCGATGAATAGCCAAAATGCCGCGCGTCCCGTCAGCGGGTTCGACGTCATCGCCGTCAGGATCGTCGGGTAGTCAAACGAATGATAAATGAAATAAAGCGCGATGATGCCGACCAGCATCAGCAAGCTGCCGACCGCTGTGTAAATGAAAAACTTGACCGCCGCGTAAATCCGCCGTTGTCCGCCCCAGATGCCGATGAGGAAGAACATCGGTACGAGCGACGCTTCGAAAAACAGGTAGAAGAGCAGCAGGTCGAGCGACACGAAGACGCCGATCATCGCCGACTCGAGTATCAGGAGAAAGACGTAATACGAGAGCTGTCGCTTATGAATCGCGGTCCAACTAGAAAGGATCGCGATCGGCATCAGCAGAGTCGTCAGCAAGACCAGCCACAGGCTGACGCCGTCGACGCCAAGGTGATAACGCGCGCCGATCGATCCGATCCAGGTGATGTTCTCTTCGAAGCGAAACTCAGGACCGCCGCCGATGCCGCGGATCAGCAGTAGCGAAACGAGGAACGTCAGCGTGGTGGTCGCCAGCGCGATCCATTTGTGATGTTCTTCGCGTTTGCCGAGCAGGCCGTACAGCACCGCGACCAGCGCGCCCGCCGTAGGCAGAAGAATCAGGATGGTCAGTAGTTTCGGCATTTGTTACGGCTTCATCCCGGGAAAACCGAGGTAGGCAAAGAGGCCGATCAGGATCAGCGCGCCGATCAGAATGATCGCGGCGTAGGCGCGCACGAACCCGGCTTGCAGGTAGCGCGCGAGGCGGCCCAGTTCAGTTACAGACTGTCCGATTCCGTGGAGCAGTCCGTCGATGACGCCGATGTCGAATATCTTCCACAGGCCCTCGCGTGATCCGACGACGATCGGACGGATCAGCGCGGCGTCGTAAATCTCGTCGACGTAGTATTTGTTTTCCAGAATTCGCGGCATGGCAAGCGTCGGGCGTTTCTTGAATATGGTCCAGCCGATGCCAATTCCGATAAGCGCAATTATTACTGACCCCAGCGCTAAAAGACGTTCCTCAGTTAAATGCGAGTGATCGACAACTACTGGAAGGTGCGCAATCACAGGTTCCAGCGTGTGCTCGATTAGGTTGATATCTGCGTTTGCAAACGCATAAGGAATGCCGATGAAACCGCCAACCGTGGACAACACCGCCAACACGATCAGCGGGATGGTCATGACCTTCGGCGACTCGTGTGGAGGATGATGAGCTGCGTCGAAGCGCTCGCTTCCCCAGAACGTCATGACCATCATTCGCGTCATGTAGATCGCCGTCAGCAGCGCCGTAATCGCGCCCACCGCCCATAGGATCTTGTTTGCCGAGCCGATGCCGTGCGCGCTCCACGCCTTCCACAGAATCTCGTCCTTCGAAAAGAAGCCGGCGAAGATCGGAATACCGCTGATCGCCAGCCATCCGATAAGCATCGTCACAAACGTGACCGGCATGTACTTCCGCAGGTTACCCATGCGTCGCATGTCCTGCTCGTGATGCATGCCGTGAATCACCGACCCCGATCCGAGGAACAACAACGCTTTGAAGAACGCGTGCGTGATGACGTGGAAGATGGCGGCAACGAACGCGCCGACACCGCAGGCGAGAAACATGTAACCGAGCTGCGAGACGGTCGAGTAGGCGAGAACTTTCTTGATGTCGTTTTGCGCCAGGCCAATGGTTGCAGCGAATAGCGCCGTGGCCGCGCCGACAATAGCAACAATAAACATCGCCGTAGGCGCGTGAATGAAGATCTCCGAACAGCGGACGATCATGTAAACGCCTGCGGTCACCATCGTGGCTGCGTGAATCAGTGCGGAGACGGGCGTCGGTCCGGCCATCGCGTCAGGCAGCCAGACGTACAGCGGAATCTGTGCGCTCTTTCCCGCGGCGCCGATAAACAGCAACAACGCGATCGTCGTCGCGCCGCCGGCGGTGATCGCGCCAAGCGTGAAAGGTTCAACGGGCAAGTCCTTGAAGAACGACAGCGCCGTCGTTGCAGCTTCGCCCACGGCAGGATTCGCAAAGAAGCTGACCGAACCGGTCACGAAAAACGTCAACATTACGCCGAGGACAAAGCCCCAGTCGCCGATGCGGTTCGTGATGAACGCCTTCTTCGCCGCGTCGCCCGCTTCTTTCTTGTTGAAGTAGTAGCCGATGAGCAGGTACGAGCAGAGGCCGACGCCCTCCCAGCCGACAAACATCAACACGAAATTGTCCGCGAGCACGAGCGTCAGCATCGCGAACATGAACAGGTTCAGGAACGCGAAGAAGCGGTAGAAGCCCGCCTCGCCGTGCATGTAACCGATGGCGAAGATGTGGATCAGCAGACCGACGAAGGTGACGAAGAGCGCGTACGTGCCGCTCAATCGATCCATCGCGAGCGCGAAGTCGGCGCGAAGACGTCCGACAGACAGCCAGGTCCAGATGTGATCGAGCAACGGTTCTTCGCCGCGCAACGCGCCGTGCGATTTGAACGCGAGATAAAAAGCGACGACGGTCGAGATCGCAATCGAGCCGCAAGCGACCAGACCGATAAATCGTTCGTCGCGCACTCGCCGTCCGACGAACCAATTGATCGCCGCTCCCAGGAGCGGCGCGAAGATGATCACGCTGAGGAGATTCGTTTCCATTTACATTTTGGTCAGTAGTCAGTAGTCCGTAGTCCGTAACAACTGACAACTGACAACTGACCACGGACTACAGCTTCAATATGCTGGCCTCATCCACATCCAGCGTCTCGCGATTACGAAAGATCGCGATGATGATGCCCAAGCCCACGGCCGCTTCCGCTGCCGCGACGGTCATCACGATGAAGACGAACAGTTGTCCCGTAACGTCCTGAAAGAAACTCGAGAACGCAACAAACGTCAGATTCACGGCATTGAGCATCAACTCGATGCACATGAACATCGCGATGATGTTGCGCTTGATGATCACACCCGTCACGCCGATCGTGAACAGCACGGCGGACAACGCGAGATACCATGAGAGTTGTGGTTCCATAACACTTAATCCCGCTTTTGCGGCAGCTTGTCGACGCCGAGCAGCCGCGCTGCTTCCTCCGTCGTTTCTGCTTCAATTGCTTCAGTCGATTCGTGACCGACCGCCGGATCGATCATCGACAGCGGCAACTTCGTTGCGCCCGGCACGATGCGAGCGGTCGGCGAAAGCAGTCCACCACGTCGCGCGAGCGTCATCGCGCCGACGATGGCCATCAGTATCAGAATTGAAGTTATCTCGAACGGCAGCAGGTATTGCGTAAATAGATTTGATCCGATCGAATGCGTCAGTCCGACTGACGTGCCATCAGACGCGGGCGTGAAGCGCGACGGCTTCACCGTCACCAGAATGAAAGCGATCTCCGCGATCAACACGGCCGCCAAAACGATTGCCGTCGGAATTAAAAACTTGAGTCGCGATCGGCGGTGTTCCTCCTCCTCGACGTTGAGCAGCATGATCACGAAGACGACGAGCACCATGATCGCGCCCGCGTAAACGATCACCTGCACCGCTGCGATGAACGGCGCCGCCAACATCACATACAAGCACGCCAGCGAAATAAAAACGCCGATCAGCGAGATCGCGCTGTAAATCGGATTGCGTTGCGCTACCACCGCCAGAGCACACCCAATCGCCATCCCGGCAAACAAAATGAATAGCAGAGCCAGCATCCTTACAAACCCGGAAACAGAAAGAGCAGCGTCGCCGTCAGGAAGATGCTGAACAGCGCAAACGGCAACAGCACCTTCCAACCAAAGCTCATCAATTGATCGAACCGAAACCTCGGCAGCGTCCCGCGCAACCAGATATACAGAAACAGAAAGAAGACGATTTTAACGATGAAACCGAGCGCGCTGATGAGCCCGAACAGAAACGTTCCGCGATCAACGAGGAGATCCAAAAACGGCACGTTCCAGCCACCGAGAAACAGCGTCGTCGCCAGCATCGACACCGTGAACATGTTGATGTATTCGGCGAGGAAGAACAGCGCAAACTTCATCGCACTGTATTCCGTGTGAAAACCCGCGACGAGTTCGGTTTCAGCTTCCGGCAAGTCGAACGGCACGCGGTTCGTTTCAGCAATCGCCGCGATCAGGTAAACGATGAAACCGAGCGGATGGAAGAAGATGAACCACCGCGCGCCGTGCCAGCCCGATTGGTTCTCGACGATCTGCGCGAGGTCCAACGTTCCCGCCAGCAGAATCACGCCGATTAAACTGAGGCCCAACGCGAGCTCGTAAGAGATCATCTGCGACGACGCGCGCAACCCGCCCATCAAGCTGTACTTGTTGTTCGACGACCAACCGGCGAGCGCGATTCCGTACACGCCAATCGACGTGATGCCCAAAACGTAAAGCAGGCCCACGTCGAAACGCGCAATCGTCAGCGGCAACGAGATGTCGGTGAAGGGAATTCGCGTCTCTGGTCCAAACGGATAGACGATCATCGTCATCAACGCCGCCATCGTGGCGATTACGGGCGCCAGAAAGTAGATAAAGCGCGTTGATTTGTCGGGAACGATGTCTTCTTTAAGGATGAACTTCAGCAGGTCGGCAAACGGTTGCAGGATTCCGCCTGGGCCAACGCGGTTTGGGCCAAGCCGCCCCTGGATGAAGCCGAGTACACGACGTTCGGCGAGCACCGTGTAAGCGACGATCAACAACACGACCGTAAAAGCCACGGTGATGGCTACCAGCTTAAGACCGATGTCAATAAGTAGTTGTGGATCCATGTATCGTTGAATTGCGAATTGCGAATTGCGGATTTCGAAATTCGCAATCCGAAATTCGCAATCACTTAACCGTTATCTGATACAAGGGCGATATGGCCGTCGTCTCGGGCCGCGGATTGCCGGATGCCAGCAGATGAAACTGCGGCACCTTGTCCGTCAGATTTCCAATTCTGAACAACTCGTGGCCGACTTTTGGTGTTCCGTAGATCTTCTCGCCGGTTTCGTCGAGTGCTTCGACGCTGTTGCGAACCGCGGCCAGCGCTTCGCCAACATCAGTCTGTCCGACGACGTATTTCGCCTGAATCGGATTGGTCTCGTCTTTCAGCAGCGGGTAGCGCATGCCGGAATACGCCGGAACGTTCTCGCCGATGTGACGAAAGATCGCGCTGGGCGACAACTCGAAGCCAAAATCCAGGCCCAGCTCTTTCGCGAGTTGCGCGACGATCAACCAGTCAGGTTTCGCTTGATGCACCGGCGGAATCGACTGTCGCACTCGTTGGACCAGCCCGTCGTTGTTCGTGAACGTGCCGTCCTGTTCGGCATACGACGATGCGGGCAGAACGACGTCGGCGTGCGCGGTCGTTTCGCTTTCGAACATCTCCTGGACCACCAGGAAATCGAGTTTCGCGAGTGCGTCTTCGGCTGCATCGAGATGTTGCGGCAGGAAACTGCCGGCGACATACATCGCGCGGATCGCATCGCCGGACGCGTCGAGCATCTCCGACGGCGTCATCGCGCCGTTCATCATGCCCATGTCGTGCGCGCCGATACTGTTGTTGAATAACGGCAATGGATGCAACAACACGCGCCGAGCGTCTGCGCCAAACACGCTGGCAAGTTGGCCCACGACTGCCTGTGCTTCGCGACTGAGCTCTCCGCCAAACATCACGATCAGATCACCTTGTGTGTCCGCGATGATCTGGCGCGCGGCGTCGATCTCGCTCGGTTTCGATGCCCGCTTTCTTCGCGGCCAATGCGTCGCTCGCCGGATTCGCAAACGCCAGAGCGATCGCGTCTTCAGTGCCCGGTCTGATGTGCAGGAAAGCAGCGGCCTGTTCGACGAGACGAATGCGAACCGGGTTCGCGATGATCAGTTTCGCGCCGCCGTTTCGCACAGCCTGGCGGATCTGTTTGCCGGTGAGTGGTTGCAACTCTTCCGGCTCGCCGCCGATCAACAGGATCGTCTTCGCGTAACGAATATCGCGATGCGTCGCGAGCGGCGCGCCGAGATTGTCGAAGAACGGCTTCAGCGTGAACGCGTCGGTCGTCGTGTAGTTGTCGGTGCCGACTAAATCGGTCGTAAACTTGTGCAGCACGTACAGCGCTTCATTCGTCAATCGTGGACTGCCGACGACGCCTATCGAGTTTCGTCCATGCTGGTCGGCGACAGCATCGAGACGCTCGGCAACGTGACGAATCGCTTCGTCCCACGTTGCGGGAATCAGCTTGCCGCCTTTCTTGTAACGAATCATCGGCGTGCGAATGCGTGCCTCGTGATTGACGAACGGATGCGCGAACCGGCCTTTGACGCACAGAAACTCGCCGTTGATGCCGTTGACGTAACGATCGCGCGCGACCACGCGCATCAACTCACCGCCGCGCGAGCCCAGCGACATCTGGCAACCGTCCGAACAGAAGTTGCACGTCGAGATCGTTTGGGCCAACTCCCACGGACGCGTTTGATGACGATACGTCGCGTCGAGCAGCGTGCCTGTCGGACAGACTTCGATGCAGTTGCCGCACTGCGAACAGTCGAGCCAGCCCATGTACGTGCCGATAACCGTGTGCGCGCCGCGGCCGCCCGCCTCGATCGCATCCTCGCCCATCCACTCGTCGCAAACGCGCGTGCAACGTTTGCAGAGAATGCAGCGCTGCGAATCGTTCGCGACCATCGGCGAGAGATATTTCTCGGCGTAGTAGTTTTTTTGTTCGGTGAAGCGTTCTTCGAGTCCACCCCAGTCGAACGTCATCTCCTGGAGCTCGCACTCGCCGCCGCGATCGCACACCGGGCAATCGAGCGGATGGTTCGCCAGCAGAAACTCGGTCATGCCGCGCTGGGCCTTTTCGATCTCTTCGCTTTGCGTTGTGACCACCATGCCGTCGGTGCAGGTGATCGTGCACGACGTTTGGAGCTTCGGCATCTTCTCGATGCGCACGAGACACATGCGACACGACGCCTGCAGCGCGAGGTCTGCGTAGTAGCAGAACGAAGGAATGTCGAATCCCTTTTCGCGGCACACGTCGATGAGACGCGCGCCCTTGGGAACTTCAAACTGCTTTTCGTTGATTGTGACTTTTACTAACTCAGTCGCCATTTCTATTCAATCTGCGCACGAAGTCTTCCGGGAACCGCTTAATTGCCGACTGGATAGGCCAGGAGGCTGCGTCGCCCAGCGGGCAGAACGACTTGCCTTCGATGTTGTCGCAAAGATCCAGCATCAGTTGCGCATCTTCGAGCCGTCCGCCGCCGTTGTCGATGCGTTTGAAAACTTTCACCAGCCAGTCTGTTCCTTCACGACACGGGGTGCACCAGCCGCACGATTCATGTTTGTAAAACTCGGTCAGGTTTTTCGTCGACTCGAAAATGTCGACCGTTTCATCCATGACGATGAAACCGCCGGAACCGACGCTCGATCCGGCAGCCACCAGTCCTTCGTAATCCATGCGCACGTCTTTCCCGACAATCTGATCGGCGCGCATGATGTAAACGGAAGATCCGCCGGGAATCACGGCTTTCAACTGCTTGCCGCCGAGGATCCCGCCGCAGTCTTCCATGATGAACTTTTCCATGTCGTCGTAGCCCATCGGCAGTTCGTAAACGCCGGGGCTGTTGACGTGACCGGAGACGGACCACAGTTTTGTGCCGCCGCTCTTCTCGGTTCCGAGTTTCTGATAAGCCTCGCCGCCCATCTTGATGATGTCGGGTACGGCCGTCAGCGTCTCGACGTTGTTCACAACAGTCGGACACGCATACAAACCTGAGACGGCAGGGAAGGGAGGCTTCATACGCGGATGTCCACGCAGTCCTTCCAATGAACTCAGCAGCGCAGTCTCTTCACCGCAGATGTAAGCGCCGGCGCCGGTGTGCGTGTGAATGTCGCAGGAGAAGTTTGTGCCGAGAATCTTTTCGCCGACGAGTCCCGCGCCGCGTGCTTCCTTCAGCGCGACGTCCATGATGTCGATGAGATACTTGTACTCGCCGCGCGTGTAGATGTAATTGTTTCTTGCGCCGAGCGCGTACGCGGCGATCAACATGCCTTCGATCAGCATGTGCGGATCGCGTTCCATCAGGTAGCGATCCTTGAACGTCCCCGGCTCTGATTCGTCGGCGTTGCAGACGACGTATTTCGGCTTCGGCGAGTCTTTCGGCACGAAGCTCCACTTCATTCCGGTCGGGAAACCCGCTCCGCCACGTCCGCGCAGCGACGACTTCTTCACCTCGTTGATCACGTCGTCCGGCGACATGCCGTCGAGCACTTTCTTGAGCGCCTCGTAGCCTCCATTGGCCCGGTAGACGTCAAGCGAATGCGAGTTCTCGAGATGAACTCGACGGAGTTGAAGTGGTTCACAACCGATGGCTTCGATACGCATAAACTTTTACGCCAAACTTACGGCAGCGCGTCCAGCACCTGATCGATCTTTTCCGGCGTCAGGTTTTCGTGATAGTCAAAATTGATCTGCATCATCGGCGCCGTGCCGCACGAGCCGAGACACTCGACTTCCGACAACGTAAATCGCCCGTCGGCCGTCGTCTCGTTGACCTTGATTCCGAGTTTCTTCGAGCAATGCTCGACGACTTTTCCCGCGCCCATGATCTTGCATGACAGCGTGCGGCAGACCTGGATGTGATACTTCCCGATCGCCGTCGTGTGGATCATCGAGTAGAACGTCGCGACTTCCCAGATGTCCGTCACGCGCAGCGCGAGCCGGTTCGCAAGATAAAGCACGCCCGGCGGATCGAGATAACCGCGTTCACGTTGCACGATGAACATCAGCGGCAAAATGGCAGAGCGCGGCACCGGATATTTCGACAAGTGCCAGTCGATCTCCGCCTCAACCTCCGCCGAAAACGTTGCGGGCTCCACTCCGAGCTCGACGGGTTGGGACAGTGGCATTGGATCTGTGTTAACTGAGTGCTCACCGGTCAATCTCTCCGAGAACGATATCGAGCGACCCGATAATGGCGACCACGTCCGCCACCATCTCTCCTTCCGACATCACCGGCAGCGCCGAAAGATTCACAAAACTTGGTCCACGGAAGTGCACGCGACTCGGCTTTGGTCCACCGTCCGACTTCATGTACACACCCAACTCGCCCTTCGAAGCCTCAATCGGGTGATAAACCTCGCCCGCCGGAACGTCGAATCCTTCGGCGACGATCAGGAAGTGGTGAATCAACGCGTCCATGTGACTCTTCATCGCTTCACGATCGGGCAGCACAACTTTCGGCGCGTCAGCTTTCACTGGACCAGGCCGCAGACGCGACAGCGCTTGCACGGAGATCTTGTGCGACTCCTTCATCTCGCGCATGCGAACCATGTAGCGCGACCAAACGTCGCCGTCAGGTTCGGTCGGCACTTCGAAGTCGTACGTTTCATAGCCCGTGTACGGGTTCGCACGCCTGAGATCGAGATTGACGCCGCTGCCGCGCAAACACGGACCAGAAAGTCCCCAGTCGATCGCGTCTTCAGCAGAGATCCGGCCGATGCCTTGCGTTCTGCGCTGGAAGATCTTGTTGCCGCTGAGCAGCGTGTGAAACTCCTGGAGCGCCGGCAAAAAGCCGTCGAGAAACTGTTTGCAACGGTTTTCGAATCCGGCGGGAAGGTCCATCATCAAGCCGCCGATGCGAAAGTACGACGGCGTGAGTCGTCCACCGGAAGCGGCTTCGATCATGTTCAGGATCTTCTCGCGTTCGCGGAAGCAGTAGAAGAAGACGGTCATCGCGCCGATGTCGAGCGCGTGCGTGCCGAGCCAAACGAGATGCGAACCGATTCGCTGTAGCTCGCACATGAGGACGCGAATCGTTTGTGCGCGTTCCGGAATCTCGAGGCCGAGCAGTTTCTCGCCGGCCATGACGTAGGCGAGGTTGTTGCCGAGCGGATTGAGGTAGTCCATCCGGTCGGTGATGACGATCCCCTGCTGATATTTTTTGTATTCAAACAGCTTCTCCATGCCCGTGTGGAGATAGCCGATGTCCGGCGTCGCTTTGACGACCATCTCGCCGTCGAGCACGAGTTCCAAACGCAGCACGCCGTGTGTCGACGGGTGTTGCGGGCCCATCGAGATCGTCATCTGCGTGTCGAGCGGCTGATCGACGATCTCGAATTGCGGCGGAATTGTCGGTGCGGAACTCATTTCAGAACCCGTTCATTTCAAGCTATACGGCTCGTAACCGCGCAACGGAAAATCCTTGCGCAACGCGTGCCCCTGCCAATCATCCGGTAACAGAATGCGACGCAGATCGGGATGGCCGTCAAAAATTACGCCAAACAGATCGAACGTCTCGCGTTCGTGCCAGTTCGCCGTCTTCCATACTGTCGTCACCGTTTCAACGTGCGCGTCTTCTTCGTTGAGCAAGACTTTCAGTCGCACGCGGTGATGCTTTGTCGTGGAGAAGAGGTGATAGTTGACTTCGAAACGCGGCTCTTCTTCAGGACCACGATCCGCGCCACAGATGTCTGCCAGAAAATTGAACAGGCAGTCGGGCGACGTCTTCAGAAACGAGCATGCGGCGACGATGTGTTCGCGAGGCACGATCACAGTGGTCTCGCCCAAAGCAGAGATCACTTCCGAGGCCCACTCCGGATGTTCACGCTGTAACGCCGCCACAAAAGGCGGCGCTGTAGCTTCCAAGCTTTCGCTTGTCTCAGTCGCTTGCTCGCTGTTTTCCATCATTACTGTTTACGAAGACCGGCGCCGCTCGTGTCTCGATGCGATCGTGTACGGTCTCGATTCCGGCAACGTGTTTTGACGCGCAGTCGATCCATCAGTGATCGGCAACGTGCCGGGCACGACCGCTTCGCGCGCTTCGGCTTCGGGAACGTCGCGTCGATCGCGCACGCTCTCCTTCATAACTTTTTCCTGCAACATCATCACCGCGTGAATCAACATCTCCGGCCGCGGAGGACAACCGGGAATGTACACGTCGACGGGAACGATCTTGTCCACGCCCTGCACGATCGCGTAGTTATCAAACACGCCGCCCGACGTCGCGCACGCGCCCATCGAGATCACCCATTTCGGTTCGGGCATCTGATCGTAAATTCGTCGCAATACCGGCGCCATCTTGCGCGACACACGTCCGGAAACGATCATCACGTCTGCCTGACGCGGGCTGGCGCGAAACACTTCTGCACCGAAGCGCGCCAGATCGTTTCGCGATGACGTCGCGTTCATCATCTCGATCGCGCAGCAAGCGAGTCCGAATGTCGCCGGCCAGAGTGAAGATTTGCGTGCCCAGTTGATCAGCGAGTCGAGCCGCGTGGTCAGCACTTCCGGCAAAGCTTCGGCAATTACGTTTTCCAGTCCCATCTTAAAACTACCTTCAAGCTGCTGGTCTTCGTTGCTGGAGGCGTCGTCGGTCTTCGAGATCGTGCAGCGCGCGCGCCTCGGCTTCGGCTTCACGGCGCGCCTTCTCGCCCCAATCAAACGCGCCTTTCTTTACGACGTAGATATAACCGCACAGCAACAGCCCAACAAAAACCATCATTTCCAAATACACAAACCAGCGCATCGCTGCGTCCTGCCCGGCGAGCGTCTTAAATACAGCGGCCCACGGCACCAGGAAGATCACCTCTATGTCGAAGAGGATGAACAGCATCGCGATCAAGTAGAACTTTACTGAAAAGCGCTCACGAGCAGAACCCACCGGATCCTTGCCGCACTCGTAAGGCATCAACTTCGTTCGTGTGCGTTTACGTTGCCCGACAAACTGCGACAGCAGGACGTTGCCCACGGCGAAGCCCGCCGCGACGACGAACATCAAAAGGATCGGCAGATAGTCGTAAAGCTGAAACGTCATTCACGCACACACGCCCGCCTGCCGGAGATTGGTTTCGCCCGAAAACCAGTCTTGCACGGCCGGTGGCACTCGATCACGAGATTGAGAATCATTGTACAAGCGTGATGGTAGGCGAAGTGATCAAGGGTGTCAAGCAAGCTTTCTGCCCCGAAATTACGCAATAAAAATGCTGATTGACCGTGAAAAAATGCTTGTGTTACCGTTCAGGAAAAGCCGCTTTAGCGCGGCCTCTCGTTGAGGGACTTTCCTTTGAACCTGTGATTACCGGATTCAACACTGACATAGAACATGATGGCGTCGTCTATCATGTGCAGACCGAGGACAAAGGCCTCGACTCACCGATCATTCTTTCACTGGTCTATGTCGGCGGAACGATCCTCGCCAGCAAGCGCTCTCCTTACGCGGATCTGATCGAGCAAGGCTTCAGCGATGAAGTGCTTTCGGAACGGCTCAAACGGCAGCATAAGCTGATCTGCGCGGCGATCAACTCAGGACGCATAAACGATCTCAAGAAGATGGGAGCCCGCGCTAAACAGGCGCCGGAGATCGTACCCGAAGAGCCAATTGCTGTCGTGGAAACCGATGTTTCCGAGGAGGTCGAGGCTGCGAGCACGCCACCGGCGATCGAAGAGTTTGAGTTCGATTATGAGATGACGCAACAGTGGACGCCTCCACCGCCGAAAGAAGCGACGGAGGAGGAAGAAGAGCGTCAGATTGAAGAGCCTGCCGACGAGTCGTCGTGGGAAGTAGTCGCTGAAGAGGAACAAACGGAAGAGCCGCTTGATGAAGTCCTGCCGGATGGTCTCGTCATCACTTTGCTCGACGACGAAGAGTTCTATGCAGCGCAGGCATACACGTTGCGCGTCCTTATTACTAATCGTGCCAAAGGCGAGGAGAACCCGCTGGCGAACGCCGCGGTGTCGATCAAGATCCTCGGAACGACGTTTCGTCCTTTGATCTATACGCTCAAGACTGAGAGCGACGGCGTGGCAACCGTTGCGACTGAGATTCCAGAGTTTTCTTCCGGCCGCGCGGCCGTGTTGGTCCGTGCTGTGGTGAAGGACCAGGCCGCCGAGCTGCGCCGCATCATTCATCCCGCCGCCTGACGCTGAGGCTAGAAGTTGCGCGTTTACGTAAACGGTGAAGCCCGAGAGTTCTCCAGCCCGCTTTCCCTTGCTCAACTGATCACCGAACTCGATCTACCGGCCGCGCGAATTGCGGTCGAGTTGAATCGCGTCGTTGTGCGTCGCAACGAGTGGAGCGCGACGGAGCTTCGCGACGACGATCGGATCGAGATCGTCCACTTCGTCGGTGGTGGTCGAAGCTAAATCCGTGTAAAGTTTCGAGTATGTCGTCAGCAATGAAAGAGAAAGCCCCGAAGGCTTCGAGCGAGAGTCTGATTATCGCCGGCCGTGTGTTTAATTCGCGATTGATTATCGGTACCGGCAAGTACCGGAGCTTCGAAGAGATGCGCGCGGCGCACGCTGCGTCGGGAGCGGAGATGGTGACGGTGGCCGTCAGACGCGTGCCGCTCGATCGCAGCAGCGAATCGTTTCTCGATCATCTCGATCCGGCGATGCAGATTCTTCCGAACACAGCGGGTTGCTACACGGTGGACGACGCAGTTCGCACCGCGCGCCTTGCGCGCGAGGCTCTCGAAACGGACCTCGTGAAGCTCGAAGTGATCGGCGACCAGACGACGTTGTTTCCCGACAACGAACAGACACTCGAAGCTGCGCGCATTCTCGTGAAGGAAGGTTTCATCGTCCTGCCTTATTTCAACGACGATCTGATCATGGCGAAGAAACTGTTAGACGCCGGATGTGCTGCGATCATGCCGCTGGCGGCGCCGATCGGATCGGGTTTGGGTGTGCAGAATCCCGCAAACCTGCGCATCATGCGCGAGCAACTTCCGGATGCGACGATGATTGTCGACGCCGGTGTTGGTACGGCGAGTGATGCGGCGATCGCGATGGAGCTCGGCGCGGATGGAGTGCTGATGAACACGGCGATTGCCGAAGCGGCCGATCCGGCAAAGATGGGCACGGCGATGAAGTTGGCGATTCAGGCAGGACGGCTCGCCTATCTTGCGGGTCGAATGTCGAAGCGTTTGTATGCAAGCGCCTCGAGTCCGTTGCAGGGCGTCATTAAATAGCGCGTTTACTTGGTTGTGAATTTGAACGACGAGAAGAAGCGTTCCACGCCCTGTGTTTGGTCCGCGTCCTTAAAGACCATCGTCGCGGTCTGAAACATCCGGTTTCCAATCAGAAAGAGTTGTGACTTGAGGTTTACAGCGGGACTCTCGCTGATGAACTCCAGGCCGCCGTGTCCGTCGAGCGTGATCTCGCGGCTCGAGATCAGTTTGGCTTCGAAGCTCTTGTTGAACTTGTCGCGGTTTTTGATGAGGGCAGTGTTGGGATCGAGCTTGGCTTCGGGTGTGTAGTCGCTGTAGGTCGCGACGTAAGTTCCGCGTCCCAGCGTGACGCTGAACGTATGCAACGTGTAGTTGGGCCGCTTCGTGATCGTCTCCTGCGGCTTGCCCGGCATCAGAACGGAAAAACCCGCGCCCTCAGGTTCGAACCGGGCCCAGGGCGGCGGCGCTTCCTGTAACGCGAATAACAGAAGGATAATTTTGAAGAGTGCTAGTTTCATTTCATTGACCTATTGGAATCACGGACAGCCGCAATTCAACTTTCTCCTGGTCGCGCATCACGCGATCGCCGAAGTCCGTGGTGCTGACGGTCGGGTAAGCGCCTCCTTTTACCTTCAGACAACTGGCTTGTACCAGCGCGTCGACGTAAAGCTGGATCTCGTCGTGCAGCATGTCCTTTAGTAAACCATAAGTCGAGAGTTCGTTGAGACTTGCGTTCATGACTTGTTTGGATGCCGAGCCTTTTAGGGTTGCTGCGAGCATCTTCTTGCCGAATCGTCCGTTCATGCGTTTCGCGCAAGCGAGGATCTTTCGGACGCGCAGGAGTTCGTCGTCTGTGAGGGGGCGCGGTTCTGAATTCACCGTGGTTGGCGGTGACGGTTCGTCGTCGACTGTGACAACTGGTGTTGCCGTCTTAGGGCGGCAGTTGCCGCATGTGCCGCATTGCCGGTCGTGATTGCGATCTCCGAAATAGTTGAGAATGTGCGCGCGGTAGCAGTAATCGGTGTAGCAGAGATTGATTAGTTCGCGCAGCTTACGTCGTTCCAGATCGGCCCGCCCGGCGACCTGTCGCGGATCGACGCGAAGCGACGCTATTGGAGCATTGTCGATCATAACGATCGCGCGCGGTGTGCGGGCTCCTCGCGCGACCGGTGCTTCTCGCGAGATGTGTCCCGCTCTTTCGAGTAAGTAAAGCGCGGATTGCACCGACATCTCATTCTTTTCACCCGCGAGTTTGCCAATCTGCGCCGCCGTCCATTCGATTCGCTTCGAACCGGTTCCGAGAAGCGCGCCGTAGACGTTCTTCACAGTGCTGATGTCGGGATACGAACCTTCGATGAAGAAGTCATGCGTGTTTTTGTCGGCGTAGTTGAACAGCAGCACGCAGGTTGAAGGCAGTCCATCGCGTCCGGCGCGTCCGATCTCCTGGTAGTAAGCTTCGATCGATCCCGGAATTTGGTAATGGGCGACGAAGCGGATATCGGGCTTGTCGATGCCCATACCGAACGCATTTGTCGCGACGATAATCTGCGTTCGGCCGTTCATGAAGTCTTCCTGTGATTTGATTCGAATACCGTCGCTCATGCCGGCGTGATACGTCGAAACTGTGAGCCCCGCCGTTTTGAGTTCGCGTCCGACTTGCTCGACTGCTTTGCGCGTCGAGGCGTAAACGATTCCGGAACCGCCGCTCTTCTGCGCCAGGTGGCGGATGCGGCTGATCTTCTCTTTCTCCTTCTCCGTGTGGACGACTTCGATCGACAGGTTCGGTCGATCGAAACCGCTGATGAAAGTCTGTGGCTGCGATAGTCCGAGTTGTTGAATGATGTCGGAGCGGACGTATGGCGTTGCTGTTGCCGTGAGCGCGATGGTCTGAATACGGCCGAGCGAGCGAATGATGTGTTTGAGTCGAAGGTAGTCGGGGCGGAAATCGTGTCCCCACATCGAAATGCAGTGCGCTTCGTCGACCGCGAACAGTGAAACAGGAATCGACTGTACCGCCGAAGTGAATCGGCTGCTGCGAAAGCGTTCCGGTGCGATGTAGACGAGTTTATGTGCGCGGCGGCGCAGCGAGTCGATGCGCGCGTGTTGCTCCTGTTCGGAGAGCGAACTGTTGATGAAAGTAGCGGGCAGGCCGCGCGCCTGGAGCGCGTCGACCTGATCTTTCATCAGCGCGATCAGCGGCGACACGACGAGTGTGACTCCGTCGAGGATCATGGCGGGAAGCTGGTAGCAGAGAGACTTACCGCTTCCCGTCGGCATCACGACGACGGCGTCTTTGCCATCGAGTATCGATCCCACAACTTCGCGCTGGCCTTCACGGAAATCGTCGAAGCCGAAGTGCTGGCGCAGAGTTGTGATTGCGTCGCTGAGCGAGGGCATCGGGAAAACAAGTTAACACGGATCCAATGATCGTACATTGATTAAAAGGTGCGTTAGTGTTTCTCGGGTTTGGAGGCGCGAGTGTGAAGTCGGTTGCGTTGTTGCGCGTGTCGGTGCATCCGTTTGCGGCGCGTGTCGCGGCGTTGGTGTTACTCGCGGCCGGCGCGGGCGCAGTGCCTCTGAAACAGTTCGCCGTCGGTCCGTAACCGATGAAGTCGACGATGTTCGGATCGTTTGGACATGCACCGCTCAACGCAGTTGTGTTTTTGACGAGCGCGACTTTGCCGGCGCCTGCGGCCATGGCGATCGTTCCGATCGCATCGGGAGTTGGCAGCGTTGCGCCGTTGCTCCCGCCTGCCTGTTGAATCAGATAACGCTGACCTGGTGATAACGTGATCGCGGTGAGCGGTGTGACAGACCACGTTGACGCTGTCGCGCTCGCGTACTGCACGGACCATCCTCCGAGATTCACAGGCGTGCTGCCGGAGTTGAATATTTCGATGAAGTCGTTGCGAAACGGCGCGCCGGAGTTTCCGCCACCGCCGAATATTTGCGTTATAACAACCTTGTCTACAACTAAACCGCCGATTCGAACCGACACAGGATTGCTTTGAATGCCGTCCGCATTGACGATGAGTGTCGATGTTCCTGATCCGGCTAGTTTCGCAGGCAACAACACATGAATCTCGTCGAGGCCGGCAAGATTCGAGGGTGCGACGGTTTCGACGAGCGCCGGTTCGCCTCCGATCGTCACGGATACCGACGTTGCGTGTCTGACACCGGTAGCAAAGATTGAAAGCCTTCGTTGACCATTCGATGGATCGAATGGCGCCGGCGTGAGTGCGTCAGCGTCGAGGAGGATGCCTTCACCCTGACCATTGCCACTGACCGTAAAAACACCCGGCGCAGCGAAAGAAATCAAAGCCTCTGCCTTCGACGCGAATCCATCAGCATTGGTCACGACGATCTCGGCCGGTCCGACAGCCACATTCTCGGGCACGACAAAGATAACTTCGCTTGACGACGCGAAAAATACTTTCGCCGCGTGGCCATTCACTGTAACGATCGACCCGAGAGAACTGCCACGAAAAGTCGCAATACTTCCCGGAGCGAGCCGCGTCGTCTCTGCCTGTGGCTCGTGACCCAGCGCCGCCGCATTCAAAACAGTCCCGTCGCCAAACGCCGGCCGCGCCGCGAGCGAAGCAACATAGATCTCACTGTTGTTTTCAAAATCCTCATCGACATTCGCATCTGACAACACACGCGGAAAGTTGAATGCAACGACACTCCCATCGAAACTCAGCGACGAAACCACTTCCGCGGTCGCACTCGACGGCGCATTCGTAACCTGCTGCACCTCTCCGGTCGGCAAGTCAAGCACGTAGAGCTCAACACTGCCGTCGCTCGCATTCGTCACCCGTCGCCGAGTCGCAAATGCGACGCGCTTCCCGTCGCCGCTGATCGTCGGTTGCAACTGCACATCAGTAACCCTCGAACCCAACTGCGTGAGTTGCCGCACTCGATTCTCCCGCGAATCAAACATGAAAACCTGCGTCTGATTCGGCGCAACACTGGCGGAATAAACGAACCGCATTCCGTCATTACTAACCGCGCGACCTTCACTCACGAACAGTTCCGGTATCGCGGATCTCATTAGAGTTCTCACTTGTGTTTCTCTTTCAATTACAAACAGATCGGTGTTTTTCTTGACGTAAATCCGCGATCCGTCACCACTGATCTTCAGCGTCTCACCGTTCGAATTGAAAACAATCAGCTTCCCATCTGAACTAATCGACGGCTGAGAGTTATTTCCGTTAATGGTGTGCGTCAACTGCCTCAACTCCGGTCCATCAAACACAAAGATCTCCGAATTGCGATCCGCATTCTCTCCAACGAGATCTTCCCGCGACGCAAACGCCACCACCCGCGCATCACTCGACAACGCCGGCGATACCATCCGACCACGCACGATCTCCATAAAACTCCGATCTACGACATCCGCACGAATCCCACGAAATGACGCTGCGCCGCCACCATCCCCAAACACATCCGACGACGTCTCGAAAAACACAGTCCGCCCGTCATCGCTAAGCGACGGATTCAGGTTCAACGCATGCGCCGGCGTGTTCGTCAGCCGTCTAACGGTCGAAGCGGTTTCAGAACGTGGCAGTGGAGTAAAGAGAAAGAAGAGAGTGACGATGAGGATACGAAGCATAGTGAGGTTGCTCCTTGCACAAAATTTTTCGCATTGTACACATCAAAACAGAAAACTCAAGTCGAATCTGATATAAGCTGTCGCCGGTGCACAGAACAATGAAGATCCTCATCAGCGGTTCGCACGGTCTGGTCGGCGGCGCGCTTATCAAGTTGCTGACGACGAACGGCCACGAAGTGATCCGGCTGGTCCGTCACGCACGCACCGTCGGTGCGGCCGAAATCGAGTGGCAGCCTGACAAGGGAATCATCGACAAACAACAGCTCGAAGGTCTCGACGCTGTGGTCCATCTCGCCGGCGAGAACATCGCCGGAGGTCGTTGGACGGACGAAAAGAAACGGGCGATTCTCGACAGCCGCGTCAAAGGCACTGCGTTGCTGAGCGAGACGCTGGCCACATTGAAGCAGCCGCCGCCGGTGTTTCTAAGTGCGTCGGCAATCGGCTACTACGGTAACCGCGGCGATGAGTTATTGACTGAAACGAGCGCTCCAGGAAACGATTTTCTCGCTGACGTCTGTCAACAGTGGGAAAAAGCAACAACTCCCGCTTCGGAGCAGGGAATTCGCACCGTGCTCTCACGGTTCGGCATCATCCTCGCCGAAAAGGGCGGCGCACTCGCGAAGATGCTGACTCCTTTTCAAATGGGCATCGGCGGACGCGTCGGCAGCGGCAAGCAATGGATGAGCTGGATCGCACTCGACGACGTCGCCGGCGCCATTCAATTCATGCTCTTCGATAACACCGTCAACGGACCTGTAAACTTCGTCGCGCCACATCCCGTCACGAACGCAGAGTTCACGAAGACTCTCGGTAGCGTACTCTCGCGACCGACGTTCCTTCCGGTCCCCGCGTTCGGCGTCCGTCTCGCGTTTGGCGAAATGGCCGACTCGCTGTTGCTGGCGAGTCAGCGAGTCGAGCCCGCGGTCTTGAAGGCTCGAGGCTTTGGGTTTAGTTTTCCCAGGCTGGAGCCTGCGCTAAAACACATTCTTCACAGGGAGTACACATGAAAAAGATCGCGTTGCTCTCGCTAATGCTGTTGCTGCTGGTCACCACCGCTAAGGCCCAGCACGCCGATCTCATCCTGCACAACGGCGTCATCTTGACCGTCGACAACAACAACTCGACCGCGCAAGCCCTCGCGATCAAAGACGGCAAGTTCGTCATAGTCGGCTCGAACGCAGCAGCGTTAAAACTTCGTGGACCATCGACACGCGTGATCGATTTGCGCGGACGGTTCGTCGTGCCCGGTTTCAACGACAACCACGTTCACTTCGCTTCCGCCGCCCAGTTTCTCGAATTCAACATCATGCGCGCCTCGACGCAGGACCAGTTTGTCGCGCGTGTGAAGGACGTCATTTCGCGGCTGCCAAAAGGTGAATGGATCGTCGGTGGATTTTGGGGCGCGTACGACGAGTGGGCCGCCGGCAGCGCCGGTAATCAACGACGCGAACCGTTTGCGCCTGACATGAGTCTTGTCAATGCGATGACGTCCGACTACCCGATGTTTATTCGCAAGTTTGACGACAGCCAGTTCGCTGCGAACCAGGCCGCGTTTCGCGCGCTGAAACTTGATCTCAACAATCCGCAAGCGCCGGACGTCGAGTTTTTGAAAGACAGTCAGGGACGGCCCACGGGCCACATGCGTGGGAAGGGCGTGACGCGACTGTTCAATTCCGTTATCCCGCGAAACTTCTCGCGCGAGCGTCGCGTGCAGCAAACAAAAAACGCGCTGGCAGAGATTCGAAAGTACGGCGTGACGAACGTCAGCGACATGTCTGACGACGTGCAGTTGGACATCTATCGCGAACTCCATCGCACCGGCGATCTAACCGTTCGCATTCATTTTCGTCCGGGACTCGATCGCTGGAAAGAGCTGGCAGATCGGGGAATCAAAGTCGGTTCAGGCGACGAGTGGATTCGACTCGGCGCGCTCAAGGGCCACATCGACGGGATTATGGGAACGAGCAGCGCGCGTTTCTTCCAGCCGTATTCAAACGATCCGAACAATCGCGGGCGCTGGCGGCCTTTGATGGTGAACGACAAAGGCGAGTTTGTTGAAGGCAAGTTTCTCGGCTACATGCTCGACGCGGATCGCGCCGGACTCCAACTCACGGTCCATGCCATCGGCGACGAAGCGAACAACGTCCTGCTCAACTATCTCGAAGAACTTAACAAGCAGAACGGCAAACGCGATCGACGCTTTCGGCTGGTCCATGCGCAGGTGCTCGCGCCGCAGGACTTCAAGCGTTTGGGCCAACTCGGCGTCGTCGCCGAAGTGCAACCGTTCCACTTGAGCGACGACATGCGCTGGATGGAAGAACGCATCGGCCACGAAAGAACAAAAGGCGCGTACGCGTTCAAGAGCATTCAAGCGAGTGGCGCCGTGTTGTCGTTTGGCACTGACTGGCCCGGCACGTCGGCGTCTGAGTATCCGATCAATCCGATGTTGGGTTTGTATGCGGCGGTGACGAGACAGACCCTCACCGGCAAGCCGGCAGATGGTTGGTTTCCGGATGAAAGAATCTCGATCGCCGAGGCGATCAAGGCTTACACGTACAACACGGCATACGCGAATTTCGAAGAGACTACGAAGGGTTCGATTGAGGTGGGCAAATTCGCGGATCTGACCGTGCTGTCGAAAAATCTTTTGAAGATCGCACCCAAAGATTATTTGACTACGGATGTGGTTTACACGATTGTCGGCGGCAAGATTGTTTACGAGTCTAGTGCGCCGGGGACGCAAACTCGGGCAGCACTTCGAAAACCTCGAGCGCGTACTTGACGTTGCCAAACGGCGCCGACACCTGCACGCCCTGAATCTCGTCTCGCACTTCCATCAGCGACTCGCGCGCGATGCGCAAACCTTCCTCGCGCCCCGCTTCTTTGCTTATCGCCGCCGCCTGGCGCATCCGTTCCATGATCGACGGCGTCACACGCACGCCCGGAACTTCGTTGTGCAAAAACTCCGCGTTGCGATACGACACGAGCGGCCAGATGCCGGCGATGATCGGAATGCGCACGTGTTCTATGCGCTTCAAAAACTCGCGTAGCTGTTCGGTGTCAAACACCGGTTGTGTGATCGCGTACTGCGCTCCGGCCTCCACCTTCCACTCGAACCGTTTGATCTCCTCTTCGAGATTGATCGCGCCGGGATTCACGCCGACGCCGACACAAAAAGCAGTCGGTTCTCCGATCGGATTGTTGCCGAGATCGAGTCCGTGGTTCAGCTTGTTGACCATGTTCGTTAACCCGATCGCGTCGATGTCGAAAACGGCGGTTGCGTCCGGGTATGGTCCCATCTTAGGCGGGTCGCCGGTGATCACGAGCAGGTTGCGCAAACCGAGCGCCGCCGCGCCGAGAAGATCCGACATCATTCCCAGAAGATTTCGATCGCGACAGCAGTAGTGCAGTACGGATTCGATGCCGATCTGTTGTTCGACGAGCACGGCGGTTGCGAGTGCGCTCATGCGCGACTGTGCGCGTGCGCCGTCGGGAATGTTCACGCCGTCGACGCCTGCGTCTTTCAATAAGCGAATCGAATCGAGCGTCTTCTGCGCGTCGACACCTTTCGGTGGTAACACCTCGACGGAAGTAACAAACTCGCCCAGCGCGATCTTGCGTCCCCACTTCGATCGTTCTTCCGGCGGAACGACTTTGATATCCGGCGGCGTGATCTCGACTGCCGTCGGCGCTCCCGACGTGAAAGCAATACTTTGCGCGCGCGGAGACGCGGCACGAACAGAATCGGAGATCAGCTTGATGTGCGACGGGGTCGTCCCACAGCAGCCACCAATAAACTTCGCGCCCGCCTGAATGAACCGCTTCGCAAACTTCGACATGTACTCCGGCGAGCACATGTAAAACTGCCGGCCTTGCACGTCGCGCGGGAGTCCCGCGTTTGGTTGTGCAGACAGTTTTTTCTTTGTCACCTCGCGCATCTTTTCGAGCGCGTTAAGGATGATTGCCGGACCGACGCCGCAGTTGAGACCGATGACGTCAGCGCCCCAGTTATCGAGTCGTTCGGTGAAGAGTTCGGGCGTCGTGCCGAACAGCGTGTTGCCGTCCGTCATGATCGTGATTTGGGCGATGATCGGCAGGTCGCAGAGTTCACGCACCGCGGCGATTGCCTGGCGGATTTCCGAGACGTCGGAAAAAGTCTCGAGACAGAAAAGATCGACGCCGCCTTCGAGCAACGCCACCGCTTGCGCCTTGAATAAGTCCTTCGCTTCGTCGAACGAAGTTGGACCATAAGGTTCGATGCGAAGTCCGAGTGGTCCAATCGCGCCGGCGACATACGCGCGATCGGCCGCGGCTTTGCGGGCAATCTGCGCGGCGCGAGCGTTGATCTCGTGCATGTTTGCTTCGAGACCGTACTGCTGGAGCTTGTGGGCCGTTGCGCCGAAAGTGTTTGTTTCGATGATATCGGCGCCGGCGCGAATGTATTCAGTGTGAATCTCGGCGACGAGGTCGGGACTACTGAGATTCAGTTCGTCGTAGCAGCGGTTGATGTAGACGCCTTTGGCGTAGAGCATCGTCCCCATCGCCCCGTCGACGACGTGGATGCGATCGGAGTCGAGAACGTTTCTGAAGGAATCCATTGTTTGTTGGCCCAGGACCAGCCCGAGTCGATGAATGCAAAGAAAAAGCCCCGCGCTAAACAACGGGACTTCAAAATCCGTTTTGAAGTTTTTCGGGCTTTTCTTTCCGGCGCCCGAGCTGTTTAGCTGGTTATTTTACGTGGCCGCAAGTCGCCTTAACTCACCACGTTTTCCCTCGCTGCTTATACGCCGCAGAAGCGGGGGCTGTCAAGTTTGAGGCTCGACTCTTCGCAAATCCAGAATCTGCTGGAGCTAGCCAAAGCCCACGATCACGTCCGACACCGGAGTGTATTGAGCGCCAACCCCGAAGAGGCCAGAAAATCAGATGAGCTGATTAGGTAATGCCGACATCAAGTTGAGACGGAATAACATCCCATTGCCAGACGTAGTTGCTCAGACACGTCTATTGAAATCAGGGATACGCGACCAACGCCAGCGTCTCAATAGAAAGTGAAATTCCCAACTGTCGGGATTATCAACAGCCAGTTCCCACGTCAGGCTCGTTTCGGTACCGCAATTCTAAGCCAAGGACGGGCGCGAAATACGGACATCAACGCGTCACAAGGCAGTATGCATAGTGATTGACTCCACAGCGGTCCTGACGATTCGCGTACTTCAATTAAGATCCGACAGTGGATGCTGCGGACGATTACATGCCACGCATTGGAGGTTAAGTGGAGATTCATAGTCAATTATCGTTCCACAACTTGGTCCGAATCGGCCTCCATTCCTCCGTATATTAGGCCTCGTCCCTGATTCTTTGCGACAATTTCGTACGGATTCGGTACCCGACGGTAGTCAGTCGGGTCAGAGACTTGGTTTTTCTTGCTGCGGCCCTCGGCCGGCTGCCGATCCTCGTAGCCAGCTATCGCCAAGATTAGTGGTCAGTGCCTTGGGATTAGTCAAAATGCATTCCTGTCGCCGTTCGTAGCCCACCGGATATTAATTCCCATGTCTGGTGCGCTGAAAAATGATGTGTCTGATCCTTTCAGGAAGTGTACTGATCTTCATATTCGGGCTTAAACTCTGTGGGCCCGAATAGCCATTTGCGATAGAGTTACTCTTGCCCGCCGCGGCCATGCTCACGTGCCTGATTCATATTAAGATGAGATGTCTCATTTGTGTGCACAGTGATGCTGCAAACTGAATTCTCGATCAGGGGAGCATTTCCACGTTGCGCTTTTCGCGTCATTCGATAAGCCGGGCCGCATCGAACGCCACAAATGATGCGTGAACGCCATCACGTGGCAGGCCGATGTGACCTTGAGCTACATCCCGGCCGGACCTACCTGTCAGTGGGACTTCCGGCTGTAGTAGGCTTTGCTAGCTAAAACACCGGTCGGTTCCATCATCGTACAGCGAGTTAGCAAACTCGCTCCCTCCGTTGTAGTTGTAACGGCCGTACTGTGTCATATACCCGGCGAAGCCGTTAACGAAAGCATGAAAGTGTTCGAAAGCGCCGCGCGAGCCGTCCCGTTTTGTGCAGTCGGGATTCCACCTAGGTCCGCAGTCGTTATCCTGGCACTGCACTGACGTCTCGCCACGAATAAACGAGCAATCAACCTCAATACCATCAAGGACGCAATTTGAACGTCCACCGCCGGCACCCAAGATGCCCTGTACATTCTTCCCTCCCGGTCCTTCCGGAACGAGACCATCCGGGTCGGCGCTTCCATCTGGTGGAAATGGATCAGAGTCGCCGACGTTTGCGCCGCCGGTATCGAGCGTCGTCCAGGATCGAGGGACTGCCGTTCGATACCGTACTCATAAGATCTCCTGTGACCGGATCGAAGTTGTGCCAGAGACCACCGCCAGGTACAGTCGGGCCAACCTGGCCGATGCGCTCATTGCCGGCAAAGACATGCGTCGAGGACCATGCACCATTAGCGTCGTATTCGGAAATGGCCCGCCCAGCCAGCACAGTTGAACGCAGCAAGAACACTCTCCCTCCGACAGTGCTCGAGAAATGAGTGTTCACGTACATGTGACGTAACACGGAATAGTCGACGACTTGTCCGTCTCCATCATGCTTTTGTGTATTCACGAAGTCGTTAGTCAGCACGTACCCGACGCCTTCCTCTATGTTGAAGGTTGATCTCTTCTGAGTGCTGCCAATCTCGCGGCCGGCTGCGTCGTAGCTATAACGACCCGGTTCAAATGGAGAGAAAGTCGCTGTCTCATTCCGTGATAGCACATTACCTTCCGCGTCGTAGGACCAGGTCGGGACGCGGTTGTTTGCGTCGTACTCTAAGAAGGTCTCACCTCCACGACTCCAGAAGCTGCTGTCGACTGAGGACTGGTTGTCCCATTGATCGTACGTGTAACTATGGCGATACGGCCCATCCGGTGTGCCGCCACTGGTATTGTTGACAAACTCTCGTGCCTCAACGCCTGAATACGCCGTCTGCAGTCGGGCAGCGACATCATAGCTGTACGCACGGTCTTTGATAGGGTTACCGTTTTGGGCAAGCTTAATCGTGCCGTCATGGTGGTACTGGTACGATGCATTTACGAAGTGATACTCATTGGGTGTGTTTACCCAACCGACGAGGGCATATGACTTGACCAAACCTCGGTTGTTGTAGTCAAAGCTTGCCGTCACGTTTCCCTGCGATCTGGATTTCAACTGCCCTCCCGCTCGGTACTGGACCTGCGACGCAAACTGCGTTTGTGCTCCCTGATATCCAACAGCGTTGACAGCCGTAACTCGCCCGGTTCTGTTCAGCGTCTCAGTAAAACTCGTATCCGCACGTTCGTCTGTAATTTTCTTCAACACTCCGCCGAGGTTGTATTCATAGCTGAGTCGGAACGTTCCGGCGGTTGGCAGTCCCGCAAACGTTCGTTCTTCCCAATCCATGCGCGAGAGTTGATCGTAGTGATAAATCACGGCACCGGAACCATCTGACATCGACGTGCGATTCCCGACCGCATCGTAGGCCAAAGCAACACTTGCGGTGGCTACAACGTTGGCGCCGATGGGAACATTGCTGGAGTCGTAGGTAACGGCAGTAACTAAATGCCTCGCGTTGTAGCTGAAACTCGTGATAACGCCCCGAGCATCAACCACGCTTTGGACGGTGTTATCACTGTTGTAGTTCCAGGTTGTGTGGTCAGAAGAAGCACCATTGTTCGGATCGATCTTTTGACCTGGAGAATGTTGGGTCTTCAAGCGTCCAAAGCCGTCATACGACATAGTGGTGTCGCGAAACGTTGTGCTTGAGCTTGTGCCGGCAAATTCTCTGAGCAGCAAAACCTGATCACGAACGTTGTAAGTTGTGGTGGTCGTCGTATAGACGGTGCCGCCAGTTCCGTTAGGTCCGGAGCCGTCCCAGTTTAAGATCTCGTTTTTGACGATCCGTCCCAGAACGTCGGTATAGATCTTCCGTTGTCGCTTTTTCGTGTCTGCTCCAACTTTCGTTCCTTCATCCGTTAGCGTAGTAACTTCGCCGCCCGCGCAGCCGCATCCAGTGTAAGAAGCTGTCGTGGTTGTGGTCTCAGCGGGGTTGCTTGTCACGCTGGGATTTGTTGTAACGAGAGGACGACCCTTCCAGTCGTACGTCTGCTCGGAGTAGATCCAACCGGCTGCTGAATCGTCACCGGTAGCGTTCCATTGGAAAGGCGTGCCGCTGGCGCTGGTCTCCGTTGGATTAGAAGTCTTGAAAACACGGCCCATGACGTCGTAAACGATTCGTCGTCCACTGAAACCACCAGTGCTTCCCGGATGGTCATTCGCGGTGGCAATCACCCGACCGGCTCCGTCGGTGATCCTGAACGAAGGTGATTCGCCCAGTCCTTCCTGAATCGTGGTGTAGGTTTCGACCTTCAACTGGCTGGGAACGTAAACAAATCGCGTGTAAGCATTGTTCACGAGAGTTTGTGACCTGTTGCAGACGGCCGATACTGTCGAATGTAAACGTTCTTTCCGGGCCGGGAGTGTTTGTCGTTCCGTTGGGTTGCGGCGTGCGCGTGTACGTTATGGCGCCGAAGTCGAAGTTGTATTTGGATGTGGATGAGTAAGCGTCGGGATCGGTTACCGTCGTTGGATACGCCAAGCGTGCCGCGCGAGTTGTTGCCGTCGGAGAACGAGTCGGCGTAACTGATCTGCACTTCGTGATTGGCGGCGTCCTTTGAAGAGACCACGGCACCGGCCGTGTTGTATTTCATCGTGCTAGAAGTGGACTCGGCCAAGTTAGTGACGTTGTGACGCTTAACACGTGTGAGGTTTGCCGCGCGCGAGCGAAAGTCCAGTGATAGTTGGCTGTCGTGTTGCGTCGGCGCGTCATTCCTTGAATTGAGCCGCTTTCATCATAAAGGAACTCTACTCTCGACAGGAGCGTGCCAGACACAGATCCGTCGTAAAGCAGTCTTTCACTTGGTAGGCCGAGAATTCGACGATCGGTGTAAGTAGCGCTCATGTTATAGCTGGTGCGCGTGGTACGCAGGACCGTCGTCGCATCGGCGGCATATTCCTTAAAGTCGCGCGGCAACCAACAGCTCAAGTTATTCGCGAAGGTAAACTGCTCGTAAGTAATCTCGCGTGCGTGCGCGATTGCCTGACGGGTCGTAGACGTTTGTTTCGAGAACGCGCGGATTGAGTGGGTAATCAACTGACGTGTTGTCCTGCGTCCAGGTCGTTTTGACTTTGCGTTGCCACGCGCCGCCGCTGGACGTTTCAACTAACGCCGGCAGGCCGCGACTCCAGCGAGGCGTACCGCTCGCATCAACAAAATAGATCTTGTTTACAGTGCCGTCAGGCATCGTTATCTGTGTGCGCTTACCGCTCACTGGTTGCGAGTCGCCGGGCATGGTCCAGGTTTCATTGACTGGTCCGGAAAACGCGGTCACTGCCTCTTCATTGCTCGCGATGGTCCCATCGGTATCACCGTTCCAGTACTTGACCCAATCGTGGCGCTGGGTGAAGCGAGGGCAGTCCGATTGCGCACTACTTGTTTGCAGCGGCGAGCCAGGTAGGTTGTAAGCACGATAATTGAGTACGTGATTTACGTTATCGGCAGCAATGTAAGCCACTTTCCAAACTTGTCCCCAACTCGTGTAACTGAAGTCGAAGTGCGAGTCGTTGGGAAGCGTAACCTTCGAAAGTGTCTTGATGGTGGTGTTGTTGGCCGGACCGTAGACAGTCAAATTCGGAAAGTTAGTTTGGATCGTTGTGTCGGTGTACTCGAATTCAGCCCAGGGGTGCTCGGCCTGGTTCGGCTGTCCCTGGTTCCAGGTTTGGGTGATTGAGGTTAACAGGCCACTTCCGTCGTAGTTGAACTTGATCTGCCTTCCGAGCGTGTCGATAACCTTATCAAGTCGTCCGGAAACGTATTCGATACTGATGTAATTGCCATTGCGATCCTTGATCTTGGTGCAGTTGAATTGATTGCCCATCAATTCATAACTCAACTGCGTGCCGTCGGTAGTCCGCAGTGTCATGTCGGTAGTATCCAGCAACAGATGCGATGAGTCGGCCGCTTCGAAGAACATCGAAGTGCCAACCTGACGCAACTCGATGCGACTACCGTCTGGGGCAAGCAACAGATATCCATATTTTGCAGTTTCGCTGTTGTAATGAAGCTGCTGAATGACCGGGAACCCGAAACGAAAACCCGGACTTGGAAAACCCTTGTCATCGTCGAATGAAATGGACGAGGCCGTGTTCTTGGTCCAAACCAGCGAGTTGTAGGAAAGTGACAGGCCTAAGTCCAACTCCGCACGTCCGGGCAAACTTACCAGCGGTAAGTTCCAGTTGAAATTCTGTGATAACGGGTTCTCGCCACCTCCACCGGTTGCATTCAGCGGATCGAGGCGTGCGATTGTCCCGCAGGTCTCTTGCGGTGCATAGGCTTCAATTTCAGTAACTCGACTGACACCATCCGGCGCAGCGTTGCTTAGCACACGGATCTTGCTGGTGGTAATCGGCGAGAAGGTGAACGTTTTCCAGATCTTGTTGTTGCCCGTCACATTTCCGCCAGGCACCGTCACCCAACCACTGCTGGTCCAATACTGCACGTCGTATCCAGTCAGGCCATACTGCGTAAACGTCATCGCCGCCGTCGGCTCTACGGAGTTAGCCCAGTTGTCCTGCAACGTGAAGACATGTATTTCACCGATGGTCTTGTTCGCGCCGAAATCGACTTGAACCCATTCCGGGAAGTTGTTCGCCGCAGAGCTCGACCACGCGCCGTTGCTGTATGCGTTCAAGCTCTTGCGATCGCCGTTAACCACCGCGCTCGGACCCCAACCTGGAAAGCTCGTTGTGGCCGTCGCCGTTGCGCCGAGAGCCACGTCATACCGCGGCGCCGGCGATGCTCCAGTCCATGCTTCCAATTCCACAATGCGGCTGTAGCCATCAGGACTCGCACTTGCAAGCACACGGATCTTGGTGGTCGTAATGGCAGCGAAGGTGAACTTGCGCCACACTTTGTTATTGCCACTGACACTGCCGCCGGGAATGGTCACCCACGTCGAGTTGTTCCAGTACTGCACTTCATACGCAGTCAAACCGTACTGGCTGAAGGTCATCGACTCCGTCGGTTCAACCGGCCACTCCAGGTGGTCCTGAACGGTTACTACATCGATCTCCGTAATCGTCTTACTGCCGTTGAAATCGATCTGTAGCGAGTCAGGGAAGGTGTTTGCCGGAGCGGCATCATTCCACACCCGATTGTTGCAACGGGCTCGACCAGTGCGGTCGCCGTCGTTAGCAGCCACCGCGCCGGAGCCGCATACAACCGGATCATAGGCCGACGAAGCCGTCGCAACTGCACCATTGGACGCAAGCGCGACGTTGATCGATCCGGTGCACGCGGAGGCTGTGCCTGAAGCTACAAAGTGCAGTGAGAAGGCGAATACAAACAACGTGCAGAGGTATTTGTTTATGAGAGTCACGGACTGGGCGTCCTTTCGTTCGCATAACGCGCTGTGAGATCGTGAGCTAAACGACTATGGCCGAGAGAAACCGAAGGACTTAGAGCAGCGGCATAATAATGTGGGTCGGATAACAGCGTCAACGCAAACGTCCTCCTCCTCTTTTACTGTCCTGTTTTCTCTGTCACGCTGACGACCCTTTCAATCTGACCGGTCCAATCGAACCGAATAAGTACATGTATTTACAACTATTTACGAGAATAAAATTTTAAGAAATTGGCAACCGATGTCTCCCTTGATCCATCAGAGTCGGCGGTCGTGGATAACGACCTCCTGAAACAAGTTTTGAAAATAACGCAGCCTCCTAAGGAGACGTCTGCGCGTCAGAAAGCCCCGGTGCCTTTATGGTCCTAGTCAGCATGGAGAATGTTTCGAATGAAGTTGCCCCAGAAGTTGCCCCGTTTTCGCGCCCTGAAGCATTGGTCAATCGCGTTTCTTTCGTTCTTTCTTTTCACCAACCTCACTGGTGTTCTATTCAGTCGCGTACTCGCGCCTGAAGCCGTCGCTCAACCAACAAACATCCTGCGACTCATTCCCGCCGACATTCCGACGTCGGGAAGTGGAGACATCGATCGACTCATCTTCGACGCCGGCGAGCGTGAAGGTGTCGATCCGCGATTCATTCACGCCGTGATCTGGCAGGAGTCGAAATACGTTGCAGACGCGCGCTCGCATGCCGGCGCCGCCGGACTGATGCAGTTGATGCCCGCAACAGCGGAGCGCTTTGGTTGTGAAGATCGCAACGATCCGGCCGCAAACATCGCCGCCGGCACGAAGTACCTGAAATGGCTCTTGAAGAGGTTCTCGGGGAACGTGGAGCTCGCGCTCGCCGGCTACAACGCCGGCGAAGGCTCGGTAGACAAGTACAACGGCATACCGCCGTACAACGAGACACAAAAATACGTGGAGATCATTTCAAAGCGTTATGGAAAGACTTATCACCCTGTTCTTCCACCGGAACAGGCAGCAGAGGAGTTCAACCTCCACGTCGAATCTAATGTCGCGATGAGCGAATAAACCCCCGATTGTTTTCATCCATCCGTGTTATCTGAACGACAGATAACACGGATCCCACCTTGACACTCCTGCCCGCCTTTTGGCTGAATGCATCCGGTCTTTCCGAACTTAAAACCTGCTGCAACAGAGGAATCCGTCTTATGAGCACAACGACAGAGGCGGCGGTACGTTCTACGGCCGCTGAGGATCGCAGCTTCTTTGGCCACCCACGCGGGTTATCGACGCTGTTCTTCACCGAAATGTGGGAACGGTTCTCGTTCTACGGGATCCGTCCGCTCCTGATCCTGTTCATGACGGCCGCCATCACTAGTGGTGGATTCGGCTTTGAACGAACGTACGCCAGTGCGATCGTCGGTATCTACGCCGCAAGCGTTTACCTTTCGTCCTTACCCGGCGGCTGGGTGGCAGACCGGTTGTTGGGCTTGCGTCGAGCGATCATGCTTGGTGCGGTCCTGATCTCTTCTGGCCACATCGCCATCGGGCTCTCATCTTTCGCACACTCAAAAGTTCCGTTCTTCGTGGGTTTGGTTCTGATTGTTTTGGGAACTGGTCTTCTCAAGCCTAACATCTCCGCCATCGTTGGCGACCTGTACCCCGAAGGTGGTGCGCGCCGCGACGCCGGATTCTCAATCTTTTACATGGGCATCAATACCGGCGCCACGGGCGGATTTCTGGCGACCGGGATACTCGGCGAAAAAGTTGGCTGGCATTGGGGTTTTGGTATTGCCGGTGTCGGAATGCTCCTTGGTCTCATCTGGTTTGCGCTCCGCGCTGGTCCAACGCTGGGTGATCTCGGCTTACAGATTTCACGTCATCCCGATCCGGTGAAACAAGCACGCCAGGAACGACTGATGAAACTTGGACTGGCGCTCGGACTCGGCGTGCTCGCGCTTGTAGTCATCCTCGCCGGGACGGGCACCATTACTCTTAATCCGGTGGTGATCGGTCAGTACATGTTGTATGTGCTGGTCGGAACAGCCGTCGTTTATTTCGCTGCTCTTTTCCTCCTCGGTGGTCTAACGACTGAGGAGAAAAAACGACTTGTCGTCATCGCGGTGCTGTTTGTGTTTGCTGCGGTGTTCTGGTCAGCCTTCGAGCAGGCCCCAACATCGTTGAATCTCTTCGCTCAGGACTTCACGGATCGCTTTGTATTCGGATGGGAAGTCCCAGTGATCTGGTTTCAAGCGGCCAATGGAATATTCATCGTCCTTTTTGCGCCGCTCTTCGCGTCACTCTGGCTCAGCCTGGGAAAACGAGGAGCGAATCCGCCGAGTACCGCAAAGTTTGCGTTCGGGCTTCTGAGTATCGGTGTGGGGTTTGCGATCATGATCCTGGCTGCAAACATCGTCGTTAATAGTGGCGGGTCAATTAAAGTGTCACCTTTATGGCTGATCGTCAGTTACTTGTTCCAGACTTTCGGCGAACTGTCTTTGAGTCCGGTGGGTCTATCATCGATGACCAAGCTGTCGCCACGGAAGTATGTTGGGCAGATGATGGGGATCTGGTTTCTCGCCAGCTCACTGGGAAATCTCATCGGCGGTCTGGTAGGTGGCCACGTCGATCCCGAAAAATTGGACCAGATGCCAAAGCTGTTCATCGCAACGACGGTCACGCTCGTCGGTGCGGCGGTGGTTCTCGGCCTGATGGTGCCATTCATCAAGAAGTTGATTCCAAACGAAGACAAACTCGTAGGAGAATAAACGTTGCTCAATCGTCTCTTCGTGGCGCTGGCGTTCGTGCTGGCGCTCAGTGCTGCTGCTCACGCCCAACAAAAGCTTCTCACTATCGACGACATTTTCGACCCGGCGAAGCGAGTCAACTTCAACGGGACCACGCCCACCATTCGCTGGCTCAAAGACGGCAATCACTACCTGCTCGTCAACGAATCATCGCGACGTGACGTGCCGCGCATGCAGAAAGTGAACGCTGCGACGGGTGAAGCGACAGCGTTTTTCGATGCCGCGAAAATGCAGGCGGCGTTTGCTGCGTTGCCGGGTGTGAGCGCCGGGGATGCGCGTCAGCTTGCCGGGCGAGGGAATTACAACCTCAATCCGGCCGAAACGGCGGTGCTGATCAACTGGGCCAACGATCTTTTCTATTACGAGTTAGGCAGCGACCGAGCGATTCGATTGACAAGCACGCCCGAGCCGGAAGTCGGCGAAGGGTTCAGTCCCGATGGACGCATGGTCGCCTTTGTTCGCGAGAACAATCTTTACGTTGAAGATCTGAGCATGCAGCGCCGCGAACGTGCGTTGACGCGCGACGGCAGCGCGAAGATTCTCAACGGGCGTTTGGATTGGGTTTACCAGGAAGAGTTGTATGGACGCGGAAACTTTGGCGCCTACTGGTGGAGTCCCGATTCAACGACGATCGCGTTTTTGCGGTTTGATGAGACGCCGGTGCCGGAGTTTACCGTTGTCGATCACATTCCGTTGTATCAGAACGTCGAGGTCACAGCGTATCCGAAGGCTGGTGCACCGAATCCGATCGTCAAACTCGGCGTCGTGAATGCGAGTGGTGGTGAGATTCGCTGGGTCGACACGTTTAAGTATCAGCCGGCGGATTTTTTGATCTCGCGCGTGACGTGGTCGCCTGACGGTAAGAACGTTGTGTTCCAGGCGCAGAACCGCGAGCAGACGTTTCTCGACGTCAACTTCGCCGATGCGCGCGATGGGAAGTCGACGACGATCATTCATGAATCTTCGAAAGCGTGGGTGGCGATCAACGAGAACCCGATCTGGTTGAAGGACGGATCGTTCTTGTGGGCCAGCGAGCGTAACGGTTGGGAGCATCTGTATCACTACTCCGCTGATGGGAAGTTGTTGCGACAGGTTACTGATGGCAAGTGGGAAGTGCGTTCGATCGAAGGTGTCGACGAAGACAACGGGTTTATCTATTTCACGGCGACAAAGGACAGTCACATCGCGGCGAACGGTTATCGCATCAAGCTTGACGGCTCTGGACTGACGCGTTTGACGACGAGTGAAGGCTCGCATCGCATGGACGTGAGTCCGGCGCACAATTATTACGTCGACTTCTGGAGCGACCTCAACACGCCTGCGCAAGTACGGCTTTACGACGCTTCCGGAAAACTCGTGCGCGTCATTGCTGAGAACAAAGTTGACGCGCTGAAGCAGTACAAGCTTGGTTCCGCGCAACTGCTGCAGGTGAAGACGCGCGACGGGTTTGAAATGGAAGCGATGATGATCAAGCCGCCTGACTTCGATCCGTCAAAGAAATACCCGGTGATGAGTTTCACGTACGCTGGACCACACGCGCCGCAGGTGCGAAATGCGTGGGGCTCAACAACGTACATGTGGCACCAACTGATCGCGCAGAAGGGTTACATCATATGGGTCTGCGACAACCGCACAGCCAGCGGCAAGGGACTCGAATCGACTTGGCCTGTTTACAAAAACTTCGGCGAGCTTGAGTTGCGTGACATCGAGGATGGTCTGGCGTGGTTAAAGACGCAGCCTTACGTTGATGGTTCGCGAATCGGAATCTGGGGTTGGAGTTATGGCGGGTTCATGACCAGCTACGCACTTACGCATAGCCAATCGTTCAAGATCGGAATCGCCGGCGGGAGCGTCACTGACTGGCGCGACTACGATAGCATCTACACCGAACGTTACATGGGAACGCCGCAGAACAATCCCGAAGGCTACAAGAAGAGCTCCCCCGTGCACGCCGCGAAAAACCTCCACGGCAAGCTGCTCCTGATCCACGGCGCCATCGACGACAACGTGCACATGCAGAACACGATGCAGTTCGTCTACGAATTACAAAAAGCAGGCAAACAATTCGACCTAATGCTCTACCCCAAACAACGCCACGGCGTCACCGACCCCCTGCAACTCAAACACATGCGCCAAATGATGACCGATTTCATCATGAAGAACCTTTAGTTAACGCGCATGATCAAAGGTCATCGATAGAGAGTCCGGCAGCTTTCATCAGATGCCGCAGTAGACCTATCTTAAGAGGTTGGTTTCGATGAATTGGCACTGACAGCCGGACATTGCTGCCGCTCTTTCCGTAGATGAAATGGCTTCCTTGCACGCGTAATAGAATCCAACCTTTGCGTTCAAGGACTCTGGCGAGTTCTTTACCGGAAACTGATTTCATAGACCTCGTGAGGTTAGGTCTGCAAGGCGCGACGTTTAGACGACGATTTCTAACACGCGGTCACGCGTCCCAGTCTTGATTGTCGATACATCCACTGACAAACAACCTTCGACCGCTTCATAGAGGTTTTGAAGCAGATCCTCGAAAGTCTCTCCTTGTGTTGCGCATCCGGGAATGGCGGGAACCTCGGCCCAATATCCGCCTTCCTCAGCCTGATGCACAATGACTTTGAGCTTCATGCGCGGATTATACAGCCAAAAGTTTCTGGTGGCACGGGCATTGCCAAGAGGGGAGTGGGCCAGCGTGCAGCGAGTTTGCCAGCGTCCTCGAACTGCTTCTCTCTTGCCTCAAAGGAGTTCCCTTAATGTCCATGCCTCTCGCCACCCCCATTCAAGAGATCGAGCCGCATCTACCGCTACTCTGTCATGAGGCGCCGGCGGATCCTAAGACTGAAATCCAGCGCGCGGTCCAGGCGAACCTCCAGAAGGAGATAGACCAAACTCTAAACCTCATCGAAGACCCCCAATTACGAGAAGTTTCGCAAACAATCCTTACCGAACTGGTCCGCTTCTTCGACTGGCTGGACCGGATCGAAAACAACCTTCACAAACTCGACACTTTGCTCGAAAATCTCTCGCTCCTCGAAATCCTCGAGTTCGAATCTCGCGCTCTCACTCACTACATCGAAACCAAGGCAATCAAGGTCGCAACCACCACCGGAACCGACCGCCTCAACGACGTGCTCGACGGCATTTCCTACGGAATCACCCACGATTTACGCCGGATTTTCGAGCGCGAGCTAGTCCGTGGGGTAACCGAACAGTCCACCCCAATCGTCTACGGCAAGATCCTCCACGCTCACGGCCTGTTAACGAATTGCTTCCAGCAGTCGACGATCACTCTGCTACAAGTCTTCACGCCGGGCATGGACGCATCAGCGCTCTTTAACGACATCGAGCTGCGTTTGCAACAGTCGCTCGTGCTCTGCAAAGACCTCTCATCGCTGATGCGTTTTGTCCGTCTTTCCCAAGCGAACTCCGACCCCGACGTCCTTCGCACCGTCACCGAGCGAATACTCGAATTCAGAGACGGCAGCATGCAGTATCTGATGTACAAAGACTGGCGCGGATACGAGAACCTGGCCCTGGAAGTGATCACCGCAATCGAGAACAATCTCGACGCCAAACCATTGCTGCACAAGTTTATATGCTTCCTCGAACTGCTCTACGGCCACGTGAAGATGCGCGCGGTGCTCGCCGACAATTTCCCGTATTCGGGAGGAGATATCGACCCCGAACCGTTGGCCCAATTCTGAACACTCTTTCACCCCACGCACGCGGCAAAGCGTCGCAAACTGCCGCAAACTGTTAGCTGCCGGGTAACACAATTTGTTACTCCGGCAGGCTTTTGCGCTACTTGAAAATTGCCGGTCCGTCCGGCGAAGATTTATTGCTGGCTTTGTGCAGAAACGAGAGGCGCGAACCTCATCGGCGGCCCGGCAATTTGCGTGACTGTTACCGTCTGACCGCGCAAGAACTCCATCATCCCATCCTTGATCTTCGGCGACGAAAGAAACAGCGGATCGCTGTGAACCGCGCCGTCAATGATCATGTGTGTGCTCGTAGCGAAACCTTTTCGGTATTCTTCCGCATTGCTCACCGGCGTGCGCGCGTCGAGCGTTCCGCTGATGAACAGTACGGGCACGTTCGACTTCAGCGGTGAACGAAACTCGTCGCCAAGGTCCGGCGCTTTCCACTCGTCACAGACTTCCGGAAAAGGGAAGTTGAATAGATCTTCCAGCAGCGTTCCTTTCGCTTCGCGCGCGATCTGTTCGCGCCGTGCAGCGGTTTGTCCGGAAGCGCAGTCCATCATGTACGACATCGCCGATCCGACGCCCTGGCGCGAGATGTTCACCCACACCTGCGCCGGGTTTGTGAAATCGCCTTTCGAAGCTCGATAAAACAACGCAGGAAAGTTTGCAGTCACCGTCGTGCCAATGTTGTTGCCGACGATGTATTGCATGACGAATTTATTCACGATGACGCGGACCTTTTGCTTCGTACGCGGGTCGGTGATTTCGACGGTCTGCGGTTCCGCATCGAGTCGATCGAATACGGATTTCATCAAACCGAGAAGATCCGGAATGTCTTTTCCGATCTGCGGGTCGGCCTTGACCACTGCGGCGAGATCTTCGAGATGCTTCTGAATGTTCGACGGGAGTTTGTACGTGTGATCGGGTCCTTCGATACCGGCGAGGATGGCGCGGCTGATGCTTTGCGGATGACGTCGTAGAGTCGCGAAGGTGAGATGGGTACCGTAGCTGATGCCCCAGAGCGTTATCTTCGGAACGCCGAGCGCCTTTCTGAGATCTTCGAGGTCGTCTGCACTCTCGTTGCTGTTGTAGCCGGTTAGATCGACGCGCTGGATGTCGCGCCAGTATGACGCGCATGCGTTTGCATTGAGGCGAAGTTCCTTGAGGGCGGCTTCACGAGAGGGAGCGACGTCGAGCGGGACAGACAGTCGTTCATAGCAACCGAGATTCGGTTTTGAGTAACCGGTTCCTCTTTGGTCGAAGGCGATCACGTCGGCGATCTCGCGAAACGCCATGAACAACGGGAAGCGGGAGCCACCCGCTGCGTCGATTCCCGATCCGCCTGGTCCACCGGCGAGATAGACGATTGGCGGTCCGGGATTCGCGGCCGTGCTCTTGAATCGAACGAACGCCAACTCGATCAAGTTGCTGTTCGGATCGCTGCGCTTTTCCGGGACCAGCAGCGTGCCGAATTCAGCGGGCGTCTTTTCGCCTTTGCTGTTTTCAAAGGTGTGCGGCTTGAGCTTCAACGCGCCCGCTTTTTGTTGGGCCAGCGCTGATGTAGTGCACAGTAATAGAACGATAATTAAGACACACTTCGAGATTGACATACGCGATGCCTCCTTAGAATCCGTGTTATCCGTGGTTTCTAGTTGTCTTCGATCTCGGCGATCGCCCAACTCACTTTGGAGCGTACAGCAGTTTCGGGATCGTTCAGCGCTTGTTGCAGCGAGGGAAGAGCTTCGGCACTGGCGATTTCGCCGAGCGCTTCAGCCGCGGCGCCTCTCACTTCAGCGCGCGAGTCTCCGAGAAGTAACTGGCAAAGCGCAGCGACAGCCCGTCTTTCTTTCATTTCGTTCAGCGCCCATGCGGCGAGGCGTCGCACGCGCCAGTCAGTGTCAGACAACGTCGCGATCAGCGTCTCAGTTGCGCGTCCGTCTCTGACTTCGCCGATTGCGCGAGCCGCAGCCATGCGCACCCACGCGTCGCGGTCGCTGAGTAACGTGATGAGTTGTGGAATGGCAGGCGCGCGTTCACCGGGCGGCATGTTGGTCAACTCGCCGATCGCCCACGCAGCGTTTCGACGTGTGACGGCGTTTGCGCTAACGAGTTGATTCATCAGCGGGCCGAATGCGTTACGGCCCATCGATGCGAGCGCCAGTGCAGCCTGTTCGCCGGGAGAAGGATGTTTGAACGTGTCGAGGGCAGGAGACCAGCGTCCGCTGGTCCAGCATGCGACTGGCTCGACTTGTCTATCGTCGCCGAGCAGCGCAACGAGCGAAGCGATCGCGTCGAGGTCGCGGCTTTTTCCGGCTTCACATGCGGCAAGCGCGAGCTCCTGTGGAGTGGTCGAATCGAGCCTTGGAGTGGCGACAGCGGGCCGGTTCTGTTGGTTGCGATCGGTTGTCGGCTCTTGTGGTGCGGCGGTCGCGACAGGTGTTGTTTGAAGCGTTGCGAGTGTTGCTGATGTCTCGACAGGCACGCGCAATGAAAACCCAAACGCCGACGCGGCAACCGACGACACGCAAAGCGTGCACAAGACGGCGGCGGTGATCATTCGTCCAGACCAACTGCTCAACGACAATCGCTTCCGCGTCAGTTGTCTGATTCGTTCCTCGAGCATACGTCCGTCAAAAACACTCAACATCACGCTCCTCCTTGCCGGCATCAGTGAAAGGTCAGCCGCGCGCAACAGCGAGCGCGCGTACGTTGCGGGTTTCAAGACCTGTTGCGTTACAACTTCGTCGCACGCGAGCTCTCGTTCTCGCTCGATCTGCCGTTTGAATAACCAGGTGAACGGGTGGAAAGAGATCGGCAGCGAAACGAGTTCGCACAGCAACTTCGTCAGGAAATCCTTTCGCTGTACGTGCGCCATCTCGTGGCCGATCACGGACAGCAGCGTTTCCGCGTCGACGTTCGCCGCAAAACGAATCCGGCAGCACGATCAACGGACGTCGTATTCCTAACGTGTAAGGAACGCGCGCCAGCGGCGATCTCGCGAGTTGAACTCTTTCAATTCCAAACACCGCCCTGCAGCGCCGCATCGCGATCTCGATTGACGCGGTCAGTCCTGCGAAACTCACAGACCGTCGCAGTCTCTCCTTCGCTAACCACAGACGCGTAAACCTGATTGCGCCAAATGCGAGAAAGAGCAGATAGGCCGCGCTTATCACCTGCATCTTTCGCGGTGTGGCATCGACAACGATCTGCGAGCTTCGTCGCCGCCGCGTGTGGTCAGGCGCCGTTTGATCGTCCGCGTTAGTCGGCGGTTGTTTCCAGAACTTGAGATGGAGTGATCGTGTAAGCCGGCACAACGTCTATCGCCGTAATTGCGGGCGCGATCAAACAGAAGAACAGCGCCGTCACCCAAACAGTGTGTCGATAGCGGGCGGAGCTGTTTCGAAGAAGGTAGGCGCCCAAAACGGCAAGCCCATAGATCACCGGAATCTGCCACAGCGAATTGACAAGAAAGTTAAGGATGAATTCGCTAACTCTTATCATTTTTTGCTTCTTCCTTGGCGTCTTCCCTATCGAGGAGTTCGTGCAGCGCTTTCAACCGTTCGGGCGTGAGATGTTTTTCCTGGAGCAGGCTGACAACCAGCCCTTCGGCTGATCCGCCGAAGACACGATCGACAAACTCACGCAACGCCTGGCCCGTAAAGTTGTGGCGACTAATAGACGCCCGGTAGACGTACGCCTTGTCTTTAAGAACTCTCTTAACGCGTTTCTTCCGATGCAGCACGGTGAGCATCGTTTGGACGGTCGTGTAAGCGAGCTCTCGCTTCAATTCTTTCTGAACCGTCTGGACGTTTGCGGGGCCCTTGTCCCACAGGACCTGCATGATCTCCAATTCCAGCGGCGTCATTTGGTCGCTTTTCTGTCGCGGCATGTCAGTAACCTACTAAAACTTTAGTTGGATATACCGCAGTCCGCCCGCTGCTGTCAACTAAAACTTTAGTTGGTGAGTTATCTCTTTTGACAGTGAGGGCAGAAATAAGTTGATCGGCCGCCGTGAACGACGCGCTTGATCTTCGTTCCACACCTTACGCACGGCTCGCCTTCGCGTTCGTAAACGCGCCAAAAACGTTCGGGCGTTTCGAAGTAGCTGCCATTGCCATCCGCCAGGTCGATCCGCAACGTCGACCCGGCATCGATCGCTTCACGCAGCACTTCGCGAATCGCCTGATACAACTTGCGCGCTCGCGGCTTCGACAAGCGATACGCAGCTTTCATCGGATTCACACCCGCGAGAAACAACGCCTCTACGGCGTAGATATTTCCCAGGCCAAGAACCCGCGTCTGGTCCAACAGCAGTTGTTTCAAGCTACGTCGCGAACGGGAAAGCGTCTGGAGGAAATACTCTTCAGTAAAGTCGTCCGAAAGCGGCTCAGGCGCGAGCGCCACCAACTCCTTCGGCAGACGCTTCGAATCGACAATGAGACGCATGCGTCCAAACTGCCGCATATCGCAGAACACCAGACGTCGTTCGTCGTCGAGATGAAAAACGACGTGCGCGTACGGCGGCAGATTGTCGTCCATCGTCAATGCGACAAACTTGCCCGTCATGCGCAAGTGCGTCGTCAACACGCGTCCCGATTCGAGTTCGAAGAGTATGTACTTGCCGCGACGGCCGACGGCGGTGATCAGCGAGTTGCGCAGTTGTCGATCGAACGCAGGGCGGGAAATGTCAGGAGCGATTCGTTTGAGCTTTAACTCGGCGGCGAGAATACGTCGACCGACCACGACCGGTCGCAACGCGCGGACGACGTGTTCTACCTCGGGCAGTTCAGGCATGGAAAAAACTACTTATCGCTCTCGATGATCTGCTCGATCTCGCTCTTGATCTTCTCGACCAAACCATCCTTATGCGCTTCGATATTCAAACGCAGCAACGGCTCAGTGTTTGACGGACGAATGTTGAAGCGCCATTCAGGCGTTTCGAGCGAGAAACCGTCGGTGAAGTCTTCAGTCCCGTCCTTGCCATACTTTTCACGCACGGCAGCGATTACTTTTTCGATGTCTTTAACTTTGTAGTTCAACTCGCCTGACATGTAGTGCCCGGCCATGTACGGCGCCATCATTTGAGAGAACGGTTTCCCGAGCTTCGAGAGATGTTCGAGCACCAGGAGGAAGGGAATCATGCCGTTGTCGGCGTAGAAATTGTCGCGAAAGTAGTAATGGGCGCTCATCTCGCCGGCAAACAAGGCGTTCTCTTTTCGCATCCGGTCCTTTATGAACGCATGGCCCCCTTTGGAAATGATCGGACGGCCTCCTTTCTCGTTCACGACCTTGAGCGTGGGCCAGATAACCCGCGGATCGAAGATGATCGCGTTTTCGTGGCCATACTTCTCGAGCAGAATGTCCGCCAAAAGAGCGGTTACGTAAGCACCGGAGATGAACTGTCCGCCTTCGTCCACAAACATGACACGGTCGGCGTCGGCGTCCCAAATAACGCCGAAATCTGTGTGCTCGTCCTTCACCAGTTTCTCAGTCTCGGTCCGATTACCTGGCAACATCGGATCGGGTGGTCCTTTCGGAAACGTGCCGTCGGGTTCGAAGTTCAACGGGATCATATCCTGTTCGAGTTCCTGGACGAGTTTCGCGACTCCACGCGACACGTATCCGAAGTTGGCGTTGCCTATAAAGCGGAAACGCTTGATAACGCTCCTGTCGATCGACTTAAAAACGTGACGAAGGTAGTCGTCCAAAATGTCGCGCTCGATAAGATTACCTTTCTTATCCGACTTCACAGACGCGTCTTTACCTTCTTTAACCACGTCGCGAATATCGAACAGACCCGTATCCGAAGAGATCGCCGTGACTTTCTCGCGCACGAGTTTCATACCGTTGTACTGCTTCGGATTGTGCGAAGCCGAGACGACGATGCCGCCGGAATAATCGTAAGCTCCGACGGCGAAGTAAAGCATGTCGGTCGTGATCTGGCCGATGTCGATAACGTCAACACCTGCGTCGAGGAATCCTTCCGTTAGCGCGGCCTTCAACGGCGGTGAGGAGAGACGCGCGTCCATGCCGACGACGATGGTCTTCGGCTTGAACAAATAGACGTAAGCTTTTGCGATCCTGTAATAGCCCTCTTCGTCGATCTGGTCAGGATAAACTCCGCGAATGTCGTAAGCTTTAAAAACGCTCCAGTCCACAACCAATCCTCCCCGTAAATCGCAACCGCCTAAGTCAATGTGTAATCCGTTAATGACGTCTTGTCGCCCAGCACACTGCCCGGTCGCACGATCGCCGAGCGGCCGATATGACAACCACGACCGACCACAGCGCCGGTTACCTGCGCCGTCGTTCCGACTCGTGTGTGCGGCCAGATCACCGAATTCTCGACGCGTGCACGTTCCTCGACAAAGCAACCCTGGCCCAACACCGAGTTGATGATCTGCGCGCCTGGTTTTATCTGACAGTCGTCGCCAACGATCGACAAGTCGTCGATCTCCGCAACCGTCGCGGCGTCGAAATTTCCGCGACGCTCCTTGATGTGAATTCGCGTCACGCGGTTCGCGAGCAGATCGGAATGGACCTGTAGGTAACGTTCGGGAGTGCCGATGTCGATCCAGTAGGTGCGCGCGGGAATGTGCGCGTAGAAAGCTTCTTTGCGTTTCAGCAGGTCGGGGAATAGTCCGTACTCGAACGAGTAATTCTCACCGGCGGGAAGATAGTCGAGCACTTTTGGTTCGAGAATGTACGTGCCCGCGTTGATCGTGTTGCAGGTGATCTCGTCGCGTTTCGGCTTCTCGAGAAAACGACGAATCGCGCCGTCAGATTCCGTTTCGACCAGTCCGTAACTCTCCGGGTTCTCGACCGGCGTGAGCACGATCGTCGCCGTTGCTTTTCGTTCGTTGTGTTCGCGTATGACGGTTTTGAGATCGAGATCCGTAAGGATGTCGCCGTTGAAAACCACCGTCGGTTCGCGAATCAGATCTTCGGCAAACTTGTAAGCGCCCGCGGTGCCCATCGGCTGTGGTTCGACCGTGTATTTCAGATGCACGCCGTAGTCAGAACCATCGTCGAGCAGTTGCTCGATCTTGTTCGGCTGATACGAGAGCGACAGCGTGATATCGGTGATACCGGCGCGTCGCAGCGTGTCGATTTGATAGAGCAGGAATGGTCGGTTGCAGATGGGAACGATTGGTTTCGGGGTGTAAACCGTTAACGGGCGCAGGCGCGTGCCTTTGCCTCCCGCCAGAATGAGTGCTTGCATGCGTGAGGAAGTCTAACACGGATGACACTGATGATAAGAATCGGCTAGGATTGGTGCATGTCTGAATTAAATGAGGCTGTAATAATCAGTGCCGCACGAACGCCGGTGGGCAAGTTTTTAGGATCGTTGAAGGGCTTTACGGCGCCGGAACTCGGCGCGATCGCAGTACGCGAAAGTGTCAAACGAGCGGGGATCAAGCCGGAAGACGTTGACGAAGTGATCATGGGTTGTGTGATTCAGGCGGGATTGGGCCAGAACCCGGCTCGCCAGGCTGCGTTGCGTGGTGGACTCTCGCCGTCAGTTGCCGCAGTCACCGTGAACAAGGTTTGCGGTTCCGGACTGAAAGCCGTGATGATGGCGGCGCAGGCCGTCAAACTCGGCGACTCCGAGATGGTCGTCGCGGGCGGCATGGAGTCGATGAGCAACGCGCCTTATCTGATTCCGAAGGCGCGCGAAGGTTATCGTCTCGGCAACGGCGAACTGGTCGACTCGATGATCAACGACGGACTATGGTGCGCCTTTGAAAACTATCACATGGGCTGCACCGGCGAGATCGTCGCCGATGAATACTCCGTTGGACGCAGCGAACAGGACGAATTCGCCGTCAACTCGCATCGCAAAGCTGCGGCGGCGATCAAGGCGGGGAAGTTTAAAGACGAGATAGTCGCGGTCGAGATCCCGCAGAAGAAGGGACCGGCGCTTGTTTTCGACACGGATGAGACGGTTCGTGAAGACACGTCGGTGGACGCACTTGGCAAACTCAAGCCGGCGTTCAAGAAAGAGGGAACTGTAACCGCGGGCAATGCTCCCAGTGTTAACGACGGTGCTTCGGCGGTTGTTGTTACGTCACTGCGTCGCGCGCAGGAACTCGGTGTTGAGCCGATGGCGCGGATCGTTGCGCAGGCGGTGGCGGGAGTCGAACCGAAATACGTGATGATGGCGCCCGTCGAAGCGGTGCGGAAATTGTTCAAGAAGACTGGATGGTCGGCGAGCGAAGTCGATCTGATCGAGTTGAACGAGGCGTTTTCCGTCGCGGCGGTTGCCGTCACACGGGAACTCGGGCTCGATCCGGAGCGTGTTAATGTGAACGGTGGCGCAGTGGCGCTTGGTCACGCGATCGGGCAATCCGGTTCGCGTCTGTTGACCAGTATTCTGTTTGAATTGAAACGTCGCAATGCGCATCGCGGAGTTGTCGCCTTATGTTTGGGCGGTGGCAACGCGGTTGCGATGGCAATCGAACGATGAGTGCGGCTTGAATAGGAGATTAGCTTGACCCCTGAACAACACATTAAATATTTGGGCTGGTCGCACATTGGGTACGGTGCGTTTTTTGCTCTGATCTTCGGACTTATGATGCTCTTCTTCGGCGGGAGCATGCTTGCGGCCATGTTATCGAATCCCGGTTCGTCCGGTCCCCCGGTGTTCGTTTTCGTTTTCATGTTGTTGATCTTCACCCTGATGTTGGTGTTGACCACACTGCCCGCTTTTGTCGCGGGCTACGGGCTGCTAAAAGGAAAGAAGTGGGCAAAAGTCTGGGCCATCATCTCGGCGGTACTCGCCGGCGGGCAGTTTCCGATGGGCACGGCGGTCACTGTCTACACCTTCTGGTTTCTCTTCAGCGAACCCGGCAAACAATATTTCGAGCGGGGCGCCAACTACGCTCTCCCGCCGGGACGCCAAACCTGGGCCAACCAGCAGTGGGACAACGAATCTCAACGGCAACGCGAAGGACAATACAATTCGCCACCGTCACCGCCTGACTGGCGCTGAGTTCACAAGGAGCCTCGACCATCGTGAGTGAAATCATTGGCGTAGTGGGCGCGGGCACCATGGGAAACGGAATCGCCCAGGTTGCTGCTCGTGCCGGCTACGCCGTAATTATGCGCGACGTGCGCGAGGAGTTTCTGCAACGTGGACTCGCCGCAATTGATAAAAGCCTGCAACGCGACGTCGACAAGCAAAGACTCGACGCGGCGGGGAAACAGGCTGTCGTCCAACGCATTCGCACGACAACGGATCTCGAAGCGTTCAGTGAAGCGTCTTTCGTAATTGAAGCTGTCACGGAAGATCTCGGCGTTAAGACAGAAGTTTTCAAGTCGCTCGATCGAATCACACCGCCGCACGCCATTCTCGCGTCAAACACGTCGTCAATCTCGATCACGAAACTCGGCGCCGCCACCAGCCGTCCAGACAAAGTTATCGGCATGCATTTCATGAATCCGGTGCCGGTGATGAAACTCATCGAGGTGATTCGCGGTATCGCGACGTCTGACGAGACCTACGAGCAGGTGAGTACACTCGCGGTGAAGATGGACAAGACCGCGCTTGATTGTCAGGACTCGCCCGGGTTCGTTTCGAATCGCGTGTTGATGCCGATGATTAACGAGGCCATCTTCGCATTGTACGAAGGCGTAGCGACGCGCGAGAGTATCGACGGCATTATGAAGCTCGGCATGAATCATCCGATGGGACCGCTCACACTCGCCGATTTCATCGGTTTGGACGTATGCCTCGCTATCATGAATGTGCTATATGAGGGGCTCGGAGATCCAAAATACCGGCCGTGCCCGCTGTTGAAGCGTTATGTCGACGCCGGCTGGCTTGGACGTAAGAGCGGCCGCGGGTTTTACGAGTACTAATTAATGCGCCCCACCGTCTCACACTACTGTCAAAAATGTCTCGCAGCGAATCCGCTGGGACAGGAGTTCTGTGCGCGTTGCGGGACGCGGCTGATGATCATCGTCGAGCCGTCGTCGTTGCGTTTTGAAGTCGGCAGTACGGGGCTCTCGACAGACGAACATCTCCTCGAACGGATTTCCGCCGCTGAAAACAGAGTCGCGCGATTGGCGGAACGTTTGGAACGCAGTCTCGATCTGCTTTTGCGTTACGCGCAGAATGCGTACTTTGATCGATCGCTTGTCAGAGCGCTGGTCAACTTGCTTGCCGAAGACGGCGTGGTCCAGACGGAGCGGTTGGAGAAACTGTGGAACGAACGGTGTCAACGCGACTCCACGGAGCAGGAAGAGAATGTCCACCGCGACGAGTTGCGTTTGCGCATCCTGGCGTGTACGGACACGTCGGCGCCGGTGGTTGGCGCGCCGGATAAGAAAACGTTCGAAGAGTTGGTAAATGAAGGCTTTCTCCTCATCGAAGACAATCAAGTCAGCCAGGGCATCATCAAACTCCAACGCGCTGCCGAAATCGCTGATGAAAATGCGGCCTTGAATCTATTCATCGGCGAACATTTCTTCCGCAGAGGTAAATCAAAACTCGCGCGCACTTATCTCGCCAAGGCACACGCTGCGTTGCCGAACGACGTCCGCATCTCGCTTCTGCTGGGTTTGACCTGCGCTGACGATGGCGAAGTCGAATTAGCAAAAGATCTGCTTAGTAACGCAAACGCGCAAGGCGGCTCATCATTCGCGGGACACTACGGCCTCGGCTGGTTGTTCGTTGCGGAGAAAAACTGGCGCCGCGCACTCGGCGAATTCAAACGCGCCCTGACGGTCCGTCCCTCACCGGAAGCTCATTACGTCCTTGGCTGTCTCTACTACGAACTCAACCGCGACACCCTCGCGGTCCGTCACCTGCGTAAAGCCACCAAGATGGACTCCGGCTACACCGAAGCGTTCTACGTCCTTGCGGAAGTTTACGAACGCATGGGACGCACGGAACTGGCGCAACAAGCGCTAAAAAAAGCATCCGGCTCTGTGGCGCCGCCCGTTGACGAACAAATATCTTCGGCCGTTCCAGCGCGCGGTCGCAAAACTGCTCCGCTGTTTCGGCAAAAAAAGCCTGGAACTCTTCGCCTTATGGCTGGTGTAGACAAGCGAATCGCGGAAGCCTTGCGTGAAGACGCTTTACGAGCGTTCAAGATAAGTAATCAGCAGTCTCACTGATCAATCTGTAGGTTTCCCGACCAATCGCATCAAGCGCCCCAAAAAAAAATTCAGAATCTCAGATTAGGACACTACGAGGGATCGCTCGCGTTGACAGACCAGTTTGGGCCGCTATAATGGCCGTTTTGTGCGCATAGCGCCGAAAAGGACTATCGGCGGCAGTGCGAGGTGGGAATGCGGATTGAGCTCGAGAAGTTGGAGAGAGGCAGGGGCGATTTCGCCCATGTTTATCAGCCTGCGGAGCTTAATCCGGTCGACGAGCGGGTTAATTTGGCCCAACCGGCAGAGGTTAAGGGCAACGTCAGGCGGACCGGCGACGGAGTTTTTGTTAACGGACACGTCGAAACGCGAGCGCAAGTCGAATGCGATCGTTGTCTGAAACCCGTCGAACTGCCTGTCAGCGCTGACTTTGCGCTCGAGTACATCACGGGAGCGGATTACGAATCCAGCTCCGCAACGGCGCTAAGCGAAGAGGAATTGTCGGTCTCAGTGTTCGACGGCCAGTCGATCGACGTCGACGAGATCGTAAAAGAGCAGGTTCTGCTGGCAGTGCCGGCACGAATGTTGTGCCGCGAGGATTGCAACGGAATGTGTCCGGAGTGCGGAATCAATCTGAATACGGGCCAGTGCAATTGCGCGGTCGACGACGTCGATCCGCGTTGGGCTGCACTTAAGAGTTTCAAGAACACAGATCGTTAAAAATACGGAGTCATTATGCCAAATCCAAAACGACGCCACTCCAAAGCTCGTCGAGACAAGCGCCGCGCGCACGATGCGCTACGCGTCCCCCAGACCACCCTTTGCCCGAATTGCCGTGAGCCCCGCATGCCCCACCGTGTATGCCCCAAGTGCGGCCATTACAAAGGCCGTGAAATAGTGCAGGTGGAACAGTCCTAATCTCTAACTCAGTGCGAAGTCAGTCGAAGAATGAAGCCCTCCTGACGGGCAAGGTCGTTCTCGACGCAATGGGCAGCGACCATGCGCCGCACGCGGAGATCGACGGCGCGCTCGCTGCGACGCGCGACTTCGGTGTGGGCGTCATCCTTGTGGGCCAACCGCACAAGGTCGAGCCCGAACTGCGACGCTGCGGTTGGCGCGGTGACGGCGATCACGGAATCGAGTTGGTGGAAGCGGCGGAGGTCATCGCGATGGACGAAGCCGTCGCGAATGCCGTCAGGCGTAAGAAAAAGAGTTCTTTGAGAATCGGGACCAAGCTGGTGAGTGACGGCCGCGGCGACGGTTTTGTCTCGGCGGGAAACACAGGCGCAGCGATGGCGACGGCGAAGATGGTGTTGGGAACGCTTCAGGGCGTCGATCGTCCGGCACTCGCCGCGATGATTCCGACGAAATCAGCGAAACCGACGTTGTTGCTTGACGTGGGCGCGAATTCCGAGTGTAAACCTCATCACCTGGCCCAGTTTGCGATCATGGGCGATGCGTATTCACGCTCCGTCCTCGGAACAGTGAAACCGTCAGTCGGTTTGATGAGCATCGGCGAGGAAGAGGCGAAAGGAAACGATCTGACGAAAGAGGCGTTTCCGCTTGTTGCGACAGTTGAGCAACATCAATTTCGTCGGCAACGTTGAAGGACGCGACGTGTTTTCCGGAATGGTTGACGTGATCGTCACCGACGGATTTACCGGAAACGTGATGCTGAAGCTTTCGGAAGGTCTGACGGAAGCGGTGCTCGCGATGCTGAAGCGCGAGTTGATGGCGACGGCGGTGACAAAAGCCGGCGCAATGCTTGCGAAACCGGCTTTTCGAAATATCAAGAAGCGTCTCGATTACACGGAATATGGCGGCGCGCCGCTGCTGGGAGTCAACCGCATCGTTTTGATCGGCCACGGCCGGTCCAACGCGAAAGCGATTCGCAATGCGATCCGTAGTGTTAAAGAGTTTTCTGAGAATCGAACGAGTGAGCGAATTGAAAAAGGATTATTGGAAACGCGAGTTTCACAAGTTGCATAGCAAATGGTCTTTATCGAGTAGTAAGTCGTCTTTGCAGTACGACGGGTTTGAAGAATACTATTACAACCTTTATATTCTGAGGCAATTAATGGCTAATCAACGCGCTGGAATTCTGGGTACCGGACACTCGTATCCTGAAGGCATTCTGACTAATGCCGATCTCGCCAAGATGGTTGAGACCTCGGACGAGTGGATCACTACCCGCACCGGCATCAAGCAGCGCCGGAAAGCCGCGCCACATGAATACACTTCGATGTTTGCCGTTCGCGCCGTGCGTCAGGCGATCGAAAGAGCACGGCTCGATCCAACAGACATCGATCTTCTGATCTGCGCCACTGTTTCTCCAGACCAAATACTTCCATCCACAGGTTGCATCATCCAGGCCGAAATCGGCGCACATAACGCCGCGGCAATGGACGTGGTCGCAGCGTGTTCGGGATTCTTGTACGGAGTGTCGCTGGCTGATTCAATGATCAGAACGGGCCAGGTGCGATACGCCGTTGTTGTTGGCGCTGAGGTTCTTACGCAGTACGTCGATTACACAGACCGCCAGACGTGCGTGTTGTTCGGCGACGGCGCGGGCGCAGCAGTTTTAGGACCAGTCGACGGAAACCGCGGCATTCTCGCGTCGAAGATAAAGTCAGACGGACGTTACGAAGAGCAGCTTTATTCACCGGGTGGCGGCACGCGAAGGCGGCCGACCGCCGAGACGCTCGCGTCCGGCGATCATTTCTTCAAGATGAAGGGCAACGAGCTGTTCAAAGTCGCCGTACGTTCGATGACTGAAATCTCGCGCGAAGTTTTGGAGCAGCGGAGAACAGAAGGCAGACGACGTCGAGCTCTTCATTCCGCACCAGGCGAACCAGCGCATCACGGAAGCAGTGGCGGAACGAGTTGAACGTCGATATGTCGAAGGTCTATTCGAACATCGCCGTCCATGGCAATACGTCGTCGGCGTCGATACCGATTGCGCTCGACGAATGTGTCCAGGCGTCGAAGGTGAAGGAAGGCGATCTGGTGTTGATGGCTTCGTTTGGCGGCGGCGTCACGTGGGGCGGCGTGTTGATGCGATGGTGAATCCACGAATAAATGGCACAATGAGGCCACAAAAGGCACAAGACGGAATGGTAAATGACATAGGAATGAACTGTGGCGTTTGTTTTTCCCGGTCAAGGTTCACAGAGTCCGGGAATGGGAAAGGATTTGTCCGATAACTTTCCCGTGGCGCGAGAGGTCTTTGAAGAAGCCGACGACGCGCTGGGTTTCGCGCTTTCGCGGTTGTGTTTCGAAGGGCCGGCTGAAGAACTTCAGCTAACGGAGAACACGCAGCCCGCGATTCTCGCCGTGTCGATTGCCGCGTTTCGCGCGCTGGAAGGCACCGGCGCACCCGCTCCGGCATTTGTCGCCGGACATAGTTTGGGCGAATACTCTGCGCTTGTCGCTTCCGGCGTCTTGGAGCTGTCGGACGCGCTGCGAACAGTACGCGCCCGCGGGCGCTACATGCAGGAAGCAGTGCCCGTCGGCACTGGCGCGATGGCAGCGGTTATCGGCGGCGAGTTGAGCGATATCGAACGCGTTTGCGCGGAAGCGATCGGCGAGTCAGTGGGGAAGTTTGTTCAGTGGCAAACATCAACTCGCCGGGCCAGGTAGTGATCGCCGGAAACGCGGCGGCCGTCGATCGCGCGATTGAGTTGCTGAAAGACGTCGCGCGAAGCGAGTGATCAAGTTGAACGTCAGCGCGCCTTTTCATTGCGCGCTGATGAAGCCGGCGCAGGACAGGCTGGCGACGGATCTCGAGCGGCTTAACTTCGGCGAACTGAAGTTGCCGGTTGTTACGAACGTCGACGCGCGCATCACGACCGCGCCCGCTGACCTTCGCGACGCGTTGTTTCGCCAGGTCTCGGCGCCCGTGCGCTGGGTGGAGTCGATGCAGTTGCTGATTGCAGAACGGCGTCGACAAACTTCGTCGAAGTTGGACCAGGAAAAGTTTTGTCAGGGCTCATGCGGCAAACGAGTCGCGACATAAAGTGTCTTAACGTGGAAGACGCAGCAAGTCTGGAAGCGACCAGCACCGCACTTGCTGCCCGGGATGTATTAGTTTAATTAACTCACAGAGGAGCAAACACGATGCCCGATCAAGAGATCGAGAATAAGGTAAAGCAGATTATCGTTGACGAGCTTGGTGTCGACGAGAACGAGGTCACGCCGAACGCGCGTTTTATCGACGACCTCGGCGCCGATTCACTGGACACGGTCGAACTCGTGATGCGTTTTGAAGAGGAGTTCGGGATCGAGATCCCGGACGAAGACGCAGAGAAGATTCAAAGCGTTCGCGACGCCTACAACTACATCGACCAGCACAAGAAGTAACTGATGAGTGAGTGCGGTGATTAACAGATCGCCGGGTGATTCGTCACCATTCACTCATCGTTTCTTCTGTTTTCAAGGAGTTTAATTTTGACACGTCGTGTCGTGATTACAGGCCTGGGCCTCGTCACTCCTGTTGGCAACACTGTCGAAGAGACGTGGACTGCGCTGATGAATGGTCGCAGCGGCGCGGACTACATCAAGAAGTTCGACACTGAAAAGTTTTCAGTCAAGTTTGCCTGCGAAGTAAAAAACTTCGACCCACTCACATTCATCGCTAAGAAAGAGGCGCGCAAGATGGGCGCCTTTATTCATTACGCGATCGCCGCGTCTATCGAAGCGGTCGCCGACAGCGGCATAAAGCTTACCGAGGCTGGGAAGTTTCCGGATGACATTGCCGAGAACGCCGGCACCTACATCAGCAGCGGCATCGGCGACTTCTGGGCCATCGAGCGCGAGCATTCGAAGTTGCTCGACGATGGTCCCGATCGCGTCTCGCCGTTCTTTATCGTTTCCGCAATCGTCAATCTCGCCGCCGGACAGGTTTCGATCCGCTTCGGCGCGAAGGGACCGAACTCCGCGACCGCAACGGCCTGCTCCGCGGGCGCGCATGCGATCGGCGACAGTTTCAAGATCATTCAACGCGGCGATGCCGACATCATGATCTGCGGCGGCGCGGAGTCGGCCATTACGCCGATGAGCGTCGCGGGTTTTTCCGCGATGCGCGCGCTGTCGACCCACAACGACGATCCGATGCATGCGTCGCGGCCGTTCGAGCGCGATCGCGACGGGTTCGTGATCGGCGAAGGCGCCGGGATCATGATTCTCGAAGAGCTGGAGTTGGCGAAACGTCGCGGCGCGAAGATTTACGCCGAGATCGTCGGCTACGGAATCGCTGCCGACGCTTTCCACCTGACGATGCCGGACGAAACTGGTTCAGGCGCGCGTCGCGTCATGCAGCGAACGCTGAAAGACGCTGGTATCACACCCGAACAGGTCGGTTACATCAACGCGCACGGCACTTCCACGCCGTACAACGACAAGTTCGAAACGCTGGCGATCAAGAAGACTTTCGGCGAGCACGCTTACAAGCTGGCCGTCAGTTCGACGAAGTCGATGACGGGCCACTTGCTGGGCGCAGCCGGCGGAATCGAAGGGATCTTCTCCGTGTTGCGCTGCATCACAACGTCATCGCCGCCGACGATCAACTACGTCAATCCGGATCCTGAATGCGATCTCGACTACGTTCCCAACGAACCGCGCGAGGCGCGCGTCGATTACGTGCTGTCGAACAGTTTCGGGTTTGGCGGAACGAACGCGGCGTTGTTGTTTAAGAGATACGAGGAGTAGAGCTGAGTGCGTCAGTCGCTGTAGACGATTGCGTACTCGCAAAGTCAGTCAACTAAGTACAGAACTGATCGACTAATGAAAATCGTCGTAATGATGAAGCAGGTCGCGAACAAAGACGCGATCCTGCGAATTAACAAAGACGGGACGTGGATCGAAGAGGGCGACCTGTCGTTTGAAGTGAGCGAGTCAGACGGCTATGCGCTCGAAGAAGCGTTGCGCGTTCGCGAGAAGCTGGGCGGGGAAGTGGTTGTTTGTTCGATGGGCCCGCAGCGCGTGAAGAGCGTGATCAAAGACGCGCTGGCGCGCGGCGCCGATCGCGCGATTCACGTCGTCGGCGACAATCTCGACGCATCTCTCGCCGTTCGCGGCAGCGACCGTGCTGGCCGACGCGATTCGCGACGAGAACCCGGATCTGGTCATGACGGGACTGCAGTCAGACGATCACGGTTACGGACAGACCGGCGTGATCATGGCTGAACTGCTGGGACTGCCGCACGCGACGATCGTGATCGAAGTCGATGCCGCTGCCGACAAGTTTCGCGTCAAGCGCGAGCTGGAGAGCGGTTGGTACCAGTGGTACACGATGCCGTTGCCTGCGTTGCTGACGATCCAGTCCGGCATCAGCCAGATTCGTTACGCGACGTTGAAAGGCATCATGGCGGCGAAGAAGAAAGAGATTAAAGAAGTGACTCCGCCCGGCTGACGTTGTCGGACCGTCCTTCGCACCAGCGCATCGAGAAAATTTACCTGCCGCAGAAGACGAAACAGACGCAGATGCTCGGCAACGGCGACGCGAAAGCGGGCGCCGCTGAACTGGCGCAGAAGCTGCACACTGAAGCGAGAGTGTATTAATTAAATGAGTAACGGGATTCTTGTTTTCATCGAGAACAAAGGCGGGACCGCCAATCGCAGTTCGTTTGAAGCGATTGCGGCCGCGCAGGCGTTTGGATCGGAATTGCAACAGCCGGTCAGTGCGGTGGTGCTGGGTGCCGACGTGTCAGCGTTGGCTCAGGAGATCGCGGCGTACGACGTCGCGCGAGTGATCGCTGTCAATGATCCGAAGTTGGCGGAATACACGCCCGACGCTTATGCCGACGCGCTCGAACAGGTCGTCAAGCAAACGGATCCGAGTCTCGTTTTTCTGACGCACACTTATCAGGTGCGCGACTTCGCTCCGAAACTCGCCGCGCGTTTTCAGAAAGGCTTGATCAGCGACTGCATTCGCGCGAAAGCCGATAACGGCAAGATAGGTTTCACTCGACGCATCTTCCTCGGCAAGCTCGACGCTGACGTTTCGTCTGACGGCGAGGCGCCGGTGTTTGCTACGTTCCAAACAGGCGCTTATCGACCGGACAACGCGACAAAGGGCGGCTCGCGCAGCCGTCGAAAACATGTCGGTGCAGATCGGCGACGTGCGCATGGTTCCCGAACCGCCGTTCCAGGAAGCGAAACAGGCCGTGGATCTCACGAAAGCGGAAGTGATCATCGCCGTCGGCCGCGGGATCAAGAGCAAGGACAATCTCGTGCTGGCGGAGAAGCTGGCGGAAGTTCTGGGTGGCGACCTCGCTGCGTCGCGTCCGATCTGCGACGCCGAGTGGCTGCCGATCGATCGTCAGATCGGATCGTCGGGTCAAACCGTCGCGCCGAAGCTTTACGTTGCGTTAGGAATCTCCGGCGCGATCCAGCACCTCGTGGGGATGAAGAACTCGGGAACGATCGTGGCAATCAACAAAGATCCCGAAGCGCCGATCTTCGACATCGCCGATTACGGCATCGTCGGCGACCTGTTTGAAGCTGTGCCCGTGCTCACTGAAGAGATTAAGAAGATCAAGGGCCTGGCTTAGACGGTTTTTTTAAGTTCGTCGACGACTTCCTCAGGTCTTCCATTGGTTGCCGGTGTAGACCTTCGCAACCTTGCCTTCCGGACTCACGATCGCTGTCCTTAAGCGCGTGAATGATCTGGTCCTTTTCCGGGAAGTAGTTGAGCCCAAAAAACTGCGCGATCTCCTTCACCTGATCGCCTGTCGCAAACTCCCAGTGCGCAAAAGTCTCGTTTTCGTAGCGCTCCGTGTGCGCGGCGCCGTAGCTGCGCAGCACTTTCGGATCGTCGTAAGCGGGATCGATGCTGATGCTCAGCAGGTGCGTTTTTGCATACAGCTCGGGATCTGGCCCAACTGCCGCTCGATCTGCGCGAAGTTGTTGCTCATCAACGTGCAGTAATCCGGCAAAGGGACAACGCGTGTAGATGAACGTCAGCAGCAGCGCCTTGCCGCGATAGTCGTGGATGCGGATCGTCTTTGCGTCCTGATTGATGAACGCGTAGTTCGGAACTTCGTCGCCTTCCTTCGCCGCGACCGGCATCGTGACCGCTGGACCACCCGCCTCCTGTTTCGTGACGACAAACAGGTCCTCCAACCATGAATGCGAGCCGTCGACGACGAGCGTCGCCGTTACCTCCGCGTTCGGCACGAGCAATTGCAGGTCCGACTCGCTGCGGAACGGTGAACGGCATCGTCATCCCCGGCATGTAACCTTTGATGTCTTCGTGCGAGATCGTCACCAGGTGTTTTTCTTTTTCGACGATCACGACTTTGCCCTTGAGATCGTAGCGCTTCTCGTTGCCGGAGCGCCGGTTGCACGACACGACGCCACCGGCTAGGACGGCGATCAGAATCGAAACAGAAGCGATTTCTTCATTTCGTGTGATATGTGAGTTAGAGTTGCGCGTCGTAGAGACGTTGATAAGTCCAGTAAGTTCGCCAGCACTTTGTAGACGTAATCTTTCGTTTGCGAAAAACCGATCTCGGGAACGTAACGATCGGCTTCCGTCGAACGTGAACGCGCGATCCAGCGCGCGAGGTTGTCTTCGCCGCCGTTGTACGAGCCGGCCACGGCCTGCGGTTGATCGGGAAACAGTTTGAACAAATTCGCGAGATATTGCGAACCGAACAGAATCGCAGTGTCGGCGTTGTAGAGATCGTCCTGGTCGAAATTTGTGAGCTTTAGTTCGCGCGGCGATCTGGTTGGCAGTCGAAGGAATGAACTGCATCATCCCGCGAGCTGCGGCGACCGATTTCGCGTCTACTTGAAAGCGTGATTCCTGTCGCGCGATCGACAGCACGAAACGCGGATCGACGTTTCTCGACAGTCGCATGTTTCAAAAGCGAATCACGAAACGGAGCCGGATACAACAGTTCGACCAGTTCGTCGCGGCGCGAGATCGATCACGTAGTCGGCGGGCACCGTTTTCCAGATTTGTTCCGCAAAGCGTACCGCGCGATTCGCCAGACCTACGCGTCCTGCAAAGACGTCGCGAGCGGTGTAACGCCTCGTTTGAATTTGGAGTGACTGTTCCGAGTTTCGCCAGATACTCGGGAAGAGCTTCGTCGTAGATTTGAAGCTCAAAGAGCGCTAGCGGATCGAGCTCCGGTTCCTTGCTTCGCCGGCGAGACAGATCTGAACTTCGGCAAGCGGTAGGCTGGCAGCGAGTCGTAGGCTGCTTGCAGACCGCTTCAGGACTGCTCGCGAATTTTCGGATCACTGGTCAGACGCAACGCCGACTGCGCCGCTACTCGCGCTTGTTCATGTTGTTCAGACTTCTTCTGATTGAGCAGTGAGTTCAAACGCATCTGAACAAGTGTGCGCGACTTGTCGCTCGTGCGCCAAGCGCCAGCAAACGTTGCGTGGCGCGCATGCCGTAGTACTCGTTGCGCCCGTCAGGAATCGCCAGGTAGGCCGCGACGGCTTCTTCTGTTCGACCCAACTGCTCCAGCGCGTACGCGCGCAGGAACTTGATCTCCGCCGGGTTGGTTCCGCCGGGGACGCGCGTGCCACCCAGATCGGAAAACTTCGCCAACTCCTCCGCATCGCGCACGGCGGCGGCCCAGTTCGCCTGCGCCAGGTGAATTCGCAGTTGCGCAAAGAGAGCGAGCGTGCCGCCGATATCGTTTTTGAAGCGCGCGCGCGTTTGTTGCACCCAGTCCAAAGCTTCCTTGTGACGTCCGGCTTCGTGCAGAACGTCGATGAGGTTCAGATACGGGCGTTCGGGATTCGGCGCATCAGGGAAACGATCGATGAAGCGTTTGTAAGTCGCGACCGCGTCGTCGTAGCGCTTCATGCGAATGTAAGTCGAAGCCGATGAAACCAACGCTTCGCGCGCGCTGGCGAATCAGGATACGCGTCGACAACTTTCTGAAAAGCTTTGATCGCGTCGTCATATTTGCCTTCGAGGTAGAAGCCGCGCGCCGAGTTGGAAAATCGCGTTCGGCAACGTGCCGCTTTGCGGATAGCTGATCGATGAGCGTCTGGTAATGACGCCGCGCGCCGGCGAAGTCGCGATTGAACTGGTAGACCGAGGCGCGCAGCAGGTGTTCTGCTTCCGGAAAGCGTGGCGTTTTTGTCGAAGGCAGTCGAGCTCGCGAACAGCGGCGAGCGCGAAGTCATCCGGACGCGACGCGTCGGGCATCTGCATCACGAGTTGCGTAAACACTTCGCGTGCTTCCGGATGTTTTCCCTGCGCGAGCAAGCGATTCACCGGTCAACAGCAACGCCTCGCGCGCGAGCGACGTGTTTTTAGATAGACGTAAGCGGCCGGGCACTGTCGGCGGCGCGATTGAAAGTCTCCACTTTCGAAAAAACTCTCGGCTGAGTCTCAATGCGGCGGTTTCGGCAAACAGGCTCGAGGGCGCGGTCGTGAGCAGTTGTCGCAAACGTTCGCGTTCGAGTGGAAGGTCGCCGGTGGAGCGTGCGATGCGCGCGAGTCGCCACAGCGCATATTCTTTCAGGACTGAGTTACGCGTGACGATGGCTTGATAATTTGCGGTGGCCGTTGGCGACGTCGCCGGATGCTTCGGCTTCGCGCCCGCGCAGGTATTCGGTGTTCGGCTGCGCAGCGACGGGCACGACCGAACAACACTGTTAAAAGAATTAGTCTCAGCGAACAACATGGGTCGAATTATAATCGGTGCAATCTGTGTATACTATTGGTCAACAAATGGAAACACGCAGCAAGCTTGCTTGAAGGTGGGCCACTGGCGGCCAGAATCAAGCAGGACGTAAAGACCGAAATCGAAGAGATGGTTCGGGCGCATGGCGTGCGGCCGTGTCTTGCGGCCGTGCTGGTGGGCGACGATCCGGCGTCGGCTGTTTACGTCGGCAACAAGATCAAGGCGTGTGAAGAGGTCGGGATCCGATCGGAGCATCACGCTTTGCCGGCGTCGACGTCACTGCCGAACTGCTCGATCTGATCGCGTCGTTGAATTCGCGTGACGACGTCGATGGAATTCTGACTCAACTTCCTTTGCCGAATGGGATCGAAGAGACGCGCGATCATCGAAGCGATCGATCCGAAGAAGGACGTCGACGGGTTTCATCCGGTGAACGTGGGCAGGCTGGCCCTCGGCAGGCCGGCCTTTGTGCCGTGCACGCCCGCGGGAATCATTGAACTGCTGGTTCATAACGGTATCGAGATTCGCGGGGCGCATGCGTGTGTCGTCGGTCGCAGTCAGATTGTCGGCCGTCCGATGGCCCAACTGCTTTTGCAGCGCGATGCGACGGTGACGATCTGTCATTCGCGAACGCGCGATCTTCCTGCCGTCACTAGCGAAGCGGATTTGCTGATCGTCGCGATCGGACGCGCGGGAATGATCGGGCGCGAACACATCAAACCGGGCGCGACCGTTGATCGACGTTGGCATGAACAAAGTCAGCGATGCCGGCGAGGTTCGCGAGCTGTTTGGTCCGGATGCCGACAGACGACTCGATGTATTGTCGAAGCGTGGTTCCACGCTCGTGGGCGACGTGCATCCGGCCGAGGCAGCGGAAGTAGCAGGCAGGTTAACGCCCGTTCCTGGCGGCGTCGGTTTGCTGACAGTCGCGATGTTAATGAAGAACACTCTGAAAGCGGCGAAGCTCCGCCACGATTAGACTAATTCGATGCTCCGTGTCGGGTTAACAGGATCGATCGCCGTCGGCAAATCATTTGTGACTTCAGTTTTTGCCGAACTCGGTTGTCATGTGCTGGACGCGGATCAAACAGCGCGTGAAGTCGTGATTCCCGGGGCCGCGGGATTGAAAGCAGTAGCCGAGGAGTTTGGCGAAGAGGTTCTGACCTCTGACGGCACACTCGAATCGCGCGCGAATGGCGTCGATCGTTTTCGCGGATGAACAGAAGCGCCATCCGTTTAATCACATTCTTCATCCGTTCATCATTGCGCGCCAGGACGAGATTCTGCGCGAGTGGGAACGCGAAGATCCGAACGGAATAGGCATCGTCGATGCGGCGCTGATGATCGAGTCGGGCGGTTACAAGCGTTTCGACAAAGTGATCGTGGTCCATTGCCGTCCCGAGGTCCAACTTGAACGGCTGATGCTGCGAAACAAGCTAACGCCGGCGGAAGCACAGCAACGCATCGATTCGCAGATGCCGCAGGAAGAGAAACAACAGTATGCCGATTATTTGATCGACACGTCTGACGGTTTCGAGCCCGCGCGAGAGCGGACCGTCGAAGTTTACAAAGAACTATGCGCGCGCGCGCATAAACACAGATGAAACGAATCTCTCCCATTTGTGCGTTACTGCTGATCCTGTGCCTGACGCACAGCGGATGTTTCAGCGACGACGAGCCGTCGACTTACTACGGGAACGTTGCCGTTCCGCGCGCGCAGGAGTTTCGCTGGAGCGACGGCGGGCTGCCGCAGACGTTCGATCCCGCATTCGCCGCAGCGCCGCCTGACACCGACGCTGTGCGGGCGCTCTTCGAAGGACTGACCGATTACGATCCCAGGACGCTTGCGCCGGTTCCGGCAGTCGCAACTCGTTGGGAGTCTTCCGCGGATGGACGCGTCTGGACCTTCTATCTTCGCGACAATGCGCGTTGGTCCAACGGCGAACGAGTAATTGCCGCTGACTTCGTTCGGTCCTGGGAACGGACGCTGAAGATCGGTCCGCTTGCGCCACACACGGAGCTCCTTTCAAACATCGAGGGCGCAACCGCCGCCGCGCCCGTAACTACCGTTCAACCGCAGCCGAACGGACAACCGTCCCCGCAACCAACGCCGGAGACGCCAAAGTTCGGCGCCCGTGCGGTCAGCGATCAAGTCCTTCAAGTCACGCTCCAACACGCGGACCACACTTTCCCGGCGCTCGTCGCGCATCCAGTGTTTCGGCCCGTAAAAGTGGACCACCCGGACAACACGCAACGTCTGAACTCGCACGAGTTGATCTCAAACGGCGCGTTTCAACTATCGGCAACCGAAACCGATCGCGTCAGTCTCGAACGCGCGAAGACGTACTGGGACGACGCCTCGGTCGCACTCGATCGCGTCACGTTCGTTAACACAGCAAACGCGGAAGACGCACTGGCTGCGTATCGCGCCGGAACAATCGACGCCGTCACCAACGCTCCCTTCGAACCATTGGCCCTGAAACTACTCGCGCCGTACAAAGACTTTCGCCGTTCGACTTACGGCGCATTGACGTTCTACGCATTCAACACCTCGCGCGCACCGTTTGACGACGTGCGCGTGCGCGAAGCGCTTGCACTCGCGATCGATCGCGAACGCATCAGTCGTGACGATCTCGGCGGCTCGACCGAACCTGCCGGAAAGTTTCTGCCTGAAGCGATGTCGGGTGAAAAGCCCGTCGTCGACGAAGCGGAGTTGCTCGAACACGACGCGAATCGCGCCAAAGCGCTGCTCGCGCGAAGCCGGTTATCCTGACGGCGAAGGTTTTCCCGTGATCACGTTGCTGATCAATCGCAACGAGCAACAGCGCACGGTGGCCCAGTCGATCGCGAACATGTGGCGTGCGACGCTGAACATCGAGACTCAGATCGTGATCAAACCGTGGGACGAATACGAAGCGGCAATCCAAGCCGGAGATTACGACATCGTGCGCCGCGGAATCGTGATGCAAACGACGAGCGAGACGACGAACCTGCGGATGATGTTCGACGGTGAATCACCGGAATCAGAGGCGCAGGCGTTGAAAGATTTGAAAGCGATGCCCATCTACTTCGCATCGTCGTACGCGGTGGTCAAACCGTACGTTTCCGGTTTTGATGCGAATGTTCTCGACGCGCCGAGCTTGAAGAACACACGAATGGACACGAATTGGTCGGCGAAATAATCAAACAAGGCGGCGTGATCGCGTTTCGCACCGACACGTTCTACGGGCTTGGCGCCGATCCGTTCAATGAGGCGGCGGTTGAACGAATCAGAGAGTTGAAGGGCAGGGAAGACGACAAACCGATACTGCTGCTGATTTCGGATCCCAATCAAATCGATCGTCTGCTAACCGAGTTATCCGCGGAGTTTACCAACCTTGCCGAGAAGTTCTGGCCTGGTCCATTGACGATCGTCGGCAAGGCGACGACGAATTTACCGGAAGGAATCACGGCCGGCACGGGCACAGTCGGCGTGCGGCTTCCCGCGGACACAAGCGTGCGCGATCTCGTGCGTGAGTGTGGCGGAGCGCTCACGGCCACAAGCGCAAATCCTGCGGGACGCGAGCCGGCGCGCTCTGCTGATGAAGTGCGGGAATACTTTCCGGAAGGGATCGATTTGATCGTAGACGGCGGTCGAGGTCACCGCCATCGAACCTTCGACAGTTGTGGACGCAACCATGTCATCGCCGCGCATCGTTCGCGAAGGCGCTATCCCCGCAAGACTCATTGACCCTCACGCGTAAGGTTCTTAATGAAGCCCCAATCGCCGCTCGCATTCACCTGAATGTTTCCGACGTTCTTCCGCGCGATCACGATATTCGACTGGTACCACCACGGAAACACCGGCACGTCACGACTCACAATGTCCTGAATCCGCACATAAAGCTCGCGTGCTTTCTGGCGGTCGAAAGTGTTCACCGCCTCGTCGACGAGCTTGTCGAGCTCGGGATTGCTGTAACGACTCCGGTTTCGCGATGGTCTCTGCTCCGTTGGAATCTCCGAAGTCGCAAATAGATCTTTGTAGAAGATCGGATCCTGGTTACCGCCCACCCACTGCGAGTACGCGATCTGAAAATTACCGCGTCTCATCTCGTCAAACAGCGTGGTGCCTTCGAAGGTTTGAATCTGGAGTCGGATGCCGACGTCCTTGAGCTGGTTCTGGACCACGACCGCATAATTCCGCCCGGCGATGCTGCTTCCCGACACGCCGTACCTGATCGGCTTGTCAAAACGAAAGCGTGGTCCATCGCCGTCGGGATCGCGGAAGCCTGCTTCGTCGAGCAGTCTTTTCGCCGCCGCGGGATCGTAAGAATAGGTTTGTCCCGGCGAATACGACCACGACTCTTCGGGAATGATGGAATGGGCCACCTTCCCGTAACCACCGACAAGAGTATTGATGATCGTTTGACGATCGATCGCGTATGCAATTGCCTGCCGGACCTTGACGTTATCAAGCGGCGCCGAGGCAGTGTTGATGGTCAGCAAAACGACGTTCGAGCCATTGAATGCCTTCACCTGAAGGTTCGGATCGTTGGCCAGTCGCTTAACGGCGTCGGGTTGAAGACTCGTCGGCATTGGCGCGATATCAACACGGCCCGATTCCAGCTCCGCCTGCATCGCGTTCATGTCCGATAATCACCCGCACGCGAACCGTCTGCAACTTGGATGGACCATCCCAATACTCGGGAAATGCTTCGAGATCGACGACCTGCTGCGAATTGTCGTAGTTGATGAACTTGAATGGGCCAGTGCCCATCGGACGCGTCTTTCTGCGATTCGTAACTGTCTTTCGCGATGATCGGAATCGCCACCAGGTTCGAAAGCAAACCCACCCACGGCTTGGTCAACATCACGACCAGCGTTTTCGGATCGGGCGCATCGATGCTCTTGACGTAACTGCTTTTCTGTTGCCCGGTGCCTTCGAAGAAGCTCGCCGACTTGGCGAAGCTACTCGCGAGGAGCAGATCCATCGTGTACTTCGCGTCGGCAGAACTGAACGGCCGCCCGTCGTGAAATTTCACACCGTCGCGCAACGTGAACGTGTACGTCAAACCGTCGTCCGATCGTTTGATGTCGGACGCCAGCTCGCCAACGTAGTCAAACTGTTCGTTCTTCTTGACGAGCTTGTTGAAGATCAACGTGCTCACGCGCTCGCTGGCGGCGTCAGTCGAAGGCGAACCGATCGGATCGATGGTGCGGACGTTGTCGCCCAGAGCGATCACGAACGTGTTGTTGCTTCGTGTGCGGCAACCCAGCGGAAGAATCATCAAAACTGTCAAAGAAAACAGCAGGATAAACTTGCTTATCCTCACTTAATCGTGCCTCCGTAAACGTAGTTGAGCTTGCTGTTGAGCTTTTCGATGCTGTCGGCGAGAAACTTAAACCGCTCGAGATCGAGCGGCAGTGGCGGTTCGACGATGGCTTTCGTTTTCGTGATCCGGTGAAGCGACTCGCGAATGCGATTTTCAGGCAAACGGCCGCTGTTCGCCGCTTCGAGCAGCGCTTCATAACCGCGCCGGATTTTGTCGGGTGACGCGCAAATGAGCAGCATGTCTTCACCGGCGAGTGCCGCGCGTACGACTGCGTCGCCCATCTCGTAATGGCGTGCGATCGCGCCCATCTCAAGATCGTCCGTGACGACGAGATGTTGTAACCGAGTTCCTGGCGCAGCAGTTTGGTGACGATGTTGTAGTTCAGCGACGCCGGTTCGAGCAATCCGCCCGTCACTTCCTCTCTGATGTCGATGTTTGGAAAACCGCCGTGACTGACCATCACACACCGCACGCGATCGTCGCGACGTTGAAACAGCTCGATGTACGGCGCGAGATCCTGCGCAATCAGATCGTCGTGCGAGAGACGGACGACCGGCATCTCCTCGTGCGAATCGACTTCACCCGCGCCGATGCCCGGAAAATGTTTCAAACAACCCAGACACCGCGCCTTGCAGACCGCGCATGTAGACGGTCGTGTAACCGAGCACTTCGCCGGGCGAACGTCCAAACGAGCGCGAGTACAGGCCGTTGGATAGCAGATCGCGATCGTCGGTCATGATCGACATCACGGGCGCGAAGTTCATGTTGAAACCAAGCATTCGCAGCGTTTCGCCGGTGATCCGACCGAGTGCGCGCGCGGCGGCCAGATCGCCGTGCTGGCGAATCGTGCGCGCCGACGGCATCGGCGTGAAGATGCGTGCGCAGGCGATCGACGAGCCCGCCCTCCTGATCGATTCCGAAAAGCGGTGGCGTCGGCACGAGCTCGCGGACGCCGTCGAGTAAGTCCTCGCAGTTGCTGCGGCGCTCGCGACGTTGCGGCCGAAGATGATCACGCCGCCGGGCTGCACTTCGGTGAGCAGCGCGCGTGTTTCGGCGTCGAGTTCCGTGCCTGGAAGTCCGATGAAGAGGAATTGTCCGACTTGTTGTTCGCGGGGAAGTGAATAAAGATTTTCAGGCAACATTGATGGCGAAAGTTTAGCATACGATTCTGTGAATCTGTGGTTTAATAACAAAACCTATGCCACGCGAAATCACCGATCGGGGTCGCGTTGTTGAAGCCGTCCAAAATCTCTCTCTCACTGCCGAACTTTTCGAAGAACAAAATGGCAAGCAGAAGTATGGCACCGATCTGGAAGTGATCGTCCAGGGACGCGACTACGGCAACGGCAAGCGCGTTGGTCCGTATGTTCGGTTGCTCGCGTTACGACTCCGGCGAAGAGATCATGCGTCAGGGTGAGTGGGGCGGAAACACCTTCTACATCGCAGTCGAAGGCTCGCTCGACGTGTACGTGCGTGAAGGCGGCGGCCAGAAGCGAATCGGCGGACTCGAACCAGGCGCGTGTTTCGGCGAGATGGCGTTGCTTGCCGGCATCGAACGCAATGCGACGGTGAAAGTTCCCGATGGTCAAGACGGCGGTGGTCCTTGAAGTGACGCGGCCCGCGTTGCGTCTGTTGCGCAAGCTGCCGAAGTTTGGTGAAAAGCTCGACGAGACTTATCGCGCGCATGGATTCGGACGCGTGCTCGAAGACCTCTCGCTGATTTCCGACAAGCCGGTGGGCCAGGCGCTTGCCGACGAGCTGCGACGATCCGCCCGCTACATGGTCTATGGCAAGAACCACGTGTTGTGTCAGGAAGGGCAGCCGATCGATCGACTGATTCTGATCAAGAGTGGTTGGGTGAGACGCATCGCGTGGTGTTCCGTTTCATGCGACGTCGCCGGAAGTCGTGATGGGAATCGACGAGAGTATCGGCGTCGATTTTCTCGGTGCAGGTAACGCGCTGGGGCTCGAAGGAGTGAAGGGCGCGGATCAGTGGAAGTACAACGCGAGCTTGATGGCGCGGACGGAAGTGCTTGAAGTGCCGCTGGGACGTTCTCGCCGGATCCGCAACTGCGCGAGCAACTCGTTCGCGTCGTTTTCTGCTTTCTCAAACGCCGACGATGTGTTGCCGCCGACGATTGAGTCGCTCCCGGATCTCAACGTGTTGAAATCAGCGGAGCACGGGATTGCGACGGGAATCGTCGACGGCGCGAACGTTCTCGTGATGGACATGGACCTTTGCGTCCGCTGCGGCAACTGCTCGCTGGCGTGTCACAAGGTTCACGGACAGTCGCGTTTGTTGCGTCGAGGGATTCAGATTGAAAGGCCGGTGGCGATTGGCAAGAAGCGACTGCAACACGCGCTGGTGCCGCAGGTGTGCATGCACTGCGCCGATCCTGAGTGTTTGACCGGGTGTCCGACGGGTTCGATCTTTCGCGATTTGCACGGTCACATCGATATCGACGCCGCGAGCTGTATCGGTTGTTATGACTGCGCGACGCAGTGTCCGTACGATGCGATCTCGATGGTCCCGCGCCAGGCACCGGCGACGAAAGGCGGGTTCGTTTCGAAACTCCGCAAGGCGTTCAGTTTCAGGATCGATCCGGTTGTGACGCCTGAACCCGGCGATGACGTGGTTGCGATCAAGTGCAACCTTTGCGAGGGGACGTCGCTGAATCCGCCCGGCGCGCGTCGTCAGGCGTACTCGTGTGAAGAGAACTGTCCGACGGGTGCGCTGGTGCGCGTCAATCCAGTCGAATACTTCACGGAGATCGGAGCGACGCAGGGACTCGTCTTTCGCGACAAGACTCACGCCGTTGGACGCAACATTCACAAAAGCGATCCGCTTGCGCGTGCGTGGCACATCGGCGGCGCGCTGCTGACGATATTCGCAGCCGTGGTCGCGATTTGGGGGTTGGCGAGACATGGATTCGACGGCGTCATTGCGGGCGCGTGGCTGACGATGCGTTGGCTGACGGGACTTGTCGGACTGTTCGGCGTCGCTGTCGTGATGACGTATCCGCTGCGCAAACAGGTCTATCGTCGCCGCGTGGGCGCGTTGCGATACTGGATGTTGGCCCACGTTTACGCCGGCGCGATTGCGGGAGTCGTTCTGTTGCTTCACTCCGGCACGAGCACGGGCGGCGTGCTCACGACGTTGCTTTACATCGCGTTCGACGTAGTAATCATGTCAGGCGTGCTTGGGATCGTTTCGTACTACGTCGCGCCGCGAATCATGACGCGCATCGAAGGCGAGCCGTTGCTGGTTGAAGATCTTCAGGAGAGGCGCGCGGAGTTGCGGAAGCAGTCAGACGAGATTCTCGCGCAGAGTCAGGGTTGGTTGACGGACGAGATTCGCGATCGAGTGCATCCGCGGTTTTACTCGCGCGGGTTTTTGTGGCGACAACTCTCGCGTCGTGAGTCGCTGAAGTCGGTAATGGCCCAGTCGCGCGAAGAGTTCAAGGAACGTCTGACGCGTCTCGCGACGGACGAGGAGCGCGACGTGTTGATCGCCGCAGTGGAGACTGCCGTCACCGCGCGACGGATCGACGCGCTGTTGTTGCTTCATCGAGCACTGCGGGTTTGGATTCCCGCGCACGTCATTTCCACGGCGTTGATGCTTGCGTTGATGCTTGTTCACATCGTTCAGGTGGTTTTCTTCAGGGTTGGTGCAGTAGTCAGTTGTCAGTTGATCTTGGTAGGTCGTTGCTACAACTGACTACTGACCACTGACCACTGACAAGAAACAAATGTCCACGAAGAACCGATACGTCATAGTTCGCCACGACCTTCCGATCGATCCGGTGACGATCATCGCTGAGGGTGTGTTGATCGGGCGTTTGCCGGAGTGTGAGGTGTTGCTGAATCACCCGTCGGTGTCGCGCGTGCAGGCGGGAATCAGGCAGGTTGAGGGTGGCTACTATCTGTTTCCGCTGCGGCCGCGGAATCCGCGTGTTGCTGAACGGCAAGCCGGTCGAGGAGAACGAAGCGCTCGCGTCCGGCGATCTGATCGAGATTGGAGCATTTCACCTGGAGATCGAGGTCGATCGAGCAAGGGTTGCTGATCACGGTCGAGTTGGAAATCGGCACGGGGCCGTCGGAGATCGACGTCAGCGACGCAGGTTTGAGCACGCTCTAAACTCGTGATGCCCGAGGGTGCGAAGGCGAAGAAGAAGCCGCGTGCAGCGCCGATCGTGAGCACGAAGGCGCTCGATATTTTCTGGGACAAACGGATGCGCGACGTGGCGAAGATGGTGCGTCCGTCGCCGTTGTTTCCGCGTGCGCGGCGAAGAGAAGGGAAGAAGCAATCGAATTGGACCGCGACGACGGATCTCGTTTCACGTTGGCCCGTCGCGTTTTTCGTTTGGGGATTTCTTGGGGTGGGGTTGATTGCCGTTGCCGGGGCGTACTGGTACACGCAGGCGTACGCGCCGGCGCCTTTGTCGGCGGCGCATGCAGCTCGCGAATTCACGATGTCGCCTCCGATTGCTGTGAGTGCGAATGCCGGATCGTGTACGACGTGTCACTCCTGGCGTGGAAACATGGAGCAGCGTTGCGCTTCGTGTCACAAGACTGACGCGTTTGTCGCGACTGTGATCAAGCCTCACGAAGCGGCGGGGATCGGGTGTGTTGATTGCCATGCGGAACACAAGGGCGCCGATTTCAGTGCGAAGCAAGGTGCGCTGGCGACGTGCACGAGTTGCCACGTCGATGGGAATCAGCGGTGTTTTTAATGGGAAGCGTGTCGGCACGCCGCACGGTGGAACGTTTGGATATCCGGTGGTGAATGGTGAGTGGAGTGCGAAGTCGATCAACGACGACGAGTGGGCGTTGAGGAAGTTAGCGGTCGTTCGTTTGCCGTCGGATTCGGATCAGAAGTGGCGCAGCAATCAGTTTCATGCGCTTCACGATCAGCGTGTGAAAGTCGTGGCCGGCATTCCGGGGAACGATCAGGGACGGCTATCGTGCAACAGTTGTCACAAGTCGTTCGACCCGATCGATCGCGAGACTCCGCGGACGACGTGCGCCGCGTGTCATAGCAAACCAAAATGGATTACCGGACTGCACGTCTTGCCATGTTCAGCACATCATGAAACGCGCGATTGTACGAATCTCATCCCGCCGGTTTATGACAAGGCACGCAGTCATTTGATCCCGGAACCTTGCCTTTAAGCGCGGGGCGGGCGGCGATGGCTTTGTCGTGACAGAGGTTGCAGTTCATGTGATATGCGACCTCGTTGTTGAGCTTTGTCGGCGCCGGCTTGTCCGCGTATTGGACCACGGGCATCGGCGCGCTGTCGTCGCCGGCCTGCAGGTGGCACGCGCGGCAACTCTTCACCGGCTTCGCGTCTGCCGGAACCAGAATCTCCGCCGTCAGCACCGCGTTCCGCTCCGAAGTCTTCAACGGCGCCTTGAGGCTCGCAGCCGGCTGGTCCGTGTGATGACACTCGACGCAACTCAGCACCGATAGACCATCCGGGCTGTACTTCTTCTGCGAGTGCGTCTCGTGATTGAACGCCACCTCGCCGTACTTGTCCGACTGGCTGTCTTTCCCGAGCGTGACTTCCTTCGGCTGGATCTTGCTTTCCTTTTCCTGGGTGAAAACGAGGGCCACACAACCGAACGTCAGCAGAAGGGTAAGAAGTATCTTCATGGTCTCCGAATGTTAAATACGCGGCTGATCGCCTGTCAAACTTTTTAATTCGGCATACGAAAACTGGGGCCAGTGTGGCACTTGCGGCAGTCTTTGAACGCGAGGTCGCCGCCAAAAGTGCGTTTGCCGTTGTGACAGGTGGCACACGTTGACCCGCGGCTCGGGAAATGTTCGGCGGGCGCTGGTGAGCTTACCTGGCGAGTTTGCGGCGCGCCGGGAGTCAACCGGTGGCAGTCGGTGCAGGCGAGACGTTCGCGCGTGCCGTGGTCCGAGTGGCTGAACGCGTATCGATACGAGCGCGCGTTGACGGGCGTCGGGCGATAAGCCTGCTGACCGTGGCAAACGCCGCACGATGCGATCTCGCGTCCGGCGGAAGATTTACTCGACGGCGTATGACAACTGTAGCAACCGTTGTGGGCCGCGAGATTCGCGGGAATCGACAACGCAACGCCGCGGTTTGCGGGCGTGTGACAACCGTTGCAACCCTGCGCGGGACGCGCGGTTCCTTTCATGTGCTGCGCGTGATCGAACTTCACGTTGAAGCGTTCATTGAAACTCGGCGGAAACGGTTTCAGCGGCGGGTTACCGCTCTTCGTGTCCGTGTGGCAGATCAGGCACATCGGAATCGCAGGCGTCGTGAACTGTCCGCGATGGCAGTCGGTGCAGGCTTTGTGACCGGGAAAGCGCGGTGTTGCAGAGTTGTCGGTGCGTTCGTGGCACGAGTTGCAGGCAATGCCACTGTGTCGTTGGCTCGTGTGTAGAAACTTCGAGTAGTCGACTTCCGGACCTTGTGCCGTCGCAGGCACGCAAAAAACGAGCGCGGCGAGAGTTACACAGATGAGATGGATGCGTTTACTCATTTGCGCTTCATTGGTGGCCGTTCCGCGATCAAGTAATGACTTGCCGGCGGATCCTTGCTGCCGACGTTTGGTTCGTGGCAGTAGACACAGACGAACGTCTTGTTCTTATCAATCGCCGCCAACTCTTTGCTGACGTCCTGTCGCAGTCCGTCTTTGTTGTGACACTCGGTGCACGCAGTGATCGGGACGTCGGGTTTCAGTCCGCGCAGCGTCGCCGATTTGGTGATGTTGATATGACACGCCGTGCACTCGAGCACGTGGTTCTTCTTCTCGCCGCCGCCTTCGTGAATGAACTTCGCTGAGATTCGCGTGGGTGCAGTCGCGGCGTTGTAGGGCGCGGCGAGCTTGTGGCAGCCGTTGCAATTCGCGGCGACGGGTTGTTGCGATTTCCAGTGACAGTTGAAACACGACGCGTGGTCCGTCGGTGCGGCTTTGAATGTCGCGTTTTGCGATGCGTGACAGATCGTGCAGTTGTTGTAGTTTTGCTGTTGCTGTGGCGCGTGTGCGAGATCGACGCCGCGTGTTCGCGATTTGAAGAGACGCGCGATTACATCCTGGTGTTTGTCGTGTGGAAACTCGATCGTGAATTGCAGCTTCGATGTGGGATTGCGAAATGCGTATCGCGCTTCATCGCGCGGCGACGTCTTTGTATGGCAAACGGAGCAGATCTGTGGACGTGCGCTTTTGAAAAACTGCGGGCGATGACAGCTCACGCAGGAAGCGTGGTCGGGATAGTCGACGATGTCGGGAAACTTTGACCACGTTTTGCTTGGGACGACGTGGCAAGTTTTGCACTCGGCCTGATGTTTCTTAGTCGAGTGAGAGAACTTGGAGTAATCGATTTGAGTAACACTGATAACTGCAATCAATAGAATTAATTTCATCCGTGTTTACTCACACGCCGGTAACGGTTTCTCGACACCAACACATTTAACAAGCCGGTCTTTGCGATTCGAAACCAGGTACGGTTTTTCTGTCGCAAGATCGCCCTGCTTCACTTGAATTTCACAGTTCCAGGTAACCAACGTCTGGCCCAATTCTGTCGGAATCACATTGGATAAGACATACGTTCCTAAACCGAGATCGGTGAAATACGCTGTTCCATTTCGATCGGTCATCACTGATAGCGCCGGTGTTCTTTAACAAAGCTGCGATTGCCGCTTGCCGATCTTTGTAAAACCCGTCGCGAACATTCGCGTCGAGGTTCGTGCTGATCCACTTGCGCGCGGTCTCATCGCCGCCAAACTCCTTCTGACTGGCAGCATATGCTGCGGCAAACTCAGGAACGGCCTTCGGTCCGGAGATGAACTCCTGTTCGACATCGCGGCAGTAAACCGACTCGCAATCGCCCGTCTTTAGCCAGTCGATCAGCGCCTGGCTGGCATTGAGCTTTCGGTAGTAACAGTCACGCGTGACGAGCGGCTGTCGTTCGATCGCGTCGATCAGCGCGCGATTTTGTTCGAGTGTGCCGGGGATCAGAAAGAAACGTTTTCGCGCGAGGCCGCGCAACGGCGACGCGTCGTCAGCTTTCACGCGCACGCGGATGCGCAGCACGCCTGTTGGTGATTGGCTCAAACCGCTCGTTGCCCCGAAAACGAGCAGCAACAGCACGACCACTGTTATCGCAAACTTCATTGGGCTTGCTCTCTTGTGCCTCTTGTGCTTTTTGTGCCTTTTTGTGGTCACAGATTCGGACTGCGCGGAAACTTCAAAAACGGTAATCGAACTGAGCGAACAAAAATCTGATCGGATCTGATGTTCACCGGCGGCGAAAAACCATTCGCGCCGGCGGCGCCGATCAGATCGTCCTGATCGATGCCGTCACCGCTGATGCCGATCGCACCGGCGAGCACGCCGTTCTTGTACAGCGGCACGCTGCCGGCGAAGATCTGAATCCCGTTCGGCAGACCGGGAATCGAAGTGCAGGGAACTGCTGGTCCAACCAACGACGCCAGGAACCCGGCCTGGACCAGATCGAGTTGCAGCCCAACATTGAAAGGGCTCCACTCGTTGAGCGGCGTGCTCAACGGCGCGGCCGCGGTGTCGTTGATTCCATCCGGAAAAAACGGTCGATGCAGAAAACCGATCGCGCGATCGCTGAATGCAAACGCGCCGTCGAAGCGTAGACCATCGGCGGCGGCGCGATCCATGTACGATCCGAAACCGGCGCCACGCAGTTGCGCTGCGGCGGTAGCGGTGGAGAAGAACGCCGCGGTCCGCGCTTTTTGCACTGCCACGTCGAAACCAAACACAGGCGCGTCCTGTTGCCGGAACACGCCGAGCACCACACCGGCCGCGTCGACGACTGCGATTGACACACGCGCGTTGCTACCGAGCGGCTGTCTGATCGCTGCGCGCGTGATGTTCGATTGTTGGGCCGCACGCGAGATGATCGTCTGCACGTCGGCGGCTGTCAGCGCATTCGCTCCGCCCGGCGCGGTACCGGCGACGAACGGGAAGAAACGTGGACTGATTTCGCCGCTGATGCCGCCGATGACCTGCGGCACAAACTCAGACGCCGGCGCCATTCCGCCGGGAAACGACAGTGTAGCGCCGGCGATATTTGCAACGTTCGCCGGCGCGGGCGGTGTCGCCACGTTTGAAAACGGAAGCCGAATGCCGTCGACGAGAATCTTGTCGCCGGTGATGCCGGATGGCGCTTCGAAACCGCGGGTTCCTGATGCGGCGATCAGCTCTTCAAAGGGTTGATCGTTGTCGTTTGGGTTGCGATCGACGGTGTAGAGGCCGTCGCCTTCGATACCGATGCCGCCCGCAGGCAGGCCATTCTTGTAAATCGGCAAACCGCCGGGATCTGCGGAGAGGCCGAGTCGCGCGGATGGTTTCTTGATGTCGCTGCACGGCAACGACGAAAACTGCACGCCATAAAGTGGGCCACCGGCACGAAAACTGACTCCCGGCGGGAAGTGTTCCTGGATGATGAAACCCGCCGTGCGAGTTGAGAAAGCATTGCCCGTCGTGCTGAAAAACGCGGCGGTTGCGGCTTTTGCCGTCGCCGCTTCGGCGGCAGGGACGATAGCGCCCTCGAGACCGCGACCGAGCGTGCCGACGCTGCGAACGGTCGACGTCGCAGGCGCGCCTGTCATCGCAAAGAACCCAATCACGTTTGCCTCGCGATCCGTGACGACTATGGTTACGGGACGGCTGACGGCCTCGGCGGTCGAAGCAGCTTGCTGAATGATCGTCTGAACGTCTGTCGGAGTGAGATTAGTGGCGGCGACGTTCACCGGCGGATCGAGTGGACCAGGCAAACCCGGCGTCGGAATGGCACTGATGTCATCCGGTGGTCCACCACCGACCTGTCCGATCCCCACGCGCACGCGATTACTCGGAATCCCACGATACTTAATTCGCACCAGCACATCGCCGGTCTCAGGAATCTCGCCTGCAAGTCGCATTACGATCGAGGTGGCCCACGGCTGGTCCGGCACTTTTCCTATGCTTTCAACCACGAGCGGATAAACATTGTGCGCCGCGTCTTCCGCTTCCGCGGTAATTGCCGTTGCATCCTCGCCCGGCTGCAAATTCAGATTCATCGCAAACAGCATAATGCGTGTCGCGTGGTCCGTGCCGAACTTGATCTGCGTGGTGGTCGAAAACGGTTCGCGCTGGCGTGTGACCGAATCGAAAGAGATGGCGCGCGTTGAATCGGTGTGGCTGATCAGGATTGGCCCGCTTTGTTGCGCCCCCGCATAGACGGCGAAGAGCACACACGACAGGAAGATCATTCGACGCCACATCGGCGCACAATGTATCACAGATTTTTTCTGCCGAATCCGTGAAATCTGTGGTACAACGCAAACCGCGTGATCATATTACTGATCGTAGCGAGTTGTTTTGTACAGGTTACCGGCCACCTCAAAGGTGTGGTCCGATCCGACTCGGGCACACCGGTACCAAATGCAGTCGTCGTCGTTACCAATCAAGTTACCCGCCAAACAAACCGCACTCGGACCAAAGCCGACGGCACTTATTCACTCGAACTCCGCGCGGGAGCGTATCGCGTCACATTGGACCAGCCGCACGTCGCACTGTTCGATAAAGACAAAAACTACGGCGACTTCGCGATTGTGCGCGGCGATACGCTCGAAAACGTGATCGTCGAACCGGGGAAGGAAACTGTCGTCGACATTCCTCTGGCCCCACCATCACCCGCGGGCCAGGCCACACCGCCCGCTGCACAACGACGCGAGACCCCGGATCGCTGGCGCGTGACGTTTCCCGAGTACGATCGTTACGGCGATCGCGGCGCGCGTGGCCGCGACATCCCGTTCAAACGCGGCCGCTGGTGGGACCCGTACAATCAAAACGTTCTCAAAGGCGACTACCCCATCAAAGGCGACAAGCTGTTCATGATTCTGACCGCCGTCAGCTCGACGAACGTCGAACAACGACGCGCGCCGACACCATCCGACGTGAGCAGCGTCGATCCTGTCAGCGGTGAATTCTTCGGACGTCCGGAACAGTTTGCCGCTGCTGAAACGCTCCAGTTCAGCTTCGAATTATTTCACGGCGACACCACGTTCAAACCACGCGATTGGGCCATCAAGTTCTCGCCGACGTTCAGCGTCCCCAACTATCTCGACGCGCGCGAAAACGGGGTCGTGAACATCGACGTGCGCCGCGGCACGAACCGTACGGACTGGCATGCGTCACTCGAAGAAGCGTTTGGCGAAGTGAAACTCGCCGACCTCAACGCCAACTACGATTTCATCTCCGTGCGCGCCGGCATTCAACCCTTCGTTTCCGACTTTCGCGGCTTCATCTTTTCCGACAACAATCTCGGCGCGCGCGTGTTTGGCGCGCTGGACAACAACCGCGTGCAGTTCAACGGCGCGTACTTCTCGATGCTCGAGAAGGACACGAACAGCGGTCTGAACCGCTTCGACACGCGGCATCAAAACGTTTACGTCGCGAATGTCTTCCGGCAGGATTTCATCCGCAAGGGCTACACGATCCAGGGAAGTTTTCATTACAACGACGATCGCCGCACGGTTGAATTCGATCGCAACGGGTTTCTGGTCCGCCCGGCGTTGATTGGCGATGCGCGGCCGCACGCGGTGAAGGTCGGCTATCTTGGTTTCAGCGGCGACGGGCACCTGGGCCGGTTGAATCTTTCGCACTCTTACTACTTCGCTTTCGGACACGACGAGCACAATCCGATCGCCGGGCGAAGAGTCGACGTGCGATCGCACATGGTCGCGGCTGAGGCTTCAGTAGACAAAGATTATCTTCGGTTCAAGAGTTCATTCTTCTTTGCGCAGGGCGACAGCAATCCGACAGACGATCGCGCCACGGGATTCGACGCCATCTTCGACGATCCGAATTTTGTCGGTGGTCAGTTTTCCTTTTGGGTGCGGAACGGAATTCGTCTGACGCAAACCGGCGTCGGGTTGGTCCAACCGAACAGCCTGTTGCCGAGTTTGCGCAGCAGTAAAATCCAGGGACAGGCAAACTTCGTCAATCCCGGGATCTTTATTTACAACGCGGGCGTTGATGTCGAGGTCACGCAGCGTTTGAAGGCTGTGTTCAATGCAAACTACCTGCGGTTTCATCGCACCGAGCCGCTGGAGCTGGTGTTGTTTCAGAACCGCATCCGGCACGACATCGGATTCGATTACAGTCTCGGCGTGGCGTACCGGCCGTTCCTGATCAACAACTTCACGCTGACGTTCGGCGCGGCGACGCTGCAAACCGGGCGCGGCTTTCGAGACATTTTTACCGACGCGAATCGTAACTGTCCGCCCGGCGTCGAAGATTTCTGTCAGCCGGATGTGATCAGTCCGAAGAAGGCGCTATACAACCTATTTGCGCAAGTCAAATTCGTTTTTACTAAATGACGCAGATCTTCGTTTCATTGTTCTTACTTTTCGCGTTGGCCCAACAGCCGAAACAGGAAGGCTGTGTCTCGTGTCACGGTTTGATCGAGCCGATGCACAAGTACGGCCCGACCGAAACGCTCGACAAACTCAAAGACGGCAAAGACGCAGTCGGCTTGAGCTGCACCGGTTGTCACGGCGGCAATCCGGCGTCGAAGTTGAAAGAGGAAGCGCACGTGCAGCCGCGGTTCGCGCGCGAGTGGTGGCGGGAAGGGAAGTACACGGGTGCGAATCCCGAACGGTCCAACACGCTTTTGAATCGCGAGAGCTCGGAGTTTGTGAGGTTCATCAACCCGGGCGATCTGCGCGTGGCCGCGAAGACGTGCGGCAGTTGTCATGAAATCGAATCGCGCAACGTGCCGCGCAGCATGATGACGCATGGCGCGATGCTCTGGGGCGCGGCGCTTTACAACAACGGCAGCTTCCATCTGAAAGATCCGCGCTTCGGCGAGAGCTACGGCGAAGACGGCGAACCGCAAACACTGCTGCAAACGACGACGGAAGAAGAGCGGCGCTCCAAAGGCTTTCTCGCATTGATCGATCCGATTCCGCGTTGGGAGATCTCGCAACCCGGTAACGTGCTGCGCGTTTTTGAGCGCGGAGGCAAACGGCGCCTGGAAGTCGGGCTGCCTGACAAAGAGGAGGAACCGGGAAAGCCTGACAAAGGTTTGAGTCCGCGCGGTTTCGGCACGGCGCAACGCACCGATCCCGTGTTTCTCGGTTTGCAGAAGACGCGGCTGCTCGATCCAACGTTGAACCATCTCGGCACCAATGATCACGGGGGCGACTATCGCTCGTCAGGTTGTTCGGCGTGTCACGTCATCTATGCAAACGATCGCGAGCCCGCGCACTCGGCGTTCTACCAGCAGGCGGGAAATCTCGGACGCTCGCAAACGGCAGACGCGAGCATTCCGAAGAACGAGTCGGGCCATCCGATCAAGCATCAGTTCACGAGCCAGATTCCGAGCTCGCAATGCATGGTCTGTCACATGCACCCGGGCACGAACATGGTCGCGAGTTACATGGGCCTGACGTGGTGGGACAACGAAAGCGACGGCACGAAGCTCTATCCCGCCAAGCAACACAATCCGAGTCAGGACGAAGAGCAGGAAAAGCTGAATCGCAATCCCGAGGGCTCGAGTCTGCGCGGGTTGTGGTCTCGACTTGATTTCCTGCAGAAGACGGGGACGGCAGATTTTAATGCGCTGTTGAAGAACACGCAGTTTGGCGACGCGCACGGACACGGTTGGCTGTTTCGCAAGGTCTTCAAACGCGATCGCAAGGGTAACTTGCTGGATGCAGCGGGCAATATTGTCACTGCCGATGATCCGAAAAAATTCGATAAGGCGGTCCATCTCAACGACATTCATCTCGAACGCGGCATGCACTGCGTCGATTGTCACTTCCGCCAGGACTCGCACGGCGACGGCAATCTCTACAACGAGCCGCGCGCGTCGATCGAGATCACCTGCGAAGATTGCCACGGCACGATCCAACGAAAAGCGACGCTTTTTACTTCCGGTCCTGCTGCCGCAGCTGCAACGGGTGCCGCGGCCGAACGACGCAAGAATCAAAACCAGCCGCTGGTGGGCCAGGATCTCACACGCATTCGCGTTCGAGATCAGGATGGAGCGCGCGCTCCACTTTTCCAACGCGTGCCGCGCGATCGTAAACGCAAGGACGAACAGGGCCGCGACGTCGATCTGAAGACCGGCGACATCGTGCAGAACTCGATGGTCGTGCCCGGTCGTTGGTGGCGCGTGCCGCAAACGCTCGATACTGTCACCCAAGGCAGCCGCGACTACAACGAAAAATCGCGCTATGCGAAGACGATTCGAAAAGACAACACCACCTGGGGCGACGTTCCTTCCGACGCGAACCAACTCGCGCATCGTGACAACGATATGACGTGCGTCGCTTGCCATTCGTCGTGGATGACGAGCTGTTTCGGTTGTCACCTGTCGATGCAGGCGAATCGCAAGATGCCGAACCGTCATAACGAAGGCGGCGACACGCGCAACTTCACGCAGTACAACTTCCAAGTCATACGCGACGACGTTTTCATGCTCGGACGCGATGGCACGGTGACCGGAAAACGTGTCGCGCCAGTGCGCTCGTCGTCGGCCGTACTGGTGAGTTCGCAAAACCAGAACCGCGAGTGGATCTATTCGCAGCAGCAAACGACGTCGGCCGAAGGTTTCGCGGGCCAGGCATTCAACACGCACGTGCCGCACACCGTGCGCTCGACGGAAACAAAGCAGTGCAGCGATTGTCACGTGTCGGCGAAGAACGACAACAACGCGTGGCTGGCGCAGGTGATGTTGCAGGGTACGAACTTCGTCAACTTCATGGGCCGGTACGTTTACGTTGCTGCGGATCATGCGCTCGAAGTCGTCGTCGCAACGGAACACACGGAGCCGCAGGCGGTGATCGGCAGCACACTTCAACAGATCGCGTATCCATCGAACTATGAGAAGTTTGTGCGCGGTGGTCGCACGTTGAAGACGTTTTACGAGCACGTCGGGAATCCGCGTGTGTTGCAGGTGCAACTGCGTGGTGAATACGCGTACGTCGCCGCCGGTGAAGGTGGATTGCGCGTTTACGACGTGGCGCAGATCGATCAGAAAGGTTTTTCAGAGCGGATCGTGACGGCGCCGGTGTCGCGCTTCGGTCAGAAGTTCTGGGTGAAGACCAAATACGCGACGGCGGTGGCGGCGCCTACGACGCTCGCCGTCGATCCCGCGCGCACGCGGCGGCCCGAGAACGAAGAGCAACCGATTCATCCGCTTTACGGCTACCTGTACGTCGCCGATAAGTATGAAGGTTTGATCCTGGTCGGTGCGGCGACGCTGCTGGACGGCGATCCGCTCAACAATTATTTGAAACGCGCCCGCCCGGCGTTCAATCCCGACGGCGCACTTAGCGGCGCAAACAACATCACCATCGCCGGCATCTACGCCTACATCACTACCGACACTGCGCTCGTAGTCGTCAATATCGACGACCCGCTGAACCCGCGGATCATCAAGAACATTCCTTTGAAACACCCGAAAGCGGTTGCGATCCAGTTCAGATACGGATTTGTGGTTGATGACGAGGGATTGAAGGTGATCGACCTGGCAGACATGCATCAGGTAGAAGGCGCGATTGTTCCGCTCGAAGACGCGCACGATGTTTACGTCGCACGCACGTACGCGTACGTCGCGAACGGCAAGCACGGCATCGCAATCGTCGACGTAGAGAGCCCCGAGCACCCGCGACTCGATCTACAGTACAATGCGGACGGTCAACTGAACGACGTGCATCAAGTGAAGATCGCGATGACGAATGCGAGTCTCTTCGCGTACGTCGCCGACGGCAAAAACGGGTTGCGTATCCTTCAACTGACCTCTCCCGAAACAATGCCCGAGTACGCCGGTTTCAGCCCGCGCCCACGCCCGGTGCTGATCGCGACGTTCAAAACGAAAGGCGAGGCACTCGCGGTTTCGAAAGGCCTCGATCGCGATCGTGCCGTCGACGAAAGTGGCAACCAGGTTTCGGTCTTCGGTCGTCGCGGCGCGCGGCCGTTTACGTTGGAAGAAATGATTCGGATGCTGCGCACGAACGATGGACGCGGCGATTGGTTCAAGGTCAGCGACTCCCCCGCCACTGCACCACTGAAGTAGCAAACACGAATTACAACAATCGCTCTTCTAAGCCCGTTCATCTCATTTTCGATACCGTTCACGTACAAACTCTTGCGATCTACGAATTGGTGTTCTAAAGAGTCCGTCGAGGAGAAACCCACTATGAGCCTAAGAATCTTTCTAGTAATTCTGGTTTTGGCAGGTTCTGTCGCGGCGCAAACACCAGCGGCGCAAACACCGAATGACGAGGTCAAGAAAGGCTTCGTCGAGGTCAACGACTGGGTCGTCAAAGCAGCCGAGATGGTGCCGGCGGACAAGTACAACTACAAACCTACGGACTCCGTCCGCACGTTCGGCCAGCTCGTCGCGCACATCGTTGACTCTTACAACTACTTCTGCGCGCACGGCGTTGGAAACAAGGTCCAGTGGTTAACCCCGGTTGAGAAGGGAAGTACCGACAAAGACGCGCTCATGCCCAAACTCAAGGAATCCGTCGGCCGCTGCACCGCTGCATACGACGCAAAGAACCTTCAGTTTGGACCGTTGTTCGCCAACGTGGGCCACACCAGTCTGCACTACGGAAACATGATCACTTACATCCGGATGATGGGTCTGACACCGCCGTCAACCGGCGCCCCGTAAGGCCGTTGAAAACACCGCAAAATGCGTGTCATCCGTGGCTTTTTTCACCAACGCGCGGATGGACACGCAGATTGCGCACGAATAGAAGATTCCCGCAATATTCTGCCCTTGATTCTGCCACCTCATTTGCTAACCTGTTCGATGCCCCCACTGTTTTAATAAATTGCCCCGACACATAAGCATCAAGGGAGTGCGGCTAGTGCATTCCTGAAAAGGATTGAAGGAGCAAACTATGAGCTTTAACAGGTTTCGTCCATTCACCGTCGGTTGCATGCTTGCCGCGTTCATGTTGGCTGCGCCAATGGTCCTGGCCCAGATGACACCGACACAAACAAGCACGGCCACCAGGGAACGCAGCACAGCGATTCGATCTGTTCCCAGCGGCTCGAAGATGAAGTTCAGAGGCGTCGTAATCGAGCGCAACGCCGACACTTTCACGATCCGCGATCGCAGTCGCGCGGACTATCAGGTTCTCATAACTGACCAAACCAGTATCAAGACTCACGGTGGGTTCTTGCGCAGCGGTAAAAAATATCCAGTAACCGATATCCTGCGAGGGCTGATTGTAGAAGTTGAGGGTAAGGGTGATAACGCGGGCGCGCTTGTGGCTGATAAGATCCGCTTCAACGAGTCAGACATGCGCGCGGCGATTACCAGCGATACGCGCGTCAGTCCGGTCGAAGCGAACCAGGAACGTCTCGCCGGTCAGATGGATGAGCTTTACGCCGTGGCCGCCGAAGCGCGCGCCGAAGTGAAAGCGGTGAACGAGCGCGTCTCCGCTCTTGACGATTACGACGTGCAGGAGACAGTGTCCGTAAACTTCAGAACGAACAGTGCGGTGTTGTCACCCGAAGCCAAGCAACAGCTCGACGAGCTTGCTGTGAAGACCCAGGGCGCTCGCGCGTTCATGATCGAAGTCGCGGGCCACACGGATGCCACAGGCAGCGACGCGAAGAACTTCCGCTTGAGCCGTGCGCGTGCTGATGCAGTCGTGCAGTACCTCGCGGTGCAGCACAAGATTCCGCTCCGCCGGTTCGTGACTCCGATGGGTTACGGCAAGACTGAAGCGGTTGCCGACAACACGAGCTCCACGGGACGTCAGCAGAACCGTCGCGTGGATGTGAAGATGATCATCAATCGTGGTATGAACCAATCGGGAACCACCACGACCAGTTCGACCGCGCCGACGCGGCCGTAGTTAACAACCACTCGCCAAGTTAAACAGGTCTTCATCCGTAAATGGGTGAAGACCTGTTCGTGTGTTTGAGTTCAATTTGTTGTACTTTGATTGCGTATTTTCGGGCGGGCAACCTTCCCGTTTGAAACGGGTATACGGTTTCGCATCCTCAGACCCGTTTTCGTCCATCAGCGGGTAAAAATCCGCAGCGAAACCCCCGAAAACCGGGGTTTTTGGGTTGCTTTTTGTGGCCTCGGGTTTGCACTATAGAGCCCTACCATGACAAACGCAGAAGTCTTCCCAATTGTGCACAGCGGCTTTGCCGCGAAAGCTAAATCGAAAACGGAGCTCGCGCCGCAGTCGGATCATGCGCTGGCTATCGCGGCCGGCGAAGGCGACATGGGCGCGTTTGAACAGTTATACGAACGACACAACCGCCGTGTGTATTCGCTGTGTCTGCGCATGACGCAGAACGCAGCGGAGGCGGAGGATCTCGCTCAGGAAGCGTTCATCCAGCTATTCAGAAAGATCGGCAGCTTCCGTGGCGAGTCGGCATTCACCACCTGGTTGCACCGGCTGACGGTGAACCAGTGTTTGATGCACTTCCGTAAGAGAAGTGTGAAGCTCGAGAAGACCACCGAAGAAGGCGAGACGCCGGTGCAGATCGTGCGCGGGACCGAAAACCCGAACGCGATGCCGGTAATGGATCGTATCGCGCTGGACAACGCGCTTAAGCAGTTGCCGCCAGGGTACCGGACGGTGTTTGTGTTGCACGACATCGAAGGTCACGAGCACGAAGAGATCTCGAGGATGCTCGGTGTGGCTGTCGGTACGTCCAAGTCGCAGTTACACAAAGCGCGTATGAAACTGCGCAAGATTTTGAAGTCGCGCAACACCGTTTCGAAAAATTAACTAAATCCGCTATTCTGAGTTTACCGCTTGCATTATGCAGCCAGTTGGTTGCATAAAGGCGAGCGGTTTTTGTTTTCGAAAACGGAGACGACTAATGAGCGAACGCAACGTTACATTCTACCGCTGGGACGACATGCCGAAAGAGAAGGTAAGCGAGACGCTGGACCGCCGGCTGATCACCGGCGACCGCATGATGATCTCGCACGTCTATCTAAAGAAGGGGTCGATCGTGCCGCGGCACTCACACGAGAACGAGCAGATCACTTACATTCTCGAAGGCGGGCTACGTTTCTGGATCGGTGCGGACGAATCGCAAGTGATCGACGTGATGGCGGGCGAAGTGTTGCACATTCCGTCGATGGTCCAACACAAGGCCGAAGCACTGGAAGATACGCTCGACGTCGACGTGTTCAGTCCGCCGCGTGAAGACTGGCTGAACAAGACTGACGATTACCTGCGCGGAGTAGATGGATCTCGGACTCAAAAACAAAATCGCATTGGTGGCGGCGGGGAGTCGCGGCCTGGGGCGCGCCGTTGCAGAGGAGCTTGCGGCCGAAGGCGCCGCGCTCGTTCTGTGCGCGCGCGAGCCGGGCACGCTTGCTGAAACGGCGGCGGCGATCGCAGACAGCACCGGCGCGCATGTGTTAGCCGTGCCTGCGGACGTGACCGAAGTCGACCAGATCGCGCGCGTCGTCGAATCGGCAAATGAAAGATTTGGACGCATCGACATTCTGGTCACGAATGCGGGTGGTCCACCGGCGGGGCGGTTTGAACAGATCACTCGCGAGCAGTGGGAACAGGCGTCGCGTCTTACGCTCTTCAGCGCGATCGAATTGGCGCGCCAGGTCTTGCCCGGAATGAAACAGAGACGTTGGGGACGCATACTCAACATCACTTCGATCGCCGTCAAACAGCCGGTTGAGAATTTGATGTTGTCCAACAGCCTGCGTGCAGGTTTGACGGGATTTGCACGCACGTTGGCGAATGAAGTCGCGGCGGACGGCGTGACGGTCAACAACATCCTGCCGGGTTACACGCGCACCGAACGTTTGGACGAACTGGCAGACATGATGGCCGAGAAGCTTGGAATCAGCGCGGCTGAGTTTCGCGGCAAATGGGAACAGGAGATCCCGATGGGCCGGCTTGGCGAGCCGCGCGAGTTTGCGGCGCTGGCGGCTTTCCTGGTTTCGGAACGCGCGAGTTATATTACGGGAACATCGATTCAAGTCGACGGCGGTTGGATCCGTTCGCTGTTGTAGGGAAGACAATCAGGGAAACGAGCAGCGACCGATTACGTACCTGATCGCCCCGCCGTTTAAAAACTCAGGTTAACTTGTTCTTATAGATCTAGAAACTCTGATCGTCGGCTGATGGGCCATAGAGTGCCGGGACTTTGGCGCCCATCAAGCGCAGGTAAACCGTCATTTGTCCGCGATGGTGTGTCCAGTGATTGATCGTGTCCTGGATCGCCTCCTCTCGCGTCGGTTCCCACACGACGTTGCCGCCTGCGAGTAGTTTCCACTTCGTCTTCAAATGCTCGTCGGTAGTCTTTTCGAGTGCCGCGCGCGCGCCGGCTGCAGACTCGTCGAGCGCCGTCAACAACGCTTCCTTCGTTTCCTTGGGGGCTTGTTTCGTTTCTTTGCCCTCGGCGGGTGCGATGTCTAATTCGTCGCGGTCGATTTCCATCGTGATCCACGTCGGAATCGTCGCGACCATGTCGACGAGATATCCGAAGATCATCGACTTCTCGTGCGGCTTCCAGTTGTACTGTCCGTCCGGAACTTGTTCCAGTGCTTTGCGGGAACGTTCGACTTCGCGATCGAGCTCAGCTCGAAAAAACTCTGTCAGTTTCATTGTTGCCTCCGTGCGGGCGATTATAGTCGCTGCGTGCGCGCTTACCCCAGTGGTGTATCATGACTGGCGGCAACTCGGATGATCATCCAGGAAAACATCACACATTCGTTTCAATCGCCAATAATTCGCATCCTGCTGGTCGCAATCGGCTCGGGACTCCTGTACGTGCTGTGGCGCGAGGTGCGGAAGATTCCGGCGAAGCTGCTCGTGCTGATGGCCACCGCGTTTCTCGACATGGTGGGCCTGCTGATGATCATTCCGCTGCTCCCGTTCTACGTGAAATCGTTGGGCGGCGAGGGCGTGACGATTCTCGGAGTTCACTTCGGAATCGGAATCATCGTCGGCTTCATCATCGCAGCGTTTACGGTGGCCCAACTGCGAGCGCGCCGATGTGGGGACGCTTTTCCGATCGAGTCGGGCGGCGGCCAGCGTTGTTGATTGCATTGACAGCGTCAGCAATTGCTTATCTGATTTTTGGATTTGCCGAGTCGTTGTTGTTGCTGTTTTTGTCGCGCGTGGTGCAGGGCGCGGGCGGTGGAACAGTTGGCGTGATTCAGGCTTACGTCGCGGACACAACAGCGCCGCAGGATCGTGCGCGTGCGCTCGGCTGGTTATCGGCGACGACGAACCTTGGCGTCGCGCTTGGTCCGGTGCTTGGTTCTTTTGCGCTCGCGTTAGGCAAGTACGACTTGATGCCGGGTTCGGCTACGTTTCAGATGGGTCGAGCAGCGCCGGGAATCATCGCTGCCGGGCTTTGCCTGCTGAATATCGCGTTTGCCTCGCGTTACCTGACGGAGTCGCGCGATGCGGCGGAACACCAATCGCAAGACAGTCAGCCGCGGCGAAAGTCGCGCGAGGTTATCTGGCGTGTGATTTCGCACTCCAGCGAACCGTCGTCACGTTTGATCTGGACGTACGCAATAGCGATCGGCGCGTTTCAGGGAAGCTTTTCGGTGCTGGCGCTGTTTTTGAATGCGCGTTTTCAAGTGACCGAGCAGACGATCGGATACTTCTTCATGTACATCGGATCGATCTCCGTCTTCACGCGCGTGTTGTTGCTCGGGCGGATGGTCGACTGGCTCGGTGAAGCGAAACTGTCACGACTCGGGTTGGTGTTGCTTGCGTCGGCGTCGTCGGGATGCCACTGTCGCGAAATCTCTGGATGCTTGGTGTTACTGTCGCACTGATCCCACTCGGAACCGCCTTTACGTTCCCTTGCGTCACCTCCTTGTTGTCGCGCGTGATTTCACCACTGGAGCGCGGTCTCTACATGGGCATGCAACAGACTTACGGCGGCGTCGCGCGCATCATCGCGCCGCTCTTCTTCGGCTGGTCCTTCGACACTCTCGGCGTCTCCTCACCCTACTTCTTCGCCTCAGCCTTCATCATGGCAACGATCTTCCTCGGCTTCGGCTTCGATAAATACGCGAAACACGAAGAGACGCCGCAAATCATCGCGGCGGCCGTACCGGAAGAGGCTGAATCAGAGACGAGGTTGGCGTAAATCGAGAATTCGTTGTAGGCGAGATTATCAGTTTTTGTGAGTCAGACGATCAGCTAGCGAACCGCAATCACGTTATCGTTACTTGCCGGGAGTACAGTTACCGTACTGAAGATCTCCGCTCTGTAATCAAGAACATCGTCCGTGTAGAGCCCTTTGCAAATCATCACATGAGGGTCTTCCTGCAGGGCTGGCCCACGTACCAAGGCCGTTCAGCATTGGCGCTATATGGATTGATTCAGCGCGATTCACAGATTCGAGATATCTGTCGCAATCCCTTGTTGCTGACGATTCTCACAGGGCTTTATCTCGAAAACCGGAACTTTGAATTTCCGACTTCTCGAAGTCTTTTTTATAAGGCGGCAATTGAGGAACTAATTACGAAGCGTCCTGCACGGCGCGAGATCAAACAAAAATTCGAGCCGGCCGATAAATGGAACGTTCTTCAACGAGTTTCGCTGTCACGGCTTGAAACTGTCCAAGTGAATGAAGATCCCGAAGAATTAACCACGGACACTTTTCGCGAACAAGCTACAGCCGTGTTTCGCGGCCAAATCGATTTCAGTGAGTTTATAAAAGAGCTGGTCGAGCTTAACGGAATCATCAAACCCACTAGCGACGGAATCTACACGTGCGCTCATAGAACCATTCAAGAGTACTTTGCCGCTAACGAGGCGGGTCGCATTCGTACCCCCGACGATGTGGTTCTACGATTCAGTGACCGACAGGATCTTATCGAAGTCTTGTACTTCTACTGTGGCATGCTGAAAAACATTCCTCAGCTAACGAATATAGTTGAGTTTTTTGCCAGTGACCGACGATGGCTCGAAGCTTCCAGGTGCCTGTTGAGCATGACCGAGGTGCCGGTCGCGTCACAAGTCTACCGCGTTACAACTGAACTAAAAGCACAAATTGTGAGCGGCACGGAATTCCGACCTGTCTTAGAGATTCTGTCGTCGCTGGCACAGCGTCCCGAGGTCGAGTTTGATCCTGCTCGAGAACGTTTCTTTGAAGCTGTCAACTATTTGGCTGGAGGTAACCGATCGCGCCAGTTAAATCTTCGTAAGCGAGCGTGGTCACTCGTTCAGGTTGTCCATGCCGGTGAACTTCCAACCCGTTTTCGTTTCCTTGAAGTGGTAGATGACGACTTCATTGCCTGCGGCGTCAGGGCAGGCGACGGTGAAGTGTTTGGGATTGTCGGGATCGGTTTCCTGGTTGGCTTTGCTGAAGCAAGCCGCGGCGTCGGTCTGTTCGTTGAAGAGCTTGCGATATCGTCTCCGCAGATCCGTTTTGCTCTTGATACTGGGAATGCCGTACGACATGCCGATCGGAAAACGCGACATCGAAGCGATCGCTTCGACGTTCTTGTTGCTGACGGCGGTCTTGAACTGCTGCCAGAAGGTGTCGCGCGCGTCGTAACCGGTCAGCAGTAACACTGATAGAAGTACAAAGGTTTTCATCGTTCAATTTAGGACTTGCTTCGAATATGCGTGCTGTGATTGGATGCGCACCATGCGAACACCCATAAAAACCCGCCCGTTGGTTTTGATACTGATCTGCCTGGCGATTGCGCCGATTATAAACGCGCAATCGTTCACGATGGAACAGATAAAGAGCTATCCGTTTCCGAACGAACTGACGACCGCCGGAACAGGCTCCCGCATCGCCTGGGCCTTCAACGAACGCGGACTCCGCAACGTTTGGGTCGCCGAAGGACCAGATTTCAAAGCACGCCGGCTGACCAACTACACCGGCGACGACGGACAGGAGCTGACGAGTCTCTCGATCTCTGAAGACGGCAAGTATGTGGTCTACGTGCGCGGCGGCGATCACGGGTCAAATTTCGACAGTGCGGCGCCTGTGAATCCTGCGCTCTCGGCAACTCAGACGCGCGTGCAGATCTGGAGTGTTCCGTTCGCGGGTGGCGAGCCGAAGATGATCGGCGACGGCGACGAACCGGTGATTTCGCCGAAGAGCGATCGCGTTGCGTTTGTGAAAGAACGCGGGATTTGGACCGTGCCGATCGACGGCTCAAGCGCAGCGAAACGGATGTTCTTTGCGCGTGGTGAATGTGGTTCGCCGGAATGGTCGCCCGATGGTTCGCGTCTCGGTTTTGTTTCCGCTCGCGGCGATCACTGGTTCATCGGCGTCTACACAAACGATTCGACGCCGATCGTTTATCTGGCGCCGTCGACTGGCCGCGATTCGAGTCCGCGCTGGTCGCCTGACGGCAAGCGCATCGCGTTTGTCCGACGACCGGGAAACGGCGGCGCGCCCGAGCCGATCCTCGAACAGCGCGCGCAAGCATGGTCCATCTGGACCGCCGACGCAGCTACAGGCGAGGCAAGTCAGTTGTGGAAGGCTCCCTTCACGTTGCGTGGCTCACCACCATCGACGCACGGCGGAACAAATCTGCACTGGGCCGCAGCCGGTCGCATCGTCTTTCTTTCGTACCTCGACGGGCAGCCGCATCTTTACTCGATTTCAGAAAAAGGCGGCGAGCCGTTGTTGCTGACGCCCGGCAACTACATGGCTGAGTACATCTCGATCAGCGCCGATCGGACGTACATGGTGTTCGCAGGTAACGCCGGTTCCGATCCCGATGACATCGATCGACGTCACATCGTGAAGGTGCCGGTCGACAAGGCAGAGCCACAGGTGATCACGCCGGGCAAAGGACTCGAATGGACGCCGTTCGTGACCGGCGACGGCAAGTACATCGCGTATCTCGCAGCGACGTCGCAGCGTCCGCCGCTGCCGACGATCATGCCGGCAACAGGCGGCGGCAAACCGATGAGGATCGCAGAAGATCGAGTGCCGTCCGACTTTCCGTCGAGTCAACTCGTCATACCGAAGAAGGTGGTCTACAAAACGCCTGACGGACTCAACGTCCACGCACAATTGTTCGAAACCGCGGGCGGCGCTGCTAAGAAGCCGGCGATCATCTACGTCCACGGTGGTCCACCACGCCAGATGCTTCTCGGCTGGCACTACTCCGATTACTACTCAAATGCTTACGCCCTGAACCAGTTTCTCGCGAGCCGCGGCTACATCGTGTTGTCTGTCAATTACCGGCTGGGCATCGGTTACGGGCACGACTTCCATCGTCCTGCGAATGCCGGCGTGCAAGGCGCGTCGGAATATATCGACGTGAAGGCCGGTGGCGAGTACCTGCAACGGCTGCCGCAGGTTGATGCGAAACGGATCGGGATCTACGGCGGTTCGTACGGCGGTTATCTCACCGCCCTCGCTCTCGCGCGGGATTCGAAGTTGTTCGCAGCCGGCGTCGACATTCACGGCGTGCACAACTGGACCGCGGAACGAGCGGCGGCGTTGTTGGAGAACCGTTACGAACGGCCACCCGACGTTCAAAAGGCGCTCGACATCGCTTGGCAGTCGTCGCCAGTCGCTTCGATGTCGACGTGGAAGTCGCCAGTGCTTGTGATCCACGGCGACGACGATCGCAACGTTCGCTTCAGTCAGACGACGGATCTCGTGCGGCGACTCGAAAAAGCCGGCGTGACGTTTGAGGAGCTGGTGATACCCGACGACACGCATCACTTCATGCGCCATGCAAACCTGGTGAAGGTCAACAACGCCACCGCAGCGTTCTTCGACCGGATCTTCAGCATGAGCCGCGTGAGCGAATGAACGCCGTGGAGACCGAGTCCGAAAGGCAGGTCCATCACTTTCCGTGTCCATCTTGCGGAGCGGATCTGCTCTACGAGCCGAAGGACGGATTTCTGACGTGCCCGTACTGCGGGCATAAGGAAGCCGTCGCACAAAGCACAGCTCAAGTCGAAGAGCGCCCGTTTGAACAGTACCTGCGCCTGCGTCCCGAGCAGATGGGCCAACTCGCGGCGAACGCGCTCGAAGTTCAATGCCAGAGTTGCGGCGCGAAGTCGTTGTTCGTACCGCCGGAAGTCGCGGGACGTTGCGAGTTCTGTGGCGTGCAGATCGTGACGCAACCAAAGTCTGCGGATCCGATCGTCGCGCCTGAAGGCGTGCTGCCGTTCAGCATTTCGCAAAATCAGGCTGGCGCAGGTCTGCGCGAATGGTTGTCGTCGAGATGGTTTGCGCCGAACGGTCTGAAGCATTTCGCGCAGCCGGAGGCGATTCACGGGATCTACATTCCGTTCTGGACCTACGACACAAACACCACGACGCAATACGCCGGTCAACGAGGCGATTACTACTACACGACCGAAACTTATTACGAACGCGATTCGCAGGGACGCCAGGTTCAGCGCACGCGACAGGTTCGGCACACGCGCTGGTCGTCTGCGTCGGGAACAGTCTCGCGTCCGTTTGACGACGTGTTGGTTGCCGCGACGACTTCGTTCTCGTCGAACCGGCTTCATGCGTTAGAGCCGTGGGACCTCGCGAACTTACAACCATACAATCCTGCCTTTCTTGCAGGCTTCAAAGCGCAACGGTACCAGGTTGATCTCGCGCAGGGTTTTGATCGCGCGCGTGAGTTGATGATGGGCGTGATCGAAGGCGATGTGCGTGGAGACATCGGCGGCGACCAGCAGCAGATTGAACACATGAGCACGCAGTATTTCGACACCACGTTCAAGCACCTGCTGCTGCCGGTGTACGCCGGCGCTTATCGTTTCAACGGCAAAGTTTTTCAAATCGTGGTGAACGGACGGACCGGCGAGATCCACGGCGACCGGCCGTACAGTGTTTGGAAGATCGTGCTTTTGGTGGCAGTTATTCTTGTGGCGATTTTGATTCTGGTGGTTCTGTTTGGTGATCGATGAGAACAAAGGAAGGTGAATCTGTTATGGCCCAGAGACCGTTGGTTGTCCTGAGTTGTTTGATAATAGTGTTTGCTTTGGTTGGTTGTTCGAAGAAGGCTGGTCCGACGAATGCAACTGCGAGCGACAGCGCCGATTCTGGTTACGAAGGAACGGCGAAGGCGCAGCCTGCGTCGGGAACCGGCAACGTGCAGGGGAAAGTGCTCTACAACAACGCGCCCGTCGGGAACATTGAGGTCAAACTGTGCGAGACGTTCAGCCGTTTCCTCAACGGCTGCGGCGGCAAGACATTCACTGCGCGCACCGATAACGAAGGCGACTTCGTGATCGCCGAACGTCGAGCCGAAGGAATACGAGAGTTTGATGGTGCGCGTCTTCGACACCGATTCATACGTGTTCGCGACGGCGGGCATCGGCATCAGCGCAGCGAAGTACAAAGTCCTCGCCGACAAGACGCTCTTCGTAAAGCCGACGCACTTGTTCAAGGGCGATCTGAAGACGGTGAATCCAAAGGCCGGATCGACTGTCAGCGCGCAGGACCTGGAGCTCAAGTGGGACGCGTATCCCGACGCTGCTTACTACAAGTTCAGCCTCAATGCAGACAACCACATGGTGACGGCGCCCTACGTGAACGAAAAAGTCGAGGGCACGTCGTTCAAAGTCGCGAAGCCGTTAGAGAAGGGTGGTTATCGATTGAAGGTTGAGGCTTACAACAGCGCCGACAAGAAGCTGTCGGAAACACCGGAAGAGGTTAAGTTCACTATCAATTAAGAACCAACGGATTACGCGGATCTAAGAATTCTAAATCCGCGTAATCCGTGGTTTGACCATCAGCGATTCGGCGTTTTCACGTTGATCGTGTTCGAGAACGCAGAGTTACCTAATACGTTGAATGCGCGGACTCGATAGCGATACCACGTGTTTTTTGTCAGACCCGGGTTGTTGAAGCTCGTGACGTTCGGTCCAACCTGTGCGATCTGCGCGAAGTTCGTGCAGTTGTTACCCGTACAACGTTCGATCCGGAAGCCGTCTTCGTTGCCGGAATTGTCGGTCCACGTCAGGTTGATCTGAGTTGTAGACACCGCGATCCCCGTCAGATTCGTCGGGGCGTTCGGGGGCGGCGTTGGTGTCGGAGACGGACTCGGCGTGGGTGACGGAATTGGCGTCGGACTTGGCTCCGGTGACACATCTGGAGTCGGTGTTGGAGTTGGCGTAGGTGTCGGAGTGGGCGTTGGAGTTGGAGTTGGTGTTCCTCCACCGCACGTCGGGAATTTGAACGACGCGATGCGCGTGCGCCAGTTGAACTGACTCGTCGTCACGTAGTACTCACTCGTGAACCAGAACGTACAATCGTCGACCGGATCCACCGTCAAAGCACTGTAGTCGCCCCAACGGCTACCCGTGCCGGTTTGACTTCCAGTTCCAGCAAATAGCGTCGCCTCGCCCTGGCCCAGCACGTTCACAGGGTCGGTCGCCAACCGTCCCGCATAACGCAATTGGGGGAACATCGTCGCACTCGACGCGCTGTAACCAATAGCCAGATTCCCGTCCTGGTCCATCGCTGCGCTGCCCATCCAGCGCCACGTCGCGTCGGGTTGATACGTGCTCTCCTGCGCGACTGTCACCGGCCCGCTGGTAACGTTGCGCAACTCGAACCAGCGAATGCCGGCCACAGTTCCCGAACTCACCGTGTAATTGCCGACAACCGATTCATGCGTGCCGAAGTTGCGATACGTGAGTCTGAACATTAATCGATCGCCGATGCCGTCGAGGCGCGACGTCGTACCGGACTGCGGCACACACGATCTTGTGAGCGTACAAAGTTGTGTGAATCCCGCGGCGGGCGGAGTGCTAAACAGAGTGAAACTCGAATTGGCAGGCGTTACAAAATCGACGTTGAAGTGGAAGACGCGATACGTTCCGGCGCTCGGAAACTCTACAAAGACTCCCGGCGCGCCGGGTGGCGGCAGATTCGAGCCGTCGATATCGGCGGGTAAATAAGTCTCCTCGAGTGGACCATTGGTTATTCCCGGAGTTACGAAAGTCGCCGGCAAACCGGCCAACATTTTGGTGCGATCAAACGCGAAGGGTTGCGGTCCGAGAAACGAAGTGCCCGAGGAGTTGAACACGTTCATGCTCATGTAATACGCGTCGGGCCAAACGCTCAGGTGCGGATAGTCGAAGAAGTTCGAACCAAGGTGAAAGTCGTAACGATGATACGAACCGGTCGCATCGTTCGTGGCTGAGATCGCGACGCATTCGTCCGTCGGTACTGATGCGCCGGCAAACTGCGAGATTACCCAGCGATCGGCGAGCTGATCGTAAAGCACCACCGGGTCGCCGCGTCCGTTGAACTCACAAACACCGCCGAAGCCGGTCCACACGGTCGCGATGTTCGATGGGCCAAGCAGCGAGGCGCCGGTCGTTTTGTCGAAGACCTGGAAGCCTTTGTTCACCATCTGCACGTACTGCGTGTCGCCGACTTCGCCGACCGTATCTGGCGGCGCACAGTTGCAGGACACGCCTGGGAATGGGATGCCGTCGAAGTTCATATCCACTGCCGGCATGTTTGCGGTGGTGAACTCGTCAGCCGCGATGGTCGTTTGGACCACGCGGTCCGGCGCGTCTCTGTGGAAGTGCGCGATCTTGGGGTTTGTGTTGGCTTCGCGTTGAGGCCCGCCGTCGTAGGGCTTCTGCTTCATTTCGCGGACCGGTTTTGACGTGTCGTTGCGAATCGAAACGCCCGTAGCAATGTCCTGCCTCCGACCCTGGCCCTGAACGGGAGGTGCGGCGTTGGCGGCGGCGCTAACTTCGGCGGCCGCGGAGTTGGACCACTTGGCCTCGATGATTCGCGGCACGATCGAGAGCGCCGTTAAAAACAGGACCACCGCTGCAAGAACTACTAGTTTCTTTCGTATTTGCATTTATCGGGTCTCCAAACAGAAGTTCTGAAACTTTGAACCGAGTGCGCCTCGGGATGAAGCCGGTAAAAAAGTAGAGCTGCGGAACTGCTATGGCAGCGGGGCGAAAAGAAGCAGCAGCACGCTATCACAAGGTCGCGACAGGGCGCAACAAACTTGGTAACACGGGTAGTGAGCCAGTTTGGTTTAAAAGGAAGTACGCCGAAGGCGTTCGCTAATTCCAGCCCAGTGGTTGGAGCGAAGCGACAACCCTGGGACACGCAAAGTTGTGCGAACAAACGCTGAAAGCGTTCGACGGGGACGAACCCTTTCAGGGTTACTACCGAAATCTTTTCTGTTACCCCAGGGTTGTCGCTACGCTCCAACCGCTGGGCTGGAATTAGCGAACGCCTTCGGCGTACCTCACCGGATCCAAACTGACCCAGTACCGGTAACACGGATTGCAAAAAGAAGACGGATTTTAGGAAAAATGCAGGGCGTGAAAATTGGACCGCTAGATTCATGCGTTTCATCTGTGTTATCAGTGTTAGCGAAACCCCGACGAGTCCACCGAAATCAGAGGAGCACGACAGATGAAAGCATTTCGTATCAGTGTTGCCGCCATCGTATTTGCGGCATTTGCCATCCTGGCCTACACGCAAACGAGGCCGGCAGCCAACCCCGGGGCGCCCGCGACCAGGCCAGCGGCTGCTCCAGCGAACATTGCCGTGATCGACTCGGCGGATTTCAGCGACGAAAAGACCGGAATCGCCCGCGTCATGGCGGCGATGAAGGCGCTCGAAACGAAGTTTCAGCCGTTGCGCGCGGAGCTCCGCGGCATGCGCGACCGGCTCAACACGTTGCGCGCCGACATCGATAAGAAACGGACGATCCAGGATCAACGGATGACGGCGCAACAGATGGAGGAAGCCGATCGACTCGAGGTCCAGATCAAGCGCAAGGCTGAAGATGCGCAGGCGAGTTATCAGAAAGAGTCAATCGCCGCGCTCGAACCGCTGCAGAGAGACATCCAGACTGCGTTGACGGCGTACTCGCAGGCGAAGGGCATCTCGATCCTGATCGATGTTAACCGGGTGCCGGTGATCTATGCGGCGCCGACCGTGAACGTCACGAAGGACTTCATCGCCGATTACAACCGCACGCATCCGTAGTCGGCATTGTTTATGCGTCTTCGAACACTTCTTTATCACATCGGGTACGGTGCGAGTGGTCCTTCGGCGGAGAGGTCGTGAAAAATTTCAACGCCGATTTGAAGAAGGTCGAAGACTTTCTCGTGCGGGTGCTGGAAGGCAAGACCGAGGGCGCGGAGATGCAGAAAGAAGGTTTCGCATTCTTCGGCATACAGGGACCGTGGTACACGGTCGGCTGGCGAATGGTTTCACTGATCGAGGAGACGTACGGCCGGAAGAGATGGTAGTGGATCACTTTTGAAATTGAAACGACTAGTCTATGAATTCAAACGAGTACGCCGAAGGCGTTGGCTAATTCCAGCCCAGCGGTTGGAGCAAGCGACAACCCTGGGGACCAATGTGCAAATAAGAGATAACGCTGAAAGCGTTCGGCTTGGTCGAACCCTTTCAGGGTTGAGCAAGATCTTTGTTCCGGACCCAGGGTTGTCGCTTGCTCCAACCGCTGGGCTGGAATTAGCTAACGCCTTCGGCGTATCTGATCTCTTATCTTCAAAGTGACCCCCTAGATTGATCGAAGTCATGTGCGACCAGCGACTCTTACTCACGACTTACAACGAAGCGGCTGCGGCGTACAATGGCAAGTCGAAAGAACTGCTGGCGACGTGGTCTGAAGCTGTATTGGCGTTGAAATAGTTGATGGGTTTCGAAGTCCGCAAAGCTACGCTCGAGGATCGCGAGGCGATCACGCAGTTGATTGCGGAGTCGGCGCGGGGCTTGAGCCGAGAGCACTACGACGACGCGCAGATTGAGGGAGCGATCGCGCGGGTGTTTGGCGTCGATAGCAGTCTTATCGAAGACCGCACTTACTTTGTCGCCGATCAGGATGGAACGCTGATTGGATGCGGTGGCTGGAGCAGGCGCAAGACGCTGTATGGCGGCGATCAGTTTTCAACCCGCGACACCGGCATGCTCGATTCAGCGACAGACCCGGCGAAGATTCGCGCGTTCTTTGTCCATCCGGAGCACGCGCGCAAGGGTGTGGCGCGAGCGATCCTGTCGCAATGCGAGCGGGAAGCCATGGCGCATGGCTTCAGCGCGCTCGAATTAATGGCGACGCTTCCCGGCGTCGAGTTCTACGAAGCCAGCGGTTATTCGGCGACTGGAGATTTTGATCTCGAACTCACGGATGGTGTAAAACTCCAGTTCGTTCTCATGCGTAAACAGTTGTGAGCCACAAAAAGGCACAAGAGACACAAAGCCATGCCCGGTTCTGACGATAAACGCGAACTCCTGAGACACACTGTTGCGACGCTCGCCTATCGCGGCGGAAAAGCCGTCACAGGCGCGCCGCCCAATTTCAAAGACTTCCGCGTCGCCGAGGGTTCGCGTACGCCGGGAGAGATCCTGGCCCACATCGGCGACTTGCTCGACTGGGCCTTGTCGATCGCCGCCGGCAAACAAACGTGGCACAACTCGACGCCGCTGCCGTGGGACGAAGAAGCGGCGCGGTTCTTCGCCGCGCTGGAGGCGTTCGATGCTTATCTCGCTTCGGACCAGCCGCTCGGCTCACCCGCTGAAAAACTGTTTCAAGGTCCGATTGCCGATGCGCTGACACACGTCGGACAGATCACGATGCTGCGCCGGATTGCAGGTGGTCCAATCCGCGGTGAGAACTACTACAAAGCCGAGATCGAGTCAGGCAGAGTCGGTGCGGACCAGTCTTCGAAGCGCACCGAGTTCTAGCCACAAAAGCCACAAAAGCCACAAAAGACACAAAAGGCACAAAACATACAAAAGGAGAGACTGAGTGAAAGTCATTGCCCTGTTCGTTTTAGCATCCGTGTTGTTTGTTGCTGTTCCCGTGAGTTCTCAGGAAGAGTTCAAACCGATCACCGTGTATCTCGTCCGCCACGCCGAACGGGCTGACGAACCGCGACAGGATCCGCCACTCACCGAAAAAGGGAACTGCGCGCGCCCAGGAACTCGCCCGCATCCTCGGTAACGCGAATATCAAAGCCATCATCACGTCGCAGTTCTCGCGGACGAAATTGACCGCCGAGCCGCTCGCGAAACAAGCGAATGTTGCGGTCACGTCGATCAGTCTCAGTGTGAGCTCTTCCAACCCGCGCATGATCTCCGAACAGTCGACAGCGGAAGTCACGAACAAAATTCTCGAACGAGGCGGCGAGAGCGTGCTCGTAATCGGCCACAGCAACTCGATTCCGGACGTGATCAAGAAGCTCGGAGGCGACGTTTCCCCCGCAATTGACGAGAAAAAGTTCGACGACCTCTTTGTTGTGACCGTTTACGCCAGGGGCAAGGCAAAAGTCGCGCACATGAAGTACGGCAGCGCTGAGTAAAACCACCCAAAAAGCGGGAGCAAAATGGACCGTTAAGGCTCGCTTTTTCGCGTTAGGATTCGAGGGGATTGTTTACAGTCATGCCGGCGTAGTTGCCGGCAAGGAGATCAAGAATGAGACATTTGTTTCTTGCGATTCTGCTGCTCTTACCGGTTACCGCGTTTTCGCAACACGGACACGCACCGGCGAAAGAAGCTGCACCGGTTGCTTTGGAGGCGGGATTAGGCGACATCAATCACCCCGTTTCGACCAGCAATCCGGAGGCGCAAAAGTTTTTCAACCAGGGACTCGCGTACCTGTTCGCGTTCAACCATGCAGAAGCCGTTCGCTCATTTCAGCAGGCGGCGAAACTCGATCCACAACTCGCGATGGCCTACTGGGGTGCGTCGCTCGCACTCGGTTCGAATTACAACGCGCCGGCGGACGGACCCGCACTCGTCCAGGCCTACTCGAACCTGCAAAAAGCAAAAGAATTAGCGCCGAAAGCATCGGAGCACGAGCGCGCGTACATCGATGCGTTGTCCAAACGCTATGTGGCTGACATCAACGCTGATCAAAGCAAGCTCGCCCTCGATTACAAAAACGCGATGGGCGAACTCGCGAAACATTATCCCGACGATCTCGACGCGGCAACGCTTTATGCCGAAAGCATGATGAATCTGCGGCCGTGGAAACTCTGGTCGCACGACGGCAAGCCGGCGCCTGAGACGCTCGAGATCGTTGCCGTGCTCGAAGGTGTGTTGCGGCGCAATCCAAACCACACCGGAGCTAATCACTACTACATTCACGCCGTCGAAGCCTCCACGAACGCAGAACGTGCGCTGCCGAGCGCTGCGCGTCTCGGCAAAGTTGCCCCGAAGGCGGGCCACCTGGTCCACATGCCTTCGCACATCTACGTTCGCACCGGCGATTACAAGGAAGCAGCACAGGTGAACGTCGACGCCATTGCTGCCGATCGTGAGTACATCGCGAAGACCGGATCGCAAGGTCTTTACACGATGATGTACTACAACCACAACATCCACTTCCTGGCCGCTGCAAGCGCCATGAAGGGACGCTACGCCGACTCGATCAAAGCCGCGCGCGAACTCGAAGCGAACGTCAAACCGCACGTCAAAGCAATGCCGATGCTTGAGATGTTCGTGCCGTACTCGCTCGTTTCGCTGACGCGCTTTTCGCGTTGGGATGATGTTGCTAAAGAACCAAAGCCTGCGCCTGAGTTGAAGATTACGACCGGGTTCTGGCATTTCGCGCGTGGCAGTGCTTACGCGGCAACCAATCAGGTTGCGAAAGCAGATGAAGAGTTGACTGCTTTGCAGGCGCTGATCAAGACGATTCCGGCGGATGCGCCGATGGGAAATTCAGGCGCCGTCAACGTCCTGAAGGTTGCCGATGCGGCGCTTGCCGGAAAGATTGCGTACGCGCGTGGAGACAAGGAAGCGGCCTTTAACCTGCTCACAAAGGCCGTCGCCGCCGAGGACGCGACGAGTTATAACGAACCCTCAGACTGGGATCTTCCCGTCCGCGAGTTCTTCGGCGGCGCGCTGTTGGCCAGTGGCGAATACGCGAAGGCCGAGAGCGTTTTCCGTGCAGAGATTGAAAAACATCGGCGCAATGGTCGTGCGTTGTTTGGTCTCGCCGAGAGTTTGAGAAAGCAGGGCAAGACTTCGTCCGCGCAGATGGTCCAGGTCGAGTTTGAAACGGCGTGGCAAAACGCGGACACGAAGCTGAGTGTTGATGCTCTGATCGGCGTGCAGCCGAAGACGAACGCGGCTTCAGGTTCCGATGTGCGTTTTTCCAACGTGTCACTGAAGACCGGTGTTCGTTTGCGTTATGGCGTTCAAGGTGACGTTGGCGGTGAGCCGATCATTCTGCTGCACGGCTACAGTGATTCGTCGTTTTCGTACAGCGCGGTGTTGCCGTTACTCGATCGCAAGTATCGCGTTTACGTTCTGGACCAGCGCGGTCACGGTGAGTCAGACCGGCCGGCGGGCGCATACGCTTTGCAAAACTTCGCCGCGGACGTCGTGGCGTTTATGGATGAGATGGGAATCAGTAAGGCGACGATCGTGGGCCACTCCATGGGAAGTTTCGTGGCACAGCACGTCGCGGTCGCCGCGCCGGAACGCGTAAAGCGCTTGGTGCTCTCCGGCTCGGCGACTACCATTCGCAACGCCGTGGTCTCGGATCTTCAGCGTGAAGTTAATGCGTTGAAGGATCCGGTTCCGGAAAAGTGGGTCCGTGAGTTTCAGACAAGCACGATCTTTCATCCGCCTGCGGACGACTTCTTCAAGGGCGTGGTCAAAGAGAGTCTGAGTCTTCCGGCTCGAGTCTGGCAGGAAGTGATGGCCGAGATGATGTCGCCGAAAGCGCAGGCCGAACTGTCGAAGATCAAAGTGCCGACGCTGATTCTTTGGGGCGACAAAGAGACCGTCTTTCCGCGGTCTGAACAGGATTTACTCCTTGCGAGCTTGCCAAATGCACGCCTGAAGGTCTATGAAGACACCGGGCACGGGATGCACTGGGAGCGTCCCGAGCGATTTGCCAAAGACTTGCAGGAGTTTATGAACTGATTCGATTTCCTTCCAGGATCCGTGTCATCTGTGTTTGTATCTGTGGCGTAATGTTGCTCACTCACGCCACCACGGATCCTTTCGCTCAAACAACCGGACGCTCCATCGTTCGCGCGCAGAACGGAATGGTGGCTTCGAGCCAACCGCTCGCTTCGTTAACCGGAATCGAGATCCTCAAGCGCGGCGGCAACGCCGTTGATGCCGCGATCGCGATGGCCGCTGTGCTTAACGTCACCGAACCGATGATGACGGGCATCGGTGGCGACATGTTCGCGCTGGTCTACTGGTCCAAGACAAAAGAATTGAAGGGACTGAACGCGAGTGGCCGTGCGCCGCGCGCGTTGAGCCTCGACTACTTCGCGAAGAAGAACGTGAAGCAGATGCCGCAGTTTGGCATGGAGGCGGTGACCGTTCCGGGCGCGTTCGACGGCTGGGTCGCGTTGAATGAGAAGTACGGCACGATGAAGCTGGCAGATTTGCTGGCGCCGGCGATCGCGTATGCGGAGAACGGCTTCCCGGTGATGGAGAAGACGGCGGAAGACTGGGAAGCGGAAGTCAATAAACTTAAACAGAACTCAGCGGCCGCGTCGAACTATCTCGTCGATGGCCGCGCGCCGCGCGCCGGTGAGATCTTTCGTCAACGAAATCTCGCGCGGACGTTCCGTACGCTTGCGAGCGGCGGGCGCGATGCGTTCTACAAAGGCGAGATCGCGAAAGCGATCGCCGACTACTGCGCTAAGAACGGCGGCTTCATAACGTTGGAAGATCTCGCCGCCACTAAACACGACTGGGTCGAGCCGATCTCGACGAACTATCGTGGCTACACGGTTTACGAGATCCCACCGAACGGGCAGGGAATCACCGCACTGCTGGCGCTGAACATTCTCGAAGGCTTCGATCTGAAGAAACTGAGTGCGCAACCGGAGCGCTACTATCACACGCTCATCGAAGCAACGAAGCTCGCGTTTGCGGATCGCAATCGTTACATCGCGGATCCAACGTTCGCGAAGGTTCCGGTGGCCGAACTCCTTTCCAAAGACTACGCTGCCCGCCGTCGGGCACTCATCGATCCAAGCAAAGCACTCGACTCACCGCCGCCGGGCAACATCAACGTCGGCAGCGACACAACGTACCTGACAGTCGTCGACAAAGACGGAAACGCCGTGTCGTTCATCAACAGTCTGTTCGACGCGTTCGGTTCGGGGATCGCGGTCGGCGACACCGGGATCGTGTTGCAGAATCGCGGCAGTGGTTTCTCACTCAATCCTGAACATCCGAATCGTCTCGAACCAGGTAAGCGGCCGTTTCACACGATCATTCCGGCAATGGTTCTGAAGGACGGCAAACTGTTCATGTCGTTTGGTGTGATGGGTGGCGCCATTCAGCCGCAGGCACACGTGCAGGTGCTCGTCAACCTTATCGATCGCGGAATGAACTTGCAGGAGGCGATCGATGCAGCGCGTTATCGCTTCATGAGCGGCAAGAGCGTGTTGATGGAGGACGAGTTAGGCGCGTCGGTGATCGAGCGTTTGATCTCAATGGGCCACGTTCGTGCTAAACCTCCGGGTGTGTTGCGTTCGTCGATGGGTGGCGGGCAGGCGATCATGATCGACCCGGTAGACAAGACGCTGATGGGCGCTTCCGATCCGCGCAAAGACGGGATGGCGCTGGGGTATTAAGTCTTATGAACAGCGAGTTACCGAGTCTCGTCAGCCAGGCTGCTGCGATCTCGCACGATGCAGCCAGGGTGTTTGGTGGTTTAAGCAAAGAACAGCTCAACTGGAAGCCCGGCGCGGAGCGTTGGAGTGTGGCGCAGTGCTTCGATCATCTCATCACGACCAACAGCGGTTATCTCCCGGTTATCGACGATGTTTTGAAAGGTCAGAAGAAATCGAGTATTTGGCAGAAGCTACCGTTTTTACCCGGGATATGGGGCAAGTTGCTCATCAAGTCACTCGACCCGGCGCAGACGCGAAAGATGAAAGCGCCGAAAAAGTTTCAACCCGCGCAGAGCGAGGTAAGTGGTTCGATAATTCACGATTTTGTGAACCAGCAGGGTCAGCTACTCGAAAAGATCAAAGCTACCGCGAACCTTGACCTCGAGCGAATCGTAATTACATCTCCGGCAGCGAGTCTCATCACTTACAGTCTGATGGACGCTTACCGGATCATAGTTGTTCACGAACGACGACACTTTCAACAGGCGCAACGCGTCACCGAAGAGAGCGGATTTCCAACCACGTCGTAACACCGAATTAACATATGAAACCGATTACCGAACCGTTACCCCAGAACGTGACTTCGGTTTTGACGGAGTTCGTCAACTCTGCGAAAGAAGCATTCGGATCGGATCTGCGATCGGTAGTGCTTTACGGCAGCGGCGCCGAAGGTAAACTCCGTCCGACTTCCGACGTCAATGTGATCGTCGTCCTGGCTGCGTTCAATCAGCCGCAAGCGGACCAACTGCGTGAACCGCTGCGCGTAGGCAAGGCAGCAATTAATCTGCGCGCGATGTTTCTACTCGAATCGGAACTGCGGCCCGCGACTGAAGCATTCGCAGTGAAGTTTGCGGATATTGCGCGACGACGCCGGGTGCTATTCGGCGACGATCCGTTCGCTGCGGTTTCAGTGTCGCGAGAAGACGCTGTTTTTCGTTTGAAACAGACGCTGCTGAACCTGACGTTGCGAATGCGCGAAGCTTACGTCGCGCGGAGTCTGCGTGAAGAGCAACTAGCGGCGTTGATAGCCGACGTTGCTGGACCATTGCGCTCGTGCGCGTCGACTCTGCTCGAACTCGAAGGCGCGCCCGCAGCGTCCGCAAAAGAAGCGTTGGAACAGGTCTCAGCTTCCTTGCCCGATGGACCAGCGCGCGCCGAGGACATTCAACTCATTTCCGAAGCACGTCAACGACACGCATTACCGGCAGGTGTCGCCGGGGCGAGCCTTTTCCACCTGATCGATCTTGCGCGTGCGATGCGCGAACGGGCTGCCGCGCTCAAGTGAGCGGCGCTCAAGTGAGGTGACTCACCGTGAATCCTTTCGATCTTCCCGGACCACAATTTCTATTGTTCTACATCGTTTTTGCCGCGGCTGTCGTCGCCGGTCTTGTTTTCTGGCGGAGACGTGCTGAGTTGTCGAGCTCGTCACCGCGCATCGATCTTTCCGATCCATATTTGATCGCGTATTTGCGCGGAGGAGAGAGGGAAGTGCTGCGCGTCGCGACAGTCACGCTGATCGATCGAGGCTTGCTCAACAGGAATGGAAGCCACATTCAGCGGGCGGAGAACGCGTCGCCGGATTCGGTTCGCAGACCGGTCGAGCAGGCGTTGCTGAAGAAATACGCGCGCGGCGGCGAAGTGTCGTGGATGTTTGAAGACGACGGGTTGAGTAAAGCGTGCGAACCGTATGGCGACACGTTGAGGCGTGCGCGGCTGTTGCCTGACGAATCTGTGAACCAGGCGCGACTCGTGCAGATTGGTTGTCGCGAGTTTCCTGCTTACCGGCGTCGGTTTTACGAAAGTGTTTATTGCGCTCGACGCTGGACGTTCAAACGTTGGTTTTCTGATCGTGCTGATAATCGCGTCGCTCTTTATCGTCTGCGGCGAGTTCGTTTCCGCGTTTGACGGAAAGCGGAAGGGCGACGATTGAAGACGTTCAGACTCTTTACAGCGGCCTGCGAGATCGGGCTGGTTTGTTGAATACGGGAGGTGCGGGAATTGAGCCGATGATGCTGGCCGCAGTTTTCGGAGTAGGTGCGTTGGCTGGTCCAGGTTTTTCGTTTGCGAGCGGACTGTTTCCGGACCAGAAGAAGAGAGCAAGCGGATCGTGTGGTTCGGGGGATGGCGGCTGCGGCAGTAGTGGCAGCTCGTGCAGCAGCGGGAGCTCGTGCGGTAGTTCGTGCGGCGGTGGATGTGGCGGCGGCTGTGGAGGTTGTGGAGGATGATGGCCGTGCGTGATCTATTTGGACTCGGTTGGCGACGCAAGCTGGCGGTCGGGATACTTTCGAATCTCGATCGGATCGACCTCGTCGAGGTGATTGCCGACGATTACTTTCGTGCGCCTCGTCGTGAGCGTCGAGCATTGCGAACGCTTGCAGCGCAGACGCCGGTCACGTTGCATGGTGTGTCGTTGGGCATGGCGTCGTCTGTGGCGGTGGAGACAAAGCGACTGGACCAGATGGCCCGGCTTTACGATGAAGTGAGGCCGGTGTCGTGGTCGGAGCATCTGGCGTTTGTTCGTGGCGGTGGTATCGAGATCGGGCATCTTGCTGCTCCGCCACGCTCGGAGGCGACGATTGACGGCGCGATCCTGAATCTTCGCCGTGCGCGCTCGATCGTCGGCGTTGCACCGCAAGTTGAGAACGTGGCGACGTTGATCGATCCGCCCGGAAGCGATCGCGACGAAGCGACGTGGGTTTCAGAGATCATTCGTCACTCAGAAAGCGAGCTGCTGCTCGATCTACACAACCTTCACGCAAACTCGACCAACTTCAATTTCGATCCGGTAGATTACATAGCGAAGATTCCGGCGGATCGCATCGGTGCGATTCATCTGGCGGGCGGCAAGTGGACCGGCCGTCCGGATGCACGGCGGTTGCTTGACGATCATTTGCACGACGTTCCGGATCCGGTTTATCAACTGCTCGAGGAAGTGGGTGCTCGCGTTCCGAATCCGCTGACGGTGATTCTCGAACGTGACGGAAACTTCCCGCCGATCGAATGGTTGATCGACCAGCTTGATCGCGCGCGAGCGAGCGGTGGCCCGCGGGCGTGCACGACGCAGAGAGCGGAAGCGGCATGAGCGATTCACGACTGGAAGCGTTTCTGGCGAGGATCTACGTCGATGAGAAGGCGCGTGCGAAGTTTCTCGCCGATCCGCGCGGCGAGGCGACGAAAGCAGGTCTGACGGCGCAACAGGTTGAAGATGTGGTAAAGATCGATCGCGACGGGCTCGAGTTGTTTGCCCACAGTCTGGAGAGGAAAAAGCAGGGTCATCGATGATTAGATCGGTCACGAGCCGCGACAACTCGCTGCTTCGGCTCGCGCGTGCGGTGCGCGACGGTAAAGATACCGAATACATCTTCGTCGAAGGTTTGCGGTTGTGCGAAGAGGCGCTTCGGTCTGCGCTCGAGATCGAGGCGGTGATCGCCTCGGAAGAGCTGTTGCGAAAGCCGCGAGCGGCGGCGGCGATCGCCGAGCTGGACACGGCGTCGCACCGTAGCGCATCTGTCAGTGAAAAACTTCTCGAGTCGATCTCCTACACGAAAACGCCGCAGGGAATCGTCGTTCTCGCCAGACGTCCAGACTCTTCTGAAAAGCGATTGGCCCAAGCGCTCGACACGAAGCCGTTGCTCGTAGTGCTTCATCAGGTCAACAACCCGGTGAACGTCGGCGCGATTCTGCGTACTGCGGAAGCGGCTGGCGCCGGTGGCGTAATCACGACCCGCAACACGAGCGATCCGTTCTCGCCAAAATCGTTGCGAGGCGCGATGGGATCGGCGTTCAGATTGCCGATCTGGAGTGGTCCAACTTACGAAGAGATGATCGAGTGGTGTCGCAAGCGAGAGATCGAAACAGTCTGCGCAGACGCCGAGGCCCGTCTCACGCACACTGCATACGACTGGACGCAGGCAACAGCTCTCGTTCTTGGCCCGGAATCAACCGGACTCACTGCACTCGAAACTGAGCAGGCGAGTCAGGTGGTTAGTATTCCGATGCACGGCGCAGTCGAAAGCCTGAATGTTTCGGTTGCGGCAGGGATACTGCTGTTCGAGGCCGCGCGACAGCGGGCGTCTCATTGAGCCACAAAGAGGCACAAGAAGCACAAGAAAGTCACCTACTGCTGTAATTCGCGCGGTTACGACGTCAGGCGATCCCTTCTTGTGTTTCTTGTGCCTCTTTGTGGCTCTATTCAGCCCGAATACAAACTTCAGTCGCCGGAAACGCCTTACCCAAGCGATTCGGCTTGAGCCACGCGACGAGGGTGTAAACCCCTGGCTGATCCTCAAACAGCGTAACCGGCACGCTGAAACTTCCATCGACGTCGACCTCGACATCGCCTCTCGTGCGGTCGGAATACATGAACGGCGGCGTCACCTTCGGACGCAGCGACCGCGAATAGTCCGGCAGTTGGTACGATCTTGGCTGATTCAGCCAACTCAACTCCGGCGCCTTCGGCAGCGGCTCGTAGAAAACCTCGACGTGATTGAGACTGTGGTTTGGTTTAACTATCTTCCCGGCGAACGCGACCACACTCTTCGGCTTCGCAACGCGCGGCACATCCTTCACCTCGACATATCTCGCGACAAACAACTCAACCACCCGCAGTCGCAGCTTTTCAACGGCGATCCCAAACCCGACGTGCGTGTGTTGCGGCGCGAGGATCGTCTTTCGATGTCCGTCGTTCGGCGGTTTCTCCTGGTACAGACGCAGGTGTAAGTACGACGTGTCCTGTTTCAGCAGGTTCATGTCGTTGGCCCATGTATTGTCGGCAGCGGAAACGTTCTCCTGCGTCGCGGCAGTGCCACCTGCAAACGAATAGCGCTGATACGGTTTGAACCCGTCGCGTCCCCAATGACTCGCAAACTCGTGCACCGCCATTTCCGTCGCATGTTTGGTTGCAACTTGCGTCGCCAGCTCATCCATCGCCAGCAACGGCACCTTTTCGACCGCGCGCTCCTCGTTGACCATCTGCAGCAGGTTGGCGCGAAGCCCTGCGAATCGTTCGAAGTCGCTTGTTTGATTAGGTGAGGAAAGAACGCGGTCCCACAAACCCATACCCAGAGTAATGCTCGTTGCCTTGAGAAACGTGCGCCTGGGAATCACACGGTGACGCATGAATGGTGATCAGCGACGAAATCTGCGACGACGGAAAAAGAGATAGCAGCCGGCGATGATGAGCGACGCGGCCACTATCATGTAAGCAATCAGGCTTTCGCTGACCCCACCCGCGACCACAAAGATGCCATCCGTGTGCGCGATCAGACTCGGTCTAAACGCCGACATGAGCACGCTTATAAGCAGTCCGAGCATTGCAACGGACACTACCACCAAAAACAGCACAATCGAAATCTGGAAGAGTTTTTGATACATCGCTACTGCTCCCGGTTTGGACCTGAGCCTTCGGTCGCGCCCTCGTAAGCCGCAGCTAAACCTTCAGCGCAATCGATCGAGATCCCCAGGTCGCGCAACAACCCGTCTTCCAATCCATATATCCAGCCATGGACCACCAGCTCCTGTCCGCGCTGCCAGGCGCTCTGGACGATCGTCGTGCGAGCGACGTTCAAAACTTGTTCGACGACGTTCAGTTCGCACAATCGATCCAGACGCTTCGTCTCGTCTTGAATGTCCAGCAGCGCGTGCTCGTGGTCGCGGATCACATCCTGCACGTGGCGAAGCCAATTATCAATCAAACCGAGCTGAAGATTATCCATCGCGGCCTTCACGCCGCCACAGCCGTGATGTCCGCACACGATGATATGCTCGACCTTCAGCACGTCCACCGCATACTGCATCACCGACAAACAATTGAAGTCGGTGTGAACGACGACGTTCGCGACGTTCCGGTGCACAAACATCTCGCCCGGCACCATTCCGATGAGTTGCGTCGCCGGCACGCGACTATCGGCACATCCGATCCAAAGAAACCTCGGCGACTGCTGTTTGGCCAGCGTCTGAAAAAACTCAGGCTCGCTTGCCGTAATCGCCGCGGCCCATTCCCGGTTCTTATCGAGAAGACGTTTTAGATCCTTCATATTCCCGCTTGCTGTTTCACCTTAGTCTTTTTCCGACTTCTTCACCACGCTGATATGACCGTCTGACTCCATGTAACTGTACTTCACATCTTTGACGCTTTCGACGCCCTGCTCCCGCAACTCGCCGACCAGCTCGTCTTCCGAGATCATCTCCTTGCGCAGGTTTCGCTGTTGCACTTTTCCGTCTTTGACCAGGAGCAGTGCGCGCGGACGGAGTATCGGTCTTAGAGAAGGAAACCGGAAGGCTAGCCAGTCGAAAAAATAGTCCCAGGCAACGATCGTCGAAACAAGAACGACGCCTTCGGTCACCGATTCGTACTTGCTGCCCATCGCGTTCTGCGCGGCATCCGCAATGACGACGACAACCAGCAAATCAGAGATTCCAATTGCCCCCGCACTGCGTCGCAGGAAACGCAAAACGATAAACAGAAAGAGATAAACAAGCGTTCCCCGCAGAATGATTTCAAGGATCGACGTCGACGGTACGAAGACTGATTGCCAATCGATATTGAAGAGCGCGATCATCGAAACGCGTGTTTGACCTGGACAGGCGGCGGCCCGCCGTAACCGACCGGCATGTCGCCGTTGTCAGCACGCAGGTACTGCCAGTCCTTCGGTTTCAGCGAAGCAATCAACTCCGCGCGGTTCTTCGTCTTCAGGGGCTTGCCGGGGTAAATCTTTCCCATGCGCTGCAGAGTCTTCTCGGGAATCGCACCGGAGAACATCCAGAGCGGCCAGGTGAAGTTTGGACCATTGAGCCGGCGCAACTTGTAAAGCCACATGCCGATCGATCCGACGCGCCAGGCCATCGGTCCCCACCAGCTATACTGGCCGGGCCGCAAGTTCATCTTCCAGCACTTCATCATCAGTTGCCATTGCAACGGCGTCAGTTGGCGCGTCTGTCGCACGCCTTCTTCTTTCTCCATGCGCGTGTCGTGCAACGGCGTGAAGATCGACGGGATCAGAAAAGCGAACAACCCGCGACGCTCGATTTCGTAAACGAGATCGATCGTCTCCATCACGTCCTCGTCCGTCTCGCCCGGGATTGCCGACGATCAACGTCATCGCGGGAAACCAGTTGTTCTCGTTCAGCACGCGCAGACCTTCGAGCACGACACTGGGCCAATCTTCGATCGAAAACGGCACGCCTTTGCTCGACATGATCTGCTTCGCTATTCGAAGCGATCCGGTCTCCAGACCGATCAACGGCGCCAGCGCTTTCTTTTCCGGGTGACTGCTGAGATACGGAAAATGGATCGGACTCTTCGGCAGCAACAGATCCGAAAGTTGTTTGATCAGCAGCGGATCAACCACGGCGGGCGCGATCGTGCAATGACTCAACACGTGTTGCTCGACGCCCGGCGTGTTCACGATGTCGGCATAAAGATCGACGAGCGCTTCACGGTTGGGGAAATAGAACGGCGTGTCGGTGTGGACCTGTCCCCAGATGAACATGTCTTCCGTCGCGAGTGAGATCTGCTTGTTGCCGTGGCGCACGTTCGCGCGCACGGCTTCCATGATCTTGTCTTTCGGCAGATCGATCTGCGGATTCAGATCGGGACGCAGAACTTGCAACGACGTCCGCAGCCGGTCGTCATCTCGACGACGCCGAACGTCGTGCGCGTGTCGGGGAAGAGAATCGCGTCTCGTTCGACGGGATGTTTCACGTCGATGCGTCGCGGCAACTCCTCGCCTTGAATCGCTTTGCGGAAGAGTTCGAGCGTTTCGGCGGATTCACTGCGACCTTCGACGACGCAATCGACACTCAACTCTTCGTACGTGTCTGTCTGAATGATCTGCCAGCCGCCCGAACCGCCGACGATCACTTTGAAATTCTCTCGATACGGGCTGGACTTTGATCTTCGCGAATAGTTGTCGCGAGTAGTGCGAATTGATCGGCATCTTCGACGAGCCGAAAATCGACGTGTAGACACCGGCGGCGAACGTTACACCAAGCGGATTGTGCGTCGAAACTGCTACGACGCGCGTGTTTGGACCGATAAACTTGTCGAGGTCGTCGGGGAAACAGGCGACGATGTCGTCGCTCGGGTATACGCGCAACAGCGATGTTTCGACGAGACGCACGCCGGCGGGCATGTAACGGGCCGAACCGTCTTCGTTGTGTTCGACCTCACGCCACTTCGGGATATTTGCGATTGATAACGCCTTCCATCCAGATCGGCAACGAAGCCATCGCCATTTGAATGAAATAACCGGCATGATCGATTGCTTCTGTGAGAGGGGCAGTTAAAACGATCTTGCGGCCGCCATTTGCATGTCCGTTTTGGGAGACCGGAGGAATCTGTGTCATGGGCGCTTACACTAATGAAATCAGGTGATCTTTACAAGAGCTTTGTGCTTGGTACCTTCGTGCTTTGTTTTGCGTCTCTTAGCTTAACTTACCACAGAGAACAAAGTACCAAGAACTAAGCCCCAAGATCGACGTCGGCCCAGATAGGCCAGTGATCGGAGACTCTCAGCGGTTTGGCGACGCCCCAGCGATCAATCCTCAATCCGCGAGAGAAGATCCAGTCGGCGTGCATCAACAGACCACCGCCACGCCAGGTTGGCGTTCCGGTTGGGTACGGCGTTGTGTAACCACGCGACTCGAGAAAGCGACGCGTCTCGATGCACTTCTGTTTGGAAAGCGTGTTGAAGTCGCCGAGGATCAGCGTCGGCAGTGTGGTTGACTCGGCATGCGCCGCGAGCACTTCGAGTTGCGCGAGCTGGCCGTCGGAAGCTGCGTGCGGATCGACGTGCGCGTTCAGGATGCGAACCTGGCGCGATCCGACCGAGATGGTTGCGGCCATCGCGAGTCGCGGGCGCCAGGGACATTCCTGCCACGGAAGATCGAGACGCACGACGTCGGTCATCGGCAGACGGCTCAACAGCGCCACGCCCGTGTCGCCTTCGTCGTGCAGATCGATTGGTTCTTCGAAGTCGAGCCACCACTGACGCTTCACCGGTTTAATCCCGCGCGGGATTCCGGCGGGTGCGTGGGCCCAGTCCATCTTCAACTGCGAGGCGAGCTCGCAGGCGACGTGGTGGCCACCAGTGCGAATCGTACGCTTGTCGGCTTCCTGCAAGGCAAGGACATCGACTGCCGGCAAGCAGTTTGCCGTTTGTGAATGCGCCAGCCGCGACGGAGATCATGTTTCCGATGTGTTGCGGACGGCGTGCGAGACTCATCAGGCCGAGCTTGCGGACGATCCCGCCCTGGATCAGGTAAGGTCCGCGTGCGTAACGGATGTTGTAGGAAGCGACGATCAGTTTCGAGCGTTCGGGATCTGACGGGTGATTGTTAGAATGGTTGCCGAACTCGAGTTTTTCAGCATCTGTTAACGGGGGAATTGCGGTGACCATTGTGCTCGCCATTGTAGACGACATGTTCTTCGCGTCGAAAATCCGCGCGACGGCTGAGGCCGTCGGCGTTGAAGTCAGTTTTCCGAGATCGATGGAAAAACTGGTTGAAAAGGCAGGGGAAGTCAAACCTGGATTAATCGTCGTTGATTTGCACAACACGAAGATCGATCCCGTGGCGCTCGCGACGGAGTTGAAATCGAATGAGGATTTGAAAGGGGTTAAGCTTCTCGGCTTCTTCTCGCACGTTCACACGGATCTACAACGAAATGCTCTTGCTGCGGGGTACGATCAAGTTGTTCCACGATCCGTGTTTGCGCGAGATCTGGCGGAGATACTCCTTACAGCGCAGCAGTAACCGGCGCGATCACTTCGTGAATCGACCTTACCTCACTCACCATTTGTTCGTACTGTTCGAGTGTTAAGGCCTGAGCGCCGTCGGAAAGCGCGTGCTCCGGTTGGTCGTGCACCTCGATGATCAAACCATCAGCGCCGACTGCCACACCGGCTCGTGCGAGCGGCGTCACCATGAAGTTCTTTCCGGTTCCGTGCGATGGATCGACGATCACCGGCAGGTGCGAGATCCGTCTGCACTGCCGTGACTGCTGCGAGATCGAGCGTGTTTCGTGTGTGCTGCGCGAAGGTGCGAATACCGCGTTCACAGAGAACGACCTGATAGTTGCCTTCGGCCATGATGTATTCCGCGGCGAGTAACCACTCGTCGAGCGTCGCGGAGAGTCCGCGTTTCAAGAGAACGGGAATGCGTGCCTTGCCTGCGCGACGCAGCAGCGTAAAGTTCTGCATGTTGCGTGCGCCGATCTGAATCATGTCGCCGTAACGTTCGACCAGGTCGACGCCGGCTTCGTCGAGTGCTTCAGTAACGATCTTCAGGCCGTAAGCTTCGCGGACGTCGGCGAGTATCTTGAGACCTTCTTCGCCGAGTCCCTGAAAAGCGTAAGGTGACGTGCGCGGTTTGTAGGCGCCGCCCCGGAAGAAGCGAGCGCCGCTGCGACGCACGGCTTCGGCGATCGCAAAAGCCTGCGTGCGACTCTCGATCGCGCATGGACCAGCGATGATCGCCAGTTCGTCGCCGCCGATCGTGGCGTCGCCGACGCGTACGACAGTTTTCTCGGGACGCAGATCGAGTGTGATCAGTTTGTACGGCTTACTGACGCGGATCGCTTCCGCAACGCCGGCCAGGTTCTCGAAGTGCGACGGGTCGATGGCGGTCGGGTTGCCGGTTATGCCGATGGCGGTGCGCGTTGTTCCCGGCATCGGGTGCGCTTTGTATCCGAGTTGTTCGACTACTTCCAGGACAGCATCGACCTGGCTGTCAGTGGCGTCGGCTTTCATTACGATTAACATGGTGTTTACTCTTTACGCTTTGGGTGCATTTACATCTGGTCGGGAACGTTGATGCCCAGGATGCCCAGGGCAGCGGTCAATCGGGCACGTACCACTTTCGTCACCGCAATCAATACTGCGCGCCGAACAACATCCTTCTCCGTGAGAATTCGATGGTCGTGATAAAACCTGCTAAAGGTGCGCGCAAGCGAAAATGTGTACTTCGCCAGGTTGGCGGGCTCCGCGGACTTACGGCACTGTACTATCACATCATCGAGTTGTTGCGTCAACATTAACAACGACCAGATCTCCGTGCCCCGCTCGTCCGAAAGCACCTCGGTTACTCGCTGCTGCACCTCAGCATCTTCCGCCAAGCTTTCTAATAACGAATCCGCTTCGTGAACAGTTTCACGACCTAGCTTCCGGAAGATCGAATTCGTCCTTACCGCGGCGTATTGGCAATAAGGTCCGGTCTCGCCTTCAAACGAAAGCGCTTCCTTGAAGTCGAACGCGATCACGGTGTTGCGCGTGAACTTCAACAGGAAATAGCGAAGCGCAGCGACGGCGACTTCGTGCGCCGTCGCCTTCTTGTCTTCTTCCGCGAGCTCGGGGTTTCGTTTTTCAACTTCCGCAAGCGCGCCGGCTTCGAGCTGATTGATCAGATCGTCGGCTTTCACGCCGAGTCCTTTGCGTCCGCTCATCTCGATGTACGGCCGCGCGCGATCCTCGTCGCTCAATTCGATGCCGAGCTCTTCGCACGCGGCGGGTGACAGCGCCACCATCTCGTAACTGAAGTGAACGCTCGCATCGTCGCCGACCTCCGGCACGACTGCGGCGACACCGCGCGCGACGATGTCCTGCGGGTACGACTGTCGCGAATCGATCACGTTGTAAACCGTGACGCCGCCGCCGAAGTGTGGACGGCTGCAACGCCGGCTTTCGTCTCTGCATCGGGATCGGTGGTCGTAACCCAGAGCACGTCGCCGTCTGGATACGTGCGAAAGACGTTGTAATGAAAATCGAGACCGAGCTTGCCGAGTTTCCAGAGTTGATAGGCGATGTCTTTGCCGGTGTACGTGACGGTGCCGTTCGAGCGGACGATGATCTTGTCTGACTCGTGTTCGTCGGTGCCGGTGTGCGATTCGAACGGCATCACCCAGCAGCCCGCGTGGCTTGCCTTCGGTTTCGTAGCGGATGACGCCTGTCTGTCTTCATCAGCTCGAAAGCGCGTTCCCAGAAATGCAGGTGCAGGATGTCTGACTCGCGTGCGAGCAGGTCGTAACGAATGCCGAGACGTTCCATCGTGTCGAGAATGCACTCGACGTTGCGCGTAGCGACGTAGTCTGCGAGCGCCGCTGTCGTATTGTTGCCGGCTTCGATCGCGTGCAACACGTCGCTGCGGAGTTTTGCTTTTTCGGGATTGATTTCGCCGCCGGGATTGCCGTCGCGATAGAAGAGACCGACTTCGGTGTAGAGGTCCCAGCAGTAGTAATCGAACGGATAATCTTGCGTGAGCGACGCGTCGAGGGCTTTGATCTGATCGAGGTCCATCTTTTCGAGATGGATGAAGCCGACGACGACGTCTGCGACCTGGACGCCGGTGTTGTCGATGTAGTTCTGCACTTCGACGCGATCGCCTGCGGCTTGAAGGATCCGCACAAACGTGTCGCCGAGCACGGCGTTGCGAACGTGACCGATGTGTGCGGCTTTGTTCGGGTTAATGCTCGTGTGCTCAACCATTTTCTTCGGACGTTCGTCGTCTGCCGGCCCGGGCGCCGTTAGATCGGGGCGCGCGAAGAGACTGAGCAGCTTGGCGCGATCGAAGAAGACGTTGATGTATCCCGCGCCGGCGATCTCAACGCGCGCGACTTCGTCGATGTCTTCGAGCCGGGCCTTGAGTTGTTCGGCGATGACGCGCGGGTTCTGTTTCTCGCCGGTCTTTTGTTTGACGAGTTTTGCGAGTTCGAAGCAGACGGGAAAGGCGAGATCGCCGAGTTCCGGTTTTGGCGGCTGATCGGCGGTGAGTTGATTGCAGCTCGACGCCGAAGATTTCGGTGCGCGGCAGCACGGATGCGGTCTTTTAGTTTTTGTTGAAGGTCAGTTAGGGTCATGTGTGCAAAAGGGCAGAGTATACGCATTTGCGACTTTAGAGCATCGGATCTGCTACCATCGCGCGCGTCATGCAATTCTCCCGAATTTCTGCGGAACTGCGGCGCCGTTTTGCGAGGCGCGGCGGGTGCTGGTGCTGACGGGCGCGGGTGTTTCCGCGGAGTCGGGCGTGCCGACGTTTCGCGGCGGCGGCAACACTGCCGTATGGAAGGGAATGCCGATCGAAGTCATTTCCTCCGGGCGATGCTCGAGCGAAATCTGCCGGCAGTTTGGGAATGGTTTGACTATCGCCGTGGCGTGCTCGAGACGTTCGAACCCAACCCGGCGCACTACGAGATCGCGCGCTGGCAGGAACGTTTTGCCGGAGCTGACGCTGGTCACGCAGAACGTCGACGGGCTGCATCAGAAGCGCCGGATCGCGCAACGTCGTCGAACTGCATGGGAACGTCTGGCGGGCGCGCTGTACGGTTTGCCGGATGGGCCACGAGATGCCGCAGAGCGCGCGGCCGGATGCGTGTTTGGAGTGCGGGAACGCGATGCGGCCGGACGTTGTCTTGTTTGGCGAGATGTTGCCGCCCGGCGCGTTTGAATTTGCGTCAAGCAAGGCGGCGCAATGCGATCTTTGTTTTGTGATCGGCACTCCGGCGCTGGTCTATCCCGCAGCCGGACTGCCCGGCAGTCGCGAAATCGGCAGGCGCGTATCTTTGTGAGGTGAATCCGGAGCGGACGCCGCTTTCGGATCTGTGCGATGAGGTGATCACCGGCAAGGCAGGAGAGGTCGTGCCGCTGATTGGTGCTCGAATAGATGAAGACTCTTTATTTCGACTGTTTTGCAGGCGCAAGCGGCGACATGATTCTCGGCGCGATGGTCGCTGCTGGTGTCGATCCGCATGCGTTGCGCGAACAGCTTTCGTTGCTGAACGTCGAAGGGTTCAAGATCGACTTCGAAACCGCCGATCGATCCGGGTTGAGTGCCACTTACGCGCGTGTTGAGACAGCTCATGAGCATAAACATCGTCATCTCGTCGGATATCAAACGGATCATCGAAGCATCAGGCGTGACGGAGGCTGCTAAAGAGCTTTCGCTGCGCATCTTCACGCGACTCGCTGAAGCCGAAGCGCGCGTGCACAACGAGCCCATCGAAAAGGTTCACTTTCACGAGGTTGGCGCGCTCGATGCGATCGTCGACATCGTCGGCGCCGCTATCTGTTTCGACTTAATGAAGATAGAAAGGTTCGTGAGTTCGCCGTTGCACGTCGGCAGCGGAATGATCCAAATGGCGCACGGCCGCTTTCCGGTGCCGCCGCCTGCGGTGGCCGAGTTGCTTCACGGCGTGCCGTTCTATTCCGGCGAGATCAAAGGCGAACTATTGACGCCCACCGGCGCCGCGATCATCACCACCGTCTGCCAGGAGTTCGGACCGATACCGCGGATCAAAACCGATCGCACCGGCTACGGCGCCGGCACACGTCAGTACGAAAACTTTCCCAACGTCCTGCGCGTGCTGATCGGCGAAACTGAGATCGACGACGCCGCATCCGAACGTCTGTGGATGATCGAAACGAACCTCGACGACGATTCGCCGCAGATCATCGGTCACGTGATGGATCGTACGTTTGAACTCGGCGCACTCGATTGTTATTTCACGCCGGTGCAGATGAAGAAGAACCGTCCTGGCGTGTTGTTGTCTGTGCTGTGCGGCGCCGCCGAGAAAGAAGCGGTGATGAACTTGCTGTTCACCGAGACGACGACGCTCGGCATTCGCAGTTACGAAGTCGAACGCCGCGCATTGCGTCGGAGCGTCATGCAGGTGGAAACGCAGTATGGGCCAATCGATGTTAAAGTAGCGCACCTGAATGGCCGCGTCGTAAATGAGATGCCGGAGTTTGAACATTGCCTGAAGGCCGCAAACGAGGCGAACGTTCCATTGAAAGTGGTGGAGGAGGCAGCGCGCGTCGCGCTAGCGAAGATCCGTGATTAACAATAAAGAGCAAGATGTCGCGCTGGCCGTGGATCTCGATCTGATCGCGCAAGGCGTCCGCCTGATCATCGAAGGCATCGGCGAAGATCCGGAGCGCGCTGGATTGCGCGAGACGCCGCAACGCGTCGCAGAGATGTACGCCGAGCTGACTTCCGGCATGCGCGAAGATCCGCAGCAGCACGTCATTCCGCTGCCCGGCGACAAGCACGACGAGATGGTGATCGTGAAAGACATCAGCATCGCCTCGCTTTGCGAACATCATCTCGCGCCGTTTGTCGGCAAATGTCACATCGCGTACATCCCGAAGGGTGGGCGAATTCTCGGCATCTCCAAGTTGGCGCGTCTCGCAGAAACTTTCTCGCGTCGTTTGCAACTTCAGGAACGTCTGACGACCGACATCGCAAACACGCTGTTCGAAGGTCTGAAGCCACTCGGCGTGATGGTCGTCATCGAAGCCGAACACACGTGCATGACGTTGCGCGGAGTGCGAAAAGCCGACGCGAAGACGGTGACCTCGGCTGTGCTCGGCGGCTTTCGCAGCGATCCGCGCACACGCGCCGAAGCGATGGCGCTCATCAAAGGAAGGGATTAACTCTGCAGACTGACAGTAAATGAAAACGTTCTACGTCACTACACCGATCTACTACGCCAATAGCCTGCCGCACCTCGGTCACCTCTACACGATGATCGTGTGCGACACCATCGCGCGCTCGAAACGGCAGCGCGGCGTCGACACCTATTTCCTGACCGGCACCGACGAACACGGCATCAACATCGAACGCGCAGCGCAGAAAGCAGGCCGCACACCGCAGCAGCAGGCTGATTACGTCGTGGATTATTTCAAGCAGATGACGCGCGAGTTTGGTCTCGACACCGAACACGGCGGTTACGACATCTTCATGCGCACCACCGCGCCGTTTCATTACCAGGGCGTAAGTGAGTTGTGGCGTCGCGTCGCGAAGGCGAAGACGCCGAAAGGAAACGACGCGATCTACAAGGGCCACTACGAAGGTTGGTTCTGCGCGCCGTGCGCTGCTTACAAGACTGAAGACGAGTATCAGAAACCCGCGACGCCGGATGGCGTTCCGACGTGTTTGATTCACGACACGCCTCTCGATCGTGTGTCCGAGGAGAGCTACTTCTTCCGCCTTTCCGAGTACGCCGACGCGCTGCTCGACGTTTACGAAACGCGACCGGACTTCATCAGACCGGAATCTCGCAGAAACGAAGTCATGAGTTTTGTGCGCGGCGGGCTTCAGGATCTTTCCGTGAGTCGATTGAAGACGTCGGTGAGTTGGGGCGTGCCTGTGCCAGGCGATCCGGAGCACACGATGTACGTCTGGTTCGACGCGTTGACCAACTACATCACGGCGATCGGTTTCGGCAACGAGGAACGCGAGCGAGCCGTAGGGTTCGAGAAGTACTGGCCCGCGTTGCATCATGGTCGGCAAAGACATTTTGCGATTTCACGCGGTTTATTGGCCGTCTTTTCTGCTCGCCGCCGGCATCGAGTTGCCGCGCGCGATCGTGGCCCATGGAATGTGGCTCGATCCGAACGGACGCAAGATGTCGAAGACGCTCGGCAACACCGTCGAGCTCAACGTGCTGCAGAAACACTTTTCGATCGATTCGATTCGCTACTTCTGCCTGCGCGAGATGGTCTTCGGACAGGACGGACGTTTTGGTTATGAAGGATTGATCGATCGAGCCAACAGCGATCTCGCGAGCGGCCTCGGGAACTTGTCGAGCCGCACGTTGACGATGATCGCAAATTATTGCGAGGGGCGAATTCCATCGGGCCAGATTCCGGAAGAGAAACTGTTCTTAGCAAAACGCATTGGAGTGGACACCGATGAGACTACGATCAGTGGTTTTGTCGAAACTGCGCGCGATCAGTTCTTGTTGCACTTTGAGAATCTCGCGTTTAGCCGTGCGTTGGAAGTAGCGTGGTCTGTGGTGGCGCGAGTTGACAAGATGATCACCGACGCGAAGCCGTGGGATCTTGCTAAGGATGAAAACCAAAAGCAGACGCTAAGCGCGGTGCTCTATCGTGCAGCCGAAACACTGCGCTGGTTAAGTGTGTTGCTTTATCCGGTGATGCCGGAGGCGAGTTGTGCGCTGTGCTAAACAGTTGGGCCTGGCTGTTACGCCGGACAAGATCGATCCCACAACGTTTAAGTGGGGTGAGCTTCGCGAGGATATCCCAGTCGGCGAAGTGCAACCGATCTTCCCTCGGATCGACAAGACAAAGACTATGACCGAAATCAATCAACCGCCAAGCGCGAACGCAATCGAAGCTGACGCAACTGGCATAGTCAGCTTCATCGAGATCGACGACTTCGCAAAAGTCGATCTGCGCGTGGGCACGGTGTTGTCCGCGGAACGCGTGCCGAAAGCCGACAAGCTGCTGCTGTTGAAGATCGATATCAACGAAGAGCAGCCACGCCAGGTGCTCGCCGGAATCGCGCAGTACTACGAACCGGAAAAACTTGTGGGCCGCAAGGTCGTCGTCGTCGCGAACCTGAAACCACGAAAACTTCGCGGATTTGAGTCGCAGGGAATGGTAGTCGCCGCGTCGTACGGCGAAGAAGGCCGGCCGGTGATCGCGACGTTCACCGAAGACGTGCCGAATGGCGCGCGCTTGAAGTAATCAGATGTTCGTCGATTCGCATGCGCACATCGATGGTCCGGAATTCGATGCCGATCGCGAGGAAGTCATCCAACGTGCGCACGCGGCGGGTGTTCGGCAATCTGAACGTCGGCACAGGCGATCCGCACAGCGGCGCATTCGAACGCGCGATCGAACTCGGCAGGACGCACGCGTCGATCTACACGGCAATCGGCACGCATCCTCACGACGCGCGTTTTTACGACGATGCCGCCGAAGAGAAAACCAAGGACGCTGATCGCGAGCGGCGAACGCGTCGTCGCGTGGGGCGAGATCGGTCTCGATTTTCATTACGACAACTCACCGCGCGACGTGCAGATAGACGTTTTCAAACGGCAACTCCGCGCCGCGCGCGAGCTGAATCTCCCGGTGATCATTCACACGCGCGAAGCGGAGGCGGAAACGATCGAGATTCTCAAAAGCGATTACGATGGCGCGGATCGACGAGGAGTCTTTCATTGTTTCAGCGGCAGCGAAGACCTGGCGAAACGCGCGAATCGAGATCGGTTTCATGATCTCGTTCTCCGGCATTGTGACGTTTCAAGAAAGCTGACGAGCTGCGCGACATCGCGCGACAGGTGCCGCTGGACCGTCTGCTGATCGAAACTGACTGTCCGTATCTGACGCCGGTGCCGCATCGCGGCAAACGAAACGAGCCTGCTTACGTCGTCGAAGTCGCGCGTTGTCTTGCCGGTCTTCATGGGCTCGAAGTGGAAGAGTTGGCCCACGTCACGACAGAGAACTTTATGCGGTTTTTCAGTTTGCAATAACGATCAATTTGTTCGCGCGGCGACTAAGAGATAAGTTTCACATGCGGCAGTTTTGATGTTATTCTCACGTCAACGAGCAAACTTTCTGCACAAGACTAAACACGCCGATGGCCCAGCAAAACTCTTCGATATCGTCTCGCAGGTTGATGCGGCGGAGATCTCAAACGCGCTCAACCAAACGATCAAAGAAGTGCGCCAGCGATTCGACTTCAAAGGCAGCTCCGCCAACGTGGTCCTGGAAAAAACCGAACTCGTGCTCAGCGCGGAAGACGAAACCAAGCTGCGCAACATGAACGACATCCTGCAACAGAAACTCGTTCGCCGCGGCGTGCCGTTGAAGGCGTTCAGCTACGGCAATATCGAACCGGCGGCCGGCGGCACCGTCAGACAACGCGCGCAGATCCAGCAGGGAATTCCGACAGGAAAAGCCAAAGAAGTCGTGAAGTTCATCAAAGACACGAAGGTCAAGGTCCAGGCGTCGATTCAGGGCGACGTCGTGCGCGTGACCGGCCGCGATCGCGACACGCTTCAGGACATCATCGCGAAACTGAAAGACAAAGACTTCGGCATTCACATGCAGTTCACGAACTATCGTTCGAACTAACTGAGCACATGACTATTTCAGGTCACACACTGACGCTCGACGAGGAAGCGAGGATCTCCGCGCGACGGATCTTCAGTCTGATCGCGAACGAGCTGCCACAGGTCGAGATCGAGTTTGAGCGACAGGCGCGTTCGAACGTGCAGGTGATTGCTTATCTCGGCGAATACCTGCGCGCGTCGGGCGGCAAACGCGTGCGGCCCGCGCTGACGATTCTTTCGAACTACGCGCGTCGGCGGTGAAGGCGAGCGTTACAACTCGATTCGCATGGCGACCGTGATGGAGTTTCTGCACACCGCGACGCTCGTGCACGACGACATCATCGACAAAGCCGACACGCGCCGAAATCGTCCCACAGTTAACGCGCTTTACGGCAATGAGACCGCGGTGTTGATGGGCGACTGGCTTTACATGTCGGCGTTTGAAACGAGCTTGGCGGAGAGGTCGTTGCCGATTCTCGACATTCTCACCAGCGTCACGCGCAAGATGACGGAAGGCGAGTTGTTGCAGTTGACGTTGTTGGGCCATGCGGATATTTCCGAAGCGCAGTATCTCGACGTGTTGAAGCGCAAGACGGCTTATCTGTTCAGCGCGAGTTGTGAGATCGGCGCGATCCTCGGCGGCGCCGACTGAGAAGCAACAGACAGCGTTGCGCGATTATGGTTTGAATCTCGGCACGGCGTTTCAGTTGATCGACGATCTGCTGGATTTCACGTCCAGCGAAGCGGCGTTGGGCAAGGCCGCGGGCGCAGATTTGCTGGGCGGAAAAGTGACGTTGCCGTTGATTTATCTGATGGCGGCGGATGCGTCGGACGCTCAGATGGTGCAGCGCGTGCTGCGTGACCGCAGCTATCGAGACGGTCAGCCAGCAGGATCTCGTGACGCGCTGGACCGAACCGATGCGTTGGAACGGGCGCGCGCTGGGCGGACGAATACGCCGAAAACGCCCGCACCGCCCTCGACTACCTGCCGGATTCCGAGTACTGCGACTCGTTGCGCGCCCTGCCGACCTACGTCCTCAACCGCGACCGCTAGTTCAGTATTCCGGGTCAGCTTGAACCGAAAACTCCGATACGCCGAAGGCGTTGGCTAATTCCAGCGCAGGGTTGCTTCAACCCTGGGTAAGACCCCGACACCTTTGAACCCTGAAAGGGTTCGACCCGGCCGAACCCTTTCAGGGTTTACTCTGCTGCTTTGCATCTTGTCCCAGGGTTGTCGCTTCGCTCCAACCACTGGGCTGGAATTAGCCAACGCCTTCGGCGTAAGGGTTTCAACCTGGACCTGACCGCTAATTGAGAATCTTGTTGTCCAAACGGTGAAACGCCTCTAGAATTCGCCGCGATGGAAGGCCGAACGAGAACCTGCTGTCACGCCTGGAACAAAGCCTGCGCCAATCGCGCGCGGCGCGGATGCACCTGGCCGCCCGGCTGCGCGAGCTGGAAGCCGAGGCCGACAGCGTGCGGGCCGAACTCGCGGAGATGGACACACTTGCCAGCCAGACCGAGGCGGCGATTTACCGTCTGCTCTCGTCGGTGCTGGCGTCCAGCAAACTTTCTCTGACGGGACTGCCGTCCGATGCTGAACTCGAAGCGCTGCGACATGCAGCCGGTCGCGATCGTACACGCCGTCACGCACGCCGGCACGCTGCCAGTCGAAGCGCCGTACCGCAGATTCCCACCGGTCCGCAACAACGTCGAAGCGCTCAGCGATCGTTTCATGGACCGCACCATTCCGCAGGCAGTAACGCTGCTGCTGCGCGAAGAGGGTGGACCACTTCACGTCAACGAAATCTACAACCGCCTGCTCGAAGGCGGCTTCAAGTTCACCGGCCAAAACCCGACCATCAGCGTCGCAGTTTCGCTCAATCGCAATACGCGCTTTCGCAAAGTCGCGCCCGGCACGTTCGACCTCGTCATGCGCGACGCCGTCGAAAGCTTCTTAATCAAGGCCGTGTTGTAGAATAACCGGCGATGCGCGCGATAATTCTTTCCGCCGGTTACGGCACACGTCTCTGGCCTCTCACCGAAGATCGCACCAAACCCGCAATTCCGATTCTTGGCAAACCGCTCGTCGGTTACGTCGCGGAGTACGTCGCCGCTTACGGTTTCGACGAGATCGTCGTGAACCTGCATCACCGGCCGGAGTCGGTGCGGCAGCGCTCGGCGACGGCAGCAAGTTTGGCGTGAAGCTTCATTATGTTGAAGAACCGGTGATCCTCGGCACGAGTGGCGCGCTCGACAACACGCGCGAGTTCTTCGAACACGAAACGTTTCTCTTCGATCAACGGCAAGATCATCACGGACATCGATCTGAACGCCGCGCTCGAAACGCATCGCAAAACGAACGCGCTCGCGACGCTCGTGCTGCTTCCAAACACGCGGCGCGAACGTTTCAGCATCGTCGAAATTGAAGACGGACGCGTCACAGGTTTCGGCGGCATGCCGGATTAACGGCGGCAGCTGGTCCAGCGCCGTTGATGTTTACCGGCATACACATCCTCGAGCCGCGGATCTTCGACTACATCCCGCGCGGCGTTTTTTCGCACTCCGTGACGGACGTCTATCCGCAGGCGATGGCAAACGGCGAAATCATCGCCGCGCACGTCGCAAACGGCACATGGCGCGAGCTTTCGACGCTCAAGCGCTACCTCGACATCAGCGTCGAAATGTTAAAGGAACAAGGCCAGCCATACGTGGCTGGCGCGGACTGCACGAGATCTCGCAGTCCGCGACGGTCGAGCGATGCGGTTCTTTGGGACAACGTAAGCATCGGCGAGGGCGCGCGAGTCAACAGATCGTTGTCGGCCGACGACGTAACGATCCCGACGGACGAAGTATCGAGAACGCGTGGTGGTGCCGCGCGCTCTCGTCGAGGGCAAAAAGCCCCCGGAAAAAGCACTTCACGGGCGATTTTCAAGGTGAAAACTTTATCGTTCCCTTGTGATACAATCCCGCCGCCCACATCAGGTTGATCCGACTACATGAGTTCTGCAAAACAGGTGATTTCCAACGCATTTGAGTCTTCCGCAGCAGACCGACTGGCGAGATTCATCACGCAGCAGGGAATAACCAGCCGCGAAGTAATCCCGCTGACTCCCGACGCGTCAACCCGCAAGTATTACCGCATCGGCTGGAAGAAACGCACCGCTGTTGCTGCCGTCTACGCCGGAGCCATTCGATCCCGAGTTTCATCCATATCTCGACGTAACGCGTCTGTTTCTCGAGTGCGACATTCCCGTGCCGGAGATCTATGCCGTTGACGGAGCGGCGGGCATCATCGTCCAGGAAGATCTCGGCGACGAGCAGTTGTTTCAGGTTTACGAGAACGAGCCGGAAGAGAAGTGCGACGAGTACAAGGAACAGGCGATCGCGGCTCATTGCGAAGATTCAGAAGGCGACTCAGAAAGCCTACGACATGCACTCGATCGCCAGCCGGCTGGCATTTGACGAAGCAAAACTTTCGTGGGAGCTCGACTTCTTTTTTGAACACTACTTCGGCAGTCTTCGTCAGGAGACGATGCGCCACGCTGAGACGGCGGAATTAAAAGCAGAACTCAACGATATTGCCGCCGAGCTGGCCGCCGTGCCGCGCGTGCTTTGTCATCGCGACTACCACGCCGCCAACCTGATGATCGACCACAAGAAGCGCATGCGCATCGTCGATCACCAGGATGCGCGCATGGGGCCGGCGAGTTACGATCTCGTTTCGTTTCTGCTCGATCGTCAACCGTGTCTGCCTTCGCTCGCGGAGTTGCGCGCGCATCGCCTGTTCTTTCTCGAAGAGCGGCGGTTGACAGGGACTCAGCGCGATCGACCCGGACGATTTCGCGCAGGAGTTTCGCCTGATGACGATTCAACGCGGCTTGAAAGCCACCGGAACTTTCTCTTATCAAACCGCCGTGTTCGGACGCGGCGCGCTTACGAGCATTTTATTCAACCAACACTTCAGATCGTTTTGCAGGCCGTCGAATGGCTCGAAAGATTCCCCACCTTACGCCGCATGATGAAGGAACGAATTAACTAACTTTGACATCCCCTCGGGTTTCTAGATGACGCAATCACTCGCAAGCACTGCAACCAATCACCTTATATCAACCAACTCGCAAAACACGTCGGCCAGGAAGTAATGCTAAAAGGCTGGCTCTACAACATGCGTTCCAGCGGCAAGATCCTGTTTCCGCAACTGCGCGACGGCACGGGCGTCGTCCAATGCGTGGTGTTGAAGAACGCGGTCGACCCTGAAACGTGGGAAGCGCTCAAAGGCATGGGCCAGGAGTCGGCGCTCGTCATCAAAGGCACGGTGCGTGAAGACAGTCGCGCGCCCGGCGGTTTCGAGATCGACGTGAACGCCGCTGAAGTCTTACAGCAGGTTCACGATTATCCGATCACGCCGAAAGAGCACGGCACCGAGTTTCTGATGGACCACCGGCACCTGTGGCTGCGCTCGCGCCGCCAACACGCGGTGCTGAAAGTGCGCCACACGGTCGTGCAGGCGGTGCGAAACTTCCTCGACAACGACGGTTTCACGCTTTGCGATTCGCCAATTTTCACACCCGCCGCTTGTGAAGGCACGACGACGCTTTTCGAAGTCGATTACTTCGACGGCGAGAAGGCGTATCTCACGCAGTCAGGCCAGCTCTACAACGAAGCCACGCCGCTGCTTTTGGCAAGGTCTACTGTTTTGGTCCGACATTCCGCGCTGAAAAGTCGAAAACGCGGCGGCACCTGACCGAGTTCTGGATGGTCGAGCCGGAGATGGCTTACGCGACGCTCGACGACGTGATGCAGCTTGTCGGAGCGCTTTCTTTCATACATCGCTGCGCGCGTGCTGGAGGATCGCGGCGAAGAGTTGAAAGTGCTCGAACGCGACACGAGCAAACTCGAAGCGATCGTCGCGCCGTTTCCGAGGGTTCATTACGACGATGCGGTGAAGATGCTGCACGAAGGATTTGAGAAGGGCGTGCTGGAAGCGAAGTTTGAATGGGGCGGAGACTTTGGCGCGCCGGACGAGACGTACATTTCGAGCCAGTTCGACAAGCCCGTGATGGTCCATCACTATCCCGCGGCCATTAAGGCGTTTTACATGGCGCGCGATCCGGAACGTTCGGAACTGGCGTTGGGAGTCGACGTGCTCGCGCCGGAAGGATATGGTGAAGTCATCGGCGGCGGTGAACGCGCGACGTCGCTCGAGTTTTTGAAAGAGCAGATTGCGTTGCACCAATTGCCGCAGGAAGCGTTTGAGTGGTATCTCGATCTGCGCCGTTACGGCAGCGTGCCGCACGGCGGATTTGGCATGGGCATCGAACGCTGCACGGCGTGGATGTGCGGCATCGAGCATATTCGCGAAACGATTCCGTTTCCGCGCATGCTTTATCGAATCAGACCTTAAATCCGGAGTGACTTATGAGCACCATCAAGATCGATCAGGATTCGCGCGGACAAGGACGAGGTTACAGCTACGAAGTGCTACATCAGCCGTCGTTCTCGCTTGCAGTGCTGCAACTCCAGGCTGAACAGGCGATCCAGGCGGAGTCGGGCGCGATGGTTTCGATGTCCGCTAACGTAGAACTTCAATCGCAGATGAAAGGCGGTCTGTTCGGTGCGATCAAGCGTGCGGCGGGCGGCGAGTCGGCTTTCATCTCGACGTTTACTGCTCGCGGTGGTCCAGGTGAAGTGACGCTCGCGCCGGGAGCGCCGGGTGATGTCGCGGCGATTGAACTAAGCGGTCAGCCGTTCTTCGTGCAGTCGAGTTCGTATCTCGCGGGCGATGCGAGTCTGACGGTCGATACGAAGTGGGGCGGCGCGAAGAGGTTCTTCTCCGGTGAGGGATTGTTTGTGTTGATGGTCCAGGGACAGGGACTGTTGCTCGTGTCGTCGTTTGGCGCGATTCATCGCAAGCAGCTTCGTCCGGGTGAGCGCTACATCGTCGATACCGGTCACCTCGTGGCGTGGGAAGGCACGATGCAGTACACGTTGCGCAAGGCGGCAGCCGGCTTTTTCCGCAGCATGATGAGTGGCGAGGGAATCGTCGCGGAGTTTACCGGGCCGGGCGAGTTTCTGATTCAAACGCGAAATCTCGCGGCGCTCGCAGGTCTGCTTAAACCGTTCTTCCCGAGTCAGGGAGGCGGCGGCGGAGGTTTCAATTTCAATCTCGGTGGTTAGGTTCAAGATCATTATGAGCAGGACTGGGGAAAGCCTCTCATTCACACCCGGCTTCAGCCGGGTGCAGGTCCAACGCTGTTATGGAAACCGTTTAAACGGTTTCCGGATGTTTGACGAACGCGAACACCCGGCTGAAGCCGGGTGTGAATGAGAGGGCTGGTTAAGGTTGTATGAGTGCAAACGGGAACAAGACAGTCGCGGTCCTGGGCGTGCCGTTGGGTTATGGCGCGAGCATGGCCGGGGTCGACATCGGGCCGGCAGCGCTGCGCGTCGCGCGCTTGCAGCAGCGGATCGAGCGTTTGGGATATACGGTCCGCGATCTTGGCGACATGCGGCTCGAACGCCTGCAATCGGTTCCGCTTGCCGATGAAAAGCTGAAGTACGTGCGCGAGATCAGCAAAGCTTGCGAACAGCTCGCGAACGAAGTTAAGGCGATATTTGAAGCAGGTGAATTTCCGCTCGTTGTCGGCGGCGATCATTCGATCGCGATCGGTTCGTTTGGTGGCGCAGCGTCATACTTCAAACAGCGCGATGAGAAGCTCGGCTTGATTTGGTTCGACGCACACGCCGACATGAACACGCCGGAAACAACACCGTCCGGCAACATTCACGGCATGCCGTTATCGGCGTTGCTCGGTTACGGCGCGCCTGAACTAACCAACATCGGCGGCTTTGCTCCCAAGCTCGATCCTCGTTTGTGTGTCCACGTTGGCGCGCGTGATATCGATCCCGGCGAAAGGGAACTGATTCGAAAACTCGGAATGCGCTTCTTCACGATGCGCGAGATCGACGAACGTGGTATGTCGGCGTGCATGGACGAAGCGATCGAAATCGTGTCTCGCGGCACTGTCGGTTACGGAGTGACATTCGACGTCGACGCTTTGGATCCTGGTGATGCGCCCGGCTCGGGCACGCTCGTTCGCGGCGGACTCACTTATCGCGAAGCACATCTGGGAATGGAAAAGATCGCCGAAGCCGGTGGCATGCGTTATCTTGAGATCGTCGAGATCAACACCGCGCTCGACGTCAATAACAAAACCGCGGAGCTCGGTGTTGAACTGATTCTGTCGGCGTTAGGCAAGACAATTCTGTAAAGGCTGGACCAACGAGAGTGCCAAAAAAGCTGCGCGTCGGAGTGATCTTCGGTGGGCGATCGGGTGAACATGAAGTCTCGATTCGATCGGCGCGAGCGATCGTCGAGAGCATCAACCCGCGGAAGTTTGACGTGGTTCCGATCGCGATCACGAAGGAAGGGAAGTGGCTTGCTCCTTCGCAGTCGGCACAACTGCTCCCGCCGGCAGTGCATGAACGAATGTCTGCCAACGGACCAGCCACCGGCGACGTCGCGCTTATCGGCGATCCATCACACAAAGGACTGATATCACTCGAAAGCAACTCGCAACTCGTTCGTCGCGGAAAAGCTCGACGTCGTGTTTCCCGCGTTGCACGGCACTTACGGCGAAGACGGCACACTTCAAGGATTACTTGAAATGGCTGACGTGCCCTACGTCGGTTGCGGCGTGCTCGCGTCATCGTGCGGCATGGACAAGGTGGCGATGAAGTCGCTCTTCGTCCAGGCGGGGTTGCCGATCTGCAAATACCTCTGGTTTCTGCGGTCTCAGTGGCGAAACAATCCAGCTAAAGTAATACGTAAGGTCACGGCTGATATCGGATTGCCGTGCTTCGTGAAACCGGCGAATCTCGGATCGTCTGTTGGCGTGTCGCGTGCGACTGATAAGAAGTCGCTCACGGAGGCGATCGATCTCGCGGCGCAATACGATCGGAAGATCATCGTCGAAGAGGAGTTGCTCGCGCGTGAGATCGAGTGCGCGGTGTTGGGTAACGACGAACCTAAGGCGAGTTTGCCTGGTGAATATGTTGTTCACGAAGAGGCGGCGAGGTTTCTCGATTACACGGAGAAATACACGAATACAGGTCGCGTGAGTTTTGTTGTTCCGGCGCCGTTGTCGAAGTCGATGACGACGAAGATTCAGCGCATGGCGATTCGTGCGTTTCAGTCGATCGATGGCGCGGGACTCGCGCGCGTTGATTTCTTCCTGCCGCGCAACGGTGGGGAACTGGTGATTAACGAGTTGAATACGATGCCTGGTTTGACTGAGGTGTCGGGTTATCCAAAGATGTGGGCAGCTTCCGGTCTTCCTTTCGGCCGCCTGCTCGAAACGCTCATTGAGCTTGCCTTCGAACGTCACCGCGAGAAGTTGCTAACCAAAACCAGCCGCTAGTCATTTTTCATTTTCCATTTCTCGTTTTGCATTTGTCATTTGTTTTAAGAGCTCCACCATCTTCGAATGACAAATGAGAAATGGTAAACGGAAAACGGAAAATGCCTACTTCTTCGGCGCGCGATAACCTTTACGCGTGCGGATAGTCAGATCTTCACGTTGTGCTTTAACTTCCAACCTGCGCCACTTGCCATCGCGAGTTTTATTTTCCGGACGATAAGAGATCGTGTACTGGTGACCGAGCTCATCGGCAATGCTGGTGAAAGCGTCGCGCAATGCGGGACCGCCGGGAGTTGCTACGAAACGACCGCCGGTCTTTTCTGCAAAACTTTTCAACGACGCAGCGACCGGTTGCCTCATCGATCCAGGCACGTCCATCTGCGACATGTCGACAGCAAAGATACTCGCTCCGACGGCAAGCGCGGCCTCGACTGCTTTCTCGCTCGTGGCTTTACTGTAAGTGTCAGCGCCGTCGGACAGGATCACGATCGCTTTCCGGTTCTCCGGTCGATCGGCGAGCGTTTTCGACGCCTCTACAATCGCGTCGTGAAGCGTGGTCATTCCTTTCGCACGAATCGCGTAAGCCGTCGGCGCGAGATCGCGGCCACCGGAAAACTCCTGCACACGTTCAACCTTCGAATCGAACCGGTAAACCGCCGCTACATCTTCCGGCCGCAGCCCGTCGAGAAATCGGATCGCCGCCGAACGCGCGATTGTGAACCGCGCTTCCATACTTCCGGAACTGTCCAACAGCACGACCGCCGCATAAGGCGCCTCCTGCAGCGTGAAGCTCGCGATCGACTCCTTCTTAACCTCGACGCCGTCTTCGTAGATTTTGAAGTCGAAACGTTTCAGTCCTTTGACGTACTGGCCGTTCTTGTCAGTTACGGTGAGATTCAGCACGACGAGATCGGTGTCTGTTCGAACGACGTCGTCATCGTCCTGTGCGAACACCACAGCGGAGCTCGCTATCAGAATCGCGAGCAGGGAAAGGAGGCGAGTTCGTATCATCGATGTGGAAGCGTTGTTTCTTAGGGCTGCCGAGTAAATGTGCGAACGATCTTTATGAGCTCAAGTAGAACATTAGCATTTTCAATTACCGAAGCGGAAACAACTTGCCGCGGGGTGTTTTGTACGTCTTTTGAAAGTTTCTCGGAGGCTTCGACGACTCGACCCATCGCCGACGATAGATCCGATGGACGGTTCGGAAGTTCTATCGGCTGATCGTCGCCACCTGCTTCGCCTCTGATCTTTCGAGTGAGCTTTTCGAGTCGTTCGATCTTCTTCTGCGATTCACGACTCAAAAGCGGCGCGTCCTTCGCTGCGGATTTTAGCTCTTTGCCAATGTCGGCGATCTCTTTCGCGCGATCGACGTTCTCCTGGTGACCTTTTTCGGCGTATTTGATCGCTTGTTTGGCTTTCATTTCCGCTTCCATTTCGGTCATCGGTCGTTCGCGAGTGGTTGTCGGATCCATCTGCGAGGGCGCGGGGGAAAGGGTTTGTCCCGCGCCAAGTGCCGGAAATAAAAGGAGGCCGCACAGCAGAGTAATGAATGTCAGTGTATTCTTCATTCCAGGCTCACTCAGCATACACTGTGACGAAATCGACGGGCACGGCGTTGCACGCGGCAGTTAAGTAATCGCTCGAAGTTGGCGGTCGATCTACCGGCCAAATTCTCACAATTCACCTTAACCATCGGCATGCCGACCCTTAAACAAAAACTTCAGCCAGATTGCGATTTGATTATCGAATGCGACCTGGGTTGTCGGGTGTGTTGATGAACTCTCCCGGCTTGCCCGAACGTTTTACGACGACGATTTTCGGTTCGAATCGTTCGGGTGGTCGCTTCTTGCCCTGGGAAGAGGAGTAGGCGATCAATGTCGATTGCGGCGCCGCTTTTACGCCGGCGAGACGAATCGACGCATAGTCCTGCGCCGGCGCTTTCAATGAGTAAGCGCCTTCCGTTTGCGAAGGCAAAACCGGCGGGGTGACTGGTAGCGCGACTTCTTCGAGGCCGCCGTCCTTGCGCCGTCGCATCTCGATGACAACGAAAACATCTGATAAATCGCGATTCGAAGTGTTCTTCACAGCGCCGCCGATCACGGTGAAGCCCTTTTCCAGCGTCGGTTCGTCAATGACGACGTGTGCTAACGGCGGACCCTTCGGACCTGATGGCTCGGGTGCTGGAGGAGGCGTGTTCTCGACGAGGATTCGTTGCGCGTAATAGTGGCGGATGTAGGTGTAGCCCGCTATGAGCAGCGCGGTAACAGCAACTGCACAAACGATGCCGAGAAGTAATCGGCGGTTTGAATCGTGACGCTGCTCATTGGCTTCTTCCTGGTGAAACGGATTATTGATCATTCAAACTACTTTAGGTAACTCCTTAACTCCGGCCGCGAAGTGCTCATGTATCACTTCACGGCTGAGGCGTTCGGCCCGGCGGTGTAGAGCCGGTGACTGCTGTGACCAGTCCTTCAAGAAACTCGTCTTCGACAAGACCGGTGCTTCGCAGTGTGGTCCACTCGGCGCCGGTTGGTCCATCAGTGCGTCCTTCGATCTTTGCGTTCACTACGACGTTGGCAGTTGAGCCGTCAATCGGCTGAATCTCAAATGTCAATGTATAGCGGCCGCGAGTCCACGCGCGAGCTGCGGAAAGTGGAACATCGGCATACCGGCTGAGTTCCGCTTGAGAGACGACCGCGCCCTTCGTGAACGTGAAGGGCTGGCTTACGATGATTCCATCGCCGAGTTTGGATGCAACCTCATCGAGCACCATTTTTCGATCGCGCAGCAGATCCTGAACGGCGTTGATGATGACGTCGCGGCGTCCTGTTAATCGATATGGATTTGGCAGCGGCGGTGCTTCAGGTGTGCGGCCGCGTCCGAAGTCGAATCCACGACCGGCGCCGGTATCAGTCTTATTACCATTGTTCGCGGGGTTTCTTTCTGAACCACTATCTCGGACGCGCTCGTTTTGTTTGTCGACGCCCTTTGCTGCCTGTGCAAACGCGGGAAGAGAACAAACCATCAACACCAGTAGACCAGCAATCATGCGGAACATAGCGACACCTTTATCTGGAGCAAATCTGTTGCAAAAAGAACGGTTACTGGGGCTCGACTTGAGAATAGATGAAGGTTCGGGCAAAGACAAGGACGAAACTTGGAGCTTTGTACTTTGTACCTGGTGCTTTGTACTTTGGGCAACCGCTTCGTGCCAAAGACAAAGTACAAAGCACAAAATACCAAGATCTACTGTCCACGGTTCTCGCGCTTCTTCCGTTCTTCCGCGTCGCGTTCGCGTTCCCACTTGCGTAAAGCCTGAACACCGGTCTCAAACTCACTTCCGTTGCTGTAGAAGTTGTGCGCACCGTCGTCACGCGCGGGATTGCGAACGTAGTAAAGATAATCTGACTGCGCCGGATTCAACGCTGCGTGCAACGAACTCTCGCCAGGTGATGCGACTGGTCCCGGCGGAAGTCCCGCATAGATGCGCGTGTTGTACGGCGAGCGTCGTTCGATGTCGCTTTTATAAACCTTCCCGTCGTAGCGCCACTTTCCTTCCAGCTTCGATGCGTAAACGATGCTCGAGTCAACCGCGAGCGGAATATCTTTTTGCAGCCGGTTGTAAATCACCGACGCGACGATCGGACGCTCCTCATCAAGCTTTGCTTCAGTTTCGATGATCGACGCCGTCGTGACGATTTGGCGGGTCGACATGTTCAGACTGCGCGCACGATCGGTCCACTCCGCTTTCCAGACGCCGCGAAACCGCTTGACCATCATCTCGATCAACTCTTCAGCCGTCGTGTCAGGCGCGAACTCATACGTATCGGGAAACAGGTAACCCTCGAGATTTTTCGCGAGCGGATCGAGATCGCTAATGAGGCTCACGTTGTTCATTAAATCTAAAGCTTGAGCTTCGGTTGCGAGATGGAGTTCCGGAACCTGGACCATCTCTTTGGCGATGTCCCAACGCGTCCAGCCTTCGGGGATGGTGATCCGATTGAGCCGTCGCTGGCCGGTCTGAAGCTTGGCGAGAACGGATAGCGGCGACACCGGAGACGGGAAGTCGTATTCGCCCGCTTTCAAAGTCGAGCCGCGTCCGGTGGCCTTGAGGTAGATCATCAGCGGCCACTCGTGTTTGATAATGCCTTCGTCGGCGAGCTTCTTCACGATCGACGACGGGGAAGAACCTCGGGGGATTTCGATGTACTGTCCACTCTTGTTATGGGTGTTTGGACGTCGCAGTTCCGAATAAATCCATGCGGCTGAAACGCCGCCCGCCAGTAGCAGAACTACGATGATCAGAAGGATGATTCGTTTCATTCTGGTGTCGTCTATTGATCTCCTGTGGATTTAACGAGAACTCTGTCCTGATCCGTTCGCAGAAAATCGCGCAGGATCAATGCCGCCGCTTCGCCGTCGATGAGGGCTGGAATGTCTTCCCGCCGCTTGCCCTCTGCTTTTAAATTCTCCATCGCCTCGAAGGATGTCAAGCGTTCATCCTGAAGATAGACGGGAAGCGACACCGATCGGGCAAGATTTTGGGCCACGCGCCCGACCTTTTCGGCTGCCTCGCCGTGCGTTCCGTCGAGCGACAACGGCAAACCAATCACTACCGTTCTTACGTCAAAGCGTTCGATCAAGCTCAGCACATCTTGAAGCAGCTTTTTCCAGTTTGAACGCTTGAGTGGTGGCAGTCGTTTGATAGTTATAAGTTTTTCGTCGCTAACGGCTGCTCCGACCAGTTTTTCGCCGGGATCGAGCGCGAGAATCGGCCCCGTCAGATTGAAGTCAGCTTCAGAGTTTGTCACGTGATCTGTAGTAAAAGCTTTGGCTTGCGCAGGCCAAATACGGCCTGTATCATACGTTTCGATTCGCAAATTGTGCGATTGTCACCGGCTCTAACGTAATCGAAGAGGTACCTAAATGTCATTTCGTACTAAGTTTATCCTGATCCTGCTGTCGGCCAGTTTGACTCTTTACACCGTCGTCGGCGGTTGGATTTCGACACGCGCGCAGCAACCGACAAACGATCCGAATGCACAGTTGCGCATCTTCGAGAGCGTGTTGCAGCACATTCAGACCGATTATGTAGATGAGCCGAACATGGATAAAGTTCGGGCGGGCGCGTTGCGCGGCCTTGCTTACGGCCTCGATCCGTACTCGACTTATCTCACGCCGGAGCAGGTCAAGGATTTCAACGCCGGAAACAAAGACAATCAGGCCGGGATTGGCGCCGAGCTTTCGCAGTACGCCTCGTATCTCTACGTGATTGCGCCGATGAAGGGTTCGCCCGCGGACCAGGCAGGGATCAGAACCGGCGACATCATCGAGTACATCGACAACAAAGCGACCCGCGACATCTCGCTGTACGATGCGAAGCAGTTGTTGAACGGCCCGGCGGGTACGGAAGTGAAACTCCGTGTTCTACGAGCTAATGCCAGTCCGTTGACAGTCGCCGTGAAACGTGGGACGGCGCGTGCGGCCGCGGCAGAAGGGCGCATGGAAGCTGGACGCGTCGGCGTTCTCCGAGTCAATAGTCTCGGTGATGGCGAGTCGACTGAAGTTCGCAATCGGCTCCAGGATTTGGTCAAACAAGGCGCGCAGAAGATCGTCGTTGACCTGCGCTCGACGGCTGGTGGATCGCTACAGGAAGCGGTGAATGTCGCCAACCTGTTCGTCAAAGACGGCGTGCTGGCTCAGACTGTCGGCCGCGAAAACAAGAGTTTGAAAACGTTCTCGGCCGATCCGAAGCTCGTGTTGTTCTCGGGTCCGGTTGTCGCGTTGATCGATACCGGTACGGCTGGCGCTGCTGAAGTTGTTGCCTCAGCGTTAATCGAGCGGAACCGCGGTCAGGTTGTTGGCGAGAAGAGTTTTGGCGCCGGCACCGAACAGCAACTGTTCACGTTGCGCGGTGGTGATGGCCTGTTGTTGACGACAGTGAAGTGGGCGACCGCGAACGGAAAAACCTTCCTCGGCGAAGATCGTGCGCACTCTGGTGTGACTCCTTCGGTCGAAGTGAAGGGCGCGGACGTCGCCGAAACGATCGATCCGGATGAGTTGACCGGCAACGACGACGATCCGGTCGCGAAGCCTGAACAGGGACCTGATAAGCCAGCCGCTGCCACTCCAGTACCGGCGCCGGGACCGCAGGTGAAGCCCGCCGCGGAAGATCTCCAGCTCAAGAAAGCCCTCGAATTGCTCAAGGACAAGCCAGTTACAAAGGCTGCCTAAAACAACGTTTCGGAATCGGTGTAACCGAATTGGTTACGATATCGGTTACACCGGTTCCATATCGAATACGTTCCTTCCTTATCTCGTTAGTCTTCCTCGTTACAATCGTTGGCGTTAGCTTGTGATTTTCTTGCGATCGACCATTTTTCGGCGATCCACGCGGGAATTTCGCGCGTCGCTCATTAGATCGTGAATGTGGGAATGCTCCTTGCTAAGTAGTCATGCGTGCTCACGCAGCACGCGACACTTTTGAGGAGAACAGAGCGATGATTTTGACAAACAAGCTATTGCCCGTAGCCTTGATAGCCGCGTTGATCGGTGGTTCGGTCGGCGCGCTCGTGATGAACAAGAGCCAGTCGACGACGGCGGCTGAGACAACAACTCAAGATAACGCCCGGATGGCGACTCCAGTTGCCGGCCAGGAAGCGCAGGCCAATGAGCTGGCATTCAACACTGCCGGCGAGCAGACCGCTTACAAGACCGGTTTCGCTGATGGTTTTGCCGCAGCGACCGAGCAGGAAACTAAGGCTGTGAGTTCCGCCGCGCCGCAGGCATCGCGCTCGCGCGTGGTTTATCGAAACGTTAACAGCGGCAGAAGCACTTCGTCGGCACGTCGTGTTTACTACGACTATCAGCCGCGCAAGCGCAGCTTCTGGGACAAGCACCGCGATAAGTTGACGGTGGCGATTGGTACCGGTGCTGGTGCTGCTGTCGGTGGTTTGATTGGTGGCAAGAAGGGCGCTGCGATTGGTGCGCTCTCCGGCGCGGGTGGTTCCGCTTTGTGGACCTACAAGCTGCGCAATCGAGACCGGAGCTACTAATCGTCGAGGTCCGGAGTCGTGAGCAAAGCTAAACTTGCGATCGCTCTAAGTACTCTTGTGGCAACAGTTGTTTGGGCGGTTCCCGCGATAGGGACCGCCCATCAACTTTTCCGCGGCGAGAGTGCGGCGATCGCCACTCCAGAATCAGTGTCATCCATCGGTTTGATGGCTCCGATCCCATTGCGGAACGATGAGGATCAGGGGTTGTTGGCGAAGGGATGGATTAACGGCGCCGGGCCGTTCGTCTTTGCTATCGACACTGGAGCAGGTGCGTCGATTGTCACTCGACGGGTTGTTGCTGAGGCGAAGTTACAGGTGACGAAGGCGAGGACGCCGCTTGTTGGTGGGCTCAGCACGTCGCCGATCTCTTCCGATCAGGAAGCGTCAATCAGTGGGCTGGCGCTTGGGAAACCGGGTAATCGCGTTCCCGGGCGTGTCGTGGCGGCTGTCGTAGCTAACCTGCCGCGAGCGATTGATGGGATTCTTGATCCGACGGAGGTTTTCAGTCCGCTTGGATATACGGTTGATTTACCTAATCGCGAACTGCGCGTCTTCGACGCCTCGCTGAACGTGAATCAACAGCCGCGTGATGGTGCTGTCGTTCGCTGGGTCCGTGAGGCGGGCAGTCATCGTCCGATGGTCAAACTCGGCGACGGAAGTCTCGCGTTGATCGACACAGGGTCTGCATTAGGATTGGCCTTGAACGAGCGACAGGTTGTTAGCGGTAAACGATCATCGCAGCAGCAGGCCAACACGCGAACGAGTCAGGACCTCGGCGGCGGCCGTGTTCAATCTCGCCGCATTTCACCACAGACCGTAAACATCGGCGCCCTTGTCCTGAACGGTGTCCCGACCGACGTCCTCTCCGGCGTCGCCCCCGGCACCCCGATAATCCTCGGCCGCCGTGCGCTATTTCCATTCCGAATCACCTTCGATCCCGCGGCCCGCCTAATCGCCTTCGAACCAGCCGAGCGAGACTAGGATTTCCCACGAAACCCTATCTGCTTGCGTTCCGACTGCGGCACCGTCATCAATTCACGTAGCGCATCGAATACTACTTTGAATTGTCGATCGTATTTCCTTTCGAGTTCGTCGAGCTTACGTGCTAGCGCCGAGTTAGATGTCACCATCCGTCGCAAACTTACAAAGGCTCGAACAACCTCCACACTCGCCCGTACCGCTCGCTGACTGTTAAGAACATTCGCCGCCATGATGGCGCCGTATTCAGTAAACACCAACGGCAGCTTACGTCGTCCACCGCGACCGCGCTTTGATCTTGCAAATTGCAAGATCAAAGATTCATGTTCTTCTTTCGTCAGCTGAAACATGAAATCGGGAGGGAAACGGATAGCGTTTCGTCGTACTTGCTGGTTCAGTCGTTCAGTGGTCACGCCATAAAGCCTGGCCAGGGCTGAGTCTAAAATCACTCTTTCACCACGAATGAAAAGGATACCGTGGCTCGATGTCTTCGACAGAGATCTGCGTGAGGTCTTTAGTCATAAAACTCCTAGTGAATTGTGGGAAGCCAATACAGGAGAGGGGAAGCGGCAGTTTACGTGCTAACGAAGTCGCGTTTCAACGTGCGCACCTCTACAACGGAATGTTGCCGTGCTTCTTCGGTGGGTTGGTGTCGCGTTTGTTTTCGAGTAGCGCGAGGGCGCGGATGAGTTTAGGGCGGGTGAGGGAGGGTTCGATTACTTCGTCGACGAAACCACGTTCGGCGGCCACGTAGGGGTTGGCAAATTTCTCTTGCAGTTCGGTGATCTTCGCTCGACGTAAGGCTTCCTTGTCCTGCACGTCGCTGAGTTCGCGACGGTAGAGAATGCCGACAGCGCCTTCTGCGCCCATCACTGCGATCTCCGCCGACGGCCACGCGAAATTCACGTCGGTGCGAATGTGTTTTGAGGCCATGACGCAGTAAGCGCCACCGTAGGCCTTGCGCGTGATCACGGTAACCTTCGGCACAGTCGCTTCGGCGAACGCATAGAGCAGCTTCGCGCCATGCGTGATGATCCCCCCGTGCTCCTGCGAGACTCCCGGCATAAACCCCGGCACGTCTTCAAACGTCACGAGTGGAATGTTGAAGCAGTCGCAGAAACGAACGAAACGCGCACCTTTTACAGACGCCGAGATGTCGAGCACGCCCGCAAGAAACGCCGGCTGATTCGCGACAATACCAACGGACCGTCCACCCAAACGCGCAAACCCGACGACGATGTTCGGCGCAAACAGTTGCTGCACTTCAAAGAAGTAACCATCGTCGACGACGTGATTGATCACATCGCGCATGTCGTACGGTTGATTCGAAGCCTCGGGAACGATGTCATTCAGCTTCGGCTCAGCACGCTCGATCGGATCGCTCACCGGCAACCGCGGCGCATCCTCAACATTGTTCGAAGGAATAAACGAAAACAACTCGCGCACGATTCGCAGCGCATGTTCATCTGACTCGGCAGCGAAGTGGGCCACGCCGGAAATGCTGTTATGCGTCAGCGCACCGCCAAGTGTTTCCTTCGTGACTTCCTGATGCGTCACGGTCTTGATCACGTCTGGTCCAGTGATGAACATGTAAGACGTGTCCTTGACCATGATGTTGAAATCCGTGATCGCCGGACTGTAAACGGCGCCACCCGCACACGGGCCCATGATGCAACTGATCTGCGGCACGACTCCGCTCGCCAGGGTGTTGCGAAGGAAAATATCGGCATACCCACCAAGACTGACGACGCCTTCCTGAATGCGCGCGCCGCCCGAATCATTCAACCCGATGATCGGCGCGCCCACTTTCATCGCGAGGTCCATGACCTTGCAGATCTTTTCCGCGTGAGTCTCGGAAAGCGATCCGCCAAAGACGGTGAAGTCCTGCGCGAACACAAACACGGCGCGCCCGTCGATCAACCCATGACCAGTGATCACCCCATCACCAGGATAGAGCTGCTTATCGAGACCAAAATCCTTCGAGCGATGCACGACAAGCCTGTCAAACTCTTCAAACGAACCTTCGTCAAGCAGAAACTCGATCCGCTCGCGCGCCGTCATCTTTCCGGCTTCATGTTGCTTCGCGACGCGCACAACTCCGCCGCCCTGCTCAGCCTGGGCGCTGCGCTCACGCAACGCATTGAGCTTTGATTTCGTTTGTTTGGTCTGTTGTCGAGAGGCCATAAATTATTCGTCGAACGGAAACGATCGCGCTTCGATCAACCCAATCAGCTCTGCCAGCGCAGCGTGCGCATTCTCCCGGACCTCGAGAGGGTAATTAAGCGCGCGCGCATTGTCTTCAAAATCTTCGAGGTCGAGAACCTGGTAGGAGAAGTCAGGTTTGACCAGCACGTCGATGTCGAGGTCGACATAACTCAAAACATGCCCATTGAAACTCGGCGGCATATTTACATTGCAGTAGAAGTTTTTCAACGTACCGCCCTGATCGCTGAAGCGAAATACGTTGTACCACCGATCCAGCCAATAATACTCAGTACTGATCGTTCCCGCGCTGATCGTACCAATCAGATCGTGCGCAATCTCGTCGACGAAAACCGCGTCAAGTATCAGGAGTGGGGCGGCTTGTTTGACGACGCAGGCCGTCCAGCTTCTATGTTCCGTGCCATCGTACTTCAGCACGCGAACGGCGATGCGGTTACTTTCTTCCACTCATTTTCTTCCACTCTTGGCCCAATCCGCGAGGAACTGCGCCTGTCCCTTTTCCGTCAACGGATGATTGAAAAGTTGATCTATAACTTTAAAAGGCATGGTTGCGATGTCGGCACCCAGACGTGCCGCTTCGATCACATGGATCGGATGTCGCAAGCTCGCGGCAAGCACTTCCGTTTTCCACGGATAGTTCTGATAGATCTCGATAATGCTTTGCAGCAGTTCCAACCCATTCTCGCCGATGTCGTCAAGCCGGCCCAGGAACGGACTGATAAACGAAGCACCCGCTTTCGCCGCGAGGATCGCCTGCGCAGACGAGAAGCACAGCGTCACGTTTACGCTAATGCCTTGATCCGAAAGTTGACGAGTCGCTTTAAGTCCTTCCCTCGTCAGCGGACATTTGATCACGACATTCGGCGCGATCTTCGAGTACTCCAAACCTTCGCGCACCATCCCTTCCTTGTCCTGGCTCGTCACTTCCGCCGACACCGGACCCTGAACGATCTCGCAGATCGCAGCGATGTGTTGTTTGAAATCGACGTCGCCTTCTTTGGCGATGAGTGATGGATTGGTGGTGACTCCGTCGGCGAACCCGTATGCCGCTGCCTCGCGGATCTCGTTGAGATTTGCGGTATCAAGAAAAAACTTCATATCAGAACTCCTGTTTAAGAATTGATTTGGGCCTTAATCTGCTTCTGATCGTACACCTGATTTCTCAGAATACCGACTCCACCCACTTCAACTTCCACCGTATCGCCGTGCTTCATGCGCGAAACGCCGGCCGGTGTTCCGGTTGCGATCAGGTCGCCGGGGAACAGCGTCATGATCGCAGAGATGTACCGTATAAGAAAAGCGACGCCGAAAGCCATGTCACGAGTGTTTCCGTTTTGTTTCACTTCGCCGTTGACGCGCGTGGTGACCGTCGTATTCGCAGGATCGATATCGGTGACGATCCACGGCCCGACGGGGCAGAAGGTGTCGAATGACTTGCCGCGTGTGAATTGGACGTCCTTTCGTTGCAGATCGCGGGCCGTGACGTCGTTTACGCACGTGTAGCCGAGGACGTAATCGAGAGCGTCTTCAGAGTCGCTGACGTTTCGGGCGGTGCGGCCAATGACGACGCCGAGTTCACCTTCGTGTTCGACCTGTTGCGAAGCGGCAGGCAATTCGATGCGTTCTTCTGAAGCGATCACCGACGACGGCGCTTTGAGAAACAGCAACGGTTCATCAGGCATCTTGTTCCCGAGCTCAGCCGCGTGCTCGCGATAGTTGCGTCCGACGCAGACGATCTTCGACGGCGTTACCGGCGCGAGTAGCTTCACGTCGTCGAGCGAAAGGGCGGCAGCGTTACCGCTGAACATCTCGACCTGGCCAAAGTTGTAATCGGCAGATAGCGGAACGACGGTTGAATCGAGAACCACAGCATACCGCGGAACTTCAAGTGATTCATGAGCTATGCGACAGAGCTTCACGTTGTTAAGGAACTTTCTCAGATGCGACTTCAGACGCTGGACTGACGTTCCCCGCCTGATCGACAGCAGTGATGTAGTAGTAATAAGTCTTGCCTGACTCGACGCGTTCGTCCTGGTAGGTCGTGCGCGTCAGCAGCGACTGGTTGAGTTTGGTCCATTGATCCTTCGGCAGGTTTGGATCGGTGGAACGATAAAGATTGTAGCCGGCGATGTCCGACTCTTTGTTGGCTGCGAAGAAGATTGCAAGCCGGCCAAACGACGGATCCGGCGCGATGCTCGGACGCTCAGGTTGCGCCGGAGCGAAGATGTCGCGCGCCGAAATCGGAACTGCGTTCGAATTCAAACTCTCGACCTGCGCGCCGCCCGTGCCGAGCGAAACGGAACGAACGATGTAACGATAGTTGTTGCCAAACTGGAAGTTCTTGTCCGCGTATTCCGTTCCTGAAACAAGCGCGGAGTTGATCGGCGACTGGCTCGGTTCGCTCTGCGACTCGTCCATGCGATACACGTTGTAGCCGAGCAGGTTCACCGGAGTTGAGCCGTCGATATTCGCGGCGGGTGGTTGCCACGCGATCGTGATCGCGTCTTCGGTGAGTTTTGGTTCAGTTGAGAGCGTTGGCGCTTGTGCGATACGCGCGGCCGGTTCGATCGTGAGGAAGTTCGAGAACGCGGCGCGCTGGCCGGAGGCGTTTACGTAACGAAGGGCGTAACGAAGACGTGTCGGCTGACCCGCGAGCTCGAGCGTGTCGCGATACGTCAACGTATCGCCGGCAGTTTGAATCTGTTCGAAGGTGACCGATCCGACGAGCGTTGAGCGCGCGGCAAACTGTTCTTCCGTCAACGCCAGCGGCGCGCCGGGTTTTTCAGCAAGACGATAGACGTCGATACGACGGATGCTTTGCACGCTGCTGTCCGGCGCGTTTCGTTGCGGTGCGGGCCAACTCAGGATCACTTCGTTTCCTTGCTGCGCTCCGGAGAGTAACTCGGTGCGTTGCTGGACGCGTTCGATCGGGGGAAGTGGAGGTCGACGTTTTCCGCACCCCGCGAGGGCCGAAAAACCGATCAAACAAAAAATGGTGAATAAAATCTGTGGTTTGAGAAGAGGTCTCACAGAATGTAACGACTCAGATCCTGATCCTTAACAGTCTCGGAGAGCATGCGTTGTACATAAGCTGCATCGATGCGTTGCTCCTTCGGTTCGAGGTCGGGACCTTCGAAGCTGATTTCCTCGAGCAGTTTTTCCATGATCGTCTGCAACCGGCGCGCGCCGATGTCTTCAGTCTGCTGATTCACCTGCGCCGCGAAGTTCGCAATCGAGTCAATCGCGTCCGGCGTGAACTCGATCTTCACGCCTTCGGTCTCCATCATCGCCTGATACTGTTTGATCAGCGCGTTGCGTGGTTCCGTCAGAATCCGCTTGAAGTCTTCAATCGTGAGCGACTCCAGCTCGACACGAATAGGGAAGCGGCCCTGTAGTTCCGGAATCAAATCCGACGGCTTCGAAACGTGAAACGCGCCCGCGGCGATGAAAAGAATGTGGTCCGTGCGCACCATGCCGTAACGACTGTTGACCGTCGTGCCTTCGACGATCGGCAGGATGTCGCGCTGCACGCCTTCACGCGAGACGTCAGGACCATGACCTGACTCGCGTCCCGCGATCTTGTCGATCTCGTCGAGAAAGATGATGCCGGAGTTTTCGACGCGTTCGATAGCCGCACGGGCCACCTGGTCCATGTCGATCAAACGCTCTTCCTCTTCCTGCATCAAGTACTCCATCGCTTCGTCGACGCGCATCTTTCGTCGCTTGGTGCGTCCCTGAAACAGGTTGCCCAACATGTCTTTCATGTTGATGCCCATCTCTTCGACGCCTTGCGGACCGGCGAGTTCGATGACTGGAAAGTTTCGCTCGCGAACGTCGAGTTCGACGAGACGATTGTCGAGCTTGCCGCTGCGCAATTGAGTGCGGAGTTTTTCGCGCGTGCGTTGTGACTGTTCGTCTTGTGCGGGCGTGTCGAGTTCGGTTGAAGTTTCTTCTGCGGTGTCGGAATCGAAGTCGTAGAAACCGACGGCCGTGCGTCGCGGCGGAAGCAGCAGATCGAGGATACGTTCTTCGACGTTGAGCTCGGCTTTTTCGGCGATCTCTTCGCTCTTCTCCTGTCGCGTCATCTCGACGGAGATCTCCGTCAGATCGCGAATCATGCTCTCGACGTCGCGCCCGACATATCCGACTTCCGTAAACTTCGAAGCTTCAACTTTCAGAAACGGCGAATTCGACATGCGCGCCAGCCGGCGCGCGATCTCAGTCTTACCGACGCCCGTCGATCCGATCATGATGATGTTCTTCGGCATGACGTCAACCGCCATTTCGGGTGGCAGTTTCTGACGTCTCACACGATTTCTCAACGCGACCGCAACCGAACGCTTGGCGTTGCGTTGTCCGACGACGTGCTTGTCCAGCTCGGTCACGATCTGACGAGGCGACATCTCGTCGAGCCGAGCTTCTTCATCAACTTCTCCAGCCAAATAAATAACCATTGATATTACAACTCTTCAACTACGATGTTTTGATTTGAATAGATGCAGATCTCACCGGCGATGCGCAGCGCTTCTACTGCGATCTCGCGTGCGGGAAGATCTGTATGCTTGATTAGTGCGCGTGCGGCCGCGAGTGCGTAGGATCCACCTGAACCAATCGCCAGTACGCCTTCGTCGGGCGCGATCACGTCGCCATTGCCTGACAGAAGAAACGACGATTTCTTGTCGGCGACGACGAGAAGCGCCTCGAGATGGCGAAGCATTTTGTCAGTGCGCCACTCTTTGCTGAGTTCGATGGCCGCGCGTTCGAGATTGCCGTGATACTGTTCGAGCTTTGCTTCGAAGCGCGTGAGCAGCGAGAAGGCATCGCCTGTTGCGCCGGCAAACCCGGCCAGGATCTGTTCGTTGTAGAGTCGCCTGACTTTCCTGGCGCTGGCTTTCATGACAGTCTCGCCGAGCGTCACCTGCCCGTCTCCAGCGAGTGCGACGTGAGCGTCTTTCCTAACAAGGAGGACAGTAGTGCTACGCACCCTATTATTTTCGTTCCGCATGTTTAGATAGAAGCACTATAGAAACTCGTTTGAACGTAAGTCAAGCACGGCAGATTTTCCATTGGTCATTGGACATTTTTCATTTTTCATTTGAAGAAGGACGCGTGGTTCGTAGCTCCCTGACCGGCTTAGATCCGCGCCGCCCAGCCGTAAATGACAAATGAAAAATGTCCAATGACAAATGATAAATGACTTGGGTTATCATACGCTCATGTTGAGGCGACCACGCATCGGGATCCCGATGCGCATTGACTATCCTACCGAGCGTTTTTACCTGTCGCGACACTACAGCGAGGCCGTCGAAGCCGCCGGCGGAGCACCAGTGCACATCAGCCTGATTCCGCGTGCTGAGTACATCGAGGCCGTTGTCGACGGCCTGGACGGCATCCTGCTGCCGGGGAGCGATTCGGACGTCGATCCGTTGCGATACGGGCAACAGCCGCATCCCGCGTTGGGTTCGGTCCACAAGATCAAGGACGAGACGGATCTACTGATGATCGACGCTGCCGAACGAAAACAGATTCCGCTGTTCGCGATCTGTTTCGGGATGCAGGTGTTGAATGTCTCGCGCGGCGGAACGCTCATCCAGGACATCAGGTCTCAATTGCCGGGTGCGATAAAGCACGAGCAGGGCGTTCCTAGAGAACGGCCGTCGCATAGCGTGAGAGTCGCAGCAGGAACCAAGCTCAACGAGATCATTAAGACCGAAGACTTAGCGGTCAACAGTCATCACCACCAGGCGATCGAAACGCTTGGCGCCGATCTCGTTGCGACTGCGTGGAGTTCCGACGGAGTGATCGAAGCGATTGAAGATCCGCGTGCGGATCGGTTTGTGATCGCGGTTCAATGGCATCCGGAACTCGGATGGCAGAACGATACGTTTTCTCAACGACTGTTCAACTCCTTCGTGGCCCACGCACGCGAGTCGGTTCACGACCTTTCTGCGGCGCGCGTCTGAAGTAAACCAGTGACGAGCAACGTGAATAACGATCCTCTTGGTTTGGCCGATCGAGTTGCGCTCGTGACCGGCGGCTCCCGCGGCATCGGCAAGGCAGTCGTTCTGTTGCTCGCTTCGTACGGTGTAACGGTCGTCGTGAACTACGTGAGCGACGAACAAGCAGCGGCTGACACTGTTGCGGAGGCACGCGCGCTTGGCGCCGATGCGATTGCGATTCAAGCTGATGTTTCGAAAGTTGCCGAAGGCGAACGGCTGGTTAATGAAACAGTTGAACGGTTCTCGCGTATCGACTTCCTGATTTGCAACGCAGGGATTTGGAAGGGCGCGGCAGTCGAGTCGATGACGGAAGAGCTTTGGGACAGCACGATGGAGATTAACCTGAAAGGCACATGGTCTGTCTGCCGCGCGGCTACGCCGGTGATGAAGCGACAGAACTTCGGACGCATCGTCATCGTGAGTTCGACGGCCGGACAGCGCGGCGAGGATTTCTATTCGAACTACGCCGCATCAAAGGGTGGTCAGATCGCGTTTACGAAGTCGCTTTCGACAGAGCTCGCCCCGTCGGGCATCAACGTTAATTCGGTCGCGCCCGGTTGGGTTATAACTGACATGACCGCCGAGGTCTTTCCCAACGCCGAACGGATCGAGTCGATCGGGAAGAAGATTCCACGGGGGAAGGTCGCGACTCCCGAAGAGATTGCCGGGCCGATAGTTTTTCTATGCTCGAAGTGGGCAGACAACATCACGGGTGAAATACTGAACGTCAACGGCGGATCGGTTTTGTGCGGCTGAATTTCCAGTTAGCGGAGCTTCAAGTATGACTTTAACTATCGATGAGGTGCGTGAAACGGTCACTCTCAAGGGCGCGCGTCAGCCACTGCAGGTTGGACTTGAAGTTTTACTTCAAGATGTTCCGGAAGTGATGCGTGGCAAGCGCGTCGGGCTGATTTGCAACCAATCGTCCGTCAACCACGCGTTCGAACATGCCGCCGACCTCCTGCACGAGCACTCGGCGTTTAAGCTAACCGCTCTGTTCGGTCCGCAGCACGGAATTCGGGGCGACGTCCAGGACAACATGATCGAAACCGCGCACGGCCTGGATCGCAAGACCGGCCTGCCGGTGCATTCGCTCTACAGCGAAACGCGCGAACCAACGGAGAAGATGCTTGAAGACGTCGACGTACTTGTTTTCGATATGCAGGACGTGGGCTGTCGCATTTACACGTTCGTATACACGTTGGCGAACTGCATGCGGATCGCGGGCCGGTTAGGGAAGCCGGTGGTTGTTTGCGATCGTCCGAATCCGATCAATGGCGTCGATATTTCGGGGAATATTCTCGAACCGGAGTATGCCTCGTTTGTTGGGTTGTTTCCGTTGCCGACGCGCCACGGCATGACGGTGGGCGAGTTGGCGCAGATGTTTCGCGATCGGTTCAACGCCGATTGTGATTTGCATATTGTGCCGATGATTGGGTGGAAACGTGAATTCTGGCTTGATGACACCGACGCGCCGTGGGTGATGCCGTCACCAAACATGCCGACGCTCGATACGGCGACCGTCTTTCCGGGCGGCGTCCATTTCGAAGGCACGCAGATGTCGGAAGGAAGAGGAACGACGAAACCGTTCGAGCTGATTGGCGCTCCGTACATCGATCCCGACGCTTATGCCGAACGACTGGCGTCGCTTGCACTGCCGGGCGTCATCTTCAGGAGTTGCGTATTTCAGCCGACATTTCAGAAGCATGCGAAGGTGAGTTGCGGTGGCGTGCAGCTTCACGTTGTCGATCGCGATCGATTCGATTCGGTGCTCGCGGGCATTGCGATGGTTAAAGTTGCACATGACATGTACCCGGGCGAGTTTCGCTGGAAGGAACCGCCGTACGAATACGTATTCGACAAGAACCCATTCGACGTCATCTGCGGCACAAACAAGATCCGCGAAGCGTTCGAACAGGGAGCGAGCCTCGACACGATCAGGAGCGGATGGCAGGCGCCGCTCGCTGAGTTTGAAAACATCAGAACGCAGTATCTGCTGTATCGTTAAGGTGAAGTGTTAAAGGTCTGCACGCCGACGGTTCAAGTTGAAAGTTAAGAAGAACGGGCGCGTTGGTTGAACCTGCGACGGTGATTAAGGTAAAACTTTAATCGAAAGAACGGCGGTAAGGGAGGAAGGAATTTGGTTAAGTCAGAACGGTTACGAGCGGAGCCGGTTGAGTCGGCGCCCGGTACGGCGTGGTTGATTGGGGCGGCCGCCTGGTTTATCCCGGGCAGCGGGCACCTGCTGCAGAAGAGATGGGCCCGCGCGGCGCTGATGGGTGGTGCTGTCTGGTTGAGCTTCTTTGTCGGACTCGCGATGGGCGGTCACATGTTTGACCTTTCACCTGATGGCGTGCCTGCTGCAGGGATGTTTGATTGGGCGACGATTATTCAAGTGCCGCCGATGATCGCGAACCTCGGAACCGGCATCGCTTACGTTGTCTCATGGTTGATGGACATCGGTTTTAGAGACGATCCCGTGCAGGCCGCACGAGTGACCTACGAATACGGCAACACCTTTCTACTAATTGCGGGACTCATGAATTACTTAACGATGCTCGACGCTTTCGATATCGCGGCAGGGAGGAAATCATGAGACATTTCCTCGTAATGATATTGTTTGCGGCGCTCGCTTCGATCATCTTTGGGGCGATTTCCAAGGACACGAATCGAGAGCGTTGGATTTACGGGATGAAGGTGTTTGCGGAGTTCATAGTCATCGGCCTGGCGCTCGGTTGGATCCTCTACTTCATTCCGTAACACTTCGCGACTTCGGGTTTTGACTTCTCAAGATGTCGCTATTCGAAACCGAGGCCCTGGTCCTGCGCACCTACAACCTGGCGGAAGCAGACAAGATTGTTGTGTGCCTTAGCCGTTCAGCCGGGCTCATCCGAGGCGTCGCCAAGAACTGTCGCAAACTAAAGAACCGTTTCGGCGCCTCGCTCGAACCTTTCACGCTCATCAATCTCACTTACTTCGAAAAGGAAAACAAGGAGCTCGTCTCGTTCAGTCAAACCGAGATCCTGATATCTCGCTTTAACTTAACGTCCGACGCTGCCGTCATGACAGGTTTCTCTTACATGGGCGACCTGCTAATGGATTTCTCGCCGCCACGACAGGCAAACGACAATCTCTATCGAATGGCGCTCGCGTGTTTTGAAGCAGTGTCGCAGACGCCGGCGGATCTCGAGTGGGTGCTGCGGTATTTTGAAGTGTGGTTGTTGAAGGTCGAAGGCTTTTTGCCGGACCTGCGTGCGTGCGCTAGTTGCGGAAACGCTTTCGGCGGAGAAGATCCGATCTATCTCGGTCCTGATTTGTCGCTTCGGTGCTTGAAATGCAGCCAGGCGCGAGGACGTGCGATTCCGAAGAGCGTGCATCAACAATTGAGAACCACTGAGAAGCTCTCGCCGGCAAAGTTTGCCGAGGGGGCGAGGGAAGTACCAATTGCTACAAGAAAAGAAGTCGCCCAGTTAACGTATCAGATTATTAGTCGAGTGCTTGAACGAATGCCGAGAGCTCGACCAACGTTCGCTCAATAATGTTAAGGCAAAACTTTAAGCTCAGGGGTTTTTTAATACCTCGATACATCATCGGGGCGATGTTGCCTTACATGGTCCTCTCGCTGTTGCTGCTGACGGCGATTCTCCTCGCTCAACAGGCGAGCCGGCTCACGGACGTTCTCATTTATACAGATCTTCCGTTGTCGTTGTTGGGCGGCATCGGCGCGGCGCTGTTACCGGGCGTGCTCACGTTTGCGATTCCACTCGCCACGCTTGCGGGAATCATCATCGGCTACGCGCGGATGGGAAGCGATAGTGAGATCGTCGCAATGCGTTCGGCCGGCGTCGGATCGTGGACCATGGTCTGGCCCGCACTGCTGATCGGATTGCTGTTGAGCGGCGCCACTACTTATCTGCACCTTAAAGAAGCGCCTGAAGCCGCGCGTGACTTGGAACGAATCGCGCTGGAAGGCGCGCTTGCGAAACTCGATTCGCCGGTTGAGCCAAGGACGTTCAGCACCTTGCCGCGATACGTGATCTACGTTCGCGATGGTGACAAAGCACTCGGCACGTGGGGGCGAGTCTTCATTTTTGCGCAGTCTACGGAAAAGACGAATGATGTGTTCACTGCGCGTTCGGGACGCATCGATTCGTCGGGTGATCAGTCGGAACTGGTTTTGTCGGACGTTCTTGCGGCGAAGTTTCCCGTGGAGAACGCTCCGAACCAAAACGCGGGCCCTCCACCGCCGGCATTACGCGATCCAGGCGGGCCGTTGAATTCTGACGGGCAGAAGTCGTATGTCGTCGAGCGATTTGAGCAGTTGAGGTTTTCCATCAACACCGGACGCGCAGACATCGTGCAACGTCTCAACCAGCGCGACACGAATGCCGACTCGATGGACTGGGTCGAGCTTCGCGAACGGACGAGGAGCGGTTCGGAAGCACAGCAGCGTGAAGCAGCACGCGTGTTGAATCGCAGAGCCGCGCTTTCGATCGCGCCGTTTGTGTTTGCGTTGGTCGGCGCGGCGCTCGGGCTGCGCGTGCGACGCGGCGGAAGAAGTGTCGGCGTGTTGCTGAGCTTGATAGTGGTGATTGTCTACTACCTGATGTCGCTGCTTGGCGAATCGCTGGCGCGGGCGGGAACGATGTCGCCGTATGTTGGACCATGGCTGGCGACAGCGTTGATCATCGGCCTCAGTTTGCTCTTCCTGTTCGTGAGGCGAATACCGTTCCCACGATTGCCGCAAAGAGGCACAGAAGGTCCCAAAGACGCCTCTCGCGAGCAAACCAAATCCGCGGAAATGGCCGTCCCATTCAGAAAAACTCTCGCATTTCCGAACTTGATGGATGCGACGTTACTTCGGTCTCTGACATTGAGTTTCGTTGTTTGCTTCGTTGCACTCGCTGCGATCTTCAACATCTTTACGCTGTTCGAACTGTGGCGTTTCATTGCCGTGACTCAGGCAGGCGCCGGCCTCGTCGTGCGTTATCTTTTCTTCCTGTTGCCACTCGTCGCCGTGGAGTTGTTTCCTGCGACGATGCTGATCGCTGTGCTTGTAACGTACGCATTGCTCGCGCGACGACAGGAGGCGATTGCGTGGTGGGCGTCGGGACAGAGTGTATACCGCTTGATGATGCCGGGGTTGTGCTTCGCGCTTGCAGTCGCGTTTGGTTCGTGGCTGATCCAGGAGCACCTTATGCCCGGCAGCAATCTCAAGCAGGATGCGTTACGCGCCAGGATTCGCGGTGGTGAAGCACGCGCCATCACGCGCACCGGACGCCAGTGGCTCGCATCGACTGACACGCGTCGTTTTTACTCGTACGAGTTCGCCGAAGACGGCAGTTTGATTGAGCCGACTGTTTACGAGCTCGATGCTGATGCAGTACATCTCGCGCAGGTCGTCAGCGGCAAGAGCGCGTCGTGGAGCGATCCAACGCACCTGAAGATGATCGACACCGAGACGCTGGCCTTGAACGGCATGGAAGTCGTGCGTCGTTCGGATGCGGAGACGGTGTTCGCCGGCGTCGAGTCACCCGCAGTCTTCAAACCGACGATCGACAAACCATCACAACTCAGCGCGAAAGAGTTGGATCGCTATCTCGACGCGGCGAAACAACGCGGTATCGACGTATCGTCGATGGCGGTGGCGTTACAGCGCAAGTACGCTGGTCCATTCAGCATTCTCATCATGGCAATCATCGGAATGCCGTTGGCTGTGTCGTTTGGAAGGAAGGGAACTGTGATCGCGTTGTGCGTCGCAGTGGTGATTGGTATTGCGTATTGGGCGGTCGGTGGCGGCTTTCAGCAACTCGGAAATCACGGATTGCTGCGCCCAACTGTGGCAGGTTGGTCCCCGCTACTGATCTTCGCCGCTGCAGGGACCTACTTTCTCTCTCGCGTCCGAACGTAGAGACGGGACGCGGAGACGCGGGGACACGGAGACGCGGGGACACGGAGATGCGGAGTCGCGGTAGATGTTCTCCGTGTCCCCGCGTCTCCGCGTCTCCCCGTCCGCTAAGTCCCCGTTTCCCAGCTCGTAATGTACTCAAGCTGTTCCGCGGTCAAGGTGTCGATCGAGATGCCGAGCGCTCGCAGTTTGAGACTTGCGATCTCGGTATCGACTTCCTTCGGCAGCAGGTGCACGCCAGGTGAAAGCTCGCCTTTCTTCTTCACGAGATACTCAACCGACAGCGCCTGGTTCGCGAAGCTCATGTCCATCACGCTCGCGGGATGACCTTCCGCTGCCGCCAGATTGATCAGACGTCCTTCGCCCAGCACGATAACTCGCCGTCCGCTCGACTTAACCTTGTACTCCTCGACAAACGGACGCATCGTCGCCGGATCGCCGGCCATCTCGCGCAACGCAACCAGATTCAGCTCGAGATCGAAGTGACCGCTGTTGCAAACGATCGCGCCGTCTTTCATGCGCGAGAAATGTTCGCCGTCGATCACGTGCCGATTTCCGGTGACTGTCACGAAGATGTCGCCAATCGACGCAGCTTCACCGATCGGCATCACGCGGAATCCGTCCATCACTGCTTCGACTGCCTTGATCGGATCGATCTCGGTGACGATCACGTTCGCGCCCATTCCGCGCGCGCGAAGCGCAACGCCTTTACCGCACCAGCCATAGCCGACAACGACAAGATTGCGTACCGGCGAGCAGGATGTTCGTCGCGCGAATGATTCCGTCGAGCGTCGACTGTCCCGTGCCGTAACGATTGTCAAAGAAGTGCTTTGTCTGCGCGTTGTTCACGGCGATCGACGGGAAGGGCAGCACGCCGGCTGTTTGCATCGCCTCAAGACGTTGAATGCCGGTGGTTGTTTCTTCCGTCGAGCCGATGATCTCTTTGATCTGATCGCCGCGTTCTTTCAGCAGCGTCGCAACGACGTCCGATCCGTCGTCGATGATGATGTCGGGATGCGAATCGAGCGCGGTGCGCACGTGACGATTGTAAGTGTCGGTCGACTCGCCTTTGATTGCGTAAACGGGAATGCCCCAGTCTGAAACGAGGGATGCTGCGACGTCGTCCTGCGTCGAAAGGGGATTGGACGCGATCAGCACTGCTTCCGCGCCGCCCGCCTGTAACGCTCGCGCGAGATTAGCGGTTTCGGTGGTGATGTGCGCACAGGCAACGAGCTTAACGCCATTCAGCGGCTTCTCTTCGGCGAACCGCTCGCGGATCAACCGCAACACAGGCATCTCGCGCTCGGCCCATTCGATGCGCTGCTTGCCCTGACGTTGCCAAACCAATATCTTTCACGTCGAATTCGACGGCAGGTGATGCACTCATACTTGATCTATTCCTTTATTGAATGAAGGTTTCAGATACCCGGCAGCTGGCGCGCAGCGTTTCGGCTTTGTCTGTCTTCTCCCAGGTAAAGCCTTCTTCGTTGCGACCGAAATGTCCGTAAGCCGCTGTGGCTTTGTAGATGGGCCGGCGCAGGTTCAAGCTCCTGAATAATTCCTCGCGGGGTCAGTTCAAAGTTGTCGCGCACGAGCTTCGACAGTGCGGCTTCGCTGATGCGTCCGGTTCCGGCGGTGTCGACCAGCACGGAAACTGGATCGGCGACGCCGATTGCGTACGCAAGTTGGACCAGGCAACGATCGGCGAGTCCGGCGGCGACGATGTTCTTCGCGACATAGCGCGCCATGTAAGCAGCCGAGCGGTCAACTTTCGTCGGATCCTTTCCTGAGAAAGCGCCGCCGCCGTGCGGCGCGTAACCGCCATACGTGTCGACAATGATCTTTCTGCCGGTTAGACCCGCGTCGCCCTGTGGTCCACCCGTGACGAAACGGCCCGTCGGATTGATGTGATACTTGGTATCTTTGTCGAGCAGTTCCGGCGAAACGGTGTGCTTGATAACTTTCTCTTCGATTTCGGAACGCAGTTGTTCGTTGGTGACGTTCGGATCGTGCTGCGACGAGATGACGACAGCCTCGAGCCGGAACGGCCGGCCGTCGCGATATTCAACTGTCACTTGAGATTTTCCATCAGGGCGCAGGTAGGGAAGCTCGCCGGATTTGCGAACTTCGGAAAGACGTCGCGCCAGCAGGTGCGCCAACTGAATCGGCAAAGGCATCAATTCCGGCGTCTCGTTACAGGCAAAGCCGAACATCAGTCCCTGGTCGCCGGCGCCGCCAGTGTCGACGCCCATCGCGATGTCGGGCGACTGCCGATCGAGTGCAGACAAAACGCTGCAGGTATCGCAGTCAAAACCATACTTGGCCCGTGTGTAACCGATTTCACGAATGGCTTCGCGCGCGACTTTTGAATAGTCGATAACAGCGTCGGTGGTGATCTCACCGGCAATGACAACGAGGCCAGTCGTCACCAGTGTTTCACAGGCGACACGCGCGGTAGGATCGGCAGTAAGCGCTGCATCAAGGACCGCGTCGGAGATTTGATCGGAAATCTTGTCGGGATGGCCTTCAGTAACGGATTCGGAGGTGAACAGGTAACCGGATTCGGTGGTCAAAACAACTCCTTTGTGTCGTACAGACTAGAATTTAGTGCAGAAAAAGACCGGGTAATCTAACAGTCGCCGTTCAAGGGTGTCAAGGAACCAACCTGCGGCCCTCATCGTCTAATAGACAGGGCTGATGAAACTTAAACCATTCTCAATGCATCTCAGAATCGCTAATCCATAGGCACGCACCCAGAGTGTCAAACTACGGGGGACTCCCACCCTGTTCCAGAAAACAAGAACCATGTTCACAACGACAGCAGCAATCGTTGATGGAAGTAACAGGGGCATTGTCGAATTGCGCCCGTACGGCGGGGTTCGATTTTGGCTCGGACACGGCGCTGGTGGCCGTGCAGCACATGCTTTACCAGACCGTGGATCTGTTTCGGGCAATTGGTCAAATTGGTCTAAAACCGGAAAACATCTTCGCTCTCGGCAAGGTTTATTCGAACAGCGATCCGGTCATCAATGCGATTCGAAACATGGGCGCAACGGTCGTTGAAAGCACGATGCCCGCGCCGGGCGAGTTCGACGCGTCGTTCGATCGAGACACGCAGCGCTTATGGGACACTGTTTCCGAAAATCTCGCTCGACGAAAGATCAAGCGGATAATCGTACTCGACGACGGCGGGCAGATGCGTCGTCAACATTCCTCCTGATTTGCTCTCGCGCTATCCGGTCGCAGGCGTCGAGCAAACGTCGCTTGGCATGTTCCTTTTTGAAGTGAAGCCGCCTCCGTTTGCCGTCTTCACGTGGGCCAGGTCTGCCGTGAAACTGCAAATCGGCGGACACATGTTTTCATATTGTTTCATCGACCGTTTGAAAGCTGAGTTTCTGCGAGGAAAATCGCTGAACGGTGCTGAGATTGGGATCGTTGGCCTCGGAAGTATCGGCCGATCGCTTGCGGACCTGAGCGTCAAATCAGGGCAACAGCGTACCTTCTACGATCCCGCTCCGGATTTGAAAGTGCCGCATTATCTTCTCGGTCGAATCACGCGCGCTGATTCGCTTGAAGAACTGATGTTGCGTTCCGACTATGTGTTTGGTTCGTCGGGCCGTAATCCGTTTGAAGGTAAATGGCCCATGGCTCACCGGCCGGGTGTGAAACTCTTCAGCGGATCCGGCGGAGACCAGGAGTTTGGTCCAATCATCCGTTACCTGCGACGGCGCGCGAGTTTCAAAGTTGCCCGGGACACGTTGGATATTACTTCAGAGGATGGTCCGTCAGGCCCGATCTCGGATCGCCTACATGGGGTTTCCTTACAACTTCGTTAGCCGAGCGGAGTGCGCGGTGCCGACGCACATCGTTCAACTCGAAACCGCCGGCCTGCTGAGCGGACTGATCCAGGCACGCAGTTATCTCGAGTTGGTCGAAGACGGCCACGAGCCGGACGCGCGCATTCACCGCGTCTCACCTGACGCGCAAGCATTTGTTTACGACATGTGGTTACGCGCGATGGAAAACCGCGGCATCGATATTCGGGAGCTTTACGGTTACGACACGTCGCTGCTCGCTGCGACTCAGCACAATGGTTGGCTCGCCAACAACACCGAGCCCCGTTTGGATGCGAGCAATGGATCCGGCCATCGGGTTGAAGAGAGGATGCGATCTATTCTGGCCGAGTGTTGTCGACCGGAACGTTGAACCGGACTTCAGTGCCTCGCGATAGCTTTGAATGGATCGCGAGCGCTCCGCCGGCGGCGTGAGCACGTTCCTGCATTCCGACCAGTCCGAGCGTTGCGACCCGCCGCGCGCGTTTACGCAACGCAGCCGGATCGAAACCCACGCCATCATCGCGTATGACCATCTCGAGCGTCGTTGGCGTGCGAGTTAACTGCAACGACACGTGGTTCGCACGCGCGTGACGCGCAACGTTGGTCAGCGCTTCCTGCGCGATGCGGAAACATGCGGTTTCCAGCTCGCGTGAGAACCGCTCGTTTTGGTTCGGCAACTCGACCAGCACTTCAGTCGCGACTCCCGCGCGTTTCTCGTAACGATCGACGTACCAGCACAAAGCCGTGGCGAGTCCGAGATCGTCCAGCAACGGCGGACGAAGATCGACGGACAGATCGCGGACCAAACGAAGTGCTTCATCCACGGCGTCGATGTTGTCTTTGAGACAATGCGCCGCCTCAGGCGCGTTACAGAAACGCTGGACCGTGTACAAGTTCATTTTCACTGCCGTCAACGCCTGACCGATCTGATCGTGGAGGTCTCGCGCGATGCGCCGGCGTTCATCTTCCTGCGCTTCTATCAACTGACGTGAGAACATCCGCAACGTGTCCTGCGCTTGTTTGCGTTCGGTGATGTCGCGCGCAGTGCCTTGGACGCTGACGATCGCGCCGTTCTCGTAGATCGCGCGGCTGCTGACTTCCACCGGCACACGACGTCCGTCTTTTGCGATCACTTCAACTTCGTAGGTCGTTTCGCCTTCGCGTTCCAGCTTTCGACAGCAAACAGTCGCGAACGTGACCGATGTGTTCCTTCGCTACGAAGTCGGTAAAGTGGTGTCCGAGAATCTCGTCGCGTGTGTATCCCGAGAGCGCTTCAGCGGCGCGATTAACGGAGATGTACTTGCCGTCGAGATCGTGAACGTAGATCGCATCGCGGGCGTTTTCAAACAACTCGCGATAACGTTCTTCGCTTTCACGCAACGCTGCTTCGGCGCGCTTCCGTTCGCTGATGCGCGCTTCCAGTTCCGCGACGTAATGCTGGCTTTGTTCGAAGAGTTGAGCGTTTTGGATCGCACTCGCTGCGCGCGCCGCCAGTGTTTCCGCCAATCTCGCGTGCTCGGGCTTGAAGAAGTCGGGCTCGGCTTTGTCGACTGAATACAAGCCGATGACTCTGCCGGAAGCGACAAGCGGCACGCCCATCCAGTTGCGCACGTGATCCGCGCCGTTCACGAGTTGCCATTCCGGTTCGCTGTTCGTGTCGGGAACGACAACGCTCTGCTTGGTCGCACAGATCTTCCGGAGCAGGGGATTGCTGTTGCCATCGAAAGCAATGGAGCGGGTCGTTTCAACGTCCTGAAAGCCTTCGTAACGGCGCAGGGCGCTGACGACAAACTGCGATTCTCCCTGGCGCAGCATCACGTTTGCACTATCGTAAGGAACGAGTTTGGTCAGGTAATCGAGTAGCGTTTCGAGAATGCGGTCGAGGCTGAGATTCTCGGTGAGTGCAATATTGGCGTCGCGAAGTATCTCCGTCTCACGAAGTACGGCTTGTTCACGGGCCAGCAATCTGTCCAGCTCTTGGACCATCCTGGCACCTCCCACGGTGAATTTTGTACTGACTATTTGTAACGTGAGGTTTTGGGAGGCACGTCACATACAAGTGGACACAGGGCAATGTCTAGAGACATCGCCCCGATCCTGCTTGTTCGTCATTTCAATAGAACGCGGAGATTCTAACACGGGTAGAGCCACAACTTGAGCACGTTGCTGGCGGATGACGTATTACCGGCGCGATCTACGGCCTTGATTTGGAAGTAATTGTCGCCGTGAGCGTTGGCGTAGACGAAATCCAGATCGATGCCGCCCGACACCGGCAACGGACTCAACACGCCGTTCACGTAGATCTCATATTCGATCAATGACTGTGGATCGGCGTTGTCGGTTGTTTCCGTCCATCCGAGCCAGACCTCGCCACAACTATCGTCCTGTACAAGGTGCAGGTTTGTGGGCGCTGACGGCGGCGTGAAGTCGGAGCTGGATTGCGTCGTCACCGAGACCGTGTTGCTTGTGCTGACGTTGGTTCCTGAGTATTCGATCGCGCTGATGCTGAACGAGTAGGTGGTTGATCGCGTCAGGTGACGAATGATCGCCGAGACGCTGCCCGCCGGGGCGGCGGACCAGTTAATGTGTTGGCTGATCCTGGCGCCGTTCACGTTGATGCCGTACGTGCAGCAATTGTTCTGGATGCCGTAGTCAGCGGACTCGGTCCATGTGAGTTGTACTTGCGATGGTCCAAGTACGGTCGCTTGAAGTGTCGGCGGCGCAGGCGGAGTTGTATCGGCCGGCGTGCTGACTTTCACAAGGTTGCTGTCGCCTGATTTATTGCCCGCGTCGTCAATGGCATAGACCGCGAAACTATATGGAGTGTTTGGCGAAAGATATCTGGCGGAGTAACTCGTCGTAGTCTGGCCGGCGCTGCCGGTTGAGACGCTCGAATTCTTTAGATTGGTGATCCGAATCCTGTAGCTCAACTTGCCGGAGTTGTCAGTCGAAGGGCTCCACGAAAGATTAACGCTCGTTTCGGTGATCGTGCCTGATGCAAGATTCGTAGGCGCGGTCGGTGCTGAGCGATCGCCCTTACCCGCAGAAAAAGTTGTAGTCCCCGTGATAAGCACTCCGACGATAAGAACCACCACCGCAGTTCCAACCAACAGCCGTGAGTAATGCCGAGTCGTCATGATGTCCTCCTGTTGTGACGAGTCAGTTTTTACATTCACCTCATCAGGGGCTCGTCGGACTACTATTGCTCCCATCGGCGTTAGGCCAGTCGAATGCGCTGCCCACGCCTTGATTCAGATTGTTGAAAAGTCCGACCGAGAGGGAAGCCGAAGCTTACCAGATTACTCATTGCTATTCGCGGGTAAGTTTATTGAAATTGTGTAACGCCTAAACTATTCATTGGCGAGTTTTGCTGTTTCTGAATGAAACTTGACAAGCGGCGCTGCCGGGAGTAATTGTTCCTCACCCTCGCAACTCACAATCAACCAAGCCTTCGGCTTTTTCTATAGGAGTACCTAAACATGCCAGAAAAGAAATCAACCTCAACAACCTCAACTTCTGTTGCCGAAAACGCCCCTGGTGGTCGGGATCTTGGTCGTGCCGGCTATCACGGGTTACAAGCTCGAGACACCGTGATCATCTTCGCTTTCGGCTGGCATCCCACGCCGGGATACACAGACTTTTTCGAACAATCACCCATCGACATTTTTCCGCCTGAATTCATCTTCCATTCAATTCCGCCCTTCGTACCAGTCCCTCAGGTGTTGGCGCCGTTCGCCATCTGGGTAATGTTTGGCGCCACTGAACCAGTCAAGAACGTTACGGTTCACGACGCGGATGGTGCGCATGCAGTACCGGTCGAACAACTGTCAAAGACTCAGGCATCCAACCAGCCTGCGACGTGGGTTAGTGGACACGTCGTGCGCGGTGGCGCCGCCGGAATCTTCGGTCGTGCGACTACGATGGCAACGGGCGAAGAGGGTGGTGGACCAACGACAATGGCCACCGGTGAGGAAGACATCACTGCGCCGACGACAATGGCTACCGGTGAAGAGGGCGGTGGGCCAACAACGATGGCGACCGGCGAGGAGGAAACCAGAATGGGTGCGACGTTCGGAGGTCCACCGATTACCACGCTGGCAGTTGCGGAAGAGGCAGTTGCCACCACGCTCGCACTCGGCGAAGAAGGAACGACGACGCTGCGTGCGACGCCCACGACGTTGGCAGTCGGTGAAGAAACTGCGACCACCGACGCAATCGGCGAAGAAGGACCAACCACGTTGGCTCTTGGTGAAGAGAACCCAACGACTGACGCCGTTGGCGAAGAAGGTCCGACTACGCTCGCCCTTGGTGAAGAAACAACTGCCGTCATGCGTAGCGGTCCGTTCGGCACTTTCTAATCCGGTTTCGCGCGATGGCATCTGACACACCGTTGCGACGTTCGCTGCTGATCGTGGGCGGCGACGCCGATCCGAATATCACTGCGTTGCTCTCGGCAGCGGAGCGCGACGGTGTGTCGTACCAGAAGTTACTGGTAGGGAAGTCGTCTCACCCGTCAATCACTTGGGACCTCAGTACCGGAGAGTTGCTGCTCGAAAATGAACCGCTCGATTGCACTGCGGCGTTTGTTCGTGCCGACGTCTTCACTGCATTGAGCGATCGTCAGGCGTCGTCGCAGCATCGTGCGGTCGCGTGGCATACCGCAGTGACAGGATGGCTCGCCGCGCATCCGCACGTCTTCATGTTCAATCGTCGCAACTTTAATCAGTTGACGAACAAGCCGCTGGTGTTGAAGTTGGCGCAGGACTGTGGCCTCGCAATTCCGCAAACCTTGATTACGAACGATCGCGAGAGTCTGGCGGGTTTTCTGACGGACGGCGCGGGTGTCGTGAAGCCGATCAACGGCGGTGGCTACTGCGAGCCCTTGGCGGAAGTGCTGGAACGGACACCGGTGAAGGATGGCCGCGTCGCAGCGCCCGCGATCGTGCAACAACGACTCGTGCCGCCTGAAGTGAGGATCTACGCGATCGGCAATCGCTACTTCGCATTCAATGTGATCTCGCCTGAGCTGGATTATCGAGCGACTCAGAACTGTCGCGTTGAACCTACCGAAGTGCCTGAAGAATTGAGTGGTCGTTTTGGCGCGTTATTGGCGAAGCTCGGTCTGGATTTCGCTGCCGCTGATTTCAAGACTTGCCCTGACTCGGGACAACTGCTTTTTCTCGAAGTGAACAACGGTCCGATGTTCGCCGCGTTCGATCGAGCGACAAATGGGGAACTATGCCGCACAATCATCGAAACCCTACTCAATGGCCATGATCACCCAGCATAAACCGCCAACGAATAGCAAAAAGCGCCAATAGCAATCCTTTGAGATCGGCGAATATCGAGTATTAGTCTAGCCGTCTCCCTCAGGCCCACATATTCAAACCTCCCTAGCCCGATCGACAGCAACTCTCAACCCCAGACAATGATTCTCTACGCGCGAGGATCTGATCTTTGAACTGTGGATCGAGCTGACCGGGTTGTTTGACGTGGCTGATTGGACAGGGGAGTTCCCTTGGCGTTTCCGACTCTCAGCGACACAAACGCCTGGCCAACGGCGCGCATCGTTCGGTGCGCGCCGTTTTGTGTTTACAGAGGCAAGATCATCTGCCTGAAATTCATTGACCACTTAGCGAATCGCTTTGTATCATCTGCCGCGGTCGAATCAATTCGCATTGTTCGCACCATCCGGACTCGCGGAGTTCCGTCTTTTATCCCACATCAAACTGTTTGAGTTTTTAACGTCTCTCCAACAACTAATTGTCTGACTTTCATTAAGCACTGACGTGCGAAAGGAGGATCATCGATGGCTTGGCAAAACGGACCGAGCTTAACGAAACTTACCGCTGCGCAACATGGTGGCAAACGCGGCGCTCACCTCTGGGGAGTAAATAACAAAGGAACGCTCTACTCGATTTATCAGGAAACGCCGGGAGGGGAGTGGAGCAAATGGAGTGGACCGGATTGGGCCGGTCCGGGTTTTCCAAAACAGGTGTACGAGCTGGCCGCCTGTCAGGGGAAGGACGGGCGCGTCACACTATTTACGCTCGACATGATGCGTCGTCTTCGCGTCATCACGCAGGACGACCCTGACGGCAATTGGACCGGATGGCAAGCGCTAGACTGGAACGGCGCAGACGGGATCCTGACAAAGCTCACCGCAGTGCAGCGCGGCATCAATGAACTCGGCGCGGAACTGTGGGCCATCACGAATGGCGGCGAAGTGTACAGTTCTCACCAGTGGCTGAAGGAGGCCCGATGGTTTGAAGGATGGTACGTATGGCCGACGCCGCCCGACTCTCAGATGATCGAGCTCGCTGCGGCGAGGCAGCACAATAACTTCGTGGCGCTGTGGGGTCTCGACTCGAAACTTCAGCTTTGGTGCATGACTGAGAATACGAAGGACAGTCCGACACCGCCGAGTGGTTGGGGATCATGGGAAGGACCGAACTGGCAAGGCGCTCCCAGACTACGCAACATCGCCGCTGTCAGAGGTGCAGAGGGAGTGATCCTCTGGGGCATAGATGAAAACTTCCGCATGATTCAGAATTGGCAGGACGGCACGGGCAAATGGAACGGATGGTCGCACGTCAACTGGCTTGGTGCGCCGCACTGTTACGAGCTTACCGCCGCCGGCCAGAACAACCATTGCGTACAGCTTTGGGCCGTCACGGTGATGGGGAAGCTAACGAGCATCGCGCAGAAGGCTCCCGCATGTAACTGGGGCCAGTGGTCCGATCGAGACGATCAGCCAGGCTGAATCTGCGAGTGCGATCGATGGAACATTGAGTTCCGACAAGAGTCCTGTTCGCTTATCGCCGGACAGGACTTTTGACTTTCAATGATCTTTGAAGAGGAAACGTTTTCCGTTTAAATCAGCATATATGGAGCAAAGGCCTAAACGACGGCTTGCCTGAGAGGGATAAAAACATGGCTTTCGGTTTTCTGAAATCCTTAGACGCGGACGACATCTTCATTTCCTACTCTCGTGACGATGGGGAGGCGTATCTTACTGGCCTGGACGCCGCGCTCTCGAACAGCGGATTCTCCTGCTTCACAGATAAGCGCGGCACAGATGCCAATCGACTTCCACCTGCGACGCTATTCGAAAAGATAAGACTTTGTAAGACGCTGGTCCTCCTCGGTACGCCAGGCGCACTCAGCAGCCCGGAGAACATCATGCCGGAGGTGCGAGAGTTCGCGGACGCCAACGGTACGTCGAGGATCATCGCGGTTAGTTTCGATCGAAAAACAGAATCGTCGGCATCAACCCCCATCGCTGATTGGTCCAACACCCCGTGGTACAGGTACGTGGAAGGGAAGTCGCGGGAGCGTGAAGATCCCAATGCCTTGAAGACCGGCGAGCCGTCGCCGTTCGTCGTTAACAGCATCACCAAGGCATCGGACTATATGAAGAGTAAAGACCGGTTGCGCCGCTACCGCAACCGCGCGCTCATGGGCTTCCTGTGCCTGCTGGTCGCCGGACTCGCCGCGGGCGGCTTTGCCGTTTACGGATTTAAACAGGCTGGCAATGCAAAGAGCGAAGCGCAAGCTGCTATAGACCAGGCGAAAGACACCCGGGTCCAGGCTGATGCGACGATCGCAAAAGCAAACCGTGACGCCGCTACGGCTGTCGATCAGGCGCAGAAGGACATACGGACGGCCCAGGAAGCCGCGCAGCGAGAGATACAGAAGGCTAAGGAAGACGCCCAGAAAGAGATACAGAATCTTGCCGCCGAAAAACGTAAGCTGGCAATCGGAGATCCAGCAATCGCAAGATAAGATCGACGCCACATATATACGTCTCAACGTGGCTGCCTATAACACCCAGTACGCCATCTCGCATATCGCTCCGGCCTTTGGCTCGAAGTCAGCCGTGCAGGAGGAGCGCGGCAGGCTTGTTGAGATGGAGAAAAAGTTGTCAGGCAACGAAGTGGAACTCTTACGACGACTCACACACGATGAAAAATTCGCCAGGGAAATTGCTGACATTACGGTCACTGAACTTAAACAGCTCACGTCGGTTCTGTCGTCTTTAAGTGGCACCGAAAGAATTGTGAAACTCGAGATGGACCCGATGGAGGCTCGTACGCCCGATGGAAGAGTCTATAAGTTGGAAGACATCAAGCAGGCCGGCGACCCTCAGCTCTTGAAGTGGTTTCGTTCTAGCTCGGCTAAAACAAAGCCCAAGGCACGCTAAGCAAGGAACCGGAGATGGTGTACTTTAAGGGCCTGAGGTGAGTCGCCAAGGAGGCCGCAAAACAAGATGAAGTGCACAGCATGTGGAAGTTCATCGCTCGTCGAGGGCACACTTATGTGTGCCGCCGACGGCACAACGCCTGGGTTTTACCCGAGTGACATGCCGGCTCTTAAACGCATTTTCGGTATTGGGAGCAGAGCAATTCAAGCGTATGGATGCGTTCATTGTCGAAACCTGCAATTCACGGTTGAGTTTAGTGAACGCGATTTAGAACGTTACCAGCAGTTTGAAGGTGAGCAGCCAGATGTGTTGGAAAGAATAAACTCAAATCCGAAGAAGTTGGATGGGTAGGTTCACATGACACAAGCAGACATTTGTTTCACCCGTGCAAGAGCAAAAACTTCGGTGGTAGTGTCCTAATCTGAGATTGAGAATTTATTTTTATGGTTAGGTCGGATGGCCCAGAGTCCGGCCTTTTGGTTTGTTTACGATTTAACGTCAGATGAGTGGCGTCCAAACACTCTCCAAGCGATTATTATCAAGACGTACACGGCGTACACGGCGACGAAAACCCAAAGGATGTAGGAGGGAAGATTCAGCCGTGGCAGAAAGAAATCCCCAACTACTACTAGAATCAACACGAGCAGTCCTTCAACAAGAGGAGGGCGTATTCTTCGGTTCGTTAGTAAGTGAGGCGCCTTCATGGCGTTTATTCTACAACTCGGTCAAAGGCTATGCCAAACTCTCGATTCCAAATTTCAGATTAGGACACTACCCATCGTGACAGCCGTTCAGGTGAGCGATGGCTATGCACATGATTATCATTACTTCAAACCGCTGCTGAACCGCACGGCTGAGATCGGATTTAAGATGAAGGAAGTCTCAGCGGACAAAGCGTATCTCGGTGCAGAGAATCTATTGACCACGTTGCGCCACGACGCGATCCCTTACATCCCGTTCAAGTCAAACTCAGTGCCGGACTCACGCGGTTCGTATGGCGCGAAGTCGGAAGTGTGGACGCGCATGTTTCATTTCTACAGCATGAACCGTGCGGAGTTCCTACAGCACTATCACAAGCGTTCAAACGTAGAGACGACGTTTCACATGATCAAGTCGAAGTTTGGTCAGAGACTACGAAGCAAGTCGCTCACGGCGCAGATAACGAAGCACTCTGTAAGGTGCTTTGCCATAACCTCTGCGTCGTGATCCAATCCGTCCATGAGTTAGGAATTGAGCGACGTTTAGAACAGAATCTTCCCACTCAATGTAGACCAAAGGATTGCCTTGTTGCCACCTAAGTGCTGAGAAGGAGCGAGCCCACGGCTTTGGCCCAGTCAACGACTCCTGACTTCGACCACCAGATTACCTACGGTCAGGTGTTTCGCGACCTCATCCAGCTTGCCCAGACAAGGATAGGAATACGTTGTTTCCTTACAAGCAAGCAGCTGATCGATATCAGACTTGGCCGGGGCAAAAATATATGCGAAGACAACTTGAATCTCCCAACTCTCGAATTCGGACTTCGGATTGCCAGGAACCTTGGTTCCGTTGATTACCAACTTCCCGGAGAAGGAGTGCCCTGGCAGGATTATAATGAGGTCATTGTCATACCGATTCCATTCACTCTGATCCTTCACCGGTGATGAAATTGCAAGAAACCGCTTCTTCTCATCGACCTTCGGCTGAGGCGTAGGCTCAAGCACAAGATAGGCCACTTTTCTGCTGCTATTTGTAACGGTGTAATTGACGGGGATGTTCTGGTTCGGGCCATAGCTACTTTTCGGAACGTAGATCTTAAATGTGACCAGGTCCGCTGTTTGCGAGCTGATAGTCGATACGTTTACTTTGTCCTGCGCCCTGGCGGTTAGAAAGCTTCCGCAGACAATTAGCAGGGCGCCTGAGAATAGAAGTCTCTGCAACATAGATCGACTAACGAGGTAAAAACGGGGATTTACCATTGCTGCCATTCAGCGGGGCGCCTGCAAACCCGCCCGTAATATTCACGCTGCCCTGATTAATTAATTTCTCGGCGAGCATTATTTACCGTTGTCATCCATACGGAGAGAATACAATACTTGCGCTCCGGTCAATCTGATTTTTGAGGCAGAAACTCTGTTTGCCTCGCTTAAATCGATTGAATCAGACTTTGCGGTTGATAGCTCAGGATTCAGCACGGGGCAGTTTATGCGTTGGCTTGATGTTAAGTACGGCACAAAGGAAGATCGGCGCATGTGGCTCAAGCTGCATTTGATGGTCCGCTCAGACTCACGAGAAATCAGAACTGCAAGGCGTACCTGTACGAGTTATGCAAAAACCTTCCTGAGCCTGTGCAACGCAAAGGCAAGGGCAGGCCGCCGCTATGTCTGTCCGACATCATTTTCTCAAGTGTGACGAAGATCTACAGCACGATCTCCGGTCGCCGCTATCAAACCGATCTCCGCGAAGCGAAAGCGCGTGGCCACTTGGCCCACACCTGCGAACGGTGCGATCACGATTGGATACCGCGAGACATTCATGCGGAACCTCGCGTATGTCCGAAATGTAAGAGTCCCTACTGGAATAGACCACGCAAGGCCGTGAAGAAAAAAGCGGCCTAAGATTAAGTAAAAACTCTCAAACCGTAAAACAGGACATTGCTTGACACGCCTTCCTGAGGCTTTATAGTAATCTGCGTAATTGATCTTTAGTGGATATACCTTTCGTCCCGTCTCACTTCTGTTTCATTGCTCTGGAAACAGAAAACGCCCGCCGTTGGTAGCACAACAGCGAGCGTTGAAATAAAGTGAAAGGTAAAGAACCTGGTGGATACAAATAGCTAGTTCCGAACTCTCGAGAAGTTAGGGTTAGCGTCGTTGTTTTTCAAGACCAGGCACAACGACAATACGCCATAAGCCTAAGAAGCCGCCATAGGCGAGTAGAGGCCGGATAAAACCGGCCCACTCAATTCTGAGTTTGCTCAGAAGCAAATTTGCGCTAGTATCGGCTTCGTGCTGCTACTTCCAGAGGTTGCTGCAACCAACGGCTAAATAACCGTGAGCCGCAAGTAGCTGTTCTGGTTTAAAGGCGGTTCAGGTTCCAGACCAAAGGGGTCGGGATGTTCGGAGCATCCACGAGCCCTAAAATGGAAGCGGGCGGCGCGTTAGGGGAGCGGGGCTTTGGTCTCGCTCCTCTCTCTTTTGAAAGAACTTTGTCACCAGTGTCTATGCTGGTAAGTGTCCCTGCCATAACAGCTTGAAAGACCGTGGAAACAACAGTTTCCAGTGATATTTAATCGGCATAATTGTTCCGTTTAACGGACGAAGTGAAGCCACAATTGGAGAAATCGTGACCACACAATGCCTGCCGTTGATTATAATCAACGCTAAATGTAAGGCACCTTACAATATGCTTTTCCAATTTTCGCTGTAGGATTAAAACTTGTTCACTGAAATGTCATCACGAGTAGACGCTCAGGTGACACCTTAAAGTCGCCTAGCGCCGCCTTCTGATGGTACGGGAGTGTACGGCGCTGTACCTGCGTGTACGAAGCTGTGCACATCTGATGTATACCGTCCACGTCTGTCCAGAACTGATCGGGTAGCGCTTCGATCCATTCGGCGGTTAGGCAGCGCGAATTGTCAACGATTCAAAGAGCCAGAAGTTTACGTCTAACTCATCGGTCAATGTAATTTTTAGATGCATAAGGCGTTATTGAGGCAAAGTCGCCAACGACGGCTTTGCCTTAAAAGTCGCTTTTGCCTCAAAACTCGGCGGCTTGCCTCAAAAGTCAGAATGACTGCTCAGCCAAAACGCTGACTGCGTTTAAGAAATTCAAATCGTCAATTCCATTTCATCGTCAACAATTTCATCCAGCGGCACTTTTGCCACGCGAGCATAGTCCAACAGCGTAAACATTGTAGGGGGTATCGCTTTCCCCGCTCAAACTCTGATACGCGGTGGTAGCAACACTTGGAGATAGAGACGTTGCAGCATTCCGCTCTAACTAATTCCGAGATATGCTCGGATGGCCTTCACTTTCTCCGCGATGCGTTTTTGTTGGTCGTTAGTACATAGCGCGTTACTTCCTTATCCCTAACTGATGGATCAGGTTTTCTACTTCGACCGCTAGATGTTCGTGTACCGTGACGCGGAACGACTCAAGAATCACAGACCGGAACTCACTGTGTTGGTAGAGTACATCTACGGCACGGTTAATTGCGGCTGTGGCTTGTCCAGCGTCACTTGGTACGCAGTATTGTAGTGCCGATAGGTGCTGCGCTAAAGCGAGTGCTAAGAACGGATATTTGACGTAAGACTTAAAGGCAATATGCCAGTGCTCACACGTCAAGTGGGGGGTTGTCGGTGTTACTATTTTCAGGCATGGTCGAATTCCTCTGAGTTATAAAGGGTTAGGATTCGGTCGTGTAGGGGCTGGTGAGTGTTCGAAACACTTGCCAGTCCCGCTTCTAGTGAGGCCGACCACTATAGAGACATTGTTTCACCTGTGCAAGTTCTTAATGAAAGCACCAAGACGAAAGGAAAAGGGCCAGTTCACCTTTGCGAGTCTCTAGTGGCCTCACTCCGGTTCACCAGCCCTTTGTTGATTTGGTTTCCGTCCCTAATACCTCAACGGAACCGAACAACGGTCTACTGGAAATATATTACCCGTTGTTGAGTATTTACGCAATAATCGGAGCGCCCCCGGCAGGACTCGAACCTGCAACCAACAGTTTAGTAGACCGTTGCTCTATCCAATTGAGCTACGGGGGCTTAAAACTTTCTACGCAGCACCTTTCGTTTGGGCGTCTTTAAACATCCAGTTCATCTTCTGCGAATACCGAGTGCTAGTTATCCTCGGAATGCAAAGAATCGCTTTCCGTCACGTTCGCCAAGCTCGCCAGTAGTCGGTAAAGGCTAATCATGGTCTTTGTTGACGTCCAGACAATTCGAACGAGGCTCTGGCTATGTCTTCTTGAGACGCTTTGCCAAAAGATAACGACACGAGCTTTCTTCTTTCGCGGAATTATATTAAGTCGTCCTATCGTATTGCCTGCTAGATGGTGACGGTCGGCCTTCCTCTTACTCGAAAGGTATACCGAAGTACCATCCAAGTGGCGGAATTGTACACACGGTTTGGAGCTTGCGAGTTGGTTTGAAGAGGCGGTACTTGGCGCATTGTGACGGCACATACCCCATCTTTAAGTTCGATTACAGTCGTCAGATCTCCTTAGTTTATCAGATAGGGCATTCTTAGCATATACGTCAATTCGTGGAATTAAGTTGATAGCTCAATAAATTCGTCCACTGTAGACGCGTATAAACTTGTGTGCGACGTTCTCGGACAGAAAGTAGCTTTTGTTGAGCTACGGTAATCTTTAGGTGTACGGTCACTTCGGTAATTCATTCCAGAACCGCTCACGCAATTCGGCAAACAAAACGGGCTTGAACGCAGCCGTTCGAGGGCTTCCGCCCTAATAGGATGCCCCTCATCTAGTTCGGAGCACGCTAAAACCGCGTCCGCGCTCGCTTTAAAGAGCCATCCTTCTCCGCCTTTTCAGTCGCGCCCTGTATCTCGTAAGTGCCGCCCAAAGACGCTAAGAGAAGTGCCGGTTACGGGTGTTGATAGCCGAGAGAAGCTTTATATTCCCACAACCTCACGGGCCGTCTGACTGTGAGTAATGTTCCGCATCGTCAACTTTCTTCAGTTGCCCTCGCTCGAGGGCGGCTTCGAGGTTCAATTGAAGGGATAGTTAGGGCTTGCGGTAGTTTGGCCCACTTCTCTGAATCAACTGGGCCTTTTAAGTTTAATTGCTTGGAGTGCCATATGCTGGCCCAACTTTTATCTCGAGCATACTACAGTAAGAATTATGGAGTTAAACGGAAGATATTTCTCTGCGACGGGCGTGTAAATATCCGTTGACTGGACAGCAATCCATAACATGATATAATGTCGCCAGTTCGTTTGAGAAAAGAAAAAGCCCTGCCAGTTGCTTGTAACAACCGACAGGGCCATTGAAAACTCAGCGATTGCTCGCATCGTCTCCAGCAAACGACATTGTGAGCCATCGCCTAACCAAAAGGCAAGAGGAACACAATGAAAACACGACCGTCAACTCTCTGAACGCGAAATCAAAGCACTCCAGATCGCCGCTAAATCAAAACTCACCCGCAAGGGCAATACGTGGATCGTTCCGTCGCAAGCGGGCCACGGTGAATACAAAGTGAATCCCGATCCGCAAGCGCCGAGATGCACATGCCCGGACTTCGAGTTTCGACAAGCGCGTGCAAGCACGTTTCGCGGTTGAATACGTCTTGATGCGTGAGACAACCTCAGACGGTCAGACCGTTGTTACTGAGACGGTCAAGGTCACGCGCAAGACCTACACGCAGAGACTGGAAAGCCTACAACGCCGCTCAGACGCACGAGAAATCAGAACTGCAAGCCTTGCTCTACGAGCTTTGCAAAAACCTTCCTGAGCCTGAGCAACGCAAGGGAAGGGCAGACCGCCGCTAGTCATTGCCTGACATCATCTTTTCGAGCGTGACGAAGATCTACAGCACGATCTCAGGTCGACGCTTTTCAACCGATCTGCGCGAAGCGAAAGCGCGTGGCTATCTGACGCACTTGCCGCACTACAACAGTGTTTCGATATCTTGAATCCGAAGCGTTGACGCCTTACCTGTACGAGTTGATCACGCTCAGTGCTGCGCCGCTCAAATCGATTGAATCAGACTTCGCGGTCGATAGTTCAGGATTCAGCACCGGTCAGTTTATGCGCTGGCTAGATGTGAAGTACGGCACGAAAGAGGATCGCCGCATGTGGCTCAAACTGCATCTTGATGGTGCGGCGTGAAAACAAACATCGTCACGAGCGTTGAAGTGAGCGACGGATACGCACATGATTATCCATTACTTCAAAGGCTTGGTTGAACAGCACGGCAGAAGCAGGATTCAAGATGAAAGAGGTATAGCGCGGACAAAGGCTATCTCGGTGCAGACGAATCATGCTGGCGACGTTGCGGCGCGGCGCGATCCCTTACATCCCGTTCAAATCAAACTCAGTGCCGCACTCACGTGGAGCTATGGCCCGAAGTCGGAACTGTGGACGCGGATGTATCATTTCTACAGTCTGAATCGTGCGGAGTTTCTACAGCACTACCACAAGCGATCAAACGTCGAAACGACGTTCCACATGATCAAGTCTAAGTTTGGTCAGAGGCTGCGAAGCAAGCACTCACGGCGCAGATCAACGAGGCATTGTGCAAGGTGCTTTGTCATAACCTCTGCGTTGTGATTCAATCCGTGCATGAATTGGGGATTGAAACCAACTTCGCGGTAGAGCAAATTGCATAGATAAAGGAGATTGAAATGATTGATTTCAGGCTGGTTCACCACGCCGCCAACGCAACCATGTCCGCTTCAAATGCGGAAGTGCGGGACGGACGAGCCTATAACGCTATCCAAATCTTGTCGCCGGGTAAATACAGAACTACCGAACGGGCGAAGTGATAGATGTGCCAACCGAAGGCCATGAGTATCGAGCTATAGAACCCAATCCTAAATGTTAGCTGAAACCAATCAGTCATTTTGCTTTTTGGGGCAGAAGTCGCGTTGCCTCATAACGGCGGTCAGATTGAGAGTTTTGAGGCAAAGCCGCCAACGACGGCTTTGCCTTAATAACGTCGTTTGATCCAAAAAGCATATTGACCGAACCGGATCGCCGGTTTGTGGCACGCCGCTCGCTATCACTCAGGAAATATCTCGCCTCAGACTTTCGAGAAACCGCGTCGCCTGTTCTTCCATTCGTTTCAGTTCGCGCAGTCCGGCATCTCGCCTTGCAGTTCGTCCCAAATCGCAAAAGCCACTCGCACATCAGTCTCCCGCAGGATCGTTACGGCCTGTGCTTTGGTCAAGGAGCCATTGTGCTATGAGGGTTTCGATTAGGCCACGTAGAACGACCGCAAAGGCCGCAAGCTGGCCTTTTATTTCCGGTTAATTGGTAGGAAATAAGTCGAGCTGGTTGGGCGCGTCGTCCACTTTAGATCACGTTACGGTTAACCAGATGTGCGCGGGCTTTATCGGTGAGATAAGGTAAGGGGCATAGCGGAGTCCCATACAGTTGAGGGGTATACATATCCACGATCTGGTGCAGTTTTGACAATCGGTGTTTTGCGTGCTGAGCTTTCCGTTGAGCGCGGTGGCAACTTCTCCGAGGAGTGAGCTACAGAATCTGGCTCAGTAAAAAGGGTCAGGATGCGCATGTCAGTCTCGTAAAGTTACGGGTTACTTCAATCTGCTTGCCGGATAGGCAGTATTTTGGCCTCGGCAAATCTTTAGATAGCGTGGCCGTTGTCATTCATTTAAGGGTATGAAACGCCCTGAACACTGGACACATTTGAAAACCCCAACGGAAGGATGTCCCTGAGATAGACCACGACCTTAGAACAAGCGGGACAATGGGGCGTGAGATTGCGATGCCCAGTAAACGCCAAATCGCGGTTTTTAATTTTTTGTCTCGCAGACCGGAGATAGAACGATATATACGCACACTCTAACGATGGCTCGTTATCAGCTTCAAGGAGCTCCTAACACGTGCCCATACGTGCTAGGCTTTGGTGTTTATACCTCCGAGACTTTACTCCCATGCTGTAAGAAGGACACCACTACCACCCAGACTATCTAGTGAGCCGATAGGAGCCCTATCAGGGCAAATAATCCTAGTAATATGGTGTGCTCTTGATCTTTCATCTTTGCTTTTGGTTAACCAGTTTCATGAGTGAGGTTTAGAAGCTATGCGGCTTTCGCCGTTCGTCTCGGCTTGTTCCAGTAAGGGCTTTTACACTTAGGACAGACACGAGGTTCGGATTTAGGATCAGCATCACGAGGAATCCATTCATGCTCGCAACGCTCGCAAATATAGACAGTAACTTTTCTGGTTTGTTTAGCCATGCGAAGCAATATACGCACTCAAATATATTACTGTCAAGTACACATTTTGCTGGACGGACTATGTACTCTATAGTAATATATGCGCTCAAGAAGTTATCCCCACTGAGCGAGGTTATCCCGATGGAACCGAGAGAGATTAAAGGGTTGGAAATCGCAGCTAAATCAAAAGTGATCCGCAAGGGCAAAAGCAACCTTTGGCTAGTTCCCTCACAGAGCGGACAGGAAGAAAAGTACACCGTTGCTTTGACTGGCGAACAGCCGGAATGCACTTGCCGGGACTTCGAGTTTCGCAGTCAGAAGTGCAAACACATCTTCGCCGTTGAATACACAATCCAGCGTGAGCAGACCGCTGACGGACAGACCATCACAACCGAGACGGTGAAGGTCACGCGGAAGACTTACGCGCAAAACTGGCCCAGTTACAATCGCGCTCAGCAAAACGAAAAATCAGAACTGCAAGCGTTGCTCTATGAACTTTGCCGGAGCATCCCTGAGCCGGAACAGCAACGCGGTAGGCCACGCTTGTCGCTTGCTGACATTATCTTTGCGAGCACGTTTAAGATTTACTCCACGGTTTCAGGTCGTCGTTTTCAGAGCGATTTGCAGGAAGCCAAGCGACGCGGATATCTGTCAAGGATGCCGTCATACAATTCGGTGTTCCGTTATTGGAAGCGGAAAGCCTCACGCCTTATCTGTATGAATTAATCAAACTTAGTGCTGCGCCTCTCAAGTCGGTTGAGACAGACTTCGCGGTTGACAGTTCAGGATTCAGTACAGGTCAATTCATGCGCTGGTTCGATGTGAAGTATAGCAAGGAAGAAGATCGCCGCATGTGGCTGAAGGCCCACGTGATGTGCGGTGTCAAAACAAACATCGTCACGTCCGTTGAGATAAGCGACGGCTATTCAAACGATCACGGTTACTTTAAGCCTTTGCTGGAAGCGGCTGCGGCAAACGGATTTACGATGAAGGAAGTCTCAGCCGACAAGGCGTATTTGAGCGGCAGAGAACTTGCTAACGACTTTGCGGCACAAAGCCATCCCGTACATCCCGTTCAAGTCGAACTCGAAAGCACAGACCAACTATGGCCCTAAGTCAACGCTCTGGACTCGGATGCTCAGTTTCTACAATGACAACCGCGAAGAGTTTCTCCAGCACTATCACAAGCGTTCAAACGTCGAGACGGCTTTTCATATGATCAAAGCAAAGTTTGGTCAGAGACTACGGAGTAAGACCTTGACCGCGCAGATCAATGAAGCCCTGTGTAAGGTGCTTTGTCATAACCTGTGTGTCGTGATTCAGTCGCGGCACGAGCTAGGAATCGACGTGGATTTTTCAGAAGCGGAAGCCGCCTAAGTGTTAAGCCTTTACGCGATTTTCCTGCTCGCCTTACGTGGTTTCGCTGCCCGCGCAACCCGAGCGTCCTTGCGGCTCGGTTCTTCTGTTGTTTGAACTGCGCTCAAGTAGGCCTCAGAATTAAAGCCAAGCTGAACGCCAGTGGTCGCGCGTTGAGCAGCCCTCAAGACTTCACGACTCATCGGAACGTCTAACCGCGCATCCTTTTCAATGATGTCTTTTACCGTCACGATTTGTATCTTATCTCAGTTTCTGCCCATCATTTCGTGATGATACGATCCGGCGGCATTGGCATCTTTTGATCATCGGTCGGCTTGGTTCTTCAAGGGTTATGAGTATTGCCATCGCCGCATTTTCACGCGCCATGTCGCCGCGCAGTGAAGCAATATCATTGCGCTTGACGCCACCAGATTTGACTTGAAAGACAATCTTAGCGTTATCGCGCTTATTCTCCACGAAGTAGGCAGTCCCGCTGGATCCCGCCATCCGCTCCCCGCTTGCCGTTAATAACAGCCCTGTTCGTATAAGTAAGGATGGCCCACTTTTTCAAATTCCTTCCGCACGCGATCATCTTTCTTGTGGGCCAAAGACATTCGCTGACGCCATGTCGCGCGGGATACCGTCAAGAATGATTTCGTTCAACACGTCTTTACCGTGGACATCCTCAAGTCGCTTGAGTTACTGACGAAATGGACTGATAGGTAATATCTATTCCCATCCAATGTCTATTAAGGCGTTGCGCGACTGCGGTGGTAGTACCACACCCGCAGTACGTGTCAAGCACTATGTCTCCCTCGTTGCTACTTGCTTTGATGATGCGCTCTAACAGGGCTTCGGGCTTTTGTGTTGGATACCCGAGTCTCTCGCCGGACGTGTTACTTATTCTATCTATGTCCGTCCAATTCGTTGTTAGTGGCTTGCCTGTCGTGTCTTCCAAGTAGATTTTCAATCCATCAAGCCGGGGCGTTCCGTCACGCTTTAGTAAAATTCGACCTCTTGATACCACGCCTCAAGCTGCTCAAGTGATGCGCCCCAAGATCGGTGCGGCGGGGGCTTGGAGCCTCGCCATTCAAATTGTCGGCTTGGATTTGCGTTGGAGAACGTTAGGTTCTCCGCTTTATAAAGTCTACCGTTTTCGTCAGGTCTAAAACGCTTCATCTGTTCTGGGCCATAGTCAGTGTATTGCTCATTGAACGTAAACTCCGCAGACTTGGTGTAAAAGAAAATAGTATCGTTTGCCCTAACATAGCCCTCGTTCTCATATTGTGGGCGTTGGTTCGTTGCCAGATAATCTCATTCTTAAAATCTCCGCCCTGTGGGCAAAAGATGGCATCTAGTAGCAGTTTCAAATAATGACTAGACGTCGGGTCGCAGTGCAAATAGAAGCTGCCCGTTGGTTTCAACGCGCGGCGAATCTCCGCTATACGGACAGTCATATTCACTAGATAGGCGAACAAGCTGCCCCTACCTAAAACCGTGTCCAAGCCGCGTATGAGTTCTATAGATTGTTTTGTCTGAACGCCGTTGGTGTTGGACAGGATGTGCTTAAAACTCGTTTGCGTGATGGTCCCAAATCCACGTATCTATGAAGGCTTGTTCCTGCGCCCGATCTTCGCGTCCGACATTGTTGTAAATCTGATTGTACGTGCGCTTGGAATTGAAGGGCGGATCTATGTAGCACAGATCAACCGTTTCGTCGTGGACGTGCTTACGAAGGACTTCTAAATTATCGCCGTAGTAGAGGTAATTTGCAGACAAGGGGACGCAGTTCCTTTGTCGAGGCTTAGGATATTATCTAAAACCTGCTGAGCAAATGGCGCTCCGTCCGTAAGTGTCTGAGTAATATGGATGTGGCGTCACCGCGTGCTGATCGCGGATCTGACACTAGTCGCTCGCTCGCGAGCAAGCAAGGTTCGAGATCGGTTGACAGGAATATCCATAGTTGGCCTCGTTATGTAGAATAGAGACCAACTTAGGAGTCCGTGAGGCTCTGTAATAGCCGCAGCGTAGAAATACGTTTGCGGCTTTGCGCTTTTTAGGAGTGTAGCACGACAATCCCCACTAAGATTTCCTTGCACAGATGAAACAATGTCTTTATAGTGGTTCGCCTCAAAAGAAGCGGGACTGGCAAGTGTTACTAGCACTCACCAGCCCCTACACGACCGAAACCTGTATAAGAGGAATCGACCATGCCAGATAACGATAACACCGACACTGTAATAGAGCATCCGTGGCTGGATTTTGACGATTGGGAAATCGTCTTTCGGCCTTATGAGGGCCATCCTGAAGCTGCGCTCATGCTTGGCGTAAACTTAACCATTCTGCAAAGCCACGTCGCGGAACCGGGGACAATCAACGAAGCTATCGGAGAACTTGATGTGCGCATCGAAGCATTGTTCATGCGCACGAAGTTTCCGAATGCTTCGTACACCCTGTTTCGTCGATTGGCCAAGGGAACTTAAGCAGTGAAGAACAAGAGTTATTGAAGTCACTAGGCATCAAGCTCTAAGTTCGGCCCTTTCCCTCAAATCAAGTTGGCCGCGTCGCGTGCGGAAGATCGGTCAACTTGCTTTTTGAGGCAAACGGCGGTGTTTAGAGACTTTTGAGGCAAAGCCGCCAACGACATAATATGTATTATCGGACGCGATGAATCGTGCGTCTTCCCTTATGTGTGTGGCCCGAGAATGAGTGAGCAAAGACGAGGTCGGTGCGCTTTTGGAGATTAGGTCGTGTGGCATTCCCTGGAGCAGTAATAGCAGCCGTTCGCTCTATCGTAGTATTTCTTGGCTTCTCGGACGGCGGGTCGGCAGTTGGTGAATTCGCCTAGATAGAGTCGGTTGTCAACCTCTGGTAAGAAGCTGCAGCTTTGAGCATGGACCTCATGGTCGCCATTATCCTGTGCGTTTCGATTGACGTAATACCTTGCCATTTTGTCGCGGTCCTTTCGTGAGTTTTGTGGAACCCGGCGCCAATAGGTGCGCGGCGTTTACGTTCCGCTTCCTCACGTAATGGTTAGCGACACGATCCATTACAAGTGCGGTATTCAAGGGTCGCGTGTGCGGTCTTAGGACTGCGCTTACAGGTGGACGCGAATTAAGCGATCGCTTACAGCTGGGCCATCTCCAGGTGTGTGGCTAATATGCGGTTTTCGTGTTGTTGGTAGTACTGGCAGTTCTCTTTCTTCTGAACCTCGCGCATTTGCATCTGGTTGCGCGGGCAGCCGCCTAGACACGACGGGAGAAACTCACAGCCCCGGCAGACCGGATTGGCAAGCGGCGTCCATTCTTTCCACTTCACGGCGTTGGCGTGGTTGCTGTCGAGCTCCTCGCCGAGCATGCCGATGGCTTCAGTTGAGTCGTCGACGGCGAGACCGCACTTATGAATCTCACCGTTCGGATTGAAAAGGAACCCGTTGTTCCCAACGGCGCCGCGTTTTTTTAAACCGCAGTTTCGGGAAATCTTAAATCGAGTTGTTGGTGTGCTTGCGAAGCAGATTGAGGAATGCGGCGCCGGCTGGTGAGAGATTTGTGCCACGGCGATGCGCCGCCCAGAGAGTTCGATTGTGTGTGAGTCCGCGCACCGGAACGCTGACGAGCACGCCCCGCGCGAGCTCTTCGCGGACGCACATGCGCGGTACGAAAGCGAGTCCCACGCGCTTCTGTACGAAACGTTTGATCGTCTCGATGGTCGCCAGTTCGAGAGTGATATTCAAAGGAGTGTGTTGTCGCGCAAACGTTTCGATCACTTTAGCGCGAGACCCGGAATTCACGTTATGCGCAACGAATGGCTCGTTTGCCAGTTCTTTGACCTTCACCGACGGACGGCCGGCCAGCGGATGCTTCGGACTCATTATCAAAACCAACTCGTCCTTAAGCACCGGAAACGATTCCAGTTCCCGATCGATCGGTTCAAAGGCCATCAAACCGAAGTCGATCGTGCGATCGAGCAACTCGCGCGGAAGCCGGCTCGAGACCTGTCGAAATATCTCCACCTTCACGTCGGGGTGCCGCTCCCGGAAAGTAAGAATCAGTTCGGGCAACAGATACAGCGAAGTACTCTCATTTGCTCCGACTCGCACGCGGCCGGATTTTAGGTTTTGCAGATCCCGGATCGTCTGGCCCACCTCATCACGCAGGCCGAGAATCCGCTGCGCGTAGTCGAACACGACCTGCCCTGCCTCGGTGAGCACCGGCACTTTCTGGCTCCTATCGAGCAGCGGCAACCCGATCTCTTCCTCGAGCCGCCGAATGGCTATGCTGACCGCCGGCTGCGTTCGAAATACGCGCGAGGCAGCCTTGGAGAAACCCTTCTCCTGCACCACTCTTATGAAATATTCCAACTGCGCCATTTCCATGGTCTGCATTATTTACCACAACTCGCCCGCGCTAGTCGATGAATCTGATTTATATTTCTTTTAAAAAAATAAATTGTACAAACAGTCGATAGAGCGCTAAATTCGCCAACCCACCAGCGAGTGAACAGATGAGTGCACAGCCGTTAATCGCCAATGTCATGACAAAGCAGCCGCCCGTTGCGCGCGTGGCTGAAGGACCAACGGGCGCCGAGATCCTGATCGATGCGCTTACATACGAAGGTGTCGACACGATTTTCGGTTACCCCGGAGGAGCGGTCCTGCACATCTATGACGAACTGTGGCGGGCCCGCGATCGAATCACACATTACCTGGTCCGGCACGAACAGGGCGCGGTGCACATGGCCGAAGGTTATGCGCGCGCATCGGGCCGCGTCGGCGTTGTGCTCGTCACGTCTGGTCCAGGCGCAACGAACGCCGTGACGGGTATTGCCAATGCTTACATGGATTCGACGCCCATCGTCGTGATAACCGGACAAGTCCCGAGACATTTGATCGGCACAGACGCGTTTCAGGAAGTCGACACAGTCGGCATTACGCGGCCGTGCGTTAAGCACAACTATCTCGTGCGCGAAGCGAGCGACATCGCCGGAATCGTTCGGGAAGCGTTTTATCTCGCGCGTTCGGGACGTCCTGGTCCAGTGGTGATCGACATCCCGAAGGACGTCACGGCCGCAAGAACGTCCTATTCCAGACTGGACCATGTAAGTTTTCCCTTCTCCAGCGATGTGCCTGCGCTGGATCGAGCGTCGTTCGAGCGTGCGCTCGATGCGGTGCTGAGTGCGAGGCGGCCGGTACTCTATGTAGGCGGCGGCATTGCAAACTCCGGCGCTGACGAATCGCTACGCACGTTCGCGGAAACTTTCCGCCTGCCCGTAGCACCGACGTTGATGGGACTCGGCGGATTCCCTTCTGCTCATCCACTCTCGCTCGGCATGCTCGGGATGCATGGAACCTACGCCGCAAACATGGCGGTGGCCCAAAGCGATCTGCTGATTGCCGTGGGCGTGAGATTTGACGACCGCGTGACCGGCAAACTGGCGACCTTCGCTCCGCAAGCGCGAGTAATCCATATCGACATCGATCCGGCAAACATCGGAAAGAACGTCGCTCCAAGTCTCTCGATCGCCGCCGATGCAAGACAGGCGTTGTCCGAGCTTCTTGCGCTAAGCCGCGAACGTGACGAACAAAAACTTCAGCAGTCGATCGACGCAAGAGAAGTTTGGTGGGAGCAGATACGCGCCTGGCAACGATCGCAGCCGCTCCGCTTCACGGGCTCGCTAAACCAGATCAAGCCACAAACGGTGATTCACGAGTTGCATCGTCTCACTAACGGCGAAGCCATAATCACCACCGACGTGGGCCAACATCAGATGTGGGTGGCCCAGTTCTACCCATTCAAGCGACCGAGACAACTGATTACCAGCGGCGGTCTGGGAACGATGGGCTTCGGACTGCCCGCCGCTGTCGGTGCTCAACTGGCATTCCCGCACCAACCGGTTTTCGCGGTCGTGGGTGACGGCGGTTTTCAAATGACGAACCAGGAACTGGCGACTGCGGTCCAATACAACCTGCCGGTGAAGATCCTGATCATGAACAATGGTTATCTCGGCATGGTGCGGCAATGGCAGGAAATGTTTTACGACCGCACGTATTCCGAAGTCGACATCTCGGTCGCGCCTGACTTTGTGAAACTCGCGGAGGCGTTTGGCGCTTTAGGCCTACGCGCCAAGCGGCCGGATGAGCTTCACGACGTGCTCGCCACCGCCGTCGCACACAAAGGCGTTGTAGTCGTCGACGTTGTAGTTTCAAAAGAGGAGAACGTTTTTCCGATCGTGCCGGCGGGCGCCAACTCGAGCGACATGATTCTGCAGAGTGACGGTGTGTAAGAGATGCGTCACACACTTTCAATCATCGTTGCCGATCAGCCCGGCGAGCTCTCGCGGATCGTCGGTCTGTTCAGCGCGCGCGGCTTCAACATCGAAACGATCTCCGTGGGTGAAACACTCGACCCGCGCTGGTCGCGAGTCACGATCGTCACCCGTGGCGACGATCGCACGATCGAGCAAATCGTCAAACAGTGCGAACGCCTCGCGCGCGTCCGCGAAGTTCACGATGTAACTACTCGCCCGCACATCGAACGAGAAATGGCGCTGATCACCGTCGAAGCTTCGGCCGGCGCGGCACGCCAGGAAGTTCTGAGTCTCGTCGGCGTGTTTCGTGCGAAGGTGGTCGACATTTCGCACTCGCAACTGATCGTCGAGGCTTCCGGCAACAAGGAGAAGGTCGACACGTTTATCGAGCTGCTACGACCGATCGGGATTACAGACATCACGCGCACGGGACATATCGCCATAAACCGGCTCGCAACGGCAGAAGAGAGGAACGAAGATGAATATCTATTACGACAAGGACGCGAATCTTGAACTGCTGCGCCAGAAGCAGATCGCGGTCATCGGCTACGGCAGTCAGGGATTTGCGCAGGCGAATAATTTGAACGACTCCGGTTGCAAAGTCGTCGTCGGCTTGCGGCCCGAGAGCGCGTCGTGGCAGAAGGCTGAGAACGCCGGCCTGAAGGTGTTACCGATCGCGCAAGCTGCTGCTGATTCCGACGTCGTCATGATGCTCGTGCCTGATGAGCTCGCGCCAGACGTCTACGCGCGTGAGATCGCCGAATCGATCACGCCGGGTAAGTATCTCGCCTTCTCTCACGGTTTCTCCATTCACTACAAATTCATCGAGCCGCCTGCGGATGCAAACGTGTTCATGGTTGCGCCAAAAGGGCCGGGCCATCTCGTGCGGCACGAATACAAACGCGGCGCGGGAGTTCCCTGCCTGCTTGCCGTTAACCAGGATCCAACCGGCGATACGCGATTGATCGGTTTGTCGTATGCTTCGGCGATCGGCGGCGGCCGCGCGGGTATTATCGAAACGAGTTTTCGCGAGGAAACAGAGACCGATCTGTTCGGCGAGCAGGCCGTCTTATGTGGCGGACTCACCTCGCTGATCAAAGCAGGATTTGAGACACTAACCGAAGCTGGTTACTCGCCGGAAATGGCGTACTTCGAGTGTCTGCATGAAATGAAACTGATCGTCGATCTGCTGTACGAAGGTGGTATCTCGGAAATGCGTTATTCCATCTCGAACACGGCGCAGTTTGGCGACATGACGCGTGGTCCAATCGTCGTCAACGACGAAACAAAACGTCGCATGCAAACGCTCCTTGCCGAGATTCAGTCTGGCGCGTTTGCGAACGACTGGATGAAGGAAGCCAGAGATGGGCGGCAGTTGTTCAAGCAACTCGACGACGAAGCTCGCGAGCATCCAATCGAACGTGTGGGCGCGAAGCTGCGTGAGATGATGCCGTGGTTGTCAGAAGGTCGTTTGGTCGATAAGACGACGAATTAAAGGATGGTGTGAACACGGATTGAAGAGCAAACGCAGCCATGCAATCACTCGCGGCGTGGAGCGCGCGCCGAACCGAGCGATGCTCCGCGCGGTCGGCTTTGAAGATGCCGACTTCGAAAAACCGATCATCGGGGTTGCTAACGGCTACAGCACGATCACACCGTGCAACGCGGGCCTGAACCATCTTGCCGAACGCGCAATCGAAACTCTGCGTGAGTCGCAAACGATGCCGCAGGTGTTCGGGACGATTACGGTGAGTGACGGGATCTCTCAGGGAACCGAGGGAATGAAGTATTCCCTCGTGTCGCGCGAAGTGATTGCGGATTCGATCGAGACTGTGTGTCAGGCGCAGTCTGTCGACGGATTGCTGGCGATCGGTGGCTGCGACAAAAACATGCCCGGCGCGATGATCGCGATCGCGCGTCTCAACATTCCTTCGATCTTCATCTATGGCGGCACCATTCAGCCGGGTCATTTGAACGGAGAAGATCTGACGGTAGTCAGCACCTTTGAAGCGGTTGGAAAATACTGCTCTGGCCGGCTCAGTGAAAACGATCTTCTCGAGATTGAGCGTCGTGCGTGCCCCGGCATCGGGTCTTGCGGTGGGATGTTCACCGCAAACACGATGTCATCAGCCATCGAAGCGATGGGTTTTAGTCTGCCGCATTCGTCCACGATGTCGGCGATAGATGCTGAAACGACGGAAAACGCCGCCGCGTCGGCACGTGCTCTCGCGCACGCCGTACAGGAACAGATTCTGCCCCGCGACCTTCTGACGCGAAAGGCGTTTGAGAATGCAATCGCCGTCGTTATGGCCGTCGGCGGCTCGACCAACGCCGTGTTGCATCTTCTCGCGATCGCTCACGCGGCGAAAGTTCAGTTAACACTTGACGATTTTGAGGAACTCAGAAAACGCGTGCCGCTGATCTGCGATCTGAAACCGTCGGGCAAGTACGTCGCGACGGATCTGCACAAAGCCGGTGGGGTTCCGCAGGTGATGAAGATGTTGTTGACGCGCGGTCTCCTGCACGGAGATGCGTTGACGATCACGGGCAAGACGATCGAGGAGACATTAGCGGATGTGCCTGAGAACCCGCGATCCGATCAGGACGTGATACATCCGTGGGACGACGCGCTCTATCCCGAAGGGCACCTCGCCGTTCTGCGTGGCAATCTCGCCACCGAAGGCGCTGTCGCGAAGATTTCCGGAGTAAAGAAGAAGTCGATCACCGGCCCGGCTCGTGTTTTCGATTCGGAAGAGATCTGTCTACAGGCAATACTCTCGTCACAGATCAAACCCGGTGACGTTGTCGTGATCCGTTATGAAGGTCCGAAGGGCGGGCCAGGCATGCGCGAGATGCTTGCGCCAACGTCGGCGATCATTGGCGCCGGTCTGGGCGACTCAGTCGCGCTGATCACCGACGGTCGTTTCTCTGGTGCGACACACGGGATGGTTGTCGGTCACGTAGCGCCTGAGGCGGGGGTCGGGGGCACTCTCGCGCTGGTTCGTGAGGGCGATTCGATCACGATCGACGCCGGACGCGGTTTGTTACAACTCAACGTTTCGACTGAAGAATTAAGCCGCCGATCTGAAGCCTGGCGCGCGCCCGCGCGACGTTATGAAAGCGGCGTCCTGGCGAAGTACGCCAGACTCGTGTCCAGCGCCAGCCTTGGCGCAGTCACTGACCTCACTTGACCCTCCCGTCACCTTCCCTCTAAAGTGGCTCACTCCAAATCGAATCATCTACATACAGGAAGCGATAATTGTGGCGATACGCATCGAGAACCAGTACGAGGGGAAACTGCCGAAAGGCGCGATAGAGCAGATTGAAGAGGCGTTTGACAGCCTGCCGCGAGAACATACACGCGGGATCGAACGCATCCGGCTGGTGCCATTCATCACCGACCCGCGCATCAGAGGACCTTTTCAGGCGACCGAATTACCCGGACTTTATCATCCGCGGCAGGGGCCGAAAGGGCCTTGGTTCGAGATCGCGGTCAACGTCTTGCTGCCGGCAGACAAACCGTTTCACAAGCGAATCGTTCCGCGGCTTTCGTTCAAGAGTAATCTGGTGGCGCTGGTGTTTTCGCTGGTGGGCCAACACTACCACTTAACTCTCAAGCACTCGCTCAAGAAGACACAGCTCGAGCCGGCGATTCGACAGTACACCGAGAAGCAGTTGAAGCAGTGGAACGAGAGGAAGCACAGCTTCCGCGCGCGCCTCTTCAAGCCGTTGCAGCCGACGTTTGAACGTTGGGCCAAGTCGTTGCAGAAACGCGCTGCGGCTGAGAAGAAGAAGACTGTGGCTTCGAAGTAAGTAGCACGGACGCACGGTACTAAGTGACTGAGAAACTGCTTCTGTTCAGTGCCGTGTTAAGTCTGTGTCGTCGGGTTCGTCGTCGATCTCGTCGGCGACGGCGCGCAGGATCAACGCCACTTCCGCGTCACTCACCTGCGGGGCTTTGAAACGAACTTCAATATTGAAGTCTCCTTCAGGCGAGGCGTACTTGAAGGTGTAAGGCTTCGACTCCGGAACCACACGCGGTCCCATCTCCTGCCGCCGCACTTCCCTCGCGTCATCTCGCTTCAAACCCTGCGTCGCGATCTGTTTCGCAAACCTCCGCATCGACTCATCGTCCGGCTGGCGCACGATCTGAAGCAACGACAGACTTCGCCGTGATATCAGCGTCGCGGCAGACCTCGCGCACGTCATCAGGAATTTTCGCGATCGCCAGAGCTTCAGTCACCGTAGTCCGGCTCTTGCCAACTTTCCGCGCCACGTCGTCGTGCGTGTAACCAAACTTTTCGCACAGCGCCAGCAACCCATCCGCTTCTTCCCAAACCGTGAGGTCCTTGCGCTGCATGTTTTCGATCAGCGCGATCTCCGCCACCGTGCCGTCATCGACTTCCATCTCAACACAAGGCACTTCCTTCAACCCCGCGCGTTGCGCCGAACGCCAACGCCGCTCACCCGCGATGATCATCCAGCGTCCCGTCAGCCGATTTGGCTTCACGAGCAACGGTTCCAGCACGCCCTTCTCTGCGATCGAGGCCGTCAACTCCGTCAGGTCGCCAAACTCAGTGCGCGGCTGCTCCGGGTTCGGATCCAGTTTGTCCACCGGAATCATGCGGCCGACCTGCTGCGGCCGATGCTGCGACAACTCTTCGACGTAATGCGAGTCGTGTCGCATTTGCAGTCCAGTCGGCAGTCCTCTTTTAGACACGGCTGATTACCTCTTCACAAAGTTTTCCGTACTCAATTGCGCCGGATGAATTAGGCGCAAAACTAAAGATCGACTCCTTGTACGCCGGCGACTCTTCGAGCCTGACGCTCTTCGTGATCACAGTCTCAAACAACTTCGGACCAAACACTTTGCGAATCTGTTCGTGAACTTCGCGCGCGAGCGTCGTGCGCTTGTCGTGCAACGTGACGAGCACGCCGAGCAGTTCAAGATTCGGATTCGGCCGCGCTTTGACTTTCTCGATCGTCTCGAGCAGATCGTCCGTGCCTTCCAAGCGCAAAGTACGACGACTGAATCGGAATCAACACGTGCGTCGCAGCGACGAGGGCGTTGACGGTGATCAAACCCAGCGTCGGCGGCGTGTCGATCACGATGACTTCGTAGTGCTGCTTGAAACGGTTCGAGTCGATCTTTCAAACGAAACGGCGCGTCGAAATCGCCGACGAGTTTCGACTCCAGTTTCGCAAGGTTGATTCGCGCCGGCACAACGTCGAGGTTCTCGACCGGCGTCGCATAGACCGACTGCTTCGACGGGCGCCTGCCGTCCATCATCAACTCGTAGACGGATCGCTCGACCGTCAGCGGATCGAGAAAGGAGATCGAACTGTTGGCCTGGGGATCGAGATCGAGAAGGAGGACACGTTTTCCCTTGCGGGCAAAGGCGGCGGCGAGATTGATGGCGGTAGTGGTCTTCCCTACCCCACCTTTTTGATTGGCGATGGCAATTACCATTCGCTGCACAGTGGCAAACTACGCTCCAGGGTTCATCAGTCGGTCTCATTCGAAAGCTCAAACATATGGCCAAACTCAAGCTACATCGGCAGATCGCCGGCTTCGCCGATGACGTCCGGCCATTCCTCTTCACTCGCGGATATCTCGCTTTCTTCACTTTCTTCTGTCGGCAATGTATTGCGCGAAGCTTTGATCACTTCCATGTCGACGTAGATCGGACAATCGGCGCGCAACGCAAGAGCGATCGCATCGGACGGTCGCGAATCGAGCACCATGCGGTCGCCTTCACTGTTACGCATTTCGATCACGGCAAAAAACGTGTTGTCACGCAGACTCGTCACCACAACTCTTTCCACCTGCACCCCAGCTCAACGATCAGATTTCGCAGCAGGTCGTGAGTCATCGGCCGCGGCGGCGCAATCTTTTCAATCTCCAGCGCGATGGCGTTTGCTTCGTAGGCGCCGACCCAGATCGGCAGCATCGTATCACTCTGAACGTCTTTCAGAATGATAATCGGAGTTCCGCTGTTCGGATCCATCATCAGTGCTCGGATCTTTACCTCGATTTCCATAAAACGTACCCCTTACACTACCGCTGAACGATTTACCCGAACGATACTAATTCCCCGTACAGACTGTTTGTCTTGGCGGCAGTCACTGACACGTCGACGATTTCACCTTCGAGACTGCGATCGCCGGCAAAGTTAACGACTTTGTGGCACGTTGAGTGCCCCGAGAGATCGCTTTCCGACCGGGTGCTCTGTCTTTCCGCCAGCACCTCAACGTTCGACCAACGTACGAACGATAAATCTTCTCCTGAGTTCTGTCGCTGCACTTTTTCAAGCTCAAGGAACGCGCGGTCTTTTCTTTTTCCGGCACGTTGTCGGTGAAATTTGCCGCGGGCGTTCCGGCGCGCTTCGAGTACTTGAAGATGTAGAGGCTGTCGTACTCACACTCGTTCGACGAGCTCGAGTGTCTGGCGAAAGTCTTCGTCAGTTTCGCCGGGAAAACCGACGATGATGTCGCTGGTCAGCGCGAGACGGCGGCTGGAGCTCTTGATGCGTTCGATCCGTTGCGAGTAGTCGCTGCGTGTGTGTCCGCGGCGCATCAGCTTCAAGATGCGATCGCTGCCGGACTGCACCGGCAGATGAATCCAGTCGCAAAGGTTCGGGTTCTCTTCGATCGCGGTAACGATGTCAGGGTGAAAGTCGCGCGGAAACGAGGTCGTGAACTTGATTCGCGGCATTCCGGTCGCGGCGACCGCGCGCAAGCAGACGGCAAAACGGCGTCGCGCCTGTGAAACCTTCGAGACCGTCTTCGACACGCGGCCGATAGCTGTTGACGTTCTGCCCGATCAGATGAATTTCTTTGTAACCGAGCGCCTGAAGGTTCTTTAGCTTCCGCGACGATCTCGCTTGCCGGACGGCTGCGTTCGCGTCCACGCGAGTAAGGCACGATGCAGAACGAACAGAACTTGTTGCAGCCTTCGATGATCGGAATGAAAGCGACGTGCGGCGAGTGTCGTTCGACCGGAGAAACTTCCCACGAGTCGTTCTCGCCGCGTTCGTCGAGATCGAGGACTTTGCGTTCGCCGTCGCGGGCGCGTTCGATCAGCGACGAAATGCGATCGGTCGCGCGCGTGCCGATCACCATGTCGACTGACGGCGCGTGATCGAAGATCGAATGCGCCTTCAAGTTGCGCCACGCAACCCATCACGCCAACCAGCAGCTGTCAATGCTTTGCCGGGTCGCGCGGCGCGAACTTCACCGATGCGCGTGAAAACCTTTCGTTCCGCTTTTTCGCGTACGGAACAGGTGTTGAGCAGGACCACGTCTGCGTCGTCAGCGGAGTCGCACAGATCGTAGCCCGAAGCCGCGCAAACCAGTGGCTGCGCGCTCCGTAGTCGGCAACATTCATCTGGCAGCCAAAGGTTTCGATGTAGACTCGTGGCTTCATTACGCAACATTACGCAAAAACCAATGCGATGTGCCGACAGTCTATCAGAAATCATTTGCCAGACGCGATAGTAATCACTTTTCGATTGGAAATGTTAGCTCGCTTGCTTGATTCTTCCGTATTGCTGCACTAGTAGTATCGCGACTGTTTCGAAATCCCAGAAAAAAGAAAGGCTCCTCATGTCCTTTAACAAAGTAATCATCGTGGGAAATCTCGGTCGCGATCCCGAGTTGCGCTACACGGCTCAAGGTACCCCAGTTTGTACCTTCAGCATGGCCACGAATGAACGGCGCAAAGATCGAAACGGTGAAATGCAGGATCAGACAACCTGGTTTCGCGTCACGCTTTGGAACCGCCAGGCAGAAACTGCCTCACAGTATCTGCAAAAAGGACGTCGGTTTACATCGAAGGGCGCTTGCGTGTGGAAGAGTACGTTGACCGAGACGGAAAACCGCGTCACTCACTGGAAGTGCACTGCGACTGACATGCAGTTCATCGGCACGCGAGGCGATGACGAACGCCGGTCAGAACGAGCAGCATCAGCAAGCGCCGGCGGCGGCCACTCCGAACCAGGCGGCCGAACTAACCGACGACGAATTCCGTTCTGACGAGTATAATCGCTGGGTCTAGAAAGTCAGTGGTCACTCGATCGAAACCAGATCTCACTGGATCCCACTGGACGTGAAGCGACTAACAGTCTTTTCACTTTGATCGGCAGTTCCCCAGCGGCCGAAGCCGCGAAGTTTGCGGTAACGGCGAGCTAAGTCGATCTTCCTGCGAACAACTGACTGCTTCAGCCAGACGTTCACTCAATGCTGAATCGAGAAAGCGAGCGGTTTGATCGTAGTCGTTGTGCGCGCCGCCTTCCGGTTCGGGAATGATCTTGTCGATGATGCCTTCTTCGAAGAGATGTTGCGCGGTGAGGCGCAGACCTTCCGCAGCCTGATCTGCTTTAGACGGATCTTTCCAGAGAATCGCCGCACAACCTTCCGGACTGATCACGGAATAGATCGAGTTCTCGAGCATCAAGACCTGATCGCCAACACCGATCGCGAACGCTCCACCCGAACCGCCTTCGCCAATCACTGTCACAATGATCGGCACTTTGATCTTCGCCATCTCGCGCAGGTTGTAAGCGATCGCTTCCGCCTGACCGCGTTCTTCGGCGTCGATGCCGGGATAGGCGCCGGGCGTGTCGATGAAAGTGAAGATGGGGCGGCCAAACTTTTCGCCGAGCTTCATCACGCGCAGCGCCTTGCGATAGCCTTCGGGTTTCGGCATGCCGAAGTTGCGATAGCTGCGCTGCTTGGTGTCGCGTCCTTTCTGATGGCCCACGACAACGACTGGCAATCCGTGAAAGCGCGCGAGGCCGCAAACGATCGCCGGGTCTTCAGCGAACCGCTTGTCGCCATGGAGTTCAACGAAATCTTCGAAGAGCCGCTCGATTAGATCGAGCGTATACGGCCGATCGGAATGACGCGCGAGCTGAACACGCTCGAAAGCTGTGCGCGTTTCGATCGGCTTTGGACGGCTCCTTCTTCTTTGTCTTTTCTTTTCCATTTTTGCAGGAGCTCACGTCTGCCGTTTTTGCTCGATCTGGTGTTTCTTTTTCAAAACTGATCGCACAGCCCAATCTTCTTCAGCGCCTCTTCGAGCTCGTTACTTCGTTTAACCCGCAGCGCATGGTTAGCCTGAATGCGAACGACGTACCCGTTGTCGGTCTTCGCCTCGATGGCGACGTCGCAGTCGCCCGGGTTCGCACTAAGCAACTCAGAATTGAATCGTACAGACGTCGAAAATCGTCCTCCTGCGGCGTGACGCAAGACCATGAACTCGTTTTGCCGCGCCGCCGCATCCATGCTCTGCACCTGGTCGACGATGATCGTCGGCGGATTGTCTTCGCTCAATTCGAGCCGGCCGACGATCACCGCCGGCAGATCGTTTTGCAACAGCGCCGAATGCTTGCGGTAGACCTCCGGCCACAGCACGCACTTCGTCCCCCCAGCCTCATCTTCCAACCGCAGCAGGGCAAACTTGTCGCCCTTCTTCGTCGTCCGCATCTGGAGATCGGAAATGATCCCGCCGCAGGTGACGCGGCTCCCGTAGTCACGTTCGGCAGTTCCGACGACGTGACCGCCTTCAGGTTCTGAGCATCTCCAAATATGCTCGAGTGGGTGACCCGTGATGTAAAACCCAAGCGCCGCTTTCTCGGCGGCCAGCATTTCCAGTCGGGGTCCAGCCTTTAAGCGTCGGCGATATCTCGATCGCTGTAGTCAATTTCTTCCGGCATCGACCCGAAGAGGCCGGTGCTGACCCGGATGCGCTCACGCTTTGCACCCTGCGCTCGCGCGAACGCCGCATCGATCGAACTGAACAGCGCGCCGCGCCAGTCGTGGACCGGGCGGCCGTCCTTCAGCGAGTCGAAGGCGCCGGCGCTAACCAGACTCTCAAAGACTCGCTTATTCAAAGTAGCAGAGTCGACCCGTTCGGCAAAGTCGAAGAACGACCTGAATGGTCCAGCCTCCCGCGCTTCACAAATCGCTTTAACAGTCGACTGGCCCAGTCCCTTAATGGCCGTGAGGCCATAGCGAATGGCGCCGCTTAAGGGTGTAAACCCCGAATTGCTCTCATTGACGTCCGGCGGCAGCAAGGCGATCTTTCTGTGCCCTCAGCTCCTTCGAATACTTAAACACCTTCGCCGCATCCTGGGCTTCGTTCGAGAGCACGGCCGCGTAGAAATGTTCGGGATAATGCGCCTTCAAATAGGCAGTCTGAAACGCGAGATAGGCGTAGGCGACACTGTGACTGCGATTGAAACCATAGTCGGAAAACTGGGCCATCAAGCGAGAATATCTTCTCAGCCTTTTCGCGCTTGATCCCGCGCTCGACGGCGCCGTTAATGAACTTCTCCTCATGCACGGCCATCTCTTCGCGCTTCTTCTTGCCCATCGCGCGACGCATGAGGTCGGCTTCGCTAAGTGTATAGCCCGCAAGCTTCTGCGCGAGCTGCATGATCTGCTCTTGATAGACGATGATGCCGTAGGTGTTGTTGAGAATCTCCTTCATCTCCGGCACGAGGTACCGAACGCTCTTCTTCCCGTGATGCCGGAGGATAAACTCGTCGACCATCCCGCCATCGAGCGGTCCAGGTCGATAGAGCGCATTCAGCGCGGCGAGATCTTCAAGGCCCTTCGGCTTCAGCTTCCGGCAGATCTCCTGCATGCCCGACGACTCAAACTGGAAGACCGCCTCAGTCCTTCCCTCAGCGAATACCGCTAGAGCTTTAGCATCGTTAAGCGCTATATCCGACCACTTAATCTCTTCCCCAAGCGACTGTTTAATGCTAATTAAGCAGTCATTTATAACAGTTAAAGCGGTAAGCGCTAAGAAATCCATCTTAAGCATGCCGGTCTTTTCCAAGTCCGACATGACATATTGCGTGGTGAGTTCTTCCTTCCCTGAGACGGCGATCGGGATCAGTTCCTGAAGCGGCAGCGGCGAGATCACGACGCCGGCAGCGTGAACCGACGAGTGTCGCGCGCAGCCCTCGAGCCGCATGCGCGATCTCAAGTATCTCTTTAACCTGCGGATTGGTCTCCATCTCCGTTTGAGTTCAGGTACTTGTTCAAGTGCCTGACTCAGATGCTGACATTTCGACCGCGAACCGGAGGCGGGATCATCTTGGCGATTCGGTCAACCTCTGCATAAGGCACCTCCAGCGCCCGGCCGACGTCCTTGATGGCGGCCTTCGAAGCGAGGGTTCCGAAGGTGATGATCTGGCAGACGGAGTCGCGGCCGTAGAGGTTGGCGACGTGGTTGATGACGTCGCCGCGGCCACGGACGCAGAAGTCGATATCGATGTCCGGCAGCGACACACGGCCGGGGTTAAGGAAACGCTCGAACAGCAGGTCGTACTGGAGCGGATCGACGTCGGTAATCTCGAGGCAGTAGGCGACCAGCGAGCCGGCGGCCGAACCTCGTCCCGGTCCGACCGGAATCGAGTGCTCTTTCGCATAGCGGACGAAGTCCCAGACGATGAGAAAGTAACCCGGGAAACCCATCTGCTTGATCATCTGGATCTCGCTGGACAGTCGAGTCTGATAATCCGTGAACGGTTGTTTCAGTTCCCCACGAGAGACGAGCGGATCCCACACCTGCTGGCGCCGGCGCTCAAAGCCCTGACGAACTACTTTCTCGAAGTAGTCGTCGATCGACAGTCCTTCTTCTGATTGCGGGATCGGATACTGCGGCAGGTAATTGATGTCCGTCGGCAGCTTCATTTCGCAGCGTTCGGCAATCTCGACGGTGCGGGTCAGCACTTCGGGAAGTTCATCGCCGAAGATGCGCCACATCTCCTCCGGCGGAGCGCACATAGAAGTTTGGACGTTCCGTAACGCAAGCGATTTGATTCGTTAACCGTCTTCCCGGATCCGATGCACAGCAGCACGTCGTGAGCGCGCGAATCTTCCGGCATCAGGTAGTGCGCGTCGTTGGTGGCCACGAGCGGCACGCCCGTGCGCTTCGAAAGTTCGACGAGCGATTTTCGGATGCGATGCTGAGGTTCGAGCCCGTGCTCCTGAATCTCGAGGAAGTAATTCCCTTTTCCAAGGATCTCTTCAAACTCGATCGCCGCTTTGGCAGCCTCGTCACATTTGTCCTGGGCCAGCATCGCGGACGGCACGCCTGACATGCATGCAGACAGACCGATCAAACCTTTGCTGTGTTCGGCAAGTAGTTCTTTGTCGATGCGCGGCTTGTAATAGAAGCCTTCCGTGTAAGCCTTCGACGTCAGGCGCACGAGGTTCTGATAACCCTCGTAGTTTTGCGCCAGCAGGATCAAATGAAAGTTTGCTTTTTCGCCGGGAGCGCTCGCGGCTTTTTCTTTGCGACTGCCGCGCGCGATGTAAGTCTCGCAACCGATGATCGGTTTCACGCCCTTGTTCTTCATCGCGTTGTAGAAAGAGATCGCGCCGAACATGTTGCCATGATCGGTCATGGCACACGCCGGCATACCCAATTCCTCAAGGCGATTGGAGAGCGGTTTTATTTGAATGGCGCCGTCAAGAAGACTGTAATCAGTATGAAGATGAAGATGTACGAATTGTTTATCGGTCATTTTATCTGTGCAGAGCAGTGGTTACTATTCCCACTCGATCGTTGAAGGCGGTTTGGAACTGATATCGTAAACAACTCGATTAACGCCTCGAATCTCAGAAACTATTCTGCCGGAAACTCGCGCAAGCAGATCGTGCGGCAGCCGCGCCCAGTCGGCAGTCATGCCGTCGACGCTCGTAACCGCGCGGATCGCAACGACTCGCTCATAGGTTCGCTCATCGCCCATTACGCCGACGGTCGAAACTGGCAGCAACACCGGAAACGCCTGCCAGACTGAGTTGTACAACTCGGCGCGTCGCAACTCCTCGTCGAAAATTCTGTCGGCCGCCTGGACCAGACGAATCTTCTCTTCAGTGATGTCGCCGATGATGCGAACAGCCAGACCCGGACCAGGAAACGGATGACGCCCGAGAATCTCTTCCGGCACGCCGAGCTCTCTGCCGATCAACCGCACTTCGTCTTTGAACAACTCGCGCAGCGGCTCGATCAACTTCAGGTTCATCTTCTCCGGCAGACCGCCGACATTATGATGACTCTTGATCACCGCCGACGGACCACGAACTGAAACCGACTCGATGACGTCCGGATAAAGCGTTCCCTGGACCAGGTAGCCCACGTCGCCAATCCGTCGCGCCTCCTCGTCGAACACGTCGATGAAGACCTTGCCGATGCGCTTCCGTTTCTCTTCCGGATCGGTCACGCCGCGCAAAGCCTCCAGGAAAAGATGCCCTGCCCGAACGCCGGCAATATTCAACTTCATGCTCTGGCGCAGCAGCGCCAGCGTCGACTCAAACTCACCTTCGCGCAGCAGACCATTGTCGACAAAGATACACGTCTGCCGATCGCCGACAGCGCGGTGGACCAGCGCCGCCGCCACTGTCGAATCAACGCCGCCAGATAAACCTGAAACAACGCGTCCCTAGTCGCCCAGTTGTTCGCGAATACGCTCGACCTGCTCTTCGATCACCGCTTCGGGCGACCAGTCACCACGACATCCGCAAACCGAGAACAGAAAATTGCGCAACACCTGCGCGCCCAGCGGCGTATGGGCAACCTCCGGATGAAACTGCACACCATAGATCCCGCGAGTCTCGTTTTCCATCGCGTTCAGTGCGTCGTCAGTCATCGCCGTCAGATGAAAACCTTCCGGAATCTCCGTTACGTGATCGCCATGGCTCATCCAAACGTCCATCTCGGGCGGAAGGCCCTGGAACAATCTGCTCGTGACGTCGAGAACCTTAAGCCGCGCATAACCAAACTCGCGATTCGGCGAAGCGACAACCGAGCCGCCGAGCTCGCGCGCAAAGACCTGAAATCCGTAACAGATTCCGAGCGACGGACAATCGATCGCGTCGAGCAACTGCGGATGCGGGCTTTGGCGCGTCAAGCGTCGTAAACGGACGAAGGTCCGCCGGAGAAGATCAACCTTTCGGCGACCGCGCATTGATGGCTTCGATGGGAGCGTTGAACGGAAGGATCTCGCAATAAACGCCGGCTTCTCTAACGCGACGGGCTATTAGTTGTGTGTACTGGGATCCGAAGTCAAGTATTATTACGGTTTCGTGCTGCGGGACGTTGCTCAAGAAAACCTCAGCGCTTAGTTTTGATTAACGTGGAATAGAAGAGTGGCAGATTATACACAAACAAGGTTTGATCGTAAAAAACTGGCGGTCGTGATCGTGTGTTTAATTATCGCGCGGCGGCGAGCTTTGCAATACGATCGCGCACGCAGGCTCGCGGGTGCTTCTGTCGCAGCCTTTAACCGTGCGCTGGCGTTACGAGTCAAACGTAACACTCAATCTCACGCCCGCTTTCGATAACGAACGGATCTATTTGCCGCTCGCAGGCGGAACGATCGTCGCTCTGAAAGCTCGCGACGGCCAGCTTTACTGGCGATCCGAAATGGGTGGTGAACTGTCCGCGTCTCCGGTCGCGGACGAATCGGCGATCTACGTCGCTTCTGAAACAACGGATCGCCAACTGAACCACGCCGCTCTGGCGGTGCGTTGCGAGCACTCGGTCGCGAAGGCGGTGTAACTCAGTGGATGACTCCGCTCGTGAAACCTCTGCGTGGCGCGCTCGCAATCGGCGGCGAAAAACTATTTGCAGGCGGCAGTCGACGGCCGCGCTTATGCTTTCGACAAACACACCGGCGGCGTGTTGTGGTCGATACCGTTTCCCTCGCCGTTCAACGGTCAGCCGGTGCTGAAAGCCGGCCGCGTTTACTTCGGCAGCGAAGACGGAACGCTGCTGGCGCTCGAAGAAGCGACCGGACGCGTGCTCTGGCGCTATCGCACGAAAGGCGCGGTGCGTGGTCCAGTCGCCGTGGATCGGGAAAACGTTTCTTCGGTTCGGGTGACGGTTACGTTTACGCCGTGAGCGCCGACAAAGGACGATTGAAATGGCGCAAACGAACCGGCGCGGGTGTTGAAGCGGTCACACTCGCCGGCGACATGTGCTCGTGGCTTCGCTGGACAATTTCGCTTACCTGCTGAACTGTCAACGGCACGATGCTTTGGAAGAAGCTGTTGCCGGGACGCATCTCCGCGCAGCCTTTGACGGTCGAGGAAGCAGCGCTATTCACGCCGCTATCGAGTTCGGCTGCTGTAGTGTTGGCGTTGAGAGATGGGAAGCAGGTGAATACCCTTCCCACCGAGGAGGAGTTAACCAGTTCAGCGTCGCCGATCCTGGTTGGCGACGCGGTGATCGTCACGACGGAACACGGACTACTCGCCTTCGCGCGTCCGTCAACAGCGACAGCCTAAGCACAAAGAGACCATTAAGATCTGCCGCTCACCGGATTTGGTTCGATCTTAGTCTCGGCAGATTCGCTGCGTCGCCAGAAGACACTCGACGATGCGCGATAGTACTCCGTGCAGAATGTACATGACGACGAGCGCCAGCAGAACGTACTGCGAATACAAGAAAGATCAGCACTCCCACTGCGAGCGCGAGAATGATCGTGCCGCATGCTGCGACTTGCTGGTTCCGACTGTCTTGAAACTCGAAAAGCGCAGCGTACTGACCATCATCAGGCTCAGCAGGCCAACCAGCACCATCAACAGGCCGGAATAAATTCGCGCGCGTTCCGGGCCGAAGTAGATAAGCGGCAACGGTGAAAAGTGCACCAGTGCGGCGATAAAACCGCCCGCCACCGGAATCGGCAAACCGACAAAATTCTTCTTATCGACTTTACGGTGTGCCTTCGGCAAGGATTCGCGGTCGCGACGCCTGGACATTGAAACGCGCCAGACGAAACGCGCCGCACATCAAATACATAAACGAAAGAAACCACGCTAACTGGTGAAGTTCGCTTCCCTTCCGTCAGACTCGCTCCGTAACCCCAAACATAAGCAAGCACAGCCGGCGCAAGACCAAACGTGACGACGTCGGCGATCGAGTCGAGTTGAATGCCGATCTCGGTGGTCGTTTTGGTCAACCGCGCGATGCGTCCGTCGAGCATGTCGAACAGCAGCGCCAAACCGATCGCGACGGCGGCGTTGTCGAAGTGGCGGCGGCGCCGCAACATGTCCGGATTCGGCGCCGCCGAGTAGCTGAAAACCGCGCAAGCGACGCCATCACGGACAAGAAGCCCATGCCGATGTTCGCGGCCGTGAAGACCGACGGGAATTAGGTAGAGCCCTTTCTCAAGCCTCGCCGCGGAGGATTCGGACGTTCGTGTTCTAATTCCTCTGATTTGGCACTCATAAGATTCTCCCAATCACCGTTGATGCCACCGCGCACGCGCGCACCTTCAGTAACGGTGATTTTCACGTTCGCCGGAAGCAGCACGTCGGTGCGCGAACTGAACTTGATCATGCCAAAACGTTCGCCAAGGCCAAGTGTCGCCCTGCCTCTTTCCAGCAAACTACACGCCGGGCAAGTATGCCGGCAATCTGTTTACAAACACCGTAATCTTCTCCCCTGAATTGTCAGGGCATTCTGTTCGTTCACCAGACTGGCCTTCTCATTCGTCGCCATCAGAAACTTTCCGCGGGGAGTAAACCATGTCCGTGATCTTGCCCGGAATCGGCGACCGGTTGATATGCACATCCAGCGGCGACAAGAAAATACTGACAACTGTCGGACGAGCCCGGTTCAGCAGTCGCCGGTTCAATGCGCGTGACTCGTCCGTCAGCCGGCGCAACCGACAACGTTTCGGATCGTCGGGCGGAACACGTTTCGGATCGCGAAAGAAGAACGCCATGAACAGCCGTCACAAACAGAAACAACAAACCGACGTACCAAAAGCCAAGATACCGCCGTCACGACAGCGACAGCACGAGCGGCACCAACAATGAACGGAATAGCCTTCGCGAACGATACTCAAGAACCGTTCATTTGAAAAATGACAATGATAAATGCAAATGCGATCTGCTTCACGTCAAAGGGGACGCGCAACTTTGGTTCCACGTCCCCTTCAAATCTTTAAACTCGGAGAAACTGCTGGGCGGCAGTTTCAGTGACTCAGACTCTGAGATTTTTGGTATTGCATCATCATCGAATACATCTGATCCTTGAGGGCCAGTTTCTTCTTCTTTAGCGTAATCTCCTCCAGTTGTTCTTCATCATTCGGATAGGTAAGAGCTGATAATTCACTGAGACGTTCTTCGTACTTATGATGTTCTCTGGCTAATTCTCGAAATTCGGGATCTCGGTTTATCAACTCTTCTTTCAAACTATCCGTGGTTGCGATGTCCATTTCGTGCATGTCTCCTTTCAGACGGATGGAGTGGGCAGGATGTTTTGGAGGTACTCGGCCTGGAACCTCCCGTTGGATTGTCTCGCACGACAAAAATGTTAGCCCAACAACTGAGGCAAATCAAGCGGGTAATTCACCCCAAATTCATTGTTGTTGCAGGGTTTGTGCAGACTGCGGAAATATTACCGTTCGCCAAGCTCAGACTCATGACGACAGCATCTTCGCGCGGGTCGGAATAATAGTTCGGACGGCGGGCAATTGCCTTAAAACCGCACTTTTCATAAAGCGCCTGGGCCGCGAGGTTTCCGCTGCGAACTTCGAGAAACGCGACCTGCACTTTGAGTGCGTCTGGCGCGCTTCCATAGATCCGCGGTCGAGTAACGCGCTGCCAAAACCACGGCGGCGGATACTGGTCGCGCACGGCGACGTTATTGATGTGTAATTCGCCTGCCGATTCGCGAGCGACGATGTAACCGGCGATTCGCTGGTGTTCGATGATCGGCGCGTCGAGCAAGACGGCGACCAGCATCAGGTCGCGATTACTGCCTTGCAGTTCAGCGTAATAGGCCGCCCAACCCCAGCGACTCAAACCGGACTGTTCCTCGATCTCCACGACTTCGAGCAGATCGTGCTCGGTCATGCGCGTCGATGAGTATTTCGCCGGGCAGGTGATCCCATTAAGACTTTAACTGAGCGTCGGCAGGACGAACATAGATCGCGCGGAGGGCAAAGGGGTTTTCAAACTCGTTGCGGTTGAATCTCGCGAGCGCGAGTGTTGCGACGTGCGCGGCGAGACCATTTGTTTGCGGGAGCGATCGCCAGTCTGCGTCCCGCGGCCCAACTCTCGATCAAGTTCACGATTGCACGATCGCGCCTTCGCCGCACCAGGTGACTGTTTCGAGATCGCCGTAACGTTCGAACAGACGCGCCGGTGGAATGTGTGCGGCTTCGTCGAGTGCTTCAACCAGGTCCGGTCGCAAAACTGAAAACAACTGCGTGAACACCTCGCCACGGCCGGCGGGCAACAAAGCCACTGACTCCGCCGAAACACCGCCGGAAAGCGCAACCGCTTCGAGCGTTGGAATGCCTGCGCTTGGCCGGTCCAAAGTTGCTGCGAGCGCTTTGACAGTCGCGATGCCGATGCGAAGTCCGGTGAAACTTCCCGGACCGGTGGCAACCGCGAATAGATCGATCTGCGACAGCGTAATCTGTGTTTGCGCCAGCAGCTTGTCGACGTCGCCGAGCAGAGTGTTCGAATGCGAAATACCAGCGTCGCCGCTGACGACGCCGAGTATCTCGTCGCCGCGCGATACGGCGACGCTGCCAGACATCGTAGCTGTCTCAACGCTGAGGATTAACGGTACTGACATCTTCGATCACAAAGTCATCAAGCCAGAGCTCGCCGAAGATCGGATCCGGCCGATCGTTCGACTCTCATCAACTGCAACACGACGGCTTCCGTTGTCGCCGTCGTTGTAAACTCAAAACTCATTCGTTGCCAGTCACTCGACGGCGTCGGAAAAGCTTCCGATCGTCCGAGCCGTTCATTGCCCGCTGCATCGGTGATTACGACAGCCGGCGGAACTCCGCTCACGAGATCTTTCGTCTTCACGCCAAAGCTGACGCGATAACGTCTCTGCGGATCGACGATGATCCTTTGAAAGAACACATCGCCCTCTGCCGCTTTCCAATCACCGACGATGAAACTAACCCGCAGGCTTTTTCCGCCGCTTAACTTCTCGTCACTTCGTCGACAGCGACTGAGGCTTCAGACTTCGGAAAGACATACCAGTTGAAACCTGTATCAACGAACGGTTGGAGCGGCTCCTCGAATCCACTGTTCAATATTACGGGCGGTTTTAATGAAAGATCAGTTCGCCAGATTGCAAACGCGGCGCGGAAAGCATTCGCCGCGATCAGTTGTTGCACGAGCTCGCGTCTATTCTGATCGGAAAGCGGTTCGCCGAGCAAACGGACTTGCTCGATGCACTCCGATCCCTTCCCTTTCTGCGCGAGAAACGTGCGAACGCCAGCCGATCTTGATCGTTGTTGGGCTGAATCAACTGTTCGACAGTCTTCGCATCACCGCGCGTCACTCCCCACGCGAGGTCGATAAGGCTCGGCATCAAAGTCTTCTTGCTCGCAGCCGCCGCGCGCAGATCGGCGAACGCTTCGTCGTACTGACCCAGGCGCAACTTCAGATTTCCGCGTTGCCAAAGTGTGTGAGCGTAGTACGGCGCCCAACGGACAGCTTGATCGAACGCTGCCAGCGCTGCCGCAGTGTCGCCTTGTTCGTCGCGCGTGCTGCCGAGTTCGATCCAGAGAAGTCGTCGCGATATCGCAGACTCGACGCGATCTCGAAGCTCTTCCGCGCCTCGGCCGGCTGTTGCGATCGGCTCAAAACGCGCGCGCGTGCCCGATGCGCTTCAGCGTCGAAAGGCGCGAGCGCGATCGCTTGATCGGCGGCAGGAATCGACCTTGCGGTGACGGCGTACTTGCTGAGCAGTCGCGCAAAACCGAATCGTGCCGCAGACTGCATCGCGAAAAGACACAAAGCCACCGCGAGCAGTGCAACTACGCTACGTAGTAACACGGATTTTATTTGAAGTTAGTTTGAGGGTCCGCTCGGATTGTCCTGGAACCACAGCGGTGTCAGTGCGGCAGCCGTACCCGCGCCGACGATAGCTATAGTCGCGGCCGTGCCCAAGACCAAAGAGACCACCTTGACCGCCCGACGCGCCTGCGTCACTCGGCGGAACAGCTCCCCCGCCGGTCGGGCAAACGCCCTGGCCAACGGCCGGCGTAGTACCTGGTTGGTACTGAACCTCGATGTCGCCGCCGGAAGCCGGGTCAGTTTTACCCAGGCTGCCCTGGTCGGTTGCGATCTCGCCCGTGGCGTTTGTCCTGGCGGACACCTTCGCGCACCCAACCATAACGAGCGCTTTGAAGTTACCGTCGTCGAACGTCAGAACGAGTTTGGTATTGGGTCCCATCGTCGACGGTGCCGAGTGCTCCGAGATTAACGGTCGCCGATTGATCGGCGCCAGTCTCGAGCGTTGCGCCGCTGAGTATCGACGCGCCGGTCGACGCACTCAAACCGTTGACCTGGATCGGCTGATTGTTACTGGTGGTAAGCCTGCCCGCTACCTGAGGAGGGATCGGTGTCGTTGTGGTGCTGTCAGTTGGTCCAGCGAGTCCGACTTGAAGACCAATCTGCGCAAGGAAGAAAAGTAGTAACGCCGCAATTGCTCTGGGACCATTACGTCGTTTCAAGTTCATCTAAGACATCCCTTCTCAAGAGAAACAACACAGCGACGAAAAATCGCCCTTTCCGTTGGCCGAAGTCTACTGTTGTTGCACTCTTGGGTCAATAAGTTTTTTATTTACTGAAGTTGTCGCCAGCATCAGTAACACGAGGAAAACAACTGCGTTGCCGATCATGTGCAGACCAAAATCGACGAGACTATGGACCACAACGCCTGCGATCCCGAGTATCGCGCCAAAACGAATGGCGTGAAGTTGAGCACGATCGTTCTGTAAGTTTGTCGTAATTCCTCGAACAACCATCACCGCAAACCAGATCCCGATCGCGAGACCGATCAATCCGCCGCTCGATAACAATTCGAGGTAATCGTTATGCGCTTCCTGCGGCGTGAGACTGCCCGAGGCATCGTGAAATGCAGTGATCGCGATCCAGTACCCGCCGAGGCCCGACGCCGGCTATCGGATGCGCCGCAAACATCTTCAGCGTCGCCCGCCAGATTTCCTTTCTGCTCGCGCCGTCGCGTGTCGTGTCGCCGGCGAAATGCGTAGTTGCCGATTCGATGTTGGTGGCTAATCGATCCCCACCAACCCACAACGTGCCGAGTAAGACTGCAACGACGATTCCGGCCAGCAGCGCTGATCTCACCGCCGCTCGAGGTCGCAGGAACCATAGCGTCGCAATCAGCACCTGCGCGAGCATCGCGAGTATTCCGCCACGCGAGTTCGATAAGACGATGGCAAACCAGATCGGCAACAGAAGCGCGACGTAGATCATGATGCGATCTGATCTGACACCGCGCGCCAGGATCAGTCCGACGCCGAGTCCGAACGCCATTTCCATCAAGTAAGCGAAGTGGTTCTTGTTGAGAAACTGTCCGTAGCCCTGCGCTCGTCTAAGCAGCGGCAAGAGGAAACCTACGTCCTGTTGTTGTGCGGTTTGTCGCAGTATTCCGAAGATAGCGCTGGCCACCGCAACCGCGATTACGGCGTGGATCAGGATCCACATTCGCCGTTCTTCCCTGGCGTATCGATACAGCAACGCGAGGAAGACCGTCAGCGCCAGTATTTGAAGCGCAAAGAAACGTGTTTGATAGGGATCGGCGCTGATAGCGTTCCACGGCTGAAGCCCTGTGCGACCCGGATCGCCATTCGACCCGAGCGAGACTGTTTGCAGAAACGCGAATGCTGCGAGCGCGAGCATCGGCAACAGTATCGACACTGGTCCAACTTCCGTGTTTCCACTGATCACGCCATCGATAATCGCCAGAATACAAATCCCAAACACCGCACAAACGAACGCCGCTTTCCACCACGGCTCAAACTCCCATATGGGACCACCGTTAGCGGAACCAGACAAACCAGTGCTGCAAAGATTACGCGGCGCAATTGTCTCGCACCTCTTCCGCGGTCATGTCGATCGCCGTCGTCATCACCGGCAGCTCATGCAGCGTGAGAATTCTCGCCGCCGCCTCCGTAAACTCCCGCCGGAAAAGATCACTCAAATAATTCGTATCAACCAGCAACGCTTCACCGTCAGACTGTGATAGAAGTTCAACCAACCCCACTCGACGCCGTCCTTAACCAGCGGCAAGCGAAACACCATTCGGCACGCGACTGAACACTTCGCTCGTCGTCCGTGCCGTCTGCGGACCACTGCCCACGACACGCGCCCATTGCGAAACTCCAGCGCCTGTTTCGGATGGCGCTGCAGACTTGCCTCGAAGGCGCGCTCGTTGATCTCGGCGCGTCCGGCCTGGCCCACCAGCGCGTTCGCAAAAGTAAACTCGCCGAAGTCGAGCATGTGCCGCATCGCTTCAAACATCTCGTGCAGATCGGAAGCTTTCGACAGCGCCCGCGCCGCGCGCCGCACGCGAATGTTATTCGCGACGCTCAGTCGGCGATCGGCAACCGTGCGTTTCACACCCGCGCGAATCTCATCGACTTCGTGATAGCGCAGATGGCCCACCGCGATGATCACCGCCACCGAGATCACGAACAGCATGAAGCCCGTCAGCTTCGATCCCGTCGCCGGAAAGATAAGCGCCACCAGGCCAAACACCGCGCAAACGCCGTAGAGCACGAGCGCGGCGCGACGTTGCGACCAGCCGCGCGCGAGCAGCATGTGATGAATGTGTTCGTTGTCGCCTTTAAAGATCGGTTTGCGGCTGACCATCCGTCGCGCCATCGTCATCGCCGTGTCGACGACTGGAAAACCAAACGCCAGAATCGGCACGACGATCGCCACCGCTGTCGTGGCTTTCTGCGTCCCCACCACTGACAACGCCGCAAGGACGAAACCGATAAACAGCGCGCCGGAGTCGCCGAGAAAGATCGATGCCGGATTGAAGTTGTATCGAAGAAATCCCGCGACCGCGCCGCAGAGCACGAGCGACACCACGATCATCAGCGTCCGTTCCTGCGAAACCGAAACGCCGAGGATCACCAGCGACGAAAACAGCGCCGCGCCTGAGGCAAGGCCGTCCAGTCCGTCGATCAGATTGAATGCGTTTGTGATGCCGACCAGCCAGACGATCGTGATGACGAAACGAGAGCAACGGCGGCAGTTGCACCGCACCCAACCAACGGAATCGATAGCGCGTCGATGCGTCCGCCCATTGCGTAGAACAGACGTCGCGATGATTCCGAGCGCCGCAAACTTGACGATCGCATTCGTGCCTCGCAAGTCGTCGTAAGTGCCGAGCATCAGCACGAGCGTCGCGGGAATCGCCAGCATCAGAAATTCGGATTTGAGACCGCTCAGCGTTTCCGTCAGCAGGTTATCGACAAACGGCAGCAACGAGAGCGCAGTCAGACACGAGAGATAAAAGCGAGGCCGCCGAGTCGCGGGATCGCGGTGCGATGCATGCGCCGGCCGTCAGCTGGCACGTCGAGTAGCTTGAAGTCGTTGGCACAGCCGCCTAATCAGCGGCGTTGTAACAGTGAGGCGATGGTCGCAATCAGGAAGAGAGCGAAATAGGTTTTCAAGGCAGAGTTACCTCGCGCACGAACGAGTAAGTTTCTGACTGTGGTTCTGCTTCGAGGACGCCGATCATCTCGGGCAGCAGAGTGTGTTTTGAAAACGCGTTCGCAGGCCGGCGCTCGCGTGCTTCATCGCGGGCTCGCGAATGCTCTGGGCCACGACGACAGCCGATATCGCCGTGACGAGTGAAAAAAAATCGATAACTTGCTGTTGACGAGATCAGTGACGTGACTGGTTTCTGGTCCAATGTAGAGGATCGGGCGCCCGACCGACATGATGTTGTAGATCTTGCTCGGATGAACGATGCCGACGAACGCGTCACCCATCACGACCACATGCAGGTCCGCCGCCGACAAGCGAGTCTGAAAGTTCATTCAGCGGCTGATACGGCAAACACTTCACGTTGCTCAGTTCGTGTCGCGCTGCGAAGTCGCGCACCTTCGCATGTTCGCTGCCGCCGCCAACGAAACAGAAGACGATGTCATCGCGATTCTTAGTTCGAGCGCCGCTTCGAGCAGCGTGTCGAGCGGATGACACGGACTGTGATTGCCGGAATACATCACCACAAACTGATCAGTCAGCCCGTGTCGCGGCGAAACGCTTCCCTGCCCTCGACTGAAAACTCAACCGCATCGTCATGCGACCACGGCGGAATGATCGGCAACTCGCTCCGCGTCGCGCCTTTCGCCAGCACGCGATCTTTCATGAAACGGTCCAACACGATCGTCCGCGTCTGCGTGTTTCAGGCTGTAACGCAGCATCCACTGAAACAGCCGAGCGAGTGATCGAGTCTTGTCCAGCCAACCGGCGGCGATCGCTTCGTCCGGATTCAGGTCCATCACCCAGAAACAGAACGCCCGCCTTTCAATCTCACAAACAGTGCAGCGAGAAACGAGATCAACGGCGGCGACGTGAGCGCCACGACGACGTCAAAGCGCCTCAGCATCAACAAACGCAATGCGCAAACGATCATGAAACTGGCGAAGTTGAGCGCGCGCCGCCAGCGGCTGTTCTTGCCGAGCGACAACGAAGGGATGCGAATTATGCGGATGTTTTGCCACGTGTTCGCGGCGCGGAAAACGACGCTGTGGATCGTCGTAACCGCGATCGCTCGCGATCACGACGTTACGTCATGTCCGCGCGCAGAGAGTTCCGTGGCGAGATCGGTGAGGTATTGGGCTGTAGCGACCACATCGGGGTAAAAACATTGATTAAGAAGCAGGAACCTCAAGAACTAAAGGAAATGTTTGACCATTAACCACAAAAGGCGCAAGAGAAAAAGGCACAAAGAAGGGTTTAATTCTCTGTTATGTCTTATCTTATTTTTGTGCCTCTTGTGTCTTTGTGCTTTTTGTGGCTAATGATTACGCGACCTGAAGTCGGCAACTGTTCTTTCCAATCCTTCACGCAAAGGAATCGTCGGGTTCCAGCCGAGCAGCGTTTGCGCTTTCGTGATGTCCGGCTTTCGTTGTCGCGGATCGTCTGCCGGCAGCGGCAGGTGCTCAACCCTGACTTCGAACCGCAGATGCTTGATCACTTCTTCCGCCAACTGTTTGATCGTGAACTCGCCGGGATTACCGAGATTGATCGGATCGTGCAGGCCGTCAGTGTTCATCAACCGCATCAGTCCCTCGATCAAATCGTCGACGTAACAGAACGAACGCGTCTGCTCGCCTTCGCCGTAAAGCGTCAGCGGCTCGCCGCGCAGCGCCTGCACGATGAAATTGGAGACGACGCGGCCGTCGTCTTCCAGCATTCGTGGTCCATACGTGTTGAAGATGCGCGCGATGCGAATGTCGACGTGGTTCTGGCGGTGATAATCGGTCATCAACGTCTCGGCGATCCGTTTACCTTCGTCGTAACACGAGCGCATGCCGATCGGATTGACGTTGCCCCAGTAGTCTTCGGTCTGCGGATGGACCAGCGGATCGCCATAAACTTCCGACGTCGACGCTTGCAGGATGCGCGCGCGCACGCGTTTGGCGAGACCCAGCATGTTGATGGCGCCCATCACGTTGGTCTTCACTGTCTTCACCGGATTGTATTGATAGTGAACCGGCGACGCGGGACAGGCGAGGTTGTAGATCTGGTCCACTTCGAGCAGGATCGGTTCGGTGACGTCGTGACGGATCAACTCGAAGCGCGGGTTGTCGAGCAGGTGAAAGATGTTCACTCGCCGGCCCGGTGAAGAAGTTGTCCAGGCACAGCACTTCCTGGCCTTCGCCGAGCAGCCGCTCGCACAAATGCGAACCGATAAACCCCGCGCCGCCCGTGACCAGGATCCTCATCCTTGTTCTCCTGCGGTATTGTTAGCCACAAGAGGCACAGAAACACAAGAGTGAACTGAGGCTCGATGATGATGTTTACAGAGCAATGTCTGTGTCTCTTGTGCCTCTTTGTGGCTACCTGTCTCGCTCCTCTGTAGCGTAGTTTCCAAGATAAAGCGCATCCATCCGTGTTTTCAAAAAACAGTCGATCGCGTGGTGCGGGGTGCAGACGATCGGCTCGTTTTCGTTGAACGACGTGTTGAGCACAACAGGGACGCCGGTGAGCTCGGCGAAGTCGGAAATCAACTGGTAATAACGTTCGTTGACTTCGCGCGAAACGGTTTGCAAACGGCCCGAGCCGTCGACGTGCGTGACGGCAGGAATCTCGCTCCGCTTTTCCTGCCGGACCTGGTAGACCATCAACATCGTCGGCGCGGGATGCGTTTGTTCGAAGTAGTCGCCGATCGCGCTCTTCGAGGATCGATGGAGCGAAGGGACGAAACGGCTCGCGCTTTTTGATGCGATCGTTGAGGATGTCTTTCATGTCTGCACGGCGCGGATCGACGACGATCGATCGATTGCCGAGCGCGCGTGGTCCAAACTCCATCTTCCCTGAAACCAACCAACGACCATGCCAGAGGCGATGTCGTGCGCGGCGCGTTTGGTGAGTTCTTCGTCCGTGTAGGTTTCGAATTCAAGACCAGCGTTTTCAAGGGACTGTTTCACCTTCTCATTTGAAAACTCCGGACCGGTATAAGCGCTGAGCATGTGTTCGCCGCGTTTGTAAATCTCGTAGCAGACGCCGATCGCAGTGCCGCTGTCGCCCGCGGCCGGTTGCACGAACACGCGGCGAAACGGTGTCTGCAGCAGAATCTTTCCGTTCATCACCGAGTTGTAAGCCACGCCGCCCGCGAGACCAAGATCGGTCAGTCCCGTTTGCTCGTGCAGACGGTTCAACACGTGAAAGGCGACTTCTTCGAGGCGGAGTTGCAAACTCGCCGCGATGTCGCGCTCGCGATCGTTCAGCGGTCGAGCCGGCCGCGCGTGGTGGTCCAAACGCGCCGGCAAAGCGATCGGAAAAGATCCGGCCGATCACCGGCGAACCGCCGTCCCACGTCATCTCGACGCCTTCCGCATGATGCCGGAAATAGTCGAGGTTCAAGCGAAACTGCCCGTTCTCTTCCGTGCGGACGATCTCGCGAAACTGCTCGATGAAGCGCGGCTGGCCGTAAGGCGCGAGTCCCATCACTTTGCCTTCGTCGCCGTAATGCGGAAAGCCGAGAAACTGCGTCGTCGCTGTGTAAACGATGCCGATCGAATGCGGGTACTCGACCTGTCCGAGTATCTCGATCTCGTTTCCCTGCCCCATGGCCCACATCGTCGAGATGAAATCGCCAAAGCCGTCGATCGACAACAGCGCCGCGCGTTCAAACGGTGAAACGTAGAAACAGCTCGCGAGATGCGCGCGATGATGCTCGACGTTGTGAAACTGCGCGCGGATGCGTGTCTTCGGTACATCGAGGACGCGCGCCAGTTCGGATTTCAGATCGCGGACCTTCGCCGCATTGCCGAGTCGATCTTTGATCTGGTTGATCAAGCCTGCACCCGCGCTTGCCCCCTTCGCGGCGCGTGACGCCGCGAACAGCACTTTCTTGTGCAGGTGCGCTGACGGATCGCGCGAGATGCCGACGTGGTCCAGATCTTCCGGAGCAATGCCGGCCGCAGCGAGACAGTAACGAATGGACTGCTCGGGGAAACCGGCGCAGTGCTTTACGCGATTGAAGCGTTCTTCCTCGACGGCGGCGATCAGTTTGCCGTCTTGAACGATTGCCGCCGACGCGTCGCCGTGATAGGCGTTGATGCCGAGTATGTACATCAGTTGCTGCGACGGTTTTCGATCAGGTAAAGCGAGAGCATCAGTTCAGCAGTCGTGCGTTGGAATGCGTAATAGAACCCGGCCCAGCCGTCGAAGATTCCCGCGCGCACGACGAGGCAATAAAACAGCGCGAGTGGCGGAACGATCAGCGGCCACCGTCGCATTCGATCGAGCGGGCTGAGTTCAGCGGGATCGGCGGCGCGTAGTTTTTGTGCTTCGAGTTTCGTGTAACGTTTTTGCGATTCAAACCAGCGGCGCAGCGGTTTGCGATCGTCATGGAGAATCGGTGCGCGCAAGTCTTCGACTCGGCCGTTGATGGAGACTCTTTGTGTGTGTCCGTCCTGGATGTAGTTTGCGGTCGCACGGCGGTAGAGCACGGTGACGGGCGGATAGATGCCGCTGTGCAGGCGTTTTCCGGAAATACAATAGATGAACCGCGCGCGATACCCTGCCGTGTCCTCCGCCGGTTTCAAGTCTCGTAGTTCGCTAACCAAATCCGCGTTAATTATGTAATCCGCATCGAGCGCCAGCACCCAATCGGTGTGGATGCCGGTCTCTTTCAATCCAAACTGCCATTGGTTGCGATGAGAGTCGAACGCGCGCTGCACGATGCGCACGTTGGGAAATGACGCCGCGATCTTTGCCGTGTCGTCCGTGCTGAAGCTGTCGACGACGACGACCTCGCTGGCCCAACGAAGGCTGTCGAGTGTTCGCGCGATGTTTGGCGCTTCGTTGTACGTCAGTATGAGCGGCGTGATCAGATCGAGCATCTATCGAACAGGTTTGCGTGCGTGGCAGATCATGTTTTTCCAGAGCCACGGCGCGCGACCGTAAAAAGCGAAACTGAGATCTTCAAAGCCGTGCGCCGTCATCAGGCGCGACAGCGTTTTGACGCTGAAGAACTTGATGTGCCCGCCGTCGTGCAACACGGAGAAGTGCGAATCCATTCGATTCGTGACGGCGAGCGCCAGGTTTTTTAAATAACCATGATAAGGCGTGCCGACGAGGATGTGACCGCCGGGTTTCAACAGCGCGAATGCCGCTTCGAGTAGGTCTGCAGGCCGGTAAAGGTGCTCGATCACGTCGCTCGAAATCACGAGGTCGAAGTTATCAAGCGCATTTAGCTCTCGATTAATAAGCGCCTCAACAAATTTCACATTCGGATAGGCGTGTTGAGCGATCCGAATACCGCTTTGCGACGCGTCGATTCCGGTCACTTCGTAACCGAGTGACGCGAGCCGTCCGGCGATGTGTCCGTTTCCACAACCGAGATCGCAGATCGTGCGGACGCCGTCGAGCTTCTGCACGAGTCCGGCAAACACCTCGGTCAGTTTTTCGCCGGAGGCGCCGTTGGCTGCGTCCGCGCTATGCCACTCGAATTCAGTGTACGCGCGCGTGGCCATTTGCGATCTCCGTGTAAAGTGCGACCAAGTCAGTCGCGACTCGTTCCCATGAATAGTTCTGCGATAACAACTTCCCTGCTCGACCGCGTTTTCCGAGTTCGTCCGGATTGCTCAGCGCTTCCGCCAGCGTGGCAGATAACGCTTGTGTTTCCACCGCAGTGATCCAACCCGCGTTAGCAGACGCAATCTCATGCGCAAGATTTACGTGCGGGCTGATCAGCACCGGAACGGAACGCGCGAGTCCCTCCATCAAACACAAGCCGAAATTCTCCTGGTATGAAGGAAGAGCTAATAGCGAGGCATTGCGTAGCATCTCGTCTTTCTGTTCGCCGTCGAGCCAACCGGGAAACAGAATTCTCTCTCCCGCAGGTGTGGCCTTTTGCTTGAGCAGCGCAACGTGATCCGCTGGTCCATCGCCTGCCATGACCAGTCGCCAGCGATCGAATTCGGGCCGTTGCGTCAGCGCGATGAAGGCGTCGATGAGAACGTCGAGGCCTTTCTTTGGATGAAGACGAGACAGGACCAGCACATATGGATCCTCGAATCGATCTCGACGCGCAGCCGTTTGTTGATTCTGCAACAGCGTCGATACCGAGCGGGATCACCTTGCCGTGATTCACGTTGAGCAGACCTTCTGTCGCCGTCTTCTCGGTTTCCGATGTGTAGTGCACGGCCGCGGCGCCACCCATCATCGTTTGACCTGCCAGCGACCAAAAGACTTTCTTGCGCAACGGCTTCTGCTTCATGCTCCACGGATCGAGCGTGCCGAGCGGCCTAACGACGTACGGAACGTGCGCTCTTCGGCACTCTCGCGCCGCCGCGACGGACGCGTGATTGAACACGGCGTGAATGTGCGCGAGATCGAACCGGTGAACGTTCGCATTAAGCCACACCGAAAGCGGCCGCGAGTATTTGAACGACTCGCCTAATTGCGACGGAAAAAAGATCGCCGGCACGCCTTCGTAGTCGATCGCGTGCGCAGATTCGCCGTTACGCCGGCCGTTTACGTCGCGCAAACCCGCATCGGTACTGACCAGCACGACTTCAATTCCCTGGCCCTGAAGCGCACGGCACATCGGCACGATTGCCATGCCCGGCCCACCGGAACGTTCCGACACCGAAGGTATGACGTGAAGCACTCTCACTGTGGCGTGACCCTGTTGATCTCGCACCATCGCGCCAGCACGTACAACGACCACGGGCGCGACCATCCGATCGCGCGAGGCTTCTGCAGGAACTTGCGCCAGACGTCTCTCACGCCGTCAGCCGCAAGTCCTGCTTCACGAACTCGTGCGCCGTCATCCAATACCGACGCAATCTCCGCTCGTAAACGACCCTGCATCCACTTTTCGAACGGCAGCGTAAAACCCATCTTCGGCCTTGCGAGCAGATCGCGCGGCAACAGATCCGCGACTGCATCCGCCAGCAACGGTTTGGCGACGCCGTTCGTCCCGTTGCCTAGTTTCCATTTCCCGGGAAGCGAAAGCGCAAACTCGACCAGCTTTGACGTCAACCAGCGGCACACGCACTTCAAGCGAATGGGCCATGCTCATCGCGTCCGTGTCGCGCAACAGCGTGTTCGTCATGTAGCCGCGTAATTCAAGCTCGGAAATCTGGTTTACGACATCGTCGTTCGATTCGAGATGCAAACGATCGTTATGCGGCTCGCGGCCCGTCATTCGTTGCACGTAATCGGGCGCGAAGAGTTGACGCGTGATGCGATAAACATCAGCAGGCGCGCAACCGCTCGCCGCCAACTGCCAGAACTTGCTTCGCTGAGTCGAACCATTCAACGCGAGCTTTCCGAAACCCGACGCTGCACGCAAAAAGCGCTTGGATACAGGCGACATCGATTCGACTTGCAGCGCACGTTTGAAGCTGGGATAGCCGGCGAACAATTCGTCTCCGCCGAGGCCGGACAGTGCAACGGTCACGCCGGCGCTCTTCACGGTTTTCGAAACGACGAAGGTGTTGATGCCGTCCATCGTCGGTTGGTCCAACGACGCGAGCGCGTGCGGCAACATGTCGAGCAACTGATCTTCGTTCAGACGTGTTTCGCAATGATCGGTGCGGAACTTCGCGGCGACGGCGCGTGCGTGTGGCGCTTCGGTGTATTCGGGTTCGTTGAAGACGACGCTGAAGGTTCGCGGCGGTTCGCCTGTGATGCGGGTCGTCAATGCGACCATGGCGCTGGAGTCGATGCCGCCGGAGAGAAACACACCAAGCGGAACGTCGCTCACCAGGTGGAGACGAACGGATTCTTCCAATTCGGATCGCAGTCGAGCAACTGCTTCCGCTCTGCTGCGTGGAACATCGGCGTCACTCGATGGCGCGGCACCTTCGCGAATTACAACCTCGAGCTCTCCATCCGCGGCGTGCGCTTGCAGGCATTGACCGGGCAACAACTGTTTCACACCGTCGACGATCGTGAGCGGCGCTTCAACGGAACCGTTCGCGAGGTACGAATTAACACCTTCGCTGCTCAGTTTGCGTGGCACGAGGCCACTCGCGAGAAGCGCCCGCACTTCTGATGCAAAAACAAAAACATGCTCTGTGCGGTAGTAATAAAGCGGTTTGATGCCGAGCGGATCTCGCGCCAACAGCAACGTTTGTTTCGGCTCGTCCCACACCGCAAGCGCGAACATTCCGCGCAAGCGGCGAAACGCGTCGACGCCCCACTTGCGATACGCACGCAGCACGACTTCAGTATCCGAATTCGAATGCCACGCTTGTGAATCGTCGTCGAGTTCGGCGCGGAGTTGTTTGAAGTTGTACGTCTCGCCGTTGTACGTGATCCAGTTGCCAGTTAGCGGATCATTCATCGGCTGATGACCGGCGTGCGATGTGTCGATCACCGCCAGACGTGTGTTTCCGAGAACGACATCGCCGCAGATTACGATTCCATGATCGTCTGGGCCACGATGCGTTAGTGCAGCGTTCATCCGCGTTACTGCTTTCGTGTGAGAAGCAGGATCGACGGTGCTAAAGACTCCCGAAATGCTACACACCGATTGTTTCCCGGGCGAACCGCACAAATAGCTGCGATCCGTTTTTCAGCGTGTGTTCCTTCACGCTCTCTCTCGCGCTCTGCGAGCGTTCGGCAAGCTCCGAGTTTGTGAGCGACGCAGCCTCCTGCATCGCAGAAAGAATCGCCATCTCTTCACCCGCCGGGATGATCCAACCGTTAACTCCCCTCCGAACAAACTCCAACGCCGCACCCATTCGATCCGTCGCTATCACCGGCAGCCCTGATGCCAATCCTTCCGGAACGACCAACCCCCAACCGTCATATCTCGACGGCACGCACAACACGTCCGCCGACGCATACAGCTCCGGCAACTCATCCCAATTCTTAAACCCTACAAACTCAACCCGCTCCCTGACGGGCTGCAACGTCTGCATCAGCGACTGACGCAACTCGCCATCGCCGGCGATCCTTAGCTGCACGTCAGGAAACTCACTCGCCAGTTGAACAAAAGCACGAGCGACCAGGTCGACACCCTTGCGAGCGATCAACGACCCGCAGAACAAAAACACACGCTCAGATCCGCGCGCAGCCCCCGCACGCCCGAACCTTTCAAGATTCGAAAAGTACGGCAAATTGAAATAAGGCCGCCTTGGTCCAAACTCCCGCCGGTATTCATCAACAGCGAACCTCCCAATCCCCCAGATTGGCACCGACGAACCATGTAGCCTCGCCAACTTCCACCGTCGCAATAGGCGTCACTGCCCACGCCGGCTGCCGAAACCCCGGCCGCTCGCCCCAGAAACACCATGGCCCACCACGCGACGCACGTTCGCCAATCAACTCCATCGCATGTGAATGAAAGTAGTAATTGAAAACGACCAGATCCGACTCGCCCACCGCTTCACGCGCCTGCCCCAAGCCAACATCAAGATCGATCGACTCGTGCCGGATCTCCGGCGGCGTCCACTGTCGAAGCGGATCGCGGCTCCGCAAGTATCCAACCTTCAACTCGCAATTCCCCTGCGCCTCGATCTCGTTGAAGAGCTCGACCTGATAAGGCGACGGCGAATCAGTGAGTACGAAAACTTTCATGCAGCCCGAGCGCGTCTCAATTTAACGAACAGCTGCGAAAGGACCACCCACGCAAGCACTACATAACTCACGAGAATTAGCTCCAGGATCGAACGCATTCCCGAAAACAACGCCATCACGATGATGCTGTAGATCACCAGCGCGCCCTGCGTCGTCGCGCGCTTGAGCAGCCCGCTGGCCATCGCCGCAACGCGTCCATAGAACCAACCGCCAAGCGCGATGCCGAGTAAACCCAGCGACATGTAAAGCTCGCCAATCACGGAATACGAATACGACACGCCTTCAACGCCCAGCGCCGTCGGCAGGTCAAATCCCGGATCGACCGGCTTCTCCGGCCAAAACACGCGCGGCACCGGCCGCACCATCACATAGACCACATACTTGTGATAGACGAACCCGTGCGTCTGCGGAATGAGCTGAATGATCTGGCAGAGACGATAAAAATTGTCGTCGACACGCACGTGCTGCATTTCCAGAAGCTGCGTCTTTTCGCGTCTGCTGCTAACCGACGTATCCGTATTGCCGAAAAGCGATCCGAAACCGACGTTCCGGTATTCGAGCATGAGCTGCAACGCCAGCAGCAGGGCGACGATCGCGAAGCCCGTTGTGATCAGTTGCTTGATCCGCACCTGCCGTTGGTCCAAGACCCACAATACCAGCGCCATCCCGGCGACGACTCCGATCACTCTGCGGCTGCCACTCTGCGCGAGAAACAACGTCATTACGACGGACATGCCGATGCAGATCAACGCTCGCGGATTGCGCAAGCCGGCGCGCCGGGTGATCACGACCGTGAGGATCGGAAGCAGATAACCGAAGTACTGCAAGTGATCGAGAAACGCGTCCCAGCCACCCAACTGACCGCGTCCCCACGGCGCCGACCAACGCTCCTGGCCCAGGTAGTGGACCATCTCAACCACGTTGAAGTCGCAAGCGACGGCGAAGTTCAACATGCCGATCAAAAAGCACGCGATCGCCAGCGCGAAATAGGTGTTGAGCGAAAACTCCTGCGAGACCGATCGAATCAACGCTGTCGGTAATCTCCACGGACGTCGAATCGCGCCCACCCAAACCATCGCGACGAACAATCCGATGCCGGTAAAAGCAAGCCTGACTTCGTCGGCCGCGATGTGGTCCAACGAGTAAACGCCCTGCAGCAGATCGAGCAGCAACCAGTAGATCGGCGCGAGTGCCACCAGCGATTCCCCGCGAAAGACCGCTTTGGGCTGGCGCACCGCTGCAGCCAACGGCGCCGTTGCAAGTCCCGCCGACAGCACGAGCGCGGGATACAACAACGCACCGGGCGCCGTCGGATCGTCAGGAACCAGCAGAACGGCAATGATCGTCGCCATGCCGGTGCTCATGATGCCGAGCAGCGTGGATCGCCACGTCAACGATGGCGCGCCGGCGATGGTGAGCGGCAAGCGATTCCAGGTGACAGACGATTGCATCGTTTACAAACTGGCTAAGGAAGCGGCGAGTGACTTCAAACTGAATCGCTCGTCGACGCGCGAGTTCTCTGACATTGCGTGGAGCGTCTCGGGTGAACGCATTAACTCTGTCAGGGTGTCTGCGATTGCGCTCGCCGAAACATTTTCGAGAATTCGACCGTTGATTTCGTGCGTGACGACGTCACCACAGTATTGCGACGCGATGACGGGTAGTTTCCACGACTGCGCCTCCAGTTGCGTCAGACCAAAACCGTCCGAGAACGTCGGCAAAATGAAAACGTCTGCGTCGCGATAGTAACTGGCGACTTCGTTGCGTGGAGCGATGCCGAACCATTTGACGCGATCTTTGATTTCGTGCGGGATGTCGACCTGCAGTGGTCCAACAAACCAGAACTCAACCGGCTCGCCTGCCATTCGCTTCACGGCCTCGAACAACTGAATCGCGCCTTTGCGAAAGTTGATCTGGCCCAGGAACAAGACCCGGAGCTTGCGTTCATTCGTAAACGCCGCGGGAAAGGCGCGCTTGAACGAACTCGCTTCCGCTGGTGGATCGAAGGCCAATGGGATGACGCGTATCTTGTCTTGACGAATGCCGGCGGTCGTCAAAGCCCGCAGCGCCCAACTCGAGTTGACGACGATACGATCTGCGAGCTTGCATTCACGATCCCATCGCTGCCAGTACTCGCGCGGCGCCGGCTGCCACGAACCGTTACCCGCAGGCGTAACTTCGGCGACGATCTCCTCCTCAACAGGACCGCCATCGATTTGGCCCAACACTGTGCGCCAGCCACGTTCGCGCGCCACTTTGAAGATCTCTTCCGCGGCGTAACTGTAGGCAAAGACGGTCAGGTTGTCGGCCGCACGATCGCGACCTAATTGATCGACGACTGAACGCTGAAACCAATCGTTACGCTTGCTGATCAGGTTCCAACCGGTTGCGCCCATCACGCGTGCGCCCATCTCGAACGTCAACGCGCCGAGATTCATCGCCGTGACGCGTGCAGAAGAGAGTCCCGGATGAAAACGGCCGGCAAGCCCGCTTCGCAACGAGCGCAGCACAGATCCGGGACGCACCCAAAAATCGGTGATCAGTTCGCGCAACAGGCCGTTCTGTTGCAACGCCCGCGGCACGACGTAATGTTCCCGCGCGCCGAGTTGGCAACAGAGCCAGCCTGGATGTGATGCAGCAACCATTCGCATTACAAATTGGCGTGCGACGGCGCTCGACGAAGCGCCAGGTACGATCGCACCGCGCGGTTACTGACGGTCAGACGAAACTGGCGGTGCGCGCGTAAATGACCGGGAATCATTGTCAGACCATGCCAGATACCGCGGTGCCTCCCGTGTCTCAGCAGCCAAAGCACGCGGTTCGCACACTGCAAGACGCCGATGGACCACAGCGATACCGGATAACGCAGGTACGCCAGCAATGCGAGGTTCGCGATGCTGCCGGCGGTGACGTGCGGCGCTGCGTGTCGTTGCAAGTCCGTGTCGTGAAAAACGCGCAACCACTGACTCGCCAGGATCTTCCCGCCTCGCGCATGGAGTCGAAGCGCAAGGTCCGTTTCTTCCATGCCGTACGCGATCGGCAACGGCACGTAACCTCCGGCGGCGACGAAAGCATCGCGGCGGTAGACACAGGCGCCGCCTGAGAAGTCGGCGGTCCATTGTGCTTTGCGTTCGTCGAGTCCGATCGCTTCACCGGCGTGATAGAGCGCGGCACAGATGATTGATGCCTCAGGAAATCGTTCGAAGAGTTGGCGCACGCGTGCGAAGTAATCGGAGTCGATCGGATACGAATCGTCGTCGAAGCTGGCGACAAACTCACATTCGGCGGCGGCGATCAACTTGTTCCTGCCGCCGCCTGGGCCAACTCGTTCGCTGCTGACGATGACAGTCACATCCGGAAACGCGTCGCGGATCGCGTTTGCACACTCGACGCGATTTCCATCCACGTGCACGAGAATTTCATCGGGTTTCGGATCGCACGTCGCGATAATGCGAAGCGTGTTCAGCGTCTGATCGACGCGGTCATAAGCAGTGACGATTGCTGAAATTCCGGAATTCACTAGTTGGTCACTATCTCGCAATCAAAATCCGGCCGAAAGCGCGAAGGCGGCCGCCGAACGGCGCCACGAAGCCGTGAAAGTTCAGCCGCCTCACGCAACCAAGAAAGTGGCTGAGCGTTTCCAGGCTGAAATAGAGCGTCACCATTCCGAACGCCCGCAGAAAGTGCTGCCCAAGCGTGCGGCGCAGAATGAAATAACGATTGAAGAGATCGTCTTCAGCGGCGACAAACTTCGTCACCCGGCCGCTGGGCGCGTGGTGATGGGCCATCCGCGCAAGCGGACAAAACAGAATGCGACCCGCGCGGCGAAGCTTCAGCCCGAGATCGACGTCTTCATTCATCGTGCAGCGATGGAGAAAGAAATCGGAAAAACCGCCGACGTCGAGATACGCCGAACGTCGCACCAGACTGTTTCCCCCGCCGAGCCATTCCATCGGCTGCGGCCCAGGCGGCACCGGGTTGAATCCGAACCGCAGCAATGGTCCAACAACTCTTCCCTGCCACTGCTCGCGTTCGAGTTTGAGAATGTGGCGCAGGTACAACTCCCAGACCGGCGTCGGGTTGTGCCACGGATGATTATTGAAGTCCGCAGTGACGGCGACGACGTCGTTACTCGTTTCCATCAACGCGAGCATGTGCTGCACACAATCCGGCTCCAAAACCACGTCGTCGTCGAGAATGAGAAGATAATCGCCGCGGGCGACGTCGATCGCGGCCATGCGCTGCCGCACTGCATTCGGCGGTGAAACCACGAGACACCGCACGACGAGCCCTTCCGACTGCCAGTTCGCGCTTTTAACGAAATCGCAGGTTCGCTGATCGGCGCTGGCGACGATGACCTCGTCGACACGCGACGTCTGCGCCGCTAGCGATCGAAGTAAGGCATGTAGCGACTCGACCCGTCCGATAGTTGGAACGATCGCGCTAATCATTCATCGCCGGTAAAACCAGAAACTCGAGCTCGAACTCTTCTCCGGCCACAATTCCCTGACCGATGCATCGTGATCCAGAGTCAACCAATGATTCGCCAGCGCCACCTGAAACTCACTGTTGAATGAGAGAAACGCTTCCAACAGGTACTGCTCATTCCACGCCCGCCGCTCTTTGATCAGCCACTCTGCGGGATAGTCGTGCGGAAAGAAGATGTCGTGGACGTGCACCCACACGCCTGACTTGAGCGTCGGCAGCACGTCGAGAAATTCGTAACAGACGTCGCTGCCAAACTTCACCGTATGACTCGAATCGATGAACAGGATGTCGTTTGCTTCGAGTTGCGAAAAGAAGTCGACGTCGATCTCTTCGACGCGTTTCTGGATCAACTCGACTTTCAGACGGTGTCCGTTGAGACGCTCTTCCGGATAGGGTTCGATGCAGGTGAGTCTGCCGCCGTCTGCGTTGCGCGCCAGCGCACAGCTCGCGAAACGCGTCGAGTAACCACTACCGATTTCGATGACCCGCTTTGATTTCAAATGACGAATCAGCGAGTAATAAACCGAGGCGTCGAAGTCGTTGAAGTAATCGTTTTTGAAATCCGCGCGGTCGATCTCGCCCAACTCATTCCGATACGCGGACAATTCGTGAAGCAGTCGCAATTGATCGTCCCAGCGGAAGTCGATCGATCGGAATTCGCGACGACGTTCGAGTTGTTCGCTGGTGATGGCGCGAAAGTCGGGGATCGGCTCGTAATAATGAATCGGGCGCAGGTGATATCCCCAGCGATCGGAAACGTTCGGGTGGCTCTGTGCGATGAACAGGATGTGGTGCATCGCGCGATTGATGAATTTTGCAACCACGGATTAGACGGATTTCAAAGCCCGATTGAAGACCGCTTGTACAGCGTCGTGTGCGAAGTAATTCTGACCAACTTGCAGAGCGCGTGTTCCGAGCGCGACGCGATGTGCGGGATCGTTTACCAAACGGTGCACGACTTCGGCGAGCCCTTCCTGAGCTTCAATCACTTCAGCGACGCCGGGATTTTCTTTCGCCCAACGCACGGCGGAACAATAACTCGGACCGTAGATCACCAACGGCAACCCAACCGCAGTGCCGTCTGCCAGTTTGCTCGGAAAAGCCATCTCCATGTTGCTCCGGTCGGCTTCGTCAAACGACATCGGAACAAATAGCGCGTCCACTTCCTCACGCAGACGCGTCATCAGTTCCGGCCAACTCAACAGACCGCAAACGGTGATATTCGGCAGATCCAAACCAATCTGCCGCGCCTGCTCCGGCGTCAATGGTCCAAACAACAGCAAGCGTCCGTTGACGGCCGCGAGCGCATCGTGCAAGGCGATCAGCGTCTGCGTGTATCCCGGCGAATTGATCGTGCCGGCGAATGCGATCGTGAATTGATGATCGTTGTGCGACAACCGTTCCGGTGGGGCTGTGAACTGCGGTAGGCCCAGTGCCCGACTCGGATAAAGGACATCAGCAGTCTCGCCGTAGCGCTTCTCATAATCCCGCTGCATCGACGGCGAAACACACAATCTCGACTGCGCCTGCGTGTAAACGCTGCGCAAACCGCCGATCGAGCCAGTTGCGAAACGCGTGCGGCACGTTGGCAACGCGCGGCCAGTCATCATGGACCATCAAGTGCAGGGGCACTCGACGTTGCTGCGCCATGCGTGCCGCAGCCAGCCATCCGAAACCATGCGCCACCGTCAGGATGCTGTTGAACTCAGTCCCGTTCAGCGACGCTGAGATTCGCGGGGCAACGCTCGTCCCGCGATGCGAATACCAAACCATCACTTCCGAATGGAACCGCGTGTTCAGCCAGCGCTGCCGGCCAATCGGATAAGAAAGGTACTCAGCGTTTGATAGTCGTCTGTTCGGTTGTGAAGGTGTTCCAGTTTCGAGAATCGTCAGCTTCCCCGCCGGATAACTCGCGAGCAGCCGATGCAGCAACGCGGACCCGTGATACGTCGACTCAACCGGCACATCACCGACGTAAAGCAACGGCTGAAACATCGCCTACACCCGGTAAACCTGCCTCATCCAATCCGCCGTCAGACGCATGCCGTCTTCGAGCGTGTACGAGTTCTTGTGATCCAGATCGCGAACGGACTTCGACGTATCAACGCGCTTCAGCTTCGTCGTCAGGATCTCTGACTCCTGATGATGGACCAACGACGCGCTCGCGCCGGTCACTTTCAACACCACTTCCGACAATTCTTCGATCGTGTGCAGATCGGTGCCGCCGATGTTGTAAGTCTCGCCGGCTTTAAAATTTTCGCTGATGTTGGCGACGGTCCGAACGGTGTCCGCAAGATAGGTCGACGTACGCGAATGCCCGCCAAACACGGTCCACGGCAGACCATGCAGCGCGCAGTAAAGAAACCGGCAGTTTACCGATCGATAAGGACTGTAATACTCGCCTGGTCCATACGTATTGAACAGCCGCACCACGACGCTCTCGGTGCCGTACTGCAACGCCGAGTTGCGAATCTGCATTTCGTTGACCCACTTCGACATCGCATAGTCGTTGAGCTGCTTGATCTCATACTCATCCATCACCGTCTCGACCATCAGCTCCGGCCAATCGCCATAAACTTCAGACGATGAGAAGTGAATAAATCGAAACTTCAGCCGCTCCTGCAAACGGATGACGTTCTTCGTGCCGATCGCATTCGTCCGCCACAGCGTTTCGTAAAAGTCCTCGCCGTTCCAGCGGCCAAACTCCGCGGCGCAGTGGTAGACGTAATCGAACGGCCCACAGCGCTCAAACACACGCTCCAACTGGCGAAATTCGCCGACGTCGCAGCGCGCGTAAAGCGGCACTTCAACGTCGGTGCGCAGACTAAACCCGATCTCATCCGGCTGGTGATGCAGATCGCACGAGACGACATGATGTCCTCGCCCGCGAAGCTCTTTGATAAGGCCCGCTCCAACCGTGCCGAGACCACCCGTTACCATGATGCGCATCGTTTGCTCGTTCAGCGATTCTTAGGTACGCCGAAGGCGTTGGCTAATGCGAGCCCAGGGTTGCCTCAACCCTGGGTGGCCATGCTGAATCGTTTTGAACTCTGAAAGAGTTTCAATTGCAAACCAAACACCTTCAGTGTTTCTACTTGTCGTCTATTTTTTCCCAGGGTTGAAGCAACCCTGGGCTCGCATTAGCCAACGCCTTCGGCGTATAGCTCGCATTCGCCTTCGAGTATGACTCATAGCTCAGCCCAACGCCTTCGGCGTATGACTTACGCTTCCTTCTCGTAATACTTTCGCCCGTAATAACTCTGGTAGTAGTAATAGTCGTGCGATTGCAGGTTCACGTTGTTCAGCACGACGCCGAGGACTTTTGCGCCGACGTCATTCAACAACTGTTTCGACCGGCGCACGATGTGTCGCGAGCTCTTGCCGCCATGGACCACCAGCAACACGCCGTCGACCATCGTCGAGATCAGCACGCCGTCCGTAAACGAACTGATCGGCGGCGAATCGACGATCACATGCGTGTAACGCGCTTGCAGTGTCGTCATCAACCGGCGCATTTGATCGGAACCGAGCAGCTCCGCCGGATTCGGCGGTATCGGACCCGAGCTCAACACGTCGAGACCGCTTGCCTCGTCAGTCGCAATCATCGCCAGCATCTCTGCTTCAGACACCTCGGTCGAAAGCACCGAACTCAGGCCCTGGCCCATGTTGACGTCGAAGATGCTTTGCAAACGTGGACGCCGCATGTCGGCGTCGATGATCACTACGCTGGCGCCCGTTTGCGCCAGGCTAATGGCAGTATTTACAGCGGTCGTCGTCTTCCCTTCCCCGGCAGACTCGACGTGACGAGCAACGACTTCGGCGCGCGGCCCGCAATCGACAACAGCACCGACGTGCGCAAGTGACGATACGATTCTGCCAGCGGCGAACGCCCGTCGATGTTCGTCAACAGCTCGCCGTGAGCGTTTCCGTTTCCATTCCCATTCTGTTTTTGCAGCGCATTGTTTCCCGGCAAAACAGGCCGCCGTGCCGAGCCGCCAACAGACGGAATCACCGCCAGCGCCGGCAGATGTAACAGGCGCTCGACCTCCTCGGTCGAATGGACCGTGTCGTCGAGATACTCGAGGAACAGTGCGACACCGACTCCCAACCCGATCGAAAGCATGAACGCCAGGATGACTGTGCGCCCGCGATTTGGACCAACCGGCGCGTCAGGCGCCAGTCCATAGTCGACGATCGAGATGTTGTTTGGTTTGCCTGCGAGCACGACGTCGTTCTCTTTTGCGCCCTGGAGCAGTCCGTTGAGCAGCGTGCGGTTCGTCTCGATCTCCTGCTGGATGATTCGATAGTTGATCGCGGCTTCGTTTTGCGACAGCGTTTGCGCGCGCTGCTGATCGAACGACTTGCGGAACGACTGTTCGCGTTCGATCGCCTGCTGGTAACGCGTGTGAAGGTTCATGAGCAGCGTCGCCGACTTGCGGTTGAGTAGATCCTTTATGTTGGCGATCGAGTTCGCCGATCTGCTGGTCCACTTCCTTTACTTCCGGCGCCTCTTCAGTCGCTTCAACCAGCAACAGTGTGCGTTTCTGTCGCAGATCGAGCAGCTTCGTTTCGATCTCGGTAGCTTGTTTAGCGTCAGCGTCGGCGAGCGCGGTTGCGGCGCCCGGCGCTTTCGCCGCGTTGTAAGCGGCCTCGGCAGTCTTGCGTTCGCTTTCTGCTTCGAGCAGTTGGCGGTTCAGGCCGGCGAGGCGCTCGACGACTGTGTTCTGGTTCGGATCGAGCGAGATGATCTGATTGTTGCGCGCGTAGTTGACGAGACGTTCTTCACCGGTGCGAATCTGTTGCTGAAGTTCTGCGATGCGCTTCTGGAGAAACCCTCCCGTGGTGCTGTTTGTTTCCGTCTTCTTTTCGAGGTTTGAGAAGACGTAAGTTTCGGCGATGGCGTTGACGACCTTCGACGCGACCTGCGGATCGGTGTGGCTGTACTTGATGTCGATCAGTCGCGTTTCTTTGTAGTAGCCGCGGCTCTCCTTCACCGGTTCGACTTTCAAACCGTTCAGGATGATGCCGACGTACGGCGCGAGGCGTTTGGCTTCGTTCAGATCCTCGCGCGCCGTGGCCTGCGCGACTGAGTTCGTGAGTGGAAGCTCATCAGGCGGTTTCGGCCCTGTGTCCTGCTGCTCCCCGCCGAAGCCGACCATGCGCTTCATTCTCTGCCACGTCGATTGACGCTGCGCGGGGCTGCCTTTGAAGAAGTCGGGATTGTGTTCGAGGTCGAGCGTGCGAACTACTCGGCGCAACAGTCCCGGACTGACGAGGATCTGAAGCTGCGTGTTGAAGTAGATCGGATCGTCTGTTGGTCCATATAAAGGACGGGCGCTGTTGACGAGCGCGCCACTGTCTTCGAGGTCCACTTGCACGCGCGCCTGCGCCTCGTAGAAGTCGGGCTTGCGCGCGACGTAGACGACGGCGAGCATCGTGATCAAGGCAACGATTCCGAGCACGAGCCAGATCCGTTTGCGGATGGCGCGCCAGTAATCGAGCAGGTGGACTTCGTTTTCAGCGTTCGGGTCGACGCCGTAGTTGTACGATTGAGGCGGATCTATGGGAGCGTCGAGAGAGGTAACCTCGGTCTCTCTCTTGACGAGTTCGCTTCTTGTTTTCATGTCTCATTTCCGGTAATCCTGATAGGCCTTTCGCAAGCTCTAAGGGACGACTCTGACGGGCAGTTGGCCCACGCCGGGCACCACGCCCTGGACCAGACTGCGAAGGAAGCTTTTTCCGGCTGACGTGGGAACGTCGACGATGTCGTTTGGCAGGAGCGCCAGATCTTCCGAGGCCTTCTTTTCGATGGCAGACAGGTCTACGGTGATCTCTTTGCGCGTGCTGGAGCCCGGTTCCTGACGCAGCACGCGAATCTTGTCTTTCTTCGTGTCCTGCTTGAGACCGCCGGCCATCGCAATCGCGCGCGTGAGCGTGACAGGTTCGCGCAACGGAATCGTGAGCGGCATAAAGACGTTGCCGACGACGTAAACCTGGTCGGCCTCAGGAATCGTCACGATGTCGCCGGCTTCGAGATACGGATTCGCAGCCGGGTCACCGCGCAGCACGTCGCTCAGTTTGTAACTCGAAAACAACGACGACACGTCGCTGTTCTCGTCTGGTTGCTTGCATGGTGAGGCGGCGGTTGAGTGGACGATGTTGATCGTCTGTCCGGCTTTCTGTGAAGGCCCTTTGGCGTAGGTCAGTAATTCGAGCAAACGCACGCGCCGTTGCAGTTCAAACCGGCTCTGATCGTTTACGGCGCCGATAACGGCGACCTGCTTCGAGTGATACTCCTTTATAAATACGTCGACCTGGAGATTGCGGTAGTACTTTGCGTAACGCGTCGCGATCTCCTTCGCCAACTCGCCTTCGGTGAGACAAGCGGCCTGAATTTCGGTGTCGATGAGCGGCATGCGGATCATGCCGTTGCCTTCGACTCTTACTGCTTCGCGTGAAAGTTGCGGACGGTTATGAATGCGGATGTCGAGCACGTCGGTCGGGCCGATGCGATAACGATCGTCTTGTGGCTGAGCCGCAACGCGTGCCAAGCGTTGTAAATAGGAATATCAGCGCGATCACGAATCGAAGCACTTGCGTTACCTCCCGGATATTCCGAGTCGTCGCGAGAGCAATGCTTCGCGCATGTGATTGGGGTGCGCCAGGTTCAGGACTGTGTTGCTGAGCAGCACCAGCAGTTCCTGGTGCTCGCGCCGGAACAGTCCGGTTAACGGTTGTTCGCCGGTTTTGACGACGACGCCTTCTCTGACCCACTGCCAGAACTGCGCCTGCGTCGTCCAGAACTGTTTTCGATCGCGGCAAACCACGAGCGCTGTCTTCTTCTTCCGTTTTTTCTTCATTTGAATATAGACCTCCGGCCTTGCGTGACTGGGAGCAGTCACACAGGTACCCGGTAGGGAAACCTCTCTTGCGAGGCAGCAGCTAATTGTCAATCGAGTTTCGCAATTGCCTGACCGCACAATTGCGAACAACTGTCACACGTACACTCACTTCGTCATCACCCGAAACTATTGTTTCGACGGGAATGTGACTCAGCAGCGGAAGTGAGTTGAAGGGGTAAAGCTCAGAATTGGAAAAGCCAGGTAGTCCTTGAAACAACATCAATGTCTCAGTGAGTCAAACCTATGCTCTGCAATGTGCGTTCAGACTAATTAGATCGCTTGCGTGTGTCAAATGTTTTTATTCAATTTGATCGACCATCTCACACCACAGATGACCGATGGTGATGTGTGCTTCCTGAATGCGCGACGTGCGACTCGCTGGGACCGCGACTGTGAAGTCGCACATCGAGCCGAGCGGATCAGAAGAAGAGCCTGTTAAGCGCGATCGTTTGACAGCCCGAGTTCCCTCGCTCGTTCGACTGCTTTCAAGACGTTTTTCGATCGTCCGCTGGTGCTGATCGCGATCAGAATGTCGCCTGATTGTGCGAGTCCTGCGAGCTGGCGCGCGAACACTTGTTCGTAACCGAGATCGTTGCTGACGGCCGTCAACGCTGATGTGTCGGTAGTCAACGCGATCGCCGGCCACGAACGACGCTGCTTTTCGTAACAGCCGACGAGTTCGGCGGCAATGTGCTGCGCATCCGCCGCGCTCCCGCCGTTTCCGCACAGCAGAACCTTTTTGCCGGCGACAAGCGCGTCGCAGATCATCTGCCCGGAGTGTTCGATATCATTGATATTGGAGACGAAGAAGTGCTTGAACGGTTTCCAGGTGTTGCTGGAGAGATTCGGTCAAAAGAGTCGCGGCGAGTTTCGGTGAATTGTTATCCACGTTGCTCGTGGAAATTAGCATAGTTTATCATTCACCGCCATTTACCAAGGCACTGCTCACATATGAACCAACCTAATCCAACGCCAATGCTGCGGCAGTACCAGGAACTGAAGCAGCAACATCCCGGCACTTTATTGTTTTTCCGGCTCGGCGACTTCTACGAGCTTTTCTTCGACGACGCGGTTACCGGCTCTCGCGAACTGCAAATCACTTTGACCGCGCGTCACAAGGAGAGCGACAATCCCGATGCCGATGTGCGGTGTGCCGCATCACTCCGCCGCCAATTACATCGCGCGTCTCGTGCGCAAAGGTTATCGCGTCGCGATTTGCGAACAGACCGAAGAGGCAGGCAAGACGAAGAAGCTCGTGCGGCGCGAAGTGGTCCGCATCGTCACGCCGGGAACGCCGATCGATCCGCAGTTACTCGAAGCTCGTGAGTCGGTTTTTCTCGCGGCCGTTTGCACTGCCGGCGAAACGATTGGCGCCGCGTTTCTCGACATCTCGACTGGCGAGTTTCGCGTGACGCAGGAAACGCGGACGCGATTCGTGGACGAGGATTCGCGCCGCGCTCGAGTCGTATGCGCCGCGCGAGTTGCTTTTCCCCGCGTCGCTTGGCGCGTTGATCAAGAGCGGGCTCTCAGGGAAGAGCGCAGACGGCGCCGCTGCCGCTGGAAACGGCAACGGCGCCAATCGTCAGAAAACTCCGCCAGCGAGTACGGATTTGCTGCAACGTTGACGCCGATCGACGATTGGCAGTGGCAAAAAGACGATTGCCAATCACTGTTGCTCGAATCATTTCAAAGTGCGAACTCTCGACGGATACGGATTGACGCGCAAAGACGAAGCGATTCGTGCGGCCGGCGCGTGTCTGCGTTACGCGCAGGAGACGCAACGCGCTGCCGCGGCGCACATTACCGATCTGGTTTACTTCGAGCCGCAGGACCATCTCGTGCTCGATAGCGTTACGGTTCGCAATCTCGAACTGGTCGAGTCGCTCGCGGGCGGCAGCGGCCGTTCGTTGTTGCAGGTGATCGATGAAACCGTCACCGGAATGGGCGCCCGTCTGTTGCGTTCGTGGCTGTTGCGCCCGTGCGTGAAGCGTGGTGAAGTCGAAGCGCGTCTCGCGGCGGTGCAGGATCTGTTTGCTTCGCAGATGCGGCGCGACAAGTTGCGCGCGCTGTTGAAAGAGGTTTCGGATCTGGAACGTTTGATCGGACGTATCAGTCTTGGGCTCGGCGACGCCGCGCGACCTCGTGTGCGATGCTGCGTTCGCTGGACCAGGTGCCGGCGATCCGGGAAGTGTTGACGCGGCTTTGAATCGTCGCTGCTGGAGGTGCTGGTCGAAAACACCGACGAACTGCCGGACGTGCGCGCGTTGATCGCCGGCGCGATTACCGATGATCCGCCGGTCGAAACTCGCCGACGGCGACACGATTCGCGATGGCTATTCGGCAGAGCTCGACGAACTGCGTTCGATCAGCCGCAATGCGAAACAGATCATCGCCACGCTGGAAGCCACCGAACGCAGACGCAGCGGCATCGGCAATCTGCGCATCCGTTTCAACGGCGTGTTTGGTTACTTCATCGAGGTGTCGAAAGCGAACGCCGCGCGGGTTCCGGTCGAGTACGAACGACGCCAGACGCTCGCCAATGCCGAACGCTTCACCACGCCCGAGCTGCGCGAGTGGGAAAAGAAAGTGCTCGGCGCTGAAGAGCGAATCATTCAACTCGAGACTGAACTGTTCGCCGACGTCTGCCGCCAGCATCGCCGCCGAGACGAAACGAATTCAGATGACTGCGCGCGCACTCGCCGCGCTCGATGCGCTCGCCGCATATGGCCGAGACTGCAGCGCGCCGACGTTACGTGCGGCCCCGTGCTTCACGACGGCGACGAAATCGAGATCGTGCAGGGACGCCATCCGGTGATCGAAGCGTTCATCGACGAGCCGTTTGTTCCCAACAGCATCTATCTCAACAACTCAACCGATCGGTTGCTGATCATCACCGGTCCAAACATGGGCGGCAAGAGCACGATACTGCGTCAGACCGCGATCATCTGCATTCTCGCCCAGACCGGTTGCTTTGTTCCCGCTGAACGCGCGCGGCTGCCGTTGCTCGATCGTATCTGGACGCGCGTCGGCGCTTCCGACGATCTCACGCGCGGCCGTTCGACGTTCATGGTGGAAATGACGGAGACCGCCGCGATCCTGCACAGCGCGACGCCGCGTTCGCTCGTGTTGCTCGACGAGATCGGGCGCGGCACCGCGACGTTTGACGGTCTGTCGATCGCGTGGGCGGTCGCTGAATATTTGCACGACTCGGCAGAACACGCCGCCAAGACCTTGTTCGCCACGCACTATCACGAGCTGACCGAACTCGCGGAACGACTTCCCGGGCGCGCAGAACTATCAGATCACCGCGACCGAACGCGAAGGTGAAGTGGTATTTCTACATCGACTGGAACGCGGGCGCGCGTCGAAGTCTTATGGAATCGAAGTGGCGCGATTGGCGGGACTGCCGCCGGCCGTGCTGGCAAATGCGCGTGAAGTGTTGGCGCGATTGGAGCGATACGAGTTGACGTGTTTGCGGAAGACCAAGACGAGGAAGCTGTGTCCGTCAAAGCAGCGGGTGTCGACGGTGCTTTAGAGAAAGCTACGACTCGCGCAGGGCGTCGCAAAGCGGCCGCGCAGGCGTCACTTTTCGATCTCGTGAATCAGAAAATAATTGAAGAGATACGTGTTACGTCGACGGCGATCAGCCCCGAAGAAGCACGGGAGCTTTTGCTGAAACTAAAATCGCGTTTGATGTAACTACCGCTCTTTCTTACTCACCCGCCCGATATAAAAGCCCGCCCCAAAAATCATCGTGAGCAGGAAAAACACTGGTATCAGCATGATAAAGCTGTCCCATATCTGCTGGATCATCTGTGTCTCCATTTTTGTCCGAACTGGTAAGAGGTACGGGCGAGATGAATAGTAATTTAGTTGATTCGCTGCGTGGAGGGCAAGAGCTCTTTTAATACGGTGCTTTTACTGGCTCATACCTTAACCTTATTAAATCGAACAGCTCACGCTCGTCACCAGGCTTTTTGCTCGTAAATGCGCAGCATACAGTTTTCCTTGTGTGGACCAAATAAGTCGTTTATTGTCCAGTTCAGCCCATTCCCATTCCCGGAAACTTGATGAGTTTATCTGATAGCGGCCTGAACAGTTCGTGTTCGTCCCAGTAGCAACCTTTTCCGGGAGGGCGCCCGACTCGCTGTGCGCGAACTTGCGCAAAATCCATCCTTCGCGCAGTGGTTTATTCGAAAATGTCAATCTCCTGTCCACGAAATCCTCGCTTCTCAATGTAAACCCAGCCGTCCCGCAGCAAACGTGGGTAATAAACGCCAGGGCATTCTCCTCCGTAATTCGTCGACGGCCAGAACTGCTCATCTCGTCGTACTTCGTTAGTGTTCCGCAGTTCAGGATGTGGACAATATTGATTCAACCAGTAAGTGGTCTTGCCTAAAAACAAACCGCCGCCATTCCAGCAATCACCTTTTGGAAAAAGCGCAATCGCCTTCAGATAGGGCGCTCTCGATATCGCGGTCCACGATCCTGTCGTTTCACTGTCCCAGCGACCATTCATGGCGAAATAGATCAGATACTTCCCGTCGGGGGAAATGTCGGAGCGCCTTTCGTAGATTCGACCATTGAGCCACTGCCCTACCTGAAACTGATCGCTGCGACGGTCCCAGAGAACAGTGCAGACACTCTTCGACGGCCCCCGCCAATCGCCACCGCCACACGCGCGTCACGCGCCATCAAAATATGAACTCGAGCCGCAAACGATGAAGGTTGACGGCCGCTTGCTTTCCAGTCAGATTACAGTTTCTTGGGGAAACGCGCCTCACAAACTGTAGTAATTTTTTCGAATCCTCAGAGGCAAGATTGCTAAAATTCTTAATTTGTGATGCCTGCGGACTTTCGGCAGCATAGCCGCGTCCGCTGAACTTGTTTAGATTACCTCAATCCGTTGGGGAAGCTCAAACTGATAAAGCTGACAGGGGTAAAACTGGGTTTACCTGGTGGTTTCAGTTACCTCAACCTGGGTTAAACTGACAGCAGGTGGGACTTCGTTGCTCGCTTCGGTTTTGGCTTTGAGCGCGTCTTTTGCTTCCTTTTCTACGATGATGTCTTGAAACCGTTGTAGTCGTTTGCCCCATCGCCGAAAACCTATAAATAAGTAATACAGGCCGATACCAATTACGACCAGACCTACCACCAATAGGTAACGGGAGTCGCGACGTCGATTAAAGCTGACCGTTCCCGCATTATTAACCTGTGCCCGCTTGAGCTCGAGATTTAAGCTCGCCTCATGCGATGCGTCGGCTATTGATTCGATCTGACGGTTCTCTGTTTTATTCGACTCTCTAGTTTCTCGATCTCGACGGAATTGCCGGATACCACAGGGGCCGAAGTAAGTTGATTAAGACGTTGCTCAAGCTCGTTCTTTTCACGGACTGCTTGCTGCTCGCGATCCTTAAGAGTTTTCAGGCGTTCCTTGGTGAATGTTTCATGAACTTTGAATTCATCGCGGCCCCGGAGCTCGGCTAGGTATTCCATCCCCGTCTGCAGAAAGAACAAGATAGGGAAAATGAGACCGGCAACCATAAGGGCGATCCCGCCCACTGCTTGAAACTTGTACAGGTTGTCAGTCGGCGGTTTGAGAAGGTCGATCATGAGAATTAACTACCCAGGTTGTTGCCTTGAATTTCGCTTGTCGTCAACTGGGCATCTCAAGCTAGATAGTTTGCCGCACAAGCAAAAAACCGTGTAGATGGGGGGCGGTGGGTAAGTCTACTTTATTTTCCGGATTCTGAGAAAGCGTTCACACAACCGGCGCCTTAACTTCCCGGTGTCGCCGCAGACTGCCAAACAACGCACTTAGTCCAGCCAATACCAGTCCCGACAAAATTCCTACGCCCAATGCAAATACCGCAATGATATATAGCCGTGGTTTAATGGGACCGGCGCCGGTGTGGCCGGTTGCTCAACTCTGAAGACGACCGCACCTGCCGAAGTGTTTTTGGCCTGAATCTCCTCGATGCTTTGGCCCAAAACAGCGGCTACCATTCGGGCCCTCTCCAGTTTTGGGTCGAGATACCGCAAGTGAATTACAGCCGAAGTGCCGTGTAAATGCTCAGTCATGCCGATACTTCGTTGCAGCTGTTCCACCAGTACGTCATTGCTTTCGCCCAACGCGCGCCGATCGTTGAATAGTTCTGACTTCACAACTTGATAGTAGACTGATTTATTCCGAAGCTCTTGCCGAACTCTGGCTAGCTGCCCGGGTTGTATCGAGGTTCCGTCCTGCGAGTTTGCCGCCAGCGTTAACGACGATTCATAGACGGTGGGTAGTCCTTGAGCCCAAAAGAGAGTTCCTGCGATAACAGTTAATGTAGTTGTGAGAATTAGCGATCGTCGCCTCCCAAAAGGGCGCGATTATGCTTTGAGTGATCATTTTCCTGTCTCCTGTGGTCCTAAGCTCTTCCTTCGCTAATTGCTATTGGGCGGAACATAGCATGTACCGTTACAGGCATATATGCCGAAAGTCCCGCACCCCAGGTCAGAACGATGCACTCTGTGGCGACGCACTGATGAGAGCACCAATCGCTTTCCTGAGAGCACGCACAACTAGCCGTTATCGGGCTTCTTGCGTGATTAGATTTGGGTTCATTGAATCCGAGTTCTGAAAACAGCGCGGCGCCTTCCTGCTTACTAAATACAAGCAAGGCCTTTTGAGTTAGTAATCGAACTGGTTCATCTACTGCGCGAGTCCACTTGCTGTCTTTTGGCAATCTGTACAACTCGGGGGTCGCCATCGCGATGGCTTCTAAGACAATGGAACGTTGCTGTTCCGTCCACTCCGGATGGCGAGCGAGACTAAGGCCCAAGTGCACGCGCCACAAACTCGCCTTCTCTTCCGCTTTCATGAGATTGAAACTGGCTTTCCTGTCGCCTTTGCTGAGTTCTGATAATTGAGTATACCTGCCTAAGGACTCGCCGTCCTGAGCTCCGCCGATTGCCGAAAAAATTTCAGCGGCCTCATCTTTTGAAAAAACCTGAAGGCCGCGTCGTCTTAACTGATCGACACGCTCTAATGTCGTAGATCGCCGATTGGGGTTATTGGGATCGGGCGGATTGAATAACTGAGAACTGATGAATGCCAGTGTCTCAAGTAAGATGTTTTGTTGATCTCGAGTTAGATTCGAACCATTACGGGCCAGGTAAAGGCTGAGGTGTAAGCGCCAAATGTAAGTCCGCTCTACAGGGGAGAGCGTCTGCATCGACTGAATTCTGTCTGTGGCGTTTTGTCCGCACAATACCACGTACTTTTGGAGAAGTTCGGCTTCTTTGATTGGAGTGTCAGAGTTCGTTGCCTTGACGTGGGCTGGTAATGAGGACAAAAGTATTGCTACCGATAGGTAAAGCCCCGGTAACGTAGAGCGGTTCACGAACATTGTGGGAGTCTCCTTGGCCTATATGTGAAGTTGGCAAGAGCTTTATGTCCTCTGCAAAGGTACCTAGCGAGGAGGAGCGGATTCCACGTTAACAAACGTTGCAGAGAGTTCGCAATACTGTTGAGCGATTCTTACACCCAATGTACCAGCACGATTCCCGGCGCCCCAGCGCCGTTCAGCTTACGAGGTGAGTCTGGCAACAAATAAGGTACAACCCATTAATCCTGTTAGATTTACACGTGTCAAGTAAAATTTTTCCCATAATTGTGTTGGATTTTACAATTTTCTGGATCTTCCTCGTAATTTTACTGAGCGGTTTTGAGGCATTCATCTCAAGCGGACCTAATTGGTAAACAGTTGGCGAACGTTTTTACCCAAAACAAGAAATCGACGCCTATTTGGTCCGTCTCGATTTGATTAGATTTAGATCAGTACCGCGAGACACTGTATACGACTCATGGTCCGCACGAGCTTGATGCGGAAGGTGCTTTCACTTCGATTGCTATCTCACTAACTTACAGGATGAAGCTCGTGGATCTGTGGCCCTTAACCTGATGTAGTCTACAAAGATCGGACAATCTCAATATTGACCGCGATGGCCCGTTTGCTGCGTAACATGCTCGACAACTTCGCTACGCCTTGCTTGGGTGAAGGCCTATGGTCTGAAGCGTGGGTCTCGATGTTTCTGTGAACCGGTCAATTTGTGACCGGCTCACTTCAATGGTTGTTCTCTATAGTCACGAATTGTTTGCTGGCAATCACTGAACCTCCTACAATCTCTCCCACTATGAAGACCCTAACCTCCCTTGTCGCTCTTATCGCTATTACCCTATTGATTCCCTCCAACGCACGCGCGCAACAGGCGAGTGCGTCGGCGCCGGCCAGCAATGTGAAGGCCGTGCAAGTGTCGGTTCCGGTTAAAGAAGCTGAAGTCGGTCAAGAGGTGCAGGTCACCGTTGTCGCGACTGACGCTTCAGGAAAAGCGGTGAACGAGAAACCGTCTACGTTCTTCGCCGGACCCTTCGACATCGCCGCCGTCGACGACGATGGAAAGGTGAAGCTCTTCGGCATCGGAGAGGTCACGGTTGGCGCGATTGTCGGAGGCGTACCGGCGTTGACGACTTTCATGGTGAAGCCACCGAGCGTCAAGACCATCGAAGTGACACCGATGAAGACTTCGCTCGTCGTCGGAGATAACGTGCAGATCAACGCCGTGACACGTGTTCTGAATGGCGTCCCACGCACCGGCGTGCCGATCAATTGGACTTCCGACAACGCGAGCGTTGCCACAGTCGACGCCGGGGGTGTCGTCACCGGCGTTGGTCCAGGCAAGGCAACGATCACCGCCGCGGCTGGATCCGCGAGCACGAAGACGACGATCTCCGTCGTCAAATCCAATGTTCGCAGCCTGTCGGTAACAGCAGCCGCACAGACCGCACGCACCGGCGACGTCGTCCATCTCATCGCCAAAGCAGATCCGGCACAGGAGTTCATCACGCGCTGGTCCGTGAGCGGCGGCGGCGCGACTGTCGATGCAGATGGCGCCTTCGTCGCCGAGTTACCGGGCACTTACATCGTCACCGGAACGAGCGGAACGACCTCATCAAGCGCCTCGATCGTCGTCACGCCTCGCAACCTCGAACGTGAGGTCACGATCGTCGGCCGCGCGCCGATGAAAGAGTTCCAGGGCGCCGAACAATGGATCATCGGAAACTACGCCTATTACTCAACCATCGCCGATCGCTTTTTCGTCTACGACATTTCTGATCCGGCGAAGCCCAAGCTAACCGACACCGTCAAAGTCGATGCGCGCCTGGTAAACGACATCATGACCACGGCTGACGGCAAGATTCTCGTCATCTCGCGTGAGAACGCGTCGAACCGGAAAAACGGAATTGCTTTTTACGACACGTCCGATCCCGCTCACCCGAAACTGATTTCAGAATACACGGCAACGGTCACCGGTGGCGTTCACAGCGCTTACGTTCACGATCATTACGTCTATCTAACAGACGACGCGACGGGCTCGATGCGTGTGATCGATTTCAAAGACGTCAAGAACCCGAAAGAAGTCGCGCGCTGGCAAACTGAGAACCCGCTCGCCGGCGTGATTCAAACGAAAGAAGGCGACCAGATCGCCGGCCGCTACATTCACGATCTTCAGGTGAAAGACGGTCTCGCGTATCTGGCTTACTGGCATGACGGACTGGTGATTCTCGACGTCGGCGCCGGAATGAAAGGCGGCAGTCCCGAACATCCACAGTTAGTCAGTCAACTGCGTTTCAATCACAACGAGCTTTACGGCAATGGTTGGCTCGCGGGTACGCACTCGGTTTTTCGTTACAAGAATTACGTCTTTATCGGCGATGAAGTCTTTCCGGCGCTATTCGATATTAAGTCGCCGCGACGCTTCCCGGTGCGAGGTATCGTTCACGTCGTCGACGTTTCCGATATCAACAATCCGCGAAAGGTGGCCGAGTATCCGGTGCCTGAAGGTGGCGCTCACAACATGTGGGTTGAAGACGACGTGATGTACCTGGGCTACTACGCCGGCGGCGGGCGAGTGGTAGATGTGTCAGGCGAGCTGCGAGGCGATCTTTATCGACAGGGACGAGAGATCGCGCGGGTCTGGACCGGCGATCCCGATGGCTTTCGCGCCAACCTGCCTTTCACGTGGGGCGCGCAGCCACACAAAGGTCTGATCTATTTCAACGACATTCACTCTGGAATATGGATCGTTAAACTCGGAGAAAAGATCGATAAAGGATCTACGACAGCGCCTGGTCCATAAGCACTTACGGTTTCTTGCGCGGCTCTGTTTTGTAGAAGTCGATACCGGCGGCGGTTGGCCCAACGTCAACCGTCGCGACTGTCTTCAGCGCAGTAAGATCGATCACCTCAACTGTCCCCGGCTCTGATCCGATTCCCTCGACCGTAACGAACGCATAGCGATCGTCAGGCGACACTACGACGCCGTGCAGCACTTTGCGTTTTGTCGGCAAACGCGCCAGTTCCCTTCCACTCTTTAACTCGTAGATCGACACGGACTGGTCGCGCTTGTTCGTGGCGATCAACCGTAGACCATCATGTGTGACATCCAGGTTGTAAACTCCGGCACGCGCTTCGATGCGACGCACGACCTGCCAGTCTTTCGTGTTTACCTCAACAATCTCGCTCGAGTTATTACACGCGACATAAACCGAAGAACCGTCGACTGAAGGCTCGGCCCACGTCGGCGAACAGGAGGTATCACCTGGCTTCGGCGGCTCCATGCCGTGGCCGCCGCTATGTGTCATGCCTGAACTGTTTTTCGATAACGGAAACTGGCGAGACACTTTCAACGAGCGGGTATCGATCTCAACCAGCATGTTGTCCATCATGCAAGCGGAGTATTGTTTGGTCCCCGACGAATTCAACCGCGAACCATGCGGCATCGTGCACGTCTTAACGCGCGCGACTTCGGTCATCGTCTGTGTCGACACGACAGAGACTGACGACGGAACCATGTCGCCATGCAGATTGAAATTGACGACGAAGAGAAAGGCGCCGTCTGGTGAGATGTCGAGTGTTGCCGGGAAATAGCCGAGGTTCGTCTTAGCAACCAGCGAGTCGTCTTTAGTTGAATACTTCCAAACGGAACCGAACGGCCGGCCATGCGCGATCGAAACGTAATAGAACTGTCGATCCGGAGACATGACAATGCCGTGCGGGCCATCGATGTCTACGGGCATGTCGCCAGTGTCGATCTGTCGCTCGACACGAGCACCATCAGGTCCGAAACGAACGAGCGCAATCTTGTCGGCTGATTCTGACAGGACGTAAACGAGATAGTCCTGATCGGGTTTGACTGTGCGTGTGACAAAGCTGAAGCCACCAGCAGAAGCAAAACCGCAACAGCCGAGAGACAGACGTTTCGCATAACCGCGAGTTTATGATCAATTGATTCCCAACGCACCCGCGAAAACTTTTTTCGCCTCAGGCCACCTCGCGTACGAAAAACTGCATCAATAGCGGTAGCGAAATAGCACTTCTCGCGCGGTCTCCCCCGCATGGTCCTAAGTTAGTACTATCTGAGACCCCAGCTCCTGGTCTCATTAAAGAAACAAACTGACTATGTACGAAGAAGCAATTCTGAAACGCGGATCTGTGTCTAATCGTGGTTTACTTCTCAGATGCGCCACACTAACTGCAATCCTCTTAATCATTGCTTCCGCGGTGATGGGACAGCAATCGACGGGGCCAAACGCCGGTTCGTTACAAGCGGTTTACGCATCCGGTAACCCCGCCGGCAACTGCCCGCTCAAACACACGAGCGTCAAAGCGGAGGTCAGCGGTTTTATTTCGCGCGTCACCGTCACGCAGGATTTCGAAAACCCGTTCACCGAGAAGATCGAAGCTCTCTACACTTTCCCGCTCCCGCAGTCGGCCGCCGTCGACGATCTCACGATGCAGATCGGCGATCGCACGATCAAAGGCAAGGTCATGCGTAAAGAGGAAGCGCAGGCCACATACGCCGCCGCCAAAGAACTCGGTAAAGTGGCAGCTTTGCTCGATCAGAAACGTCCGAATGTCTTCACTCAAGCCGTTGCCAACATCATGCCCGGCCAACAGGTCCGCATCGTCATCAGTTACGTCGAGAATCTCACGTATGAAGACGGCTCGTACGAGTGGTCGTTCCCGATGGTGATCGCCGATCGTTACGAACCCTCAACGCCGGATCCAACAGACGCCGTCGACAACAATGCGAACGATGCGACTGTCGAACGCATTCACGGCATACGCCCCGGTCACGACATCTCAATCGATATCGAGATCGACGCCGGCGTCCCGATCCACGCACTCAACTCCGAAACACACGAAATTGATATTGAACGACCAGAGAATCGACGCGCCATAGTGCACCTGAAAGATCGCAATACGATCCCGAACAAAGATTTCGTACTCAAGTATCAAGTTGCCGGTCCTGCAATCGACGATGCCGTCCTCGCTCATCGCTCCGAAAGGGGTGGCTTCTTCACTCTCATCTTACAGCCACCCCAGCGCGTATCTGTCGAAGACGTTCGACCCAAAGAACTCGTCTTCGTGATCGACACGTCTGGTTCGATGGCGGGCTTCCCGCTCGATAAAGCAAAGGAGACACTGGACCACGCGCTCAACACTCTTTATCCACACGATACCTTCAACGTGATCGCGTTCTCCGGCGACACTGAAATTCTCTTCAGCGCACCTGCAGCCCGCGAGTCCCGAAAATGTTCGCAAGGCGAAGAAGTTTCTGGCGTCGCAAGACGGCGGCGGCGGCACGGAAATGATGAAAGCCATCGTCGCCGCATTGGCGCCGTCGGATTCTCAACAGCACGTTCGCATCGCCTGCTTCCTTACTGATGGCCAGGTTGGAAACGATCAGGAAATCATCGCCGAAGTGAAGAAGTACAAGAATGCCCGCGTGTTCGCGATAGGATTTGGATACTCGCCGAATCGCTACCTGCTTGACAACATCACGACTTACGGTCGCGGCGAAATTGATTACATAGTCGAGAACCGCGAGAGTTCATCTGTTGCGCGCCGCTTCAACGATCGGGTTCGCAATCCGTTGCTGACCGACATCTCGGTCGAGTGGTCGCCGAATTTGTCAATCACCGATGTGTATCCAAAGACGATCCCCGATCTGTTCAGTGCGAAGCCAGTGATCATTTCGGGACGATACGAGCACGGCGGCAAAGGCACGATCCTGTTGAAAGGTAAACTCGCCGGTCAGGATTTTGTGCGTGAGATTCCCATTGAACTTCCGGAGACGGAAGAGGGTCACGACGTGCTAGCCGCGCTCTGGGCACGGCGCAAGATTGCCGATGTGATGAATGACGCGGCCAACCTTGTCGGATACGGCAATGTGAAGGACGAAGCGCGCGAAGAGATCACGCAGCTCGGTCTCAAGTTTAAGTTAATGACTCAGTTCACGTCGTTTGTCGCGGTTGACGAAGTGATCTTCACCGGTACTGAAACTCCGAAACTCGTAGACGTGCCGGCGTACGCGAACAGCGCCGCCTACTCAACGGTAACGGTCACTGCAGGAAACGAGACGCTTATGTCAATGGACACAACAGTCGGTAGGACCGTCACCACCCATGCCTTATCAAACTTACCGTTGAACGGCAGAAACTACCAGAATCTGATGACCCTGACGCCCGGCACCGTCGCAGGAAACCAGGAGCAGTTTTCGAATGGTCCGGTCGCCATTGCCACCAACGGACAGAGAGCAGGCGCGAACATGTTTATGATCGACGGTGTGAGCGCGAATTTTGGCATCACACCCGGCGGGCAGAATCCTGGACCATCCGCGTCGGGGAACACGTTGGCTACGACCGCGAGTGGGTCTGCCAGCGGCAGTGCGGCAGTTGACTCGATCCAGGAGATAACGATCAAAACGGGGTATCAGCAGCCTGAGCTCGGCCGCGTTCCCGGCGCGCAGGTTAACGTGGTTAGCCGCGCAGGGACGAACGAGTATCACGGTTCCACGTTTTATTCGTTCGGCAACCAGTCGTTAGACGCAAACGACTGGTTTGCAAATAATCGCTCGCTGGAGAAACCGGCGCGACGTTTGAACATGTTCGGCGGCACGCTCGGTGGTCCAATCAAACGCGACCAGTTGTTCTTCTTTGGATCGTACGAAGGAATGCATCTGCGTCATCCGATGACGGGCATTACCGACGTTCCTTCCCTCTTCGCACGGGCGAACGCTGTTCCCGAGGTTCAACCATTCCTGAACGCGTTCCCATTGCCAACCGGCGCGGCAAGACCTGATGGGTTTGCGGAGTTCGCCGCCACTTTCGACAACGCCGCTCGCCACGACATTGGCAGCGTGCGTGTCGACTGGTCGAAAGACGCTACGTCCATGTGGGGCAGGTACAGTTTCGCCGACTCTGATGCGGATACACGCGGCGTCGGCGGTTTCTCTCTGAACACGACGAACCGAATTCGCAGCCAGTCGCAGACGATCACGGGCGTTTTCATAAACACACTGTCGTCGACGCAAGTACTGGACGTGCGCGCGAATTACAGCCGCTTACTCGTCACGGGTTCGCACGCGCTCGACGCATTTGGCGGCGCAGTTGTTCCGACGAGTCTCAGTCCTGCTTTTGGTGAGTCGTTCAACTTCGATCTGAATTCGCGTGGCGCCAACTTGTTCACCGGAAGCGAAGTTTCGAATGTTCAGCGCCAGTTCAACATCATCGGCACGTTCCAGGTGGTTTCAGGTAATCACAGTTTCAAGTTCGGCGCTGATTATCGCCGGATGTCTCCGAAGCTTGGTTTCCGCACTAGCGAGACGAACGTGCTGTTTGATGGCGTGAGTCAGGCGGTCGCTGGTGTCCCGGCGCGAGTTGGTTTGTTCAATCGTGATGCGTCGCAATCTCCCGACTTCAATAACCTGTCGCTCTTCGCACAGGACGAATGGCGGGCGTCGTCACGTCTGTCGCTGACGTACGGCTTGCGTTGGGAGTTGAATCCGCCGCCCTCAAACGACGGCACGCAGCCACTCGCGGTGGACCAGGTTAACGATCCGGCCCAGCTCACATCTGCTGCGGCAGGCACACCGTTATGGAAAACAACTTACTTCAACTTCGCGCCGCGCGTTGGGTTTGCGTATCAACTCCTCGGCAAGAACCAGCCAGAAATGATCGTTCGCGGCGGTTTCGCGGTGCTTTACGACGCGGGCCAGGAACGTGCCGGAGATGTTTTTGCCGATTCGATTCCGTTTGTCAGCAGTGGATCTGTGGCGCCGGCGATCGTGTTTGATCCGAACTTGAAACTTCCGTACACGCTCAACTGGAGGATGGAGCTCGAACGCGAGCTCTGGTCGTACAAGCAATCGATCTCGGCGTCGTACGTTGGCACTGCGGGAAGAAGACTGCTCCACACGCAGACGCTGTTTGATCAGAACCCGGAGTTTCCTTTCCTTCGACTTACCACTAACGAAGGGCGCTCCGATTATCAATCACTGCAGGTGCAATTTAACCGGCGCGTTTCCGATGGGCTCGCGTCAACTATCTCTTACACCTGGGCCAAGTCGTTGGACAACGTTAGCCAGGACTCGGCGCGCTACGTGTTGATGACCAGCACGAACCCGGCGCTCGATCGTGGTCTAGCGGACTTCGACGTACGTCATCAGCTCAACGGGTACGTCAGCTACAGTTTGCCGTCGCTGTTTTCGAAGGGCGTCGGGAACAGGCTCACTCGCAATTGGGGACTCGAGTCGATCGTCAATCTGCGTTCGGCGAAACCGGTGAACGTTGTGTACCTGTTTCCGACCCCGTATGGCGTTGCGTATTTCAGGCCGGATGTCGACGCTGGTCAGTCGCTCTACATTTTGAATCCGACGATCGAGGGCGGAAGAAGGATCAATCCGGCGGCGTTTCTCGTGCCGCAGGGTTTGCGACAAGGCAGTCTCGGTCGTAACACGCTGCGCGGATATCCGGTTTATCAGGTCGACCTCGGTTTAGTCAGGAAGTTTGACTTCAGCGAATCGGTGGCGTTGAGGTTTCAGGTCGACGCCTTCAATCTTTTCAATCATCCGAACTTCGAAGATCCGGTTGGGCGCGACCGCGTGCTTGGCGGTCTGTTCTCCGGTGGGACCTTCACCCCGAACGCGACCTTTGGCCGATCCTCCTCGCTCCTCGGCCAAAGCCTCTCTTCGAACGACGGTTTCGGCTCCTTCTCCAACACCGGCGGCGCGCGTACGCTGCGGCTTTCGGTGAAGTTGCTGTTTTGATAATCAGTGTTCTCCAACGCCGTCAGGAAAGCGATCTCGCACGAGGTTCAATTCGACGTTGTGTTCCAGCAGGGCTTTCAGGCCTGCTAGTACGAATGTGAATCCCTCAGTCGAATCAAGGGCCTTCTTGACGATCTCATCGCCGGTTCCCGTGAAGCCGGAGTTGGTGATGCTCACGAACGTGGTGTTATCGGGACGTGCGGTGAAGACCCACTCGATCGTCGAGGGTTCTTCATAGGCGCCCCACTCCACCACGATCCGTTTGTCTTTCTCGACTTCCTTCACTTTCACCTGCACGGAGAAGTTATACATCTCCCAGTCCCACTGAACCTCTTTGCCCGCCTCGAGTCTCCCGCTTCCCTTCGTGAACCAGAAACGCGATGTGATCGCCGGATCGACAAACGCCTCAAACACCTCCGCCACCGGTCGCCGAATCAACATCTCACTCTTCGCCACTGGCGCAGTCGTAAGTTCCATAACATTCCCCTTAAAGTATTTCGGTTGTTTGGGCTAGAATACAGCAAACCGTATTCATTTGTGGCGTGCCGAACTGCTCGGCAGAAAACTCGTATTGATTGTTCATGACTGACTCTGGCGACTCGACAGATAAGCTTAAGACCAACGAAGGCGAGAAGAAGCGGCGCGAAGAGGCGCTGCCCGAACGCATCCTCCGCCGCGTGCTCGAAGGTATGGGCGACGTTGTCGACCGCCGCTTCGGACGCACCGTCGAGCCCCGCAGCGGACTCACCACCTCAAAACTCATCGAGCGGATGAAGAAGCTGATCGACGAGCGCGTCAGGGACGAAGGCAAAAGAGGACGAATCGCCCCGCACCACCTCGTACTGAAAGTCGAGTGGGGTACACATTCCGAGGCTCCTCCGGAGATCCTTCACGACCTGAAAAACGAAGTCCTCGCCGCCGCCATCGACCACATCAACGACCATCGTTATCGAACGCTTGGCGCGGTAACAGTCGAAGCTGAAGTCGACATTTTCACGACCGGCATCTCGGTCGATCCGACCTTCGGTGAGTTTGAAGACGACCTGCGCCGCCAGGACGAAGAACGGCGCGCCGCAAAATCAGGCGTGCAGATTCCGGCGGCTGCGCCGACGATGCCGGACATCCAGGTGATCGCCCGCATCACTCTGCCAAACGGAACGCGCGAGATTCCGCTGATCTTCAAACCCGGCGGCAGACGTCTCAACGTCGGCCGCGCTTCCGACAACGAACTGACGCTCAACGACGGTAGCGTGTCGAAGATCCACGCCGCACTGCTCATGACAGCCGAAGGCACTCTCCTTGTCGCCGACACCGGTTCCACCAACGGCACTTATATCAACGGTCGTCGCATCGCTTACGGCGAGTCGCGATTGATTGAGGACGGCGACGTAATCGGTTTTGGAGATGTGGAAGTGCGATTGCGCAAAAGTGAGTAGAACTGGATGACCGGAATCACATTACTTCTGCTTCTCTTCCAAACTCCCTCACCTTCTCCGCTTCCGACTCCGCACGTCCCGGAACGAATGCCCGCGATGTTCACGCTGATCTACGTCGGCGGGTTTGCGACTCGTCCTGCTGTTGCTATTGCTTGGCCTCGTTCGTAATCGACGACGGCCTGTTACGACAGTCGCGGTCCCGGCAGATCTTCCGAAAGAAGTCCGTAAACGACTCGGGTCGACTTCCACGAACCGCGGCTTGCGCGCATTGCGCTACTTGTTTGTGCTGCTCGCGCTCGGTCTATTCGGGTTTCATATTTACTGGGCCAACTACGCCGCGGAACAGAACGAAAAGTTTCAGCAACTGAGTTACAAAGACCTGCGCGTCCGGCGCTTGTCGGAATCGACTCTGCGCGGCTGGATTCTCGATCGCAGCGGCCGGTTGGACCAACCGCTCGCTTACTACAAACGGACGCCGAGCGGCGAGATCCGTCGCGAGTATCCGCTCGATAAAGCACTGTCGCACATCTTTGGATCCGATCGTGGCGATCCGGGTTTGGAACGTGCTCTGTTCGGCCTGCAAAGCGGTGCGCTTCCCGAGGCGTTCGAAGTCGTTAGAGGAAAGTCAGTCGAGTTCAAAGGCAACCAGGACGTGCGACTCACGATCGATCGCACGCTGCAACAAACGGCCGTCGATCTGCTGAAAGGAAAGCATGGTGCGATCGTCGTGCTCAATCCGCAGAACGGCGAAGTGCTCGCGATGTACAGCGAACCGTCGTACAGCCTAAGCGAAGTTAACAACGAAGCAACGTGGATTCGACTCGACGCAAACGAGCGCGATAAACCACTCGTTAGCCGCGCGCTCGGCGCTTACTACATTCCCGGTTCGACGTTCAAGACAGTCACCATGACCGCCGCGTATCTCGCCGGCGAGCAGGACACTGAATTCGATTGCAAGGGCAGTGGTTACTACGCGGCGCCCGGCGCGAACGTGATCTTCGACGACGCTGGTCCCGCGGAAGTGCACGGAAGGATCGGGATCGATCATGCCTATGAAGTGTCGTGTAACCAGTACTTCGCGCAGATGGGTGTGAAGCTTGGTCCGGAACGTCTCAAACGCGCGGCGCAACTGTTAGGCATCGGCGCTTACGACACGCCTTCGGAAGCATTGCGCGGACGAAAAGAGCCCGAGATTTGGAATGGCAGCAACGAGGCGGTCAAACGTGCCCTGGCGCCGCGCGAAGCGACGATCGTTACCGGCAAACAAGTCACGAGATACGATCTCGCGCTGATCGGATACGGCCAGGGCTACGCCGGACAAATGACGCCATTCCAGATGGCGCTTGCCGCAGCGACGATCGGCAACATGGAAGGCAAGTTGATGAAGCCGAAGATTGAATTTAATCTCGCGCCGCAGCCGTTCAATCAGGTGCTGACGGCAGCGCAATCGGCGGAGTTGCGACGGATCATGGGCCTCGTCACTGGCGGTGCGAGCGGTACGGCGCGCGGCGTGTTCGCGCCGGTGAAAGCGGCAGGCATCAACACCGGCGGCAAGACCGGAACGGCGCAAAAAGTCGTGCCGGTTTACGATCCAAAGACGGGCCAGCCGAAGACACGCCACCGCGTCGAGCGCGACAACCGCGGCAACATCATTCGCGAGTACGAAGAAATCATCATGGACGAAGAGCATCCGCGAATCGACGGTTGGTTCCTGTGCATCGCGCCGCTCGAGAAGCCGCAACTGGCGATCGCGGTGATCGTCGAGGGCGGTGGTTACGGATCGAGATCGGCGGCGCCGATTGCAGCAGCCTTAGTTCTGAAAGCGAGAGACCTCGGGTATTTGAGAGTTCGATAGCGACAAAGAGCGCACAAGAGCCGCCAGAGACAAACTTCGAAGAAGATGAAAAACCGCGCTTCATCACATCTGTTGCTGATCCTCGTGATTCTCGGTCTCGAGATCATGGGCTATATCGCGGTCCATCGCGGCGGATTGTTGCGCGGGTACGAGACGTCGGTGATCGGCGCCGTGCGCGACCTGATGATGTTCATTCCGCTGATGATGGTCGCGCTCTGGCTCTCGCGCACGAAGCGGTTTTCCGGCAACTGGGTGCTCTTCACAACGGCGATACTGCTCTTCGGTTTCGGGATGCTGATCCAGTACCGGCTCTACAGCGATCCGGAATACAACGCACGCAACAAGGCCGCCGCGCGTGAAGAGAAGATGGAAGCGCTGCGCATGCGCTACATCATGGAGAACTACGATCCCGTCAAGAAGCAGATGATGGGATTGCCGCCGACGCCCGCGCAGCCAATCGACATCGATCAACTGCCGAAGAAAGAGTCGAACTATTCGCTCTGGAACGCGCTCACTTCAAGTTACACGTGGATCCCGATCATCTCGATCCTCGCTTTCGCGATTGCCTATTCGTTCTGCGTGCGCGACGGGTTTCTGTTGTTGTTACAGCGAAACAGTTTTCTGATCGTGCTGTTGACGTTGTTGCCTTTGGCTGCGGCTGTGGTGACTTCGAGTGCCGGTAAAGCACTCGGCAACATGACGCCGTGGGAGCCGTCGAAGATCCCGTTCCTCGTCGGTTTCGCCGGCATCCTGACTGCCCGTTACAAAGACCTCGCGGAAACTTACTGGGGCATTCCACGTGCGCGCGACATCATGCCGTTGCTCGTCATGGCGATGATGCCGTTCGTTCCCTTCTTCGCGCTGAAAGACTTCGGACAGATGCTGATCTTCAGCGGCGCGTACACGACGTTGTATCTCGTGGCCGTTCGCCGCTGGCCGCAACTGTTACTGTTCGTCGGTTCGGTCCTGCTGGTGATCGGCATACTCGTCGTCGGCGCCTTGCCGCGAGACATTCAGGCCCAGGTGCCTTTGTTACCAACGATCGCGCGTCCGATCAGCGCCGCGCTTCCCGCTCGCATTCAACAACGCTTTCACCTGTGGCTCGACGGCTTCGATCCACCGTCGCCGGAAGTGTCGTGGTGGAAACCTGAATACGACGAGGCTCTAAGCGAAGACCCGGAGATGAAGGAGCTCGCATCGCAGAGTCCCGCGTTGCAAAGGACCGTGAACGTCGACGTCTGGTTCGACAAGTTCGCGTTCCAACCGGCGCAGGCAACATGGGGAATATCTTCCGGCAGAACAACTGGGCGCGGTTTCGGCCTCGGTTTTCCGGAAGTGATTCCGATCGCCGATTCCGACTACATTTACGCCGCGATCGCAGAAGAAACGGGTCTCGCGGGTGGGGCCATCATCATCCTGGCGGTGATAATTTTTGTGGTCGCTGGTGTTCGCACTTCGCTGGAGTCGCGTGATATGTTTACGAAGCTGTGCGCGGCTGGTCTGACAGCATTCATAGGATTTCAAGCGTTAGTGAATATCGGCGGTATTCTGCGAGCTTTGCCGATGACGGGCATCACGTTGCCGTTCGTCAGTCACGGCGGATTTAGTCTGATAACGAGCTTCGCGATGCTGGGGATGTTGATGGCGTTTTCACATCGAAATGCGCGCGACAGGGTGATCGCGGAGATGCCCGAGACGAAGAGTTCCTCTCCCATTAAGCTGGAGGCAGTGCAATGAGCGAAGACAGGAAGACCTTCAAGATCCAGTCCTCAGCGCTTTCTGACCGCGGTCTGAACGAACGTCGTCCCCTTAACGAAGATGCTTTTCTGCACGATCCTGTGCGGAACGTGTTTGCCGTCGCAGATGGTGTCGGCGGCGCCGAAGCCGGCGAAGTCGCTTCGCAAACGGCGATTGAAGTTCTCGACGAAGCTTTTCGTCATCAGGTCGACGGCGCTGACGTCGAAGACCTGATGGAACTCGCGATTCAACGGGCCAACGCGTCGATTCACCAGATGGCCCAGGAGCACGCCAAGTTCTCGATGATGGCGACGACCATCGTCGCGCTTCATCTCAAAGACAACATCGCCACGTTCGGACACGTCGGCGACTCGCGTCTCTATCGGCTCACGCCAGACGGCGTGCTGCATCGTGAAACTGAAGATCACTCGATCGTCGAGGAAGAAGTGCGCGCCGGGCGTATGACGCCCGAGCAGGCCGCAAACCATCCGAGCAAGAACGTGATCAGCCGTGCGTTGGGTGCGGAACAGGGTGTCGAAGTCGACATGAAGACGATCGAAGTCGAGGACGGCACCGAGTTTCTGCTGTGCACTGACGGCATCACGCGTCACGTCTCCGACAACGAGATGCGGCAACTGCTCGTCCTCAACGGGAATCTCGAAGAAGTTTGTAACGAGCTGAAACGGCGTTGCTACGAACGTGGCGCTGAAGACAATCTAACGGTCGTTGTCGTGCGTGTCGGCGAGCGTCTCAATGCGGACGATCGGCTGGCAGAACTCGAACCGACCATCTCGCCCGAGACGCAAGCAGTCTATGCGCCGAAACCGAACGGCCAACCCGTCGTCGCCACGGCGCAAAACGAAGGCAGTTTCATTCCGGCGTCGCGAGTTGCATTCCCGGGACCCGCGAGCGATCCGGCGGTGGCCCAGGAGAGATTGAACGTGGCGGATCCGATGGTGAGATCAGGCGGTGGCAGTGGCGCCGCGAAGTTTCTTTGGTTTGTAGTCGTGCTCGCGTTGATTGGCGGAGCGTTCTACGCAGGCGCGCGTTTCAAGGAACGAATTCCCTTCCTCGCGTCAAAAGTGCAGCCTGCGAACCCGGCGCCCGCAGCAACGGCGACGCCGAAACCGGATGAGCCGTTCGTCCAATTCGAACGAACGCGGCGGCAAGTCGATCAGGATCCGCGTGCGTGGCTCGCTAACGACGTCGGCAAGGAGCTTGTCAACGCGGGCGTGCAAAACCCGCTCGACTCGCCAAATGCTGAGTTTTTGTACCTTTACGGTCGCGCAAATCTACTCGCCGGGAACACCGACGACGCCGTCAAAGCCTTCGACGCCGCGATCGCCAAGGCCGACGCCGCGCCTTCGCCCACAAACGCCACAATCAAGAAGGAGGCAATTCTTGGTTTGGCCGCGCTCAGCTTCCGCACGAATCGCGACCGCTGGAAAACACTCAGCCAATATGAAGAGTTGACGAAACCTCCCGCCAATTCGAGCGCCCCGTAGCATTGAACCCTGATCTGGTTCGTGGCATCTAAGATGCTGGCTCTGCGATCTCTGCGTATCTCTGGGTCCTCTGCGTTGAAACATTTGCGACGGAATTGACTAACGCAGAGGATCCAGAGATACGCAGAGATCGCAAAGAAACTAAAGCAATGTCGGAACTCAAACTCCAGCAAAGCAGACTCGACGGCCGCTATGACATCGTCGACTGCCTTGGCCGCGGCAGTTACGCCGAAATCTACGTCGCAAACGACAATGCTGCCGTCGACGGCGCACCGCGCACCGTCGTTATTAAAGCCCTGAACCTGTATCTGCAGGAAGAACCCGACGTCGAACTCGAACGCACGCTCGTCGCCAACTTTCAAAACGAAGCGGTCGCACTCGATCGCGTGCGTCATCCGAACGTCATCAACCGTCTCGGACACGGAACGGCGATCGATCTCACCGGCACAACGTTTCACTACATCGTTCTCGAATATCTTCCCGGCGGCGACATGTTCGCGCTGACGCGCACGCATCCGCTGTCGATTCAGCGAGTAATTCACTACCTCGAACAGGTGTGCTCCGGACTCGCCCACGCGCACAAGTGCGGCGTCATTCATCGCGACATCAAGCCACAGAACCTTTTGCTGACGGCTGACAAAGAGGTCGTGAAGATTGCCGACTTTGGCGTCGCGCGTCTCGACGCGACGGAAGGCGCGATCACACGAGTCGGAACCAACATCTATTCGGCGCCCGAGCACAACCCGCTCATGCAGACCGGACAGCTCGATACGACTGGTCTAAGAACTCCGCCGCGCGATTACCTGACGCCCGCCGCCGATATCTACTCGCTGGCGAAGACGACGTACACGCTGCTCGCCGGCGAATCGCCACGCCGCTTCGCGCAACACGCGATCACTGACTTGCCGGAATCCGTGAAGCAGACTTTTTGGGCCAATCCGGTGCTGCGTGTGCTCGAAAAAGCGACGCAAAGCCGGCCCGAAGATCGTTTTCAAACGGTTGAAGAGTTTTGGGACGAGATCGCCGACGCGGCGTTGCCGCCGACTCGTCCGCTGCAAATGGTCACCGGCGCCGCCGCGGAGATGCGACGTAAACCGAGCGAAGAGCTTTCGATCGAACCGGAAGACTTCACCGAGGCAGCACCGCCGCGGCCGCACTTCGCGGTACCTGACCCGCGTGGCGCGGCGTTGGCCGATAACGACTCGATTCGCCGTCCGCGGATCGTCGTTCCGATCAGCGCCGAAGCTCGCCGTCAGATGGAGTTGCGTGCGCGGCAGGAAATACAGGCAGAGCAGAACATGCTCAACGTTCGGCAACAACGAAAGGAGACCGCGAATTCCGTGTTGCCGCCGAGTCGCACGCGCCGTGCACTCGTCGCCGCCGGACTGATTCTGGCGTTCTCCGGAATGTTGCTGGCGACGCACAAGTACGTCACGACACGTTGGAACCCGTTGGCTTCGATCCCTGGAACTTCAGACATCATTGTCGTTGGCCGTGAAGGCGTGACGACGACCGACCTGAACCTGCGGCCGGCGGCGAGCAGCACTGGAAACCAGCCCATCGGCTTGGCTGAATCCGGTTCCAAGGTTAGAGTTCTTAGCGCCAATAGCGATAATAATTGGGTCGAAGTGATGGTCGTCCAACATGCCCGGCCCAAGAGCGATCCATATTCGTCCGATCGCGGGTGGGTAAATAAACGTTATATAAAATTCGATTGATAAGACGGAGCGATTAGATTGGGCCTGATTGAATCGATAAGACGATGGATCGACGGTGAGACCGGCGAAGACCTGCTCGAAGCGGCCGACGAGCATGCAAAACCGCGGCGCGTTTGGGAAGAGTTTCTGGTGAAGATCGCGCGCGAAGTCGAAGCCGCAATGCAGCGCGAGATGTTCACGCCGCCGGGTGGTCCAACTTACATTCCTCGCGAGTACATCGTTTATCTCAGCCCTGACGACGACAAAGACTGGCAGGGCGACAAGCGTCGCGGACTCGAGCAGGGCCTGTTTCATGTGCTTTCCGAACGCGCGCGCGAACTGAGTGGGACCACGCAACTCGCAGTCAAATCTTTTGCCGTCGAACTGCGCGTCGACGGGACGCTGAACAAAGGCGAGTTTCGGGTGCAGGCTGTGTGGGACGAGACTGAAAGTGGTCACACGATGGTGACACCGCGCGTCACGCAGTCGTCGCAAACGTTCAATCCGAACGATACGGTTGTCGAAAGAGCCGAAGACGTCAGCGAGAGCGAAAACACTGTAGTGCGGCCGAAGGCCACCGCGCTTTATTCGGTAGAAGTGTGGCTCGACGGAGTGCGTCAGGCAGTCGTGCCGATCACGAAGAACGAGATCACGATCGGACGCGGATCGCGAAGCATTTCAGTCGACTTGCCGATTAAGGGCGATCCGGAAGTCAGCCGCGTTCACGCCGTGATGTCGCGCGACAACGAAGGCCGTTACTGGCTGGTGGCGAAAGGAAGAAACCCGACGCTCGTAAACGGCCGCGAACTCCCGCGTGAGGAACCCACCGAGGTCGCTCCGGACCAGAAGATCGCGATCTGTAACTTTGTTATTCGGATCCAGCCGAGGTAAGCCGTTTGATCGGTGTGACTACTTCGCGCGGCGCTGAGAGATCGGCGATCAAGTCAGTCAATAACCCAGCCACGTTCTCGCCTTCCAGGTAACCCTTGCCGAGCAACTTCGTAATTGGCCGCTTCTTAACTTCCCCATTCACTTCTTTCAAAATCGCTCTCGCAAACGCCGCCACCACTTTCCCGTCAAACTGTTTACCGCTGTTCTCGCGCAGATCGCGCACGACGTCTTCAAACGAGCGACGCCGGCGGTAAGGCCGATCGGTCGTCATCGCGTCAAACGAATCGGCGAGCGAAACGATCTTCGCACCCATTGGAATCTGCTCGTCAGTTAGACCATCGGGATAGCCGCGTCCGTCGAGACGCTCGTGGTGATACTTCGCCATCAGCGGAATATCGGCGTAAGGATGATTGATTGGGGAGAGAATCTCGTATCCCGCGGTGGGGTGCCGGTTCAAGTCGCTCGATCGCTTGGCGTCGATGTGATAGGGCGCGTTGATGATGTCGCGATCCACGATCAATTTGCCGATGTCGTGCAGATAGCCGGCGATCTGGATTCCTTCGACCTCTTGTTCGCTCCAGCCCATCTCGCGCGCGATGATCTCGCTGTAGCGGCCGACGCGTTCCGAATGGCCCTGCGTGTACTTGTCTTTGATGTCGATCGCTGCGGCAAACGCGCGTACGGTGTCGCGATAGATCGCACGCAGCTCTTCGTACAACCTGCCGTTCTCTTCCGCGCGTTGGGCTACCTGTTCGAGCAGTCGGTGCGTGTGAATGCCGACGCCGATGTGCCTGACCATCGCTTTGATTGTTTCGAAGTCGGCGCTGGAAAACTCTTCACCACTGGCCTTCCCGCCGAGCAGCACAAGACCGGTTACTTCGCCGCGCACGATCATCGGCAGGACCAGTTCGATTCCCGCGTCGCTTAGACCACGATGATTACGGCTGATGAAACCCTTCTCGCTGTACTCTGACCAGGCCTTCACGCGCTTCGGCGTTGAGCAACTCCTGCTTCTCTGCTTCCGCGATGGTCCAATGGCTCAACACTTCATCGCCGAGTCCCCAAACTGCAACACAACGAAGCGAACCTTCGTCAACACATTCAGCGACGGCGCCGCGACGCAACGCGAGCGTACCCAGCAACAGGTGCAACGATGTCCGCACCATCTCCGTGAAGTCGCCGGTACCGGCAATCTCCTGGCCCAGATCGGCCAGGGCTCCGAACGTGTGAATGAGTTTCTGAGTGGACGGCTCCATTTACAGATCAGTGGACTATCTGAGACGTTTCGTAATTGGAGAGATTAAGCAGTGCCTCGCGTTCGTCCTTCGCGAGCAAAACGTGGCGGGTCAATCCAAGCATCTCAAACAACTCGACCGTTTGATTGTTCACTTCCGAGAAGGCAATGCGTGCGCCGTTTTTTTCGGCGACGTCGATAATGCCGAGAAGGATCGAGATGCCAATACTGTTTACTAAATTCGTGTCACTGAAATCGATTACCAACGCTCGGCAACCGCAGTCGAGATGCCGGCGGCATTCTCGCTCGATCTTCTCACCGGTCAGCTTGTTTAGATAATCGCTCGCGTAAACAACAGCGGTGGTGCCAACACAGTGAGAGCGTACTAAACCTCCACTTGGTTTATCCACACTGGGCCCCCTCCTGCTCGAAAGTGATAAGGCGAAAACTCACGCCTGGGGTCGTTCTGTATTACTGGTAATGCTGGAACGAAGCGTCAGGAAGAACTTTGGCGAAGATATTTTGTCATACGCAGGCTGGTGCCGTCATCGACCCGTTCAAACTCGACTTCATCCATCAGAGTTCGGATCAGCTTTAGTCCCCAACCGCGTCGTTCTTCCGCCGCTTCTGTAGTCTCTAACCCGCTACTCGTGCCGTTAAGATTGGCTGGCACGATGCCGCGACTCGAAATAGTGACGACTAATCTATCACTTTCAAGCCGAAAACGTTGATAAATTTTTCGATCGGGGCTGAAACTGTGCTCGGAAGCGTTGATACAAGCCTCCACGACGGCCGTTTTGATCTGGTTGATGGCTTCAGGACGAAACATCAAACGCCTCGCGATCTGTTCGGCTGTGCTGGCCGCGATCAGTTCGTTGTCTTCACCCATCGGCACGACCATCAAAAACTCATTCGACTCAGTAGTTTGCACGACCGGAGTTGCGGCAGTTTCGCCGCCGAGCCGTTCGGCGATTAACGCGAGTTGATGCCGGCTCGAACTGAATGCCTTGCGCCGGCTTAAGAGGCGATTCGCCTCATCCGTGAAGCCCTCGTTTGAGATCAGCCAGATCTGGTAGCGCGTGAAGCCAAGAGTCTCGGCCAGCGTTTCGAACCGCTCGCACCAGGGGCGCGCAACGTCGGCGTCGACTTCCAGCTTCGACTCGATATCGGCAGTGAACCAGATCACTTGCTGCGCGTCGGAGTAAGCGCCGTCTTCAAACGTGTGCGCGATCAGGCAGCGCTCGTCGTCCGCCAACTGGCGCATGTCGCTGTTGAAAGCAGCGCAGGTTGCGAGGTGGACGGTCTGCGGTAGCTTTAAGAGATCAGACTCGGCTTCGAGCCCCGCGGCAATCGTCTCGCTCTCGGCGCCCTTGTATTTGCGGCTGAACGTTGCATAGTCGAAGAGGACCGACGGTACGCGCTGGGTGTTGAAGCGGCCGATCAGTTCACGCAGTCCGCCGCCGGCGATCTGTTTGTAGTGTCGCGCCATCGTGTGTGGCGCGCGTTTGAGTGAGTCGGCAAGGGCGTCGGCCACGACGAGCGCGCGTGGATCGTTGAGCACGTCGAGGCGATAGCGCACCTTCAGATAGTCTTTCCAGGCTTGTGGGCCAACTCCGGCTTCTACGATTCCCTGGTTCCAGTTCACAAACTCCTGCACGTGCAGGCGGTGGAGTATCTCCTGTAGCTCGCCGGCGGTGACGTGGAGACGTTTGCGCCAGACTTCGAAGGTTGAAGTCTGGTCTTCGCCCGCTGCGGCTTCCCACAACAAGCGGATCAGCAAGTGACGCGTATCAAGCCGTGGGGCAATTTCTTCCAATAGCTCGGCAAAGTGATGATGAAGATGTCCGCCCAACAGCTCGTCAACGTAGAGACGCTCGCAATCGAGATACGAGGTCAACGAGGCGTTCTTCTCGCGGGCAGCCTGCAGAAAGATGCTGATGAAAAAAGGATTGCCCGCGAATTGTTGGACCAGCAGATCGCGCGCAGCCTCGCTGATCGCGACGTGCTGACGGCGCGCGACATGCTCGACGAGCAACGCAGCTTGTGTGGTGTCGAGCTGTTGCAGGCGCAGGATGTCGAGCAGTTCGAAATTGCATTTTGCTTCGTGTGCCGCCGCGAGGATCTGCCGGCGCAGGCCTGCGAGAACGAAACTGAAACCACCGCGTCCGAACACGCGCAGCACTTCTGTGCCCAGGACGACGACGCCGTTGAGGTATTCAGCGAGTTGCGCGCCGTCGAGCATGATCAGTGGACGCCCGCGTCCCGGCGGGATTCGCTGCGGCGCACCGAGACAGAACCGCACGAGTGCCTTGTCGTCGTTACTGAATCGCAGTCGCGTGTACGAGTCGACTAGCTGTTCGATCCATTCGACGTCGGCAGGCGGCGCGAGTTCCACGAGGTCCTGCAACGTCAGGGTCGAGTGTGAAACGACCGGCTCGTCGCGGCGATACGCGATGTACTGCTGGAGAAACGTGTTTAGAAACTCGATCGCGGCGCTGACGGCGGTCGTTTCATGACGTGTGAACGCGAAGTAGATCGGGATGACTTCCGAGCGTTGATTGAAGATTTGATCGTAAGCCTGGCGCAGGAGTTCGGAGACGCCCGCCGAAGGTTCCATCAACAGTAACAGCCCGCGGCCTTCTTTCGCCGGTTCGGCGTGGGCCATGATGCGGTTCAACTCGTCCGAGCGTCCGACGAAGTCGTACTGCGTCACACGGCCAAGGATGCGCCGGAAATTTTCACTGGAGCTGCGCTTGTTCATCGACCCTGCTGGTGCCCCCCAGCGTCGTCCAGGTAAAACTCGACGCGATTTTTGCCGAGGCTCTTCGCCTGGTAAAGCGCACGATCGGCGGCGGCGATTATCGTTTCCGAATTGTTGACGATCTGCGAGAAGGTTGAGACACCGATGCTGATCGTCACGCGCCCCAACGGCTGGGTCTTACCGTGCGGGTAGTGCGTACTGTTGACGCGTTGCCGGATGCGGTCTGCGATTGTCGCTGCTTCGGTCATGGCGGTTTGCGGCAGCAGGATGCAGAACTCCTCGCCGCCGTAACGCGATGCGACGTCGGCCGAACGAAGAGCGGCTTTCAAACAGTGCGCGGTGATCTGAATGGCGAGATCGCCGGCCTGGTGTCCGTTCGTGTCGTTATAGGCTTTGAAGTCGTCGATATCGATCATCAGGAAGCTCATCGGAAAGTCGTAACGCTTCGAGCGGTTCAACTCTTCCGCGAGACGCTCTTCGAGGTAGCGACGGTTGGGCATGCCGGTGAGCGAGTCGGTGATCGACATCAGTTGAAACTCGGTGGCGCGTTCCTGCCATTCCGCGCGTTCGAGTGCGACGGCCATTTGCGGTCCAATGATTTCGAGCAGGCTGAGATCGATCTCGTCGAAACGGCGTCCGCCGGTTTTGTCGGTGACGTTGAGCACGCCGACTTTGCGTCCGCCGATGATGATCGGGTAGCTGATGAATGAGTCTGTTTTGTAAGAACGCTCCGCAGGCGCCGGGCGTCGTCCCGAACTGTGCAGATCTCTGACGACGATCGGCTTGCCGGTGTTGATGGCTTCGCCGGAAACTCCTTCGCCGACGCGGATTGGACCAATCAAAGCCGGATCGGTTACGAAGCCGCTCGCTGATTTAATGATCAGTTCGTTCGATTCTTCTTTCAGCAGGAGCAACGATGCTCGTTCGGATTGGAATAGCTCTTTCGAGTTGGCGACGATCGATTCGTACGTCTTTGCCGGATCGGGTCCGCTGATTCTTTCGAGGAAGTGTTGTAGCGAGTCGGCGAAGCGCGAGCGATGCTCGAGTTCGTTGCGCAGGCGCTGGAGCTCTTGTTCGAGATCGGGTTTTGGTTTCTCTTCTGGAGGCGGTTGTTCTTTGACCGCTGGTTTTTCTTTCGGTGCGGGCAGGACCGTTAACGCCGATCCGTTCGAGTTCGCGCTGCGAAAACGTTTCGCAGACTTGTCGACGCGTTCGGCCAGTTCGTCCAGGCGTTGTTGTTCAGCGAAGAGAATGTTTGAGAAGACGTCTTCCGACGAGATGGCGAGGCTTTGCAGATCGCCGCTGCGGAAGCGTTCCATCAGTCGTTGATAGTCCGCGCTCTTCACGAAGGTGCGTCCGCCGATTACGGCGAGCTTTTTCTTGCCGCTACCGATTTCGACCGGCTTCGCGAAGCAGTGGAGTCCGGCGTGACACTCGTATTCGACGGTTTCACCGGCTTTGGTCGCGCGCGAATGGGCCACGCCGCAGTATGGATCGCAGAGCGTTTTGTGGTCCGGAGAGGTCTGAAAAGTCTCGCAGATTGAGTTGTTGTTTGAGATTGCGATTGCGGGAGGCTGGTGCCCATCGACGAGCAGAAGCGCGAGGCCGCACGCTTCGGCGACGCCGTCCTGGACCTCCGTCCATCCGGGCGGCGCGTCTTCGCGGTGTTCCTGAGGATTCAGGGCAATGGGGGACCTTTTTGGCATCTATCTCGGGGCACCTTGCTAAGGTTGCGGCCAATTCTCGCTTAAACAACCTTCACAAGTATAGATTTTAAAGTCTGTGACCTACAACGACTTAGCCTGCCGGTCACTAAGAACTTATTACCCCATCATCCGCACACGAGGAGCTCACCTTAGTGCTAAATGTTCAATAGGGGTGGTATTTCGGTGTCCTTGGGGGGCCTTGGGGGAGCAGCGGTAGCTATCTAGACAGCGGAGGCGCTGGAACTATCTTCCCGGTACGAATCTCATTGCGCGACTGTGACACCACTCTCGAGACCGGGAGCGGCGCCGGGGGCGACGTTTTCAATGTGGGGTTGCGAGGGGCTGATGCGGATACACGCCGCGAAGTGCGCCGGCTTGATTTGGACCAACTGCGGGACCACTTCCTTGCAGACGTCAATCGCATACGGGCAACGCGTGTGAAACGGACAACCAGACGGAGGATTGATCGGCGACGGCACGTCACCTTCCAAAACGATCCTTTGTCGCGTCGCCTCGATCTGCGGATCGGGCACAGGGACAGCGGAGATCAGCGCCTTCGTGTACGGCATCAACGGCTCGTGATAGATCGTCTTCGCATCCGCAATCTCCACCAGCCGGCCCAGATACATCACCGCCACTCGATCCGAAACATGTCGAATCGCGCGCAGGTCATGCGAGATGAAGAGATACGTCAGATGCTTCTCGCGGCGCAGCTTTTCGAGCAGGTTCATGATCTGCGCCTGAATCGACACGTCCAACGCAGAGATCGGTTCATCCGCAACGATGAAATCAGGATCGACAGCCAGCGCGCGCGCAATGCCGATACGCTGTCGCTGACCGCCGGAAAACTCGTGCGGGTAACGCTTAATGAATCGCTTGCTCAACCCGACAGTTTCGAGCAGTTCCTGCACCCGCTGCTCCGCTTCCCTGCCGCTCGCCAGACGAAACGTCTCGAGCGGTTCGCCGACAATTTGCCCGATCGTCATGCGCGGATTGAGCGACGCGTAAGGATCCTGAAAGATGATCTGCAAGTGCCGTCGTTCCTCGCGCAGTTGCCGTTCAGACAAGTGGGCCAGATCGCGATCGCGATAGAACACCTGCCCGGAAGTCGGTTCAGTCAACCTGAGGATCGCACGTCCGAGCGTCGACTTGCCGCAACCCGATTCGCCGACGAGCCCGAGCGTCTCGCGACGATGGATATCAAGCGAAACTCCATCAACGGCTTTGACGATACGTTTCACAGGACTGCCGCCGAACAACTTATCGAGCGCACCTCCGCCGCCGAGATCGAAATACACCTTCAGATCTCGTATCGAAATCAGCGGCTCTCGGTCCTGTGGAAGCGATTCAGTCGTACTCATGAAGCTCGCCCGCCCCCTGACTCCGCATAAACTTCACGCGCAAAGTGGCACAACGAATAATGGTCCGCATTTAGCTGCACGAACGGCGGAAACTCCCGATCGGCAAATCTCCTGCGGCGCATCGCAAGCGCGGCGCAAACGGACATCCGGGCTGCAAATGCGCGACGTCCGGCGGCAACCCCGGAATCTGGTAAAGCTTGCCTTGTTCCGCCGTTGGATCGGGCACTGAACGCAACAGACCTTTCGTGTACGGATTGCCCGGCAGCGCAAACAGTTCCGACGTCTTGCCCTGTTCGAAGATCTTTCCGGCGTACATCACGATCAGGTGGTCAGTCATGCCGGCAACCACGCCGAGATCGTGCGTGATCAGAATCACGCTTGTGCCGGTCTCTTTTTTGAGCGTCTTTGATCAGCTCGAGAATCTGCGCCTGGATCGTGACGTCGAGCGCCGTCGTCGGTTCGTCAGCAATCAACAGCTCAGGTTCACACGACAACGCCATCGCGATCATGACACGCTGCCGCATACCGCCTGAAAATTCGTGTGGATAATTATCGGCGCGTGCACGCGCGTCGGGAATGCCGACTGTTTCGAGCATCTTGATCGCGTGCTCATATGCCTGGGCTTTCGAATGGCCCAGATGTAGCTGCGTCATCTCCATCAACTGCCTGGAGATCTTCATGAACGGGTTGAGTGACGTCATCGGATCCTGAAAGATCATCGCGATGCGCCGGCCGCGGATTTTTCTGATCGCTTCGCTGGTTGAGCAACAGACAGATCCTGCCCGTTGAAGATCACTTCGCCGGAGACGATCTTCCCCGGCGGCTGCGGAATCAGTCGAATGATCGACAGGTTCGTGACCGACTTGCCTGAGCCCGACTCGCCTACGATTCCCAACGTTTCACCGCGCTTGAGCTGGAACGAAACACCGTCGACGGCTTTGACGATGCCGTCGTCCGTTTCGAAGTAGGTGCGAAGGTCTTTTACTTCGAGACAGGATTTCCGTCTTTTGATCAGTTCACGTGGTCCTCATCTGTGGGTCCAGCGCGTCGCGGAGACCGTCGCCTAAGAAGTTGAGCGAGAAAAGCGTGAGCGCCATCGTGACGCCGGGAAAGATCAACTGCCACGGAAAGATCGCGATGTTCTGAATGCCGTCCGACGCCAGGCTGCCCCACGACGCCAACGGCGCCTGCACACCAAACCCGAGAAACGACAGAAACGCTTCCGTCAGCATGATCTGCGGAATCGTCAGCGTGGCGTAGACGATAACCGGGCCCAGCGTGTTCGGAACGATGTGACGAAAGATGATGCGCGGCGTCGAAACACCAGTCGCCTTCGCCGCCATAACGAATTCCTGGTTCTTCAGCGACAACACCTGGCCGCGAACGATGCGCGCCATCGTCAACCACGAAACCGATCCGAGCGCGATGAACAACAGGATGAGCTGTCCGCGCGGCGTCTGGCTGCGAAACATCGACAACAGAACGATCACGACGATCACGTACGGCAGCGAGTAGAGCACGTCGACAAGTCGCATCATGATGTTGTCGACACGACCACCGACGTATCCGGCGATCGCGCCATAACTGACGCCTATCAGCAGCGACACAAGCGTTGAAATAATCCCGACAAACAACGAAATCTGACCGCCCTGAAGCACGCGGGCGAGTTGATCGCGGCCGGCGTTGTCGGTGCCCATCGGATGCGTCCAGGAAAATTGGCCGTCCGGACCTGTGAATGGCGGAAACGATTTGATCAACCGCGTGTCGTTGGTCGGAATGTAGTCAGGTGTGAAGCCGGTCGCGCGTTTGATAACAGTTGGCCCAATCAGCGACGTGAGCGTGATCAGGACGACCACGATCAATCCAAACACAGCGAGCTTGTTCTTCAACAGCCGGCGCCACGCGTCGCGCCACAACGAAGTGCCGCGCACAAACTCGCCTTCCGTGATCGCGGTCTCCGGTGTTGCGTGAATAAGCTCAGGATCAGGAGTCATCTGCGTTCTTAATACCTCACGCGCGGATCGAGATACGCGTAAGCAACGTCAACCAGCAGGTTCATCAACAACAACGTGATCGCGATAAACGCAACGATGCCGATGATCAGCGGCTCGTCGCGATTCAGCGACGCCTGAATAAAGTAGTTTCCCAGTCCCGGCAGCGCGAAGATCCTTTCGACGACAACCGTTCCCGTTAACAAAAACGCGAGCGCCGGTCCGGTGTATGAAATAACCGGCATCAAGCCGCCGCGCAGCGCGTGTTTGATGAGCACATCCTTTTCGCTCAAGCCCTTCGCGCGGGCGGTGCGGATGTAGTCTGACCGCAGCACTTCGAGCATGCCGGCGCGTGCGAGTCGCGCGATGTACGCCATGTAGATCGCCGACAGTGTGATGACCGGAAGGATCAGATTTCGACTCGGAAAGCCGCCCCAGCGCGAAGGAGGCAGCCAGTAAAGACTCAGTGAAAATACAAGGACCAGGATTGGACCAAGCACGAAGTTCGGCAGCGAAATGCCGAGCATTGCCAGAGTCATCGACCCGTAATCCCAACGCGAGTTCTGTTTGAGTGCAGCGATCGATCCGGCAGTGACGCCGACGATTAGCGCTAGCAGATACGCCAGGATTCCGACAGCCGCCGAAACAGGCAGCGAGCGGCGAATGATTCCGTTCACCGACTGCCCTTCATACTTCAGCGACGTTCCGAAGTCGCCATGACGGACGATGCCCCAGAGCATCTTGCCGTATTGCTCGTACCACGGCTTGTCGAGCCCGTATTTTTCGCGGATGCTTTTTTCGATGGCGGGCGGCAGGCGTTTCTCGCCGCTATAGAAGTTGCCGGGAGCCAGTTTGATCAGACCCCACGTGATCGTGATCACGACGAGAATCGTAGGAATTGTGATCAGGAGTCGTCTGAGTATGAAGCGCAGCATCGTGTCGCTGGTGAACTCTAATCCGCAGTCAAACTCGGAATGCCATAGTCCCACTTGGACGGATCGCGTTCGATGTAGACGTATTTCCAGGGGAACAGCGAACCCGCGTTTGGATACATGCCCTTCACGTAAGGTTTTTTCACCCAGTTGATGGCCGAGCTTTCGATTGGCATCATCGGTTGTGCGTCGATTAGAAACTTTTCGGCCTTGGCCAATAGCTCATACCGCTTCTTCGGATCGAGCATGCGGTTCGCCTCGTCGAGCATCGCGTCGTACTTCGGATCCTGCCAGCCCGAGCCGTTCTGGGCGCCGGTATAGAACAGACTCAAAAACGTGAACGGGTCCATGTAATCGGCGGACCATGCGCCACGTGAGAATCCTTTGTACTCCAGCTTGGCACGAACGTTGAGAAACGTCTTCCATTCCATGTTGCGCAGGCTGACGGTGACGCCGAGGTTTTGTTTCCACTGTGCCTGCATCCACTCGGCCATCGCCTTGTTTGATTCCTGCGTGTTGTAGATGTATTCGACCTCGTCTACCGGAAACTTCGGACACGAGTAGCTGCCGTCAGCATTCTTTGTAACCGGAAAACCGGCTTCGCCAAGCAGCCTTCTCGCTTCTTCAGGGTTGAATTGATCCCCCTTGACTTGCGGATAACCGTTGAAGATTCCCTCGGGCGTGAACGCCGTCAAAGGTTTAACGATCTTGCGCCACTTGGCCCACGCATCTTTATCGATGGCGTAGTTGAAAGCCTTGCGCACGCGCACGTCGTTCATCGGCGGCTGCGTGGTGTTGATTAGCAGGTAGTTGATCGCGGCTTCCGGACCGTCCATGTAATCCTGCTTGGTCTTCACCACTTCAAGCCACGCATTCGGCACAGTGTGATTGAGCACTGCGTCGACTTCGCCGACTTTGTAAAGATTCATGATCGTCGGATTGTCCGACATCGGGTAGAAATGGATCTCGTCGAGTTTGACGTTGCCGGCGTCCCAGTACATTGGATCGCGTTCGACCACTAGCTTGTCGTAGGGCTGCCAGGTTTTTACTTTGAATGGACCACAGGTGACGATGTGCTGCGGTTGGGTCCAGGCGGAACCGTATTTCTCGACAACCTTCTGCGGAACGATGCGGAAGACCTGGTGGGCCAGTAGACCAACGAAGAAAGGCCCGGGCTGGCTCAACGAAATCCGCACCATGTAATCGCCGACTGCTTCGATGCCGATGTCCTCGGCTTTCACCGGAACAAGCTCTTTACCCGCTACTGCCGCCTTGATCTTTGCGTTGGCGTCGAGCGCTTTCGTGCGTGCCTTCGGATCGCCGGGCAATGTCAGGCGCTCCGGCATGTGCAGTTGCTTGTGAAACTCGGAATCTACGGGCTCGTGCGTATCGACTTCCGGCTTCGAATACTCGCCCGGTCCTGAGCCGAGCGGGCTGCCGGAGAGTGGCTCGGCTGGAATGTGCTCATCAAAGTCTTTCGCGTTCAGAAATTGGCCCGTCTGCGGGTCGCGCACGAAGACGCTTCCTTCGTTGAAGGCCTGTGCGTATTTTATGTAGTAAGCGAGATATGCGTTGCGCGAAGCGGTCTCTTTCGCGAGCGCGCGACGGAAGCTATAGACAAAGTCCTGCGCAGTGATCGGATCGCCGTTGGACCAGCGTCCATTCTTACGCAGATAAAACTTGAACTCGGATGAATCGTTGTTCGGCTCCCAGCGTTCGGCGAGTGCGGGGTCCGGGCCCATCGTCTTCGGGTGATACTCGACCAGGCCGTCGTAGAGCGCCATGTAAATGCGCGCTTCCGGTTGGCCGTTACTGATCGCCGGGTCGAGCGATTCGGGTTCGTCCCCGGTGACGTAGCGAAAGATGTTTCGCTCGGGCGGAACCGTCTTGCCGAAGAATGGTTCGCCAGTTGAAGCAACCTTGCACGAGATGGCGGCGATGGCAAACGCCGCCAGTAGTAACAGCATGCCTATCTGCTTCTGTTTTCTCATAAAGACACTCGCTTTAAATGAGGTGGGAACTCAAAAACACCGAGAGAGACGAGAGGAACTTACCACGCGAGCGAAGTTTTTATCAAGATGGTCTAATACTTGGTACTAGGTCAGTTTGGATCCGGTGAGGTACGCCGAAGGCGTTGGCTAACTTACAGCCCAGCGGTTGGAGCGACAGCGACAACCCTGCGGTAACAGAGAGACTTCGCGAAAAACACTGAAAGCGTTCGACGGGGACGAACCCTTTCAGAGTTGTACGCGAATTTCTCTGTTACCCAGGGTTGTCGCTTCGCTCCAACCACTGGGCTGGAATTAGCGAACGCCTTCGGCGTACTTCCTTTTAAACCAAACTGACGCACTACCTAATACTTTACCGCGTATCCGAGACCATCTCCGACAGGAAGGACGACTGCACGTAATTCAGGATGGTTGATGAAGTACTGATTGAACTCGCGCAATGCGACTGTTGATGAGTCGGCATTATCGCCGGCGACCTTCCCGCCCCAGAGCAGATTGTCGACGATCACCACGCCGCCGGTGCGCAACTTTGGCAATCCTAGATCGAGATACTGCTGGTACTCCTCTTTCACCGCATCGATGAATAGCAGATCGAAAGTTTCGTTGAGACGCGGCATCACGTCGAGTGCTTTGCCGCGTTCGATGCGCAAGCGATCGGACAGACCGGCGCGCTCAACGTACTGTGTCGCCGCTTTGATCATTTCGTCGTTCGGCTCGATCGTGACGACCAGACTTCCCTCACCCATGCCGCGCGCGAGATGGACCACTGAATAGCCGATCGCCATTCCAATCTCCAACGCCCGCTTCGCACCACTCGCTTGTGCGGTGATCTCGATGAACGTCGCTACCTCGCGATCGGCGATCGGAACATTATGCTTTGCAGCATACGCCTCCATCTCCGTCAACAACCGATCGCCCTGCGGCATTAGCCGATCGAGATACTCAGCCTGTTCGCGTTGGAGAATAGCGTCGAGTCGCGCTTTCATTATTTACCCTTCATGTGTCGGAATTTTCCGGCATGTCGCCGTTCACGGAGACGTAGCGCCGGCCGAGGCCGAGTTGACGTAGTTTGTGTTGGAGAGACTGGCGGTGCATGTCGAGGATTTCGGCTGCGCGGGTGACGTTTCCCTGGGTGTGCTCAAGGCAGCGCGTGATGTAGCGGCGCTCGAATTCACGGCGATCCTCGCGAAAGTCTGCCGTAAAGGGGACGCGCAGGCCGTCCGATTCGTCGGCTGATTCGCCAATCGCGCCTTTTGGAATGCCGGCGGTAATCTCGTCTGGGAGGTCACGCGGCGTGATCTCGTCGCCTTCCGCCATGATCACTGCGCGGTCGATAGTGTTCTTCAATTCGCGAATGTTGCCGGGCCAGTTGTACTCGAGCAGGCGCTTCAACGTGCCCTGGCTGAGCGATCTCTGCGGTAGTTCGTAACGCTCCGCTGCCCCGCGCAGGAACGTCTCCGCCAGCAGCGGAATGTCCTCGCGACGCTCGCGCAATGGCGCAATGTCCACCGTCACAACACGCAGTCGATAAAACAGATCCGCACGGAAATTACCGTTCGTGATCTCCTGTTCCAGCGGCCGATGCGTGGCACTGACGATCCGCACGTCAACCGGAATCGACTCATTTCCTCCAAGTCGTTCGATGCGTCTTTCTTCCAACGCGCGCAACAACTTCGCCTGCACGTTGGAGCTCATGTCGCCAATCTCGTCAAGAAACAACGTGCCGCCGTCAGCTTGTTCAAACTTCCCTTCCCGACGCGCCGCAGCCCCTGTAAAAGCGCCTTTTTCGTGGCCGAAGAGCTCGGATTCGATCAGTTCCGACGGCAACGCCGCGCAGTTCACTGCGACGAACGAATTATTGCGCCGCGCGCTGTTTCGCTCGTGAAGTTCGCGGGCCACCAGTTCTTTTCCGGTGCCTGATTCGCCACGGACCAGCACCGTCGCATCAGTCTCAGCGACCTTGTCGATCATCGAGCGCACGCGTTGCATTGCTTCTGACGTGCCGATAAGTGAGCCGCGTTGCGAACGCTCGACCTCGATCCGACGACGCAGCGAAAAATTCTCGCGCCGCAGTTGCACTGTCTCGGCCGCGTTTTTTACGACGAGACGGAGATCGTCGAGTTCGAATGGCTTGGAAAGATAATCGTGAGCGCCGGCTTTAACCGCCTCGACTGCCATGCGTTCCGAGCCATGGGCCGTGATGATGATCACGAGAGGCGCATTGCCGTTGGCGGTTTTGAGTTCGCGAAGGAAATCGAGCCCGCTCATTCCCGGGAGGTTAACGTCCAGCAGGAGCAAGTCGGGCTCGTGTTGCTTCAACAAGGCGCGGGCCGCTTCGGCGGAGCCCGCTTCGGAGATGTTGTAGCCGAAGGTCGTGAGGGCTCGCCGCATGCCGTAGCGTGCGGCTTCCTCGTCGTCAACTATCATCAATCGCAATGCGTCTTTTCTCACTTCCGGGTTAGTTTAAAACTCGTCCGCGAGATTTACTAGCGCATCGCGTGCCAAAGACCACAAGTGGTCTACTTCAACGCTCGCTTCGCAGAAACCACCAGGATGATCGCGTCGCCGGATGGGCCGACGTTGAGGGTGCCGACGATGACCGGTTCGGCTTCGCGCATGCTGATGTCGGTGCCAAGGCCGGTTTGCTCGTAATTCGTTGTCGGCCTCACTTCGCCATTTGCAGCAACCGCCCCGACCTGAATCGGAACTCGCGCGCCAAAGCTGAATCCTGCCATTTGGATCAATTGCTGCCCCTCGCTGTTGCGAACAAGCCTTACTTGCCGGATGTTGAAATGACTGAAACTCGGCGTCTGCGCGGTAGCGGCTGCGGCGGTGATTGGACCACCAACCCAATTCAGTTGCAAACGCCCATCATTCTTCACACGGTTAATGAGCGTGGAGACCAGCCGGTAATTTTTGAAAGGCAATGTTGAGCGCAACTGTTTCACTACCGAGTCAAGTGAAGTTGGAAGTTTCGAATCCGCAGTCTCCTGATTAGTGCCGACGATCAGATAGAGTTGCGTCTCGAGATTGGTCTCCTCTTCTGTTTTGGCGGCTGCTTGTTTTTCTCAGTGGTTGGGAATTGAGCTTGAACATCGACGCTCAGACACACCACCACAAACAGCATCGCAATTACAAATTTCTTCATGCTACATCTCCTTACAAAATAGGTAACGCTCAAAGCCACACCTATCACGCAGAGAGCATCAGAAAGTTCCACTACACGGATTTAATTGATTGGGATGCGGATGTGAAAGAGCGCGCCGTGTCCGTTGCGAGCGACTCCGAGCGAGGCGGAACCACCGACTTCCTGCACGCGCTTGCGAACGATTGCCAAACCGAGTCCAGTGCCGCGCTGGCGCGTTGTGAAGAACGGCTCCCAAATCTGTTCGCGCAACTCACTCGGAACTCCCGGTCCGGTGTCCTGCACGCTGACCAGCAACTCTCCATCAGATGCAGTCGCACTCAACAAAACTTCACCGCCTGAGGGTGTTGCCTGCAAAGCATTCAATAACAAGTTCGACAAAGCATCACGCAAAGCGGAAACAGATTTTCCCGCGAGCGTTGCATCAGTCGAGATCGTGCAGTTGAGTTCGATGCCGTGCTCGCGCGCGTTCGCGCGAAACAGATCGACCGACGTTTGGACCAACTCGCCAACGCTCAGCGCTTCCGCAGCAGGACTCTCTCTGCGCGCGAAACTCAGAAGTTGCGTGATGCTTTGACTCAGTCGATCCGTCTCGCCGACTATCAGACTCAGATCGCGCTCGTATTCAATCTTCAAACCCTCGTCTTCACGCATCACCTGCGCGATCGACTTGATGGCAGACAACGGATTCTTGATCTCGTGGGCCACGGTCGCCGCCATCCGTCCCAGCGCTGCCAATCGTTCGCGTTCAGCCAACTCTCTTTCAAGCCTGACGTTCTCCTCCACCAGACGCGAATCGTCGATGGCAATCGCAACCTGGTTCGCCAGGATCTCGATCACGGAGCGCGCATCGGGCGTCAAACTCGCCGCCGCAGCATCAACCGCCAACAACCCTTCGACGTTCTCTTCACGCCGCAACGGATACGCCAGCTTGAACCCTTGTTCCACCAACACCGGATCGTCTTCAACCGGCGACCATCCGTTCGCACGCGATTTCGCCAGCACCACCCCGCCCCACGGTTCCGGAAGCGTCCGATGCCCGTTCACTTCACCCGCGACTGATCCGTCAATAAAGATCTTCAACTGTCTCAACCCGAGCGCTTTCGTTGTCCGCTCTTCGACAAATTGCAAAAGGTCGGACAGTTCTTTGTACAGACCCGCATGCGAACCGATACGCGAAACGATCTCTTTATAAAGCGCGACTTCGCGTTCGAAGAGTTTGTGAAACCGTTGGGCCAACCAGCCGCGCAACGGCGCCGCCATCAACGCCAGCGCGAGGATCAGCAAAGCCTCGACAAGCCCCGGACGCACTCCGTATCGCTGCGTCATCCAGTCGCCGATCGTGCGAATGCCGAAGACATAAACCGTCAGCACGACCGTCGCGAACGTGACCACGATCAAGCTCTCTTCGATGATGATTTCGAGATAGCGATAACGATAGATGTAATAGGCCAGAAGCACCGACGGCAGCAGCGAGCCGAGGTTCGCGATCGTCTTCAGATAAAGGCCCGGAGTAGTGCCTGCGCCGAGTCCGAAAGCGAGCGCCGCCAAGATCACGATACCGATGCCGATGAACGACGCCGCCAGCGTCCGCATGATTCGCTTCTCGCTGCGGTTCTGGCTCCTGCGCGCGATCAGGATCTCGGTCAACGCGATCAGCCCGAGCACGTACGCGATCCAGAACGCGAACGGGATCACGAAGAACGACAGCTTCGCAAACATCGGCGCGTAATCGCCTGTCCAGAGTCGCGGAACGGCGATCACGAGAAACACTGTCGGAACGTAGGAGAGATAGACGCGCAGTCGTTCGCTGTTGTTCAGGCCGCGGCTGTGTGCCTGGGCCCAGAGATGCAGGTGGACGTGAAGCAGAAACGAGTAAGCGAAGGTGATACTCACCACCGCGACCGTGTCGGCAACACGCAGTAACGTGGTCCATGTGTCAGGACCAAGATCGAACAGACCGTGAAGTGTGACGGCGAGGTTGCTGGTGTGCCAGCCGCCCATCGTAAGCGCGAGCGCTGCGAGGATGCGCTCGATGTTCGTAAGCTTGGCGCGGTGACGGACGAGTTGCACCGCCATCCAAAGCGGTAGCAACGCGCCGATGCTATAGCCGATGACCTGGAGTATTTCGAGTGGATCGAGTGGGGACATTATTGCCTGGTACTTTGTACTTTGTACTTAGAACTTTGTTCGCGGCTGCAACGACCGCTCAAACTCGAACAAAGAACAAAGCACAAAGTACCAAGCACAATACGTCAATTCACAGCCGTGTTCCGCGGCGGCGTAAACGTGATTTCGACGCGCCGGTTCTTCGTGCGGCCTGCGACGGTAGTGTTCGGCGCCACCGGGTTTGACGCTCCCATTCCGTTTGCCTGAATGCGGGCCGGCTCTACGCCCGCCGACTGAAAACGATCCGATAGCACACGCGCGCGTTCCTGCGTGAGCTGTTGCAACGAGACTTCATCACCACGATTGTCGGTGTAGGCTTCGATCAGGATCTGATAGTCAGGATTACTGGCGAGCAGCGCCGCCAGCGGTTCGAGTTTCGCCGCGGAGGCGGTTGATAAGTCCGCCTTGCGCGCGTTGCTCCAGATGTTTTCCGGAAGAATCAAACGGAAGCCGGTCGCAGTCTCTTTAAGTGTTCCATACTTCGCCAGCGTCTGTTTCAACGTCGCTTCAGCGTTGCGTCTCTCGACGGCGCGACGCTCCGCGTCGACGCGTGAGTTTTCGGCGTCCTTCTCACCTTCGAATCGAGCGACTTTGAGCTTGGCAGCGTCGGCTTCGGCACGTAGCGCCTGGTTCTCGTCACGAAGACGCGCGACTTCGACGCGCTCTCTACGCAGTTGATCGTTCGCGGTTCCGGCATCGCGTTCAGCCAGTTCGCGTGCGCGTTGTTCTTTTTCGAGAGCCGAACGGAGTTGGGCGACTTCCCGTTGCAAGGAGTCTGAAGTGCGTTCGGCGTTGCGAATCGCCTCATCGCGGCGACGCGTTTCATCGCGCGCCAGGCGGGCTGTCTTTCGAACGCCTGAAACTTCTTCAGCATTTGCCGCGGCGGACGTCGCTTTGCGAGCTTTCCAATCGACGTCTGCCGCGGGTTCGTTCAAGCGCCACGCCTGCTCGGCCTCCTGCAACAGGCCCTCTGCGTTTCGAAGCTCTTCGGGCGCGTCCTGAGAAGCCCCAACGTACTTCGCCAGATTTACTGCCTGACGTGCGCCGAGCAGCGACACTGGTGTTTGACGATAGTCGGCATCGGCAACATCGGGCACACGCACGTTGCGGAAATAGTCGCTGGAGTTTCCGATGTATTTAACGTCGACGGTCTCCACCTGGCTGCCGTTCGGACGGCTGCGGTGGAAGGTTCTCCATGACAACTGCACGGCTCGGGACTTTCATCAGGAAGTGCGGCTCGGCAGTCAGAATCAGAGCGAACGACTGAAGCGGTGTCGTGACGTCGAGTTTCGAATCGACGAAGGAACTGCCACTGCGTTTGATCTCGCCGAGGTTGTCGACCTGTCCTTCAGGTGAGATGGCCCACAGGATGTAAGTCGTGTATGGACCACCGAGCTCCGACGCACGCGGCAGATCGTCCACGCTGAATTCGACACGCGTGCCGCGACGTCCGGCGCGTTTTACTTTTGCTTCACCCTTCAGGCGCGGCAACAAAGTCGTCCCGCGAAATTTCACGCTCACCGTTTCGTCCAGGGGGTATGTAATCGCGACCGTTTGTCGATCAACGTCCCTTTGGGCAAACGCAACTGATACGGAGAGTAAACAACCGATAAGTACGAGCGGGAGGCGTTGACCAATGCATCTGAACGTCATGGCAAAAGAACTCCTGATCATTTGTTAATCCTCTTGATGCCTCAGGTACGTGCAACTGTTGCCGCAATTTACGCAGATTATTCCCGAAATCTGTGTTCGTACCTGGTTTTACGGTATGCGGCAAGCTGAACTATGAGCACGGTGATTCCGGAGAGCAACAGCAGATGGATCCAGCCTCGCTGCTGCGCAACGAGCAGGATTAACCAAAGCAGAATTAAACCTGAGCCAATCCACCAAAGCATCAGGGCACTTCGTTCAACTTGTAACCGACGCCGCGAACCGTCAGTACATAACGCGGGTTCTTGGGATCCGTTTCAAGTTTTTTCCGCAGGCGATTGATATGCGGATCGATGTTGCGTTGATAGCCTTCGTAATCGGTACTCCAAACACGATCGAGCAGCGCGTTCCTGGACCATGCCCTGCCGGGTTCGGACGCGAGCAGTTCGAGAATCTGAAACTCGAGCGGCGTTAAGTCGATGCGATCGCCGTTGCGGATCACTTCGTGACGCCGCTTGTCGATCACCAGATCTCCAACTTCGATCCGTTCGCCGTCAGGCTCGGCCGCAACGCTGCCGCCGCGACGCAGCAACGCTTCAACGCGATACTCAAGTTCACGCGGGCTGAACGGCTTCGCCAGATAGTCGTCAGCGCCTGCTTCGAAGCCGGCGACTTTATCGGAGAGTGCGTCGTGTGCGGTCAGGAAAAGTGCGGGTGTCTGGATGCCTCGATCGCGGACCCGCTTGAGCAGGTCGAGACCGGATATGCCGGGCATCGAGACGTCGAAGATGAAACAATCAAACCTTCCTGCCAGTGCCGCTTCCAGGGCGGCCATCCCGTTTTCACGTTCGTCGACCGTAAACCCGAGGCGCCGAAAGTACTCGGCGAGGAGCAGACGCATATCGGTATCGTCGTCTGCAATTAGAAGGCGTTTACCTGCGTATTTGCTGTTTGTCGGTGCTTGCTGTGCCAAGTCTCTCTGATCCTGTCGGTGGGGATCTTGCCTTAACGTCGTAAATAGCGCAAAAGATTATAACTCATCCGTGTTCGATTAGATCGTTCGATGCGCACACGGGTAAACTAAATCAGGTCGCTATCACAAAATCAGTCAGCCTTGACGCAAATAAGTGGGGGTAAGTATAGTTCGTTCTTGAACTTTTGGACCGCTTCCACCCTCCTTATAGCAACGGATCGGAGACTTTAGCAACCAGAAATGCGTGATCTTCGCCGCTTGTTAAAGTACCTGAAACCTCACTGGCCGATCTTCACAGTAGCTACTTTCGCGATGCTGCTGGTGGGAATCCTGGAGAGCGCCACCGGCGCGCTCATCGTCCCCATCTTCGAACAGGCATTCGCGACCAAGCGGAGGTACCCGCACTTCCACGCTTTTCGGTCTCCAACGTCTGATTCCGCAGGATCCGATCGGCGCCTGGAAGACGATCTCGATCCTTTTGATTGTTTTCACTCTCGGCAAAGGCATCGCCGAATACCTCTCGACGGTCCTGATGGCGCGCATCGGCCAGTCGGCCGTGCTCAAACTGCGGCAGGATCTCTACAACCATCTTCTCGCGCAGTCAGCGAGTTTCTTCGAGCGCCACCGCACGAACTACCTCGTATCGCGGCTGGTGTCGAGTGCGGCGGCTATCGAAACGGCAGTGGCGAGCACCCTGCGCGACATGCTGCGCGAGAGTTTTACGTTGATCGGTTTTCTAAGCGCGGCCTTTTATTACAGTTGGCGACTGACGCTCAGCTCGTTGATCATCGCTCCAATCATCGCGCTGCTGACTGTCCGTTTTGGCAAGGCGTTGCGCAACGTCGCGCGTGAGAGTTTTGAAGGAAGCAAAGAACTGACAGACACCGCGCAGGAAGCACTCGCCAACCAGGGCATCGTTAAAGCCTATCGTGCGGAGAAGCGTGAGTCGGATCGTTTCACCGCCGTAGCCAAACGGATCGTTAAGGCGAACCTGCGTAGCGCGAGCATCGCAGGCGCGTCACCGCCGATCATCGAAATGATCGGGATAGTGTTCGTCGTTCTGCTGCTGTTCTTCGGTCAGCAGGAGATCATGGCCGGACGAATGAGGACGGCGCAGTTTCTCGCTTTCCTCTTCTTTCTGTTTCGCAGTTACGATCCGATGCGGAAGTTGTCGCGACTGCAGAACAGCATGGAGCAAGCGTTGGCCGCTGCCCATCACGTGTGGGAAGTGCTGGACGAGCACGCCAGGATCAAGGAAAAAGAGAACGCAGGCGACTTGCCGGCGTTGAAACATGAGATCGAGTTGCGCAACGTGTCGTTTGGTTATGAGAACGAATCGCGGTCGGTGTTGCGCGACATTAATCTGAGGATCGAAGCGGCCACCATGGTGGCGCTCGTGGGCGAATCGGGCGGTGGAAAGTCGACGCTGACGAAGTTGCTGCCGCGTTTTCACGATCCGAGCTCCGGTGCAGTGCTTTGGGACGGCGTCGATCTGCGTGATGTGAAGCTTTCCAGTCTGCGACAGCAGATCGCGCTCGTGACGCAGGAAACGGTGCTGTTCAACGACACCGTGCGTCATAACATCGCTTACGGCAAACCCGACGCAACCGACGCCGAGATCCAGGAAGCGGCGACGATCGCTTTGGCGCACGACTTCATTCGCGAAATGCCTAATGGTTACGATACGATTGTCGGCGAGCGCGGTATATTTCTCTCGGGCGGTCAACGACAGCGGCTGGCCATCGCCCGCGCCATCCTGGTTAACGCGCCCGTGCTCATTCTCGACGAGGCCACTTCGGCACTCGACGCAGAGTCGGAACGTCTGGTGCAGCGCGCCATCGCTAATCTGGTCCGCAATCGGACGACAATCGTCATCGCCCACCGTCTTTCGACTGTACGTCGTGCGGACGTGATCGTGGTGATGGAAGCGGGCCGGATCATAGAAACAGGGACCCACACGGAATTGCTGGCCCGGGGTGGACAGTATCGAAAACTCTACGAATTTCAGTTTGCTGATGAAGAGGAGTTAACGGCAGCCAGTTGTCAGTGGTCAGTAGTCATTAGTCAGTTGTTGAGAACCCACTAGTTACTGACTACGGACCACGGACCACGGACTACTGACAAACCGATGAAATCAATGACCGGATATGGCAAGGGAACGATAACGGGTGACGACTTCTCCGTTTCCGTCGACCTCAAGACCGTCAACAATCGTTTTCTCGACATTCACCTTCGCGCCGGATCCGAGCTCGCCGCACTCGAGCCCGCGATCAAGAAACAAATCAGCTCGCGACTCTCGCGCGGCCGGGTCGACGTGACGATCAGTCTCGAACGAACGGCGCAACTCGCTTACGAACTCAACCGTCCGCTCATCGCCGGTTACATCAACGCGCTGAAACAACTGCAGCAGGACTTCGACATCGGCGGCGAACTCGACATCAATCTCCTCGCCCGCATTCCTGGCGCGTTGCAACCTGCGCGCAACGGGATCGACGAACGAGTCGTCCAGGCGTTGCACGGTGCGTTGGAACAGGCGCTCGACGAACTGGAGAAGATGCGCGAGCAGGAGGGCGACGCGTTGAGAGTCGAGTTACGCGATCGCGTGCAGAAGATCGAAGCGCTGGTGCCGACGATCGAAGCGAACGCAGAAGGTCTCGCCGATGCCTACCGCCTGCGTCTGCAAAAACGAATCGGCGAGTTGTTGAATCGCGGCGGTCAGGTCGTCGAGATCGATCCTGCGCGACTGGCGCAGGAAGTCGCGTATCTCGCCGATCGCAGTGACGTGAGTGAAGAGATGGTCCGGTTGCGCAGCCACCTGGCGCAGTTTCAGGAAGCACTTGATGCCCCGGGCGAAGCGGGAAAGATGCTCGATTTCCTCTTGCAGGAACTCAACCGCGAAGCCAATACCACACTTTCGAAATCAACGGATCTGACGATCAAGGAAGCGGGGCTGGCGATTAAAGCAGAAGTGGAGAAACTGCGCGAACAGGTTCAGAATGTCGAGTAAAGTGACGGAACTGCAAACGGCGACCCAGGTTAACAACTCCCCGACGCGGGGCACGCTCTTTGTCGTTAGTTCTCCTTCCGGTGGCGGCAAAGGCACATTAGTCCGAGGCGTGTTGGATGTTGTTGAGAATCTTAGTTATTCTGTCTCCTACACCACCCGTGGTCCACGTGCGAACGAAGCGAATGGCCGCGAGTATTTCTTCGTAGACGTGCCGGCGTTCGAGGAGATGGTCGCCGACGGCGAATTTCTCGAATGGGCGTGCGTGCACGGAAACTTCTACGGCACTTCGAAGCGGCAGATCGCGGAGAAGACGGCGCGCCGGTATCGATATCGATATTGGAAGTGGACGTGCAGGGCGCTGCGAGCGTGCGGAAGTTACTGATGGATTCGGTGAGCGTGTTTATCCTGCCGCCGTCGTTCGAAGTGTTGAAGCGAGCGATTGTGCGCGCGCGGCGACTGACACGCCGGAATCGCTGGAGCTGCGCTTGCGAAATGCGCCGGACGAGTTGGACCAGTATTCAGCGTTTGATTACGTGATCATCAACGACGAAGTGAAGCGGGCGGTGGCGCAACTTGCGTCGATCATTTACGCGGAACGAGCGCGGTGCGTCAGGCAAGAGGGCCTGGTGCGAAGAGTGATTGAAGAATTCAGCGTCTGTGGATGACCTGGCACTAAATCAAAGTAAGGAGACATCGAGTGGCTACAGACAGAATTGGATGCGAATGAAGTGGAAGCAGCAGCTGGACCGGAAGTTGATTCGAAGTATCGTTTGATCATTCTCGCGGCAAAGCGCAGCAAGCAGTTGCAACGAGGCGCACAGCCGCGGATCGAGATCGATCCGCAGAAACACAAACCCACGCGCATCGCTCTCGAGGAAGTAATTCGCGGCCGCGTGCATTTCGAATCAAAGAAGAAGAAGAACGAGTACATCCGCCGTATTAAGCTACAGGCCTTTGTAGTCGGGACCGCCGCCGCCTTCGGGCGTCACCCAGTTGATGATCTGGTAAGGATCCATGATGTCGCACGTCTTGCAGTGGACGCAGTTTGAGAAGTTGATCTGCAAGCGGCGTTTGCCGTTCGCGCCGTCTTCCACCATTTCGTAAACAGCCGCCGGACAGAACCGCTGACACGGATTTCCATACTCTTCCGCACAACGCGTGGAGCAGATATTCGTGTCGAGCACGTGCAGGTGCGCGGGCTGATCTTCATCGTGTCCGACGGCGGCATGATAGACGTCGGTGACTTTATTGAACGTCAGTCTTGCCGTCGAAACCGCAGGTCCGTTGTAACGCTGTTCGAGATTGTCGCCCTGATAGCCATATGCCGAAAGCTTCTGCATTTCCGGAGTGACCGGCATGCGCGCCGTCGCGATCGAAGATTCCCCACGCACGTCCGCCGGTAAAGAACTGCAATCCGGTGTTGACCAACCCGAGCCAGCGTCCGTGCTTGAAGCCGGCGTGGAAGTTTCGCACTTTGCGCAACTCGGGAATGATCCAACTCTCGTTAACGACGCTGCTCGTAACTCGTTCAACTGCTTTGCGGAAAGTCGCGCGCTGAGAAGCGCCTCGAAGATCGTTTCCGCGGCCAGCATGCCGCTCTTGATCGCGGAGTGAATTCCCTTCGAGCCGTTGCGAGTTGAGAAAACCCGCGCAGTCGCCAGCGAGCAGCACGCCGTCAGCGTACGTGCGCGGCATCGCGAAGTAACCACCGGCGGCGATCGTCTTCGCGCCGTAGCGGATCATCTTGCCGCCCTCGAGCAGTTTCGCGATGTACGGGTGCGTCTTGAAGAGTTGAAACTCCGCGTGCGGATCGATCAGCGGATCCTTGTAATCGAGCCCGGTGACGTAGCCGAGGTTCAGCACGCGATTCTGCATGCCGTAGATCCAGCCACCGCCGTACGTTTGCGCGTCGGAGGGAAAACCAAGCGTGTGCGTGACGCGGCCGGCGGGATAACGATCGTCCGGCAGTTCCCACAACTCTTTCACGCCGATGCTGTAAACCTGCGGCTCGCGACCTTCATCGAGTCCGAGTCGTTCGACGAGTTTTTTCGTAAGCGAACCGCGCGGACCTTCGCCGAGCACGGTGATCTTCGCGAGCAGATCGACGCCGGGTTCGTAATTCGGTTTCGGCTTCCCTTCCTTGTCGATCCCTTTGTCGCCGGTGCGCACGCCGAGCACGCGATCGTCTTCGTCATAAAGCAGGTCCGCGCCGGGAAACTCCGGAAAGATGTTGACGCCTGCTTCTTCACACTTCTCGCCAAGCCACGCGGTCAGACGATTCAGTGAAACGATGTAGTAGCCGTGGTTTTTCAGCGGCGGCGGAGTTATCGGCGAACGAATCGCGTGCTTCGGTGTGAGATAGAGAAAGTGATCTTCGTTGACCGGCGATTCGAGCGGCGCGCCTTGTTCGACGAAGTCGGGAATCAGTTCGCGAGAGCGCCTTCGGATCCATCACGGCGCCGGAAAGGATGTGCGCGCCGACGGTGGCGCCTTTTTCGATAACGGCGATTTCGATGTCGCCCAGTTTGTCGGCGCCCGCGGTTTCGTTGTGCTGCTTGACCAGGCGTGCGAGGTGTAAAGCGCCGCTCAGATTCGCTGGACCAGCGCCCACAAACACGACGTCAAATTCTAAAGTTTCACGTTCTGTCATTCGGGTTTGCAGTATATCAAAGCACCGATGGTGGTGGTACACTGCCCCCAATTCGACATGCGATTCCCAGTCAACAAGAAGCTCTGGCTGTTGCCGTTTCTCGTGCTCGTGCCGATCTCGATCGTGGCGCTGCGCCCGAACGCCAAAGCCTTTATCTAATCTGCCGCCAGTGATCATTTGGGCCTGGGAGCGACCGGAGAAACTCGACTTCATTGACACGGATCGAGTCGGCGTCGCGTTTCTCGCAAAGACGCTACGGATTGAAGGCGATCGGGTTATCAGTCGTCCACGGCTACAGCCGCTGGAACTCGCTCCGGGAACAAAGCTGATCGCCGTCGTAAGAATCGAATCCGACCATCCGACATTGTCGCAAACCCAACTCGCTCGCACCGCTTCGGAAATAATTGAACTAGCGAAGCTTATCCGGCATATCCGCGGTTCAAATAGACTTCGACGCAACAGTTTCCGAACGAAACTTCTATCGATCGTTGTTGAATGAGGTGAAGCCGCAAGTCCCTTCCGTTCTCTATCACCGCGCTCGCATCGTGGTGCGAGGGAGACAACTGGCTCTCGGATCTGCCGATCGACGAAGCAGTGCCGATGCTCTTCCGCATGGGCATTGACGAGAGACATTTTCAGTCAGCCCCGCGATTCGAACCGTCCGATCTGTGCAGATTCCGCCGGTGTCTCAACCGACGAACCCGTCACCTGCGCCCCGTGTCGATCGACTGTACATATTTAGCCCGAAACCCTGGTCCCGAGATTCGCTGAACAGCGCACTGGAGACATACAAGAGATGACGCTAACGCGCCGGCTCATCGCCATATCTCTCGCAATCATTCTGCTAAACGGAACTACAGCCCTGGCGTGTGGTCCATTCACCCTCGAAGCGATTTTTACCTACACGGTCCATCCCGAGATATCCGTTTGAGAAGTTCGCTGCCGGACGCATCGGCGTGGTCCAACCCAGCTATGCGCGTTCGTATCTATACACCGCTTACCGCCATCTATCGGGTTTGACCTTTACGCCGTCAGAACAGAAAGCCCTCGTCGATTTGTGGCATCAGCGGCTCGGCATCGCGTCCGAACGAAGACGAGGCGAGTCCCCCGCCTTGGAGCGCGGTTTGGCTCGACGCGCGCAAGAAAGTTCCCGGCGTGCAGGACCGCGGTGAGATCGACGTCTACCGCGCCCGGGAGAAACCGAACGACTATGAGTCTTACGTGAACTGCAATCAGGATGCGTTTGAGACGGCCGCGAAGACACTTGCCGATCGCACCGCGGAGTACAAGAGCGACAGCGGCGCACTCCTGACGTGGGTCGGCGCGCAGGACCAGGTTTTCAGCAACTGTGGCTCTGAAAGCTCTATTCCGGATCCGCTTCCGGCGGACGCGCGTCTTCTCATGCGCGCCAGGATCGCGCTTATCAGATCGCCGCCGCGCATTTCTACGCCGGGAACTTCGACGAAGCGCAAAAAACGGTTCGACGAGATCGCCGCGGACGACAAGTCGCCGTGGCATTTCATGTCGCGCATACATGGTCGCCCGCACGTTAATGCGCAAGGCGAGTCTTGGTGCTCCGGAACAGAAACAGGAATCGCTTGCGCGCAGGCCGAAAGCCAGTTAGCGAAGATCCTCGCGGTTAAGAGTTTTGCGAACTTGCATGCGTCTGCGACCCGCCTCCGGAACCTCATTCGTCTGCGTCTGAATCCGCAAGAACGGCTGCACGAGCTGGCGCGTGTCCTTACCGACAAGAAACAGAACGACAATCTCAAACAGGATCTCTGGGATTACACCACGCTACTCGATCAAAATCTCGACACGGATGAGAAGAAATCTGCTGCGGATCTTAAAAGATGACGATCTTTCCGACTGGATCGCTACGATTCAGTTATCTCGACGACAGGCGGGCTCGATCACGCACTCGAGCGTTGGCAGACGACGCACACCGAGCGCGTGGCTGGTTGCCGTTCTCAGCAAAATCGATGGCCAACATGCGAAGACAAGCGAACTGATCGCGCAGGCGCTGAATGTGAAAGTGACTGCCGCCGCGTTTCCCTCAGCACGCTTTCATGCCGCCCGCTTGCTGATCGACATCCGGCAAGCACAACGAAGCTCGAACGCTGCTCGACCAGCTTTTAAAAAACAACCGCGAGCAGTTTGATCACTCGTCGTTGAATCTGCTTACAAGCCAGCGAATGCGGCTCGCGACGACGCTCGACGATTTCCTCACATATGTTCCGCGCGAGCCTGCGGCTTACAGTTGGAACGACGATGGCCGCGAACTTCCGGTCACAGATCCGATCAGCGCAGAAGTCGACGCTGACAAATTCAAAACCCGTTTTGATTACGACGCCGGCGACGCATTCAACGAGCTCATGCCCTTAACTGTTTTGAAACAAGCGGTCTTGAGCAAACGTTTGCCCGGCGCCACTGCGCAGCGACCTGGCCCAGGCCGTCTGGCTGCGCGCAGTTTTGCTTGGCGATCTCAAAACCGCAGACGAACTTGTTCCTGCTTTGAAGGAACTCATGCCGGAGCTTTCCCCGCTGCTCGACGACTATGCGTCAGCCACGACTCCGCAGGCGAAGAAGTTCTCCGCACTCTACGCATGGTTGAAGTCTCCCGGTCTTGAGCCTGTCGTGGATATCGGCGTAGGCCGCACCACCAAGAGTATTCAGGAGCAGGATTCTTATCGCGACAACTGGTGGTGCCGTGCTGCTTTTCAGCCGCACGCTGATGAAGACGAGAGCCAGGTTGATGCTCCAACGTCGTTCACGGCGCGCAACACGCAGCCTCTTCTGTTTCTGTCGGCGACCGAAAAGGCTGCCGCCGAGCGAGAATGGAACGCGCTGTCGGCGTCGGGCGCGGCTCCCAACTACATTGCCCGTGAGGTGATTCAAGCGGCCAACCGGATGCCGAACGATCCGCGCATGGCGGAAGCTTTGCACCTTGCGGTCAAGTCCACTCGTTACGGTTGCACGGACAAGGATACGGGCCGCTGGTCCAAGGCCGCCTACGATGTGCTGCACCGCAAATACCCAAACACGACCTGGGCCAAGAAGACCCCCTACTGGTTCAAAGACTAAGCGCACACGCGCTCACAGATCACGCAGGGAACAAATGTACAAAGCAGAATTCACGAACCACCTGATTCACGAGAGCAGTCCGTACCTACTCCAGCACGCACACAATCCCGTCGACTGGTATCCGTGGGGCGAAGAGGCGTTTGCCAAAGCACGCGCGGAGAACAAGCCGGTGCTGCTCAGCATCGGTTATTCGGCGTGTCACTGGTGCCACGTGATGGCCCACGAGTCGTTTGAAGACGAAGAGATCGCGACAGTTGATGAACGACCTTTTCGTCAACATCAAAGTCGATCGCGAAGAGCGCCCCGATCTGGATCAGATCTACATGAACGCGGTGCAGATGATGACGCATCACGGCGGTTGGCCCATGACCGTGTTTCTCACGCCTGAAGGCGTGCCGTTTTACGGCGGCACTTATTTCCCGCCGCAGGATCGTTACAACATGCCCGGGTTTTCCGCGTGTGCTGATCAGCGTTGCCGAAGCGTATCGCGATCGGGCGCAGGACATTGCCGAAACCGGCACATCGCTGCTTAACGAACTGCGTCGTCTGAGTCAAGGGAGCGGGTCCGACCAGCCGATCGAACAGGAGTTGCTGGAGGCGGCTTACGCCGGCATGGTGAGGAGTTACGACTCGACGAACGGTGGTTTCGGTGGCGCGCCGAAGTTTCCACCGGCAATGACGTTGGAGTTTCTGTTGCGCACGTACGCGCGGACAGGCAAACAAAGACACGCTAGAAATGATCAGTCACACGTGTCGCAAGATGGCCGGCGGTGGGATTTACGATCAGCTCGGCGGCGGATTTCATCGTTACTCGACCGACGCCCGGTGGCTCGTGCCGCACTTCGAAAAGATGCTCTACGACAATGCCCTGCTCTCGCGTCTGTATCTGCATCACTTCCAGGTCACGCAGTCGGCGTTGTCACGTACGACTGTCGAAGGCGTGCTCGATTACGTTTTGCGGGAGATGACGGACGCCGGCGGCGGTTTTTATTCAACGCAGGACGCCGATTCCGAAGGTCATGAAGGAAAGTTTTTCGTCTGGGACATTGGCGAGATCCGATCCGCACTCGGCGAGTCTGCGGCGGCGCTGTTTTGCGATTACTACAACGTCACGGAACAAGGAAACTTCGAAGGCAAGAACATACTGAACGTGACGCGCACGATGGATGACGTTGCGGTCGCTAACAGAGTGGCAGTCAATGAGCTTGTAGAATCGCTCGCAAACAGCAGGCGCATTTTGTTTGAACTGCGCGAGAAACGGATCAAACCCGATCGCGACGAGAAGATCATCACAGCCTGGAACGGTTTGATGCTCGCGAGTTTTGCTGAAGCCGGTGTGATTTTGAAGCGTGCTGACTACACCGACGCCGCACGACGAAACGCCGAATTCGTTTTGAAGAACCTGAGTCGCGACGGATTCCTGTTACGGACCTACAAAGACGGTGTCGCGAAGTTCAATGCTTACCTTGAAGACTATGCGTTTTTCATCGAAGGGTTGGTCACGTTGTACGAGACGACAGGTGAACTCCGCTGGCTGACCGAAGCGCTCACGCTAACGGATCGGATGATCGAAGAGTTTTGGGACGAGGAGAACGGCGGATTCTTCTTCACCGGCAAGAGTCACGAGAACCTGATCGTCCGCTCGAAAGACTACTTCGACAACGCCACTCCGTCGGGAAATTCTGTCGCCGCCGGAGTTCTCCTGCGACTCGCCGTGCTCACCGGCAAAGACAACTATCGAAACGTCGCAATCGCTGTCTTCCGCGAAGCCGCCGACACCGCACGCCGTTATCCATCGGGATTCGGATACCTGCTGTCAGACATCGATTTTCTTCTGTCGACACCAAAAGAGGTGGCGATCGTCGGACGCGACGCCGCCGACATCGATCCGCTGCTGAGCGAGGTCTGGCGCCATTACCTTCCAAACAAAGTCGTCGCGCCCGCTTTCCTTGAGGAAACAGCGAGTTCGCAACTGCCACTGCTTCAGGATCGTCCCATGCTCGGAGATCGCGCCACCGCGTACGTCTGCGAGCACTACACGTGTAAACAACCTGTGACCGATCCAGTCGCTCTGGCGGCGCAACTCGAATCGTAACGGAAGGCGGAACGCGAGTAGAAGTAGTGGGTCACTTTGAAGATAAGAGATCAGATACGCCGAAGGCGTTAGCTAATTCCAGCCCAAGGTTGGAGCGAAGCGACAACCCTGGGTCCGGAACGAAGATCTTGCTCAACCCTGAAAGGGTTCGATCAAGCCGAACGCTTTCAGCGTTTTCTCTACTTGCCATACAGATCCTAGGGTTGAAGCAACCCTGGGCTGGAATTAGCTAACGCCTTCGGCGTACTCGTTTGATCTTTATAGGGCAGTTGTTTCAATTTCAAACTGACCCACTACCATCGAGTATTCCCGTCTTGACGACAAGCCTAAGCAGAAGCTATAGTTACACCGTGCCAAACACTGTTGGCACCTTACCAAGGCGGCCATTCACATCCTGAGCCGGGAAATTCCCTCGAATTTAGAAGGGACCGATCTTCACGAAATGCCGGAAACTAACTGGAAGAGCACAGCTCTCCTGGCAGGAATCTCAGTGCCCAGCGCTGTCCTGCTCCTATCGGCCGTCGTCAGCACCGTCGATCTCGCCTTTTTCACCGAACACGGCATTAGCTCGTGGCTCATCCTGTTGCTCCTGACGCTGGCCGCGAGCCGTCTGACCGTGCTCGTAACCAGCACCGACGGAACGCAACGCACGCGCGAATCCATCGCCGACGCTTTCGTGTTCGTCGCCGTGATGATCTACGCGGCGCCGCCGGCGAGCGTCGCCGGTCCGGCAGTGCTGCTCGCAACGCTCGTCAGTTTCGTTTCGACTTACGGCATCACCACAAACCGACAGGTCGTGCTCAAGATGGGCATGGCCGTCATTTCCACCACGATAGCGGCGTCGTTGTACGGGTTCCTCGTCGACTTCCTGGATGGTGAAGGCGCGTTTGTCGCCGACGGCAGTCTTTCACCTGATCGGTTGCTCGTTCCGATTCTCGTGCTGGCAGTGCTTCAGTACGCGTTGAGCACCGTCGCGACGAGTTGGCTCCTGAGCTTCGAAGCCGGTGGAGATCTGGTTCTGATCCCATCGCAGGAAACGATCGTCTGGACGCTGACTACAAAACTCGCCGGCGCCGCCTCCGCAGTTCTCTTCTACGCCGCGATCATGGGCAAAGGCGTTTCCTACGCCGCGATCGGTGTGCTGCTCTCAGCACTGATCCACTTCCTGTATCGCTTCAACGAGAGCCGTTTGCAGGACGTCCGGCGCGCCGAAGCCGAGCAGCGCCGGCATGTGGAAGAGATGGCGGAGATCCACATGAACACGATCGAGTCGCTGGCGATCGCGATCGACGCGAAGGACCAAACCACTCACGGTCACGTCCGCCGCACGCAGATCTACGCGACCCAAATGGGCAAGCTGTTCAAGGTCTCGCCGATGGAGTTGCAAGCGCTTCACGCCGGCGCATTGCTGCACGACATCGGCAAGCTCGCCGTGCCCGAATACATCCTGAACAAGCCGGGCAAACTCACCGAAGCCGAGTTCGCGAAGATGAAGATTCATCCGACCGTCGGCGGCGACATTCTCAGGCGCGTCAACTTCCCTTACCCGGTTGAAGACATCGTTCGTTATCACCACGAGAAGTGGGACGGCAGCGGTTATCCGAAAGGTCTGAAAGCCGAACCGATTCCACTCGTCGCGCGAATCATTTCGGTGGTCGACTTCTACGATGCGACGCGTTGCGATCGTCCGTATCGCAAAGGCATGAAGCGCGAAGACTCGCTGCACCTGCTGCGCGGCATGATCGGCTCGGCGTTCGATCCGAAGATCGTCGAGAAGTTTATTCGAGCACGTCGAAGAGTTTGACCGGACTGATCGACGCCGAAGACATCCAGGAGCAGGTCTCTTCAACTGCGGCGATTGACACGCAAACCGCGACCAAACCTGACGCAGGACTCGCATCTGACATTCTCGGCATGCCCGAAGAGTCCGCCGGTTTCCGTTCGATCACCGAAGCGCAACGCGAGGTCTTCGCACTCCACGAAATCGCGCAGACGATCGGTTCGTCACTCAATCTGAGCGACACCGTCACGCTCGTCGCGAACAAGTTGCGCGCGATCGTTCCTTTCGACACGCTGCGTGATATTCCTGGTCGACGAACGTTCCGGCAAAGCTGTGGCGGCGCATGCGGTCGGCGACGACGCAGAGCTCTTTTCGCGCCGGCGCATCACGATCGGCGACGGCATCACCGGTTGGGTGATCGCAAACGCCCGGTCGATGTGCAACGCGAATCCCGAGCTCGACATGGTCGGCATTCCCGAGGAGGTCGTAAAACGTTACCGCGGGGTGCTGGTTTCGCCGTTGATGCGCGAAGACGGCGCTTTCGGCGCGATCGCGCTTGTATTCGCAGAGCCGCACCTCCTATTCGACCGAGCACGTTCGATTGCTGGAATCAGTTTGCCAACACGCCTCGAGCGCGCTCAACAACGCGCTGACCTATGAAAAGACGCGCGAAAGCGCGCTCGTCGATCCGTTGACGGAACTGCCCAATGCGCGCGGGTTCTACATGATGCTCGAACAGCGCATCGCGGAATGCCAGCGAATGAACCGCGAGTCGCTCTCGGTGATCTGCATGGACATCGACGATTTCAAGATCATCAATGACAAGTACGGACATTCGACGGGCGACCGGCTGCTCGCCAGCGTCGCGGGCGTCATCCGCCGCGAGCTGCGGCAGATGGACATTCTGACCCGTTATGCCGGCGACGAGTTCGTGGCGATCATGCCGATGGCGTCGAGCAAAATGGCGAGCTCGATCTGCAACCGCATGCGCAATGCGGTCGAGGAGCAGTTGTTCTCGGTGCGCGAAGGTACGATGATCGGATTGGGCGTGAGTTTAGGCGTCGCGTGTTTCCCGGAAGACGGAGAGACGAGCGAAGAGCTGCTAACCGCGTCCGCGCGCCGAATGCAGCACGACAAAAACGGTCGAAAGACAATCCTCACCGTCGCCGGGGCCGGCGTCGGCTCGATCGACATGATCACTTAACCACAAAAGGCACACCAAGAGGCACAAGACAGATAGAAAGTTGGGGATGGGTTTCTTTCCTCAAACTCTTTCTTTGTGCCTTTTGTGCCTCTTGTGCCTTTTGTGATCACCCTTTTGTGACTTTTGTGCGTCTTTGCGGCTATAATCCGCCTTTCAACTCATGAGCAAACAATCACCAGCACCACCTTCCCGAGCCGGAGCGGAAGAGCAAAGTTCGACCGGCGTAATCGATCCACCCAAGGACGTTGATAAGAAAAAACTTGTTCGCGAGAGAGACCAGGCCAAAGAACGGCAGAAAGACCGTTTAGGCGGCCTCGAACCTGAGCAACTCATCGATCTTTACCGCCAGATGATCCTGATCCGGCGATTCGAGGAGAAAGCGGCCGAGGTTTACGTCGCAGGCAAGATCGGCGGGTTCTGTCATCTCTACATCGGCCAGGAGGCAGTCGCCGTCGGCGCGATCTCCGCCATCGGTAAAGACGACTACGTTATCGCCAGTTATCGCGAGCACGGTCACGCGCTGGCCAAAGGAATGTCAGCCCGATCGATCATGGCCGAGCTTTACGGCAAAGTCACCGGATGCTCGAAAGGCAAAGGCGGGTCGATGCACATGTTCGACAAGGAACTGGATTTCCTCGGCGGACACGGCATCGTCGGCGGCCAGATTCCACTCGCGACCGGCACCGCTTTCGCCTCGAAGTACCAGGGCAACGGACAAGGTCACACTCTGCTATTTCGGCGAAGCCGCCGTGAACCAGGGCGCGTTTCACGAGTCGCTCAACATGGCCCAGCTCTGGAAACTTCCCTGCATCTACATCTGCGAAAACAATCAGTACGGAATGGGCACGTCGCTCGAGCGCGCGATGTCGTTGCGTGACATTGCGCAGAAGGCCTGCGCGTACGAGATGGCGTCGGAGTTTGTTGACGGCATGGACGTGCTGGCGGTTCGCGAAGCGACGATGCGCGCCGTCGAGCGCGGTCGCAAAGAGTAGTTGCCGACGCTGCTCGAGATTCGCACCTATCGCTTCATGGGCCACTCGATGTCAGATCCCGGCAACTACCGCACGCGCGCCGAGATCGAAAAGTACCAGGAACGCGATCCGATCAAACTGTTCTCCGCCAGCCTGCTCGAAGAAAAGATCATCGACGAAGCGACTCTCGAAGAGATCGACAAGCAAGCGCGCGAAGAGGTTGAAGATGCCTTGCGGTTTGCCGAGGAGAGTCCGTTCCCGCCGCCCGAAGAGCTCTACACCGACGTTTACGCCAATCCAATCGATCCGTGCCAGAGCAAAACATCCGTTAATCGAAATCATGTCGACAATTACCATACGCGAAGCGCTTAATCAGGCGATCCGGGAAGAGTTGGCCCGCGACGAAAGCGTTTTCATCATGGGCGAGGAAGTCGCCGCCTACGACGGAGCTTACAAAGTCACCAGGGACTGCTGCACGAGTTTGGTCCCAAGCGAGTAATCGACACGCCGATCACAGAGCTCGGTTTTGCCGGACTGGGAGTGGGCGCGGCAATGGTTGGTCTGCGGCCGATCGTCGAGTTCATGACGTTTAACTTCTCGATTCTCGCCACGGACCAGATCATCAATTCCGCCGCGAAGATGCTCTACATGTCGGGCGGACAGTACAAGATTCCGATCGTGTTTCGTGGTCCAGGCGGTTCCGCTTTTCAGGTTTCGTCGCAGCACTCACAGGCGCTGGAATCGTGGTACGCATACTTTCCCGGGACTGAAAGTCGTCATGCCGTCAACGCCTGCTGACGCGAAGGGATTGTTGAAGTCGGCGATCCGCGACGACGATCCGGTGATCTTCATCGAGCAGGAACGAATGTACGGCAACAAAGGCGAGGTGCCGGACGATCCTGATTTCACGATCCCGCTCGGCGTTGCGGACATCAAACGCGAAGGAACTGACGTCACGATCGTCGCGCGATCGTTGATGGTGCCGGTGGCATTGAAAGCTGCCGAAAAGCTTCAGCAGCAGGGTGTTTCGTGCGAAGTGATCGATCCGCGCACGATCCGTCCGCTGGACATCGACACGATTATCGAGTCAGTGAAGAAGACAAACCGCGTGGTGCTGGCGGAAGAGTCGCATCCGATCTGCGGCGTGAACGCGGAGATCAGCCACGAGATCATGGAGCGCGCGTTTGATTATCTCGACGCGCCGGTGAAGCGCGTTTCCGGCGCTGACGTGCCGATGCCTTACGCGAAGAACCTCGAAAATCTTGCTGTGCCGGATGTGGAGAAGATCATCGCCGCCGTGCGTGAAGTCGCGTATCTCGATTAAGACGATTTGACAGACTTAAGGGATCCGAATGGCCAGCAAGGTAATCATGCCGAAACTCTCTCCCACGATGGAGGAGGGACAGATCGCGCGATGGCTGAAGAAAGAGGGCGACAAGGTCTCCATGGGCGAGCCACTCGCGGAGATCGATACCGACAAAGCGACGATGGAAATGCAGGCTCTCGCGAACGGAGTGCTGCGCAAGATACTGATCAACGAAGGCGAGTCGGCGCCGCTCGGTCAACTGATCGCGGTCATCGGCGAGCCAAACGAAGACATCGCTTCCCTGCTTTCCGAGGCTCCTGCCGACAGCCTGCGCCGGCAAGAAAGAAGCGCCCGACGCGCCTAAAGCAGACCAGCAACCTGCGGCAACACCCGCTAGCAGGCAACCACCGCCGCCACCAGCACAGGCCGCAGCGCCGGCGCCGGAACTGCTGGCAACGGCCGCCAAGCTGTTCCCCCTCAGGACGACTCATCGTTTCGCCACTCGCGGCCCGAATGGCCGCGGAATCAGGTCTCGATCTGCGTTCGATTCAAGGCAGTGGACCAGGCGGACGAATCATTAAGAAGAGACATCGAAGCCGCGCTGAGTCAACCCAAACCGCGCCCGCAGCCGCAACGTATCCGCGCCGGTCGAGCCCGGCCAACCGGCGCCAGTGACCGCGCTTCTGCTTATCGCGACGAACCGGCTACCCAAATTCGCCAGACGATCGCCAAGCGGCTCGTTACGTCGCTCGGCCCGGTGCCGCACTTCTTTCTCACCGACCGACATCGAGATGGATCGCGCCGCGGAAATGCGCGAAGAGAATCAAAGCCCTCGATCCCGATCTGAAGATCAGCGTCAACGACATCATCATCAAGGTGCACTGCCGCGGCCCTGATGCAGCACCCGCAGGTGAACGCGTCGTTCCAGGAGAAGTTTATCCGTTACTACGAACACGCCGACATCGGCGTCGCAGTCGCGATCGAAGACGGACTGATTACGCCCGTGGTTCGCGCGCGCTGACCAGAAGTCGTTGAGCCAGATCGCCGCGTGAAGTGCGCGAGCTCGCCGAACGCGCCCGTTCGAAGAAACTAAAACCCGAGGAGTACACGGGCGCGACGTTCTCGATCAGCAACCTCGGCATGTTCGGCATCGACGAATTCACCGCCGTGATCAACCCGCCCGAAGGCGCGATTCTCGCCGTCGGCGCGATGACGCCGAAACCGGTCGTGCGCGACAACGAGATCGTCGTCCGACAGATGATGCGCGTCACGATGTCGTGCGATCACCGCGTCATCGACGGCGCCACCGGTGCGAAGTTCCTGCAGACATTCAAGAAGATTCTGGAGAATCCGCTCTACCTCGTGGTATGAGCCAACGAGTTTCAAGCCTCACCTCGCACTCATCACCGTTCAAATTCTCTTCGGCATTTGGCCCATCTTCGGCAAGATCGTTTTGCCGCTCGATGTCCGACGACGAGCCTCGTCGCATTGCGCCTCGTCGGCGCCGCGCTCTTATTCGCGATCATGCAACGCAGCCTCACGCCGCTGCTCAAAATGCGGTTGAAAGACATGGTTCTGCTGATCGCGTGCAGCATGCTCGGGATCGTCGGCAATCAGTTTCTATTCGTCAAGGCGTTGGCGTTGACGACCGTAATCAACGCTGAGATTCTGAGCACGACGATTCCGGTGTACGCGCTCGTTGTCAGCATTCTGCTTCGGTTACGAGCGTGGATCGTTGAAGACGTTGATAGGCGTCGTATTGTCGGCGGCCGGCGTTCTTTACCTCATAAATCCGCTGCACGCACGACTTCTCGCGAAGCACAACCGCCGGCAACGTGCTAATCCTGACAAACTCGTTTCTCTACGCGCTCTACATCGTTTTCTCGAAGAACCTCGTCGAGCGATACGGCGCGCTGAATGTCGATTACGTGGATCTTTTTGGTGGGATGCGGTGATGATGTCCCGGTAGGTATCTACTCGTTGCAGCGTGAGAATCTGGCGGCGATCAGTCGCGACCATCTGGCTGGCGGTCGCGTTCATCATTATCTTCCCGACGGTGGGTAGCTTATTACCTGAACGCGTGGGCGTTGACGCGCGTGCCGCCGAGGGACGTTGCGGTCTACATCTACTTCAACCGCTGATCGCGTTTGGTTTTGCGCCGTTTTTGCTTGGGTGAGAGATGGAACTCGAGGACGATCATTGCGGCGCTGCTGATCTTTGCGGGCGTGGCGTTGGTGACCCGTGATAAGGAGCACCGGGCACGTCTCCGTCTAGCCGGGCAGTTCAGTGAAAGGTCTCCCGAACAGCAGCGGATGCGTTGGCTCACTAACCGACATGATCACAACGAATTACGCGGCGCGGACGTTGGGGCTGGTGCGGAAGCAACTCGAATCTCTTCCGCATCAAGCGTGTCGCGTTCCATCAGCAGCTCAACCAAACCGGCCGATCGAATCCGTCTCGGCGTCCACGACCGCGCACGCGCGCTCGAACTGCGCGTTAATCAATTCGTTAGTCGCTTCCTCGATGCGATCGAGCAGGCTCTGGCTCGTCGGTTGATCCCGATTGCCCGAGATGAATCGGCCCGAGCCGGCTCATGCCAAACTCACTGACCATCTTTCGCGCGATCTCGACCGCACGCTCGATGTCGTTTGAAGCGCCGGCAGTCATCGTCGAGAGCAGGATCTGCTCCGCTGCACGTCCACCCAGCAACAGCGCAATCTGATCTTCCAGATACTCGCGCTTCTTCATGAACCGATCGCGTTCAGGCAACGACTGCGTCACGCCGAGCGCGCGCCCACGCGGCAGAATCGAAACCTTGTGAATCGGATCGCCGTTCTCCACGGCCAAACCGACTGCGACGTGCCCCGCTTCGTGAACCGCCGTCGCGTAACGTTCGTCTTCGTCCATCATGAAGCCCTGACGTTCAGCGCCCATAAGTATGCGGTCACGCGCAATCTCGACGTGCTTGCGACCAACCGCGTCCGCATCATCACGCGTCGCGGCAATCGCCGCTTCGTTCATCAGGTTCGCCAGCTCAGCACCCGAGAAACCAGGCGTACCGCGCGCGATCCATTGCAGATCGAGACCTTCTTCGAGTTTCAGGTTACGAGCATGAACTTTCAGGATCGCTTCCCTGCCCATTGACGTCAGCGAAGTCCACTGCGATCTCGCGATCAAATCGACCCGGACGCGTCAGCGCGCTGATCCAGAATGTCAGGCCGGTTCGTCGACGCGATCACGACAACGGCGCTCGACTGATCGAATCCATCCATCTCGACGAGCAACTGGTTCAGCGTTTGATCCTGATCGGCTGACGCAGAATCGCCGCCACGGCCACGCTGCCGTCCAAGCGCGTCGATCTCGTCGATAAAGATGATGCACGGCGAAAGCTTTCGTCCTTTGGCAAACAGATGCCGCACGCGTGCCGCGCCCAGTCCGGCAAACTTCTCCTGAAAACTCGATCCTGACGCAGCGAGAAACGCCACGCCCGCTTCTTTCGCGGCCGCTCGCGCGAGCAACGTCTTGCCCGTTCCCGGAGGGCCATAAAGCAGAATGCCGCGCGGAACGCGTCCGCCCAGACGGCTAAACTGTTCCGGATTGCGGAGAAACTCAATCGTCTCACTCAGCTCGGCACTAGCTTCGTCCACACCGGCGACGTCGTTGAAACCAACATTCTGCTGACCGTTATGATCCGTCAGCTCAAACGATCCTTTGCCGCTCATGCTCGAGTAGATTCTCCATCCGGCGAATCCGATGAACGCGAGCGTCAAAACGGGCAACAGCCAGTTCAACAAGCTGACAAGCAATCCCGGCTGCAACGGTCGAAACTCCACCGGCACGTTCTGCTTGCGAAACAGTTGGACAATCTCGTGCTGCGCCGCTTCGCCGGTAACTGTTGCTTCCTGACGCGAACCGTCGCTGCGTGTGACCGTCAGTGTCTCGCCTTCAACGTGCAACGCGACGGCGCCGCCGGTTTCAGCCAGGCCGTAGAGCTGCGAGTAGTTGATCGTTTGCAGTGGTGGTTGATGTCGTTGATACGTAACGACGGTGGCGGCAATTACAAGCGAGAAAGTAACAACTGCAAGCGTGATCATAGCCACTCTGCGAGTGCGAACCGATACGCGGGGCGTGGGGGTGGGCATACAAAAAAACCTCCAATTAGCCGCCGGCAAATAATCCGGAGGCGTATAAAAACTTCAAAGGACAAACAATCGGGAGTTAGGAAAGCGACGGAACTTCTAAGGAAGGGTCGCGACCGGTGGCGAACGCCGATGCTCACTTTAACAGCGACGAATGCGTGAAGTCCAGAACAGATTTGTGAGATTTAACGCCAGACAATACGGATCGAGATCAGCAGTGGCATGTTTTCGTACGCACAGACACAATCATCTCGCTCAAACTCCCGAAAAATCGCGGTGAAAACGGCATGGCCGTTGCTCATCTCCATCGCGATTGCTTTTGTTACAAGCGAAATTTGGGGCGTGGTTGACAAAAGGAGGAGAACGAAATGCTTTGGACGATTTTTGTAATCCTGTTGGTCCTGTGGTTACTCGGCGTGGTGAGTAGCTACACGGTTGGTGGGTTTATTCATCTGTTGCTGGTGTTAGCGCTCGTCGTGCTGCTTATTAACATAATCGGAGGACGACGTACCGTCGTTTAGGCAAACTGCACACTGTTTGCCCTGCTCCGACGCCCGACACTACGCGTTGTCGTCTGACCGAAGTAGCTCGGGCGTCTCTGATTCTTAAACAAGTGGTAGATCAAGCACACTGATGATTCGCCCTACTGGATAAAGATTCATTTGTGGATCCCAGTAGGGCGAACGTTTGTGAAAGAACCGCAAACGTTCTGAAGGACTCGCGGCGAACTCTGCGTCCGTGGCGAGCAGCTGTTCAAACTCCGCTTCAGCGCGGGATCCTCAGCCATCATTTCGCGCGCGAGCGCTTCGAGCACGTATGGCTCGCCGTACTCTTTCTCTTCGAAGATCGCGTTGAAGAAACCCCAGCGCGCAAATGAGTCGGGCGCTTCGGGTTCCAACAAGTTCATAATGACGTTTGCTAAGCGTTGGGCCACCGGCACGACCGACGAACCGGCGTGAAACACGCGCTTCTCGGTCACCCGTTCGACTTCGAACCGCGGCATGTGCCGGCCTTCGAATGGACCAGCAGGCCACACCACGTTAACAAAGCGATAACTCTCAACTTCGATCTCTTTCGCCTCTGCAAGCGATGTGACTCCAGACCGTGCGCTTTCAATACTTCGATCACGTCGCTCCACTGCACCGGCACGATGTACGAAAGCGGCGGCGCGACTGCGCGCGTCACCCGAAACGTTTGGTACATCGGCACCGTCAGATCCAGCGGCTCGCGTCCATAAACCACACGCAGATCGCCTGAGACTTCACTCTCGTCGGTCTCGTATTGAAACGCGCGCAATTGAAACGGTGTCGTTTCGTCAGTGAGTTCGAAGTCGAGCGGATACAGCCGCGCCGGGTTTAGTCGCTGCCCGTCGCACTGTGCGTTCGTCGGCTTCGCGTCCCAGTTGTTTGAGCCGCGCGGGTTCGCGGTTCGACTTCAGTCAACGCTGCGCGAAGAAAATCGTAGGTTCCGATCACGCGCGAGCGGTAGTCTTTGATCATGTGCGTCTCGATCAGGATACCGGGACGATTTCGGATCGGGACGTAGCCGGTTGAGAAACGTGGCGAGCCGTTGAAGTCTCTCGTGCCGCGCGTGAGATCGCGGTTGTCGATGAACTCGAGATACCACGAGATGACGTTGCCCGCTGCTTCGGTTGCGGGCGCCACACGGCCGCCAAACACGTCGCGTTCCCATTCGATGACGCGACTCGTCGACGCCGGCGTGATGTTCGTGATGGTAAGTGATGTTGCAGCGATAGTCGGCGCCGTCAGTGACGTGGCAGTCGATGAAGAGATCCGGGTCCCACTCGTTCCACAGTTTGAGCCAGGCACGTGTTTCGGGCGTGTCGGCTTTCATGTAATCGCGGTTGAGGTTTTGGTACGTGCTGGTGGTGCGCCAGCCCATCTCCTCCGGACCGTTTTGATTGATGCGATTGTATCGGAGTGGAGCGTTCGTGACCGTCGGTGTTGTAGATCGGAATGAAGAGCAGGACCACGTTTTCGAGTATGCCGGCGGCAGTTTTCGTGATCGCGATGTCTCGCAGTAAGGCAAAGCCTGCGTCTTTGCCGTCGGGCTCGCCGGAGTGAATACACGCCTGGATCAGTACGACGGCTTTTCCCTCGCTTGTCGCGGCTTCGGCGGTGAATGTCGCGTTTCCGAAGCGATCACCAGCGGCAGTTCGCGGCCCTGTCCGCTGAGACCGAAGCCGCGATATTCGATTGACGGTGAAGCGTGCAGCCAGACGTCGCGCGTAGGCGACCGTGTCGTCGTAGTTGGGTGTTTCGCGATAGTCAGTGGTTTCGGCGTGCGTGCGCCATTCAGGGGGTATCGGTGACGACATAGCTTTTAGAATCTTTCTTGTGTCTCTTGCGCCTTTTGTGGCCACAAGAGGCACAAAAATCACAAAGTAAGGCTAACGGAGTTCTGTGCTGACAAGAGCGGCACTCGTCGCGCCGGCGCGCGTTAAGAGTGCCGCATGCTACACAACGAATATACATCGTTCGCGCAAACCAACTCGTGATGAACGCGCTCGCTCCCAGGATTCCAATCAGGACCAACGCGTTCAGCAGGAAGTCTCTCAATCGTTGCGCCTCTCTCTATTTCGACTGTGATATGCCAGCCCGCGTTCATACCCTTCGCGGAACCCGGTGTCAAGTTCGCCGCCGTTGTACGCCGTTTTCAAATCGTCTTCGACGTCAGTGTAACCCTTGCCTCGTCGTCGTGGATGCAAAGCGGCCTGGAAACCACTTCGATACGTTGCTTCGTCGCGATCGAAATCGCGGCCGTCGTGGTGGTAGTAGTTTCTTTCGTCGTCTCTCAACTCGTCCCACCAATGTTCGCGCAGCGTTTCGATGTCTCCGGCGCCCGCGTTCTCAATAACTTCTCGCGCTCGATCTTCGCGATCGTCGTCAACGTGCGCGATGATGATCGAGCGACCGTGACGCAGAGCGTCTTCGTAGAGAAACACGTCTTCGTGCGGAATGCCTTCGCCGAGCTGTTCCTCAACTCTGTCGCCGACAGCGGCGCCCGCGGCCGCTCCCACGATTCCAAGCACTGCGGCGCCAAGCATGCCAAACGCGATCACTGGTCCAATACCCGGCATCGCCAGTGTCGCTGCTGCGAGTCCCAGAGTCGCACCGCCGGCAGCACCCATCGCGCCTCCTACTGCGGCGCCCATGGCCCGGCCCATTCCCGGTTCTTCAGTATCTGTGACCGGCACGCCGCGCTCGACTGCATCCGGCTGCGATCCAGGCGTTATCAATCCGATGTTGTCTTGCGGAATTCCCAAACTTCGTAACTGATTAACTGCTCTCTCCGCGTCACCACGCGATTCAAACACACCCGTTACTATTTCCATGTTCGCTTCCTCCCATGTTGGTTTCACGCTTCAGTTCTAACGTGAGTACACATGCACCGCCAAGCCGGAACCTCAATCGACACAAATAGTTGAGGAAATCCGCAAAGCTATGTTAGAGTCGAACCACGATCTCATACTCGTAACAAGAGGCTCAAAACGGATGTTCGATATCGTAGACAAACACTGGCCGATGTCGGAGGGCGACGGAAAAGCTACGCGCAAGAAGCGGCCGCGCATTCTGGCGATCACCACCGACTGCTGCACCGGTTGCTCCGGATCGCCGGCGTGTATCGAGTATTGTCCGATCGAAGCCTGTATGTTCTGGGTGCCGGATGAGGACCATCCGCCATTTGGACGAATCGAAGTCGATCCTTACCTCTGCATTGGCTGTCAGAAGTGCACGAGCAAAGGTCCTGACGGCGCGTTTCTCGATGGCTGTCCGTGGGACGCGATCGAGATGGTTCCAACCGACGATTGGGAATCGCTGCACGGCATTACTCTTCCCGATGCTCCGCCCGCTCCACCTGCTTAGCCGTCAATTTGGCTTGTTCGCGAATACGATTCGATACCGTAGTCGAATCCGTGTAACTCTGAATGATCGGCAAGTCGTCCTTCTTGCCAATCAGTGACAAAGCACGCAATGCTTCCCATACGCTCGCTTCATCCGAATTCAGATTCAATATTTCGTCGCCGGCCGCAACTTGCGCCCCGTTCGTCTTGAGAATCTTGTTGATTCGTCCGGGTAATTGGGAGCGCAATCCGATCACTTTTCCGTCCGGCTGCTGAATTCGCGCGAGCAGCGTGTTACGCGCGACCTCGGAATCCTCTTTCAAACTACTCGCAACCACGCCGCTCGCAGGCGCTCTGACAGGATAGGGGCTCAGGATCGACAAGACTTCGTTGCGTCCACTCGCGTCGTTGAAGGTAACTAAAGCGAGTGCAGCGTTTCGTCGCACGATCGGTTCCTGATCCTGGACCAGCTTTTTCAGCGCCTCGTGAAACTCGGGCGACTTGTTATCGAAACCCATCACCCACGCCACCGTCAGACGAAATTCCGTCTCGGGATTCGTGCTTAACGCGATGAACTGTGGGTACCAATTCCTGGCGCCGGCATCGCCGCGTTCGATGCGTTTCTGGATTTGGTTCAGTGCGTGTTGGACGTGACGCGGGCTGTTCACATCGTTCAGGTATTTTGAGATGTCGGCGTCGGAGAGTTCGCGTCCGAACCAGGAGAAGTACCACGCGAGAAAGGTAGCGACAACGAAGAGGATGGAAAGCAGAAGTATCCATTTCGATCCCGGCACGCGTTTGCGCACTTCGACCGCATGTATTCCCGGATGATTGCCGTTGCCGTCTTCTGCCATCGAACTTACGAAGGATAGATCTGGTAGAGCATAAGATAGACGATCACGCCGGTGATCGACACGTAGAGCCAGAGCGGGAGAGTGATGCGCGCAATCCGGCGGTGACGTGAGAAGTCGTTGCGAAACGCGCGATAGAACGTGAGCATCACCAGCGGGACGATCACGATCGCCAGGATCGTGTGACTCGGCAGTATCGTGAAATAGATCGGCCGGACGATGCCTGTTCCCTGAAAACTTGCGTCGCGCCGTGGTGGAAGTGATACGTGAGATAAGAAGCCAGAAACAGAAGCGACACGCAGAGCGCGCCGATCTGACAGGCACGATGGGCCGCGATGTTACGCGATCTGATGAACCGATAACCGGTGAATAAAAGCAGAGCGCTGGTGCCGTTCAGACAGGCATTGACGTGCGGCAGGTAAGAGATGAACTCGGGGGACAACACGGAGGTTACTTTTGCGCGGCGGCCTGCTTGCCTTTCTCAGTCAAAGAATAGAAGTCGTTTCCCTCTTCCGTCAGCAAGCCTTCCTTCACCAGCCGCTCGACGATATCAAACACGGCCGTCCGCGCCTCAGGATCATTCCCGCCAGCCTCAAACAACTCGTGCAGATCGAGCGTCTCCTTGCGCCAGTGCGCGAAACTCCCCAACACTTTCCTCGTTAGATCGTCCACGATTAAAACGCGATTCTCAGGCTTCTTTTTAATCCTTCACTTCGGCCTGGTTCATTCGGTTGACCATGGCTTTGACGTCGGGAGGGACGGCGCGGCCTTTGGCGTCGAGTAGTGGAGGCGTGCTTGATTTAATTTGACCCCAATCGCCACGTGCGCCGCCGCCACCGGCGACGGCAGGCGAAGCGGATCGATTAAGAAACGGCACCGGCAACTTCCCTTCCGATCTCAGATACAGCAGCGGGTTGACGACAAACATCAACGCCATCACCAAACAAACAGTGATGATAAACAGGTTGTCGATCGTGAAAAAGTCACCGGATAGGATGGCGCTGATGAACGATGACCACCAGAAAACCCAGCGCCGCCAGGATGCAGAGAATGTTTAGCAGTCCAAGTTCTTTGCTCATTCGGTTTCAGTGTCGCGCTTTTCCGGCGGGCTTCTTTCGTTCGTTAACTTCTTCGTACCCGCACCGTTCGCATTGCCAGATGGGAAACGCGCCCTCAGGATTCGCTGTCGCTTCGTAAACTGCGCGGTTCGACGGAATGATCTTCCCGCCGCAACGCGGGCAGGCTCGGCCGCGCGTCGTGCGCTTTTCTACGTCGAGAGCCAGGGGATTATCGTCAGCCATTTCCTCGATAACGCCTCAGCAGAAAAAATATCGAACAGAAGATCGTAACCGGCGGTATCAACAACACCAGCACGCCCATGTTCATGCCGCGAATGAGCCGAGCGTTTTGCGAGTTCGTCAGCGACGCGCGGCACATCGAACACTGCGCTTCCACGTCAACACTCGTGAAGAGCAGCAGTATGCCCACCGCCAAAGCGGCGACCAACAACAACGATCGCCATCCGCGAAAACTCATCACTATTCCTCAACCGGCGGCGGCGCAACCGGCGGCGGCTCCTTGAACTGGTACCGCAAACCCAGCGACCGAAAACTGTCGGGGAAAAACACAAACAACAGACAGATACAGACTACCAGCATCGGCACCAGTGTGAGAATCAGGCTCAGCCGCTCAAATTTCAAGTGCATGAAGTAAGCCATGATCAGCGCTGCCTTGATGATCGACAACCCGAGCAGGACCGTCAGCATGAAATGGATCGGCATCGGTCTTGTAGGCCAGAAAGATCTCGATCAGCGTCAGCACCACCAGCCAAACCCAGATCGAGATGAACAGCTTGTTGCTGCCGGCAAAGTGTTCGTCCGCGTGTGCATGTGCGTTCATTTTCGCATTCCCTCCGTGGCTCAGTGACCGGCGCCGGCCAGAACATGCGTGCATGTCAACCGACATGATGTAGATCAGCGGGAAAACAAACATCCAAACGAGGTCGACGAAGTGCCAGTACAGGCCGCTGATCTCGACGTCTTCGTGTTTGAGCTTCTTGATACGCGCAGCGACGACAAGCAGATAAATCACGCCGGTCGCAACGTGAAACATGTGCAGGCCGGTGATCGCGAAGAACGTCGCGCCAAACAGCGGAGTCGGCGGCACGCCGTCAGTCGTCGTAAACGCCTTTACCCAGGTCTCGGGCAGGAAGAACGGTTGCAAACCCTCGTGGATCAGGTGTTGCCACTCGATCAAGTGGAGCACGATAAAGGCGGCGCCGAAGACAATGGTCGCCAGGATCCACTTCCGCGCCTTTGCCTTGTCGCCTTTGCTCGACGCCGACACGCCAAACACCATCGTCAAGCTCGACGACAGCAGACAGAACGTCATCACCGACGAAAAGACGATGCTCGGGTAGAACGGAAACGGCGTGGGCCAGACGTTCGACGCGCGCAGATAGCTATAGCCAATCAGCAGCGCGGAAAACGTCAACGAGTCGGAGACGATGAACAGCCACATCCCCAACTTGCGATGGCCGACGCGATAAGGGAAGGCGCCGCCCTCCCAATCCACTGCCGGAAAATGTCCTGCACGTGCTTCAGTGCTCACCTGTCACCTCCAAAGGAATAGGAGTAGGAATAGGTAGATCCAAAGAGCGTCCATGAAATGCCAGTAAATCGAAACTGCGTCTGCCGCAGCCTGTGCGCTTGGCGATCAGCACTGCGGCTTCGCTCATGATGCCGGCGCGAACGCAGCCACAGAAAAGTCAGACCCAAGTAAACCGCCAACCAGGTGCACGGCGTGCGCGCCCGTCAGCAGGTAAAAGAAAGAACTGTGCGGATTGCTCGACGACGATAGAGTTCCCTGGCGCGCGAGTTGCCGCCAGGCAACAATCTGCGACCACGAGAAAGCCGAGTCCCAGTACCACCGTAATGACAAGCCACTTCGTGTATGCGCTCGTCAACGACGCTTTCAATTTGCGCCGCGCGATTCGAGCGTGACGCTGCTGCCGAGAATCAAGACCGTGCTGGCGATCAGAATCGCCCGGCATCGGCAACGAAACCCAGTCGTTCGCCGAAGACGAGCGGACGATGTACGCGCTGCTCAGCGACGTAAACATCATCGTCACCGACGCGAGGCCGACCCACATGCCGATGCGATAGCGGTTGCCATGCGATTCCGGATCGCGAAAGCCGCCGTGGCGTTTCGAACCGTTGCCGTTTGGTCCAGGAATCTCTGGTCCAGTGCCGGCGCCTTTTTTGATTGCCTGGTCTAGTGCTTGTGACCATTGTGGCCATTACCGCTTGGCACCTCTGACTTCGACGTCAGTCTGCATTACGTAGTCTCGGGCGCGCCGGGAACCGCAAATTCGTACGGACCGTGATAGACGGTCGGCAGCACACCGGCGAAGTTGTCGTGCGGCGGCGGCGACGGCGTGTTCCACTCGAGCGTCGTTGCTTCCCACGGATTGTCGCCGGCCTTCTCGCCTTTGAACATGCTCCAGAAAACGTTGAAGTAGAAGAGAAACTGCACCGCGATCGTGATGATTGCCGCGACGGACACGAGCAGCACCAGCGGATCGACGTTGCTCAGAAACTCGTACTCGGAGAACTCGCGAAAGCGCCGCGGCATGCCCAGCATTCCCATCACGTGCATCGGCATGAAGATCGCGTACACGCCGATGAACGTGATCCAGAAGTGAATCCGTGCCGATGCTTTCGTTCATGAAGCGGCCAAACATCTTCGGGAACCAGAAGTACAGTCGCCGCAAACATGCCGAAGATCGACGCGACGCCCATCACGAGATGGAAGTGCGCCGGCACGATGTAGGTATCGTGCATCGGCAGATCGAGCGAGCTCTGTCCGAGGATCAAACCGGTGATACCGCCGGCGACGAACAGCGAAACGAAACCGAGCGCAAACAGCATCGCGTCGTGAACCGGATCCTCGCGCCCCACAACGTGCCGATCCAGTTGAACGTCTTGACGGCGGAAGGAACGCCGATCGAAAGCGTCAGCATCGAAAACGCGATCGCCGAGTAAGGGCTCATGCCGCTGATGAACATGTGGTGGCCCCACACGAAGAAGCCGAGCAGGCCGATCGCAAAGATCGCGAAGACCATCGCGCGATAACCAAACACCGGTTTGCGTGCGAACGTCGCGAGGATGTGCGACGTCGCGCCCATGCCGGGCAGGATCGCGATGTAGACTTCCGGGTGTCCGAAGAACCAGAACAGGTGCTGCCACAGAATCGGCGAACCGCCGGTGTGCAGCGGGAAGTTTGGATTGCTGCCGGAAAGAAGACCGCTGACGTAAAGTCCGCCCGGGATGAAGAAGCTGGTGTCCGGCGATGCGATCGAGCAGCAGCAGGATGCCGCCGCCCAGCAACACCGGGAACGACAACAGCGCGAGCACGGCGGTGGTGAACCACGCCCAGCAGGTCAGCGGCATGCGCATCAGCGTCATGCCTTTGGTGCGCATGTTCAGCAGCGTGGTGATGAAGTTGAGCGCGCCGAGCAATGAGCCGACGCAGAAGATCGCGATGCTGATGACCCAAAGGTTCATGCCGCGCGCCCTGTCCGGGGCCGGCAATTCTTCCGAGCGCACTGAGCGGCGCGTAACCCGTCCAGCCGCCGATTGGTCCAACCGTGCCGCTGCCGCCGGCGAATGATGGTCCAAGAGCGGCGAACCACTCGCCGATCGCCTGATTGCCTTCGACGAAGATCGCCAGCAGGATCACGATGAAGCCGACGAGCGTCACCCAGAACGACAGCATGTTCAGATACGGGAACGCCATGTCTTCGGCGCCGATCTGAATCGGCAGGAAGTAGTTGCCGAAGCCGCCCTGCGGCGCGGTGGTGAGCACGAAGAACACCATGATCGTGCCGTGCATCGTCACGAGCGAGAGATAAAACTCGGGATTCATCACGCCACCGGGCGCGCCCGTCGGAAACAGCGTTTCCAGAATCGGCCAATTCTGTTCCCGGCCACGACAGATTGCAACCGCATGAGCAGCGACATCAGCATGCCGACCATGACCGCCGCCAGCGCCAGCATGATGTACTGGATGCCGATGACTTTGTGGTCAATGCTGAAGATGTACTTGCGGATGAAGCCCGTTGGCGCTGGATGCCGGTGCACGCCCTCGTGAGTCTCTGACATCTTGTCGTCTCTCGTCTTTAGCTATCGACAACTTAAGGGAACGCGGATCTTAGTTGCTTGGCAACTGGATATTTATTCAGCAGCTCGCCCATGCGCGCCTGAAACTGTTCCTGCGGCAGAGCCTGGAGCGCAGTAAGTTCGTCTTCCGGCAGCACGAGCATGTAGCTCTTCATCTTGAAGTGCAGTTGGCCGCACAACTCGGCGCAGGCCAGTTCATACTTGCCGACTCTGTTTGCCGTGAAGTTGACCTTGATCTCCATGCCCGGAACCAGATCCTGTTTGAAGCGCAACTGCGGCACCCAGAAATTGTGAATCACGTCTTTCGAACGTAAGCGCAGCTCCACCGGACGGTTCACGGGAATCGCCAGCGTAGCAGTCACGGAGTCGTCGCTGGCAGCGGCATCTGCCGCATCGAGACCGATGAAGTTCAACGTGCCATCGTCGATCAGGCTCGGATCGGTGCGACCGAATTTGCCGTCCGCGCCGGCGTAGTGGAAGTTCCACTGAAACTGCTGCGCTACGACTTCACGGTGTAGGATCCCGGAGGCGCATCGTGCAGACGCAACGAAGCCCAAACGCTCTGTCCCATCACGCCAGCGCGATGAAGACAACGGCCGTGATCACCGTCCACACCACCTCGAGCCGGTTACTGCCGTGCGAATAGATCGCGCGGTCGCCGGGCTTGCCCGTGTCGCGAAACTTCCAGACCGCCCAACCCAAGAGCAATCTGCGCCGCAGCGAAAGAGATGCCGACGACCATGATCGTGATCATGAATTGGCGATCGAGGCTGGCGCGTGCTCGGAGATTGCCTCTGGCAGCCACCACTTTCTTACTGAAGAAAGGAGCGACTGACAGCAGTGTTATGATCCAGATAATAACCGCAAGAACTCGTCCCATCGGTTACATCTCCTTTTGGTGTTCTGTAGCCGCGGCCAAACTGCGCTCCGGGACATTTACCTAGTTCAAAACCATCAAGATAAACAGAAGTGGCAAATAGAGAACTGATGCCAACAGCAACCTGCGCGCTTGTTGCCGCGACATTGAGAATGCCGCGCGCAAGACTGCTGTAGAGAAAAAGCAGCCCGAGCACGATGGCGCCATACAGATAAATCCTGCCCGACATGCCGAGAGCGAAGGGCAGCAAGCTAACCGGCAACAGCATCAGCGTGTAGACCACGATCTGCTGCGCCGTGACGCGGCCGTTAGGTTCAACGACCGGCAACATCAGGATTCCCGCGCGACTGTAATCTTCGCGATACATCCACGCGATCGCCAGGAAGTGCGGGAACTGCCAGAGAAACAGGATCGCAAACAGCACCCAACCTTCCAGACTGAGCGAATCGCGCGCGGCGGTCCAACCAATCAGCGGCGGCACTGCGCCGGGAAACGCTCCCACCAGTCGTCGAGAGCGACGTCCGTGTTTTCAGTGGCGTGTAAGCAAAGAGATAACCCGCGATAACCGTCAATCCGAGCAGCGCGCTCAACGGGTTCACGAATACGAGCAGGTAAGCTTCTGCGAGCGATCGTGATGCCGGCGCCAAAAGCCAGCGCTTCCCACGGCGCCAGTCTTTCCGGCAGGCAGTGGACGGTTCGCCGTGCGCCGCATCAAGCCGTCGAGATCGCGTTCGGCGTACTGGTTGAGCGTGGCGATTCCGGATGACAACAGACGCGATGCCAAACAACGCGCTGAGCGAGCGCAACGTAATCGAGCGGTCCACGCGAACCGAGCGCAAAGCCCGCGGCCGACGTCAGCACGATCAGAAACGTGATCCGCGGTTTTGTCAGTTCCGCGTAGGCAGCGACACGTTCGCGAAACGACAAGGCGAGGCGATCGATTACCTCGACTGCCGGAGTACGTAGATCGATAGCAAACTCTTCCATTCAGTAAGCTACGACTCCTGCGGTCTCGCCGGCAGCCAGATCCATTGCGCCGCTCCGTAGGCCGGCAAGCACTCTGTACGTTCGCAAAGTCAAAACGATCGTGGTGACAAACACCAGCGCGCCACAAGCAACGTGCGCGACCGTGATGCTGATCATCGGATTCAACGGTTGCGGATCGTTCGGCGACGCCAACCGCGTCAGGTACGCGGCCAGGCCGAGAAACAACTGCACGACGAGCAGCACCAGCGCGAGCGTCGCGGGCCGGGTCAAAAAACTGTGTCCCTTTGTGCCGCCGCAAAACATTCATCGCAGCGCTTCCGAGTGCCAGCGTGACGGCGAGCGCGCCGCCGATGTGCGCCAGGATCAACTCGGTCGGCAGGTGCTGGTCCCACGTGGCCGAGTGGCGCAGTGTCGCGCCGATGATCAATTGCAAAAAGATCGTCGACGAGCGCGCCGTGCACAGATAACGCAGCGGCAGAGTTCCCTTCTCTTCCGGTCAAGGGCCGCGCTTCCATCCAGCTTCGCGACGTAAACACTGCGAGGCTGACGGTAATGCAGAAGAATAGTTGCGCGAGCGTCGCGTGGGCGGTGGAAACGGCAAGCGGCAGCATCAGTTTTACTGTCAATCCGCCGAGCAGTCCCTGCGCGATCACGGCGAGCAGTGCGAGCACGCCCAACCGCCTCACCCACATGTCTTTTTTCTTTCACGAGAATGTAGATCAGCAACGCGATCGTCAGCATGCCGACGGTGGTCGCGACCATGCGGTGCCCGTGTTCCCAAAACAGGTTACCGACCATTTCGCGGAAAGAACTGACCGTTGGAAAGCGGCCAGTCTTCCGTCGCGAGTCCAGCGTCGTTGCTGGTGACCAGCGCTCCGGCAATGATCAAGAAAAACGTCGCGCAAGCGACGAGAATGGCAAATCGATTAAGACCCTTGTTCATGTACAATCCAAACTGCTCATTGCCGTGCTTGCTCAATGTGTCGCACAAATAGGCAACGGCAAGGCACTGACTTAATTAGTGCCGCACCGGGATTTCCAACGCGGGCATCATCTTCAACGACGGGTTCAGGGACGTGGTCGCAGCGCCTTCACCAAACGCGAAGTCAGCCTTCGCGCTGCCGTTCGCCGGCACCGTTACCTGCATCGTCTTTTCGGTTCCGTTGGCGCCGCCTTCTCTCCAGGCGACGACGGTGTAGTTACCCGGCGGCAAGCCCTTGATCTCAAAGGCGCCGTCTTTACCGCTGACGGCGAAGAAAGGATGACGCATCACGCCGACGTAGGCTTTCATCCACGGATGCTGGTTGCACTTCACCGGAATCAGCACTTCGGGACGCGCGAAGGTCTTCTCGATCGGCGGAGCGCCGTTGGCCTGCGTCTGGTTCCATTCCGGATTCAGTTTCGGAGTCGGGTGAACGTTGTGCTGAGTGGCGTCGCTGTTGGTGATGCTGATCTTCTGGTTGACCTGAACGCCCATTACGTGCGGCGCGTAGTGGCAACCGTTCTGATCGAGCTGCGCCGCCGTGGTCGGCGTCGACCAGGTGTAGTCGCGTAATCTTTTTGCCGCCCTCGACGGTGCCTTCCTTAACGTAGATGAACATATTGGCAAGCTTGCCGTCGGTCACGAGCGTGTCGTCGGTGACGAGATTCGGATTCTTTTGGCCGCAGACCGGGTCGGCGGACGTGTCGATCTTCTTCGGCGCCGGCGCTGTGCCGTTATAGCTGATCACGCCGGCAACGGTTCCGGTCGGGCCGCTGTACGGGCCGCTACCAGCCGCGTCGGTGTTGGCTGGCGGATTTGTTGAATTGGTCGTACCGCCGCCGCAGGCAGCAGCCAGCACGAGCCGACAGAGCAATCGATAGCACAAGCCAGACTTTTGTCTGCTTATTCATTGAGCAATTCCTCCAAACTAAGATACTTGCGCGATAACTTTAGCACGGAAGCCGCGCGAACGCGGAACGCGCATTTGCCCGCAAATTCGCTTGTTATATCTGTAAGCTCGAACCATGTCAACGCACGCGCAGCGCTACGTCCGATCGCGGCGCGCGCTACGCTTTCGCCGATGATGAAAACCCGTTCGTCGCCGCTTCGCACGCGCGTGATTCTGGCGTCGCGGGCGCGGCCGCAGGCGCAGGCCGGCGCTTCGTTCCGCAGCCAGCAGTTGCCGCTGCTCGTCCGGACTCAACAGAAACATGTAACGCACCAGCAGTCACGCGTGATCGTCGTGATAAGCGTTCGCACTCGCCGGCGGATTCGGCAGATTCACCACCCAACGCTCGCCTTCCTTGCGAAATAGTCCGGTCGGCATCGCGGTTCCCGGACTAATCTGCGCCGGATCGAGCAGCCAGCGGAACGTCCAGTCAGGCTTCAACCGTTCGCCCGCCAACAGGAAGTTCGGCGCGATCGCCTTCGCGTCGTGCGTTGGATCGCCCGTGATGTGACACTTCAAACACGGCGTTCCCGACGTAAACATCTGCCGCGCGGTGATCTTCTCCTGCTCCGTCAGCGGCTGCAACGGCTCCTTGATGTACGGATCCTGCTGGCCGGACATCGCCATGAAGAACCGCACGAGAATCTGCAACTCGTTCGGCGAGAAGTTGAACGTCGGCATGCGGAACTGCAGATACGGACGCACGCCATTGCGATCAAGATCCCGGCTGCGGCGGTAAGCTTCGCCGCCTGATTCGCAGCGCTTGGCCGGACTCGCGCTCGCGGTTCGCCCGCTGGCGCAGCGCGCCGGCTTGCCGGACTTGCGAACTGCTGCGTCAGCGCGCTGATCTGTCGCTGCTGCTCCGGCGTCTTCTCGCCACTCAACGACGGATCGTGCAGGAACTTCAACAGCCATGCCGGATCGACACGCGCGCCTTCACTCGTCAAACGCGGCGGCAGCAGATCCTTGCCTTCCGGCGTTTGATAGAACGGCAGATCCTGCACCACCGAACGCTGTCCGACCTGAAGCTGGTGACATCCCTGACAGTTGTACTTCTTGATTACCCACCAGCCGTTTTGAATGTCCTGCCGGCGCTGATCCTGCGGATTGTAGAAGAGCGTGCTCGGCACGTTTGCGCCTTCCGTGCCGACGCTGCCCAGCAGGAACGTCGTCAACGCAACGCGCCATTCAGCCGTCAGGTACGGCTGCGGCATCCGCAGTTTGTCTTTCGGATCCTTCTCTTTGCCCTCGTCATAGATCGAAGGCTGCGTGATCTTGCGTTCGAAGAAGCCTTTGTGGTTGTACCAGGGCTTATGCGTCTTCGTCGGGCCGAAGCTTCAGCGGATCCTCGCCTTCTTCCGCGTGATGCGTTTGCAGCGCGAAGTCGAGACGCTCGATCGGCGTCGCGCCTTCGACCGTCAACTCCTTACCGATACGCTGCTCGTCTTCAAAGCCGCTGAATTTCGTGACAACCCGCGCAGCCGTACTGCTTGATCAGCAGCTGGCCTTTCTCTTTCAGATTCGGATCGTCCATGAACGAGGCGTCGGCATAACTCGGCGGCGACGAAAGCGAGAAGAGATACGTCGCGATGTCGCGCGAATCCTGCTCCGACAGACGGAAGTTCGGCATCACCGTCATGTTCTGCACCTGCAACTCCGCGCCGTCGATTCGGGCAGCGCGAATGCAGTTCGGTGTCGAAAACAAACGGCAGGTCCTTTCTTCGCGTAGTCCTCGTGAGTCAGATCGCGCTTTGTCTTTCGGACAATAAGGAGCGACGCGTTCGCGCGGGTTGTGAATCCAGCGAACGATGTAATCGAAGTTTGCTTTCTCGCCGACACGTTGGAGGTTCGCGGCAAAGTCGCCGCCGATCTGCGCTGTCGACCTTCGCCGATCGAGTGACAAGCCAGACAGCCGCGCGTCTCGAACAATTCTTTTCCATGTCCGGCGTTGCCGCGCGTGCTGCGTTCGGCAGCGTGTTATGTGAAACTGTCCTGCCAGAGATAAGCGGAGATCGCCTTGATCTGATCCGCAGCATCTTTGTCGCGCATGTCCGGGCCTTCGCCTTCGTGCGCTCGCGAAGCGCCAGAACGTCGGCATCTTCGTGCCAGGCCGAAATCCCTGCGGGTCTTCCAGCCAAACCGGCACCCACTCCTTGCGCAACTTCACGCGCACGTCTTTCAGGTTTGGACCAACCTTCTTCTGGTCCTGCATCAGGTACTTCGTTTGCAGGTTCAACTGATCGATACGTGCTGCGAGCAGACTGTTGGTGACGCGGATGCTGTCGGCGCTGGGCCAGCAGTCTCTTCGCCTCGCGCTACTCATCGTTATCTGGCATTTCGCCTGAGCGTTGCGTGTCGGTGCGAATCTGTTTCTCGTTCGCCGGTGATCTGATCCTGAAGCTGACCGATCATTGCTCGCGTGCTGGCGAGCGAATCAGTTTCGCGATCGAAACCTTCGTAGCGATGACAACCCATGCAGCCGCGTTCTGCGAAAAGATCGCGTCCGAGGTTCAGCGTATCGGCGCCCTGCGTGACGCGATCGCGCGCGTGACACTGCTGGCATCCGGCCTCGGTGTTCTCTTTTTCAAACATGGGCCACAGCCAGAATCGATGACGTCCGTGACCTTTAGCCTCGCTCGTCGTCGCGCGGCCGTTGCCCCAGTGACAACTCGCGCAACCAAACTTCTCGGGATTGTGGATCTGAAGCACTTCGCGATCGGGATGGCTGACAAACGCGCGCGCCATTGCGTCGGGCTGTGCCGTTTGGTTCATCAGGACGCAAGATCGGCGGCCTTCAAGTCGACGGGTTCGCGGATGCCTGCATGACAGACTTCGCAACGATCGACGATCTCGTAAGCGCTGACGCTGATCTGATGACCAAGAATCGAATAGTCGTACTTGGCGATCTTCGCTTTAAGACCATCGATCGTGGCCTGCGAAAGCCGATAAGATGGTTGCTGCAGGTAGTCGTCGCGTTCCTTCGCTAACTTCGCCGGCTCTTTCAGCAGCTCAGCCTTCTCCGCCAGGATTTTGGCTTTTTCTTCGCGCAGTTCGTCGTAGATCTTCTCGAGTTGACGCGTAGTTGATAGCGTTGCGTCTGGACCTGTTGTCCATCGTCCGACGGCATTTCGACCGTGATTAGTTCGGCGCTTTTCGCTTTCGCCTGGTCGCTGATATTTCTTTTTCGCGGAGCCTTCGTGGGTCTCGACGTTGTAACCAATGACCGTTAGCCGGCCGCGCTGGTTTTGGAAGGGTTCGGTGATCGCGTCCAATTTCGCCTGAACGCGTGCGACAGTGGCGTCGATCTCTTTTCTGCGGGGCTCGGTCTCGTCGGCGGCTGCTTTTGCCTTCGGCTTCGAGGTCCTGGTATTCGGGGCTTTCTCTGACCTCTTTTTCAGTCTGGCCGGACTTGCCTCTGATGCTGTCGAGGTAGCGGGTGTAGCGACTCACGAACTCGCGCTGCATTCGACTTCCACGGCCGTTGACCGAACGCTTCGTCGTAGAGCGCCCAGGCGATGGAGATCGTCATCAGCAGCGCGCAGGCGAGCATCCAGCCGCTGCTGGAACGACTGACGATTGGATCCTGCTGCGGTAACTCTGGTTCCCTCTTGGCTAACGATTCGCCGATCGGCGATTCGCCAGGTGCTGATGAATCAGCCACTATGATCGTCCCTCCATAATTCTCAGATGTTGAACCAGGGAGTTACCCACACATACTTAATCGTCAACGCCAGTCGCAGAATCAGTTTCACCGGCAACGCAAGCAATACACTGATCGCGAAAAACTGGAACGTCAGATACTGAAGCAGACTCGTGCGCGCCAAAAGCTTCTGCTCAAACTCATTCTTCGGAAACAGGTTCTCTTTGAAAGGACGGCGGAACCTGATGCGCTTTAAGTCGACAGTCATCAACCAGTGGAAGAAGAGTCCGCCGACGATATAAAAACCGCCGACTACGATCGCTCCGAAGATGATCTTGCCCGGTGTGCTTGTCAGGATCGGAGCTAAATGCAACGCCTTTCCGACTGCACTGACGGCGATCATGTCGTGCAAGTCGACGTTCTTATCAAACACGACGGCGTTGTGGTCCCACGTCTGTCCGGGCCAGAACCAGATCCAGCCCGGTCCACGAATAAACGTTCCGATCACGATCAGCACGATCCACATGCAGAAATCCGGCGCCAAACATCCACAATGCGAAACGTCGCTGCTTCAGTGTGTAGTAACCGTTTCCGAGTGGATTCGAATCGACGTACGGGAAGACCATCAAACCGACCATGATGATCGACGGCATCACAACGCCCGCGATCCAGGGATCGAAATAGACGAGCATCTCCTGAAGACCGAGAAAGTACCACGGCGCTTTCGACGGATTCATCGTCAGGTTCGGATTGGCCGGTTCCTCCAGCGGCGCGTTCAGAGTGATGGACCAAACGAACAGAATGACCGTTACGATCACCGTCGCCAAAAACTCGACGCGCACTAAATAAGGCCAAACGTGAATCTCACGCGCCCATCCCGGCCGCCACGGCTCGACTTTCCGGTGATGCCCTTTGCGCTGCTTTCGGATCTTTTTCGAGTTCGTCGATGAGACGGTCATTAGCGACGGCCTGCTTGATTCCGAGCCAGGTGAAGAACGGAACCAGGAACAGCATCGCCACGATCGGCACGTTGTCAGGCGCTGAAGAGATCTTCCAGAGTTGATGCCAGTCGTGGACGGTGAGCGCCCAGAGACCGGCGATCACGATAAGCGCGCCCCAAATGGTCCATTTGTTAATGAATCTTTTCATCAACTATGTCTTCTTTTTGGTGACTGCCTTCATCTCGGATTCGAGCACGACCGGCGCCGGTCCCGAGATGCCGCCATCTTTTCGAATACGCCAGAAGTGGACTGCCATAAAGATCGACGCGACGAGCGGAATGCCGATGCAGTGCCAGATGTAGGAACGCAACAACGCATTCGCGTCCACGATCGAACCGCCGAGCAAACCGAAACGCACGTCGTTATAAGCCGTCATGCCGAGTTGCGGACCGAAAGGACCGTCGTGACCGAGCATCGGAGTCGCGCGGGCCATGTTCGTTCCCACGGTGACCGCCCAGAAACCGAGTTGATCGTCCGGCAGCAGGTAACCCGTAAACGAAAGCAACAGCGTTAACACGAGCAACACGACGCCAACGCACCAATTGAATTCGCGCGGCCGCTTGTACGAGCCTGTCAAAACCACGCGAAACATGTGCAGCCAGGTGGTGATCACCATCAGGTGCGCCGCCCAGCGATGCATGTTTCGCAGCAGTTTTCCGAACGGTACGTCGTGTTCGAGATAGAGAATGTCGCGGAAGGCGTCGGCTTTCGTCGGGTGGTAGTAAAACATTAAGAGGACGCCGGTAAAGGTCAGCACGATAAAGAGATAGAAGGTGATGCCTCCCATACCCCACGTGAAAGGATAACGAACGGCGTCGCGATTGATTTTGGCCGGATGCAGGTGGAGAAAGACGTTCGAGAGAATCGCCAGCGAGCGGTTGCGCGGGTCGGAGCGATCGTGCGAGACGCGAAAGATCGACTTCCAGAGTTGCGTGTCCTGCGGATCGGAGTAACCCTTGGCCTCTTCGATGGCGCGGTCCTTCAGCGCACCCGCCCCCTCCTTGACCTTGGCGAGCGCACTCTTTTGGCCGTCTTCACCCGTGGTGAGTTGTTTGGGCTCTTTTGGATCAGGGCTATCTGCCACGTCGATTCATTTCCCCTATTCCACCAACCCAGTTGGTGGTGTCTCAATTCCTACCTCACACGTTAATAAAAGCGCCTCTATCCTGGTCGTTAAACTGATTGCGCTCGCCCTTCGGCCACTTGAACAGCGTACCGAGGTCCACGACGATCTGCCCTTCCGGATCAAGCGTTACCTTCGCACGATCCATCGGCCGCGGCGCCGGTCCTTCGAAGTTAATGCCTTCGCTGTCATAACCACTGCCATGGCACGGGCACTTAAACTTGTTCTCACTCGCTTTCCAGTCAGGCGTGCATCCGAGGTGCGTGCAGACCGCGTAGATCACAAACAAGCGATCCGACGTGCGAGTCACCCAAATACGATACTGCTGCTGCCATTTAGTATCGACGCCCAGCGCGTAGTCGGCCGGCGAACCAATGCGGAAGATCGGCGACGGTTCGAGAATAGACCGCGGCAGAAAGAACCGGACAAACATCAGGAAGAAGGTGGTAAGCGCACCTGCGATCGACGCCCAAACGATCCGTCGTCGCATCTTGTTGACCGGGGGATCCGCGGATGTCTCTACAACTGCCGCCGCTGATGGTTTCGCCGGTGCAGACGCCCGCGGCGGGGCGCTGACCGCTGTCGCGCTTGCAGGCGTGATTTGATCGGCTTGACTATCCAAGTCGAAACCTCCGTTAATCAAATCCTGGTTGCTAGGGCGTTGCGAACTTCCCGAGGGTACACTTCGACTTTACTAACAGAGACGAACTATACAGTTCCCCGGCTAACAGGGATCACTCTCTGCGCAGTGTAGCCAGTTTTTCGCTTAAACATGAAGAGCGCCGCACCTATCAAACAAATTATAATGTGGTCGGCGTGCTATTTATAACCTGTTTCTCGATTAGCTGGCAAGAAGTTATTAAGGAGTAGCTCAGTTGCGTAAAGCTCACGTCATCGTCTATTCGCGACCCGGCTGTCATCTCTGCGACGAAGCCAAGACGGCAATCGAAAAATCGAACTGCTCCGACCGCTTCACGCTGGAAGAGGTGAACATCGAATCTGATAACGAGCTGCTAAAGAAATATAAGTACGACATTCCCGTGATCACGATCGATGGCGAAGAGGCTTTTCGACACCGCGTCGACCCTGGCGAGTTCAAGATCCGTGTTATGGGTTGTTGAAATGTAATTCCCCGCTCAAGGCCTCAATCGACTCAAACAACTTCTCGCGCTCGTTTTCATTCGTCGATTGACGATAAGCCATCACCAATTCTTTTAGGCCCGCCAACTCTCTATACAATCCGGCGTTTTCAATCGGTGGTGTCAGGTAAGAGATCAGTTCGGCGTACGAACGGCGTTTGGCGATCGAGCCTTCCGACGGGTTGTTGACGCTGTAAACGTAAAAGTTGGGCAGTTCGTCGATCAAACGGTCCGGCCAGCACTCGGCTGACAGCCCGATCTGTTTGCCGGGCATGAACTCGAGCGCCCCGTGAGTGCCGAAGTGGATCACACTGTCTGCCTTGAAGATTTTCGAGAGGTATGTGTAGAAGGCCATAAACCCGTGATGAGGCGAGCCGCTGCGCGCCATCATCAACCGCATCGGATCGCCTTCCAAACCGAATGTCGGCTGGACGCCAATGAAGATGTTGCCGAGCGTGAGGCCTTGAATCAATAGATCGCCGCCGAAGGAATTGATTGACCCTGGCGCGGCGCCCCAATCCTTTTCAATGTCTCTCACATAAGGACATAGACGCAGATACTCGGTCGTCGACATTCGATAGGCGATGTTGGCCGCAGCGCCATAGCTTTCCGAGTTTCCACCGAGCAGTAGTTCGCGAAGTTCGTCCGCGGTTTCAGGTACCTCGACGTTGTAGCCTTCGCTCTTCAGTCGCTTCAACAGATCCCACACGCTGGGAAACACATCGAGGTCGGCGGCAGTTCCGATGTTTCCCTTGTTCGGCGGAAAACAAAACACGACGAGCGCGAGTTTGATCTCATCGCGCGTGGCCGTGCGGAGGTTGTTCCAACGCTTCAGACGCCGTACAAACCTGCGGCAACGATCGTCGAGCGGCGCCGGTTCCTGACCTCTGACTGGAATGCCGCCATATATAAAGGGCTCGGTGGCGCCGTCGATCTCGGGTATCGCGATCTGCATTCCGGCCTGGATCGGGTTCAATCCGGTCTGCGATTCGCGCCACGCTTCGATTGTTTGCGTGTCGAGACTGACGGCCGATCGATACGGCACGTTCAGTTCGCGCAAAAACTCTGCAGCGGCGGCGCTGTCGTTCATCGCAGGACCACCGACAAAGCTGAAACCCGTCAACGACACGATTTGACTGACGCGCGTCGATCCGTTTCGGAAGAAACGTGCGACAGCTTCACGGTTGTCCATCAACGTCGCAATCGCGGGAATCACGCTCAAGCCTTCGGCCTCCACTGCGCGGATCAACGCGTCGTAATGTTTAGTCGTCTTGCTGACCACTTGCGGTCGCATCAGGAGGAGGCCGATCGTTGATTCGGGATCGAGCGGCTTGCGCTTCTTGGCTGCGTACCATTTTTTGTAAGCATCAAAAGTCTCGAATAACTGCGGCGCGTCCGGATGATAAATTGCCACGGATGGTACTTGCTGTGGCGCAGACGTCTTCACGCGCTTGAGCCGATCATCCCGAACATACTGCTTGAGCGCGTAGAGCAACATCGATTGGATGTTCGCCGGCGTTGGTTGCAGGAAGTAGCAGAAGAGATACAGGTAATGCTTGGCGTCGGTGAGTGCGCCCGCTGTCGGCACAAACTTAAGAATCGCAGGCAAGCGATCGATCAGCTTCAAATAATGATGGTGGCGATGTTTGTTATTGCCCTTCTCACGCCGCGCGTAACGGCCCATCCAGCCGGCAAACTTTCCCACGTCCAGCTTGCCCATGCGCGTCAGTCGCATCAAGTCGGGCATGCAGTTGATGACGACTACGGCATCGTGACGATCTTTATAACTATCGAGTGCCGAGACGAGTCGTGAGGCGTTCTCGCCGTCCATCACGTGAATTACGAAGACGATATTCGTCTCCGCCAAATCGCGATCGACCTCCTGCCACTCGCGATCGCTGAGCGGCGCGCCGAAGTTGTACGCGCCGACGCGCAGATCCAGACCGTACGCGCGATTGATCTCGCGTTCCGCGTTTTTCAGCGGCGCCAGCAGACTCGAACCTACGTATAAAACGGTGATTCGCATCTACGCGACGCCCTCCAACTGGTCTTCCAGATCGCGACTGATCTCCTGCAACTTTTCCAGCACGTCCTGATCGGTTTCCCAGTAGCCGCGGCCGTTCGCTTCGAGCAGCCGCTGGACCAGCGCGTGCGCCGAGTGCGGATTCAACTCTCTCAACCGCTCCAGCATCGACTCGTCAAACACGAACGTGTTTGCAACTTCGGAATAGATCCAGTCGTCAACTGCATCCGCCGTCGCGCTCCAGCCGAACGTGTTCGACACACGGTTCTCGATCTCGGCGACGCCTCTGAATCCATGTTGCAACATGCCTTCGTACCACTTCGGATTCAGCGTCTTCGCGCGCGTCTCCAGACGCACCGTCTCCTCGAGCGATCGAATCTTCACATCGCGAGAAAGACTGTCAGACAAATAGATCGCCGGACGCGCCTGCGCCCGCTTCTCGACGGCTTTCGAAACGCCGCCCAGGTATTCGAAATAGTGATCGACGTCGGTGAGGCCGATTTCGAACGTGTCGATGTTTTGGTAAGTCGCTTCGACGCGCGAGAGCGCGCGGTCCATCGCGAGGCGTGCTTCCCTGCCCTCGATCGTCTGTCCTTTTGAATCGCGGCCGTAGGCGAAACACTTGCGCGTGACGAACAGATCGCCGAGCGTCTCTTCGCGTTCCCATTGCGAGTCCATCACCATGAAGTTGACGTTCGTGCCGTAGTTGCCGGGCGCGTTTGAGAAGACGCGTGTTGCAGCTTCGTCTGTATCGCAGTTGTCCTGCGCGATCTGTTCGAGGACGTGCTTGCGGACGTAGTTCTGGTCCAACGGCTCGTCGAGGCTCGCCGCCAGCCGGACTGCCTTGTCGAGCAAGTGCACGGTCGGACTGAACAGGTCGCGAAAGATACCGGAAACCGTCATGACGACGTCGATCCGCGGACGGCCGAGCTCGTCGAGCGGTATCGCTTCTACAGTCGGTCGCGCGGTTCAGCGCGTCACGCACCGGACGCACGCCGAGCAGCCACAGCGCTTGGGCGACGCCTTCGCCCTGCGTCTTGATGTTGTCGAGTCCCCAAAGCACAAGCGCCATCGCTTCGGGATAGCGCCCGTTTTCTTCTTTGTAACGATTGAGCAGGCTAGTCGCCACGATCTTTCCGCGAGCGAATGCTACAGCGGAGGGCACGCTGTATGGATTGAGCGCGTGCGTGTTTCGGCCGGTCGGAAGGATGTCGGGATTCTGAACGATGTCCGCGCCTGGTCCAGGTTCGATGTATTCTCCGCGCAGCGCACGAACGAGCGAATCGATCTCTGTGTTCGATTGCAGCTTCGTGGAAACGTTTTCCAGAAGCGCGAAGACCGGGCGCGTTGTCTCTGCGTTCAATCCGTGTTGCTCTAAACAACGAACTGCGGCGTCAGTGCCGTTCGCGACAAACTCACGTATCGCTTTGTCAGCAAACTCTTCCGGCAAAGCGCGCAGTCCCGCTTCCGGACGATCGAAGGACGCGATCATCTTCAACAGATCACCACGCTCGCGCGGCGGCGACGGCCGTCCAAACACGTGCAGACCGGTCGGGATCAGCCGCTGCTCGATTTCGAGCAACTGTTCGTAGAGTTCGAGAACTTTCTCGTCTTTAGTTTTAGCCACGAATTAAGGAACAGCCGGGGTAAGTTTCACAAAGTGCGCTTGCAAGATCGACGCAAGTCTTCTCGTTTCCTGACTCGATTCGAATTCCTTTTGCGTGTCGACAACCACGACGTGCGCCCGAGTCTGCTTGAGTTCCAGCATGAGCTCGCGCAGTTCCATCTCAATCTTGAGCTGTCGCAGCACGCGGACGTTAACGCCGTTGCGGCGCAGCGGCACATTCGAACGTCCGTCGGTGAACAGTAACACGACGTTTTCGCCGTAGCGATCGCCCACCAGCTTTAACAGCTCGATCGTACTCGCGAGTCCGGCGCTTAGCGGCGTGCTGCCGCCCATGCGCAGCGAATCCAACACACGTCGCGCGCGCAGAATGCTTCGCGACGGCATCAGATCGACGTTCGCAGTCGTGCCGTGAAACGAAACGATGGCCACGCTGTCGCGATTCAGGTATGACTTCTTCAGCAACTTCAGAATCGTGCTCTTCGCGCGCGCAATTCGATTCGCGGCCATGCTCCCAGACGCGTCGATGGCAAAAACAAAAAGCGTTCCTCGTTTGTGTTTGAGCAGCTTGTAACGAAGCGCGCTGGAAGAAACGCGGGCGCGCGTTTCGCTTGCCCCCTTCCTGACTTGTTCGAAGCGAGTCTCTCGACCATTTAGCGAGGAGAGCAAAGCGCGAAGCGTCGCGTCGAGCGCGATCCTCGCTCCTATTCTCTTGAAACTCACCGCGCGCGTGTATCTGCCTCGCAACTGCGACGGCACAGTCTTGATTCCCGACGCGCGTCTGCTGTGCGACTGCGACTTGTCACCGCGATTCGGCATCATCGCGCGTAGCCGCTCTTCCAACGGCGTCTCCAACGATCGATTCTCAACCGCCGGCGGCGACGTCGTCTCCGCCGTGTTCGTCTTTCCTCCACCACCAGCCGCTGCCGATCGCTGCCTTGGACCATCAGGGTTCTTCGACTTGCGCGGCGTATCGGGCTGCGTCTTCGGCTCGCCTTTGCGATCGCCGCCGTGCGGCTCCGGCGCTCGCGGTATGACGTCGTCAACAGCCTGATCGATCTTCTCGCTCTTCGCCGTCTCGTCCAACACATCGCGCCGCAAACGATGCCGCAACGACATCGCCGACACACGCCTCACGTGGTTCTCACTAACTGCGCGACGTCCTTCAAACGCCGCCAACGCGCGCGCCGCCCGCATGATCGTCAGCTCGCCGCGATGCCCGTCGACTTTAAGGTCGGCACAGAGCTGCGCGATCTTCGAAAGTATCGACCGGTCAACACTCACTTTCCGCAAACCCGCACGCGCACGCGTGATCCTCTTGCGCAACACCTCCTGATCCTCAGCGTAAGCTTCGCAGAACGCATCGGCGTCCCGGTCATAAGCCTCACGCCGCTCGATAATGTCGACTCGATTATCGAGGTAAGTCTCAGTGACGACCTCCGCGTGCAATCCAAAACGATCCAACAACTGCGGCCGCAGCTCGCCTTCTTCCGGATTGCCCGAACCAACCAGCACGAAGCTCGACGGATGTTCGACCGAGATGCCTTCCCGCTCCACACGATTTCGCCCCGTCGCCGCAACATCCAGTAAGAGATCGACCAGATGGTCCTCCAACAGGTTCACTTCGTCGATATAAAGAAACCCGCGATTGGCTCGCGCCAACAGACCGGGATCGAACGTCTTTCTGCCCTGCGTGAGCGCGCGTTCGATGTCGATGGTCCCACAAACGCGATCTTCGGTTGCTCCAAGCGGAAGTTCCACGACGGCGACTGGCGTAGTCTTCGCCGGCAACGCCGCCCGTTTCGCACAGTCGCTGCAAAGGCTCCGCTCGTCCCTCGGATCACAGTTATACAAACAACCGTCTACTACCGAGATTCGTGGTAACAGATCGGCCAGAGCGCGCACCGCCGTCGACTTTCCGGTCCCGCGATGCCCCATGATCAAAACGCCGCCGATCGACGGATCGACGACGTTCAAAATCAGCGCCAGCTTCATCTCTTCCTGGCCAACTATTGCTGTGAACGGAAACGCTCTGCGCATATGAGAACCACAGATTACACTGATTTCTATAATTCTGATAATTCTCCTAACTAATTCTCTTGACAAGCAAAACGAACGGGACTAGAGTGCCGCCAACCTCCCGACTAACATAAGTAAGCCCAGTTAATTGAGTTATTTCGAGCAGGATTTTTATCCTGCCCTCTCCTTCACAACTAGGGACCCTTCCCTGGCTGCTTCTTTGTGAGGGGACTGATCACTCTAGTCCACCCCCATAGGCTGGAGCTGCCTCTTCAAGCCGGGTTTCGCAGTTCACAATACGGGCAGGACCTTGCAGTTTGCAGCGCACGGGCGAACTGAAACCCTTCCGTCTCCACCACGTGTTTTGCAGCTCCTAGTAGGAGGAAAAGTCACATGAGGAAAGTCTTACCCATCCTAGCTCTTCTATTGTTTGCGGTCGCGCTTGTCTTACCTTTAAGTGAACCGCAGACCGTCGAAGGTCAAAGTGCAACCGAAGCGTTGACAACCGACATGGACGCCAAAACTGACGACCTGTTCAACGGCTTCGGTGTCAAAGGCACGCCCATCGACGAATGCGTCAATGAACCAGAACCGCCAACCGCCCGCGGAAACGGCAGGTTCGAAGACAACAAGTTCATCTTCTCGGAACGCGAAACGATCGAAGACGGACTTGGACCAACCTACAACGACGTAGGCTGCGTCGAATGCCACCAGTCAGTAGACGTCGGTGCATTCGGCCAGCAGATGGAGTTCAGGGCTGGTCACATCACCAACGGTGCTTTTGTTGATGCACCGGGCGGTCAGTTAATCCACGCCAGGGCGACCGATTCCGACATCGTCGAGCACATCTCAACGGCGGAAACCGTCAAAGCTTTCCGCATCACGTTGAGCACACTTGGCGACGGTTTTGTGGAATGTCTGGCAAACGCGACCCTACAGAATAATGTGGCCGCACAGCCGCTGGCCCAACGCGGTACTCTCACCCAGGTTCCGGTGACGGAAGCCAACAACACGCTCCGCATCGGCCGCTTCGGCTGGAAAGCGCAACATGCAAGCCTCGTCTCGTTCTCCGGCGATGCCTATTTGAACGAGATGGGTATTACTAACCCGTTCGACGGCTTCGGCGGCCGCAGCTCAAGCGCGCCCGATGCCGGCACGCATGAAAACCCGGCCAGCACTGCTGAAGGCGTTATCAATGTCACGTTCCCGTCTCCTTTCGATCCTGTTGAGGATCCGGAAGACGACGGACTCGACGTGCTTGCCTTCGCCGACTTCATGGCTGCAACGCGTGCGCCGCGACGTCAAACCCCACTACCGGCGGCCGCGGTCCGTGGCGACCCGCTGTTTACGTCAAATAGGCTGCGCGGTTTGCCACACACGAACTTTGACCACTGCTGCTCCAGGAACGTCGATCAACGGCGGAGCTTTCTCCGTCCCGGCAGCCCTGGGCAACAAGATCATTCACCCCTTCAGTGACTTTGCATTACACAACGTCGGCACTGGCGACGGCATCGTGCAGAACGCTGGTCAGTCAACTGCCAACCAACTGCGCACGCCACCGCTGTGGGGCATTCGCGCCCGCAACAGGCTGATGCACGAAGGACTCAACATCACCATTTTCGATTCGATCCAACTGCACGCCGGCCAGGCGACGACAGCGCGAAATAACTTCAACGCGCTGACGACGGCGCAGAGAAACGATCTCATCGCGTTCGTGTTGTCGCTATGATTTCCGGCGGCACACGGGCCTGATGAGGCGCTATCCCCGAAGCTCGCCGGAGTATTTCCGATCCGGCGAGCTTCGGTTTCCTACCGGGGGTTCAGTCTGATGATCAAAACGCGAGTTCTGACATTCATCTTCTTCATCTGTCTTTTTGTAACGGCTTGCTCGAGCGGCAAGCGCGCAGACGTCGAAAAGCCGCCAACGCCACAGGCGACGCCTGCGGCGCCGGCAACCTCGGCGATCAACGTCGAACCCGAACGCGCGGCGAAACTTCCTGAGGTGCAGGACGCGGTCAAACGAGTATTCAAAACCGCCGCGGTTCTTGATCCCGATCACAACCCGAACTTTGTTACGGGCGATTTCAACGGCGACTCTTCTCAAGATCTCGCCGTCGTCCTGAAGCCGGATAACGTTGCGGAAATGAACCAGGAGTATCCGCCGTGGCTCCTGCGCGATCCGCGAACGAACGGAGCGCCGCAGGATCTTCAGGTCCGAAAAGACGAAGTGTTGCTGGCGGTGATTCACGGTTACGGCGCGAACGCCTGGCGCGATCCGGAAGCGACGCAGACGTTTGTGTTGAAGAACGTCGTTGGGAATGATTTGAAAGTGAAGACGTCGAAGGAGTTTGTTAGCACAAACACCGGACGCAAGTTGCCGCGACCTCAGGGTGACTTGATCGCTGAGAACCTCAACGGCACGACGGGTTATCTCTATTATGCCGTCTCGACGTATTCGTGGTACGACCCGAAGACGTTCAGGCCGCAAACCGAGAGCGGCATGTTCCATAAGCCGAAGACGATGCGCGCCCACGCGGAAAAGCCGTTGCGCGCTCACGCACAACAGGCCGCCGCGATCGCGACCATCACCGCCGAAGAATTGAAAGTGAAGATAAATAACAACGATCCGGTGACGATCATCGACGTACGCGGTTCAGAAGGGTATGCCGCGAGTAACACGACGATCAAAGGCGCGTTTCATTTCAAGGTGCGAAGGATCAAGAGCCGTCTGAAGTATGCGCCGTTGAAAGATTTGCCGAAAGATCGCGAGATCGTGACTTACTGCGCCTGCCCGGCAGACGAATCAAGCATCAGCGCAGCGCAAACTCTTCAGGAAGCAGGCTTCACCCGCGTGCGCGTCCTGAAGGGTGGCTGGACCGAATGGCTGAAAGCGAAAGGCCCGGTGCAACCAAAGTGAGTAGTAAGGTTTTACTCTAAAGTAAGTAGTCGGGTTTGACTCTAAAGAAGCAGCATGTGAGTTAACTCCGAGCGGGTACGCCGAAGGCGTTGGCTAATGTGAGCCCAGGGTTGGAGCGACGCGACAACCCTGGGACACGACACGACCAGAGATTTAACGCTGAAAGCGTTCGCCCATTCGCGAACCCTTTCAGGGTTGGGAGTATCAGGCGACTTAGTCCCAGGGTTGAAACAACCCTGGGCTGGAATTAGCGAACGCCTTCGGCGTTAATCGGACGACGACAGACGACATCGGACGACGAAAACAGACGACATCGAACGACGAAACAGACGACGGCTACGGAACGCCCATTACCGAAAGTAGACCTTTCGCGGGTTATCAGTTATATCTGTGGCTCTGTGGGTGCACCGACAATTCTAGAAGTCAACAAGCTCGGATGTGTGCGTGGAGATCGACGGCTCTTCAGCGGTCTCGATCTTTCGTTGCCGGCGGGAACGTATCTTCAGGTCACTGGACCAAACGGCAGCGGCAAGACCAGTTTACTGCGCATTCTCTGCGGACTGCTGGCGCCGGCCGAAGGCGAGATCAAGTGGCAGGGTGAGAATATTCGCTCACTCGCTGAGGATTATTTCACGTCAGTCACGTACCTGGGCCACCGTCACGGCGTGAAAGACGAGCTCAGCGGCATTGAGAATCTGCGAATCTCCAATGCGCTGAACGGCATCATTGTCAGCAAAGAACGCGCGCGCGACGTCCTCGCGCGAATGGGTCTGGCCGGACGCGAATCACTTCCGGCACGACTCTTGTCGGAAGGTCAACGTAGACGAGTGGCGCTGGCGCGACTTCTCACTTGCAACACGAAGCTGTGGCTGCTCGACGAGGTGATGACGTCGTTAGACAAAGGCGCAGTGGCCTTGATTAGATCTTTGATTGAAGAGCACCTGGCAGGCGGCGGTATCGCCATTGTCGCGACGCATCAGGATTTGGCGATAACGGCAGGGTCGAGCCAACGACTCGAACTCGCAACGTGAACTCCCCTTCGAGCTTATCGATGTTGCGCTGGATCGTTTGGCGCGATCTGACGCTGGCGTGGCGTCGCCGAGCTGACATACTGTCGACCGTCTTCTTCTTTATTATCGTCGTCAGCCTGTTCCCATTGGGGATCGGGCCCGAAACGCAGTTGTTGCGATCGATCGCGCCCGGCGTAATTTGGGTGGCGGCGTTGCTCGCGTCGATGCTGTCGTTGAACAGGTTGTTTGCCAACGATCATCAGGACGGAACGCTGGAACAGTTGTTATTGACGCCGCAACCGCTGTTCATTGTGGTGCTTGGGAAGGTTTTGGCGCACTGGATCGTCTCAGAGATTCCGCTGGTATTGATTGCGCCGCTGGTCGGGCTCCAGTTTGATATTCCCGGCGAGACGCTTTGGATACTGGTGTTGAGTCTGTTGATCGGGACGCCGGTGTTGAGTTTGATTGGGTCAGTCGGAGCAGCATTGACGCTGGGATTACGTGGCGGCGGCGTGTTGATCTCGATTTTGGTTTTGCCGTTGTACATTCCCGCGCTCATCTTTGGAGCCGGGGCGGTTGAAGCGAGTATCATGGGAACTAATCCCGCGCCGCATCTTTATCTACTTGGAGCTTCTGCGATCGTGTCGCTCATCTTCTCCCCGTGGGCGACGGCGGCCGCGTTGCGCATCTCGGTCGAGTAAGAATATGAGCTTTGAACCTGGTGTTTTGCGCTTTTGAAAAGCAAGAACCAGGTACAAAGCACAGAGTACTAAGAACATGAACCTCTACAAATACGCATCGCCCGCAACTTTCTACCCGCTGGCCGGAAAGATGATCCCGTGGTTTGCGATACCGTCGGCGATCCTCTTCGCAGCGGGCATGTACGTCGGATTCTTCGTCGCCCCAACTGATTTTCAGCAAGGCGACGCTTACCGGATCATCTTCATTCACGTTCCGGCAGCATGGATGGGAATGTTTCTTTACGTGCTGATGGCGATTTACGCCGGCATCGGTTGGGCGTTCAATGCGCGCCTGGCGTCGATGATGGCGTCGGCGCTCGCGATCACGGGCGCGATGTTCACGCTGTTGTCACTCGTAACCGGCGCGCTGTGGGGCAAACCGACGTGGGGCACGTACTGGGCTTGGGACGCGCGCATGACGTCCACGTTGATCCTGCTCTTTCTTTATATCGGCTTCATTTCATTGCAGTCGGCGATCGACGACACACGTCGCGCGGATCGCGCCGGAGCGGTGCTCGCGCTCGTTGGCGTGATCAATGTTCCCATCATTTACTTTTCAGTGCAGTGGTGGAATACACTGCACCAGGGCGCAACAATTCGCTTGCTCGGAAAGCCAAGCATTGCCGCGCCGATGCTGGCGGCGATGCTGATCATGCTGGCGGCGTGCTGGCTTTACTCGGTGGCCGTTGTGCTCATCCGGCTGCGCTGCATTATTCTTGAACGCGAACAGAACGCATCTCGCTTTGCGGAGGTGAACGCCTGATGAAAATGCCGGATCTTTCGATGGGCGGTTATGGTTTTTATGTCTGGGGATCTTATATCTTTACGCTGATCCTGATCGTCTGGGAAGTTGTCAGCCTGAAGCAGCGCAAGAAAGCGCTTAAGCAGCATCAACTGCAGGAACAAGAAAGGTCGGGTTCTGTTTCTCCGTCAGTTTTGACAGGGAGTGCCAATGAAACGACGTCATAAACGGATTGGAATTATTGTCGCCGGGCTTGCGGGCCTCGGCGTCGCGGCGTTTCTCGTCGCCAATGCTTTTCGAAACAATCTCGTCTTCTTTTTTAGTCCCACGCAAGTAGCCGCAAAGGAAGCGCCCGCTAACCGGACGTTTCGCATCGGCGGCCTCGTCGAGGAAGGAACGCTCAAACGCGAGGACGATGGCTTGACCGTGCGCTTTACCGTCACCGACACAGCGGCGAGCATCCCAGTGGTTTACAAAGGAATACTTCCTGATTTGTTTAAGGAAGGCCGCGGTTGTGTGGCGCAGGGACGGCTCGGCAACGACGGCGTGTTCCAGGCCGAAGAAGTCCTGGCCAAACACGATGAGAACTACATGCCACCCGAAGCCGGCGAAGCGATCGACAAGGCGAAACACGCTAAGGAAGCTTCCAAAACCGTGGTTTATTAATTGAAGGCTAGTGCTTTGTGCTTTGATTCTCTCAATCTTCTGCTCGCTCAGCGGCACAGTCGCTTTTCTTAGCTTGCGCGTCACGTTGTTGGTGTCGTAGGCGTCGAACACCCAGACGCCGCGCCCGAGCGGCTTCGGAGCGCGGCGGAGCGCGCGCGCGGCGAGGGTCGCGTCGGCGCGGGGGAGGACGACCCGCGAGAAGGTCGAGTTGCGCCGCCAGGCGTCGAGGTAGACCGGCTCGTAGCCGAGCAGCACGTCGTCCGACCGGCCCGTCGCCGCGAGCCAGCGCGCGGCCGCGTGGCGCGCGACGGTGCGCTCGCTCGGGTCGCCCCGGAAGAGCGGCGGCGTCCGCTGCCAGGCCCAGGCGACCTCGCCGCCGACGAGCACGAGCGTGACCGCGACCGCGCAGGCGCCGCGAAGCGCGCGGGCCGGCGCGCGAGCGCGACGAGCCCCGCGGCGACGAGCGTCGCGAAGAACGGCAGCACGAAGATCAGGTGGCGGGTCTCGGGCGACGTCGAGCTCCCGAGCCGCGCGACGAGGAACGCCGCCGTCGGCGTCCCGACGACCGCCGCGACGAGCAGCGCCGCCGCGCCGGCGCTCCCGTGCCGAGCCGCCACGCCCCGACCGCCGCGAGCGCCAGGACGACACGGCAGCGACCAGGGGCCGGCCGTGAAGTCCCCGGCGGCGCGCCCGAGGTAGCCGAGCACGCTGAGCGGCCCGCCGAGCTTGTCGCCGCCGCCGCCGACCCCGACGTCGAAGCGGCCCGCGAGCACGAGATCCGCGAGCCAGAACGGGATCCCGAGCACGCCGACGGCGGCCATCGCCGTGAGCGCCTCGCGCACGCGCTGGCGCGCCGAGCAGGACGTACACCACCTGTGAGCCGAGCACGAGCGCGCCGTAGGGGTGCGTCGCGACGCAGAGCAGCGTCGCAGCCGCCCACGCGGCCCAGCGGCCGATCCGCCGCGCGTCGAGCGCCCGCAGCAGCAGCAGGTACGAGAGCGCGCTCGTGAAGAGGAAGAGGCTGTACATGCGCGCGTAGATGCCGTGGAAGAGCAGTACCCAGCTCGCCGACGCGAGGCCGGTCGCGAGCAGTGCAGTCGTCCGGTCGGTGAGCCGGGCGGCGAGCGCCGCGAGCAGCGGCAGGCTCGCGACCGCGAACGCGGCCGAGACGAAGCGGAGCGCCGTCAGGCCGCCGTCGAGGTGCGCCACGATCCACGCGGCGAGGAAGTGAAGCGGCGCTCCGCCGCGCTCGCCGAGCACGGTGTCGGCGAGCGAGCCGAGCGACCCGCGGCCGACGTAGAGCGCGAGCGTCTCGTCCTCGTGCGGCGCCCAGGCGGTCAGCCGGAAGAGGAGGAAGGTCGCGACGACGCCCGCGCATGCGGCGACGCCGGCCCGGAAGCGTCGTGCCGAGAGCTCCGTCCGCATTGGCGACAACGCTACCGTCGCGGCGATCCCGGCGGGGGACGCTGGTACCGTTGCGCGGTCGTGCCGATCTACGAGTACCGCTGCCCGAACGGCCACCTCTTCGAGCTCTTCCAGAAGATGTCCGACGACCCGCCGGACGTGTGCGTCGATTGCGGCGAGGGCCCGCTCGAGCGCGTGCTCTACCCGGTCGCCGTCCACTTCAAGGGCTCGGGGTTCTACTCGACCGACTACGGGCGCGGCGGGCGCAAGCCGGCCAAGGACGGCGACTCGGGCTCGAGCTCGTCGTCGGACGGCGGCAGCAGCAGCGGCGGGGGCGAGAGCGGCGGCTCCTCCGCCGAGACGACGAAGTCGGCCGCCGAGTCTTCCTAGCGCCCGCGCTCGGAGAGCGCGCGCAGGGCGAGCAGCAGCACGACGGCGCCGAGCACGGCCAGCAGGAACGGCCCCAGATCCCAGCGGAAGCGGACGTCGTCGCCGAGCACGACCTCGCCGACGAGCCCGCCGATCAGCGCGCCGACCATGCCGACCGCGATCGTGCCGAGGCAGCCGATGTTCTGCCGCCCGCGGACGAAGAGCTTCGCCACCGCGCCGGCGAGCAGCCCGAAGAGGAGCCACGAGAAGATGCCCACGGGGCGAGGCTAGCGCCGCGCACGGCTACCGACGATGCAGCCCGGCCCGTACTGACCGGAGCCGGGGAGCGGCGGCTGCGGCGCCGACGCGCCCGTGAACATCGCGACGACGTTCCGGTTCTCCTCGCGTCGGGACGATGTAGGCCTGCCCGCCGATCGTCTGCGCCTCGCCCCCGAGCCGGCAGTGCAGGGTCCGGTCGTCCGAGGCGCGGAAGCGCAGCCAGGCGAGCTGGGCGAACTGGCCGGTCGTGAGGTCGGTCGCGAGCGGCGTCAGCAGCTCGTCGCCGACGAAGGGCATCCGGCCGAGCGTCCCGAAGCTCGTCAGCTTGTCCGTGATCGCGCCGATCACCGCCTGCTGGCGCTCCCCGCGGGTGATGTCGCTCTCGGAGGGATCGAGCCGGTTCTCGCGGATGCGCGCGTAGACGAGCGCGCGGCGACCGTTCATGTGCTGCTTCCCGCGGCCGAAGCGCCAGCCGGGCCAGGTCGCGCACGCGGCCGCCGAGAGCGGGCAGTCGAACCTGTTCGAGAGGATCGGCGCGGGGACGTCGACGTCGATCCCGCCGACGGCGTCGACGAGCTCGCGGAAGCTGCCGAAGTCGACGACCGCGACGTGGTTGATCGGCAGGCCGGTGAAGGTGCGCACCGTGCGCGCGGCCAGCGCCGGGCCGCCGGCCTGGAAGGCGGCGTTGATCTTCGCCGAGCCGAGCCCGGGGATGTCGGCGCGCAGGTCGCGCGGGATCGAGAGGTAGGCGAGCCGCCCGCGCTTGGGGTCGGTGCGCACGAGCATGATCGAGTCGGAGCGGCGCGCGCTCTGCCGGTCGGCGCGGTTCGCGTGATCAGTGGCGAGCAGCAGGATCGTCGTGGGCTGCCCGAGCAGCATCCCGTCCTGCGGCGTCAGCGCCGCCCGCGTCCGGCGGTCGAGCCTCGCGTTCGCCTCCTCGACGCCGCCGCGCACGGCGAGGAAGCTCGCGACGCCCCAGGCGATCAGGAGCACGACGAGCACCCCCAGCGTGAGGGCGATCCCGCGACCCCAGCCGAGGCGCCGCCGGCCGCTTGCCCGGCTTGGCGCCGTCGGGGACCCGCGCCCGTCCGTTCGACGAGCCCTGGGCCTGCCCGGGCCGCGGCAGCGTCGGGACCTTGCCCTTGACGCGTCCGCCCCGGTAGACGCGATAGGGCTTCTCCCCGCGGGCCATGCGGCGGGTTATGGTAGCCACCTCGCCCCGTCTGGGGCCGGTGGCTACCAGGCCGCCTGGTTGAGCGGAAACCCGCACGGAAAGCCAGTTTCCGCCGCCGACCGCCGTTCCTCCGTCAACCGCTTGAAACGCTCGCGACCGCTCGGGAGTGGCGCTCACTGGCGCGCAACTGGCGCGCGCAGACGGTCAGCTCAACGCAGGGAGGAAGTCATGACCGGCAAGCAGCAGCAGAACGAGCAGCAGGACGAGCTTCGCGACCTGGACGTGCCCGAGCAGGACGCCGAGGGCGTGAAGGGCGGCGGCGGCGGCGACGACCTGCCCATGGAATCGATCTCCCTGAACGTGAAGGTGGGCCCGCCCAGGCCGCCGGGGGTTTTGTCCATGGATCACAACATCTGAGATGAAACCGCCCTGCTCGGCTCCGGTCGGGCGGGGCTACCCCGCCCGAACTCGCGCTCGGCGCACTCGGGGCAGAAGACCGCGACCGCGAGAACCTCGGCTTCGTCCGCGAGCAGCTAGCAGTAACGACGGTAAGAACAACCCCCCGATCGGGTGTTTTGAACTCTGCCCCATCGTTCAGCGCGGACAGCCCGCCGGACGCGCACAGTTCGCCCAAGCACGCGGGGGACATTCGTCCAAGACGCTCTCGGTGCGCAAATCAGGTGGAAGTCCGGCTCCGACCGGATTCCGCCTAACGCCAGGGGGGAACATGAAGCACAAGACTGCGGCACTCGTAGTGCTGATCGTTGCTGCGCTCACGCTCAGCGCGACGGCGACCGCGAAACCACACGGCAAGAAGGCCAAGAAGGTCGCTGACAAGGTGACGATCTGTCACCAGCCCGGTACCCCGGCGCAGGACACGATGAGTGTCCCGACGCAGGCGGTGAACGGCCACCTCGGCCACGGCGACACGCTGGGCGCTTGCGCTCCGCTGCCGCCCCCGCCTCCGCCGCCTCCCGCCGGTGGACGAGGACATGGTGCCCCTCTGCCACAAGCCGGGTACGCCCGCGCAGCAGGCGATGGCCGTGCCCGAGTCCGCCGTCGGCGGCCACCTCGGCCACGGCGACTACCTCGGCGCTTGCGACGAGGATGACGACGGCGACGACGGGATCTTCGTCGTGGCGCCGCCCGCCGCCAAGCCGGCTGGCACCTCCGCTCCGGTTCTGCCCAAGGGCATCCAGCGGGCGGTCTACTGCGACACCGCCGGGAAGGCGCTGAACCTGATCTTCGGTCAGCCGCTCACGGACCCGGCGTACAAGGACAAGGGCATCGTCCTGGCCGTCTGGCTCAAGGGTGTCGGCGCCGTCTGCGATGCGAAGGGTGCGACCTTCACGGGTCAGTACACCTCGGGCATCCTCTACGGCGGCAAGCTCGAGATGCTCCCGGCCTGGACGTACACGGCCGGAGCTGGGGGGCTGATCTACCTGGCTTACCCGCTCGTCAGCGCCTAGCCGCTTGACAGCGAGAGCGGGCGCTCAGGCGCCCGTCTCGCCCGCCGGTGCGCAACCGGCGAGCGAGACGGAGAACCGCTCCGACTCACGAGCGATAGTCAAGAGCGCGCGGAGCGCTACGGCGCCTGTAGCCCGCTCGGCTCCGGCCGGGCGCCGCGACGGCCGGATGTCGAACGCCACCACCCGAGCGGCGTGCAGCCCTCGCCCAGCCGCACGGAGCACCGCCGCCGGGCACCCCTCCCCCTCGGCGCGGCGACGAGCTCGGGGCCCCGGCGCGCGCCCGCGCCTCACGGGGCGCGACGTCTCCCGCGCGCATGCGCGCGCGATGCAGCCAACGTGCTGGTGGAAATCGTGGGGGCGCGCTGCAACGAAGCGCACGCCGGGGGTACTCCCTCCCCCGCGCGTGATGCGACGGATGCGGTGGACCCGGGACGCCGATGCCCTTTCAGTCTTCCTCGTCGGCCTCGACCGTGTGGAGGAACGCCAGCACGCGTTCGGTGAGCAGCGCTGCGGCGGCGGCGTCGTACGCCGGGAGCGAGGAGTCGGCGAAGAGGTGCTCCTCTCCCGGGTAGAGGAATAGCTCGGCGCGGTCGGTCGAGTCGACGAGGGCCTGCGCGGCCTCGAGGTCCTCGGCGAAGAACGGGTCGGCGTCCTTGCCATGCACCTGCACCGGGACGCCCTCGGGCCACGCGTCCCCGAACTCCGAGACCGGGAGGCACGAGTACATGAGCAAGGCCCCGCGGGCGCCGGGCCGGGTCTGCGCGAGCTGCTGGGCGACCATGACGCCGAAGGAGAAGCCGGCGTAGACGGCCTCGGGGCCGATCCCGTCGGCGGCGGCCACCCCGCGCTCGGCCAGCGCGCCGAACCCGGCTTCGCGCGCGAAGGCCATGCCCTCCTCGATCGTGTCGAACGTGCGCCCGTCGAACAGGTCGGGCGTGTGCACGGTGTGCCCCGCCTGCCGCAACTCGTCGGCGAACGATCGCACGCCCTCGGTCAGCCCCTGGACGTGGTGGTACAGCACAACCTCGGTCATCCCCGATCCTCCTGCGTCATTGATCCATGAAATTGGAACATTCTGCAATGCTAGTCTATTCGGCCATGGCCGGCAACCCGTCTCCCCCGGACTACGACCTTGCCGACCGGATCGCGCTCACCACGCCCTCCCAGGTGAAGGCGATCGGCCATCCCCTCCGCACCACGATCCTGAGCCTGCTCCACGAGCGGGCGGCGACGGTGACCGAGCTGGCGGTCGCGGTCGAGCGGCCGAAGAGCACGGTCGCCCACCACGTCAAGGTGCTCGCCGAGGCCGGACTGGTGCAGGTGGTGAGGACGCGGCGGGTGCGGGCGATCGAGGAGCGGTTCTACGGCCGCACGGCACGGATGTTCTACGTCGGGGCCGAGCGGAGCCCGGACGGCGACGAGATGCCTCGGGACTTCAACGACTTCGAGGTCGCAGCTCGGGAGTCGGCCGCGGCGTACCGGGACGGGAAGCTGTGGGGTTTCATCCGGCACGCCCGCATCTCGGAGGCGCAGGCGTCGGAGTTCTGGGAGCGGATGGCGGAGCTGGTGGCGGAGTTCGACCAGCTGCCGCGGTCGGGCGAGACCGTGTACGGATTCGCGGTCGGCGTCTATCCCACCGACCATCCGACCCTACCGGGCAGCCGCGACTAGCAGCGGATCGAATGGGCGCGCCGCTCAGTCATCCTTGACCGTGTCGAAGGCGAGGCCGCTGGAGCCTTCGCCGCGGCCCACGCTCTTGCGTCGGGCGAGCCAGAGGAACGTCGTGCCGTCGACCCAGCGGGCGTGCTGCCACTGCCGCACGAGCCGGATGCCGCGCGCGGCACCTCCTCCTCGAACAGGCTCAGGTCGGTGCGGTCGGGCTCGAGGATGCGGCCGAGCGGGCGCGAGAAGGCGGGCTCGCCGCTCTCGCGGGTGAGCGCCGCGGCGCGCCGGAGGCGGACGTCGGCGCGCGCCGGGTCGACCGGGACCGGCTGGAACGGGACCCAGTAGTCGGGCACGGTCGAGGCGAGCGGTAGCGCAGGCTCGTCGCCCGGCGGCTCCTCGGGCCGCGGCGGCGCTCGCCGCCGCGGCTCTCGTGGAGCGCGTAGCGGTCGAGCGCGCCGCCCGCCCGGCTGGGAACGAGCTGCTCGACGGCCCAGACGAGGTTCGAGAGCTCGTCGCGCAGGAAGAGCACCTCCTCGAGCGGGTCGCCGTGAGGCTGCCCGCGAGCACCGGCGGCAGGAAGAGCGGTTCGTCGGTCGCGGGGCCCTCGCGCGGCCGCCCGACCGAGAAGACAGGCTCGGCGCGAACATCTGCCAGTCGCGCCGGGCCGGGTCGACCGCGCCGTAGTGCGGGACGAGCGTGCGCTCCCCGAACGCGTCGGTGACGACGAGCGAGCTGCAGGCGGTAGACGCGCGCCCGGGAGTCGAGTCGACGGGGACACGTACCAGTCGTTCGAGTACAGCGAGCGCGAAGTCGACGCAGCAGCAGGCGGAGCAGCTCGTCGGGGTCGCCGTCGACGCGGCCGAAGTTGACCTGCGCCGTCCTCGAACTGCCACCACCGGTCGGCCGCCATGCCCGGGTAGCGGACGGGCGCGGGCATGACGGTGCGGGTGACGTCTCCGGTCGCGGGTCGGCGGCCTGGACGCCGAGCGGAGCGCGGGCCGCACGTCGAACGGAGTACCAGTCGAGCGCCCGCCCGGATACTCGGGCGCGACCAGCGGCGAGCTCGCCGTCGCCGGCCGCGGCCGAGACGGCGAAGGAGTACTCCAGCCGCTCGGCGACCCACGGGTCGCGGGCGGCGCACCGCCGCGGGCGGCGGCGACGAGAGCGCGCCTCGAACCACGCGACGAAGGCGCGGCGCGGCCGGCGAGCGCCCGGCGCGCTGCGCGTCGGGCACGGGCGGCTGCGGCGGCAGCGGCCCTGCGCCGGCCGGCGCGAGCGGCGCGGCGCGGGGTAGAGGCGGAGCCGTCGGGCGCGCGGCCGGCGATCACGGCGAGGTAGCGCCGGCCCGCCGGTCCGGGTCGCGTCGGCTCGTCCGGCGGCGCCGCGAGCGCGAAGGCGGGCGCGGCGCGAAAGCTCCCGTCGCCGGGCGGACGCCGCGCGGTCGAGCAGCGCGCAGGAATGCAGGCCGGCCTCGGCCGCGAGCCGGAGGTCGCGGCGCGGGTCGGGGCGACCTGCACGGCCTCGCGCTCGACGAGCGCCTCGAGCGGGATCTCGCGCGCGGTACGGCTCCCGCGCGGCGCGGCCGTCCGACGGGCCCGGGTGGAAGCGCGCGAGCGGAGCCGCTCGAGCCGGAGCGCGCGCCTGCACCGGCGTGCCCGCGTCCTCGCCGTGGAACTCGCCGGTCTGCCACTGGCGCGTCAGCAGCCAGAGCGGGTCGTGCGACGCGCGCCTGCAGGCCGTCGTCGAGTCGTCGAGCCGGGTGAACGGCTCGAGCCGCGTCCAGGAGGTGATCGACGGCATCGGCGTCACCGGCCCTGTGAAGTCGGTGGACACGGTGTCGCCGGCGAGGTTGAGGCTGAAGAAGAGAGCGGGCAGCGCGCGCTGCGGCAGCGCGTCGCCGCCGAGCGCCTGCGGGTCGAGCGCGCGCAGCCGGGCGAGCTCGAGCGTCTCCAGCAGCGTCTTCTCGAGCGTCTCGATCTCCCAGCGCTTCGGCGCCCGGCGGCGCGACCGCGAGCAGGACCGCCTGCGGCGGCCGCGCGCCCGGCGCGTCGTAGTGGAACGCCGACCCCGGTCGTGACCTCGGCCGGCGGCACGGCCTCGGACCACTCGTCGATCATGCAGGCCGGCGAGCGGCGCGGCGGCGCTGGAACGGCAGCGGCACGTGCGCGACGAGCGACAGCTCGCCCGCGCGGAGCGGTCGCGCCGGGCGGCAGAGCCGACCCAGCGCTCGCCCGCCTCGAGCGGGAGCTGGGCGACGCGGAGCTCGAGCGCCGGCGGCCGGCGCAGCGCGGCCGCGTACGATCAGCGCGGCGTCCAGCAGCGCAGGCCGCGCCGGCGCGCACGCGGCGCGGCGCGCTGGAGCCACGAGAGCGCCTGCAGCGGGTCGCCGCCCTGCACCTCGTCGGAGCGGCGCAGCGCGCGTGGCGAGCTCGGCGGCGTTCGCCGGGCGCAGCGGCGGCAGCGCGAGGAACGCCGCGCCGAAGACGCGCGCAGCCGCTCCAGGTCGTGGCGGCCGGGTCGTCGGCGGCCGCGGCGGCCGGTCGAAGCCGCCATCCAGGTCGCGAGCCGGGCGGTGCCGGCGCCGCCTCGTCCGCGACCTCGGCCTGGCGGAGCGCCGCGTCGGGCCGGCTCGGCGCCGCGCGGTGACCGCGGGACGCCTCGGACACGGCCGAGGAACGACGAGGTCACGAGCCGCGTCGCGCAGGACGTCGAGGGTGCCGACCGCCGCGCCGGTCGGTCGCGGCGCGACCGCGCCGCTGCTCGCGAGCCCGTCGCGCGCGCGGCGCAGCGCCGCGACCGCGGCGTCGGCGCGGGCGCGCAGCTCGTCGGTGTCGACGCCGGGCGGCCTGCTGCGTCGGCGGGCGCGAGGTCGCCGCCGTCGAGCGGCCGGGCGCCGAGGATGGTGTCCCGGAACGCGCGCGAGCATCTCGAGGAACTCGCCCAGGCCGAGCCGGACGAGCTGGCGGCTCCGGCGTGCCGCTCGTAGCACGAGCCGGAACCGGCGCGTCGGCCGGGACGTCGCCGGGCGCGCCGCGCCGGAGCGTGGTACTCGATCAGGCGCTCGAGGTCGCGAGGGCGCCGCCGGGCGTGCGCCGCCGCGCTCAGGTACAGGGCGTCGAGGTGGCGAGAGGCCGAGCGCCCGCGAGCCGCGAGGTCCGCCCGCGAGAGCCGCCGCCGTCGCCGTCGGGGAGCTCGGCGCTTAGCGGACGCCGGCGCAGTCGCCGAGCATCTGACGCAGCCAGCGCGTCCAGCGCCGGCTCGGCGCCGGACCTCGCGGGCGCGCCGCCGTCCAGTCGGGCTCGCGGCGCCGGCCCGCTGATCAGGACGACCAGCCGGTGCGTCAGCGGCGTGCCGGGCCGCGGCGTCGCCGCGAACTGCGAGCTCGGGCGGCTGCGATGTCGCCGTGCGCGACGGCGTCGACGCTGCGGCCGCGGCGCGGCCGGGTTGCCGCGCACGAGCCTGGTAGACGGCCTCGGCGGTGAGCGCGTCGCTCGAGCGCGTCGAGCGGCGCTGTCGCAGCTCGTCCAGCTCGGTCGCCAGCGCGGACGCGTCGCGGCAGGCGCGTCGGGCCGGACGAAGTGCGGTCGATGGCCGCGCGCCGTCGTGCAGGCGGCGCGAGCGCGAGGCCGTCGACGCCGGCGTGCCGCCAGCGCCTCGAGGCCTCGAGGCCGGCCGCCGGCGGCAGCGCCGCGACTGCGGTGCGAAGCCGCGCTCGAGCGCGTGCCCCGAGCGCCCGCAGCGCGGACATGCAGCGCCTGGAGTCTCGGCTCGGCAGCCTCGATCCGCGTCGGGCCTCGCGCACCGAGCTCCTGCGCGTCGTAGACCTGCGCCGAGCCGCGAGACCCGGCGGAACAGCCGGCGATGAAGCGGTCGAGCCCGCCGGTCGTGCAGGCCGCGCTCGAAGCCGGCGGCCGAGCAGCTCACCGAGCGGCTGCCCCTCGCGGACGCCGTCGAGCAGCCACTGCGCGAGGCGCACGCGCGGGAGCGGAGGTCGATCGCGAACGGCTGCGCGCCGTCCTCGCCCCCGTCGGCGAGGTAGCCGCTGCGCAGCAGGGCCGCGGTCGCCGCGTGGGCCATCGACGGGGCGTGCATGGCGCCGCCGCGGCTCGCGGGCCGCGTACAGCGGCCGCGCCGTCCTCGCCCGCGGGCGGGTCGCGACCGGCATCCGCGGCGCTGGGGCGCAGGTCCTCGACCCAGCCGAAGCCGCCGAGGGCGAGCCCGCGGGCGGTCTGCCGCCGCAGGTCGCTGCAGCCGCCGCGTCGCCAGCGCGGTGATCCACGCGTCCAGGCGGTAGGAGAACAGGTCGAGGCAGCCTGCGAGGTGCCGTGCGAGGACGTCGGCCGGCAGCGTCTCCGAGCGGCTCGAGGCGCTCGCGCAGCTCGTCGAGCAGGCGGCCTCGGGCTCCTGCGGCGGCGCCGAGCGGTGGATGCGCTGCGCGCAGCGCGGGTCGCGGTCGAGCATGCGCGGCAGGGTGGCGCGTCCGCGCGGGGCCGTCGCCGACGATGTCGACCAGCGTCGGCTCGCGGTAGGGCTCGTCGGGCAGCGTGCCGCGGCGGACCAGGATGCGGCGCGCGGTCGTCGCCGTAGGCGAGCAGCACAGCGTGGCGCAGCAGCAGGTAGAGCAGGGGTCGGCGTCGGCCGCCGGCGGGAACCCGGCGGGCAGGCGCTCGGCGAGGATGTCGTCGAAGGTCGCCGTCCGCAGGAACGCAGGTAGTCGGCGCGAGCGCGGCGCCGGGCGCCGCGGGCTGCGACGAGCGGCCGTCGAGCAGCGGGCGCGGCCTGCCCCGGGATGATGCGCAGCACGCGCGGCGTCGCCCAGCGAGCCCTGCCGCCGAGCTGCCGGCAGCGCGTCGCGCAGCAGCTCGGCGTGCGGCGGCAGGTCGGGGCGAGGCCGCCGATCGAGCACGCCCGCCGGGCGAAGACCTCGTGCGCCGAACGCGAGCCGCGCGCGGTAGCCCGACCGACGACGGCTGCATGCGCAGGATCTCGACGACGGCGTCTCGTCCCGTCGGCGCCCGGGCGCAGCCGCGGGACGCCCGGGCAGCGCGCGCCGCCAGGCGCGCGCAGGACCGGCAGGGGTCCGGACGAAGCGGTCGCCGCCGGCGGCGAGGCGGCGAACAGGTCCAGCGACATCACCGGCAGCAGGCCGTAGGGCTGGCGGCCGACCCGCAGGGTCGGCAGCGGGCCCCGGTGCCGGACGAAGTCGACGAAGAAGCGGCGCGCGTCGTCGAGCTGGCCTCGCGCAGCGAGCGCGGCTGCGGCCGCCGGCGGTCGCCAGGATCTGGTCGAGGTAGTAGCCGCCGGTGACCGGCCACAACGCCGTCTGGAGCATGGCGGGCGTCGACGTCGTCTGTCCCGGCGGCGCCGGCGACGCCGGCGAACACGGCGCGGCCGAAAGCCGAGCAGCCGCGCGGCGACCGCCGCCGTCCGACCCGCCGTCGGCGCGGGGCCGCACCTCGGTGTCGAAGCTCGCCGCCGGGGCCGGGTCGCGGCGGGTGAAGCCCGGACGACGCCTCGGCGGTGTTGTTCGTCGGCGTGCCGGGCGCACGAACGCCAGGCCGCGGGTGAAGTGGTGCCCGTCGAGCAGCGCCTCGAGCTGGTGGCGGCGGCCGCCGGCCGAGGGCGGCGCGCACCCCGAAGACGAGCAGCGTATCGACAGCGCGGCGTCGAGGCCTCCGGCGGTCGAGGGCGATCCGGATGCCCATGCCGACGGCCTCTGCCGCCGCGAAGTCGACCATCCAGCGGGTGCCGGGGTCGACGGGCAGCTCCTCGTCCGACGGGTGGCTCCGGGCGTCGTCGGGCGCTCAGGCTCATCGGCAGCGACGCCGGGATCGGCGCGCCGGCCTCGAGCATCACCCGCTCGCCGCCGCCTGTAGCCCGCGACGACCCAGCGGTCGGGGAGCAGGCGGGCGGCGACCGGGCCTGCGTCGGCGTCGGGTCGCGGCGGGCCCGGCGCCGGGAAGACGGGCGGCCGCCTCGGGCGGCTGCGGCGGGACGGTGTGTCAGGTGCGGGGTCGTGCGCCGCGCGACCCAGGCGGCGCGGCGGGCACCGAACCGTCCGCGAGCTGCTCCCAGGCGCGCGGTCAGCGTCGCCGTCGTCCGGGCGGCCGGCCAGAGCAGCCGCCAGTAGTGCCTTCCCCACGCCGCCTCGGCCGTCGGTGAGCGCGGGCTCGTGGCTGTCGAGGTGCAGCTCGTCGGGGTAGACGCGCACGAGCAGCCGGGGCCGGCCGTCGCGGGTCACGAACCGGGTCTGGAGCTGGACCGGCAGCAGCGCGAGCGGCAGCTCGCCCGAGCGGGAGCGCGGCCGACGAGGCGCTCGATCTCGTCGAGCGTCTTCATCGCGGCGGCGCCGGGTGGCGTCGGGGGCGGCGGGAGCAGTCGGCGCGGCGTGCCATGCCACGCGCACCGGCCGCTGGCGCAGGATGGCCGCGAGGTGGGCCCGTTGCGCGCCCAGACCGGGCCGGGCGGCCGGGCGGCGGCGGTGACGCTGCAGGTCGTCGGTGCGCAGGTGCGCGCCCTCGACGCGCTTCCGGTCGCCCAGCCCAGGTCGTTCCACGACTCGCAGCGCCTTCAGGCGCGTCTCGTCCAGGCCGAAGCGGGGTGCGCCCGGCTGCTCCTGGACGACGAAGAACCAGCCGCG
>CAVVHR010000007.1:0-1376880 GCA_963748145.1 uncultured Acidobacteriota bacterium
TCGTAGCTCAGCGCTTGGGCACGCGGCCGGCGGACGTGCCGGGCTCCGACGCCGGTCCGCCGGGTGCGGCGACGCCGAGCACCCGCATCGCCTTCAGGCCGAGCGACAGCTTCTCGCGCCCGTCGGTCGAGCCGACGTCAAGGCCGGACAGCTCGCGGACCCGCTCGAGGCGGTAGCGGATCGTGTGACGGTGGGTGAAGAGCTTCTGCGCGGTGCCGGCGACGTTGCCGTCGTTGTCGAGGAACGCCTCGACGGTGCGCACGAGGTCGGTCTCGTACTGCTCGTCGTAGGCCACGAGCGGCTCGACGGTCTCGGCGTAGAAGCGCTGCAGCTCGGCCGGGTCCTCGCTCATCGCCGACAGCAGCAGCCGGTAGGCGCCGGTCTGCTCGAATGCCAGCAGCGGGCGCTCCTCGTCGCCCTCGGCGACGTTGACGGCCAGCAGCGCCTCGTTGCCCGCGCGATGCAGGTCCAGCGGATCGAGGGCGACGCGGCTGCGCCCGATCGCGAACGAGTGCCCCGGCAGGCCGGCCTGCAGCTCGCGCAGGACGCCCTCGGCGGCACGCTTGGCGACGCCGTCGTCGCCGCTGGGCACGAGCACGATGACCTCGGCAGCGACCGTCTCGCGCTCGGCCGGCGCGGCGATCGCCGTCGGCACGACCGCGCGCGCGCCGCGCTCGGCCGTCGCCAGCACGCGCGGGCGCCAGCCCTCCTCGACCGGCACGTGGGCGTGGGCGCGGGCGACGAGGATCGCGCCGCCGGAGACCAGGTCGATGCCGAGCTCGTCGGCGCGGGCGAGGATCTCGGCGCCGTCGGCGAGCTCGCGCGCAGAGGACCGACCGCAGGAACGCCGTCGCGGCCTCCTGCGAGGCGCGTGCCGGCGCGCGGACGCGCTCGACCTCGGAGGCGACGAGCGTGGTGACCAGGCGCACGAGCGCCGGGCCGGGCTGCGAGCGCGCGCGCATGCGCAGCTGACCGACGGGCGTGTCGGCGACGCGCAGGTCGATCGTCTCGACACCGGCCGCGCTGTCGAGCAGCGAGCGCTCGTCGGCCGGGCGAGCGCGCCGCGACGGCCAGCACCGAGCCGCTGCGGTCGAGCAGCACGAGGCTCGCCTCCAGCGCGCGGGCCGCGGCGCGTACGACCTCGGGCAGCCCGGCGCCTGACTCGACCGCCTCGGTGATGGCGTCGAGCGCGCGAGATCGAGGCCGACCGATCGGTCGGCGGAAGTCGCCATGGTCATAGGCTACGCCGCGATGCGATCCCAGTAGTACGCGAAGGCCGCTCCACCGGCCGCGCCCACCAGGAGCAGGGCCGCCAGGACGTACAGGCTGAGGAAAGCCGGCGGCGAGCCGCTCCCAGATCGCTGCTGTACGCGTTACAGGCCGGCCAGGCGATGAACCAGACGAAGGCGACGACGCGCCAGCACGCCACAGGTGCCGGCGATCAGGATGGTCGCATGCGCCGTTCGTCACGACCGAGATTGTGCCCTAGACCGACCAGATCGGACAACGACGCACGTGACCGATCAGACGCGCGCGATCGGCCCCGCCGGGCCGCGTGAGCAGCGGCGCGGGCACCGCGCCCTCCTCGGCGAGCGAGTCGCAGACGCGGCGCGCGCGCTCGCGATGGCCGGCGCCGACGAACACGCCGAGCACGGTCGGGCCGGAGCCGGAGACGAGCGCGTGGTCGGCGCCCGCGGCGAGCACCGCCTCGAGCGCCTCGTCGATCGCCGGGCACAGCGAGCGGGCGGCGTCCTGCAGGTCGTTGTGCAGGCGCTCGAGGATCGTCTCGGACGACAGCGCGGCCTGCGTGCGCGTCATCGAGCGGGCGAGGTCGAGCGTGTCGCGCGTCAGGCCGAGCCGGTCGGCCTCGGCGTAGACGTCGCCGGCGGATAGCTCGCCGTCGATCGGCACGACGACGACGCTGTAGGCGAGCGCGAGGCTCAGCGGCCGCAGGCGGCTGCCGGTGCCGGTGGCGAGCACGAGCCCGCCGCGCACCTGGCTGGGGACGTCGGCGCCGAGCGTGGCGGCGATGTCCTCGAGCATCCGGCGATCGCCGAGGCCGGAGGCCTCGCGCGGCCAGGCGCAGCGCGGCGGCGGCGTCGGCCGACCCGCCGGCCATCCCGCCGGCGACCGGGATGCGCTTGTCGATCTCCAGGCGCACGGGCGCGCCGTCCCAGCCGGTGCGCGCGCGGAAGGCGCGCAGCGCGTCGGCCGCGAGGTTGGGCCCCTCGACGCCCGGGCAGATGACCTCGTCCTCGACGACGCCGGGCGGATCGGTGTCCATGCGAACGTCGTCGCAGAGGTCAGCGAGTCCATCAGCGTGACGATCTCGTGGCGACCGTCGCCGCGCTTGGGCCCGACGAACAGGCACAGGTTGATCTTCGCGCGCGCCTCCGTCTTCAGGACCGTCATGCCCGCAAGCTATCGCGCAGCGCGCGGAAGTCCTGCGGCGACAGGCGCTCGGCGCGCACATCGGGCGGGTGGCCGAGCTCGGCCGAGCGCGGCCCGGGCGCGGGCGCGGACGTCGGCGGGCGCGCCCGGCGCGAGCGCGAGCGAGCCGGCGAGCGCCTTGCGGCGGTGCGCGAACGCGGCGGCGACGAGCTCGCGCAGGTCGGGCTCGGGCGCCGGCCCGGTGCGCTGCGAGCCCGACGAGCACGGAGTCGACGTTGGGCACCGGCGAGAACACCGAGCGCGACACCGGGCGCAGGACCTGCACGTCGCAGGCGAGCTGGGCGAGCACCGACGGCAGCCCGTAGGCGCTCGTGCCGGGCCCGGCGGCGAAGCGCTCGCCGACCTCCTTCTGGACCATCCCGACCCAGCGCCGCACGTCGTCGAGCTCCTCGATCGTGCGCAGGATGGCGCCCGCCGCGATGCCGTAGGGCAGGTTGGCGACGACCTTCGTCGGCGCCGGCGCCAGCGCGCGCAGGTCGAGCTTCATCGCGTCGGCGAAGTGCAGCGTGACGTTGGCGAACGGGTCGACGGCGTCGCGCAGCGCCGGCTCGAGCGCGCGGTCGAGCTCGACGACGTGGACGTGCGCGACGCGCGGCGCGAGGTACTCCGAGAGCACGCCGAGGCCGCCGCCGATCTCGAGCACGACGTCGTCGGGCTCGAGCCGCGCCTCGCGCTCGATCACGCCGAGGATGTTGGAGTCGATGAGGAAGTTCTGGCCGAGGTCGCGCTTGGGCCGCACGCCGAAGTCGCGCATCCGGCGCAGGCTCGGCTGCGTCGCCGTGCGCGCGGCGTCACCGTCCGGCGCGTCACCGGGTCGGCGCGCCGGATCCGCCCGGCTCACCACGCAGCAGCGCGGCGGCGTTGCGCTCGACGAGCTGCTCGAGCTCCTCGTACGCGATCCCGCGCCGCTCGGCGACGAAGCGCGCCGTGTGGACGACGTACGCGGGCTGGTTGCGCTCCTTGCGCACGACCTGCGGCGTGAGGTACGGCGCGTCGGTCTCGACGAGCAGGCGCTCGGCGGGCACGCGCTCGGCGGCGGCGGCGAGGTCCTGCGCCTTGGGGTACGTGACGTTGCCGGCGAAGGAGATCCACCAGCCCTGCTCGACGCACTCGTCGAGCCGCGTCGGGCATCGAGAAGCAGTGCAGGATCACGTCGAGCCCGGCGGCCTGCCCGCGCAGCGTCGCGATCGTGTCGTCGTCGGCCGCGCGGGTGTGGATGACGAGCGGCTTGGCGGTCGTGCGCGCCAGCTCGATCTGCGCGTCGAACGCGCGCTCCTGGTCGGCGCGCGGCGCGTAGTCGCGGTAGAAGTCCAGGCCGGTCTCGCCGATCGCGACGCAGCGCGGGTGCGCGGCGAGCGCCGCCAGCTCGGCGAGGTCGGCGTCGTCGAAGCCGGTCGCCTCGTTGGGATGGCGGCCGATCGCGGCGTAGACCTGCGGGAAGCGCTCGGCCGCCAGCCAGCGCCTGCGCGGCACGTCACGCCGTTCGTGCCGACGGTGAGCATCCGCGCTCACGCCGGCCTCGACGGCCGCCGCGACGAGCTCCGCTGTCGTCGGGCTTGCAGACGTGCAGGTGGGTGTGGCTGTCGATCACCGCAGCCCGCTGGCCCAGTGCTTCGGGAAAGAGCTGGTCGAGCTTGCTGATCGCGCCGAGCCGGCCGGCCTGCACGTGCGCGCGGCTCGAGCGCGAGCTCCGGCGCGCCGAGCGCCAGCAGCAGCTTGCCCGAGCTCTCGGGGATCCAGGGGTGCAGGACGACCGCGACCACGCGCAGCGACTCGGCGAGCGAGGCGAGCACGCTGTCGAGTTCGCCGGCGCGCTCGGGATCCTTGGCGAGCGTCCACGGCGCGCGCTCCTCGACGTAGCGGTTCAGCCGCCGCACGCGCAGCCAGATCGCGTCGGCGGCGCCGGTCAGGTCGGCGCGGTCCAGCAGCGCGCAGACCTCGTCGTTGAGGCCGTCGATCTCGGCGGCGAGGTCCGGGTCGAGCTCCGCGTCGGGCACGACGCCGTCGCGGTAGCGATGGACCATCGCGATCGTGCGGCTGGCGAGGTTGCCGAGGTCGTTGGCGAGCTCGGACTCGTAGCGCGCGCGGAAGCCCTCCACCGAGACCGAGCCGTCGTGGCCGAAGGAGACCTCGCGCATGAGGTAGAAGCGCAGCGCGTCGCTGCCGTACTCGTCGATGATCGCGAACGGGTCGATCGCGTTGCCCGCCGACTTGCCCATCTTGTCCTTGCCGATGAGCAAAAAGCCGTGGACGAAGACGTGCTCGGGCAGCGGCAGGCCGGCGGCGAGCAGCATCGCCGGCCAGAACACCGTGTGGAACTTCAGGATGTCCTTGCCGATGAAGTGAAACTGCGCCGGCCAGAAGCGCTCGGTGAGGTCCTCGCCCTCCTTGGCGTAGGACAGCGCCGTGTAGTAGTTCAGCAACGCGTCGAACCAGACGTAGAAGACGTGCTTGTCGTCCCACGGGACGGGCACGCCCCAGGTGAACGTCGAGCGGCTCAGCGACACGTCCTGCAGGCCCGACTCGATGAACGAGCGCGCCTCGTTGTAGCGGTGGCGCGGCATGACGAAGTCCGGCTGCTCGTCGAGCAGCGTGAGCAGGTCGTCCTGGAAGGCCGACAGGCGAAAGAAGTAGTTGTCCTCCTTCTCGCGCGTCAGCGGCGTCTTGTGGATCGGGCAGAGGTTGTCGTCGCCGGCCTCGGCGTCGGTCTTGAAGTCCGCGCAGCGCGGGCAGTACCAGCCCTCGTAGATGCCCTCGTAGACGTGGCCGTTGTCGCGGACGCGGCTGAGGATCTCCTGCACCTTGGCCATGTGCTCGGGATCGCTCGTGCGGATGAAGAAGTCCGTCGAGACGTTGAGCTTCGGGCCGAGCGCGATGAAGCGCGGCGCGTTGCGGTCGACGAGCTCCTGCGGCGTGACGCCCTCGCGCTCCGCCGCCAGCGCGACCGGCTCGCCGTGCTCGTCGGTGCCGGTGAGAAAGAAGACGTCCTCCCCGCGCTGGCGCATGTGGCGCGCCATCACGTCCGCGGCGATCGTGGAGTACGCGTGGCCCAGATGCGGGGCCGCGTTGACGTAGTAGATCGGCGTCGTGATGTAGAAGCTCATCGGCCGCTGAGGCTACCCGTGAGCGCTCGGCGACCCGTGGCGGCGGCGCCGGCGGGATCGGGTTTGAACCAGCGCCCCACCACGATGCTCAGCGGGCGACACGGGTGGAGAACGCCGGCCGGCCGGCCGCGTCGGGCGCGCTGCCGGCGACGGCGCGCCGCGACGAGCCCGCCGCCGAGCGGCAATCCGAGCGCGACGAACGCGAGCCCGAGCCACACCGGCCACGGCAGCCGGTCCGCGGACGCGCCCGCTGCGGCGCGACGGGACCGAAGCGGCGCGCCGTCGACGGTCCAGGCGACCGGCGCCGGCGCGCGAACCGGACCGCGCGCCACCGGCACGGGCGCGCGCGCTGGACCGAGCGCCACCGGCCCGGGCCGCGGCACGGGCGCGCGCGCCGGACCGGTTGCCACCGGCACGGGCCGGCGCGCAGGCGCCGGAGCCCGACCGCGCGGCCGCGCCCCCGGCGCGGGGGCGGCCGGGGGCGCACGCCGCAGGGCCGGTACCGGCGCGAGCGGCCCGCGACGGGGCGCCCGCGAAGAGGGTCAGCGGGTCGCGGTACTCGCCCGTCGCCGCGACGCGCGCGCCGAGATGGACGTGCGGCGCCGGTCGCGCGCGGCCCGCCCGCCCGATCCGCCCGCCGGCCATGACGACCTGCCCGCGCGCCACGGCCACGCTGCCGAGGTGCTGGTAGGTCGCGATGAGCGACCCGCAGCGCACGCTGACGGTCCGCCCGCCGCGCGGCACGCGCCCGGCGAAGCTCACGCGACCGCCGCAGGCGGCGAGCACGCGCGCCCCGGGCGGCGCAGCGAGATCGACGCCGCGATGCTGGCCGGCGGCGAAGCGATCCGAACCACGGAGAAGGCGCGCAGCACGGCGCCGTCGACGGGCCGCAGCCAGCCACGCGCAGACGCCGCGGCCCGCCCCGGCGCAAGCCCGGCGAGGGCGACGGCAACGGCAACGGCGAGAGCGACGAGCACGAACGAGCGCACGACTCGACGCTACGGCGCCCGCGCGCGAACGCCGCCGGGCACGCGTCTCTTGGCACACATCCGTGCGCGGTTCTTCACATTTCGCGGCCGGACCCGCGCCGGGCGACGATCGCCCGCGCCCGGTCGGCGGCGAGGGCACGGAGGCGGCCGAGCCGGACCATCGCCGCCTGATCGGCGGCGGATACGGCGCGGACGGCGGCGCGCTTGGCGCGCGCCTCCTCCTTGCGCACGGCGCTGCGGCGATCGCAGGCGCGGTCCGCGCTCGCCGTCGCGCGCTCGACGGCGCGAGCGGTCGCCGGCGTGCGTGCCGACAGGTAGGCGCGAAAGACGCGCTCGCGGGGCTCGTCAGGCGAGCGGTAGCGCAGCCCCCGCGCCGCCATGCACCGCCGCCAGGCGGCGAGCGCGCGCTGCAGCGTCGCATCGCCGGAGAGTCGCGCGGCGACCGTCCGGCCGGCCTCGTTCTGCTTCGTGAGCAGCCAGTAGTACCGGCGCAGGCTGCCGTGCAGGCGCTCGATCGCCCGCCCGTAGCAGCCGCCCGTGCGGTACGTGACCACGCCCCCCGCGGGGAGCTTCAACGAAGCCGGTCGCGCGGCTCGACCCGTCCATCGCCCGGTCGTAGGCGGCCCGGCGGGCGGGCGCAAGCCGCCGCAGGTAGCGCGCCTGCGGCTGCGCGGACGGCGTGCCGGCCGCGCGCACGGCGGCGCGCGCGGCGCCGCTGAGCGCGGCGAACGCGCGGTACAGGCCGTAGCCCTCGGCGGACGACGGCCGGCCGGCGGCCGGCTCGGGGAGCAGCGGCGACGCGTGATATGCGAAGCCGCGCCGGGTCATGCAACGACCGATGAGCTCCTGCCGCGCGAGGTACAGCGCCCGGCCGTCGGCCGCATACGACGGCGAGGAGCGAAACACGACGGCCGCCACCGCGTCGACGTGGGGCGCGGAGGACGAGAGGGTGGCCGGCTGCGAGGAGCAGCCGGCCACCGTCGCCGCCAGGAGCCCGAGCGCCGCGATGACCGGGCGTCTGGATCGCAGCGATCGCATTGACATCACGCGCGTCCCGCGCTCAGCAGGACGTCGTCCACGCGAACGACTCGACGCGGTTGTCGGACCCCGCGCTGCCGAAGTTCGCGTAGTAGCCGCGCGGGATGCAGTTCAGCCGGCCGGTGGACCACGTGCGGTCGTAGATGACGACGTCGTCGTAGGCCGCCGGCGTGCCGTTGTTGCGCGCCGACGAGGCATGGTTGGCGACGGTCACGCCCGCACGGAAGTAGTCGTTGTGCAGGTTGCCGTCGTTGCCGTCGTGGAAGTACCGCGCGCCGGCGCCGTAGTTGCCCTCGTAGAGGCAGAAGTCGCCGGATGCGCACGCCCAGGCGGCCTTGCCGTCGCTGGTAGCGCTGAGCGTGTCGGAGCCGGTCGCCGCGACGGCGGGCGCCGCCACGACGATCGCTCCGGCCATCAGCGTCGCCGCGAACGTGCTGGCGATGCGGCGCCTCCGCGTGCGGTGCTTCGTGTCGAGTCCGTGGAACATCGTCGTACTACCTCCTGCTGGGGGATGGGGTGGTTGGCGCCGGATCCGTGCGGGCGGCGCCGCGGCGCGGTCCGGAGGAGCCCGGCGCGGCGGACCGTAGGCGCCGTCGCTATGAAGCCGCTATGGCCGCGGTATGGGCGAGCGCGAACGCTCGGGCGAGGCCGGAGCTCAGCTCGCGGTGACCGTCCTCGGCGACGGCGCGCTCGCGCGCGAAGTCGCGCAGGAGATCGTGGAAGCGATAGCGGGTCGCGCCGCCGACGATCGGGCCGGCGACCGTGAGCAGATGCGCGTCGACGAGCGTCTCGATCGCGTCCTCGGCGCGGCCGAGCGGGACGTCGAGCAACGCCGCCGCCGCCCGTGCCGTGAAGACCGGGCTGTTGAACAGCGCGAGGCGACGGAACACCCGCCGGTGATCCTCCTCGAGGCGGTCATAGCTCAGCGCGAAGCTCGCCCGCACCTGCAGGTGGCCGGCCGTCAGCTCGTCGAGCCGGCGGCGCCCGTCGGCCAGGCGGGCAGCGAGGCGCGCGAGCGGCCAGTGCGCCCGCGCGGCGAGGCGCGCGCCGGCGACGCGGATCGCCAGCGGCAGGCAGCCGCAGGCGCGGACGATCGCCTCGGCGGAGCCCCGCTCGGACTCGACGCGCCGGCGCCCGGCCTGCCGGCACAGCAACTCGACGGCGTGCTCGGCCGACAGGACGTCGAGCTCGACGATGCGCGCGCCCTCGAGCCCGACGAGCCTCGTGCGGCTCGTGACGAGCACGGCGCAGCCGGCGGACCCGGGCAGCAGCGGTCCGACCTGCCACTCGGCCGCGGCGTCGTCGAGGACGACGAGCACGCGCCGGCTCGCCAGCACGCTGCGATACAGGTCGGCGCGCTCGTCGGCGCTGCGCGGGATGGACTCGTCCTGGACGCCGAGCGCGCGCAGGAAGCGGGCGAGCAGCGCGGACGGATCGAGCGCCTCGTCCGCCGCCCCGCGCAGGTTGGCGTACAGCTGGCCGTCGCGGAACTCCTCGCGCAGCTCGTGGCCGACGTGGACGGCGAGCGCGCTCTTGCCCACGCCCGCCTGCCCCGTGATCGCGGCGATCGAGACCGCTCCGGCACCGCGTTCGGGCGCGGCGAGCGTGGCACAGATCGAGGCCACCTCCGCCTCGCGCCCGGTGAAGTCCGCGATGTCCGCCGGCAGCTGCGACGGCCGCCGCGCGACGGGCGGCGGCGCCGGTGCCGCGAGCACGGGATCCGACGTGAGGATGGCCTGCTCGACGCCGCGCAGCTCGACGCCGGGCTCCAGTCCGAGCTCGTGCACGAGCTGGCGGCGCCCCTCGCGGTAGACGTCGAGTGCCTGCGCCTGCCGGCCGGCGCGGTACAGCGCGACCATGAGCAATGCGCGCAGGCGCTCGCGCAGCGGGTGCGCACCGACGAGCCCCAGGAGCTCGGCGACGACGTCGGCGTGCCGGCCCGCCGCGAGCTGCGCCTCGATGCGCCCCTCGATCGCGGCCATCCGCAGCTCCTCGAGCCGGGCGGTCTCGGCGCGCACGTAGCGCGCCTCGAGCCGGCCGAGCGCCGGCCCGCGCCAGCGTGCGAGCGCCGCGCCGAACAGCACGGCCGCTTCGGCCGCGCGGCCGTCGGCGAGCGCGTGTCGCGCCGTGTCGCAGGTGCGCTCAAACGAGTCGAGATCGAGCTGGCCCGGCTCGACGCGCAGCATGTAGCCCGGCGGTTGGGTGAGCAGCGACCGGCTCGCGCCGCCGCCGGCAAGCACCGCGCGCAGCGCGGAGACCTGCGCCTGCAGCTGGGACGGCGCCGTCGCCGGCGGGGCTCCGTCCCACAGCGCGTCGATGAGATCGTCCGCGGGCAGCACGCGGTTGGCGTGCAGCGCGAGGACGGCGAGCAAGGTGCGCTGCTTGGAACCGCCGAGCCGCAACGGGCGACCGCGGGCCAGTACCTCGGGCGGGCCGAGGATCCGGATCTCGAGCTCGTCGCCGTGCGCGCGACCGTGGATGTCATCGTCGACCGCCACCCGCATCGAGGGTGGCGCAGCACGATCGGCGGATCAATACGCGTGTGACCGATCGCACGCAGGCGCAGGCGCAGCCTCAGATCTCCGTGACGATCTCCTCGTACGGGCGGCGGTCCGCGCGCCGCACCCACTCCTCGGCCGCGAGCGACTGCGGATCGCGGCGCGGCGTCTGCGGATGTCCGAACGTGAGCACGGTCGCCACCTGCTCGTCCTCGCCGTGCCCGAGCGCCGCGCGCAGCCGGTCGGCCTCGGCGATCCCGTTCGGGCAGGAGCCGACCCCGTCGTTCGACGCGGCGAGCATCATGTTCTGCGCCGCGCGTCCCGCGTCGAAGGCGGTCGGACCCTTGCGGCCGACGACGATCGCCACCACGAGCGCCGCGCCGCGCACGTTGTCGCCCGCGTACACGCACGCGGCGACCTCCTCGCGCACGGCGTCGTCGCGGACGATCACGAAGCGCCGCGCCTGGCGGTTCTTCGACGACCCGGCGACCCGGCCCGCCTCGAGGATCCGCCGCGCGGCCTCGGGCTCGATCGCGTGCGGCGCATACGCGCGCACCTCGCGCTTGCTGACGACGGCCAGGTAGGCGTCCACGAGCGATGAGGTTACGCCGCGGTTGCCCGGCGCACCAGGGCGGAAAAATGGGCTAGACCCGCGGGCGCTCGTCGATCCGCTCGATCCAGGCCGCCAGGCGCGGGTGGTTTCTTTCAAAGCCAATCCGAGATGGTATTGATAAGTCGCACTCGGAGAACCTTTGGCAGCGCGCGCGGCTGCTTCGTCGAGCGCGACTGCTTTCTGTAACTGGTCGATCGCCAGGTCGTGCAGGTTCTTCTTGTAATAGACCCAGCCAAGCGTGTCGACGAATCCTGCGATGTTCGGGTTTCTCTGGACCACACCCTGGGCCAACCGCAGCGCTTCGTCGATATTGCCTTTGCCGGTCGTCGCATAGAGCCACGCCAGGTTGTTTGCGGCGATGACCGAGTTCGGATCTTTTTCGAGGGCTTTGCGGTAGTTGTCGGCAGCGGCGTCGGGGTTCTTACGCGAATCTTCGAGCATGCCGATCAACGTGTAGACCGTCGCGTTGTCGGGTTTGATCGAAAGGATCTTCTGATACTCCGCAATCGCGCGATCTTCCTGCTTCATGTTGATGAACATCTCGCCGAGCGCGGAGTAACTCGCGATGTAACCGGAATCTATGTCCAGCGACTTGCGAAACTCTGCTTCGGCGGCCTGAATGTTGTTTTGCAGGCGATAGATGTGACCGCGGAAGTAATGCAGCGTCGCGCTGTTCGGGTACGACGCGAGCAGTTGATCTACTCTGGCCGTTCCCTTGTCGAGCTGGCCCATTCTCGCGTGGACCGTCAGCAGACCATTCAACGCGGCGAAGTTTGTGGCATCAACTTGCAATGCTTGATCGAAAGCTGCGAGCGCCTCTTCCTGTTTGTTCTCTTCGAGTGCCACCAGCGCAAGATTGTTGTAAACATTCGTGTCCTTGGGAGCGATCTGGCGCGCCGTTTCGAAGTCCTGACGAGCCGCGACGAAATTCTTCAACTGCATTTGCGCAATGCCGCGAGCAAGAAAGGTCTTCTCCTGGATTTCACCCAGGACCTGCGGGGTGTTTTGCTGATCGGGCGCGGTCTTGCTCAAACGTGTGAGCAGGTCGTTGGCGAGAGTAATCGCCGCTCGCTGACCGTTCGCATCCGAGTTGAACAGGGTCAGTTGCACCTGCATCAACTTCGCCGGCAGGTAGTCGGGATGGTTCTTTTCGAGCTCACCGGCGAAAGCGCGCGCCTGATCGATGAGTCCGAGACCGAAGTTTGCCTGGGCCATGTAATACAAGCCCAAGCGGGAGTTTGGTTCCTGACGTAAAACGTCTTTCAGATCTTCGATCGCGGCTTTCAGATCTTCGGTTTGTCCGGCCTGTGTGCGCATGCGGGCGCGTAACAACAGCGCCTGCCGATCGTGTGCGTCCTTCTTCAACGCTTCATCGATCTGCTGAGTGGCGCCCTGTTTGTCGCCGCGCACTAACAGAAGCTCGGCGAGACGATAACGGCCCTGCATGAAGTCGGGCGATTTGGCGAGCGCGTCCTGGTAGATCTTGACCGCTTCGTCAATGCGGCCAACTGTGGAATAGAAGTCGGCGAGCACGACCTGGCTCTCGGGTTTGTCACCGTCGAGTCCGGCCAAAGCCTTGAACGCTGCTTCTGCTTTGTCCAACTGCTTGCTGACCAGATAGAAACTTGCCAGCACGAAGTGCGCGTTGCGATCCTTTGGTCCAACTTCGACGGCCTTAGTCAACTGCGCTTCAGCTTCGCCGCTACGGTTGCTCTGCACGAGAAACTTGCCGTACTCGCTATGGGCCAACGGGGAGTTGGGATCAATCGAAATAGCTTTCTTGTACGTCTCTTCTGCTTTGTCGCGCTCGTTGTTCAGAATGTAATAGCGCGCGAGACTCAGGTACGACTCGACTCGCTGCGGGTTCAACTCGATGGCGCGATTTAGTTCGGCAAACGCTTTCTCCTTGTCCTTCTGAGCAAACAGGACGCTGCTCATCAGGATGTGTCCTTCGATGTGATTCGGGTCCTTGTCGAGAGTCTCTTTCGCGAGACGTTCGGCCTCGGTGAGTAGTTCCGGACGGCCCGTGCTTGCCGCGAGATAGTAGTTGCCGAGTTTAACGCGAGCATCGAGATGGCTCTTGTCGTGCTCCAGCGTCTTCTGCAGCTCCGTGATCATTTCCGGGAGACGCTGTAGTCCTTCGTAGGCACGAGCGAGTCCCCAGTGGGCCGGCGCGAGATTTCTCGTCGATCTGGATAGCGTTGCGAAACTCCAGCGAGGCCTCAGTGAATTTCAGGTCTTTCAGGTAGGCTTCGCCGCGTTCGAGGTGTTGAGCTTTGGCTTTTTCGGGATTAGTGCAACCGCTCAGGGAAACTACAGCGGCCAGCAGGAGATATGAAAGAATCCGGGTATAACGGAAACCGAAGCACTCGTTTTTCATCAATTGTTCTACTCCGTAGTTCGCCGCTCAACCGAGCGGCAAATCCGTGTGTTCTGGGCCTCTTCATCTTTGACGGGCAATTGCCAAAGCTGCGTCAGCCACTCCATTACTGCTAAACAGACAATTCCAATCGCATTCCTATCAATTCGGTACAAATTCCGGTAATGCCGCCACGGTCTTGGCCGACAGATCGAGCGCCGTACGGAGTGCAACGTCCTCCGAATCAGGCGAATTTCCAATGGGCACGGTGACTCTAACCATAGCTCCATCGGACCGTCTTAACCGTACGCTGTCGATCACCGTGTAAACTTTTCCCCAATACTCACTCGCGACCGTGCGCCCGCGACCCTGATACCAGTAGAGCATCAGGCTCTTATATTCGCCGTTTTCGATTACATACTTGTTAGCGGCGAACTGCGATCCGTCGGGTAACGAAATCATCGCTTTCCCGGGCTCGCTCAAAATCCAACCCGTGCCGGGCAAGCAGTTCAACGGGCTGTGATAGGTAGCACCTTCACGCTGGCTCGCGTAATAGCCCACGTAGAAATTCCCGGTCCGGCCATCGGCGGTTCGATAGTCGCGCAGGAGATAATCACTGGCGCGCAACACCGAGAGCGTCGCATTGTCGAGGACCTGGTCCGGCCGCGCACGGCGCCACTCGCCTATCTGTTCGGGAAATTCCTTCAACTGTTTTCGGTCCACACGTGCTTCGCCGAGATAGGTCCACGCGTTAACGACAACGCCGACCGCCACGATCGCGATCAACAGAACTGCGAAGCGCACAGAAGGTTTGCTCATTCTGCTCCCTCCGCTTGAACGACGCTGGCCGAACTTTTTGCGACGCCGCTCGCATAGTCGGGCGTGGTCCTCTCTTCCACTCCGGAAGTCTCACTCGTCTTAACTGTTTTCTCAGCCGCACGCGGTTTGAAGCGATCCAGGATGAAGCCAACGCCAAACAAAAGCAGGAAGGCAACAACGTAAATGGCCCAACCTGAGAAGGAGTGGAAAAATCCATCAGCAACCTGCGTTCCATAATAGTGCGACAAGATGCCGGTCCCACTCACGCGCGCTGCGTTGGTCAAAATCGCAATCGGAACCGCGGAAATCACAAGGATTGACGATCTCCAGAAGCCGTAACTTCGTAGAAAACCAAACTTGCCGCCCTTCCCTGATCCGTCGTCTGAGCGCGGATGTGTAAAGTATGCGAACACAACCGCCAGCGTTACGAGAGTCATTAGCGAACGAATTCCGCTGCACGCCTCGACGACTTCGAGCTTCCGGGTATCGAGAGAATTCAAAGGCTTCAACTCGATGATGTTGCCCTGACGCAACACCGGAATACCCAGCATGCTCATGGACCACACCGCGCACCGCGACGCAAACAACTGCAACGGGAACGCGATCTTGTTGAAGATAATGGCGGGAATCGGAATCGCCAGAATCAACAACGCCAGCGGCACCCAAACGAGCCGCAAAAACTTCAAACCCCAGAAGTAGATCACCGTGCCGGCAATCAGCAGCACCAGCGACATTCGTTGGCTGTACAACTCCGCACCCGCAACGCCGACCCAAAGCGCAAAAAGCGCCGCCGCCACGGTCAGCCCGCCCAGCAACGTCGACGAACGCGTGGGTTCCGCAGCAAGCTTGTCGCGTTCAAGCCACAGGATGTAACCGATAATCAGCGGAACGAGGAGGCCGTGCGAATAATTCTCGTCAGACCACCAATTAGAGGAGAGTTTCACCAATACCGCAGCATAGGTGAAAAGGATGGCAGAGATGATGGCAAAGGCACGCCAATAATACTTGGTGGCCGGGACACTCATGTTGATTTCCCCGAAAGGCTCTTCGCAAGAAAAGGGCAATTTCCCTTACGAGAGCAAGCTAATTTGAAAATCTCTGACCCGGGGGTTTAAGTCGGTGTCAAAGCTTAACGCAAAACAACGGCTGGTGACAATGACTAACACCGTCACCAGCCACAAATTGGAGAAAATCCGAAACTTAAGCTATTTCCAGATTTTAGTTGACGAAAAACATGGGTGCGTTGCTTCGTTGCCCGTTAATTATCAAAGTTAATTGCACCGCCCCGGCACCCTTCAGTTCGGTGATGAGACGGACGGTCACCTGGTCCACGCCAGGCAGAACGCCCTGTTCTCCGGCAAATTCGACCGGAAGGTTGTAAACGCGCCCGTCAGACAACCGCGCTTCAACCATCACCGACTCCGCAAAATTCGCTCTCACTTTCGAGCCGAGATTGACGTCGTTCGTGGGGTCGAGGTTCGCGGCCGACGCGCTGATGCCCGTCGCGAAGAGGTTTATTCTCGTTCGCTTGTCGGAACCGAAGTTCTGCGACGTCAGAACGTCGAAACCGGTCGTGGTGTACGTCTGGCTGTTGGAAACGACGGCATTGCCGTTGTCGTCGTCGGTCAACGTCATGATGCGCGAACCGGTTCGCTCGACGTTGACGACGCCGCTGCAGATGTAGCCGTCCTGCGACGACACGATGACCTCCGCGGCGCCCAATGGCATGTTCGAGGGCATGAAGAACTTGATGCCCCACGGCGAAGCGTAAAGCACGGGTACCGCAACGCCGCCGACCGTCACGCTCAATCCGCCAACTTCATACGGAAGCGTGCCGTCTGACAGAAGCGACGCGAACACCGTCTGCATCGTCATCGGCTGAGCATTTCCCACACCCGCAATCGCACCCAAGCTCGAAGGCGCAACTGACGAGATCGCACTCAGTCCATAACCGGTGTCGGCCTGGCCAACCACGATGTTGGTCCGAGTGTTCGTGGCCACGGCCTGGTCGATGGTCGCGGACTTCATCGTTCCATAACGCATCAAGTCGCCGGCGATCGCGAGGTGCGAAGCGATGCGCAGCAGGTTGTTCTTGATGTTCGGACTTCCTGCCTCTCTCGCCGCCAAACCTTTGCTCGCCTTCGTGAATAAACCGGCAGCCCTGATGTGGCTGTCGATCAAGTTGGTGACGTTACCAAACGAGTTCGACTCGCTCAGGAACTCGGAGTAAGCCTGCTCGATATCGAAAACAAGCGCGCTGAGATCCGTCACGAGCGCTGCATTCTCCTCGTGCAAACCATCGGCGGCACCCGCGTACTCGCCTGCTTGTCCGACCAGAATGTCGGCGCGTCCTTTCGCCTTGCTGACACTGTTCGGCGAATTCGTAACAGTGATCGAAACGGGAGCGGACGTCGTGCTCAAGCCACCGTTGTCAGTAGCTTTCGCTGTCAGTACGTAACTGCCTTTCGACGCGTTGGACCACACAACACCGTACGGGCTGCTCGTGTCTGTTCCGATCAGCGTACCGTCGCGGTAGAAGTCCACTTTCGTAACCGAACCATTTGGATCGCTCGCGTTCGCGGCGATGTTGATGTCCATTCCGGCGACGAAAGTCTGCCCGTTCGAGGGCACCGTTACTGAAACTTGCGGCGCGCCCGGAGCGGGTGTTGGTGTCGGACTCGGCGTTGGCGTCGGAGTCGGCGCCGGCGCGGAGCCACCGAAGTAGATACCGCCGATCACCACCGTCTTGCCGCCCACCTTCGTAACAGTGATCTTCACGCGGCCACGAATGTCCCAAACCAGATACTGACCACCGTTGAACTGCGAGATCGTTCGGCTGTCGATCAGCGTGTTGGTGGCATAGTCGATCACGTCGACGCGTTGTGAACGATTGTTGCCGTCCCAGTCGAGACCATAAATCGCGACGCGATGCGTCTGACCGTCCGTCAGGTTCAGGTCAATCATGAAGAACGAGTTTGCGTCCCAACGTGCTGCGACGCGGTCGACGCTGTTCGTCTTTTCGAGCGCGCGAACGTCAGTTGTCGACGGATTCCACGTCAACGACGAGGAACCAGTGACGCTGACCTGCGCAAACGACGGATACCTGGTGACGTCGCCGATCGTGTTGTAACCATCAGCCCCGTATTTATTCTTCCAGTTGCCCTTGGTAGTAGTGTCCAACTGAACAAAAGTGGCACGGCTCGTGACGACCGGAGTCGGAGTGGGAGTCGGCGTTGGCGTTGGCGTTGCCGTTGGCGTCGGCGTCGGCGTCGGAGTTGGAGTTGGAGTTGGCGTGGAAGTCGGACTCGGCTTAGGAGTGGGACTGGAAGTCGGCGTCGGAGTTGGCGTCGATGTTGGGCTCGAAGGTTGTCCGGCCCAAACTAAGTATGATCCCGCCCAGCGGCAATTCTGGTTATAGCTCTTGCCGTCTCCCGCCATGTAGTTTCGAATTGAGTCGGTTGAGCCGTAAGCTGAATCCCAGAGTTCATCTCCCGCCGCTTTGAAGTAAGGATCTCCGGTGCGTTGGTAGGACCAGCCGAAAGCGGCGACGAGAAGCCCGATGGGCTGTCGTTGGTTCTGCACGTCACTCGGATTTGTTGGATTCCAATCTGCGGGAAGATCGCCCTTCTCATACCTGGTTGGATTGACTGTTGTGCCGCCGTGATAAAAATAGTGAAAACCTCTGAGATTTACATTCAGCGCCGAAAGTCTTTGCGTTGAATATGGCCCACCGGAATACAAGTGGCGACAGGCTTTCGTTACCTGGTTCACGATATTCGTCTTTACGGCGTCGTTGGTCGTTATCTGATAAACATCGATCAGAGCATCCAACAACAACCCGATCATAAACGGCTGCGTGACGCCCCTGAGCTGCCCACCATCTGAATCCGTGTAATACCAGTCATCCCAACGCCACGACCCATCCGAATATTGCAGTCGTCCAAAGTAATTAACCGAAAGGGCCTCGATGTCAGCAAGATATTGCGCTCGAAGTCCTGCTCCGTTTATCTCTGTACCTCCGGACTGTAGCGGGAAAGAGTCAGGTAACACTTTGGCTAACCACGTAGCGTATTGCAGCGCAAAAGCACCTTCCCGAAGTCCGATGTATAACTCCGGATCGTTAATCCTTGTCTTCACCCAGAGATCAAGACTGTAACGCGTGTAGGCATTGATCCAATCCCACATCTCGGGGCGGCCATCCATTGCCCGCAGGATCAGCCCCCCGATACCGGCGGATTTGGGAGCCGTACCCTGCACATCGAACTGCCTCACTCTTCCCTCGTCTATCCACCCGGGCAGTTTCCACCACGAGTCAGAGACTTTCCTGAAGAGAGTTAAGAACTCGGGATCTCCAGTTCTTTTGTAAGCGATCGCCATTGAGAGGCCGAGATCGTAATAGTGCGTCAGTGTGTAAGCGTCGACGGCCGCGCCGGTCGGTGGCGTATCAGGGAAGTTCCGGCCATGAAACTTGCCGCGCTCTATCTCAGTGTTATCAAACCAGGAACTTGAGGTCGGCGCTTGAGGCCCAATAATGAACTCGGCCGCCTCCCCGGAGATCGCATCAGCCGCGAGAATCGGTGAACTTGCGCGCGCAGACGTAACCCGAGGCAATAATGAGAACAATAAGAGAGTAACAATAGCGAGACGGTAAATACTGGAATGGAAAAAACTAAACGACCTGGAAGCTTGCTTCCGCCATATGCCCATTGGATGCTCCACTTCGGTGGCCGGACGATCTCTCGTGCTTCGTCGAGAGACTCCTGGCTTTGCGAACCCGCATCACTGCGGGGGTGCCATTTATCGGTTGGCTTGCGCTGCCCAGCCGCCAATCAAAGCAGTACAGGGGGACCTGTTATCAGACGGCCTTGGGTGCAAGAAGATAGGAACTGGAGATTAGGAATGGTCGTGGGAAATCTGGAAAGTACGACGCCCGAGGGTACGCTAAAGACACTGAGAGTCGTTCAGCCATGCTCCGGAAGATCCTTGGGGGATATGGCTTCCAGATCGCCTTCGGCAACCAGACTATCTTCCTCCCGGCTCTGTCCTGGTGGACGAAGGAAGAAGACTCTCGGCTTTGCGTCCCTACCTCACGGCAGGTTTGCCTTTATCGGTGCAATCACATTGAAAGAACTGCCCTGAGGAGTTCAGGTGGGGCAAACAGAATTAAACATTCTTAGGCATGAGCTGTCAACAGTCATTTTGAAGGCTTTGGAAGGCGTTCGAAGTCGACGCCTAACGAGGTCGCAGGATTACCTGCGCGCTTATAACGGCTGCCCGGGTTCAGCCTGTAATCGCCGTTTCCAGGATTGATGAAGCCAATCTCCGTTCCGGAAGCTGGATAGAAATTGTTCGGCGGGTACTGAGAGGCCTTAGCACCCGCGATCACGTTGTTTCGAAACGTATAAGACGGCGTAAATCGCGTGAGGCCGATTATTCCTTCTCCGGTTGAATCGGCCATTACGCCATATCCGTTGCTGTCGCGGACCGTAACGTTGTTCTCGTAAACAAATCCCGGCGACGGCTCGCCGTGAAGCATCATGATATTCCCGCCTTGAATGTGAGTGTTGTTTGAAATGGTGACGTTCTGATAACCAGACATTGTCAGGAACGTCCCCGTGATGTCGGTAAAAAGGTTATTGGAAATCACTATTCCTCGTGCGCGTTGTGATGGCTTAAGGTTGTCCTTCCCCAGAAGGCTCAGCGCCGACGGACTGTTCTTAACGATGTTATTTGTGAATGTGACGTCTTCAATAGTGGACCAGGGCGAGGTGCCCTCGTCGTTCCGAACTGTAAACACGACTCCCCATCCTGCCTGTGCATCGACCCAGTTGTTTTCAAAGACATTGCTATCGATCGTTACCCGTCGCGCGTTTTTCAGCTCGAAGAGGTTCTTAACGGTCCAATGTCTGCCGGCATAAGATGGGTGGCCCACTTTCCAACTCAGAGGCTTGAAGAAATAGTTGTTCCGAATCTCAATGTCGGAGGGAACGAGGTTGCGAATACGCGCGTCGGCGCCCCCGAACATTACGTTTTCGCCGGCGCCTTCCAAATGGTTGTTGATGAGCTTGTAAGGACCTGGACCATTCCAGCCGCAAATTGCCTGCGTGTCGTAACCTTTTCCATGGACCTCAGAGACGTAGGAGTTTGTAATACTCGTTTCAGCGCTGTTGAGGGCTATGCCGCGCTGGACGTCCTGTGTTTCGAAACCGTGAATATAGCTTCGATCGATTGCGAGGTGATGTGGAACCTGGTCGAGACTGGTTTGTGCTGAGTCGCCCAATCTAACCAGGTCGTAGACCTTAACGTCCGCAGTGGCGGTCGAGAACTCGATGCCGACAAACTTGTAGTGATGTGCTCCGGCTTCTGTCTTTATAACCGGGGAGCCGTTTTCTGCAGATTGTAGCTTCGCAAACAAAGCTGACTGCGACGGGGACACGCGAACGCCTTCCGGTAGTTCGCTCACTCGCGAGCTTTGAATCGTGATGAACTCAGTACCAGACTTCACCGGAAGGGTGAAAGGACCCTCGTACGCGACGCCCGCCTGAAGCACGATGGTGTCGCCAGGTCGAGCCTGGTTAAGTGCGCGCTGAAAATCGCCGTTGCGATCGAGTTGTAGAGTCGAACCGTTTCGCACAGGAGCGGACTTCTGCCAGGCTTGCTGCACGAATGCGACTCCCGCGGTCGTCATCAAAACGACCAACAGCAAGACTACGAGCAGGGATGAGCGACGCATCTTCATCCAACAACCGTTGCTCCTTCGCCTTCAAAAACATCAGTTTCCATTTCAGCTTTGGCGTCTTGTTCGTAGCGAAGCCAGGTTTCCAACACGAAGATGTACCAGAGCTGATTCGGGGCCCATCCGTTCTTTGCGGCCTGCGTCACACGGTCGAGAACGGCGCGTGAGTTTATCCAGCCTTCACGATCCAAAACGGACGTTTGCAGCGACTCTGTCAGTGCGTTTCGCCAACGACCGACGAGCCAGCGTTGCACCGGAATCGTGAAACCGCGTTTGCGTCCGGCCGCTAACTGCTGCCCGAGTTTTTGACGGGCCAGTCCTCTCAGCAACGCTTTGGACTGTCCTTCGTGAAGACGCAATTCGAAAGAAAGCGATGACGCAAATTCCCACAGGTCCTGATCGAGAAAAGGGGATCGCGCCTCCAGCGAATGAAACATCGTAGCGCCGTCCACCTTCGTCATGTATTCGCCGACAAACCGGTTGCCGCGGTCGTATTCCAGGAACTCAGCCAAAACTTTATGGCCGCTTTCGGGTGACCATTCGATGTCTCTGTGGGAAACGGAAATCCCGGACAGCCGTTCTCCAAGCATGCCGTATCGCCAGTACGACGGCAAACCGTCGTGGGCACAAGCGACTGCGCCCAAGCCGCCGGTTGAATAGTTCAGGAAGGAACGTAGACGTTTCAGTGAACCGACTTGTGGCACCTTTTCCCGGTTACTAAGCCAACTCCTGGCCACAAAACCGGGCATCGAGCGCGCGACCTTTTGCGCCCACAAAAGGTGGCGGTGCTCTGGATAACCGAGAAAAACGTCGTCACCGCCGTCTCCAGTCAGCAGCACCGTAGCCGATCCGGCTACCGCTCTGGACACGCGCAACATCCCGAGCGCTGAAGCGCAAGCGAAAGGCTCAGCGTAGGCGGAAATCAATTCGTCTATGTTTGGCTCTTCGGCACTCGTCAACTCCAGTATTTCATGCCGAATTCCCAACTGCTGCGCAGTCTCGCGCGCGTCGGCAGTTTCATCCGCAGGATCTCCGGGCGTGCCGACGGTGAAAGCCGTAACGTCGCCGCCGAGATGTTCGATGGCCCAGCAAACGAGGCTCGAGTCGATGCCGCCGCTCAACAGGGCGCCAATCGGGACGTCTGCGAAGAGTCGTCTTTCAACAGCGCGTACGAAGAGACGTTCGGTTTCTTCCACGGCCTCGGCGAAGGAGGGTTGTTTGCTTGAGGGTACCGGCGGTTGCCAGTATTCACGTGTTTGCACCTTGCCGTCGCACCATTCGACGATGCTGGCGGCGGCCACTTTTTGAGCACCACGATAGATCGAGCGCTGGTCAGTGACATAACCGAATTCGAGGTATTCGGCGATCGCGAGATCGTCGATTTCATCGACGAAGCCGGCTGCGCGCAGGGCGCGTACGGTTGAGGCGAAGGCGATTTGGCCGTTCCGGCATGAGTAAAGAAGTGGTTTGACGCCTAAACGATCGCGGACCAGAAAAAGTGTGCGTTTGCGATCGTCCCACAGGGCAAACGCAAACATTCCACGAAGTTTTGTGAGGAGTGGTTCAAGTCCCCAGGCGTGGTAGCCGTGAACGAGGACTTCTGTGTCCGTTTGACTTTTGAACTCGTAACCCTGGGCTTCCAACTCACGTCTGAGGTCCCGGAAGTTGTAGATTGCGCCGTTAAAGACAATGCCGATCGATGCGTCGGGCGACAGCATCGGCTGGTATCCGGCGTCGCTTAAATCAAAGATTGCGAGGCGACGGTGTCCCAGCGCCGCACCATCCCAAACCTCAAGCCCTTCGCCATCCGGGCCCCTTCGGGCAAGAGTCGAGAGCATTTGACGAACGCGGTGCTGGGCCACACCCCGATCGCTAATTCCTGCTAAACCTGCAATCCCGCACATGACTTAAAACGTGTTTCTCGCTTGCGCAACACCAGTGAAAAGGAAGTTCTTCGACTCTCCTTAGCTTTGCCTCAAAAGTCCTCTATCATTCTCACCCGGCTTCAGCCGGGTGTCAGGCAGGGAGCTAATTGAGTAACCGTTTTAACGGTTTCCTCAGCGAAATCGAGAAAAACCGTTGAAACGGTTCCTCGTTGCTTTCGCTGCTCTTGCACCGGGCTAAAGCCCGGTGAGAATGAGAGGACTTTTAAGTCAAAACCACTCTCCCGTTCAAACTAGGCTGGCTGGAGTTCCCTCCCAAGCATCTTCTCCATGAAATCAGTGTACGCTTGCCGGTCCAAAGGTAGATGGATTGCGGTTCCTTCCGCTGAACTCAGCAACATCGCATTCGCCAGCTCGACAGCATTCAATCCTTCGTGTCCCGGACAGGTCAAAGTTCCAGTCCCATGGAGTGCAGCCACAAAGTCGTCATAAAAGACACTCAGAACGTCGCCTTCCGACGCAAGCTGAATTGTGCGCGTCTCGCTTTCGAGATTACCCATCAGTTGGGTATCGCGCGCCGTACGTTCGCGAATGGAGTCGCGCAGTTTGGATACCTGCACTTTTCCGTTTTCAACCGTTATGCGGCCACGGTCACAGCAAAGGACCATGCGGGAAATCGCCGGAGCCTCGATCGTGCTGATGTGAATGTAACCATGCGCGCCATTCGCGTGGTGCAGAATCGCACTCGCAGTGTCTTCAACTTCGATCTCATGCAGGTTCGTATCGCAACGCGCCGTAACTGTTTCAGGCATGCCGCAGAGCCACGCATAGCGATCGAGAATGTGTGGCGCCTGGTTCAACAACACGCCGCCGCCTTCTCCCCTCCATGTCCCGCGCCACGGGCTGGAACGATAGTAGGCTTCCGAACGCCACGCGGATTCAATCATCGAACAACGATAAAGCGAGCCCAATTCACCGCTGTCGAGTAACTGTTTGACATAGAGATATGCCGGTTCGAAACGCTTCTGGTGTACGACGACAAAGATGCCGCGGCTTTCTTGCGCCGCCTTCAAAACCTCATCCGCCTGCGCCACAGTAACCGTCAACGGCTTCTCGCAGAGCACGTGCAGCCCAGCCTTTAATGCATTTACTGCGAGATCTCCGTGCTGCCAATGCGGCGTCGCGATTACAACGCCGTCAACATCGCCACTCCGAATCATCTCCTCCGCGCTGTCGAACCAGCGACAACGAAGATCCGCAGCTACTTTCCGCCCGGTGTTCGCTTGAACGTCGGTTACAGCAACGAGATCCAGCAGCGGGTTGGAAGCAATGACTCTCGCGTGCTCCTGTCCCATGGTGCCGAGACCAATGACGCCTAAGCGGATCTTCCTGGTCTTGGCCGTTGCAAGCGGTGTGACTGTCACCTCCGTACTCGCAATAACCGGAACAGCAGGCTTAGCCGTCTCTTGAACCACCTCGCGTGTCTGACCCTTTGCCTGATACCGTGCCTGAACTTTCTTGAACGCCGCAGCCACTTCCTCCATGTCGGATGCACTGCCGAGGAAAATTTCGTGCGGCAGGAACAGCATGTTCTTGACCGCGGCGTCAGCAACGGGAGTGGGCAGCAGGCGAAGATACGAAGCATGCTTTTCTGCGATGAGCTGCAGGGCCGGCTGTTGGGCCATCGTGGCTGTATAGCCTCGATTGACCGGAAGGCCCTCCGCCTGCATGGCACTAATAAAATCTTCAATGCTCAAACCACCGCATTGTTCCGTGTCGTAACGCATGACGAACATGTGAACACCGTGCCGCCGAACACCTGGTCCAATACCAAGCGGACTCACGCATGACACGTCGCCGAGATGTTCACGTAAGCGTTGGAAATTTTCAGCCCGGCGTTGCTGCTCCGCTTCGAGCTTCTGCATCCGCTGGAGCAGTATCGCAGCTACATACTCGCTGGCCCTCATGTTGAAACCAAGTGAATGATGGCCCCAACGCTGACCGCCGCGACGTGCGCGACCGACATTGTGAAAAGAGTACGCACGCTCAAAGATTTGAGCATCGTTCGTCGTAAAGGCGCCGCCTTCACCGGCTGTCAAATTCTTCGACGACTGAAAACTGAACCCTGCGGCATCGCCGAGACTGCCGGTACGCCCGAGCTCATGTATCCCTCCATGTGCCTGGGCCGCGTCCTCGATCAGGACCAGAGAATGTCGTTTGGCGATGTCGCGAAGCGCCTTCATGTCAGCAGGCTGTCCAAACAGGTGTACGGCCATAATCGCGCGCGTCTTGCCGGGTACGATGGCTTCTTCAACGCGCTGCGGATCCAGTAGGTAGGTCTCCGGATCGACGTCGACGAGGGTCACGCCAAATTGCCTATCAAGCACCGTCGTGGCGCTGGCGATAAACGACAGGTTAGGGACAATGATTTCTCCGCCGTACTCCATCCCGTCGTGATCGATAGCCGCAGCAATGGCGACTCGGAGCGCGTCGGTGCCATGGGGCAGGAGCAGACCGTATGTTGCATCGCAGTAAGCAGCCCACTCGGCGGCAAAACGTGTCGCAAGTGGTTGCGGTAATCCTTCGACGCCGGTCAAATAAATCTGCAAAAACCGTGGAGCAATCTTCGTCGCCCATTCAGCAACCGACGTCGTCGGATAGCTCGGCCATGGCCGAAAACGGACGTCACGAACGGGCAGGCCTCCCTCTTTCGCCAGCGTGCCGGTGAGCCGGCCTGGTTTGCCGGGTAGCTGCGGCAGCGTTCGAATCGCGCTTTTTGCCGCAAGCTTCGCTGACTTCCGGACTATTTTTTTGATACTTGGCATAGTTTCAGTTTCTTAGTGCTTCCTCAACAATTCCGGTCGCGCAGCTTCGTCAACCAGAAACAATGGATCACGCTGCAACGTCTTAATCATCGTCTCATGTAACGCGCGCGCGCTCGGAATAAACAACAACTCGCTCAAGCCGAGTTTACGCCTAATGAGTAATCCCTGCTCCGCTAACCAGTCGGCCGTGGCCTCGAAACGGCGAGCAACTCTCATGTCCTGGCGCCAGGTTTGAATCGACCTAACCGAACCGTCGCTGCCTTTGGTGCGAAGCGTAACCTGCTCGGGAACGTACAGGTACGGAACTGCTGCGGCATCTTCAGCGGTGTGGAACAGCGTATAAGAGTCCATGGTGGCGCCAAACATCAACACACTCGAATTACCTTCAGCGATCCGCTGGTACGGTGTGCCGGCGCCGCATGGAGTTTCACAAGACTCGTGATTGCGTAAAAAATCTTCGGCCTCCGGGCCATTGCATGCGAGCGAGTGACTGGGATGCTGACTGCGCACAATGCGTGGTTGGCGCCAGTAGTAATTCGTGATCGTTCCGACTACGCTGGGAGTCGATCTGAAATCATAGACAGGAGCCACACCGGTAGCATCGGGATAGCTCCAGGTGTGCGTCGGCATCGCCAACGCAGCCTGATCTGAAATCCACGACCGTAATGCACTCACAATCGTCGCTGGTCCACCTTCAATCGAGCCGCAAGCTGACAGTGAGCTGTGCACAAACAGCAAATCAGCTTTGAATGGGCCGCAACTCTCGAGGGCCTCGCGAATCTTTGCCTCGTTGAGGCGCACCAATTTGCGTCTCGCGCGTTTAAAGCGGCGAACGACGCCCTCTGTGATTCTGCTGGTATTAAGTGTCATTTGGTCTTTAATTCGTGGTCAAAACCAACTCCGGTAACACGGATCTTTCAGACTTCTGTAGCTGATCCAGCATCACGTCTTTCCAAACCAATCCATTGAGCCACTGGGCCTGCGGTGGCATGTAACCCAACTTGTCAATGCGATTGCTGATCTGCTCCGGGAGCAGATCGCGAAACGCTTCTCGTACGATCCACTTGGTCCACCCGTCTCTCAACAGCAAACGCTCGGGCAGCTTGAAGACAAACTCGACCAAATTATGGTCGAGAAAAGGAAGCCGGACTTCTCTGCTGTGGGCCATGCTGTTTCGATCCGCGTACCTCAGTAACTCTGCCAGTCCTTCTCGCGTCGTATTCCACCAGAGGATCTTACGGAGGCTGGAAACTTTGCTGAATTCACGTGGGTAAACCGGCGTCGAAGGCTCAACCTCCGGAAGAGATCCAAAACCCTTTTTAAGGAGGCGTTTTAGCGGCTCAGGCGTTTTGTGGCTGACGAGCCGGCGGAACCCGCCCGGGACGACGCCGTGTAGTGCCACGCAGTCCCTGCGCCATTTAAGGTAGCCAGGAAGGTCGAAAGAATTGAGAAGATCGTCAGTCACCTCATTGAAATATGAATGATAGCCCGCCATCATCTCGTCCGCGCCCTGCCCATCCAACAAAACTGTGACACCGTTCTGTTTCGCCAGCCGCATCACGCTCCACTGCGCATAAACGCTGGCGGACGAGAATGGCTCCTCCTGGTGCCAGAAGAGACTTTCCAGCTCTTCAAAGAACTGTTCCGCGCTGGGCCACACGTCGTGACGTTCCACTCGGTTCCTTTCAGTAACGAGATCCATCCACTTGCCTTCGTCTCGAGATGGATCGTCGAACCTGGCGGAGAACGTCTTTTGCACCGCGCTGTCCGGCAGGAGCCGGTTGATGACGCTGACGACCGTGCTGGAATCGAGTCCGCCTGACAAACTGGACCCGACCGGAACGTCGGCGCGGAGGCGCAGGCTGACGGAGCTGACCAGATGTTCCCGGAACTGTTCAGCATAGCGTTGGTCTGTCCAACCCTCGATACGCACTCTCGGATCGATGTCCCAGTAGCGGCGCTTTTGTAGCCCGCCATTTGGCGTCAGCGTTAAACAGTGGGCCTGCGGCAAACGCAAAATCCCGCGGTACATCGTCTGCTCACCGGTCTCTACCTGCCCGTACTGTGTGAAAAGAGCGAGCGTTTCTTCGTGGATTTCCCGGCCCGCGGCGCGCGCGGCCCACAGTGCCTTCATCTCAGAAGCGAACGCAAACAGCCGATCTGGAATATAAACGTAATAGAACGGCTTTTCACCAAACCGGTCCCGAGCGACAAAGATTTTTTTGGCCTGCGTGTCCCAGATGGCGAGGGCGAACATGCCGTTGAAGTGTTCAACACACGACTCACCCCACTGCTGATAAGCAGCCAGAATTACTTCCGTATCCGAGGTGGTTTTGAACTGGTGCTGGTACTGTGCGAGTTGCGTTCGCAGTTCCTGGTAGTTGTAAATTTCTCCGTTGAAAACGATCCAGAACCTGCCGTCATGACTGGACATCGGCTGATGTCCGCCGGGCGAGAGATCGAGAATTGAAAGACGGCGGAAACCGAATGCCAGGTCGAAGTGCTCGGACTTGAAGCGCTCGACATCGGGCAGCGTCAGGCGGTAATCGGTATCGGGCCCGCCACACGACCGGGCGTCAGCTGTGCCGGTATTGACCAGCAGATAGCCTTCGTCGTCGGGTCCTCGATGCCTTATGGAGTCGTTAGCGAGCCTTAGCAGGCCAACGTCTATTGGCCCACCATCGAGGTTCCAAATACCAAAGATTCCGCACATTAGTTTGTCTTACCAGAACCGTTCGTATACTGCGGTCGCATTCCGCTACAAACACTTCCGGACTGAACCTGCTCACGACCGAATTCCGCACTGCTTCAGGCTTGAAGGAAACGCGACCGGAAATAAATCCTGCCATCGCATCGGCCATCTCCTGCGGTTTGCCAACGTCCACCAGAACGCCAGTTTCTTCATTCACTACAAACTCCGGGCCACCGCAACGCGTGGAGATAACGGGTTTCCCGCAAGCCATCGCTTCGCCGAGCACCACGCCAAAAGTTTCATGCAGACTCGACAACACGAACACGTCGCACTGCTGCATTCTATCTCTAACCTGTTCGCGATTAAGTGCGCCAAGGAACCGGCAATGCTCATTAACACCCAACGTCGTCGCTAAGTTCTCGAGCTTGAGACGATCGGGACCGTCACCGCCAATTACCAATTCGAAGGAATTCAATCCGTTGCGCAGAAGAATGTGAACTGCTTCAAGGAGATGATTTAGACCCTTCTGTTCGGCAAGCCTGGCTGCCACGAAGAAGCTTTTCCCTTTTGCGTTCTTTTTGTCAACTACATTGGCCGGCACAAAGAAATCGGTCTTTATCGACTCTCCGATTACTTCAATGTCTAATTCGGGCTCGAATTCCAGAAGTTGTTTCGCGAGGGCGGGACTGATGGCGATGAGTTGGTTGACTCCGGTTAAAGTCTCACGCACCAGGCGGCGGCTTAATTCTGTACCCAGGTGCATCGAAAACGGGCTCGAATGCTCAGTTAGTACGATGGGTACACTGTGCCGCCGGCTCAATTGCAAGGCTGACCAGCCCCCCGGCAGCACGACGTGAGCATGGATTACATCGGGCGTGCCCCATTCCTTGACGATTTTTTTGAATCCGTTTTCCGCAGCTCTCGCAAAAGTCGCGTGGTCGGTTGATTCCGGACCATGGGGAATAAGCGGTCGGGCAAACTCACGATACACCGGTAATCCGGCTTGCAACGTTGCAACCGACCGGTCAGGGGCATCCGTCCTGGCGATGTTTCGCCACGCAGCCATACCGGGAATTAAGACCGCAACATCAAATTCCCCGGCCAGCGCAACCGCCTGCTCCTGGATAAAGACGCCGCTGATCGGATCGTCGTCGTTCGGATACCACGAGGGCACAAATAGAATCTTCTTCCGCATCTCAGACTGCTCTTTGTAGACCAACACGTCTTAGCAGCGGTTGGGCCAATTGTCTTGCAAAGTCGAGGTCCTCCGAAGTCGGCACTAAAACCTGCCGCAAGGACACACGGCTCTGTCGAATAAAAAGGATTATCAGCATCATTGCACTTACCGAGTACGAAACAGTGCTCGCAATCGATGCTCCGACAATGTTCAGCTTCGGAATCAGCGCGAGATCTAAGCCGATGGTGATCACTAAGGAGATCCCGGACACCCACAAGTTCAAATGCGGCTTACCGATACCAGCGATGTAGGCGGCGAGCACGTTAGCCACGCTAAAAACCACTATCCCCGGCAGCAGCCACAACAACGCAGAAATACTCGGACGGAATGCTTCGCCGTATAGTAACGGGATGGCCGCAGTCGCCAGTAAAGCAAGAGCCAGCGCGCAGATACCTGTGGCCCAGAGGGAGAGTCGAGTGACTCGCGCTGTGTGCCTGGCACTATCGCCGGCATCACTTGCAGCGGCCACCTTTGGCAATAAAACAGTCGCAACTGAGTTAGACATCAGCCAAAGCAATTGGCCCAGCGACACGGCCAGGGTATAACGACCGACGGACGTCGTCCCCGCAAAAAAGCCCACTACAAACACGTCCAGCCTGTAATTGAGAAACTGCGCCGTGTTAGCGCCATAACAAGGAAGCGCAAATGCGAGTGCGGCCTTCAGTCCGCTAAAATCGCGAGACGGTTCAAATTTGAGTCCCACCGAGCTTAACAACAAAACGCCGATTAGAATGCTCGCTGATAGAGTCACAACAAAAAGCAGACCAACCGACAACCTTTTGTCTGACAGGTACAGTGCGCCGGCAACAATAAAGAGCGTTACAAACTGGGCCATCCGGCCGACCAATTCAGAGTTGTTTACGATCGCTATCTGTTGCCGGCCCGCCAGAATCGCGCCCCAAAATTTGTTGAGCATATCTACCCAAACGAAGGCCACTAATCCGGCGACGATCCATGGACCCCAATCAGGTAGAAATGTGTGTGCGTAGCCCGTCAACTGTAGAAGCCTTGCGATCACGAACACTAGTAACGCCTGCAGGATTGATACGAGAACCAATTGCCAGGCGAGCACATTAGAAGAGACTTTGCCCTGCGCCACGACGTAAGTGATTCCGGGTGGCAAAGACAAGCTGAGAACCATCACCAGCAAAGTAGCGGTCGCGATTATGAGGTCGAAGCTTCCCTTACCCGTTGGACCAACGGAACGCGCGATTAAAACACTTGTGGCTATGCCCAATGGAAGAAGGATGATGTTTACGCCAAAGGCGTGCAGTGTCTTGGGTAACCCAAAACTCCAGTTGGCGCGATTTCTCAGTGTCGTGGACATCGATTGCTGCTCATCAGCTCCACAAAGAACGCCTCAGCGCGAGCGTATCGTTCCCATGTTGGAGCATCCGGTACCCGGCACTGCGGAGGAGCTTGCGAGCTTTGAAGAACTCTTCGTCTGTGAGCAGATGGTGCTCGAACAGGATTACTGACGGCTTGTACCGATTGAAATCCACTTGCGACAAAACCTGATAGTCAAAACCTTCCGTGTCAATGTGAAGAAGGTCAATGGCGTCGACTTGATTTCTATCAAGGATGGCCTGCAACGGCTGACACTCAACATCTGCTTCTATGATGTACGGGCGCATTTGATCGCCAAGCATTCGGATCACGTGATCCTTGTCGAAAGACCCTAACTGGTCGTGCCAGTATGGTAATTCGAGATCACTCTGGGCCTTTTCCGACACGTAGTAGAACTTCTTCGTTTCGCTCCTGGTGCCGATCGCCACGTTCTCGAATACAAACCTCTCGGACTCACCGTAATTTTTCCGCAGCCGGGTAAACAGAAAATTGATGGGCTCTATAAAGATGCCGCGCCAATTCTCGCGATCGATGACGAGGTCGTGAATCGGATCACCTTGAAGTCCATCGTTCGAACCTACCTGGACAAAAAAGACGTCAGTCTTGTTGCCGATAGCTTTTAAGATTTGTTGTTGGATCGAAAGGTCTGGCCCGCGAAACCGCCGGTAAATCCACTTCAAACTGCCGTAAACGAGTGGCAAATTACGCAGATACCCCTTGATTACGGCGTCAGTTTCTTGTCGACTTCTGGTCAGAGTCATCTTAGGTAGGCAAACTGCAGCACTCGCGCGATGCCGTGCCGCATTTTCTCCTGCTCATCAGCAGTCGGCACGCGCAGCAACATAATGGCAGGCAGGTAAATTGCCGCGAATACCACGAAACAAACTGCCAATACCATTAATGGCCTCGCACCACTGTCCATAATCATCGAACGCACAAACAACGAGAACAACCCCGCCACGGCCGCGGCCAGCACGACTTTCCCAACGTCAAGTAAAAGCCATAGGTCTGTTAACTTCATGCCGAGCACTCGACTAAACCTGGCGGCAAGTAATGCGCGCAAGATGAAATTGGTTGCGACAACGACGCTGATCGCGCCAACTAGTCCGAAACGGGAAATTCCGTACCACAGCGCGAAAACCATCACGATAGACAATACCACCTGGAGTTTGACGAGGTAAAAGCGGTGCCCTTCGTAAGCACGCGATACCGCATCCACATCCAACAGTGAAAGTGGCAATAGCGTCAGATTAATCGCAAAGATAGGCCAGCTTTCGGCGTATGCAGACGTGAACATCACTGTCAAAAACTCGGGACCAGTTACCAGTAACAACGCGTAAATGGGGAGAAACACAGCGGCAAGCTTACGAGTAGCATTTGCTAAAAGTGTAACAATCTCGCGTGGCTGGTTTTGCGCTTGAAGATAATTAATGCGCGGCAAGATCACGGAGTTAACGGAATCTCTTAGGATCCCGACGAACGGAAGTTGAGCCACTCCAATCGAGTACACCGCGAAGGTCGCTGCGCTGAATCGATGCGAGACGAAGTAGTTGTGCATGTCGATCTGGATGGTGTAGAGGAGTCCCGCAAGTCCGAACGGCAAGGCATACGAAATTTGCTTGAACGTTAAAGACCAATCAAACGTGCGCCAGAATTCACGAAACCGCGAGCAGACGTACCAGACCAAAGCCGCGCTTTGAAGCACGCCGTGAATCAACGCGGCGTAAACCAGGGCTGTTACATTGTCGAAAACGACAGCAGCCCCGAGTAATAACACTGTCCGGACAAGCTGCCCGCCGACAATGAAAAGCGTGGCAAGTCTTAACTCCTGATTCGCGACTGCCACAGTTTCCAAAAATGATGAGAACAACCACAGCAGAATCACGATGCCGATAAGCGGCGCAAGAGCCGAGATCGACGGATCGCGGAAGATTGTCGCAAGGACTCCCGGCCATAGAACCAGCACCAGACATGCCGCTGCGCCCATGATGAGATTGAAGAGCAGGATGTTGAGAATGACTTGCCCACGCCGGCGGGCGTCGCTTTCGCGAGGCAGATAGTAGTAGGCGCTCAAACCGAACCCAAGCGGCAGGAGAGCTGTTACGGTTGTAGTGATAAGGAAGACCTGCTTGAACAGCCCGTATTCGTTTTGACTCAGCGTACGCGTTAACAAGATGGGAAGCGCAAACGCAAAGATGAATGCCAGAGTCCTGGCGAGCAGCAGCCAAAACGCTTGTTCTGTCAATGAGCGGGAATGTTTTTGGTCAGCCATCAAAATCCTTAACTTAACTAATAGACTAAACTTACAAGGATTCTGAGCTTCCACATTCCGGCGAAAAGCTTATCCGGTCCTTAATCGCTTGTCCGGGCGTAGCTTTGCCTCAAAAGTGCCTCTCTCATTCTCACCCGGCTTTAGCCGGGTGTAAGCACGCAAGTATTGACTAACCGTTTTAACGGTTTTCCGAACGAAACCGTTGAAACGGTTCCTCGGTCATTTCCCGGCTGTTGCACCGGGCTGAAGCCCGGTGAGAATGAGAGGACTTTTAAGTCAAAGCCTCTGGGCGCCGTTTCGCCGAAGATACAGGCGCCGCACCGTTTCGGGGGCGATTCGCACCCCTAAACTAACGAGCCGGAGCTTCCAGCTCGCTCGATATCTTCGGGCCTCCCTGAAGCATTCAAGCGCTCCTTCGAAGTCCCTCGCGCGCAGTTTTTCTTTCCCGTTTTCGAGGGCAATCACTCCCAGAGTTCTCTTCCTACTGATGTTGAGCGCGGCTTCTTCGGTTTGCGTCAATGTTCCTTTGGCTTCTACGGACTCGAACACGGAGAGCGTACGGTACAGTTGACTCACAGTATTGCCCGAGAGACCACTGTCACCGATCCTGTACTCAGCCAGAACCCTCCGTTGATAAGCAAATCGCGTCCCCGCCTTCGCCAAACGGAACCACAGCTCAAAATCGTGACCGCGCTTGATCGTCTCATCAAACAAACCAACGTCGAAGATCGGTTTCTTGCGGGCAAGAACTGCCGAAGTAAGAACAGTGACCTCTACAGCCAATAAACTCTCGGGCGTGACAGCGCCTTTGGGAGGATCAAGCTCCATGAAAGTACGGCCTGCCAAACCTGATTGACCAATGAGCAGTGCATCCGAAAAAACGAGATCGGCATTACTCGATCTAAGAAACTCCAATTGGTCCGCCAGGAAATTGGGCAACCACCGATCGTCTGCATCGAGAAAGGCGACATATTCTCCGCGTGCAGAACGCAGACCAGCGTTGCGCGCTGCTGCCGCCCCTCGATTCTCTTGTTTTATGTACCGGACCGTCGCTGGGTACTTCCGGAGCTCTCGCTCAAGCTCGTCCGTATCCGGCGAGCCGTCGTTGATTACGATCACCTCATGAGACGCGAAGGTCTGATTGAGAACGGAATCGAGAGCTTCACCGATGTGCTTCGCAGCATTGTAGGCTGGAGTGATTACGCTGACGGTCGGGGTAGTATCGGAGCTAACTGTCTGTCGTTCTATTTCGGTTTCGATCATGCGCGCTTTGCTGAAGGTTCAGTAGTTACGCCTGTTTAGCCGTATCTGAACCAATAATAAACCAGCTTCACATATTCGCCCGCGACGCTACGCCAGCCCTCGGGTTGCAACCACCACCACGCTCGTGACGGCGTTGCTGGTCCGATCGGAGCAGGTTCGAGACCGACAACAATCCCGGTACCGTCAAAGCTGTGGCGCAAACTTCGCAAGGCTCGTCTCGAGTGGTATCCGGAAGTGACCACCAAAATCGACCTAAGCCTCTCAGCAACCGCGTAATCCCTGATTATCAACGCTTCGCTCTGAGTGCTTGAAGCAACTCCCGGCACAATTTTTATCTTGTCGGCGGGAACACCGCCTTTGATCAATTCTTCGGTGGCCCGTTCAACAAAATATGGATTCCGCTGCAAAGCATTGGACCACCCTCCACGCGTATCGTCATTTGTTAAGACCACTAATGGCGCACGCCCTTCATGAAAAAGTTCGATGGCTCGCGTCGTACGTTCCACATAAGCATTCGACCCACTTAACACGACGATCGCGTCTGCCTGCGGGAGCGAGGCTCGCACGATCAGTGCCCCTGCTGCCGCCCAAGCCAGGAAGACCCAGGCTAACAGTGCCGCCAGGACGAACCTCAACACTCGAAAGGAGAATACACTACGCAGACGCATCTACGCGGGATGGTTTGGAGGCACACAGATGACCTGGAGGTCACCGGGAATAATGGGCTCGGGAATCTGAAACGGCTCTCCATTCATCGTCGTGATTTTGTATCCGTACTCATGGAGAACTGTCTCAACCGCCCGGGCCGCTTCGACCGAGTGCAATTCACAACAAATCAATGGCTGACTTTGCCGCAAAACTGTTCGAGCGCCTTCCAACACGCGACCCTCTTCGTTTTCGACGTCGATCTTGATGAAGTTGGGAGCGGGATGAGAAGCAACAAACGCATCGAGAGTGGTAGTGGTCATCTCCAGACCATTTCCCGACTCGACAATGCACGATCCGTACGCATTGTCTGTCAATCCAAAGTTGACCACGCGTTCGCAATCGCTGACTGCCTTCTCGACGATCGTAATGTTTTGAAAACCATTAGCGGCGATGTGCCCCCGAAATTCCGCTACAGCATGAGGCGCCGGTTCGAACGAGTAGACTTGTCGAGCCTTGCGGGCCATCAATAACGACAGATATCCAACACTGGCGCCAAGATCGTAACAAATGGATCCGGGAGCAACGAGCCGGTCGAGAGCGAGTTGTGTTTCCAACTCGTAATTGCCGCTTATGTGCGCGTGGGAGACGTGCTCACTCATCACCAGTTTGATGCCTTCGAGTGGCCCACTCTGGATGGTCACAACACCGCCGTCCACGGCAACGATTCGAGCGAATGTTTTCCGGGAGAGTTTGCTCAGGTATCTGTGCTTATGGATCCAGCGCTTTACGTCGGACGGAATCAATCGCGCACTGATAACTGCCAGGGACCGCAACATCTGAATTACTCCGATCTACTGCGGAGGAGATGAATTTATCGTCGTCTCCTCATAAGACAATCTGTAACCGTCAGATCGTCTGCAATGCTTAGCGTGTGAGTGCCGAGTAAATCGTTCCTCCAGTTAGGAAGAATCTTTGACACTTCTTCTTCACGAAAGTTTTCCGCATCCAGTTGAACTATCTTATTGAGTGTGACCGCGTATCCATACCGCCCCGAGGAGTCCTGAGCTGGTCGATAGACATCGCCGTTCCAGTTGAACAGGTTGCCTGCCGGACGAGAACTTCTTACATCTGACTTAACAGGATTACGCCGGTGCGGCATCCACGGTCCGAGAGGGCTGTCGGCGTAAAACAAAAACAGTTCGTCAGGAATACAGTTTTCCGCTATCGAAACAAACATCCACCACCTGCCATCTACCTCGGCGACTGTTGCATCCGCGGCACGCACATCGTTCATGAGAACCTTCTCTAATTCCCACTCAAAGGGAAACGAAACGCTGCGGTATAACTCAATTGTTCGATTACCGGCGCTCTCCGGAATCATAAAGTAATTGTCGTTCCATTTGAATACGAACGGGTACGACAAATGATAGTCGCGCTCAAGGACCTTGGTTGGGCCGTTCACGACGCCTTTCCTGTCCAGCTCGATTACCGATATGTGACCCTTTGCGGTCGCATACGGATACTCTTCTATGAAAACGTAATATCGCCCTTCTACCTGAATCGCACACGGATCGGCCCAGAAGCTCTCCTTGGGAGGCACCAAATGCTTGAACCGGTACAGCGTGTTGTTTGAGTCGCAAGCTCCGGAACTGAATCTGTAAGCAAGTGCCCACTGCTCGCTGTTCAGCGCATGCCGAACCTTGTTAATCGCCAACTTCGTCCCCAGCCGGCTGAGCCTCGGAATCATCTCGCGGTTTGTCGGCATCCGAAACAATCGATTTGAGTAAGGACGATATAGCCGGTTTTCCGGCGTGCAAAGCGGAAGGCCTTCGGCAACGTCTCTTAGCTTTCGCATAACGAAAGCAGAGGATTTCCAATACAGGTTGTTGCGGTTGGCTTTGACGGAGAACCTGTCGCTGGTCGGCGACAATGAGCGGTAGATGACGCGGCCGTTATCCAGGTCTTCAGTCAGGACCTGAAGAATGGATCCGGTTACGGGTATGCCGTCCATGACCTCCCAGAATCCGGCTGGTCCACCGCGATTTACTGAGTTGTCTCCGTGGTGAAACGACCAGACACCGTGGCGAGCGATCCCCAGCGCTTCCCCTTTCAGGATGCGAAAACCGAAGCACAGAGCGACATCAAGATCAAATTCACGAATCTGCTTTAGAGTTTCTTCGGGGAACCAGTCAGAGTAAGCCTTCATTATTGGCGTGACTGTGATGACGGGACAGTCAGCAACCAAAGGCTTGATATCGGCTGGCTCAAACGCATCGGCGCTAACCCTGACCCGACGATTGTCGATCTTTTCGTAAAGGGCATACAGCAGATAGTTCCGATTTTTCCAGTAGCTCTTTAGCCTGCCGGGCTGCGGCTTCGACTCCGCCTCGTTTTTGATCAGTACTACTATCTCGGCGATATCCGAAGATTGAATCTCCGTGATGACCTTATGAATCCACTTACGCTGCGTGAACGAATCGATCAGCAATCCCACTCTGAGAGGTAGGCGATGAGTTGAAGAAAAGTTATTCACGTACTGAAAGTGTCACCAGCAGATGCCCTGGTAATTTTCATTCGAGGTGCGCTCACGAAACAGCCGCACGAGATCGATGAGTTGTTGGTCCGTTCGTAGTCGATTTGCCACATCACGGAATTCCTCCGCTTCGTTGCCAATAATCACTACGTCGGAATCGCTTAACACTCCGTCGACAGTGTCGCGCATCAGTTTTGAAATGTGCGGTATCTCTCGCTCGATGTACTCCTTGTTCGCTCCGACCAGCCTCGCCAGCGACACATCTCGATCGTAGATCGCCAACTCGAATCCTTTTCCGATCAACGTTTCGATCAGAGTCACCATGGGCGATTCACGCAGATCGTCAGTCCCGGCTTTGAAGCTGAAACCGAGAACACCAACGCGTTTCTTTCCGCTGTGCACAACCATCGCGACGGCACGCTCTACCTGGAGACGGTTGCTCGGTAAGATCGCAGAGAGCACAGGCGTTTCGACGTCCAGTTCTTTGGCCTTGTAGTTAATGGCGCGTAAATCTTTGGGCAAACAAGATCCGCCAAATGCGAAACCCGGTTTCAAGTAGTAAGGCGAAAGGTTGAGTTTCGTGTCCTGGCAGAACACATGCATCACCTCGTGGCTATCGATCTCCAACGCCTTACAGATGTTTCCCACTTCATTCGCAAAGCTAACCTTCAGCGCGTGGAAGCAATTACAAACATACTTAACCATCTCTGCCGTTTTCAGCGACGTTATAAACACCGGCGCATTGATGTTTGCGTAAAGGCTGCGTACCGCGCTTGTCGTGTTTTCGTCGTCGGCGCCAATGAGAGTGAACGGCGGGGCGTAGTAATCCTTTAACGACGAACCTTCGCGCAAAAACTCCGGGTTAATGCAGATACCAAAATCCGTGATCGCTTTCATTCCCGATGTCTCTTCCAGCGCCGGCACGACTGTGTTCTGAACAGTTCCCGGCAGCATCGTGCTGCGAATCACAACAACGTGACGACCAACCTTCGTTTTCAACGCCGCCCCGATTTCACGGCAAACCTGTTCGACGTGACGCAGGTCCAAACTACCGTTCTGATTGCTGGGCGTGCCCACACACACCAGCGACAAATCCGAATCGCGGATCGCACGCGCCGAATCTGTCGTCGCCAACAGACGGCCTGACCTGACGACCTTCCCGATCAGCTCATCAATCCCCGCCTCGACGATCGGGCTCTTACCAGAATTTATGATTTCGACTTTGGTTGGGTTTACGTCGACCCCGATAACATCATTGCCGGCGTCGGCAAGACATGCCGCCGACACGCAACCAACGTAGCCCAAACCAAACACGCTCAATTTCACGACGACGTTCTCCCCATTCAAGCAATCTGTAGCGATTTCATCCCAAGGGTGCGTTCACAGATCTCCGTAAAATCTTCTGCCACAGTATCCCACCCGAATTTCTCTCTCACTTTTACAGCCGCTTGTTTTCCGATCTCAGCGGCTAAACTCTCCTGCCGGATTAAGCTGACCACCGCTTCTGCAAACGATTCCGGTGTATCGGCCAGAAGAATCTCTTTGCCGTCGGCCACAGGTAAACCTTCGGCGCCAATAGACGTCGAGACGATAGCTTTCTCCATTGCCATTGCCTCGTAGATCTTTAGACGCGTACCGCCTCCGATTCGCAGCGGCACAATGTAAACTGCCGCCTCTTCCATGAAAGGTCGAACGTCTTCGACGCGGCCCGTAACTACGACCGCCGGATCCCGTTTACTCAACTCCACCAAACCAGGGTACGGATTGCGCCCAACTACGGTTAGCGTGACGCCCGGAACGGCGTGTTTAATCTGCGGCATGATCTGGGCCGTGAAGTAACGTATGGCATCTTCATTTGGCAGCCAGTCCATTGAACCAGTGAACACAAGATTCTTCGGCTGAGGCTTTACTCGACCACTCGGTCGAAAGTACTCCGTATCAACTCCCGTAGGTACGTCGTAGATCTGCTCGACGCCATACTCCTGCCGCATCAGTTCGCGATCCTCCCGCGACACAGCCACGACGCTGTCGAATTCGAGACATTTTTTAGCCTCGAATGAGTTCATCTTCTGCCATTGTCGATAGAGGTACGCCTTTTTCGCGACGTTCGTCTGGACTTCGTGGTGACGCTTCCAGATCATCGCTTCAACATTATGCTGAAACAGTACAGACCGGCAGTTCAGACCGGGAGGAACATTTACTGCGGGCGCGAGGAAGTCACAAACGAGAACGTCGAAGCGCCCTTGCGCTACTCGCGCCGCAATCTCCTGCCGCATCGCCGCTGATTCATACTTCTTGATCGCATACGGCAATTCTGAAGCGAGGTTTAGCAGTAGCTCAACGTAAAAACCGGCGGTGAACTTCTCGCGCTGATGGTGAGGAACACACACGAGTTCGTGGCAATACTCGCTCGCAAGGTCCCGCGCTTTGTCATCGGCAGTGCCGTCGTCGAGCGTCAGGTAAGTTATGTGGCAGCTACGCTTCAATTCCTTCAGCATGTTGTAGCTGCGAATCTTTCCGCCCTTATCGACCGGATGGAGCAGTTCAGTTTTCAGCCACAGGATCTTCATCATTCCACAGTTACACGGACACCACGGAAGACTCAGGTTCCACCTGCGTTGATTGTGTAATCTGTGGATTGTCGGCGTCGAAGAACCTGCGCAGCCAAATCTCAAAGTTGAGCAGGGACCAAAGACGCTCGGAATGATCTTCTCCGGCCTGGTGCAACGACACCAGTTTGCGCACGAAATCAGGATCAAAGATGCCGCGCGACAACGCTCGTTCGCCCAAAACGTATTCGTCGATCACTGACTTGAATGGCCCACGAAACCAACTACCAATCGGCACCGGGAATCCCATCTTCGGCCGCGAAAGAATCTTCTCAGGCAAGATTCCCTTCATGCTTTCGCGAAGAACATACTTAGTCGTGCCACCACGCAATTTCATCGTGTCAGGCATCCTTGCCGTAAACTCAACGAGTTTATGATCCAGAAACGGCACGCGGCTCTCCACCGACGTCGCCATGCTCATCTGGTCCTGCTTCATTAGTAACTCGTGTAGGTAGGTCTTGATGTCCGCATACAGCAAACCATCGAGCAATGATAGATCTTTCGTTCGTTCCAGGAGTCTTCGCAGCTCAACGTAAGGATCGATACTGCGAATTCGATCATTCGTCTCACGTGTGAACATGTGCTGCTGCATCGGGGTGGGAAAGACTGCGAAGTTGTCGAAGTAAATACTCTCGAGTTCCGGCGAGAGCACCAGGAAAGTACGCATAAGCTTCTGCCGCATGCGTCCTCCCTGTGGCATTCGTTCGATTTGTTTTCTAATCGTATCTCTGGCGATCGACGGAGCAAGCTTGTTGTACTGGCGGCCCCACGCGAGATTCCAAATAGTTCGCCGGTAACGCCCGTAGCCGGCGAGCAGCTCATCGCTGCCCTCGCCCGTGAGCACAACCTTTACATGCTCTGAAGCGAGTTTTGAAACGAAGTAAAGCGCAATACTCGACGGGTGGGCCAACGGTTCGTCTTCGTGCCAGACAAGGCGCGGCAATGCCCCGAAGAACTGCTCCGGAGTAACTATGATCTCGTGGTGATTGGTTTTGTAAGCATCCGCGACCAGACGCGCGTATTCCAATTCGTTGGCTTCTCGTTCTCTAAAGGCAACGGAGAACGTTTTTATCGGTTCGCTGACCATGCCGCTCATCACGGCGGCAATCGCGGAGGAATCTATACCTCCTGAAAGAAACATTCCCAGCGGAACGTCGGCCATCAACCGCAGCCGGACCGACTCGCGAAAGAGTTCAGACCACTGGTCGATGTAAGTCTTGTCATCGCGAACGTCGTCGTCTTTGGAAAAATCAACGTCCCAGTAACGACGAATCGAGACTTCGCCGTCACGCCACGTCATCACGTGTCCGGGTAAGAGTCGCTTGACGCCAACGAAGAGCGTCTCTTCGCCGGATGGTGCATGATTGGCGAGATAGTCAGAAAGCACAGCGTAGTTGAGCTCAGGCTTAACCGCGCGTGCTTCGAGCAGAGCTTTGATTTCGGAGGCGAAGTAAAGTGAACCGTCGTCTGTATGAACGTAGTAAAGCGGCTTTACTCCCAGACGATCGCGGGCGATGAATAATTCCTTTTTGCGCTGGTCCCAGATTGCGAATGCAAACATGCCGCGCAGGTAATCAACACAAGTTGATCCGTGCTCTTCATAAAGATGCAGGATCGTTTCCGTATCGCAGTATGTTTGATAGACGTGGCCCCGGGCTTCGAGCGACTCGCGATAATCTGCGTGGTTATAGATCTCGCCGTTGTAAGTGATGTGCAGTGTTGCATCTTCATTGGTCATCGGTTGATGACCACGCGAGACGTCGACAATGCTCAGACGACGGTGGCCCAATGCGACAGCGTCAGAAAAAAATATTCCTGCGTCGTCCGGCCCGCGGTGGCGCAGAACATCGCGCATCCGCTTCAGCAACTCCGGATCGACCCGGCCTCGCGAAGCTTTTGAGAAGGCTATGCCGTTAATGCCACACATACCAGGTTATTTTTCCGTGTCGCGCAAAAACCAATTCATTGCAGCCCAGCTTGTAGTCAGGACGTTTTACCTTCAACACCTCGAAGCCTTTAGCTTTGTAAAAGTCGATCAACTGGCCCGCCGTTGCCACTTCGTAAGGGTAACCCCCTATCCAATCCACTGCATCGTGCCAGCGACTCATTCCGCGGTTTTTGCTGTATTGCGTCCAGGATTGAATGTACTCATTCAGTCGCCCGGTCAGTATCGATTGAACTACGGCCTTACTCTGACCCGGGACTAGAATGAGGAAGATGAACGGCATTTTCAGAGGTCGAGGCAGACGATTGTAAGCCTTCTTGATCCACCTCCACATCGTAGTTCGCCAACCAATATCATCGTAAATTGCGATAAACAGTTTTCCATCGGCTGAGACCGGCGCAGAAACATTTTCCAGCGCCTGCCACATTTTGCCCGTGTGATGGAGAACTCCCCACGAGTATACAACGTCAAATTTTCCTAACGAATGAAGGTAATTGGCGTCCAGCACCGATCCTTCTTCGACGGTCCAATCCGAATCCTCTTCAAAATAGCGACGCCTCAGTTCCATCGTGCAGGCCACCGACTCGGGATCGTAATCGAGGGAGTGAACGCGCGCGCCGAGCCGTTTTGCCGCCAGGCTAAAAATACCGCTGCCGGAACCGACATCGAGAAAGCTTTTGTTGGTCAAATCCTCGACCCGGAGCATCTCCTTTAGAGATTTTTCAGCCTCCACGATCCGAGTTTCATTTAGGGTGCTAAGAAACTGTTTCCAGTTCTCGCCAAACTGGAACCTTTCACCCTGAGCAATTTCGAGAACTTGCGACGTCATTCCAATGTTTGCGCCAACGTTTGTGTCTGGGGTGAAACGATCTCCTGCAGCTCACCGTCTACGAATCTTTTCCACAGCCACTGACCAGAGCGAATCATAACAACATCCAGAGTCTTTCCCCGAGAAACCTCAAACGCACGGCCCTCTTCTGCTTCAATTTCAATCACCTGCCGCTCAATTCCGGCCTTTCGCGGCAGCAGAAAGGTGATAACGTCCTCACCGTCGCGCAAAGTGGCCGAAAAGGTGACCGCTCTTGCCGGCTCCTTTTGACCATAACAGTGCGAAACAAAGGTCTCTTCCTCAACGCGCTCGCCGTTCCCGAAACATTGAATGTCGAGAGCTGGTTCCGTGGGCTGTGCAGATTCGAAATGGAAGCGAACGTCGAGACGGTGGTCGCTGGACGAGCTGAGCGCGTCGCGCACGATCCAATAATCGTGTTTCAGGAACAGGATTTCCCGGCTGACGATCGCGGGGCTCTGAAGACGCATAAACCCGTCGTGACGGCCGGAAACAAAGTCGAAGCGGTCCTGAGAGATCCATTGCTGAAGCGAGCATCGTGCGATGGTGCGCCACGAGAATGCCCCGTCCGGTTCGGATGAGGAGTGCCCGTCAAGCGTCACAGTGTTGTGGGCATGTGAGCTGCGAAACCAGTCCCTGAGTTCCTTTGATCCTGTGTAGGTATAAGTTCCCGGATCTACGAGTACGGTTTCGCCGTTCGCGGCTAAGTCAATCGATAAAGCATCGGCATGAGCATGGCCGCAGTTGAGCGATCCATGTGGGCCACAATCAAAAAGCAAATAGTTCGAGTCGCGGGTCCATCCATCACGCATGACGAAGTAACCACTTTCGGGGAACGCTTTCGACGTTTCTGATGGTTCCGCCGCGACGATCGAATCAAACCGGCGCAGCCCTTCGACACCCGTTAACCATAACAACTCCTCCGCTGCACCATTGGCAACGAACTTGTAGTCGCCACGATCGAACAACACAGATCCGGTTGCCAGCGTCGCGCAAAAGTCGTTCGCTGCACGGACGTCCAGCACAGCCAAACGCCCGCCATCGTCGTCACCGAATAATGGCGTCGTGCTATCGGGACGAGTGATGTACATCAAGTGATCGAGCAGGCGCGTAACCGCCTCCTCTACTGTTCCGGGAAGCGTGAAATTGTTTGCCCGCGAAAGGAGCAGGAAGTGAAGGTAGAAATCGGTGGTGTAACGATGATAGTAACTGGACTGTTCGAAGTAGACGCCGTCTGCACGCACGTGTACGGGAATCTGGTCGATCAGAATCTGGCTGCCAAGATCGCGCCACCGTTTCGCTTCCTTCAACTCCGGCAGCAGCGTTCCCAGGAAGAAAAGTCCGAGCGCTTCACCAGTCAGATGTGTGTTTGGACTGAAATATGTCGATAAGTACGACTCGAGATGACGTGCGCCGAGATACAAGAACTTCAACGCCCGGTTTCGTGTCTCAGCCGGAACTAAGTCTTTGAAAAAGTAGAGTGCCCATAACCACGAGATCGATCGAAACGCGACTTCCAGACTGCTGGCCCAATTGATTCCGCGCTTGGGCGCGTTCGCGTCCATCCACGACTCGAGATGGTTCACAAACGTCCGCGCATATTTCTGATCTTGAGTTAACGCGTACGCCTGGCCCAACTTCATGAAATACTGATGGCGGTTCAACTCCCACGTAATCTTCTTGTCTCCCGCTACTCCGGCATCGAGATAGTCGAGCTTGCTCCAGTGCTCGAGAGGGATTCGTTTGCCGCTCACGGGCTCGAAATGCCAGTCGATCGGGTTGCCAAAATCGAGGTTTTTCAACCCAAGCAGGTCAAACTTTCCTTCACTAATGCGATCAGCTTGTTCGACGATCCGTTGCGCAGTCTCGGGCCATCTGGATTTCATTTCGGCAGCGGTTGCTTTTAGATCGTGCAACCCTGCGAAAAACCGACCTTTTTCGAAATCGGTGTTAGGAACGGTTTCCGGCAGCTTTACCAAACTTGACCAACCACGCCGTTCGCTGAAAGCGGCAACGCGCTGCGCCGCGCGAACACGCAACTCGTGAAAGCTCGCATTCTTCAGCTTTTGCAGGTTCATTCAAGTTCCATCAGTTCGTACAACTCGTTCACAGCGCGCTGAGTTGCTGTACCGGGCTTGTAAAACATCTCGTTCGCGACCGCTATCCGCGTTGCAGACTTGTCTCGTCCATCGAGAAAGCCCCGCTCAACCGCTGCAAGGGTTTCCGCAACATTCGTCACGCTTGTCGAAGCACTTGCAAGCAGATCGACGTAGCTCGGTTCGATGTCAGTATTTTTAATCAACTCCGGCACGTGTATGCGAATCAATGGCCGATCGAGCAGCAAGTATTCAAAGCCGACCGAACTATGATCGGTGATCATAATGTCAGCCGCGCTCAGGTACGGCGATGAATTCGTTCCCGTCGCCAACACGCCGCCAAATTTCTGCAATATCGGCTCAAGCCGCGCGCCCCAGTCCACTCCGCCCGAGTTCACGTAATTAAGATCTCTCGAACGGTCGTGTAGCTTCACGATGACTGCATAGCCCCGCTCGCCCAAACCTCTCACCAACTCTTCTCCCATCGACACGACCGAAGAATGTGCCGACCACGTTGGCGCATACAGAATGGTCTTTCTGTCCGGATCGATCCCCATCGCGCTGAGAAGCTCGTCTCGTTTAAGAGAGCCATCGACGAGACAATCCAGCTTCGGCATGCCAATCAAACGTGCCGCCTGACTGCCTTCATCGATTGCGCCGCATTCGATGAAGTGGTGCATTCGCCGCTGGTTTATGAAGAACAGGCGATCCCAACTGCGCATTGACTGTGAAGGTGAGTCGTAAACTGTTCGATACTTTCCCGCGACGCCATGAAATGTCTGCACCCGGCGCGCGCCTCGCGGCAACTTCACCCACAGAAAATCGGCCGCCAGGTAAACGTCAAACCTGGTCAGTGAAGCTTGCAGCGTTGTGATGAATTTAAACGGTTGACGTGCTTCGGCGTAGATCTGTTCCAACTGAGACGGGCTCTCACTCGCGGTGAAGTAAAACTCCAACCGCTGATCCGCCTGCATGCGTTCGACAATTGGCGAGATGGTTGAATAGTTCATCGCCGTCCGCGCGTTGACGAGCAATCGTCGCCGATCGGGCGAACGCCATCGTTGCCATTGCTTGTCGATCTCGCGGCTGGTCGTGATAACGCGCTTAAGGCTCATCGAACGTGCTGCAGCTGCGATTCGATCTGCGGGAAGATCTCGCTTTCCGCGCGTTGGTAGTCTGCCGGAAAATCAATCTCAATCCAGGGTAAACCACCCGTGCTTAGCGCGTGGAGCGGATGATTTCGCGCGAACTCGAGAAACGCACGCGGCGCCCAATGCTTCAACTCGCCGGAACCAATCAACGCGTTCATGTACTCGACGAGATGTTTCGCTCCCGAAGCGCTGAATTTCACTATCCCGACGTTTTCACCGTCGGCTTCGAGCGGATCCATCTGCTTCGAGATGTCGACGACCAGCCGGTCTCGCATCTTGATCTTCATCTCTTCGTCGCCGAGTGGATTGGGATCGGTGTCTGAAATCAACAGCGCGTCAGGGTGATCGGATTCAAGCAAGTCGGCCAGCATCTGCGGATGAAACAGCACGTCAGAATTGAGCACGACGAAACCGTCAGTCAGATGTTCGCGAGCAAGCCACAATGAATACAAACTGCTCGTCTCCGCGAAAACCGGATTATCAACAAAACTGATCTCGTCGTCGCACTCTTCGCGAATGCTTTCCGCGCCGAAACCGACGACCACGACGATCTTCCTGACGCCCAAACTCCGGAGCGTATCGATCTGCCGGTGCAAAAGCGTCGAGCCGCCAATCTCAACCAGGCACTTCGGCTTTACCGCGGCGCCGTCGAGCCGTGTTCCTTTTCCTGCTGCCAGTATGATTGCTTTCATGAGGGCTGGCTGAGCTCCTTCGCGGCCGTACCGGCCACGGAGCGCCGCCTTAACACTTCCTTCACTTTGTTAAAATACCAATCTCGTTCGTTCCGGCTGATGGCGAAACGCAAAAACAGCGCCGCGTAAATCCCGGCCGCCACCATCGCCGGCACGACCATCCACGACCAGGAACCATCGCTGTATCGCCGCGCCAGCAGAATGAAACCGGCCATCACGAGTGCCGGCCACGCTGCGGGCCAAATGCTCTCTCGAAACACCGTCCACCGCGACAGCTCAACGCGCCGGCACGCCGCCGGAAACACTACAAACATTGAAAATACGACCATTGGTATCAACGTTCCGACGGCGACACCGATCAAACCGTACCAGCGCACGAGCACAACACTCAACACCAGATTGCTGAGTGCCATGCTCAGGTTCGAGATGGCCAGCACCTTGTGCAGCCCCGATCCCTTCAAAATCACGGTCGAAGTGGCATTGCCGACACGGAACGCGACCACGACGCTCAAAATATAGATAACGTTTACGCTGCCCTCGAAATTCGGCCCCACCCACAACATCACCAGCGGTCGCGCTGTCAAACCGAGCACCGTAGCCAGCGGCACCACCATCGCCAGCGACAGCCGCGTCCCCTGAATCAGAATCTTTTGCAGCTTGTCGGCTCGGTCGACCGTCGAACTATCAACCACAACCGGAAACAGTGCGCCGTTGAGTTGATCCGTAATGCGCTGGACGATCTCGATCAAACGCTGGGCCACCGCCCACACGGCGACGGCCGCCGTGCCCATGAACGCGCCGATCACGATGGTGTCGGTTGAATAGTTCAGCTTGTTTGCCAGATCGATGATCAGAATGAAGACACTGAATCCCGTGATTTCGCGAAGCCGATCGCGGTTGAACAACCGCGGCCGGATGCTTAATGCGGGAAAGACGCGGTAGGCGTTCAGCGCGTACGCGATGTAGCTGAGAATGCGCACTCCGGTTGTTGCGGCAACCAGTTCCGGCAGACCATAGCCCGCCAGCAACACGGCGACGTTCACCAGCGCCACGATTATCGCCGTCACAAACGCGACCGCGCCGTTCAGGTACTGCCGCTGAAATCCGTTGACGATGCCGCCGAACACGCTGACCGGAAAACCGAGTGCGACGAATGCGCTGATAAAGAGAAATACGATCTGTCCAGTGCGTGCTTGCTCCGGCGTCAACTCAAAAAAGTTGTGCAGATTCAGAGCGATCAGAACCGCGACTAAAAACGTCAACAAACCAATCCCGCTGAACACGCAAAACATCGTGCTGGCGATCTCGTTGAGCGCCTTGACGTCGCCCTGCGCGCGGTACTTCGCGGCAAACCGCACCTGCGCGACGCCGTAGCCCATGTCGAACATCGAAAAGTAAACCGTGATCGATGCGACCAGCACCCACAGCCCGTACGCAGACTGGCCCAGATGGGCCACGTTGAATGGCAGCATGAAAATGCCGATCAACAGCTCCGTGCCGGTGACCAGGTAGTTCACCGACACGTTTTGGAAGATCAGCTTTGTTTGGGTTGGTTCTTTAATCACGAAAGGCACGCCTTTTGTGCCTTTTTGTGGCTATCCTTCCACCGCTGGCTCACGATGCCCGCGAAGAACCACAACCACAGTTCGTCCTCAAAATGCGTAATCGTGTCTCGGCGGACCAGCGCCGTCCACATCGAAAGAAACTTGCTCAAACACGTCCGATACAAATACCTCGGCACACCCGCGATGTGCGGGACCGTCGAAAAATCGAGCGCCGTGCTCTCCGGCGACTCCATATCAAGACGGTTGTTGTGGTACAGAATCGCCCGGCTGATCCCGTGCCAGTAAAACCAGCGCCGAAAGTACTTCTTCGTCAAACGATCTTCCGGAATCACGTGATGAACGACGAGATCCGGTGAATAGAACCCACGCAAACCAGCAGCACGCGCTCGCTGGGCCCACTCCCTGACCTCCTGGCCCAGCAAAGTCCCCGCTTTGCGGCCGATGCTATTGTCCCATAAACCCGCCCGCTCAAACGCCTCGCGCCGGAAAACCATGTTGACTCCGAGCGGCACGCGGTCGCCAAACTCCATCGGCTCCGGCCCGTAGTCGAGCAGCGCGATCACGCCCCAATGCTTTCCGCCGCGATTCGGCAACCAGTCCGGACGTTTGCCCGACCAGATGGGCAGCGCTTTTCCGCCCACGTAATCGCAGTTCAATTCGCGCAACGCTCGTTCAGAGTTGGTCAACCAGTGCGGATCGACGCGCACGTCGTCGTCCGTAACCGCCAGGATCTCGCCCTGAGCCGCGCGAATGCCGGCGTTTAGCGCCGCCGAACGTCCCTGTTCCTTTTCGAAGACGTATCGCAAGGGAACCGGAAACGACTTCACACCCTCCACCACATTTCGTGTGTTGTCGGAAGAGTTGTTGTCGACGACGATCACTTCCCAGGGTTCGTTGACCTCCAGCCCCTTCAAACTTTCGAGCGTTCTGGGCAGTTCGTCGGCCCGGTTGTAAGTGGCAATAATTACTGAAAACTTCATGATTCTTCCGGCAAATTTCACCGATTAAGTCTATAATCCAGATACAAGTCTGAAATCGGGAACAATTAGGGGATCGGTCGCCCACGATCTGAACGAGAAAATCGTGGACGGAGCATTCAACTGTTGGCCTACGCCTTGCATCGCAGTGGTCAATCGACATCGGTGCCCGAGCTTAACGTGGGCGAGGTAAAAGTAAAAGGTTTTGCGCGTTACATACTGAAGCCGCGATCCATATTGCTATAAATGTCGATTAATTTCGGATTCGGTTTTTATAGCAGTTCCGATGTCTCACCCGACCGGCATCGGAAAAGGTCTTAAATTATTCGCAGAGCTGTTCTCTTTTTATGCGCAGTAAATCGTTCCTCGTCGCATTAACATTCATCATACTGGCCACGCTCTCATCCCCGGCTCAGGCGCAGGAGCGTCTGTGCGATACCGCCTTCGAAGACTGCCGTCAACCGATATGGACGTTGATCGACAATGAGACGGTCGGCATCGACATGGCGCTTTGGTTCATCCAGGACACGTCGATCGCCAACAAGATCATCGCCCGTTGGCAGGCCGGAGTTCCCGTTCGAATCCTTGTGGACCCACGCGCCAACTCGAACGCCGGCAACGAACAGATTCTGAACCAGTTTCAAGCGGCCGGCATCCCGATGCGCTTCAAGAACAGCGGCGGCATCCTTCACTGGAAAATGCTGCTCTTCGTGGGGCAGAACCGGCTTGAATTCAGCGGCGCAAACTTCGGGCCGAGCTTCTTTGTTCCAACTACGCCGAATTCGAACTACATCGACGAAGCAATTTATTTCACCGACGACCAGTCGCTGATCAATAGCTTCAAAACGAAGTACGACGAACACTGGATTGATACTGTCAACTACTCCGACTACGCCAATATCAGCGGACCGCTGACGCGCAAATATCCAATATTTCCGATCAACGCCGAACTCAATTTCCCATGGACCGCCGATGGCAGCCAGGATTACTACAATCGCACGGCGTTCAACATGAATCAGGAGGCGCAGAAGATCGACATCATCATGTACCGCATCACCAATCAACGGTACACGGATGACACGATCGCAGCGGTTCAGCGCGGCGTTCCGGTGCGGCTCATACATGAGCCCAACGAGTATCGGAATCCTGCCCGACAATGGGACTCGTGGAATATCGATCGGATGTACATGGCGGGCGTTCAGATCAAGATGCGCAAGCATCTCGGCTTGAACCACCAAAAATCCGTGCTCCTGTACGGCAAAGGAATGACGATCTTTGGTTCATCGAACTGGACGGGACCATCATCAAATTTTCAGGACGAGCACAATTACTTCACGGTGAAGCCGTGTTTTTTAAAGTGGTTTGTCGATCAGTTCGAGCGTAAGTGGAACTCGGCGACGGAGAACGAGCCTTTCGTCCCGCTCCTTCCGCAAGATCCTGTCAACACAGTCGCCATCAAACGGCGCAACGGGCCAAGCCGACGACAATGACGCTGCAGTGGGAAGGCGGACAGTGGGCGCACAAGTACGACATTTACTTTGGTACTTCGTCGAATCCGCCTCTACTGATTCAGGATGCAAGCACGGACCAAAGCGGGGCTCTGCCTGGTCAACCGCGGTTGACTTCAGGTTCGGTCGACGACGGTCACGTCGAAACGTTCACGCTGCCGACGCTTCAGCCGGGTACGCAGTATTTCTGGCGCATTGTCGGCAAGACTATGGCCAACAAGACGGCCAACGGCCCGCTCTGGAGTTTCACAACTTCGGGCGCCGCGCCGTCGCCCACTCCGACGCCAACACCAGGAGCGGAGTCGCCGAACAACACGCGCGTTCCGCCCGGTACTCAGATCATCGACAGCACCGGCGCTGTCTGGACTCGTGCCGCGAACGGCGCGATCTTGCGCAACGGTGCAGGCACAGCCGGCACGGGTTCGGTAATTCTTTACTGCAATCACATCGTCTACGTGCTCGGCACCGACAACCAATGGTATCGGTGGAACAATGGGTGGACGGCGGTAGGTTTCGTCGATCCGTGTGGCGGCGGGCCCACACCAACTCCGACACCAACACCGACGCCAACGCCAACGCCTACTCCAACTCCAACACCGGGTGGGGAGTCGCCGAACAACACGCGCGTTCCGCCGGGTACTCAGATCATCGATAGCACCGGCGCTGTCTGGACTCGCGCTTCAAACGGCGCGATCCTGCGCAATGGCGTAGGCACGGCCGGCAGCGGCTCGGTCATTCTTTACTGCAATCACATCGTCTACGTGCTCGGCACCGACAACCAATGGTGGCGGTGGGCTGGAGGATGGACGCCGGCGGGTTTTGTCGATCCGTGTTCCGGCGGGCCCACTCCTTCTCCTTCACCAACTCCGACCCCGATTCCGGAGTCGCCGAACAACACGCGCGTTCCGCCGGCGAACCAAATCGTAGATAGCGCGGGCACTGTCTGGACTCGCACCGGGAATGGAACGATCCGGCGCGACGGCGTGAACACAGGCGGTGTCGGCTCAGTAATCCTTTACTGCAACCACTTCGTCTACGTGTTTGGCACCGACAACCAATGGTGGCGATGGACAGGCGGATGGGGACCGGTAGGCAATGTCGATCCATGTGGAGGCGCCTCGGTCACTCCAACGCCGACACCAACACCCACAGCGCCGAGCATAACCACGGTGTCGCCTTCTTCCGGACCAACCGCCGGAGGTACATCGATCACGATTTCCGGTACGGATTTCGCTGACGGCGCAACTGTTTCGGTGGGAGGAGCGACAGCTTCAAGTGTGTCGGTGGTTAACAGCACGACTATTACGGCGCTGACGCCTGCTCATGCTGAAGGAGCTGTCGATGTAGTGGTGACCAATACCGACGGTCAAAGTGCGACGAAGATCAACGGCTTCAATTACGTGGTGCCACAGACTTCCGTGCCCTTATTCGACCACGTCTTCATTGTCGTAACTGAGAACCAGAGCTTCCAGAATGCGATTAGCAGCGGGTCGATGCCGTACCTCAACGCGCTGGCGGATCGCTACGGCCTCGCGGTGAATTACTTCGCCAATAACCAGCCGTCGATTGGTAATTACTTCTGGCTAACAACGGGTCAGAACATTACGAACGATAGCAACTTCTCCGGCACGGTTGACGTCGACAACATCGTTCGCCAGCTAAATTCCGCCGGTAAAACGTGGCGGGCGTACGCCGAGAGTATCCCGTCTGTTGGTTACGTCGGCGGCGACGCGTACCCGTATGTGAAGCGACACAATCCGTTTGCTTATATGACGGACGTTATCGACAGCCCGTCACAGGCAAACAACATCGTGCCGTTCTCGCAGTTCGCGTCGCATCTGGCCGACAACCAGTTGCCGAACTATTCGTTCATTATTCCGAACCAGCAGAACAATGCGCACGATTGCCCGGCGGCAATTCCGAACTGCTCCAATACCGACAAACTCGCGGCGGCCGATAACTGGCTAAAAACCAATATCGATCCGCTGATTTCGAGTGCGGCGTTCAGGCAAGGTGGACTCTTGGTTCTGACCTGGGACGAGTCAGTCAACGGCGATACGGTAAATGGCGGCGGCCACGTGGCGACGGTCGTTATCAGCTCGAAAGCCATTCAGGGTTTCCAGTCGAACACCCTCTTCCAGCACCCGAGCACGCTGCGTCTGATGGCTGAAGGCCTCGGACTGGCGACATATCCGGGCGCTGCCGCAACTGCCAACAACATGTCGGAGTTCTTCTCTGGTACTCCGAATACGGCTCCGATTGTCGGTGGAGTTTCACCGGCGTCTGGTCCAACAACCGGCGGCACGGCGGTCACGATCTCCGGAACTGGTTTCGCTTCCGGCGCCAGCGTCAACTTTGGCGGTACGGCCGCCGGCAACGTCAACGTCGCGGGAAGCACAACGATCACCGCCGTGAGTCCTGCGCATGCGAGCGGCAATGTGAACGTGGTCGTCACCAACCCCGGCGGCGAATCGGGAACGAAGAACAGCGCGTTCACCTACGGAACGACACCGTCACAGGGCGAGACCGTCCTACTGATTGACGATTTCAACGATGGCGCGATCGACGGTTCGAAGTGGAGCGCTAACAATCTGTTCAGCGGGTTCACTGATTCAACAGTCGCCTTGCAGGAGACGACGCAGTTCAGCGTTGGACCATTGAAACAAGCCGTCGACGGTTCGCACTACAACGGCATCAGATCCGCCAGTGCGTTCAACTTCACCGGCGGCTATGCATACGTGCAGCTCGTGCAGGCGCCGGCTTCGAATACGTTGGCGAATGCTTTCTACACGATCGGGTTCAACGTCGATAACTGCTATCGGATGTATCTCGAGGGTCCGAACCTTGTGGTCCAGAGCAGGATCGGCGGCGCGAAACAGACGCTGTTGACGGTGGCGTTCAATTCGACTGACCACGCGTTCTGGCGCATACGCCATGATGCAGCCAGCGGCCAGGTCGTCTTTGAAGCAGCGCCCGCAAACGGAAGCGATCCGGGCACGTGGGTGCAACTGGCTTCGACGACGTGGAACACGTCGGCAGTTCCGCTAACTTCAGTGAACTTCGAACTGAAAGGCGGAACCTGGCGATTCGAAAATAACAACCCCGGAACGGTTGCGTTCGATAACTTCAAAGCCGCGAGGCCATAGCCTTTACGCGAGAGGCGCAAAAGCGCAGAGGAACAGCGCGCCCAGAAAAGAAAGGAGCAACTAAACTAAGCTCGTTGCTCCTTTCGCGCTTTGTTCCTTTGCGCTTTTGCGCCTTTTCAGGATCTCACTTACTGAATGCTGAAGGTTGCGATCACCGGATTGTGGTCCGATGGCCGCACGCCTTTATCATCCAGCGTTCCCAGGAACACCGACACATTCGTCTGACTCAAATTCCTCGTGTCGGGAACCTGCGTTCCCTGCAGAAGAAGGCTCGGTGAACTCAGCGAGTAGTAGACGTAGTCGATTCGACCTCGTCGCGTGCGTGTGTGCATGTAGACAGGGTTGTCAGGATATGCCACGGCCGCTCCCGCATTCATCGCGCGCATCCAACTGTCGTAGTACGAACCTGTCATACGGACAGTCTCGGATAAGTCAGGACCGGCATTGAAGTCGCCCACTACGATACGCGATTCAGAGAAACCGGACGCATAACTCATGAGCTCTCCAACCTGCGTATAACGGGTTCCGGATGAATCCGCATCCAGGTGGGTCGCAAAGAAGTTTATTGTCCTCCCTGAAATACTAACCGTTGCCTGCGCTACTGAGCGTTGCACGCTTAAGAAGCGTCCGCCGGTGCTAATGAAACTGTATTTCGAGAGGATCAGATTTCCCTCAGTGGTGCCCGTATATTTCGGAAGAAAATGCCAGAACCAGGTTCGTCCTGTCTTCTGACTCAATAGACTTACAAGAGTAGACACCCATTCAGACGGCATCTCGCACAGGCCGGCCAGATCGGGATTCATTTGAGCAATCCAGTTGGCCTGCCGATCCCAATTCTGTACCCCGTCGGTTCCCTTGCCGAAAGCGACGTTCCAACTCACTATCCGGAGCGCTCCCGTCGGTGGTGGTGCCGGCGCGCTGACGTTGATTTGTACTGTCGTCGATGCCGTTGCTCCGGCGTTGTCATACACAGTCAGCCGAGCGGTGTAAGTGCCTGCGGACTGGTAAGTAGTAGTTGGAAACGGCATCGAGCTCGTGCCGCCGTTACCAAAGTCCCAGGCATAAGCGTAAATATTTCCGTCCGGGTCACTCGCCGCTGAGTTGAAGGTTACGAAGAGCGGGCTTGTTCCCGATGTTGGAGTTGCAGAGATGCTGACTTGAGGTGGTGTATTCGTCGGCGTAGGTGTTGGCGTAGGTGTCGGCGTTGGTGGTTGGCGTGGACCCGCCTCCGCACGGATCGACGAAACCTATCGCCGCCCATCCTCCGCTCCATCGGTACCATTGGTTGTCGCTGCCGAGCACATACACGAGGCGATTGCAGTAAAGGATTTGAGAACCAGCGCCGGTTGTGCCTGCACCATTGCGCAAGATCGCTCCGTTACTGGAACGAGTCCAAACAGCGCCGGTGCTATCGACAATCTGCGTAGCCGGTGGAACGCGAGTGTTATTCGGAGATTCCGTGGGGGGTGTCGATGCACCGCCACAAGGATCAATCGGCCCTACGGCCGTCCAACCGTTGCCCCACCGGTACCATTGTGAATCGGTCCCAAACACATACACGAGGCGACTGCAGTAAAGGATTTGAGAACCCGTGCCGCCTGTGCCTCCACCATTGCGCAAGATCGCTCCGCTACTGGAACGAGTCCAAACAGCACCGGTGCTGTCGACAATCTGCGTAGCCGGTGGAAGGCGCGTGTTATTCGGCGACTCCACGCCCGGTGCGGGAGTTGGGGTTGGTATGGGAGTTGGCGTTGGTGTGGGAGTCGGTGCTGGACCACTCAATGCCGGCAAGATTAGGCCGTCATTCTTCAAAGCTCCCGGCGAATTAAAAAGGTAAGTTGAGGGGGACAGAACGATTTGATCGATCGAGAAACCATCTTCGCGGCTTTGAATACGAAGCGTCTGGGTGCCGGTTGACTGAAAGAAAATCGATGGGCCGAGGATACTGATCCCCCAGCCGTTGTCCTGCCAACCCCAACCTTGAATTCCGCAGCCCATGCAGTCTTCAAGATTGAGTTCGAGACCCGAGGTAGTGCCGATTCGATACTGAGCGCTGCCGGTAATGTTCAAACTTCCGGAGAATTGCACAAAGATCGAATCGTTGTAAGGGGAGTTGTTTTGGGCCTTGCCGCGAATCCAAATGCGGTACGGTATGCCGGCGATTGCGGAAAACGTAAGTTCCGCGTAACTGGAAGGACTCGCCAGCGGACTGACTAATTTGCTCGCGCCCGCATCGGGATTTGCTAAGCGTGCGCCGCCTGCGGCCGTCGAGTCGGCGACAGCGGTCCAATTACCTACTCTTACTGGGGCTTGTGCTGCGTAAAGAACTACTTCCTGAGCTGATGAATTTCGAACTGAAAGAATTAAGATGAGTGCCGGGAATAATAAGCACAACAGAAGAAATCGTCTAACAACGGTCACTAGTCATGTCTCCTTCGAACAAGATCAAAATCGGGTAGACAGATACTGGGCGGGGGAATACACACATCCCCACATGTGATAGGGCCGTCACGAATCGCTTCCCGGCGTTCCGACTGACCAAAAACACACTGGGAACATCCAACCACTCAAGCCACAACGCCGCTGCTTAGCTGCGGTGTGACGAGGTACTGCTCAAGTTTTAGTGTTTGCGATCTCTTGCCAGAGATCTGAGAGATTAGAACGGATGGAACTTGTCCTAACCAGGGCTCCGTCACGTGTAGGTCGTTAGGTCCGGTACTGCTGCTGCCTCTTTCCGATCCTGACCCGCACGTGCCAGACGGTCGCAACCATAGCACGCACATAAAATACTGTCAAAAATTTTGAAATTTCGTAAGCGGTTTGCAATCATATTGCAATCTTGCGCCGCTTCATTCTCGCTTACGCGTCATTCTCGCTTAATAGACAGGCGGGCGGCATTGCTCTTTGCGCCCCTCAAAGTAATTGTGATCGTCAGATCGCCGGAGATCGTTTGGTCGTCCGGCAAACGGACCATCACTTCCGATAGCCAACTGAAACCTGGAAATGTGGTCACTTTCTCCACCGGAAGTTGATAGGTAAACCCGCGCGGGTCGGTTGCTTGAACCACTATCGACGACAGCGTTTCACCTGCCTGAAGCTCAAGGTTCGTCGCAAAGAGCAAGATCCTCGTGCGTTGGTCTGAACCCAGATTGATCCGCGATGTCAGTGAGAAAGGCTCCAAATGAAATAACACGGAGTGCAAAGCGACTGCTCGATCCGTGTTGCCTTGTCTCAGAAGAAGCGGGGCTATCGCGGGTGCGGGCGCTGGTGTTGGTGCTGGGGTCGGCGTCGGCGTCGGAGTAGGCGTCGGAGTAGGCGTCGGAGTAGGCGTCGGAGTAGGTGTCGGAGTAGGTGTCGGTGTGGGTGTCGGCGCCGGTGCTGGCTCAGTACCGGTCGAAACATCGAAATCAGAAATCACGAGATTATGATCCGATGGACGGACGCCCATATCGTCAAGCGTGCCGAGACGGTTCACTACATTCGGATTGCTTAAATCGCGAGTGTCCGGGATCTCACTCCTGACGGCCGCAAAATTCGACGTGTCAGCCGCATACAGGATGAAATCAATGCGCCAACGTCTCGTTCGCGTATTCAACCAAACCGGGTTATCGGGATAGGCGAAAGCCGATCCCAAATTGAGCGCGTCAACCCAACTGTCGCGATACGCGGCCAGTAACCGGCCAATCTCGGGTGTATCGTTCGCCGCGTTCAGATCGCCGGCAACGATTCGCGGAGTGGGAAAAGCTGCTGTCCAACCAAGGAGCTCATCTGCTTGAGTCAACCGCAATGACGACGAAGTGTGATCGAGATGCGTAGCAAAGAAGTTTATGTTTCTACCGCCGACGTTGATCGTCACCTGCGCGATCGAACGTGTATAGCTGAGATAGCGCGACTGAACTGAGCCGAAGCTGTAAGTCGACAGAATCAGGTTGCCTTCCGCAATGCCGGGCGCCTTCGGAACGAAGTGCGAATGCCATGTGCGTCCCGTTTTCTGAGTCAGTAGATTTACAAGTGTCGGAACCTGATCGGGTGGCATCTCACAGAGCGCGATCAGGTCGGCGTTCATTCTTGCGAGCCACGTAGCGATTCGATCGTAGTTGGTAACTGCATCAGTGCCTTGTCCAAACTGAATGTTCCAACTCAGCACTCTCAGCCGCACGCTCGCTGCCTGTGCCTGGTGTTGTATAAAAACGGTTGCCGCAAAAAAAGTCAGAATAATGGCTAAGAGGGAACGTACACGTAACCGCATTACTTCCTTATTCCTCACACACGGGTCATTAGCTGTGTGCCAACGGGTCGCCGGACACACAAGGGGACACACACACTCTTACTGCCGCATCTCAGAGAAGCGATGTTGACTAACTAGCTTGTCGTTTTGATTGACAACTCCGGTTGTAAACCCCGAAGTTCCGAATCCGTTCGTTTCGACTAAACTGAAACTATTGAGCGAATGCCCTTTCGTAATTCGAACTGGTGTGGTCCAAAAGCCGCACGCGTCTTAAGGACAGTTGCAAGCTAACACGTGGAAACTACGCTGTAAATGCTCATGTAGGAATTACAAGACAACCGCAATGTTCTGTAAGATGCCGGATATACTTACGTTTGAGTAGTTTGGCGGCGGCGCTGGCGGAAGAAACCGCCGAAGAAACGGAGGTGACACTCGTGCGTGAAGGCGGCATCGGCGTTTCCGGTGATGGTTGTTTTAAGCCAACTTAGACCATGGGTGAGAGTTTGTTTGTAAAGGTGCCCGGGCACGCCTGCAAGGCTGAACTTGGACCGTTCCCACTGCGGATCACGCATCACCGCATAAAAATGGCCGTGCCCCGTGTGCCACCGGCGATGATAAGCCTTCGATAACCGCTCAGCTTCAACGGGCGCTCTGGCGACCATCTGCGGCAAGTACAACCCCTGCTTCCCGCTCCGGCAAACACGCATGAGAAACTCGGTATCTTCCATCGAACCGATCATGTTTTTGACTCGTTGCAAGTGAGGCGAGAATGAACCGATGCCGGCAAACACGCTGCGGCGGAAAGCGATGTTCGCGGTTAACAGGCCACGTGGTCTATCGCCGCTAATGATCAACTCCTCTGGTCCATAATCGAGCAGCGCCAGTGGCGACCAATGGTCCGGCGTTAGCCATGACGGCGGTGGTCCGCTCCACTGCGGCAAAACTCTGCCGCCCACAAACGACATCTCCGGATGTGAACGGAGCGCGTTCGCAAGCGTCGTTAACCAATCGCGTTCAACTGCCACGTCGTCGTCGATGAACGCGATAATCCGGCCCCTCGCAGCTTGCACTCCGCAATTGCGCGCATGAGCGTTGCCTTGTTGTGTCTCGCGAACGTAGTGCACTTTTCCCGGATGCGCACCGACGAGAGCACGTGCAACGCTTTCCGTATCATCCTGCGAGTTGTTGTCAACGATAACGATGTCGAAAGGAGTTTGCGCGTCCTGGGCCAGCACGCTGGCGACTGCGTCACGCAACAACGCCGACCGGTTGTAGGTAGGAATGACAACGGAAACTTCGACTTCGTCGTTGATTTCGCTAGCCATCCAACTGCACTCCAAGCGACGGCTGCTTGAAATTCGCGTCCTTACGAAAGTGGCGGCCGTAAATGAGGCCCAGCCAGTCCCAAACGCCGAGTTCAGCAGCAAACGCCTTTGCCGGGTCCTTCGGCTTCACGACGAGATGCTTCGCCGTCGATAACAAACCGCGCAGTGCGGTTCGATAATGCCACCGCGGAATTCCGAAAAGGTAGGGACATGGTAACTTGCGCGTGCGATCGAGCAGACCGAGTGACACGCCACGCCAGAAACACCAACGCCGAAAGTAACTCTTTGTGACTCGCTCCGGAGGCACATGGTGGTAGATGATCAGGTTCGGCAGGTACATGCCCTTCGCGCCCTGGGCTAATAAACGCCCGTAAAGCTCTTCATCTTCGCCAGTTAACAAGCCTTTATCGGTGCGGCCCAGCCACGTCGTGTATGGTCCAACCCGATGTAAAACGGAGCGCGTGAAAACGACATTGCCGCCCATCAGAATACCGGGATAGTTGCGATCAAAAGGGACCGCCTCATCACCGCCGTCGACCCACCCCACAACCCCGCCGTATTCGCGAGGCATCCAGTCGGGCGGCTCACTGGCCCATCGCGGCACGTAGGGACCACCAATGAAGTCGAGGTCTCCCGGCGCAAGGGCCTCAACGACAGTTCTGTACCACGTCGAGTCGATCTCTTCGTCATCGTCGATGACCCCAACCAGGTCGCCGCTGGTCGCTGCTATTCCTGCGTTCAGCGCATGCGATCTGCCTTGCTGCACCTCGAAACAATATTGAATCCGTTCGCCGAACCGCTCTCGAAACAAGTCGATCACTTGTCGCGTGCCGTCGGTCGAGTTGTTATCCACAACCGTCACGGTTACGTCCAGACCCGCCGGAATTTCTGCCGCAAACAAACTGTTCAAAGCTAACGGAAGCAGGTCCTGGCGATTGTAGGTAGGAACGATTACATCAAGTCGCATCGGTGCTTTCAGTAAGTACGTTTGCGTTCGGCTCCAGCTCTGATGAGGACGCTGGCCGCGGTTTATCGATGCCTGTTAACTGATGGTCCGGTTGCTTCGCCAGCAAACGTTCGCGCGCCGCGAAGACCCAGCTTACTAAAAACGGCGAGTACCGCAGTAAAAAGATCACCGCCGCGAGTTTCGGCCGGCGCTAGATGCTCATTGGCTTTTTCGAAGCTGCCAAGCGCCGCGCTTGTTTTACCCGCGGACAGCGCATGTTTGCCTTCGAAGAGATTCAACATCGCCCGCTGATCGTTTATCTGTTCGTTCAGCACTTCTCGTTCGGCTGTTGTTAATTCAAACGTTGCGGCGGATTTCTCGAAGACACGGAGAAGGTTGCGAGTCATCCACACGCGATTAGACGAAAGGCTGCCTTCGTGCCGCCGGTAAAGCACCAACTGCTCGCGGTGGTAAACGATGCGCCCGCCGTTCTTCACGATCCGCAGCCACAGATCAAAGTCTTCGCAACTGCGAATAGCCTCGTCGAACATACCCGCCGCGCGGATCGTGCTCATGCGCGCCATTACGCAAGTCATAACGACGCACTTCTGTCGCACAAGCGAGTCGAAGCTCACCTCTCCTTCCGACGGCGATAGTTTCATGAACTCCAATCCATTAATCGAACCCTCGCTGACGATCGTGGCGTTGGGATACACGAGATCGACGTCGGGATTGCTTTTGAGAATCCCGAGTTGCACCTGGAGGTAATCAGGCGTCCACTGATCGTCGGCATCGAGCTGCGCGTAAAACTCCCCTCTCGCCACTCTGATCGCCGCGTTCCTCGCCGCGCTAACTCCTTTGTTTTCTTGGGATATGTAGATTACCGGCAGTGGATGAGAGGCCAGGATGCGTTCGAGTTCTTCGCGGTCGTCAGACCCGTCGTTGACGACGATCACTTCATAGTCGGTGAAGGTCTGAGCCTTCAACGAATCCAATGTGTCGCGGATGTAACGCGCGGAGTTGTACGCCGCAACCACAACCGTAACGACCGGCGCCTTTCGCGAGGAGGCAGCGAGGTTGTCAGTGTTGTAAGTGGAAATCGTCATGAATCATCTGCGCCGAGATCACGGGACCGCCCGCCGTCGAATCTCGACCAGCGAGCCGCACATAAGCCGCCAGCCACTTCTCCCGCACCGCTTCCCATTTGTAACCCGCGCACTCTTCGTAGGCATTGCGCGCGATGGACGAAGCGAGTCTCCGGCGACTCAAGCAAGCGGATGGCCCACGCAGCCATCGCATCGTGATCGTTCCGCGGCACCAGCAAACCGGTCTGCTCGTGAGTGACGATACACCGAATTCCACCGGCACTCGTCGATACGACCGGCATGCCCGTGCCGAACGATTCGAGTATCGACCCCGGCATGTTGTCGATGTTGGAACTGTTGAGAAAGATATGCGCCTCGTCGTACAGCTCGTGCATTTTGTGGGGCGCAACACGTCCGCGCCATTCAACGTTTTGCAGTTTCAACGCCCGCGCGAGTGCTTGCAGCGACGGTCGTTGACTGCCGTCGCCCGCGATGATCAACCTGGCCTCGGGAAACTTTTGTTGGATCTTCGCGAATGCCCGCAGAATACAGGCCACGTTATACAACGGATAGAGATTTCGATTCGAAAGAAAGATCGGCAGCAACGGTTTCCGTTCCTTAAACCTGAACCGATTCGGATCGATGATGTTCGCCACCGATGTAGCGCGCAAACCAAACTTCCAGAACACGTCGACCAGGTATTGCGACGGAACGATCAGCTCGTCCGCTAATTTCATGATCGGCGCGGCAGTTCGCGGCCAGTTGCGCAGGTGGTCCTCCGCTTCGCCGCTGCGATAGTTGAGGATCACTTTCTTGCCGAACAGACGCGCGATGATGATCGCCGGCGCCGGCGCAATCAAAAACGACAAGTACGAAGCCGAGAACGTGTGGACGATGTCGTGCCGGGGAATCTGGATCAGAAGATTAAGGCAATAGACGAACGACGTGACCAGCGTGCGCACGTACTTGATCGATTGCAAGAGCCGCAGCGGACCAGGCAGCCGTGGATTATGCGGCACAAAGGAGACTTCAAAGCCTGGCTCGCTACTCAGGTGTTGGAGCAGGTAGTTGGCCTGCACGGCCTGTCCACCCAGGATCCGCAAAGCGGGCGCTACCAGCAGTAGGCGAATCGGGTTGTCGAGAGATTCACTAGCTCGTGAAACGTCGTTGACCCTCATTGTTTTCTCACCTCGCCGCCTCTTGCTACGGAACAATGAGTCCCGCATCCCCGGTCAAGAGTGCATCCAAGTTAATCTCGCGTGAAGTGAGGGTCTGAGCCGATTTCAACAATTCCACGCAAACAAGTGTCGCCCGCGCACCATCCCGAACGGTTATGTCGGGCGACTCACCTCGGGAAATGCTACGGAAAAACGAGTCTAGTTGCGCTTCGTAACCTTTGTGTGCCCAGAGAGTCGATTTACTGTGTTTAAAATTCGAGACTGACTTAAAGCGCTTGAAGTCCTGCACTAGCGATGTAATCCCCTTGGCAAAGACCTCGACGCGTTCTCCCTGCGCTCGCTTCGATCCGATGGTTGAATAGTTCAAAGTGCCAATCGAACCGTCAGCGAAACGGAAAGTGGCGACGAGGTTGTTCTCGCCGACCGGGTCAGTCTTGCCCGTCGGCAGCGTGTAAGCGGAGACGTTAATCGGCTCTGATTCGAGGAGCCAGTACATCAGGTCAACGAAGTGAACGGCTTCGCCGATGATCGCGCCACCAATCGAGGGATCGGCCATCCAGTAAGAACCCGAGATGCCCGGCGAACTGACGCGACAGTCAATCACCGCCGGACCGGTGCGCCCGCTCAACGCCTGCTTCAGCTCCTTATAAAACGGTGCAAATCGCCGGTTGAACCCGACGGTCAACTGGTTTCCAGTTGTAGCGACCGCGTTGTAAAGCTCGCGACATTCTTCTTCAGTCAGCGCCATCGGCTTTTCGACGAACACATGTTTGCCTGCCAGCAACGCTTCGTATGCCTGCGAGAAATGATGTTGGTTACGGCTCAGCACCATCACCACATCCACCTGCGGATCGTCGAGGACCTGCTGGTAGTCGGTGCAGAAGTACGACGCTCCGAACCGCCGCGCGTACGTATTGCCGCGCGCGCCACTCGCGGAACACACGGCATGCAAACTGACGTTCGATATCTTTGAGATACTCGGCAGGTGGGCCCACTTCGCCAAATTGCCGGCGCCAACGAGCGCAACCTTCAAGTCAGACTTCGCGCCCCGGCCCTTCAGATTCACCCGGCGTGTTCGTTCCCGCGCGCCTCCGCCATTTACGGCGATCGCTTCCGGATAACGCAACAACACACCCAAACTACTCGACGCGGCATCCATTACGGTTCGGTACGCCTGCGGGGCATCTTCAAGACTGAACTCATGCGTGATCAACGACTGAAGATCGACTCGTCCAAGTGCCACCAGCCTCAGGAACTCTTCCATGTTCCGCTTTTCGGTCCAACGCACGTAAGCGATCGGATAGTCGCGCCCCGCACCTCGTATTCGGGGTCGTAACTGCCTGGTCCATAAGCGCGCGACATGAGGAGTTTGATCTCCTTCATGTACATTTCAGACCAGGGAAACTCCATTTCCACCGCGCCCACGATCACGATTTTTCCGCGGTCGCGGCAGATCTCGAGCGCCAGCTTGCAAGGGGCCGACGACTTGGAAGCCGCGGCGACGATTACGCAGTCAGCACCCAACCCGTTCGTTATCGAACCAACCTCTTCGGCGATGGAAATGCTGCCGTCGAGACCGTGGTCCACACCCAGCTTCCGCGCCAGTTCCACGCGGTCCGATCGCAAATCGATGCCGATCACGCGCGCGCCCTGAAGTCGCGCCAACTGTGCCACCAACTGTCCCACCAAACCCAAACCGATAACCGCGACGACATCGCCGACGCCAACTTCCGAAATCCTGATCGAGTTGAGGGCAATGCTTCCAAGTGTAGTGAAACACGCATGGTGGAACGGGACCTCGTCCGGGACGCGAACGATCAAGTTCTGTGAGGCGAGGATCGCTTCGCCGTGTCCGGTTCCCTCGCCGCCGTAAGCCACGCGATCGCCGACGTTGAATTCGGCAACGGTTGGATGTCGTTCTGAAATGGTCCCGGCGCCCGCGTATCCAAGCGCCGCATACTCCTCAAACTTGGCTCGCACTTCGGCCAGCGTCGCTAACGGTCCCATTGTCTTCACGCCGTCCCAGATTTTGCGCAACTGAGACGGGTTTTCTGCGACCTCTCTCAGAATTCCCTCATGAATGCTGGCGCTCTCAGTACCGCTACTGATCAGTGAATACACTGGATTCACGAGAACGTGATGCGGCTTCAGCACGGGCGCGGGAGCGTCCGCCACGACGATATGCTTCAGTCCCTTCCGAAAAACCTGTTTCATAGTTGGCAGATGCTTTCTCTAAAGAGCTGAATCAGTCTTGGCAAGTGGCCCATGGCTCTGACTGCTAACACTCAATAAAAAACCTTTCTCCTTCGCAAGCCCTTTGTAAAGATTAAGCCACTCTGTACGGATGTGTGGCCACGTGAACTTCCTGCTCGACTCGTGTGCATTGCGGACCAGCTTCAAAGCGAACTCATTGTCTTTGAGAAGACGAATCGCCCCGGCGGCAAGTGCCTCGTGATCGTCGCGATCGACGATCAGGCCGGTGACCTCATTATTCATTATGTAAGGTATGGCCCCACCGCCGTCTGTGGTAACGACGTTGAGCCCGCAAGCCATGCTCTCCGTCAGCGAGCTTGGCATGTTGTCGATACTGGTGGCTGATAGATAGATGTCGGCGGAATCGTAAAGTGCAGGCATATCTGCAAAGGGTACAAACCCGATGAATTTGGTGTTAAGAAGCTTGAGATCGCGCGCCAGTGCTTCGAGATCATTACGCAAGTATCCATCTGCAGCTATTGTCAGCGTGGCATCAGGGTAGTGCTGCTGGATAATGGCGAACGCGCGAAGAACGCAGGGAACGTTGTAAAGAGGCTCAAGTAAGCGGCTGGTGAGAAAGACCGGCCGCAACGGATTTCGCTCGCGAAAGGAAAAACGATCCAACTCGACAATGTTGTGAATCGCCCGCGCTTTCAATCCGTAACGCGCAAAAACATCGACGAGATAACCCGAAGGGACCACAATCTCGCCGGCCCAACGAAGTGTCGGCACCGCTGTTCGCCAGTTCTCCAGATGGTCCTCCGCTTCGCCGCTCCTGTAGTTCAGAATGGATTTCTTTCCATAGAGTCGAGCAACGAATAAAGCAGGTATCGCGCTCAACGAGTAGGAATAATAGGAAGCACAGAAGATGTGGATGATGTCGTACTTCCTCACGCGTGACAGCAGCAACAGAACGTAAGCGAGAGTAGTGACTATAGTGCGAACGTATTTAATCGCTTGTAGAGACCTAAGGAATCCCGGCAGGCGAGGATTGTGCGGCAGAAAACTCATTTCCAGATCCGGCTCGCGGCTCAATCCTTCCATGAGACGCACGGCCTGCCTTGATTGACCTCCGATAATATCCAGTGACGGGGCAACCAACAGGACCCGAAGTCGTTTGTTTGTGCTCGCTGATGACATTACTACTACCCGCCTCCTACCGCGACTCGCTTACGTTCTGGCAGGTTACTCGACTGCAGCAGTTCGCTGTAGAGACTCTCGACATTCTGAAGCTGTTTCTGACTCGAGAACTTTTCCATCACGATCTGTCTTCCGCGCTCTCCCATCGAGCCGGCAAGCTCCGGTCGCATCAACAGCGACGTGATGTGTTCAGCCATTCCTTCATAATCGCCGGGTTGAACGAGATAGCCGCTTTCACCGTGAGCGACTGCTTCTCTCGCGCCGCCAACGTCTGTAGAAACAACCGGACGTCCCGCAGCCATGTACTCGAGTATTGAATTAGAAAATCCCTCAGAACGCGAGCTAAGCACACAAACGTCTGAGATCGACAACAGAGCACCGACGTCCTGGCACCGCCCGATAAAGAACGTCCGCTGCTCAATCCCCAGACTCCTGGCTAACTCCTGCGTTGCCTCTTTTAGTTCGCCTTCACCCGCAACGATGAAAGCAGCGTCGGGGAAGTTCTGATGCACTAGCTGGGCGGCTCGCAAGAAGGTCGGATGGTCCTTCAAACAAGACGGCTCCGGATCCGTCACATGCACACGCATGTTTGCGATTATCGTCACAAAGCGCGCGTTCTCAGGAAGATTCAGTCTTGCGAGAACCTCCTTTCTTTCTACATGCGGGATCCGCACGCGCGCAGGATCTAATCCATTGTGAATGGTACGTACTTTCTGCGCCGGTACGCCATCTTTGATTAAGTGTTGGCGCACCTCTTCGCAGTTCGCAAGCACGGCGTGAGCAGCTCGAAACGCGCAACGTTGTACTAATCTCTGACTTGCCGGCCGGAACACAGTTTCCCGGCGCGAAGCGATGCGCACCGGAACGCGCGCGAGGGCCGCGGCGGCCATACCGAAAATGTTGGTGTAGAAATCATGAGTATGGACCACGTCGATCTCGTGCCTTTTCAGAAACTGCGCAAAATGCCAGACCTGCCGGCCCGTGTGAAGATCGTGAAAACTGTTTAGTCGAAATTCCGGAATGTCATTCAGACCTAATCTTTCGAGCTCCTCGAGCAACACGCCCTCGCGCTCAAGGGTCGCGACAAAGACGTTGCATCTCCCGGCTTCCAACAACAGTCGCGTTAGCTGGACGGCCTGTCGTTCGGATCCACCCTGGTTGAAACTGGGGATGAGTTGTAGTGCGTTATATCTCAAGACTTAAAATTCGAGGGAACTGTAGCGGTAGGATCGCCGTCTAGTCGGTTCTTTGAAACACATACTCGGCACATCCAAGACCGACAGATCCACATTTCAGCTTCGTCAGCATGAACCCTCTGGCGCGGTAAAAATCGAATATCTCTTCCGGCTTTGCCACCTCGTATGGATAACCACCTACCCAATCAATCAGATCATGCCAATGGCTCATGCCTCTTGTCCGGTCGTAGTGCGTCCAGGACTGAATATATTCAGAGGGGCGACCCGTCAGTACCGATCGAGTGAGTGACTTCGCTTCGTCTGGAGCCGAAACTAAAACGGCAAAGGGAGTTCTCATGACACGCGGCAGCCGGTTGTAGGTTTTCTTGATCCATCGCCACCGCGCGCTTTGGCTTCCGGTGTCGTTGTAGATAGCTATAAATAGCTTTCCTCCCGCAGCCAGCGGGACATGCGCGTTTTCAAGCGCTTTCCACATGTCACCCGTATGGTGCAGGACACCCCAGGAATAAACAACGTCAAATTTTCCGAGCGAGGCGACGTAATCGCTATCGAGAGCCGAACCCTCCTCGACGGTCCAGAGATCATCGTTGGGAAAGTACCGTTGCCTGAGTTCAGCAGTGCAGGCAACAGACTGCGGATCGTAATCGAACGAATGTACTGAAGCTCCGAGTCGACGGGCCGCTAAGCTGGAAAGACCGCTACCGGAACCGATGTCGAGGAATCGCTTTCCTGTTAAATCAGAAACCTCGAGCATCTCGGCGATGGCCCTTTCTGACTCCGCGATCCGCTGATCGTCAAGAGTGGTAAGAAAGCGGCTCCAGTTTTTACCAAATTCAAAGCGCTCGCCGAGAGAGACCTCTTGGGTGTGCGCGCGATCAATGGTCTGTTCGATCATGGTTTACGCAAAAACTCTCAACTGAACGCCAACGCAGCATCCGAGTAGGACAGCTGCTTGCCGGGTTGGTCAACAAATGTGCGATGCCATAATTCCAGCATGAACAAACTCCACAGCGCATAGGAGTGATCGCGCCGCCCGCGTTCATGCTCGTCAAGCAAGACATTCAAGTACTGAGGATTTATATAACCTCGTTGCCGGGCCCTGAGTCCATTCAAAGTATCTCGAATACGGTCCTTCAATTGCTCGTTGATCCACTGGTGAATAGGCATCCCGAAGCCTTGCTTCGACCGGTTCAGGATCTCTTGCGGAACGAGGTCGTTAACAGCTTTCTTAAAAATGTATTTAGTCTCGAGTCCTGACATCTTCATCGACGCCGGGATGCGCATGACAAATTCAATAAGTTTGTGATCGAGCAAAGGCACTCTCGCTTCCAATGAGACGGCCATGCTCATGCGGTCGACCTTCGTGAGAATATCGCCTGGCAGATAGGTTTTACTATCGATATGAAGTAGCTGGTCCAATGGCTCGCCGGTGTTAACCTTCGCCGCGTATGCGCGAAATTCTGCAATCACGCCCCCATTCGTTCCGAGTTGTTTCTTGAAGTCATCTGTATACAAGAGCTGCCTGTTCAGCCCGGTAAACGTAGACACGCTATCCAGATACCGATGGACAGGATCGAGAGCGACGTTGTGAATATAGTTACGGCCCAATGTGCCGTGCGGCAGTTTCGCACTCAACCGCTGCATCATCCCCTCCCGGATCACGCGCGGCAGCAGGGTGAAACCGCTTCGCTTGCGATCGGTAACGTAGCGGGTGTAACCAGCGAACAGTTCATCGCCGCCGTCGCCGGAAAGGACCACTTTCACGTGCTGACGAGCGAGCTTGGATACCATGTAGGTTGGAATCACTGATGGATCGGAGAACGGTTCGTCCAGGAACCAAACCAACTCTTCAATTACGTCACAGATCTCGGGCGTTACAAAAAACTCGTGGTGGTCTGTCCCAAACTTCTTCGCCGTTAACCGCGCATATTTGAGTTCATTGAAACTATCCTCGTGAAAGCCAATTGAAAAGGTTTTCACGGGCCGGTCCACGTGACGAGCCATGATGCCGACAACTGTGCTGGAGTCGATCCCGCCGGATAAGAAAGCTCCCAACGGTACATCCGATATCAAACGCAGCCGAACGGCCTCATCGAGCAGATCGCGTAATCCGTCGATACAGTCTTCAGGGGTCAGCGACGGATCAGGATTGAAGTTGAAGTCCCAATACTTCTGAATGGAAAGTCTATTTTCCGAAAAGGTTAGATGATGACCAGGCGGCAGTTTGTGAATGTCTTCGAAAATACAATGAGAATCAGGCACGTAGCCAAGCGTGAGGTATGCATCGAGGGCCACCAGATTGATCTTGCGCTTGACTTCCGGATGCGCCAGCAGCGACTTGAGCTCTGAACCAAAAACGAATGTGCCCTGCTCGGTGATCGTGTAATAGAGAGGTTTCTTGCCGACGCGGTCGCGGGCGAGGAAAAGTTTTTGCGTGCGATCATCCCAAATTGCAAACGCAAACATTCCCCTCAGATGGTCGACGCTTGATGGGCCAAATTCCTCATAGGCGTGAACAATAGCCTCGGTATCCGAATGGGTCTGAAAAATGTGCCCGCGCGATTTAAGTAGAGACTGCAGCTCCTGGAAGTTGTAGATTTCTCCGTTAAAGACAACCGTCACGGAGCCATCTTCGCCGGAGATTGGTTGATGCCCGCCCACGAGATCGATGATGGATAACCGGCGCATCCCCAGTACCGTCCCGTTTTTGATCATGACGCCCTGATCGTCTGGCCCTCTGTGGACGATGGCCTGACACATCCGGTCAATCAAATCGGCGGTTCCGGGAATCTGCCCCTTATCAACTCGTACAAAGCCTGTTATGCCACACATCGATGAACCAACTCTTCGAGACTAAGCGTCTCATCCAACAGCTCTCACCTCGGCGGGCTCGCCAGAAAAAGTTTGTGCCGCAGCAGCACCAGCCAACGCCGTTTCATTCCGCGAGACGTAAATGCGCCGGAGTGCGATCGCGTAACCCACGAGATAATAGATGTACCATTGATAGGCCACGTGAGCGAAAAAACTCGCGACCATGTAAGCCAAAAGACTCGCCTGTAACCCAACAGCCAGATAGTAGTAAGTTCGTTCCTCCTTTTGTCCGTACGTCAGTTTCTGAACTTCTGTTAGTCGCCTGTAGGGATAAACCAGGAACATTATGTAAACGATCATCGCTGCTACACCCATTTCCGATCCTACCTGGGTATAAGCGTTATGTGTCCCTAACTCGCTAAACGACTTATGGTGAAAGTTTCCGACTCCCACCCCGAACAACGGATACCTGGCGGTCACCAACAGGGACCTTTTCAACACCTGATTTCGCTGGCTGGCTGAACCAGTGATATCACTCGCTGTGTTGAAAATCGTGCTTAACCGGCCGGCATAGTCACCGGGCGCAAAGGCAAAGAAGAGCACGACCGCGAATACGAATCCTGCTGTAGTACTTAGACGCCGGTCGCGCCCCAGCTTGCGTACAAGAAAAAAGGAGACCGCCGCCAAAGCAAGAAAGCCACCTCGCGAGAAAGTGACAACTATGGCACCGATCATTATTGTGGCTGCACCGAGATAAAGAATTTTCCGTAACACCCCGCGCTTTGCGAACGCTAAACAAACGGCGATTGGCGCCATGGTTGCCAGATGAAGCGCCAACTCGTTAGCGTTCTCGAACAAACCTCTGATCCGGCCCGTTATCCGAAGGTTGTTGTCTACAGCGTTGCCGACCTTGAATACGCCGCTCTGATAGTCCTGGACAGCGTAAAAGCTCAGATACACGCTCACTACGAGTGCCAATACAATCAACGCGTACAATCGACGCTTAGTACGAACAACGTTAACAATAACGATAAAAATCAGAATCGCCTTAAGTAGAAACTCATTGAAAGTTTTCCAGGCTTCACCGGGATTAACAGCCAGCGGCATCGACAAGAGTGCCGCCACCCCCAGCAATAGAACGAGGTTTATCTCCCGCGGACGCGCGGTTAAATTGCCTTCGATCATTAGCTGGGTAATGGCATATATGGTGAGCGTTATCAAACCGGTGTAGAACGCCATCGAGGTAAATGACGAAAGTCCCGGAAAGAATTCATAAGGTCGGACGTAAAGAATTACCGTGAACAGGAAAAGCGCCCAGAAGCTGAGGGTGTGTCCTGGGCGGCGAATCCAGTTAGCAGTTTCTGTGAATAAACGGAAGTTAGCCGGTTCTTCCTGTTTGGTGACTGAGGCAGGAGTGACAACTTGATCGTCGGACGAGCTTGTTCCGGAACGGGACCATTCCTCAGGCTGAGGATCCGGTTCGCGCTTCCGACGAGACCCGGATCGAAATACGGGCTCGTAATCAAACATTTCAGGATTTGACGGCATTTAAAAACAGCGAACCGAACTAAACGTATCCTATTACGCAGTAGAGCTTGCCGACCTTCGTCAATTCGTGACGGCTGAATCCGGCGTCTTTCATCAACTTGCTGATGCGCGCGGCGCTGTAGAAGTAGACGTCGCAGCCTTTGAGCGTCAGTCGCACTTTGCGCACCGGCGCACGCCACGTATACAACCTCGGAAAAGCCATGATGGCCTTGTCAGTGCTCACCTCTCGCATCTTCTTGAGCACCGGCAATGGATTCTTGATGTAGTCGAACAGCCCGATGCCGAAACTCACGTCGAACTTCGAATCAGGGTTGTACTCCAGCAGATCCGTCTGGATAAAGGTACATCGATCCGACAGGTTTTCTTCGTCGGCTGCCTTCTTGCACAGACCGATCATCACTTCCGCGATGTCGATGCCGACAACCTTCGCGGCGCCTTTGCGCGCTAGCTCCAAGGAATAAAGCGCGTTGCCGCATCCGACGTCCAGAAACGTCCGGCCTTCGACGGGCGCGCAGTTCGCAATTGTGAACTGGTACCGCTCGTACATGTCTTTGCGGAAGATATGGTCGAGCGTGTTGGACAATTTCGACTTGCGATGCGTGTAGATCCTTTGGAAAGCATCAGCCTCGCTGTTCCAGAAGGCTACGCTGGGCCTGAATTTCGTTGCTCAAATCTGAAGCACCTCTCTAACCGTGGTGAATTGGAAATCGTTGACCAGCCGGCCTAATCGCCGCTCCGTTTGATCTAAATTGCGATAGTGACGAAACTTTTGAGAACGCGACAAATTTTTTATCCGCGGCTGTTCCGGATCGAGCTCCCAGGGATGCAGGTAGAACACGACCGCGCGTCCCTGCTCGTTCACTTTACTCATGCAGTAGCGCGTGTATGCGTACGGGAACAGACGGAAGTAACCACCGCCGCAAAAAGGAAAGCGGCGCCCGAACATCTCCAGCACGCTCATCGGAAACTCGTAAAGCTTGTCGGTAATTTTATACGGACTCAGCGGCGCATCGGCGATGCCGTAATCGGGATGAAAACCGACCGGGAAGACTGACGAATCGTATTGGAAACCGTATTTTTCGAGGATCGGCAGCGCCCAGTCTTTCGTCGCGTTCACCATCGAGAACGACGGCGCGCGAAAGCCGATCGGCTGCGACTTGATGCCCGTCTTCGCAATCGCTTCCAGCGCCTTGCCGAGGTCCTCGTCAAATTCTTCGGGCGTGATCTCCGTCAGCAGGAGATGGTTGTAACCATGCACGCCGATCTCGTGGCCTCGCGATTCAACTTCGCGAATCAGATCCGGCGCGCGTTCAGCCACCCAGCCGAGAATGAAAAACGTCGCGCGAACGTTGTGACGGTCCAACAGGTCGAGAATGCGCGTCGTGTTCGCGCGCACGCGCAGATCGCACTTGTCCCAGTCGTCGCGCTTAATCGCCTGGGCCAGATTGTGCACGCAGAACCAGTCTTCCAGATCTATCGACAGTGCATTTTCTTATCATTCGGTTATGCTATTCGCGGCTCGGTTCCCAACGCGTATACCTTTCACCGGTCAAAAACTTAACGAACGCGATCAACGACGCCAGGTTCGTGATCACGAAATATTGCGGCAACGCCAACAGGCCGAACGTCACACCCAACCGCTCGAGAATCCATGACACCAGGGCCGCCAGATAAAACGCGACCTGCATCACGAACGCCGCTGCGTAAAAAGCATTGCGCGTCGCCAGCCATGCCGACGCGATAAAGATCATGATTAGAAACACCGGGACGAGGTAACGCATCAACTTGTGTGACCATAATTGGACCGCGTAAAACCCAGTGCGGAACGGATTCAGTACGCTCCTGTTTCGCCACAGGTCCGCGAACGTTTGCGAGATAATTCGGACGCGCGCCGCTAGTTCTTTCTTCGCCTGGCGGTTCGGTTCTTCGGTACAGACCGCCTCGGGAACGTAAACCGCTCGCAACCCCTGTTCCACCATCGTCGTCGCAATAATGAAATCGCTACAAGCTTCGTTATACAGCGGAATGTAGGCCGATGCGCGTACCGCGTACATGCAGCCGCAAACGCCGATCAGCGAGCAAATAGCACTCTCATGTTTCTTCAAAAAGAACTCGTAGTTCCAATATGACTGAGTGCCGGTGCCGACGCTCGAGTCTTTGTCGTCCTGGTAAATCACGCGTCCGGTTACGCAACCAACGCTCTTGTCGGCGAATGCGGGGATCATCAACCGCAGCACGTCGGGCCGGTAGTGCGTGGTCGCGTCGGAGAAGACGATGATCTCGCCGCGAGCTTTGGTGACGGCTGCGTTTTGGGCCGCGGTCTTGCCGTGGCGTTCTTCCTGGCGGTGGAGTCGAACACCGCGCGAAGCAAAACTGCGGGCGATCTCGTCAGTGCGATCGGACGAGCAGTCGGACGTTACGATAATCTCGAGATGCGATGGGGGGTAATCAAGTGCGAGAGTGTTTTCGAGTTTCGCGGCGAGGTCTCGTTCCTCGTTGTAGGCCGCGATGATGACGGTGACGGATGGGGTCCAATGGCCGCTTTTGACGGGCTTCGGTCGCAGCCGGCTAAGCAGAAGGAGCAGGACGGGATAGCCAACGTAGGCATATCCAATCGCTGCCACACTCAACCAAAAGATTGCCTCCACTGTAGCCGCACTCCTCGTTAAACTCGTTCACAATTAAAGCCCATGCACCACCAATCCGCAACAAAAACAGGTAGTGAAAACGCCGAAGGCGTTGGCTAATTCCAGCCCAGGGTTGCGTCAACCCTGGGAATTAGGATTTCCTGACGTATTCAAACTCTGAAGGAGTTCCAATCGGCCAAACGCCTTCAGCGTTCTAACCTTCCTTTTCGCCGGTTCCCAGGGTTGCAGCAACCCTGGGCTCGAATTAGCGAACGCCGTCGGCGTTCCGTTCCCCAAAAAGAAAGCTGCGGCGTTTGTTAACGCAGCAGCCCCGAAAACACAGATTAGACGGATTTGCGCTAAACCGCGACCTCTTTCTCCTCAATCTCAAAAACCAGGGTCTTGACGTGCTCCCGAAGTGCCAGCTCAAACTGCTTCGCCTCTTCTACTTCGCTAAACGACAGCGCCCGCAACTCCTGCTCGATGCGCCGGCGATAGTCTGACACCAATGAATCAGAAACGCCTAATACGGCTGCAACTTCCAATTGCGTCGAATGATCCGGGCTCAAATAGCAGTACCAAAGCACGCCGATAATCCGGTTGTACTGCTTCACTTTCCCGCGGACCGCCTCGTTCAGACTCACCAAAAACTGGTCTACATACCCGGCCGCTTCCCGCTCCGACTCCCGTCGCATAAGGCCTTCTTCGGGGTTCTCGCGCTTGTCGACCGGCTCGTAACTATTGCTGTTTTCGTTGTCGCTATCGTCGCCATCCAGCGGCACGAGATATATGTCCATCACCGGCAGACGCGACATCACGAGACTCCGCAGAGTCCGCACGTCGACCGGCGAATCAACGGCGTCGAGCACCGAAACAATCAAGTCTTCGAGGTCGGGATTGCTGATGACGACCTGGGAATCGCCAGTGCATCCGACCATCCGCGTATCTCTCTGCCGGACTGGAATAATCTGCACGCGCTGCTCGACGTCGTGCGACCCCCGGCGCGATTTGTCGTCGTTCCACTCACTCAAACCATAAACCCGATCGGCTAAACGGCGATGCGGCTCATCGTCGATACCACTCGAATCGAAACGTCGGAAATTAGGGCTTGATTGAATCAACGTCGAAATACGGCGGGCGAGGCGATAACTCTCAGGATGTCGTTTGCGCAGTTCGGCGGTTAAGAGGTTCGTGAGTTCGATCTGGCTGATCTCGCACTCGATCTCGTAGTCATGCATCTCGGTGTCGAGATAGTGTTCGAAGCGGTTTTTGCTGAGAAGCTGGACAAAGAGTTCCTGCGTGAGGTCTGTGTACGCGGCGCCCGCGCCTTGTTCAACCAACAGTCCCGCGCTGCGTGATGCGCGAACCAGCGGATGGTGCGAGACGATGCGATGCAGGTCGGTCCAGAGCCGGTTTACGTCCGAGGAGCGAAGACTATCGATCCATTTCCCGCTCTTCGCTTGCCGGTCGGCGCGACGCGTCTTAGCCGGTGGACGTTTGTCGCCCTGGCCTGCTAACGCTGATTTTTCCGAATCTTCACTTAGCGATTTCACGATTTGTCCGTGCGCCCTGTTTGTCGTTTGGTCGTCAGAGATAGAGGTGCTACCTGATAATGCCGGTTGGAACTGCAGAGGTGATTTTTGTTCCGCGAGTGAGCGGTTTTGGTGTTTCCTGGAGACGTCAGAGACCGGGTTGGCTCATGACCGACGCGAGACATCGTAACAGCAATTTAAATAACGAGCAACAAGTTTTTACAACAGGTTGAGGGTGTGAAAAAGCTGAGGAAAATGTGGAAAAGTACTGGAATGAGGTGGGGATTGGCCGTATTTGTAGGGGTGAAACACTCGGAAAGAGATGAACCGCTCACAAGGACAACTCACATTCAGAAAAACGGCGGCCTGTCCTGCGTCGAGGACGCTGCTTTCGTTTCGGGCTGAAAAGCTGTCGCCGATGGTTGGGACGCTGGTCAGGCAGCACTTGGAAGCATGCGAGTTCTGCAGCGCCGAACTGCCGCTGCTGGCTCATCACCGCACCGAACGCGACGTGGGCCGAACACCCGAAATCCCAACAAATCTCAGGATCCTGGCGGAATCTATCCTCGCGGAAAAAACAGTTAAGACTCCTTAGCTGTAAAGCGACTCGATCACGTCAGAGTACCGCTCATCGATGACTCGGCGCTTTACTTTGAGGGTGGGGGTTAGTTCGCCGCCGTCGATGCTGAAATCGTCGGGCAGGAGGGCGACGCGACGGATGCGTTCGTAGTCAGTCAGCGAAGACGTCAGCGAGGCGATGTCCTGCTGGACGATCTTCACCGCCGCGCGGATGCTTTGCCAGCGACGCCCGATCCTTTGGCGCATCCTTTTCGCCGGCCTCGGCAAGCGCCTCGTTCAGGTTTTCCCAATCAGGCACAATCAACGCCACAGGCTGCTTCCTTCCAGCACCAACCACAACCACCTGACTCACAAACTCACTCTGCTTCAACAAACTCTCAATCAACTGCGGCGCGACATACTTTCCGTTCGACAGCTTGAACAGATCTTTCTTCCGATCCGTGATATAGAGCCGGCCTTCTTTATCCATGTGACCGACGTCGCCGGTATAGAACCAGCCATCTTTAATCACTTCTGCAGTCGCTTCCGGCTGGCCGTAATACCCGCGCATCACGTTCGGACCACGCACCAAAATCTCCCCATCCTCAGCAATCTTAAGCTCGATCCCTTCAAACGGAATCCCAACCGATCCGACATGATTATTCTCGGGTCGATTCGCGCAAACGATGCACGTCTCCGTCGCCCCATACCCCTGCAGAATCGGAATCCCCGCCGCGAGATACGCATACGACAACGCCGGCGACAACGGCGCGCCACCCGAAACGAAATACCGCAACCGCCCGCCAACACCCTCGCGCCACTTCGAAAACACGAGTTTGCTCGCCAATCCCTGCTTCAACCGCAACTGCGGCGAGATCCAGCGTCGCTTGTCTTTCAGTTCGCCGTAACGCTGGCCCACGTCGAGCGATCGCATGAAGACGCTCTTCTTGAACCCCTTTTCCGCCATCCCCTTCTTAATGATCCGGTGATAGACCTTCTCGAACAGTCGCGGAACGGCCGTCATGATCGTCGGCGCAACCTCACGCAAATTCTCGCCGACCTGCTCGAACGAAGCGGTGTAATGAACAGACACGCCGCAATAACAGAAAACATAAAACCCGGCGCGCTCGAAGATGTGCGACAACGGCAGCACTGACAGAGCCACGTCCGTCGACTCGATCGGCAAACCTTTCCCGATCGAGAGCACGTTCGATATGAAGTTGTTGTGCGTCAACATCACGCCTTTCGGCTCGCCCGTCGTGCCTGACGTGTAGATGATCGTCGCGAGATCTTCGGGATGGACCACGCGGAGATACGCGTCGAAAGCTCCCGGCCGCTCGGCCGCGTGCTCTTTGCCTTTCTGCTCCAACTGATCGAGCCCGATCGCTCGTTCCATGTCTTCCGCAACCTCATCATCGAAAAAGATCAGATGTTCGAGCTGCCGATTCGCCAGCGCCGGTTGCGCGTGTTTATAGAGCCGCCGATTGGAGATGAAGATGGCTTTCGCGCCTGAGTCGGCGAGGATGAAGTCGATCTGATCGACTGCCTGCGTCGTGTAGATCGGAACGTTGATCGCGCCGAGACTCAAAATCGCCAGGTCGACAATCGACCACTCGGGCCGGTTCTCTGATAACAACGCGATACGATCGCCGGGACGAATGCCGAGCCGTCGCCAATCCGAGTGCGACGTTCTTGACTCGCTCGACAAACACTTCGGCAGGAATGGCGTGCCACTTCCCTTCCGCGCGGTAGTTGAACGCATCCGGTTTACCGTAGCGGAGCACAGCGCCCAGAACGACACCGGGCAATGAAGACGCTTCTTTTGCAGTTGATTCAGCTTGACGAGCAGTTTTGGCAGCCATAGTAGTTGGTTGTTATAACGCGTTAACTTTGAGGGCGTCGCCCTCTTCCTGACTCGTCCTTGATTCGGAGCTTGAGCCTGACGACGACCGGCGACGTTTCCGCCGTCGGGGCGCATCTTCGACGCGTCCGTTCAGCGTCGCCAGCGCGGCCAGCACCAAAAAGAGTAACGCGTTTGAAGTCGTGTGTAACGTGAAGTCGAAAAAGCTGTGCACCAGCACGGCAAAACACCCGCCCAGGGCCGCCAGCGCGACGCCTCTTCGGAAGTCATCACGCGATCTCGCCCTCACAAATGCTCGATAAAACAACAACGCGACAAACGCAAGCGCCAACGCCGCGCCGATGATGCCGCCGTCAGAAAGCACCTGGAGATAATCGTTATGCGCCTGTTCGAGTCGAAACAGTCCGTTACGCGAATCGAACTTCGTGTAGACAACGCCGAACGCACCAAGACCGGTGCCGATCCACGGATGCTCCTTGATGATTTCCAGCGTCACGGCCCAGAAGTGCGCGCGGCCCGTCGTCGGATCGTTGGTGTTGACGCTGTCGACGATCAAACGATTGATCGACATCTCGCCGCCCAACGTCAGCACGCCGATGAACAAGCTCACGAGCAACGCCGCTGCTAATCCGAGCCGCACGCCCACGGCTTTCAACCGGCTGCTTCGTCGATGTCGTTCTTCGCTGTGCTTGCGAAAGATCGCCGTCACGAGGACGAAGAAAAAGATCTCGGCAATCAAACTGATAATGCCGCCGCGCGAAGCAGTCATTACCAGCGCGACACCCATGATTCCGGCGATGAAGATAAACAACAGCCGCTTCTCTTTATCGACCGCGCCTGCAAACAACAGCCCCAACGGCAACGCGATCGTCAGTTCCATGTAACCTGCAAAGTGATGCCGGTTGATGAACGGACCAAACGCGGTGCTTTGATTGAGCTCGCGCATCCAGTACACCTTCGTCGGACTGGTGAACGACTGCGTCAGTCCGAAGACGGCGAGTAAGAAGCCGAAGATCATGATCGTCCGCACCATCAAGTGCAGACGATGTGACGTGTCGACAAACACCAGCGTCGCAGAAAAGTAGACGAGCAGCGTCGCAAACTGCACCAGCACGAGCCTCGTCGAATACGGATCGAACGACAGCGTATTCGCCAACCCAAACGCCAGTGCTGCGTCGTTCGCGACTTCCCTTAACGGCAGTAGCTGGACGAAACCGAGCACGAGCGCGCCGAGCAACGGCAGTTGCAGCACGTTTCGGCTGATGCGCATCGTTCCGAGACTCCACGCGTCCAGCACCCACAGAATCAGGATCGTCAACGCGCCGAGGTTGAACAGACCCATGGCCCAGTAATGCACCGTGCCGTAAGCGAGCGTCGACATCACGATCGCGATACAGATCACAAGCACGGCAAACCGGCTCGCCAGCGTGTGCCGGATGCGATAGACCGCGCGATCCTGCGAACTCACGGCCGCCAACCGTTGCGCGCCGGGAACTGCAAGCACGCTAACGTCGTCGTTTGATACTGAAGTCGTCATACCATAACGAGCCAAAAATCGGGCAGATCGGAGTCTCGTCGTCGGCGCAACTAGTGCGCATGATCCGGAGTATCACTGCTTCCGTCTTGCCGCCCGTTTTGAACGGCAGAGTCACCTGCGTCCACGGATTGCTGCCGCTCGGCGCCTGCGAAGAAGTCGCCAGTGCTGCTCCGTCGGTCGCGTCGAAAATCTGGACCATTGGCGCGCTGCCCGATTCCAGTTTTTCGGTCCTGAAGTAGTACTCAAAATCGTACTCGCCGCCCGGCGCGACCGGAATAAGCTGAGAGATATTCATCCCTTCGAGATTGGAGCGGACTTGAAACAGCAGGCGCAAACTGCGGCTCCCGGTGTTGCTCTCCGTCGGGTCGATTCCGATCTGCATTTGCGGCGCGTCTTTTACCTGCCAGCCGAACGCCATGTCCGGACCGTAGTTGATCGATTCCTCGAAACTTCCGTCGAAAACCTTGCCGAACTCCACGCGGTATCGCTCGTTCATCGCGATGTCGTTCCAGACTCGCATCGCGTCGTGAATCCGGCTCAACGTCAGCAGATTGCCGATCATCGCGTCGGCAATGTGGCGATTCGTCTTCTTCTCGTCGCCGGAGAGACTGTCCCACACGCGAAGTCCGTCGTCGGCGCGTTGCATCTTCAGCAAGTACAACGCAAACCGAGCCCGCCGCTCTGCGCCTTCGCCCATCGCGGTGTTCAGTGCTGCAAGGTTGTCGCTGTAGATGGCCCAGAGAAAGTTGAACTGCTGCGGTTCGAGGTCGACGTCTGCTTCGGCCGCGAGACGCAACTCGTTGAAAGCTTCGTCATAGCGGCCGCTACGGAGCAGAAGGTTTCCGAGATACCAGCGCGGGTACGCGTACGACGGCGCGAGCGCGACGGCGCGTCGCAACGCTTGCTCGCCTTTGGCGCTATCGCCGGCCTGCTCGTGCGCGGTGCCGAGGGCCATCCAGAAGCGGTAGTCGTTTGGTGAAAGACTCACCGCTCGTTCGTATTCCGCGATCGCCCTGGCCTGTTGGTCCAACGGCAGTAACTTCTGCGCGACTTGCGCGATGCGCCAGTGTGTCAACGGATCGTTTGGCGCCAGGCCGACAGCCATTTCCGCGACCTGCATGTTGTTCTGACCGGGATTGAAATACTCGGCCAACGTGTTTCCGATGTACCAGCGAACGGCGAAATAAGAACAGACCACCGCGCCGAGCAACACCAGCAGCAGCACGATCCTCACTGCGACGTTGCGAACGCTAACGTGTACTAATTCCTGCGGCATTCCGTGATTAAAACTCGTCTGCCTTTGGCCAGCGCGAGTTCAAGTCTTCGATCGTGATGCGCATCCTCTTGACCGCGATGTCGCGCTCGGCGCAACTGCGCATTACTTCCTGGATCCGTTCGTCAGTCATCTTCGAACTCGAAATTACCACTTCGTGAATCTCGTGTTGTGCGCAAACCGACGCGAGATCGCCGTTACCACCAAACACGCGCAACCCATGAATCACTTTTCCATTCTTAGCCGGATCGTCGTCGAGAAACCCGATCGGCGACAGGTTCAAGTCGCGATTGTTTCGCAACTCGCGCAACAAAAGCTCGCCCCCGTCACCCGCTCCGTAGATCAAAACACGACGGCCATTTTGCGTCCCGACTGCCGGCAACATCTGTCGAAAGACCCTGAACGCCGTTCGGCTACCCGCCAGCAGCAAAAACATCAGCACGGCGTCGATCGCGAACACGGTGCGCGAGAAACCCTCGAAGCGAAACACAAACAGCACCATCAACACACTCGCCACCGAACTCACCACAACCGCTTTTCCAAACACGACCATATCGCTCATGCTCGTGTAGCGCCACAACCCGCGGTACACGCCCATCACCAGGAACACTGACATCTTCACGAACACCAGCACCGGCAGCGTGCGGATGAACAGGTTCCAGGCCGGGCTCGACGGCGGGAAGTTGATCGCGTAAGCAGTCCAGTACGACAAGATGACGAGCACCACGTCGAGCAGCACTTCGAAGATGCGTCGCTTGTACGAAACGTCGACGAGAAATGTGTAGAGCGGCTTGTCTTTCAGCGCCGCCTCTGCTTCGCTCTCGTCGTAAACCTTCACGCCCGCGAGATAAACGCCGACTAGCGTCAGCAAAATCGTAAACGCCGCGATCGCTGCGAGACTGACGTCGAGTCGCGCGCGTTGCACCAGGATCGCCAGCACGCCCGATAGCGCGGCAAAACCGTAGAGCATCAGCACGGCGTTGCGTTCCGACATGCCGAGCGCGACAAGCCGGTGCGACGTGTGATCGCGTCCGCCGACCGAAGCAGATCGGCCCGAAAGCTTGCGCAGCACCGTGACGAAAGTCGTGTCGAAGATCGGAATGAACAGGACGAGGATCGGAACCGCAAGCACGGGCAGGAGACTTCGCGATCTGCCGCCGCTGACGTTGATCAATGCGGAGCTCGCAAGAAAGAAGCCGACAAACATCGAACCGCAGTCGCCCATGAAGATCGACGCGGGGTTCGAGTTATAGACCAGAAAGCCGAGCAGCGCGGCGGCAAAGATCAGCATTCCCAGCGCTTCCGCGTACTGGCCCGTGTTCACAAAACTGAGCGCGAGAAAACCAGCGGCGATCACGGCGATACCGCTCGCGAGGCCGTCCATGTTGTCGAGCAGGTTGATGGCGTTTGTGATACCGATGAGCCAGAAGATCGCGAGCGCCATGTTCAGCAGCACCGAACCGGTCCAGGGCAGCGACAGTCCGTAATAGACAACATAGGCCGCGCCCATCACCTGTCCGATCAGTTTTTGATACGGCTTGATGTGGAGTACGTCGTCGACGAGACCGACGAGGAAGAGAAACGTGCTGGCGAGCAGGATGAACCTGCCGTAGGTGGTTCCGGAGATGAAGACGGCGTAGGTGATGATCACCGACAGCCAGATGGCAGCGCCGCCGAGCATGGCGGTCGGTTTCTTATGCCAGCGATCACTTTTGGGCTTGGCAACGAAGCCGTAACGCCTCGCGAAGGCGCGCACCAGCGGCGTCAGTACCAGCGCTAAAACAAATGACGCGGCAACAGCCAGCAGCGTACGCGGGCTAAAAGGCATAGTCATTACGTCGTCTTAACCACAAAAGGCACAAAAATCACAAAAGGCACAGAAAGACAGAAAAGAGAAAAAAGGAAAGTACCGGTAACCGGATAAGAAACTTTCTTGTCTTTTTGTCTTTGTGCCTTTTGTGACTTTTGTGCCTTTTGTGGTTCACCCTTTGGCTCACTTTTGTCTACCACTTTGATAATCGATCACAGTCTTTAAAATTCCGTCCAAACTCATCTCCGGGCGAAAGCCAACCAACGAGCTGACCTTCGAGATGTCCGGCACGCGCCGGGGCATGTCTTCAAATCCTTCTTCGTAAGCTTCGTCATACGGAATAAACACGATCTCCGAATCCGATTGCGTCAGCTCTTTCACTCGCTGCGCGAGCGCAAGTATCGAGATCTCCTGGTTCGAACCGATGTTGAAAACCTGACCAACCGAGTCGTTGTGGTCCATCAATTTCACCAGCGCGCCGACAACGTCGCCGACGTATCCAAAACAACGACTCTGATTCCCGTCGCCGTAAACCGTAATCGGACGGCCAGCCAGCGCCTGCTTCACAAACGTCGGGATCACCATGCCGTACTGACCAGTCTGTCGCGGACCGACGGTGTTGAATAACCGGACGATGATCGTCGGCAACTTCTTCTCGCGCCAGTAGGCGAGCGCCAGAAACTCGTCGATCGCTTTCGAACAGGCGTAACTCCAGCGTCCCTTCGTCGTCGCGCCCATCACGAGATTGCCGTCTTCACGAAACGGCACATCGGTACTGAGCCCGTAGACTTCAGACGTCGACGCCACCAGCACTTTCTTCTTCTTCTTATTCGCGAGCGACAGGACGACTTCCGTGCCGCGCACGTTGGTCTCAATCGTCCGCACCGGCGACTCGACGATCAGCTTCACACCGACAGCGGCCGCGAGATGAAAGATGACGTCGCACTGATCGACGAGCTCGGCAGTTACCGGCTGATTGTGGACCGTGTCGATCGTGTAGTGAAACCGCGACTGGCCTTTGAGATGTTGGATGTTCTCGATCTTGCCCGTCGAGAGATCGTCGATGACGTAGACGTGATCGCCGCGTTGTAGATAAGCGTCGGCCAGATGAGATCCGATGAAACCAGCGCCCCCGGTGATGAGTACTCGCAACCGTTCTGCTCCTTCATTGATTTATCCGTGTTTTCAGAGCAACACGAATATCAGACTTCACTTCCTGGTTTAATAAATCGCCGTACAAACGTTTAATGTCTTCAACCAAACGTTCTTTTCGATAAACACGGTGGACGAATTCGAGCCCGCGCGCACCTAGATCTTTTTGCAACTGTCTGTCGCCGACCAGCCTGTGCAGCGCCGCAGCAAAAGCCTCTTCGTCACCGCGCGGAACGCAAATGCCCCGATCGTCGGCGAGTAGATCGACAACACCGCCGACGCTCGTCGCCACACATGGACGCGCATTCGCCATCGCTTCGATCAGCGTGAGCGGCGTCCCTTCGTTTAGCGAAGTCAGCGCGACAATGTCCAGCGCCGGATAAAAGTACTCCGGATCTCGACGGCCTCCGGTAAAGATTACATCCGATTCGATACCAAGCGATCGCGCCTGCTGCTCGAGACTCTCGCGCAACGAACCATCGCCGATCAGAGCGAAGCGCATCTTCAGCCCCGAAGTCTTTTTCAAACGCGCAACGCTGTTCGAGAAACATCTGATGGTTCTTGATCTCGGTCAACCGTCCGACGATGCCGACGAGGATCGTCTCCTCATCGATACCAAGCTCCTGCCGAAACGGCGCGCGTCGCGAAGCGTGATCCGCAAACACACTGAGATCGAGGCCGAGCGGAATGACCTTGATCTGTCCCTGTCGCCCAACGCGGAAATCGTTTCCAATCTCGGCGCCTTGTTGCGCACTCACGACGATCAATCGATCCGTAACCAATCGCGCCAACAGCCGCTCGATCGCCAGAAAAACTCGTGTCCGGCCGCGCCCATAATAACTGTGAAAAACGTGGCCGTGATACGTGTGCACAAACTTGCACCGCCGCGGTCTGCCGACGAGCGTTCCCGGCGTCAACCAGCGATAAAAGAAGCCCGCAACACGCCCGACCGTTCCGGCCTTCGCCGTGTGCGTGTGAATGATGTCGGGCCGTTCGCGCAAAAACAGCCGAAACAGTTTCCAGACCGTGATGACGTCCTTCAACGAGATCTCGCGGCTCATTTCGGGAATGTAGAACGGCTTCACACCCGCCTCGTCCGCGAAGTAGCTCATATCTTCTTCGCCCGCGGGAACAGAACCCGCAACGAGTAACGAGCGATAGTTCGCATCCTGGAAACCGGCGGTCAGCCAGACGACGTGCTTCGCCGGTCCGCCGACATTCAGTCGCGCGATGATCCGCACTATCCCTTGCTGATGTCTGTGCGAAATCAAGTCTTCGCGACTTGCATCGACGTCGTGTCAACTTTGTTCGCGCCCGTTTCCGCCACCAGCTTCGACGCGTGCAACAAACTCTCAAACGTTCCCGCGTCGGTCCACCAACCTTCGAGCTCTTCCCACGTCATCTGATTGCGCGTCGATGTACGCGTTGTTGACGTCAGTGATCTCCAGCTCACCGCGGCCTGACGGTATCAGCGCACGAATGATGTCGTAGACCTTTTCGTCATACATGTAAATCGCCGATCACCGCATAGTCCGATTGCGGCACTTCCGGCTTCTCTTCAATGCGCAACACTTTATTCCCGTCGAGTCGAGGCACGCCGAAACGCTGCGGGTCGGGAACTTTCTTCAGAATGATCTTCGCGCCGCCACCCTGCTGTCGATACGCATCGACCGCGGAAAGTATGTTGCCTTCGATAATATTGTCGCCGAGCACGACGCACACCGGCTCCTCCGCGGCGAAATGTTCGACCAGCGAAAGCGCGTCCGCGATCCCGCCTTCGCCTTCCTGATAAGCGTAGTTCAGATGTTTGAGTCCGAACGCTTTGCCGTTACCGAGCAGGCGCAGAAAATCGCCGGCGGAACTTCCGCCCGTCACCACCATAATGTCGTTGATGCCTGCGTTGACGAGGGTCTGGATCGGGTAATAGATCATCGGCTGGTTGTAAACCGGCAGCAGATGTTTGTTTGTTACGGAGGTAAGCGGACGCAATCTCGTTCCCAAACCTCCGGCTAGCACTACGCCTTTCAACGTTGTCCTCCAGGTCAGTTTTTATCTAACGGCAAAGACTTTCAGTGAGTCGCCCAGGCGACTGAGGTTAAGAAAGCTGTTCACAGTGTTTTTCAACACCCGTCGCGAACGACTCTTCATCAGCGATTCGTTTAAGTGATAACTCGTCATGACACGGTCGAAATGCTGGTCGACCGTTTTTGGCGCATCTTTGACCGCTCCCATCGCGTGCAAGATCTCGATGGGATTTCCGCCCGTCGTATCGATTCGCAATTCGACTGAAACCGGCGTCGCGCAGCAATTTCGTAAGCCCGCGGATGGAGAATAGCTGGAGATGCTCGGGCGGCCAAATGCAGCGCCACTTCAAACCCAGCATGCGGCCCGACAGACCGCGCGCATGCGGCGTCGTGGTCCAGAAAAGTCCGCCGGGACGAAGAATCCGCGCGACTTCCTGCAACAACGGTCGCGGATCGATCAAGTGTTCCAACAATTCCGCGGCCGTGACCACGTCGAAGTGTTGCGACGGAAACGCCGCTTCCTGAAGTTCGCCTTCATAAACTTCAAAACCCAAGCCGCGCACGTGCTTGACGGCGCTTGGGGAAACATCCAGCCCCTGGCCCTGCCAGCCGTTCTTGCGTGCGGCGGCGAGCAGGTTTCCCGCGCCGCAACCGATGTCCAGCAGGCGATTGTTCTTGCGAAACCGCGAAAAGTCCGCGGTGATCTCTTCCAATCGCGTGTTGACGAACTCGGGCGGCGAAAGCTCCTCTTCGCTCAGATAGAAGCCGGAATAGAACTACGCGCTCGAATACCACGGCGAGTAAGGCGTGTAGACCGAATCGCATTCGGCACACGACACGACGTCGAATTCGTTTTTTAGTCCGAGCTGGCGCGCGTTTGTTGAGCCACACGCGACGCAGGCGCGCTGCGTCTTCTCGATCCGCGGATCATCCGTGATGATCCAATGCGTGGGAGGTTCTTGCAACACCGTTCAATCAATAAACCGGTTGAACCAAAGTTCCAGCATCAGCAGCGTCCAGAGCTGATGCGAATAGTCGCGCTCGCCGCGCGTGTGCAATTCCACCAACTGCCGCACCGCTTCGGGTTTGAAAAGTCCGCGACGCAAGGCCTTGTCTGAAAGAATGACCTCGCGCAGGAACGGCTGCATCTTGCCGCGGAACCAGTGACCGATCGGAACACCGAATCCCATCTTGCGGCGGTTGAGGTTCTCGCTCGGCAACAACTTTCGCAAGACTTTCTTCAACAGATACTTGCTCGTCAGCCGCCGCAGCTTCAGTTTTTCCGGCAGGCTCGCGGCAAACTCGATCACGTGATGATCGAGAAACGGCGAGCGGGCTTCGAGTGAAACGGCCATCGTCGCGATGTCGACCTTCACCAGCAGATCGTTCGGCAAATACGTCATCTGGTCCGTCAACAACATCGCGTCGACAATCCCGATGCCGTTCGCGCGTTTGAACCACGTGCCCAACAGGCCCGCCGGCATCGGCTTGCAACGTCTGTTCGCGGAAGAAGTCTGAATAAAGCGGCTTCTTTGTGTCTTCGTTAAAGACGCTGATCCAGTGCATGTAGCGATCGACACTGTGGGCGTGAAACACCGTCCAGCAAGCGCTTCGCGGAGTCGCGCCATGCTGCGCTTTGTCGGCGAAGTCGGAATCAGGTTGACGGTCTCTTTGATGACCGACTCGCGCAGGAACGACGGCACGCGGCGATACTTTTCCGTCAGTCCCATCGCGACGTATCGCTCGTAACCGGCGAACGACTCGTCACCGCCGTCGCCATTCAACGCGACGGTTACGTGTTTGCGAGTTTCTTTCGCGACGTAATAAGTCGGAACTGCGGATGAATCTGCGTACGGTTCGCCGTAATGCTCGACGAGCATCGGCAACACTTCAACCGCATCCGGCCGGACGATGAATTCGTGATGATCGGCGCCGACGTGTTCCGCGATACGGCGTGCGTGATGTAGCTCGCTGAAATCCTGTTCTTCGAAACCGATCGAAAACGTCTTGACTCGTTCAGACGACTCCTGGCCCATCAGCGCGACGACGGCGCTCGAATCGATGCCGCCGGAAAGAAACGCGCCGAGCGGAACTTCCGACATCAACCGCACCTTCACTGCGTCGCGCAGAATCTCGACCGTGCGTTCGCCTGCTTCTTCTTCGTCGATGTCGAGTTTCTTCGTGAAGTCGGGATGCCAGTAACGCTGGGTTTCGATCTCGCCTTTGCGCCAGCGCAGCCAGTGTCCCGGTTCGAGTTTGCGAATCGCGCGATACGCGGTGAGCGGCGCCGGAATGCACATGAACGAGAGGTAGTAATCGAGTGCTTCCGGTTCGAATCTCGCGACTGACGTCCGGATGCAGCAGCAGCGCGCTGAACTCCGAGCCGAAAATCAGTTGGCCGTTGACATGCGCATACAACAGCGGTTTCTTGCCGACGCGATCGCGCGCGAGAAACAGTTCCTGCGTCGCGCTCGTTCCAGATCGCGAAGGCAAACATGCCGCGCAAGTGTTTCGGACAGTCAGCGCCGTACTGATCGTAAGCGTGAACGATCGCTTCGGTGTCGCTGTTGGTGTAGAAGGTGTGACCGAGTTTTTCGAGTTTCTCGCGCAGTTCGAGATAGTTGTAGATCTCGCCGTTGAAAACGATCCAGGCGGAGCGATCCTGGTTGTGGATGGGTTGTTGCCCGCCTTTCAGGTCGATGATGGCGAGGCGGCGCATGGCGAGGCCGACCGAGCCGTTGACGTAAAAACCGTCGTCGTCCGGCCCGCGATGGCGGATCGCCTCGTTCATGCGGGTCAACAACGCTTCGTCAATGGCTTGCCGTCGTTTCGAACGAACCCTACAATGCCACACATAGTTAAAGGACAGGTATATTACTTCTGTGTTAATCTGTCAAATCCGTGGCTGAACAATTACTTCGCTGAAGCTCCAGCCGAGCCAAAGAACTGCCACGATTAGACTTTCCGATCGCTCGATTTGTGATCTCGAACTGCTCGCAACCGGGGCCTTTCATCCACTCGACCGTTTATGGGCGCGGCGGATCATGCCCGCGTGCTCGAAGAAATGCGACTCGCCAACGGGCAGGTCTGTTTCCGATTCCGGTGACGTTGCCGGTGTCGCGGGACGACAAAGTCAAGCGTTGGATCGGGACGTCGACGTTGCTGGATTCGCGAAACGAGATTCTCGCGGCGATGACCGTCGAAGAGATCTACGAATGGGATCTTTCGAAACGACTGCGCGGCAGGTGTTCGGCACGACTGATGCGCGCCATCCGCTGGTTGCGGAGATGCACGGTTGGGGATCGCGCAACATCTGCGGCCTTTGCAGATGTTGAATCTTCCGCAACATTACGACTTTCGCGAACTGCGTTTGACGCCCGCGCAAACACGCGCACGGCTCGCAAGAGATCGGAAGCGAAAACGTCGTCGCGTTTCAGACACGCAATCCGCTGCATCGCGCGCATGAAGAGTTGACGAAACGCGCCACCGAAGACGTCGACGGCGTGCTGTTGTTGCATCCCGGTCGTCGGAATGACGAAACCGGGCGACATCGATCACTTCACGCGCGTGCGCACTTACAAAGCGCTCGCAAGGAAATACTACCATCCGGATCGAATCGTGCTCGCGTTGCTGCCGCTCGCGATGCGTCTCGCTGGTCCACGTGAAGCACTGTGGCACGCGTTGATCAGGCGAAACTACGGCGCGAATCACATGATCATCGGCCGCGATCATGCGAGTCCGGGAAACGACTCAACCGGCAAACCGTTTTATGGCCGTACGCCGCGCAGGAACTGGTGCAGAGCATTGCGAGACGAAGTCGGGGTGAAGGCTGTTGCCGTTCGGCGAGTTTGTTTATTTGCCGGAGGAAGATCGATACGAAGACGTAAGCAGGATCGGCGACGCATGCTGTCGACCGCGCAACTTTCCGGGACACTGATTCGCGAGTGGTATCGCGATGGCGGCGCGGAATTGCCTGCGTGGTTTGCGCGGCCGGAAGTGACGTGCAGCGATCGCGAACGTTTATCCGCCGCGTCACAAGCAAGGGTTTTGCATTTGGTTCACCGGGTTAAGCGCTGCGGGAAAATCAACGACCGCGGAAATTCTGACCGTGTTGCTGCAGGAGTATGGACGACAGGTGACGCTGCTCGACGGCGACGTCGTTCGGAATAATTTGTCGCGCGGGCTTGGGATTCAGCAAGGAAGATCGCGATGCAAACATTCGGCGGATCGGGTTTGTGGCGGCGGAGATCGTGAAGCACCAGGGAACGGTGATCTGCGCGGCGGTCAGCCCGTATCGCGCGACGCGCAACGACGTGCGAAACATGATCGGCGCCGATCGTTTTGTTGAAGTGTTTGTGAATACGCCGATCGAGGAGTGTGAGCGACGCGACGTCAAAGGTATGTATCTGAAAGCCGGCGCGGCGAACTGAAGAACTTCACCGGCATCGACGATCCTTACGAACCACCCGTCAATCCCGAACTGGAACTCGAAACCACGCTCAATTCAGCCGAGGAAAACGCCGACTGATCATCGCTTACCTCGAGGAACACGGCTTTCTGAGATAGGCGCTGTGATGCGGCGCACGCGGTGACAGCGGCGACGCGGGGACGCGGTGAAACGGAGATCTCCGAGTTCCGGATCTTCCTTTCCCCGCGTCACCGCGTCACCCCATGCGTCGGCGTCGTCCGCGTCCCGTTAACGAACTCGGTGACTTCGCATATGGCCGCCTTTGCGGCGCGCGAGGACGCGCGCGGCTTGAAGTTCCGCGAAGTCCTGTTTCGCGATCCTTGCTTCCGACGGGCGTTTTCGTCGCTTCTCAACAACACCGCCCCAACAGCCACGAAGATGAAATAGAAAACCAGCAACTGCGATCGCTGCCGGTACGCCGTTCCCACGTTCCCCTGAAACACCGAATACGCAAGCGTCAGCATCGTCGTAAACATCACGATCGGCGCTACTTGCCGCAAACGATGCCTCAAGGCAAAACACAACCCTAAAACCAGCAACGGAAACGCGGCCCACCAAATCACCATCTCCGGCAACGCAATACTTTGCCGCAACGATGCGAGTCCCACGGAAACGGCGCGAACAACAGGTAAATCAAGACCGAGCGGAATCGCCGTCAGCGCGCCTTCAGTCGTCTGCACGTCGACGTCTTTACCAAAGCCCGATCTCGGCGCTCGCCTGATCCATGCGGCTCAACTGGATCGTCTGCAGATTGCCGTATCTTTTCAAACTGCGTGCCCGCAAAACGAATTACCCCAAACCACGTGAACACAAGTCCAATCACGCGCGATCGCGACGAAGCGCTGCATAAAACTCCGCGCATCCATGGCTTTCATCCCGATCACGAAACTGCCGCGCGACAGCCGCCACCATCATGTAGAAGATGTAGAAACGCAGACTCAGCAACGCCAGCCAAACAACCACCCAGCACACGATATAGTAACGAACGGTGATCTTCTCCATCAGCCGCAGCGTGGCCAGGATCGCAGAGCGCAAGCGCCAAGATGATCAGAGCGTCTTTCAACGCCTGCGACGACCACAAAATCAGCGACGGGAAAAAAGCGACCAGGATCGCCGCCAACTGCGACACACGAATGTTGTTAAAAAGCGTTTGGCTAACGTAAGTAAACAACGACCGCCGTCGAAGCCCCGACCGAAGCGTTGATCAACTGGATCGCAAACATGTTAGCGCCAATCACCTCATAAACAGCCGGCGACAATGTAAAGCATTCCCCACGCGCCTGCGCCTGACTGTGATGAAATGCCGCGTAGCGGGCTGTCGTGATAGTTGTCGCCATGCCACGACTGACTCAGCGACTGACCAAAGATGTGGTACGTGTTTGCGTCGCCGCCGAAGAACTCCTGCAAGTTGCCGAGGTAGATGATCGACGCGATGAGGATGCGCGCCAGCACCGCCAAAAGGAACAGACGAAAGAGAAATGTCTTGTCGTCGCGGGTGCGGGCCATCAGGAAAATGGTCGGAATGGAAACGCGCAACACACGCCGCCAAAGCTCCGGGGGCGGAGCCCGGTATGAACCAGATGACGGTGCCGCAAATCACGAGCGCTAAAACAATCAGAATCGTGTTCATATCTACCCTGGGTTCAATTTACGGTTTCAGACGTCGTCCGGAAGATCGCCCGCGTTTTTCGTTCAATGAGAAACTGGTCTTCACTGCTCAAGTCCTTGATGGTTTTGGCCGGGACGCCGGCGATCAGTTTACCCTCTTCTTCGAGCCGCGCGGTAATTACCGAGCCAATTCCGACGATACATCTCGCGGGAATCGCGCTTCCCGGCGCCATCCGGATCTCGGAACCGATGTAAACCATCGGACCGATCGTGATCGGCATCGTTCGCTGCCGGTTGTGGGTCCATAACGACGAATTGCGCCCGCCAAGTATTACTCGTTTGCCGATTTCAACGCGATCGGTGAAGTCTATTTTATGACCGGTCGTGACGATACTGCCATCGCCGATTATCAACGTCGGATCGATCGGGTTCACCACTTCCGGATCGGGAATCGAGTTGATCTCGTTGAGTCTCATGATCTCTGCGTATCGTCCGAGACTCACGAGGTCGCCGCCGCGAATGATATTCAAATGACCGATGCGCACGTGGTCTTTGATCGACCAGTTTCTGCACGCGCGTGACGACGTTCAGATGTCCAATTGAAACGTCGTCGTCGATCTCACACTCGCCCGCATCGATGATGCTGAAACCGATGCGGACTCGTTTGCCGATGCGATAGCCAAAGAACCAGCGATAGAACGCGCGCTTGAGAAACGAAGGCAGGAACGCGAACAGAGCCATTACGACTAAACGCGATCTGCTTGTTCTCTGCATTCTTAACTGTTGCGACTACGAATCACGGATTTAAAAATCTCGTACACCCTCGGCGCCTGAGAGATTGCTGAATATTTCTGTTCGACGGTGACGCGTCCTGCTTGACCAAGGCGGCGCCGGAGTTCGGGCGATCGCAAAAGACGGCTCAGTTTATCAACCCACTCGTCTTCCGTGCTCGCAATGAAACCGTTCTGATCGTCCTGAATAATGTCGGTGTTGACGCCAACGGGAGAACAGACCGTCGGAATACCCATGCCCATAAACTGCAACGCCTTCGCGCCGCACTTTCCTTTGCTCCACTTGTCCTCCGGCAACGGCATGACGCCGATGTCGATCGGTTCCAGATCGTCGACTTCCGTTTTCGCGCGCCAGCGCATCGCTTCGACGTCGATTGGAGGACAGTCGTAAACGGAAGTGCCGATCACACGCAAACGAAATTTGTCCTGCGCCGCCAGTTTTTTCAACGCGCCGCGAAGCGTGTCGAGATGTTGGACCGTGCTGTGACTGCCCGTCCAGCCAATCACCAGCGGACCGCTGGAGTTTTTTGGCGGCGGCACGTGGTAACGCCGCGTGTCGATCGTCGTCGGGATCACAGTGACGCGATCGTTTACCTGGCGCGCGTACTCCGCGAGATACGGATTTCCAACCATCACGTGCGAGGCGATCCGGCAGATCGTTTTGGTCTTCGAGGCAAACTTCAGATAGCTCAGGTAACCGTTTGACGGGCTGCGATACGAAACGAAGATCGCGTCGTCGAAATCAAAAACGATCGGCACGCCGGTTTTGTGGACCATTTGCTCGAAGATCGGCGGTCCAAGCAACGCCGCTTCGCGCAGGATGTAGACGAGATCGAAGTCGCGCGCTTTTTTGACTACGTCAAACCGCCGGACGAATCCCTGCGCGACGAGCGCCATCTTCCGCGCCATCTTGCCCGGCTGGTAAAGCAGCGCGTTCAGTTCCGGACATTCGAACGGCTCGTAGGTGATCTCGACGCCACGTTCGCGGAGCAGAGGCTCCCACTGCTCGATGCGATATCGCTGACTAGGCGAGATGTCGTAAAGTCCTGGAACTAAAGCGAGAACACGCATTTTGCGAGGCTAGTATACACGTTCGTAAAGGGCTGCATAGCGTTCGACACCCACTGTTTGCAGGTCGAAAACGCGTTCGGCGACAGCGCGGGCGTTCTCTCGCGCGCCGGTTTGGGCCGCCATGGTTTCGATCAGACTTCCGATCCTCGCGTACTCGTCATCGCTGAATTCTTCGAGCAATGCACCAGCTTTCCAGTCGTGGATCAGCGCATCTGAATCGCCGATTCCCGCGTTGATGATCAACGGCAAGCCGCACGCAAGATACTCGGCGTTTTTAGTAGGTGACGAGGCAAGCTTCGAGACGCAACGTTTAATAAACGACAAACCTGCATCCGCGGCGGAAAGGTACGACGGAACCAACCGCGCCGGCACCGACAGCACGCTGAACTGGTCCACGTTTCGACTTTTCATCAACTCCTTCACGCGATCGTGGCTTCCATTCGTCAGCCAAACCAGATGCGCGTCTGGCCTTCGCCGCATGAACGCCGCGAAAAACTCAGCCATCTTCTCCGTCAGATACCAACCATCCAGCGAACCGCTGTAAACGATCGTGAACTTCTCGCCCAACCCGAGCTCCGCACGACGCCTTGCGCGCTCTTCATCGCTGAACTTAAACAACGACAGATCGACGCAACACGGAATCACTTCATGATGCACGCGGCGCCCGCGCAGTCCTTCCCATTCCTTGATGATGGGCCAGATTCGCTCCGTAAGCGTGACGACGGCATCCGTCTCCTGAAAGATACGACGCTCGGCGGCTTTCGTGATCCGGTAAGGAACACTGTCTTTGCGCCAGTGTTCGGCGTCGACGTACTCCTCCGCCATCAAACCACGCAGGTCGAAGATCATCTTCGTTCCGAGGCTTCTTTTTAACGCGAGTGCGATCGTGGCGGGGATGTGACTGCGCGCATGGACCATTCCAATGCGATTACGTCGGACCAGTGACTTTGCTTTGCGAATACCGGCGATGACGTCGTAGATCGTTGCCGGAACTGACGGCCGCTGGTGATAACGGAGCCAGTGCCACTCGATGCCTTGTTCGCTGAGTTCTCGTTTGAGTTCGTCGCGCTTGCGAACGCCTTCTCCCTCAAACGCCCCGGCACGCTCGAAACTCAGCAACGTAAACTCCACGCCGCGTTTCGCCAGCTCGCGCAAATAAGGAATGACTTGCGTTTGACCGAGCGGGTCAAGCATTCCGTTATAGGAAATGAAGAGGACGCGACGGCCTTCAAGTCCCCCTTTAACCATTAACCGGCCTCCACCGGAGTCTTGCCCGCACGGCTGCGAAACGCGTCGAGGACCAGCCACTGAAACCAACCGATGATCGCAGCCGCATCCAACACGGCAAGGATCGCAACAACCATCAGACCGCGTCGCACGTTGCGAGTGAACGAGCCGGGATAACAGTTCCGGTTGCGCCAGATCGAAACGATCGAGCGCGCAATCAGCATCAGCACCCACAACGCAAACGTCAGCCAAAACCACGACGGCTCGACGATCAGCGTCGCCAAAAAAATCACCAGCAGCATCGCGTAACGAAACAGAATCCTCGCTTGCCACTGGTTGAAAAGTCCGGCGCGCATGTTGTTGAGGGAGTAAACGAGAAAACGTTTGAACGTCGAATTGAGCGTCGATCTCAGTCGCCAGTAGACCAACGAGCGTGGTTCGAACACTGCGCGATAACCAGCTTTCTCGAGGCGATCCATGAAGAGCAGATCTTCGGCGGAGCGAAGGTTCTCGGGAAAACCGTTCACCTTCGCCCACGCCGAGCGGCGCAAAAGCGACGACGCGATAAAACGCGGACGAGCGACGACGTCCTCCTGTGGCTTCGGCGGTGGAACGTAGGCGATGGCGGCGCACTCGGTGAAGAACGTGGTCGTCACCGGTTCGACGGAGCCGTAAACGATGTCGATAGACTCATCTTGCTCGGCTTTGTTAACGAGATGTTCCAGCCAGGTGTTTGCGAGACGGATGCCGCCGTCAGTGAACGCGAGCCATTCGAAGCGAGCGCGTTGAGCGGCGAGGTTGCGTCCGCGTCCGGGCAAAGCAGCGCCGGCGCGAATCAGGTGAACCGGCAAGCCGCGCTTTTTGTATTCTTCGATGATCTGTGGCGTGGCGTCGACAGAGCCGCCATCGGTGATGACGATCTCATCCGGCGGACGTGTTTGTGCGACGAGGCTGTCGAGCAGCTCGTGAATGGTGTCCTCTTCATCCCGAACGGGGACGATGACGCTAACCTTCATCTAGACAATTCCGTGTTTAGAGTCCGCGGTAGTGGAGTAAAGGGAGAAAAAAATCAAGCGAGAACATTAGGATTATTGGGAGAATTTGGCAAGCGACCTGCCGGAAGCGCCACGCGACGCAGACAACCCCAGAACGGCCGGCTCAGTAGTCCTTCAGGATGAGTCACGAGCGCACGCATCAACCAGTTTGCCGCTTCAGACTTACGTCCCGCTTCGCTGGCCGCATACGACAGTCGCAAAAACCGCGTCGCGCGACACCAGCGTTGCTCGGCGCCCTGCAATTGCGGTTCGTAAAACTCGGCGATCTGATCGAACTCCTCCAGCATCTTGTGGCCCTCGGCAACCGTCTTACTCACTTCATGCAAGCGGTACGCGGCCATCGGCAACGGCAGGTACTCACATTTGTGTCCCGGCCAGTAACAGCCGCACGTACATCTCGTGATCGAAATCGTAGTCCCATCGTTCCTGAAAACCTTCTCTTACGATATCCGTCTTCCAGAAGTGCGCCGGCTGCGGCGCCAGATACGCCCAACACAAACAATGCGCCGCCGACTGCGGCACTTCCGAATGAATGACGCGCGTTTCGTAACCCTCGCCAAACATGATCGCGTCGCCGCAAATCCACTTGCTTTCGGGGTGCTGATTGAAGTGGTTCATCACCGCCGTAAACGTGCCGGGCAGATAAAGATCGTCGCTGTTGAGAAACCCGAAGATGTCGCCGGTCGCTCTTGCCAGTCCTTTATTGATCGCGTGGACCTGGCCGCGGTCCTTCTCGCTTTCCCAGTAAGTGAGGCGATCTTCGTACTTCTTGATGATCGACACACTCTCGTCAGTGCTGCCGCCGTCGATCACGATGTACTCGAGCGGTTCGTAACCCTGCTTCAAAACAGACAGGATCGTCTCTTCGAGAAACCGGCCCTGGTTGTATGAAGGAGTGATGATGCTGAGTTTTAATGCCATGCGGCGTTACGGTCCTTCAGACTTGCTGAGGCTTGAAGCTCTTGATCGTTTCGACGACGTAAGCCTGTTGAGTTTTGCCGAGCTCGGGATACGCAGGCAATGCGAACGTTTCGCGCGCCGCGCGTTCCGACTCGGGAAACTCGCCCTCCCTGTAACCGAGATAAGCAAAACATTCCTGCCGGTGAAGCGGAATCGGATAATACACTTTTGTTCCCACGCCGTGTTGCTTCAGGTGTTCCATCAACGCGTCGCGATACTGCGGAACGCGAATCACGTACTGATGATAGATGTGACGCGCTTCTTCTCTTACTGACGGCGTGATGAGTTCAAAAGGAATGTCGTCCAGGAGTTCGTCATAAACCGCTGCTTTGCGCGCGCGTTCGTCGGACCACTTATCGAGGTACTGCATCTTGACGTTTAGAACCGCTGCCTGGAGTTCATCAAGACGGCTATTGATGCCCACTTCCTCGTGCTGGTATTCGTTCCGGCCTCCGTGGTTGCGGAGTCGTCGCAAACGTTCAGCCACATCATCATCATTGGTAGTCAATATGCCGCCATCGCCCGCGCCGCCCAGGTTCTTGGTCGGATAGAAGCTAAAACTTCCCATTAACCCCATCGAACCGGCACGGTCGCCGCGATCAGTGGCTCCGATTGCCTGCGCTGCGTCCTCGATGATGGGAATGCCGTGCTGCTTGCTAAGTTCGAGCAACGCGTCCATTTCGACACATTGTCCGTAAAGGTGCACCGGGAGAAATGCTTTCGTCCGCTCCGTTATCGCATTCGCTATTTGCGAAATGTCTATGTTGTAACTGGACGGATCGATGTCGACAAAAACAGGTCGTGCACCGAGACGCGTTATAGCAGCGCCGGTGGCGAAAAATGTAAACGGCGTGGTGATGACTTCATCGCCGGGGCCGAGGTCGAGCGCCATCAGCGCGAGCAGCACTGCATCCGATCCTGAAGCACAACGCAACAGCATGCTTCGTTTCGCAATACGCCGCGATCGAGGCTTCGAGCTTTTGCACCTCCTCGCCGAGCACAAATCGCTGCGACTCAAACACCCGATCGATTGCCTGCCGCATCTCGTCGCGCAACGAGGCATACTGCGTCTGTAGATCCAAAAGTGGAACGTTCATCGTGTAGGGATTGTTAGATTAGCTTATGCGGTCTCGCCTGCGGAGGCGCCTCGACCACTATCCGAATCAGTCGAATAGTAATTCGAGTAGTAACCGGAATAGTAGTAGTCCTGCTGCTCCATCTTCACGTTGTTCAGCACGACGCCAAAGATGTGCGCGCCAACGTCCAGCAACTGCTGCTTCGCCCGGCGCACGACCGCGCGCGAACTGCGGCCGCCATGGACCACCAGCATCACGCCGTCGACCATCGTCGAAAGAATTGAAGCGTCAGTAAACGAGATCGCCGGCGGCGAATCGATAATGATATGCGCGAAGCGCTCGCTGAGCTGGCCCAGCAACCGTCGCATCTCCTCGGAACCGAGCAACTCCGCCGGATTCGGCGGCACGGGACCCGACGTCAGAATCTTCAGGTTCGGCGTCTTCGGATAAACCTGCAACAAGTTGTCGAGGTCTTTCTCACCGGAGAGCCACGTCGTCAAGCCTCTAGAGTTCGCGACTTCAAACTGCGTGTGCAACCGCGGCCGTCGCAAGTCGCAATCGATAATCAACACCTCGGCGCCGGTTTGCGCCAACATGAACGCGGTATTGATCGCCGTGGTGGTCTTTCCTTCCGAAGGCTGGCTCGACGTTACGAGGATAGTCTTTGGTGGCTGACCGGCCGATGACAGCAACAACGAAGTACGCAAGTGACGGTAGGATTCCGCGATCGGAGATCGAACGTCGTCGACCATCGCCAGCGCCGTACTTTCCGCAGCTCCTGCACCGCCAACTTTCGGCAGTCCTTTCAATCGTGTCGGACCACCGTGGCTCGCCGGAATCAACGCCAACGCCGGCAGGTGAACATAACGATCCACGTCGTCGAGCGACTTAACTGTGTCGTCGAGGAAGTCGAGCAGGAACGCCAGACCGATACCCGCAACGAGCGACAGCACGAGTGCAATCATCACGTTTCGGAATCGCGGTGGTCCAACCGGCGAACGCGGTATGCGGCTGTAGGATTCGATACTGACTTCGCTGCCTTTGTCGCCCTGTGCGATCTGCACATCGCGAAACTTCTGCTGCAAAACGTTCAAATACTGCTTGGCTGCTTCGAGGCGCTGTGCGTAAGCGGCTAGTTCGATCTGATCGCGCACCTGTTGGTCTGTGGTCGAGCGCTGTTGCTGGTAGTTTTCCTGGACTTTCTTCTCATGCTCTCTGGTTGCTTCGTATCTGGCCTTCAAGCTGCTAACGGTCGCGTCGGCGGCGGTTTTGAGTTCCGCCTCCAAACGCTCTATCGAGACCTGCAACTTCCTAACTTCGGGCCACTCCTTTGTGTAAGTGACTTCGAGCGCCGCCTTTTTTTCGCGCAGGTCCGTCAGCTTGTCCTGGATCTTCACGATGCGATCCGATTTCACCACTTCGGGGACCGTCAGGACGTCGCTGCTGGTCGACGCGCTCAGGTAAATCGCTTGCGCGTCCTGGCGTGCGTTTTGCGCCGCCAACACCTGCTCGCTGAGAGCTACGAGTCGCCGTGCTTCGACGTTGAGATTCGGATCGCCACTCGGCGGCAGACCTACTTTCTTGGCGAAGTTGAAAAGCGCTTCCTGGTCGGCGCGAATCTTGTCCTGCTGCGCAGTTATCTCACGCGTCAGAACGTCTCCCGCTTCCGACGAGTTTTCAGTCACACGCTCAATGTTGTTGGAACGAAAAACTTCGGCAATTGTGTTTGATACCTTTTGGGCCAACTCCGGATGGGTGTGGACATACTTGATCTGGAAAAGATTGGTGCCCACGATGCCGTTGATACTTTCGCCGCCGATGATCGCGTCTTCATAAGGTTCGAGCGCGGCGAGTTCTTCCGGCGTCAACGGATCGTCTCTCATCTGTGCGACGCCGACGACACTCAAACCAGTAGGAGCAACGGCGGGCGATGGTCCCTTCGGCTTCTTCTGATCCCCTGACACCATTCTCTTCAGCGCGGAGAAAAGTCCACCTTGTGCGTTACCGCCGAAAAAGTCAGGATTGTTTTGCAGGTCGAGACTCAACGCGACCTGACGCGCCAGCGTCGGACTTTCGAGCAGCTTGATCTGCGTGCCCCAGAAATTCGGGTCCGGCTGTCCGCCAACGACGAGTCCCGGTGTTTGCAGGACGTTCGGCGTCTTTTGCTGGATCCTGATCGTCGTCACCGCTTCGTAGATCGAAGGCTGACGAAACATCTGGATCGCTACGAGCGACGTGACCACCAGGCAAAGACTCAGAATGAGCCACTTGCGCTTCAGCACGACGAACAGGTAATCGCGAATCTGGCTCGGTTCGCTGGCTGCTGGCCCATACGACCTTAGCTGTCCAATATCGCTGAGTGGTCTATCGAGGGTACGCTCGACAGAGGGCATCGGCATTAAGCGGTTATCTTGCGACATCTTATTTTTTCCGGGCTTTCAATCTGCGGTTACAGTCAGTCACAACTCGGGGGCAGTCGTCAGAGGGAGAATAATAACAGAGACTCGCCGTGAGGCAAGCATCCGTTACGTCCCTGTTTCCCTAACGAAATCAGCCAAAGCCTCTTGCCATGAGCGCAAAGGCGGTAATCCGATCGCGTCCGACAGCAAGCACTTGAGTTTCGAGTTTCGCGGGCGGGGAGCGGGCCGCGGAAAAGAAGCCATGGTGACTGATTCAACCATATCGGCCGGGAGGCTTGCCATGGTCAAAGCCTCACGCGTAAACAGTTCAAAACTCGCGCCTTCGCCTGAATTAACGACGTGATAAATGCCCGGCAGGTCGATGACGGCGAGTTCGCGCAATCGCGCCGCCAGGTCACGTCCGTACGTTGGCGTGCCAAAGGAGTCGCTAATCACCTTCTGCTTCTCGCCTTCGCGCACTTTGGTCAGCACCGTGCTCAGGAAATTTGTGCCGCCGAGCCCGAAGATATAGCCCGAGCGGACGACGATCGTTCGCGCGTTCTCTGCCTGGGCCAGCCGCTCGCCCTTGAGCTTGGAGCGCCCGTACTTACTTATCGGCCGCGGATGATCCCGTTGAGTGTAGAAACCGTCCTTCAGACCGTCGAACACGAAATCGGTCGAGATGGTGATCAAAAGAGAACCGGCCTCACGCGTCGCGCGCGCGAGATTTCTCGGTCCCAGCGCATTCACACTCCGGGCTTTTCGGGGATTGCTTTCGCAGGCGTCGACGTTGGTCCATGCTGCACAATTGATCACCGCATCGGGACGCCGCTCGGAAACGATCGTCTCGACCGTCTGCGCATCGGCAATGTCGAGCGATGCGTGATCGTAAGCAAAGACTTCGTCACCGCATGATTGACAATGTTCTGTAAGAGCACGGCCGACGAGTCCGCGAGCGCCGGTGATTAGAATCTTCAACGAGCGTTAACCTCAGTTCCATACTGGAGCCGGTAATAATCTCGATACGCACCGCTCCGCGTGTTCTCCAACCAGCCAGTGTTCTCGCGATACCACTCGATCGTCTTCGCCAAACCACTCTCCCACGTTTCTCGCGGACGCCAGCCAAGCTCCGACTCCACGAGCGAAGGATCGATCGCGTAACGACGATCGTGCCCGAGACGATCGGTGACAAACTTGATCAAGCTGCGCGGCTTGTCGAGCGCATCCAACAGCGACTCAACCACGTCGAGATTGCGTCGCGGATTACGCGCGCCGATGTTGTAAACGCCTCCCGGTCTACCTTTTTCCATCACAGCAAGAATCGCGCGGCAATGGTCCTCGACGTAGATCCAATCGCGCACATTCTTTCCGTCGCCATAGACCGGAATCGTTTGGTTGTTCATCGCGTTCGCAATCGTGAGCGGCAAAAACTTTTCGGGAAACTGGCGTGGTCCATAATTATTGCCGCAGCGCGTGACGACTGTGTCCAAACCGAAGGTGTGATGCGCAGCGCGCACGAGATGCTCTGCAGCGGCTTTCGAAGCGGCGTATGGACTGTTGGGCGCAAACGGCGAATCTTCAGTAAAGAAAGTTTCGTCGTCTTCCGGCAGACTTCCCATAACTTCGTCCGTCGAAACCTGCACAAAACGCTTCACGCCTTTTGCGCGCGCCGCGTCGAGCAGAATCTGCGTTCCCGTGACATTCGTGCGCAGAAAGTCGTCAGCGGAAGTTATGCTGCGATCAACGTGTGATTCAGCAGCGAAGTTGACGATCGCGTCGACGTCGTTTTCCAGCGCCTGGACCACTGCGTCGCGATCCGCAATGTCGCCGCGAATGAAATGATGGCGGTTTTTGTCGAGTCCCGTCAGGTTCTCGAGATTGCCAGCGTAGGTAAGCGCGTCGAAGTTGGTGATGAAGCAATCTTCGGTTTCATCCAGGACCAACCTGATGAATGCCGAACCGATAAAACCGGCGCCGCCGGTCACAAAAACTTTTCGCATGTACCCCTACAAAAGCGAAAATTGGAAGTGAACAGTAACAAAATAGACCATAACCAAGGCTCGCGCACTCCCTATTTTCGCATCGAATCAGTCCAAAAACTTTTGCGGCAAAACTCCACAAGATTTTGTTGACTTAGCCCAAGAGTTGTAGTAAAAGACTGCGCCTTCAAAAGGAGACGATCTTTTGAATGATTCTAGACTGCAAGTCGGTTTTCAGTGACTGCACGTCTCATTAATTAACCCTCGCAACCACCACTATCGCCGTCTGTGTAAATCCTGTAACCGCCCTTAATGGAGACTTTCAAGCGTAAAAAAATTTTCTGAGATGCCTGGTCCAATACTCAATCGGATTCCGCGTTACAGGTGATGCGCCGGATCCCGCCGCAAAACAAGGCCGAATGATATGGCAGTCGTAACGTTGAACCAGGGCTTTCCACGCGAACTTCAAGTTTAAGCAGTCAAACCAGCGACGTAGCGAAACCTCCCAGCCTTTGGACGACGCTCGCTCGCTAACAAACGAACAAGGGATATCGGGGTTATGCACGCATGCTATTAACCAATATCTCAATCCACCATGGGACCAACCCCGGCGCGCGAGTCGCCGGACTTCTGGTTCTGGACACCCCCCAGCACCTCCACAAATTAAAGGAGATAATAGAAATGATTAAGTTTTACCCCACCGTCAAGGCGTTGTTCGTTGTTACGTTTATGTTAGTTGTGGCCTCGGCCGCTCAAGCCCAGGCAACCCGCACATGGGTATCCGGTGTCGGCGATGACCTTAACCCCTGCAGCCGCACTGCTCCTTGCAAAACATTCGCGGGCGCAATCTCCAAGACCGCTAAGGACGGTGAGATCAGTGTTCTCGATCCAGGCGGGTACGGCGCAGTTACCATCACCAAGTCGATCTACATCAACGGCACCCACGGCGCCGGCTATGGCTCGATCATCAACTCCCTCGTGAACGGCGTCATCATCAACATCACCGACGCACTGGACGTGCGCAAGGCCGTTCGTCTTCGTGCGCTCGACATCAATGGCGCGTCGACCGGTATCAACGGCGTCAGCATCCTGGCGGCCAACAACGTCTGGATTGAAGACTCCGTGATCGACGGTAACACTGGAAACGGAAGCACGACCGGTATGGGCATCAGAGTCGCCACCTCCAACAGTTGCAACCTGTTCGTGTCCGACACGATGATCCACAAAAACGTCACCGGCATCAGAGTTAGCACCACCGCCGGTTTCGCCGTCGCGAACATCAGAAACTCGAACATCGAAGGCAATACTAACGGCGTTGATGCTGCTTCAAACAACAGCTTCGTTACGGTAACGGACAGCCGCATCGCCTTCAATACGAGCAATGGTGCGACTGCGAGCGTCTCCGGCTCGAACCTGACCCTCAGCCGCTGCGTCATCGCGAACAACATCACGGGTGTTAATGCCGTTGCCGGCTCGCAGGTTAAGGCGCTGAGCAACGACGTGATCTTCAACACCACCGGCTTCGGTGGCGCGACCGGTCAGATTCAGACCGACCAACAAAACAGGAACGCAGGCAACACCACACCGGGAGCGCCCGGAGGTGGCAACGTCACCGTTCACTAAACCGGGTCTGATTCAGGCCTGACCTCCCAGATTCCCCGCACGTCGTTCCAAGGCGTGCGGGGAATTCTTATTTTCCGGGCAAAACGTGTAATCTGTGAGTTGTCTTTCTGCGCCGATGAAAAAACCGAAGGCATATCTCAATGTCCTTAAGCTTAGGATAAACATGGCCCTCAAGCGTGAGGCTGTGAACAATTATCCTGTCGTTGCTTTCATCGAGCCGAATCTCTACTGCAATCTCCAGTGCCCGGCGTGTCCGACAGGACTGCGATTGGGCCTGCGACCCACAGTTTCGATCGACGAAGAACTCTTCAAAACGACGATCGATCAGATCGGCGACTACATCTTTCAACTTTACATGTACAACTGGGGCGAGCCGCTCTTGCACAAGCGAACTCCCGAAATGATCGCGTACGCAAAGAAGAAAGACGTCAACATTCTCCTCAGCACGAACCTGAGCATTAAACTAACCGACGATTACATCGATCGACTCGTAACGAGCGGTTTGGATCGAATGCTGGTCTCGATCGACGGCGTGACGCAGGAGTCGTATTCGAAGTACCGGAAGAACGGTAATTTGGAACTCGTGCGAGAAAACACACTGCGCATCCAGCGGGCGAAGCAGCGTCTCGGCAGCGCGACGCCGAGAGTCGTCTGGCAGTTTCTTGTCTTTCGTCACAACGAACACGAGATCGAGCAGGCGCGCGCGCTCCATAAAGAGTGGGGCGCGGACGAGTTCGTCGTAGGCGGCGCCGAAATGCCGATGGAGCCACACAACGAAGGCTTCGAGCCGTCGACGATTCCCGCATACAACATCTACCATCCGGATCATCCGTTACAGAAAGAGAGTGAGCGACAGTTAACTACGGATCGCGCGTGTGCGTGGCTGTACGGCGTTTTCGTTCTCAATCCGAATGGCAAGGTGTCGCCGTGCTGCGCTGTTCCGTCAGAGAAACTCGACTTCGGTGAGTATCACGATGGCGACTTTTTCAAGGTCTGGAATAACGAAACTTTCCGACGCGCGCGACGGATATTTGCGCCGACGCCCAACAAGAAACGGCGCGAACCGCGTACGCTGACAACTGAACAGAAGGCGAAGATTAGTGAGCGGATCGACGGCATGGCGCTGCGCGTCGTGGACCAGGTCAGTGATGACAAACTGATCTGTCATCGATGTCCGATACCGTTTCTACAGAATTACACCGATCCGATCATTGCGGAGGTGGCGACGACGCAACGCCACGGCGCGGCCCACGCACCTTCACTTAGCGGCAGGGCGCGACACCTGCTGAATTACATGCTGATGGGCGGTCCAACGCTCGCCGGGACCTGGCGCACGCGCGCGCTGGCGAAGAGGCTGCTTTCACTCCGAGCTCCTCAATTCAGGAACGCTGAGTGAACGTTGAAGTATGCAGGGAAGCTTTGCCTCAAAGCCATGTAGGGAGACAGTGGTGACGCAGTTTGAACCAATGTTGCTTCTTGCAGTTTGAACCAATGTTGCTTCTTGCAGTTTGAACCAATGTTGCTTCTTAACGCCGAAGGCGTTGGCCAATTAGAGCCCAGGGTTGGAGCGAAGTGACAACCCTGGGTTTAGTCATGCAGCAAGCCTTAAACTCTGAAGGAGTTCCGATTGCAAATAGAACACTTTCAGTGTTTCTAATTATGGCTTCGCTATCTCCCAGGGTTGAAACAACCCTGGGCTGTAGTTGGCCAACGCCTTCGGCGTATGAACGAAACGATGGCTAACGCTTTCGGCGTAGAACGAAACGATGGCTAACGCTTTCGGCGTAGAACGAAACGATGGCTAACGCTTTCGGAGTTTTGCTTAGCAGAATGACTCCAATTATCAAGGCAACCAAAGTTGCCAAGCAGTATCAACTGGGTTCGAATCAGAATTCATTTGTTACGCTTCGCGAAACTTTGACCGAGGCCGTTCGCGCTCCACTTAAGCGGCTCAGGGAAGATCGCACTCCGCAAACTTTGATGGCGCTCCGGGATGTTAGTTTCCAGGTCGCTCCCGGTGAAGTTCTCGGCATCATCGGACGCAACGGCGCCGGCAAATCCACACTGCTGAAGATCCTCGCACGCATCACGGAACCAAGCTCAGGCCGCGTCGAGTTGCACGGCCGCGTCGCGAGCCTGCTGGAGGTCGGCACAGGCTTTCATCCGGAGTTAACTGGACGCGAAAACATCTTCCTGAATGGCGCGCTGCTGGGCATGGCGCGAACAGAAATCCAGCGCAAGTTTGACGAGATTGTTGCCTTCTCCGAAGTCGAAGACTTTCTCGGGACTCCGGTGAAGCGTTATTCGAGCGGAATGTATTTGAAGTTGGCTTTTGCCGTCGCCGCGCATTTGGATCCGGAGATTCTGCTGGTCGATGAAGTGCTCGCAGTCGGAGACGCTCGTTTTCAGCAAAAGTGCCTCGACAAGATGGAGAGCGTTCGGCAAGCCGGACGAACTGTGATTTTCGTGTCGCACAACATGCCGGCGATCACACGTCTGTGCCCGCGCACGATATTGCTCGAAGACGGTTCGATCTCTTTTGATGGTCCATCGCACCAGGCTGTCGGGATGTATCTGGGTTCGGGCGCAAGGACCAACGCCGCGCGCGAGTGGAAGGACGTCGTCCGTTGCTCCGGGAAACGAGATCGTGCGGCTGCGCGCGGTGCGCGTGCGTTCGCAGGATGGGGAGATATGCGAGAGTGTAGATATTCGCTGTCCGGTCGGGATCGAGATGGAGTTCGAAGTGCTACAAGCAGGGCACGTTTTGGTTCCCGGTTATCATTTCATGAACCAGGAAGGCGTTTGCGTATTCGTGGCGTCCGAATACGAAGACAAATGGCGCCGGCGTCCAAGGCCAGCCGGCAGTTTCATTAGCACGGCTTGGATTCCGGGTAATTTTCTGTCGGAAGGTCGCTTTGATTATCGCCGCGACGATGGCCACGATGGAGCCGTTTCGACCGCATTTCTTCGAGCGTGACGTCGTCGCTTTTCAGGTCGTAGATAGTCTGGACGGAAATTCTGCGCGAGGCGATTATGCTGGGCCAATGCCCGGTCTCGTGCGCCCGTTGTTAAACTGGACATCCGAACACGTTCGGCATAATTCGTCCGCGGCAGTTGGAGAAGGTACCGCATGAAGGTCGTCATTCTCGCCGGAGGACAAGGCACACGGCTGACAGAGGAAACTGATCTGCGGCCGAAACCGATGGTCGAAATCGGTGGCCGCCCGATCCTCTGGCACATCATGAAGCATTACGCTCATCATGGTTTCAAAGAGTTCTTCATCGCGTTGGGTTATCGTGGGGAGATGGTCAAGCGATTCTTTCTCGACTACTGTGCGTTGAGCGGAAGCATGACGCTGGATCTTTCGAACGGCGTGGTGAAAAACCAGGACAACGAGTGTGAAGACTGGACTGGTCCATTTGAAAGACACGGGGCAGGAGACGAACACCGGCGGGCGCGTGAAACGTCTCGAACCGTGGCTGAAGGATGGCACGTTCATGGTGACGTACGGCGACGGCGTCAGCAATGTTGATTTGTCGCGAGTTGTTGGAGTTTCACAAGTCGCAGGGGCGCATCGCGACGGTGACGGCGGTGCGTCCGCCGGCGCGGTTTGGGGGTCTGATATTCTCCGGTGATTTGGTTTCGGAGTTTACTGAGAAGCCGCAGATCGGTGAGGGTTGGATCAACGGCGGGTTCATGGTGTTTGAACCAGCCGTGTTTGATTATCTTGCTGATGACGACAGCAGTCTCGAGGCTGACGCACTCGAAAAACTTGCGGCAGACAGACAACTCGTCGCGTTTCGTCATGAAGAGTTTTGGCAGTGCATGGACACGATGCGTGAAGTGAGACTGTTGCAGAGTTTGTGGAGCAGCAATCCACCGTGGAAGGTGTGGGCGTAGGTGTCATCTGGCGGGATTTATTTTTTGCAGAACATGGCCGTAGAAGACTCATTAGATCAGGAGTTCTGGCAGGACCGGCCGGTGTTCGTTACCGGCGCGAGTGGATTGCTTGGCAGTTCGCTTGTGCGTCGATTGTTGACGGCGGGTGCTGACGTGGTTTGCCTCGTTCGCGACTGGGTGCCTCAGAGCGAACTGGTGCGCGGCGGGCTGCTCGATAAAGTGAAAGTCGTGCGCGGCGACGTGCGGGATCAGGAAACAATAGAACGTGTCTCTCGGCGAATACGAGATCGACACCGTCATACATCTCGCGGCGCAAACGATCGTCGGTATCGCAAACCGCAATCCGGTCTCGACCTTCGAAAGCAACATCGGCGGCACGTGGACACTGCTCGAAGCATGTCGTCGCAGTCCCGCAGTGAAACAGATCATCGTCGCGTCGTCAGACAAAGCTTACGGTCATCACGAACGGCTTCCTTACAACGAAGACGCTCCGCTCGTTGGCCGTCACCCGTACGACGTGAGTAAATCCTGCGCCGATCTGATCGCGCAGGCCTACGCAGCGACTTACGATTTGCCCGTCGCGATTACGCGCTGCGGAAATTTGTACGGCGGCGGCGATCTCAACTGGAACCGCATCGTTCCGGGAACGATTCGTTCCGTGTTGCGCGGCCAACGCCCGGTGATCCGTTCTGACGGCAAGTTCGTCCGCGATTACTTTTATGCCGTAGACGGCGCTGCGGCGAACATGCTGCTCGCCGAAAAACTGGCGGACGATCCGTCGCTGAAAGGTCAGGCTTTCAACTTCTCAAACGAAACGCAGGTCACAGTGCTCGATCTCGTCGAGCGCATTTTGAAGTTGATGGATTCGAAGCTCGAACCGGAAGTGCGCAACGAAGCGGTGAACGAGATCCGGCAACAGTACTTGAGCGCCGAAAAAGCGCGGAACGTTCTTGGCTGGCAACCGCTCTTCAGCCTGGACGACGGTTTACGTTCGACGATCGATTGGTACAGGGAATTCCTCGGGGCCGGCAAATGATCACGGGTGGACCGTCTGTCTGTCGCTCGTGCGGCAACGCCAATCTCCGGCAGGTCCTCTCTCTCGGACGCACTCCCCTGGCAAACGCCCTACTCAACGCCGAACAGCTTGCAGAAACAGAGGAAACGTTTCCGCTCGATCTCGTCTTTTGTCCGGAATGCACGCTGGTCCAAATCACCGAAACCGTTTCTCCTGAAAAACTCTTTCGCGAATACTTCTACCTCTCATCTTTCTCGGATACGATGCTGCGACACGCCGCGGACATCGCCGGTCGGATGATCGATGCGCACCGGCTTGGTCCACAAAGCCTGGTCGTTGAAGTTGCAAGCAATGACGGCTATCTCTTAAGGCACTACAAAAACGCCGGTGTGCGGGTGCTGGGAATCGAACCCGCCGTAAACATCGCACACGTTGCCGAGCAGGAACACGGAATCCCGACGATCGCTGAGTTCTTTACAGAACAACTTGCACGACAACTGCGATTGGAAGACTTCAACGCCGACGTGATCCATGCCAACAACGTCCTGGCCCACGTCTCAGACCTGAACGACTTTGTCTTTGGCCTTGGAATATTGCTGAAACATCGACGGCGTCGCAGTAATCGAGGTGCCATATGTTAGAGATCTGATTGACGCCTGCGCGTTTGACACGATCTATCACGAGCACCTCAGTTACTTTTCATTGACCGCACTCGATGAACTTTTCCGTCGTAATTTGCTGAGTATCTGGCGAGTTGAACGGCTGCCGATTCACGGAGGTACGCTGCGCATTTACGTTTCGTACAAACGCGCTCCTGACGATTCAGTGTTACAACTGCTTGATGAAGAAGCTGGTTGGGCCGGCGACAGCGATTTTTACGCGAATTTCAGCAATAAAGTTGAGCGTCTCGGCGCCGAACTGGTTGCGCTGTTGCGAAAACTAAAGCAAGCAGGTAAACGAATCGCTGTTTATGGCGCTTCCGCCAAGGGCAGCACGCTTTTGAACTATTTCGGTATCGGGAAAGAGACGCTCGACTACGTCGTCGACCGTAGCACCGTGAAGCAAGGTCTCTACACTCCAGGGACGCACTTGCAGATTCATCCTCCGGAAAAGCTGTTGTCGGACATGCCCGACTACGTGCTGCTCCTGACCTGGAATTTCGCGGACGAGATTCTCGAACAGCAAACGCAGTATCGACAAAAAGGTGGACGCTTCATTATTCCAATCCCCTCCGTTAAGGTTGTGTAAAGAATGGGCCTCATTTTCAAAGAAACAAAACTCACCGGCGCTTTCGTGATCGAACCGGAAGCGTTCTCAGACGATCGCGGCGTTTTTCGCGCGCAGCTATTCGGAAAAGGAGTTTCAGGATCGCGGCTTAAACCCGTGCATCGCCGAGTGCAACATCTCATTCAGCATCAACGCCTATACCGTTCGCGGGATGCATCTTCAAGAACCGCCTCATGCGCAGGTGAAGCTGGTCCGTTGTACGAAGGGTGCCGTCTTCGACGTAATGATCGACTTACGACCCGATTCGCCGACCTACAAACAATGGGTAGGCGAAACGTTGACCGAAGAAAACCGGCTGATGTTGTATGTGCCGGAAGGCTTCCTTCACGGGTTCCAAACTCTGAAAGAGAACAGCGAAGTGTTTTACCAGGTGTCGCATGTTTACACCCCGGAGAGCGAATTCGGTGTGCGCTGGAACGATCCGGCTTTCGGAGTCGAGTGGAAGGCCATGGATGGCGTCACGATGAAGCCGCGCGATCGAGACTATCCCGACTTCAGGGTCTAAGCGATGAGTCTGTTGCAGTCTATGAAGCGCGTAGTACCACTCGAGTGGAAGGTCGCGTTTCATAAACACAAGGCTAAGCCATGGTACCTGGCTGTCCGCGTTGGCAATCGCCTCAGCGGACGACTGCCGCTTCCACCGACGAGGCTGATCTACCTCGTGACCGGCAAGAATAGTCCCATCTGGTTTCTGGATAGCGGACGCGCTCACAGTCAGACCATCCGTGAGGTGCTCGCGAAACATGATCTGAAAATCGAGCAGTTCACTTCAGTCCTGGATTTCGGTTGCGGCGTCGGCCGCATCATGCGGCATTTGAGCTCGACGTCTGGACCGCAATGGTATGGCACAGACTACAACCCGCAACTTGTCGAATGGTGCCGCGATCATCTGAAGTTTTCGCAATTCAAAGTCAACACCCTTACCGACAAACTGGCGTATGCTGACGAATCGTTTGATTTCATCTACGCTTACTCGGTGTTTACCCATTTGAATGAGGACTTACAGTTCTTCTGGATCGACGAGTTGTCGAGGGTGTTGAAACCCGGCGGTTATATTTACTTTACGACCCACGGCGAGTACTTCCTTCAGACAATGAAACCTGCTGAGCGGGAATCATTTCAGAAGGGCCAACCAGTGATCCGGGAGCAGCAACAGTCCGGCTCAAACTTTTGCGCCAGCTTTCATCCGCCGAAGTACGTACACGAAACACTCGCTAAAAATTTAACCGTGGTAGATTTTTTTCCGGGCAGCGAACATGGTTGGTCAGACCAGGACATTCATCTGGTGAAGAAGCCGCTCTGATGTCTTCTGAAATAACCGCTGATCTCGAACTCCTGGCTCCGGCGCTCGCACACGCCGGGACGAACGAGCATCTACGCAATGCGATATTCGACGCATTGCGACGAGCGGAAATCGAAGCAGACAACCCGGCCCAGTTTCGTGAACAGGTCCGCTGGCCACTGATCCTCGCCTTACTCAGCGCGGCAAAAACACATCGTGTGGTCCTGCAAAACGGTCTTGTGTTCGACGTCAGTCCCGACAGTCGTATCGAGAAGGCGTTGCTGTTGAGCACGGAGGCGCATCCCGATCACGTTTGGGAACCACAGACGACGAAGCTTCTCACGGCCCTTGCGACAGACGCCCGCAACGTCATCGTCGGCGGTGCGTACATCGGAGATCACGTCGCTTTTATCGCGCACGCGATGGCTAACACGGGCACTGTTCACGCCTTCGAGCCGTCGAATCATTCATTCGATCGTTTGTTGCACCACGTGACCGTCAACGATCTAAAGAACGTCGTCGCGCATCGCCTGGGTTTGTGGGACATCAGCGACGTCGCGCTTCAACTCGAAGGCGATCTGGCGCTCGGGTCGTCAATACCGATGATCGATCCCGAACGCGCTTTCAATTCCGTGTCGATCGACGACTACGTACGATCTCAGAACCTCAAACCCGTCGATTTGATCATGCTCGACACCGAGGGGGGCGAAGAAAACTCACTGATCGGCGCACGCGAAACGATCGAACGAGATTCGCCGAACATCGTCTTCGAGATTCATCGCAACTTTGTAGACTGGAGCGGCGGGCTCGAAAACACGTCGATCGTGAAGTTATTGACGTCCCAGGGTTACGACGTCTTCGCGATTCGAGATTTTCACAACAACTACCCGATGGCTGGAACACCTATCGAAGTGATTCCCGTCGACGAGGTTTATCTCGAAGGACCACCGCACGGCTTCAACACTCTCGCCACGAAGGATCGCAATCTCATCGATCGGTTGGGTTTGCGTGTGGTGAGAGGCGTCAGTCCAAAACTCCTGCTGGAAAGAGATCCGGCACTGCATCTTCCTTTGCCTGCGAACACATGATTACGGTTCTTGGTGCAACTGGCTTTATCGGTTCTCATTTAACCAAGCGGCTTGATGTGCTTGGCGGCGAGTACATGGCGTTCGACAGAGAGGCCGGAATTCCCCGCGGACTGACGGGCCACGTTGTTTATTGCATTGGAGTGACCGCGGATTTTCGATCCCGGCCGTTCGACACTGTCGAAGCACACGTGTGCTCGTTGATCGAAGCCTTACGTTACTCCCGGTTCGATTCTCTGCTTTATCTTTCGACGACGCGTCTTTATAACCATGCCGATTCGACCAGCGAGGACGCGGCGATCCGCATCACACCGCTCGATGCGAGTGATCTTTACAACGCGTCAAAAGTGATGGGCGAATCTCTGGCACTGAACTCCGGCCGGTCCACGCGAGTCGTCAGACTCTCAAACGTGTACGGCGCTGATTTCAATTCCGATAACTTCCTGTCGTCGCTGATCCGAGACGCCCTTGTTCACAAACGTATCGTCCTGCAAACCTCCGCCGATTCGGCAAAGGACTACATTTCGATCGACAACGTCGTCGACACGCTAATCGAGATAGCAACTGGCGGCCAGGAACGAATCTATAACATCGCCAGCGGCTTCAACGTTTCGAATGGTGAGTTGGCGGAGGCTCTCCGCAGCGCGACTGGATGCAGTGTTGAGTTTGCGCAGGATGCGCCGTCAGTAACGTTCCCCACGATAAACATCGATCGCGTGCAAGCAGAGTTCAATTTCCAACCCTCGCACGTGCTCGACGACTTGCCGCAATTGGTAGACTTGTACCGGCGCAACTTAGAATCTTCTCATGATCAAAGTTGATATCGAGCAGGGCACGGTCAGCATTGAAGAAGGCGGCCTGACCAGCACGCACCGGCTCGACACTCCCGAGGCTTTTAAGATTATTTCCGACATCTGGCTGCGCGCCGGTTGGGACAACAAACACGTCTACACTTTCACGTGGCTCGGGCGTCCGATCATTCAACTCCCGGAAGATATGTTTCGGCTTCAGGAAGTGATCCATTCCGTGCGTCCGGATGTGATTGTGGAAACGGGCGTGGCTCATGGCGGCTCACTCGTCTTCTACGCGAGTTTGTGCAAAGCGATGGCGAACGGGCGCGTGATCGGCGTCGACGTCGAGATTCGGCCGCACAATCGCGCGGCGATTGAGTCGCACAGTTTGAGTTCGCTGATCACGCTGATCGAAGGGAGTTCGATCGATCCGTCCGTTGTTGAAAGCGTGCGCTCGCAGATCGGCCCAGGCGAACGTGTGATGGTGCTGTTGGATTCCTGTCACACAAAGGAACACGTGCTCGCGGAGTTGGAGGCGTATTCAAAACTCGTCTCGCCGGGTTCTTACATCGTCGCAATGGACGGGATCATGGAAAAAGTCGTTGGTGGAGCACGCACTCAGCCCGATTGGTCGTGGAACAACCCGCGACAGGCGGCGCTGGAGTTTGTGCAAACGCATCGGGAGTTTACGATTGAGGAGCCGGCGTTTATCTTCAACGAAAGTAATATTTCCGAGCGTGTGACCTACTGGCCGTCTGCTTTTATCAAGCGGCTGGCGAACGTTTAGATGAGATCAGCACTGCAAAGCGTTTTTAAGCGGACCCAGGATCGATACTGGCGTGCCCGTTTTGGTGATAAGGCGGGGCTCGTTCCGCCGCCGGAGCTGATGCACGATGGTCCGCAAAGTTACAAAGAGTTCAAGCAAAATGGCGACGAGTTTCTGCGTCACTACGTGACTCTTTGCGATCTCAAACCGCACGAAAAGATGCTCGACGTCGGTTCGGGAATCGGCCGCAAGACGTTGCCGCTGGTTGACTATTTGGATGAACGCGGGAGTTACGATGGGCTGGAGCTGGTAAAGAGCGGCGTCGACTGGTGCCGGGAAAAGTACACCGCCAGGTATCCGAATTTCAGGTTTCACCTGGTCGATGTTTACAACGGTCTATACAACCCTACCGGCCGGTACAAAGCGACGGAATATCGGTTCCCTTTCGAAGACGAGCAATTTGATTTCGTGGTGCTGAATTCAGTCTTTACGCATATGGTTGCCGAAGAGGTGCAAAACTATCTGGGCGAGGTCGCACGAGTATTGAAGACCGGCGGGCGCTGTTTGATCTCCTTCTTTCTGTTGAACGAGGAGTCGCTGCGTCTCATCGAAGAGGGAAACAACTGGCTAAACCTGCGCTACAGGATGGGTCCGATGCTCGCGGCGTCAGAAGCAACGCCCGAGGCGGCGATTGGCTACGACGAAGATTACGTTAACAAACTGTATCAGTCGCATGGTTTGGTAATAAGAAGACCCATCTATTACGGTTCGTGGTGCGGTCGAAAAGATTTTCTGAGCTGCCAGGATCTGATCGTGGCCTTCAAGAATTAAAGCGATGAGTTATACCGGCGCAGTGGTAGTGATTCCAACCCGCAATCGCGCGACGATTGCGATGAATGCCATTCGCTCGGTTTTGAACCAACCGGTCAAGGATCTTCACGTGATGGTTTCGGACAACTCGACTCCGAAACAGATCGTGAAGCACTCGCCGATTTTTGTTCCGGTTTCGCGGACAAGCAAGTGCGTTACGTGCGGCCACCGCAATCACTCTCGATGACGCGACATTGGGACTGGGCGATTCAGGAGGCGTTGCGGTTTTACCAGTCGAGCCATCTCACGTTTCTCACCGACCGCATGATGTTTCGCAACGGAGCATTGAAGGAGGCCCTGGACCTTGCCGCCTTATATCCGGAAAAGATCATCAGCTACAACATGGATCGAATTGTCGATCATGTTAGACCGATTCGCATCGAGGAGTGTCCGTCGACTGCGCAGCTTCTCGAGGTCGAGACTGAACAGTTCATCCGGCTTTTGTCCGCAGAAGGGATCTTCCATCCCGGCTTGCCGCGCATGCTCAACACGATCGTGCCGCGTGAAATCTTCACGAGAATGGTCGCGCGATTTGGGAACGTCTTCTCGTCTACGTCGCCTGACTATAGTTTTTGCTTCCGCTGTCTGGACATGGAGCAGACGATTCTCTTCTATCACAAGTCGCTGCTGTTTCATTACGCGCTCAATCGCAGCAACGGCGCCAGCGTGACTCGAGGTGAGATGACGCCGGACAACGCCGACTTCTCCGCGAATCTTGCCGTCGACGGTTCGATCCGAAACTATGCGACGCCGATCCCGTCGCTGAACACGGCAGTTAACCACGCCTTTCACGAGTATTTGCTTTACCGGCAGGAAACTGGCAGCACGCGATTCTTTGAACTTGATTTGCAAAAGTATTTACTCGCGAACGCGCGGGAGATTTGGGAAGTCGCCGATCCGAGATTGAGATCCGAGATGCTGGCAATGCTCGTCGCGAAGGGATATCGTGAAAGCCGCGAACCCGTTGATGCCGAGATCTCTTTTCCGAAGAGAGTTCGAGACAAGTTCAAGAGGCTGGTTACCGGACCGGCATCTACACCGGCGTGGTTATTTGTCGCTCGCACTCTCGGCATTCGCCCGCCCGCGGAAAACCTCTTCGAGTTTGCTACTTTGGATGATGCAATCGACTACGCCAGTAACATCTCGGTCGGAAACATCACAAGGCCGCGCGCTTCCGAGCGGTTGCTGATCGCGCGCGAGATTCCCACACATTAAGCTTAGGACATGAGACGCCCACTCAACTCGCTTGTGCCGTCATCGTTGAAGACGAAGGTCTACGAGCGTCTGAGTCAGGCAAAACTCGAACGACTGCGCCGCGCGAAGCTCCGTTTTCGCAAAGCGAACGAGAACGGAATTCGTCGATCGGCGCGTGTTCCGGAAGGCGTCAATCTGGTGGCGTATATCAGGGCTGAGATGGGGCTCGGCGTGGCCGCACGCGGAATGGCTTCGGCTCTGACTGCCGCGGACATTCCCTTCAACGTGATCAACCTCGAGACCGGAAACTATTCGCGCCATAACGATCATTCATGGTCGCACAAAGAAGTGCATCCTCTGATTACGACGTCACGATCGTTTGCGTAAATCCCGACAACAGTTTCAATCTCCGGACGCACGTGCCCCTGAACGTTCTCGGTGATCGGTATGTCATCGGATACTGGTATTGGGAATTGCCGGAAATGCCCGATGAATGGATGCCGGAGTTTGAATTCACGGACGAGGTTTGGGCGGCGACGAATTTCGTCAAAGACGCCGTTGCCTCTAAATCGCCGGCGCCCGTGGTGCGCATTCCGCCTGTCGTACAGTTGGGTCAGGGCAGGAATCTCTCGCGTGCTGATTTGCGTTTACCTGAGAACCGGTTTGTGTTCCTGGCGATGTTTGACGCCGCCAGCGTGTTGCAGCGAAAGAACCCGCTCGGCGTCCTCCGCGCGTTCAAGAAAGCGTTTGCTGCTGACGACGCCGAGGTGGCGTTGGTGTTGAAGTTCAATAATCCTGACCACAACGAACCGGTATTCCAGGCTGTGCTGGCAGAGAGTGCGACGCACGAGAATGTTCTTCTTCTCGATAAGCCGATGGATAAAGACGAAGTAACTTCATTGATCAAAGCGTCGGATTGCTTCGTATCGCTGCATCGCTCTGAAGGATTCGGCCTCGGGCCGGCCGAGGCGATGAGTCTCGGGAAACCCGCGATAATCACCAACTGGTCCGGCAACACGGATTACATGACTGCTGAGAACTGTATCGCCGATCGACTACGAACTGGTACGTTTAGGTATGGACTATGGTCCATACAAAGCGCACCAGCACTGGGCCGAACCGGATCTCGATCAAGCCGCGCAATGGATGAAACGAATCGCTGGCGAACCGGAATTGGCCAGAAGCATCGGCTTTGCGGGGTCAGCAAACGATCAATTCGCAATTCTCGCCGCAGGCGGTCGGCAAGATAATCCAGGACTCGTTTGCGGGAGATCAGGAAACTCACATGGCATTTGGCGTCCGCAGAATTTTTAACAGCATCAACTATCGCGTGCATCGGCCCCTTAACCGGCCGCGAGGCGCGCAACTGGTCGTCGAAAACTGACTTTCACCAAGATGTACCGCGCGACTCTTACAGCAACTCGCAGCACACACACAGCCGACGAAGCGGTGAAGAATCGCGGTCGGCGGCGAGTTTCGACGGTGTCGGCGTCTCATGCGCGAGGCGCTCGTCCTCCATGGATTCAAAAAGTCGGATTATTTGATCGACGTAGGTTGTGGCTCGGGCCGTTTGGCGAAACCGCTCTCGGAATATCTCACAGGAAGATACCTGGGTATCGATGTGGTGCCCGGACTCGTCGCATACGCGCGACAACTCGTGCCCAGCCCGACTGGCGTTTTGAAGTCGCGAAGGCTTGAAAATTCCGGAAGCGGATCGCAAAAGCCGACATGGTCTGCTTCTTTTCGGTGCTGACACACCTGTTGCACGAAGAATCGTTTGTTTACTTGCGCGAGGCGAAGCGAGTGTTGCAAACCCGGCGGCAAGATCGTCGCTCTCGTTTCTGGATTTCCGCGTCGCCGGTCACTGGGATTCGTTTGAAGGCAACTTCAAGGACATCGGCGTCGGCTCGCAACCGATGAACGTTTTTCTGTCCCCGACATGTTGCGCGAGTGGGCCGAACATCTGGAACTCGACATCGAAACGATTCACGATGGCGACGAGCCTTACCTGCCGCTGTCCGCACCGATCACTTTCGAAGATGGCACAGTTCTGAAAGATCGCACCGCCTTTGGACAATCCGTGTGCGTGATGGTACGTAAGATAGTGCCATTTGTGTTAGAACCGTTCGCTATGATTCACGTACCTGAGGAATCTTTCGACTTAATGACCGAGCCCAACGGCCATCACCGCCGAGGACGTCGCAAACACCATCAGGCTCGACTTTGATGCGTATGCACTACTGAACCCTTGTCGTCATTCAACCAACCGGAAACTGGAGACTCTGTCAGTCTCAAGGATCTCTGGGCGTATCGCGAGCTGCTTTTCTTCCTGACCTGGCGCGACGTGAAGGTGCGCTACAAACAGACGCGCGCTCGGCGCAGCGTGGGCCATCCTCCAGCCGCTGTTCATGATGATCATCTTCACGATCTTCTTCGGCCGGCTCGCGGGCGTCGACTCTGGCGGCATTCCGTATCCGTTATTCGCACTCGCCGCGTCTCGTTCCCTGGACTTTCTTTTCAAACGCGATCACCGCGAGCGGCAACAGTCTCGTCGGCAGCGCTCACCTGATCACAAAGGTTTACTTCCCGCGACTGATCGTTCCGGCCGCGGCAATGCTGGCAGGCCTCGTCGATTTCGCGCTCGCGTTCCTGCTGTTCGTCGTGATGATGGTCTACTACCGCGTGCCCCGACAATGCACGTGTTGTTTCTGCCGGTGTTGATTGCTGCTGACTGCGTTGTTCGCGCTCGGCGTGGGCACGTGGATGTCGGCATTGAACGTGAAGTATCGCGACGTGAGATTCGCGTTGCCGTTTCTGATTCAGATCTGGCTGTTTGTCTCGTCAGTGATTCTGCCGTCGTCAGCACTTGCCGCAGAAATTTCGCTGGGCGCTGATGCTCAATCCGATGTCGGGGATCATCGAAGGCTATCGATCGGCACTCTTCGGCTTGCCTTTCGACTGGCCCGCGATCGGCATCGCCGCGCGCAATCACGATCGTGGTGCTGTTCTATGCGATCTACTCTTTCGCAACGCGTCGAAAGAAGCTTCGCCGACATCATCTGAAGCGCTTGCGGTTCCTGCGTCTGAGTCTTTCGTACCACTGCAATCGTTCGTTTCAGTCCTTCTTCGAGACTCGTGCGCGCGCGAAAACCAAATTTCTCCAACGCGCGACTCGTGTCTAACTGCCTGCGTGGCTGGCCATCGGGTCGATCGGAACGCCAGCGAATCTCGCCGTTGAAACCCGTCAGCCGGGCGATCGTCTCGACCAGATCCTTGATGACCACTTCATTACCCGATACCGAGGTTTACCGGCTCACGGTTCGTTGTACAACGCGCTCGCGCGCACGAATCCCTTCGGCGCAATCTTCAACGTAAAGAAACTCGCGCGAAACCTGTGCCCGAGCCCCACGCCTCGATAAACGCGCACCGTCCATCGCGCGCCTCGACGCACTTGCGAATCAACGCCGGAATCACGTGCGACGTTTCGAGATCGAAATTGTCGCCCGGTCCATACAAGATTCGCCGGCAACAGGAAGATCGAGTTGAAGCCGTACTGCTCGCGATACGACTGCGACTGCACCAGCATCATCTTTTTCGCCAGACCGTACGGCGCGTTCGTTTCTTCCGGATAACCGTTCCAGATGTCGTCTTCTTTGAACGGCGTCGGCGTGAACTTCGGATACGCGCAGACGGTGCCGATCGCGACAAACTTCTTCACGCCGTGCAGTCGCGACTGTTCGATGAGCTGCGTGCCCATCATCAGGTTGTCGTAGAAGAACCGGCCGGGGTTTTTCTGGTTGTGCCCGATGCCGCCAACCACGGCGGCGAGATGGATCACGAGATCTGGATCGGCGTCGGCGAGCAGCCGTTTGACGTTTGTCTTCCTTGACGCAGATCGTATTCGCGGCTGCGCGGGATCGAAACCTCAACGTCGGAAAACTTGCGCAGACCCTCGACAACAAACCGGCCGAGAAAACCGGCGCCGCCAGTCACAACAACTTTTTGTAAGGGAAATTCTGCATTCCAGAGCGAATCCATGCGCCAGATCACTTAGCAAATAGGCTCTAAGATCAGACGCAGATGGTAACACGGATTTGCTGCTGAACCAGCCTTGAGTTATAAAGGTTTACTCTTTAGTACCTTGAGTCTAAGGTAAACCTCCATTATGAAACGTGCATTGATCACGGGCATCACGGGCCAGGATGGCTCGTACCTGACCGAGCTGCTGCTCGAAAAGGGTTACCAGGTTTTCGGGATTGTTCGTCGTTCCTCTTCCTTCAATACCGACCGCATCGATCATCTTTACCAGGATCCGCACGAACCCGACCCCAGGCTGCGCATGTTCTACGGCGACCTGAACGATTCAAGTTCGCTGAATACGATCCTGCGCAACACGCAGCCGGACGAGATCTACAACCTCGGCGCGCAGTCGCACGTGCGCGTGAGTTTCGACGTGCCGGAGTACACCGGCCGACGTAACCGGCCTCGGCACAGTGCGCATCCTCGAAGCGATTCGCGACACGGGCATCAAACCGAAGTTTTACCAGGCATCTTCGTCCGAACTGTTCGGCCGCGTGCGAGAAGTGCCGCAAACCGAGCTGACGCCGTTTTATCCGCGCTCGCCTTACGCGTGCGCGAAGGCTTACGCGTATCACATCACCGTCAACTATCGCGAATCCTACGATCTGTTCGCCTGCAACGGCATCCTGTTCAATCACGAAAGCGAACGACGCGGCGAAACGTTCGTGTCGCGCAAGATCACGCGCGCGGCAACGCGCATCAAGCTCGGCCTGCAGAAGAAACTCTACCTCGGCAATCTCGACGCGCGGCGCGATTGGGGTTACGCAAAAGATTACGTCGAAGCGATGTGGCTGATGCTGCAGGCAGACGAAGCTGACGACTACGTGATCGCTACCGGCGAAACCCATTCGGTGCGCGAGTTTCTGAGCGAGGCTTTTGGTTATCTCGACATGGATTGGGAAGAGTTTGTCGAAACCGATCCGCGTTACTACCGTCCGGCGGAAGTCGATTTGCTGCTGGGTGATGCTTCGAAGGCGCGCCGTGTTCTCGGTTGGGAACCAAAAGTCAGTTTCAAAGAATTGGTGCGCCTGATGGTGGACCACGATCTGGAGTTGGCCCGCCAGGAGAAGCTGCGCAAACGCTGACGGCGCTAGCTCTCACAAGCCAGTTGGGGCACCGTCTAATCAAATCCAAAGAGTGTAAACTAGAGCGCGGAATTGGGAGCGAGACTGTTTTCTGTGACACCTATCGTCAAAGTTGAGAACCTCAGTAAGGTTTATCAGATGGCGCGACTCCGGCGGCTTACGCAACTTTGCGGGAGTCGTTGACAAATGCGGTCCGCAGGCTCCGTCTCGCGAGCTCTGCGACGAAAGTTCTTCGGAAACGAGCGAGAGATGTCTGGGCCTTGCGCGACGTCAGTTTCACTGTCGATGCCCGGCGAAGTGCTCGGGATCATCGGGCAGAACGGCGCAGGCAAATCGACCCTGCTCAAGATCCTTTCCCGCATCACCAACCGACAACAGGCCGCGCTGAACTCTACGGACGCGCCGGTAGTCTGCTGGAAGTCGGAACCGGTTTTCATCCGGAACTCACGGACGCGAAAACATTTATCTCAACGGCGCGATCCTCGGCATGACGCGGCCCGAGATTCAGCGCAAGTTCGACGAGATCGTCGCGTTTGCGGAGCTTGAAAAGTTTCTCGACACGCCCGTGAAACGATATTCGAGCGGCATGTACATGCGTCTCGCTTTTTCCGTCGCGGCGCATTTGGATCCGGAGATTCTCGTCGTCGATGAAGTGCTGGCGGTAGGCGACGCGGCGTTTCAGAAGAAATGTCTTGGCCGCATGCGTGACATCTCGACTGAAGGACGCACGGTGCTGTTTGTAAGTCACAACATGGCCGCGATCACGAAGCCTGTGCCACCGCGGGATACTGCTGGCGAACGGCAGCAAAGCGTTTGAAGGTACGGCGGGCGAGTGCGTCGATCGTTACCTGGCGGAAGTCACGCAGAATGCCACGAACGAAGTGGATTTGACGAGCGTGCGCCGGCGCCAAGTGGAATCGATCCGACTTTACGGATCACGAAAGTGCGATTGTTATCGCGCGACGGACGGCCGCTGGTACGCGTCGGCGATCCGCTGGAACTGGAGATGGACTTCACGGTTGCCGATCCACTCGATGAAGTCGTGCTCGGCGTCAGACTGTTATCGGCGGACAACGTGAGCATCACGGAATGTCGCAGCAGTCATTCGTCGGCGCGATCGAACGGCTGGAACCCGGAAGTATTCGATCAAGTGCCGCATCGAGCAGAAAATTTTGAGTCCGGGACTTTACCTCTTGAACGTCGGCGCGCGGTGTGCGAGCAAACCGTTGGACCACGTTCCGCAGGCGATAACATTTGAAGTCTATAGCGATGCGACCCGCAACGTCTGGTTGGACGGCGTGGGAGGTTGCATCGTAAGGCTCTCTTCAGATTGGACACCCCCAAGGCCGATATGAACGAACAAAGGGTAGAGGCTTCGACTCAAAGCCTCTATTCTCACCGGGCTTTAGCCCGGTGCAAGAGGGAAAGCCCTAGGAACCGTTTTAACGGTTTTCGATTTGCCGTAACGTTAGTTCGTAACGCGCGCGCAAAGCCTGAGAATGAGAAAAGACTTTTAAGGCAAAGCTACGGTGGGAACGCCAATGATCGCTGGAGTGAAATACAGGTGGCATCAGTTGCAGCAACGCACGGGTTTCGCTATGCGCGGCGCCAGCAACTACGCGAAGCTGATGGTCAGGTCTGATGACAGCCGGCCCAAATTCGCGGCCGTCACCGTTGGACGCAACGACGACTACATGTCTGACTTTCGCGAGCGTCTGTTCGCGACTGTTGCGTGGAATACGAAGTATCTCGTTAGCGAATTCATCTTCGTCGAATGGAACCCACCGGCAGATCGCGAATTGCTTTCGTATGAATTGACGAAAAAGTTCGACTCCGTGCGCGCTTACGTCGTGCCGCGCGAGATTCATCAACAAACTTGCCAGAACCCGAACATCAACTTACTCGAATACCATGCTAAGAACGTCGGTATTCGTCGCGCGCGTTCGTCGTGGATCATGAGCACAAACGCTGATGCCGCAGTTGGACTCGACTCCGTCAATCGTCTGCTCAACACCCGCATTGCAGGAAGACGTGCTGTGGACGGCCGAACGTTGGGACATTCCGTGGCGCGAGAATGGACAAACAGCGATTGGGTTTTGGGGAAGTCTTCGTTACCGCCGCGTCAATCCGTACGTGTCGTTGGGTACGGGCGAGTTTTGTCTTGCGAGCCGGACGCTCTGGCATCGCGCGCGGGGATTCGACGAACAGATGGTCAGGCATCGTTATGGTTGCGACATTCGCGGCACTGCCCAGATGGTGGCCCACGGCGGCAGTATCAAGCGCGCCGGCACGTGTGCTTCACCTGACCCATCCGACGTCGTGCACCGAAAAGATCCAACCGCATCATGGTGAAGAGGCGACGCCGGAGGGCGTGCCTTATCAAAACCCCGACGACTGGGGACTGGGAAATTTGAAGGAAGTCGAGATCGCCGAGCGCGTCTGGCGACTTGAATAACAAACGAATGAACGGAACGCGAGAATTAGTGTTGGGCGGAGACGGGTTAATCGGATCGACGCTGGTCCAAAAGTTGACGTCTCTCGGTCACGCGTTACCTCGCTCGACTTGAAAACGGCTGCGATCTGCGTCAAGTTGACGACCAACCGTTTCAAGACTGCGATCGTGTTTGGTTTCTGGCGTGGGACACCGGCGGCGCGCGATACATCGAAGCAGCCGATCGGCAACACGAACAGTACAAACACAACTGCGAACTGACGATGCGAGTGCTCGACGCGCTCGCCCGCACGCGCAAGCCTTTTCTGTTCATCAACTCGCAACTCGCCGGACTGCCGACAGCTTACGGCACCACAAAATTGATGGCCGCAAGCTGGTCGCTGCATCTCGGCGGCAAAGTCGCGCGTCTTTGGAACACCTACGGCTGGGAACAACCCGACGTCCGCAGCCACGTCATCACCGATTTGGTACTATCGGGACTGACAAAAGGACGAGTAACATGTCTGACAAATGGATTGGAGCGTCGCCGCTTCATCTATAAAACAGATTGCGTCGAAGCTTTGATCAAGCTGTTTGACGGACCCAACCAGACGGCGGAAGTCGCCGGGCCGGAGTGGGTCACGATCCGGCAGGTCGGCGAAGAGATCGCGCGCCAATTATCAGTGGAATTTCAAGCCGGGAAGTCGACCGGTTCGGAAGTAATGATCGACCCAAGGTAATTATTCCCACACTGGCAACCCGTGGTGACGTTGCGTGAAGGAATTGCGCGCGTAATCGCCGACGCTCGCGCATACCTGTCAACAGTCTCGACTGCGCGCGAACCCCCACGGGCACCAGACGAAGGTTGACGAAATATGCTCCGCAAACGATTTAAAGAAGCTGCCCCTTTACCAGCAACTGAATCGCAAGCGTCGCATCCGGAACTTGAGAAAAATCATCGCCCGAACTAAGCCGCTCCGCGTGATTATCGGTGCTGGACCAAGCGTCGCCCGGCTGGTTTCAAACGGACAAAGAGTTACTCGACGTGACGTCCCCAACGACTGGAGGCACTTGTTCGAGCCCGACTCGATCGATGCCCTGCTGTCGGAACACATGCTCGAACACTTGTCAGATAGCGAAGCCAGATCGCGCTCGCCGAGTGCTACACGTATCTAAAGCCGGGGCGTGTTCCGCGTCGCGGTGCCGGATGGTTATCGTCGCGATCCGGTTTACGTCAGGAAGCGAGTCCGCCAAACGATGGACACAAGGTGTTCTACAACGTCGACACGTTGACGAGCGCTGTTGGAGCGCGCGGGTTTTACGACGACGCCGCTGGAGTACTTCGACGTGCAGGAACAATTTCACTGCCATCCGTGGGATACGGAAGACGGTATGATCCAACGCGGCGCGGGTTACGACACGCAGCAAGCGTTTCAGCGCGGCGGTCTGTACTACACGTCGATGATCGTGGATGCGAGGAAGCAGTAGCCGGCATGTGCGGTATTGCCGGGATCATCACACAAGCTCCAATCACGCCCGCGAGATCACGCGTCAGTAAGAACCGTAACTCACATCTCACACATCGCGGTCCTGACGGGTCCGGAGAGTTTCAGGATCAGCACGTCATGCTGGCAATGCGCCGGCTCAGCATCATCGATCTCGACCGGCGGCTGGCAGCCACTCTACAACGAAGATCGATCGCTCGCGCTCGTCGCAAACGGAGAGATCTACAACTTCGTCGAACTGCGCGAGCGGCTCGAAAGTTTGGGCCACTCGCTTTCAATACCAACAGCGACTGCGAAACGATTCTTCATCTTTACGAAGAGCACGGTTTCGACTTGCGTCACGCACTTGCGCGGCATGTTTGCCTTCGCACTGTGGGACGCAAACCGCAAGCGACTCGATGCTGGCGCGCGATCGCATGGGCGAGAAGCCGTTGTACCTTTACGAGACTGAAGGACGCCTGCTCTTCGCGTCGGAAATGAAAGCGTTACTTGCGTCGGGTCTCGTTCCATTTGAGCTCGATCCGACCGCGGTCAATCTCTATTTCCACTACCAGTACGTGCCTGAGCCGTTGACGCCGCTCAAAGGCGTGCGGAAACTCGATGCTGCGTGTTTTCTGACTGTCGACGTCGAGCCGTGGCAGGTTCGAGGAACATCGTTACTGGCGCATGGAAGACGCGCCGCCGATCGAAGGCGATCCGGCCACGCTCATTCGCGAACAACTCGAAACGGTTCAGCGAGATCGTGATCCGTTCCGACGTTCCGGTTGGGATTTCACTGAGCGGCGGTCTGGATTCGAGCGCCGATCGCGGCGTTGGCCGCGCGAAAGTATCCGGGCACGATGCGCGCGTTCAGCGTCGGTTATCCCGGTTCGCTCGATAACGACGAACGCCCGGACGCACGCGCGCTGGCGGATCGTTTAGGAATGCCGTTTCACGACGTGGAAGCTCACGACGAGTGAGATGGTTTCGTTCTTTCCCGAGCTGGTTTATCTCCGCGACGATCCGATCGCCGACATCGCGGGCTTTGGTTATTACTCGGTGATGAAACTGGCGCGGGAACACAACGTGCCCGTTGTTTTGCAGGGACAAGGTGGCGATGAGCTTTTTTGGGGTTATGGTTGGGTCCGGGCTGCGGCGCAGGCTCAGCACGAAAGCTCGGCGAGGAATCAGTCAGTTGGGCGCTACGCGTACGTCGAACTGAACCCCCGGCGGGCTTGTCGCGCGGCGCAGATTGGCGAATGGGTCCACGGCCTTGGCGGTCTGCGCGACAGTTGGGAAAACTTGCGACGCGATGGCAGCGCTTCGCCGGATCAGATGGTGTTCTACGATCTCGTTCCAGACTTTCGCGCGTCAATGCGTGAGGCGCGAACGCTGTTCGAGTCCCTCGTTCGCGGAACAGATCAACGGCAAGACCGCGACGAGCCTGTTTACGTTCACTCGTCCGTGGCCCAACCTCGACGTGACGTTCACGCGTCTGATCTGCGACACGTACCTGCGTGAGAACGGCGTCACGCAAGGCCGATCGTCTCGGTATGGCGTCGTCGATCGAGATGCGTTTGCCGTTGCTGGACCATCGTCTTGATCGAAACGATTATCGGTTTGCGCAAAGACAAACCCGGATTCGCAGCAACCACCAAAGGCGTGGTTGAAAGCTGCGATTCAAGATCTGCTGCCAAACGAAGTGATCGATCGGCCGCAAGCGCGGGTTTAGTCCGCCGGTGATGGACTGGCATCGCGCACTGTTTGCGGCGCATGGTCAGGCACTCGCCGATGGTTATTTGCGTCAACACGAAGTGTTGACGCCTGAAGCCGCGCGGCAGCTTTCGTCAGGGCCTTTTCCGAATGACTCGACGACCCCGCTGTCGTTCAAGGCGCTTGTTCTTGAACACTGGTGTCAGCGGATGACGAGCTAATAATTTGATGGACCAGCACGCGCGAACAGAAAAAACGCCGATCGCGGTCTTCCTGTATAACCGTCCGAGTCATGCGAGTTTGGTGCTTGAGTCGCTGTCACGTTGCCGCCGTGTGGACGAGTGCTTTTTGAAGATCTATTGCGACGGGCCGAAGAGACCCGAGCACTCCGCAGCCGTTGCCGAGACGCGTCAGGTTGCGCGCGAATGGGCTGCACGTTTCGATTCGGAAGTGGTTGAACGAGAAACGAACTTCGGACTGGCGCGCTCGATTGTCAGTGGCGTTTCCGAACTTTGCGAGAGTCACGGTCGCGTCATTGTTGTCGAAGATGATTTCGCGCTGAGTCAATCATTTCTGGATTACATGTTGACGGCCCTCGATCGATACGCGGACGAGCGGAATGTTTACCAGATGTCCGGTTACATGTTTCCGATCCGGCACGCGACGAAGCCGGATGCGTTTTTTCTGCCGTTGACTACGACGTGGGGTTGGGCCACATGGTCGCGAGCGTGGAAGGTTTTTGACTGGGACGCGTCGGATGCCGAGGAACGGCTGCGCGATCCGGCAACGCGCCGGTCGTTCAATCTAAATGGCGTTTACCCGTATGCCGAGATGCTCGAAGCAACTCTGCAGGGCGAACACGACTCGTGGGGAATTCTTTTCTGGTGGGCGGTCTTCAAAGCGGGCGGACTCGTATTGCACCCGCGAAAATCGTTGGTCTGGAACGGCGGCGCCGACTCGAGCGGGACACATCGTGGCGACCAGTTATGGGCCAATCAGTCGTTGTCGGAATTTGCCGCGGACGCGTGGTCCAGCGATGGTTTTTCATTGCCGGACAGGTCGCAGTTGATGAAGCCGCATTTGCAAAAGTGATTCAGCACTTGAAATCCGAACAGTCGTCGGGCGGGCTGTTCGAGAGGATACGTCGACGGATTGTTCAACGACGGCGCGTAAAAGAGCACGAGCGAATATACACGAATAATGTCCCGTAACGGCTCACCAACGATCATGAACCGGTGGCTGGCGCGCATTGCGCATCGCCTCGACTGGGCGCGCACGCAGGCGAGTGCCGACCCGCAGCGCTGTGCGACGATCGATCCGTCGGCGACGGTTCATCCGACCGCTCGCATTAACAACTTCCTCGGCAAACCGGATGCGATCGTCGTCGGCGCGCACACTCACGTTCGCGGTGAGTTGCTCACGTTTTGGGATGCCGGGAAGATCACGATCGGCAACTGGTGTTATGTCGGCGAGGATACTGCGCATCTGGTCGCAGTCGTCCGTCTCGATCGGTAATTACGTTTTGATTGCTCATCTGGTCGACATTCACGACACGAACAGTCATCCGATCGACTGGCGCGAGCGCCGGCTCGATACGGAAGCGCTGCTTTCGTTAAGCTATCGCATGCCGACACAAACCGTTTCCGCGCCGGTCGTCATCGAAGACGACGCCTGGATCGGCTTCAAGGCTTCTGTTATGAAAGGCGTTCGGATCGGAAGAGGGGCAATCGTCTCAGCGGGAGCGGTGGTCACGAAAGACGTCGAACCGTGGACCGCGGTCGGGGGAAATCCGGCAACAGTAATCGCACAGCTAAGCCCTGGCGACTGAAACGCCGAGAAAATGGTTACCGATGTAGTTCGAACTTAGTAGCTTAGTACGCCGAAGGCGTTTGCTAGTGGAAGCCCAGGGTTGTTTCAACCCTGGGGATAACCGAAACCACTAATCAAAACACTGAAAGTGTTCGTTGCGATTGGAACTCCTTCAGAGTTGAAGAGTACAGCAAATCTCAACCCAGGGTTGAAGCAACCCTGGGCTCGCATTAGCGAACGCCTTCGGCGTAAGAGAATCGAGGAATCAGGTAAGAGAATCGAGGAATCGGCGTAAGACAATCGAGGAACTGGTAAACCGTTCCTAAACTTAAAGGCAAGTTAATTGAGCACCAACGGTAATAATCAACGCGTTTCGGATAGTGCCTTCTGGCAGCCTTTGTTGAAAACGTACAGCCGCGCGCCGAGTATTGCGCTGTGTCGTGTTCCTGAACTGGAGTATGCATCGACACTGTCGCTCGACGGAGTAACGCTGGACCACTGTTGCGGCGACGGACTGTTTGCAAAGATGGGTTGGCCCGCGGCGAAGTTTAGTGCACGGTTGCGATATCAACGAAGGTCAGCCTCAAAGACGCGGCGCGCCTCAACAAACACGAGAAGCTCGATCTCTGCGACGCCGGAAAACATCTGCCGTACCCAGACGCATACTTCGATCTCATCTTCGACAACAGCGCGCTCGAACACATTCCCGATCTGCAACCAGACGCTCAGCGAAATCGCGCGCGTGCTGAACCCGGAGGACATCTTCTCTTTCAACGTTCTCAATCATCGCTACTTCGAATGGTGGCCCATGGATCGAAGAATCGATGCAGGCGTATCGCGAGTGGCAGCCTTTCTTATCACGCGCTCAGCGTCGAACAGTGGGGCAAAGAGCTGTCCGCAGTCGGACTTGAAATTCAGGATCTGCGCGGCTACTTTAATGAACAAGCATCGAGAACGCTGGCCCTGCTTGATTACGAGTTCTCGGGCTATCACATAAAACGCAGACCAAGCCAACTGGTATCTGACTTCCACTCGTTCTTCGGCGGCGGCGAAAGACGAAAGTGGCGCGAACGTATGAGCGAGCTGAGTTGGCAAACTGATCCCGACGCTGGAGCTGGCTACTTCATTACGGCGCGACGTTTATGACCGATCAAGGCGAACTTTCGTGGGAAGAAGCCGTCAGGTGGTACCGAGCACAACCAGACAATGAGAACAGAGATTCTTGATAACTATTTCGATTTGCCGGTGCTCGCCGCCGCCGAGCGTTATGCCGCGAGTGAAGAGTTTGCGGAAGTCATCCGGTTACTTGGTCCGGGTAACGGCAAACAGATCCTGGATCTCGGCGCCGGAAATGGGATCGCCAGTTTCGCACTCGCAAAGAATGGTTGGCACGTGACGGCGCTTCGAACCCGATCCAGCGCTGAAGTCGGCGCAGCCGCTATCGAGGCGATTCGCGACGAGACCGGACTGCCGATCACGATCGTGCGAGAAGGCGGCAAGACTCTGCCGTTTGAAGATCGAATCATTCGATGCGATTCTCGCGAGCCAGGTGTTGCATCACGTCCCCGGATCTCGACATCACTGGCGAGCGAACTATTTCGCGTGTTGCGACCCGGCGGTCTTTGTTTGACGACTCGCGAACATCTCGCGGACGACGAACGGCAACTGAACGAGTTTCGTATTGACGCATCCGTTGCATCATCTTTACGGCGGTGAAAACGCCTATCCCGCTGCATCGTTATCTAACTGCCTTCGAAAAGCCGGATTGCGGCTCCTCGGTTGTTGGGGACCTGTCGAATCAATTCTCAATTTCTTTCCCGGCACTGAGCGCGAGCGACAAGTCACGATCCGGCAGATCGCGAATCATAGTTACCTTCGACTGGGCCGGTTGTTGGCGTTGGTCCGAACGATTTCGCGCCAGATCAGTTGCGACGCTACACACAAAACGACTGCACGCCGGGGCGCATTCAAAGTTTCCTGCTCAACGACCGTGAAAATTCTAATCACTGGCATCTCTGGTTTCATCGGCGGCAGCGTCGGTCGCTACGCTGAGTATGCGGGACACACGATGCTCGGCACCGGACGTTCACGTCAACCGGAAGGTTGGACTGGCGCCTACACTCCGGCTACCGGCACGACGGAATTAGCAAATCTCATTCGGGATTTCCGACCTGACGTTGTGCTCAACGCCGCGGGTACAGCTTCAGTGGGCGCGTCGATCGACAATCCCTTGAACGATTTTCGCGGCTGCGTGCAAACGTGTGCCGAGGTGCTCGAAGCAGTGCGCCTGTCGGGAAACAGATCCGCTGGTTGTTATTAACTTCCAGCGCCGCCGTGTATGGTAATCCGGCTGCGCTTCCGGTCAGCGGAAGATGCGCCGTTGCAACCGATCTCTCCGTATGGTTTTCACAAGGTGCCGCGGAGTTGATCGCGCGCGAATATGCGGCGTGTTTCGGCGTGAGAGTAGTTATCTTTCGGTTCTTCTCGGTCTACGGTTTTGCGCAGCGGCGACTGCTCGTTTGGGAGATTTACAACCAACTCGCCAGTGGCGAAAACACGGTATGGCTTGAAGGCACCGGTGACGAGACCCGCGATTTTTTCCACATCGACGATCTCGTCGTCAGCGATCCTTGGTATCGATAGAAAAACTCGGGCGCTCGAATCCTGACTGCCTCGTCGTGAACGTCGCGAGTGGAGTTGAAACGAGCGTCAAAGTCCTCGCCGAAACGATTCGTGACCTCGTCGCGCCTGAGAAGGAGATATCGTGTCGCGGCCATCTGCGGAAGAACGATCCGCTGCGCTGGTGCGCGGACATCTCGCGTTTGCGGCAACTGCTGCCGTCGTGGCAACCTCGATCAATCGCAAAAGGATTGGCTATTAGCGTTGACGAGTGGCAGTGAATGGACCGGTTCTCGATACTGCATGGATCCTAAGCAGTCTTCTTTACGCATCGGCATCGTCGACCAGACTTCCACCGGCTGGACTGCCGCGAGTGTCTACTCGCAGACGGTGCTCAGTTCGCTCGATGCGGCGTGCACCGCGGCTGGCGTCGAGTTGTTTTTCTTGTCCGCCGGCGATGCTCCGCTGTCAGGAAAGCACAGGGCGAAACAGATCCGCTTGGCTGAGAGCGATTACTTACCCGCGGAACGACAACTTCGCCGGCTCCTGCGCATGAACGAAAAGTCGCACTCATTGCGTGGTGAAGCACGTTTGCGCAAACTGCTGCACTTGCGAAGCGACGCGGACGTTTTCGGCATGGCCCAACAGAACGGCATCAACGTACTGTTGCCGTTGCTCGATCTGCCGCCATGGGACATCGTGCCGCGAACAATCGGTTGGATTCCGGATTTTCAACACGTTCACCTGCCGCAGTTTTTCGGCGAAGCTGATCTCGAACAACGAAACACCACATTCGGACGTTTAGCTGAAAAAGCGACGGTCGTGATGTTGTCGAGTAACGCGGCGAGCAGTGATTTCGCGGCGTTCGCTCCTAAACAGGCTCACAAAGCTCGTGTCGTGCCATTTCCATCATTGCTGGCATTTCGAACGTTGGACCCAGATCCGGCCGCAACGCGTGCGAAGTACAACCTGCCGGAGAAGTTCGCACTGGTCGCCAACCAATTCTGGGCGCACAAGAACCACGCACTTGTCATCGAAGCTTTAGCGCTGCTAAGAAAAACAAACATCAACGTTCCCGTCGTGATGACGGGACTGCCATCCGATCATCGCGATCCAACAAACAAGAACTTCTCGTCTCTGCTTCAGTCAATCGCTACCGCCGGTTTGAATAATCAGGTCACGATTCTCGGCCTGGTTCCGTACAACGACCTGATTAATCTGATGCGAACTGCCGCGCTCGTCATTCAACCTTCGCGGTTCGAGGGCTGGAGCACGGTGGTCCAGGACGTCGTCGCGCTTGGCCGTCCTTTGCTGTGTTCGGACATCGACGTGCATCGCGAGCAGGTACCGAAAGCGCTCGGTTTCTTCCCGACGGATCGAGCGGATGTCCTGGCCGATCTGCTGACGGCACATTGGAACAATCTAAGCCCCGGCCCTGACTCGTCTTTAGAAACTCAATCGCTGCAACTCGAACGCGACTTTTCGTCACGCCACGGGCAAGCATTATTAAACCTGTGCACTGAGACTGCTCGTCACTAACGGAGTCATATGCATTACCACCTAATCGGCATCTGCGGCACCGCGATGGCTTCCCTCGCAGGAATGCTCCAGGCGCGCGGCCATCGCGTAACGGGATCGGATCAGAACGTCTACCCGCCGATGTCGACGATGCTGCGCGATCTCGGTATCAACGTCTTGCAAGGCTTTAAACGCGAACATCTCACGCCCGTCGCCTGACTGCGTGATCGTCGGCAACGCGATCCCGCGCGGCAACCCCGAAGTCGAAGAGGCGTTGAATCGAAAACTTCTTTACCGATCGCAGGCCGAAGATGGTAAAGGAGGAGTTCATTCGCGGCCGTCACTCGCTCGCCGTCGCAGGCACGCACGGCAAGACGACGACGACCAGCATCGCCGCATGGGTAATGGATCAGGGCGGACTCGATCCGACGTTTCTGATCGGCGGCGTGGCGCAAAATTTCGGCACGAGCTTTCGCGTGACCGAAAGTGACTACTTCATCATCGAGGCGGATGAGTACGACACCGCCTACTTCGATAAAGGCCCGAAGTTCATGCACTACCTGCCCGAGCTCGCGATCGTCAACAACATCGAATTCGATCATGCGGATATTTATAAGGATCTCGACGCAGTAAAGCTCGCGTTTCGGCGTTTTATGAATCTCGTGCCCGCAAACGGGCGCTTGATTGCCGGTTGGGACAGTCCGAACGTGCGCGCAGTCGTCGAATCGTTCGGACCAAAGGCTGTTCACGCAAGTGGAAACGTTTGGCACGAACGACGACGCAAAATGGCAGGTGCGCAATGCTGATTTCAGCGGCGAGCTTTCGAAGTTCGAGGTCGTTCTGCGAGCAACAGCCGTGGGGCGAATTTGAGACGCCGCTGCTCGGCGAGTTTAATCTTCTCAACTGCCTCGCGGTGATCATCGCCGCCGACGCGTGGGGCGTGAGCCAAGACAAGATTCAAGACCGCGTTGCGACTTTCAAGAACGTAAAGCGGCGTGCGGAAGTCCGTGGCGAACAGCGTGGCATTATAGTAATCGACGACTTCGCTCATCACCCGACCGCCGTGCGCGAAACACTGCGTGCGCTTCGTGCGCGATATAAAGATCGCCGCTTGATCGCGATCTTCGAGCCCCGTTCGTGGTCCTCCCGACTGGCTGTCTTCCAGGACGACTATGCAAACGCATTTACGGCTGCCGACTACATCGTCATCGCCAGCGTCTTTGACAGCCAGAAGGTCACAGAAAAGGGACGGGCGCTTGATACCGACGAGTTAATTGCGGCGATTTCGCAACAGGGTAAACCGGCTTTGGCCCTGCCTGACGCCGACGAAATCGTCACCCACATCCTCCCCGAACTCCGTGAGGGCGACGTGGTGGCGATCATGTCCAACGGCGGTTTCGGTGGCATTCACGAAAAGATTCTCGCCGGGCTCGAGTCGACCTGAGCGCAAGCTGAGCACAGCTCCACACCTCACAACCTGCGTCAGTCACCATAGAGCACAAATAAAGAACTATTCGTAACGCTCTCGCAGACTTACTCCGGTAAAAACTGGCCCGGTCAGCAGGAGGCCCCCGAGTGAAAAACTTCTCAATCTTCGAGCAAGCGCTAAAGTATTCAGGCGTCGAAGAGACAGAGAACCTCGGTGAGATCACGAGCCTCGCCCGTCGCGACTTCATCGAACGCGAGAGTTTCATCTGCCACACTACGACAGCCTCCGTTGAATATGCCTGCCTGATGATCGAAAACGCCGATTTTACTGCGCACGAATCGTGCCGGGCGAGTTTACGCGGGAGTCGAAAAACTCTCTATACTGCAACCCATAATCGATCGTTACATGCGCATAGCCGACATTTCTGAGTCGGTATATCTGTTTCGGCGAAGACGACTGGCGCCCGCCACGTCATCCAAACATCAGGTTGATCGCGTTGAACAATGATTTTCGCCTGGCGCGCGAGTGGTTTGTTATCACCGACTCGTCATCGTTGAGCTGCGCGCTCGTGGCTTTCGACGAAGCTGGATTGGATTTGGCCTCGCCGGAACAGGCGAGATACTGGGCACTCAAGTCCAGCAATCCGGCCGTAGTTCACGCTCTGTCGAAATCCGTTGAAGGCGTGATCGACTGGACGTTGGCAGCCTGAACGGGTGGCGGCGGCACAGGTTTATCTTCAATCTGCTGCCGTCAATACGCGGCGAATTTTCGGCGGCAACAGTTTCGAAGCAATCATCGCAACCGCACCCACCAGTTCGACGACGTCACCGCCACCGCGCCAGTGTTGTCGCATGACGCGCGCGTCGGTAACTGTCATCAGCCTTAACAGACACATCGAAATCAGATAAGCGTCGTCGACCTGGCCCACAAACGGCAGCATGTCGGGAATGAAATCCAGCGGCACGAGCGCGTAGACGATGGCTCCGGCCACCAGCAACCTCTCTTTCGCCGGCACTCGTCCATCGACCATCAAACGCCCGCACAGAACCAGCATGTTGGGAATGAAAAACAGTAAACCGGTCATCCGGCTCCGCAGGCTTGGTTCTGACATGCATCCTCCTACATAATCTGCCATGTCAAACGTGATCTATAGCAACAATAATACACATGGACATTCTCGAACGAATTCGCCAACGCGCCGCTTCCAGACCACAGCACATCGTTCTTCCTGAAGGAAACGATCCGCGCACGGTCGTCGCCGCCGCGCAGTGCACGAGTCAACGCATCGCGCGCATCACGCTGCTGGGTGATGAAAACATCATTCGCGATGCGGCGCGAGACAACGGCGTGGATTTAGGTGGCGTTCAGATCATCGATCATCGCCGTGCCGCCGATTTCGAGAAGATGGTGTCCCTGCTTTACGATTTGCGACGAGCAAAAGGGATGATGCCCGACGAGGCGCGTACGCAGGTTTCGGATCCTTTGTACTACGGAAACCTGATGGTTCGCATGGGCCAGGCAGACGGATCCGTAGCCGGCGCAACGAACACGACTTCTCACACCGTCCGCGCCGCGCTTCACTGCATCGGCGTGCGAGCCGGTTTCAAACTCGTTTCCAGTTTTTTTCTGATGTCGTTACGCGATAGCGACTTCGGACATGATGGCGCGATGATCTATTCCGACTGCGGCGTGGTGATCGATCCGAGTGCCGCGGAGTTGGCGGAGATTGCGCTCGCCGCGGCCGATTCGTGCCGCGCGTTACTTGGCGTCGAACCTCGCGTGGCGATGTTGTCTTTTTCAACGAAGGGCAGCGCGAAACATAAGTTGATCGACAAGGTCGTCGAAGCGACGCGGACGGTCAAAGCACGCGCGCCGGAGTTGCAGGTCGACGGTGAGCTTCAGGCTGACGCCGCCCTCGTTCCGTCGGTAGCTCAGTCGAAAGCGCCGGGTTCGGCTGTTGGCGGCCGCGCAAACGTTTTGATCTTTCCCGATTTGCAAGCCGGGAACATCGCGTACAAACTTACCGAGCGGTTGGCCGGCGCGACAGCGATCGGGCCGATTCTTCAGGGCTTGGACAAACCTGCGAACGATCTGTCGCGCGGCTGTTCGGCTCGCGATATTGTCGATGCGGTGGCGATCACAGCCGTGCAGGCCCAGGCGCGCAAGGCAACGTAGTATCCGGACAGGCATCAAAAACGCTGATTCCGGAAAATTGGGTTTAAATCCGTGTTCCTGCTCAGACACACACTGGTAGTTCTCCTGGTTATCGCGGGTTTTGCCGCGATAGCCGCCGCCCAAACTCCGCAACCCTCGCCATCACCCACACCAGCGCAGAAAGAGGACACCGTCAAGGTTTTCACTGAAGAAGTACGTCTGCCGGTCACCGCTCTCGACGCTTACGGCCACTACGATCCGACGCTGGAACTCGACGACGTTCTCGTCCTCGAAGATGGGGTTATTCAGCAACTCCGAAGCGTCACGCACGTTCCCGCCAATGTTTTGTTCATCCTCGACACCGGCGGCGAGGTGAGCGGTCTGGGAGGCATGTCGAAGAGCACCAACTTGACGCGTCAGGTTGCAGCGGAGCTGATCGGCAAGCTTCAGCCGGGTGCGTGGGTGGCCGTTATGCAGTCCGGCAACGGCCCGGAAATGGTTCAGCAATGGACCACCGACAAGCAGACTGTTTATAAAACACTGAAGAACAAACTGCTCTCGACGAAACGCGCGCGAATCTCGGAAGCGATTGCCAGCGCGGGTCAGCAATTCAAAGATCGCCCCGAAGGAAGTCGTCACGTTGTCCTCATCACCGACGGCGTCGATTCACCGGGCGTGAAAGTGAGTAGCCAGGAGGCGGTGAAAAACCTGATCGCCGCTCGCGCCACCGTTCATGTGATCAGTTACACGGAGTTTGTTCGGCAGAGGATGGACAAGACGAAGTCGGGCACCGTTGCTGCTGGACAACGTCCGAAAAGCTCCGATCCGATCAGCGCAACTGATCCGACGATGCCTCCCGGCGTGAATCGCTCGCCGTCGTTCGGCATCGGCATTCGCTTCGATCCCGCGATGAGTAAGCAGCGTAGGACGTACGAATCGCAGGTTAAGAAGAGCGAGTTGGTTTTGAAGAATATCGCTGATGAGACTGGCGGTAAGTTGATGCTGCCGTTGAGCAGTGACCAGATGTTGGCCCAGGCGGGTGAAGTCGCTCGCGCAATCGGCTCTGAATACGTCGTAACCTATCGTCCAAAACGTCCACTCGCCGAAGCCACGCCCGGTGAATACCGTCGCATTCATGTAGCCTCACGCCGAGTTGGATTGAGTCTGCACGCACGCCGCGGGTACGTCGTCCCAACGCACTCAACCTTAAACTCTTTACCTGTTTTGTGCCTTTTGTGCCTCTTGTGCCTTTTTGTGGCTCAATGAGAAACGAATGCGAACTCGTTGGCAATCTTAACCGTGGCCCAATCCGGCGACTTCGAGTTGTGAGTCGATGCGGTGGACCAGTTCGCGCACGTCGAAGTGATCGGGCTTCGGTAACAACGACAGGCGATGCAATTCTTCCCAGTCTTCCTTCGGCACGCGATGGAAGGCTTCCACCACTTTTGGATCGAATTGCCGTCCGGCCCAGTCGTCTAATTCCTGTGCGGCGGCTTCGTAACTCTTACCACGACGATACACGCGGTCGCTGGTGATCGCGTCGAAAGCATCCGCCACGGAAAAGATGCGCGCACAAACGTCAATCTCTTCCGCGCGCAAACCAACCGGGTAACCGCTGCCGTCCCACTGTTCATGATGCTGCGCAACCACTCGCGCCGCGCCTTCCAAGAACTCAATGCCACGCAAGATCTGCTGACCATGCATCGGATGCTCGCGCATGCGTACCCACTCTTCTTCCGTCAGCTTCGCCGGCTTGCGCAGGATCGAATCAGGCACGCCGATCTTTCCGATGTCGTGCAACAACGACCCAAATTCGAGCGACTTCATCTGTTCACTGTTCAGTCCGTACTCGCGCCCAAGGCGAAGGCTGTACGTCACTACTCGTTCCGAATGGCCATGCGTTTCCGAGTCGCGTGTTTCCAGCGCGGCGGTCAAAGCTTTCAATGTCGAACGATACGCGCCTTCCAGTGAATTCAGAGCGCGATCGAGTTCGACGGTCCGCTGTTCGACCAGTTCTTCGAGATGGTTTTCGTAACGGCGCTTGGCGACGACCAGTTCGTGATATTCGAGTGCTCGCTTGACGACGGCTTCGACCTGGCGCAGGTCAAACGGCTTCATCAGATAATCAAACGCGCCGAGTCGCAGCGCACCGATCGCGCTCTCAACGGTCTGCATGCCGCTGATCATCACCACCACCGTGTCGGGAGATAGTTGCTTCACGTGCGGGATCATTTCGAGTCCGCTCATGCCCGGCATGGTGATGTCGCTGATCACCAAATGAAATTCACCCACGCGCAGGCAGTCGAGCGCCTGCTCCGCCGATCCGGCTTTGAGGCATTCGTACTCCTCACTCAGCAGGTCGGCGAGAATCTCCGTAATCTCCCGCTCGTCATCAACTATCAATATGCGGGGCTGCATAGTTGTCGGCATTTGTCGTCTCTCCTGAAGATGACAGGGCACGGCGACGAGCATTTAAAATTGCTCCAGCTCGGCGGATTTGTGAGAGGCTTGAGGGTTGGGGTCTCTCGGACGTGCCCGGCCCATAACCTGGCTCAGGCATTCTAGCGGTTTTTGGCCCACTGTGGCAAACAAGTTTTTACTTGGGTCTAAATTCAGCAGAAACAGGCGTTTAGTCGGGTGGGCTTGAGAATCGAGCGTCGCTGTTGCCAAGCGGGGTAAACGGCTTTATGATGTCAGCCCTTCGCGCCGGAGTGGCGAAATTGGTATACGCACCAGACTCAAAATCTGGCGAGCTTCACTGCTCATGTCGGTTCGAGTCCGACCTCGTCCGACCTCCGGCACCAATAACTACCTTCCGAGTATCTCAAGAATGAGCACAATGAATATCGTCGACACGCGCGCGCGACAGCGCGTTGTCGAGGTTGCGTTTGTGTTGCTCGCTCAACGAGGACTCGCCGGCGAGTTGCTCAAGGACGCGGCGGAGCGCGCCAATTGTCCGCTCGAACGGGCGCAGATTTTCTTCCGCCGCGATGAGGACTTGGTGCTGGCGTTTTACGCGCGCGTGGCAGCGGAGTTGGAAGCCCGCGTGGGTGAATTGCCGGAAGGCGACCTTGCGACCCGCTTCCGAGCAGCGATGGAGGCCAAGATCGAGCTCGTCGCACCGCATCGAGAGGCGCTGGCGGCTCTGGTTGCGACGTTGCTCGATCCTCGTCACGAACTCGGAGCGTTGAACCAGCAGACGGAGGTCATTCGCAGCCGCGTCATCGGCGTGTTTTCCGCGGTCGTACTGGGTGCGACAGATGTTCGCAAGACGAGCAAACCGGAGATGGTCCGCAGCCTCTACGCCGTGCACCTCGCGTTGATGCTCTTGTGGACCCAGGATCGATCGGCTGGCGCAGTGGCGACGCGCACGGCGCTCGACTTCGTTTGCGATATGCTCTCGTTGTCGAGCAGCTTTGCGTGGTTGCCGAACTTGAAAACGCGGCTGGGCCAGTTGGAACTGGTCGCGGCGCAGTTTGTAGAACCCACTCCCGACGCTGAACAAACCCAACTCTCAATCGCGATACTGAAACAACTGTTTCGCCACCGGCGGCTGCAAGCAAATGCCGGAAGCTGCGCTGAGAATCCCTGCGAGCAGTGTTTGGCGATGCATCTTCCGAAGGTGCGCCGTTGGATCGCATCAGGCGAACCGATCCATTTTTTATTGCCGTCGTTTCCCGCGAAATCTCCAAACACAACGAAAGTGCTCGGACGGCTGCCGGACATGGCTGAAGAGAACGCGTTGCGGTTTCTGGAGAACGTGTGCGGCGAGTTGAAAGAGTTGTATCCGCCTGGCGCGCGGATCTCGATCTGTTCGGATGGCCGCGTGTTCAGCGATCTTGTTGGTGTTTCCGATGAAGATGTGACGAACTATGCGACCGAGCTCAAGCGTATGATTAAGCGGGTCGAGGCGCAATCGCTCGACTTCTTCAGTATGGAAGACCTCTTCGACGTCGACGATCATGTTGCGATGCGCGAGCAGTTGATCCTTCACTACTGTGATTCACTCGCGGCGATCGAAGCGCGCATTCACGCTTTCGCCCACCACCGAGAATTGTTCAACGGCATCCAGCGGTTTCTGTTCGAGGATCGAGTCGCGATGGACACCGCGCAAAAGTCGCAGTCAATTAAGAAAAGATTGCAAAGAGCTGGCGCATGGTGTTATTCAGCGAAGTGACGGCTGGGGCCGGCTGCTCAACGACTGCTTTCCCATGTCGCTGCGGCTTTCGATTCACCCGCAGGGCCCACACTCCGAAAAGATCGGCCTGCTTCTCGGCGAAGCGAACGACACGTGGTTGACGCCGTGGCATGGCGTTGCAGTTAAAGACGGCGAGACTTTCCGAATGATGCGCCGGCACGAAGCGGAAGAACTCGGCGCGCGCGTGGTCGAACGCGACGGACGGCCGAGTTATCTCGAACTTTAACGACACTATGAGCGAAGAGAAAGTAAGAGTTGGGCGCGACCGCTACCTGGCCCAGAACAATCTTGAGCTCAGCAGTTACACAAACCGCAGGTTTCCCGTCTATTTCTTCAAGTGGCCCATCTGGTTGCCGAATCCGGGGTTTCTGCCGGTGCACGATCTGCATCACGTCGTCACGGGGTATAGCACTGGCTTGGTGGGCGAAGCGGAAATCAGCGCCTACGAACTGCGCGGCGGATGTGGTTCGTTGATGATCTACATACTCTGCTTTGGCGCGATTTTCTTCGGACTCTTCGTCGCGCCGAAGCGAATATGGAAGGCGTGGAGTAATTCGCGCGGCGCTAACAATCTCTACCGCACTGACATTCCGTACGATTCTTTGTTGGAGATGAGCGTCGGTGACTTGCGACAACAGCTCGGAGTGCCACGAAACGGATTCGCCTCTTGAACCTCGAACCGCTACAACAACTTTCGCCTTTCGGACTTGCCGTGCGACCTGTTTCGCCGGGAACGGATCTGTCAGTTGTTCCTACTCCGCTTTTGAAGCAATGGATTGACGAACATCGGTTCGTCGTGTTGAAAGGATTCGCGCCGCTCAACGGCGTAGCGTTGCCGGATTTCTGTCGGAGTTTGGGAGAGCTGCTCGAGTGGGAATTCGGGGCGGTGAACGATCTGCGCGTCGATCCCGAGACTAAGAATTATCTTTACACCAACCGTGAGGTTCCGTTTCATTGGGACGGGGCGTTTCTTCCTCGCAGCCCGCACTACATTTTCTTCCATTGCGACGCTGCACCGGATGCGCAGGCCGGCGGCGAGACGCTCTTCTGTGACACAGTCCGTTTGCTGGACCATGCTCCATCGGAACTACAAAAGCTGTGGGAGCAGGTTGTAATCACTTACACGACTGAAAAGATCGTGCATTACGGAGGAACGTTCAGTTCGCCCCTGCTGACTTCGCATCCGGCGCTCGGTTTTCGAGTGCTCCGTTATGCTGAACCTGTTGAAGACCTGAATCCGGTCCAACTGAACATCGCAGGAATCAGTGAAGAACAGCAACCGGCGTTTATTGAAGACATGCACCGGCGACTGAACGACGACAGTTGTTGTTACGCTTATCGCTGGGAAAGCGGCGACGTTGTGATCGCCGATAACCACGCGCTCCTTCACGGCCGGCGAGCTTTCGCGGACGAAACTGCCCGACACATTCGTCGTGTTAACATTCTCTGACCGCTGTTAGTGGTCCCGGAGGTATGTTCGAGGCGACAAGTACGCCGAAGGCGTTCGCTAATTGCCCAGGGTGCTCAGTGGCTTCGAGCACAACTCTGAAAGTTCAATTACACACACATGATGATTTTCCCCTGGGCTGACATTGACCAGCTGACCACTCGATTTCTATATGCTCCGTTACCTCGTTTACATGCTTCGCATCCGGCGGGTTGAGTTTCGGATTGCGGAGATACCGATCCTCGCCATTCCACTGCTGATCCTGCTCCGTGACACCGCCCCGCTCAAAACTTTTTACTTCTGGGAAGGTGTGTTCATCTTCTTCCTCTTGTTTGCGTTCGGAGACATGATCAACTGTCTCGCCGATCGCGATCTCGACGCCGTCTACAAACCGCATCTTTCCGAAGCCGTTTATGGCCTCGGCGTGAAGTTTGTGACGTTCCAGGTGATCGCCACCGCTGCACTCGCGCTGATCTTGTCGTTCCATCTCTCGTTGGTGCTGAACAGATGGTTGCTGTTTGTGCTCGTCGCGATCGGGCTTGTGCTCGGCGCGGCGTACTCAGTCAAGCCGGTCCAACTCAAAGGGCGCGGACTCGCGCAACTCATCTGCCTGTGGCTCATCATCTTCGTTGGACCAATGCTGTTCGTGAGTCTGCTGGTGGATACGTTTCCTTCGCTGTCGGTGATGATCTTCGCTGCGGCGTACGGAACGCTCCAGATGGGCGTCATTCTCGTGAACACGGCGGAAGATTATCCCGAAGATCTGAGCGCGCGTATCACTACGAGCGTTGTCGCTTGGGACTCCATCGCGGGATCGCGCTGGCATTCTGGTTAATCGTTATTGGAGCCGCCGGTGTGCTGGCCACGCTCGTCCTGATGTTCTGGCAGAGAGGATCGGAACTGATCTGGGCACTGGCGATGGTCCCCGTGATGATCGCGTGCTTTTATGTCATCACCAGCGTTGGCGGACTGCAACGGTTAATCAGCGGCGCCACTCTCGATGACAGCATTCGCAGCGTAAAGCACGCGGCGAAGCGCGTACCGCTGTGGGTAACAATCGTCGCATGGTCCGTCCTCGGCGCCACATACGCGCTTTTCCTGGTGAGGTGACAATCCCCAATACTGTCCCACCTGGCGCAGTTGCCCGAGCACGAGCAAGGTGCGGCTCCTAACCAAGCAGCAATCTTAGGTTTCGTTCGAGTTGATCCGGATCGACCAGCAGATGTGCATCATGCGGATCGGCTGCAGCGTCCTGCGGTGCGCAGGTCTGGTAGAAATAACGAAGGTCGAGAGCTGACGACAACGTGAAGTAACAATTGTTGATGCAGTCAGCCTGGTGACGCAGCTCCAACACACTTCCACCCTCACGCATAAACAAAATATTCGTCAGCCCGGCGCCATGGTTCGAAACGATGTAGCGCGCCCGTGAACAAACCCGCACCTGTTCTTCGAACGACAACTCCTCAGTGCGAAGAGTTTCAAATCCGTGCCTGCGCAAGATCGACGTGACCTCGTCTTCGTTAACAGTCCTTCGCTTTCCCGCCCCGCTGCGACTGATGTAGAGCCGTTTCTCTTCACCACTCGAATCTCCGTACGCCGACAACATCGCATCCCGCACGCCGCGAATTGCTTCGTGGTTGAAATGTCCCGACGGCGCCGTATGCGACGGCATCACGAGACTTCGGCATTCAACAACTTCACCATCACCAATGAAATCAACGTTCGTCACGCCAAACGCCTTCAACGAAGACCTCACAACATCACGCGTCTCATACACCCCGGGCAGAAGCAGCAACGAATCCCGCAGTCGCTCCCGCACGGCAAACAACCGCGTCAGCACGTCCGTCAACCAGTGAAAGTGTCCGGTGCTCCAGTAATCAGTAACCCAAAGCACCTCGCGCTCAATCTTCCGCCGCCGGCGCAACACATGATTCGCCACCAAAAACCTCAACACACTGCGCGCCGGCCACTGGTCCAAATGAATCGGAAACGCAAACGATTCCCGCAGGATGCTCCTTCCCTTGAACAGCAGCCCCTCCGGACTGGCCCTCACGTCGTGAAACTTCAGCAACTGCGTCTCAGGGATCACTCTTTCGAGCTCGCCCCCAAACATCGCGCGTTGATCCTCACTAAAGTTGACGGGAAGCCTTCGCCTGGCAACGGTCTCAGCGTAAATCGTGGAGAGGACTTCGGGTTTCATCGGCATCCAGTGAAGATTAAGCCAAAATAACCGCATCGCGGTCAAAATGGCCGCATGGCCCGTTAAACTGACCGGCAAAACACGCGCGCCCTCGCGATTCCCAAGTACAAATCGATGGCACGGCAGTAGCTTAACTGAGGCTGCGGGCCGTGCGACCCCAGTAACTCTTGCCCTCTTCAGCACCTACGAAGATCTCGACACTGCACGTGCCCGCCAACAATAAGCATGTTCTTAAACAGCCACAATTCAATCTCCCGCATCAGCCGCAAGCTCTGGCCCATTCCCGTTTTCGTGATCCCCGCCGCGCTGGCAATCTGTCTCCTGGCCCCTGGTTTATTCGGATCCGCCCTGACCGAGTTTGTCGTCTTCTTCTCTCTTGCCCAAATCGTGACGAGCGGCGCCGTTTGCATGGCGTGTAAAGGCAGTCGCGAACAACTCACCAGCGTAAAACTCGAACTCTCCAGCCTGCAAGGCATCGTCGACGTTTCGCGTGACGCCATCATCGGCGTAACCACCGAGGGCGTCATCATGAGCTGGAACCGCGGCGCCCGCGGCATCTACGGCTACACCGCGAAAGAAGCGTTGGGTTCGCCGGTATCGATGCTGTTCGACAACCGTCGCGGACTCGAAGCGACGTCGCTGTTCGACAAAGTTTCGCGTGGCGAGAACGTCACGCAGCATGAAATGGTCCACCTCAAAAAGGACCGCACACCAATCGACATCTCGTTGACGATCTCGCCGATCATGGACGGCAAATCGATCACCGGCGCATCGGTCGTCGCTCGCGACATCACCGAGCGCAAGCGCGCTGCCGGTTCGATGGCCCAACAGGCCGCCGCGATGAAAGCGTCGATGGACGGCATGGCCATCATCGACCACGGCGGCGTCTGCATTTACATGAACGACGCTTACGCCAAGATCTTCGGTTACGCCGATACGAACCGTTTGGTTGGTTCGAGTTGGGAAAAGTTCTTCTTCGAAGACGAACTGAACCGGCTCAAAGAACAGATCATGCCCGCGGTTTGGCGCGACGGTTCGTGGCGCGGTGAAGCACTCGGACTGAAACTCAACGGCGGCACGTTGCCGCTGGAAATCTCGATCTCCAGTGTTGACGGCGGCGGGCTGGTCCAAGTCGTTCGCGACATCACCGAACGTAAGAAGATCGAAGAGACACTCCGCGACACGTCACTGAAAGACGATCTAACCGGACTGTTCAATCGTCGCGGCTTGCTCAAACAGGCGGCGCCTTATTTCGACTTCGCTCGCCGGCAGAAAGAAAGTCTGCTGCTCCTCTTCATCGACCTCGACGGCATGAAGAAGATCAACGACGAGTTTGGACACAACGAAGGCGATGCCGCACTCGTCAAAACCGCCGAAATACTCAATCACAGTTTCCGCAGCTCAGACATCATTGCGCGTCTCGGCGGCGACGAGTTTACGGTGCTCGTTACCGATCGAAACGCAGACAAGAAAGACGCAATCAAGCGTGTCAACGACAATCTGAAAGTCTACAACGAGTCGGAAACACGAGGCGTCAAGCTCGCTTTCAGTATCGGCGTCGCGCAGCTCGAACCGGAACGCATGACGTGCTTCGAAGAACTGCTCGAACAAGCCGACCAGGCGATGTACGAACAGAAACGCATGAAGCGCGCGCGCGCGCTTCGTCGCTCGAACGAGCGCAAGCAGAGCAAGAAACAGCGCGCTGCAACGGCAGCGGCGCCGGAATCGTCTTCGTCGCAATTCGCGGCGAAATCGATCCCGTTCGCGCTGACGTCGAATTCAAAAGCTCACAGCGCGAGCCACGGAACGTTCGACAACGCCGCGATCGGCATGGCTGTCGTTTCAATGGACGGCAGTTGGCTGCAAGTGAACGAAGCGCTCTGCAAGCTGCTCGGTTATTCGGAGCAGGAGTTGAAGGCCACGGGTTTTCAACAACTGACGCACCAGGAAGATCTTCGCCGGGTGCAGTCGCACATCGAGCGCGTGCTCGACGGTTACATTCCGAGTCACGAGCAGGAGAAACGTTACATTCACGAGCAGGGCCACACCGTTTGGGTGCTCTGGCACGTGTCGCTTTTGAAAGACTCCGAAACGGGCACGAAGCGGCTGTTCTTCCAGGTCCAGGACATCAGCGATCGCAAGAAAGCCGAAGAGAAACTGACGCAGGACACGCTTACGGGCCTGCCAAACCGCGCTCGCTTCCACGACTTGATCAAGTTGCGCGTCTCGCGCAAACAACCATTGAACAAAGATCGGCAATACGCGGTGCTGCTGCTTGACGTCGATCGGTTCAAGCTGGTGAACGACAGTCTCGGCAACGCGAGTGGAGATCAGTTGCTGGTCCAGATCGCGCACCGCATCAAGACCTGTTTGCGACAGGACGACGTGCTCGGCCGCGTTGGTGGAGACGAGTTCGCCGTTCTGCTCGACGACGTCACTGGTGAAGAAGAGGCCTGTTCCGTCGCAACGCGCATTCAACAGGCGCTGGCGATTTCGTTCAACCTGTTGGGCCAGGAAGTCTACACGACGATGAGCATCGGCATTGCCAGCGGCGGCGATCACAGTGACCAGGTTTCCGACATCCTGCGCGACGCGGAAACCGCGATGCATCGCGCGAAGGATTGCGGCAAGGCGCGTTACGAAGTGTTTGGACGCGACATGCAGGGCGAGTCGATGAGCCGTTTGAAGATGGAAACGGATCTTTGGCACGCATGCGAACGCGATGAGTTGTTTGTCGATTATCAACCGATCGTCTCGCTTGAAAACCGCACGTTGATTGGCTTCGAAGCGCTCGTGCGTTGGCGTCATCCTGAGTTTGGTCTCGTGCCTCCGAAGGATTTCATCTCGGTGGCTGAAGAGACCGGGCAGATATTGACGATCGGGCAAGTCGTGCTTGAATCCGCCTGCCGGCAGGCTCGCTATTGGCAGGAGACATATCCTTCGGCGCCGCCGTTGTTCGTCAGCGTCAACCTGTCGGTCAAGCAGTTCAATCAACCGGGGCTCGTCGAAAATATTGCGCAACTGATGGAAGAGTTTCAGTTGCCGCCGCGGTGTTTGAAACTTGAGATCACGGAGTCGGTGTTTAGTGACAATATCGAAGCTGCGGTTGGGTTGTTGACGCAACTGCGAAGTCTTGGCGTGCAGTTGAGTATCGACGACTTCGGTACGGGTTATTCGAGCTTGAGTTATCTGCAACGGTTTCCGATCGACACGTTGAAGATCGATCGATCGTTTGTGACGCAGATGATGGAGAATGAAGAAAACCTGGCGATTGTTCGCACGATCGTCGCGCTGGCCCGGAACCTTGGCATGGACGTCGTTGCTGAAGGTGTTGAGACTGAAGATCAGTTGATGTTATTGCGAAAGCTCGAGTGCGAGCACGGTCAGGGATTCCTGTTCTCGACTCCGCTTGGTGATGAACAGTTGGAGCAGTTCATTGCGAACAGCAGCAACGTCGACGTCGCGCTTGTCGCTTAGGTAACGCTACTGCGAGTCCAGTGGTAAAAAAGATTTTTAATATTTCTTTTTACCATCGACCTCTCGCATACCGCTATCGTGGGGCCAACGGAAAACCGATTCATTTCACCTTGTAAAGATCGCGCCCGGCATCATTTACGATCAGAGTTTCAGGATCCGTGGTTTCGTAATCGAAGGTGCGGTAGTCGAGGTAGCCAAGGTTTACGCGTCGACAGGTCTGTTCGTCGAGACCCGACGCCATCGTAATTCGGTAACGCGGCACAATGTTACCGTCTGCGTCAGTCCTTCCTGCATAGGCAACATGGGCCAGGTGGGCAGCAATACAAAGATTTTCCCGAAGCTCTGGTGAAACTCCGAGCATGTCGCGCACGCTCTCGAGTGGCGCATAGCCATACTTCTCGATCAGCGCGCCATGCGTCTCTGAAAGCTTATTCAAATGTGGAGCAAAAATGATCAACTCGCCGCCGTCCTCGACGACCGCGCCGAGTTTGTAACTCGCCTTTCCTCCGACCCACAGTTCGTCATAATGGGGATCGAGCAACGCAATCACTCGCTTGTACTTTCGCCCGGTGTAGCGAATGTGGAGCTCGCGACTGACAGCGGCAGCGCGACGGAAAGCGTCGCGGATCTCTCCGGCGAACAACGCGTATGTGATCAACTTTCCGTCACTGCCACGGGAAACGACTGTGTTCAGGGAAATAATGCGAGCAGGCACGAGATCGGTCGCCGCCTCGATGAGTTTGCGCGTCGGTGTTTCAACCTGTCCGATAGTGTTTTCGATGCCGGCGAGTGCACCGAGCCAGTGAGTAGTGTGAGTTAACTCCGGTCCAGCGACGCCCGGAAAGAAATACTTCGCGCCGCCTGCAAACCCGGCGACTTCGTGCGGTACCGTCGCTCCAAAGACCAACACCGTGTCGTAAACTCCGGCGTCGAGCAAACGGTTGATCGTCACCGGCACCGCACGATCGACCAGACCACCGGTAAGCGAACCAACCGTCTCGGCACTCAGCTCTCCGAGCGTGACAATCTCATTAGCGCTGTCCCAACAGTGATCGAAAATGCGCCCCGCAAAGTCCGGGATGCCGATCTTCGCGAGCTTCTGCGCGTCGGTCATCGGCGGATGCGTGCCTTGCGCGACGAGGGCATCAAAACAAGCGACGCCACGCTCAGTTAAAAAACGATTGGCAATCGGGAAAAGAAGATCGGTGTTATCGTCGCGGGTTTTATCAGGAATGATCGCGAGAACGCGTTCGCCTCGTTGGACCACAGCCAGCGCTTCATGAATGATGCCGGTGAGATCTGTGGTATTCATCGTGCCTCATCTACCGAGCCAACCACCATCGACGACCAGCACGTGCCCGTTGACGTAATCACTCGCGGGAGACGAAAGAAACACCGCCGCGCCGGCGAGGTCTTCCGGTTCGCCCCAACGTCCGGCAGGAATTCTTTCGAGAATCTGTCGGTTGCGAGTCTCGTCTGCCTGTAGCGCAGCCGTATTCGCGGTGCGCATGTAACCGGGCGCGATCGCGTTGACGTTGATTCGATGTTTGGCCCACTCGTTAGCGAGCGCTTTCGTAAGTTGGGCCACGCCGCCCTTTGCGGCTGCGTAAGCCGGAACCGTGATGCCGCCCTGAAACGAAAGCAATGAAGCGATGTTGACGATCTTACCGCCACGATCGCTTTCGATGAAATGTTGCCCCGCGAGTTGGCACAGACGAAACACACTCGTCAGGTTCACTTCCAGCACCGCAGCCCAATCGACGTCTGTGTATTGAACGGCAGGCGCACGACGAATGATGCCTGCGTTGTTGATTAGAATGTCGAGACGTCCGAAATGATCGAGCGTTTCCTCGATCAGGTGCTTTGGCGTTTGTGGTTGGCTCAGGTCACCGGTCAACGGATACGAGCGTTCGATTTTTTCGCAAGTAGCTTGAGGAGAATGTGTGTTGCCGTGGCAAGCTACTCGTGAACCAGCTTCGCCAAGCGCGATGGCAATAGCGGCGCCGAGACCGGTTGAGGCCCCGGTTACAAGCGCAACACGATCGTTAAGTGAAAACTGAACCACGGATTAAACGGATTTCAGAAAATCTTCGCGCAACGGCGTGAAAATATCGATCAGCACTACTTCTTCATCCATCATCGTCGCGCCGTGCCAGCATTGCGACGGGAAATGCAGCACGTCGCCCGCCTTCGCGATCCGCTCCTTGCCCTCGATGAAGAACCGCACCTTGCCGCGCTCGACGATCGTCATCTGTTCGTGCGGATGGTCGTGCTCCGGCGTCACTAGAAACGGCTTAAAACGAAAGCGACAGATCATCATCTGTTCGCCGACGAGCATCTGACGCTGGATACCGTCAGACACCTGCTCAACGGGAATGTTGGACCAGTTCAGGTGCCGGCCAAGACCATTGGAACCGTTGCTCGCGCCATTTCCGTTGGCGCCATTTCCATTCGTGTCATTGTTAGACATTTCGGTTCCTCTATTTCTTGTCACTCACTGCTTCGAGCCCCGATCCGCCCGCTGCGTATTCCGGCTGCACGTTCACGACACCGTACAAGCGATCTTCGCCTTCGCGGATCGCCGCCATCATCCACAGGAAGTTGATCTGTCCTCCCGGCGCGGCAACGTTCGGATGATAACCCTGCGGCATCAACACACAATCGCCTTCGCGCACGACCTGGACCAGCTCGGGATTCTGCGGATCCGTGTAGACAAACTGCACGCCAAAAGAAGGCGCCGGCATGTCGATGAACAGGTACGCTTCTTCCAACAGTTTCGAGTGCTCGTGCGGCGGCCACGACGTCCAATTGCCTGGAGTTGAGAAAGTGACGCCGGCCATGATGCGCCCCGCGTCGACGTTCGCGCCGATCAGAACATTCAGATCTCTTTCCGCGGGAGGCTTGCCTGCGATTAAGTGGAGACGCGGATTCTCGCGGACCTCTTTGTAGGAGACAAACTTCACCGGATAGCGTTTCGCAACGGCCGCGGAGACTTCCGCCAAATCGCAACCCTTATCGCCAGGTTCGACTTCGATCTCCGAATCGCGCGGCACATAAACCGCGTCGTACTGGTCCAATTGAAACGATTCACCGCCGGTCGTGACTTTCGCGCTGCCCTTGAGACAAATCAACCCGATCTCGTGATCGTTGCTGGAAAACTTCTCCGCCGCGTCGCCGGCGTCGAGCGTGATGCGGCCGTAGTGCAGATAGCGCGCGGCAGTGTCGCCGGGCTTCACCGCGGTGCGACGCCCCTTTCCCTCGTGCGTTTTCGGCACGAAACACGTCTCTGGTGTGATTGGATTCTGCGTTAAGACTTCCTGGCTCTGACTCATGAAAACTCCCTCAATACGGCTTTAGAATTAAACGATATTTAATTGGTGTTTGCGGGTTGATGTTAATGTTTGTTGCTTCAAAAAGCAGGTGCAATGGAATTGCCCCGCGCACGCCGCGCCCGAGTGGCCCATTGCCGGTGGCAACGATCGAAGAACGCGGATCAAAGTTCGTACCGAACATCTGTACTTCGAGCGATCCGGCATTTGAATTGAATTGGATCTTCCCATCCGTGGTCTCAACTCTATCATGCGTACTCGGCACCGCCATACGCCAGCTCTTGATCGTAACCTCTTGCTTCGAACTCAATGTTTCCTCACGAACGAGCGCGCCATTCTCGATCCGCCAAACCACTTCGCTTGTAAGGCCAACATCCTGCAACTCACCCGACTTCTTTCCCACCACCGCCCAACGATTCCAACGAACACGCAAACTGCGTCCATCCGCTGCCGGTTCGATCTCGTCAGCACCGTCCGTCGCAACCACAACGCGCCCGTCTGCCAACTCAAGATACGGCGTAACAACCGGATAACTCTGCTCGACCGGCGCTGCAAAACCAGGCATTCCATAAGGCGCGGGCAAGTAATCGGAAATGCCCGGTCTTGGACCAGTCGTGATCGGCAAGGCAAAACGTAAATCACCCTGCCGCACAACCCAAACGCCCGCCGCCCGCTCCCCTTTCCGGAAGAACTCAAACCGCGCCACCGGCTTCAACGCCGGCACAACCGGAAACGTCGTCACGCCTTCTCTCGCCAGCGCATTCACGATCGGCGTGTGCGAATTCGCAAGTTTGCCGAAGAACCCCGTCGTCTGTTGCCACTCACGCTCGCGCGAGATGTAAGCATAATTCCCACGTCCAAAAGCAAAGATCGAAAGCAGGTGCGCGTCGGTGCGATAGTCGTGCAACAAATAATTCCACGCCTGGTAATACAGCGCGGCGATATCTGCGAGCGACGCCGGACGAAACTCCGGATGCGACGCAAGAAAACCGGCGATCTCCGGCGTGTCGAGATAACTGACGACGCCCTGGCTGCGGCCCCAGTTGTAACCGTAACCGTCTTCCGAAACGATGTCCCACCACAAACGCATCTGCGCCATCAAAGACGGACGCAGACGATCGAGAAGATCCTTGCGTCCAGCAATCTCCGCCGCTTCCCAGATGTAACGAGCGTATTCGTTTGAATAACGATCGTAACGTCCGGTCGGCGGGGAATCGTCAGCGTAGATCGCACCGTTCGTGAACTGAATCGCCGCGCGATCGAGCAGCTTGTCGAGAAACCCGCGATCGGTCGAAATGCCGAGTTCGAAGTTGATGCTCGCGATGCGAGCGGCTACGCCGAGATAGTTCTCCGGCAGGTTGATTACCTTGTTTGTCTTCGGATCGTAAAACCGCTCAGGATTCAACAACGACAGCCACGCCTTCTGCTCGTCAGGCGTCAAGCTTTGCCAGAGTGCGTTGGTCTTCAGATCGCGTCCGAAATGGCGCAACGCCAGCGCCGCATACAGTCTGCGAAAACGCCTTGCTGCCCGCGCGCGCTTCAATCAACCCGATCTGGCCCACCCACTTCGCGAGATCGCGTCCGGCGAGTTCGTGTTTGCCGGTGGTATCAGCATACGCGGCGAGCGAGCGCATGAACGTTCCCCAGGAAAACTCACCCGTCGTCGCTACGCCCAGCACTCGATCCGGCGGCGGATCGAGTGTGCTGATCGCGCCGAGATGTGCCGCCAACTCGCGCCCGAGAAAGTCGTTCACCTCGTCACGCAGATCGGCCGTCTTGATCGTGTTCCCTTGCGCGCTTGCCGCGAACAACAGAACACCAATCAGTGAAAATTTTATTGCCTGTCTCAAAACGTTAGCTTCAATCCAAACTGAATATTTCGCGGCGGTCCCGACGTCGAGATCGTGCCAAACGACGCGTTACTGAGATTGCTCTCGAGGTCGCGGAAGTTTGTGCGATTGAACGCGTTGAAGATATCAGCCTGGAACTGCAATTTGAATCGCTCCGTCAACTCAAACCGGCGTCGCAGCGAGAAATCCCACGTCTGCGCGCCCGGTCCTTCGACCGTACCGACGCCGCACGTGCCGCGTCGTGTGTCGGGAGCGGCTGCGAACGCCGCGCGGTTGGCCCAATTATTTGGACCACGCTCGCCGTTCGGGAACAACGCGTCGGGACTGACGCAGTCGGCACGCCGGTTTCCGAAGATCGAGTTACCGGTCGCCGTCACCGTCAGATACGGCACCCGACTGCAAGCGCGTGATGCCGCTGACTTCATAACCGTCAAGAATCGCCCTCGCCAGTCCGTGCGTGCGGCTGAACATCTTCACCGCGTACGTGTAAGTCAGCGCAAACACGTGGCGGCGATCGAACGTCGCTGGTCCATAGTTGAACTTCGCGGTTGAACGGATCCTCCGGGTTGTCGTTGAAACCACTCGCATCGGTCAGCACCTTGGACCACGTGTACGACGTCGTCATCAGCAGGTCGCCTTTGCGTTTCGCGGCGTAAAGCTGCATGCCGTGATAGTTCGACGTCGAATCGCTCATGCGCATTCGGATCGCGGTGTAACCCTTGAACGGCCGCAACGCGTTGACGTTGACGTTTGGTCCCGGAGGCGCGTTGTTGCGGATCTGATCGAACGTCGGCTGATTGATGTCGGGTTGACGGATCAAGTGCCGCCCGAGATTACCGACGTACGACGCCTCGGCAAAGATTCCACGCGGCAACTCGCGCTGGATGCTGAGGCTGTAACTCATCGTGTATGGCGTGTCGAGATCGGGATTGACCGCGTTGATCTGCGCCCACGGCGCGACGACGGTTGAGCCACCCGTGATATTGCCGAGGTTTGCGTTCTGGAATTGCGCGCTCGTCGCGTAAGGCGGATTGCTGAGCGACGGGAAGATCAGGTTGCCTTCGATGCGGTCGTAGTACATGCCGAAGCCGCCGCGAATCGAAGTCTTGTTGTCGTCAAATGGCGAGTAGGCGAAGCCGACGCGCGGCATGAAGTAATGATGTCCTTCGTACAGACCGCGCGGTGCGCCTGCCGGCACGGCGGTCACCTGCGCGCTGTCACCGCCGGGCACGCGTCCGAGCTCTTCAGCCGGCACTCCGTTTCCGGCGCGCACGAGACCGTTGAAACGATTGCCGCCCTTCGTCGCGTCGATGTTTCCATTCGCGAGAATCGTGACGGCCTGCGCCGGGTTATAAAGCGAAGGATCGAAGTTGGCGAGGTTGTTCGCCTGCGTGTAGATCGGCATGGCCAAACTGCCAGCGCAAACCGAGCTCGAGACTCAAGCGACGATTCACCTTCCAACTGTCCGCCACGAACGCTTCCGATCTGCGTGAAGCGGAAGAAGCCGATCGGATCGAGTGCCTGCTCGCTGTAAGTTCGGAAGTTGCCGAGCAACGCATCGGCGAAAGCGTTGTTTGACGTGCGCGTGTTGCCGCCGGTGTTGAAATCGACCTGGCCGGCGTAGGTCGTGCGCGCGTTTTGATCGATGCGATTGCGCGTGATCGACAGGCCGGTCTTCAGCGTGTGATTGCCGTTGACCCACGTGAGCGTGTCACTCACGTTGATGTCGGTCGTCGGCGAAACAAGCGAACGCGCTGCGCCGAAGAAACTCGCAAAGCCGGTGATCGTCGTGTCGGGGATCGAGTTTTCAAACCTGCCGCCGCCGGTGAAGAGTTGTTGGAATTGGAAACCGTAAGTCTCGCGCTTCCACAAGTCGCCGTCGGGCGGAATGCGTTGGGCCACCCACGCGCCGGTCATCTTCGCCTCGTTGATGAACGTCGGCGTCACGAGCCACGTGTGTGAAATCTGGATCGAAGTTCCGGGACGCAGACGGAAACTCGGAATCGTCGGCAGTTGCGTGGTGATGAACGTGCCAAACGGATCGATCAACTCGTTCTTGTCTTTGAATGTAGCGCCCGTAGAGTGAGTGCTTTTCGCTGATCTTGTAATCGATGCGCAGCAGGTCTTCGCGATAGTCCAGCGGGTTCGGTTGCTGGAACGTGACGTTGTTGCCGACCGGACTGTTGGTGAACGCGGTCGCGAGACCGATCGCGTTGCGAAAGACGTTGGCGATCGCGCGGCCGTCAGTGGTGATTCGGTTCGTGGGAATGATGTTTCGCAGCGCGACGTTTGTGCCGCCAAAACATCCGGCGCGGTTCGCAGTCGTACAAGGCGACGCACTGTCCGGATCGCGCAGCAGGCCGTCGTCGTTAGTGCCCACGATTCCGTCCGCCCCCCGCAGACGGAAAGAAAAATCACCGTTCAGCTCCGCCAGCGTCGGCACAGTGCGACGTTGCGCCGCCGACAGCCGGCGAATGTATTTCCATTCCTGGCCGCCAAAGAAAAACAGCTTATCTTTGAAGATTGGGCCACCGAAGCTGTAGCCGAAGTTGTTGAAGCGCAACGACGGACGGACAGGCGCAAAGAATGAGCGTGCGTCGAGTTTGTCGTTTCGGATGAATTCAAACGCGCTGCCGTGAAAGTCGTTGCCGCCGCTGCGCGTCACGAGACTGACTTGCGCGCCGGAGTTGCGGCCGTACTCGGCGGAGAAGTTTGACAGTCTGGATTTTGACTTCCTGAATGTAGTCGATGCCGACGTTGTTGATCTGGCTCGCGTTGCTGCCCGACTGAAGATTGAAGCCGCCGTCGACGGTGACGTTGTTTGTTTGACCGCGGTTGCCGTTGATCGACTGGTTGTTGGTCGCGAGACTCGTCGTCAACTCGAGCTGATCGTCGTTGATCAGCGCGACGCCGGGAACGAGCGACAGGAGCTGAATGTAGTTGCGTCCGTTGAGTGCGAGGTTCTGGACCTGTTGCTGATCGATAACGCGCGTGACTTCGCCGGAGGTCGTGTTCACCGTCTCGCCCGCTATACTCGTGATCTCGACCGTCTCCGAAACCTCGCCGACTTCGAGTTTCATATCGACTGTCAGTCGCGCATCGGCCGTTACGCTTTTGCCGGAAACGAGCGCCTTTCTTGTAACCCTTCGCTTCGGCCTCGACTGTGTACGTGCCGGCGGGCAGGTTGGTGACGGTGTAGAAACCGTTCTCATCACTCGTCGCGGTGCGTTCGGAGTTGTTCGCGGTGTTGATGACTTTAACTGTGGCGTTGGGAACACCGGCGCCATTCGCATCCTGCACGGTTCCGGAAATGCGTCCGACGACGGTTTGTCCATGAGCGCCTTGACCGGCGACGATGGTCAGCATCAGTACGCAGCAAATCTCAAAAATCCACAGAAGTCGGAGCCGGGGTTCTCTTGTGCGTCGCATCGATCAGACCTCCAGTTATTGAGTGTTGTTCTTACCAGAAATGTCGGTACGCAACGGCTCCGCCGACTGATGTGCGGCGAGGGCTCTGCCTCGCCATCCACCTACGCAACCATCGGAGCCGCAAACGCGGGCGCGGCGACGAGGGCCACTGCGCCGCGCAGACGCGGATGCTCTTCGGCGGGCACAATGAGGATCTCGGTTGCGCCGCCGAAGTCAGTCAAAGTTCTTTCGCGCAGAGCGCTGCGCACGATGGGTTCGATCAAGCTCCACGCGGTGGTGATTTCGCCGCCGATGTAGATCCGCGCCGGATCGATCGAGTTGACGATCGACGCGAGACCGAGTCCCAGATAACGCGCGGTCGAATTCACCGCCGCCAGCGCTTTCGCATCACCCGCACGCGCGCGTGCGATCAGGTCTTCGACGGTGAAACTCGCGCTCCTCAGCTTCGCGCGGACGTCCCTCGGACAAGATCGTGTCCGAAGTAACGCGACAGCGTCGCGAGATTGGAAACGTAAGCTTCCCAACAGCCGGTCGCGCCGCAGGAGCAGCGTGGTCCATCGATGCTCAACGGCACGTGACCAAACTCGCCGGCGGTGTTGTGGCGCCCACGCATCACTTCACCGTTGACGACAACGCCTGATGCCGACGCCGTCAGAGATACTCACGAACACGGAGTTGCCGGACGCGACCACGTCGCTTCGTGTGGCCCATAGTTGGGCCAGTGCACATGCTTTACCGGAGTTCTCGATGTGGACCGGAATCCCGAGAGCAGCAGCAAGCGGATCGCGCAGGTTCACTTCGCGCCATCCGAGTGTCGGCGCGTGCAGCACACGGCCCAGCACCGGATCGACCATGCCCGGCACAGCCACGCCAACGCCTTCACAAGCGCCGACCTCGCTGAAGTCCGCGAGCACCTGCTTGATGCGGCGCGCGAGATCCTTCGTCAACACGTCGATGTCTTTGCTGGTTTGAAAACTGCTGACGACGCCCAACTGCTTGCCCATCAGATCGGTGAGCAGGATGTAAGTGCGCGAGGCGCGAATGTCGACGCCGACGACGCAGCGTTGTCGCGAGTCGATGTAAAGGAACGTCGGGCGGCGTCCGCGTCCGATGGCTTCGCCGAGCGCGCCTTCGAATATCAGCGACTCGCTGAGGAGTTCGCTGACGAGCAGGCTGGCGACGCCGCGGCGGACGTTCATCAACCGGGCCAGGTCGGCACGGGAGATTGGTTGATGAGTGCGAATCAGGTTCAGGACGATCTGCCGGTTGATTTCGCGGCTGGTGCCACGGCGGGCAACTTTGAAGTCGTGTGGGTTGATCTTGCGCATACTCGGAAATTGTTCGTTATTAGGACTTATTTAGGACACCGGGCAGAAAACTTCCACTTCTGCACCGAAAACGCTGTACACGGAGTTAAGACTGAATTTGTCTAAACGCGGAACATATACTCCCGCCCGCAGGAGCTGTCAAGACTTTTGTTGTTTTAGTGGGGGTTATTTTTTAGTCTTCTCGATTAATGAACAAGTCAGGAAGGGGGCAAGCAAAGCGCGCCCCCGCTGGACCAAGAGCGGGGGCATGGCCCCTTCCTGACTTGTTCTTACCAGGAGTGTCGCTATTGTTTTGCGGCTCCACAGGAGCGGCGAATAAGCAGCTCGGGAGGGATGGTTACGTCGCGAAGTTTGGCTGCGTTCTTGTTGCCATCTATAAGTTCCAGCAAAAGTTGCGCGGCCGCCTGACCCATCGCCGCAGTCGACCACGAGACGGTTGTGAGGGGCACGCGCAGCATGTCGCCATAGTGGATATTTCCGGCGCCGACGATGGCGACGTCGTCTGGAACGTCGAGTCCGGCGTCGTTCAATGCTTCCATCGCGCCGATTGCCGCGGGATCGTTCGCCGCGAAGATCGCGGTCGGCAAGTTTCCTTTCGCCATCCACTCTTTCATCGCAGTGCGGCCGTCAGACTCGGTGAAACCGCAGTCCTGGATGAGCGATTTGTCGATACGAAGTCGCGCTTTCGACATCGCCTGCTTGTAGCCTTCGAGCCGGCCCTGCGAAGTCGACGCGCTCGTGCCGCGAAGATGTCCAATCTTTCGATGGCCCAACTTGATCAGATGCTCGGTTGCGAGCTTGCCGACTTGTACGTCGTCCGTTGTGACGGCGGGACAGCGCAGACCGTCGAGCACGCGATCGATCAAAACGATCTTCCCGCCTTCGTTGAGCAGCTTGCGATACGACTTCGCTTCCTTCGCCGTCAGCGACGATGCGACGATCAGACCGTCGGTCCTGGTCCATAACGCTTCGATCTCGTCGAGCTCTTTGCGTGCTTCTTCGTCAGTGCTGCAAATCAGGTTTTGATAACCCGCCGGTCGCGCCTGCGATTCGACGCCACGACAGATCTCGGCGAAGTAAGAGTGCATCAAGTCAGGAACGACGATGCCGATTAGGTACGAATGTTTTGAGGTGAGCGCCCGTGCGAATTGGTTCGGGCGGTAGTTCATCTTCTGCGCCGCGGCGAGGACGCGCGCGCGAGTTTCAGGATTGATCTCGGGATGATTGTTAATCGCGCGCGAGACAGTCATCTTCGAGACGTTCAAAGCGCGCGCGATGTCTCCCAGCGTCGTCGGCACAGCCCTAATCATTTAACTCCGCGTGCGCCAGCGATCGACCGCGACGGCGACGACGATGATCGTGCCGATGATGATCTCCTGCACGTAGTTGGGCCAACCGACCTGCTGGCAACCGTTGCGCAGAAACGCCATGATCAACGCGCCGATCATGGAACCGAGAATGCTTCCCTCGCCGCCATTCAAACTTCCGCCGCCAATCACGACCGCGGCGATGATGTCCAACTCCGATCCGGCGGCGACAGTCGGATCGCCTTGCCGCAAACGCGACATCTGCATCACGCCCGCCAATCCAAACAGCAAACCCGCGAGACCGTAGATCCAGATCTTCAAACGATCCGTCGCGATGCCGCACGCACGTGCTGCCGCTTCGTTCGAACCGAGCGCAAACACTCGCCGTCCGAACACCGTCTGCCGCAACACGATCGCCGCCACAATAGCCAGCACGATTGTGATCCACACGCCGGGTGCAACCAGCAACCACGACGGATTCGGAAACATCACCAGCAATTCGTTCAACCACGTCGCGGGCATGTTCACGGTTTGCTGATTCGCCAACCACTTCGCGACGCCGCGCCCAATGCCGAGCATTCCGAGCGTCGCGATGAAAGGAACGACCTTCAAACGCGTGATCACCAAACCGTTCACAACGCCGACGAGTCCGCCGACCGAGAATCCCTGCGGCAAGCGCAAGCGACGGAGACATGCCTGCGTTGATGCCGAGCGCCGTCACCACACCCGTCAGAGCGATCGTCGACCCGACAGCGAGATCGATCCCGCCGCTGATGATGATCAACGTCATACCGATCGCGCCGATCGCAACGATCACCGTTTGCGAAAGAACGATGCGCAGGTTGTTTGGCGAAAGAAACCGCGCGGGTGTGTCCATCAGCAGCGTGAAGATGCCGATGACGAGCAGCAGACCGAGCGCTGGTCCAACACGGTTCAGCCAGCTTTGCACGACGGCGCGCACTCAAGAAGCGCGCGGTTTTGTTTTACTTCAGCGACCATTAGCCACAAAGAGGCACAAAAAGCACAAGACTTTATTTCAGATACTGGTCCAGTGGCGGATGCAACAGAGTTTTTACTTCCGGCGTCTCCATGTTCTCTTTCGTCACCAGCATCACGCCCGTATCGATCTTCTTCTCGACGGTGCGCCCGAGCAGGTTATCGACCATCGTCTTCACGCCCAGGTAACCCATGTTGAACGGGTTCTGGACCACGATGCCGTGCAACTGCCCGGCGTTGAGCGCATCGATAAATCTTTGACTGACGTCGAAACCGACAAACGAAACCTTACCCGCCTTGCCGATGTCCTCGAGCGCCAGCAACATGCCCGCCGTTGACGATTCATTCGGCGTAAAGATCCCCTGCACCTCGATCGCCAAACCGATTCAGCAGGTTTTCCGACGCGCGTTTGGCCGTGTCGCGAGTCGCACCCGCGTATTGGTCCGTCGAGACAAGCTCAATTTCGGGAAACTTCTGTTTGATCGTGTCGATGAAACCGGCTTCGCGCTCGGTCGTGCTCGCCGAACCTTCGGCGTAACGCAGCACCAGCACCTTGCCTTTGCCGTTGAGCAGTTGGCCCATGCGATCGGCGGCGAGCGATCCGCCTTTGCGATTGTCGGTAGCGACAAAGCTGACAAACTCGTCCGACTGCAAACCCGAGTCGATGATCACAGTCGGCACCCCTGCGCGACGCGCATCGGCGACGGGACGGACCAGCGCGCGATCGTCAAGTGGCGCGAGCACGATGCCGCTGACGCCCTGCGCCGCAAATCCTTCGACGACCTGGATCTGCTGTTCGCGATCGTCTTCGCGCAACGGGCCTTTCCAGATCACTTCGATGTCCGTGCCCTGCGCCTTGAGTTCGGCGGCGGCTTTGTTGCTGCCGGCGTGAATGCTTTTCCAGAACTCATGCGTCGTGCCTTTCGGGATCACGGCGATCGTGAGTTTCTTTTTGTCGTTGCTTGCGGTGCAACCAACCAGTAACGCGGACAACACGAATAGAAGCAGGATTCTACGCATTTTTCTCCTCGACGACTGGATTACCCAAACCTCCCATGCCCTCGATCAGCACCTCCATCTGATCGCCCGCCTTCAGAAACACCGGCGGGTTTCGCGCAAAGCCGACGCCGGGCGGCGTGCCGGTGGCGATGACGTCGCCCGGCTCGAGCGTGATGCTCTCGGAAAGAAACTCGATCAAACGCGGGACGCCGAAGATCATCTGGTCCGTGTTCGAGTCTTGCATGGTTTGACCGTTCAACGTCAGCTTGATCGACAACTTATGCGGATCGGGTATCGCGTCGGTGGTGATGATCGTTTGGCCCATCGGCGCGAACGTGTCGCACGATTTTCCGCGTTGCCATTGGCCGTCGGCAAACTGAAAATCGCGCGCGCTGACGTCGTTGAAAGCCGTGTAGCCGAGAACGTAATCGTACGCGCGCGTAGCGGGGACGTTTTTCGCCCGGCGGCCGATGACGACGGCGAGCTCGGCTTCGTAATCGACCTGTTTGCTTTGCCGCGGCAGGACCACGGGTTCGCCCGGTGCGATCACGCAAGTGGGAAACTTCGAAAAGATCACCGGATTTTCCGGAATCGCCATCTTGCTTTCGGCGGCGTGGTCCCTATAGTTCAAACCGATGCAGATCAGTTTTCCCGGACGCGGAACTGGAGCGAACCAGTAAGCGTCGCGCGACGGCACCAGCCAGCCTTTTTCGTTCGCATCGGCGAGTGCTTTGTCGTCACGCACGAGTGCTTCGGCAGTCTCGCGTGCCTGCTGAAACCATCGACCGTCCATGTCGAACCACGCTAGCGGGTTCGTTGGGCGATCTGCGGCGTCGAATAATTTTTCACAATCAAGACGGATAGCCGGTGTCGTGGTCGCCTTTGTGCAGAATGATGCCGGGTCGTGGTTTGCGCCACTCTGATTCCTGGGTGGCGAAGGAGATGATGTGCATCGTCGTTCTTAGTGTGTTAGTGGTGGTCCTTCGTTGATGATGACGTAAAGCTCCTGCGGGCCATGCACGCCGATTGCGAGCGTCAGTTCGATGTCGGCCGTGCGTGATGGTCCAGTGATGAATGTCACTGCAGGACTGATGTCGTGAGTTTGATAAATAAAAGCGAGCGCTTCCGCGAGCGTTTGAAAGATGGATGCAGCGTCGATTATGGCGATGTGTACCGGCGGAACGAGCGAGACGAATCGATGGCGTTCGCGTGCTGAGTCGAGCACGAGTGTGCCGGTCTCGGCAATCGCTGCCTGCGCGGTGCTGATTCCCACGTCAAACTGAAATATCTCGCTCGCGTTTGGCGCAATCTCGGCATCCGGCATTAAACGACTCAGAACTGGCGCGTCCGAAATCGCGATGCGCTCTCCAAAGTTTCTTAGAATTCGTGTTATGTCTTCCTCGGTGTGTGCAACAAGACAATGACCGTTTACAGCTTCAAGGCTTTGTTTGAATAGTTCGACGAGTGGTGTTGTCGTCGTCGAACTTCGCTCGAAGTCAGCGCCGGAAACACGGATTGGCGGATCGTACGGCACACTCGCCGCCAGGTGCGATCGAATCGATCCGAGAATTGTCTCTCTGCTACTCATGCGATAACTTCGTCTTCCACAAGCTGCGAAAACTCTGGCGCTCGATCGGACGCAAATCGCGTCCGCTGGTCCATGCCTTGAAAGCGGCATCACCTTTTGCATGATCCGGCCGGCCATTGCGCCGAGGTTGTACAACGCGGGACTCATCATCACCCTGGCCCACATCTTGAACGCTAATCTTTCTGCGGTACTCCCGTTCGTTTTGCTTGTTGTGATCTCGCTGCGCAGATGTAACAACAGACGCGGAATGTCGATCTTCACCGGGCAAACTTCGCGGCACGCTCCACACAAACTCGACGCATACGGAAGCTGCGCCGTCTTTTCGATTCCCATCAGTTGCGGAGTGATCACCGCGCCAATCGGCCCCGGATAAACCGAGCCGTACGCATGACCGCCGATCTGCTGATAAACCGGACATGCATTCAAACACGCGCCGCAGCGGATGCACGCCAGCGACTGTCGCGTCACGGGATGCGCGAGCATGCGCGACCGGCCGTTGTCGAGAATCACGATGTGCAACTCCTCCGGTCCTTCGTCATCCGCGTTGCGCTTCGTTCCCGTGATGAACGATTGGTACGTCGTCAACCGTTGGCCCGTGCCCGACCGCGGCAGGAGTTTCAGAAACACATCGAGATCGGCGAACCGCGGGATGACTTTCTCGATTCCCATCACGGCGACGTGAATGCGCGGCAAGACTCGTCGTCAAACGAATGTTGCCTTCGTTTTCAACAATCACGATCGTGCCGGTTTCGGCGATGCCGAAGTTGACGCCGCTGATTCCCACGTCAGCCGCTGCGAATCGATCGCGCAACGTCGCACGCGCGGTGCTGGTCAACTGCGCGACGTCGTCGGTCGGCGGCATCCCGAGCGTCTCTGTGAACAGTTCCGCGATCTGTCCTTTTGTTTTGTGAATCGCGGGCGCGATGATGTGCGACGGCGTCTCGTGCGCAAGCTGAATGATGTATTCGCCGAGATCCGTTTCGACCACCTGCATGCCCGCAGCTTCCAGCGCATCGTTGAGATGCGTCTCTTCGGTCGTCATGCTCTTGCTTTTGACGATCGTGCGCGCGTTGCGTTCGAGCGCAAGCTGCAGATGATGGCGTTTGCTTCGGCGGCGTCGCCGGCCCAATGGACCACCGCGCCGCGTTTCTCCGCGTTCGCGACAAACGTTTCGAGATAGCGATCGAGATGCAGGAGCACCTCGTCTTTGATCGCGCGCGCCTGTGTGCGCAGGTCTTCCCAGTTGTTCAGACTCGCTCGCAGCTTCAAGCCGGCGTTTGCCAAACAGCGACGTCGCATTACGCAGTGCGCCGCGCAATTGCACGTCGGCCAATGCGGCCTTCGCATTCTCGTCAAACGTTTCGCTGCTCAGGTGATTCATTTACGTCTGAGAGGCCAACAATTCAGCCAGGTGCATGACGCGGACACTCGATCGATTTCGCGAAAGACGCCCGCCGATCTGCATCAAACAACTCGCGTCGCCCGATACGACAGCCTGCACGCCCGAACGCTCGATCGCTTCGATCTTCTGATCGAGGATCGCCACTGAGATCTCGGGATACTTCACGGAAAAAGTGCCGCCAAAACCGCAACACGACTCCGCGTTTTCGAGCTCGACAAACTCTGCGCCACGCACGTTGCGAATCAACGCGCGCGGCTCGGTCTTGACGTTCAGATCGCGCAAACCGTGACACGCATCGTGCCACGTCAACTTCCCCGACCAGCTCGCGCCGACGTCGTCAACTTTCAACACGCGCACGAGAAACGAGCTCAGTTCGTGCGTTCGCGATGCGATCGCCTGCGCACGCGGAAGCCACTCTGCGTCACCGGCGAATAACTCCGGAAAGTGATGGACCATCGCGGTGCACGATCCCGACGGGCTGACGATCGCGTCGGCTTTGCTCTCCTCGAAAATGTGGATGAAACGCTGGGCCACCTGCCGCGCCTCGTCGCGATAGCCGGTGTTGAAGGCAGGCTGGCCGCAACACGTTTGCCGGTCGTCAAACTCAACTTCACAACCGACGCGACGCAACACCGCGACAGTGCTGGCGCCAACGCTGCTCCACATTTGATCGACAAGGCACGTGACGAACAAGCGAATGCGACTTCAGTCACAAGCACAACAAGACGACACCTTTCACGTAATCACTCTTCGTTGCATGTCGGTTGAAAGCGCGGTCTGCACGTCGTCAAGCGAACGGTATTCGTGTGTGATCAATGCTGTCACATCGATCTGTTCGTGCTCGATCAGATCCAACGCGCGCGCATAGACACTCGGACGTCCATCCGCTTCAAAGCCTCCCGACGCGCCGACGCTGCTGACGAGCACCGGCTCCCGAAACAGAATGTTGTTGAGCACACTGAGATCGGTGCCTGCGTGTCCATGACCGTACAGCAACACCGTCGCCTGCTTGCAAATGAGTCCGGGTATCGAGCTGAACACCTGACCCGCGCCGGACGCTTCGATCAAATACTCGACGCCCTTGCCACCCGTGTCCTCACGTACCACTTCGACGAGATCGCACGCAGCCGGATCGATCACGTCATCAGCGCCGAGCCGCTTCGCCAGCTCGCGCTTGCGCGCATTCGGATCGCTGACGAAGAGCGCGCCTTCGTAGCGCAGCACCTTCCGCAAATACTGTGTAAACAATAACCCCGCGGGACCAGCGCCGCATATTAACACGCTGCGAACGCGGCGCTCCGGCGTTTCAGCGTTAATCGAGTAACGCCCACGCGCTTTCGCAACGAAGTTTGACGAGTGAACGACGCAACCGAGCGGCTCGACCAGCGCCGCCACACACGGTCTCACAGGAGCTGTGATCCGCAGCGCATTCACCGCCGGCACGGCGATGAACTCCGCCAGCCCACCAGGCAATCCCGTGATGCCGTGCTCGCGATAAAACTCACATTGATGCGAATTCTCGGTGCGACAGTAATCGCAAAGCACGTCGCGCCGCCGGCTGACGCAGTTCAGTCCCTGATCGACGACAACACGATCGCCCGCTCGCAGATCCTCGACTGCACTGCCGGCTTCCTCAACGACACCCGTGATCTCGTGTCCAAGGATCTGCGGCTGCAACGCGAGCGGGATCGGCTGTCCGTAATCGTTGGTGTTGTAGTTTGCGTGACCGGCGAAGATGTGCGAGTCGGTGCCGCAGAGTCCGACGGCGGCGACTCGCACGAGCACCTCATACGGCGAGACGACGGGGCGCGGCACGTCGCGCACTTCGATGCGTCGCACGTCGCACAACACACTCGCTTTCATCGAGCCGTTCATCCGTTGTCTAAATCCCTCGTGTCCAGCGTGCCGCCGTCGCGCAGAGCAGCAAACCGGTCCATCGTTTCGCGCACGCCGGTCTCGAGCGGCGTCGACGGCAAGTCGCCGAGGAATCGCCTGATCGCGGAGTCGTCCAACGCCGGTGCAATCGGAATCGGTGGACCACTGAACGTGATCAACGCACCCTCGCTAACCTCATTAATCAAGTTCGCGATCCGCTCAACCGTCACCGTCTCGCCGTGCAAGTTGAAAACCTGCGCGCCTTCCGGCTTCTTATCGGCACACGCAACAAACGCCGCTGCCGTATCAGCTACGTACTGAAAATCGGTTGCTCCGCCGAATCGAATATGAAACGGGCGTCCCAGGACTGCGGACTTCATCGCTTTCGTCGGATCGCTCGTGAGACCGAAATCACGATTCACGCCGTAGACTGTCAGCGGCCGCAGACCGACGCTGCAAACACCGTGGTCCAAAAAATAAACCCGCGCGTTGCCTTCGTTCGCACGTTTGAAGACGCCGTAATGCGTTGAAGGTTCGCACGCGGCTGTTTCGTCAAGCACCGCGTCGTCGTCGTTCAATCCATAAACAGCAGCAGAGCTCGCGTAGACCACATTGTCAATGCGCATCGTGCGCGCAGCCTCGAACACGTTGAGCGTGCCAACGACGTTTACAAGCGCGCCGCCAACCGGGTCAGCCTTGCATATCGGAACCTGCAAACCGGCGAGATGGATCACGCGCCTCGCGCCCGATTCATCCAGCGCACGTCGCACCGCGTCGCCGTCACTAATGTCCCCAGACACGAACCGAACGCCGGCGATCTGCTCCGCTTCCATGATCGCGCGCAGCCGTCGCGCATCGTCGCTGCGATCGAAAACGACGACATCGTCACCACGCTCGACCAGTGCCTTGACGATCCACGACCCGATGCACCCCTGCGCGCCAGTGATGAAATAAGTTTCAGCCATCGTTAAGCCGGTAAAATGTTCGCGCGTTTTCGCAAAATATTAACTCGTGATATTCGTCGCTCACGATCTCCTGAAACGATTCCAAAACGCGACTGTAGGAAGCGGCGAGCAGACAAACGGGGTGATCGCTGCCGAACATCAACCGCCGCGCACCAAACAACTCCATCGCGTACTCGACGTATGGACGCAAGTCGTCGGTGGTCCACGAACTCCAATCTGCTTCTGTGACCAATCCGGAGAGCTTGCAGTACATGTTCGGGTACTCAGCAAGTGGCTTGAAAATTCCCGTGCCCATTCTTCAAATTCGTGTTTCGCGATCGGCGGTTTAGCCAGGTGGTCGATTACCAATCGCAAATCAGGGCATCGTCTCAGCTACCGTTCTCGCATATCGTAAGTGTCGGGTATGGACCAATAGATCAAAAGACAACCCATGCGCAGCGAGTCGCTGCAAACCCGAAATAACGGCCGGCTGGACCAACCAATCATCCGCAGGTTCACTTTCAACCAGATGCCGAACGCCTTTGAACTTGGGATGTCTCGTCAGCTCCGCCAGCTCGTCGTCAACATTAACGCTCGCAAGATCAACCCAACCAACCACTCCCGCTATAAAATCGTGCTCATCCGCCAAACTCAAGAGCCAACGCGACTCGGCCACACTATTACTCGCTTGAACAACGACGATTTGATCGACGCCACTCTGCGGACCCGAAGGAAGATAGTCGCGATACAGAACGCCGAGATCGCTCGTCATCCACGGATAATCAAACCGGCCAACTTCCCAGAAGTGTTGATGCGCGTCGACGATCATCAAACTCTACGCCGTTACGTTTCTCGGCTTCTCCGCCCGTTTCGCTTCATGATTCTGTCGCGGCTCACCGTCGCACTCAAGCTCGAACGTCGTCACCAACTCAGGCGCGTTTTTCGGCAGGCCTGTGATGCGAATGCGATAGTCGTCCTGCACAAACTTCACCGGCGTGTTGCTGCCGTGCATCTTCACTGAGCTGACTTTGTTCAGCAAGTTTGCGATCACGACAGTTTCGCCCGGCCAGTAGTAGACGTGCGCGTACAACGTGTTTCCCTTGCGCGTGTACGACACGTAGTTTCCGCGACGCGGTTGGCACGTATCCGACAGACGAATCGTGTCGCCATGCTTTGCCATCCACTCGCCGACAGTCGTCATCACCTGCGCCGATTGCAACGGAATCGAACCATCTTCAGTTGGACCAATGTTCAAGAGGTAGTTTCCGCCGTCGCGTGCGCATGTGATCAGGTTGCGAATCACGGTCGTGGGCGCTTTCCAGTTGCGATCCGAGATGTGATAACCCCAACTGTCGTTCAACGTCATGCACGATTCCCATGGCCGATTGGCGGACGCTTCGATGCGCTGCTCCGGAGTGTCGAAGTCTTCAGGTATACGCGAACGGTTGTTGATGATGATGTCTGGTTGCAGCTTCCGCACCATCGTGTTCATCTTCACCGACTCCCAACCCTGCGCATCGAGCGGCCACGGCACGTCGTACCAGAGAATGTCGATCGTGCCGTAGTTGGTCATCAGCTCGCGCACCTGGCCGTGAATGTAGTCGACAAAGCGACGCCGCGCGGCTTCGTCTTTTGCACAACGCGCGCCGTCCGGGTGATGCCAGTCCATCAACGAGTAGTAGAACCCGACGCGCAGACCTTCAGCGCGCGCGGCTTCGACGTACTCCTTCACGAGATCGCGTCCTGGACCACGTTTGGTCGCACAGTAATCGGTGAGTTTTGAATCGAAATTGCAGAAGCCTTCATGGTGCTTGGTGGTCATCACCATGTACTTCATGCCGGTGCGTTTCGCGAGCTGTGCCCAGGCGCGGGCGCAATTTGGTTTCGGTTTGAAGTTGGCGGCGAGCGCTTCGTACTCCTGCGCCGGGATGCCTTCGTTTTCCATCACCCACTCGTGACGGCCGAGCGTGCTGTAGAGACCCCAGTGAATGAACATGCCAAACTTCGCTTCGTGCCACCATTTCATACGACGTGTGCGGTCCTCGACGGTCGACGTCGTCGGCGCGCCCGTGTCAGCGGGTCTTGCCTCCTGGGCTGAGACGATGTCGCGGTTCGAGGCGGTCGCGAGAGTTCCTGCGGCGGCGCCCATCAGGGCCAGGTAGTTTCGCCTGTTCATCTCGTGGAGTTCTCCTTGACTGGATTTAGTTTTGGAGCTTTTTCCGGGGTTGTTAACGGTAACGGAGTCTATGCGGAGCGGCCTAAGCTGTCAAGGTTTTCGTGTTTTATCTAACCTCGAAATCGGCTTTCAAGCGGATGTCTTCCGAAGACGAACCGACCATCACGCGGAACGTCCGGGTTCGACGATGAGGCGCATGTTGCGATCCCATAGGGCGAGGTGTTCGGGTTTCAGGACGAAGCTCAGTGTTTTCTTTTCCTGCGGCGCGAGTGTTAGGCGCGCGAAGCCGCGCAGGTTCTTTTCGTACGTGGTAACGCTGCTAACGACGTCGCGGACGTACAGTTGGACCACTTCAGTGCCTGCACGCGGGCCGGTGTTTTGAATGTCTACAGTGACGGTGACTTCGCCGGTTGTAGTTTGTTTGAGCGGCGTGATTTTGAGGTTGCTGTACGCGAACGTCGTGTAACTGAGGCCGTGGCCGAAGTGGTAGAGCGCGCCGTTGACGCGCGACTTCTCACCTTCCCATTGCGCGTTTGGTTTTGTCGGAAAGTTGAACGGGATCTGGCCGGCAGTTTTGGGAAAGGTGACCGTGAGCTTTCCGCTCGGGTTGTAGTCGCCAAACAACACTTCGGCTATCGCGGTTCCGCCTTGAGCTCCCGGAAACCATCCTTCCACAATTGCCGGCACGTACTTGTTGACCCAGTTGATACTCAACGGTCGTCCATTCAATAAAACCACCACGACCGGTTTTCCGACGGCATAAACAGCCTGGACCAACTCCAACTGCCGGCCCGGCAGATCCAGACTCGTGCGACTCAAACTCTCGCCAACAGTACGTCGCGAGTCTCCCAAAACAACCACCGCCACATCAGAACGCTTCGCAGCTTCGACAGCTTCGTCAATGCCGGCCTTCTCAACAGCCGTCAACGGCTCAGGCAGCACTTCCGATTCCGGCCAACGATCGTCTACGACTTCACAACCTTTCGCATAATTGACCTGCACCGCCGAGCCAAGAAGATTTTTGATCCCCTGAAGCACCGTAATGCTCTCGATCGCCGATGGTCCATAACGATAGCGCGCCAGACTCTGATCGTCCGCGTTTGGCCCAACCACGGCGATCGACTTGATCTGCCTGATCAACGGCGAGCACGTTCTGCTCGTTCTTCAACAGCACAATGCTCTCGCGCGCCGCTCGCAGTGCAACCTGCTGATGGGCCGCCGAATTCACGAGCGCAAGAGTCTGCTTCGCGTCTGTGATGTAAGGCCGATCAAATAGTCCAATCGAGAACTTCACCCGCAACACATCACGCACGCGATCGTCGAGCGTCTTCATCGACACCTTGCCTTCTTTCACCAGCTCGCGTAACGGCAGAATAAAGTCTTCAGGCCGCGTGAAGTTAGTTTTGACGTTCAGTCCTGCTTCTATTGCCTGTCGCACCGCCTCTTTCATGTCAATCGCGACGCCGTGCTTGTTGTAGAGATACTCGACCGCCGCGCTGTCGGAAACGACATAACCTTTGAATCCCAGGTCTTTCCGCAAACGATCCGTCAGCCAATAACTGCTGCCCGTGATCGGCACGCCGTCGAAATCGTTGTAAGAACTCATGACTCCGAGCAAGCCCGCCTCTTTGATCGCGGCTGCAAATGGCGGCATGAAAATGTTCTCAACCTCTCGCGGCGAAGTTTGCGGATCCGTCCGCGCCTCCCCGCCACGCCCGCCTTTCGACGCGCTATAGACCACGTAATGCTTTGCGGTCGAAGCGACCGTGTAGTTTTCCTGCAACCCTTTCACCATCTCGACGCCGAGACGTGAAGCAAGAAACGGATCTTCGCCGTAGGTATCTTCGACGCGTCCCCAACGTTGATCGCGCGTGACGTCGAGTGTTGGCGCATAGACGTTGGTGTAACCGAGCGCACGCGCTTCACGCGCAGTGATGCGTCCGATTTCACGGACCAACTGCGGATCCCACGTATGCCCGACGCCCAGTTGCGACGGAAAACTTGTCGCATTCGTAAAAGCCACACCACGTAAACCTTCGTTCGTGAAGTCCACTGGAATCCCGAGCCGCGTCTGTTCGATAAAGAAGCGTTGGGTTTCGTTCATGGCCCATACGTGCTTCTCGACGTCGGTGGCGTAGACGCTTTTGGCGCCCTGGGCCCAACCGTTGAGGTGCTCGTCGATGTTGGCGATACCGTCTTTCCAGATCTCGTTTTTCCAGTTCGCCGTCGGCAGTTCGTCCTGGAGGACGCGTTTGTAACCGTAGAGCGTTGCAGTCTGACAAGTCTTCTCTTCAAGGGTCATCTGCGACAGCAGATCCTCGACGCGCGCATCGATCGCGGCGTTTGGGTTCTCGTAAACATCCATGCGGCCGTTCTTGTTCAGGTCGCGATACGTGTTGTTCTGAGGTAATAAAAGTAAGAGCGCGGATAGAACCAGAATAAGCAGCTTCACAGGAATTTTTCCCACGTGGCCAGAATGGTGCGGAGCTCGTCTTCTTCTTCGGGCGTGACGTTCACGAGTGGCGGCCTGACTGGACCAGCATTCAATCCAATCATCTCCATCATCGCTTTCATCGTCGACACTTCGTAACCGCGGCGTCGCGCACGAATCGCGTAGAGCGGTACGACACATCGATCGAGCAACTCTGCGAGCGCTTCGTTCTCACCCGCTTCGCCAAGCTCGTGAAGTTTCAACGACAAACGCGGCGCGACGGTCGCGATGCTCGACGAGAACGTCCTGATTCCAATGCTGTAGTAAGCGGCAACCATGTCGTCGCCTGCGCCGCCAATCCACTGCAAACGCTCGCCGACACGGTTGATGATCGACTGCAAACGCCTGATGTCTCCGTGTCCGTCCTTCCAGGCAACGAGCGTCGGGATCGAAGTCAGACGCTCAACCATCGACGGCGTAAACGTGGCCCAATCGCGACTGTAGATCACCACACCAAGCGACGTCGCCGCTGCGATCGACCGGTAGTACTCGAACAGCCCGTCTTCCTCGGCGTCCGGGTAGTAAGGCGGGAACGCGAGAATTCCATCAGCGCCTGCTTTTTCGGCCGCCTGGGCCATCTCGATCGCGAGTCGCTGACCGAAACCAACTCCTGCAATCACCGGAATACGATCTTCGATCGCGTGCGCCGTCAACTCGATCACGCGCGAATACTCCGCCGGCGTCAGCGAATACATCTCGCCCGTGCCACCCGCAGCGACGACAGCCGAAACCGGATGTTCGAGCAGTTTTGTGAGGTTGTAATGCAGTCCGGGAAGATCGAGCGCGAGATTGTCTGTGAAAGGCGTGACGGGAAACGCGATCACGCCGTACAGCTTTTCACGCAGAGTGTGCGGATGCATGCCCGTTACTTAACACAGATCATTCGCAGATCAATAGTCTTCCTGAACGCGCCGGCATCTCGACGGTAAATTGATCCGTGTGCATTCCGAGTGGCTTGTCACTCCAGAAGTCCGTAATTCGCGTGCGCTGCCGAAGACGAAACGAGTTCGTTTGCGGCGTGTCTTCCCAGTTCAACAAAGACACAACCTGTCGCCGCCGAGAAACGTCGATCCGTCCGACGCGAAACGAGTTGTCGTCAAATCGCGCGGCAACGCCGGTCGGCGGTTGTAGCTTGCGCAGCATCGCGAGTTTCCGCTCGCTGATCTTCGTCAAGTCGTCACCCGACAAAATCATCCCGCCCGACGCATAAATTGCCGTCGCGTGAAACTCAAACTCGTTATCCGGAAGATCGCCCGTCAAGACAACAGCGTCCGAATCGTTCCACCACAGCCGGCCATTTTGCCAGTTTCGACTCAGATTTTGACGCGCGGTCGTGGCGATGCGTTCCCACGTGCGCTTGATGTCGTTCGAACTACGCGAGCCGTGAATCACTCCGAGCGACGGCCAGATCGGATGATTGCAACCCAGGACAAAACTGTCTTCCACGCCGCGAAGGATCGCCTTCATTCCGCGCCGGTAAGCCTCGATGCGAGTCGCTTGGGGATCGTGGAAGTGTCCGCCGTGAATCGCGCCCCAGAAGTTGGCGTCGAGTTTGAAGTAGGTGCAACCCCATTCGCGTTTCATCGTGCGAAAGAAGTTTTCGAAATGCTTTTGCACTTCCGGGTGCGTGCCGTCGAGCACGTACCATGGACCACGTCGCCAGCCGCCAAACGTCACGCGATCCGAGCGCAACGGTTTTCCATCACTGTCTTTCACAAACCAATCCGGATGCTGCTGAAAAACGTGCGACTTCTCTTCCGCAACGAAAGGCGCCACCCAGATGGCCGGCTCGAAACCTCGCTCGCGAATCTGTTTCAGCACGCCCTGTACGTTGCCGCCGAATGCGGCGCCGGTTTCGAGCCAGTCGCCCATCGCTGGTTGGTAACCGTCGTCGATCTGCACGTAGCGCAGGCCGGGCGTGTGTTTCGCGATGAAGTCGAGGTTATCGAGTACTTGTTGCGCCGTTACGCGTGGGCCAAAACAGTACCACGAGCACCAACCGGTTGGCGGCGTGGGAAAACGCAGTGGCGGATGGTTGGCGACGAGTTGGGAAGCGAGTGTTTCGAGCAATTGTTCGCGATTGGTTCCTGATTGATAGGTGAACGATTCGAGCTTCAATGTTTCGCCGGGTTGCAGCTCGCGGTCTTCGGTGTCGACGACGACCTTCAACGATTGACCGTTCAGGTAGAACTGGCCGGCGAAGCGATGGCACGAGGTGAATGCGAGCAGATGGTTGTCGGCTGGTGACGGCGATAACATCATCATGCCGTACATTGCTTTTGAGCTGGACGGAGCCGGCATCTTGTAGTGTTTCGCGTCGGTGTAGTTACCGAGATCCGCAGGAGCAGCGAGCGAACCACCGGTCTGCGAAAGCATCTGGAAGCCTTCGCCGTAGAGCCGTGTCGATGGCGAAAAAGGAAGTTGCAGATCAAACAGCACAACCTCCTTGATTCGCGCGGCCTGTCTGCCGTGATTCGTTAGTTGCGATTCACAAACTGATCCGCGCCAGCGGCGTGTGAGTTTTAGAGGTGGAGTTATGTTGCTTGGCGCATTGAGAAAGGAGTTGCGGCCGAAGCGTTCGGCTGCACGGAGCGCGCTTGCGAAGGGCGAAATGAGTGCTAACTGGAGAAGCGTTCGTCGAGAGATCATTTTTTAAAACGATTTATCGAATTAACTTCGCGTCGAGCCAATCAGCATGGATTCGTCCACCCTCGCCCACGCGCCTGACGCGCAGCATCAATCGCTTCACATTCTTCACGTCAACCCTCAAGGCTTTCGTTCCGTCTGCCTTTTTCATCTCACCACTGGACCATAACTCCCTGCCATCTCCCAAAACAAAAAACTGCGCTTTCGATTCGTTGTTGTTGTGCTCGTCATCGATACCAACGAGCGCGACGAAGTTGTCGTACGTTCCATTCAACTCAAACTCGATCTCAGAATTAGTCGGCATGCCGATGCCCTTTTCAAAATGCCTTCCGCCGACAATCAAGCCGCCACTGTTGAAGTTGCGATCGAGTTCCGGTTGACGCCAGCCAGCAGTGAGGCGAACCGGATCGAGATCGGAAACAAAAACCTCCGGCGACTGGATCTTTCTCGACGTAAACGAGAGTTGCGCCTTCTTCTCGCTCAGCTTTCCATCCTGCCAAACGGTCCTGACCTCCGCCGTATACGCAGTATCAGCATCGAGGCCGCGTAAAGCGAAGACCTGCGTCGGCGTGAATCCAACCACGAATCCATTGAGTGAAACCTGGTATCCGGCGGCTGGTTGATGTGGCACGGTCCAACGAAGATTCGCGCCGTCGAGTCCTGCCCGTTCGGCCCAAAGATTCCCCGGCTCACGTACCGGAAAATGGTACGGACGCGCAGGCTCAAACACTACGTCCCACGAAACTTCAGCCGTCTGCGGCGACGTGATCTCAACTGTAGCCCAACCCTGATGATTCACGATCCGCGCCGGCAGCCGTCCTGCGCGACCGCGCGCCGCCGCACTTTTGATCGCAAAATACTTCCCACGCGGAAAAGCAAATCGCAGCTCGTAACTGTCGTTCTTCACGACCTTGCTGCGGCCGGAATAAGTATTCCGCGCGGCGTCATACGAATGCGAAACCAGGTCTATCCAACCCTGCGTAATATGCCTGCTCGTCGACACCAACTGAATCTGATCGGTCGCCGGAAGCAGCGTCAACACACGCGTGCTGGCGGGCGGCAATTCGACGCTGATGCCCTTTTCCCAGGCGCCCAAATATTCCCGGTTCCAGAAGTCAAACACGTGGACCAACTTGTCCACCGGTAACCCGAGATCCTTGAAGTTGACTAACATCGGCATCGACTTGTTCTCGTCGAAATTGAACACGCCAACAACGTCATACTCCCGCCCCAGATGGTTGATCTTCAGGTCCCAGATTCTCTTATTGCGATCAGACGAATACAAATCGAGAGGACGAATATCAACGGCCGGATACACGCGCTTGATCAGCTCGACACGTTCCGGCGACAGATCCATCAAACGATCGCTCATCAATGCGGCCTGACCCGTCAGTCCCTGCAACGTGGCCCATGCACGCGCCTGTTCCAGCGCCAGCGGCGAACGAACAATAAACACGTCGGGATCCGCGTACCACGCGATGTTGTGCAAAAAGTAGTATTGCATCGTCGCGCGCATCGCGAACTTGAACCCGTCCCAGTTCGGCAAAACGTCGGCGCCGATGCGCGACCCATTCATCAACCCGACGCCTTCAAGCGGAATCACCCAACAGCCCAGCAGGTAACGATCCGGACCAATCGCCTCGCGAATGCTCTCCAACGTGTCGCGATAAAGCTCATCCGAATCCGCAGCCGACGACTTCATGAAATCTTTCTTGTTGCGGTACTCGCGCACGACGATCGGCTGCCCGTCGATCTTGAAATACTCGTAACCCCAACCCGAAAGCTTCGCAAACAGATCCTTCAAATACTTCTGCGTCTCCGGCGCGGAAGGATCGACCAGATACGTCCCTTCCCACGTGCTCGAAGCGGACGTGCCGTCCTGCTTCATCATGAAAACGCCGGGATGGTTCTTCACAACCGCCGCATTACTTTGCCCGTGCGGCGCGAGCCAGATGCCGGGCTTCAATCCCAACGACTTGATGTAACGCGCAAGTCCGTCCATGCCGCCGGGAAAGCGGTTGTTGATGGTGGACCAGTCGCGATTCTCGCCGAGGCCACGGCCGGCGCCTTGCCACCCATCGTCGATCTGCACGTACTCGACGCCGTAGTCTTTCAGGTTCTCCGCGATCCAATTCGCAGTCAGCTTGATCTCCTTCTCGTCGATCTCCTGGTAGAAGAAGTACCACGAACACCAGCCCGACGGCGGCAACGGGAAACGCGACTTATCGATCGGTTTGAAGTATTTGATCTTGAGCGTGTCGCGAAAGTAGTTCTTCAGCACAGTACCGTCGCGCAGACGCATCTCATCTTTGACGGGATCGAACGTGCCGTCAGCGATCGACGGATTCACAGCGCCAAGCGTCATCACCATCAGATCTTTGTTCCCATTATCCCGGACACGCGCGGGAATCGGGTGTGGCCAGGTCTGCTTTGACTCGGATCTAAAGGCTGCTTCGGGGTAATACTTCGCCGCCCGCTGAATCAATGGAAAAAGGATCTGCGGCTGCCACTCGCCAAGTTGTTGATAGGGCCACTTCTGCTCGCCCAGAGCGAACGGAACCAGAAAACGCAACGCCTTGTGAATACTTCGTCCGTCACGCGTCTGGTAATGCCAAAGATCGACGCCGACGTTTTCGCCAAGCCGCGCGAGCCGCATCAACCCGTCAAGATTGCCCACGCTGTAACTCCAGGCTCGCGTGCGCGCGAGCTCCAGAGGCTGACGACCATCGGGTTCTATCTGTGCCGCGATCCGTTTCGATCGCGCCTCTCGCAACACGCGCTTTGCCAAATCCGTGTTGCCGAGAAACAGCGCGAATGAAACGAGCTGCACGTCGTAATACGTGCCGTGATTATTCTTCGCCGCCGCTTCGTCACGCCCGTTCTTGCTCTCCTGCATCCAGCGCAAAAAATCACCAAACCAGGTCTCCATCCCGCGCTGATGTGCCGTGGTCCACGCTTTTGAGACCGCCAACAATCCGATCGCGTCGACTACACGCGTGAGTCCACGCGTTTCAATCAATCCAATCCCGCGCCCGGTATTGATTCCCGGAATCCCCTGCGCAAACTCCAGATTCGGATTCATTCGCGTTTCCGGGTTGAGGAAGAACACACGCAGCAACTCGGTCGCTCTTGCTGCATATTCTTCAACACCAGTGAAGTAGTAAGCCAGCGCGAGCGTTTCGACCGCCGCTTCCATCTGGTCCTTCACACGATGGTCAGTGATCTTGTCGATCTCGGGATTGCGTTCGCCGTCGCGTCGAATGTAAGGCAAACCATTTGGACTCTTCGGATCGGGCCAGAAATACGGCGCGTGGCTCATGTAATCGCGCTTGTCGCCGCTCGGCGGCGTTACTTGTTTGCTGGTGACGGAGAATGGACCAGTGGTGAGAGCTTTGCGCGCGTCGGCCTCGAGTTTAGCTAGACTGCCGGCGCGTTCCCTGGTCGAGGCGAGTTCTTTGGTGTCGAGCAGAAAAACGCGCGGGTTGATGCTCTGCGCCGAAGCCGCAATTGCCGTCGCAATTACAACGCTGATAACACGGATCATCAATCCCCGCTCTAAACCTCGCTAGAAATTGAACTTTATCGCGGCCTGCATCACACGAGGCGTTCGCGCCGCGATAGGCGCGCCGAAACGTGTGTTGGTCTGCCGTCCGGCTGCGTCGAAGACGAGACCGGCATCGATATCTCTAAAGTTGGTGTGATTGAAAACGTTGTAGACCTCCCAACGCAACTGCAACGAGCGCGACTCGCCAAACGGAATATTCTTGAAGAGGGCAACGTCGTTGTTGAAGATCGATGGCATGCGCAGCGAGTTACGCGGCGTGTTGCCGATGTCTCCCAGGCGCGTCGGTCTCGAGAAGCAGTTGACGTTGACGACGTACGGCGTTCCGGTCGGATCGGCGCCACTGATGTTGCGCATCGGATCGCAGATCGTATTCGCGCGCGCGTTGTCCTGGCCACCCGTGATGTCGGTTATGCCGCCGTTGTAAGTGACCGAAATGTTTTTCGGTTTGCCACTGGCGTAAGACGTGGTGCCCGAAAGCTGCCAGTTGTCGAAGATCGCTTTGACGAAACGATTGTCGAGCTTACGACCAAGTCCCGGCACGTCGTAAATGTAATTGAACGTCAGGATGTGTGTCTGATCGAAGTCTGACGGCGCGTAGTTGAAGTCGTAATAGGGACGCCCGAAAAAGACGTCCGAAGAATCATCGTTCGCGTAGTCAAACGACTTCGAATAGGTGTAGGCGACGCCGTACTGGAACCCTTGCGTGTAGCGCCGCGTGATCTGCATTTGCAACGAGTTGTAGTTTGATGTGCCGCCCCAGGTGACCACGTTGATGTCGGCGTAGCCGCGATACGGGCGCAGGAAGTCGTTGCCTATGCGCTGGCCGGTTACCGGATCGATATTGTTGGCGCCGAGACGCGCGCCATCCGGAACGCCGTTGATGTTTATTCTCTGGCCCAGGTGCCGCGCGAACGATCCCACGTAGCTCACTTCCATCACGGTTTCGAAGCCGATGTCCTGCTGGATACCGAACGTGAAGTTGTAGATCGAAGGCGTGTGCGAGTCTTGTTCGACCGCGTTTATGGTTGACGGTCTGGTTATCGCAGTTCCGGTTAGCGCAGCGAGATTGTTGATGTTGCCGAAGTCGATGCTGAATGCGCGGTTCGCAGGCTGATTATTCACCAGGTTGCCGCCCGTGGTGCCGCCACCGACACGCGGCGCGTGATAGATGCCGCCCTGAAAACGGATAACCGACTTGCCACTGCCAAACACGTCCCATGCAAAGCCGAAACGCGGCTCTATGTCGATGGGTCTCGTTTTTCTGTAACCAGTCGTCGTGTTTGGATCGATGCCGAGCTCCAGTCCGTTGTTGGGATTGCCGCTGCCGGGAACGATCGCGCCTACCAGACCAGCGTTCGCGCCCACCAGCGGAATCAGTTGACCAGTGATCGGGTCTTTTGCGCGACGTTGGGCCGCCGGACAAGTGGCGGGTGGAGTAAACGCAACAGCGCAAGCGCTTTCGTACAAGGCGACCGCCTGCGCTTTATTAAACAATTCCGGAACGAAGTTCGAACCCTGTCCATCGATCTGCTGGAACGGCGAGTGGTAACCGAAACGCACGCCGTAGTTGAGCGTGATCTTGCGACTTATCTTCCACTGGTCTGCCGCATACCATTGAACCTGGGTCAGCCGCAGGTTGGTAAACGGACGCGCGGTGGACTCCTGGTAGTTTCGGAAGTTGCCGATCAACGCGTTCGCATAGGCGTAACTGGTGTTGCCGAGGGCGGAGGTGTAGTTGCTGTCATTGCCGGCAAAGTTGAATACGCCTGACCACTGCCCGCCTGGTGCTTCTCCGTTCAACAGCCGTTCGTAGTAGACGCCAAACTTGAAACTGTGATCGCCGTGCGTGACCGAGAGGTTGTTGGCAAACGACGGCTTGATGTAATCGTTCCCCACCTCACCCCACCGATCGAGCCAGTTGATGTTAGCAACGCCGTTCGTTGGTCCACGAACACCGCCCCAGTTAGTAACACGTGGAATCGTGCCGAGATGGTTGTTCTGTGGAAACAGTTGCGGCGCGGTGTAGTTCAAAGCCGCTCGTTGTACGCGCTCGATTTCGCCATCGCCGGGAATGAAACCCTCCGAGTCGTGCCGCATGCCGAAAGTGAATTCGTTCACGACGTTGGCATTGATGACGCGCACCCAGTTAGCTGTCCAGCCGTTGTCCTTGTACAGGTAATGCGAGTTAATGCCCCAACGGTTGTTGTCGTTTCCCGGCCAGCCTGACGTGCCGGTGCCGAGGTTGTCGGAGGTCCACCACTGGCCCTTCCAGTAGATGCTGTCGTTGTTTGTCGGCTTGATATCGAAACGAATGACGATGCTGCGCTTCGGCACGTCCTGCGGACTCTGCGCGATGTAGTTGAACGCCGAGCCACCTGAGCCGCCAAACGTGTTGGGCAATGGGAAGTAGTTGAGCAATGCAAATCCGCTCTGGTTAAAACGCGACGCGGGAATGATGTTGAGACCTAGTGGATTAGCGGCCGTCGCGCGCGACGGATCGCGGAAGCAGCCAGTTTGAACGGTGGCATTGCAATCACCCGGTAGCAATGGGTCTCTAACAAACACTTTCGCGTTCGCAGAATTTATCGATTGCGAGAAGTCGCCGTTGCGCTCGAGGGCCGTCGGCATCGTGACGAAACGCGGATCCTGCGGCGTTATCTGGTGCGGCTTCTCGTACGAGACGAAGAAGAAGGCTTTCTCCTTCAGCCAGAAGCTTCCGCCCTCGCCGAATTTCGGCAACGGCAGTGGACCACTAAAACTGCCGCCCGGATAGAGGTGACGATAGAGCGGCTTCTTCAGTCCGGCTTTGTTATTGAAGAACGGCGTGGCGTTGAGCACTTCGTTGCGCAGGAAGTAATAGACGCTGCCGGCGTACTCCTTGCCACCGCCTTTCGAAACGATGTTAATGATTGCGCCGCCGTTGTTGCCATACTCCGCCCCGTAGTTGTTGCGCAGCACTTTCACTTCGGCGACCGCGTCCTGGTTGATCGTCATGCTCAGTTTGTTTGAGCCGCTCGGTTCGCCCGCAAACAGACCGTCGATCATGGGAACAGTCGAACGTCCGCGTTGGCCTGAGATGTTCGGCAAGTCAGTGCCGAAGCCGTCGCCCGCACCTTCGATGTCGTCGTTGTTGGACGTGCCGGGAAGCAGACGCAACAGCGAAGTGACGTCGCGTCCCTTCGTGGCGATCAGGTTGATTTGATCTGCCGTGAGACGCGCGGTCAGGTCGCTGCTCTCGCGTTCGACGATCGCGCCTTCGCTCATGATGCTGACCGTTTCAGTGACCTGTCCTGGTTGGAGCTTGAGATCGCCAAGCGCAAGGTTCTCGTTTGCGCTCAGGATGATGTTTCGTTGTTCGAAGGACTGGAATCCCTGCTGCTCGATCTTTAGCCAGTAAGTGCCGGGCTGCAACGCGGCAAAATTAAAGCGGCCCTCGCCGTTTGTGGCCGCTGTGCGTGTTTGACCCGTTTTCTCGCTGGCGAGCGTGACGGTTGCCGATGGAATTACGCTGCCGGTCGAGTCGGTAACTGTGCCCGAGATGGAGCCGGTAATAGTTTGGGACTTAGCCTGCATGGCGAAGGCAAGCATCGAGATCAGAACCACCAAAATGGTTGATTGGAGACGGCGTGGACTCGACATGGGACTCCTCCTTCAAAGAAATTGTCCTCAGTTGGGACAATTTGAATAAAACATCACGCAGAATTCTTTACCCTGAGTAAATGATTCCGAGTTTTTCCTGGTTAAGCCCTGTCTTGTTCGAGATTTGTCTGTTGCTGCTCTTCTTCGAGAGCAAACGCACGCTGCGCCCGAACGATGTGCTCGCGCATCGCTTCGCGCGCCTCGTCTGGCTTGCGCGCCCGAATGGCGCGGTAAACCTGCCGATGCAGCTCGAGCGCTTCGTTGAAATCGTGTGCCCGCGCGATCGTTTCGCGACGTCGCTCGTAAAGGACCGCCGAAACCATCTCGACGAGCGTCGCTAAAGTCGGATTACCGGAAGCCGCTGCCACTGCGCGGTGAAATGCGACGTCGTGCACCAAAAACTGCTGCGGATCTTTCAGCGCCGCAAACATCTCGGTGATCTCTTCCGACATCGTCGCCAACTGTTCGCCGGTCGCGCGTTCCGCCGCCAAACCCGCCGCGCCCACCTCCAGAATCGACCGCGTTTCAAACATGTGCTCGAAACTGAAGCCATGTAGCTGAGCGAGAAGGCGCAAGGGTTCACTGTCGAGCGCTGGAGGGCCGTCGACCAGGAACGTTCCTGCGCCTTGCCGCGACTGGAGGACGCCCATAGAGATCAATGAACTCAACCCGGCGCGCAACGAGGGACGGCTGATTCCAAGTTGTTTCGACAATTCACGCTCCGGCGGAAGACGGTCACCGGGCTTCAGATCTTCGCTCTTGATGAGTTCGTAGACCCGAGCCACGACCTGCTCGGTAGTCTGTCCCGAGCGGACAGGTCGAATGATTTTTAACCGCGGAGGCCTTGAATTGGTCATAACAATTTCCGATGGAGCGCGGAACTTATAATACCAATTCGGTCGGGCGTCAAGGATTTTTCTAAAAACAGTCAGTTGTCCGTGGTCGGTTGTCAGTTGAACGTTACTGACTTCGGACTCGGCTCCACAGACTTCGGCTGCTGCCCTTTAGCGTCTTGTTCATAAACTTTTCGTTCATGATCAGAAACGCGCCGAGTCCGTGGAAGTCGTTTGTGTTTCGCTTGCGCGCGAAGTAGTAGGCGAGATCCGCAACGTTGGTACCCTCGCAGATGTCGATGATGTTAGTGTCGCCGTTCTGATCGAGCGATAGTTTTGTGAGCACGCCGGCGTAACCGCGATTAACCACGTCGCGAAAACTCTTCTTCACGTGCCCGCGATCGATCGCCATCGCGGTGACGTAGGTGTACATGCTCGAGCTGGATGTTTCGTGCCAGTTATTCGGGTTATCCCCTTTATCGACGATCTGGTACCAAAGCCCGGTCTTCCTGTCCTGGTACGTGGACCATGCTGTGACGAGTTGATTCAACTGGGCGAGCAACTGCGGACGCTTCGGATGGTTCGACGGCAGCAGTTCGAGGACTTCGATCAGTGTCATTCCGAACCAGCCCATCGCGCGGCACCAGATCTCCGGCGAAACCTTTGTTTCCCTGTTTGACCAGGGTGTTTGGCCGCTTTCGTCGTAAGCGTGAAACATCAGGCCAGTCTTCGGATCGTTCAGGCGACTGGCGTAGATTGTTAGCTGTTTTACGGCCTCATCAGCCGCGTACTTGCTGTCGCCGAACAAGTTTCCGTACCGCATCAAAAACGGCATCGACATGAAAACGCCGTCGCCCCACAACTGCCATTCGCGACTCTTCGTATTCGCATGCCAGAAGCCGCCGTCTTTGGTGCGCGGGTAAGTATTGAATCGTTTGCGGATTCGATCGGCGGCGAGCTTGTACTTTGGCTCGTTAGTTTCCTGGTAGAGGATTAGCAACAGATTGCCGGGCAGCATGCTGTCGAGATTCTCGAAAGTGATCTCGCGGACCTGTCCCTGCGCGTTCGCGCTTCTGACCACGCCCTGGTCGTCGACGTGATAGTCGACCCAGTCCTTGATGTACTTGAGATAACGAGGCTCCCGCGTGCGCTTGTAAACGAGGTACTGGCCGTAGAGATAAAGCGACTTCGCATAACCCCACGAGCCGAGATCTTTCGCTGTCGGGTAGCGCTTCATGGTTGACTCGACCATTCCGACAGACCAATCGGGTTTGGCAGTCGCCGATAAACAACACAGATTTAATGCGATCAGCAGCGCGACAATTCTGAGAATCATTGGTTTATGCCTTTTCGGTGGTTCTTTGCTTGTGCTAATTTAAGGCGACCACCCTACACGGATTGATTTAAAAACCTAGGACGAGCATGCATGAATGGTTTTACCACTCGTGTCAAGAAAAATTGGAGCGATGAGTGATGGCGAAACACGATTCAGGTAGACGCAAGTTTCTGAAAGGCGTCGGCATTGCCGGCGCGGGCGCCGCGATTGCCGACCACCTGTGGACTGAAGTTGAAGCCGCAGAACAACAAGCGAAGCCGAAAGTCATGTCCGGCGAAGGCATGGTCGTGCTCAACGTGAACGGCGTACAGCAAACCGTGAACGTCGAACCGCGAACCACTCTGCTCAACGCGATGCGCAATCATCTCGAGCCTGCCGTCACCGGACCGAAGCTCGTTTGCGACATGGGAACATGCGGCGCCTGCACCGTGCTCCTCGACGACAAGCCTGTTTACTCGTGTCTCGTGCTCGCGGTCGACGCCGCCAACAAGAAGATCACGACCGCCGAAGGACTCGGCACGCCGGAAAAACCGAACGCAGTGCAAGCTGCATTCGTCGAACACGACGCGCTGATGTGCGGCTTCTGCACGCCGGGATTCGTCACCACGATCTCGGCTTACTTGAAGAAGAACCCGAATCCGTCGCTCGCCGAAGTGCGCGAAGCGTGCAAGGGAAACTTCTGCCGCTGCGGCACGTATCCGCGCGTTTTCGAGGCAGCACTGGCCGCCGCCAAAGGACAGCAGGCTTAACGATTTCGGGAAGAGACACTCATGCCACAACAAGCACAACCATCACCGTCACCAAAACCGAAAAAGAAGATCCGCGTGCCGCGCGTCGTCAACGGCGTCGAGCAGATGGTCGAGATCGAAGTTGACGAAGATTCTGGTCCAGGTTGGGGACCAAACGATAAGCACCGTCTGCTGAACCAGCGAATGACGCGCGTCGATGGTCCATTGAAGGCCGCCGGTGCCGCGCGTTACACGTACGATCAACGTCTGCCGGGCATGCTTCACGGACGGATCCTGCGTTGCCCGCACGCTCACGCGCGCGTCACGAAAGTCGACACCGATGCGGCGTTAAAGATTGCCGGGGTGAAAGCCATCATCCAGGCGCCGTTGACCGAACTGCGTTACGCGGGCGCGCCTGTCGCGGCCGTTGCGGCAACGACGCCCGAGATCGCCGGCGACGCGTTGCGCGCGATCAAGGTCACGTACGAAGTCCTGCCGCACGTGGTCCATGCGTCTGAAGCGATCAAACCCGGCGCGCCGAAAGTCGTCGCAGAGGAAAACAACCTTCAGGAAAAGGGCAAGAACGGCGATCCGCAGAAAGCAGAAGCCGCCTTTGCGACCGCTGACGAGATCGTCGAGGCCGAATATATCTGTGCGCGTATTCACCACGCGTGTTTGGAAACGCACGGCATGGTCGTCGACTACCGCGGCGGCGAAGAGGCCACGATCTACGCATCCACGCAGGGCACGTTCACGATTCCCGCCGACGCCGCTAAAGAGCTCGGGCTGCAACAGAGCGCGGTGACGTCGAGTGTCGAACACATGGGCGGCGGTTTTGGTTCGAAGTTTGGCATCGGCATCGAGGGAATGCTCGCCTGCCGGCTTTCGAAACAGACCAAAGCGCCGGTGAAGATGATGCTCACGCGCTACGACGAGTTTGTGATGGCCGGCAATCGTTCCGGAGCCTGGCAGAAACTGAAAGCCGGGGTGAAAAAAGACGGAACGATCGTCGCCATGCAAGCGCGGCAATATCGTCTGGGCGGCATCGGACAGGGCTCGCAAGCCGGACAGCCTTACATCTACACGATGGGTGACACCTATCGCGAGATCTACGCGCTGCACACAAACGAAGACTCGTCGATCGCGATGCGCGCGCCGGGACACCCGCAGGCTTCGTTCGCCGCTGAGTCGCTCATGGACGAACTTGCTTACAAGATCAAGATGGACCCGGTCGCGTTTCGTAAGAAGAACTTGCGCGATCCGGTTTATCAGCGGCAGTTGGACCGCGCCGCAAGCGAGATCGGATGGTCCAGACGCAATCCGATCGCCGGCGGAAATCCTGGGCCATTGAAGCGCGGCTTCGGTTGCGCGGTCGGCATCTGGGGCGGCGGCGGAAACAACCAGTGCAAAGTCGACGTGACGATCTCGCGTGACGGCGCGGTTGTCGTCGCCGTCGGCACGCAGGATCTCGGCACGGGCACACGCACCTACACGCGCGCGATCGTCGCCGAAGAGTTGGGCCTCGGTATCAAAGACGTCCAGGAACGCATCGGCAATTCAAAACTCGGCGGCGCGAATCCGTCAGGCGGATCGACGACGGCGCCTTCGCTTTCACCTTCAGTGAAAGACGCCGCAATCAAGACGCGCTTGTTGCTGGCGGAACGAGTGGCGCCGCTGCTCGGCAATCCAAAACCTGAAGATGTCCTGTTCGCCGACAAAAAAGTGAGCGCGGGCGGCCGATCGGTCACGTGGCAGGAGGCTTGCGCTTCGCTGCCCGCGGCCGGAATCACCGGTCACGGCGAGTGGCGTTCGGATCTTCAAACGCGTGGCGTTCACGGTGCGTGTTTCGCGGAGGTGGAAGTCGACGTCGAAACGGGACTCATCAAACCGATCAAGATGGTCCACATCCAGGACGGCGGTTTGCCGCTGAACCGGCTCACGTTCGAAAGCCAAATCAACGGCGGCATGATCCAGTCGTTGGGCCAGGCGTTCTGGGAAGGCCGCGTGATGGACGCGCAGCTCGGCATTCAACTCAATCCCGGGTTTGGCGATTACAAAATTCCCGGCACGCTCGAGATGCCGGAAATGGTCCCGATCATCGACGACGACGACAAACGCGAAGCCGTGATCGGAATCGCCGAAGGCTGCAACATCCCGGCGCTCGGCGCACTCGCCAACGCCGTGTTCAATGCGTGCGGCGTGCGCGTTCGCGAACTGCCGATTACGCCTGACAAGATCCTGATGGGCCTGATGAGCAGCGGAACAATGTCGAGGGCAAAAGCATGAAATCCTTTGAATGGACCAACCCGGCGACGATCAACGAAGCGGTGAAACTGCTCGGCGCTTCGCCGTCGACCGACGTCGACGAAGCGCCGCGCCCGATCGCCGGCGGTCAGGACCTGCTGACCACGATGAAAGACTACACGTCGCGCCCGGCGCGTATCGTCAATCTCAAAAGCATTCCGGGCCTGAACAAGATCACGCTAAACGCGCGCGGGCTTACGATCGGCGCGCTCGTGACGCTGACCGAACTCGAAGAGCACGACGGCGTGCGCAAAAGTTTTCCCGGTCTTGCCGAAGCGGCGCACTCGATCGCGACGCCGCAGATTCGCAACCTTGGCACCGTCGGCGGCAATCTTTGCCAGCGTCCGCGCTGCTGGTACTTCCGGCTCGAGGAAGTGAACTGTTTGAAGAAGGGCGGATCGGAGTGTTACGCGGCGACGGGCGAGAACAAGTACAACGCGATCATCGCCGGTGGTCCATCGTACATCGTTCATCCTTCGGACCTCGCGCCGATGTTGCTGGCTCTTGGCGCGCGCGTCACTGCCGTTGGCGCCCAGGGCCGGCGGGTGATTCCGCTCGACAAGTTTTTCACGCTGCCCGACCAGGGCAACATCCGTCGTGAGAACGTGCTGAAGAACGACGAGATCATTACAGAGATCTACGTGCCTGCGTCGGCGCTCGCATCAGGTTCGACTTACTTGAAGTTCAAAGAGCGTGAATCACTCGACTTCGCGCTCGCGTCAGTCGCGGCGGCAGTGCAACTCGCGAGCGAATAAAACCGTGCGTGCGGCGCGCATCGTCCTTGGCGGTGTCGCGCCGATTCCGTGGCGCGTTCCGGACGCCGAGAAGTATCTCGTCGGCAAGCAACTTAACGCCGACGTGCTTGCCGAAGCCGGAAAGATCGCGCTTGCGGAAGCGAAGCCGCTGGAAAAGAACGCGTACAAAGTGCCGTTGACCCAAACGCTCGTGCGACGTGCTGTGGCGAAGGCCGCCGGAGTCTGAGATCGTAGATTTGGAGAATCATCATGGCAGACGAAACAACTGAAGCAACTCTCGCCAACGGACCTTTTCAGTCGACCTTCTGCGGCTCGCTGCGTTCGAAAAAGTTTTTCATGCTCGATCGGCTGGCGACGAGCGCCGATGAGTATCTCGACGCCGCGAACCACGTTTGGTGTTGTGAAACTCAGGAAGTGATCGGGCCGGACAATGGCCGCGTTGACCCGCAAAAGTGTGGACCGGGCCGGGCGTGCTACAGTTCCGCGGTCTAACCGCAAAAGGCACAAGATCTGTAGGTAGGGCATTGTGGATCGCTCGATCTGCGAAGTGTTCTTTGGTATCGTAAATGCGGCTTTTGCTGGTTCTTTTTTGTGCCTTTTGTGGCTCTCTTTTGTGCCTTTTGTGGCTATGTCTTTCGGAGGTAAGGTTATGCGAAAAGGATTGTTAACAGTGTTGGCGTCGATCGTGGCGGTGAGCGCGCTGGTTTTCAGTTCACAGGCTGAAAACGTGAGCCTGCGCGGCGAGTACGTCGAGGTCAGGACGGCGAGCGTGTTTGCCGGCGCCTGTCACTACAACGGCGAAGTCGTCACCACGGGCCGCGACGCGTTGATGGCCTGGAACGTTACCTCCGGAAAATGGCAGAACGTCGATCTCGCCGGTGTTCGCGCCATGGCGATCGTTAACTCGAACTCCAACCTTTCCGAACCGAACGCGGCGCGCCAGTCGGAAGTCATCATCGACTCCGCCGCAACGCGCGAGCAGGCGCAGGCGATGTTGAGCGCGCTGAAAGAGAAGTACGCCTCGTCACTGGGCCAGATCGTCGAAGTGCGTAACGCGCCGGTCACTTTCGAACACAAAGATCGCACCTACACCGTCAAAGCCGACGACGCAGCGATCAACGTCGAAGCGATGCCGAACGACCTCTGCTGCAAGATGCCGAACCTCGTTTGGTACAAGCCGCTCGTAGGAATCGAAAACCGCAAGGTCGGGTACACGATCAACGCGTCGTACGGCGGCCGTAAGGTAAGTGATCCGTGGAGCCGCTCCGGCGAGAACAGCGCGTTCTACGGCGTGTTCGCGTTGTAAACTTAAATCAGTGATCCGTGTTCTGTGTTATACAGACACGGATGCGACTGATATCAAACTTATCCCTCGTCTTATTCCTGTGTACAACCATCTCTGCGCAGACAAATCTGCGCAAGACGGCGCTGAAGTCTGCCACGCCTTCCGACGAGATCGTCAGGCTCGACATCAACGGCGACGGCAAACCCGACATTCTCGAACGCTGGTGGAACGGAAAACGCGTGCGCTGGCTCGACGAAAACGGCGACATGCTGCCGACTGACACTCGCGGCGATCAGGTCGGCGACGTCATGCAGATCGACAAGAACGGCGACGGCGTCTACGACAGCGCGCTCGACATCAGCATCAAGTGGGCCGACAACGACGGCGACGGCCGCGCCGATCTTCAAGCGTTCGTCACACAGGGACGCGAGTGGGCCAACGGCAAGTGGAACGCCGGCGAGTCGCACTGGATGGTCTACATCGACGTCGAAAAAGACGGTGTGCTCGGCTGGATCGACTGGCAAACGTACGACTTCGGCAACGACAACTGGGGTTACACCGGATTGACCGACTGGCTCCCCGATTACAACGGCGATTCGATATTTCTCAAGATCCATCGTCCGCCGCAGTCGCTTCCCGACCCGCGTCTGAATTGGGAAAACCCGTTCGCTTTCTATGATTTCGATAACGACGGTGTCAGCGAGATGGCGATGCGCTGGCTCGATCCCGTTCCCAATGTCGACGACAAGGGCATGACGAACCTCTCCGGCGTGCTCAGCGAAGCGTTCGCCACGTTTGATATCGACAACGATTCGACGCAAGGGAACGAAACGGACTACGACATGTCGCTGCGTGGCTCCGGGGGACCGGGAATTCCGTATCGCTCGATGGTTCACAAGTATCCGGCGATGAAGGGCAATCCGAAGTTCGACGGCTGTTTTGAATGGAACAACTGGCGGCAGATCGACGAGCTGATGTACATGCCGCACGAGCGCAGTTATGGCGCGTTCTTCAACGCCGGTTGGACCACGATGTACTTCGTCTTTGACGAGGACGATGACGATCATCGTTGGGAACGCGTCGAGATGTATTACCCGATGCACGGCTTCGGTGGTCCGAAGGAGATCGATCTGTATTCGACGAAGCGCTGGCGTCGCAGCAACTACGCTGAGCTGGAAATGGTCGCGGAAGGTCAGCGTCCGGGAATCGCGGGTCATCCGCAGGCTGACTCACTCGGCGACCGTGGCGAGTTTGACGAAGACAATTCCGGCGGCGGAAAACTCTACATCGGTCCATTCGATCGAAAGTTACACCTGTTCGGCGCGGAGTGGGGCGCATGGACCGTCGACAAGAACGCCGAGTACCACGGCGGCAACAAGACGCCGTCGCCAAAACCGAGTGCGCCGCGCGTCGAGGAAGTCGTGAAGTACACGGACACTGATAAGAACGGTTTTTTCGACCTGATTGAATACGACTATGACGGCGATCGCACGATCGACTTCCGCGTCTCGCTGCTGGACTTTAAAGGTGGCGCCTATGCGACTCCGGATGGTGCTACCGTCATCGATACTCAAATGGCGGGCTGGAAGGGACTACACGAAACCTTCACTCGCACGGCAAACAGGTCGTTTCAGGAGGCGTTGGTGGTCTATCGCGCGGCGTGGCGGCGAGGATTGACCACACCGGAGATCGATAAGCTGGCGAATGCGTCGTCAGTTGGCGAGCGTTATCGCAATGGTTATTGGATAAGGGAAAAAATCTTTCGCGAGGTTCGCAAGCAGATCAAGGACGATAATGCACTTGAAAAAGAACTAACCCGTCTTTATTACCTTGGTCGGTTTGAAGAATACGCGAAGCGCATTGCGGCGGTGCCGGGTCGTTAACCTCGGGCTACTCTGAGAAAAGCTTTCGCCGCATGCGAGAGCGTTGCGCCTTTGCGATAGATCAACTGTAAACGCCGCTCGAGTCGCATCTCTTTTACTGCCAGCGCCACGAGTTGGCCTCGTTCGATCTCGATCTGCGCCGTCAAACGCGGCACGAGCGCCACGCCCATCTCCTGTTCCACCAGCCGCTTGATCGATTCGAGTGTCGGCATCTCCATCGAGATGTTGAGCGGTGTCTTGTACTTCTCGAAAGTCTTCACGACGCGTTCGCGATACGGCGACGGCACGTTGTGCGCGATGAACGACTCCGCTCCTAATTCGCGCACCGAAACGACTTCCTTCGCCGCCAACGGATGCGACGGCGCAACGATCAACGCCAGTTCGTCGCTGATCGCCGGCACTGACGCAATCGCCTGGTCCGTCGGTTTGAACGAGACCACGCCGATCTCGACGCCGCGGCCCAACACCTCCGACGCGATCCGGCTCGCCAAACTCCGTTTCACTTCAACTTTGATATGCGGGTGCCGCGCGCGAAACACCTCCAACACGGGTAACAGGTACATCACCGTGTACTCGTTCGCGCTCAGCGCGAGTTTCCCGTGCTGCAAGTCCTTCAACTCCTTGATGGCCCGGTGCGCGCCCTGCCGCAGGTTCAACATCTGCTCGGCGAAATCAAACAGCACTCGACCCGCGGCAGTGAGCGTTCCGTCCTTCGACGAACGGTCGAACAACGGCTCGCCAAGTTCGGCTTCGAGCCGCCGAATTGCCTGACTAACCGCCGGTTGCGTGCGGTGCAGCGACTGGGCCGCCCGCGAAAAACTCTGCTCCCGCGCGACCGCGATTAGAACTTCGAGTTGGTTAACGTCCAATTGGTCTCCACCCGTCGTTGGTTATCCAAGGGCCAAGGCCGCGTTATGGTATCACAACTACTTATCTTTCTATAAAGATAATAACTTTGACTTTCACCCTCCCGATCTTTAGCATCTGTCCTCGTTTCCCTTCAGGAGGAAAACTATGCCGCAAAACCGAATCAGCATTTTCGACACGACGTTGCGTGACGGCGAGCAGTCGCCCGGATGCTCGATGGACCTTGACGAGAAGTTGCGCATGGCGGAGAAGCTCGAAGAGCTGGGCGTCGACGTCGTCGAAGCCGGATTTCCGATCGCCTCGGAGGGCGATTTTGCGGCCGTGAAAGCTGTGGCTGCCCGTTGCCGCGGAGTCAAAGTCGCAGCCCTTTGCCGGACGTCGGAGCAGGACGTGGCTCGTGCCGCCGAAGCTTTGGCCCATGCAGCGTCTCCCCGAATCCATACGTTCTGCGCCACGTCCGACATTCATCTGGAACACAAACTGAAGAAGTCGCGCGCGCAAGTGATCGAGATGACCCGGCGCGCGGTCGCGCAGGCGCGCAACTACGCCGAAGACGTCGAGTTTTCCGCGGAAGACGCGACGCGCAGCGACATCGATTACCTCTGCGAAGTGCTGGACACGGCCGTCGAGGCGGGCGCGTCGGTGCTGAACGTGCCCGACACGGTTGGCTACACGACGCCGACCGAGATGCAATACCTCGTGGAGCAGGTGAACGAGCGCGTGGTGAGAGACAGAGACGTCATTATCAGCGTGCACTGTCACAACGATCTCGGACTCGCGGTGGCAAACAGTCTCGCCGCAATCGAAGCAGGCGCGCGGCAGATTGAATGCACCATCAACGGCATCGGCGAACGCGCAGGCAATGCGTCGCTCGAAGAGATCGTGATGGCGCTGCACGTACGCGCCGATCGACTGCCGTTCGAAACAGGCATCGTCACGCCGCAGCTTTATCCCGCGAGCCAACTGCTTTCGAGTATCGTCGGATTCGACGTGCAGCCAAATAAAGCCGTCGTCGGCCGCAATGCTTTCGCACATGAAGCGGGCATTCATCAGCACGGCGTAATCAACAATCCGCTTTGTTACGAGATCATGACGCCGGAATCGGTTGGCGTGCCGGCGAACTCGCTCGTGCTGGGCAAACATTCCGGGCGGCATGCGCTGTCGCTGCGTTACATGGAGCTCGGCTACGACGTCACTGCAATGGAACTCGACGCGGCCTACACACGATTCACTGAACTGGCCGATCGCAAGAAGCGCATCTACGATCAGGATTTGATTTCGTTGCTCAACGCAACGGTGGGCGCGGCAGCTTAGAGCTTTGTACTTAGTACTAAGAACAAGCAAGAGGAATCAGGAATGAAGTTGAGAGTTACAGTTCTTCCAGGGGACGGCATTGGACCAGAAGTGACGGCGCAGGCAGTGCAAGTGCTGCAAACTGTCGCTGCCATTCACGGTTACCATTTTGAGTTTGAAGAGCACGCGATTGGCGGCGTAGCGATTCGCGAGTTTGGCTCGCCGTTGCCGCGCAAGACACTCGACGCGTGTCTGGCAAGCGATGCAGTGTTGCTCGGCGCGGTTGGTGCGCCGGAATACGATCGACTGCCGGCAAACCAGCGGCCCGAAGCGGGCCTGCTGCTGTTGCGACGCGCGCTCGGCGGTTACGCGAATTTGCGCCCGGCGATCTCGTACGCCGCGATCGAAGACTGTTCGCCGCTGCGGAGTGAAGTCGTTCGCGGTGTTGACATCCTGTTTGTACGCGAGCTCCTCGGCGGTCTTTACTTTGGTGAACCAAGGGGTTTCTCGACGACGACGAACGGCAGCAGCATCGCAAGCAACACGATGGTCTACTCCGTCGAAGAGATCGAACGCGTCGCGCGAGTCGCTTTCGAAGCCGCGCAAAAGCGACGTGGCAAAGTCACGTCAGTCGACAAAGCAAACGTGCTCGAAACTTCTCAACTCTGGCGACAGACCGTAACGCGCATCGCCGAAGAATATCCGGACGTCACGCTGAATCATCTTTACGTCGACGCGTGCGCGATGCATTTGATCACAAACCCGCGATTGTTCGACGTAGTGTTAACAGAAAACCTCTTTGGCGATATTCTGACGGACGAAGCCGCGGTGATCACGGGTTCGCTCGGTATGCTCGCTTCGGCGACCGTCGGCGGTGAAGTCGGACTTTACGAGCCGGTCCATGGATCGGCGCCGGACATCGCGGGCAGAGGAATTGCAAATCCCTGTGGCGCGATCGCCTCGGCGGCAATGATGTTGCGGCATTCGGCGGACCTCGAACACGAAGCGCGCGACATGGAGCTGGCGATCCAGAACGTGCTCGACGCGGGTTATCGCACGGCTGACATCGCTGCGGGCGGTCACGTCTCACGAACGGCGGAGATGGGCGAGCTGATTTGCGAAGCGGTAACCGAGATTGCCGATATGCGTTACGCATATCACGCCGTGTAAGAACAAAGTACTAAATAACCGATGTCACTCACATTACTGGACAAACTCTGGGATGCGCACGTGGTTCGCGCTGCTGAAGGCGAACCGTCGCTGATCTACATCGATCTCCATCTCATTCACGAAGTTACGTCACCACAGGCGTTCGACGGCCTGCGCCAGGCAGGACGCGGCGTGCGCCGGCCGAATCTAACGTTCGGCACGGTGGACCACAATGTTCCGACAACCGATCGCAGTCTGCCGATCGCGGACGCGACGGCGGCGAAACAGGTCGAGACACTGCGTCGAAACTGCCGCGAGTTTGACGTTCAGTTGTTTGACATTCACTCGCCCGAGCAGGGGATCGTGCACGTGATTGGACCAGAGCTTGGTCTGACGCAACCCGGAATGACGATCGTTTGCGGCGATAGTCATACGAGTACGCACGGTGCGTTCGGAGCGTTGGCGTTTGGCATTGGAACGAGCGAAGTCGAGCACGTACTGGCGACGCAGTGTCTGCCGCAGAACAAGCCGCGGGCAATGCGGGTTGAGACGCACGGCCGGCTTCCCGAAGGCGTCACCGCGAAGGATCTCGCGTTGGGAATCATCGGGCAGATCGGGACCGACGGCGCGACCGGTTATGCAGTTGAGTACGCAGGCGAAGCGGTGCGCGCGCTTTCGATGGAAGGCCGGATGACGTTGTGCAACATGAGTATCGAAGCGGGCGCGCGGGCGGGCATGATTGCGCCGGACGAGACGACGTTCGCTTATTTGAAGGGACGCAGATTTGCTCCATCAGGAGAAGCGTGGGATCGAGGCGGTCGCTCATTGGCGAGCGTTGGAGAGTGATGTTAACGCGGTGTTCGATCGCGTCGTCGAGATTGATGCCTCGAAGCTCGAGCCGTTTGTAACGTGGGGGACGAGTCCGGGAATGGTTGCACCGATCACGAGCTACGTTCCCGATCCGGCGGAGGCGAAGAGTGCGACTGATCGGCAGGCTGCGGAGCGCGCGCTCGAATACATGGCGCTCACACCGCGCACAAGTCTTCAGGCGATCGCGATCAACCGCGCGTTTATCGGGTCGTGCACGAACGCGCGCATTGAAGATCTGCGGGCTGCGGCGCGTGTTGTGAAAGGTTATCGGATCAGTGAGTCGGTGAGTGCGATGGTTGTACCCGGCTCGCAAGAAGTAAAAAGAGCGGCTGAACTAGAAGGGCTGGATCGAATCTTCAGCGAGGCGGGGTTTGAATGGCGCGAGGCTGGGTGCTCGATGTGTTTGGGAATGAACGCCGACATCCTGCAACCTGGCGAGCGTTGCGCGTCGACGAGCAATCGAAACTTTGAAGGCCGCCAGGGGCGCGGCGGCCGCACGCACCTTGTGAGTCCGATGATGGCTGCGGCGGCGGCGATCAAAGGGCATTTCACGGATGTAAGAAATTGGGAGTTCAAATAAAGCTGTGAAAGCTTTTCGTCAACACACGGGACTGGTGGCGCCGCTCGACCGCGCGAACGTCGACACGGACCAGATCATTCCGAAGCAGTTTCTGAAACGGATCGAACGCACCGGCTTCGGAGAGTTTCTCTTTTACGACTGGCGCTACACTGCCGACGGCGTTCTCAATCCGTCATTCGTGCTCAACGAGCCGCGTTATCATGGTGCGTCGATTCTGATCGCCGACAAGAACTTCGGCTGCGGATCGTCGCGCGAGCACGCGCCGTGGGCGCTCGGCGAGTACGGGTTTCGGGCCATCATCGCGCCCTCGTTCGCCGACATCTTCGCGAATAATTGTTTTAAGAACGGGATGCTGCCGATTGTGTTGAACGACGATCAGGTGCGGAACTTGATGCGTCGCGCACAGGAAGAGGCCGGTTACACGTTGACCATCGATTTGGAAACCCAAACGATCGAAGACGCGACTGGATTATCGATTCCGTTTTCAGTCGCTGAGTTTCAGCGGCATTGCCTGTTGGAAGGTTTGGACGACATCGGCCTCACGCTTCGCCACGAAGACGCGATCAACGCCTACGAAGCGACGCACGCTAATCGGTGGTGAATTTGTAGCTCGTGGTTTGGTGGTAAGTCTCACCCACCCGCAACACAGTACTCGGAAAGTCTGGTTGGTTCGGCGCGTCAGGATAGTGCTGCGTCTCCAAACACAACCCTTCATACTTCTGATATGGCACGCCGCCTTTTCCTACCAAACTTCCATCCAGAAAATTGCCTGAGTAAAACTGGATTCCCGGCTGCGTCGTATACACCTCCATCACGCGACCCGAAACAGGCTCACGCAAACGCGCCGACCAACGTCCTGAGCCGTACGTTTCCCTCAGCGTGAAAGTGTGATCGTAACCCTGGCTGTAACTGATATCCGGGATGAGTTCATCGAGCCGCGCGCCGATCGGGTGGCTGGTTCGGAAATCCATCGGCGTGTTTTCCACGGCCCAGATTTCGCCTGTCGGAATCAGGTCTTCTCTCACGGGAATGAAGCTGTCGGTGAACAGCTCCAACTCGTGGTCCAGGATCGTGCCGTGACCGGCGAGGTTGAAATAGGAGTGGTTCGTGAGGTTGACGATCGTGTCTTTGTCTGTCGTCGCGCGATAATCAATTCCCAGCTCGTTTTCGTCGTTCAACGAGTAATCAACGGCGACGCTCAGATTTCCGGGATAGTTCTCCTCGCCATCTTTACTGAAGTACTCGAGATGCACACCATCAGCGGTCTCCGTCGCAGTCCAAACACGTTTGTCGAAACCTTTCGTCCCGCCGTGCAGATGATTCACGCCGTTGTTCTGCGCGAGCTGATACTCGACGCCGTTCAGCGAAAACTTGCCGCCGGCGATCCGGTTCGCATAGCGGCCGATTAGTGCGCCCAGGTAGCGCGGGTTCTTCACGTACTCGTCGAGCGTGTCGTAACCGAGCACGACGTCGGCGAAGTCGCCGTTTCGATCCGGCGCCATGATCGATGTGATCGCCCCGCCAAAGTTGGTGATCGAAACCTCGACGCCGTTACGATTCTTGAGCGTGAAGAGGTAGACGTCTTCGCCGTCTGGGCCAATGCCGAAGTTTTTTCTGCTGACTGTCACTGTTTCCGTATCTCACTAAACACGCGATTTGCTTCCTCGAGCGTTTCGATCGAACCGACGTCAAACCACAAACCCGGCACTCGCCACGTGTAGAACGGCACGCGCGGATACATCCATTGGACCAACCGTCCCGGCTGATCGGGATTGTTGCCTTCCTCGACGTACTGGTGAATCAGCGACAGTGCCGATCGCGGGTAGTAGTAAAGCGCGATGCCCGTCAGCGTGCTGCGCGGGTTCGCAGGCTTCTCTTCGAAAAAGGTGATCTGCCCGTCCTCTTCGACGTCGATTGAATTGTATTTCTTGATAGCTTCGAGATCGCCGACGTCGTACACGCCAGTTACCGGCGCGTTTTTGCTCAAACAGTGAGCGCCGAAGTCGCGCAGGTCGTCGCTGAACAGATTGTCGCCGCCGACGACGATGATGTCTTCGTCGATCTCGTGTTTCGTCATCACGAGATGCATGTCGCCGATCGCGCCGAGTTTGTTCGAATCGTCAGTGCTGCCGTCGTTCACGATCGTGAAACCAAACTTCAGATTCGGACGGCTGTAGTTCGCGGCCCACTCTTCAAAGTGATCGACGAATTTCGCGTTCGTGACGATGTATGCGTGATCGATTTCGTCGATGGTTGAGACGTTGTCGACAACCCATTCCATCATCGGCTTGCCCGCGACGGGCAGCAGTGGCTTGGGTTGGTTCAGTGTCAATGGATACAGGCGCGTGGCGTAACCCGCCGCGAGGATAATCAGTTTCATGTGTCCGTCTGTTCTGCCCCCTTCGAAGCCTCGCAGACGTAAATCTCGGGCTTCAACCTTGTTGCTTGTTCGTACCCTTCTGCGACTATGTTTTGGAAGTTCTTAACGTGTTCGGAATCGACGAGATTAATCGTACAGCCACCGAAACCGCCGCCAGTCATTCGTGCACCATACACGCCTGTCACCCTCACTGCCAGTTCGACCATCAGATCCAACTCACGCGCGCTCACTTCGTAGTCGTCGCGCAGGCTGATGTGCGACTCGGCCATCAACTGACCAAACCGTTGCAGATCGTGGCGCTCGAGTGCGTCAGCCGCCGCGAGGACGCGCGCGTTCTCGCTGATCACGTGCCGGCAGCGGCGATAAATCACTTCCGGAAGATCGCGCCCGTACGTTTGGAGATCTTCGAGCGTGACGTCGCGCAGCGCTTTTACATGCGGTAAAGATTTGGCGAAATGTCTGACGCCCGCTTCGCACTGTGCGCGACGCTCGTTGTAGGCGCTCGACGCGAGTGCGTGCTTCACCATCGTGTTGCAAACGACGAGTCGAACCGATGACGGGACCGGCAACAGTTTGTACTCGAGCGAACGACAATCCAGCATCAGCGCTCGACGTTCTTCGCCGAACAACGCGACAAACTGGTCCATGATCCCGACGCGCGCGCCGACAAACTCGTTCTCCGCCTTCTGACAAAGCAATGCGAGCTCCCGTGCGTCGATCGCGAGATCGGAATTCGCGGCCAGCGCGCACGCAACCGACACTTCAACCGCGGCCGACGAACTCAATCCCGAACCCATCGGCACTTCGCTCTTGATTTCCAAACGACCGCCGCGCACACGATAACCAGCGCGTTCCAGTGTCACTGCAACGCCGATGGGATAGTCGCTCCAATGTCCACGCGCCTTCAGCGTCGTCGCTTCGTCGAGATCGACTTCGACCTCGTCTTCGAAATTGCCGGAACGGATCTGGAGTTTGCGATCGTCGCGCGGTGTGATTGCCGCGTACGCAGAGACATTGATTGCCGCGGGCATGACGAAACCCGCGTTGTAGTCGGTGTGCTCGCCGATAAGGTTGACGCGCCCTGGTGCGCGAAAGGTGATCAAATCCCCTTGCTCCTGCCTCACACGGATCTAAAGCGCGGACGCGATGACTTTCGCTAGCCGTTCGCTTTCGCGCTTCGCTGCGGCCCGTGTCTCCTCTTTTGGTGCTTGTTCAGCATGATACAGGGGATGGTAGGTAATAACGACTTTGCCCGTGCGGGGAAAGCGCCAGCCGCGGGGCCAGATGCGGTTGCCGCCTTTGATTGTCACCGGCAGGATCGGGACGTTTGCTTCCCAAGCGAGACGCACGGCGCCGGCTTTGAATCGTTCGAGTCCGCCTTCGGGAGTTGCGCGGCCGCCTTCGGGGAATATCACGACTGCTCCGCCTTCGCGCAGCCATTGAAGCGAACGTCGAATCGGCGCCGGATCGCTGCCTTCGAGCGCGAGCGGCCACGCGCCGAACCACCCGAGAGCCGGACCGACGACGGGCCATTTGAAAGCTGAGTTCCACGCGAGGTAACGCGTCGGACGTTTGATCTTCAATGAAAGCCAGAAGGGATCGAAGTAGGTTTGATGATTGGCGGCAATGATCACGCCGCCGTGCTCGGGGATGTTCTCAACGCCGCGAAACTCAATCTTCCACAAGACACGACTGAGGCCGGCGACCATTGGCCTAATAATGTCGAGCGCCCACTGCGGAAACATCTGTCGCCCATTCAGCGGCTGCGCCGCATCCTTCTTCACCGAAAATGTACCGTTGCTACTCACGAGAACTTGTTTGTTGGCGCAGCCTTTTTTATCGCCGCAGAACTTCTTGATAGCGGCTTCGCCGCCCTGATGTGAGGCGAGGCTTTGCCTCGCCGTAAGTGTCGCCTGAAACAAGTGGGCTATGCCCATGGTTCGGGCTCTGCCCTTTTAGGCCGAAGGCCGAACGAGGGGCATAGCCCCATCTTCGATTTACCATCTGCGGCGAGGCGAAGCCTCGCCAACAGTCACATCCGCCCGCCGCCGGCAAACAGCCATAGCTCGAAACAACTCAAGGAGGACTTATCTTACAACGGCCATTCCTTATCGACGAACTCGACTTGAATTCGCGCGATGCCGTCGGGGCCGATGTGGCGCGAGCGGATGGCGGCGTGGGCCATGATTTTGTGTTGCTCGCTCGTCAAACGAATGAACCGTCCCTGGTCGACGTTCAATGTTGTAAACAACGTCGCGCCGTGCGGGCCGATAGCTTCGGAAACAGTCTGTTCAGTGTCAACAACCCCGCCCGTTTCATCCAACAACTCGACGCGCATATCGACCGCGATCTGATGCCGCGTCTCATCGTCAGCGGAGACGGTCATGTCTTGAGCGGTCGGAAGCCCGTCGGAAGCATTCGTGGCGACATCGTAACGTCTCCACGGCTCCTGTTCGTAACTCGCCGGCGGCCGTTTACCGATAAACGCAACACCGACATAAAACACGAGACCATCCGCCCGAAGCTCACTCTTCAAATACCTGACGATGGCCCAAACCCGGTACTGGTCCTCGACATGATCGAACACCCGCAACAGCCGCGGCATCGGGATCGTCAGGTGCAACAGTCGACCTTTTTCAGTCGGCCGCTTGAGCGTGAACCCGGCTCCGAACGGCGTCACGTTCATCAATCGCGTCATCTCGGTCCACTCGTGATCGGGCGTCTCCCGGACCCTCACCCGGACCGGCAGATGAAGGGCGAGCCGTTCACGAATTCGCTTCCAGTTTCGCTGTTCGCTCATGGGGGTTCTTTGAGGACGCCACGAGGTCAAAAGCTATTGATTTTATTAGAGTTCTTGGCGATTCCCCTGTTGCCAAAACGCAGGCAAAAAGGCTAAAATGTCGGACACTTGAATGCTGAAGTTCCGCTTCGTTTTTTCTGTTCGAAAAAGAACCGCCAACCCGAGCTAAGTATCTCTAAAGTGGGTCGAACTGCGTGCGGGCGGATTGTACTTGAAAGGCTGGTAGATGGAAACAACTTCTGAACGACCCCCACATAAACATCGAAGACGAGATGCGGCGGTCGTATCTCGACTACGCCATGTCGGTGATCATCGGCCGCGCGCTGCCTGACGTGCGCGACGGTCTGAAGCCGGTCCACCGGCGCGTGTTGTGGGCCATGCACGAACTCGGCAACGCCTACAACAAAGCGTACAAGAAGAGCGCGCGCATCGTCGGCGACGTCATCGGTAAGTATCACCCGCACGGCGACATGCCGGTGTACGACACGATCGTGCGCCTCGCGCAGGACTTCTCGATGCGTTATCCGCTCGTCGACGGCCAGGGAAACTTCGGTTCGATCGACGGTGATGCCGCGGCGGCGATGCGTTACACCGAAGTGCGCATGGCGCGCCTCGCAAACGAGATCCTCGCCGACATCGAAAAAGAGACAGTTGCCTTTCAACCTAACTACGACGAGTCGCTCAGCGAGCCGACTGGTTTTACCGACGCGCGTGCCTAACCTTCTGATCAACGGTTCAGACGGCATCGCGGTGGGCATGGCGACAAAGATCCCGCCGCACAATCTCACCGAGATCGTGGATGCGACGATCGCACTCCTGAAGGATCCGGAACTGACCGTGCACGATCTGACGAAGATCGTTACCGGTCCTGATTTTCCCACCGGCGGGTTCATCTACGGCCGCGAAGAGATCAAAAAGGCATACCTCGAAGGCCGCGGCGTTTTGCAGTTGCGTGCTCGCGCGGGAATCGATCGCATCGGACGCGGCGCGCAGGAACGCGACGCGATCGTCATTACCGAAATACCGTTCCAGGTCAACAAGGCCCGCCTGCTCGAACGCATCGCCGAGTTGATCAACGAAAAGAAGATCGACGGAATTTCCGATCTGCGCGACGAATCGGATCGCACGGGAATGCGCATCGTCGCCGAACTGAAACGCGATGCCGTACCGCAGGTGGTGCTCAACAAGCTCTACAAACTCACGCCGATGCAATCGTCGTTCGGCGTGATCAATCTCGCGATCGTCAATGGTCAGCCGCGCGTGCTGAACCTGAAGGAGATGCTCGAAGCGTTTATCGAGTTTCGCCGCGAGGTGGTGCGCAAGCGCACTGAATACGAGCTGCGAAAAGCACGCGCGCGGGCGCATATTCTCGAAGGACTTACGAAAGCGATTGACGCGCTCGACTACATCGTCACGCTCATTCGCAATTCACGTTCGGTTGACGAAGCGCGTCTGTGGCTGCAAGGGCAGTTGCAGACGACGAGCGAGATCAAGACGTGGAAAGGTATTCCGTCTGACGTTCAGTTCAAGACGTACATGTCGCGGCTGACGAAGACGATGGAGAGTCTCGCGTTCTCCGAAATCCAGGCGCAGGCGATTCTCGATCTGCAACTGCGTCGACTGTCCGCACTCGAACGACAGAAGATCGTCGATGAGTACGAAGGCATCATCAAGCTGATCGCCGAGCTCGACGAGATTCTTGGCAATGAACGTTCGCTGCGTCGCGTGATCACTAACGAGCTCGAAGACGTTAAGAAAGATTTCGGCGACGGGCGCCGGACAGAGATCGTCGATGAAGGCGTTGAGCTTTCGATCGAAGATCTGATCGCCGATGAAGATGTCGCTATCACCGTTACGAACAGCGGTTATATCAAGCGGACGCCGATCACGACGTATTCGCGACAGGGCCGCGGCGGCAAGGGACGTTTCGGCGCCGCTGCGAAGAATGGCGACTTCGTCGAGCATCTGTTCATCGCTTCGACGCACGCGTACCTGATGATCTTCACCGACGACGGCATGGTCTACAAGTTGAAAGTCCATGAAGTGCCTGATGCCGCGGCATCGGCCCGTGGCAAGGCGGTGGTGAATCTCATCAACATTCCGTCAGATCGCAGGCTCGCCGGTGTTGTTCCGGTGCGCGAGTTTGCCGAAGGACGTTACGTCGCGATGGTCACGCGTAAGGGCGTCATTAAGAAGACGTCGCTGGCCGATTTCCAGAACATTCGCACGAACGGGATCATCGCGATCAATATCGACGAAGGCGATCAGTTGCTCGACGTTGTGTTGACCGACGGCACGAAGCGCATGTTCATCGCCACTCATAACGGTTACGCGATTCGTTTCGACGAGAAGAACGTCCGCCCGATGGGGCGCGCGACCCGCGGGGTGCGTGGTATCGACTTGCGCGGAGACGATTACGTGGTTTCAGTTTGCGCCGTGTCGGCGGAAGACATGGAACGGATGCTCTCGGTGTCTGAACAGGGTTACGGCAAGCAGACGCCGATCAAGACTTACCGGTTCACGTCGCGCGGCGGCAAGGGTGTGATCAACATGAAGACGACTGAAAAGACTGGGAAAGTTGTGGCTGTATTCCCGGTTGAGGACGAGTCGGAGATCATGATCATCACGCAGCAGGGCAAGCTGATCCGACTCGAAGCCGATCATATTCGAAAGACCGGCCGCAGCGCGCAGGGCGTGCGCCTGATCAAGACCGACGCCGGCGACAGAGTCACCAGCGCATCACTCGTTGAAGCCGCGGCGGAGGAAGAGACGGAACCGGCTACATAAGCGAGAGACAACTTAGCCACAAAGAGGCACAAGAAACACAAAAGGCGGGAATAAGATTAGCGGCCCACTATTTCGTTACGTCCTTGTTGTGCCTTTCTTGTGCCTCTTTGTGGTTACCTGTCTAAGCCTTTAACCGTCAGCGGCTCTGGCTCGGCGTCGCGCGTCCGGGCTGAATCAACTGCGCCGGCAAGGTGCGGCGGTGGGTTCGAGACCAGGACTTCAAGCGCCGCGTCCAAAGCCTCGCTGATGTTCGAAACGAAGACGATCTGAAGCTCATTCCTCACGTCGTCAGGAATATCATCCGTGTCAGCCTCGTTCCGCGCAGGCAACAGGATCCGCCGAATACCAGCACGATGCGCCGCGAGCACTTTCTCCTTCACGCCGCCAATCGGAAACACCAAACCTGATAACGTGATCTCTCCCGTCATCGCCGTATCAGGCCGCACACGCCGCCCCGTATACAACGACGCCAGCGCCGACGTGATCGTCACGCCGGCACTCGGCCCATCCTTCGGTATCGCGCCTGCCGGCACGTGCAGGTGAACTCCAAACTCCCTGAAGATCTCCTGCTCGATACCAAACTCCACCGCGTGTGACCACAAGTACGACTGCGCCGCACGCGCCGACTCCTGCATCACTTCGCCAAGCTGGCCCGTGATCGTCAGTCCTCGCCCACCCGGAAGCAGCGTCGCCTCGATGAACAACACCTCGCCGCCCATCTCCGTCCACGCCATTCCAGTGGCAACGCCTGCCGGCAATTCTTTTCGCGCCTCTTCGGGATAGAACCGCGGCGGTCCAAGATACTCGCGAATATCCGGCGCCCCGACAGTGACACTCTCCGCCTGTCCCTGCGCGATCCTCAACGCCACTTTGCGCGCCACGCTGCCGACGTTTCTTTCGAGCTGTCGCACACCTGCCTCGCGCGTGTAACGCGAAGCAATCAATTCGATCGCGCTGTCTTCAATCTTTAACTGCGCCTGGTTCAGACCGTTCTCGACGGTCTGTCTTGGAACCAGATAACGGCGCGCGATCTCGAGCTTCTCGCGATCGCTGTAACCAGCAAGCCTGATGAGTTCCATGCGGTCGCGCAGCGGCGGCGGAATCGGACCGAGCTGGTTCGCAGTCGCAATGAAAAAGATGCGCGACAAGTCGAACGGCAGATCGAGATAGTGATCGCGGAACGTGTTGTTCTGTTGCGGATCGAGAATCTCCAGCAACGCCGCCGCCGGATCGCCGCGATAGTCGTTGCCGAGCTTGTCGATCTCATCCAGCATCAGCACCGGATTGTTCACACCCGCGCGACGAATCGACTGAATGATCCGGCCCGGCATCGCGCCGATGTAAGTGCGTCGATGTCCGCGCAGCTCCGCTTCGTCACGCACGCCGCCGAGCGACATTCGTTCAAACTGCCGGCCCAAAGCGCGCGCGATCGAGCGTCCCAGCGACGTCTTACCCACTCCCGGTGGTCCAACAAACAACAGGATCGGACTCTTCGTGTCCGGACGCAGTTTGATCACCGCCAGAAACTCGAGAATCCGCTCTTTCACATCTTCGAGCCCGTAATGATCTTCGTCGAGAATGCGACGCGCCTCGGCCAGGTCGAGTTTGTGTTCCGACGACTTCAACCACGGCAGCTCCAAAACATATTCGAGATACGTACGAATGACATGATAGTCAGGCGCCGCAGGAGGCAGACGCTCGAGACGTTTCAACTCACGTTCTGCTTCAGTGCGCACTTCCTCCGGCAGCTCAGCTTTTTCGAGACGTTCACGCAGCAACTCCGCTTCAGCAGCTTCACCCGTTTCGTCTTCGCCCAGCTCTTTTTGAATCGCGCGCATCTGCTGGCGCAGGACGTAATCGCGCTGCGCCTTGTCCATCTCGGTTTGCGCTTCGGTCGCGATCTTCGAACGCAGTTGCAGGATTTCGAGTTCGCGCGCGAGATCGTTGTGCGCCAAACGCAACAACTCGTCCGCAGTATTCGCCTCGAGCATCTTCTGCTCTTCTTCGACGCCGAGATTCAGAATCGAACCCAGGAAATACGCCAAACGAACAGGATCCACGGAACTCAACACGGCGATTCGGACTTCAGCCGGAACGTTCGGCAACAGCGCCAACGCTTCCTGGATCATCTGCTGCACGTTGCGTTTTGCCGCTTCAACCTGTTCCGCATCGACGATACGCGGCTCCGGAAGAATCTCAACGACCGCGCTCACGTACGGATCTTCCTGTTTCCACTCGAGCACACGAATGCGCTCGGTGCCCTGGACCAGAATCCGCATCGCATCGGGCAAACGCTCCATGCGCTTGATCATCACGAGCGTGCCGACGTCGTACATGTCCGACGACTTCGCATCGGTGTCGTCCGATCGTTCGGGCCGCACTGTGATACAGCCCAACAACTTCTCCGGCGTCGCGAGCGCGGCTTCAACCGCGGCGACGGAACGCGGCCGCCCTACGCCGAGCGGCACAACTGTTTCCGGAAACACATTCAGGTTTTGCAGGGCCAGGACCGGGACTTCAAACTTCTGTCCGGTCGCGACGGCGGAAAACCTCAGACCCTCGCTTTGCGACGTTTGCTGTTGGTCGGAAGTGCCGTCGAGCGGCGGTGCAGTTTCAGCAGGTTCAGGCATGGCAATAAACCTATGATTCAATACGCACGTTGATGATTAAAAATCCGTCTCGATAATCGCGTCTGATCGCTGCTCCTTCGATGGGAGCGGGAAACTCGATCGTCTTCTCGAAGCGGCTGTAAGTAATTTCCATCTGATGAAAAACGAAGCCTTCGCGATAATGCGTATCACGACGGCAGCCGCGAATGCTCAAAAGCCTGTTGTGGATCTCGATCTCGAGTTCGTCAGAACAAATCCCGGCTAGATCGACTTTCACGATCCAGCCCTCGTCCGAGCGATAGACGTCGGCGGCCGGGTTCCACAACCGTCCAGACGGGCTTACTCGCCGATCGAGGATCGGCGAGACCTCACGATTTGAATTTCGCATAGGTTAAGAATAAGTGAAGAAAACATAATCCGTCCAATCCGTGCAAAACACGGATCGGACGGATCACTTTGAGACTAGCCAAAAATACGATTCCAGAAGGACGTGCCCTTCGAGATGTCCTCGAGCGCTTCCGCAAGCTCGTGATCTTCACGCGTTTCGACTGCAACGTCGGCCATCGAGATGTTTCCCACGAGATAACCGTTCTCGTTGCAGACCGGAATACGCCGGACTTGCTTCTGGCCCATCTTGCGAATCGCATCGACGACGCGATCGTTCGGATGAGCGGTGTAAACGTCGACCGTCATGATGTCTTCGGCGCGGACCTGAGTGCAGTCCTTGCCTTCGGCGACACCGCGAACGACGATGTCGCGGTCGGTAATCAGGCCGAGAAGTTTGCCGCGCGAGTAGTTTCGTCCCTCGTACTTGCGTTCGGCGCCTTCTGTCCTGCCGTTACCCGGCGTCACGTCGTACTCGACCACCGGAATAACACCGGTGTCTTCCTGTTTCATCATCAAGGCGACTTCCGTAAGCGGCGTGTCGCGTGTGGCGACTGCGAGGTCGCGCGTCATGATGTCGCGGCAGCGTAGCCGGGAACGCTCCGTCGAACGATACTCGCCGCGATCGCCCCAGCGGCCGGTCGAAAGATCGCCGCGCACGTCGTACAAAGAACTGCGACGGCCTTCGTCACGAAAACTGCCGCGGCTTTCGCTGTAACGCGGCTCGTCGTACTCATACTGAGCGCGTTCGCCGAATCGGCTGCCGCGGTTGTAGTCCGGCCGCGGGTCCTGCTCGAAGCGATTGCGGGAACTGTAGGGCTCATCGAACGCGCCCATCGCGTCGCGTCTCATCCGCTCTTCGCGTCGGTAATAGTCCCTCTCATCATCCAGATCGGTTCTGTATCTAGCCATTGCATCCCTCCCCTGAAATTATTCGTTTTATTACGTGGTCTCATCTACTCCACCTCCGCAATCAAAAGCACGCGCGAAGTTATGTCGAGGGAACCAACTTCGATCGGTGTCGCAACGCTTTCGCGCTTCGCCATGAATGCGTCGGCCTGGTAAACGGGCTGCGGGGGTCGTATGAATCCCTCCTCCTGAACTTCAACGATGCGCGTCACGCGACGTCCGAGCGCTCTCGCAAGGACTTCCGCTTTGCTCATGGCTTCGCGAGTCGCTTCGCTCAACGCCTGATCGCGCGCGGGTCGATCCTGTCGCAGCGTGAACGCGATGCCGGCGATGTCGTTTGCGCCTGCTTGTGACGCCGCGTCGATCACGGGTCCGACTTTCTTTAGATCGCCGATGGTCACTGTAACGGTGTTGCGCGCTTCGTAACCGGTTATCGTCGGCGCCTGTCCTTCGCGATACATCCGCTGTGGTTGCACGCTGTAGCCACTCGTCTTTACTTCAGCGCCCGGTCCGGCGGCTGTTTTCAAGGCCTGCATGACGGTGGTCGTCTTGGCAGCGTTTTCCTGTTCCGCGTCGATCGCGCGACGCCCTTGTGTCACTACAGAAATCGTCAGAATGGCCGTGTCGGGCTGAGCTTGAACGATCGAGTCGCCACTGACGGTTATGCGAGTGGCGCGCCGAGTGTCGCTTGATGATGGTGTTGTCGTCTGTGCGTGCAAAAAGGACGCAGCACTGAGAATCAGGGCCAGCGCCCAAGTGGTTGTGAATAGTCGTTTCATGGTTTTTCCTCTCCCGTTTCGTTGTGTCTCACGGCTTGGGAGAGATTGTGCCGCGGACATACAGAACGTGCTAGCGGGAAAAACTTGCTCTACGACTATCTCACTGGGACTTTTCGGCCCCGTTTCTAGCTGCACAAAACCTGTTTTGTTACCATCCATGCGATGCAATCATTCAATACTGACCCAGACGACGCAGCGACTCCTGTCGCAGCCGGTCGCAAAGTCATAGTCGGCGCAATCAACGACCTTCGGCCTGGTGAGTGCGCCAGATTCGAGCTCCCCGGCGGCGAGGAGTTAGCTGTTTACAATGTGGATGGCGAATTCTATGCCACCGAGAATTTCTGTCCGCACAAGGGTGCGCCGCTGTCGGAAGGTGCTTTGTGTGGGCATGTAATTGAGTGTGGTTTGCACGGGTGGCAGTTTGATGTGCGTACCGGTGAATGCTTGACCGTGACGGAGAGGATTAGGACTTATGAAGTAACGGTTGAAGATGGAGTGATAAAAGTCGAGACGTGAGTATTTTCGTTACCCGCCGTCGTTGCCGATCGCCTCAACCGGACAACAACTCATCGCTTCCTCACACAGCACTCTTTCTTCCTCAGTCTGTGGCTGCTTGTAGACGAACGAGTAGTTCTGTTCGTCACACCGCATGAAGTTGTCAGGCGCGGTGTCGCGGCAAACGTCGCAATCGATACACGAAGAGTCTACGTAAAACGAACCGCAGACATTCTCCTTCACTTTTTCATTTCGATCGGGCACTTGGATGAAATTTGCCGTCCTACGGGTGCGTCATCTCTTCGGGATTAACCTTCTGGTCAAACTCTTCCCCGGTAAGAAACCCGAGCTCGATAGCTGACTCGCGCAAACTGATCTTCTTCCTGTGCGCGTTCTTTGCGACCTGGGCGGCTTTGTCATATCCGATGTGAGGGTTCAAGGCGGTAACCAACATTAGCGAATGCTTCACATGCTCGTCGATCTGCTCGCGATTGATCTCAATCCCGTCGATGCAAAACTCGACAAACGACGCGCGTCGCATCGTGAAGCAACCGAACCGAGTGAAGGAAATTATGAATCATCACCGGTTTGAAAACATTCAACTCGAAATTTCCCTGCGATCCCCCGAAGCTCGTCGCCAGATCGTTGGCGAACACCTGCACGGCGACCATCGTCAACGCTTCGCTCTGCGTCGGATTCACTTTCCCCGGCATGATCGACGAGCCGGGCTCGTTTTCCGGCAGTATCAATTCACCCAAACCGCAGCGTGGCCCTGACGCGAGCCAGCGAACGTCGTTGGCGATCTTCATCAGCGAACCGGCCAACGTCTTCAAGGCGCCACTCGCGAACACGAGCTCGTCGTGCGACGAAAGCGCCGCAAACTTGTTCACGTGTGACTTGAACGGCAGTCCTGTTAACTGCGCGATCTTCGCCGACGCGCGTTCGCCAAACTCGGGATGCGAGTTCAACCCCGTTCCGACAGCGGTGCCGCCGATGGCGAGGTCGAGCAATCCCGGCATAGAAAGTTTTAGACGTTCGACGTCGCGCGCGACAAGGTTTGCCCAACCGCCAAACTCCTGATCGACAGTTAGCGGTGTCGCGTCCTGCAAATGCGTGCGGCCGATCTTCACGACGCCCGCAAACTCCTTCGCCTTCGCTTCGATCGCCTCGCGCAAATGCTCGATCTGCGGGATCAGCTTGTTCATCTGTTCCGCCGCGGCGATGTACATCGCGGTCGGGAACGTATCGTTCGACGACTGCGACATGTTCACATCGTCGTTTGGATGAATCGGCTTTTTACTACCCATGACGCCGCCCGCGATTTCGATGGCGCGATTCGAAATCACTTCGTTGGCGTTCATGTTCGTCTGCGTGCCGCTGCCGGTCTGCCAGATACGCAACGGAAAATGATCGTCGAGTTTTCCTTCGATCACCTCTTCGCTGGCCTGGACGATCAACGCGGCTTTGTCGGACGCGAGCTTGCCGAGATCCTCGTTCACCTGCGCGGCGGCTTTCTTCAGAATGCCGAAGGCGCGGATCAACTCGCGCGGCATCACGTCGCCGCCGATGTTGAAATGATGTAGTGAACGTTGGGTTTGGGCGCCCCAGTAGCGGTCAGCCGGGACCTCAATTGCGCCCATCGAATCGGTTTCAGTTCTGGTTTTTACGGATTGTTCAGGGGATTGTTGAGCCATCGTCGGTTTGATCTTCGCGCAGGAAGCGCAGATTGGCAAGTAGTGATTTGTCTGAACGGCGATTTAATAAACCCGCTTGAACTAAACTGCGGCGATGTATTAAAGTGCGCCGGAGTTTTCCAGCATCCCCATTAGACTTTCCCCCGCAGTACCCGAAAATATGTCTACAGCCGGCTCCGACAGTGCCGAATTGTCGGCTTTACATCAACGTGCGCTGATCCTGGTCGTCGAACGAAACCCGGTAGTACAGCGCCTCGAACGCTACTTCCTGGAGCAGGCGGGTCATGCCGTCGAGTTCGCTTCCGACGGCGGGGCTGCACTCGAACGCGCGCGCGAGTTGCGACCGAACATCGTCGTTACCGAAATCATGGTGCCGGTGCTCGATGGCCTCAGTCTGTGCCGGATTCTCAAATCCGAGCCGGAGACGGCACACGCCCGCGTCCTTATTTTCAGCCACCTGCACGCGGAAGATCGCGCACTTGAAGTCGGCGCCGACGCGTTTCTGCTGAAGCCTTTCAGCGAAGAAGTGCTGATCGAAACTGTCGAAAAATTGATTGCTTCGCAAAAAGCCAAAGCCGAGGAGACTGCTAATGACTGACCGAATCGCCACCGGTTGTGTCGGACTCGACGAGATTCTGAACGGCGGCATTCCAGCCAATACGATCACCGTGCTGATGGGCGCACCCGGCACCGGCAAAACGATCATGGCTGAAGGGATCGCTTTCTGTAACGCGACCGAAGAACGCCCGGCGCTTTACCTGACGACGCTCTCCGAACCGCTCGAAAAGTTTATCTTCCACGGACAGCAGTACACCTTTTTCGACTCGGAGAAGGTCGGCAAAGCTGTGATTTATGAAGACCTCGGCATAACGGTGCGCAAGGCCGGCATAGAAAAGATGACCGACATCGTTACCGACATGATCCTCAAGTACAAGCCGGCATACCTCTTCATCGACTCGTTCAAAGCACTGAACGAGCTGCTCAAGTCGACGGTCGATCGACGCACAGTCATTTACGACCTCGCAACGGTGTTGACGGGCTATAAATGTACGTCGTTCCTGATCGGCGAGTACTCGGAGGAGATGACGACCGACCTGCCCGAGTTTGCAATCGCCGACGTCGTTCTAAAGCTGACGAAGTACTCGACGAACGTTCGCGAACAGCGGTTTCTCTGTGTCGAAAAACTTCGCGGCTCGACCTCGATTCCAGGCATGCATGCGTTTTCGATCAGCGATAACGGTATCGAGATATATCCACGCCTGCTCAGCCCGAGCGTAGCTCCGACCTATCAACCGAAAGTCGAACGTGTTAACTCCGGCATAGACGGTCTCGATGAGATGATCGATCAGGGTTTCTGGCGCGGCAGTACCACGCTGGTGGCCGGCCCGAGCGGCTCCGGAAAAACAATCATGGCGATGCATTTCATACGGGAAGGCGCAATGCGTGGTGAGCCGGGACTTTACGTCGGATTTCAGGAAAACCCGTCGCAGATGGCACGCATTATGCAGAACCTCGGCTGGAACGCAACGGAATTACTCGGAAACGGAAATTTCGAGCTCATGTACCGGTCGCCCGTGGAGATGCAACTGGACAGCGTTGCGGCCGAAGTATTTCAACGAGTCCGCGCAGGCAAAGTCCGCCGCATTGCCATCGACGCCCTGGGCGACCTCGAGCGCCGTAGTATGGATCGACAACGTTTTGCGGACTTTATCTATGCACTTACGCAGTGGTTTGCGGTCGAAAACGTTACGTGCATGATGACCACCGAGCTGCGGGAACTGTTTGAAATACGCCATATTAGCGACCAGGAAATCTCCAATATGAGCGACAACCTGGTGGTGATCGGTTTTACACCTGGTCCCGAGATGAAACGGACGATCCGCATTATCAAAACGCGCGGGAGCGGGCACGACAACCGGCTGCATGAATTGGAGATAACCGGTAAAAGGACAGCAGTTAAGAAGTCGACATGATCGCCGAGAAGATCGAGCCCGTTCAGCGCAAGAAAGAACCATACAAGCGGTTGGCTGAAATTAACCGCGCCATCACCACTTCGCTGGATTTCGACCGGGTCTTGAATCTCATCGTTGAGAACGCCGCGCAATTGGTCGACGCCAGCGCCTGTATGCTTCTGCTTGCGGATTCCGAACAACGAATGCGAATCCGCGCGTCGTTGGGAATCGATAAAAATCTCGCTGCATCGTTCGTTGGCGAGTTTGAAGAAGACCTGATCAAGAGCCTGCTGAGACTGATTCCGCCGTCACTCACAAGCTCGATGACTTCCGTTCCAATCATCGCAAAACAAGCTCTTAACGGCCTGCTCGTCATCGCCCGTGAAGGAGCACTCAACGATGAGGAAGAGTGGCAACTTGCTGCGCTCGCCGATCAGGCTGCCATCGCTCTGCGCAATGCGCGGCTTTACGAGATGGAACTCGCGGAAGCGAACCGCGAACGCGACGTAACGCTGGAAGCATTGCGTGCATCAAACGCGCGAACAAACCGGATTCTGGAAAGCATCACCGATCTGTTTTACCAGTTGGATCGCGAATGGCGCTTCACGAACGTCAACGGACAAACAGAAACCCGTTTGGGTATACCGCGCGAAGAATTGATCGGTCGCGTCATCTGGGACGTCTTTCCGCAAGCGGTCGGCACCTTGCTCCACACGCGTTTCCACCACGCGATGAACACAATGGAGCCCGCGCACTTCGAAGTGCCTTCGCGGATCGTGCCCGGCGCGTGGTTTGAAGCGCATGCGTATCCATCGAAGTCCGGACTCACCGTTTATCTGCGCGAAATAACCGAGCGCAAACGCGCCGAGCGGACGAGCCGTTTGCTCGCCTCGATCGTTGAATCGTCTGACGACGCGATCATCAGCAAGGATCTGAACGGCATCATCAGCAGTTGGAACCGTGGCGCCGAGCGTGTTTTCGGTTACAAGGCTGACGAGGTGATTGGCAAGCCGGTTACCATCCTGATGCCGCACGAGTTGTACGACGAGGAGGACCAGATCCTCACCCGCATCCGCTCCGGACGTTCAGTAGATCACTACGAAACAGTTCGACTGCGAAAAGACGACACGCTGATCGACATTTCGCTCACAATCTCGCCGATCAGAGACGAGGCCGGCACGATCATCGGCGCGTCGAAGATCGCGCGCGACATTACCGAGGAAAAACGCGCTGAAGAAGAACGCGCGCGGCTGTTGGAACGAGAACGACTCGCGCGCGAAGAAGCAGAAGCGGCCAATCGTTTGAAAGACGAGTTTCTGGCGACGTTGTCGCATGAGCTGCGCAATCCGTTGAACGTCGTGATCGGTTATTCCGAGATTCTTCGTCGCAGCGATCAAGTCACAAACGCCACTTTCGTGAACCGCGCCGCGGACGTGATTCGCCGCAACGCACTCGCACAGTCGCAACTCGTTTCCGACCTGCTCGATCTATCGCGGTTACAGATGGGTAAGCTCGCTATCAATCATCATCCGGTTTCGCTGTTGACGATCATCACCGATGCGCTCGAAACCGTGAAAACAGAAGCGGAAGCGAAGCACATCGCGCTACGACTAAACACGAACCACGATCCTTTCATGGTCGACGGCGATCCGGTGCGGCTTGGTCAGATCGCGTGGAACCTTTTGAATAACGCGGTGAAGTTCACCGGGACAGGCGGCGAGATCACGATCACGCTGGAGGCTGCAGGAACAGGCGCGCAGTTTGTCGTCGAAGATACCGGCCAGGGCATTGCACCGGAGTTTCTGCCGTGCGTGTTTGAGATCTTCCGCCAGGGCGACGCGAGTAGTTCACGACGACAAGGCGGACTCGGAATCGGACTCGCGCTGGTCAAGCAGTTAGCGGAGTTGCACGGCGGAGTTGTGCGTGCGGAATCGGACGGCGTCGGGCGTGGCGCGAAGTTCAGCGTTTGGTTGCCGCTGCGTGAAGTTGAAGCTTCGACGGATACCGGTACGAAGAGCGTCGCGACCGGTGCGCTTGAAGGAACGTGCATTCTCGTGGTTGACGATTCGAGCGAGACGACCGACATGCTGAGCAAGCTGTTGGAAATGGACGGCGCTGAAGTGCACACGGCGCGCGGCGGGAGGGAAGCGCTGGCGATTGCTGGAAAGTCGGAGTTTGATCTTGTGATCTCCGACATCTCGATGCCGGAGATGGATGGATATCAACTGCTTCAGGAGTTGCGCCAGTTGCCGCAGATGGCAAACGTGCCGGCGTTGGCGTTGACGGGTTTCGGACGCGTATCGGATATCGATCGCGCGCACCGCGAAGGTTTCACCAAACACTTCACTAAACCACTCGACATCGACAAGTTGCTCATCAGCGTTCGCGAACTCACGCGCGACAACCTTAACGGCTCGTCAAAAAACCATCCTTGATTTATCTCGAATCCGTGTTTGGAACACTGATTGCTCCCCTTACCACTGTGCGATTAAGAACAGTACGGGGAGGATAAGATAATGGGTTTACCGAACAAAGACGAAATCGAAGGCAAATACGACCAGGCTAAAGGTAAGACGAAAGAAGCGATCGGCCGGGCAATCGACGACGAAGAGCTCGAAGCCGAGGGCAAAGTCGATCACGCCAAGGGCGAAGTGTCAGAAGGCTTCGGCAAAGCGCGTCGCAAAGTCGGCGAAGCTATTGAAGATGTTGGCGAGTCTTTAGGACACTAAAAACGAAACGCGGATCACACGGAGTTTCGACTCTGTGTGATCCGCGTTTTCATGTTTACTCAGTGCGGACGTTCTCCGCTCCCAACTCATCAAGCAGCTCTTCCAATCGATCCACCTCTTCATCCGAACGAGCTTCAACACCGATCAGAATGCCGCCGCCGCGTATTCCTGACTCGTAAACTTTCGCGCGATACTCCGGGATCCCGGCCCCAATCAACGCGCCAATCAATCCGCCAGTCGCGCCACCCGCGCCGGCCCCAGCAAGCGCAGCCGCGATCGGACCAGCAATGACGAGATTGATACCCGGCAGGAACAGCGTTGTTCCCACAGCCGCGATCGCGGCCAGCACCGCGCCGACAGCACCGCCTGCCGCGGCTCCAATTCCCAAGCCATCCGCTGCATGGGAGCGAGTTTGCAGCGCGAATTCCTTGCTGCGCGTCGCGTCAGACATCAGCACGCTGATATCGTCGCGAGTGAAACCACGTTTCATAATCGCGTCTACCGCCGCTTCTGCTGACACTTTGCTTTTAAAAAGTCCTGTTACCAATTTTGCCTTCGTAGCCATACAATCCTCCCCAACAAGCAGTCTTCGACTCTGTTTAGCGAGAATGGCAACAGTCGTGCCGGGTCAGTTCGGTCGGTAAATCAAAACACTAAGCACTTCCGCTGTTTCGCTTTCGTACGCAATTCAAATTGAAGATTCTCCAGATCAGTTCAGCAGCATCATTCGGCGGCGGCGAGCGTTACGTGGCAGATCTGACAAACTCTCTCTCCGCGCGCGGTCACGATCTTTACGCCGTTCTGCGTCCAAACTCGCCGTTGATCGGTCATCTCAAAATCGACCGCGAAAAGATCAAAACGCTGCCGATGCGCAACTCGCTCGACGTCCCGAGCGCGCACGAGTTGGCGAGGTTCGTCGCACGACACGGGATCGAAGTCGTTCACGCTCACATGGCACGCGACTACTCGCTCGCCGCTTACGCCGCGCGGCGAAACCGGCGAACGAAGTTCGTCGTCACGCGGCACGTGTTGTTTCATCTCAGCCGGCTGCATCGTCACACACTGTCGCGCGCACATCGCGTGATTGCGGTTTCGAATGCGGTGGCGCGCGAGATTCGCGCGCAGCGAATCGTGAGCGATGGTCAACTGGCAGTCGTGACGAACGGTGTTGACGTCGATCGTTTCAATGTTGAGTTTGATCGGACGCGGTTTTTACAAACACTGGGACTGCCGGCGAACGTTCCGCTGGTGGGAAGCGTTGGCGAGTTGCGCACGTTGAAGCGGCATGACGACTTCATTCGCGCAGCCGCTCGCGTTTCATCACGCTTTTCAGAAGCGCATTTCGTACTTGCGGGGCTCGATACGTCGCTCTCGCGTGAAGTCCACAAGCATCTCGAACAGCTCGTGAGCGAAACGGGTCTGAACGATCGTTTCCACTTTGTCGGTTGGGTCGAGGACGCGGAAAAACTGTTGAGCGCCATCGATCTGTTTGTGTCTGCTTCGGAGACTGAATCGTTTGGGTTGGCGATCGCCGAAGCGATGGCTGCGGGGACGCCGGTCGTCGCAACGGCGACGGAAGGCGCGCGTGAGGTAGTCGTGGATCAAGAGACAGGCTTGTTGGTCCCGATAGGCGACGTCGCACAGATCGCCGACTCGATCGCGACGTTGTTGTCAGACGGAGATCGACGACGACAGATGGGCAGCGAAGCTCGTCGTGTCGTCAATCAGAAGTTTAGCTTGCAGCGGATGGTGGACCAGATTGAGCAGATCTACCGCGACTAAAGCTCGTCGATCTTTGCCGCGAGAATGAAATCGCTCTCGGTCAGTCCGTTGATCTTGTGCGTCCAGATCTTGATCTCCGCAATGCCCCAGCCGAAACAGATGTCCGGATGATGGCCCTGCTCTTCCGCAAGATTACCGATCTTGTTGACGAAGTCGTGCGCTTCGCGAAAGTTCGAGAACCGGTAAGTCTTTTGGAGATGGTGTTGATTGATGATTTCCCATTCTTTCAACTGCGGAGCAAGTTTGGCGATTTCGTCGGCGCCGAGGGGCGGAACGCCGCCGCGGCACGGAATGCATGTTTTGCTTGATAGTCCACTCATGAGGTTGCCTCTTTAACCCTTTACGAAGCTACGCCTTCGATCGCCTTCTTCAGAATCGCGATCTGTCCGGCGTGATACAAACTGTGCTGTACGCCACCGTGAAGAGTCACGTACGCACTCGAGAAAGGTATTTCCGCGCTGTCCATGATTGGTTGGTCCAGGCGCGTGTCGTCTATTGTTGCGAGCGTGTCCAGCAGACGCTGATGAACGTCGATCAGTTTTCGTTTCGCCGCTGCCCACGCGGCTTCACTCGTGTCGGCGATGGGTGGAAAGTTTTCGTCGTCGGCCAGTTGAGCCGGGTCGCCTTCGAGTCGTCGCCTGCACGCGTCTTCCCACGCGGCGATGTGCAGCGTCAGTTCCCAAATCGAATGTGCGCCGGGAATCGGATGGGCCGCTGCCTGTTCGGCCGTGACGCCGTCGAGCAATGAAAGCACTGATGGTCCATGCCACGCTTCGCCGTCGAAAGCGCGTTGGAATTGATCGCGAATGCGTTCTACTTCACTCATTTCCTCATACGCCGAAGGCGTTACATAATTCGAGCCCAGGGTTGCTCCAACCCTGGGTACATCATGCGAACAACAAACAACGCTGAAAGCGTTCGACAGGGGCGAACCCTTTCAGGGTTTAATGTTAACAACTAACTGTAACCCAGGGTTGTTTCAACCCTGGGGAAGCAATGTAAAAAACAAACAACACTGAAAGTGTTCGGCCCCATCGAACTCCTTCAGAGTTTCAGAGAAGGAGCCACATGTAACCCAGGGTTGCAACAACCCTGGGCTGAGATTTAGCCAACGCCTTTGGCGTTTAGCGGCGATTCTACGCAATTCGGGAAACAGATGATAGGCTACACGCGATCGTGACCACCACGCTAAAGCAAGTAACAATTTTTTGTGACGGATCGAGTCTGGGAAACGGACAGGAGTCGCAGCGCGCGGCCGCAGTTGCCTTGTTGGGATACAAAGGATTCTGGCGAGCTGTTGGAGAGTATCTAGGTCGCGCAACGAACCAGCAGGCCGAGATTGCCGCCGCGGCCGTTGGGTTGGAAGCATTGCGACAACCTTGTCAGGTGCATGTTTTTACAGACTCCCGTTACGTCGTCGAAACGATGAACGGACGTTTTCGTCGTAAGACAAACCTGCCGTGGTGGGAACGACTCGATCGCGCCTCGCGTCAGCACAAAGTGCGCTGGGAATGGACGCGCGGACACGTCGGTCACCTTGTGCAGGAAGCAGCCGACAAAGCGGCGCGAGGCATCGCCGCCGCCGGGCACGTTGACGAAACAATTTTGCGAGATGCTGTCGACAAAGTCGGGACCACGGATGACACAGATATCGCCTGATGTCTATAATTTCGCCTACCTTGCGCAAATTACTTTTCATCTGTGTTTTCCTCATAGTTTGCCCATTTGCCGGTAAAGCGCAGGACACGTTTCGCGGCTGGCAGTGGCAGAATCCGCTCCCGCAGGGAAACTCAATCAACGCCATCAGATTTGCCGCGAACAAGCGCCACGGCTGGGCTGTGGGCTCGAACGGCGTCGTGCTCAGCACCAACAACGGCGGCTTCGAATGGGAGGAACAGGAGAGTCCGGCCAACACGACGCTCTACGGAATGTACGTGAAGGACCGCTCGCGCGTGGTCGTCTCCGGCGCGCGCGGCGTCGTGATGACGACTTCAAACGGCGGCAGCAAGTGGGTGTTGCGCACCACCGGCGTTCGCGATCATCTTTTTGCAGTCACCTTCGCGCCGCTAAGTCCGCTGAACGGTTGGGCCGTCGGAACGTTTGGCTCGATCATCGCCACCACTGACGGCGGCAAGACGTGGAAACCGCAAACGAGTCACACAAACGCGCACCTGTTTTGCGTCGCCTTCGCTGATGCCAAGACCGGTGTCGCCGTCGGCGCGCGTGGGACGTTGCTCGTGACGTCAAACGGCGGCGCCGATTGGAAGCCGCTCAAGAAACTCACCGATTCGGCGCTTACGGGCGTCACGTTCACATCGGAGAAACACGGTGTGATCGTTGGTTACCGCGGCACGATCCTGCAAACCAAGGACGGCGGTGAAACCTGGACCACCAAAGACTCGCTCGTCACCACCGATCTCTATTCCGTCTTCTTTACTGACGAGTTGCATGGTTGGGCCGCAGGCGACGGCGGCGTGATCCTGACGACCGGCGACGGTGGAAACATCTGGTTGCCCGTGAACGTGCGGACCCACCCGCGTCTGTCGACTGTTTTCTTCTCGGATGAGTCACTTGGTTGGGCAGCCGGCGCTGATGGACTCGTCGTTCGCACCGACGACGGTGGGTTGTCGTGGCGTCGTTTGACGGAAGGCGGCCGCGACGATCTCGCGAACATTTACTTTATCGATAACTCGCATGGTTGGGCCGTCGGCGAGCGCGGACGAATCCTCTACACAAGCTCAGGTGGGAAAACATGGACCACCCGCCCGTCGGAGTCCACGGCTACGCTCAACGCGATTACTTTCGTGTCTGAGAAGTCGGGGTGGGTCGTTGGCAATAAAGGAACGATTCTGCGTTCGGTGAATGGCGGCGTTACGTGGACTGCGGTGCCGAATCCCGCGCAGGAAGATTTGTTTGGGATCTCGTTTGTTTCGCCGGCGGAAGGTTGGGTCGTGGGCGCGCGTGGGGCTATCTGGCACACGAAGGACGAAGGCGTGAGCTGGGAGTTTCAGCAGACGAACACGATGAGCTGGCTCGAGGACGTGAAGTTTGTCGATCCGTTGACGGGCGTTGCGGTTGGTTCGGCCGGAACGATTTTGCGCACAGAAGATGGCGGTAAAAACTGGCAGCGCGTCGATAGGAATCTGAAGGAATGGTTGTATGCATTGACGTTCAGTGACGGATTGCGCGGGTACATCGTGGGGGCCGGCGGACTCGTGTTGCGCACTGACGATGGCGGCGTGACGTGGAAAGATCTTGAAAGCGGCGTGCGCGGGAATTTGTTTGGAGTGGCGACTGCTGGAAGAAATGATGTGCTGGTTGTCGGTGAGCAAGGCAGCATCATTCACAGTAAAGACGGTGGGCAGACGTGGGAGATTCAACCGACGATTACCAATGCGTCGTTGTTTTCGATCGCGTATCGCGGTGGGAGCAATGTGTGGGTCGCGGGTCGTGGTGGGGCGATTCTTCGGCGTGTCGATCCGATAGCGACGGTGAGCCTTCCGGTGTCGAAGATACCACCGATGCTCAAGGGCGGATCCTCGAAGACTGAAAACGTCCCCGATCCCAACGACATACCGATGGCGACGCCACCAAACAAGAAGCCTGAAAAGCCTTAGCCACAAACCTTTAGCCACAAAAGGCACAAACGAAGCCCACAAGAGGCACAAGAGAAAGCAGAAGACTGAGCTGTGCCTTCTGAATTTGTCCCTCTTTCCGTCCTGTTTTTGTGCCTCTTGTGCTTTTTTGTGCCTTTTGTGATTAAACGCGAACCGGATGTTCTTTCGCGTAGGAGTAAGCGCAGTAGGCGGCGACGATGTGGCAGACCCAGCCGAGTGTTCCGCCAGTGCCAAGCCAGAATCCCGGGGTGAAGAGTAACCACAGAATGCCTGCCAGTATCCGGCCGTTGTATATCTGACCGACGCCGGGAACAATCAAACTCAGCACACCTGCCAAAACTGGATCGCGCATCTTCGAGCTACCTCCGCAAGTGGTAGCAAATACGAAGGACGCCACGGATTAGTTCGATTCAGGGCGTTATCTGTGGTCGGGGTCGCGCCGCACACTCGTGATGTGTCCACGAAAAGTCTTGAGCTGCAGTGCCACCGCGCGGTCGTTACCCGCCTCTTCGAAGAGACGCTGCTTTTCGTCGTCTTCCTTGTTGAGCTGCTCGTTATCGGCGCGAGGATCTTTGATCTGGATGTTGATGCGGATTTCCTGCCCGGTTACTTCGCGACAGGCGTCGGCAAGGAGCTTCTTGTTCTCCTGTTTGGAGAGTGTGTCGCACTGGTGGCGCGAGCCAGGCGCGAACTCAACGTAGAATTCGCCTTTGTCCAGTACCACCACTTGCGCACTATCGAGTAAGCCGATTAGCCAGCCTTTTTTCAATGCAGCCCTGACGCTATCGACGGGCGTCGCCGCCTCCGCTGGTTGTTCGGTTTTCTCGAGCGCGGGAGCAACCGCTGCCGCGGCGACAAACGAAGATCCACCCGAACGCGACGGAGCCTTGGACGGTGTGGAAGGCGTCGCAGGCGCTGCCGGCGCACCACCAGATTCGAGTAACGACAGACGTTGCAGTATTTCGCCAATCGTCTCCACACCACGCAACTCCATCAGTTTCACAATCCCGACTTCCAACTGATACCGCGGCTGCGTCGCCGCACGTAGTTTGGTTTCCGTTTCGGAAAGTGAATGAAAGAAACGCACCAGATCGGATTCGGTAAACAGCTCCGCCTGCCGTTTCAGTTCCGGAAGATCGCACACCGCGGACTCCAGCAACTCTTCATTGCCGGAAACCTTCGTCACGAGCAGATCGCGGAAATGGGCCAACAGATCGCGACAGAAGTTACGCAGGTCATGCCCGCGCATGACGATGTCGTCGACGACGGCGATCGCCGCCGCAGGATTGTTCGTCGCGATACTGTCGATGACGCGCGTGAGAATGTCGGCGCCCGCGACGCCGAGCGCCATCTCGACGTCCTCTTTCTTGATCTTCGTCCCGGCGAAGCTGATCACCTGGTCCAATGCCGACTGCGCGTCGCGCATCGAGCCTTCACCAGTGCGGGCGATCTCGCGCAACGCATCATCAGGAATCGAAATCTTTTCTTCTTTAGCGATCAGCTTCAGACGTTCGAGGATCTTCGCCGTCGCGATGGTCCGAAATTCAAACTGCTGACAACGCGAAAGGATCGTCTCGGGGACCTTGTGTTTCTCCGTCGTCGCCATGATGAAGACGACGCGCGGCGGTGGTTCTTCGAGCGTTTTCAGCAGCGCGTTGAAAGCCGCGCCGGAAAGCATGTGTACTTCGTCGATGATGAAGATCTTGTAGCGGTCGCGTGCGGGTGCGATGCCGACACTGGCGATGATCGCGTCGCGGACGTTGTCGACGCCGGTGTTTGACGCCGCGTCGATCTCCTGCACGTCGATCGATCGACTCTCGGTGATTTCACGACACGACGGACACGCCGTTGGATCGTCCGAGCGGCAGGGTGTGGGCGTCGGCTCGGTCGACTTGTGACAGTTGAGTGCCTTAGCGAGAAGGCGCGCGCTGGTAGTTTTACCTACCCCGCGCGCGCCGGAAAACAGGTACGCATGATGGAGTCTGCGATGCTCGATGGCGTTCCGCAGCGTGCGTGTGATTGGTTCCTGACCCGTTACTTCGTCAAACGTCTGCGGGCGCCACTTGCGAGCGATTACTTGATAGGCCATCTAGGTTCGAGCAACTGATTATTGAGCTATAGCTTGCGTTCTTTCCAGGGCCGGCTTGGGAAACCTCTTCAGCACCTTGAAGAGGAGGATCATACTTCCATCCGTGTCCTTTCGGGTCACGCGAAACGCAACCGCGATGTCATAACCGCCAAAATTGACGGATCGCAGCAGATAGGTGTTCGCCACTTTGGCCGGCATGCGTTGCTTAAAGATTACGCCTGACAGGTCCATTCCCTGCCAGAGCGCTCTTTGCGCCTTTCGCGCATCCGGTTCCGCGCTGGTTGGCATGTACTCGAGCAGAGCACGCACGGCCACATGATCGGGGACGACCTGGTCGAGCGGAATGTCTCCCAGGGTTAAAAGCATTCCGTAATCAGCACCCGCAAAACCTCCTGAGAAATCTCCCTGCTCCAACATGATGTCGGAGCCTTGCCCGTACTCGTGCTTGGCAAGAGCGAAGGAATAAAAGGCGCCGCCACCATTGATCGAAAGGCCTCTCTTCTTGGCTCCGTCATATGTCTCACGAGGCAACAACCGAATGATCCCCGTGTCAGGCTGACTTAAAAAGGTAGCATTCTCCTCTCGGTCGGCGTCGGAAACAGCAAGGACTTTCTTTTCGAGCACTGCGAGTTCGGCGCGCTTTGCTTCAATCTGATTGATGACATCGTCGCGAGACTCGGTTTGGCTTTGTGCAGCAACGCTCAGGCAGGCGAGTACCAACGTCAGGCTAAACGTGGTGACAGCCACGATCTTTTTCATAAAGCACCTCCTCCAGACGTTAACGGGGAGATTGATGGTGAGAAAACATGGCCAGACCCCGGACTTTCCCGCAACACACGCTGCCGTTGCTACCGTTGCTCCGTTCCCGGTCTGGCGGGGTTCACAAGGCTAGCGTTGTGCGGAGCCCGGGATCTGATAAGAACCTTGACCCTTGCCCGACTTTTCAAAAAGCTAAATTTCCGTTTTGCGATGCGCGAGCATTCGCAGGAGGCCGTTAATCAACAGGTGCGCCAGTGCGTAGGCGATTATGGCTACAACGATCGGAAGTAGCAACGTATGCCCGCTGTCCGTGCTTGGACTCGCAACGATCCCGCGAAACGGCACGTAAAACGGATTGCTGACCGTTACGATGAACTGCACGAAACCCGCGCTGCTTCTGGCTGCCATCAACGCCAGCAGGAAACGCATTCCGAGCAACGCGTAGATCACCCAAAAGATGTAATCGATGATCTGCGAAACTCTCGCCAGTCCGCGTGAGCGCTGCACTTCGCGCTCGGTGTCAATGACCTCGTCAACGGCCTTCGAACGAAACTCGCCGGCAACGTGATCGATCTTCCGCGATTCGTCGCGTGTTGCCTTTGTCGCGGCGCGGTCGGTGATTTCGGAGTTGACCTCGCCTTCGACCTGCGCTTTTACCGATTCGTGTTGCGCCGCCCGCCGCGCTTCTTCAATCGCTAACTTGTCGTCGCCCATCTATGTCCCCCCACATGTACACACACGCCAAAGCTTGGGGGCTCGTCGGGGGACGGCAATAAAAATGCGGAATTGCGAATTGGGAATTTCGCAATTCTTCTCTGGCGGAGAGGGTGGGATTCGAACCCACGGAACGGTTTCCCGTTCACAGCATTTCCAGTGCTGCCAGTTCAACCACTCCTGCACCTCTCCGGAGTTCCAAATTTCAAACTTCGAATTTCGAATTTCGCAATTTTTTCATGGCGGAGAGGGTGGGATTCGAACCCACGGTGGGCGTAAACCCACTCCGGTTTTCGAGACCGGTGCACTAATCCACTATGCGACCTCTCCGCGTCTTAAAAAACTCCTGCATCAGGATCCGGCAATCTTCTTCCAGGACGCCTGACTGCACTTCAATCCGGTGATTCAAAAAATCAGTATCGCAAACTCGAAACCGGCTGACGACTGCGCCCGCTTTTTCGTCGGGGGCGCCGTAAATCAAACGTCGCACTCGAGCCTGGATGAGCGCGCCGGCGCACATCGCGCAAGGCTCGATCGTCGAGTAAACATCCACTCCGGTGAGCCGGTAGTTACCGAGTTTACCGGCGGCTTCGCGGAGGGCGACGATTTCCGCATGGGCTGTGGGATCACAGTCGGTGCGAGTGCGATTGCCGGCGAGGGCGATGAGTTTGTCTTCGCTGACGATGCACGTGCCGATTGGCACCTCGCCGCGTGCCTGGGCTTCGCGAGCTGCGGCCAGCGCCTGCCGCATCCACTGCTCGTCGACTTCTAATTCCGCGGCGGTAATCACTGACTTTCGTTCCTTCAAACACCTTTCAAACAGCCGAACGGCCACTATAGGGTGCGCGCCGAAACACGTCAAGAACCGCCACGGTTAGGTAGTGGGTCAGTTTGGTTTAAAACGAAGTACGCCGAAGGCGTTAGCTAATTCCAGCCCAGCGGTTGCTTCAACCCTGGGTCTGTATGGCAAGTAGAGAAAACGCTGAAAGCGTTCGGCCGGGACAAACCCTTTCAGGGTTACAACAGAAATCTTTTCTGTTACCCAGGGTTGTCGCTGCCGCTCCAACCGCTGGGCTGGAATTAGCTAACGCCTTCGGCGTACCTCACCGGATCCAAACTGACCCAGTACCCACGGTTATCCGTGTTAGGGAAACCCGGATCTCAAGAACCTGGAACCCGAACGGCCAATTTGAGTGTTAACGGCATGCCGATCACGGAACGGGAGTTTCATTACCACATCGTCACCATCTGCTTCCCCGCTCTGTTCTTCTGTTGCATCGTCCTCTACGCGTTCTATAAAGGCCGGTGGAAGCGCCGCCACTAAAACCCGGCGACATAATTCAGCATCACACCGTTGCGCGTGTTATTATCGACTTCCGGAGTTCCGCGCCCCAGTCTGGTCCGCGCGCTCCAGTTGAATTCACATCCGATGTCCACCGAAGCTAGTCAAAGAGGTAGCGGTCAAACAACGACAGATAGAGTCACTGGCAGGATACGACAGCCGGCCGCGGTCGACCCGTCAGCAGACGCCGCCACCCAATCACCCGCAGCGCTGATGCGCCGCATGACGCCCGGCGAATTCAACACCGCGATGATTCACTTCTATCGCGGTGAAGTGCAGCGTTCAAACACCTGGCGCAACCGCCTCGACACCACGACAAACTGGGCCGTAATCACCGCCGGCGCGACGCTCTCGTTCGTCTTTAGCTCCCCGCACAACCCGCACTTCGTCATCCCGATCAACTCGATACTCGTCGTCATCTTTCTGTTGATGGAAGCGCGCCGCTATCGCTATTACGAAATCTGGTCGAGCCGCGTGCGCATCCTCGAAACGGGCTACTTCGCGCACCTGCTGATGCCGGAGAGCAGACCGGCGGACGAGTCCTGGGCCGAACACCTCGCAGGCGATCTGACGACGCCGCACTTTACGATCACTGAGTGGGAAGCCGTCGGACGACGTTTGCGCCGCAACTACCTGTGGATCTTCGCGTTGCTCGCAGCGAGTTGGAACCTGAAAGTTTATTTGTCGCCATTGCCCGCGCGCGACTTCGACGCGTTCATCGAGCGCGCCGCAGTCGGATTCATTCCCGGTTGGCTCGTGTTTGTATTCGGCGTTGTGTTCAATGCCGCGATTGCGATCTTCGCGATCGGCACGGTGCGACTGCGCGAGGCAACCGGCGAAGTGCTGCCGAGGCACGAGTTTTCATTACAGCCGTTTAAACGCATGACGAATTGGACGGCGGCGACGACCAGGCGCACGACAGTGCGCGCCAAGCGCGCGAGACAGCGCGTGCGCAGCAGCGTCGGCAGCGCCACTACAGCAGAGTTCAAGAGGATCGACGTTACCGAAACACCTGACAGGGAGCAACAGGCCGAATTGCAAAACAGGTGATTGGCGATTGCCGATTGCCCATTTTGTTTCTGCTTGCGTTCCCTTTAGGATTGGTCTGTTTCTATGCTCCAACTTAACGGTCAATCACTGACGATCCAGCAAATCGCCGACGTTGCGGCACGCCGCGAGCACGTCGGGCTGTCCGCAGACGCGCGCGAACGAGTCGAACGAGCGCGCGCGGTAGTCGAACAGATCGTCGAGGAAGGACGCACCGTTTACGGCGTCAATACGGGGTTCGGCAAATTGTCTGACGTGAGTATCGACCGGTCAGACTTGCGACAGTTGCAACTGAACCTCGTGCGAAGTCATTCATGCGGATTGGGCGAACCGCTGTCAGACGAGGAAGCACGCGCGATGCTGTTGCTGCGCGCGAACGTACTCGCGTCGGGATTCAGTGGCGCGCGTCCGCTGGTGATCGACACGTTGATCGCGATGCTCGAAAAAGGTGTGACGCCGGTGATACCTGAAAAAGGAAGCGTCGGCGCAAGCGGCGACCTGGCGCCGTTGGCCCATCTCGCATTGGCCGCGATCGGCGAAGGCGAAGTTTTCTACGAAGGCGAGCGTGTGGCGAGCGCTGTTGCGCTTGAACGTGCGGGTGTCGAGTCGCTTAAGTTGGAAGTAAAAGAGGGCCTCGCGCTTTTGAACGGAACGCAGGCGATGGGCGCCGTCGGCGGACTCGCGCTTCATCGCGCGGAACGACTCGTTCGACTTGCCGACGTCGCCGGCGCCATGACGTTGGAAGCTTTGCGCGGAACTCCGGTCGCGTTCGATCCGCGCATTCACGATGCGCGACCGCATCCCGCGCAAATCGCCGTCGCCGCGCATCTGCGCGAACTGCTGCGCGACAGCGAGATTCGCAAGTCGCACCTCGACAACGATCCGCGCGTGCAGGACGCGTACAGTTTGCGCTGCATGCCGCAAGTGCACGGCGCGGTCCGCACTGCGTTGGCCCACGCACGCGAAGTCGTCGAGATCGAAAGCGGCAGCGCCACCGACAACCCGTTGGTGTTTTCCGACACCGGCGAGGTGCTTTCAGGCGGGAACTTTCACGGCGCGCCACTCGCACTCGTTTTTGACTACGCCGCAATCGCTTTGACAGACTTGATCAGTATCAGCGAAAGGCGCATCGATCGGTTGGTCAATCCTGATACAAATGAAGGGCTGCCGCCGTTTCTGACTGCGCAACCGGGAATATCTTCCGGTTTCATGATGCTTCAGGTGACGGCGGTCGCGCTGTTGAACGAGGCGAAGGTGTTGGCCCACCCCGCGAGCGTCGACAACGTGCCGACAGACGGTGGCAAGGAAGATCACGTTTCGATGGGCATGACGTCGGCGACGAAGTTGCGCTCCGTTGTGGAGCTCGCGGAGATGACGACGGCGATCGAACTAATGACGGCAGCGCAGGCGCTGGATTATCGCGCGCCGCTTGCACCTGGACGCGGCGTGAAGCAGGCTTACGACCTCGTGCGCGGGTTGGTGCCGCCGCTGACAGTCGATCGCGGGACGTCGAAAGACATCGAAGCGATCACCGACGCAATCAGACAAGGCGTTTTTGACGAGTTGTAAACACACGGAACCTTTTTGGAGGACTTCTTTTATGGCGAATGGAATGGACGAACGGCGAAAATCGATAGAGGAAGAGTACTTTCATCGCAAGAACCAGGAGGCGATCGAAAAACTGCGCGCGAAGATCCAGGTCGCGGCAGAAGCGAAGGCGGCGGGCACGTCGTCGATGCAGTGTCCGCGGTGCGATGGAAGGTTGAACGAAACGAAGGTTGAAGAAGTGACGATCGATACGTGTGATAAGTGCGGCGGCGTTTGGCTCGACTCGGGCGAACTCGAGCAACTGACGAAGAAGGCCGGGAGTTGGTTCAGCCGGCTGTGGGGCGGGCAGGAGTAGACGCGGTGACGGGGAGACGCAGGGGAGACGCGGGGACGGGGTGACACGGAGACGCGGTGACGGGGGACGGGGGGATGACACACCGAGTAATTCACGCGCCGCGGGGCGCTGAGTTGAACTGCAAGGGATGGCATCAGGAGGCGGCTCTTCGTTGCCTGATGAACAATCTCGATCCCGACGTCGCCGAACGGCCGGACGAGCTGATCGTTTACGGCGGCGCCGGCAAAGCTGCCCGCAACTGGGCCAGCTTCGACGCCCTCGTCCGCGAACTAAAACAACTCGAAAACGACGAAACGCTGCTGGTCCAATCCGGCAAACCAGTCGCCGTCTTTCGCACCCACGAATACGCCCCTCGCGTTCTGATCGCCAACTCCAACCTCGTCGGCGCCTGGGCCAACTGGGAACACTTCCACGAACTCGAACGCCGCGGCCTGATGATGTACGGACAGATGACCGCCGGTAGCTGGATCTACATCGGCACACAAGGCATCGTCCAGGGCACGTTCGAAACGTTCGCCGCAATGGCCGACAAACAGTTCGGCGGCGACCTGTCAGGCAAACTCGTCGTCTCCGGCGGAATGGGCGGAATGGGCGGCGCCCAACCACTCGCAGCCACCTTGAACGGCGCTGTTTTTCTCGGCATCGACGTCGATCCCGAACGCATCGAGCGACGCGTCCGCACCGGTTACTGCGATCGCATCGCGATGTCGCTGGACGAAGCGCTCGACATCGTCGAAGACGCGCGCGAACAGAAACGCGCGATCTCCGTCGGCCTCGTCGGCAATTGCGCGGAAGTGTTGCCGGAGTTAGTGAAGCGCGGCGTGAAGGTCGACGCAGTCACCGATCAAACCAGCGCCCACGATCCGTTGAACGGCTACGTTCCTGCCGGACTGTCGCTCGACAAAGCCGCGGAGATGCGCGAGTCAGACCCGACGGGTTACGTCGAACGATCGAAGGAGTCGATGGCCCAACACGTCGAAGCGATGCTCAAACTGAAACGCGCCGGCGCAGTCGCGTTCGATTACGGCAACAACATTCGCAAGCAGGCACTCGACGCCGGCTGCAAAGACGCTTTCGAGATTCCCGGTTTCGTGCCCGAGTACATTCGTCCGCTCTTCTGCGAAGGCAAAGGCCCGTTTCGCTGGGTCGCTCTTTCCGGCGACGCGGAAGACATTCGCAAGACCGACGATCTCGCGCTCGAAATGTTTCCCGAAGATCGCACGCTCAATCGCTGGCTGCGACTCGCGCGCGATCGCGTCCACTTCCAGGGACTGCCCGCGCGCATCTGCTGGCTCGGTTACGGCGAGCGCGCCGAGATGGGCGAAGCCATCAACGACCTCGTCAAACGCGGCGATCTGAAAGCGCCGGTGGCGATCGGCCGCGATCATCTCGACACGGGTTCCGTCGCGTCGCCGTTTCGCGAAACTGAAGCCATGAAAGACGGCTCGGACGCAGTCGCCGACTGGCCCATCCTCAACGCACTGCTGAACACGGCGAGTGGCGCGAGTTGGGTTTCGTTTCATCACGGCGGCGGCGTCGGCATCGGCTACTCGTTGCACGCGGGCCAGGTGTCAGTCGCCGACGGTACCGACGAAGCAGCCAAACGTCTCAATCGCGTGTTAACAAACGATCCCGGGCTTGGCGTCGCGCGCCATGTCGACGCCGGATACGAAGAGGCAGAACGAACAGCACGAGAAAAGGAGATCAGTATCCCCCTGCTATGCGACTAACCAATCGATTCCTGAGCGCCGTAGTTGTCTCATTCGTTCTTTGCATCGCCGTCCACGCAAACGGCCGCGTCGAAACAATTCCTTTCCAAAGCAAACTCGTCGGCGCGTCGCTGCCCTACAACGTCATCCTTCCGACCGATTACGACACGTCAGCCACGACGCGCTATCCCGTGCTTTATCTCCTGCACGGTCTGACCGGCCACTATTCCGACTGGGCATCGCGATCGAATGTCGCCGATTACGCGCAGCAGTACCGCATGATTGTCGTGATGCCGGAAGGCAACGATGGTTGGTATACGGACAACGCGAGTGTCCCAAACGACAAGTACGAAAGCTACATTCTTAAGGAGTTGATTCCTGATGTGGAGCGGCGCTATCGCACGATCCAGGCGCGCTACGGACGCGGGATCGCGGGACTCTCGATGGGCGGTTACGGCGCCATCAAGTTTGGGTTGAAAGCTCCCCAGATTTTTTCCTTCGCAGCATCGATGAGCGGCGCATTTGCAATCACGCGCGTTCCGGAGAAAGACCTTGGTCAGCTCGGGCCGGTCCTGACGAAGCTGTATGGACCAATGGGCGCCGAGACTCGCAAGGCCAACGACATCTTCGACATCGTCGAAAATCTATCGGCCCCGCACCTCGCTGCCTTGCCTTACTTCTATTTCGACTGCGGCACCGAAGATCCACTGCCGACGATATTCACGTCGAATCGCGATCTCGCGAAGTTGATGGCCGACAAGAAGATCCCGCACGAGTTTCGCCAATTGCCCGGCGATCATTCCTGGGCTTACTGGGACCAGCAAATCCCGCACATTCTCGAGATCGCGTCGCAGAAAATGCGATCGCCGGGCGCAGTGAAAACGAGGGCCGCCGGTGCTTAACTTCGCCACGCAGATCGCGCGCGAGGCAGGCAGTCTGCTGATGCAGCACCTGGGCGCCGCAAAGATCACCAACAAAGGCGATATCGATCTCGTTACCGAAGCTGACGTCGCGTCCGAAAACCTCATCATCGAGCGAATCCGTTCTTACTACCCGCAACACGGAATACTCGCGGAAGAATCGGGCGAGGCCGTTTTAGTCGGCGGCAAGCGCAGCGATTGGAAGTGGATCATCGATCCGCTCGACGGCACGACGAACTACGCGCACGGTTATCCGTGCTTCTGCGTTTCAATCGCGCTGGAACATGCGGGTGTGCTGGAAATCGGCGTAGTTTACGATCCGGTGCGGAACGAGATGTTTGCGGCTGAACGAGGCAAGGGCGCGACGCTCAATTCGCGAACGATTCGCGTTTCCGAAGTCGACGAACTCAACCAGGCGATGGTCTGTACCGGGTTTCCGTACAACGTTCGCGAGCGCCCGGACTTCGCGCGCGACTTCGCAAACTTCACGATGGCGGCGCAGGCGGTGCGGCGCGACGGTTCGGCGGCGATTGATCTTGCTTACGTTGCGTGTGGCCGTTTCGATGGGTTTTGGGAAGACGGTTTGAATCCGTGGGACACGGCGGCGGGTGTGTTGTTGATTCAGGAAGCGCGCGGGCGGGTTACGAACTTCGACGATCAGCCGCTCGATATCTACACGCCGAAAGTGCTATGCAGTAACGGACTGATCCACGACGCGATGCGATCTGTGTTACGTCAAGGTCCCTATGGCCGCCTGTAAAACGCTCTCTGGGGTCCACTCGTCGATGGGCTTGACGTCAGATAATCTCCCGCGAGTCATCACTGCCAACCGGTCGCACATTCCGAACAACTCCGGAAGGTAAGAACTCACCATCAAAACGGCTTTGTTCTGCGCGGCGCACGCGGCGATCGTTTCGTAGACTTGCGCTTTGCTGCCGATGTCGATTCCGCGTGTCGGTTCGTCGAGCAGTAGCACGTCGGCGTCCTGGTGAAGCAGTCGCGCGACGATGACCTTCTGCTGGTTGCCGCCGGAAAGCGATCCGACCGCCTGGTTCACGCCATGCGTTTTGATCTTCAACGCGTTGACAAGTTGTTCCGACTGTTTTCGTTGCGCGCCGAGATCGAGCCAGCCGAAACGCGAGCACGATCCGAAGCGAGTGACTGTGACGTTGTCCGCCAGCGACTGATTGAGCGTTAGTCCGTCGCCTTTGCGATCTTCGCTGAGATAGCCGAGACCTTCGATCAAACGCATCGCGGGCGTGCCGCGGCCTTTGTCAGTTTTCTTGATTGTGATGGTGCCGCTTTCGATCGGATCCGAATCCGAAGATCGCACGCAGCAACGGCGTGCGTCCCGAACCCATCAGGCCTGCAATCCCGAGAATCTCTCCGCGTCGCAGTGTGAAACTGGCGTTCTTCAACAACGGCGGCGCCGCGAGGTTTTGCACTTCGAGAATCGTCTCGCCGGGTGAGTTTGATCGCGTCGGAAACAGCGTCTGCTGTGCACGTCCGACCATCTTCGCGATCAACTCATCATCGCTGACACTCGCGATCTCGCCGCTCGAAACGCTGCGGCCGTCACGCAACACGGTAAATCGATCCGCGATCTGCCGAACCTCTTCGAGAAAATGACTGATGTAAACAACCGAGATGCCGTCGGCGCTCAACTTTCGAATCAGCGCAAATAGATGCTGCACGTCGTCGCGTTGCAGACTGCTGGTCGGCTCGTCCATCAAGATGATCCGGGCTCGCGCCGCGATCGCACGCGAGATCTCGACGATCTGGCGCGCAGCAACCGAAAGATCGCCGACGCGTCTTTCGGGACGTATGTCTGCATGATGAAACGTTTGGAGCACTTCGTTCGTGCGCGCGTTCAGCTTCTCGCGATCGAGAAAGCCCATACGCGAAGATTCGATTCCCATCAGGACGTTTTCGGCGACCGTCAGATGCGGGCACAACGAGAGTTCCTGATGAATCAGCGCGATGCCGTGCGTGCGGGCGTCGAGCGGATTTGCGGGCGAGTACGGACGGCCGTCGAGCTCCATCGTTCCTTCGTCAGGCTGAAGCGATCCGGCGATGACGTTCATCAACGTGCTCTTGCCGGCGCCGTTCTCGCCGATCAGCGCGTGCACCTCGCCTTCGCGCAGTTCGAGATCGACGCCGTCGAGAGCGACAGTCGGGCCGAACGACCTGTGAATTTTCTTCAGCGAGAGAGTCGGCATGGGTATAATCCGCGGTAACTTTTATCATGACGAACCCAATTTCATCTATTTCCTTTTCCGACCGCGTGCGCGTTCCCGACGACGTCCTGATTTCCAACCTTCAGGAAGAGTCGGTGATTCTGAATCTCAACAGCGAACGCTACTTCGGTCTCGACAACGTCGGCACGCGAATGCTCTCGGTTCTCTCCGATCGAAACTCGATCGAAGCCGCGTACGAGAGTCTGCTCGCCGAATATGATGTAGACCCGCAAATGTTGCGTCAGGATCTGACTTCACTGATCGAAAACCTGATCGAGCAGGGCCTCGTCACCATAGAACACTGATGAGCGGAATCGTTGGCATCGTTAACTTCGACGGCGCTCCGATCGATCGGGATCTCCTGACGAGCCTGACGGCGTCGATGACGTTTCGCGGTCCGGACGCGCAGTTGATCGTCGTCGATGGTAACGCCGGTTTCGGTCACACGATGCTCCGCACAACACACGAAGCCGAAACTGAAACCCAACCCCTCACCCTCGACGGCAAAGTCTGGCTCACCGCCGATGCTCGTCTCGACGGCCGCGATGAGCTGCTCGAAAAGCTGAACGCTCGCAATACCGTTTCCCGATCGAAACCGAACGACGCCGAGTTGATTCTTGTGCGCGTATGACGCGTGGCAGGAGAATTGTGTCGATCACCTCGCTGGCGATTTTGCGTTTGCGATTTGGAACGGGACTACGCAGACGCTGTTCTGCGCACGCGATCATTTCGGGGTGAAACCGTTTTACTACTCGCGAATCGGCAATACTTTCATTTTCAGCAACACGCTAAACACACTGCGGCGGCATCCTTCGCTCTCAGACGCACTGAACGAAACAGCTATCGCCGATTACCTTGCGTTTGGCCTGAATCAGGATCTGGCGACGACGACGTTTCGAGACATCCATCGACTGCCGGGCGGTCACACGCTTTCGATCTCGAACCGATCGACGATCAAGCGACGATACTGGACGCCGGCTGCGCATGAGACCAGCATTCGCAGTAAAGATTGCGTCGAACAGTTCCAGGATCTGCTGACGACTGCGACGAAGGATCGCTTGCGAACCAATCGGGTTGCGATTTCGATGAGTGGCGGGCTTGATTCGACCAGCCTCGCCATGATCGCGCGAGATCTGCTGCGCGATGATACGGGCGCGTCACTTCATGCTTGCACAAACGTTTACGACACGTTGTTTCCTGACGAGGAGCGGCATTATTCGACCATCGCAGCAGAATCGCTCGGTATTCCGATTACCCACCTGCCTTGCGACAACTATTCTCTATTCGAGAGCGACTCCGGAGTCGACCTGATACAACCCGAACCGTTTCTCATATCGCCTTTTACGGCGCAGTTCAATGGACTTTTGAGACAGCTCGCGCAACACAGTCGCGTCGCGCTCACCGGCTATGACGGCGATGCGTTCATGACCGAGCGTCCGAGTTTGTATTTTAACGGCTGCTTTAACCGAGGAAAATTCGTCGAACTCGCGCGATCGATGACCTGGTACGCCTGGAGGTATCGCCGTCTTCCACCCGTAGGTTTTCGCTCAGGCGTGAAACGCAGGTTTCGGAAAGAAGCGATCGCGACAGTTTATCCGAATTGGATCGACGAGGAGTTTGCCGCGAGAGTCGATCTGCGCGAGCGATGTCGTCAGTGGGACTGCGAAGTTCCGATAGCAGATCAAGCACATCCTTCGGCGCTGCACGCCTTCGACTCGAAAGTATGGGCGTGTTTGTTCGAAGGTTACGATCCGGGTTCGACCGGCTTGCCGCTCGAGCTGCGACATCCGTTTATCGACGTGCGATTGCTCCGCTTTGTGTTGTCGCTGCCCGTGGTTCCGTGGTGCATCGATAAGCACATTCTGCGTCGCGCGCTGAGCGATCGATTGCCGCCCGCGATCTTGAATCGACCTAAAACTCCACTCGCGAGCGATCCGGCTCTTCATTTAGTTCGGCGCGCTAGTGTAAGATGTCTCGACCGTTTTGACGTTAATCCGCAGCTCACGCGTTTTGTGAACTTGAATCGGCGGCGAGCAGTTGTCGACGAACAGACTTCCGATGGCCGCCGGGCCAATCTCAGGGTGTTCGCGTTGAACCATTGGCTAACACACTCCCTGCCAGTCAATCGAGCCGTGCGCGAGTTACTCGCCCAAACTGCATGACGGAGACAATTGATGCAACAGATCCCAAATTCCCAGAGTCCAGACGAAACCGCAGAAACCAAAAAGCCTTACCACAAACCCGAATTGTCCATTTACGGTAACATTCGCGACATCACACGCAACACTGGTCCCAAGGGAGCCGACGATGGTGGTGGCGGCGCCGCTGCCGGACCGAAGACAGGCTGACCTCTCAATTCATGTCTCATCGATGCTCGATTTATGGCCTCGGAATCAGCTCTAACAGATCGATTCCGGGCGTACCGTCTTCGCCAATCGAATCGATAGACGTCAACATCCATTTTGGCTCTGTTCCCGCCTGGGTCCACGGACTGGAGTCGGCACAGTCTCAACTCTCGTATACCGCCGAGTACACCGACAACTCCGGTCAACCAGTGCTGCGCGTCTTCCGTCTTCTCGACGGCAAGTATCACCATTTCCGCTACGCTGATAACACGGAGTTTGTGGTGGACCATACCGGCTGCGAGATTTGGGCAGCATGGTCACCGCCTCTGACGATCGAAGACACTGCAACCTATCTGCTCGGTCCGATCATGGGATTCGTGATGCTGCTCCGCGGCATCGTCTGCTTACACGCGAGCGCAGTAGTCGCCGGCTCGGAGGCAGTGGCGCTTGTTGGACCAGCAGGCTCCGGCAAGTCGACGACAGCCGCTGCGTTTTCCAACAAAGGATTCAGCATCCTGGCGGACGACGTGGTGACTTTAGACGATCGCACGGGCGACTTCCTGGTGCGACCCGCGTATCCATGCATTCGATTGTGGCCCGCTTCAGTCAAAACGCTTTACGGAAACGAGTCGCATTTGCCGCTGCTCACACCCAATTGGGACAAACGATACCTCGATCTGACATCGCAGTTTCCGTCGCAACCCGTGCCGCTCTCGGCGATCTATCTGTTTGGCGAACGCCTTGATGAATCAGCCGCGCCTTTCGTACAACCGCTGGATCGCACAGAAGCGTTGCTCTCGCTGATCGCCAACACCTACACGAGCTATCTGATCGACAAGAGCATGCAGGCGCGCCAGTTTGATCTGTTGACGCGCGTGTTAACCAACGTGCCGGTACGTCGCGTCACACCACACGCCGACGCGCGACGCATTCAGCAACTGTGCGATTGTATTCTCGACGACTTTGCTTCGCTGAAGCCGCATTTCTCCAAGCCGCAAGATTCGCAAGCAGCAGTCCATGTATAGCGTCCATTCGTACGGTCAGATGCTCGCCGATGCGCCACGCATGGACGCGTACGTCGCGGCGTTACAACGCGCGGTAAAACCCGGAGCGGCGGTTCTCGACCTCGGCTGCGGTCCGGGCGTGTTTGCTCTGCTCGCATGCCAGTTGGGCGCGCGTCGCGTGTTCGCTATCGAACCTGACAATGTCATCGAGCTTGCGCGTGAGGCTGCGAAAGCAAACGGGTTTGTCGATCGGATCGAGTTTTTCCAGGGTTTTTCAACAGAGATCACATTACCCGAACGTGCCGACGTCATAATCTCCGACTTGCGCGGCGTGCTGCCGTGGTATCAGCAACACATTCCATCGATCGTCGATGCGCGGAACAGGTTCCTCGCTCCGGGCGGGACGCTGATCCCACGCCGCGACGTGCTGTGGGCGGCTGTCGTCGACGCTCCAGATCGGTATGAGGAGATCGTTGGACCATGGCGAGCCAACGGTTTGGACCTGAGCGCCGCCATGCGCGTCATAACCAATACGTGGCGCAAGACGCGACTCAAAGCAGACGAGCTCCTGGTTGAACCACTCCGCTGGACCACCCTGGACTACAGCGAAATCCAAAGCCCCGACATTCGCGCCGAGATCGTTTGGCAGGCGGGCAGATCGGGCACTGCGCACGGCGTCGCAGTATGGTTCGACTCAGAACTCGTCGACGGCATTGGATTCTCGAATCATCCCGGTTCGCCGGAATTGATTTACAGCAACGGCCTGTTTCCGTTTTCACGGCCCGTTGATGTCGCTGAAGGCGATCGGATTTGTTTGACGCTGCGTGCTGATTACGTCGGTGACGATTACGTTTGGCGTTGGGACACTGATTTCTTTACTGCGGGCGACGAATCTGCGGCGCCGAAAGCGAGCTTCAAGCAGTCGACTTTTTTCGGCGTGCCGTTGTCGCCCTCGCAGATGCGGAAACAAGCGGCAGGCTACAAGCCGGCTCTCGATCAACGCGGCGAGGCGCGAAGTTTCATCATGCAACTGATGAATGGCGAAAACTCGCTGGCGGAGATTGCCTCGCGACTCAGCGAGCGTTTCCCGCAGAGATACGCTGACTCGAACGAAGCGCTGAATGAAGTGGCCGCCGTCTCTCGCGAATTTGGTCAATGAAAAAGATCTCAGAACGACGTCGTTCGGAAAATGAGCTGCTTCTTGCCGTGGCGCGGCGCGAGTTGGATCCCATGGCGGTGCGTGAGCTGGTGCGGCAGCCACTCGACTGGGATTACGTGCTGGCAACGGCGTTCAGTCATGGGCTAATGCCGCTCCTGCAAAAGAACCTCACGACGTCCGCGTCCGATCTCGTTCCGGTTGATGTCATCGCCCGGCTGAAGCGCGAGTCAGTGGCGAATTCGCAGAGCGTGCTGCATTTGATCGGGAAGCAGTTGAAGGTATACCGGCTGTTGAAAGAGGCCGGGATACGCGTCGCGATATTCAAGGGCGCTGTGCTTGCGCAGATGGCGTATGGCGAAGTGTCGCTGCGACAAGCGGGCGACATCGACTTGCTGATCGATCGCGCCCATTTCGCCGAAGCGAGATCGCTGCTGGAGTCACTCGGTTACGAAATGACGCCGCGCCTTACGGACGCCCAACTCGCTTCGCATCTCGCGTTTCACTGTGAAATACCGTTCATGCGCGACGAATGGTTCACGATCGTGGATCTGCACTGGGGGCTCGCGCCTCGTAGTTTTGTTTTCGCGTTGGAAGCAGGTGAAGTAATGTCGCGACTGCAGTCCGTTTCGCTGGCCGGAACGACGGTTGAGACCTTTTGCGACGAAGACATGGTGCTTTACCTGTCGATGCACGGCGCGAAACATCTGTGGCACCGCATGGAATGGATCGTTTCGCTCGCGGAGTTGATCCGCGCTTCGAACGACCTCGATTGGAAGACCACGATCGAACGCGCCGAAGCCGCACACGCTACGCGAATGCTGGCGCTCGGCCTGCGTCTAGTCGAGACATTCACCGACGCCAACATTCCATCCCAAGTCTTGTCGAACGTGGATTTGCAAGGTGTTATGAAACGGATGGCACTGCAAATCCGTGATCAAATCTTCACGCAACCGCACACGATCGAATCGGCCGAAACAAACCTCTACAACTTCCGTGTCATGGACCGCAAACGCGATGCGCTCGTCTCCGCGCTTCGCGCACTCTTCGTCCCAACCGTTCCCGACTGGCAAGCGCTCGCTCTTCCCGCGCCGCTCCACCCTTTGTACTACGCCTATCGACCGTTGCGACTCACGAAGTCTTATCTGTGGTATTTTCTAATCCGTGGTCACCGCCGCTCCTGAGAAAACGATCAAACCGCCGTTGAAGTGGGCCGGCGGCAAGCGTTGGCTGGTTTCGCACCTCGCGCCGATCTGGGAACGACATGCGACGCGTCGATACGTCGAGCCGTTCTGCGGCGGACTGGCAGTTGCGCTCGGTCTGCAACCGAAGCGTGCGTTGCTGAACGACGTCAATCCACACCTCATCAACTTCTATCGTCATCTCCAATCCGGTCTGACGTTGCGCATCGAGATGCGCTACGACGAGCAGTTCTTCTACCGGCATCGCACGCGGTTCAATGAGCTGATCAAAAACGGGGGCGCGCAAAGCGAAGAGGCGGCGGAGCTGTTCTACTATCTGAACCGCACGTGCTTCAACGGGCTATGCCGTTTCAATAAGAGCGGCGAGTTTAATGTGCCGTTTGGGACGTTCGGCACGGTCAATTACGACGCTGATTTTTCGAATTACCCGTCGGTGTTGCGGGATTGGACGTTCACGAATGTCGACGTCCAGAAGGTGGCGATCAAACGAGGCGATTTTGTGTATGCCGACCCGCCGTATGACGTTGAATTCACGACGTACAGTTCGGGCGGGTTTTCGTGGAACGACCAGGTGCGAGCGGCGGAGTTTTTGGCGAAGCACGATGGGCCGGTTGTGATCTCAAACCAGGCGACGCCGCGGATCGTGGAGTTGTATGAACGATTGGGTTTTGAGTTGAGTTATCTCGACGGTCCGCGAAGGATCAGTTGCACTGGCGATCGCACGGCGGCGCGTGAAGTGTTAGCGGTGAAAGAATGAACCAAGCCTGGTTACCGGATTACATTTACACGGATGGACGATTCCGCCCGGGATTGGCAATTGTCGCGGATCAAGCAGGCAAGATCGTGGAATTGTCGGAGGATGTTTCTGACGCGACGCGGTTAACGGGACGGGCGATGTTGCCGGGGTTGGTTAATGCGCACTCGCACGCGTTTCAAAGGATCATTCGCGGGCGGACCGAGTATCGATCGCAGATCGCGACGGATAGTTTTTGGACGTGGCGAGAGCAGATGTATGCCGCGGCTACGAGGCTCGGGCCGGAAGAGATTTACACCATCTCGCGAATGGCGTTTCTCGAGATGGCGATGACGGGGATCACCGCTGTCGGCGAGTTTCATTACCTGCATCATTCACCTGACGGCTCGCCGTATTCCGATCCCAATTTGCTGGCGCACGAGGTGATTCGCGCGGCGAATGACGTCGGGATTCGAATCGCGCTGCTGCGCGTCGCGTACGCTCGGGCTGGGTTCAACATGGAGCCGAATCCGCGGCAGGTTCGTTTCATTGAAGATTCACCTGACACTTATCTGAAGCACTTGGACCAACTGCTTGCGTCCGTCGACACGAAAGACGGAATGGCGTGGGCCGGCGTCGCGCCGCACAGCGTCCGCGCGGTTCCACTCGATTACCTGAAGCACATCATTGCATTCGCAAACGAACACAAGCTGCCGGTCCACATGCACGTCGCGGAACAACCGGCGGAAGTCGAGGCGTGTATCGAGGAATACGGCCGGTCGCCGGTCGCTCTGCTCGACACTGAAGGCCTGCTAAGTGCCCGATTCACTGCCGTGCACGCGATTCACGTCACGCCAAAGGCTGTCGCGGCGCTGGCACGATCGGGCGCCGGTGTTTGCGCGTGCCCGACGACGGAACGAAACCTTGGCGACGGCGTCGTTCCCACCGATCTGTATTTCAAATCGAACGTGCCGGTCTCGCTGGGAACGGACAGCCAAATTCAGATCGATCTACTCGAAGACGCGCGCGAACTGGAATATCACCTGCGACTGCAAAAAATGGAACGCAACGTGTTGGCGCCGAGACACTGGACCATCGGCGCTGGCCGCAAAACTATTTGAATGCGCGACGGTGAATGGCGCTAAAGCCATCGGTTTTAATGGCGGAAAACTGGAAGTCGGAGCACCTGCGGATTTCTTCACCGTCGACCTAAATGATCTATCGATCGCCGGCGCGTCGCCGGACGACCTCCTCGCAAACATCGTCTTTTCACTCTCGCGCACTGCGATTCGCGACGTCGTCGTAAACGGAAAACCGCTGAACCTCAAATGACACCAATCAAAGAAACACTGGCCCAACTCGTCGCGATCGATTCCGTCTCTTCGCGGTCCAACGCTGAAATCGTCGACTATCTCGAACAACGCTGCGCGGCGATGAACTTCGTCACCAGGCGTTTCCCCTACACCGACGAACACGGCATCGAGAAGATCAACCTCGTCGCACTTGCAGGCGCGGAATTTTCCGGGATCCCGGACGTTGAGTTAGCCCTCGTCGGACACACCGACACCGTTCCCTACGATCCAAACTGGACCGAAGCTACCAACCTTACAGAACGCGACGGCAAACTCTTCGGCCGCGGCTCGTGCGACACGAAAGGCTTCATCGCAGCTTCGCTCACCGCCGCTGAAAGCATCTCAAACCTTCGCAAACCCCTCGCCCTGATATTCACCGCGGATGAAGAAATCGGATTGATCGGGGCTAAAAATCTGGCAAGCGCAAAAGTAATAAATCCGCGTTACAGCATCGTCGGCGAACCGACGTCGCTCAAACCCATTCGCGCCGGTAAGGGCTATTCACTCGCGGAAGTCGTCGTGAAAGGACGTGAAGCCCACAGCGCGTATCCCGCCCTCGGCGCATCCGCTATCTTTCGCGCGGCGCGGCTCGTCACTCGCCTCGAGCTACTTGCCGATACTCTGAAGGAACAAGTTCACCCGGCCTTCGATCCTCCGTTCACAACCTTGAACATCGGTCTGATTCGCGGCGGTTCGGCCAAAAACGTCCTCGCCGGCGAATGTCGCTTTACACTCGAATGGCGGCCCATTCCAACGCAACCTTCTTCTCATGTGGTGAATCTAGTCAAAGCAGCTATCGCAGACGAACAGCGCAACGATCCAGACTTCGAGTGTGAGTTCCAAGTGACCCGCGCGGATTTCGGCTTCGAGACTCCGGCTGATTCGCCGTTGATCTCGATGCTCGAACAAGCGACCGGAATCGAATCGGGAACTGTCGCGTTCGGCACCGAAGCGGCACAGATGATGACCCTCGGCAGTGAAGCTGTCGTGATCGGACCTGGCGAAATTCGCGAAGCGCATCGCACCGGAGAGTTTGTTCCCATTGCTGAACTCGAGAAGTGCGCCGAGGTGCTGAAGCTGGCGATAACCCGCCTCTGCGGTTGACACAAACGGCTCGGATTGCGCTAATTAGGGTCGAAAGAAGGTTCCCCGGATGTACCGCATTAATAAGTTTTTGTTCCCACTCTTCGTGTCGGCATTTTTAATCCTTCCCGCAGCGCGGTTGTCAGCGCAAACTCAGGAGCAGCCAATCAGCAATAAAGAGTTCGTCAATCTGCTTTACATGTTGCCGCGCAGTCCGCAGAAACGCGACGAGCTGATCGAGGAGATTCGCCGGCGTGGTATCGGCTTTCCGCTCACCGACGGGATGCGATCGCTGGTTTCGACCAAGAGCGGCAACGACGCGCTGTTGCGTCGCACGTTGGAAGAAGCTGAACGCCGTCGCGTGAATCCAACCGCTGCGGCGCTGCCGTCCGAGACTGAAGCACGCGAACTGCTCGAACGAACACGAAACGTGACGCTCGCGGCCGCCAATGCGATGCCGGATTTTCTCGTCAAGCAGATCATCAAGCGGTCGTACGCGTTCGGTAACACGGGCACGTGGAAGCAACACGACAACATCACACTCGCCGTCGGTTATCGTGCGAATTCGGGTGAGGAGTACAGGCTGCTGACGTTGAACGGCATGCCGGTGCCGGATGAAGTGAGAAACAGCAGCGACTATACGAAGTATGCGCCGGGTGCGACGTCGAGCGGTGTTGAGTACGTGTCGTCCGTCGCAAATCTTTTCCGGCCTGAATCGCAGACCGAGTTCAAGGTAGTCGACACCGATACGATCCAGAATAGACGCACGGTCGTTTACGAGTACGTGATCAAACGGGATTATTCGTCTTTGCAGTTGATCAGTTCCGGGGCGCGGGCGATTGTCGGTTCGCGCGGGCGCATCTGGCTCGATCGCGAGTTGGATCGCGTGTTGAGGTTCGAGCAGATTGCGACGGAGATTCCGGGGGATTTTCCGATGATCGGCGCGAGTACGTTGATCGATTACGACTGGGTGATGATTAACGAACGCAAGTATTTGCTGCCGATTCATTCGGTGGTGCTGATCACGAGCAGCCAGGCGCAGGCAGTCGTTCAGGACCGAAATGACATTCGCTTCCGCAGCTATCAGAAGTACGGCGCGGAGTTGAAGGTTATTGACGAGGTCGGCGAAGACGACGAACCCGAGCCTCAACCTCCACCCAAGCCTCCAAAATCGGACAAACCCTGAGCATTTTCCATTTTCCATTGGTCATTTCTCATTTGTCATTTAAAAAAAAGGAAAATGACCAATGACCCCGTCTTCTAACGTAGACATCCGGGGGCGCGAAGTGTTTCCACCTGTTGACACGGAAGGCTCCTTGCAAATCTCCAAACTGCTGTAGCCATTGGCCTCCAGCATTCTCCGGCCTTTCGGTACAGGCTTTGCACAAAGTCCGGGCGTGAAAGTAGGAGATTACCTGTGAAGCGCCGAATCCTCATCGTTGACGACGACTCGACGATCACCCAACAACTGTACTGGACGTTGTGTGAACAGTACGACGTCGTAACCGCCAACGACTTGCCCACCGCAATTCGGCGCGCCACGTTTTACAAGCCAGACGTCTCCATACTCGATCTGCAAATGCCCCCTGAAAGAGACATATCCGCCGGCATGCACCTGCTGGAGTACCTCAAAAACCACCTATCTCACTCGAAAGTGCTGATCATGAGTTCAAACAGCACTGCCGATGTGCAAAAGTCCTGCATGGATAAAGGCGCCGACGGTTTCTTCGCCAAACCATTTGCGATCGAGGACATGCTTGCCAGTATTTGCAGATTGATGCCTGTGCATCGACTTGAACTGTTCGCGCAGATTCTTTGAATTCGGACGCATCCCACCACGTTGCGTCCGTAGAACACCCGAGATGAATTCCCTCTTCATCAGAGGGTGTGCTCGAGAGGCCCCGGAGTCGTATCCCACTACGATCTGCGGGGCCATTTTTTTTATCCGTGTCGCACTGATGTACAATCCCACGAAGTGAGCGAAGCCAGCGACAAGGTACGTGGAATAACCGATCTCCCCGTGTTTCCGTTACCGGTGGTCTTGTTTCCGGGTGTGCCCCTGCCTTTGCACATCTTCGAGCCGCGCTACCGGCAGATGCTCAAAGACATTCACATATCAAACAATCTCTTCTGCGTTGCTTATTTCGATCCCAGTACAACGGGACTCGAAGTGCCGCCGGCGGGCCATGTCGGCTGCATCGCCGAGGTAACCGAGACGCAAACGTTTCCCGATGGACGTTCGAACATTCTGACGCTCGGCGTGATTCGATATCGAGTCGATTCGTACGTCGAACGCGGGGATCCGTATCTCGTCGCTCGCGTCAGTTACTTTGAAGACGACGACGAAGACGAGTCGTCGTTAGCCGCGCCCGCGAGAGAAGTCGCGGACACGTTTACGCGTATCGCGCAGGCAGTGCGCACGCTCAACGACGAACGCAGCAGTCTACCGGATATTTCCGACACCGAGCCGTCGCGTTTGTCGTTTCTGGTGGCAGCGGCGATGGAGATCGACGCCGATATAAAACAGGAGCTGCTGGAGTTGACGTCGACGTCTGTAAGGTTGGAACGATTGCGGGGCATGCTGTCGCTCGCCGTCAAAGGTTATGAAGAAAGAGCACGCATGCACGAGCTCGCGAAGGGCAACGGACACAGCGGCAGAAAGATCGACCTTGAATGACTGAGCGAGTGAGTATTCGCGTGTTGTTTTTTGGCGGCGCTCGCGATGTTGTTGAGGCGAACGAGCTTGAGATCTCGCTTGATGCGCCGGCGACCGTTGGCGGTGCGTTTCGTCATCTCGTCGACAGGTTCGCGCAGCTTGAACGATTCGGACGTTCGCTGCTTTTTGCTGTGAACCAGGAATACGCCACGCCGGACACTCCGTTAAAAGAGAACGACGAGCTCGCCGTGTTTCCGCCGGTCAGCGGCGGTTCTTGCGACTATGTGTGTCCGCTGGATTTCTTCGAGTTGACGACGGAAGCGATCGACGTGGGCCAGGTGGCGCGGCGTGTTGTGCCGCGTGAATGCGGTGCGACTGTGACGTTAGACGGTTACGCCCGCGAATGGACCGACGGGCGAAAGACGCTTTATTTAGTTTACGAAGCTTACGATTCGATGGCGTTGACCGAGATGCAGCGTTTGGGCCGGGAAGCGCACAAGCGTTTCGAGATAGCTCACGTTGGCATCGTTCATCGCACTGGACGTCTAGAGATTGGCGAGACGAGCGTCGTCATCGCCGTCAGCGCCCCTCACCGTCACGCCGCATTTGAAGCCTGCGAATGGATCATCAAAGAGCTGAAGCGCACTGTGCCGATTTGGAAAAAGGAAGTTTACGAAGACGGGGAAGAATGGGTCGGCGCCCAGCAGTAGTCCACAGCCACAAAAAGCACAAACGAAGCCCACAAAAGGCACAAGTAAGAAGATCAAGGGTTTTCAGTCTTCTTTTTTGTGCCTTTTGTGTCCGGAGGTTTGTGCCTTTTGTGGCTCCTCTTTGTGGCTAAAAGCAACGAGGTCACCGGAGCGAATCCGGTGACCTCGTTTGGTCTAACGAGTGGCTGTCGAACTACGGCAGCGCCTCGACGTTGAAGAAGAACTTGAACGAACCAGTGTTCTGGACGCCCAAGAGGAATTGCAGGTTGATGCTCGCTCCCGGAGCCAACGGCGTACCCAGCGTGATCGTTCCGTTGGTAACACTGCTGTTGAGCGCTCCACCGAGCGGTTGCGCCGGCGGTGTCTCAAGCGTTGTACCAAGGACCGTCACGGTGCAAGGCGTCGCCGCCGAACCGTTCGACGCAAAACACGTTGCCGAATCCTGCACGCCGGTTACCGAGATGGTGCCTGAACTCAACACCCTCAGGTCAGCGATTGGATTCGAGACCGGGAGGGCGCTGATATCGACAACTCGGAAGCGCAGCCGTGTGACAGGCGCTCCGGTGTTGTTTACGAACCGTCGTCGAATCGACAACGTACCGGTCGCGGCGTTCGGCCCGATCGCACTCGTGTCACGAACGCGGTTTGGAGACGCGGTCGATCCCTTCGTGTTGTCGAGCAGCAACGTGGCAATGGACATGTTCAACCTTGGGCTGCCCAGGTTCTGAGGACCTGGCGCTCCCAAGCGCTGACCCGCTGGTGTCATCGTGGCCTGGGTGTCGGCAAAGATGAAGTCATCGTTGTTGACGCCCGAATCCTGCGTAAAGCCGCCAGTCGGACAATTGCCAAACGTAGCCGGGTTACCCTTCTTGCCGCACTCGTCACGGAAGTAGCTGTATTCGAGTACGCTGCTGACGAGCGGCGTCAAGGTCGTGCCTTCACGCAACAGGTCGCAGGTGCCACCGGTGTTGCTGCCGAAGCCAACCGCATCGAGACGAGACACCGTCGAGAGTCCAACCACCGAGGTGGTGTTGAAGATCCCGAAGTTGCCGCCGTCGTCGAGGCCTGCTGACAACGTCTGGTCGCCGGCCGCACTGCCAGTACCACCGTAATTCGCCAGGCTGTAGGACGAGCCAACGAACAGGTAGTGACCGCGCGCCGGAATGACCGTGCCGTTTGGAATGGTTCCGATGAGCACCGGCGTTGCACTGCAACCCGCTCCCATCTTGAACAATCCATAACCGCCGCCGACGCCATTCACGGTATGCGGAACGTCGGTGTTGTTGTGAATCTCAACAAACTCGTCATCCGCACCCGCTGGGCCACTGCTCCTGAACTCGGAGATCAGGATCGTGCCGGCTTGGTTCGCTATCAGGATCGTACCGGTGGCTGTGCCATCGGAGATCGTACCGTTAACCGGATTCGACAACACGACCAGGAACGTCTCATTCTGCTCATTCTTCTTATTGTCAGACTTGATCGGTACCAGGATCGTCTTGATCTGTTCGCCAGCCGCGAAGTTAACCGTGCCGGACGTGGTGGTGTAGTCATCACCCGCCGTGGCGTGGTTAAGCGCCGGGGGTTCCTGCTGCGTGGTGAAGTTCACCGAACTGCCACCGGCAGGCGCCGGCGCACTCAGCGTCACCGTGAAGATCATGTTGGCTGTTCCGGAATCAGGTTCAACCAGTTGCGCATCCTGGATGCTGATGTTGTTCGAGACCTGAATGTTCACAACGTCGGTGTCGGATAGTGGACCACCCGAACCGGTGTTGCCGAGGTCATTCGACGTAATCGTCAACGTGGCTGCGCCGCTGAAGCCCAGATTCGGCGTGTAGGTCATGCCGTTAAGGGCCGTGTTGATGTTGGCGATCGTGCCGCTGAACGTCATCGTCGCGTCAGCCGTGCCGTCACCGACCGTAAAGGCCAGGCCGGACGTGCCGCTGAGTGTGAGCGTTCCGTTCGTGGCGGTGAGCGTTACCTGAATTGCGTTGGTTCCCGCATCGGCGTCAGCAACCGAAATCTGGTTGCCGTTGCCGCTCGAGAAGACCAACGGTGTGTTCTGGTTTGTACCCTGTCCACCCGGCACTGTGTTGACCGGCGCATCGTTCACGGCATTGATAGTGATGCCGCGCGTGGCTGGTGTACTCGTGCTCGAGCCATCATCGGCGATGAAGGTCACCGTGCGTGATGCAGTCGGGTTATCGCTGCTGTTCTGATAAGTCACTGAACGCAGCGCCGTCTGGTAATTAGCAACCGAGGACGAACCGGTCAGCGTTAGCACGCCGGTGCCACTGTTGTAGTTGCCAGTGATGCCGTTCTGGTTGACGAACGCCAACGTATCCTGAGCGGCAACGAAGCCGGAAGTAATGGCTACCGTCGCTCCCACGAGGTTTGCGCTGTCGCCATCAGTGACCGTCAGGCCCGGATCGATCGCAGTCGCAGGATCATTCTCTGTGTAGCTGAGATTGCCTGCTGTTGTGGTCACAACCGGAGCATCGTTCTCGGCATTGACGGTGATGTTGACTGTGTCTGTATCCGTCAATGGGCCACCGGATCCTGAGTTGCCCTGATCGTCTGACACGATCTGGAGTGAAGCCGCTCCGTTGAAGTCTGCCGTCGGATTGAACGACATACCGTTCAACGCGGTATTCACGGCTGTCAGGGTGCCGGTGAACATCATCGTGGCGTCGGCAGTGCCGTCACCAGTGATGAACGAGAGTCCCGCGGTCGTGCTGAGCGTCAGCGTGCCGTTGGTTGCCGTCAAGGTGATCTTGATCGGATTCGCACCGGCATCGACGTCGGCAACGGATATCTGGTTGAGATTGGCGGCCGAGAACACCTTAGGCGTGTCTTCGGTCGTGCTCTGCGGGCCAGGTACCGTATTTACCGGCGCGTCGTTGACGGCGGTAACGTTGATGGTCATCGTGTTCGGCGTCGGATCGAGGTCCGTGCCGCCTCCGTTGTCCTGCACCTGGAAGGTGAAGGTCGTGTACGGAGTACCGTTGCCATCGGCAGCCGGCGTGAACTTCAACAGACCGCCGTTAATGTTGGCGACCGTGATGAAGTCTCCGGCGTTGACCGGGACGTTGTTATTCGTCAGCGTTCCCAGACCCGGCAAGGTGGTGATCTTCACGGCCTGCAGCGTGTTCGGTGGCGTGTCATTTGGATCGGTGAATCCAAAGTCAGCCGCCGTAAACGTGTAAGCAGTGTCCTCAGCCGTACTCACTGTGTTGTCAGTGCCCGCCGGAGGATCGTTAAGTGCGTTGATGGTGATGTTGACGCTGTCCGTATCAGTCAACGGACCACCAGTTCCGGTGTTGCCCTGATCGTCGGAAACGATCTGGAGTGAAGCCGCACCGCTGAAGTTTGCCGTTCCAGTGAACGACATACCATTCAGCGCGGTATTCACTGCTGTCAGCGTGCCGGTGAACATCATCGTGGCGTCGGCAGTACCGTCGCCTGTGATGAACGAAAGACCAGCCGTTGTACTGAGCGTGAGCGTGCCGTTCGTTGCCGTCAAGGTGATCTTGACAGGGTTCGCACCGGCATCGGAATCGGCGACCGAAATCTGGTTGCCGTTGCCGCTCGAGAAGACCAATGCAACGTCTTCATCAGTGCTCTGCGGACCAGGCACTGTGTTGACCGGACCGTCGTTAACGCCGGTAACGTTGATGGTCATCGTGTTCGGCGTTGGATCGAGATCCGTGCCACCGCCGGCGTCCTGCACCTGGAAGGTGAAGGTCGTGTACGGAGTGCCGAAGCCATCCGGAGCCGGCGTGAACTTCAGCAGACCGCCGTTAATGTCGGCGACTGAGATGAAGTCTCCCGCGTTGACCGGGACGTTGTTATTCGTCAGCGTTCCGAGTGCCGGCAGCGTGGTGATCTTGACTGCCAGGAACGTGTTCGGCGGAGTGTCATTTGGATCCGTGAATCCAAAGTCAGCCGCTGTAAACGTGTAAGCGGTGTCCTCAGCCGTGCTCACCGTGTTATCGGTGCCTGACGGAGGATCGTTAACCGCGGTCACGGTTAGATCGAACGTATCTGTTGCCGTGCGGCCGTTGGTTGCCGTCACGGTAACTGTGATCGTGGTCGTGCCGCTCTGGTTTGCAGCCGGCGTGATTTGCAGGTTGCGCGAGCCGCCGGAGCCGCTCACGAGCAGATTGGCATTCGGCACGAGCGTCGTATTGCTCGACGTTGCTGTTACCGATGCGATCAGACTGCCGGTATCGTCGCCGATGTTGAAGGCCACGTTCTTGACCGTGTCTTCGTTCGTTGACTGATCGGCAATGTCTTCAATCGACGGATGCAACTCGAACGCACCGATGTCGACCGTCTGAATGACGTTGACGTCCTGCGAGTCAGCGTTGCGTGGGAAACCAAGGCCACGCCCGTCGACCGGTAACGCCTCGGCCGTATTCAGGTCGCCGTCGAGGTCAAACGTGTCGACCGGCAGATTGGCGTTGCCGCCTGTCTCAACCGCCGCACTTGTCGGGGACAACGCGTGTGTGTTTATTACGCCACCGTTGTCGGCCAATGCTCCCAGACCGGCGTTTGCAACACCCACCTGGTTGTTATTGACGCCGTTTGTCAGACCGCCGGCGCCGCCAGTTCCGATCAAGTTGAACGAGCTGGCTGCGTTGACGGTGCCGGCGATGTCATCGGCAGCGTCCGTCACGCCGTCTTCGTTGAAGTTGCCGGCAACGATCGTGTTGTGCAGCGTCGTAGTGCCACTGCCGTGCGAGATACCACCACCCGTGCCCGTCGCATTGTTATCGCTATCGGCACGGTTGTCGGTGATTGTGCTGTTGGTGCTGGTCAGCGTCCCGCCCAGGTTAACGACACCGCCACCGTTACCAGCGGCACTGTTGCCACTGATCGTGGTGTTGATGAGCGTCAAAGCTCCAGTCGCGGAGTTGCTGATGGCGCCGCCGTCAATAGCGGTGCTATTGCCGGTCAAAGTGGAGTTGACAATCGTCAGCGTACCGTCGTTGAGAACGCCGCCACCGCTGGTAGCGCTCTGGCCGCCGGCGATCGTCAGGCCAAGGATGTTGACCGTCTTGCCACTGTTGATATTGAACACGCGACTCAGGTTATTACCGCTAACAGTGATGCGCTCACCACTGTTGTTCTTGATCGTCATGTTCCTCGTCGCCGCCAGCTCGCCCGATGTAAGCGTAATCGTATGCGGGCCTGCGCCGGCGATGTTGAACGTGATGGTCGTACCGTTGCACACCTGAGCCACTGCCTCACGCAACGAACCGGCGCCACTGTCTGCCGTGGTAGTTACGATCGGGTTTGCCGTACAGGCAATAACAACCTGCGCGACGATGTTGCTCTGCGACGGATCGAAGTTTCCATCGCCTGAGTAATCGGCGCGGATGTTGTGCGTGCCCGCGGTCAGTGTTGAAGTCTGGCATTGCGCCTGGCCTCCTGAGAGCGCCACGTTGTCGCAGACCACGGCGTTGCCGTTGGACGTGTCGATGAAGTCGACCGTACCGGCCGGATCCGCGGAACCCTGGGCCGGCGTTTCAGCAACGGTGGCCGTGAAGGTCACGAGGTCGCCGAAGTTCGACGGATTCAGGTCAGACACCAGCGTGGTTGACGTGTCGAACAGATCGACTGGTGTTTCTGTCGGATCTGCCGCGCCGCCGACTGCCGGATCGTCAGTAAGCACGTTCGAGAAGTTCGAACCCGAGACCGTACCCTGGTTACTGACGCGCGGTGGATTGAGCAGCGTCAGGTTCGGCGGATTGTCCACCGTAACCTGGAAGGTGATCGTGACGCTGTCGCCTGCGCGCAGCGTACCGATGGTGCGGCTGACGTTTTCACCGGACATCGCAGCCGCCGCCATCATCGCTCGCGGACTGCGAACGACGGCGTGGTGACTGGTCGTCTTGCTTCTGCTGGTCGTCGGTTTGATCGTAACGGTTTGACGTCCAGTGTTCGCAGCAACAGGTTCCGTGCGCAGTTGCGCCGGTTGGACCACGCTGTGCGCGGGTGTTGTCGGGGCTGATTCAAAGCGAACCGTTTCGCTGCTCGCGTGAGCAGTCGGTTCGACGAGCGACACGACGCTGCTGGCGAAGTTGGCCAGACCGGTCATGGCGCGAGCAAGCAGCGACGGTTGCGCCGGAGCGGCTACCGCAGTGTTCGCCTTAAGCGTTGTTACCGAAGCCACCGCGTCAGACTGCTGAGATGAACCGTTGCTGGACACGAGCGGTCCGGACGGCAGTGTCGGACCAGTTGGTTGAGCGCAAGGTGCGCCGCCGGCCGTGTTGAAGAAGCCGTCGTTGGCAGTGCCGGCTGCGTTGCTGCTCGTGGTCGCAACACTCGTAAGATCGTTGCGTCCCGTTATGTAGTTGTTGACGGCAGTATTGTCAAAAGCCGTACCACCATATCCAGGCATCTCAACGCGCGTCGCGTTGCGCTGGCGTGGACGAATATCCGAACCGCCGTTGACCTCGTTTGCGCCGGTGGTCACGTGGTTTCTCGTAGTCGGCGAGCCGCCGCCGACATCAGCGCAGATCAAGTTGTTATCACCAACCTGAACGCCGAGATTTAACTGGATGCCATGCAGCCCGTTCGGTCCGGGCGTGTCTACGGTGTTGTTTATTACGGTTGCCTGCATTCCAGCAGCCGGACCGCTGGTTGCACCAGCATCGGCGTTGTTAGTGACTCCGCCGTCCTCGCCAACTTCGACGTTAATGCCGAACTCGTCTGTTTGGTGGATCTGGTTACCAGAGACGACCGTTCTGTGGATGCCTGCATTGCCGCGTGACGCGACGATGATGCCGGTTGACTCTGACGCACCCGACTCAGCGACGCCTGCGTTGCCGATGGTGTTGTTCGCAATCGTGCCTTCCATCGTGCCGCCGCCCGGCCCACCCTTATTGGCGTGGATAGCACCGCCCGCGCGCGTGCCTGTCATTGTGTTGTTAGAGATGTTGTAACGGAGGGTGCCGGTCCAGGCGCCGCCGGCGATCAGGATACCCATACCCAAACGGCTTGCCTTCGTGCTGCCGGTACCCGTGAACGTGTTGCCGGTGATGGTGAAGTGTCCAACGGCCGTATTGATCATGTTGGCCTGCAGGTGGTCACCGGAAGTTTCACCGAACGTCGAGCCGGTAATGCTGACAAAACCGGTTGACGTACCGCCAAGTTCGATAAAGATGTTGTCGTTGGCGTCTGACTGATCGAAGGTGTCACGGAAGGTGCTGCCCGTGATGGTTAAGTTGAGAGTACCTTGATCGTTGTCGACGCGAAGGTTGTCACTGCGCCCACCGCGAATGTCGGAGTTGGTAATGGAAGCGGTTCCGACGAGGCCTTGCGGCGTGGCAGCGCCCGTTCCGTCAAACACCACAGCGCCGTCAACGAACGGACTGCCGGGGTTGGTACCGTTAACGCCCTTCAGGACGCTCGTGTCGAGCGCGAAGTTGTTAACGTTGATGCCCTTGATGCCGTAGTTCGAGTGATCATGGATGTGCATCCGCGTCAAGACTACGGTGTCGACGTTGCTCATGAAGACGCCCGAACCCGTACTGCCCGTGCTGGTATCAGCGCCGGTCGTATTCTGAATTTGACCGCCGGAGCAACCCGCCGTGGAAGCGTTCGTACAAGTTCCGCCGGTTCCCAAAATACGAAAGCCGCCAGGGCTACCCGTGCCGGACGTATTTGAAAGGGCGATACCGTTTGAACCGCCACTAGTATTGACGGCGTCGAGTTGAATGTTCAGCGGAGTGCGGCTCGCATTGCTCGTGCCGGTGATGTTGAAAGCGGAGGCGCCGGCAGTGTCAACCGCACCATCGCCGATCGTGATCGAACCGGTGGTGTTGCTGGAGCTGAAACCTATAGCTGCTCCGGTCGTGAAGATGCTGAGGTTGGTGAAGCTCTTCGCACCCGAACCGCCAGCGATCGTAACGGCCTGCGCGGTCATGCGCGTGCCGCTCGTGCCGAGGTTCAGAGTCGTGATGGAAACGCTGCCATTAGCGTTATTGATATTGACGCCCGTGTTACCAACGCCGCCTGCGGTTGAACCCGCGGTGACGGTAGCGATGCCAATCGAACCACCAGTCGTGCCGTCGACGTTGACCGCACGTTGGCCGGCGGTGTTCTGGGTGATCGTGCCGGAGTAAGTGACGTTTGGATTTCCAGGCGATGTGGCGGCGTTGAACGCGGCGCCCGTCGGACTGGTGATCGTGCTCGCGGCCGACCAGGTGAAGGTACCCGACGATCCGTTGACGATGTCGATACCAGCGTCGCCGCCGTTCAGTGTGTTAGTGCCGCTGAAGTTGTAGGTACCGTCGGCGTTATCAAACTGGAATCCCGTACCGGCAGTCGCACTGAGCGTGGCAGTGAAGGCGATGGTACCGGTGACGTGTGCATTGACGATGTTAACGAGCGCTCCGGCATTAGCCTTCGTCACGTTTCCGTTGTACGTGAAAGACACGGTACCGCCGGAAACGTTAACGGCCGCTGAAGCTGCGGCGCTGCCGGAAAATCCGGTGCCGCCGGACGTAAGTCCAAGTGCGCCGCTGACGTTGACGAGGTTCAGGTTTGCTCCCGGTGAACTCGTCGACTCGAGTGTGCCGAACACGACGTTGGCGCCAAAAGCGCCGCTGGTCGTAACGTTCAGAGCACCGCCTGTTCCGGTCAAGCTTATGGTGTTGATTATCGGCGAGCCTACTGCGCCGCCGTTGATCTTGAAGAAGCCGGGGGTGTTGTTAACGTTCAAACCACGAACGTGGTTGTCGGTTGAAAGGTCCACACCGTGGCCGCCCGAAGTGGAAATCACTGGAGCAGCAGTGGCCGCACCTGCAAACGTCGTGTACGCCGCGATGCTGTCGGCAGCCGCTGCGAACACCGTGTTGAATTGAACGGCATTACCGATCAGCCTTTGTTGCGCGCGCAGGTTGATACCGTCGGTTTCCGAATAAGTGCCAGTTCCCAGACGCAGGGAGATGAAGTCGCCATTTTTCGGATCGGGCGCAACGCCGGTTCCGGCATTCGCCGTATTGAATGAAGCAATCGTGGTGAACGGGTTACTGAAGGTGCCGCGATTCGATCCGCCGGCGTTGTTGCTGATAAACCAGACCATGCCGCTGATGTTGATTGTGACAGTCGCGGTGTCGGTCTTGGTGCCGTCGCTAGTTTCGTACGTGAACGAGTCTGCTCCTTCGAATCCCGGAGGTGGTTCGTAGGTGAAGCTGCCATTGGCAGCCAGGTTTACTGAACCCTTCACACCGCCTCGTCCCGTCGCCGTAGTATCAGTAGCAACGCCGACGTTCGCGCCGACTCCCTGAACTTTGGTAACGGTAAGTCCGGAATTGTTTCCGGTGTCAGGATCTCTATCGTTCGTCAGCACGCCGGGGGCAGCCTTGGAGATGGCGATGTTGCCGCTCGCGGAGTACGTATCCGGATCCGCGATCGGTTGCGTGTTGATGCTGCCGGGAACCAGCGTTGTGTGGTCGTCGATGTCGTCGCTGAAGACGACGTCGGCTGCATCGGTGCCATTGTTAGTGATCGTGACGTTGTACTCGATCTTCTCGGTTCCACCCGGATCGGCCTTGCCGTCTCCGTCGTCACTGATCAGCGCGTCCACCTTGGTCGCCGTGATGGTGGGCACCATCATCGGTTCGGGAGCAGGCGCCGGAATGGGAGCGTTCGTGGCGCGATAACTCGTTTTGTCAATCGTTATCTGCGAGTCTGAACTAGGATTGCCGACCTGCCGTTCCGCTGCAGAAGACGCAATGGTGATCTGCACGAACGGCATAGTAATCAGCGAGAATGTCAGTAGGCAGGCCGTCAGGGCATAGACATTACGCCTACAGAGGTAGAGTGAGATTCGGGATTTCATACGTGTCTCCTAGGTTCGGCTTTGTGTTGACTCGCCTGGGAATCGGATTGGGCAGTTCGGCTCACGCTGATCGCATGAACGATTCGCTGGTCGAGGGTCTTGGGAATTCAAGGAACTTCCAGGTCTCATCAGACCTTATAAAGTTGTAATTGCCTTGCGTTTTTAGTGCCGCCAGATGGCGGCGAGAAAGATTGCCGCCATTCTAGCGCAGAATTGGCCTGAGCGAGCAGTTTTTTGCCGCCCGCGCAAAGGGCTGTAAAACCTACACTGTCAAACTACTTAAGGCCTTTGCGGGAAAATCCCCTGGAGCGCAATACAGTAGTTTAGGGTCAAATACGGCTGCATGTTGTTATGCGGCAGACTTCCACCAGCCGGAGCGAGAGCCTGCGGGGCCAGTTGGACAATATTCGTGGCCGTCGCCGTATAGGCGCTGCCACTGCCTGAACGGGCCAAAGCGGTGTTGTCCGCCGGAATCTGGATATCTCCGACTTCCGCGGACACCCGCAAAGTATGGGTATGGAAAGGTATTTCACTAACGAGCAGCGTTACGGTTTCGGTGCCGCCTATCTCGCCGAGATCTCGCAGCGAGAGGCCTTGCCCCTGCCCGGGCTGCATACCCGCGTTGCCCTGCATGTCGGGCAACGCAAAGGTTGACTTTCCGTCTCCTCCGTACACGGTGCCGAGGAGTGAGAACAGGGCGGTGTTCTGTGAAATCGGCATCAACTGGCCGTCGCAAAAGGCCCAACCTGTCGGCGGAAAGTTAAACGGGAAAATTCGAATTTCAGCGACAAACTGGTCAGACATGTTGTTCTCCTTTTACGTTTGGCTCGGGAACACCCCGAACAGCGAGATGATGTAATTGATACAAAGGAACGGTTGGCAATTCTCATGCGGCTGACTGCCGCCGACGGGCGTTATCGCATTTGCGTTTGCGTTGGCGGTTGGCGCTTCAGCGATGTACATCTTGATCGACACTGACTGGGAGGTCAGGTTCCCGGCACATGTATTGGCGGTACCAATAGCGGTCGACGCAATCAACGGATGGGTATGGTTCGGGATCTGGTTGGTCGTCAAAGTCTCCTGTTCCGTTCCGGCCATCTCGCCGAGTTGGTAGGTAACACCGTCTGGTCCAGTTCCCATGTGAATAGGTACGCGGCTGGCAAGATTCGGCAGATTGAAGGTCTCTTCTCCGTCACCACCGTAGGTAGTACCGATCAGTTGAAAGAGCACTTCGTTCTCGGAAATGGGCATCGTCTGCCCTTCACAAAACATCCAGCCATTGGGGGCAAAGTTGCCCGCAAACATTCTGATTTCACCGACATATGGAGCCATTTTCGTTCTCCTTTTAGTTCTGCGACGGGAAAATACCCTGCAGCGCGATAATGAAGTTCAGGACCAGGTACGGCATCATGTCGTTGTGAGGCTGGCTGCCGCCAATGCTAGTCACCGACGTTGGCTCGATCGTCTGCAGGTTGTCAGGCTGCCGGTAGACGTTGAGCGCGGTTGCAAGCAAATTCCCGACGGCAGTGGGTGTATCGCCGGTGTTTGATGATCCCTGAGCGAAGTGCAAGTGCTGCGGCATCTGCTGGATGTTAACTGTTACGGCCGATGAGCCCGCCGCTTCGCCAAGGGTATGACCACTACCCTCATGAATGGGCACTCTGCCGCGGAGGTTAGGTAACGCGAAGTTAGTCTGTCCGTTGCCACCGTAGACAGTGCCAAGCAATGCGAACAGAGCCTGGTTCTGGTTGATGGGCAACAATTGACCGTTACACAGAGCCCATCCTTTCGGTGCGAAGTTAAAGGAGACAAGCTTGATTTCACTAAGGAAAGGTTCCGACATTTCTCCTCCTAAAGACTGAAATGATTAGATTTCCGTACGTGACAATAGAGTCGGGTCCCGACATTGATCCCGAGCGATTCTCAGCAAGTGGGAATTGGATCGGGAGGATGTAGTTACCTGCTTGTGGAGACTGAAGAGCTATTTCAACTCTGAAGCGGGGGGGATTCTAGCTTGCGTCCGCTGGAATTACAAGCAAGAAATCTTTCCCCGAAGAAGTACGGAGAGGCGCAGATCTCCGTAAACCTAATCCCTTCCAGTCGACCCCCTGATAAAGGCTCCAAATGCCTCTCTGGTAATCCGACTCACGGCCGTGCGTTGGATTCTCTACGCCTAATAACGCGAGAATTTTCTGCGAAGATCACCATCGCGGTGGTCCAATTCGAAAAATTTCTGATTGGCCCACCCGGGAGCGGTGCGGAGTTGTACGAAATTTCCTTGGCAGGTACGAATAACCGAACTAGACTATTCACCCGGAGCACTTACCTTTACTGTCCAGGAGACAAAAACTAAATGCCGCATTCACGTCGTGCCTTCCTGAGGGATGGACTGCGTTCCGCTCTCTCAGTTGGCCTGGTATTAGCCGCCGCTCGCGTCGGATTTGGTCAGGATCCAAAAACTCCCACAACCGCCGCCGAAATGCCGATCGAAGCCCAGAAAGATCCGGTGTTTACCTTCTCTGAAGAGACGTTCAAACCGTACGTTAACGGCATCTTTACAGCACCTAACGCACGGGGAGAAAAGATTGAATTACGACTGATCGAACTCGTGCCCTTCAAGCCTTCAAGTACCGTGACGCGCAGCTCCACCCCGACAAAATCTTTCAGGTTGGTGTTTAAGACAGGGGAGGAGTTGCCGCCGTTCACTTCGATTCATACTATTAGCCATCCGGCGCTCGGCAAGTTCGATTTGTTTCTTACCCAGCGCAAGAACGATGACGGCGACATCTTTTACGAAGCCGTGATCAATCACCTCCAGTAAGTCCGGGACCACAATCGACTGTTAACAGATGTCGGACTCAACCAACAAAGAAGAATCTCCTGTCAGCGTGTCGCTGCGTCCAGTGACCCCCGCTGACAGGGAATTCCTTGTCGCCGTCTACGGCGGCACACGTGCGCAGGAGTTGGCCCAGGTTGACTGGGACCCGGGACAAAAAGAAGCTTTCGTTCGCTGGCAGTTTGAACGGCAGGACGAAGAATACCGGCAACGCTATCCGGATGCGCGTTACGACGTCATTCTTGTCGATGGTGTTCCCGCGGGGCGAATCTGGATTGGAGTCGACGACAAACAGATGCGGTTGTTAGACATCGCGATCATTCCGCAGTTTCAGAATCGCGGCGTGGGGACGTACCTGTTGCGAAAGTTGATGGCTGAGGCAACTGAGACGAACAAGGTGTTGAGACACATGGTGTTTGTGCTTAACGACGACGCCCACCGGTTTTATGAACGGCTTGGGTTTGTGACCTTCGAGGACCTCGGCGGGTACAAACACATGGAATGGGTGCCCGGCCAGTCGTCGCCGGCTACCTCCTGATGAGTCTGCTTTAAGAGAACACCGGATTCAGCCTGCGGAAGCGCCGTCCTGCCTGTAATAGTTGTAGACTGCTTCGTAACGATACCCGTCGGTCTCTTTCCCAATCGCAACCAGGAAAATATCAAACTCACCCATCTCCGGATGGACCAGGCGATATGTATTCTGCGGCAATAAAAATTCCGGCGAGCCTAAAAAGACGACCGAGAAACGTTCCATTCCCTGCTGTTCGGTCGCGTCCGACGGCCGCGACTCAACCCCTACCAATGTGAGATCGATCGGTTTCGGCGCGTTGACTTGCAGACGAAACGGCGTATTTAGATGCTGTCTGAATTCCTCTTCGGTCTGAAATTCGCTCATCAATTAACTCCTGCGTGTTGTGTTGTTAAGAACTTTCACGACGTAGTTTTCAACTGCGCGCGCAAATTGAGATTCCGAATCAAGCGGTGAAGATAGTTCGGATGAACCCCCAGCAGCTTCGCAGCTTCCGTGTAGTTGCCTTTGGCTTCTTCGATGGCCTTCAAGATGATCTGTTTCTTCGTTTGGGTGACGGCCTCGTGATACCCAACAGCCGATTGCGTCGTCGACGTTTCGCGTTCGAGTAAAGCTTCCGGTAAATCTTCCGGAAGTATGATGTCCGTGGTGCCGAGCACGATTGCACGCTCGATTGCGTTCTCCAACTCACGCACGTTGCCGGGCCAGTCGTAAGCCGTCAAACGCTCGCGCGCGTTGACTGAAATGCCGAGCAGTTTTCGATTACATCGGGTGCCGTATTTGTCGACGAAATAACTCGCGAGCAACATGATGTCTTCGCGACGTTCGCGCAGCGGCGGCATTTCGAGCGACACGACGTTGAGGCGATAGTAGAGATCCTGTCGAAACTCACTCGCTTCGATCGCCTCTTCGAGGTTCTTGTTCGTCGCCGCAATCACGCGCAGATCGACCTTGATCGTCGCCGTTCCGCCAACGCGCTCGAACTCTCTTTCCTGCAGCACGCGCAGGAGTTTTACCTGGAGCGCGGGCGTCAGCTCACCAATTTCATCGAGAAACACCGTACCGCCGTTGGCGATTTCGAGCCGGCCTTTCTTCTGCGAAAACGCGCCGGTGAAAGCGCCTTTCTCGTGACCAAACAACTCGCTTTCAAGCAGCGTTTCGGTGAGCGCGGCGCAGTTCACTGCCATGAACGCTTTCTGCGCGCGTTTGCTGTTGCGATGAATCGCACGCGCTGCGAGCTCTTTTCCGGTCCCACTTTCGCCGGCGATGAGAACGGTCGAATCGGTTGGCGCAACTTTCGAGATGAAATGGTAGACGCGCTGCATGGCCGGGCCTTCGCCGACCATGTTGTGTTCGATGTTCACGTCTGCAAGGAGACGTTCGTTCTCGTTCAGTAGCCATTCGAAATGGCGCGCATTTTCGATTGCGACCGCGGCGATGCCGGCGATAGCGGTGACGAGTTGTAGATGATCTCGGTTGAAATGATCGCCGGCGATCGTCGTATCGAGATAAACGACGCCGAGCTTGTGATCGATCATCACCAGCGGCACGCACATCACCGAATGTGTCCGCGCCTGGATCAGGCTTTCGGATGAGAGCGTCGGCTGCGTGGCCGGGTCGTTTGCGATCAGCGCGACACCGTCGCGGAGCACCTGCTGCGCAATCGTGCGGCTGACGTTGACGGCTTTGTCTTTTCCGCTGACGCGATCGAGACCAAAGACGATGCTCGAATCGAGCGAGTCGTTGGTCGTTAACAGAATGGCGCCGCGTTGAGCGGGAACGACTTCGAAGAGCAGTTCGATCAGGCGTTGCAGCAGATCGTCGAGGCCGCGAATCGCGTTGATGCTGGTGCTGACTTTCATCAACGCGCTCAGGTCGCGCGCCATCAGGTACATCGCGTCGTCGATGCGGATCTGCATCGTCGGTCCGCTGACGACTTGTGCTTCATCGATGTTGACCTCGCTTGAGCGTGATGCGACGTCGCCTTCCTGAGTGAGAAAGATGAACTGCGAGTCGCCGATTCTGAGGCGGTCGCCGTGTTGCAGGATGCGCGATTTGACCGGGACGTCGTTGACGAACGTGCCGTTCAGGCTTTCGAGATCGGTGATTACAAAGTTTCCGTCGTGCTTCTCGATCTTCGTGTGACGTCGCGAAACGGAGGCGTCGGCGATGCAGACGTTGGCTGCGGTCTCGCGACCGATCACGAACGTATCTTCGTTGATAGTGAAGATCGATCCTTTTAGTTTTCCTGAGATAGCTGCTAGTCGCGGGCTCATGTTGTTGAAAAGCTGACGGCCAGGCTGTTTCGGCAAGTCTACGCGCACGGGTGTTTTGGAGCAACAGGGGTTTGGCTATCCGAACAGATAAGGTCTCTATCCGATTGGATAGGAAAGAGGTGTGCAGGCAACACTGATTCTGAGAATTTGTGGAAGAAACTATGTGGCACGCGAGTAGCTAAGTGAAGGGTGCACTGGAAGGCGCTCGAGTAATCAGTTTGAAGCAAACCGGAGAAGGAAGCCCTGGTTTGCCGGGAAAGCTGCGCAGCAAGTACCCGATCAAACGAACGAGCTGCTGTCACAACTCGTTGCTCGCTAGTCTCCCCAAAGCAGAGCAGCAACCCAACGCCCCCGGGTTGCTGTTCTGCTTTTTGCTCCATCCTGAGGGAATATCATCACGCTTTTCGCGTTAGTAGCTGTCAAAGCAGGAACCGATTGCCCAGAGGGATTGGACCAGCGGCGGCTTGTTGTTTAGGTCACTCGGCGGCAGCCACCTGCTGCTGTTAGCTGTAGCGAAGCCAGTTCACTCCCTTTAAACGACGTTCAGTATCGCACTTGATTCCCACGCGGCGTATCGATCGAGTGGCAGAAACTGAACTACCCACCCAAACCCGCTTTAAGTGGCCGAACCGGCCCAGGAGGAGTGTATGGATAGTGAAGAAGCCAATACGAATACCACAGACCAACAAGCTATTAACGACGGGCAACGCAAGATCAATGGTCAGCTTTGTCGCGTCGACTGGATGCTCGTTGAAGTTCTCCGACTATTACGAGTAGAGATTAAGAAGTTGCCGGCGTCTCATTTATTGGATTTCGAAAGGATCGACACGATCTTGACAAGGGCCTACCACACCAGCGCCGCCGTCGCCGAAATCAGACCTCCAGGTTGCGAGCCGACACTTGTAAAAGATCCAAACTGGACGATCGAAAAGGCCGCCTAACCAACTTCGCCCTCACGACTCAGGCTCAAGCCCAGAACCCTCACACATTGGCAGCGAACAGTTACGCTTTCCCTACTGTTCGCTGCTTATGATTGTTACGTCACTTACTTTCTTTCCGCGTTGACAAGCTATTCGTTTGAAATCGGGTGATAAGGTGTAGGAATAGATCTGTTCGCTGTCGAAGCGTGTGAGCTGTTTCTCGGCGCCGAGTTGGAAATCAAAACTCCAGACGTTTACCGCGCCGTTGACACTCTTCAGGTAGGTAAAGGTGCGATCGTTGAGCCAGTAAACACGTTGCCAGTCGAGCCTTGGGATCGTGAGCCTTCGCACTGGAGCGCCGCCATCCGCCGGATAAACAACCAGGTCGGTCGCGCCTCGCTCGATCGCGTCGTAGCGGACGGCAATGAATCTGCCGTCCCGTGAGAACACGGGCATGCGATAACCGTCGGCGATCTTCATTGGCATCCCGCCTTCAGAATGCACTTTCCAAACACTTGCTTTCAGATCCGTCAAGTTGTCGTAGGCAACCCACTGACCGTCCGGTGAGAACGACGGATAAAAGTTGCCGTCCGTGAAGGTGAGTTGTTGGGGATTGCTGCCGTCAACGCTCATGCGCCAGATATTGAAACCGCCGTTTTGCTTGGACGAGAAAGCGATGAAACGACCGTCGAGTGAAGCGTTCGGATGGTAATTGTCGCCGAGTTCAGTGAGTGGAATCTGATTTGAACCATCGGGAGCGATGCTGGCGATGTTCAAGTGGTCCTGGTCCATCGCAGAGTAGACCAGGTTTCCAGCGGCGTTCCAGGTCACGCCGTAGCCGAAGCCGGTGCCGTAGGTGATCGACTTCGCGTTCAAATCCGCCGGACCCACAACCCACAGGCCCCACGAGCGATTCTGCTGCACGGTAACAATCTTATTGCCGGCCACACTCACACCGAGATAATCGTTGAGACCCGGAGCGATGCTTTGTACCTCTCCCGCCGGATACGTGATGCGCCACAGTTGATGCGGCGTCGCTTCGCGTGCTTTCGCACTGATAACGAGACTGCTCGAACCTTCCTGCCATGCGACCTCATAAATGGAGAACCACGACTGCCCGGCAATCATTCGCGGCGCTCGGGTTTTTACATCAAACGCCACAAGATCCATGTGAAAACCCCGGTCCCAGCCGGCCGGCGGGACAGACGATGGTGTCGCCGTCAGGCGACCAAGCAAGGCCGGAAGTTGAGAGCACCTCACGATCCTTACGAGTAGCAACAACGGATTCATTCGCTCCCGTGACGTCGCAAACAATCAATGCGTATTCGCGTTTGGCATGATCGAGCCGCACAAAAGCAAACTGATTTCCTTGCGGTGAAAAACTGATTGGGCTATCGACGTGTTCTTTCACTTTTTCCGGCAGGCCACCCTCGCTTGGAACTCGATAGACGTTACTCGCGCCGTCTTTCTCTTCTACCGTGAAATACAGGTGCAAATTGTCGGGAGAAAAGGTGAGACCGAGATAATTAACATTATCCGCCGGCACCACTTCTTTCGGGCGTTCGCCACCGATGGGGCTCAACATCAGACGTTGTTTTCCGTCCTGCTCCTCAGCGTGCGCCACCAGTTTGCCGTCCGGAGAAAATGCTGAACGAACGGACGTGCCGGAGTTCGTGAGGGCCGTCATCGTGATCTGCATCGGCGGCGGTGACGGACGTTTGCCAATCCTTTGAATGAACCCGGGCAGGGACAGGACCAACGCGAGCACGACCGTCATTCCAGCAAAGATGCTCGCGGTTTTGTGCATTCTGATTTCGGTGAAGAAAAGATCCGCAGTGTGAACGGCCTGCGATTTCAGACGCGTGAAGATGGCCGATCCGCTTGTGAGCGTTCGTGTCTTCTGGGTTTCCGGCGTATACCACGGAATCAGAGGTTGCACTGGATGCGGGTCCGTCTCGCGTTCCAGTTCTTTTTGCAGCGCGTGGAGATCGGCGGCGAGCTTCGTAACCGTTTGATACCGAGCATCGCGGTCTTTCGCGATTGCCTTCTGCACGATCTCATGAAAGCGTCCGGGTACGTGATCCGGTAGCGAGAGCGCGGGAGCTTGTGGTCCAACTATCAAACCGATCGTCCCATTCGGAAGGCGCGACTCGAAAGGCGTCGTTCCCGTCAGCATCTCGTACAAGACGACTCCGAGACTCCAGATGTCGGTCCGTTCGTCCAGCTCGATTTCACGCAACTGTTCCGGAGACATGTACTTCACAGTTCCCATCAACGTCCCTGATTCGGAGCGGACGCCCGTGAAAATGCGCTGCGGCTGCCGAATGTGAAGGGCCGTCTCGGGCACCACAACCTCGTTCAGCTTCGCGAGGCCGAAGTCTAAAACTTTAACGTAGCCGTCAGGGCGAAGCATGATGTTTTCGGGTTTGATGTCGCGATGGATGATGCTGGCGGCGTGAGCGGCGGCGAGCGCGTCAGCTACCTGACGCGCTATGTGTATTGCTTCGAGCGGCGTGAGAGATTCGCGTGTGAGTTTGTCGCGCAGGGTGATGCCCTGGATGTACTCCATCGCAATGAAGTGCCGGTTGTTATCGGTCACTCCGGTCTCGTGGATCACGCAGACGTTGGGATGATTGAGAGCTGAAGCCGCGCGGGCTTCCTGTTCAAAACGAAGGACTCGGCGCGGGTCGGTCGCAAACTCGCGGGAGATGAGCTTGAGGGCGATCTTGCGGCCGAGTTGTTCGTCCTGGGCCAGGTAGATCTGGCCCATCCCTCCGGCGCCTAACGGACAGAGAATCGTGTAGCGGCCCACCTTCGTGCCCGCTTCAAACTCGCTCTTTACCTTCTCGTCGGAAAGCATCCCGGCGGCAAACTGGAATGCCGGAGTACTGAGGAAGTTGTCTCCGTCGTTGCTTTCGTCGGCTGTTAGTAAGGCTTCGACTTCGTCGCGGATGGATTTATCGTCACCGCAAACCTGGTCGAGAAAGTCTAAGCGCTCGGTGGGCGTCCTTTCCTGAGCGGATTGGAAGATCTCTTTTATGCGCTGCCATCTGTCATGGGTGATCATGTCGATTCTTGAGAGGTTTTAAATAGCAAGGTTACTGCCTATAACGCGCAATTCGCGGTCTAAGTCCCTCACGAAGAATTCTTGACCCGGGTAAGTTCCCGCTTCAGAAAGGCTTTGGCGGTCCGCCATTCACGCTCGACCGTCGCATGGGAGATATCCATCACTTCCGCGGTCTCTTTGATGGTCAGACCACCAAAGAAGCGCAACTCGACTATCCGTCCCTGAACCGCGTCGATTTGTTCGAGTCGATTCAGAACATCGTGAAGGGCGAGAATGTCCGCATCGGGCTGCGTGCCAAATGCCGCAACGTCTTTTAACGAGACCGGGAAACGATCGCCACCGCGTTTCACGGAGCAGTGCGCGCGAGCGTGGTCCACCAGTATCCGTCGCATCATCTGCGCGGCGACGCCGAAGAACTGGGCGCGGTTCTGCCAGCTCATGCTGTTCTGATCGAAAAACTTCAGAAACAGCTCGTTTACTAACGCGGTGGGTTGCAGAGTGTGTTCGCGGCGTTCGCGGCGGAGGTACGACTCGGCAAGACGATGCAATTCGTCATAGACCAACGGCATTAGCTGATCAAGTGCCTTCTCATCGCCGTTGCTCCATTTCCTGAGTAGCTGAGTGATGGCTTCAGACGAACGAATCGCCATTCTATATATCTCTCTGTCGACAGATTGGTTGTGAAGTGGGCGATCACTTCAAGGTCCGATGATGTGGGGAGATTCTAGCACCTTTGAAAATTTTTTGAGGCGATCTTCCGGCCAATTTCGCGTTATTCAGCAACAACGAACAAGGGGGTCTACTTCTGAGGGGAAAATCAGGCGGGGTTCATGAGCGACAAGCTGACGGGTCGTTTATGAACAAAACCTAGCAATAACTTCTCACCCCCGCCCGCTAAAAAACAAAGCGGCAAACACAATCCTCCGCTCTTGCCGCTTTGTTTTTGTTTGTACCCCGAGCTTAGGGGATGATGCTCCAGTTGTTGTTCGGTTTAGTGGGAATGGTCTTGTGGCGTTCGAGCCAGTCGACCATCAACTCACGAATCTCCTCGCTCGACCGATAAACAACTGGGGCATTTTTGTACATCGTGTACCCGCCGCCACCATTCACTCGATAATTATTGGTCGCCAGACGAAGCTTGCGCGTCATCGACAACGGCTGACCTTTGAAGCGAAGGTTTTGGATCCGGCTGCCGATCGGCTTCGAGATGTCGATCTGGTACGTGACACCTTCGGCGATGTCGAAGTTGTATGCCGGGATCTTGTCGTTGATTAGTTCGCGGGGCGTTTTGCCCGGTTGGTAGTCGGTGTAGTACTTGGCGGAATGTTCCAGTGCGTCTTTGAGCTGCTGCCCAGTCACTTCCAGAACCACAAGCGTGTTTTCGTAAACATACAACTCGGCAATGTCGCGTACCGTGGCCGGACCTTTATCGATGCGCGCATTCTGATTAAAGCTCGCGACCATCGAAACGTCCGCTTTACCCGCCTCGAGTTGAACTTTCTGAATCAGGTCGAGAATCGCCGTGTCACGAAAGCGCGCGTCTTCCGCCGTTAGCTCTTCAGGCGACTCCGCGACGACTCGTCCGAGCCACTCCTGCGTCTGTCGATCGTAAGGCTCGGCCAGTTTCACAACTTCCGGATCGGGCTCGACGCGATCGTCTGACGGCATCGTCCGCGCCGACTTCGCGTACACACGCCAACCGGACGGCTCTTTCTGAAGATACAGATCGGCGCGGGCGAGATGCCGTCCCCAGTGGTTTGCCTGTGTCAGCAAAACGCCGTTGATGTACAGCGAAGGCACGTCGCGATGCGTGTGGCCCATGAAGATGACGTCGACGCCCGGGACTTCTTTCGCGATCGAGATCGCTTCGTTCTCGTGCGGAATCTGACCGGGACTCACTTCACCCGTGCGCAGGTCCTCGCCGAGTCCCATGTGCATCGCGATAACGACGACGTCCACTTTCTCCTGCGTCCGCAACGTCGTGACCCACTTGCGCGCTTCGGCAACCGGTTCGTGAAATTCGAGTCCCGCGTAATTCGGAGGATTGTCCCAGTACGGAATTCCCGGCGTCGTCAGTCCAAGGATCCCGATCTTCACACCGGCGACGTCTTTCACGATGTAGGGCTTGTAATGTGTGCGCTGCGTGCCTTTGTCGTACGTGTTTCCCGAAAGCCACGGAAACTTCGCTTCGCCACGCGCTTTTTCCAGCACTTTGAGTCCGAAGTTGTACTCGTGATTCCCGACAGCCATCGCGTCGTAATTGAGCGAGTTCATCACGAGCATCATCGGGTCCGTGCGCACGTTGTTCTTCCGACTGTGAAACGACTCGAGCGGCGAGCCCTGGATCGTGTCGCCTGAATCGATGAGCAAAGTGTTTGGCTGCTCTTTGCGCACGCGCTTGATGAGCGTCGCGACTTTCGCGAGCCCGCGGTTGTCGGGCTTGTCGGTGTAGTAATCGATCGGGTTGATGTTGCCGTGCAGATCGGTCGTGCCCAGGATCGTGATCTGGACCCGCTCGGGCACGAAGCTTCGCGCCACCAGTACGATTGCAAGAAGGAGAACGAGAATGCTGAACGATTGAACAAAGGGTGAAGGTTTTCGAATCTTCATGTGGTTACTGGTTTGCAACACTTCCTTCCTAATCAACAAGCGTGCCCGACTGTTTGTTAGCTTAGACCAAAATCGCTTAAGGTAGTAGCACCACGGAGACTGCCGGAACTTGATTGCAAATGGATAACTTAGTCACTTCGAATATTCGTCAACGACCCATTCGAACGCTCGTCAGCGTCGCGGGAATTGCGCTGGGTGTCAGCCTCGTAATGCTGTTCACCGGACTCGCGCGGGGCATGTCGAACGACCTCCAGCGCAGGGCGGGCAACGTGCGCTACGAACTGATGTTCATGCGGCCGGGGTCGGTCAATTTAACCTCCATGACGGCCAATCTCGACACCCGTTACGTCGATCGGCTGAAAGCCATCGACGGTATCGAAGAGGCGCTGCCGTTGTACCGCCACATCTATCAGGGATCCAGAGGTTTTGGTTTCGAACAGATCGACGGTCTTGATTGGAACGCATACTCGCGTATGAACGGCCTCAACATCGTCGAGGGTCGCGGGCCGCAGGACGCGAAGGAAGTGGTGATCGACCAAACGAAGGCACGCAACAACAATCTTCGCGTCGGTGATTTGATCAAGCCTGTCGGTACTGACGACTATCGCGTCGTCGGAATTTACGCACCTGAATCCGGCGCGCGCGTGAAGATGACGCTTCCGATGCTGCAAAAGGCAAATGAAGTGGAGGGAAAGTGCACGTTCATCTTTCTGAAACTGCGCAATCCGGATCAGATTGAGGAAATGGCCGCGCGCATCAATCAGGAGTTGCCGGGTAACTTGATCCAGCCGACGCGCGACGTCTTCACGAGTTTCGAAAAGAGCATTCCGTATTTGGGTGTCTTCCTGCGCGTGCTTGTCGGACTGGCGGCGGTCGTGAGCGCGCTGGTGGTGATGCTCGCGATGTACACGACGATCACCGAACGCACGCGTGAGATTGGGATTTTGAAAGCGATGGGCGCGTCGCGGGCTTACATCGTCGGCGTTATCGAGAAAGAAGCGATCCTGATCAGTTTCATCGGACTGATCGCCGGGTTTATCTTGTCGGTGATCGCGGGTTATCTAATACAAAAGACCTACGGATTGATCTTCGAATACAGTTGGCAGTGGGCATTGGTTGCGGCAGCAATCGGACTCATCGGCGGTGTGCTCGGTGCGCTGTATCCCGCGTGGCGCGCTTCAAATCTCGACGCAGTGAACGCGCTAGCTTACGAGTAGCGAATTCGAATTCTCACGACTCAAAGAACAAGTCAGGAAGGGGGCAAAGCAAAGCGCGCCCCCGCCTGATCTAAGCGGGGGCGTTGCCCCCTTCCTGACTTGTTCTGTTAGCAGGTTCGTTTACTCACTTGCGGTGACGGGCTGCGAAAGATCGGCGGCGGCTTCGTTCGATAAATTGCGTAACGACAATCCGCGTTTCCAGATCAGGATCACGCCGAGAGCGCTCCAGAAGATGTCGCGGCCTTTGCGGACGATCGCAAGTGTCTCGCCGATGCCGCGCGCGAATCCCAGCACCTTCGAAACCTGACCCGTCCCACCTTCGTCAACACCCGCACGCAACGGCACAAACTTAAACGCCACATTGATGATCCGGTTGACGGATTCGAGAATGAACGCCTGCGTCAACGTCGGCGCGACCGGACTGATAAACGAAAGCGTCGTGTAAACCTCCAGCACACCCGCGACGTGGAAACAACAATCGAGAAGAAAGATCGAGAGAAACCGTTGCTGGTTTCGTCCATAGAAACCGTAAACACGCTCCTCCAACACTTCAGCGCGCGGCCTGATCTTCGTCATCAACTTCGGCGCAACTCGCCGTCGCGCCAAAAACCCGCACAGACCACTGAGGAAACGCGCCTGCGTACGAATCAATAAGTAGATCAACGGCACGACCACCAACGTCGTGCAAAGCGCACCGATGCTCGCGTATCGCAACCCTTTCGGCAGCGTGAACGTGAGCAGCAGCGTCGCCGTGCCGCAGAAAATGAAGAGCGCCACCGAAAGCGCGTAGAAAATGTTTTCGATCGCGAGCGCCGGCAGTCCAACCATCAGCGGCACTTTGTCTTTAACAAACACGCCTTTCGACGGTTCGCTGACAGCAACGCTGACAAACGGAATGACGTTACCGAGCGCGTCGCCCATGATTCGAGCCGCAAACGCATCGCGAAACGGCAACCGGTACGGACGCTCCACGCAGAGCGTCCACGCCCATGCCCGCGCCACGTAACGCAAACTGGAAATGGCAAGAATCAGCAGGAAACCGGCGCCGAGTCGCTGAATTCCGTCGAGGATGTGCCCAATCCCGGCGCTACTCACGAAATACACGAACAGGATCAGCCCCAACAGACCGAATATGATCCCAAGTGGCGCGAATCTCCTGCTTGGAGTTCGCGTCTCAATTGGACTTGGTTGCGATTTTTCGGCCGGCATCGAGGCTAAACGTACCACACGATTTTGTCGTTTCCGCAACAAGCATGCCGCCAGTTTGAAACATGGATAATCTCGATTATGATGCTACGTTCATTGAAACAACCCAATTGAGCACTACATCCTATGAGTCAATCACTACCAGCGATTGCGCAAGTTTCAAGCAGCCCACTTACAACCCTTTCCGAAGACGAGTCGATGTTTCGCTCCAGCGTGCGCGAGTTTGCCGAGGGCGAATTGCGTCCGCGCGTCGAGCAAATGGACGAGTCGGCCAAGCTCGACCCGGCGATTATCAAGCAGTGTTTCGACCTCGGCTTGATGGGGATCGAAACGCCGGAAGAATACGGCGGCGCGGCTGCGAACTTCTTCACCGCCATTCTCGCGGTTGAAGAACTTTCGCGAGTTGACGCATCCGTGGGCGTTTTCGTGGACGTGCAGAACACGCTCGTCAACAACGCCTTCATCCGTTGGGGCACGCCCGAGCAGAAAAAGAACTACTTGACCCGGCTCGCGAGTCAACATGTCGGCGCCTACGCCTTGAGCGAACCGGGATCGGGTTCCGACGCCTTTGCGATGCAGACGCGCGCCGTCGATAACGGCGATCACTACGTCCTCAACGGACGAAAACTCTGGATCACAAACGGTATCGAAGCCGAGATCTTCGTCCTGTTCGCAAACGCAAATCCCGAAGCAGGTTATCGCGGCATCACGGCTTTCATCGTCGAAAAGAGCTTCCCGGGTTTTTCGATCGGCAAGAAGGAGAACAAGCTCGGCATTCGAGCGTCGTCAACAGTCGAACTGATCCTCGAAGACTGCAAAGTGCCGAAGGAGAACGTGCTCGGCGAAGCGGGCAAGGGTTACAAGATATCGATCGAAACACTGAACGAAGGGCGCATCGGTATCGGTGCGCAAATGATCGGAATCGCGCAGGGCGCACTCGAATGCGCGATCGCTTACACCGCGGAACGCCAACAGTTCGGCAAAGCGATCAATCAGTTTCAGGGCGTTCAGTTTCAACTCGCCGAGATGGCAACGGAACTCGAAGCCGCGCGTTTGATGGTCTACAACGCCGCGCGCATGAAAGACGCTGGAATCAACTTCGTGAAAGAAGCGGCGATGGCGAAGCTTTACTCGTCGCGCGTCGCGGAACGCGTCAGTTCGAAAGCGATCGAGTTGTACGGCGGTTACGGTTACGTCAAAGACTATCCGGTCGAGAAATACTGGCGCGATTCGAAGATCGGCGCCATTTACGAAGGCACGTCGAACATGCAGTTGCAGACGATTGCCAAACTGATTATCGGAAAATAGTCATGACCACATCGCGCATCGACATTTTCAAGCAGATGCTTTCGACTGACCCGGCAAACACAGCCGTGCTGTTCGGGCTTGCGAAGGAATACGAGAAATCCGGCCGCGACGAAGAGATGATCGAAACTCTGAATCGTTATTTGGAAGTGGCGGACGACGAGGGAAACGCTTTCGGCATGTTGGCCGGCGCGTACGAACGAACGGGCCAAAAAGATAAAGCGCGCGATGCGTATCAGCGCGGCATCGAAACCGCGCAACGCCACGGACATCCCGGAATGGCGGAAGAGTATCGCATGACCCTGGCTGGCAATTATGAAGACTGACACCAAAGTACTGAAGCTGGTCCCCAAAAGCACATCGAGCACATCGCCGGCGTCAACCAGCCCGCAAACGGACGAACTTCCGAAAGTCGAGGAAGTCGCCAGTTCGCCAATGCCCGCGCCGGTGGAGCCGATGACGCGACCCGCGGCGCCGCACGGTATCGCCAGCGCAAGCGTGCCACAGACGTCGAAGGCCGGCGATCTCCCCGACAGCAAGTTGCTGCTCGAGATGTATCGCACGATGTATCTCTCTCGCCGTATCGACGACAAAGAAATCCAACTAAAGGGACAGAACAGAATCTTCTTCCAAATCAGTGGCGCAGGTCATGAGGCGGTGCTGGTCGCCGCGGGCGTCGTGTTGAAGGCGGGTTACGACTGGTTCTATCCGTACTATCGCGACCGCGCGCTGTGTTTGCAGTTGGGAATGACGCCGCTCGAGCAGTTTCTTTCCGCCGTCGGCGCTGAAACGGATCCGAACTCGCACGGGCGTCAGATGCCGTCGCACTGGGGACACAAAGACCTCAATATCGTTTCGCAATCGTCGCCGACGGGGACGCAGTTGCTTCAGGCAGTAGGTTGCGCCGAAGCGAGCTATCGTTTCGAGTTAATTCCTGAGCTGAAAGAGCGAATCAAGACGTTTCACGACGACGAAGTGACGTACGTTTCGCTCGGCGAAGGAACGACCAGCGAAGGCGAGTTCTGGGAAGCTTTGAACACCGCGTCGAATCTGAAACTGCCGGTCGTTTTCCTGATCGAAGACAACGGTTACGCGATCAGCGTTCCTGTTGAAGTGCAAACAGCCGGTGGCGATGCTTCGCGGCTCGTCGAAAACTTCCCTTCGCTGTACGTGCAACGTTGCGACGGCACCGATCCCATCGAGTCGTTGGAAACAATGCGTCGCGCTGTCGATTACGCCCGTCGTCGACAAGGACCAGCGTTGGTCCATGCGAAGGTAATCCGTCCGTATTCGCATTCGCTCTCAGACGACGAAAAACTCTATCGCCCCGACGAGGAACGCACCGGCGACGCCGAGCGCGATCCAGTCAAACGCTTCGGCGCGCTCCTGATCGAAGAAGGCGTCATCGACCAGGACGGACTCCAGAAGATCAAAGACGAAGTCGATCGAGAAGTGAGCGACGCTGCCGACCAGGCGCTCGCCGCCGCGCAGCCTGCTCCGGAAACGGCGATGAACTACGTCTTCTCACACGACGTCGATCCGACTTCGAAAGACTTCGATACCGAAGAAGGCGCGCAACTCTCGGGCAACGCCGGGCACGATGGTCGACCTGATCAATCGCACGCTGCACACCGAGATGGAACGCGATCCGCGCATCGTCGTTTTCGGCGAAGACGTCGCCGACTGCTCGCGCGAGCAGTATCTCAGACGTCGTGAAAGGCAAGGGCGGCGTATTCAAAGTCACCGCCAACCTGCAACGGAAGTTCGGCGGCGGCCGCGTGTTCAACTCGCCGCTCGCCGAAGCAAACATCGTCGGTCGCGCGATCGGCATGGCCACGCGCGGAATGAAACCCGTCGTCGAGATTCAGTTCTTCGATTACATCTGGCCCGCGATGCACCAGATTCGCAACGAGCTCGCACTGCTGCGCTGGCGTTCAGGAAGCGACTGGAAAGCGCCGCTGGTGATTCGCGTGCCGATTGGTGGTTACTTGAAGGGCGGCGCGGTTTATCACTCGCAATCAGGCGTGTCGACGTTCACCCAGATTCCCGGCCTGCGCGTGATCTATCCGTCCAACGCGCTCGACGCGAACGGACTGCTGCGCACTGCGATTCGTTCCGACGATCCGGTGATGTTCCTCGAACACAAACATCTCTATCGCCAGGCGTACAACAAGTCGGCAGTATCCGCCGGACAACTTCATGATTCCGTTTGGCAAAGCGAGGAAAGTGCGCGAAGGAAAAGATCTGACGATCGTCACGTACGGTGCGTTGGTCCAGCGATCGATCGTCGCTGCGAAACAGGCGGAGCAGGAAGGCACGAGCGTCGAGATTATCGACCTGCGGAGTCTTGCTCCTTACGATTGGGACGCGATCGTCGAGTCTGTTCGAAAGACGAACCGCGTAATCGTCGCTCATGAAGATACGCTCTCATTTGGGTACGGTGCCGAGATAGCGGCACGCATTTCTGACGAACTCTTCCAGGATCTCGATGCCCCGGTTCGCCGCGTTTGTGCGCTCGACACCTTCGTCGCATACGCGCCACAACTCGAAGATGCAATACTTCCGCAATCTTCGGACGTTGCGAAGGCGATTGCCGAGTTGAAGGCCTACTAAACACACTGATTTAAGACAGCGCTGTATCGTAATGTTTCGCACAGATACAGCGCTTTGCCCTCTTTACTTACCTCATCAAAGCGGCATAAATCTTGCCCAATTTCATCAGTGAATTCGCCTGTAGAGCGTCTCCCCGACATGTTCCCCCGCCAGAGACAATTAATCGCGATTAATTAAACACAAGGGAGGTACAACTGATGAGCAAGCATGGTTCGAGCTTCTTCCTGGCGGCCGTGACTCTAATTCTAGCTCTAACTGCAGTCGCTGTGGCACAAACAACCGAAAAGAAAGTCGTTCAGAACCCCGATGGAAGTTACACAATCATTGAATACCCAGTGAAGAAAGAGGTAACCGTCACCCTCAATCCAGTGAGCATCACCGGCGCAACGGGTGTGGCTACGATTCTCCGCGATGACGATGGGACCAGGATCAAATTAAACCTGGCGAACGTGCCCGCGGACGTGACTGCGTTGACGCTCTATGCAGTCGACGAAAGCGGAACTATCACCGCGTTGGGACCGGTTGCGATCACTAATGGCACCGGTACGCTGATGGCGACAACGCCACTTTCGAAGTTCATGCTGGTCGCATCGCCGGAAGGGGCTTTGACGGCTTACGATGCGAACACTCGCGTCGTGTTCAGAAGCGCAGTGCCGGAAGGTTTTGCGTTATTCCCATAAGCCGCAGTGCTTCGGGTGAAAAAGTAGCAGGCGACGACAGCGCCAGCCACGACGGTTGTTGCCGCGCCGGCCGCTGGTGTCGTTGCGTCGACTTACACCGCGCCACTGCTCGGTGTTCCGACATTCAAGAAAGGCGACGATACTAAGATCAAAGTTGACTTCAGCGGTGCACTGAGTGGTGCGCGTGCGAATGTTTTCTTGACGCCGGAGAAAGGCGGATCGACTAAGGTGGAGTTGAAATTCCACGATTTGAAGGAAGCTCCGGCCGGGAAGAAATTCATTGCCTGGGCAGTTGGAGCAAACGGTGAGTACATCAAGCTCGGCGAGATCATTAACACGGGCGGCAAGAACGAAGCCGAGATCAAGTCGGAAACTGCACTGGCGGACTTTGGTCTGCTAATCACGATGGAAGAGGCTGTGGGCGCGTCGCCGGTCGGACCGGGTGTTGCGCACATTCACATCGTTCCATAGTTAGCTCAATTACGAGCGTTGCTCTACTTTTCGGGGCTGCTCCAACGCAGGGCGGCCCTGTTTTGTTGCATTCGTGTGTAGCCAATCTCACAAAACACTACCCAGTTAAACGTTAGTTGATCTAATATGTCTCACCGACAGCGGGCTCAGTTCGAGCCCACTCTCTTTTTCAGTTTAACGAGATCCCCCGCCCTCGATTCTCCTTTCGACGGCCTAAAGTCTTCGTTTTCGCCCTGGAACTGACGACATTATGAAACGTTACCCCCGTTTTTTCCCCTTTGCGCTGATTCTTCTCCTTTCGGCTGTCGCGCGCGCCGACGAGAATCTTCCAACGCTAGTCAAACGAGTAAAGCCGGCAGTCGTGGCCATTGCCACCTACGACGCGAGCGGCGAAGCGCTGATGACCGGCAGCGGTTTCTTTCTGAAACCCGGCCAGGTCGTAACTAACCTTCACGTCATTCGCGGCGCCGCCCGCGCTGAGATCAAGACACTCGACGGCAAAGGCAAAGTGTTTCCCGTCACAGGCGCGATCGCCGTTGACGAAGAAGGCGATCTTGCGCTGCTGAACGTCGAGATGCCGCTCGAACGCGCCCGCACAAGCGAGCTCGCAACCGAACTGCCTGACGAAGGCGAAACGATCTTCGTCATCGGCAATCCGTTGAAACTCGAAGGCTCGGTCAGCGACGGCATCGTTTCCGCCGTACGCGAAGTGCCGAACAGCTATCGCATCATCCAGATCACCGCGCCGATCTCGCACGGCAACAGCGGCAGTCCGGTTTTCAATCTGCGAGGGCAGGTGTTGGGTGTCGTGACCGTGAAAGTCACGAACGGTCAGAACATCAATCTCGCGATTGCTGCTGCGCGAGTGGGTGAGTTGAAGGCCGGACGGTGCGTCCGCTCTCGGAGCTCGGCGATGAAGCCGAAGGGCGACGTGGCGGAGTCGGCGTATCGCAACGGACTCGAGTCGCTGTGGCTGGGTAACTACGACAGCGCTGTCGGGTACTTTGAGAATGCGGTCAACAGGAATCCGAAGCGAGCTGATGCGTGGGTGAAGGTTGGTTACTGCAAGGTTAAACAGGGAAAGAACCAGGAAGGCGATCCGCGCGTATCACGAAGCTTTACAGCTCAAGCCGGCCGATCGCTGATATTCGGAACAAGCTGGGTGATGCTTACTACTACGCCGGTCGGATGCGCGAGGCGATTGAGTCAGTACACGGAAGCGGCGCGGATGCGACCGAATAATGCGGAGTTCTTCTACAATCTTGCGATCGCGTATTTTGAGAGTGGCAATTAAGGATGGCGCGACTGAGGCGCGCACTCTCCAGCGCCTGGATCCCAAACTCTACGAACGCTACCTGCGCGAGACAATGTAAGCCACAAAAGGCACAAACGAAGCCTACAAAAGGCACAAGAAAATTTCTTTCACTTTGTGCCATTTGTGATCTCGTTATGTGCCTTTTGTGATACCTACTCGCCCGCGGCCCCTGTGAAAACCCGGTGTCGACGCTACGCGGGTTTCCCAGAACCACAAACCGAATATTGCGCATGTACTTCTGCGAGACGCGTTGAATGTCCGCCGGCGTCACGGCCGATCAGCTTCTCCAGAAAGTCGAGCGAATTGCGCCAACCACCACCGATCAATTCATACTGCGCCAACTCACCCGCTTGCGCCGCGTTCGTCTCCTGTCCCAAATAGTACTGGTCAGGTACTGCGCGATCACGGCCTGAATATCTTTCGGACTAATCGGCTCGGTTTGCAACCGCTGAATCTCACTCAACATCAGGCGCACCGATTGATTGGCATCTTCGCCGTCACGTAGAGCCCACCGACGTTCGCAGCCTGCGTTCGCAGAAATGCATCCGGCGCGTACGAAAGATTTCGCTTCACCCGCACTTCCTCAAACACGCGATCGCGTAACAACGAACTCGCGATACGCATCGGATAAATGTCTGGCGAGGTCAGCGAAGGCGCCGTGAAAAGTCCCTGGACGTAGTTCGTCGGCAACTCTCGCGGCGTGATCTCCACCGACGACTTGTCGAACGCCAACTGCGGTAAAGTTCAGGTTTGTAAGTGCCGCGAGGCAACTTCCCGAAACTCGCGTCACCAGCGCTTCATCTCGTTCGCATTTAAGTCGCCGACAATCACCAGCAAAAGCCGCGACGTTTCCATCAGCTTCTTGTGATAGCCGCGCAGGTCTTCCGGCGTCAACTTCGCCAACCGTCTCCGGCGTGCCGCTGATGGTGTTCAAATACGGATGACCGGCGTACGCGATCTTGTCCTGAAGTTTTTGAAGATAGACGTCCGGATTGTCCTTGTCGTCGCTGAGCGAAACGACAAATCGTTCCTGAACCAGCGCGAAGTCTTCCTTCGTAAACGACGGGACGCAGCGCGACGTCGGTAAACATCTGCCACGAACGATCAAAGTGCATGCGCGTCGAAGCCAGCGAAAGCACCGAGTAGTCGTTGTTCGAACTGCTGCCGATGACAGTTCCCATCCGCGACAGTTCGCTGCGCATACGGTCTCGCGGAAAACCGGCGCTCGCTTCGGTCGCCACGCTCAGCATCAATGTTTCGATACCGGCGTTTTGCGCGGTGATGTTAGACGAGCCGCCGCGAATGAAGAGACCGGCAGCGACGGTCAAACTTCCTTCCCGGCGCTTCACCAGCACCTTCAGCCCGTTGACTTCAAACTCGCTGACCAGTGCCGCCTGCTTCGCCACGACGCTGTGTACCGAAGATTGCGGCGGCTGTCGTCGCTGGCCGCGTGACTGGCGCCTGTTGAGCGACGTGAAGAGCCAACACCAGCGGCGATGAGCACGCCGAACAACACAAACGTGACGACCGATTGACGCACGCGATTGAATAATTGCTTCACTGATTCGTTCATGATCCTGGCTCTGTTCATTGACCCATTAACTCTTCCGGTTGATTTTGAGTCTGCCCTGCGCTTCAGCCGATATCAACGCCAGTCCGATGTGGGGTTTTCCTTGAATATAAGTCGTGATGTAGCGGCTGATGTCCGCGCGTGACGTCGCACGCAGCCGCGGGAGATAACCGCGGAAGTATTCGAGCCCCGTCGACGCCCACCAAAAGCTCAGCGTGTGCGTGTAGTCGCTCAACTTCTCGCGTGAATAGAGATCGTCGGCTTCGAGCAACGCTTTCGCGCTTTCGAGCTGCTCGTCGGTGTAGTAGTCCTTGTCGTTGAAGTGCGCGACTTCCTCGTAGATCGCTTTCAACGCTGCGCGCGCTTTGTCGGGCGTCGTTTGCGCGATGAGCGCGATTGGGCCAACGTTTCGCTGCGTGTAGTAACTGAGATCGACAGCCGTTACCAAACCCGTATCGATGAGGTTTCTCTGAAATCGCGAATTCGGCTGGCGAAGAATGAACGAGAAAACGTCGGCCGCATATGTCGCGGGATTGTCCTTGCCGATCGACGGTCCATGCCAGCCGATGCTGATGATCACATTCTGCACGGGCTGTACGATCACATTGCCTTCGCTCTTCGTCAGCGGCGGATGTTCGACCAGCGGAAACTCGACAAACGGATCTTTCTCGCGCTTCGGCCAGTCGCCGTAAAACTCCTGCGCCATCTTGAGCACTTCCTCCGGGTTCACGTCGCCCGTCAAAACCAAGGCTGAATTGTTCGGCACGTAATAGCGCTGCTGAATCAAACGCATCATGTCGGTGGTCGCCGCTCCGACTGTTTGCCTGCTGCCAAGCGGGTTCTTCCGGCTCTGATACTTGTTGAAGAGGCGGTTGTTCATCTCCTTGTTCAGGTAGAAAAAGGGATTCGACTCGTTGCGATCGATCTCGCCAATCACCACCTCCTTCTCACGCACAAATTCGCGTTCGTCGAACAGCGGATAGCGCGTCGCGTCTTTCATGAACTGCATGGCGGTGCGCAGGTTCGGACTGGTGGTCGTGAAGTAATAGTCAACTACTTCTTCGCGCGTCGTGCCGTTGTAGGCGATGCCCATCTGCCCGATCGTGCGCAGGTAGTCTTCGGCATTCGCGATGGCGCGGTTCTGTTTGAAGAACATGTGCTCGTACAGGTGCGAGAGCCCGTTCAACTCGGGTGGCTCGGTGTACGAACCGTTCTTCACGGCCAGCTCAATCGTGACGAGTGGAATCGAGTGGTCTTCCAGAATGATGACTTCAAGACCGTTCGGCAGGACCTGGCTGAATATCTTTGCTTCCGGCAGCCGCGGCGCAGGTGCGAGCGGCGCAGGCTTTGTTTCAGCCGGACGTCCCGGCGGCGGGTCGTGTCGTTCGTTGCTGCGTAACGACTTCCGCGAACAGTGTTGATGGTGCTAGTAAACAAAGGAGAAGAAAAAGGATTGAGAAACGTTTCACCGATAACTCCACAGTCTGCAGTTTGATTGGCCTTTGATTCTTCTGACCGCCAAATAGATGTCGAGGTATGAGGGTACTTTGCCGGAGGGAAATTCACAAATGCTGCTTTGTAGTTAGTGCTTTGTTCTTTGTTAGTGGTCAGTTGTCCGTGGTGACTTTTGTACTGACCACTGACCACTGACAACTGACAAAGCTTTATTTCTTCTTCGCCACAATCGCCCGGGCTTTTTGCCGCAACGCGGTGCGATATACGGCGGCTTCCGTGCCCGCTGCGTTATAGAACCATTGAATCCGCGGCGTTCCTTGCGCGGTGGTCTCGCCCGTCATCTGCATCGAATAAGTCCGCCGATCATTCGGTACAAACAACACGAGCCGTCGTAGATTTCGACCTTCACTCGAATCTTTGCCGCTAAATAACAACTCCTGAAATCCATCTTCGTCGGCGTCAACCAGTTCCGCGGTCCAGCTTGCATGCCGGAAGCCTTTGCCGTCCAGCGGCTGCTGCGAGGACACGCGATACTTTCCGCTTCGCTTTTCGAGCAACAGAAAATTGGTTTTTCCGGAGCGACGCTGACTGTCGACCGCAACGATCGCGGTGCCGCCATCTGTGTCGAGAATCGCAACCGCGCCGACCGTTCCCTTCGCAAACTTCGCGGCCGTCTTGCGCGCCTGGTCCAACGAAATCTGCTCGACCACACGCGCCGGCTCAACCGGTGCCGAACTGATCGCACATCACGACTTGCCTCAATGCGATCTCGACTCGCGCCGTCGGTGCGATACGAAGCGGGCGTCATTTGCAACTGCGCATTCGCAACCGGCAACGTCTCTTTCGGAATACGCGGCGCTGACGCGCCTTGTCCCGTGTAACCCCACGCGAGCAACGCACCGAACGTCGTGACCAGGACCAAGGGAGCGCCTACACGAAACATAATCCCGCTTCCCGGATTCGACGCTGCAACCATCGACGACAACGGTTGAATGTCCGGCAACGTGCGATCCGGTCGGACCAGACTTCGTTCGAGCAACGCCTTCGCTGCTGCCGCTGTGCGTGGACGATCTTCCGGACGTTTCGCCAACAACGAATGGACCGCAAGGGCCAACGATCGGGGAATGTCCTGTCGCAATCTCGGTAACGGCGGCGGCGGTGTAGTTGCCTGTTTCACCAGCAATGCCGACGGCAACGGATCCACAAACGGCGGACGTCCCGCCAGCATTTCGTACAACAACACACCGAGACTGTACAGATCACTGCGCGCGCCAACCCGCTGGCCCAAACACTGTTCCGGAGACATGTAACGCGGCGTTCCGATCAACTGACCCGAACCGGTGCTCGCGTGAGTTGCAGTTGATTCGGCTGACGAAGCAAGAACTTTCGCGACGCCGAAGTCGAGCACACAAACGCCTCGCTTGCCGAGCAATATGTTTGAAGGTTTCAGGTCGCGATGAATGATGCCAAGACGATGTGCTTCCTCGAGCACGTCGCAGATCTGCGTCGCAATCTCGACGGCCCGCGACGCGGGGAAACGTCCTTCGTGCGCAAGCAACTGCGAGAGTGTTTCGCCTTCGACGAACTCCATCACGATGAAGTGACGGCCGTCGGGAAGCGTTCCGGCGTCGAAGATCATCGCCGCGTGAGGATGATGCAGCTTCGCCATCGTTCGTGCTTCGCGCAGAAAACGATCTGCAACGTCAGCGTCGGTTGCGAATTCGCGTTTGATGATTTTGACTGCTACGGGGCGGTCGAGTCCGAGATGAGTGGCGAGGTAAACAGTGCCCATGCCGCCGGTCCCGATTTCGCGTTCGATCCTGAACCTGCCAGCGATGAATTGGGGGACATCCATATTGACCTTCCTTGTCGGATAAAAGGCCGGACTCAATTCCAATTTTTCCGTGGTTGGGGGAAGAGGTCTCGTAGTTTAGCACGGAATAATTAATCCGTTGCAACTACTTATCAATTCCGGGATGAGGTGATGATACGTTTGGAATCCAAAATATCTGCCCGTTGACTTCGACATTTCGTAGTCCGTGCTTCGGCAGGTCTTTTTCTTTTAGACCAAGGAACGTGAAGTGTGGCAGATCGCTGAGGACCGTCTGAAACCAGCCGTGCTTCTGCATGATCTCTCGAATGCGTGGGTTTTCGAATTCGTTGACGTCAAACGCCAGCATCGCGATGTGTTGTGAAGTTCCTGGCGCGGCGATCGAATAAAGAATCGACTTCGAAAGGTCTTTACTGAAGTAAATCCCGCTTTTTTCGAGTTCGAGCACTTCCGCGATCTGTTGTGCAAGCGGCAAACTCTTCAGTCGTTCGACTTGTTCTGCGGTGAGACGTCCTTGTCCGAGCCAGTATTCGAGTGCCGGTTCGAATCGTGAATACCACAGTCGTACGCTGTCTTCATAATTTCGTCGAGCGGCTTCCGCGCCATCGCGAGGCGTGATGTCGAGTCCTTCTTTTTGTGCTTCTTCGCGGGCCTTGAGGAGTTGCTTCAGTGCGGCGGGCTGGAGTTCGACGTAATCGTACGACATAAACTCGGCTTCAAACCCGGCCTGCTCTTGAAAGCGCGTGACCTGCGCTTCGTTGGTGAAGACGCACACCGGCGGCGGCATCACTTTCTTGTCGGCCAAAAAGATCGCCCCGTACTCCTCGAGAATCCGCCGCGCGACGGGATCCGAAGGCGGACAGATGTTTTCAACTTTTATTTTCCGTTTCTTTAATGCTTTGGCTAAAGCTTCGTAAAAAGGCGCTGATTCTTTCGTGGAGGAATCTAAATCCCTGAAAGTGGTGTTAGCGGTCATTTGTTGTGTCGACATGATTAAAATAACAATAAAGCCCGTAACATACGATATTCCGGTCTGCATAGGAACCACGGATAACACGGATTGCCGGATTACAACACTCGAGAGGCAAGGCTAACATGAAGAAGGCGAATTTGTTTATGGAGCTGGTGGCCACTTACCGCAAACACGGCTGGGAACTGCGTAGCGCGTTAATGCAGCCGGCGACGTTGGCCGAGCTCCAATCGCAAGAGGCACAACTACTTAATCGCGTTGACGTAAGAGAGTCGCCAGTCGACGCGCTGTGGTTCTCGCGTCTCTCATCCCACGGCCGTGAGGCGTGGGAACTGCGTCTGCTGGAACAGACGCAGTATGCCTTGTTCGAAGCCTTTGAACCTGACGAAACCGAGATGCAGCGCGAGGAAGCTAGACTCGAAATGGAAGCGCGCTTACGCGAACACGTTTTAGGTCACTAATCCCCGGCGCTATTGCCGGCCCATCTTCACCGGGATCTCGACCTTCTCCTCACCGCGCATAACTATCAGTTTCACAGTGGTATACGGAACGGCGCGCATCACGCGCATATACATTTCTCCCGGAGTTCGGATCGGAATGCCGTCAAACTCAATCACGACGTCACCTTCTTTGACTCCCGCGATATCTGCCGGCATGCTTCCATAGATTTCATCCAACCTGACGCCGGCAATCTTCGTCCCCGGAATCTCCACCCGTTCCGATTCACCGTCTTCGTATCCAAAGCGAGCGCGTTGCTCCCGCGGGCGGTCTTCAAAAGCGCGCGTCAAGCGCTTGATTTCGTCTTCTGAGGCGGTTGTAAGTTTGGTTGAGTGAGTCTCGCCATCCCGCAGGTACTCGACGTCAACAGTTTTCCCAACCTGAGTTCGCGTCAGCGCCTTGGCCATTTCATCTTCGTTGGTGATCCGTTGACCATCGAATTTGACGATCACGTCACCGCCGACCAATCCTGCCTTGTCCGCCGGACCTGCCGGAGGATAAACGGCAGTGAACGTCGCACCGTCTTTGTTCTGGGTCGTTTCCCACTCTTTTACGCCGGCGTAAGACCGGTTAGCGGGAGTTTGCGTTACGCCTGCGCGATTGCGATGCCTCGGGCCGATCACCGCCGTGAACGCAGCCGCGCCGACGAAGAAGACCAGTAAACCGACGAACACCCACGCCATACCGCTCATCTTTCGTCGCTTCTTTGCCGCGATCGGCGCTGATACCGCCCCCGAGGGTGAGCCGAAACGGACACTCTCAGCTATCGCCACCGCCATCGGTCAGGCGAAATCCGCAGTTCCTGCAGAAACGTAGTTCCGATGGCATCGCGGAATGACAGTTAGAACACGTCGTCGTTGAGTTGCTCGCGAAGGGGATTTCTGGATTTTCAGACATAGCCGGCACCTGTTTGAGATGTTAAGCGAAGTTTGCTCGAATTTTCTATACGGCATTATGGAAATCTGTGTTCCGGGACTATTGTTCAATAGACTTCCGAGCCTGTAAAAGGCAATATGACCTTGGAGGATTCAACAAAGGTGGAAATAACCAAAGCGCTGGCGGCTTTGCAACCGCTCTACGGCAAAGACAACGTGGAAATCATCACTACCGACGGAAGGCGGGTCCGCGGCACGGTTCGCAGTATGAAAAACACTCAAGCGCTCACGACTCCGAGCGTCAAAATCCTATGTGCGAACGGTCAGGTCGTCAAGATTCCGTTTCCAACCATTGCTGAGATCAAGGATCACAATCTCGCCGAGTAATGTTATAAATCCGCTTTCAGAAGTACCGCGGAAAGAAAGGTGGACTACGAAACTTGCCCTCCCCCCTCCCAAGCGATGTTTTCGGGGATTTCGGCGCGCGAATCGCCAATGCCTGGTCGGAACTCCGTCCCTCAACACGGGGATTAGTGGAACGTGCTTTACAGGCGCCTGCACAAGCGACGCGTAATTTTCAGTACGACGCCCGCGCTGATCTCGAATTGAGCCGGTTTCTCGCCGCCCTCGACGATCGCGCCGCAGAAAAATCGGAAGCACTCGACGCTGAAACAGTCGGCAAACTTAAATCCGTCGCAGACACCTGCGCCACCGTCTTGCAGGAGAAAACAGAATCGGCGGAAGTGTTTGCGCAACTCGTCCGTCGCGCCTCGAACCAGCGAGATTACAAACGAATCGACGTACTTGCCGACGCACTCAATTCACGTTTTCCACCAAGCGAAGTCTGCGAACTCGCGCGCTCCGAAGACAAGATCGTTCGCGAACTCGCAAACGAAGCACTCGCGCGTTGTCCGATTTCAGTTTTGACGATGTTGCTGAACGATCCAGTCGATGCCGACACAGCTCGTTCCGCGTTGCGCAGGCAGGTTGTTGAGTATGGTTCAGAAGAGGCGCGACAGATCGTTAACGCGCTGGACTCTGAAGAACTGATTTAGAATTCTGATGCAGTCGCTCGACGACTTGATCGATTAGCCAGTTTGGCGTGGAAGCGCCCGCCGTCACACCCACTCGCTTCACGTTTTCCAAGTCAGCAGGATTGATCTCAGCGGGAGTTTCGATGAGAAAACTCTTCGCGCACTGTTCCTGACACACCGCCAACAACTTCACGCTGTTTGACGAGTGACGTCCGCCGATCACGTAAAATGCGTCGACTTGTCCGGCCAATGCACGCGCGGCGTCCTGTCGATCGCGAGTGGCGGAACAGATCGTGTTGACCACTTGCGGTTCGGCGTCTGCTTTCGCACGCACCGCTTCCGCGACTTCCAGAAACGTCTTCAACTTGATCGTGGTTTGAGAAACGACGAGTGGTGAACGCAGTTCGGGAAGATTTGCGACTTCACCAGCATCGCGGACGACGTAAGTGTTGTTTGGGGCGTAACCAACAACGCCGATCATTTCAGGGTGATCCGGATTGCCGGCGACGACGACGTCGCGTCCCTGTCGAGCGGCGCGTTCCGCGAGATGCTGCACGCGCGTGACGAACGGGCAAGTTGCGTCGATGACTTTGGCGGCGCGGTGTTCGAGATCGCGCTGGACTTGCGGCGTAACGCCGTGTGCGCGAATGACGGCGATCGTGTCGCCGTCCGCTTCTTCCGGTGTGTCGATGGTCGAGACGCCTTGCGCGCCAAGCCGCTCCATCTCCTGGGCGTTGTGAATCAACGGGCCAACGGAGCGAATGGGACGCGCGCCTTCGTGGACTGCTTCTTCAACCATTTCGACGGCGCGTTCGACGCCGAAACAGAATCCGTACTCCTCTGCCAGTAAGACTTCCATTAGTCGTTTTCGCCTACTCGAAGTTTTTCTAGACTCCCTGGCTGGTCGGGTCAGCTGTGGCTGACGATTCGCGTTGGCACTTCTCGCGCCATTCTTCCCGTAACCTGTCGCCACCCGCTAAAACCTCGTCATTCCAACGGATTTTCCAGTCGATTAGCTCTCGGAACTGGTTCAGCAGCGACTTGTTTAAGTCCGCGACGGCGTGTGCGACTTCCTTGGGGAGGATGGCGTATGAGAATTCGTCGATCTTTCGCACTCCATCCATCACGGCGCCACACACATCATTAACGCAATCTCGACCCTCTTTCATAACAAAACCTCCAGCCCACACGGATTCTAGCACCATCTGCTTTACGCCCGCACGGAGGGAGGGTTCCAGATGCGTCGCAGCGGGGGCGCACTGCGCTTGCCCCCTTCCTGACCTGTTCTTTTTTCGGGAGTAACGCAACAAGAACAAGTTAGGAAGGGGGCAAGCGCAGCGCGCCCCCGCTACCGTCAGTGGGCAGGCCCTGGCGGGCGATTTTTTCCATCACATTGCAGAAACGGTCGAGTTCGCCGAGGGTGGTGTAAACATTGGGCGTGATACGGATGCCTTTGAACTCCTCGTGCACGATCGGCGTCGTGAAGATGCGATGCTTGCTGAAGAGGTAACTGCCAATCGCACTCGGGTCGATTCCATCAATTTTGACATTGGCAATCGCACATGACTGGTTCGGATCGAACGACGTGTTGAACCCAATCTTCGGCACGTCTTTCAGCCGGTTCATCCAGTAGCGCGACAGATACCTCAGCCGCGCCTCCTTACGCTTGCCGCCAATCCCATTGTGAAACAGCATCGCCTCGCCAATCGCCAACCGCGGCGCCGCTGAGTGTGTCCCAACCTCCTCAAACTTCCGGATATCGCCCGCCTGCTTCGACTCCGCCGCCATCAACGGCCACAGCTTCTCGATCTTGTCACGCTTCACAAACAGCAACCCGCTTCCCTTCGGCGCGTAGAGCCACTTGTGCAGACTCGTACCGAAGTAGTCGCAACCGAGATCCTTCTGCTGGAAATCAAACTGCGCAAAGGAGTGCGCACCGTCGACGATCGTCTCGATGCCACGCGCCCGCGCCATGTCGCAGATCGCTTTCACCGGCGTGATCTGGCCCGTGATGTTCACTTGATGCGAGACGAGGATCAGCTTCGTGCGGCTCGTGATGCCGCGTTCGAACGCCGCCGTGATCTCGTTAACGTCTTTCGGCGGGATCGGAATTTGGACCAGCTTGAGCACGAGTCCTTCGCGACGTTCACGTTGCCGCAGCGTCGTCAACATGCGCGGGTAGTCTTGCGTCGTCGACAGGATCTCGTCGCCGCGTTTGAAGTCCATGCCCATCAAACAGATCTCGAGCGACTCAGACGCGTTGCGCGTGATCGCGATCTCCTCGCGATCGCAACCAAAGATTTCCGCGAGCCCCGTGCGAATCGTTTCCGACTGCGGCTCCAGAATCTGCCACATCGTGTACGCCGTCGCGTCTTCCTGTTGCCAGATGTAACGCACCAGCGCTTCCGTGACGATGCGTGGACTCGGCGAGACGCCGCCGTTATTCAGGTTGACGATGCCGCGCGTGACAGTGAACGAGTTTTGAATGACAGACCAGTAGTCTTCATTCATCGCGGCCTGTTCCGGCGTGAGATGGCTAACGCTCTTTGTCGCCGCCGCGATCTCTTTCACGAGTGAGCCAATCGTGGGAACGGAAAGCGCCGCGAGGCCGAGACCTTTGCCGGCGAGCGAGAGAAAACTACGTCGCGTAGCTGGGGAGAGTTTGGCGGTCATGATTTTTTCTTCTTTTTCTTGTCCTCCGGTTTTGCAGGAGGAACTTTTGGACCAACGTAATAGGCGCGCGGCGTGACGACGTGACAAGTCTCACCGCTCGGCGTTCTGCTGTTTACAAACCGGACTATTGCCACCTGATCCTGCGGACGCCGGTTAAGGATAAAGAGTTTCGCGGCGTCGATGGCAGACTGCAACAACTTGACGAACGAACCGGTTGAGTCGACAACGATGACGTAGTCGACCGGCCGTTCGTCTGCTTCCAGGCCGAGTATTGTCTGCTCGGTCTTGTCCTCGAAAACACGGATCTCATCTTTGCGGATTGAAGTCAGTCCTTTGCCGTCTTTATCGGTAACAAGCAGACTTAATCCGACCATCGGCTTGGAAGGCGGCGCAGGCGCGGGATCCTGAGCGCGTAGCGTAGGAACGTAGATTAAACACAACAGCAAGATGAGGATGAGACACTTCATTCGCATTTAGCTTCCCTGGTAAACGATCTCGCCGTTGATAACCGTCATCACGCAGCGCGTCTTCAGTATCTCCGGCGCGGGTATCGTCATGATGTCCGCTGAAAGAATCGTCAAGTCCGCCAGTTTCCCGACTTCAATCGACCCGCGCAGTTTCTCTTCAAACGCCGCGTACGCAGGCCAAAGCGTGAACATCTTCAACGCATCCGCTCGCGAAACGGCCTCTTCCGGATGCCATCCCTCGCCCGAGAACCCTTTCTGATCCTTGCGCGCGACCGCCGCGTAAAACTCGATCATCGGTTCGCCGCGTTCCACCGGTGCATCCGACCCGCCCGCAATCACCACGCCTGACTTGATGAAAGTTTCCCACGCGTAAGAGCCGCCGAGTCGCGGAATGCCCAAACGGCTCGGCGCGAAATGAAGATCGCCGATCGCGTGCGACGGCTGCATCGACGGAATGATTCCCAACTTCGCAAAGCGTGGAATGTCCGCCGGATTCACAATCTGCGCGTGCTCGACTCGCCAACGTGGATCGGCGACTTTCCTCTGCGACTCCGGAACTGCTTTGAACGCCGCCTCATATTCGTCGAGGATGAATCGGTTCGCGCGATCGCCGATCGCGTGCGTCTCGACCTGAATGCCTTTGCGCAGCGCGTCGACCAGCATCGGCCGCAACTCTTCGGCTTTGACGGTCAGAAAACCTGAAGTCTCTGCGGCGTCTGAATATGGATCGAGCAAGGCAGCGCCGCGTGAGCCAAGCGCTCCATCCGAAACGACTTTGATCGTGCGGAACGTGAACCGGTTATCAAACGCGCCAATCGTTGGACCTTCATTGAGCAGACGCGTGGCGCTCGGGCTTGGACCATGGACGGCCTTGTAAATCCGCAGCTTGATCTTTCCTTCGCCATAAAGCTTCTTGAACAGCTCGACTTCGTTGTAACTGCCGCCTGCGTCCTGAATTTGCGTCCAGCCGAGTTCGATGTTGCGTTTCACGCCGAGCACGACCGCACGTTCCGCATCCGCTGGAGAAGTCGGCGGAATTCGACGACGGACCAGTCCCTGCGCAGAGTCGAGCAACATCCCGTTTGGTTCGCCGCTCTGCTTGTCTTTTGAAATCTCGCCGCCGAAGGGATTCGGCGTGTCCTTGTTAATGCCACCGAGATTCAACGCCGCACTGTTCGCGACCGAGCCGTGTCCGTCGGCGCGGCCGAGAATCACCGGATTGTTAGGCGCGACTTTGTCGAGGTCCCAACGGGTCGGAAACACGGGTGGTTTCCAATGAGTTTCGATCCAGCCGCGTCCGGTGACCCATTCGCCGGGTTTGGCCTGGGCCACGCGCGCTTTCACTTTCGCGAGAAAGTCTTCGAGACTCGTGGTGCCTTCGAGGTTCAGAGTCATTTCGCGAAAGCCGACGCCGGAGAGGTGTTGGTGCGCATCAGCCAATCCCGGCAGGACCGTGTTGCCCTTGAGATCGACGACGCGTGTCTTCGAACCAACGAACTTCTGCGCGCCGGCATTCGAACCGACGAAGACGATCCGATCTTTCGTGACGGCGATCGCCTCCGCGCGCGGAGTTTTGGCATCGACCGTGTAAACGTTCCCGTTCTTGAACACGATGTCGGCCCCGGAAGGTTGTTGAATCGGCGTTAGGCCCAGGAGCAACGCAATCACTACGATTAACGTGAGTCTCATAGTCACCTCTATAACACGGATTTATGAATTCAGGAATTTTTCGAGTTGCGCTTGCGTCGGCAGCGCAGTGCGAGCGCCGAGTGCCGAGCACTTCATCGCCGCGACTGCATTCCCGAATCGCAAACTGGTTTCGACGTTGTCGCCGCGAAGTAATCCGTAAAGAAAGCCGGCGTGAAACGCATCGCCGGCGCCGGTCGTGTCTTTGCAACCGCCCGGAGCTTCGAAACCAGGCGATTCGATGAACTCGCCATCGCAATACACGATTGCGCCTTTTGTACCGATCGTCATGCCGGTGATCGCGCAACCGTATCTCGCCTTCAACTCGATCAGCGCCGCGTTTGCGTCTTCAATTCCCGTCACGCGGCGCGGAAACTCTTTCGATCCGATCAGGATGTCGATGAACGGCAGCAACTCGGGAAGTCCGCCGTAAACGTTGTCGATATCGGCGGAGACGATCGTTCCGGCTTCGCGCGCCGCCTGCGCCAGACGCAAACACGCCGGCGGATCGTGCGCGTCGAGATGCAACACGCGTCCCATCGATCCGAATTCCACCGGCGCTTCGTCGGGTTGATAAGCGAGCCTGTCGTCGCGGTCCCAGACGATGGTGCGTTCGCCGTTGCGTGCGTCGATCGTGATGAACGCGATCTGGTTTGTCGCGCCTTCGACGACCTCTGCGAAGTCGACATTCACGCCGTCTTCCTTCAATGTCGCCAAGCCGAAATGTCCTTCAGCATCCGATCCGAAACGACCGGCGTACGCCGTCTTCAAACCCAGCCGCTGTAAGGCAACCATGGCGGACGCCGTTTGTCCGCCCGCGGATTGTTTGTGCGCGAGGAGGCGCATTTTTGTGTCAAACGCGGGATACTCCGGCACCACGATCAGGTGGTCGACGGCATTCAAGCCAAAACCCACAGCGTCGAACGGCTTATCTGTCGCGAGTTTAAAAGGGAAGCGCATCTTTGCTGAAACGAACTTTAGAACAAGTCGGGAAGGGGGCAAGCAAAGCGCGCCCCCGCTTCAGGAACAGCGGGGGCGTTGCCCCCTTCCTGACTTGTTCTTGGTAAAATGGCATCTCAAACAAGTGTCGCTAGAGGAAAAACTCAAAGAAATTCCGCCGTCACCGGGCGTTTATCTCCATAAAGACGCCGCCGGAAGGGTGATCTACGTCGGCAAGGCGAAGAACCTGCGCAGCCGCGTTCGTTCGTACTTCCGCGCCCGTCCGTTCGATCGCAAAACCGATGCACTTGGTCGGGCAGATCACGGATTTTGAGTTCATTCTTACCGACAACGAAGTCGAAGCGCTGATTCTGGAAGCGAGTCTCGTCAAGCAGCACAAGCCTCGTTACAACGTCAAACTTCAGGACGACAAGTCGTACCCGCACCTGAAACTCACGATCAACGAACCGTTTCCGAAAGTCGTCATCACGCGGCGGATTCAACGCGACGGTGCGCTGTACTTCGGACCGTTCCTGCCGGCGAGTCTTGCGCGACGGACGATCGATTTAATCAATCGCACGTTTCAATTGCGCACGTGCGACATTGAGATCGACGGCAAGGCGCCGCGGCCGTGTCTCGAGTATCACATCAAACGCTGCCTCGGACCATGCGTCAAAGGGCTCTGCACGCCGGAACAATATCAGGAAGCGGTGCGCGATGTAAGACTGCTGCTCGAGGGCCGAAACAAGGAGCTCGCCGACATGCTCGAGATCGCGCATGCTCGAAGCTTCCAACGACATGCGCTACGAGCTCGCGGCGAAGTATCGCGATCTGCGTAAGACGGTGATCCGGCTTTCGGAACAACAGAAGATGGCGACGACTTCCGAAAGCGACGTCGACATCTTCGGCTACTACCGTGAGGGCCAGCGACTCGCGTTGCAGTTGTTCACGATGCGCGAAGGCAACATCGTCGGGCGGCGTGAGTTTTTCTGGGAAGACTTGCCGGAAGACCGTTTCGATCCGGCGGAGTTTTTGAGTGAAGTGCTGGCGCAGTACTACGCCTCGGACTATGTGCCGCGCGAGATCTACGTTCCTGTCGACTTTCACGATCGCGAGTTGCTGGAGAAAGCGCTTAGCAAACGCAAGGGTCGCCGCGTGAGAATCTACGATCCGCAGCGTGGCGAAAAGCGCGACATGATCGACCTTGTCGACAAGAATGCGAAGAATGCTTTCGAACAGCGTTTCCGCGTGTTGAAGCCTGATATGAAGCTCGTGCTGGAAGAGCTGCAGGAGACGCTGGAGCTGCCGCATTTTCCGGGGCGGATTGAGGGGTTTGATATCTCGCACATTCAAGGTGCGGAGAATGTTGCGGGCATGGTTGTTTGCGAGAACGGAAAGATGAACCGATCTGAGTATCGGAAGTTTCGCATCCGTGATGTTGAGGGTGCGAACGATTTTGCGTCGATGCATGAAGTGGTGACGCGGCGTTATCGACGAGTGCTTGAAGAGGGAAAACCGTTGCCGGATCTGATCGTGATCGATGGTGGGAAGGCGCAGCTAACGGCGGCCGGATTGGCGATGAGCGAGCTTGGATTGGAGGCGATTCCGATGGTCGGCGTCGTCAAACCGCCGCGCCGACATGATGAGGTTGCGTACCTGCTGATGAAGGGGCGCGAGGATGAGCCAATCTATCTCGACTCACATTCGCTGATCCTGCGTCTGCTGCAAATGATCCGCGACGAGACGCATCGTTACGCCGTGACGTATCACCGCAAGCGGCGTGAGTTACGCGATTTCACTTCGGAGCTGACGGCGATTCCTGGCGTTGGGGACAAACGGAAAGGCAGGTTGTTACGACATTTTGGTTCAATTCAAAGAATTTCCAAGGCAGGTGTTTCGGAATTAACCCCATTCGTCGGACGTAAGACGGCAGAAGAAATCGCAGATCACTTCGAACGACAAAGATTATTAGCCGCGAATCACACGGACGACACGGATAAAGCCTCAGCCACTAACTGAGCCTGTTCGTGCTGGTGAATGCTATACGAACCCGTGGCGGGACTCGCTGACGCAGAGCGCCCGACGTATCGCGGCCGCTCACACGACGGCAACAGGTTCTCCAAACGCTCCTGCATGAACGTCCAGCCACCCATGTTCTGCGGTTCTTCCTGCGCCCACACAAGCTCGCGCGCGTTCTCGTAGCGCGCCAAAATCTCGCGAATGCTCGTCAACGGGAACGGATAAAACTGCTCCACCCGCACGATCGCAACACGCGCCTCCGACGTCTTCTTTCGCGCGTCTGCGAGGTCGTAATAAACCTTGCCGCTGCAAAGCACGACTTTCTTCACTGCCGCCGGATCTGCGATCTCCGCATCGTCAATCACCGGCCTGAACCCACCACTCGCCAGCTCGTCGATCGTCGACGACGCCGCGGGCAAACGAAGCAGACTCTTCGGCGTCATCACAACAAGCGGCCGTTCCATTCCCGGCCTCACCTGCCGCCGCAACAAGTGAAAGTATTGCGCCGGCGTCGTCGGATAACACACAGCCAAATTGTTTTCAGCGCACAGTTGCAAGTAGCGTTCGAGTCGCGCACTCGAGTGCTCCGGCCCCTGACCTTCATAACCATGCGGCAACAACATCACGACGCGCGATTTCTGTTTCCACTTGTCTTCCGAAGCCGCGATGTACTGATCGATGATCGTCTGCGCGCCGTTTCCAAAGTCACCAAACTGCGCCTCCCACAACACGAGCGCATCGTCGTTCACGACCGTGTAGCCATACTCAAAACCCAACACGCCTTCTTCGGACAGCGAACTGTCGTACACGTCGAAACGCGCGTCGGGATTCGCATCCGATCGCAACTCCGAAAGCGGCGCCCACGCTTTTCCGCTCTGCGTGTCGTACAAAACGGCGTGACGCTGACTGAACGTGCCACGCCCCGAATCCTGCCCGCTGAGACGCACGCGCGTGCCTTCGAGCACGAGCGATCCAAACGCCACCGATTCCGCAAACGCCCAATCGAGCGGCGCACTGCCGTCGCCCATCTTCGCGCGTCGAGCAAGTTGGCCCACCATCTTCGGATTGACGTTGAAACCTTCCGGCACGACCGCGATCTTGTGCGCGATCGTTTTGATCGTTTCGGCGTTGACGCCCGTCGGAACGATTATCGAACCGTCGATCTCCTCCACGCGACGCTGCGGTTGCGGCGGTTCTTCAGTCACTTTCCGCTTCGCATTCGCGAGCGCATCTTCGTAACGGCGCACGCGTTCGGCGATCAGGTTGTTGACCTCTTCCTCGGTAACGACGCCTTCCTTGATCAAGCGCTTCGCATAGACCGTGCGCACACCCGGATGCGCTTTCACGCGCGCGTACATCAACGGTTGCGTGTAGCTCGGTTCGTCGGTTTCGTTATGACCGAGCCGGCGGAATCCGACGAGATCGAGCACGACGTCTTTGTTGAATTCCTGGCGATAATTGAGTGCGATTTGCAGCACGCGATACGCCGCTTCCGGATCGTCGCCGTTGATGTGAAAGATCGGCAACTGCGTCATTCGCGCGACGTCGGTTGAATAGATTGTCGAACGTCCAGCCTCGGGCGAGGTCGTAAACCCGATCTGGTTGTTGATGATGATGTGAATCGTTCCGCCCGTGCGATAGCCCTTCAACTGCGCCAGGTTCAACGTTTCCATCACGACGCCCTGTCCGGCAAAAGCGGCGTCGCCATGGAGCAGCACCGGCAGCGCGAGGTCCATCACCTGCTCGCGCGAAAGGCCCTGTTGGCCCATCGTCTTGTCCTGCTTCGCGCGCACCATGCCTTCGACGACCGGATCGACTGCTTCGAGGTGACTCGGGTTCGGCGACAACGACAAACTCACTTTGCGATCGTCGCTCAACACGCGCTCGCCGGTCGCGCCCTGGTGATACTTCACGTCACCTTCGTCAGCAGGAAACTCCGGATGGACCGATCCTTCAAACGCCGCGAAGATTCGTTCGCATAGATTGCCAATCACGTTCGCGAGCACGTTGAGACGGCCGCGATGGGCCATGCCGAACACGATCTCGTTCACACCGCGTTCGGCGGCGCCGTCGATCAATCGATCGAGAACCGGGATCACCGTCTCGCAACCTTCCAGTGAAAAACGTTTCTGCCCGAGGTACTTCGTGTGCAGAAAACGTTCGAACTGTTCGGCGGAGATCAGTTTCCAAAGCAGCCGCTTCTTTACTTCAACCGGGAGCGGTTGCGGTTCGACGAACTCGCGCCGGATCTGTTCGCGAATCCAATTCTTCTCTTCTTTGCTCTGGATGTGACGATACTCGACGCCGACCTTGCCGCAATAAGCACGCTGCAGGATGTCGAGAACTTCGCGCAGCGTCATGCTGTCGCGATTCGCGAGGCCGTCGACGATGAAGGTTCGATCGAGGTCCCAGATCGTTAGACCATACGTTTCGATGTCGAGCTCGGGGTGATAGAGCACCGGCAACGCGTGCAACGGATCGATGTCGGCGATCAAATGGCCGCGCACGCGATACGCGTTGATCAATTCGATGACACGCGCTTCTTTGAGCGTCTGTTCGCGCACGCCTTCGCCCGGCAGGAAGAACGGGTTGCGATCGAGGCTCCAGCGAAACGGCACGTACGGGATGCCGAGATCTTTGAAGATGTTGACGTAAAAATCGTGCTTGCCGATGATCAGCTCGTGCACGCGCGCGAGAAACGCGCCCGATTCCGCGCCCTGGATGACGCGGTGATCGTAAGTGCTGCTGATCGTTAATCGCTTTGCTGATGCCAAGCTGCGACAACGCCTCGGGCGCCATCGCCTGGTACTCGGCCGGATACTCGATCGCGCCAGTCGCAACGATCACCGACTGCCCGGCCATCAGTCGCGGAATCGAAGCGACAGTGCCGAGCGTGCCGGGATTCGTTAGTGAAACCGTCGTTCCCTGGAAGTCGGGGATCTGAAGTTTGCCATCGCGCGCGCGTTTCACGACGTCGTCGTACGCGGCAAGAAACTGCGAGAAGCTGAGTTGGTTGGCGCTCTTGATGTTCGGCACGAGCAGCGTGCGCGTTCCGTCTTTCTTCGTCAGATCGATCGCGACGCCGAGGTTCACATTAGGCCGCTTCAGGCGCGTGGCCTGGCCGTCGACATTCGCGAAACCGTGGTTGAGTTGCGGATACTCGTCGAGCGCGCGCAACACGGCAAAGGCGATCAAGTGTGTGTATGACGCTTTACCGCGATCGTTTTCGCCGAGATGCTTGTTGATGATGCGACGGTTTTCGTCGAGCAGCTTTACGGGGATGCGTCGTTCTGAAGTCGCAGTCGGAACGGAGAGACTGGTCTCCATGTTCTCGACGATCTTCGCCGCGGGACCGCGAAGTCGGGACCATTTCGACGTCAGGTTCGGGTGCGGGCTGAACAGGCGCAGCCGGTTTTGGTTCCGGCGCGCGCGCTGGAGCTGCGGCCGCCTGCTCCGCCGTTGCCACGCTGCGCCATCGCCCAGTAGTTCAGTGAAATACGACCGCCACGAGTCATCGACTAGCGTCGGGATTGCTGCGAAACCGATCCAACAGTCCCTGAACATAGGCGGCGTTCGCCCCAAATTCTTCCGCGATCAGTTCCGACAAATCAGTTTTTTTATTTGGCTCAAAGCTCCGAAAATCCACTTATTTTTTGTGTGTCGATAGACTATCATCTCCGGAATTCAATTGCACTCAGGCGGTCATACACACAAATGGAAGAAGCACGCGAGCCCCGAACGAGGCTGAAAACCATTGTAGTGTTTGCGATGCTGTTCGCCGTTTTCGGCGCGGTGATTCTTTTCGCGTATTTCGCGACGTTCGCGCGCCCGCTGACGACGGTCATTCTGGTCCGTCACGCGGAAAAGAAGATCGAGCCGGAAAATCCCGACCCTGATCTGACTCCGGAGGGAGTGGCGCGCGCACAGGAGATCGCGCGAATGTTCGCCGGCGCCGGAATCAACGCGATCTATGCGACGCAGTACAAGCGCACGCAACAGACGGTGAAGCCGCTCTCGGATCGCATCGGCGTCCCGGTGACGTTGCTCAACTCCAAGCAGACGGACGAGCTGGTGAACCGGATCCAAACCGACAATCGAGGGCAGACGGTCTTCGTCGCGGGTCATAGCAATTCCGTGCCGGCGATCGTGTCGGCGCTGAGTAACGAGAAGTTCCCGGATATTCCTGACAATGAATACGACAACCTGTTCATCGTCACTATCTATCGCTTCGGCAAAGCGAAGGTGACGAAACTTAAATACGGAAACCCATCGCCATGAAAATTAAAAAAATCCGTGTTGGACGACGATCGTTCATCAAACTGCTTTCGGCGCTTGGAATAGCTTCGACGGCGCCGGATCGCCTTCTTGCTCAAACAGCCACGCCCTCGCCTGCTCCATCGCCGTCGCCGACACCTGCGCCACGCATCACAAAAGAGATGATGCACGAGGCTGAAAAGCTGATCGGCATCGAGCTCACCGACGCGCAGGAAGCGATGGCGCTCGGCGGCGTCAATCGCAATCTCGACTCATACGAGACCGTGCGCAAGATCGACGTTCCGCTCGATACCGAACCCGCTATCGCGTTCCATCCCGTGCGCGCAAAAAAGGAACTCTACGCGCCACGCACGAAGTTTCGTTTCGGGAAAGTTGAGGTGCCGCAGTTCAAGAGCGTCGACGATCTTGCCTTCGCGACCGTGCCTCAGCTCGCGGAGCTGATTCGCACTCGGAAGTTATCGTCGACGGAACTGACGAAGATGTACCTTGCACGGCTCAAGCGCTACGGGCCGAAGCTGCTTTGCGTCGTTACGTTGACTGAAGACCTCGCGCTGAAACAGGCCGCGGCTGCCGACGCAGAGATCAAACGCGGAAAGTATCGCGGGCCGTTGCACGGCATTCCATGGGGCGCGAAAGATCTTTTTTCCACGAAAGGAATCAAAACGACGTGGGGCGCCGAACCATATCGCGACCAATTCGTCGATTACGATTCGACTGTCGTAGAGCGATTGAACGAGGCGGGCGCGGTGCTCGTCGCGAAGTTGTCGATGGGCGCGCTCGCGCAGGGCGCGCGTTGGTTTGCCGGCGTGACGCGAAATCCGTGGCAGCCTGACGAAGCGCAACAGGGATCGAGTGGATCGTCGGCCGGGCCGGGTTCGGCGACGGCTGCCGGACTCGTCGGATTCTCGATCGGCACGGAAACGCTCGGCTCGATCGTCTCGCCGTCTTCGCGCTGCGGCGTCGTGGGGTTGCGTCCGACGTACGGGCGCGTGAGTCGATATGGCGCGATGGGCTTGAGTTGGACCATGGACAAGATCGGTCCGATGTGTCGTGGCGTCGAGGATTGTGCGGCGGTTTTGAGTGCGATCTACGGGCCGGATGGAAAAGACATCACCGTCGGCGATGCGCCGTTCAACTGGAACTCGGATACGAACATCAGCACGATGCGCATCGGGTATTTGAAGGCGGAGTTTGAAGGCACGGGTGGTCCAGGTGGTGGCCCGGCAACCCCGAATCCCCAGCAACAGCGGACGGCGGAACAGCGTCGGGCAGTCTATAAGACGGCGCTCGAAGCGTTGGAAAAGGCTGGCGCGAAGCTGGTGCCGATCGAGTTGCCGAAGTTTTCTGCCGGGCCGTTGCGCTACATTCTGTCCGCCGAAGCAGCGGCCGCGTTTGACGACATCACTCGCGACGGGCGCGTCAACCAGTTATCTGGGCAGGGACCGGGCGATTGGCCCAACACGTTTCGCACCTCGCGGTTCATTCCCGCCGTTGAGTACCTGCGAGCGCAGCGCGCGCGCACGTTGCTGATGCACGAAATGGAGAAGCTGATGTCGCAGTGGGACGTGTTTGTCAGTCCCGCGCCGGGAAGTGCGAGCCTGTTAGTGACAAACCTGACGGGCCATCCGGCGGTGGTCGTGCCGTGCGGTTTCGTGAACGATCTGCCGGCGGCGATCATGTTTACTGGCGGAGTTTATGACGAGGTGTCGCCGCTGCGCGTGGCACTGGCTTTTGAGCGGGCGACAACGTGGCACACGATGCATCCGAAGATGGATTGGGCTACTTAAGGGGCTTAAGTAGGATTATTTCGAAGGTCGAGCCTTTGCCAGGTTCGCTCGAGACTCTGATAGTGCCGCCAAGTTCGTCGATCGCGGTCTTCACCACGTCGAGCCCGACGCCTCGACCCGAGAACGTTGTGAGGTTGGTGGCGGTTGAGAACCCGGGCTCGAAAAGTCGATCGACAGCGGATGGATCGATCCCGCGACCGTCATCAGTGACTGCGATCCGGGTTTCTGTCGCTTCAATCGCAACGTGTCCTTTGGTTTCAATTCCGTGGTCGACTGCATTCCTCACAAGGTGCATCAGCGGATCCGCGAGTGCATCGCACACGGATTTGTCTAACGAACCGTTTATTCGCATTGAAAAGTCGACCTGTTTACCTGTCGCGCCGGCAACCGCACGACCAGCGCGCACCGCCTGATCGACTATCCGGTAAAGAGCAGATTTCGTCGCGTAAAGAATCCGGAAATTGACACGGCCGTGCTCTGTCGTTGGAGCAGTCGCTATCACTTCGCCAGTCGTGTTTAGCTGTTCCTTCAACTCCTGAAACCGCCGGTCGAAATCCGACACGTCGAAACGGGTTTCCACAAGATAAACGTTCGCCCCCTCCGCGACGCATTCAGCCAGCCTGTGTCGTTCTTCGTCTTTTAACGAACCACGGAGTTCAGCGGGAATTACGTCTTCAATCTGTGTGTGTTGCGGACGATCGAAATTTGGCAATTCGTCGAGTGAGGCCTTGCCGGTGCGAATCGCGTGCAGTAAATCTTCGAATTCGTGAGCACGTGCAGCCAGGTCGGTCAGCCCATTCGCGTGTGCTGCGGCTTTGAGGCTGTGAACATCGCGGAACAAGTTGTCAACCAACTCGCGCCTGTCTTTGCCCGTGCGGGCGCGCAGTTGATCGATCGTGGCGGAGATCTGAGTAAGGCGCTCTTCGAACTCGTCATTCATCAGCAGCGTCCGTTTCGCTGTCTTCTGCTTCGGGCTGGACGTTTCGTTGCGGCTGTTGCTCGTCCAGATCGCGTTTGATGGCGTCGAGAATCCCGTTGATGAATTGAGTAGCTTCGTAAGTTGAAAAGCGGCGAGCGATTTCGAGTGCTTCGTTGATGGCGACGGTCCGGGGCGTCGGCTCGTAAAGAAACTCGTAGACCGCAAGACGAAGGATGTTGCGGTCGACGATAGCCATACGCGAGATGCGCCAGTGTTCGGCGCGCGACCGTATGCGGTCGTCGAGCAACTCGAGGTTTTGAAGTGTTCCGGCTGCCAGCCGAGTGGCAAACTCGCGGGCTGTCTCGTCGAGATCAGCCTCGCCGAGCTCCGCCCAGTAGCTGCGAACTATATCGCTCGCAGGCATTTCGGCAACGTCAGCCGCAAAGAGCATTTGCAAGGCACATTCACGTGCCTTACGTCGCGAACCCATAAAGAATTACCAAAAACCTTTTTATTTCGATGAGCACTAACGTAACAAACGATTGATGCTCATCACGCTTCGAATGTTTCCCTGTAAAGGTTAGCCAACTCGACCGCGGTCATGGCGGCCTCGAAACCCTTGTTGCCGAGTTTCACTCCGGCGCGGTCAATGGCCTGGTCAACCGTATCGGCAGTTACGATGCCGAAGACGACTGGCAGTCCACTTTCCAGTCCGGCGTGCGAGATGCCACGCGTGACCTCGTTGGCGATGTAATCGAAGTGGGGAGTCTGACCTCGAATAATAGTACCCAGACAAATTATTGCATCGAACTTGCGCGATTGTGCGAGTCGAAGGGCGAATAGAGGGATCTCGAATGCGCCCGGCACTCGATAAACTTCCACGCGACCTTCTTTTGCACCCAAACGCTCCAGGCCGTCGAGCGCGCCCTCGACCAGGCGGCCGGAGATGAACTCGTTCCACCTGCTCGCGACGATAGCGAAGCGAAAACCTTCCGCGTTTAGACGGCCTTCGTGAACGGTAGGCTGCAATCTCTTCGACCCCGCGAGCGTAATAGTTACTGCGTTTCGCAGTATAGGAGATGCTCGGAGGCGCATCAAGTTTGTGAATTTGTTGGTTTGTGTTGACTGGCTCAAGATCGTTGTAAGCCGCTCATTCACGTCAAGAAAGCCGCTGTTGATCTTGCAGAATCGCGTCATTGAGAACCGTCTGACCGCCGTCGAGATCGTGCACGGAACGCTTGATCGTTTGTTCTGAAGCTTCTCAAGTCGTTGCTTCCATGGCGTATAGGCGAGTCTGCAATAACCACTCCCAACTGCGAGTATCGTCCAGTCTGCCTCAACGATTCGTTCCAGAGCTGTGTCAGAATCGTTTCGTGACTTGTCCATGCTTTTGAACGATGGTGAGGATTAAGCGTCAGTCGGTCGCTTTCGGTATCTGGTAGTTTCTTTGTGAGGTCTTCGCTCATTGAGTCTCCTTTCGACTCGCAGTGTAGCAACCGACCCCACGTGTGTATAGTGCCGAAAACGGCTATTTTGTGACGAAAGTGGCTATTTTTGGCTAGACCAAATTCATCGGCGTCGGGTTCTTCGGATCTCTCGTGTAGTCGTAAAACCCACGACCCGACTTGCGCCCGTACAATCCCGCCAACACCATCCGCTTCAACAACGGCGGCGGCGCAAACCGCTTCTCCCGAAACTCATTGAACATGATCTCGGCAATGTAGTAAGTCGTATCCAACCCCACAAAATCACCCAACGTAAACGGACCCATCGGATACCCACACCCAAGCTTCATCGCATTGTCGATATCCACGATCGACCCAACACCTTCCTCCAACGCCCGAATCGAATCGAGCATGTACGGCACCAGGAGACGATTCACGATGAACCCCGTCTTGTCACCAGCCCGCACCGGCACCTTCCCAAGCTTCTTCCCAAACTCTACCGCCTGCTCATAAACATCCTCGTCCGTGAGTATCGTCCGCACCACCTCGACGAGCTTCATCAACGGCACCGGATTGAAAAAGTGCATCCCAATAAACCGGCGCTGCCGCTCAGGCGACGTCGCCGTCATCATCTCGGTAATCGATAACGATGACGTATTCGAAGCAAAGATCGTCTCCGGCTTGCAGATCTCGTCGAGCTGGCGATACGTGCTGCGCTTCTCGTCCAGGTTTTCAATAATCGCTTCGATGATGATGTCGCAATCAGCAAGCGCGTCGAACGACGTCGTACCCGACAACCGGCCACGAATCTCACTCTGCTGTTCTGACGTGATCGTCCCCTTCTCGGCAAACTTCGCCAACGACTTCTCAATGCCGCCGAAGCCCCTGGCAATAAACTCGTCTGAAACTTCTTTCACGACAGTCTCAAACCCTGCGGTCGCGGCCACCTGAGCGATACCTGCACCCATCAGACCGCAGCCCAAAACTCCAACTTTCTTAATTTCCATTAGTGCGCTCCTTTAGACCATTCCTTGTAATCTTCTTGCCACGTTTTGATGCTCTTCCGTCAAATTCTGGTCCAACTGTTGCCGGTTGTTCGACGCCTGCACCGCCTTCGAAAGAATCTCCAGCAGTCGATCCCGCAGCGCAGCCGCGCGAGCATCAGGCGCCGGCCGATTCGACACGGTTTGAGTAACGGCCTCGACCTGGCTCACATCGTTCTTATGAATAACGCGCGACACCTGCTCCTGAAGCATGTTCATCCCGCTGACAAAACTCAGGAAGTTCTGCTGCCGGGCATTCGCGATCTGCTGCGGTGAAGGCGGTACCGGGCGATTGAAAGACCGCGCAACCTTGTAGAATCCCGCGACGACGATCACCAGCGACGCCGCCTGCAACACGCGCCACACGATCGAAACGCTAGTTCGATCGCCCGGCCGTCGATACTCCGCTGCCATTGCCAGTGCGGCGCCTGTAACCAAACCGCCGAGATGCGCCGCATTATCGATAACCCGGCTACCCAGAAAACCGATAATCAGATTAATCACGATGATCGGCACCATCCCAACGCCGAACGCGCGCTTGAATCCTTCCGGCAACTCGCGTCGAAACTTGATACCGAAAACAAAAAGCACGCCAACCAGCCCGAACAGCGCTCCCGACGCACCCGCGGAGGGATTGTCCGTGCCCTTGAAAATGAACCGCGCCAGCACATTCGTTGCGAGATCAGGCTGCACGGTCAAGTAACTTGCAACCACGCCCGCAATCCCACTGAACACCCAAAACACGACAAACTTCGCCGACCCATACAACTTTTCAACGTATGGACCAACCATCCACAAACTGAACATGTTGATGAGCAGGTGCGGAAAATTGACGTGGATGAACATCGGCGTAATGAAACGCCACCATTGATGGTGCTGCGCGATCAGGTAATTCATCTTCGCGCCGAACGTGAGGAGTATCGGCTCACTAAAACCCGGCCACCACAGCGCTTGCGAATCCATCCTGCTCGACTCCCACATCAACAGAAATACGAACAGGTTCGCGACCAGAAAAATAACCGTGAATTTATACGGACGAGCGAAAATCGCGCGTGCGAAGCGAATGGTTTCGCGATCCTGAGGACGAAGTTGTTGTTGAGAGGACGCGGGCTGGTTGGTGGTTGGCGCTCCGCAGACGGCGCATTGAGGTTGACCCGCGCCTACGATTGCCCCACAACTACGGCACATCGTAGGCCGGCCGGGGTTAGTTGGCTTTGACTCACTATCAGACAATCCGTGTTCCTATTTGCACGAAAGATCGGAACACAGACTAACCCATCTTTTCCAGCAAGTTGACGAGGTCGTCGGCATGTTCCTCTTCGACGGCAAGTATTCCCTCGAGCATGCGCCGCGAAGTCGGATCGTCGTTGCCGAAGTAGTTGATCATGTCGCGATAACTGTCGATGGCGATGCGCTCTGCGACGAGGTCTTCCTGGATCATGTCCACCAGCGTTGTGCCTTCGACGTACTCCGCGTGACTCCGCATCAACAGTCCCTCGGGATTGAAATTCGGTTCGCCCTGGAGCTGAACGATTCGTTGCGCGATCTGATCGGCATGCCCCTGCTCGTCGTTAGCGTGTTCGAGAAACTCCGCCGCCGCACTAGCCGCATGAATGCCTGACGCCATGAAATAATGTCGCTTGTAGCGCAGTACGCAAACGATCTCCGTTGCCAGCGCCTCGTTCAAGAGTTTGACCACAGTTTCGCGATCCGCAGAATAGCCCTCGGTAACAGCACCATTCTCGATGTGCTTCCGCGCGCGTTCGCGCAAAGTTTGAATGTCAGTGAGAAATGGTTTATCAGCCACAGCACTCACTCCTTGAATATAAATTTAGGGGAGTAGGGATATTAACAGATCCTTTTAATCGGTAGTTAACTTGCCCTGGAGTTTCAGGTCAGTGGGCGCGGAGGTGTTCGCAACAACGTTCACCGGAACCTGCCAGATCAGCGTTTTTATGCGGCAAGTGCCCGTGTTGTCTTCGCGACAGTAGAAGAGCGTGACTTGTGCGCGAACGTTTGCCGTGCCGGGTGTTGCGGCCGCAGTGAGTGGAATGCGAAGCGGAAGTTTCAGGTCTTTCGACGTTTGCGAGGCGTTCTTCTGGTCCACCGTCACGCCGGCGCCCTCAATTGAGACTTTGTAGCGCTGCGGCGCCTGCGGATTGAGATGGTAACCCGCCGGCAATTGGACCTCGATATTCAGAAAGCCCTTCGCGCCTGCACGGATCTCCTGCGCCGCGGCTTTCGTCTCTTCAGCGTTTGGACCATCTGTGTTCTCGAGCGCCTGCATGTTCTTCATAGGCGGCGTGAGACCGTTGATCCGCAACGTGCTCGTCTGTTTCGTTTTCAGATCGACAACGCGAATGGCGTGATTGTTTGTATCCGCGACGTAGAGTTTTCCGTTTGCGAGCGCGAGACCTCCCGGTTCGTAGAACGACGGCGACGCGCCGTCTGCCTGGCCCGGCTTGCCGGTGCCAAACAGGCTCACGACGCGACGGCGTTTCGGATCGAGTTCCTTGATCTTGTGATTGTAGGTGTCGGCGATCAGCAGTCTGTCGCCCGCGGGAAGAATGCCGAGCGGGTGTTGCAGTCGCACGTCATCGCCGGAGCCATCCTCGTCGCCGAACTCGAAGAGATCGCCGCCGACGAGCGTTTTCACAGTTCCACGCGAAATGTCGATCTCGCGAATGATGTTCGACTCGCTGTCGGCAACGTAAAGCGTGTTTTCGATTGCGGCCATGCCGGATGGTTGCGCGAAGCCGGATTCAGTTAACGAGCCGTCGAGACGCGCTTCTCGCCCAGAGCCGGCGAAAATTGAAACCTGATTGTTGTCGAGATCGACCTTCCAGATCTGGTGTGGACCAGCCATCGCGATGTAGAGCGTGCGACCGATCAGTTGCAGGTCCCAAGGCGAACTCAGCGCGGTCGTGCGAGCCGGGCCGCCTTTTGGCGGATATTCCTGGGTCTGTTTTCCAGTGCCCGCGACCGTTTCGACGGTGCGCGTCTTCAGATCGACTCGACGTATCAGATGGTTTTCGGTGTCCGCGACGTAAAGACTGTCGCCTGCAAGCGCGAGACCTTGCGGACGGTAGAAACTCGCTTTGTCGAAAGCGCCGTCAGCGGCGCCGATATCGGCTGTGCCGATCGTGTCCACGAGCGATCCGTCGAGTTTGGTGATGACGATGCGGTTGTGGTTTGAATCGGCGATGAACAGTCGATCGTGAGCTGCGTCGGCAAGTATTTTGCCGGGAAACGCCAGCGGCAGATCGCCGACTTTAGCGCGTTCGAGGACGAGTTTTAGCGGTTCTTCGTTTAGTTCGCCACGTTTGCGAAACTCCGCGGCGACTTTCCCGATCGTCTCGTCGATCGCGTCGTAGTAACCCTCGCCGGAGACGCCGCCGATGATGTAACCCGCCGGATCGATCAACACGCGCGTGGGCCAGGCGCGCACGCCGTAACTCTGCCACACCGCGAATTCGGAGTCGTTGTAAACCGGATGCTCGATCTCGTAGCGCAGGATGATGCGCCTGATGTTTTCAGTCTCTTTCTCGTTTTTGAACTTCGCGGAATGGACGCCGATCACGACCAGTTCGTTCGGATACTTCGCTTCGAGCTTTTTCAGATCGGGAATGATGTGGATGCAGTTGATGCAGCCGTAGGTCCAGAAATCCAGCAACACGACCTTTCCCTTGAGAGCCGCCAGCGAAAGCGGTTTGTCAGTATTCAACCAGCCACTACCACCCTGAATCTCCGGCGCGCGAACTCGCGCTCTTTCCTGTGAAGACATAACGACACCTCGATCTGAAGCGAAAAAGGTACTGCCTATCAGTATTGCTGCTGCGATAAGTGCTTTCATTACTATGGAGCCTCAGATTGTATATGGCGACGATTTGTTTGTCGTCCCGGCGCGTTGTAACCTTTCAGACGCTCATGAACGACCAGGCATTTGGAACACTCGAATACCAGCAGTTGCTGGACCTCATCAAGCGAAACGCGCAGACCGAAGCAGGCAAGCGGCGCGTCGGAACACTTGCGCCTATCGCCGACCCACTCGCCTTACGACGCGAGATCACCGCGCTATCTGAGTGCGTCATGCTGCGAAACCGCGGCGCCCGTTGGTCGTTCAACGAGATCAGCGATCCTGCCGAGACAATCGCGCGGTTGCACGTCGAAGGCGCGCCGCTGGACACGCTTGCGCTGTTGCAGATGGCCCGCTTATGCGAACAAGCGATGTCCGCACGTGCGGCGATCTTCGACGAACGCGAGAACGCACCGACGCTTTGGCAGCTCGTCGAAACATTGCCCCGCGACCTGAATTCGCTCGTCGCACGAATCACCAACAAGATTCTGCCCGACGGAGAACTCGACGATCGCGCCAGTCCGGAACTCGCAAGCATCCGCCACGACATCACCACGCTGCGTTCGCGTATCACACGATCGCTCGAAGGCGTGATGCGCCGGCAGACGGAAGCGATCCAGGACGAACTCGTGACGATGCGCAACGATCGTTTCGTGATTCCGGTGAAGGCGGATCATCGTGGACGCGTCGCGGGCGTGGCGCACGGTTACTCGTCATCGGGTGCGACGGCCTTTGTCGAACCGCTCGAAACAATCGACGCGAACAACGAATTGCAGGGATTGCGTGAGGCAGAAGCGCGCGAAATTGCGCGGATACTGTCTGGTTTGACAGAAGAGCTGCGCAACCAGCTTCCGGCAATCGAAATGGCAGCCGCGGCAGTTTCCGAATTGGATTTCATCAACGCGAAGGCTGTGTTTCACCAGCGATTCAACTGCGTGATTCCGGAAATCGACCCTGAACCGGCGCGGCCGCTCTCGAGCGGTAGTTTGGAATTGATCGAGGCGCGGCACCCGTTGCTTGAAGAAAATCTGCGTGCTAATGGTGGAGAAGTCGTCCCGGTTTCGTTTGCGCTTGACGACGAGAAGAACGCGATGGTGATCTCCGGCGCAAATGCGGGCGGTAAAACAGTGGTCCTGAAAACGACAGGATTGTTAGCGCTCGCAGCGTTGTCAGCCATTTCCGTACCTGCGACGTCCGCGCGCGTGCCGTTTTACGCTTCGGTACTTGCCGACATCGGCGATCATCAATCACTGGCGGCGAACCTGTCGACGTTCACGTCGCACGTCGCCAACATCTCACGCATGCTCGAACTTTGCGAAGCGCCGGCGCTCGTGTTGCTCGACGAAGTCGGCACCGGAACGGATCCAGAGGAAGGTTCCGCGCTCGGCGTCGCCGTGGTGGACGACTTCCGCCGAGCTTGCGGCGCGCACGTGATCGCGACGACGCATTACAGTGGACTGAAGATGTACGCCGGCAACGAAGAAGGCGTGATCAACGCGAGCGTCGAGTTTGATGAGAAGACGCTGCGACCGACGTATCGATTAATCGTCGGTCTGGCAGGCGCATCTTCAGGACTCGAGATCGCGCGACGGTTCGGCGTTCCTGCGTCGATCGTCGATAAGGCCGTCGGCTCTGTCAAAGACTCGTCGTTGCAAGCGTCGGAATATCTGAAACGGATCAAGCGCGAGTCAGAGGAGGCTGAAGCCCTGCGACTTGCGTTGGAAGAGGAACGCACTGCGGTGGCGGAGAAATTCGCCTCGCTGGATAAGGAAGCGGAAAAGCGTGAACGGGAACGGCAGTCGACATTCGACGGCATGGTCCAACGCACGCTCGCCGATCTCGAAAAACGCGCACGCGAGTTGGTAGCACGCATTGAAGACAAAGCTGAACGCGTCCGCGCCGAGCGTGAAGTTCAACGTGGTGTCGCCGAAGTCAAACGAACAGTTCAGCGAGTTGCGAAGCCGACCGCCCCGGCGCCTGAATCCGTGCAACAACCCGTGTCTGAAGAACAATACGTCACGGTGACGTCGCGGCCGATCGTAGTCGCCGACAAGGTTAAGTTGCTTTCGTTTGGGTCCGTCGGCATCGTCGATCAGATCAAAGACGGCTACGCTGAAGTTCGCGTCAAGTCACTTCGCTTCCGAGAAAAGCTGGAGAACCTCGAACTGGTCGAAGCAGTCGCACAACCGAAAGAAAGCAAACTCGAAAAGCTGCGACAGTCTGCGAACGTCGATCTTCGTACCACTTCCGGCGCCGAGCAGAACGCGCAATCGGAGTTGAACGTCATCGGTCAGACAACCGACGAAGCAGTCGACGCTGTCGACAAATTCCTCGACGAAGCATCGCTGGCCCATCTGTCGCAGGTGCGAATCGTTCACGGCCACGGCACCGGCGCTCTGCGTCGCGCGATCGGCGGGCTGTTGGACGGACACCCTCACGTCGATCGTTTTCGTCCCGCGCCATCCGATCAAGGCGGGACTGGTGCAACACTGGTTGAGTTGAGACAATAGCTTCTCCCAAACAGCCCAATGCGTTACCCCCAAACTTTCATCGACGATCTCAAACGACAGGCAGACATCGTCCGCGTCATTCAGGATTACGTCCAGCTCAAGAAAAAGGGCGCAAACTGGATGGCCTGCTGCCCGTTTCACAAGGAAAAGACGCCGTCGTTCTCCGTCAGTCCGACGAAAGAGATCTTCTACTGTTTCGGCTGTCACAAAGGCGGCTCGGTCTTCAACTTCGTGATGGAGATCGAGCGCGTCGCCTTTCCCGAAGCGATCAAGATCGTCGCGGACAAGATCGGCATGCCGCTGCCGAAGCTGATTGACGATAGCCGCTTCGAAGCTCGTCGACAGGAATCGGACGAAGTCGTTCAACTCAACTCGTGGGCACTCGATTGGTGGCAGAAGCAACTCGAGTCGAGCGCTGAAGGCCGTATCGCCCGCGACTACCTGACGCAGCGAGAACTCACCGACGAAACACAAAAGACGTTTCGACTCGGCTACGCGCCTGACAGTTGGGACGCCCTCTCGTCCTACCTCCGTCAGAAAGGCGCGACACAACAACAGATCGAACGCAGCGGTCTCGTAGTCAACAAAGAAGAAGGCGGTTCGTACGATCGCTTCCGCGGACGTTTGATATTTCCCGTGTTCGATCACCAGGGCCGGCCGATCGCTTTCGGCGGCCGCACGTTGAAGAACGAAGACGCGAAGTACATCAACTCACCGGAAACCTCAGCCTACGTGAAAGGCCGAAATCTATTTGGTCTAAACCTCACGCGCGACGAGATCCGACGACAGGGTTTTGCGATTCTCGTCGAGGGATTTCTCGATCTGATCGTGCCTTATCAGTTCGGCGTGAAGAACATCGCGGCGAGTTTGGGAACGGCTTTAACGGCAGACCAGGTGAAGTTGCTAAGCAGGTTTGCGCACAAAGTTGTAGTCAACTATGATGGCGACCGCGCTGGCGTGCAGGCAGCGAAAAAGTCGATCGAGATTCTGCTCGCCGAGGATCTCGAAGTGAAAGTGCTGGTGCTTCCCGACAATGCAGATCCCGACGAATACATCCGGAAGTTTGGCGTAACTGAGTATCAACGACGACGAGCACAGGCCCAACCACACATACAATTCGTAATTGAGAACGCTTTGCGCGGCCGCAATCTTCACCGGCCCGCTGAGAAGGCTGAAGCCGTCGACGAAGTTCTTCCTTACATACGGGCCGTCACTAGTAGCGTCCAGAAGCGCGAGTATTTTGATATGGCAATGGATGCACTTCGTATCACCGATCCTTCGTTGCGACGCGAGTTTTGGATATCGCTCCGTTCACGAAACCCGCAGGTAGATACCAAACAGAAGATCCAGGGACGGCGTCCGGCAACACCGACCATCGCCGAACAGCGCATGCTCGAGTTGCTCTTTGCCGACGATCGCAAACGCGACGAGATCCTGAGGATTTTGAAACCCGAAGATTATGAAGACTTGATGACCGCGCCGATCTTTCAGGCAGTGATCGATCTCACAAGAAACGGTCAACGCCTCGACTTCGACACTCTTTGCGAGAAAACGGAACCGGAGAACATTTCGGCGAGTCTGATAGCCACCGTGATGATGGGCGACGCCGGAAAATGGGACACACGCGAATTGCATGCGATTAATCAGAGCCTGACTCCGGCCGAATGCGTCTTCAGTTTTCGCGTTATGAAGGTGCAGGACCAGATCGAGCAGTTGAAATCAGAGCTGGCCGAGGCCGAACGGGCGGAAGACGCCGAAAGAGTCGCCGCTTTATCAAACGAATTCATGCTGCTATCGCAAAAACGCCAGCGGGCGCTGGTTCCGATTTCGGAAGCACAAACTGAAATGTAATCGACTCTCCCCAGGCAGGTTTCAGCAACAGTGAGTATCGAAGACAAGGATCGCGATGATGTAATGGAACGGCTGCTCGAGCTCGGCGGCGACAAGAAATACCTGACGTTCGACGATCTCAACCGCGAGCTGCCCGATAACGTCGTCTCGCCTGACGATATCGAAGACGTCCTCCAGAAGTTGGAAGGGTCGAATATTCCGGTCGCCGATTCCGACGAACGTCTGCTCGAACAAGCCGCCGCAACAGTTACTGACGAAGACGAAGAAGCACTCGACGAAGACATCGAGCTGGATCTATCCGCGGGCGCGTTGGAAAAGACCAACGATCCGGTGCGTCTCTACTTGCGCGAAATGGGCGTCGTGCCGCTTTTGACACGCGAGGGTGAAGTCGCGATCGCGAAGCGCATCGAGCGTGGTCAACTTAAGACTCAGAAAGCGATCGCGCGTTCGCCGATCGCCGTTCGCGAGTTGCTCCGCATCGGCGAAGAGCTCGAAGCCGGCAAACTGAACATCCGCGACACCGTCGTCTTTTCCGAACAGGCTGAACTGACAGGCGACGAAGACAAGGCCGAAGAGTATCGCACCTGGACCATCGAAGGCATTCAAAACATCAGCCGTATTGCGAAGACGGCGCTGAAAGAGCTTGAAAAACTTCAGGCCGAACAGAGGATTGCACGAGGCAAGAAGAGTAAGAAACTCACGAAGTTGAAACGCCGCGTCGGACGGTTGCGGCTCGAAATCGCGCAGGAAATCGGACGGCTGAATCTAACCGAACGTGCTCGCCAGCGTTTGATTAATTCGATTCGCACGGTGCACAAATCAGTGCGCGAAGCTGAACGAGAGATCGACAACCTGAGCGAGAAGTCCACGCGTAAACGCACCAAGCCCGAAGACCAAAAAGAATTCCGGCGCCGGATCATCGGCGCACGCAAGCGTTTGGTGCAGATCGAGATCGATCACTACGTTAGCCCTGTCGAGATCAAGCGAGCGTTAGCGGCGATCACTATCGGCGAACAGCAAACCGGTCAGGCGAAGCGCGAACTGGTCGAGGCGAACCTGCGGCTCGTCGTGTCGATCGCGAAGAAATACACCAATCGCGGACTTCAGTTCCTGGACTTGATTCAGGAAGGGAATATCGGGTTGATGAAGGCGGTCGATAAGTTTGAATGGCGGCGTGGTTATAAATTCTCGACGTACGCGACGTGGTGGATCCGCCAGGCAATCACGCGCGCGATCGCCGATCAGGCGCGCACGATTCGTATCCCGGTCCACATGATCGAGACGATCAACAAGCTGATTCGGACGTCGCGATCGTTGGTCCAGGAGTTGGGACGCGAACCGACGAGCGAAGAGATCGCGCGAAAGATGGACATTCCGGTTTCGAAGGTGCGCAAGGTCCTGAAGATCGCGCAGGAACCGATCTCGCTCGAGACGCCGATCGGCGAGGAAGAAGATTCACATCTGGGCGACTTTATCGAAGACAAGTCGATACTGAATCCGGCGGATGCTGTCGTTGCTTCAAACCTGCGCGAGATCACCGACGAAGTGCTCGCTACGCTCACGCCGCGCGAAGAAAAGGTCATAAAGATGCGGTTCGGACTCGGAACAACAGGCTCCGAACACACGCTCGAAGAAGTCGGACAGCATTTCGCAGTCACGCGCGAACGCATCCGCCAAATCGAAGCAAAAGCTCTGCGCAAGCTCCGTCACCCTTCACGCTCACGAAAACTCAAAGCGTTCCTCGACGGCGCCCCACGGTAACCACAAGAGGCACAAAAAGCACAAGAGGCACAAAACAGAAAAAGCCAGAACAGGAGTTAATGCCTTTTGCCTCTCTCCTTGTCCTTCTTCCTTTTTGTGCCTTTTGTGTCTCTTGTGCTTTTTGTGGTTAAAACGTCTCTCGCTACTTGAACGCGAGGAATGCCGTGCTCTTCACGGTGTGATCGAATTCGTAATTGTAGGTATAACCGGGGAATTCGATGGGCTTCACGTATTGAACCCGAACCTCAACGCGATCGTCGCGTCTGAGAGGTGTGATGATCGCGTTCGCCGGCACGTCGTACTCAGGCGAACTCTTCAATAATTGTTCTCCCGCCCATGACGGCGGATATCCCTGCGTCGCCGACACATCCGCATAATGCTGCATCAGGTCCTTGTACGTGTGAGCATGAAATGCTACGGGCACGTAAAGGTATGCCGCATACGCCGTCGCCACGATGACGGTCATCACAATGAAAAACTGCACTCGGCCACTGCCGCGTTCACTTGATCTTCGCATTACTGTGAACTTTCCTTCCGCCTCGCGCGGCCTGTAACCCAGCCCGCAACGAGAGTCGCAACGATTTCGCACTGATGAGCTTGCCTTCAACGATCTTCGGCAAGCCCACCCCCTCGAGCAACACCCAATTGATCTGACCATCGACGCTCTTTTTGTCGTGCTTCAAGGCGCTGATGATGTGATTGAGATCGAGATTGTCGGCGCGTGGTAAAGGCCCGCAGAGATGCACTGCTTCGCGCAACAATTCGAACTCGCCCGGGTCGAGCAAACCCAGGTTTCTCGACAACTCTCCGGCAACTAACATTCCATAACCGACCGCTTCGCCATGCCGGAAATGCCGATAGTTCGTCACCGCCTCCAACGCATGCGCCGTCGTATGCCCGAAGTTCAAGATACGGCGCGACTTCGCGTCGGCGCGTCCGGTCGATTCGCGTTCGTCATTGGCGACGATGCTCGCCTTGAAACCACAATGCGCGGCGATCAAGTTTTCAAAGTCGGACGTAAGCAGAAAGTCGAGACTCTCGCGCACCTGTCGCAGACCGGAAACCGTTTGTTCAAACAGCGATTTGTCGGCGATCAGCGCTTGTTTCACCATCTCGCAAAAGCCTGACACCAGCTCTCGTTGCGGCAACGACATCAACGTTTCTGTGTCGATTACCACGCAGGCTGGTTGATGAAACGCGCCCACGAGGTTCTTTCCTGACGGCAGATTAATTGCGGTTTTTCCGCCGACCGACGAGTCTATTTGCGACAGCAGCGTCGTCGGCATCTGCGCGAGCGGCAGCCCGCGAAGGTAAATCGCCGCCGCAAGACCAGCGAGATCTCCAACCACTCCGCCGCCCAATGCCACCACGAGGTCATCTCGTTCGAACTGGTTGTCGTTCAGAAACTTGACCGCGTTTTCAAGCACCCGAAACGACTTGTAACGCTCGCCTTCGGGCATCAACCATTCGAAGACTTTGAAGCCCTCGGGCTTAAGTTTTCGCACGATCTCGCGGCCGTAGAGCTGAAAAACACGTTCGTTGGAGATGATTCCGATCCGGCGTGGGTTCCGCGCGAGTGCCGTTGAGATGAGCTGGGCGAGATTCAGTCTGATCCCGCGACCGACATTGATTTCACTTCGTCGAGCTTCTTGATTAAGGGCGAGTTCAAGCCGGCGCATTTTGGGGCAACTGACGTAAGCCGTTAAATAGCGAATGGGCGCGACATACGTGGGAGTGCGTCGCGCCCATCCATATTCGTGGTTACTGTCCTCACCCCAGCAACCACTTGAGACGGAGGATCCACCAACCGTCTCTCTTGCCCCGCAATATACACCGCAACGCCTGTGCCGTGCAAGAGCCTTTTTTTCGCTTTGCGAACTAACTCAGGTTTCTTAAACAAAAGTCGTGCAATGCCCAAAAACCGACGGATTCCGGTCGTCGCGGAAGGCGAGGATCGTGTAGATATTTCTCGGCGTAGGGTGTAGAAATTTCACGCGAATACCTTTAATTCGCGCCGATTTCCTGCTTGATGGCCGACGCGATTTTTTCTGCGTAGGATTCGATCTGGTGCTGGTTCTCGCCTTCGATCATCACGCGCGCCAAAGCCTCCGTTCCCGAGTACCGGAGCAGCAACCTGCCCTTGTTTTCGAGTTCCTTTTCGACCTCGGCAGTAGCCCTTTGAACCGCGGGAAGATCTGTGAACGGGAGCTTCTCGCGGACGCGGACGTTCAGAAGAATTTGCGGATAGGCTTGGAAACCATTAGTCGTTTGGCCGAGTGACTTTCCGGAATCGCACAGCGCTCTCAGCAACGACAGCGCCGTTATCATTCCGTCGCCGGCCAGACTCAATTGCGGAAGAATGATGTGACCCGACTGTTCCCCGCCGAGAGTGGCGTTTCGCCGCAGTAATTCGTCGAGCACGTACTTGTCGCCCACGTCCGTGCGGACGAGTTTGATTCCCACGGCGCGGAAGGCGATTTCCAAGCCGACGTTGCTCATGACGGTGGCCACGACCGTGTCGTCTTTCAAACGTCCGTGCGCCTTGAGGTAGTTTGCCAGCACCCAGAGTGTCGCGTCGCCGTCGACAAAGTTCCCTTGTTCGTCCACAAAGAGAGAACGATCTGCGTCGCCGTCGAAAGCGACGCCGAGGTCCGCCTTGTGTGCGACCACTTGTTCGCGCAAGGAGTCGATATGAAGCGAACCGCAGTTGAGGTTGATGTTTCGTCCGTCAGGATTGCAGTTGATCGCGATCGTCTGCGCGCCAAGGTGTTTGAACAATTCAGGGGCCAGTGCCGAACTCGCGCCGTTCGCACAATCGACGACGATCTTCAGATCTTTTAAGTCGAGGCCTTTGCCGATCTGATCTGAAAGAAACGCGAGGTATTGCTGCTGAAGATTCGCTTCCTGCTCGGGCGCCGGCGGCTTTGAATCGGAAGAAGGTGTTCTCGGCGAAACACCGGCGAAAATATCAGCCTCGATCACGCGCTCGACTGAGTCGTCCATCTTCTCGCCCGAAGGCGCGAAGATCTTGATCCCGTTGTCCTGGTAGGGATTGTGAGACGCGCTGATCACCACACCGGCGTCCGCGTCGAGTTTTCGTGTCAGGAAAGCGACGCCGGGCGTTGTAATCACACCCGCAGACAAACACTTTCCCCCTGCGCGTTTTGCACCATCGATCAACGCGCGCTCGAGCCAGTCGCCCGACTCGCGCGTGTCTCGGCCGATCACGATTTCAGGTGGACCGGCTGTCTTTGAAAGATGAGTGGCTAATGAATAACCGATTGCGCTGACTGTGGGGGCGTCGAGTGGAAATTGTCCGGCTTCGCCTCGAATGCCGTCCGTGCCAAAGAGAGGTTTCAATCCCTGTTTGCTCCGATACCTAATTGATCGACTTCAGAGTCACTTTTCCTTCGAGTTCGGGCGCAACCCGCAGCTTCCGGTCCATTTGCGAGCTGATGCCGTTGGGCGCCAGCTCGATCTGCAAATCTTCAGGCTTTAACTTATCGAGAATGCTCGGAGGGCCCGAAACAGTGATCGTCCACGTTGGTGCTTCACCGGACGTGACGTTCGCAAGACGAACACCCGAAAAAGTTCTATCAACCGGCCGTTCTCCAATTTCGATCTGCACGCTGACCACTGGATCCAGCAGATCGACTTTCGTGTCAGGAACGTCGATGCTGAGATCTGAAGCCGTGAACGTCTCCTTATGACCCGACAGCCAGATCGATTCCGTGATTACTTTCTGCAAGGCTTTGACACGGCTCTCCGGTCCACGAACCAAGACGAAGCCTTTACTTGGACGAACGGCGTAGACCTCATACCCGTCCTCTGGTTTTCCTTCGAGCTTGGGTTCGATCGCGACCTGACGCTCGATGATCGGCTCGAGACGAATTGAAACTACACTCGGTTGAAACCCGTCGACTTTCACGCCTTGGGGCAACGCGATCTGCGCCTTGCCAGCTAATCGGAACACGCGTTCCCCTGGTTGCTGATCGCTGAGGTCGACAGTCGCGACGAGATCGAGCGCCGTCAGATCGTCCAGTTTGTTCCGACTGCCGGTCAACATCACGTCGACTGTTCGCGGTGGATCGTTACTGATCTCCAGCGACTGCGGACGGATGAAGTTGAGCTGTACGTTGACGTGCGCCGTCACCGGTTCGTTCTGCCCTGTCACGACCAACCAGAGCACCAGCGCAATCGCCAGCGACAGCAGTTTCAGACTCCAGTCTTCCAGAAAAATCTTGCGCGCCCACTTCGCCGCACGATTCGGCTGGCGCGCGAGATCCGGAGTCTCAACTTCGTCTACGTCCTGAAACGGCATATCGAGAATTAAACTAAACCGAAGCGATCTCTTCAGTCTCGCTGTTTGCTTCTGTCACCTTCTGTTCTTTCTTTTTCGGACCAACGCCGAGCGCTTCGAAGATCGCCGCGCGCAGTTTCGGCGGATCGAGACCGCGCCGTATTTCACCTTTTTGCACAAACGAAAGCAGACCGGTTTCTTCAGACACGACAACAGCGACGGCGTCAGTGTCTTCAGTAACGCCGATCGCCGCGCGATGCCGCGTCCCGAGATCGCGCGACAGCCGCGGATTGAGTGTCAACGGAAGAAAGCAGGATGCCGCGGCGATGCGATGGCGACGAACGACAACAGCGCCGTCGTGCAACGGACTCGCTGTGTTGAAAATACTAACCAGTAGATCGTAACTGAGTTCCGCATCGAGCTGGACGCCGCCGTCCGTCACATTTTTCAAACCGACGTTGCGTTCGATGACGATCAACGCGCCCGTCTTCAACGAAGCGAGCGTACTCGCCGCCAGAATGACTTCGTCGTAAATACCTTCGCCAAACTGTCCTCGATGACGCGAAAACGGCACGCGGAAACGATTGCCAAACGTGATCAGCGCCTGGCGAATCTCGGACTGGAACAAGACGATGATTGCGATACCGATATACAGAAGCCCGTTACTTAAGACGAACTCCAGCGTCGCAAGATCCTGTTTGATTGAGAGCCAGTAAAGGAAAACGAGGGCGGCGATTCCGGCGGCCATTGGCGCGGCGCGTGTGCCGCGCAGGAGTTTCAAAACCGCATACACGAGCAAAAAGACGAAGATGATGTCCGCGACGTTGCGCGGCTCAATCATTCGTCTCAAATACTCAGTGTATGGCAGTAGTAGTAACATCTTGCGTTATCAAATCTGTAGATCCGCGATGCTCGGCTTTGCAGCAGCAACTTAGTTTCTCCGGATACACTCTGAACCGAGGAACTCGTCATTTCATGGGTTCCGCAACGCTCTCCAGCATGCAGCGAGTCCTTCTAGTTTATGAGAATGCAAGCTCCGTGCGGATTATATCTGTGTTCTGGTTTGAAGAAAACTACGAGGACGCCGACCGTGAACGCTTTTTGCGTTTGAAGCGTCCGCTTTGAAGAAATCCGACCAATTCGCCGTTCTTTCCCACCACCGCAAGCGACCCGATGCCGTTTCGCTTCATCAGTTCACGGGCGTAGTCGAGCGTCGCATTGGGTTCGACAAAAAACCGGGGCGCAATGGGACGCATGACGTCGCGTGCTTTGGTCAAATGCCAGCGTTCGCGTGGCAGCGTCTTTAGATCTTCGAGCGAAACAATTCCGTGAAGCCGCTTGTTGAGCGCGACCGGAAACGCGACCTGCCGGTGCATCGGCAACACTGAGTCGATCAACTGGCTGATCAACAAATCCGGTTCGACGGCAAACGGCGCCGTCATCGCTTCCTTCACGATGTTGTGAACGCGCCCGCGAACGTGTTTCACCACGCTGAACGCCGCGTCGAAGAGGAACAATCCGACGAGCACCGACCAGAAGCCCATGAAGTACGAACGAAAACTCGGCGCGATTGCCATGTAAACGCCGAAGAGGATCAGGATCCCGGCGATCAGCATTCCGCAAATTCCGGCGAGACGTGTGGCTTCTTTGATGTCGCCCGTTCGTCCCCACAGGATCGCGCGTAATACGCGTCCGCCATCGAGCGGATAACCCGGGAAGAGGTTGAAGACTGCGAGCAATAGATTGCCCGCGCACAAAAGTAACAAGACGCCAGCCGCGGTCGGGTAATCGGCCATCATTACGGGCAGCAGCAAGATGAAACTGATCAGCGCGAAGAGAAAGCTGGCAGCCGGTCCGGCAACAGCGATTCTGAATTCCGCACGCGGGCTTTCCGGCTCGTTCCGCAGGCGGGCCAAACCGCCGAAAGGATGCAACACGATCTCTTCGATCTCGATTCCTTCAGCACGGGCCATCAGTGCGTGCGACAACTCGTGTCCGAGCACCGAGAGAAACAATCCGAGCGTTGTAATGACGGCGAGTATCCATGCGGCGGTCACGCTTAATGGCACCATCTTGTAACTGCCGACCCACATCCCGCCGCGAGCGAGGTTCGCCGCAATCAACCAAACGCTCAACAAAAACACGATGAACCAGCGGTAATCAAAACGCACCGGAATCCCGAAGATGCGCGCCACCGTGATCGTGCGTTTGTAGAAATCGCTTAGTTTCATTTGGTCGGGATTCAGATCTCACTTGCCGCGACGTCGATCAACTGATGTGGTTCGGTGCGCGCGACGCGTCGCAGTAGTAACGGCTCGTCAAAAAGTTGCTGAAGACCGCGCACGATCGCAAATCGCGGTTCGTCGGCAACGCGCACGCTCAACGACAGTTCCGTTTGCAAGTACTCCGGCAGACCATCCATCAACGCTCCGCCGCCGGTCAGGATCACACCGCGCGTGTAAACGTCGCCCGCGACTTCCGGCGCCAATTCCGTCAACATCGTGCGCACTTCCGACGCGATCCGCCGGATGATCGGCATCGCAATCGAGTGCACTTCGCCTGCCGTGATGTCAACCGCACCGGGACTGCCCGTCTGCACATCACGCCCGCGCACGTTGATGCTCTTATTCGGATCCGCCGGTTCGATCGCGGAACTCAGCTCGAGTTTTATTCGCTCAGCCGTCTGCACGCCGATTGTTAGACCCCGGTGACGGCGTAAACGGTCCATGATCGCGAGATCGATATCGGAACTGCCCAACCGTTCCGCCCGCGAAGCGATAATAGATCCGCTGATGATCGCCGCAACGTTCGTCGTGCCGCCGCCGATATCGACAACCGCCGCCGCATGTTCGTCATTCACTGGAACGCCGGCGCCAATTGCCGCCGCAAGTCCCTCTTCGATCATGTAGACCTTGCTGATTCGCGCCTCTTCCGCCGCCGCGAGAAGCGCTCGCTGCTCGACCTGCGTCACTTCCGAAAGTACGCTCATGATCGCGCGCCGGCTGAAGTGCGAAAGTCCGCTTCGCGCTTCGCGGACGAAGTGGTCCAGCATGGTCCTGGTCCGTTCGAAGTCTGCGACAACGCCGTCAACCAACGGCGCAATGACGGTAACGTCACGCGCTTCGCGGCCCCGCATCTTGTGCGCCTCATCGCCGACGGCAATGACTTCGCCGTTAACCTTGTTGACCGCAACCACCGACGGCTCATCGACGACGACACCACGGCCGCGCACGGCGATGATCGTGCTCGCCGACCCCATGTCGATCGCCATTGAATCGGAGACAAGGTTGCGCAGGCCACTGAGGCTGAGGAAAGTTCTGGTCCTGCCTATAAACGACATAAAAACCTATCCGGTGAACCCTTGTTCGTTGCCCTGAGTGCTAAAGAGTAGTACCTGAAACGCTGCTAAAACGAACCGCTTGCCTTTTGCCAATCGACTTCCCAAAGCCGTACAGGTTGCTCGCGGTTCTTCACCATGATCGGATCGCGCGGCTGCAACTTGTATCGACTATGAGCGGCCTGGGCTGTTGCATCGCTGATCAGAATCTCACCACCACGCGCATTCGACTCCAATCGTGAGGAAGTGTTAACAGTGTCGCCGATCGCGGTGTACTCCGAACGCCGGTCGGATCCGATGTAACCGACGATGGCCTCGCCCGTGTGCAGGCCCATGCCGACGCCGATCTCCGGAAAACCTTCATCACGAAGTTCGCGATTGATACCCAACAAGCGCCGCTGCATGGCGACGGCCGCGTTCAGCGCATTGGATGCATCATCCGGCGTCGCGGTGGGCGCGCCGAACAGGGCCATTAGACCATCGCCAAGATATTTATCGAGCGTGCCGCCGTGGGCGAAGATGATGTCAGTCATCGCGGAGAAATACCGATTCAGGAGACTGACGATCTTCTCCGCAGGCGCATGTTCGGAGATGCGCGTAAAACCGCGAATGTCGGCGAACAGAATCGTGATGGTCTGACTGACGCCGCCAAGTTTGAACGACTCGGGGTTCTCCAGCATCTGCTTAACGACGTATTCCGGAAGAAACCGGCTGTAGTTTGCGCGTGCGACTTCTTCACGCGCCAATCGCTCGTGGGCCCGTGCGTTTTCGACGGCCACCGCCGCCTGCGCAGCAACGGCGCTGATCAGTTCCAAATCGTCAGGCTTGAACGCGGCGAAAGGATCCAGACGATCGGCGTACAACGCGCCGTGCACGCGCGACTCCGTCACGAGCGGCGCACAGATCGTCGAACGCACACCCTGCGACACGATCGAATCCACGCCGGCAAACTGCTCGTCCGACGCGGCGTCCTGCGACAGCAATGCGACGCGGTCCTTCATGACCTTGCGTGTGATCGTGCGTCCGATTGAAAGCCTGCGAGCGTGCGCCTCGAGTTTGTTATCGCGGGCCCGCATCGCGATCGGTGTCAGGTTCGCGTCTTCGGCCTCGCCTGGTTCGGCGAGCAGCGCGACGACGCGGTCCGCTGGTGTCGATCGGAAAATGATGTCGGTCGCCTTTTCGAAGATCGCGTTGAGATCGAACACCGATCCCAACGTTTTACTCATCTCGTAAAGCGCAGTCAGAATGTTTGCCTTGCGCTGCAACGACTCCAGCACTTTGTCGCGCTGCGGCGCCGGCACCGACGCCGAAACTTCCTCTTTTGAACGCAGCACGGTCGACATCACGTCGCTCGCCGAGATCAGCAACTGCGTATGACCGAGCGGTTTGTCGTCGTAACGGACGTCGGTGGTCCGTTCTTCAACCGGTTGCTCGAACCGCAGCGTGCTGGCGCCAATCGTGATGCGATCGCCGTTTTTCAACTGCTGATCGAAACGGGGTTCGCCGTTTATGAAGACCTTGTTGGCGCTGCGCCGGAGCTGATTGTTGACCATCGCGCCGTCGACGATTGTGAAGACGCCATTTTCGGACTGCGTGATGTGCGCGTGGTACCGAGAGGCGCGAGGATCATCGAGGACCACCGAGTTGTCGGGCGCGCGGCCAATGGTGCAAGTTGTTTTTGGCAGGAAACTGAATTGCCATTGACGACCGCTTGCGTCGGTAATTTTCAGATGAGCCATCGCGCGCGTGATCCTAACATGATCCGGTAACACAGATAAAAAAGATAATGTCCGATTAAGGCGGATCTGACCCGAATAAAGCTTTTACCGTGAACCGTCTTCGGCTATGATGCGCCCGCACCTCAACACGCCCAAGGAGCCAACTGCATGAGTTCCTCCCATCGGTTTTGCGCGCTTCTTCTGTTCGCGGTTTTGTGCATACCTGTTTCGTTGCAGGCGCAAGCTCCGGCAAAACCACCCGTCAAAACTCCACGCGGCACTATCTCCGGACGTGTGACGATCAAAGACAAACCTGCGGCCGGCGTGACAGTGGGTTTACGGCAGCCGCCCGGCATGGGGAATCCGCTGGAAAAGTTCTATCGAGCGATGACAGATCCGGAGGGCGTTTATCGAATTACAAACGTTCCACCCGGCTCTTACGAGATCTTCCCCTCAGCGCCCGCTTACGTCAGTATCGAAGCAAACACGCCACGCGGCAAGAACGTCATCGTCGGCGAGGATGAAAACGTCGAGGACATCAACTTCTCGCTCGTTCGCGGCGGTGTGATCACCGGCAAAGTAACCGATGCAGACGGACGTCCACTTATCCAACAGCAGGTTTATCTCTATCGCGCAGGCGATTTTCTTCAGCAACCGTTACGTCAGGTCTACGCGGCGAGCAACCAGCAAACGGACGATCGCGGCGTCTATCGCTTCTTCGGACTCGCTGCCGGACGCTACAAGGTTGCCAGCGGACGCGGCGACGACATCTACGCCGCCAACTACTACCAGCCAACGCGCATAACGTACAAACAGATCTTCCATCCGAATGAAACGGACCAGGCGAAAGCGACGATCATCGAAGTGCGAGAAGGTAGTGAAGCGGCGAACGTTGACATCGCGCTGGGAACTCCAGTGCAAACCTTCAACGTCACCGGCCGGGTAATCGAGGCAGAAAAAGGCACGCCGGTTCCGAATATCCGTTTCGGCTTTCAGCGACGTTCCGGCGAGAGATTTGAGTACGTCGAGAGCAACGCTGTTTCAAACGCGCGGGGCGATTTCATAGCCGAGGGGCTCGTGCCGGGTAAATATGCCGTGATGCTGTTCGGCAACCAGGATTCGGAAGTTCGAGTGGAGTCGCTCACGTTTGACATCGTCGACGCGGACTTAACCGGTCTAACTGTCCGGTTGATGAAGGGATCGAGCATCTCTGGAGTGGTCGTACTCGAAACGGATGACAAGAAAGCATTCGCCAAGCTGACGGAAATGCAGTTGCGCGGTTTTGTCACGGCTCCGCAGGGCGCCGCTTCTGTCGGAGCATCGACTTTTTCCGCGATCGCTGCCGACGGATCGTTTCGCCTGCCCGGCTTAGCTCCAGGCCAGTTGAATCTCTGGTTGACCGCGCAGATGGGTTTTAGCCAGCCAAAAGGTTTCACGTTATTAAGAGTGGAGCACAACGGCGTTGCCCTGCCGCGCGGTATCGAGATCAAGGAGGGTGATCAACTCACCGGCGTCCGGATTGTCGTGGCCTACGGAACCGCCTCTATTCACGGCGTCGTGAAGATTGAAAACGGACCGCTCCCCGAGAGCGCACGCATGGTCGCGCGTCTCTTCAGACCGGGAACGCCACCTACACCAGTTGCCAGTTCACCGGTCGATGCGCGTGGTCAGTTTCTGATGGAGGGAGTACCCACCGGAGTTTATGAAGTGCAGGTAATGGCGTTTGCACCAAACCTGAAAGGACAGATCTCGAGTAAACGTGAGGTCAACGTTCAGGACGGCGTGGTCAATGAACTCACAATCGCGCTGGACGCCACGCCGCAAGCGCCACCACCACAACCAAAACCCTGAAGAAAGAACGATGTTGAAAGAAAAGTTCTCATACCTCGCAATCGCTTCTGTTCTCCTGGCCCTCACATGCGTTTCGGCCAGGGCCCAGCAGCCAACTGCCACACCGGAGAGCTCGACGGAAGTAACCACCGGCACGATCTCGGGCCAGATCGTAAACGAGCGTGGCGAACCGATGCCCGGCGCAAATGTCTTTATTCGTCCGATGGGTGCGCCAAACGCCGGTCGCTCGACTGCCACCGATGCCGAGGGACGCTTTCGCATCAATGGTCTGGAACCGAGCCTCTACGTCGTCACCGGATTTGCGCCGGCTTACGTGTCTCACGTGCCGGAGTTAGAGGGCTCACCGACTTACTATCGCGTCGGCGACACCCTCAAAGTGGAGATGGTTAAAGGAGGCGTTTTAACCGGGACCGTTTCCAGCCCCACTGGCGAACCCCTCGTCGGCATTCGCGTACGTGCACTCAGAATTCGCGATCCGAAAGGACAACCGGTGCGAACGCCGCAGTTCGGCTCAACTGAACGATCAACCGACGATCGCGGCATGTACCGGATCTACGGTCTGGCGCCAGGCACGTACCTCGTGAGCGCCGGTGGCGGCTCGGGCGGTCCGTCGTTTAGCCTGGTTCCTTACGAAACTGACGTTCCGACGTACGCACCATCGTCAACACGTGACGGCGCTACAGAATTCAACGTGCGCGGTGGTGAAGAGACGAATGTTGACATTCGTTATCGAAGCGATCCGGGACACACTGTCAGCGGGACGGTAAAACTGACCGCGGCCAACGGCGCGAACGTCATGCTGATGCCGGCTGACGGTGGTTTCATGCCATCCGCAGGCGCGATGCAGGCGCCCGGTGCGCGTGGTTTCGAATTAACAGGTGTTGGCGACGGCGATTATTACGTCGTCGCGATGGAGTTCCCGATGAGTGTCGTGGCCCCGACAACAATGCCCGATATTCCGTTCTCTGAACCGAAACGCATTACCGTCAAAGGCGCCGACATCAGCGGGCTCGAACTGATCCCGAGACCACCTTCGTCTATCAGTGGTCGCATCGCGCTCGAGCCGTCGAAAGCGCCGGAGTGCCAGGGGAAACGTAAACCGTTGTTTGCCGAAACACTCGTCGAGCTGCAACGGCCGGAGAAGGACACGGACGTGCTCGCGCCGTTCATGAGAATGATGGCTGGCGGCGTCGCACCCGATCCAAAAGGCGCGATTGTTTTCCGCAACCTGACGCCCGGACGTTATCGATTCGAGCCTCGCTTCCACGCACGCTTCTGGTATCTGCAATCGATCTCAATCGGCGCGCCATCGACGGCAACTCCCGCCAGAACGGCAACGTCGAAGGTCGATCCCGCCGCGAGTTGGACCTCACTCAAAGCCGGAGAAAAGATCTCGGATCTCACGATCACATTGGCTGAAGGAGCTGCTTCGATTCGCGGGCGAGTACCAGTGGCTGAAGGCGCGTCGATTCCGGCGGGAACTGCCGTTTACCTCGTGCCGGCGGAGGCTGATAAAGCAGGCGACGTGTTGCGCTACTTCGTAACGGACGTTGGTTCCGACGGTACGTTCGCGCTCAATAGTCTACCACCCGGTCGTTACTGGTCCGTCTTGCAGAATCCGGTCCAATCGGAGATCGCCACGTTGTCAAAACTGCGTTTGCCGGAGTCTGCCGAAGCACGGACCAAACTGCGTCGAACTGCTGAATCACAGAAGTCTGATCTCGAACTAAAACCGTGCCAGACTCTCGCCGACTACCAGCTATCTTTCAAGTAAACGACTACGCTGTTTTTTCAACGAGAATCTCGATTTTCGGTGCTCGCAGTTGAGCGCCGGGCAAAACCTTGACGCTTCGCAAGGGAGCTTGCTAGACTCCAATTACTTTCCAAACAGGGCTTCCGACGCGTCAGCGTCGCTCAGAATTTCCCCAAGACCAGCGCGTGCGGCGCAGTCTGATGTTTCAAATTCGATGGAGGTGCATGGTGGGCTTCAAAGTCGGCCAGAAAGTCGTTTACCCGAATCATGGAATCGGGACCATCGAGCAAATAGAACAGAAGCAGATAGGCGCTACGCTCCTACCCTTTTACACGCTTCGTCTTGCTGCTAATAACTCCCTGGTCTTAGTTCCGGTTTCCAATGCTTCAGAAGTTGGCCTGCGAGCCCCAATCTCATCGGGTGAGTGCGAATTGCTTTTCAAAGCTTTGGCAGATGATTTTTCCTCCCCCGCTAACGATTGGAAGGATCGCTTCAAGGAATTCTCAGAAAAAATGCGTACCGGAGACATCTTCGAAGTTGCGGATGTGCTCAAGCATTTGACCTATCTGAGCAATCTCAAACCCCTCTCTTTCCGCGAACAGCGCATGCTCGAACGTTCTCGATATCTTGTGATTTCCGAACTCGCCGCGGTCTGCCGCCAGCCGGAATGCAACATCGAGCCTCGTGTCGATCAGGCACTCGCGCGTGCGCAAACCAAACATGAGAGGCGTCCGATGCGTGTCCGTGCAGCCGGAGCCGCAGCAGGTCATTAATCACCCATTAGTTTCGCAATCCGTGTTCACTCAAGCCGAGAACACACGCCGGTGGTCTGCCTACGAATCGCCCTCCGTGCTATGATTTTCATCCCGCACGCGCATGGCAGAGCTACCAAGTAACTGGCTGGGTTTAATGATCGCCGAAGGCGACGCGAGCGGCTCCCTTGCCGGGGCTCGATCCTGATAAAACTGCTCTCGGTAATTGTATTGGTGGCGGCGAATGGTTTCTTCGTCGCCGCCGAGTTTGCCCTCGTCGGAGTTCGCTCGTCGCGCATCGAAACGCTCGTCGCGTCGGGTAGTCGCTCGGCCAAGCGACTGATGGGCTTGCTGCAAAACCTTAACGCCTATCTGTCGGCCTGCCAGCTCGGAATCACACTCGCGTCGCTCGCGCTCGGTTGGGTCGGCGAACCGGCTCTCGCACGCCTGTTGGAAGCTCCACTCGCAGGAGTTTCCGAATGGTGGCGACACGCGATCTCCTTCGCGATTGCCTTCTCGATCATCACTGCATTGCACATCGTTCTCGGCGAACAAGCGCCGAAGCTGATGGGACTTGCCCTGGCGGAAAAAGTCGCCCTTGCCATCGCTCTGCCATTGCAACTCTTTTACAAAGTGTTCAGCCTGCCCATTCGCGCGCTCGACTGGGCCAGCGTCCGCACGGTCCAAATGCTCGGAATCAAAGCGACTGCCGAACATGCATCAACCTACACTGAAGAAGAACTGCGACGACTGATCGACATCTCGCGCGAGAGTGGACACTTGCGCGCCGAAGAACGTCGACTCATCCATCGCGTGTTCGAGTTTTCCGACACGCTGGTTCGCGAAGCGATGGTGCCACGCACGGAAATGGCGGCGATTCCGTACACAAACGATCTCGAAAAGATCACCCGCGCATTCGAGCAACATCGCTACTCGCGTTTGCCGGTCTATCGAGAAAGCCTCGACAACGTCTGCGGCTTCATCCACAGCAAGGACGTAATGCCCTGCATGCTGCAACCGGAGAAGTTCAAGATCGAGGACGTTTTGCAACCACCGCTCTACGTGGTGAATACTGCGCGTCTCGAACACGTGCTCCGCCAGATGCAGAAAGCAAAGATGCATTTCGGGTTCGTAGTCGACGAACACGGCGGACTCGAAGGCATCATCACGCTCGAAGATCTGCTCGAAGAGATCGTCGGCGACATCTCCGACGAACACGACGAAGAAGTAAACGAGCAGATCACCGAGATCGACGAACGTAACTACATGCTCGACGGCGGACTCGCCGTGCGCGACCTGAACCGGCGTTTGAAACTGTCGGTTCCTGAATCCGAGGCGTACACGACGATCGGCGGTTTCCTAATGACTGAAGCCGGTCACGTACTCAAACCCGGCGAAGTCGTGCAGCACGACGGTCTCGATCTTCAGAGTCGAGCGGGTCGAGAAGCGGCGCGTGCGGCGCGTGAAATTGGAAATTGTTCAAACGGACGGGGAGGAAGTGGCGAATGAGTCTAATCGAGCACATTCAGGGGCGTGAAATACTCGACTCGCGTGGTAATCCGACAGTGGAAGCGGAAGTGACGCTGGCCGGCGGAGAAGTGGGACGCGCAGCGGTGCCGTCGGGCGCGTCGACTGGTGAGAATGAAGCAGTCGAACTTCGCGATGGAGACAAGAGCCGGTATCTCGGCAAGGGCGTTTCGAAAGCGGTGCAGAACGTGAACGACGTGATCGCGCCCGCGCTCGAAGGATTCGACGCGCTCGATCAGGCTGAAGTCGATCGCGCGTTGCTCGAACTCGACGGAACGAAGAACAAATCGAATCTGGGCGCGAACGCGTTGCTCGCGGTTTCGATGGCGACAGCCCGCGCCGCTGCTGCACATCTCGAACTCCCGTTGTATCGATATCTCGGCGGTCCAAACTCACGTACGCTGCCGGTGCCGATGATGAACATCATCAACGGTGGCGCGCACGCCGATAACAACGTCGACTTTCAGGAGTTCATGGTCGTTCCTGTCAGCGCGCCGACATTCAGTGAAGCGTTGAGAACCGGCGCCGAAGTCTTTCACACGCTGAAGTCGGTGCTGAAGAAGAAAGGCTACGCAACCAGCGTCGGCGACGAAGGCGGCTTCGCGCCAAACCTGCGCTCAAACGAAGAAGCTATCGAAACGATTCTCGAAGCGATCGATCAGGCGGGCTACAAAGCCGGAACCGATTGTTTGCTCGCACTCGATCCGGCCGCGAGTGAGTTTTACGACGGCACGGCGTACGTCTTTAAGAAGAGCGATCAGCGACGGCTGACGAGCGACGAGATGGTCGCGTTCTGGAAATCGTGGTGCGACCGCTATCCGATCATTTCGATCGAAGACGGAATGGCCGAAAACGATTGGGACGGTTGGAAGAAACTTACAGACGAGCTCGGCAATAGAGTTCAACTCGTCGGCGACGATCTCTTCGTAACGAATACCGAGTTTCTACAAAAGGGAATCGATCTCGGCGTCGCAAACTCGATTCTGATCAAGGTCAACCAAATCGGCACGCTCACTGAAACTCTCGACTGCATCGCGCTCGCGCAAACACACGGGCGCACGGCGATCATCTCGCATCGATCCGGCGAAACGGAGGATCCGTTCATCGCCGACCTCGCCGTCGCAACCAACGCCGGACAGATCAAGACGGGATCGTTGTCGCGCACGGATCGCATCGCCAAATACAATCAGTTGCTGCGTATCGAAGGAGATCTGCGCGACGCCGCACGGTATCCAGGTAAAAAGGCATTCCACGTCGAGGTGAAGTTTGACTAAGAAACGCGCTCCGCTCGCGCTGATCATAATTGACGGGTGGGGCCACTCCGCGTCGCGCGAAGGCAACGCGATCGCGCTCGCCGCCACCCCTTTCTACGACGAACTCTGCGAGAAATACCCGTCCACACTGCTCGAAGCGCATGGCACGCGCGTCGGTCTGCCTGCGGGCGTAATGGGAAATTCGGAAGTCGGTCACCTGAACATCGGTTCCGGCCGCGTGATTCGCATGGACGTTTCGCTCGTCGATCACGAGATCGACACCGGCGGATTCTTCCGCAACGAGGTGCTGACGCACGCGATGGAACGCGCGCGCGACAACGGCAAGGCGCTGCACCTGATGGGTCTCGTTTCCGATGGACAGGTCCACTCTTCGATCACTCATCTTTATGCGTTGCTGCGAATGGCGAAAGAAAAGGGCGTGAAGCGCGTGTTTCTGCATGCGTTTCTCGACGGACGCGATACGCCGCCGGCTTCGGGCGCTGAGTACATCGCCGCCGTGCAACGACAGATGCACCAGATCGGTATCGGCGAGATTGCCAGTATCGTCGGGCGTTACTACGCGATGGATCGCGACAAGCGTTGGGAACGAACACAGCGTGCTTACGATCTGCTGACAAAAGCCATCGGCTTGCGCGCGACCGATCCGCTGGTGGCGATTCGCGAGTCGTACGAACGAGGCGTCACCGACGAGTTCGTCGAACCGGTGTCGATTGTTCGCGAAGACGCCTCGGCAGTTGCGACGATCGAGAATGGCGACTCCGTCATCTTCTTCAACTTCCGTCCCGATCGTGCACGGCAATTGACGCGCGCGCTGGCTGTCGCTGGTTTCAGCGAGTTTCCCACAGAAGTTTCCGACGCCGCGTTCGTCTGCTTCACGCTGTACGATGCCACGTTCAATCTGCCGATCGCATTCCCGCCGCGCGCTCATCGAAAGGTGCTTGCGGAAGTTTGGGCCGCCGGCGGTGTGCAAAACTTTCGCCTCGCCGAAACCGAGAAGTACGCGCACGTCACTTATTTCTTCAACGGCGGCGTCGAGAAAGAGCACGCGTGTGAAAAACGCTTGTTGGTTCCATCGCCGAAGATCGCGACTTACGATCTCCAACCCGAAATGTCGGCGTTCAAAGTCACCGACAAAGTGCTGCGCGCCGTCGACGAAGGCGACACGGACGTTTTCGTCATCAATTTCGCGAACCCCGACATGGTCGGTCACACCGGCAAACTCGATAAGACGATCGAGGCGTGCCAGTACGTCGACACGTGTCTCGGCTGGATTATCAAACGCATGCGCGAGACGCGGGGCATCACGCTGATCACCGCCGATCACGGCAACGCCGAACAGATGATCGATCCGACAACCGGAATTCCGCACACGGCGCACACCATCAATCCCGTGCCTTTTCATCTCATCGACGAAGGCTCGATCGGCATAAAGCTGCGAAGCGGCGGTGCGCTCGAAGATATCGCGCCGACGATCCTCGCGTTGCACGGCATGGAAAAGCCGGAAGAGATGACCGGCCGCGATCTGCGAGAGTTGGAATAAGCGTTTCGAAAAGTGCGATTTGATCCAGGCAATATTCTCGTCATCGATTTCGGGCAGCTCGGCGATGTTGTGTTGAGCCTGCCGGCGTTGCGCGCGATTCGTCAGCGTTTTCCGGACGCGCGGATCACGGTGGCGGTCGGTAAACCGGCGAATGAAGTCGTTGCGCTGTCGGGTTACGCGAATGAGATCTTCGAAGTGGATCGAGTCGCGCTGCGTGACGGGAATAAACTCGTCTCGATTGGGCGAATCATCAAGTTCGTGCAGAAGGTGCGGCGGGCGAAGTTCGACTTCGTGATCGATCTTCACAGTCTGTCGGAAACGAACCTGTTGGGGTTTTTGTCCGGTGCGCGATACCGGCTGTATTCGCGACGGCCGGGACGTTCGCTCGATTACCTCGCCAACTTCGAACCACGGCCTCGTGCTGAAGAACAATCGCGACACGCCGTCGATCGATATCTCGACGTCATTCAGCCGTTGGGTGTTCGCAACCCGCCTCGCATTCCGGTGCTGAGGACGAGTTCGGTCGGTGACCTTGCGGTCGATGCGTTGTTGCAGAAGGAAAAGGCGCAGTCGGGTGAACTGCTCGTTGGGTTGTTTCCGGGCGCCGGGCACGTTGACCGCCGCTGGCCGTTGGAACGTTACGCCGAGCTCGCGGACCATCTCATCCGGAACGAGCGCGTCCGCGTGATCGTCTTCGCCGGGCCGGAGGAACGGGCGATGGTTGCGCACATGCGGACGCTCTTTCCGGCGGCGACCCTCTTTTTCGACAAGTTGACGATCCCGCAGCTTGTCTCCATGCAGGCCCGCTTGACGCTCATGGTCTCAAACGACACCGGCCCCGCACACCTGGCGGCGGCGGTCGGGGTGCCGGTAATTGTCTTAATGGATCGTCCCACACCTCATTGTTTCACCCTGATCGGCGACCACCATCGCCTTATGTACTGCGAATTAATTCACAAAATCCGCGTTGACGAGGTCTACGAAGCCGCCCAGGCGGTCCTCGCCCGTAGCCGAACCGACCAGCTAATCAGCAGTTAAGTGTAGACAACATAGTTTAACTTCGTTAGTATGTGTTGGGCCTAGCCCGCCCTCACTGCCGAATCTTTCCAAATTTGACCTGCCTCAGCGAATTAGGAGAAAGAAATGTTCAGAATGTCGAATCGATTGAGCTACTTCGCGCTTGCCATGCTGCTCTGTGCCGCCCCCGCAAGTGCCCAGACGAACGCTACGGCTAAGGCCGGGAATGCCCCAGCCGTAAATGCCGCCGTCGAAAGCGACCGATCCCGCGATGGTTTGATTGGCCCCGTCCGACGTGTCAGAACCGAGGTCGCCAAGCTGGTTAACAGCGACGGCAAACAGGCCGAAGGCAAGCACACATTGGTCGAACTCGCTGCCTACGACGTCAAGGGACAACAAGGTTGAGAATCAGTATTTTCCGCTTGCCGGCGCCACGCTGACCGGTAAGGAAGTCTACAAGTACGACGAAAAGGGAAACATCAGCGAGATGACCCTGCTGAATCCCGACGGCTCGCTCCTGGGCAAAGAGACGTACAAGTATGAGTTCGACTTCCTCGGCAACTGGAACAAGATGACAACCTCAGTCGCCGTCGTCGATGGACGCGGAATCACGTTCGAGCCGACGGAGATCACGTATCGCTCGATCATGTACTACCTCGACGAGAACATGTTGAAGACGATGTCGGGAACGCCGGCTGCCGCTCCTCAGCCTGCTCCTCCCGCCACCGGCAATCCAGCCGCCAACACGGCTGCGAACACAACGGCGCCAGTCACGAAGCCAGCCGATCCGAAAACAAAACCTGTCGATCCGAAAGCCAACACCGCAACGAAGTCTCGCGACAACCGCAACAAACCGGTACTCTCTCCCGATCTGCCGGAAGCATCAGCGTCAGCAACGCAGTTCCACGGCAATCCGAATGACGTAAGGACGCCATCGCAAGTCATTACGAATCAGGAAGTGCGCGTCAGTCTCGAGGAACCACCACCGGCGCCGCGTCCGATCCTGAAACCAATCTCCGGCGGTGTGCTCAACGGCACGGCGCTCTCTCTGCCGCAACCCTTTTACCCTGAAGCCGCGAAGCGAATGAGGACCGGCGGCACGGTGACGGTTGAAGTGATCCTGGATGAAGCCGGCAAAGTTGTTTCGGCGACAGCGACCAGTGGTCCAACCATCCTGCGCGACGCGGCGGTCCAGGCAGCACTGAAGGCACGGTTCTCTCCCACGAAACTTTCAGGTCAACCGGTCAAAGTGTCAGGCACGATCAACTACAAGTTTGCGCTGGTTCCGTAAACCTACCTTCATGGCGCGCTGGAAGGCCGGCGCGCCATTCTCTCCTCTTTTCCAACCTGAATATGTCTTCTCCTAGAAGGGACGAGTTCTCATGGCACTAACTGGACACCTCAGTGACCTTTCACTTTCAGAACTGATTGAGTTTTTCTGCAATCAACGAAAGAGCGGCCGCCTTAAAGTCCTGTATCCAAGCGGCGCGGGCTATTTTTACCTGCAAGCGGGTTCAGTGGTTGACGCGCGCATCGGCGTGCTGCATGGCATAGACGCGGTTTACTACGCGCTGACGCTGCCGAACGCGGAATTTGAATTCCATGCGGGCGCTGAAGCGAAGAACCGCACGATCAACCAACCGTGGACGCAGGTTGTACTCGAAGGACTGCGACGACTCGACGAAAACATCTCCCCGGGCGTGGCGTTTCCTCCCGACTACGTTCACGACCCTGATGAACTGGCAACACAGTCGTCGTCGAACGAGCCGGAATCGAAATCTGAAACTGAGAGATCATTTGCGCCGGCGTTTCTTGCACTAGGCCGGGAATCCGGCGGACGTCGGAAACCGATTCTTATTGGTGGGATCGCGGTTGCGATTCTCGCGAGTGTGGCCGTGATTGGTGTTCCGGCTGGTTGGTACAAGAGCAGTCCGGCAGCGACGGCTTCCGTGGAAACAGCAGCACCGGCGCCCGCTCCGCAAAGCACCCAGGCCGAGACTCCGGCCCAGCCGCAACCGACAGACGCTGCTGCCAACGCCCGCAGGCGAAGACGCCGAAGCGGCCGCCAGACGTCAACGTGAGAAGGAACGACGCGCACGCGAGGCAGCGAAAGCCGCAGAGACTGCGGGAACGGTTCCTACGCAGCCGGCGCCAGACGCTGGAAGACCTGGCGCGAAACGAGTTGTTGTGACGGTTACTTACGACGAATCAGGACGTGTGACGCAGGCGTCGGGTGGCGATGCGAACGCGTTGAGAATCGCGCGCCAGAAACGCTTCCCTCCGGGTAAAGCAGGTTCGGCGACGATTACGATTCCGATCAACGATTAGCCACAAAGAGGCACAAGAGACACAAGAGGCACAAAAGAGAAAGCAGGTAAGTAAGAAGGCGCACCGTATTCATAAGTCGGTGCGCCTTCCTTCTTGTGTTTCTTGTGCCTCTTTGTGGCTAACTGACGGCAAGCCCGACGACGCCAAGAACTACAAGTAGTCCTCTTTTGAGTCCGAGATCGCGGTCAGTCGGGTCATACCATTCGGCAAGTGTGTGCGAAGCGCCGGAAGTGCCACCGGCGCCGAGGGTGATCGCCGGAACGCCGAGTGAGATTGGCAGATTTGAATCGGTCGACGACTGATCGAGCCGCGGTTCGATTCCCAAAACTTTCGTAGCTTCAATCGCGAGTTCGACAAGCGGTGAATCAGACGGCGTCTCTCCCGACGGTCTTTCGCCGATCAGATCCAGTTTGAGGTCCAGCAGCGGATCGCCGGGACGTCTGCTCGCGTTCTCTTCGTCCGCAGCCTGCTTCACGGCGCGCCGGAAAAACGAGTCGAGACGCTTCAACTCCCCATCGGCGCCGGAACGAAGATCGACGTCCATCGTCGCCTTTTCCGGAATGGCGTTGACCGTCGAGCCGCCTTCGATCCGTCCGACGTTGAAAGTTGTGCGTGGCTCTCGCGGAAGCGGATAGCCGGCGAGTTTTGAGACGGCGCGTCCGAGAGCGTGAACGGGATTCGGCATACCGAAGTCGCCCCACGAGTGTCCGCCTGGTCCGGTGATCTCGACGCGATAACGTCGCGATCCGAGTGCGCGATTCGTGATGCGATCGACGCCTGGTCCATCAAAGCTCACAAACGCATCAACCTTCGACGCCCAGCGACCGCGCGTCATCAGATAACGAACACCACGCAGGTTTCCTTCACCTTCTTCGCCGACTGTTCCGACAAACAGGATCGAACCTTCAGTGCGGATCTTCTCGGTTTGAAAAGCGCGTGCGAGCGCGACCAGTGCGACGAGTCCGCAGCCGTCGTCGGCGATTCCGGGAGCCAGGAGTCGCCTGCCGGATCGAACGACACTGAAATCGGTGTCAGGCGCGAACACCGTATCGAGATGCGCGCTGACGACGAGCAGCGGCGATCGCGAAGTTCCTTTGATCAGTCCAAAGCAGTTGCCTTCTTCGTCGATCTCGACCTCACTTAGACCAAGCGACGCAAACTTCTCCGCGAGATACTCAGCGCGTGCTCGTTCGCCAAACGGACTCGCCGGTATCGAACAGATACGAATCTGTTCGTCGGTGATTGCATCGGCGTTCTTTTCGAAGAAGGTGAGAGCGCGTGCCACTACCGGAGAGGACAACAAAGATCGAACCGATGAGGGGACGTGTTCAGTGCGGAACTCATTGAACTTTGCACTTCCACTGAACTACTGACCACTGACCACTGACAAGATCTCGCTTTCTTCGAGCACGCCACGAGCCGCTTTCGCATGTTCGTAGATGCGATTGACGAGAGTTTCATTCGCAACGATGCCGCGCTTTTCGAGCCAGTAGATCACGTTCGACCTGCCGCTCATTGGTCCAATCTCGATCACTTGCTCGAGACCATATTCACTCGCGGGCACGCCGGAGTAGACGATGTCAGCCAGACGCTGATCGCCTTTCTTGTAACTCTTGATCACTGCCGCCGCGTGCACGCCGGTTGCGGTGCGAAACGCGTCGCGTCCGAAGACAGGATAGTTGCAGGGCACGGTCCAATTGCAGGCGCGTGAAGCAGTTTCGCAGTACTCGCCGAGTCGCGAGAGATCGTTATCGATCCAGCCGAGCAGTTTCAAATTAACAAGCAACTGATCGAGCGGCGTGTTGCCGACGCGCTCGCCCATGCCCAACGCTGAACCGTGCACTTGATCGGCGCCGCCTGAATCGCTGCCAACGAGTTGATCACGCCCAGGCCGCGGTCCTGATGTCCGTGCCAGTCGAGACGAATGCCGCCGCCCTGCTCGTCGATAATGCTCTTCACAAACTTCACTACCGCACGCGCACCGTCAGGTGTCGAATGGCCCACGGTGTCGCACACGCAAACGGCTTTTGCGCCGCAGCGAATGGCGGTCGTGTAAAGCGCTCGAATCGTTTCCGGTTTCGCGCGGGTCGTGTCTTCAGTGACGTACATCACCGGTAGACCTTGCGCGACGGCAAACGAAACGGCTTCCTCCGTCATTTCCAACAACCGATCGAGCGTCCAGTCTTCGGCGAAAAACCGGACGGATGACGAACCGATGAACGTACACGCTTCGATTGGAATACCCGCGCGTTGCGAGATCTCTGCGATCGGAGTGATGTCGTCGCGATGTGTGCGGGCGGCGCAGTTTGGACGAATCTTCAGTTTCTTGTCGGCGATTTCGCGCGCGAGACGTTCGACTCCGGCGGCGTGCGTTCCGCCTGCGCCGGGCAAACCGATGTCGGCAGTATCGATCCTGAGCGCTTCCATCAAGTGAAGCAATTCGAGTTTTTGTTCGACTGCCGGCTCGGAAACGGAAGGCGATTGCAAACCGTCGCGCAACGTTTCATCGTCAATGCCGATGTGACGGTTAGGCGCGGCAAGCGACGGTTCGATCGTGTTCCAATCGTAAACTAGTTCATCGATTGTCATTAAACTTACCTCAATTGCGAACTCGGATTACAGCAATCGAGAAAACTAAAGTCAAGCAGCACCCTTTTGAGTCGTGACGCAATTTAGTTATCATCCGTGACTCTTGTTGGAGACTGCTCAGAACACCGATCATGAAGACAATCGCCCTCGGGTCTGATCGCGCGGCCAAGATCATGGCTGTGCGCGCCAGCGTCGCTCGTGTTGCGGCAATCGACCCGGATTGGGCCAACGTCAATGTCGTTGCGCGGCGCGTCGAAACCAACGTTCCTGCAATGCCGCTGACTGACTGGCAGTTGATGCAGGGCGCACGGGAACGGGCGTTCGCCGCGCGAGATTCTCTCAAGAGCCGCCGTCTCGAAGCAGACATTTACGTCGGACTCGAAGGCGGTTTTCATTCCGTATCGATCGAAGGCGAGTGGCACACGTTTCTCCGCGGTTGGGCCTACGCAACCGATGGCGAACGTGGTGCGTTTGGCTCTGCGCCGTCGATCTCAGTGCCGCCCGATATCGTTAAGAGTGTAGTCGAGGGCCGTCGTGAACTCGGTATGGTGATCGACGAAGTCACTGGCGGGAGAGATATCCGCAGCAAGCAAGGCGCGTGGGGTGTGCTGTCGCGCGACCTCGTGACGCGCTCGATGAGTTTTGAGCTTGCCCTAATCGCCGCGTTTGCACCGTTCTACAATTCCAAAATGTACCTTCAATAGAAGAATGGATGAACTAGTCGCACAAGTGAATCATGAAGAACCTCCCCCACACTCGCGCGCGAATGCCGGTTGGGTTGAAGTGATCGCCGGGTCGATGTTTTCCGGCAAGTCGGAAGAGCTAATAAGGCGCTTGCGTCGCGCGAAGATTGCGCGGCAGAAGGTGCAGGTGTTCAAGCCTGAGCTCGATTCGCGGTTCTCGGATAATCAGATCGTTTCGCATTCGGAGATGCGGCATGAGTCGGCGAACAGTCGTTCGGCTGCGGAGATACTGGCGAAGATCGATCCGGATACTGAGGTTGTGGGGATCGACGAGGGTCAGTTTTTCGATAATGATCTGGTAAGGGTGGCGAATCAATTGGCGAGCCGCGGCGTGCGCGTGATCATCGCCGGGTTGGACCAGGATTACACGGGCAAGCCGTGGGAGCCGATGCCGCAACTGCTCGCGATCGCCGAGTACATCACCAAGACGCACGCGATCTGCATGAAGTGTGGGCAGCCGGCGAATTATTCGCAGCGCACGTTTGAATCCGAGGAACGCGTGGCGGTCGGCGCGGCTGATAAGTACGAAGCGCGTTGCAGAATGTGCTTCGTCCCCCACGCCGACGCACCAACGGTCCACTCCTGAGCGAGACCCGCCAGAGGTCCCGTCGACGCCCGGGCGAAAGGTCAATATTCTCTTTCAAACATGTGAGATCCGCCAGAGGCCCCGCCGACCCCTGGCGAACCCTCCATGTTTTTCAAATCTTGAATGCCTCTGTTTCCGTGAACGCCGGTGACTGTCCGAGGGACAGGATTGTCGGGCGGTTGAAGACGTTCGCTTGCTCGAGTTTCTGAGTGATTCGATCCAGCAGTTGCTTGTAGGTCTTCGTGCCGTTTGTGTTCCACACGTCGAGTAAAGCTTTAGTAAAGACACCATTCGGCAGACCATCGCTCGTCGTCTCGTGCTCCCGACAAGCCGCCAACAGCAGAACATTCGCCGGAACAGGCGGCGGCGTGGCCGGCAGACTCTCGCGCAGCTCCTTGTAAAACTGCTTAAGCAGCTCAAAGTGCGCTTGTACCTGCACTGCGGAAACTCCACGCACCTGAAACGACTGGTTCGCCGGCTCTTTCCCAGCCTGTCGCACCGGCGGTGGTTCAACTATTCCCAGCCTGTTACCACGACGCCAACCACCACCCGATCCACTCGTCACGGTCTCGCTTGCCGAGTTATTCATCAGCGACATCGCGATACCGCCGCTGTGACAACTATCCGACACCATCACCACCCGCACTCCAGCCTTGAACTTCGGCCAGAGTCGACGTCGCAACACGTTGTCGATCAGCAGCTTGTCGTGCAGCACGATCGTTTCGTCTTTGAGATCAGCTTCCAGCGGATCGTCTGCGCCGCGGCGAGTACCATGACCCGAAAAGGTAAACAGGAAGATATCTCCTGCGTCCAACTTCTCGGCCGCGACGCGAATCTTGCCTAAAACATTTTCGAACGTCGCCTTCTCTCTAATAATCGGAACATCCGGCCCGCTATCAACTGCGACGAAGTTCCGTGCTCGCGCCAACACTCGCATCGCCTCAGCGTCGTTTTCGCAACCAACTAGTGGCTGCAAATTGAGGCCCGGCGCTTTGCTGGCGTTAACTCCTACGTGAATTGAGATTCCTGTAGCCATAGCGTTCTCCTTACAAGTCTATGGTTGTTGCGAGGGTTTCGTTTCAGACATACAGACAGATCGCTATGAACCACCACCGATGATGACCGGCATACAAGGCGTCTTCGTCGTTCCCTTGTCCTGCGGCACCGGTTGCGGAAACGTCACATCGAGCTTCAAACGCTCGGCGCTGGACACCGTCGGCAGCACTTTGTAGTACTCACCAAATTCATCGTGCGCCTTCGGTTCTTCGGGATCCTCGAAGAGCGGATCGTTGATGATGTAGATTTCGTAAGCGGCCCCCTTTTCTTCGGGCTTCGTCAACGAAAGGGTCTTGTTCAACCCCATCTCACGCCAGGCGAAAATCAGAAACTCGTCTTTACCGAGGTAAACATTCGCGCCGATCAGACTCGTGAAAGGCTGTAAATCGCGCAACGCGGTTTCACCTCTTTTGAGTTTGATCTTCAGCTTGCTGGACGTCTTCATCGCGGTATTGAAGATGCCGTCCTGGATCACGATACTCGGTCTCGCAGACTCGAAATCGATCGCCATCTCGTTCGAAGGATGAAAATCCTCGCCCCGAAGATCGATTGCGCAACTCAGGCTCTCGCCATATGGCGTCGGCTTTCCGGTATACATGCTGACTTTGCCTTCGGGCAGGCGTTTAATCATGACGCCGTCCACAGGCTCATTCGAATCGCGAAACTCGAGTGGACCATGATGCCGCATCAGAATGGAGTCGGGTTTGCCCGGACGCTTTTCTCTGACTTCGACCGTGAGGTGGTGGTTGGGAGCGCTGCGGTTAACGAACACCTCACACGAATTACCTTCATCGTCGGGCTGCAACATCAGTTGGCCGGTAAGAAAAATTCTGACGGTAGGAGGTTGTTTGGGCATTGCTTGAGATTGAGTAAAGGGCATGACTGTTTTTCCTTTCCTAAAACGTTGAGAGCCCGCCGACGACGACGAAGGGCGCCCAATAGTAGGGATGTCGGTAACGCAGGTCCTGGCCGTGCAACATGTCGAGTTTGGCCAGTCTGAGCGCCTGCGTTACTGGGCGTTCATCGCGGGTTCGGTGTTTGTGTAGGTCGATCATCAACGCCGCCGAGGCGTCGGAGTCGACGGCCCAAAGACTGGCGACGACCACCGGTACACCGGCGACGAAAAAAGGACGCGCGGCGCCGACCGCACCTTCAGCGTCGTACTGCTGTTCGATTCCGGTTTGACATGCCGACAGCAGCGCCAGCCGCGTGCGTGGCAACTTCAAGCTGTAGATCTCAGCCGATTGCCAAAAGCCGTCCGAGGCGTGGTCCGTTGCCGGAGCTTTGGGTGTGAGAGGAAAACCGGAAAGCATTTCAGACTTACCGTTGAGTATGAAATGCATCGCAAGATGGACAACGTCAGCCCTTTCGATCTCTGACTTGATGTTGTCCTTCGTCGCACGTGGTCCAACCAGTAACCGGTGATGTTTCGGGTAAAAGTTGGAAATAGTTTCGACTTCTTTTACTGCCGATTTCAGATCGTTCAACGAATCGAACGACACGCGATCGAAATGTGGATTGCCGACGCCAAGAAAACTCTCATCACCTTTGTGCGTCTTTCGCGCGGCAGTCTTTGTCAGGTCGACGAAGACTGTCGAACTCGGCGCGACGCCGATGTTGTAGTCTTCGACGAGATACGTGCCGGTTGACGGCGAAACCAACGCGTCGAAAGGCAGATAGTGAAGTATTTTGTCGGGAACGATGCAAAGAAACTTTTTCTTGTCGAGAAACGGCTCAGCCGGAGCGACGAGCAAGCGAAACATCTCGGCGGCGACGGATGACACGCCGGAATTGGCGTTCGTCGTGTTGGGGTTTGCATCCGGAGGCGGTTGATTGATGGTCGTCAGATAACCCCGGACCTTTTCAGTCAACGCCGGCGCCGTGATGTTTACAACTTCCGGCTTGATCTCCGATTTCGTTACGACCCAAATGAACAGTTTGTTATCGACGACGGCGTACTGAAGTATCTGCGCAGCGTCCGGCATTCGCGTTTGAATCTCGGCGAGATTCAACGATTTCCTGCCCGCAGTAATCGCCAGATCCGGACCATACGACGTCGGCAAAACAGACGTGATGCCGCTGACGGCGTCCAACAACGTTCGCGCCCGACTGGCCTCGGAATACTCGAATGCTTTGATCGGATCTGCTTTGCGTTCAAACTCGTAATCGATCGCGAAGTCGTAAACGCTCTGCTCCATCGCGAAGAAACTGTTGCGCTGACTCTCGGTCGTTATCTTCGAGCGATAGTCTTCAAACAGCTTGAGCACGGTCACGAGCTCGTTGCCGATCGCGTTGTCGTCTCCGCCGTTGGCGAGACAAAACAGCCGTCCCTTGTGCGCGACGTAGCTGAAGTATTCGATCTTCAGGTCGCGATAGAGATCGATGCTCCGGTTGTAAGCGTCGATCGCTCTGTCGCACTGAGCTGACTCGCGCAGGATGTCGCCGAGTTTCCACGACGCATTTGCCATGATCTCGCGGCCGCCTGACTCCGGAATACTCGAACCAACTTCGTATGCTTTCGTCGCCTCGACGACAGCCTCCGGATACATCTTCACAGCCGCGTAAGCCGAGCCGACGTAACCGCGGGAGCGCGAGATCATCAGCGGGCGGCCCATTTCCAACGCGATCTCCAGCGCCTGCTTTTGATAAAGCAGCGCCGCGTCGTGAAGCCGCAACGCATCCATGCCGAAACCGATCTGCACGAACACTCCCCAACGCTGTATCGGTTCGATCTGCCGTTCCGTCGTAAGCGCGAGCCCCTGGCTGAGGTAATCGAGCGCGGTCCGATCGCGATAAAGCTCCTGGCAGATCGCGGCGAGTTGCGTCAGCGCTTTCACTTCGCCGTTCAGATCCTGAAACTGTTGAAACTTGGCGAGCGCGCGCGAGCTGTAGTCGATGCCTTTTGAATACTCGCTGTTGTCGGCGGAAGCATGCGCGAGTCCGTAAAGACATTGGCCCACGAGCCAGTGATAACCGTTTGCTTCGGAGATCGATAGTAATTGTTGATACGACTGTTGCGCCTTCGCGAGGTCGCCCAGGAACACGTCGCAATGCGCGAGTCGATAAAAAATGAACGTGCGTCCAATCGTGTCGCCGGCGTCTTCGTATTCCTGTTTCGCGGCTGTGTATTCCTTAACGGCTTCGGTGAACTTTGATTGCGTGAAAAGAGTGAACGCAGCGTTTGCGTGGCGGCGCGCAGTGGCGATGTGGTTTCGAACGGCGGGTGTCGTTTGACCGTAGCGCTGCACGAGATCCGACGTGAAGCGATCGCCGGTTCGCTTCTGTTCCAAAGCGGCGAGATACGAAAGGTTCGAAAGCGAAGCATCGGGCGCGTCGTCGGAGGTCAAACCGAGAAACGAATCAAGCAGTTTGTTCGTCAGTTCGTTGCCGGCTGACGTGTATCGTTGACTAACCACCTTCCACGCTTCGTCGTCATTTCCCGCAGCGCGTGCTTCGCGAAACTCCTTGAGCGCGTCATCAATCGTCGCCGACTTCTGGTTGTTGGTTTCTTCCAGCTTCTGGAGGTTTCGTTTTGCCTCTTCAGACCACTGCGAGTTTGGATCTCGTTGCAGATAATCGCGCCAAGCGGCTTCAGCTTCGCGCGGCAACATCATGTATTGATAAACGAGCGCGCGGTTGAAATAACCTTCAAGCAAAGTGTTGTCGAGTTTTAGTCCCTCGTTGAGGTGTTCGAGACTGCGCGAAAAGTTCTCGACTGCCCTGCTCAAGGGCTTGCCCGTCTCCTGCTTTCCTTTTTCAAGCAAGGCGGCGCCGAGATTGATGTGAGTCTTCGCGTCGTACGGATCGATCGCCAGCGCTGTGTTGAACTGATCGATCGCCTTGTCTATCTCACGTTCGGCGAGGTAGTACTGACCGAGCGCACGATGCGAAGCGGCATTTGGCGAGTCTGTAGCCGCCTTCATCAGCAGCGTGCCGGCCAGATCGCGTTGAACGTAATCAACGCGCGGTGTTCCGCCACGTTGGATCGGGAACGGAGCGTATTCGAGATTCGAAAGACGCGCCTCCAACGGCCGCTCCTGACGATACGCGCTATTCAGCGCGACAAGACCATTATCCAGATCGCTTTGAAATTGGAAGCCGCGGTAAAGCGTGTAACCGATGCTCGCCGCCACGATTAATGAAGCCGCGATGGCCAGGTAAGGGATGAGCGAACGTCTCTTCGGTTCGAATGGAACAACCGTCGGGGCAACTGTCGCCGTTCGCCCAACGTCTTCCGCTCGCGACTCCCGCTCCCGCAATGCAACCGCGAATCGAAGCTGTTCCTTTCGCGCCTCAGACCGGAAAAAGTAATTCCGAACCCGCTCCAGCTCTTCGCCTTCAAACTCACCCTCCACGTAGCGATCGACAATCTCGTCGACCATTACGTCTAACTCCTGCGACGCCTGCGGATCCGTCAGCAGCTTGAGTTCGACCTGCTCCTCTTCGACTTCTCCAAGCTGACCGAGCAGATACTGTTTTAACTGATTGTTTCCGTGTTGATTGATGGCTTGCCCCCTCCGAAAGAACCCTTACTTACGATGGCTTTTGAGTGCACTTTTGTTACGGAATTTTCGCCGGCGCACTGGCGCATGCAGCTTACGAGGCTGGCCCGGATGTGATGAACGCGGCCGCGGAGCGCTCCCTCGGAGATGCCCAACTCCGCGGCTAAACCCTTGTGGTGCTCGATCTTGTCATGTCCCTCGTACAGGAAGTAATCGAGGATGAGCTCGCGCTTTTCAACCGGCAGTTGCTGGAGACAACGCTCGAGGCATTCGCGTTCCTGGCTCGTGGGTTGGGGGTCGACCCACACCGCCGAGACTTCCGCCGTGATCTCCTTCCGACGGTTCGTTTCCCGAATGATGTTGCGCGCGACGCCGTGGAAGTAACGCGTGGGTTCGCCGTCGTAATTCTCACGGATGTCAGGCAAGCGCGTTATTACGCGGTTGATGGTTTCGTCGGAGAGATCTTCAGCGTCGCTGAAACCCTTGGAAATGAAGACGCGGAGGAGGCCGGCGCGGATGGTTTCATACTTGGTAGCGCCGGTTTCGCGGTCGCCGTCGCCCAACCACGTCAATAGAGAGTCGAACTGTTCTAGTGTGATACTCAACGTTCCCTCAAAGCTGAGTTCCTACACGTAATGAGGTTAGGACTAGAGGTATTTTAATAGACTGAGTCTCGCCGGACCCACAGAAACACGGATATTTCAGACAACTACTAAAGCCGTGGCAGGGCAACGCGCACGATACCGCCAAACGTCTCAGCCTGCAAGAAGTCTCCTCAAGTCCCGTTCTACAACCGCTATCCCGGATCTATCGGGAGCCAGAAACACCTCGTGGTCGTCTCCCCGGAACCCTATCAAACTCTGCGAAGGAGTACGACAATGAATTACTTAACCCGGAGTAAAGTCCTTGCGATTTCTCTCCTGATCACACTCTTCATAACAGCTTTGGTCGCCGGCAGTGCGCGGTCGCAACAGCCAGGAAGCCAAGCTAAGCCTTCAACGCCGGCCAGCAGCTACCGCCTCTCTGGCCCATACACTCACAAGAATCTCACGATCTTTCTCGTTCACGGAAAAGAGCAGATGCCGGGCAGGACGTTTCTGACGCTTCAGGAAGCGCTCGCGCAGAAAAAGGTGATTGTGTACGAGACGAAAGACGTCAATGAGCTCGCGATCCGCAATTTGTCGAATCAGGACGTTTACGTGCAGTCAGGCGACGTCGTGCGTGGTGGTGACCAGGACCGCATGATCTCGATGGATTTCATCGTGCCGCCGAAGTCCGGCCGGATGCCGATCTCTGCGTTCTGCGTCGAGTCAGACAGATGGAACAAGAGAGGAAATGAAAGCCGGGCGACGTTCGATTCTTCGACAAACAACGTCGCCACTAAAGATCTGAAACTCGCTGCGAAGCGCGCTAATTCGCAAACTGAGGTTTGGGAGAGCGTAAAGGTGGCCCAGGAGAAGATCGGCGCGACTTTGAACGTCGCGGTGGCAGATCCGGCGTCGCCGTCGAGCTACGAACTGGCAGTTAACAACACGACGGTGGTTAGGTCCGGCAACGAGTACATCAGAGCGCTTGCGGGCATCGTGCGAAATAAGCCGGACGTGATCGGCTACGTCTTTGCGATTAACGGGCACGTGAACAGTGCCGACGTCTATGCGTCGCGCCCGTTGTTTGTAAAACTGTGGCCCAAGCTGCTGCGAGCGAGCGCGGTTGAAGCCATTTCCGAGTTGAACCAGGCGGAAGCGGCCAAACCCGTGACGGACGAGACAGTCCATACGTTTCTCGCCGATTCTGAACGCGGGAAGGCCGAAACGAAACCTGTGACCACGCGGGTCAAACTCGTCACGCGCGAAGACGACAACAACATCTTTTTCGAAACTCAGGATCGTGCGGACAAAGACAACTGGGTTCATCGAAACTACATTCGCAAGCAGTAGAGAGAGCGGGCGCTAACGAAAAATCCGTGTTCCCGCGTGAATGTCACCGGGAACACGGATTAAGCCACATTCGATCAATGCGTGATCTTCATCGAGTAGAGGATCCCGTACATCGCATCCTTGTGCCGCTCGAAATCCTTGCCCTCACTCGCGAGCATCACGTTCACGCCCTGCACTTGTCCGGTGTACTTGCGATACGTCATGAACTGCAAACGTCGATGATCGTCTCCCTGCTCCGGATTCGCCTCGCGAAACTGAACGCCTTTCAGTCCATCAATCTCGACCCACTTCAACTCGTCAACCTCACCGTTCTTCGCTCGCGTCTTCGCGCCGTCGAAGGTCGCCTTGTTCGCCGAGTCCACCGGAAACTCATCAGACATCGGCGAGATGCTTACGATCAACGACGCCGCGCCGTCTCCTGGCGAGCGCCACGAAAACGTCTTTGATTCCTGCTGCGCCTCGGTCCAACCAGGCGGCACAGTGAACGACATACCTTGCCTCTCCCACTTCGCTTCCTTGCCACCGTTGAGCGCTGCAGTCTGCGCCGCTGTTGGCTGAGCACGTTCGGGCTGCGCTTCGTTCTCGGCGACGGAACCGCCACCTGAAGAATTGGTACTTGAACCGCTCTTGTGCAATCGTTCCGAGAGATTACAAAGCGACAACGCAAAGCCGATAAACAACACGAGCGCAATCTGTTTCATTTAAGAAGCCTCCTGGGTGTGATGGTTCATCCGTGTCGCCACGGCTTTAGACAAGTCTTCGCGTCCAAAATAACACGAAATGAAACCGTACTTCTGCGTTCTTCGTGCTCGTGCTATGCTATGGACCTTCCCTCTTCACCCCCGAGTAGGTAACGTCGCGCGAAAGCGCGAGTCCCGCGGAGAATGTAAAGATGAAAAATACCGACGTCAGACCGCCGGTCCTTATTCTAGTTCTGGCTATTTCAAGTTTTGTTTTTGCGGTGAGCGGATGTTCTCGGGCTACGGAAACAAACGCCAACATAAACACCAATATCAACACAAACACCAGCGTCGCCAATACGAACGCGAACGTTAACGCGGCGCCGCCGTCAACGTTTGCGGCGCGCGAGCCTGATACCTATCGCGGCACGCTCGTCTTCACGGCGGAAACTGAAGGCGGTGAGAAGACCGTCGGCATCCCGACGCTGTCCGCGGAAGTCGCGCGCAGCGGTGAAGATCGGCGCGTGCAGTTCAAGCTCCCGGATGGATCGGATCTGATCTACCTGGACCATGCAGGTAAGCACTACGCGATTCTGCCCGCGCGAAAGCAATATGCGGAGCTGACACCCGCGGCCACCGGCTTTCAACTTCACAAACTCATGACACCGGGTCAGCTCGTCGCCTATTTGGACCGGCTTCAGGGCATCGAACCGGCCGGCGATGAGAGCGTTAACGGTCGACCTGCGGCGAAGTATCGTTACGCGCGCACCGCGAACACGCAAACTTCCGCGGGCCAGGTGAATACTGAGTCGTTCATATACGTCGACAAAGAAACCGGACTGCCGCTGCGCGCCGAGCTTTTCAGCGAAGCGACTGGTAACGTGCAGGGTGTGAAAGGCGCTAAGATTGTCGCCGAGATGCGCAACATCACGACCAGCGTCGAGCCGACGCTGTTCCAAGTGCCGACTGAGTTCAGTAAAGTTTCGGAACAACAGGTGCGTGCGCAAGTGGACGCGATCACAAACACTGTCGCGGCGGTTTTGAGAACGTTGCTGACGAACATGAATACAGCGCCACCGCCATCGCCGACGGCAACAGCGCCCGCCGGCAGCGCTTCACCGGCGTCAGCCGCGCCCGTGCCGCCTCAATAACTAAGGAGCACCCGACATGCGATACGTTCTCATTCTTATTCTCGGAATATTGTTAGGCGGTGGCGCCGCGATGTATTTCATGGGCGCGCCGCGTGCGAAGTCAGTACCGGGCACTGCCGTACGGCCGCCGGACCAGGGAGCAAATCCACCGGCGACAGTCGTGCTTGGTCTCGAGCAGAGCTTTATCGATGCGGTGCTGGCGACGACGTTTTCCGGACTGGGAACGCCAACGTTTCACTTGGGTCGCGCGAATGGACAATCAATCGAGCAAGTTACACCCGCTTTGTTTCAGGGCGGGTGTAGCAACTCGATCACGTTGCTTGCCGAAGGTAGCGGCGTGAAGACCGGGGTCCAGTTTCATAATGGACAGGTGATGGCGCCGATGGCTTTTACGGGGGCCTATAACCTTGCGGGGAGCTGCATCCAGTTCAAAGGATGGGCGCAGAGCAATATCAAGTTGCAGTTCGATCAAGCGAAGCAGACGGTTTATGGGTATGTCGACGTCGAAGGTGTGAATCTCGAAGGCGTGAACCCGATCGCGAACACGTTCGTCACCTCGTTTGTGCAGGGCGCGCTGAATCAGCGAGTGAATCCGTTGGTGATTGTGAGCGAGCAGCAGTTGTCGTTGAGCATCCCGGTCAAAGCAAGCAATGGCGTCGTGAAAGCACGCGCCAAAGACGTCCGCGCCGAGATCTCCGAAGGCGCGCTGAAGCTGCACGTAACATATGAATTCACCGGCGTGAAGGAAGGCCAGCCCGCCGCGTAAGAGAAAAGTCATTTTCCATTTGTCATTGTCATTTGTCATTTGTCATTAAAACGAATCGGTCTTTACCTTACAAAGTACTTGACGACATCCGGCGGTCGGGCGTAACATCCTCGACGATGAACCCCGTCCCACTCGTTTCCCAGACCCAACCAGAACCACCGGCCCTGCACGACCGGGCGATGGACAACCTGCGCTACATCCGCGAAACGATGGAGCGCGCCACCGCCTTCACCGGCATCTCCGGTTGGGGCGAAATCGCCATCGGCGTCACCGGCTTTACTTGCCACGGCAATTTCCGCCCTCCAGACGACTTTCAACGCCTGGCTCGCCGTCTGGATCGCCGAAGGCTTGATTTCACTTCTGATCGCCGGCTGGTCGATGGACCGAAAAGCGCGCGCGATCGAGATGCCCCTCGGTTCCGGTCCCGGACGAAAAGCAGTCTTCAGTCTGACGCCCCCAATGATCGCAGGCGGACTGCTGACGATCATGCTGGTCCAGGCAGGAATGACGAACGCTATCCCTGGCGTGTGGCTCTTACTTTACGGAACGGGCGTGATCACAGGCGGCATGTACTCAGTCAAAGTGGTTCCGATCATGGGCATCTGTCTCATGGCGCTGGGCGCCGTCGCTCTGTTCCTTCCTGAGTTTCGGAATTGGTTTATGGCCGCCGGCTTCGGTGGCCTGCACCTGATCTTCGGTGCAATTATTGTGAGGAAATACGGTGGCTAAACAATCGACTGCAAAAAAGACTGTCCCCCAAAAAGCAATCGCTGAAGTTCCCAACGCGCAAGCTTCTCCGGCGAAAGAGAAAAGCGCCGCGCCGAATCTCGACCGCTTGATCCACGAGCGACTGCGACTCGGAATCATCAGCGCACTCGCCGCAAACGAGTCGCTCACGTTCAGCGATTTGAAAAACCTGATGAATACGACTGACGGTAATCTCAGTGTGCACGCACGCAAACTCGAAGAGGCGGGATACATCTCCTGCACTAAGTTCTTCGAAGGCCGCCTGCCGAAGACGGAATACAAACTGACCGCCGCAGGCCGCAGTGCGCTCGAGAGCTACATCAGCCACATGGAATCGCTGATCAAGCAAATGCGAAACAGTTAAGGGCCGATGGCGCGCGCGGCGCGCCCGTCTCTTTTTTTGCCTCTCGACTTTGCGAGGCAAAGAACTTTCTGAATGTCTATGAGCAACTACGACGTAACCATCATCGGCGCCGGACTCGCCGGTCTGCAGTGTGCCCGCCTGCTTGCCCAGCAAGGCGTCAACGTTCTTCTCGTCGATCGCAAGAACACACTCGATCAGAAGATCCACACGACCGGCATCTTCGTGCGCCGCACGCTGGTTGACTTCGACATTCCTGACGACTGCCTCGGACCTCCGATCAGACACGTCACAGTCTATTCACCCGCCCTTCGTCCGTTGGATCTCGAAAGCAAACACGACGAGTTTCGAGTCGGACGCATGGGCCAACTCTACCAGCGTTACCTGCAGCAGTGTCTGCATGCGGGTGTTCACTGGTTGCCGAACACGAGTTATCTCGGACACTCGGCCACCGGCGGCAAGCTGACGGTAGAACTCGGATCTTCACAAACGCGATCGATCACCACGCGTTACCTGATCGGCGCCGACGGCGCGCGTTCACGTGTTGCTCGCGATCTACAACTCGATCTGAATAACGAATGGATCGTCGGCGTCGAAAGTGTTCTCGAAGGCGCTGTACTCGACGGTCCGCCACGGCTGCTCTGTTTTCTCGATCCGCAACTCGCGCCCGGTTACATCGCGTGGATCGCACACGATGGTGAAGAAACACATCTCGGCGTCGGCGGTTATGCCGCTCAGTTCGATCCAATTTCGGAACTCGAAAGGTTTCGCGCGCGTGTTGGTAACCTGATCGACTTACGTAACGCGAAACAGATCGAGCGACGCGCCGGATACATTCCGGTGGGCGGCGTGCTGCGAAACATCGCGAATGCAAACGGACTGCTAATCGGCGATGCCGCGGGCGCGGTGTCGCCGCTCACGGCCGGCGGTTTGGATCCGTGCATGCGTCTCTCGGCATTCGCGGCGAAAGTCGTCGCGGAGTATCTGTCGAGCGGCGATCCGCAGCTTCTAAATGCCTATTGCGGAAACGTGTTCCGATCGCGGTTCGCGTCGCGGCTGTGGGCGCGTCGCATTGCTTCAACTGTTCGGCAACCGCAACTCGTCGAACTTGGTTGCGCAGTGCTGCGGTTCCCTTTGTTCAAACGTCTGGCGAGTCACGTGTTCTTCGGACGCGGATCTTTTCCTGACGTGGAGATGACAGACGCGTTGTGTGGATCACCACATTGTGCGGTTGCAGTGGCTGGACCACAATTTTCCGGTAAAACGAAGTCCTGAAAGAATTCGACTCACTCGTGAGGAGTAGACAATATGACCAAGAGAATCATCGCCATCGTCTTCATCTTTATTCTGACCACCATCGCATGGGCGATACTCGGCGGTACGATTCTGACGCGAACGTATGATTCCAGCCTGGTCTCTTCGAGCCGGGTCGAATCAACCTGGGGCACTCGACACAATCAGGGCACTCCCACCGCCTTGTTCAAGACGTACACCCAACGACCGCAGGAGGTAGTTGAAGGCGGCTTGAAGGTGACGAGGTATGTGACTGATGAGGCGGTCACTGTTTTGCCGTTAGAACGCAGCAAGATCGACGTCAACCTCAACCTCGAACACCGTCAAAAAGGACTGCTCTGGTACAGCACTTACAAAGTCGACTTCCTGGGCCAATACTCATTTCGCAACATCAGCATGCTCGAACAGGCGGTCCAATTCGATCTGAAGTTCCCGACCCAACAAGCGATCTACGACAATCTCACGTTCACGGTTGATGGTGTTCCATCCACGCTCACTACAAACAACAATGCTGCAACGGCAGTTGTGAAGGTTGGCCCAGGTAAGACGGCCCAACTCGTCGTCGGATACAGCTCGCAGGGACTCGATGAATGGCGCTACAGCTTCGGCGGCAGCGACGTGTCGCAGGTGCGCGATTTCACCCTGCATATGAAGACAAACTTCAAAGACATCGATTTTCCCGAAAACACGCTGTCGCCATCCACAAAGGCCGAGACCGGCAACGGATGGGACTTGACGTGGTCGTTCAAGAACCTGCTTTCCGGTTATCAGATCGCGATGGTGATGCCGGAAAAACTGCAGCCCGGCCCGCTTGCCGGCAGAATAAGTTTCTTCGCCCCCGTGTCGCTGTTCTTCTTTTTCTTCCTCATGCTCATCATCACAACCATGCGCGGCATCGATCTTCACCCCATGAACTATTTCTTCCTCGCTGCCGCGTTCTTCTCTTTCCATCTGCTACTGGCTTACCTGGTCGATCACATGTCGATTCACGCGTCGTTTGCGATTGCCGCGGCGGTTTCGATCTTTCTGGTCGTGAGTTATCTGCGACTGGTGGTCGGGATTCGGTTCGCGAGCCGCGAGGCGGCACTGGCGCAATTCATCTACCTCGTCATGTTCTCGTACGCCTTTTTCCTGAAAGGATTTACGGGACTGGCGATCACGATTGGCTCGATGCTGACGCTTTTCGTCGTGATGCAGGTGACTGGTCGGGTCCGCTGGGCTGAGAAATTCACGATCGGAACCCGCGGAACAACCGGCCGCAGAATGAGTTGAGGTGTTAATACAATGCGGCGGCAGCGTTAAGTGCGAGGGCGCGGTACGTCCTTTAACGTTTACGCGATTGGTTGTTAATGGAAGACCGGGGTGGCGCGTCTTAAGTGAGTGAAGTGTTTCCGCTGAACTTCACAGCTTTTAGCGGCGTATAGCCACGGGATTACTGAGCCGCCCCGGTTTTCCAATGAAAGCAATATTGTCTTTTTATAGCGATGCCCTAAAGATTGCTCTCCAGTCGATCTTTGCGCACAAACTGCGCGCGTTCCTGACGCTCATCGGTATCATCATCGGCGTCGCCTCGGTGGTCACGGTCGGCGCCTCGATCAGCGGCCTCAACACCTACGTCATCGAAAAGCTCACGAAAGTACTCGGCAGCAACCACTTCATGATCGCCCGCATGGCCTTCAGCGGCGACATGGACGACGAGGAGTTCGAGCGCCGTATCCGCCGCAACAAACGCATCAACTGGGACGATTACGAGTGGATCCGCGACCATTGCTCGACGTGCGATTTCGTCGGCGCAGCGACGGGCGCCGGAACCGACCTGAAGCAGGACGGAATCGAGTTTCCCGGTACGCGCGTAATGGGCGCGACCGCAACGATGGTCGACATCGAAGATAAGACAATCGAGTCAGGCCGGTTCATCTCTGATGACGAAGTCCAACGATCGGCGCTGGTGTGCGTGCTCGGCGGCGACGTCAAAGACAAGTTTTTCCCAAACACCGACCCGATCGGAAAAACGTTGAAAGTTCGTGGACTGCCGATGCGCGTCGTCGGCGTCGAAGAGAAGCGCGGATCATTCTTCGGCGACTCATTCGATCGTCACATCTACATTCCAGTCACGACGCACATGCAGATATTCGGTCGCAGCGGACTCCAGATCCACGGCAAAACGCGCTCCCGCGACACGTTTCACAGTGCCATCGAAGACGCCCGCGTAGCGATGCGCATAAAAGCAACGTCTGAACGGCAACGAAGAAGACGATTTCGGCCTCGTCAACGTCGAGGAGCTCAATCAGCAGATCGACGAGTTCACCGGCGACGATCGCGATGGTCGTCATCCCGATCACGCTGATCACGCTCCTCGTCGGCGGCATCGTCGTGATGAACATCATGCTGGTGAGTGTGACGGAGAGAACATTTGAAGTCGGACTGCAGAAAAGCCGTCGGCGCAACGCGGCGTCAGATTCTGCCGCAGTTCATGATTGAGTCGGCAATTCTTTGCGCGCTCGGCGGAATACTCGGACTGCTCGCGGCGTGGGGAGTCACAACATTGATAACGACGTTGGCGTCGATCACGATGACGATCACGATCTTCTACATCCTGCTTGCACTCGTCGTATCGACGGGCATCGGCATGGTCGCCGGCATCTATCCGGCGTTCAAGGCAGCGCGACTGGATCCGATCCTGGCGCTAACGCACGCAACCTGAAAACGCATGAAGATTCGACTGCCAAAAAGTATTTTGAGCGAAACACTGCGAATGGCGCTCGACAGCGTGCGCGGGCATAAGTTTCGCAGCTTTCTCACCGTGCTCGGTATCGTCATCGGCGTGATGACGGCGATCTGCATCGCATCAATCCTCACCGGCATGCGGCAAAACATCGTCAGCATGATCGAAGACTACGGGACGAACAACATCTACGCGTTTCATCTCTCTACCGGACCGCGCACCGGCGAAGACCGTTCGGAACGAACGAGAAAGCCGCTCACTATCGCTGATGCGGAAACAATCAAAGCACAGGCGCCTGCTGTCGAAGACGTTGCGTGCATGGCGCCGAACGTCGGTTACGGCGGCGGACCCTTCGATGACAACATCACTTACCAGGGCCGCAACTATCGGTGGGGAAATACACAAGGCGTTTCGGCAAATCATGGTGACCTGATCAATGTCGTGCTCAAGGAAGGCCGCTATATCACCGAGCTTGACGATGCGCAGCGCGCGAACGTGATGGTTATCGGCGTGAACGCAGCCGAAGCGCTCTTTCCGGGAATGAACAACGTCGCCGGTGCGAAGGTGCGCATGGGCGGCTACAATTTCGAAGTCATCGGCGTTCTGGAAAAGCGGAAGGCCGGGTTCTTCGGCGAGAACGACGAGGACAACGCTGTCTACATTCCGTTCCGCACCGCGCAGAAGGTTGCGCCTGCACGCGGGTACCTGCTTGATGATCATTCGCGGTCGAACCGGGCAGGTGTCGGAAGCGTTGACGCAGGCTGAAGAGATTCTTCGGCGGCGTCGTGGCGTGAAGTTTGGCGACCCGAACAACTTCGATATCAAAACTGCGGATAAGTTTATCGAACAGTTTGACAGCATCACGGCGATGATCGGCTTGGTGGCGATCGCGATATCGTGTTTGGGTCTACTCGTCGGCGGTATTGGCGTGATGAACATCATGCTCGTCAGCGTCACCGAACGCACGAAGGAAATTGGCGTGCGCAAAGCGATTGGCGCGCGTCGTAGAGACATCGTGCGTCAGTTTCTCTTTGAAGCGATGATGCTGACGTTTCTCGGCGGCGTGCTGGGCGTACTCCTCGCGGCGGGCATTAGTAAACTGATCATGCTGCTGATTCCGAGTTTGCCTGCGACGATTCCGACGTGGGCAGTGGTCACCGGTCTTACTGTTTCGATCGGCGTCGGCCTGATCTTCGGCGTCTGGCCCGCCCGCAAAGCCTCACGACTCGATCCGATCGAATGTCTTCGCTACGAATGATCCGCCGCCGCGTGCAGATTTGATGTAATCTGTCGCGCGTGGAGCGGGATCTCAAGAAGGAATTCCTGACTTACATTCAGGTTGAAAAAGGACTCGCGCGTCACACGCTCGAGAGTTACGAGCGTGACCTCACGCGTTTGCAGCAGTGGGCGATCGGAAACGGAAAGCAGGTCGCGGAACTGACGCGAGCTGATTTGCGCAAATGGATCGCGAGTCTGTCGCGCGACGGGCTTGCGCCGGCGTCGATCGCGCGTGCCGTCAGTGCAACTCGCGGTTTTTTCAAGTTTCTGATGTTGGATGGGCATATCAAGTCGCATCCAGCGGAGGATCTCGACACGCCGCAGCGTTTCAGTTATCTGCCGAAGTTTCTCACCGAAGACGAGATTAACCGTCTACTCGCCGCGCCCGACATCTCGACGCCTGAAGGAATACGCGACCGCACGATTCTCGAGGTCATGTATGCGAGTGGACTGCGCGTTTCGGAACTCGTCTCGCTGAAACAGGCGGATGTGGATTTACTAGCGGGCCTCATAGTGTGTCACGGCAAGGGCAGCAAAGAACGCTGCGTTCCGTTGGGCAAGAGCGCGATTCACTGGTTGCAACAGCATGCGGCAGTGAAGGCAAGTTACGGAAAGTCGTCATTGCCGAATGTCTTCCTGCAGCGCGGCAAACCATTCACGCGACAGCTCGCCTGGTCGATGATCAAGCGTTACGCGGAACGCGCCGGAATCAAGAACGTCTCGCCCCACACGCTGCGCCACAGTTTCGCCACTCATCTCTTGCAACACGGCGCCGACTCGCGTTCCGTGCAGGCGATGCTCGGACACAGCGACATTTCCACAACTCAAATCTACACTCACATGACCGATCTTCACCTGCGCTCCGCTTACAATCGACATCATCCGCGCGCACGTTCAGGACGTACCGACGCGAAGGAATAAACGAAATGGTGTTCGGTGTGCACCGTCTAAGGCACCCTCGCGTGTAACGCGATAACTGATCAAGTCTCACGCATACAGCAAAAGAAATTTGAGATCTCTCAAGTCGATATCTTCCGAGCGGCGCGGCTGAGAAAACGGCCTTGAGAGTTCTCAATTCGTCTTATCTCGCCTCTTTTCCATCATTTACAGGCATATGTTTTGCTGCCTTGCTGACACCGAGTTGAGCCCCGGTGGGCCTCTTCCGAATACGGTGCCGGGTTGCCGCTTTGATCTTGTGTAGCGACGCTTGTTGACACGGCCGTTAATCTCAAAAGTTGTCGCTTAGTGCTCGTGACGCGGAGCAAAGCGGTCACCAGACACCGCATTCCCAAGACGCCCTCACGTTTCGGTAACAATTGAATAGGAGTACTACCATGCAAGTCTCCCGACTACGACTACGCACCACCTTTCTCTTTCTGCTGCTGACCTTTCTTTCGGTAACGATAACCGCCCGCGCCGAAGACGATGAGCCTGACGATTACGACGTAAAGGCCCGTGTTGTGCGTGTCAGTCTGATGGTCGGCGACGTAAACCTCAAACGTAGCGAGAGCAAAATTTGGGAGCTGATCCGGCTGAACTACCCGCTCGTCGAAGGCGACACCGTCAGCACCGGCAAGGACAGCCAACTCGAAATCCAGTTTGACTCACGCAACTTCGTCCGGCTCGCGCCGAATTCATCGCTGCGCATCGTCACTTTGCGCGACGAGGGCATCGCGCTGAGCGTTCTCGAAGGTACAGTCATCGCTCGCATCGCCAAGCTCGATCGCGGCCGCGAATACTTCGAATTCGACGCGCCGCGAACGACACTGTCTTTAGAGAAGACCGGTTCATATCGCGTCGACGTGCCGCGTGAAGGTCGTGTGCGTTTGACAGTGCGCGACGGAGGTCTCGCACGAATCTATTCGGACACTTCCGGATTCTCGCTGCGCGACGGGCGTTCCGCGGAACTCGTCGTCAGCGGCGAGAACGCCGGCGATTGGGACTTGTTCGCGGCGTCAGCGCGCGACGAGATCGATCAGTGGGTTAGCGATCGCGAGCGTTATCTGGCGCAGCGATTTCGTCATGAAGATAAGTACTTCGACGAAGACGTTTGGGGCGCCGAAGATCTCGGCAACTACGGTGAGTGGACGAAGAGCAGCGACTACGGCTGGGTTTGGCGGCCGCATGCGAGCGTGATCAATGCCTTCTCTGACTGGGCGCCGTATCGCTACGGTCATTGGACCTGGTGTCCGCCGTATGGTTGGACGTGGGTCGGTTACGAACCATGGGGTTGGGCGCCGTATCACTACGGACGCTGGGTCTATTACAACAACGCCTGGGCCTGGGTGCCGCGAAGCCATTTCTACAAGAAGCGAAGCTGGTGGCGACCTGCGCTCGTCGCGTTTGTCGGATTCAGTTTTTCATTTGGCGACAATATTTGCTGGTATCCATTGTCGTACTACCAGCGCGATCCGTATTCGCGTCATTACCGGCGTTACCATCCGAACTACGGTGGCGGCGGCCGGCGTGATGAACGCGATGGCCGTGATGGGCGCTACGCCGGAGGTGGTGGACGAGATGGTCGACGTGATGGTGACGGACGCTACGGAAGCGGGGGGCGCGACGGTGGCGGACGTGACGGACGCGGTGAAGGTGGAGAACGGCCTTACGGTCGAGATGGTGACTGGCGCGGCGTCACCAGAGTTCCTCGCAGAACGTTCGGCAACGAACCCGGACGTCCGGTTGAGGAACCGGTTGCGCGTCGCGTGATCGAAAGGGAACCTGAAGTTGAGAACTTGCCGCCACGAACCGGACTCGCCGGCAGCATTCCAGCCGATGGAGACGGGCGTATCAGCCGTCGTCCGTTGCCTGAAGTCTTGGAACGACGCACTGGCGCTGCGGACCGCGACCCCGCCGGCCCACTTGATAACGATCTGAGGCGCTCGCGCATTTATCGCAATCGAGAGCCACGCCCCACACAACCACCCACGCAAACTTCGCAAACACCTGCGGGAACGAATAACCCACCCGCAGGTAACGGGCGGCGTGAAGGTGGCGACGGCGTACCCGGACGCAGAAATGCGCCGGTTGACTCAGAACCGGGTAGGAATCCTCAAGGCGAAAATCAGCCCGGCGGAAACACACCGACCGAACCCACACCCGCGCCTGCCGATGCACCTCCACCTTCGGGCGCTCTTGAGCGACCTGAGCGTCCCCTGCCAAGCCGAATGGCCAGGCCTAACATGCCTGAGGATGCAGAGAAACGAATGAGGACCCAGCCAGGAATTGTGTCCTCGCCCGCACCCCGACGAGAAGCCGAGCGGCGCGTGGATCCTACACCGCCACCGCCGCAACCCGAACCACGTTCCGAACCTCGCACTGAACAACCGAGATCAGAGCCACGCTCTGAGCCTCGTACTGAACAACCAGATCGGAACCACGGACTGAACAACCGCGCGTCGAACCTCGACCCGAACCCCGGATTGAAAGACCGACTCAACGTTACGAGCGGCCCGAAGCGCCTGAACCAAGATCACAACCACAACCACGAAACGATCCACCACCGAGGTCCGAACCACCGCGTAACAATCCGCCGCCGCCGCGCAATGATCCACCACCGCGGAACGATCCACCTCCCAGATCCGAACCAGCTCCACGTAACGATCCGCCGCCGCGTAACGATCCGCCGCCGCGCAATGATCCGCCACCACGGAACGATCCACCTCCACGGAACGATCCACCACCGCGCGCTGAATCGCCACGCAGTGAATCACCGCGGCCTGATCCTGGTCCACGTCGTCCGGATAATTTATGAGGAGGGTTCGATTCTTAACCGGGGCAGCTTTCGCACCTGCCCATCGATGCTAGCCTCGGTCTCGCCGATCTGCGACGCCCCCATTCGTTCGTAGAAGCCGGCCGCATTCGGGTCCGCTGAGATTTCGATCTCGCGGACCTCGAGTGTTGCCGCACGGTCCATCGCATCGAGAAACAATTCCTTGCCCAGCCCGGTACCGATTAATCCTGGCGTGACCCACATGTGCTCCAGCTCAGCTTTGTTGCCGCTCACGCAGAGCGCATAAAAGCCATGGATCTCGCCGTCTTTTTCGGCCACGTAAACTTCATTGTCGCGAATGAAATCGGAAGAGATCGTGAGGTCGGATTCCCAATGTTTGATCCAGTGTTCGGGATAGCCCCAGTAACGCTTCGCGTCGAGCGCGATCTGCGTCAACTTGTCTGCTTCTTCTGTAGAGGCGCGTCGGATCACGATTTAATCACAAGGGACGTTGCCAAACGGTGCCATCGGCATAGTCAATTCGCATGATTACAACACGTTCGACCAGCGATTTACGCTCGCCAGTATTGAGCGCAGTCAAGCTTATCGTTTGTGTCGGCGGCTTGGTTATCAAAACCGTCAGTTCTTTTGCCTTGCCGGGTGAGATCTTTTCTTCGCTCGTAAACTCGCGGCGGCCGAGTTCTGTTTCAGTCTCTCGATCGAAGAACACGTAATCCCAGTCGATCGACTTGATCGGCTTGTCACTGAGATTTTTGACGGTGGTTTTGTAAACAAAGACGTAACGAGAGGGGGCTTGTTGGTGTTTGGCGGCAATGTTCGCCGCATCCGCTCGCGCTTCCCGTTTGATCTTGTCAACCTCAGCAGAGCCGCCGCGCTTTGCATCTTCGATTCGTCTCTCGTTGCGCTGGCGAGCGCGCGTTTCATCGAAGTTCTCGACTGGACCACCGAAAGGATCTCGTTCCCAGTTGATTCGTTCCTTGGCCCAACTAAACTTTACTACTTCAATCCCCGACGGATCGGAAGGTGACGAAACCGTCTGCGCGACAGAAACCGTGGCCGTTAACGCGAACCCGAGTGCGACGACGAGCCATTTCATAGCGTTGCTCCTTACGAGAACTGTAGCGGGCCTGAATAATACTACCCCCTGACTGATCCAAGAAAGGTGTGCCAATAAAACAGCCGGGCCGCGGAACGTTAATTCCCCGGCCCGGCCGTTGGTTGCCGCTCTCTATTTATTTAGCAGCCGAGCCTAGAAGACGTACCTGATACCAACGACGATGCGACGGTTGCCACCGTCAGTATCCCACTGGCGCAGGAAGCCCGCAGCTGTCACGATCGAATTCGGTGTACCGAAGTCGCGTGTATTGGTGGCATTAAAGAAGTCAGCGCGTAACTGAAGCCGCTGACTCTCACCAATGTTCGTGTTCTTCACTATGCCGATATCGATGTTGTTGAGACCATCGGCGCGCAGGATGTTGCGTCCCGCATCGCCGATACGCTGTCCGTTTACCAACGACTTGAAGAGCGCGTTGCCTGATGCATTGACAGTTCCGCGTAACGCGAAAAGTTGTTCGACACTCATTCTCGACATGTCGATATTCGTGTTGACGTTGGGTCGCGTGGCGATGCCAATAGCCGAAGCGAGACCGCCGAGCGTCCCGGAAATGTCTGTCGGATTCAACGGCGAGAACGGCGCGCCGCTCTGGAAGTTGAAGTTGGAGTTGACCTGCCATCCTCCAAGAACGCGACCTGTAAAGCCCTTCTGATCGCTGAAGAACGGCAACTCATAAACGAAGTTGCCCGCCAACCGCAGCGGACGATCGTAAGACGACCTGCCGCGGTCGAGCCGGCGGTTGTATGGATCTTGGGCCAGCGCGATCTCGGAGGTCGAGTTGTTGAAGATCTCTGACATGCTGTCGATGAACGAACTCCACGTGAAGTGAACACCGGCACTGACACCGCGGCTGAGTCGCTTTTCGAAACTCGCTTGCATCGAGTGATAGATTGAAGAACCTGAGTTGGCACGCAACCGGACTGGTCCTGTGAGCGGATCGGTTCTGACTGGAGGATTGATGGCACTGTTCGCCGGGTCGGTTCTGAACCGAACCGGATTGCCATCGATGCTCTCGAACAGGCCAGTGCCTTTCGAACCGACGTAACCAATGCGCACCACGGTGTCGCGGTTCAACTCACGTTGCAACTCGAAGCTAAACGAATCATAAACCGGCGAATGAAAGTCTTCCGTCACTTGCGTGCGGGTCAGGTTCACCGGGTTAACCGGAACGTTCGCCAAATTTGCAAACGCGTTTGTAACGCCACCCTGGTTGAACGCCGAGACGAATGGGAACGAACTCCAGATGTTCAGCGCGATGTTGGTGTAAGCGTAGTCGAAAGTGCGAGTGTAACCGCCGCGGATGACCAGCTTATCGCCACCGGTGATAAAGCCCATGATCCCGTCGCTGCTTGTTTGTGGATTCCAGTTGAAACCGATTCTGGGTCCCCAGTTATTGGTATCGCGTCCCGGTATCGGCCTCACTCTAAACCGCGGATCTTGTCCGGCAGCAGCAAATACCGGATCGTTGAATTCCACGAGATCCTGGATCGGCTGACCGGCATTTTCATAGCGCAGACCAAGGGTCAGAGTGAAGTTCGGTCGCACCTTCCATTCGTCTTGTCCGTAGAGATAGAAGTCGTGCCAATCCAGATGCAAAACGCGAGCAACGCCGGGCAGGTCTTTGTTGATTTGCACGTTGGCGACGTCCTGTACGAAGCTATTCAGGTCGGCGTAAACGAGGTGACCTCGCGTCGTCGGTTTGAACAACTGATGCAACTGGCTGCGATGAATGTCGACACCGAACTTCCAGGCATGATTGCCTGTCGTGTACGACGTGGTGTTCTGGAGTTGGAAAGTGTTTCTAAACGACGTTTGCGGCAAGTTGGCAGCCAAACCAATCGCCGTGCGAGTGTTGCCCGCATTCAGACCTAACAATCCGAGGCTGGTGATCTGAATCGAGGGAATCGCCTCGGCGCGAAGATCGGAAGCAACCGTCGCGCTGGCCGCTCGGAGATAAGCGAGTCGCAACTCGTTTACCATCTTCGGGCTAAGAATGCTGTTCAGCGCGACATTCACGCCTTGATTGCGCGAAACGTTCGACGATTCATAACCGGTAGGTGTCACCTGACCCGCGCCTATCGTGTCAGCATCTTGATAGATGTAGCGGCCGCTGAGGGTGTGGTTGCTATTCAAGTGGTGATCGATGCGAATCGATTGCTGCCAGTCGTTGAATACAAACGGACTGGAGCCCGTGAGCGAACCCAGCGGAACTTTGAACTCGGTTTGGTTTCCGGGAGGGCCCAGGAAAAATGATTGCGGTTTGGCCGTTTGGCGTTTGAGCGGCCGGCAGAAAATTGAGCAGCGCCTGCGATCTGCGGACGATTTCCGACCTGCTGCTGAAGGAGCTGTCGTCCAGCTTCAGTCGGCGCACCCTGAATGGTCTGCCCTTGTTGGAACCGGCGATCCCACCATCGTTGCAGCGCAAAGAAGAAGAAGGTGCGATCTTTTCCGCTGATGTACGTTGGGCCACCTTCACCAAACCTCGGCAGGTGTAATGGTCCGCCGAAAGTCATGCCGAGTTGGTTCTCAACACGGAATGGAGCGATTTGCCGCGAGGGGTCCGTCGCGTTTTTGTTGCAGAAGCCACCATTCTTGTTGAGGTTGCTGCAGGCATTCAGGTGATTGTCGTTGTGGAACCAGAACGCCGAACCGTGATACTGGTTCGAGCCGCTTTTGGTGATCGCATTGAACACCGAACTGCTGTTGCGACCATACTCGGCGCTGAACTGGTTTGTAACAAGTCTGACTTCCTGAATCAGGTCGGGGTTATTGAGTTGAACCACGCCACCGCCGACGCCAAAGTCGTTGTTGTCCTGTCCGTCGAGCAGGAAGTTATTCGAACGCAACCTGCCGCCGTTAGCCGAATAGTTGATCCCGTTCGTGAATCCTGCCTGGTTGGACTGAAGCTGACTGACGCCGGGCGCCGATAGCGCAACGTTGTAAACGTTGCGATTCGCAGCAATCGGCAACTCCGATAACCGCCGACTGTCGAACCGAGTGCCGACTTCGGTGGTGGTGTTGTTGAGCATCGAAGCGTTTTCGACGATGTTGACCACTTCGCTTACCTGGCCGGTTTTGAGAGTGGCATCAACAGTCGCCTGCTGGTTGAGCACGAGCGTAATTCCCGACTGCACGTACTTCGCAAAGCCGGTAGACTCCACCGTGATCTCGTAGTCGCCGACGGGCATGCCGTTGAAACGATAGCGACCGTCCCCGTCAGTCTGGGTATTGCGTGATTCGTTGGTTTTTACGTTGCGAACGGTCACCGTCGCGCCGGTGACAACTGCTTGCTTCTCGTCTTTTATTTCGCCGGAGATGGAACCCGTGACCTGGGCCAAAACGGGCGATGCGAGTAAGGCAAGCAGAGCTACGAAGAATAGAGAGAGTCTGGTAACTTTCTTCATCATTTGCTCCTTTGCTCAAAAACGTCTGGTGAGAGCCTGCTAGGGATGGATCGGAAAAGCCAGAAAACTTGTTCGGGCGAGGGCCAAACAGGCAACCAACATTCCAGTGGTTAACAGTGAAGAGGCAAAGGACAGTAAGTGTAAGCTGAGTCAGGTGATTAACCCGAAACCGGTGCTCTTCGCGTAGCAAGGGCGAGGTCAGAATTAAGCTACCCGGCGTTCAAATCTTCGGATTCAATCCATTATGTTAAAGTCCGGACGCCAGTTGGGCGTCCCGTTTTTCATGCAAAACGAACGAAGAACTGAATCCGCGCACGCGCGCATCGTCTTTCTCGAACGGAACACGTTCAACATTCCCTTCCGCAGACCGAGCTTCGATCACGAGTGGGTTGAATACGGCGAAACTGACGAAAGCCAGGTTGTCGATCGTCTGCGGGATGCGACTATCGCGATCTGCAACAAGGTCGCGTTACGCGAAAACTCGTTGTCGCAGTTGCCGAAACTGACACTCATCGCAGTCGCTGCGACCGGGACAGACAACGTCGATCTTCCGTATTGTCGCGCACACAACATCGCTGTTTGTAACACTCGCGGATACGCGGTCAGCTCACTGCCGGAACACGCGCTGATGCTCATGCTCGCGCTGCGTCGGAATCTTGTTGCGTATCGTGATGACGTTAGAGCAGGACGCTGGCAAGAAGCGCAAAAGTTTTGCTTGCTGGATCATCCGATCAGCGACTTGCGCGGAACAGTTCTAGGCGTCGTCGGCTTTGGCGCGCTGGGTCAGGCGATGGCGGAACTCGGCCGCGCGATCGGAATGGAAGTGATCGTCGCCGAACGCAAAAACGCGACGTCGATCAGAAGCGGGCGCCGATCGTTTGCGGACGTGCTGCGACTCAGCGACGTGCTTTCGTTGCACTGTCCGCTGACTGACGAAACGCGCGACCTGATCGGCGCGGAAGAGTTGAGCCAGATGAAGCGCGATGCGCTACTCATCAACACCGCACGCGGCGGGTTGATCGACGATCACGCTCTGCTCGATGCGTTGAAATCAGGAAAGATTGGTGGCGCGGGAATCGACGTGTTGCGCGTCGAGCCACCACGCGACGGGAGTCCGTTGTTGGACGCCGCCGTAGCCAATCTGATCGTGACGCCCCACAACGCGTGGGCAAGCAGACAGGCAATGCAGACGCTCGGCAGTCAGCTAGTTGATAATCTGGAAGCTTTTGTAAGGGGCGAGCCGCGGAATCTCGTCACCTAATCCCGATGAACCTATCCTGTTGTCACGAAGCGGCAGCCTCGCCGGCTTCCTCGTGATGCTCGGTCGTGTACAGACGAAGGATGTCCTGACCCTGGCGTGAGCGCGGATCGATCGTGCGCAGGTGTTTGCGTCCCTGCATCTCCCAAATAGCGGTGACGACTCCGTCTTTCTCGACTGCGTGATAGGTGATCTCTTCAGTGGCTGCTTCAGGCGCGGACTCGGTTGGTTGGCTGGCCGCGCCCTGGTTTATCTCAGTTTCATTCTCAGACATACAAACTCAAAAAGTCTCCCATTCTCTTGCGGTAGGTTAAGGGTGTGTCCGAATTGTTGCACACGAAGTTTCGCATGTCCAGCCGCTCTATCCGCGGTCTTCAAACCATGCGACTCGCAAGCTCGACCGCTTTTCGCGGCACAACGACGCCCCAGCCTTGTCGTTCCACGGCGATTCCATCAACACGCTCGGCAGTGTCGATCAGTATTCGTTTCACTTGTTGCGGCGTTAGTTTCGGATTCGCTTCGAGCATGCACGCAACGATCGACGCGACGATGGGCGACGCAAATGAAGTCCCGTCGACAAACTTGTAGTGATGATTGATGACGTTGCCTTCTTGCAACTTGATCGTAATCAACTGTCGCAGCAACGGCGCTGCGAGATCGCGCGCTTCGTCTAGATCTTTGTCTACGCCTTTATGCGAACTGATGATCGTCGACAACTCATCGTCAGCGGCAGCGTCGAGCTCGGCGTAGAGATGCGCTTCATCGGCGGTTGGCGTGTGCGGCAGTATCGGCGCCGCGACCCAGATTCCGGGCGCGATCACTTCGGGTTTTTGCAGACCGTCGATTGTCGGTCCGTAAGACGAGCGATACATTCCGCGTCGCGCGCGATCCAACGAATTCTGATCGTCGAGCCCGCCGACCGCAATCGCCGAAGGCGCACTCGCAGGCGGCAAAACAGGATGGCCGGGCGCGAGTCCAGCGTTTCCAACGGCGCAAACGACAGTAACTCCGGCGCTCACCGTCTCCTCAACCAAACGACACAGCGAATTCTGCAAATACGTCTGCTCAAAATCGCCACCCGCTGAAATATTGACGATGCGAATGCCGTACTTGTCTTTGTTCGCCAGCACCCAACGCAAACCCGTTTCGATGTGGCTTTCGGGGATTCGCCCGCTCTTTCCGATCTTCACCAGCACGACCTTCGCTTCCGGCGCGATGCTCCGATACAAGCCGTTCGAAAGATGACCGTTGCCCGCCGCGACGACCGAAGTCATCATCCCGTGCCAGCTCGCGACGTCGGGCTTGTGCAGGAACGCGCGATCGTCGCTTTCCGGAAAGATGCTGTGATACGCGACGATCCGGTCGACGGGATCGGTCAGATCCTTGTGCGCGTAGAAGCCGGAATCGAGAAAAGCGATGGTGATGTTTTTGCCGCGAAAACGTTCGTCAGCATCCAACCGCGTCGGAGTCGGCAACGCCTGAGAGAGGTCGATATTCGTGTTAATTGTGTTGGTTAAGGCGGCGTCTACCATTGTGCACAAGATCCGCGAAAATGCGAGGTCGTGTCAACTTGCCACGTTCGCGCGCGGACTGATAATCTTCAACTTCCCCAACCTGGCAGCCTTAAAAGGAGATTAAAGAGAACATGAAACACCTTGGGATCCTGTTGGCGCTTGTTTTTGTAATTGCGGGCGGCTTTTTAATTGCGGCGGCGTGGTCGCTATCAGCGCGCGCGCCGTTGAGGGAGAGATTCCCGCTGCGCCGGCCATCGGCGCGACCATTGAAGACTTCACGCTTCCCGATGCCAGCGGAACGGAACGTTCGCTCAAGTCGCTCGCCGGCAAGAAAGGCACCGTGCTGTTGTTCGTCGCCGTGCAGTGTCCGGTCTCCAACGCTTACAACGAGCGCATGGAGAAGCTGGCCCAGGAGTACAAAGCCAAAGGCATCGCGGTGATCGGCATCAACTCGAACGTCAAAGAAGATGGCGCTGCCGTTAAAGCACATGCCGCGGAAAACAGTCTCACGTTCGCGATCCTGAAAGATCCAGGCAACAAGATCGCCGACAAACTTGGCGCCACCGTTACGCCCGAGGCTTACTTCCTCGACGCGAACAACAAGCTGGTCTATCACGGCCGCATCGACAACAGCCGTAACCCGGACCAAATCGAAACCAGCGACCTGCGCAACGCGCTCGACGCTTCGCTGGCTGGAAAGCCAGTTGAAAAAACTGAAGCCAAGGCGTTCGGTTGCACCATCAAACGTGCGTAATCCATGCGTTTATCTCGAGTTGTAATCGCAGTTATCTTCTGCCTTCTCTTCGCGAGTTTCACGGCGCCGGCCCAGAAACGAAAGGGCCGGCCCGCGAAACCGCAGAAGCCAGTCGTCGTCGCGCCAATCGACACTGAGGCGCTCAAAAATCTCCTGAGCGAACAGCGCGAACGTCCGCTGCTCGTAAACTTTTGGGCCACCTGGTGCGATCCGTGTCGCGAGGAGTTCCCGGATCTCGTGAAGATCGACTCCGAATACCGCCCGCGGCAGTCCATGGACTTCATCACCATTTCGCTCGACGATTTCAGCGATATCAAAACGTCCGTTCCGAAGTTTCTCGGCTCGATGAAAGCCAACATGCCGGCGTACCTGCTCAACGTTCCCGATCCTGAACCGGCGATCGACTTAGTGGACAAAGGCTGGGCGGGCAGTCTACCGGCAACTTTTCTCTTCAACGCGAAAGGTGAAGTGGTCTACAAACATTTCGGCCGCGTAGACCCGAAGGAGTTGCGCGCTGAGATAGATAAACTGGTTAAGAAAACTGATGAGTGATATCACTCCAGACGTTATTGCCGCCCACAACCTCACTCCAGAAGAATTCGAGCGAATCAAAGAACTGCTTGACCGCGAACCGTCGTTTGCCGAACTCGGCATCTTCTCGGTCATGTGGTCGGAACACTGCTCCTACAAATCTTCGCGCATTCATCTAAAGCGACTGCCGACGACGGGCGAACGCGTCATCGTTCCGCCCGGTGAGAACGCCGGGGTCGTCGATCTCGGCGACGGCTGGTGCGCTGCGTTCAAGATCGAGTCGCACAATCATCCGTCGTTCATCGAACCGTTTCAGGGTGCGGCAACTGGCGTCGGTGGAATTCTGCGCGACATCTTCACGATGGGCGCGCGTCCGGTTGCGTCGATGAATAGTTTGCGGTTTGGTTCGTTGGACCATCCGCAATTCGGACGTCGCAATCGATCGCTTCTGGCGGGTGTCGTCGCGGGCATTGCGCATTATGGGAATGCTTTTGGCGTCGCGACTGTCGGCGGTGAAGTTGCATTTGACGATGCGTACGCACTGAATCCGCTGGTCAACGCGTATGCGTTGGGAATCGTGCGTCACGATCAGATCTTCTTCGGCAAGGCGACGGGCGTTGGAAATCCTGTTTTGTACGTTGGTGCGAAGACCGGGCGCGATGGGATTCACGGCGCGACGATGGCGTCGGCCGAGTTTGACGAAGAAGCGCTGGAGAAGCGTCCGACCGTTCAGGTTGGCGATCCGTTCCTCGAGAAGTTGCTGCTGGAAGCGTGTCTTGAGGCGATGCGAAGTGGCGCCGTTGCGGGCATTCAGGACATGGGCGCGGCAGGACTGACGTCGTCGTCGTGCGAGATGGCTGCGCGTGCAGGAACCGGGATCGAGTTGGACCTTTCGCTCGTGCCGCAACGCGAACAGAACATGACCGCGTACGAGATGCTGCTCTCCGAATCGCAGGAGCGCATGTTGATCGTTGCGCATTCGGGTCGCGAGCGTGAGGTGATGGACATCTTTCGCAAGTGGGACCTCGACGCAGTGGTGATCGGACGCGTGCGCGACACGCAGCGCATGCAGGTGATTCACAACGGCGAGACGGTTGCGGATATTCCGGTTGAAGCGTTGACGGATGAAGCGCCGAAATACGATCGGCCGATGCGCGCACCCGATCGCTCGTCCGCGGTTGAGACTAAGGATCTTGAAAGTCAGGATCTCAACGCCGACCTCTTGAAACTTCTCGCAAGCGGAAACCTCGCTTCGAAGCAATGGGTGTATCGCCAGTACGACCACATGGTCCGCACAAACACCGCGATTCTCCCGGGCGCTGATGCCGCTGTCGTCCGAATCAAAGAAACTCGACGCGCGCTGGCGATGGCGCTCGACGGCAACGGGCGTTATTGCGCGGCGAATCCACGCGAAGGCGCGAAACTGATCGTCGCCGAATCTGCGCGCAACGTTGTGTGCGTTGGCGCGCGACCCATCGCGATCACGAACTGTTTGAACTTCGCATCGCCCGAGCGTCCCGAAGTGATGTGGTCGTTTTCGGAAGTCGTCGACGGAATGGCTGAAGCTTGCCGCGTGCTGGCAACGCCCGTCGTTTCCGGAAACGTTTCGTTCTACAACGAGACTGAAGGCCGCGGGATTCTGCCGACGCCGGTGATCGGCATGGTCGGGTTGATCGAAGACGTCAGACGCACGATTCAACCAGGATTCAAAGGTGAAGGTGAGTTTATCGCACTGCTCGGCGCCACTCACGATGATCTGTCCATGAGTGAATATGCGGTGAGTGTCGCGGGTGTGACAACGGCCGAGATCACTGCTGCGGGAAGAGTTCCTTCGTTGGACCTTGATATTGAACTGGCCGTGCAAAAGGCGTGTCTCGAAGCAGCGGAAGGCGGGTTGTTGACGTCGGCGCACGATTGTTCCGATGGAGGATTGGCAGTCGCTTTGGCGGAGTTGTCGTTCTCTTCACTTGGCCGTGACGCGATCGGCGCACGTATCGATCTCGAAAGCTCGCTGAGTCCCACGACCCTGCTATTCAGTGAATCGCCATCGCGGATCATCGTCACGTTCGGTCCGGCGGTTGCGGATCAAGTTCAACAAATTGCCGAACGGCATAATGTTCCGTTTGCCGTCATCGGGGTGGTTGGTGGTGACAAGCTGACGATTTCAGTTAATCGTCGCGAAGTGGTGAACGCTCGATTAGCGGAACTCGAATCGACGTGGCGCAGCGGCCTCTCGCGCAAGTTACAGGCTGAGGTGCCTGCCACGGTCTAACTTTCAAGGGAGGCTTTTTGCATCCCGTCATATCGCTCAACCGGACGATGGTGGAAGCGACCAAGGCGCGCCTCGCGGCGGTCACGTCGGCCACGCTTTACGGGCGCGGCGTCTTCACAACGCTCGCCGTCTACGATTCAAAACCATTCCTCTGGTCCAAACACTGGCAGCGCCTCACCGCCCACGCCGCCAAACTCGACATCGATCACACAGGCTGCACCGAGAAGAGCGTCGGCGACGCCGTCGCGAAACTGATCGCGGTCAATCAAGTGAAAGATGGACGCGCCCGCGTCACGATGCTCGCGCGCAGCAGCGGCGATTTCTGGAAAGCGAAACAGCCGAGCACGCGAAAACGGATCTGCTGATCATGACAGGAGACGCGCACCGCGTCCCGCAAAACGGTTTATCGCTCGCTGTGTCTCCGTATCGCGTCAGCACGTTCTCGCCGATCACAGGGATCAAGAGTCTGAACTATCTGGATCACGTGCTTTCGAAGGAAGAAGCACGCAGCCGCGATTTCGACGAAGCAGTCGTCTTGAACGAGCGCGGTGAGATCGTCTCGGCCACAACTGCGAACATCTTTTGGGCCAGGAACGGTACAGTTCACACGCCGGCGTTGAGCACGGGCGCGCTGGCGGGCATCACGCGTGAGTGCGTGATTGACATCGCCAACAAACACTTCATCCCGCTGGTTGAAGGTGTTTATGACATGGCGGATTTGGTGGACGCAGACGAGATCTTTCTGACGTCGTCCGGAGTTGGCGTGGCGCCGGTCACGACGTTCGATTTTCGACGTTACTCGGTCGAGCCTGAAAGCATCGTGAACATCATCCGCCAGGCATTCACGAAGTTAACTCATACTCCAGACTAGGATTGTTTTTACCTGCGTGTGCTCCGCCAGAGGTACCAACCGAGACACAGACGAGAGGTCGATGTTTTTTAAACCTATGTGAGATTCGCCAGAGGTCCGCGGCGACCTACGCGAGAGGTCGATTTTTAACTCTTGTTCGGCACAAGCGGTAGCGAGCGAAGGCGCTGCCCGGTCGCTTCGAAGATCGCGCTGCTGACTGCCGGAGCAAGTCCAACGATCGGCGTCTCACCTGCGCCCGCCGAAGGCAAATCCGCCCGACCAAGCAACGCGATCGTCATCGCCGGCATGTCGCTAAACCGCGGCACTCGATATTTCGAAAACTTCGGATTCAGAATCTGTCCGTTCTGAAAATCGATCCCCTCGAACAGCGCGCCGCCAATCGCCTGCACCACCGCGCCCTCAACCTGGTTGTGCAAGTGCAGCGGATTCACAATCGCGCCGCATTCGAAGGTCGCCACCACTCGTTCGAGCTTCACTTTTTTGGTCTTCGGATCGACCGACACTTCGGCGGCCGTCGCGATGTAACTCCCCTTTTCAAACCCGCACGCGATGCCGGCGCCGCGTCCAGCCGGCCTCTTCGCTCCCCATTGAATCAAATTCGCCGCTGCTTCAAGCACCGCTTTCAGCCGCTGATCCTGCGTGTTCTTTAAACGAAACTCGACCGCATCCATGCCGACGAGTTGGGCCAACTCGTCCATGTGCACTTCACGCGCGAAGTGGTTCGCCGTCGCTGCGAGCCCGCGATACGAACCCTGCCGCAGCGGCGACTCGCTGTTGTGAAACTGAATGTTCTGATTGGGAAACGCGTACTTCGACTGGATGGCCGACGCACCGGAGTTGTAGTTATGAAACTCCCAAGCTGTAACGGTGCCGTCGTTCTTCACGCCGCTCGACACTTCGATCACACCCGCCGGACGAAAGTACGCCCACGTGAACTCCTCTTCACGCGTCCACACGAGCTTCACCGGCTTGCCGCTCGCCCGCGCCAGACGCGCAGCTTCAATCGCGCATTCGCCCGTGTGTTTGCCGCCGTATCCCGATCCCGTGTCAGGCACGATCACGCGCACACTCTCTTCCGGAATGTGAAACGCCTCCGCCAGTTCCGATCGGACGCCGAACGGGCGCTGCGTTCCGGTCCAAACGGTGAGCTTGTTGTCTTTCCACTCGGCAACGGCAGCGCGCGGCTCGAGTGGCGCGTGTGCGATGTATGCGACCGTGTACGTCTGCGAGAGTTTCTTGTCAGCCTGGGCCATGCCGTCGGCGATCGAACCAACAGGACGCCCACCACCGCCTCCACGACTCGGCGACGACTCGCGCTTCAATTGCTCAAACAACTGCGCGGCGCCCGGCTGTCCCGGCGCTTTCCAATGCACGGCAATCGCCTTTTCAGCCCGCGCTAGTATCGAAGGATCCGTCGCCGCGATCCCGATGAAATCTCCGTCTCGCACAACGGTGACGCCGCTGATCGCTTCAGCAGCCTTCGTGTCCGCCGAGACGAGCGTCGAATTCAACGTAGCCGGCCGGACCACGCGGCCAAACAACATGCCCGGACGTTTCAGGTCGGACGTGTACTCGTGTTTGCCAGTGACGAAATCGCGCGCGCCGACTTTCGGCACAGACTTGCCTGAGATGGTCCAATCCTTAACGCCCATGATGGCGACGTCCGCCGGGATCGCCTTCACCAGCTTCTGCCCCTTCGCGACGTCGGCAAAACTCAACGACTTCGACGCATCATGATTCACGAAACGCGCGTTGACGATGCGCACGTCCGCGGGCGCGACTTTCAACTGTTCCGCCGCCAGCGCCACGAGCGTCTCACGCGCTGCGGCCGCTGCTTTGCGCAACTGCGGCGCCATAAACGGTATCGAGCGACTTCCGAACGTTCCCATGTCGAACGGAACCAGGTCCGTGTCAGCCATCACCAGTCGCACGGACTCAATCGGAACACGCAACTCTTCCGCTACTGCCTGGGCCAACGACGTGCGAATGTTCTGGCCCAATTCAACTTTGCCGGTGAAAGCAGAAACGGTGCCCGCTTCGTCGATGTGAATCCACGCGCCGATCTCATTCGGCACGCGCTGCTCGAATCGACCGCGTCCGGATTCGCCTTGCTCCTGTTGACCGGACACGGAGAGCAGGTTCGACATCGGCACGATCAGCGCGATGCCGCCGGTGAACACTTTCAGAAACTGGCGTCGATTGAAGGTGAAGTTGTAGAGCGGATTCGCGAACAGTTCGTAGCGTTCGAGTTCAAGATCGGGATCGAGTTCGTCATTCAGTGGTTTCACTTGCGCACCTCCTTCGACGTGCCCGCAGCGATCTCGATCGCTCTCACAATGCGCAAGTAGGTGCCGCAGCGACAAATGTTCCGATCCATATGCTTAACGATCTCCTCACGCGACGGCTTCGGGTTCTTTTTCAATAACGCCACACCCGACATGATCATCCCCGACGTGCAGTAGCCACACTGCATCGCATCCGCTTCGATGAACGCCTGCTGCAGCGGATGCAGTTGTCCGTCTTTGTCGAGACCTTCGATCGTCGTGATCTGCTTGCCTGAGATCTTTCCGACCGGCATCGTGCACGAGCGCGTCATCTGCCCGTCGATAAGCACCGTACACGCGCCGCACTGCGCTTCGCCGCAGCCATACTTCGTCCCGGTCATGTTCAGGTAATCGCGCAGAACGGTGAGCAAACTGGTCTGCGAATCGACGTTCAGCGGCAGTTTTCTCCCGTTTACGATCAATGAGGTGATATTGCCCATCGCGATGTCCTCCGTGTGTCACACGGGTATAACCCATGATGGAGATAAATCCAACTGCACTTCCCTAAAGCACCATAAATGAGATAATTTTGCCAGGTTGTTTAATCCACGAAGCGAGTCGCCCATGAGCACTGTTACTGAAGAAGCCTCGGAATCAACTGAAATAAAAACCAACAAGTGGGTCTACCTCTTTGAAGAGGGACCCGGAGACGACAAGACCCTTTTGGGCGGAAAAGGCGCCGGACTCTGCGAAATGACGCAGGCCGGACTGCCCGTTCCGCCGGGTTTGGTGGTCACAACCGAGGCCTGCAACGCGTTCTTCGAAAATGGCAAGGAGTTCCCCGACGGGCTCTGGGAACAGGTGAAGGAAGGCTTGATCAAGATCGAAGAGAAGGTCGGCAAGCGGTTCGGCGACCCGAAAAACCCGCTCCTCGTCTCGGTTCGCTCCGGCGCGGCGTTTTCGATGCCGGGCATGATGGATACGGTGCTCAACCTCGGCTTGAATGAAGAGACAGTGCAGGGCCTCGCCGAACAAACCGGCGATCTGCGTTTCGCACTCGATGCTTATAGACGTTTCGCTTCGTTATTTGGCGAGATCGTGATGGGCGTCGCGCACGCGAAGTTTGAACGAGTGCTCGATCGTTTCAAGGCGTTGACCCAGGGCGGACGCGACACCGATCTCAAACCCGATCAGCTGCGGGAGATCATCGCCGCCGAAAAACAGATCATACTGACCGAACAACACGCTATCCCGGAAGATCCGTACGAACAACTGCGCGTCGCGATCGCAGCGGTGTTCAACTCGTGGATGGGCCGCCGCGCGATCGACTACCGCCGTGTGAATCGCATTCCCGATTCGCTGGGAACCGCGGTCAACGTGCAGGCGATGGTTTTCGGAAACATGGGCGCAGGCAGCGGCACCGGTGTCGCGTTCACGCGCAATCCGTCGACCGGCAAGAAAGAACTGTACGGCGAGTACCTATTGAACGCGCAGGGTGAAGACGTCGTCGCCGGCATTCGCACGCCAAACCCGATCTCGCAACTCAGGAAAGAATTGCCCGAGGTCTACGACCAGTTTGCTTCGATCGCGAACCTGCTCGAACAGCATTACCACGACATGCAGGACTGCGAGTTTACGATCGAACGCGGCAAGCTCTACATGCTGCAAACGCGCACCGGCAAACGCAGTGGCGCTGCCGCTGTGCGCATAGCGGTCGAGATGGTTTACGAAAAACTGATTGACCATGCGACCGCGGTCCAACGCGTAACACCCGAGCAGCTCGATCAACTGCTGCATCCGACAGTCGATCCGAAAACAAACGCGACGGTGCTCGCGACCGGTCTGCCCGCAAGTCCCGGCGCAGCGCAGGGCCAGGTTGTTTTTAGTCCGGACGAAGCTGAAGAAATGGCCCGCGAAGGCGCGCACGTTGTGCTCGTGCGATCGGAAACAAGTCCTGACGATTTTCACGGCATGGTTGCGGCGCAGGCGATCGTTACCTCGCGCGGCGGCATGACGAGTCACGCCGCGGTCGTCGCGCGTGGCATGGGCAAGACGTGCGTGAGCGGCGCCCAGGCGATCAATGTCGACTACGGCCAGCAACAGTTCACGGTTGACAGCACGATCGTCACGAAAGGCGAGTGGATTACGGTCGACGGCTCAACCGGCCGCGTCTTCCTGGGCCAGGTGCCGACGATTCAACCCACTCTCGGCGACGATTTTTTCAAACTGATGACGTGGGCCGATAAGTTTCGCCGTCTGCGCGTGCGCGCGAATGCCGACACGCCGCTCGATGCGAAGACCGCCCGGCAGTTTGGCGCGGAAGGTATTGGTCTGTGTCGCACGGAGCACATGTTCTTCGGCGACAAACGACTGTCCGTGATGCGCGAGATGATCCTTTCCGAAGGCGCCGGCGCGCGTGAGAAAGCACTCGAAAAACTGTTGCCGCTGCAACGCAGCGACTTCATCGGCATCTTTCGCGAGATGGCGGGACTGCCTGTCACAATCCGTCTACTCGATCCGCCGCTTCACGAGTTTCTGCCGAACGCTGAAGAGCTTGGCACCGAACTCTCGGAACTGAAAATGGCGCTGAAGGTCGCGACCACGATGGCGGCGATGGACCAGATCCTCGACGAGATCGATCAGAAGCGCGCGTTACTCCGCCAGGTGAATCGCATTCGCGAGGCAAACCCGATGCTCGGTTTTCGCGGTTGCCGTCTCGGACTGATGTTTCCAGAAGTCACGCGTATGCAATGCAAAGCGATCTTCGAAGCAGCGTGCAAGGTGCAGGGCGAACGCAAGAAAGTCGAACTCGAAATCATGGTCCCGCTCGTTTCGCTGAGCGAAGAGTTGCACCAGCAAGCGGAACTGATTCACGAAGTCGCGCGGCAGGTGATGGGCGAGCACGGCATGACGATCGAGTATCACGTCGGCACGATGATCGAACTTCCACGTGCCGCGCTGATGGCCGACCGCATCGCCGCGCACGCCGATTTCTTCTCGTTCGGCACAAACGATCTGACGCAAACGACGTTTGGCTTGAGCCGCGACGATTCGAGCCGTTTTCTGCCGAATTACATCGAGCGAAAGATCTTGAAGGACGATCCGTTCCAGGTGCTCGATCGCGACGGTGTGGGACAGTTGGTGCGCATCGGCACCGAGCGTGGCCGCAGTGTGAAACCAAATCTCAAGGTCGGTATTTGCGGCGAACATGGCGGCGATCCACAGTCGATCGCGTTCTGTAACGAGATCGGTCTCGACTACGTGAGCTGCTCGCCGTTCCGCGTGCCAGTCGCCCGGCTGGCCGCCGCGCAGGCCGTGCTGAACCCGTCCGTCGAGAGCACGATCAGCGCGCAGGTTTAGTCGCTTTCTCCTGACAATCCCGAGATCTGTATCCGTGTCAAAAAACGGATCGGAGCACGTATGCCTACGTCGAAAGATCTACAGCAGCTACTGGAACGCATCCAGCTTCGACTCGACGAAAGCTTCGTCGGCATCGGCTCTGAAGTCTCCGACCTTCCACCGGAAGACCTCGCCGAACTGCTCAATCAACTTCGTCTCAACGAAGCCGCCGCGATTGTTTCGATGCTGCCGCTGCCAAAGTGCATCGAACTCTGCGATCAACCGACGATGCGCCGGCGCGCCGCGATACTCGAAAAGCTCGAGCCGAAACGCGTGGCTGCGATTCTCGAAGGACTCTCCGCCGATGAGCGCACCGACGTCATTCAGAAGATGGGCCTGCATGAACGGCATCGCATCCTGCCGAAGTTCTCGCCCGACGTCCGCGCCGAACTCGAAGACTTGCTTCAGTATCCCGACCACACCGCCGGCGGGATCATGACGACGGAGTTTGTGCGACTCGAACCGAAGATGACTGTCAGCGACGCGCTGAAGCACATCCGTTCCGTTGCCCGCGAGAAGGAGTCGATCTACGCGTGTTACGTCATGGATCCGGAGACTGACCGGTTGCTCGGCGCCGTCTCGTTACGCGATCTCGTAATGGCGGAACTCGACCGTCCTATCGGGCAAGTCATGCACCGCAAACCAGTGACAGTGAACGTACAGGACGATCAGGAGAAGGTTGCGGAGAAGATTGGAAAGTACAACTTGCTCGCCGTGCCAGTGGTCGAGCAGGACGGAAGCGTCGTCGGTTTCGTGACGGTCGACGACGTGATCGACGTGCTAATCGAAGAACAGACCGAAGACATTCTGCGCATGGCCGCCGTCGAGCCGGGCGCGATGGACAAGCCTTACTTCCACAATCCGATCCTTCGCGTCGTGCGGAAACGTATCGGCTGGCTGTTGCTGCTGTTCGTCGCGGGTACGCTGACGAGCGCCGTCTTGCACAGGTTCGAAGCGGAACTCGCCGCCGTCGTCGCGCTCGCGTTCTTCATTCCGTTGCTGATTGGAACTGGCGGCAACGCGGGCGCACAAACGGTCATGACCGTGATCAGAAGCCTGGCGCTCGGCGAGGTCGGCGTGCGACATGCGTGGCGCGTTGTCGCACGCGAAGCTACGACCGGAATGCTGCTCGGGCTACTCGTAGCGCCGATCGCACTCGTGCAGGCGCTGTTCTGGAGCGCGCCCACCGCACTTGCGATCACAGTGGCGGTGACGATGTTTGCGATCTGCATCTGGTCCACGACCGTCGGATCGTTAATTCCGATCCTGGCTCAACGCTTTGGCGTCGATCCAGCCGTGCTCTCAGCGCCGTTGATCACAACCCTCGTCGACGCCACCGGCCTGATCATCTACTTCACGATCGCCAAGCTGATCCTCGGCGTCTAGAAAGAACTCTCCCCGCCGTTTTTCAAAACTTGTACTTCAATGCAAACTGCATCTGCCTCGACGAACCCGAGTCGCCCGTTGCGAACCGCGTGTTCGTTATCTGACCGAAGTTTGCGCTGCCAACCACGCGACCCGGCTGTCCGAAGTTCGCGTGATTGAACACGTCGAAAACTTCCCAACGAAACTCGATCAACTGGTTCTCACTCAGCCTCGTCCGTTTGATTACCGAGAAGTCACTGTTGTTGAAACCCGGACCGATCACGACGTTGCGGCCGAGATTGCCGAAGCGATTGACCGGCACCACGAACGGCGTCGTGTCGAACCAACGATTCGGCGTTCCGAGAATTTCGATTGGACCAGTAACGTCAGGTCGCACAGTGTTGTTGGTGCCGGTGAACGTCGCGTTGTTGGCGACGATGTTCACGGGATTGCCGCTTTGCGACTGCACGATGGCAGAAAGCTGCCAGCCTTCCTTGAATTGGTTGCCGCGGAAAGGCAGCTCGTACAGTCCGCTGATCACGAAGCGGTGACGCGCGTCGAAATCAGAGAGACCACGGCTGTCGCGCAGGTTGTAACTGTCCTGGATGACCACGCCCTGGCTACTCAGCGAGTTGTAGTCGATCGACTTCGAGAAGGTGTACGAAGCATTGAACTGCAAACCGCGCGACAGTCGCTTCGTCGCAGTCGCCCACATCGCGTTGTAACTCGAATTGGCCGTGCCTTCGATCTGCACGATGTTGTTCAACCCCGCGCCCGGACGAATGTCGCTCGAAGGCGAAACGTTAGAGATCGGTCGAACTCCGTTTATCGGCTGATTGATGTTTCGCGAGATGCGCAGGTGCGTGCCTTTCGTACCGAAGTAGCCAATGGACACAGCGAGATCGCGTCCCAGTTCGCGTTGAACGTTCAGGTTCCACGACTGAACGTACGGGTTGTCGAAGTTTCCATCGACGTTCGCAGGAGCAAGACCTGCCGAGCCTGCGACCAGTAACGCATTCGTAAACGTCACTGCCCCGGTGAACGTGAGCGGGATCGCCAAGGGCGGATTCGACGTCAATGGCGTAACGACGTTCGTAACCGGCTGATCCGCGAGCAGCGAATACGCCGCACGGACCGAGGTCTTACCGTCTCCAAACGGATCCCACACGATGCCGAGACGCGGCTGGAAGTTCTTGTTGTTTTCTTTGTAGACCTTGTCAACGCCCGAGCCGACGCGAACGAGTTCTCGCGTCACGGGATCGAAAACGACAAACCGGTCGTAACGTTCGGTCGGCGTCATATTCCAGTCGTAACGAAGACCGAGCTCCAGCGTTACGTTCGGACGCACCTTCCAGTTGTCCTGCACGTACAAACCCCACGCGTTCTGAATGATCGCACTCGATCGATCGCCGAGTGTGACGCTGAAGCCGTTGCCGTTGCCGGTGAGGAAGAGGTTGACGTTCGGAAACGTGAACGTGCCGGTGTCGAGGGTGAAGTTGTTGTTGTAGAACCGTCGTGCCTCACCACCAAACTTGAATGAGTGGTTCCCTCTCAGATAGCTGACGGTGTCGCTGAGCACGATCGTCATGTCCGCGCGGCCCTGCGGAAATCCGGCTGGCCCACCAAGATTGAAGTTGAACCCGGTGATGCTCATTTGCGGCAGACCGATGTCGGCGTTGATGCCGTTGTTGATGCCGAAGTCAGCAGGATTGAGCTGCGCGTTGGGTGTGAAGGTGATGTTGATGCGATTGAATCCGAGCCGCGCTTCGTTGGTCAAACTTGGACCAAAGATGTGCGTCTCGTTGAGCGTGAAGATCTGGCGCGTCGACTGTCGCGTGTCGCCCCATCCCGGCATGGTGTTGCCCTGAAGATTCGGCTCGCCTCGTTTGTCGCGCTGGTACGCGTAGTAGCCGTGAATGCGATCGTTCGCGCTGATGTTGTGGTTCACGTCCCCGGTGAATTGATCGATATCGACGGGCGCCGTTCCCGAACCCGCGAACCTCGCAACCGGCACACCGCCGACGACGTCGACGCTGGTCGCGCGCGGAATTAACGGCAGCAACAGTTGGATCGTCGGATTCGTCACTGAAGCACGTTGCGCGTCAGTCAACACGTTGCTGGTGAGCGTGAGGCCCTGTCGTTGTCGCGTGCCTTCGTAACTGAAGAAGAAGAACGTGCGGTTCGCGCCTTTGTAACCAAAAATCGGACCGCCTTCGCCGAAATGCGGCAGGTTCAATGGCCCGCCGAAGTTGAAGCCAAACTGGTTGCGCTTGAACGGTGGCTTGCGCGCGTCGAAGAAGTTGCGCGCGTCGAGCACTTCGTTGCGCAGAAACTCGAATGCTTCGCCGTGATATTGGTTCGATCCCGAGCGCGTGGCGATGTTTACGATCGCGCCTGAGTTTCGGCCGTATTCGGCGCTGACCGTGGAGTTATCGACTTTGAACTCCTGAACGGTGTTGATCGACGGCTGGAACGTGATCTGGTTCTGGACCATGTCGTTGAGATTGATGCCGTTGATCATGAAATTCGTGGTGTCTTCACGTCCGCCCGCGGTGTTGAAGGCGAACGATCCCTGGCCTCGAAGCGGCGCAGTCAAGAAACCGTTTTGCGGTGGTGTGACTGAACCGGGAATCAAGAGGCCGAGATCGACGAAGTGACGGCCGTTGAGCGGGATCTCTTGCACTGTGCGTTGATTGATGACGGTGCCAACGGAGGTCGTCGTTGTCTCGACGATCGGAACGTCAGAGGAAACCTGGACCTGTTCGGAGATGGCGCCGACGTCCATTTGAAAGTTCTGGACGACGTTCTTGGCGACTTCGACAGTTACGTTGTCGGCCACGCCGGTTTTGAATCCGGTAACTTTCACCTCGATGCTGTAGACGCCAACCGGAAGCGCCGCAAACTGATAGTTACCTTCGCTGTCGGTTTGAGTGGTCCGTTCAGACGAAGTGTTGCGGTTTCTGGCGGTGACAGTCGCGTTCGGCAGCACCGCGCCCTTTGCGTCCGTGACCGTTCCCTGAAGAACGGCTGTGGATTGGGCCAGAACTGGAGGAGTCGCAAGGAGAGCGGCTACCAGCAGTAAGAACGGAAAAAATAATGCGGTCCTTTTGCTTGCCATAAATACCTCCTGACATGGGGCGGGCAATTAAGTTGTCAATTGTTAGGGAAGAAGGTTTACACTCCACTAAGCAACGACAGTGCCGTAACCACAGATCAGATCCGCGACAATTTCCTCAACAAATCGCGGATCTTCCTGAATTCAAAATCCAAAATTGACAAGCCCATCCGAAAGCCACAAGAAGTGGCCCTCACCAACGCGCCAGAAACTCTCGCAGCATCTGATCCATCGCGTCGAAAGACTCGGCACAAAACAGGATCGACTGGTAGTGCGTCGGATCGTAAACGTGATTGGCGGCGGCTTCGAGATCGAGCGGGCGCAGTTCGGCTTTATGCATCTCCGCCAGCTCTCCCGCCGACGACAAGAGTCCGGTTCCGTACGCTTTGATCCGACCGTCTTCGCGCAACACGCCAAACTCGATCGTGAACCAGTAGACGCGAGCGAGGCGATCGAGCTCGGCGGCGTCGGCCGTTCGTCGCACGGCTTCGCCAAACAGTCGATTGATCTCCGCCAGACGCGGGCTTGCAAGCGTCACAGCATGTCCGATGATTTCGTGAGCGACGTCAGGTTCCGGCGTGTACAGCGGCGTCGAATGGTGACGAATGTACTGCGTGCTGAGAAACACGCCGTTCGCCAGCGACTCGAGGAAGATGCGCGGCTCGACGAGTCCAGCGACAGGTTCGAGCCGAAAACCGCTGATCGCTTCCACCTTTTTGCTGACTTCTCCTAACTGCGGGATCCGGTCGCTGTTGAAATCGAGCTGGTTGATACAGTTGAGATACTCGGCGCAGGCGTGCTCGCGATGCGCAGGCCCAAGCGCTTTCCAGATCGTTTGCCAGACACCGTGTTCGAGTTCGGTGTATGGCGCATCGGGTATGGGGTCGCCGGTCCTGTAATTCGTGGCGATCTGCGCGATGGCGTTGCGTCGCGCGCGATACTCGGGGTCGCGGAAGCCGGGGTGGTCTGGATCGAGGTGCACAAGCCGCACCTCGACGTGGTCCTGTAACACGGATTGGGTTTCGATTGTTTCTGTTGGCGTCATGGTCGTTTTCCTCAGCGCGTGCGCGCGGTAAACAAAAAACCGGCCACCAATCCTCTGGAAGGATTGATGGCCGGCTTTTGAAACTTGTCTAAAGTGCTACTTGTTCAGCGTGCTTCGACAGCCCATCGCCCGACCGCTCCTTCCAGTGAAGAGCGGGCCGTAATAGTAGTAGTAGCGATATGAGCTTCGGTTCATACTGACTTCTCGCGACCACAGATTAATCAAATCTTTGTTCGTTAGTCAAACTTTAAAGTCTGGCGCGCGGCGAAAAACTCCGTCCAGGCGTCACCCTTTTTGCCCAGCAACTCGGGCACGTTGGTGATCGTAAAGTCGGCGATCTTCACTCCTTGCGAGATCTGATTCCACGTCAACGGCATCGACACGCTGGCCTTCGGTTTGGCCCGCGCCGTAAACACCGACGCCAAACTCTTGCCGCGCGCGTTCTGCATCCAGTCGACGTACACCTGCGTGCCCTTGCGTTTTGCGATCGTCCGCTCGACAGTGGCGATCTTCGGCGCACGTCTCGCAACTTCACCCGCCAGAAGTTTCGCAAACTCCGCTACCTGCTCGTATTCATTCGACGGCTTCAACGGCACGTAGATGTGCAAGCCTGACGAACCTGACGTCTTCGGAAACACCTGCAATCCGATCTCGTCGGCGACTTCTTTGACCACCAGCGCAACCTGCAACACGTTTTCCCACGGCGCACTTTTCGGATCGAGATCGATCGCGATCCAGTCAGGCTTGTCGAGATGTTTCGTCGTCGAGTGCCACGGGTGCTGTTCGATGTTTCCGAGGTTTACGAAGTGCAGCAGCGAGCCGAGAGTCGAATAGACAAAATAATCGAGCTGCCGGCCTTCCTGGTTTGTGAGTCGCTTCGTTTTGATGAACTCCGGCGCGCTTTCGAGATCCTGTTGGAAAAACATCGGCGCCTTGATGCCGCGCGGGTAGCGCTGAAGAATCGCCGGTCGATCTTTCAGGTGCGGCATAATGTAATCCGCGACTTTTATGTAGAAACAGAGCAGGTCGAATTTCGTGAGCTTCTCGTCGGGCCAGTAGATGCGATCGAGACTAGTGACCGAAACGTTTTCGCGTCCGACTTTCAGGATCAGATCGCCTTTTGGTTTTGTGAGACTGAGAAACTCCTCTGGCGTGACGGCCGTCCCGCGCTTCTGGCGAGTTCGCTTGACGCTCGGTTTCTCGATTGGCTCAGCAGCTTTCGGCATGGCCTGTCAGTTAGTCAGTTAGTGTATCCATTCGGGTGGGCCAACATCCAGCGCCACGCTGAGCGCCAGAATATGTGCACGCAACTAACCTCCAGGCCCTTCTATGGTTAGGCACGGTAACACGGCAATTTTTCAAATCCGTGTTCTCGATTGTCTCGCGTGGGGAACCGGGGTCAGGTGATCGCTACGTTGGGGTGGGTTTGCGCTGTGTCTGGCTGAAGGGAGCTAGCGACGAAGTAAAGAATTCGACCGCAGTTGTCGCAAGTGATCACTTCCTCACCGCGTCGAATCTCCGTCATCACTTGCGGCCGCAGCGACATGAAACACGCGGTACACGAACGATTCCGCGCCTCAGCCACAGCCACGCCGTCGCGTATGCGAGACTTGATGCGCGCGTACATGTTGCTCATCGAGCTCGGCAGGTTTGCAAACACCTGCTCGCGTTCGACGCGCTGCTTCGCGAGCAGTTCCGACTGCGATACCGTCTCTTCGTCAAACGACTTCAACCGTGCTTCACGATCGGAATTCAACGTCGCAATCTCATCCGCTCGTTCGTTCAACGCAGCTTCGGCCTGCTCGAGACTTTCCATCTGTTCGAGGATCTGCGTCTCCAGTGCCGAGATCTGTTTGCGCGCTGCGTCAGCTTCGCGAATTGCCGCCGTGTACTCTTCCTGTTTCTTCGACGACATCAAATTTCGCTCGGCGCGTTCGGCACGACTCTTTTGATCGATCACCTCGTTTTCGAGGCGGGTTCGGTTATGTCTCGCATCGTCGCGACGGCTTTCAAGGGCCCTAATTTCAAAAGCGCGCCGATCGAATTCTCCTTCGATTTCGGCGCGCCTTTGTGGTATCGCTTCGAGCTCTTTTTCTAGTTTTCTTATGCTGGTATCCAGATTCTGCAAAGCGATTAACTTCTCTAATTCCGCTTTCACTCTTTATGCACTCCTCAAAAGATCAGAGCTGTATTTAACCCGTATCATCGATACGGATCATCACACAACCCGCTCGTTTGGTGCAAGCGCACTACTCGAAAGCAGCAGAATCTTTAGTTAAATCGGTCCGCGTTCACCCCTTGAGAGTCTCACTCTCGCCGGGCTGACTCGAATACGAGGTATCCGCACGTCGATCGCCGGAACCCGAACGCGCGGCGTCCGGAAGATCGGTATCGTGATGTCGATATCGGGAATCGTCGGAATCTCGATCCTCGGAATCACGATCCGGCGGCCAATCTGCGGCATATCCGCGCTGCCTGAGAAACCGCCTCCTTCAGCCGGCGTCACCTGGAACGTATGCTGCGACTTATTGCGAATCACGGTCAGCGTAACGGCGCCGTCCTTCTTACGATTGATCGCGCGCGCGATGTCGCCCGGCGAATCGACCTCTTCACCGTCGATGGCCGTGATCACGTCGCCTGCTTTCACACCGGCCTTCGCGGCTGGGCTGTCAGCAATGACGGCGGTGACGAGCGCTCCCTTGCCGCTCGCGATACCGAAATACTCGGCGAGCTGCTTGTTGAGTTGCATCGTGCTGACGCCGATCCGGCGGCTGTTGCCGAGCATGAACGTCAGATCACCGTCTTTGCCGAAATCGAATTCGAACTTATCGGCAAACGGACCTTCGAATTTGAAGTCTTTCAAGAAGCCCTTCGGATCGTGTTTCCAAACACGCGGCTGGAGCTGGAAAAAATCCTGGGCCATGCTGGAGTTGTCTCGTTTCGTGATCGTCGCGGTGACTTCCTGCTCCGCGCCGCCACGGCTGACGGTTACTTTCACCGACTGATCGGGCGCGATCTCTACCACCAGCCGGTTAAGTTTCCGCACGCTCGTGATGTTCTCGCCGTCGAGGCGAAGAATCACGTCGTCTTTTCTTATGCCCGCTTTCTCGGCGGGACTGCCCTGAATCACGCGAGTGACGCCCACGCCGCGCGGCGAGCTCAGGTGATAACGGGCCATGTTTTCGCGGCTGATGTTTTCGGCGTAAACACCGAGGTAACCACCGTCCGTAAATAGCGAAAATGTATTGGTGAACGGCTCGTCGGCCGGTTCGGGTGGTTCAGGTGGCGGCGTTGGCTGCTGCGCGAGGGCCAAGCCCGCCGTGAGAATTAGAGCAACGAGAAGACCTATCGAATACCTGATTTTCATATAGATTTCCTCCGGAAGAGTTTCGGCCTTACACGTCCACTCCAACGATTGGTTCCAAAAAGATTTTCGTTCGATTAGTTGTTCTTAGATCCGTGATGTTGGATCTTTTGGCTTGTAGACTTCGGTATGGCCCGCGAGTTCGAGGGCGATTTTTCCTTCGCCGTGGGCCAGGTCGAGATGGGCGACCGCTTCGGAAACGGCAAGAAAACGGTGAACGTCGTCGGCGCCGGGAAACATTGCCTGCCCAACATCCCACGCTGTGACGCCGCTCTTCTTCACCAGTCCGATCACCTGCGTCTGTCGTTCCTGAAACGCGCGGAAGTAGCGGTGAAACAGTTCTTCATAATCGTGTATCGCATCGCCGTGTCCGCCGTAAACGAGCGTCGGCGAACACGCACGCAACCTCGCCAGGCTGACGAGATATTCTGCGAGCGACGGAAACCGTCGCGAAGGATCGAGCGGATCCGGCGAGAGGACGGGGTTCGGAGTTATCCGTTTCAAAACGCAGTCGCCGGCGATCACCGTCCGATCTGCTTCACGCAAAAACGAGCATGAACCCGGCGTGTGTCCGGGCGTGTGAAGCACACGCAGACTTCCCGATTCGAATTCGAGCTCCGCCTCGTCTTTCAACGAGACGATTTCGTTGTCAGGCAGCGTGTCGGCGTACTCGCGCATGCCTTCATACATGCGCCGCATCAGTTGAATCTCTTTGTCCGGAACGCCCGCGCGTTCGAGCAGCGCACGATGCTCGTCGTACTGAAGCCGGCTGTGACGATGGCCCGTCTCCCAGTCGTGAACAAACACTTCCGCATTCTTCGCTTCGTCGCGCAACGACTTTGCGAGCCCGCAATGATCTTCGTGTGCGTGAGTCAGTACGATCCGGCGGATGTCGGAAACGCGGAAACCGGCGGCGCGCAGGCCGTCGCGTAATGCGTCGACAGTCGCTTTGGTCTTCGGTCCGGTGTCGATGATCGTTACCGGATCTTCGGCGATCAGGTAAACGTTAACCGGACCGATGTAGAACGGTGTCGGCAGCGAGATGGGAATGACACGCATGCGGGCGATTAGTGCTCGAGCTTAGTACTTGGTGCTTAGTGCTTGGTGTTTAATGCTTTCTTGTGCCTTTTGTGGGCTTCGTTTGTGCCTTTTGTGGCTAGCTAATAGACGTACTTGTTCGCCTGGATCATCTCATTAGCGATCCGCTGCCGCGCGGCAACGGTGTTCATCGGCTGCAACTTCGTAAACCGTCGCAGCGCCGCCAACAACGTGCGCAGCTCGTCGCCTTCCGACATTCCCGCCAACACGACTTTAGCTTTCGCTTCGATGCGTCCGACAGCGTCGTTGCAGAACACGCGCGTCATGGTGACGTAGCTTTCGACAGCCGCTTCACCCTGCGCGGCAGCAAGCTTGCGCGTGCGCAGAATCGCAGTCTCCATTGCGTACGTGTCCATGATGATGTCGGCGACACCCATCAGGATCTCCTGCTGGTCGCCGAGCTTCATCATGTACTTCTGCGCGGCGGTACCGAGCGTCATCAGCGCGACTTTCTTCGCGTTCTTCGTCAACTTCTCTTCCGCTGCGAGCAGCGTTTCGTCGTCGTCGAAACCGCCGAGAGCAGGCGAGAGCACTTCGTCCATCAACGCCTGCGCCGCAGGCAACAACCCGAGATTGCCGCTCAGCGCACTCTTCATCAACCGTCCCGGAATCAACATGCGATTGATCTCGTTCGTGCCTTCGAAGATGCGATTGATGCGCGAATCGCGGTAGGCGCGCTCAGCCGGATAGTCCGCAGAATAACCATACCCGCCGTAAATCTGGACCATCTCGTCGACGACGTAATCGCAGTACTCGGAAAGCGCGACCTTAATGATCGAGCACTCAGCCGCGTACTCCTCGATCGCGCGCAGCCGCGCGTCCATGTCTTTCGCGTCGACCGTGTTCAGCCGCTCTTCGATCATGCCGAGCGTGCGATAGATCATCGACTCGCCAATCCACGTGCGAATCGCCTGCTCAGCCAGCTTCGCCTTGATCGCGCCAAACGACGAGATCGACTTGCCAAACTGCTGCCGCTCGTTTGCATAACGCACCGACTCCTGGACCATCAACTTCATGCCGCCGACGCACATCGCGCCGAGTTTGAACCGGCCGATGTTCAGCACGTTGAAAGCGATCTTGTGACCCTTGCCGACTTCGCCGAGCAGGTTCTCGACGGGCGTGCGGACATCGGAAAGCACGAGCGCCGTCGTGCTCGATCCCTTAATTCCCATCTTGTGCTCTTCGGCGCCTGACGTCAGACCGGGCTGACGCTCGACGATGAACGCGCTCAACTTGTCGCCGTCGACTTTCGCAAACACGATGAAGATGTCGGCGAAACCGCCGTTGGTAATCCACATCTTCTCGCCGTTCAGAATGTATTCCGTGCCGTCGTCGCTCAAACGTGCGGTGGCTTTTCCGTTCATCGCGTCGGAACCCGCGCCCGCTTCGGTCAATGCGTAAGCCGTGATCAACTCGCCCGCCGCGATCTTAGGTAAGTACTTCTTCTTCGCCGCTTCAGTTGCGAAGTAAACGATGGGCAACAGACCGATGCCACTTTCTGCGCCGAGCGTCGTGGCGAACGAAGCGGAGCGACCGATGTTTTCGCCAATCAGCGCGCCGCTCGTTTGATCCAGTCCGAGCCCGCCGAACTCTTCGGGAATATTCGCGCCGATGAGTCCGAGCTCCGCAGCCTGGGCCACCAGGTTTCGCGACAGGTCCCAATCGTGCTTTTCAAGCTCGTCGATTCGAGGCCGCACTTCGTTGTCGATGAACTGCCGCGTCGTCTCGGCAATCATCCGGTGCTCTTCGGTGAAGTCTTCGGGCGTGAAGATCGCCTCCGGCTCGCGCTCTTCGATCAGAAAAGCTCCGCCTTTGACCAACTGTTTTTGTTCGGCTACGGCTGACATCTGTTTGTTCCTTTCGGTTTCTCTTGTGTCTTTTGTGCCTCTTTGTGGCTCAACTAGACTCGCTCAAATATCCCCGCGGCGCCCATGCCACCGCCGACACACATCGTCACCATTCCATAGCGGCCGTTGCGACGTTCGAGTTCGCGCAGAATGCTGGCCGTGAGTTTCGCGCCGGTGCAACCAAGGGGATGGCCCAACGCGATCGCGCCGCCGTTGACGTTCACTTTTTCGGGATCGATACCGAGCGTCTTGATAACGGCCAACGACTGCGCCGCAAACGCTTCGTTCAACTCGATCAGATCGATGTCGGCGAGAGTCAGGCCGGCAAGCTTCAACGCTTTCGGAATTGCGAACACCGGTCCGATGCCCATCTCTTCTGGCGGACAACCGGCGGTCGCATACGCAATGAAACGCGCCATCGGTTTCGCGCCCAACTGTTTCGCGCGTTCGTCAGACATCACGATCGCCGCGGCAGCGCCGTCAGACATTTGCGACGCATTACCGGCAGTGATCGTGCCTTTCACATGAAAGGCCGGCTTCAGTTTTGCGAGACCTTCCGCCGACGTGTCGCGCCGCACGCCTTCGTCCTGCTTGAACACGACCTCGCGCCGTTGCTTCTTGCCTTTTTCGTCCAACTCTTCAAGGACGACGTTCAACGGCACTGTCTCGTCGCTGAATTTCTCAGCGTCGAGCGCGGCAGCCGCACGTTGATGCGAACGAAGCGCAAACTCGTCCTGCTCCTCGCGCGTCACTTCATACTTGCGTGCGACGTTCTCAGTTGCGAGACCCATGCTGAGATAAAAGTCGGGATAGTGGTCGACCAGGTACGGGTTCGGACGAATGATGTGACCACCCATCGGGATCATCGACATCGTTTCCAAACCACCTGCAACGATCACGTCAGCGCCGCCGCTGCGAATGCGGTCCGCAGCCATCGCGATCGACTGCAAACCCGACGAGCAGAACCGATTGATCGTCATCGCGCTCGTCTCGACGGGCAGTCCGGCGCGAATCGCAGCCGCTCGCGCGACGTTCATTCCCTGCTCGGCTTCCGGCATCGCGCAACCCATGATCACGTCTTCGATCTGCGACGTTTCGAGACCAGGAACACGCGCCAGTGCATCCTTGATCACAGCCGCGCCCATCTCGTCAGGCCGCGTCGTCCGCAACGTGCCGCGCGGCGCCTTGCCAACCGCTGTTCGAACTGCTGAAACAATTACCGCATCTCTCATTTCTGTACTCCGATTAATTGCGCAATGGCTTGCCGGTTTTCAACATGTGCCCGATTCGTTCCTGCGTTTTGCGTTTGCTGACCAGCGACAGAAACGCTTCGCGCTCGAGGTCCAACAAGTATTGCTCGGAAACGCGCGTCGGATGATTCAGATCGCCGCCGGTCAGAATGCGCGCGAGCTGCTCGCCGATCTCCGCGTCGTGGTCTGAAATGTATCCGGCGCGTTTCATCTGGTGAATGCCGAGTTTCAACGTCGACAACGCCGACAATCCCAACGCGAGAATGTCTGTCCGCTGCTGCGGCGCGACGTAACCACTCGCCGACAACGCCAGCACTTCCTTCTTCGCATCGGCAATCAGTCGATCGGCGTTCATCGAGATTGTATCGTCCGCCGACAGGAAATCCGAGCGTTCGCGCTTCTTCAGCCGACGTCGCAACTTTCGCGAGCGCGATCGTCTCAAACGCGCGCTTCACGAACGGGAACGGATCCGCGTCGTCAACTCCTTTCGGAATCGAGTCGAGCGCGCGCAACAACATCTCCTTCGTGCCGCCGCCCGCCGGGATGATCCCGACGCCGACTTCGACGAGTCCAATGTACGTCTCCGCCGCGGCTCTGACGCGATCGGCATGCAACACCATCTCGCAACCGCCGCCAAATACCATCTGGAACGGCGCAACGACGACGGGCTTCGGCGAGTAACGCAAACTCATCGTCGCGTTCTGGAAAACTCGCGCCATCATGTCGAGCTCGTCCCAGTTTTCCTCCTGCGCCTCCATCAGCATCAACATGATGTTGGCGCCGACGCAGAAGTTCGCGCCTTGATTGCCGACGACGAGTCCAAGCGAAGTTCTTCTCGACTTCGCCCAGAGCAAACTTCAACATCTGCAACGTGTCGCCGCCGATCGCGTTCATCTTCGAGTGGAACTCGAGACACGCGACGCCGTCGCCGATGTCGATCAGCGACGCGCCTGCGTTCTTCTTGATCACGCCCTTCTGGTCTTTGATCGACTTCAGAATCAGAACACCCGGCTGATCGGTGAGCGGAACGTACTTGCCGGAGGCGAAGTCGAAATACGACTGTTGCCCGTCCTCTTTTTTGTAGAACGACGTGGCGCCGGACGCGAGCATCTGCTCGACGTTCGCCGGCACCGCCATACCTTCTTCCTTCATCCGCGCGACTGACTTCTCGACGCCGATTGCGTCCCACACTTCGAATGGTCCAAGTTCCCAACCGAAACCCCAACGCATCGCGCGATCAACTTCGACTACGTTGTCGGCGATCTCGGGAATGCGTTTCGCCGCGTAAGATAGCGTGCGCGTCAACGTCTTCCACAGAAACGCGCCGACACGATCCTTGCCCCACGTCAGCGCTTTCATACGCTCGGGCAGATCTTCGATGTTCTTCGCCATGTCGAGCGAAGGAAGTTTCACTTTCTGTGACGGGCGATATTCGAGCGTCGCCGCGTCGAGCGCCCAGATTTCGCGCTTGTCGCCTTCGCCTTTCTGCTTCTTGTAGAAACCGGATTTGGTCTTGTTGCCGAGCAGGTTGCGCTCGACCATCTTCGCGAGCACTTCAGGCACGACAAACATGTCGCGCTCTTCGTCGTCGGGCAGGGTTTCGTAAAGGTTCTTGATGACGTGATGGAAGACGTCGAGTCCAACCAGATCGAACGTGCGGAACGTCGCTGTCTTCGGACGACCGACGGCGGGACCGGTCATTTTGTCGACTTCTTCGATCGAGTAGCCGTCGTCGATCATCGTCTTGATCGTGTGCAGCGCGCCGAACGTGCCGATGCGATTGGCGATGAAGTTTGGACGATCCTTCGCTGGGACGACGCCTTTGCCGAGCCGCTGATCGAGAAAGCCATACAGGAAGCATGAGACTTCCGGCTTGGTCCATTCGGTGCGAATGATTTCGACGAGATGCAGATAGCGCGGCGGATTGAAGAAGTGCACGCCGAGAAAGTGTTGTTTGAAGTCGTCGGAGCGTCCTTCCGCGAGCAGGTGAATCGGGATGCCGCTGGTGTTTGAAGCGACGATCGAACCCGGGCGTCGATGCTCGTTCGATCTTTTCAAAAAGGGAGCGCTTGATGTTCAGGTTCTCAACGACCGCTTCAATGATCAGATCGCAGTCTTTGATCTTTGCGAGGTCGTCGTCAAAGTTTCCGACGGTGACGAGCGATGCGAACTCGGGAACAAAGAACGCCGCCGGCTTCGCTTTCATCGCGGCTTCGAGTCCGGCGCGCGCGATGCGATTCGCTACTTGCTGACTCTCGAGCGTTAAACCCTTGCTTGCCTCCTGCGGGCGTCACCTCGCGCGGCAACAATATCGAGCAGCAGCGTCGGCACACCCGCATTAGCCAGATGCGCGGCAATCTGCGCCCCCATCGTCCCCGCCCCCAACACCACCGCCCGCTCCACCCGCATCATCCCTTAACTCCCATCCTTAGACACTTCCGCTATTTAACCAGCGCATAATACTGAATGAACGCTCATTCAGCAAGTTTTCAGTTCCGCCGGTTCCTTCTTGAAATCAACAGCTGTGGGTTCGGACAATATGAGGGCTGGGATTTCGCGATCTTCGACCTATAAAGCAGTCGCCTATAATTTATTCCCACCGAACACCAAGCCTGAAAATTCCGACCTTATTTTTTGATTCTTAAAGAATTTAAAAAGAATTTACGAAACCGTTCGGTTGCACTTGCATTTGCAACCGATCGGTTGCATACTTTTCATCAAGATAATGAAACGAGATATTTTCCAAGCCATAGCCGACCCGACAAGGCGGGCGATCATTGCGTTGATCGCGTTGCAGGCAATGACGCCCAATGCGATCGCCGAGCATTTTGATACCACAAGACAAGCCGTTTCCAAGCATTTGCGAATACTGACGGAGTGCGAGCTTGTAAGACAGGAACAAAAGGGACGAGAAATTTACTATTCGCTTGAGATCGAAAAAATGAAAGAGATCGACAAATGGTTAGAGCAGTACAGAAAGATCTGGGAGACGCGGTTCGAGCAACTCGGCGAGGTGCTCAAGGTAATGAAAAAGCAGAAAAGTGAGGGATGAATATGGAATTTATTGTCGACAAAGAGACGAAGACGGTTTCGATCACCGCAGAGTTTGACGCGAAGCGTGACCTGGTCTGGGACGCTTATACCAAACCGGAACTTCTCGACCAATGGTGGGCACCAAAACCCTGGGCATCGAGAACCAAGGTTATGGAATTCAGAGAAGGCGGGCGGCGATTTTACGCGATGGTCAGCCCCGAAGGTGACGAACGTTGGGCCGTTCAGAAATATACTTCCATCACTCCAAAGACCAATTTCAAGCTTTTTAACGCTTTTGCCGACGAAGATGAGAATCCTGAATTGCCGGGTTCCGATTGGGACCTGAATTTCAGCGAGCAAGACGGAAAGACAAAGGTCAGCATCTCTATCTACAACGAATCGCTGGAACGCCTAGAGAGGATGATCGAAATGGGCTTCAAGGAAGGAACTGCGGCGATATTGAAAACCTGAAAGAACTACTTGCGAAATTATCGCGGGCAAAAGAGACAAAACAATGAGAAGAATTATGAATTGGAATCCAAATATGAAGACAACAGCTTTTTTCCTTTCGATACTCCTGACAATGCTCCTGTCGGGGGTCGTATCGGGGCAGCAAAAACCAACTACCGGCTATGCGCCGGTTAACGGGCTAAAAATGTATTACGAGATCCACGGCAGCGGCGAGCCTGTGGTGTTGCTGCACGGTGCGTTCATGGCAATTTCAGACAACTTCCACTGGACCGAGTGGATCGGCGAACTTTCCAAGACGCGGAAAGTGATCGCCATCGAAATGCAAGGCCACGGGCGCACGGCCGACATCAAACGCGATTTCAGCTATGACTACCTCGCCGACGACGTGGCCGCGCTGCTCGACTACCTCAAGATCCCAAGCGCGGATGTCATCGGATACAGCCTGGGCGGCGGTGTGGCGCTGAATTGCCCGATCCGCCATCCGGACAAGGTGCGCAAGGTCGTCAGCATTTCGGCAGTGTTCCGCCAGGACGGCTGGACCAAAGAAACGCTGGACGTATTCCCGCAACTCACCGCCGAAGCGTTCAAGGGCTCGCCCATCGAAGCCGACTACAAAAGACTCAGCCCGACGCCGAACGAATTCCCGAACTTCGTCAAGCGCGTCATCTCGATCGATCTGAAGCCGCACGACTTCGGCTCCGACAAGCTCAAGGCCACCAAAGCGCCCATGTTTTTCATTTTCGGCGACGCCGACGGCGTGCGGCTCGATCACATCGCGGAAATGTACCGCCTGAAGGGCGGCGAGGTCCCCGGCGACCTGCGGCCGCGCTCAGCATCGAGATTGGCCATCTTGCCCGACACAACACACGTTACGCTGATGTCCCGCATTACAACGATCGTTCCGATGGTAAACGACTTTCTCGATGCCAAGCCCTCAAAGCAATAAAGAAAGCTCCTTAATTTTATATGAGCATACAAGAACAGATCAAAAACTATATTCGGCCGTTCAGCCAACGACCGTCAAAAGCGAATACGCTTCGGTGGGCGATCTGGAAATGTATTATGAAATTCACGGAGCTAAAATAGTGAAAGAAATAATTGCAAGTGAATTCATGACGATCGATGGCGTCATACAGAACGAGGAAGCGGACGGCGACGGCTTTTAGTATGGCGGGTGGTTTTCCCCTATGCGGACGAAGTGACGGGAGCCGTAGATCTGCTGTTAGGACGCAAGAACTTCACCGGAGGGGAAACGTACTGGCCGACCCATTCAAACTTTTGGCCGAAATGGCCGGTTTTACGGCTTTTCAGAGGGCATTGAGGAAACATTTCACGTGATGCCCGAAATCTGCAGGAAATTCTCACGTTATGCCCGAACAAGAATTTCATTTAATGACCGAATCGTCCTCGTAAGTTATTGATTCCAGTGATAGGCCAATTTCACTTTATGACCGAACCCACATTGTTGTTCTCCTCCTCTGCTCTCTCTCTCGCTGCTGCTGCTGCTGTCTCTTCATAATGCGGGGGGCATGCACAACATCCACCACCACTTCTTTGGTGACGTTCTTGTCGCACAAGTTATAGCTCGTGGCGGCGAGGCTGCTACATTTTTGCCTCTCCTCGTCAGTTGGGCCACCACCAACGCCCAGACAGAAAGATCTCGCGGATTCCACTGCCTTCTTCTATCATCAGGCTATCTTCGGAAATGTTATGATTCCATTTGTGCAATCGCTCATCTTGATCGTGGGCTGAACGCTTGGGTCTTTCCTTCCGCGGCGGAACATCAAGGATGACTAAGTGGGGCTGAGGCGATGATTGAAACTGAACTTGATGTACTCCATGATGTGTCCCGCCGCCTTGAAAGCGCTGGAATATCGTTCATGCTGACCGGTTCGGTTGCAATGAACTACTATGCACAGCCGCGCATGACACGAGATATTGATCTTGTGGTTTCGCTCAATGAAACTCAAATTGAAGAATTTTTCCGCTTGTTTGAGAGCGAGTACTATTTTGATCGACAGAATGTTACTCATGCCATTTCTCGGCGCGGAATGTTTAATCTCATTCACAGTGACGCAGTAATTAAAGTGGACTGCGTAGTACTAAAACCCGATGCTTACCGACAAGAAGAGTTTGCGCGACGCAAGCAAATCAACTTAGGTGATTTTAAAACCTGGATTGTCCGCCGCGAAGATCTAATTTTGTCCAAACTGTTTTGGGCAAAGGATTCAAAATCAGAAATGCAGCTGGGAGATGTCCGCAATCTTCTGAGCACAGATTGTGATATGGAGTATTTACATAGCCGCGCGAAGACTCTAAAGGTGGATGTATTGCTGGAGGAGATTCTGGGTCATGAATGACACCTCACCGAACATTGCCGCAATTTTTCGCGACCATTTGCTGTCGCGGCCCGGCGCTGAACGAATTGTAATGGGTAGCCGAATGTTCGATGTTGCGCGAACTATCGCCCTCGCTTCATTTCCGCCTGGCCTTTCTGAGATTGAAACAAAGCGTCGCTTATGCCAGCGGCTTTATGGCAACGAGGTCCATGTTGAGGCTTACATCGAACATCTCATTCAATTAAAAACTCACTGAACCCTGATTAGTCCTTCGGCTACCAATCTCTTGACCATTCCTGCTTTGATTAAAATCATGACTACCGGCTTGTCCTGATGATCTGCTAATTCAGAAATGTAAGCCAATACCTTTGCCTTAACTTGTTCGTATAAACCGTCATATAAATCGGGTGCAATAGCCTGCAAATGTGTCTCGATGTTCCGTACGTACTTTGGTCTCAAAAATTGTTCATGATGGATCCACAAATCTAGTCCTACTTAGGCAAGGCCCATGTTAACCTGTCGTCTGCGTATATGAAGACCTTAATCCTGGTTGCCATCCTCATAGCTACCGCGCCGGCTTTCTCCCAGGAAGAATCCTTCCCGATCGGCGCCATTGAGTTCTACGGACACGCCGGGGTGGACGCCGATCGGCTGCGAGGCGCACTACCGTTACGCGTAGGCGATAGGGTTGTGAGCGGCACGAAGGAGAAGATCGTTGCCGACATCACCCAAGCAATCAAACAAAAGACAGGCCGCGACGTGACTGACGTCGCGCCTGTCTGTTGTGACGAACGCGGCAGGTTGTTGTTCTATATTGGCCTGCGGGATGAGTCGGTTCGTCAGACTGCGTACAACACCGAACCGCGTGGCTCAGCCCGTCTGTCGCCGACTGCAATCAAGGTCCACAGAGATGCTGGAGAGGCTTTGTCGGAGGCGATGAGGAAAGGTGTGTCGGGGGAGGACGATTCGCAAGGGTACGCGCTTTCACTCGACCCGGAAGCCCGCGCCAAGCAGCTTGCGCTTCATGAGTACGCTGCGCGCCATTCGACGCCGGTTCGTCACGTTCTGGCATCTGCCCGGGACGTCGAGCAGCGTCAGATTGCGGCGGAGATACTTGGCTACGCCAACAGATCGCGCGAACAAATCCGCGCGCTTATTCTCGCCAGCCACGACGTCGACAGTGGTGTACGCAACAACGCGATACGCGCACTCGTCGTGCTCGCCAGGTCAAGCTCCGAAGCGTCCGCGATGATTCCCGGCGAGTGTTTCGTCGATCTGCTGAACTCCGGTATATGGACCGACCGCAATAAGTCAGTCGCGCTTCTTGCCGTCCTCACGAAAGGCCGAGACACACGCCTGCTCGCGTGCCTGCGCGAACAAGCGCTCACCTCGCTTGTCGACATGGCACGCTGGTCCAACCGCGGTCATGCAGACAACGCGCGATTGCTGCTCGGACGCATTGCCGGAATAGACGAGAAAACCTTAAACGCTGTGTTGGACCGACAAGAGATAGAACCGATTATCAAAGACCTCAAGCAGGCTGCAGATAATGCGAAACGTGATTGTCCCCGCTGCGCAGCACTGAAATAACGTCACGTTCAGATACCTCGCCGTCCTGAAACCTCACCTCACGCACGACCAAATCCGTTAGCACGTTCAGAGCGTCCAGATACCTCGAAAGGTGGCCTGAGTCATCAAACAAGTTGTGTCGATACACGGCGGCAAACTCGTCGGAACAACCCAGAAATGCAAAGTAAACAGCCGCGGTCTCCTCACGGAATTTCTCGTTGAGCTTTAAGCTGTTCTCATAAAGCACATCCAGCGGCTGCTTGTCGTCTTCGTCCACGGAGCCGCCTTCCAACATGAGGCTCACGCACTTCTCCGACATTTCCGGCGTCACCTCTTCAAACCTCAGATTAGCCAGGAAGTACGAGAAACAGAGGAACTTAAACAGACCACGAGGACCGTATTTTGACCCAAGCCGCCACGCAGCCTCTTTCACTTCCGGGATGTAACTCATGAACGAATTCAGCTTGAAGAAGAACTTCTCTGCGGTCGTTTCCAGCAACGAAGACGCGAAGGTCTCGGTCGCATTAGCGAAAGACTCCGAGAAGAGGTTGTCTAAAACAAGCGTTGTCTTGTCGACCTGGAATCCTCGCCCGTCGATCTGCTGTAACACGTCGTGCGCAATGCAGTGGGCCGACTCGTGCAAGAGATAATTATGGCGAAGGTTGCCTATCAGGAACTGCATAACGCTCTGCGGTAAGGCAAGACTACCGCTCCTCGAGGTCACTCTTCGCAAGGGACTCACGTTATCGCAATACGGCACTACACGTCCGTCAAGGATCGATTGCAGGCAGAGGAGCGGAAGGACGTTGTAGTCTCGCCAAAGGCTTGTGTACCGATGGCTGAAGACGAACCCCCTGCGCCTGGACGACATTCCGCACATTGGCGAACACTTTATTGTGCGTATACAGGTAGCCGTCGCCCAGACTGTGGGGCAGAGCATTCGCGCACGAGTGGCGATCGTGTAGTGCGATCAGTTTTGCGATGTCGATCATGGTCCAACACCCCGCTCATCAATTTAGCGCTTCCTGCTCGGAGATGCGCCCGTCAAACAGGTGAACGACATGATCGGCATAACGCGCAAAGTGCGGGCTGTGGGTGACCAGGCAAACAGTCGCACCGTCGCGATGAAGCTCATGCAGCAACTCCATCACGGATTCACCATTCGCGGAGTCGAGATTGCCGGTTGGCTCATCCGCGAGCAGCAGCGCCGGCTCGCCGGCAACCGCCCGCGCTACCGCTACACGCTGCTGTTGTCCGCCGGAGAGTTGACTCGGCATGTGCCGCGATCGATGGGCCATGCCGACGCGCTCGAGAGCGTCGTTCACTCGTTTCTTACGCTCGGCGCTGGTCATCCCTCTATACGTCAATGGCAGCTCAACATTCTCGGCGACCGAGAGATCACCGATTAGGTTAAAGCTCTGAAATATGAACCCGATCTCGCGGTTCCGAATGCGGGAGCGATCCCCGACGCTCAGGTCAGCTACTGACTTTCCCTTTAGCACGTAATCACCGTCTGTGGGTGATTCAAGGAGTCCGAGAATGGAGAGCAGAGTCGATTTGCCGCTTCCTGACGGCCCCGAAATCGAAACGTAGTCTCCCTTTCTAATCTCAAGGCTGACGTCGGCAAGTGCGTGCGTCTCGACGTCTTCGGTGTAAAAAACTTTCGTCGCGCCTTCGAGACGAATCATTGGTTGGTCGTTTGTATTCATGATGCTGATCTCCTTTCCAGGCTTGCGTGATACTTCGTTAATTGGCGCCGGCCGTCATCTGCTTGAACATCCGGTCAATGGCTTGGCGGACCTCAGGTCGGATCCGATTCCGTGCTTCGTCGGGGATGCAATTCAGCGGATTGCCAGCGAGGAATCCCTTAGCGGCTTTGCTCTTCAGGTCGGCGGCCCCGGCTTCTTCGGCGGAGGCAAGACTCCAGAAACTGCATAGACCAAACCAAACGAAGCAGGCGTGCACAAATGAATGTAACGGCAGCTTTCGTCCGCTCCACGGAGATTCGATCCTCATTGGGTCTCCCTCTATCGAGTTGTCGAGGTATAGGGGGTGGGTTAGCTCGAGCCTATAGATGAGAGCGTGTATCGCTTCGTGAACCATGGCGTCAGTGATCTTGCTGACAGTCCACCGATTTGAATCCGCGTTGGCGAGTCCCATGCGCCCTATAACAGGCTTGTTCGAAAACGACTGTGTGCCCGTCAGTGATTTGGGCGCGCGGACCAGGCTGATCACCTGGACCAGCGCCTCGACGGCTGTACGCGCCGTGGGACTGATCCTGCTTATCTGTTCGAGACTTTGCTCAAGTCGCTGCGTGATGAACTCCAACTCTTCCGGCGTGTGATTAGTCACCTCGCCCATCGGCGGCGGAAAATCTGCTTCCGTAAAGGGCCTAAAAGCGTCTAAGACGATGTTTCCCAACTTAGGCGCCTTGAACGTTTCGCCTCGGAAGGAGAAATTAGGCGCGCACGACGCCGCTTCCTCTTCGACTGGCTCTTCCGGCGCAAGATAGAAATCATAGAGCGCCGTCCACGAGTCGCGTGGCCGATCGCACTCCTGATTACAGAGATACCTTTCGAGATCCAGGAACTGCCTAAAAGAACCGATCTCGTCGGCGCCCGGCTGGTCGTTCGAGCGCAGCAAACTATATAGGCGCGGAGCAAGGAGGAGTCGTTGCTGACTCTGCTTCGGCAAACTGGTGATCGAGTGGAAAAGGTCGGTGTCCGCATGGTTGGACCACTGCTTTACCTGGTGATAGACGTACTGCACATGGATCTTGCACGCGGAGCGCGTAAGATCGTTTCCGGTTTGCCACGTTAAGAAGTCCGGCAGCGTGGCGATAAGGCAAGTATTGGTGTCTGGCATAACTGCAACTCCTTTCAAGCCCGAACCCGCTGTAGCAGATCGGTGGTGTTCTTCAATTCGTATCTGGTGTTAGGTATACACAGAAGGTTAATGCTTACGGTGCGGCCGAAAACATTTACCTGCGAGCCGCGCCAGTTCTCCGGGTTGTAGAGAGGTGGCGTGTGGCGATAGAGCCTGTACCCGTGTGAAATCAGCCACGCGCGCAAGGCTGCGCTTTTTTCTTCGCGGTCATCCTCGACATACAAGATGGGACGACATCGATCGACGGTCGCCCCTGCGCCCTTCAGTATTTCGAGTTCCATCCCTTCGACGTCGGCCTTAATGAAGGAGACGAAGGTTGATGCAAAGATCTCGTCAATTGTCGTGGTGATGTGCGAGTTCGCTGGGACGGTGTCGCGATGCGTGGAGAGTTCGGTCGATCCGAGATTGCAAACCTTGTCGAGATCGACCGCTGCATAACTTATCCGGTATTTGCCGGCCGCAAGCGCGTTGGGCCACAGCGTCACATTGCGCAACGGCGTTACGTTCCGCGCAAGGCACTCGAAGTTATCCTTCTGCGGCTCGAACGCATGTACGTGCCCCGTGTCGCCGACAATCTTTGCAAGCGGTATCGTCAACGCGCCGATATTTGCGCCGGCCTCAATCACCACGTCACCCGGCTTTACTACTTTCCTGAATAAGTCCACCTCGCCTTCAGACCATTCGCCATAAAGCTCTAACGACCGGCCAAGCCATTGGTCTGTGTGGTGAAAGGCCATCTCGCCATACCGGCAGGGCCTCTTGATTAGAGTGCTCACCTTCTGCGGTTGCAGAGCCGGTCTCGTTCGGGTGCCACACTCGGTTCGGCTGTGCAGTCTCGCGGTAGTGCCTAACGCCGCTGACACTCTCTCCATCACATCGTCCCGCTGCGATCGTCCGCAGTGTCTAAACAGCCGGACTGTCGGATACCAGTGAACTTCGTCTCCCTCACAACCCCATATCCAGCTTGGCGAAGAGGAACAAACAACCCATGTTGGTTTGCCGACAATGCCGGCTAAATGAGCGACATGACTGTCAGCGGTGATGACGAGATCCACACTTTCAATGGCCGCTGCGAGGTCGGTCACGTCATGACAATGCGAAGCTAGATCGAGTACGCCCTTGTCCGTGGAGTGGGGTGTACGCCGCAGGCCGTAGAAGGAACAACCAGGCACGTTGAAGATCGGTTCGAAGTCGGCGAAAGAGATGGCATCGCGCCCGCTCGTTTGTCTGGAGTCGTCGCTCCAATAGACTCCGACGCGGAGTGTCCCTACATCCCCGATCAGCGTAGCGAATCGCTCAAACTCTTCGCGGTTCTCGCGATGGCGAACGGGCTCAATCGGCTCCGGCATGCCCAATTTGTGCGGCAAGCTCGCAAGTCCCACCCAACAACAGCGACCGCTTGACGCCACCACTCGCTCGGCCTCTTGCTCTGAGGTCACTATCGAGACACCAGGATTCGCGAAGAACCGGGCCAACTCCGGACTGGTGGAAAAAACGACGCGTTGTCCGGGATGCAGCTTCAGTACTTCAGGAATATACCGGCTGAAAAACAACTGCTGGTCAGCGCCACCCTCGCCGAAAATCAAGAGCGTCTCCGGAGAGGTTTCGTTTGAGCCGTTCCATTCCTCAATCTCATCGAACCGGCGCAACAACGTGCGCCTGCTCGATCGATGCTCGTTGTCCTTCCATCCTTCATCCCACCGCCGGCGGCGCAGATTAAAAGCCGCACGCACGTGGTACAACTCATCGGCGTCCGAAAATAGTGAGAGACCTTCGTCTAAAGCTCTCCGTTCCTGCTCGTAATCGCCGCGCCCTTTGTGTGCGGCAGCAAGAAGGCAGTAAGGCCGCGAGTCGAGACATGCTTGAGCCTGACCGGCACGAACGGCACGCTCTGCAAGACTTGCTGCTTCGGCGTAACGATTCTTGTGCAGGTGGACCATGGCCAGGCCCACGAGTGCGGAATAGTTCTCAGTCGATGCCCGCAACACGAGACCAAAGTGCTGCTCCGCGTGGTCATAACGACCTTCGCGAATCGCAATACGGCCGAGGCTGATGAGTGCCTCCTCGGACGAGTCGCAAGCTTCAACAGCCCTGCTGTAGGCTTCACGTGCTCGGCCGTACTGCCGTTGTCTCGCAAAGTTGTTGCCGACCCGGGTAAGAAATTGGGCCAGACCGGAATTACCCGGCACACGTTTTTCTAACGGGCTACTCACTTGTTCCCGCTTTCTGTAACTGACAGAGCCTGGTGGTTTTATTTATTCGTGGCGCAGAGTCTTCGTCGGATCGGTGAGTGATGCCCGGCGAGCCGGAATGTAGCCGGCTAACACGCCACAAGCGGTCAACATGGCGATTACGGCGACGATGGTAAGTGGGTCATGTGGTCCAACGCCGTGCAGGTAGTGCTTCAACATATCCACTGTGCGATACCAGATGAAGAGTCCCAGACCAACTCCGATCCCCACCACGATCAGCGCGTGACGGATGATCATGATCAAGACTCTATGTCGTGGTGCGCCCAGTGCTAGTCGAACCGCGATTTCCCGGGTCAGCGCGCTGACGTTGTAGCTGAGTGTTCCGTATAGCCCGATGAGCGCGATGAGAAGGGCAACCGCGGCAAATATCCATATCACCTGCGCGATCAGCGTCTGGCCCGCCATTGATTTGTCGATCTCGTCCTCCATGCTGGAAACGGCGAATATTCCGCCAGGGCTCGCGTTCTGAAGCATCCGCCGCACGACCGGAATGACCGTTTCAGGATCGCTTTCCGTTCGTACAGCGACTTGAATAGCGAAGCCCATCATCATGCCGAACTCATCCTCAGGTCCGAGCTGTGCGTAGTTGAGATGAATCTCAGGCTCGATCCCGTCGCTGAGAGATTTCTGGCGCGCATCTTCGACGACCCCCACGATCGCGGAGAATTTGTGCGGCCCGTCGCTTCCGGTCCGTACTTGTTTCCCCAGCGGGTCTTCATTCGGAGAATACTTCCGGACGAAAGTCTCGTTGACGATTACGGCCCATGGTGCGTTTTTGACGTCCGTGTCGGTGAAGAGCCTTCCCTTCACGAGGCGAGTCCCAAGGGTGTTGTATATATCCGGGCTGACGAACCTCAACTCGGCCGTCGCACCTTTCTCTCTTGGTTTGCCGAAGATCTGAACAGGAATCTTGGCATTGAAGTTCGGGTTCATCGGCAATATCGTCGCTGTTGCTGCATGCTTGACTCCCGGCGTCCTTTGCAGCTCTTCCAACAGTGACTTGTGGAGAGACTGAACCGTATCACCTGCCATCTGACCTTCCTGCGACACCATCAACTGGCCCACGACCAGGTGTTCGGGCACGAACCCAAGTGGCGTACTACGCAGGTTATAGATCGTCCGAAGCAGCAGACCCGCGTTGAGCAGCAGTACGAGTGAAAGCGCGACCTCGCAAATCACGAGAACATCTTTCACGCGTCGTTGCCGCCGCCCGAGGCCGCTGCCGCCCCTTCCTTCGCGCAAGGCGTCCTGCGGCGCTGCACGGAAAGCGATGATCGCGGGCCACATTCCGAAAACGAAAGTGGACGCCAACGACATGAGCAAAATCAGCGCGAGAACGGGCAGGTTCACCTCGATGTTGTCTGCAAAGGGCAACTTTGATGCGAGATAGGAACGAATGACACTCGTCGAGATGAAACACAGGACCAAACCGATGGCCGCAGCGATGCCCGCCAGAACGGCGCTCTCAGCGAAGAATTGATTCAGTAGTTGCCAACGTCCAGCGCCGAGCGCGCAACGGATCGCCGTTTCCCGACGCCGGCTTGTCGCACGCGCCAGCAAAATTCCTATGACGTTGATGCAGGCCACCAGCCAGACCGCCACTACGGCAGCTTCCAGCAGCAATAACATTGTCCGCACGCCGCCCGTAATCGAATCACGGTAATCTTTGACCAGCACCCGAGGAGTGGGAACACTACTGTTTCTCGTCCTACCGGTGATCACTGCGAGCTCATTTTCGGCGGAGTCGATCGAGACGTTCGCGTTAAGGCGGCCGACTGATTGCAGCATCGCCACGTTGCGGTCTTCCCACATTGGTTTCGGCTGGATCGGTATCCAGACGACAGGACCACTCTGACTCAAAGGAAAGATGAAGTCGTCGGGCATAACCCCGATTACGGTGTAGGACTGGTCTCCTACCTTAACGTTGCTGTTAATGACTCCAGGGTCTGACGAGAAAAGACTCTTCCAGACTGACGCGCTTAGAACAATGACGGTATTCTCCGGCTTGTCTTCGTTCGGAAAGAAAGTCCTTCCGAGCGCCGCCTTAGTTCCTAACAGAGAGAACAGGTTTGCGCTGCATCGAATCGCGGGCACCGACCTCATCTGGCCGCCGTTCTCCAAATTTTTAACGGCCAGCTCCCAATACGCGATATCGTTGAAGCTCTTACTCTGCTCACGCCAATCTCGAAGATCAGGCAGCGACGACGAGCCGGGATGATTATCAGGGCTTGCCTGACCGATCAAAACGATCTGCTCGGCGTTATTAAATGGAAGCGGCCTTACCAGAACCGCGTACACAATCGAGAACATCGAGGCCGTCATGCCTATGCCCAGCGCGAGGGTTAGAATGGCGACGACTGCAAAAACCCGATTCCTGACAAGTTGGCGCAACCCGTAAAGTACATTCCGTGAAAACATCGCGTTCACTCCTTTCGCTGGTCAAAAACTTCCGAGAAATTCTTTGTCGATGGACGCTACGGTCAACCCCGCGTCCGAAAAATGACGAAGGCTTGTGACGTCGGGCGACGGGCGTCCAATCGGTCCCGAGTTCAGCACGCAATCGTAAATATCCATTACTCTCGACGCTGACACCTCAGCAGATAAATCCCTCTCCGCCGAACGTCGCGCCTCTCTGCCGAGGCTCCGCGCCAGGTCAGGATCCTTCAACACGCGGATGATCCCCTGGGCCAAAGCGGAAACGTTTCCGCCTGGGACCACAAAACCACTTACGCCATCTTCGACGATTTCGTGACTCCCACCTGTGTCGGTCACAACCGGCGGTATTCCCATGCACATCGCCTCCACTACGCACCGGCCCAGCCCCTCGCGGTCGGAGCACAAAACCAGCACATCGGCAGCGGCGTGTATCTCCCGAATGTCGTCAACAAACGGTATGTGCAAAATCGAATTGTCGGAGTTCAACTCCTCGATACGCTTCCTGATGCGATCGTAGTAGGCATCTTCCCCGTAGACTTCGCCCTTCAGAACGAGGCGTGCTTCGGGCACCTGATCCCGCACCTGCTGGAACGCATCGAGCATGAGATCGTGGCGCTTGTTCTGCGCGAACCGCGCCACCATGACAATCACTTTAGAGTCGCCTGCGAGGCCAAACTTCGTCCGCACCGCATTCTGGTCGCAGACTCCCGGACGGAAGTATTCCGTGTCCGCCTCGTCGTAGACCACATGCACTCTGTCGCTCTCTACTGCGTAACGCAGAACATCGTCGCGCAGGAAGCGCGATACGGCGATGAGCGCTGTGGCCGTCTCCGCGTACTCCTTAAACGGCAATAGCGCACCATTCCTCACGTGCAGAACGATAGGGATCTTTTTCTCCACGGCATTCCACAGGAACGGTAAGCCATCCGAACCGTTCAGATGGATCAGGTCCGGTTTCAACTGGTCGATGTAAATTTCTTACGGCGATGAAGTTCTTGACAGTGGCATCGAAGAAGCCGTCAGCCGAGGGTTAAGGGGCTTGCGCCGGCGGCCTCCAATTCACGCTCGAAGCGGCTGGGCATTCCCACGACGGCCTATTTCTCGAAACGGTTCGGGTCGACCTTCCGAACCAACTGACACAAACTCTCCTCCGCGCCTGAGTAAGCTGAGGCGTTAGAGACATACAGAACCCGCGGCCGGTCTGAAGACGTTTCAAACGCGGAGGAGACTGGTGAACCGAAGTGCAGTGATGCGAGACGCTCGGCATTGTCGCGTATCTGCACTCGCTTCCAGAGCAGCAATGCTTCAAGCCCTTTGGGTTCGTCGTTAAGACGAAGTACTTCGTTCGCGGTCTCGACCTCGTCCTGTGAATTCAACCTCACGGCGACAGGCATCTCCTGAGGCGCTGCGCCATATCGAACTGCAGCGTCGATAATCGTTTCCCGCAGGTCACCCAGTAGTTTCGAGGCAGCTCTTCGTGGCCGCCGCGTAAACGTTTGTAGGCGAGCGCGGGGTGAGAAGGAATTCCGGGACCAGACAGTAACGACAGCCGTTCAAGCAGCCTGCGTGAGAACACCCACGGAGCGACTCCTGCGGGCATCCCGCTGGTTCGCGTCAGGTCGTTATCCAAAGCCGAATGCGTGCTCACCATTTCGTCCACGAATTCGATCGAGCCAAACGCGGTCGCGAGTGACACGAGCGCGATGTGGTCCAAACCCTCGCGCACGGTCAGATCGGCCAGCGCTCGCGTGGAGCTCGAGAAACGTCGTCGTAACGATTTCTGCGCCTTCGAGGTCCAGGTCCAATAACGAACGACGCTGTGCGTCACTGTGGACGATGATGTAGGTGCTCAAGCCGGCGATGCGCTCGCATGCGCCGGTACCACCACTCGATGAGAGTCTCGGAACCGATCCGCGCTGTGTGTTGTTGCCAGTCCAGTGAAGCCGACTGCGGACTGAGGAATAACGCGACTGGGATCTTCCTCATGACTCCGGCCGAGTCGCCTGAAATTTCATTTTTGTTTGCCATAGTGTGTTCCTAACAGGAATCAGAGATTGCGGGACATAACCCGGAAAGCTCCGAATAACTTGTCAAAAAGAGTCTTCTTTTGCGTCAGGATTTTCGCCTCGACCTGGATCGGACCAGGCGATGCGCTTGAAAGAGAATTAACGTCAAAATCAGCAGGGAGATCGACCCGCACACGGTAGAACGACGGCACGTGAAAGGCGGTGACTTCGCCCACCTTCGCCTGCAGTCTCTGCGCTCCCCCGTAACCGCCAAGGTCTATGTCGACTATCTGCTCAGCCTGCACTGTGGCTGCTTCCCCTTGCGGGAGGTAAGCTTCCCCATACATGCGGCCGAAAGACTCTTTCGTCTTCAGTGTCAGACTCACGCGTACTGCGTCTTGATATTCGACGAGACGAAACACCACCAACATGAGAATGAACAAGGCAGCAACCACCGGGATTGCGAAACCTATCGCCTTCGGAGGCTCGTCCGGCATCAGCGTATCTTTGACTTGAGCACGGCGCCGGTTTCCGACATTCGGCCCAACAACCGGCGTCGCTCCGGTCCTCTCCTCACGTGTTGTCATGTTTGTATGAGCCTCAGCTCTCGGCGGGTGAACTATTAACGAAGATCAAGCTGGTTCCTCACCAGGCTGTAATAACTACCGCGACTATTCACGAGCTCGTCGTGCGTGCCCACTTCAACTACTTCGCCCTTGTCTACCAGGATGATCTGGTCTGCATGCCTGACTGTGCTCATGCGGTGGGCAATCACGACCGCGGTTTTCCCGCGCATGACGTCGCGCAGTCGAGCCACGATGACGCTCTCTGTTTCAGCATCCAGAGCACTGGTGGCTTCGTCGAAGAACATATACTTCGGGTCTTTGTACAGCGCGCGCGCGATGAGTATGCGTTGCGCCTGCCCGCGACTAATGCCGACACCATCGCGGCCGATGCGTGTTTCATAACCAAGTGAGAGCGACTCGACAAAGTTATCGATCTCGGCCAGACGCGCGACTTCAACCACTCGCTTCATGTCCACTTGTTCATCGGCTACTGCGATGTTCCTCGACACGGTGTCGGAAAAGATGTAGCCGTCCTGCATCACGATGCCGCAGAGTTCACGCCACTGGCGGTGTGACACGTCCTTGAGATTTACGCCGCCTAACAGAATCTCGCCGCCATCCGCCGCGTAGAATTTGAGTATCAGTCTGAGCAGCGTTGTCTTCCCGCTTCCGCTCCTGCCGACGATGGCAGTTGTCTTGCCCGCGGGTATCGTGAAGCTCAGGTTCCGGAAAAGATTTTTTCTGCTTGTACCGCCATACCCGAAAGCAACGTTCCTGAACTCGATGTCCGATCTCTCGCCAGGCTGCACGGCGGTTAACGGATCTTCTTCGTCGCTTATCTGGTGGATCTCTTTGGCGCGCAGGTAGCTCAGGGCAGCGTCGTGACTCTGGCCGATCAACATCGCAACCTGGTTGAGCGGCCACGACAGTTGCCCGATGACGTATTGAACCGCGACCATCGTTCCGAGTGACATTTCGCCATTGATCACCGACTTAGCTACCAACAAGGTAAGGATCAGGTTCTTGATCTCGTTAATTGCCAACCCGCCCACACCTTGAAATTGGGCCAGCATCTGCGACTTGACCTGGAGTTTTCCAATGCCGTGCTGCGCAGCCTCCCACTGCCAACGTCGCTGTTGCTCGGCGTTGTTGAGCTTGATCTCCTGCATTCCGGCGAGGAACTCGATGACGATTCCCTGTTTCTGAGCCGACAAGTGGAAGGTCTTGTAGTTGAGCAATCGTTGCCGCTTTATGAAGAGCGCGATGTATCCGACATACATGACGGAACCGGCGAGGTATATCGCGAACAGCAAAGGCTGGAAGAGCGCGAGAGCCGCCCCGAAAACCAGCAGCGATAACGTGGCCACCAGCACCTGCCACAGAGTGCCCGTCAGCAACTGTTGCAATGACTTGTGATCGTTGATGCGTTGCATCAGGTCGCCGATCAGCTTCCCGTCGAAGAAAGAAAGCGGGAGACGCGTCAACTTCATGAGGAACTGCGATACCAGCCTCATGTCGATCCGAACGCCGATGTACGCCAGCATGCATTCCTGCAACAGGTTGACGCTCATCCGGCTGATCACCAGCACCAGTTGCGCGAGCAGAATGACGAACACCAGGTTCAGATTGCGGTTCAACACGCCGGCGTCGACGACCGCGGCGCTCAGAAACGGAAGAATAAGTTGGACCAGGAGCAGCACCGCTACACCGATAGCCAATGGCCACAGGTGTCTTCTCACGTCGCGCCACAGCGACCACAAAAGGTCGGAGAAAGCGGTGAAAGAAGGCTTCGACTCAACTGTGAGAAGCTGCTTGGTTGGCTCAAGCAGTAATATCACTCCCCAATTCTGTTGGTCGGGATCGAGCCAGCAGGTTTCGAATTCGTCTTTCGTGTAAGTAGTCAGACCAGCCGCCGGATCGGCGAGATAAACCTGGTTGCCTCGAATGCGGCGGACGACGACGAAATGACCGTGCGGCCAGAATGCTATGCACGGAAGCGGCGCCTTCTGTTTGAGGTCATCGAACGATACCTTCACCGCCAGCGTGCGGAAGCCAAGCTTTTCCGCCGCGCGAGCGATGCCGGCCAACGACGTCCCCTGCCGATCTTGCTGGCACAAGCTCCTGACGAACTGCTTCGAGACTTTTCGTCCGTGATAACGGGAGATCATCTCGAGGCACGACGGCCCGCAGTCCATCGTGTCGAACTGGTAAGAGATCGGAAAACGTTTTCGCTTGAGCATTGCTTTCCTTAAGGCCCGCTAATGAAGCTTCCACCAACTGTCGGGCTTCCCCTACCCGAGCTGACTAACATCCACCAGCCGTAGCGAATTTCAGTTGCGTTAGCTTGGTCTAATTTGATCTACGAGGCTGAAACAGTGTGTGGCTGGCTGGCCCAGGTTGCGGTGTACGGATCGTACGTGCATTTCGCGGGCTTCGAATAAGGGTCGGCGGCGTCCTGCGTGAAGGCCCTGCAGTCTGTGCAAACGTAGCGGAACTCACAATCGCGACAGACCGCAACCTTGTCCTTCGTGATGCCCCCAATTTGGACCAACTGGGGATCATTCACCGCAGTTTTCAATTTAGTGTGACTGGCGTTGCCGAAGGATTGTTTCATTGCAGGGCATGGCTTTATCTCTCCGTCGGCTCCAATCCCGATCTTCCGGTTAAGGCATGTGTTGAAATTCTGCGCTTCGGTAAAATGCTCGACCGTCAGCGAAAAGAAGCGCGGAGAAATAAAACCACACGCTGAAGGCGTCACTGGATACGTGTAATAGTCGATGATGATGGAGAACGGGTTAACTTTGGACCGAGACTTCTCCGGGCTCGAGTGAACTATGATCCGCGAGATAACCTGGTGGTCCATGCAGAATGAATTCAGGGCTTCGGACGTCAACTCCGGCTGGAACTTGATCACCAGGTCCACGTGACGGAACCTATGGCTCTCACACTGAATAAGAATCTCTTCCAGATCTGCCAGCGTGAGCTCATCGTATGCCCGCACCTGTAATGCCTGACATCCCAACTCATCCAGTTGCGCAAGGAGACTGGCATAGTCGTGCTTTGACGAACGGTCTACGTCGATGATGGCGTTCGTGATCTTTTCCGGTCGATCCCACGAAAGATCTAACTTCGGAAACAGCTCCGGCTCGTCACACCAGAATCCGAAGGACTCTTCCGTCAGCATCGCGAAATAATCGTCGATGACCTGGTCGGAGTTTCCGTTGAATCGTCGCTTGATCTCGCTGGTCGGCAACCCGGCGAGGTCGGTCAGGATGTAGAACAGGTCATTGGGGATCAGCCTCATCCTTTGTTTCTGAAGGTCGCAGATAGTGCTCCTGCGCGCGCCCTTCACCGGAAGACAGTTAGCATAGAGTTTGAAGACTTCGGAGGCTTGCGTCATTTTCCGACCTCCTCCTTTGACTCACCCGGCACCACTCTTGAAATGTGTTTATAGAAGTTGAAGCACTCGTACCTCGCCGCGCGGGCCGCGCTGCTGCTATATGAACGGCAGGCGTACCTCGGTAGCGGCATCTGTTCAATGAACAGCATGTGCATCGGAAGAGGAGTGTCTTTGTCCGAAAAGTAGCGTGGACTCTCGTTAGGCTGCCGCATAAAAACTATCCGCCAAGTACTTGGCGACCTTTCGCTCTAGAGGGTAGTTACAGGGAACGGATACCATGCCGAACTGACCGACCGGGTTAACTTCGAGGAAGACGAAACGGCCGTCAGGAGTCCGGACGATGTCGATCGACCCGGTGTCGAGGCCAAGATCCTTCATCAACTTCCGTATGGATGCCTCGATCGAGGCCGGCAGTTGATACGGCACCTCTCGTACAGGATCTTCGTAACAATACTTCCGGAAGTCGCCCTTAGTATTGGCCTTCTGTTGGGTGAACATCGCCATGCTGTAGCACTCACCGTCGAGATAGAAAGTTCTGATCTCGTATTTCTTGTCGAGCTTCTCCTGGTACAAAGAAGGGAAAGAAGCTTCGCGGCGATGCTCGGCCAGGAAGTCGGCGTCGATCAGGGACGTGTAGGTTGCGTATTGACGGTCGTCAAAACTACACAACAACATGTCTCCGATAGGTTTCGTGATTACAGTACCGTGCTTTTCGATGAATCGTTGCAGCTCGTCAGCGTCGGCAGTAACGAGCGTGTCGGGAACATCAAGGCCGGCTTCAGCGGCCATTTTCAGCACCTGCACCTTATTAGGCGCTGCGTTCTTCGGGTCGCCCAGCCACTTCGACGAGGACAGGGTCGAGAAAAGGAATTTCGTCATCCCCTGCAGCTCTTTAAAAACGTGATTGCAAGAGAAGAACACATTGGAATCGGTGCGATTCGACTGGTCGTCGAACAGTTGGGGGACGCTCGCGTCAGCGGCGTAAGCCCAGCGGCGAAACCAGACAACCTTGACGTCCGACGGATCGATTTCGACGCCGTCGATCTGAAGCTTGACCTTCACCCCTCCCTTGCTTACCGAGAAGGTGGCCCCGGTGGTCTCATGGGCCTTCGCGATGTCAGTCGCGTTGATCCGGACGTGAGGGACTCCCCACGCCCGCAACCAATCGAGCACCACTTCCGTCGTGCCTTCTATAAAAGATTGACTCAGGATGCAGATCATATTCGTGACCCTTCTCGAACGGCGTACGAGGATTCTTATTGTTCAAACTCCGGCTTGTTCCAATACCGGAAAATCTAAATCGTGCCAGGTATCCATACCGCTTGGCGTGTAGGTAACGCCCCCGGTTATCGTATAGCTGCCGCCAATCATCCACGTCTCGTCGTTCGGGTCGAATGAGCCGAACAGCTCGTTCTCAATTCTCTCGAGTTCTTTCTCTTTCATGACTTTCTCCTCTCAGTGAACGCTATTCTGTTGCGCCTCCAAGTCCGCCCAATCGAAATCCAAAGCGTGATCAACAACGCCGTCTGGCCCGAAGGAATAAACCGTCGTGAGAGACTTGCTGCCGCCCACGATCCACGCCTCGTCTCCGGGGTCGAATGAGCCGAACAGCTCGTTGTCAATTCTCTCGAGTTCTTTCTCTTTCATGACTTTCTCCTCTCACACAAAAGTGGAATTCGTACCAGGATTCTCTGGCTCGACTTCCGCAAAGTCGAAATCGAACGCGGCATCAACGCAGCATGGCGAGTAGGTAATCCACGACGTGACAGTCTTGCTGCCGCCGACGATCCACGCCTCGTCGTTCGGGTCGAATGAGCCGAACAGCTCCTCGTTAATTCTCTCGAGTTCTTCACTTGGGGATGTCTTTCTCTTTCATGACTTTCTCCTCTCACGGACTGCCAATGACGACGTTCAATTCTCCGGTTTGAGTTCCTCAAAGGTCCAATCGATATCGACCTGGTGATCGAAGCTGCTCCCGGAAAGGGTAACGCTCGACGTCATGGTGTAGGGACCCCCGCCGATCGACGCCTCGTCTTTCGGATCGAATGAGCCGAACAGCTCGTCGTTAATTCTCTCGAGTTCTTCGCCTTTTATGATGTCTTTCTCTTTCATGACTTTCTCTTCTCACTTGAGTGCCGATCTACTCAATCGTTTCGGGAAGGGGTGCATCCTGGTCGTGCAAACCAGGATGCACCAGCAGGGCTGTCCGACTGCGCGGTCCTTGCAAACTTCGCGACTCGAGGAATTACGCTTGCGCTTCCGATTCGAGTTCTGCAAACACCCAATCGAAATCCGCACCGCCATCCGGTCCGGTGGGCGTGTAGGTAACGCTTGAACAGACGGTCTTGCTGCCGCCGACAATCCACGACGCGTCTTCGGCGTCGAACGAGCCAAACAACTCGCTGTTTATTCTCTCGAGTTCCTCACCGTTAATGATGTCTTTCTCTTTCATGACTTTCTCCTCTCACTCGTCAAACCAATAATCCAAGTCCATCATGGCATCAGGACCGCTTGGCGAATTGGTACCCATAAACGTGTTAGTAATGGTGCCGCCGCCGATCGACTTGTCAACCGGATCAAATGAGCCGAACAGCTCATCGTTTATTCTTTCGAGCTCCTCACCTTTCATGTCTTTCTGTTTCATGAGCTTCTCCTCTTCACTTGAACGCGATCGACTGAGTCGTTTCGGGAAGGGGTGCATCCTGGTCGTGCAAACCAGGATGCACCAGCAGGGATGTCCGACTGCGCGGTCCTTGCAAACTTCGCGACTCGAGGAATTACGCTTGCGCTTCCGATTCGAGTTCTGCAAACACCCAATCGAAATCCGCACCGCCATCCGGTCCGGTTGGGGTGTAGGTAGCGCTTGACGAAACGGTCTTGCTGCCGCCGACGATCCACGACTCGTCTTCCGGGTCAAAAGAGCCAAACAGTTCGCTGTTGATTGTTTCGAGTTCTTGATCTTTCATGGCTTCTCCTCTTGCAATCGCTGACCACTCAGTCGTTGCGGGTTTTCTTAGTGTCTGGCAGAAACGTCGCGACTGATGAACCACTCATTCGGCTGAAAAGATGCCGCTCTCTAAAAAGGCTTTACTGATTTCTGCCTCAAACACTAAAGGGGGTTAGTTCTACGATTCTTCGGTCACTGATTTCTAATTCAACTTGCATACCAGTGCAGATTCAGTTGTCACTCGTGCATTTTTCGCGAATTTGCTGGTCTTTGATGCTTTGCTTGCCGCTATGGACCAACGGTGGTGGCACCGTCACTGCCAATGCTGGTGGCACTTGCAACGCCAGGTGCCACCCGAGTTGCCATCGCCTGTTCGCGACAGTAGCCCGACAGCCGTTTTAGTTTCCGTTGCAGCCCGAACCGCGAGAGCCCGAGCGTCGCAGCAGCGCGTGAGATGTTGTTTTGGTGGAAACTGAGGGCGTACTCGATCATTTCCTGCTCGAGTTCGGCAATAGCTTCCGATAGTGTCAGCCGTTGCGAGGATCGTGTGCGCGGGAATGCGTGCGTTGCTTCGCTACCGTTCGGCGAGTGAGTCGTTTCAGTCGACGATCTCGATGACGGGAGTTGTGTTTTGACGTGTGAATGAAGCAGCTGGCATTCGCTGACACCGCCCGACGGCGTAAACACAACCAACTGCTCGACGACGTTGGCCAGCTCGCGCACGTTTCCCGGCCAGCTATAGGCCATCAACTCCTTCAGCAGCTCCGGCGCGAGGACGACCCCTGTCTTGCCCTCTCTTTTAGAGAACTTTTCCAGCAGGTGATGGACCAGCATGGGAATGTCTTCCCGGCGGTCTCTCAACGGTGGAAGCGAGATGTTGATGCCGTTGATCCTGTACCACAGGTCGGCGCGGAACGTTCCTTCGGCAACCATTCGACTGAGGTCGCGGTTAGTCGCCGCTATGACTCTGATGTCGGTCTTGACGGCCTTCGATTTTCCCAGCGGATAGACTTCGCCGTTTTCCAGAAACCTCAAAAGCTTCGGTTGGATCTCCAACGGCATGTCGCCTATCTCGTCCAGGAAGAGTGTGCCGCCATCTGCACTTCGGATGATCCCCAAAGAATCGTGATAGGCCCCGGTGAACGTGCCCTTCGTGTAACCGAACAACTCCGATTCGGCGATCTCGCGTGGGATGGATGAAGCGTTGTAGGGGACGAAGGTCTTGTCGGCGCGCTCGCTGTATCGATGTATCGCCCTGGCGGCCAACTCCTTTCCCGTGCCGCTCTCGCCCGTGATCAGAACGGTGGCGCGGCTGCCACGTAACATTCTGATCCGCTCGCTCAAGTTTCGCATCACAGCGCTGCGATAAATGATTCCGTCTTTAGCACTCGCAACTGAGTCATGTTGTTCTTCGTGCATGGCTGGTTCCCTGAATATGTTTGTATCAGTGGCGCCTTGGAAGATTGGACCAACGCACTTATATGTTTGTGCTTTGGGCGGCGACTCGGAAAAACGAATCGGGAGACTCGGAAAATGAGAGTGAAGCGTGAGCTACGGCATCGGGGTGAGGACTATCTTTGAACCGCCGGCGGTCTAACACCTCTTCGTACAAGCCGGCGACCGCCTTTGCGTGGTTTTGAATCGTGTACTGGGTTTCGGCCTGGCGCCTGGCGGCTCTTGCTAATCTGTGAGCGAGTTCCGGATTCGTCAGAACTGACTCAATCGCAGCCGCCAGGCTACGGACGTCGCCCCCCGGCGTTTTGAGTCCTGTTTCTCCATCGATGAACAACTCGTGACTGCCGCCCGAGGTGGTCACCACGACGGGTAGTTCCATCGCCATCGCTTCCAGTAAGCAGGTACCGAGCGGTTCGCGATCGGAACAAAGCACGAGGACATCGGAGGCGGCTTCGATCGTTCGAATGTCGCGCTGAAACGGAAGGAACGTCGCGTTGTTCGCCAGTCCCGCCTTTGCGATCTGCTCGACGATCTCGGAATAGTATCGCTGGTCCTCAGCCTCGCCGACGAAGGCGAGATGAAAATCAGGAAGTCTTTTCTTAATTAGTTCAGCCGCCGCTATGAGCATGTCCTGCCGTTTATTGCGGGCGAAGCGCGCAATGTTGAGCGCGAGCGGAACGTCCGGCGGCAGTCCCAGTTGCTGTCTGGCAACTGCTTTGGAAAAACCCGCACGGGAAAAATGATCGACGTCGACACCATCGAAGATCACCCTGACCTTGTTCCCGTCGATGTCTTTGCGTTCAACCTCAGCACGTATGAATTCGGAAACGGCGATAATCGCTTCCGATCCCTTAAGACAGTCGGCGATGCTCTGAAGAGCAGCGACTCTGAGGTGATAGATAACGGGAATACCGAGGACTCTCGCGGCTACGACGACGGGGATCCCGGACGCCGCGTTGATGTGGACCACGTCCGGTTTTATTCTTCTCAAGGCCGAGAGAGTAAAGAAAAAGTTCTCGACGCAACTCGAAGAGAAATCTCTGTTAGGAGCAATTACCTCCGCTCCGAAGTGTTGTAGTCGTTCCGTGAAATACCCGCGAGCGCCAACCAGTGCGTAGGGCTTGTATAACTCCTGATTCAATCCACCGACGAGCTGGCACAAACTCTCCTCTGCTCCAGAATAGGCCGACGGCGTCGACACGAAGAGGATCTTCCTTCGTCGCGCGCGGGTTCGACGTCTAACCGCATACGTTCCGCGTTCGTTATCGACGGTACGTTGCTTTAACAGTGTCTCCGTCTTCCATGAGCGCAGGTCGTGCAGCGGTTCGCTTGTCGTGTCTCGCGAGCTGATCACGGCTGCCGCGATGTCGACGTGTGTCGAGTTCTTGATACGAAGCGATTCCGGAAGTTCTCGGGGTTGCGCCTCGTATTCGACGGCGGCGTTGAAAGGGATGGCCTTGATGGAACTTGAAAAAACAGTGCGGAACTCATTCGCAGCTTTGCGAAGCGTTTGATGTTGGCCCATGGGCAACGAGGCCGGCAGGCGGTTCTCAAGAACACGCATAAGCTGCTGCGCGAAGGCCAGTAAGTTTCCCGCGCCAGACGGCAGTGTGCATTTTCGTATGGCGTCGAGAAACGTCGCGTCATATATCTCGGGCGTACAGTCGGATGGGAATCCAAGGACCGGGGTAAAGGCGTTATCGTGATGCAGATGATGAGTAAAGGTTTTCGCCAGCAGATCAGGCGGCGCGAAGTCGTATTCGAGAGTCAAAAACGCAACGTGCGAAGTAGGGCTATCTTTGGAAGCTTCCAGAAAGGCTTGCGAGCGGGTCTTCGAGCAGGTCGGGACTCGGCTCACACCAGCACGGTCCAGGATGCTTTCCAGAGTCGTATTGACGTCCTCGCTGTGAACCAGAACTCGCAAATCAATGTCAGGATTTGCCAGTCTGAAGCGCTGGATAAACGACTCGAGCAAGGTTCCGGAACCTGCCTGGCAGAGGTACGGACGCCAGGAAATCGACTCCGGTATATATGGGATGTAAAGAACGGCGGTTAACGTTGAGGTCATTTTCTTCTTCCCGCTTATGACCGTCCGCGTATGACTTCAGTGACTCGTTACGCGCGCCTGCGGCTGATACCGAGCCGGCTGCGAAACCTTACTAACTAAAGCTCTATCCACAACAACGTGGGCCTGGAAACTCACACTGCTCAAAAGTATCGTCACCCTATCTGCATCAGCATCCTGCATCTCACGCTCAAAAACGCCGTGGAGCTGTTGAAACCGGCCGTCGTTTATCACCACTTCGTCGCCGGGTTTGAGTTCTGCTTGCGTTTTTACAAAACCATCCGGCCCGATTCTGGATCGAATCAGGTCAATGATCTCCTCATCAACCGGAGTCGCCTGGTTGTTGAAACACACTAAGCTGTGGACCCCGCGGGTAAATCGGATTTTGTGGTAGAGGTTGTTGAATCTAAAACGCGAAAAGATATAACCAGGGAACAACGGCTTAGAAACACGACTCAATCGACCCGTGAACTCGTTACACTTATTGACGAGCAACTTCGGACTCAGAGTCTCCAATCCCCATGCTTGCAAGTTGCTGCTCGTGCGCTCTTCTTGTTTGGGGTGAGTATGGACCACATACCAGCTAAGAGTGTCTTCGATTGAAGTTGACATGGCGTGACTCCGAGGCATAGCTACCGCACTTTGAACCGCTTAACTTCGTGCGATCAAAACTTTGTGAACCCGTGTCGTGTTTACGATCCAGAGAGAGCAGTCAAAAGGGTCTGTTAATTCAGACAACCCTCGCCTGCTCCTCAGTTCAGTTATCAAGTTGAGTTTGGGCGCCGGTGGGGGAGAAGCCGGCTTCATGTCTGCAATTTCAGCGCTGCCGAGGAAGCGCGTTTCTGAGGAACTCAGTTATCCACTGATCCTTTTCGTTGCATCAATAGACTTTTAACGTCTTGTTCTTTGGTCCTATTGACCCTGTAGATGATGCGTGAATCGGATTCTTCGTGTTCTACAATCAGCCCCTCAGAAACGAGCTTCGCTACAGCCTCAGAAACGTTTCGCGTTTCGAACTTTATTCTTTGGCGGAGCAGCCACCATTCGACGATTCCATCGAAGGTGTCGCCGGCCTCGGGATTCTCGGCGAGATAAGCAAGTATGCAATAACCAACTTCTCGCTCTTTTTCTTTCTGATCGAATTGCATTGTTTCCTCACATTCGGTCTATGCATTTGCCGTGCAACAAAAAACTATGGGCGATCTTGCAATCAACTGAGTGTGATCTGGTTATTTCTACCCTGGAGATTAGGAACGCCTTTGTGATCGTCTTGATTTCCATGAACTTAACACCTTGGCAATCTTGCCCGGGTTGCAACAGGAGATTGCCCGGCCTCAACGGAGTTCGGTTACCTTAAATTTCTCAACATCGATCTTGTGTTTACGAATCAGTTGCCAAAACGTCCGCCGCTCTTTTTGTGCCGCCTCTGCAGCCTTCGTTATGTTTCCTCGATATGCGACGAGAAGGTTTTGGATATAGTTTGTTTCGAATTCCGAGATCACGTTCGCCTTCATCTCCTGAAATGACAATTGATCCGGTTGGTCCATCTCTCCCGAGAAGATTATTTGATCTTCCTGAATAGTTTCTTGATTGCAGAGAACCACCACTCGCTCAATCACATGTTCTAACTCGCGGACATTGCCGGGCCAGCTATAGAGCATCAATTTGCGTTCTGCTTCTGGCGAGAACTCAACTGCGGGACTGTTTAGTTTGGCCGCCTTTTCAGCGAGAAAATGATGAGCCAGAAGAATTATGTCGTTCGATCGGTGGCGTAACGCCGGCAGCATGATCGGAATAACATTTAATCGATAATAAAGGTCCCGACGAAGCGTTCCGGCCGCGATCGCATTTTCAAGATCCGCGTTGGAGGCAGTGACGATTCGCACGTCTCCTTTCATCGACTTGGCGCCGCCCAGCGGCCGGTACTCTTTGTCCTGAAGAAACCGCAACAACTTGACCTGGGCCAGAAGCGGCAGGGAATCGATCTCATCTAAAAACAGCGTTCCCTTCTCTGCCTCCTGAATCACGCCGCTTCGTGAACCGGCTGCTCCAGTGAATGCTCCGCGATCGTGGCCAAACAATTCGTTCTCGAGCAGCTCTACCGGGATGGCGCCACAGTTCACCGGAACGAAAGGCTTGTCGGCCCGTTCGCTCAGATAATGAATAGCGCGCGCGACCATCTCCTTTCCTGTTCCAGTTTCACCGGAAATCAGGACGGAAATGTCAGACTTCGCGAGTATCGGAATCTTGTTTATCTCAGCAGTGAAAACTGGACTCTTGCCGATAAGTCGTTGCAATCCCAGTTTCTCTGTTAGAGCTTGCTGCGTTTTCTGTTCGCGACGAACCTGGTTGACGAGTCGCTGGATTCGCACCAGAACTTCCGAATCTCTCAGCGGTGGAATGATGAAATCAGCGACGCCCGGCCTCACCAGTTCAGTCAATTCTTCCTGGTCGGCGTCAATAACGACGACGACGGGACGCGACAATGCTCCCGGTCCGAGTGTTTGAAAAACGGAGTCCAACGAACTCAACGAAACGCGAGGCAGGACGACGAGGATCAGCAATGGCTTTTGTCTCAGAATTAGCTGAGACAACCCATCATCGACATCGTGGAAGCCGGAGCATGTGTGGCAAACGAGTCTGAAACCAGGATCGGAACAAGACTCGAGGATCCGGCGCAGGTTTTCTCCAAGGCGCCCGTTCCCCTCGAATTCAAGCAGCAATACTTCTCTTTGTTCCATAAACTTGGCCTCGTCTGTGTTTCCTGTCGGGTTGACCAGGATGACCAGGTACGGTGCCGAGATTACGCCCCAGGCCGCTGGGAGTCTTTAACCAGTTCCTAAATAATTGCTAATCGTCTGCTAAAAGCGTCCGGGATTGGGAAAACGAGGGGCGACTGCGTCAGTCGAGGAATCCGACGCGTCTCAATAGATCCTTGAATCTTGGGTCGTCGCGGAGGCTCTTGAGTTCGGGACTGACCTTGAGCCAAACCAGCCAGTCGTTGCACTCTTCGTAAAGCTGATTAAGTAGTTCAAACACTCGCCTTTTCGGTCCAAGCGCCAGGTGGATCACCAACATGCTATAGGGCGAAACATATTTCCTGAGTGAAATATCCTGCAGGATGTTGAGGAGGGTTTCAGCTTCGGCAATCTCGCCGGCGAGCGCATGCGCATAACCCATGAAGCCCAGCGCCAGGTAGGCTTCCTCATCCAACTTGTAGATAAGTTGAAACTCCGCTATGGCTTCGTGCAAACGTTTCTGCTGGATGTAAACCAGGGCCAGGAGGAAATGCGTCGGCATGTAATTGGGTTCGAGCTCGATCGTCTCGTTCAGAAGGTTGACGGCTCTTTCGTACTCACCTTTCAAGTAGTACGTGGTAGCCAGATTCATGTTGATCTGGAGGGAGAACGGGTCAAGTTCAAGAGCAGTCTCATAGTGCTTTATCGCTTCGTCAAAGCGGCCCATGAACGTCAGATACGACCCGAAACGCTGATGCGCGGAGACGAGATTTGGATCCAACTCGAGAGCTCTTCTAAACGCAGTTTCCGCCCCAACCCAATCGTGATCGTAGTAAACGCGGACCAGACGCCAAAGATGAATGAGCTTCAGCCAGATTGTCGTCGATTGTCGACGGCTCTCAGCGCCGCTTCCTTCGCTTTGGGCAAGACCTCGCCCGGCGGGAAGTGAACATTCGAGAGCCTGAAATAAGCGTCCGCCATTCCGCAGTAAGCCAGTGCGTAATTGGCGTCAATCGCGATCGCCTCTTTGAAAGCATCGATCGCTTTCAACACCGATTCTTTGCTGTACTTGTTCCAAAAATACCGGCCCCTGAGGTAGAGATTGTAGGCTTCAATGTTCTGGGTGGACTGTTTGCGTGAGGCGTATCTGGTCCGGGCGGGTGAGCTTTGAATTCCAGACTTTCCGAGATGGCTTTTGCAATCTCATCCTGAACCGCAAGAAGGTCGGAATGCGCTGCGATTGTATTGCTCGCCCCAAAGTTGCGTTCCATCGGAAACGTTAACCAACTCGTCCCCGGATGATTAATGTTTCGCCCAGGCGCATAACGCGAATCATCAACAGCGCCCTGACGTTGAGCGCCAGACCAACTTCCTGAGGATCAACCTCCTTCCGCTTAAAACGAAAGATCGTGCTACATGCCAGAACGCGAAGTTTCGGAATTCGCGAGAGTATGTTGATGATGCTTTCGCTAATGCCGTCCGACAGATACTCGACGTTGAAGTCTTTTTGGGACTTTGCAGTGGTAGGACGGCAAGAGAGTTGATCGGCTCGTCCTGGAGTTCGGTTTTGTCGGGACTTTGGCGTGTTTCTCTTGTTTCCGGCCGCTCCGGCGAGACCTCTGTCACTTCCGCGATGAAGCGATATCCCTGACGTGGGACCGTTTCAATGAACTTAGGCCTGTAGCGGTCCTCACCCAGCGTTTTTCGCAAAATCGACATGCTGACAGTGATGTTGTTCTCTTCCACGATCGCGTCCGGCCAAATCTTTTTCATCAAGTCTTCCTTCAAGACCAGTTGGCCACGCATTTCCACGAGGAAAAGCAGGAGATCCAGAATTTTGCCTTTAAGCGGAACCGGCTGGCCACGATACAGAAGACGACGTTGCATTCCTTCTAAACGAAATCCGTTGAACTCGTAGACCTTTGCAGCAACGTCTCTTTGCATAAACAAACTCACGTTTGCAGCGACTGTCAGCTACTGGGGGTGATGCACTGCAGATCAGGATTTTATCCTTGGAAGTCTTGGGAGGAGATACGATACGGCCCCCAAGGTTCGCGAAAGCATAGAGGGATTATAGGAAGAAATCAAAGTGAAGGAAACAAAGTTTGGTCCAACAGTGCGGGTCTTTAGTCTACCGGTCGTTTTCGTGAGGCGTGTCCGGCTCGGCGAGGTTTCCCAACCCCAGGACGGTATGGCAAAACTGAATCCACTCGGGCGTCACGTCGCTGAAAATTATGTTCTCGTCTACAAAGATTCCATCCGTGACGGTGAAATTCCTCTGCAGGTAGACGTAATCTTCATCGGTTAAGGCCCTGGGCACTTCGACGATTTCACCGTCGACCTCTTTTCTGATTCTCCTCGCGTTTTCTGATTTTTCAGTCCAGCCGGAAAACTGGCGAAGTTGGCCCAGCGAATAAGCTTTGCTATACCGTCCAAGAATTGGCATATCGTACCTGCGAAGTTTAGGATTTTGCGTTATCAGTTACCGGATGAGATCCAATCACCCAGGATGATCCCGTCGCCCAGGATGATTCCATCACCCAAAATGATCCCGTCGCCCAGGATGATTCCGTCCCCGAATATGATCCCGTCGCCCAGAATGATTCCGTCGCCCAGGATGATCCCGTCGGAAGCCATTACGTAGTCAGAGATAGTCACGCCGTTTGCGCTCAGCTCTCCGTACCCCATCAAAATGCCGTCGCCCTTTAACGCGACAGGGTTAAGTGAGGAGCCTGTCGCGAGGGTCTCACCCGTAGATAGCAGGATGCCGGCGGAAAACAGTATTCCGTCGTAATTCGGACTCGCCGTCACACTACGCTGGCCCCTCATCAGAGGATCTGAGAGTACGAGACCATTCAAAGTTATTGATTGACTTGAAATATCAACGGCGTCGGACATGAGTATGTCGTCCGATACCGTCACGCCGTCCGCGAGGAATGCGTTGTTCGTCCAAAGAGCGCCGCCGTTCGTAATCTGTTGTCCTCCGGCGAACAGGACGCCCCGATTGATGATTAGGCCGTCAGAAAGCAGGAAACCGTCGCCGAGCAATTCGCCCGTGCAATACGGGCCTTGAAAGCGCTCGATCAGTCCGGTTCCCGACATGGTGTTGAACTTCCGGATAATCGTGCCGTTCCAGGCGAAACTGCTGCTGGAAAACGAGGAAGAGGCAGTGACTGCGCTTGTCAGCAGTGGCATACCCACCTGCACCGGTGAGGCCAGATCTTGTCGAACCGCCAATCGCCAACTTCATCGCGCCTTCGACATTCAGTTGACCGGCTCCCTGATCCAGAACTCCGAAACCGTTCAACTTCTGCGCCGTGTATTCCATGAACGCCTTGACCATGTTCGGCGTCAGTTTTGGATTGAGTTGAAGCATTAGGGCAGCCGCGCCGGCTGCGATTGGAGTCGCGACCGACGTTCCGCTCATCCGCATCACTTTCATCGCCGGGGCGGTGGTGAGGCGCTGACTCATTCAGAGTGGGATTCAACGTAACGATGAGGTTGTTATGCGCCTGTGCGAAGACCAGTTTGTTGCCGGGAGCTATCAATTCAGGCTTCAACAAGTTGTCGTGATGGGCGACACCGTCTTCGTCCAGCCAGTAGCTGCGCGTCGGACCACGTGAACTGTAAGTGGCGACGCCGTCGTCTCCTCGTGCGCCGGTTTGAAAGGTGTTGGAGGCGCCGATCGTGAACGCGGAAGGTTCATTGCCTGGCGAGTGGATCGCGCCATAGACTTTTTGACCGGAAACGTTTTTTCCCTCATTGCCGGCCGCCGCAAATACCAGAATCCCCGAATTCACCAAACCGCGAACGGCACGACAGAGAACGTCATATTTGTAAGACTCGACTGCGCGGGTTCCGAGGCTCAGATTGACGATCCGGATGTTGTACTGGCGAGCGTTTGTCGCAACCCAGTCAAGTCCAGCCAAAACGCCTTCGACCGTTCCCTGGCCGGTGCTGTTTAGCACGCGAACGTTCAGCAATGAGGCCCCGGGCGCGATTCCCGTGTACGCAGCCCCAGCGCCCGCGCCACCTGCCGCCGCCGCTGCCACAAATGTGCCGTGGCCGTAAGGATCGTCGGTGCGGTTTTCCCCGGTGAAATCGACGCTTGCGAGGACCCTGGAGCCGCCCCCGGCAGACGAGAATTGCGCGTGATTGATGTCGATGCCCGAATCCAAAATCGCAATGCGGATCCCGGAGCCATCGATCGTGCCACGACCGGAAGCGACTGCCGCGGCCTGGCCGGCACTTGCACCGGTAGTCTCGGTCACATGCCCGGAAGCGCTCACTTTTTCGTTGGAGGATAGGTAGACAACCTCCGGGAAAGCGGCCAGCTCATTAACCATTCTGAACGGCAGCGCTAATGAGAAATATCCGAGGCTCTTCATTTCTCTGCGATGACGAACGCCGTTTTGGCTGAGGAAAGCGTTGAGACGCGCGCTCCTGGTCGCACCCAGCGTGACGATCAGTGTCACTGTCTCGTCCGGCTTGTGCTTGTTTCCCTTCAAGAGTGGAGAAACTTTGTGTGCTGTCTGCTGTGAGCGAGAAGATTGGTTTGGGTTCGCCTGCGCTACCTTGAAAGGCAGGTAGTCAGGGGTTGTCAGTACTATCGCGATTACGAGAAGGACCGGAACAAGACGATTCGCGTTCTTAAGTTTAATGAGCATTGCAGACTCCTCACCAGAAAAAGAGGCACGTTGATCGGGAACTGCGCCACCGTTGGCTGATTCGCAATGGAGTTAAGAACTGGAGATCGATCTCGTTTCGCTGAAAGCGTCACGGTAAAACCGAATGTGACGAATCACTTGCAGGCGGGAATATAGGTGTGAGGGGAAGCGAAAATCTTTAACTGATTGCTAATTGTTTGCTAATTAGTAAGGTAGTTGCGGGGTTGGAGGCGTGCTGCTTCTTCGCTATCGCCGTTTCATGGTTTCACGCAGCAGAAATAGACCAAGAACACTTCCCATAATGATCCATGAGAAAGAGACAGTTCTGATCGGACGAAAGTTTGCGGCGTGGTCCGTGATCTCGATAAAACCAACCGGAGTTACGTGCACACCACCACCGCCACCGGCCCCGTCCTCTTGTTTACCGTCACCGCCTTCTTCTTTACGCTGACCTGCGCCGCCGCCGAATCCCCATCGGGCCTTCGCGACCGGAATGACGGTAATTCCATCTCGTTCCACAGGTTCGCCGAAAACGGTCGCCGCTCGAGCGACTGCGCCAAGTTTTTCAGCCATTGTGCCAATGAATCTATCTGCCGAACCCGTTTTTTCTAAGTCCATCTTTCGCCGCCTTTGTCCAAGAGTCTCCGCAGTCTAGCCGGTCCAGCCTCTACAATCCAGACGACACTTCGACCGCAAGTTTCGGATAGAAGCGACAGACCGCTTCGACCTACACTTCGCCACAAGTACAGGAATGCGAGGTAGACGTGATGCCGACTGATTTTCAATTTGTAGCTCTTCCGGTGGAACACTTTACACATCTCTTTTTGATGAACGACGCCGAACTGGCGTCACTTGGGGCGAGGTGGATGACCGTCGATGCACATCCAGGATTTCCATGCAGAGTTAGTCTGATGGATGCGCCTGCCGGCGAGCGTGTGATTCTCACGCACTTTCAACATCACGCCGCAAACTCGCCGTATCAAGCGACCGGGCCGATTTTTGTTCGTGAGATGGCGCAGACCGCCGAGACTGGCGGTGAACGAAATACCGGTCATGTTTAATCATCGCTTGCTATCGGTTCGGGCTTATGACGAAAACGCGATCATGAAAGCTGCTCGCGTTGTCGAAGGCAGCGTGCTGGAAGAGACGATCAGGAAGTTCTTTACAGACGAAGCCATCTCGTACCTGCAAATCCACAATGCGGCGCCCGGTTGTTTCAATTGCACCGTGCAACGCGCTTGATACCCATAAATCCGCTAAGCCCTCGTCTCTCGTAAATCACTCCAGACACAGTCGAAGAGAGATTGACGGAACAGAGCTTGGACGAAGTCCGAGCAGAGGGACGAGTGTGTAATGAGAGGCTTAGGGATTTCGTTATTAGCAGCTTTGTTTGTAGTTGGCGTTGTCGTTGCGGGACGCAATGCGTTTTTGAAGCATTCAGCGAATCAACCTGAATCATGTCGCTTCATTCTGGCGCGGCTGACCGGCGATAAACCAATCGATAAGGAGATCGCGCAACAACAGGCCGTCGTTTTGAGCGACCCAACTCGAGAGACGACCGCGCTGGAACGACTCGGTTGGCTGTTCGTTAAGAAAGCTCGAATCTCGTTTGACGCCGGATTCTACAAACTCGCCGAACAATGCGCTGCTTGCCTCGAAGCCCGCGAGTCAAAAACTCCAGAAACGCTGCTGCTACGTGCTCATGCGCTGCAAAGCCTTCACCACTTTCGCGATGCAGAGGCCGCGGCACGTGAACTCGTCAATTTGCGTCAGTTGCCGTTTGACTACGGCGTGCTCGGCGACATCCTGATCGACCAGGGCAAGGTGCGCGAGGGCGCTGCGGCGTATCAGAAGATGGTCGATCTGCGACCTGACTTGCAGTCGTACGCGCGGGCCGCGCATGTGCGCTGGTTGACCGGCGATCTGAACGGCGCGATCGAGTTGATGAGCCTCGCCACGAGCGCCAGCAGCCCTAACGATCCCGAAGCCGGCGCCTGGGCGTTCACTCGACTCGCTCTCTACCAACTTCAACGCGGCACAACGAACGGGGCATTGCAATCGTGTGATGCGGCACTGTCGCTGCAAAACGAGTACGCACCCGCAATGCTCGCGCGCGGCCGGACGTTGTTGGCGATGAATCGCGCGACTGACGCGGTCGTCGAACTTCAGCGAGCCGCAAAACTGAATCCGTTACCCGAATATCAGTGGACACTCGCAGAGGCTCTCAATCTCACCGGCGATCGCGATCAGGCAGCTAAGATCGAATCACAACTTGCCGGCGCCTCAACTGAAGATCCCAGAACGCTCTCACTTTACCTCGCGACGCGTCACCACGACGTCGAACATGCAGTCACGTTAGCTCAACAGGAATTAACCAACCGGGGAGATGTTTTTACGCATGACGCAATGGCGTGGGCCCTCGCCGCCGCCGGACGTACAACCGAAGCGCAGCAGTACATCAATAAGGCGCTGTCGGAAGGCACGTCTGATCCGCGCCTCTATCTTCACGCCGGAATCATCGCGGCGCTAAACAACGACAACAGCCAGGCAAGACGCTTCCTGGACCAGGCGGCGGCAGCACAGCAGATGCTGCTGCCCAGCGAACGCGTTCAGCTTGACGCCTGGCGACAAAAACTCGGCCGCAAAAGTCTACAAATAAAACCGAACAAGCATTAAGGAGTACAACCAACATGCATACATTGCTCAAAACACTTAACCGCGTCGTCGCAACTCTGCTGCTCGCAAGCTTCCCCGCAGCGTTGTTGCCCGCACGCGTGCTCGCATCGAGTCACATGGACGCGCCGCTGATCACACTCGATCCGGCGGCCAACACTACGGATGTTTATGCGTTCGTGGACCAGGATGGCGATCGCAAGTCTTTGGTGCTCGCGCTCGGCGTGTACCCGCACCAGGAACCGGGGATTGGTCCAAACAAATACAACTTCGACGACAACGTTCTTTATGAGATTCACGTCGCGCTTGGTCCAGACGTGGCCGCCGGACGCGCGACGCTAACCTACCAGTTTCGCTTTGTCACCAACTTCAAGAAGCAGAACACGATTCTTCAGTCGTATCTCGGGGTCGTGGACCACGTCGGCGATGGAAATCAGAACCTGACGCAGACGTACACGGTTACAAAGGTGGACCACCGATCGAATCGCGAAACAGTGCTCGGCACCGGCGTCGTTCCACCGAACAACCAGGGGAACGCGACGCCTTTCTACAATCAGGCAGACAACGGCGAGAACCCGGCGCGAGACGGTGTAGCGACCGAGGCGGAACTCGATCGTTACACGCGCGAAGCGATTGCTGAACTCTCAAACGATTATGTCGCATTTGCCGGGCAGCGCGACGACGGCTTTTACGCCGACATCCAGTCGATATTCGATCTGCTCAAGCTGCGCAATCCCGGCAAGGATTCGCAGGGCGGTTTCAACCTGCATCTGATGGCCCTCAACGTTCCAATCACCGAACTCGGAAGCGACCAGCAGATTGCCGGTGTTTACGCAACGACCAGCCGGCGAACGGTACGCGTGCTCGACGACAAGCAGTCGCCGAAGAACAATGGTCCATTCGTTCAGGTGGCGCGCCAGGGGAATCCGCTTTTCAACGAAGGATTGGTGGCGATCGCGGATAAAGATCTGTACAGCCGCACGACTCCGGCAAGCGACAGCCAGTTGTTCAGGAAGTATGCCGAAACGCCGGAACTGGCTAATTTGATCAATCGGTTTGTCTTCAACGCGCCGGTTGCTCCGGAAACGAACCGAACAGACATCGCGGCGATCTACATTCCCGACCTGATCAAGGTCGACTTGTCGACCAACGCAGCTCGTCTTGCGGGAGGTGGGTCAGATAGTGCTACCAATCCGGACGACGCTCTGTTCTCGCGTCTGAGCATCTTCGGCAACGACTTGCTGAAGAGCAACATTCAGGATCCGCTCCAGAACGGCGGGTTCATTCCCGGTGGTTGGCCCAATGGCCGGCGCTTTGGGGACGACGTCGTGGATATCGCTGTGACGGCTATCATCAGCGACCTGCGCGATCCGAAGAACCTGATCATTCGTGGGCCAGCGGGCGATGGTGTCAATCGGAACGACATGGCTTTCAACAAAGTCTTTCCGTACGAATCGACACCGCAGAACGGACGCAACCATCGACACCCGTAAACCGGCTTTGACTTAAAAGTCCTCTCATTCTCACCGGGCTTTAGCCCGGTGCAAGAGCAGCGAAAGCAACGAGGAACCGTTTCAACGGTTTTTCTCGATTTCGCTGAGGAAACCGTTAAAACGGTTACTCAATTAGCTCCAGGCCTAACACCCGGCTGAAGCCGGGTGAGAATGATAGAGGACTTTTGAGGCAAAGCCCGTAAACCAATGGCTAACTTACTAACACGACTGTCGAGAGTGGGGATGCTTTTAGGCATCCTCACTTTTCTAAGCACGACGGCACTGGCGCACGATCCGGGGTTGAGTGCGGCTGAGGTTCGTGTTTCCGGCGATCGAATCGTGGCGGAGGTCAGCTTTGCGCCACAAGACGTTGCGGCGATTCAGCAGCTCGACTCGAATCTTCTGGCAATCGCAGACGATCAAGGGAAACTGGATTTACGCTCCATCACTCGTAAACCATCAGATTCGAACAGCGTTCACTTCCTGCTCGAGTTCTCGGCAAGCTCGAACACCGCGGAACTACGAATCAGCTCGCCTGTCCTCGCCAACCTGCCTCGCGGACACAAACAGTTCTGCTCCGTTTACGACCAGCAAAACAGACTGCTGGCGGAGCGGATGCTCAGCGCAGAATCAAACGACTTCACAATCGACTTGCGAACTACGTACGCAGCGGGCGACACGTCGATCTTTCGCTTCCTGGTCCTCGGCATGGAGCACATCCTGACCGGCTACGATCATCTGGCCTTTCTGCTCGCGCTGCTACTCGGCGGAGGCTCACTACGTCATAACGCAAAGATCATCACGTCGTTCACCGTGGCCCATTCGCTGACACTCGCACTCGCCACGCTCGGCGTAATTAATATCCCACCAGCGATCGTCGAACCCGTAATCGCTGCGTCGATCGTATTCGTCGGTCTCGAGAACCTCTTCCGCCGGCGCATCGCAGCACGCTGGCTAGTCACGTTTGTGTTTGGCCTGGTCCACGGCCTTGGACTCGCAACGGCGCTGCGAGACTTAGGCATCGGCGGTCTCGGCGCGCGCGCTGCACTGCCGCTTTTGTCGTTCAACCTGGGCGTCGAGCTCGCACAAATCGCGATCGCCGCTCTCATTCTCCCGCTGGTGTGGAGACTGCAACAACATCCCTCCTTCACCTTGAAACACGTCCCGGCACTTTCCCTACTAATCACTTCCGCCGGCATCTATTGGTTCCTCGTCCGCACCGTGTTTTAACCAAATACGCAAAACTTCGGCACTCCCCTTTCGAGGAGTGCCGAAGAACGAGACAATCAATCGACCTAATCGTTTAATCCACTAAGGGAGCCAGGGTTAGTTAAGAGGCGGGGGGCCAGAGTCGGCGTCACGCAAAAGGAGAATCGCCGGTCAGTGACGCGGCTCAAACTCCTCGCGATGGGAATAGTGATAATTCGAATCGTGCTCGTGTGAAACCGAACCGTGGTGGTGTTCACAGTGATGCACGTGATCAGACGACGCATTTGCGTCGAGCGTAATGTCTGCAGTCGGGCGGTTTTCAGCGGCTTCGTTTTCTGTCATAGAGTCTGCTCCTCGTACCGTCTGGTTAATTAAAGCGGCGAATGTCGACTACGCCGCTTTCTTCAGCGATTCAGCCATCGAGCGCAAGCGTGTTGAAGGATTGAGCTCCAGCATCTGCGGGCGATAAGGAAAGAAGCGTTTGATTGCGAAACCCGATCCGATCCCTGCCAGCACGGAAACCGTCAATATCCCAGCCAGCAACGCCCCGAAGTAAGCAACTGCTGCAACCTGCGGCAAGACTCCAAAAACCGTAATACCAAGAAAAAAGTTTAACTGGAGCGCTACCTGGTCGTTCGTTTCAAATTTCGGCGGCGCCGGATTGAGCTTGTGAAAAGCGACCACGTTATTCATGGAGCTACCCTCCTATAATTAGAGACGGTTTTGCGCGTCGAAATTTTGAAAAAAATTGCTGTTGGACCACGATCGAAAACGCTCACCTCGCAATCTTTTCCGAACCGCATTCAAAATATTTTTTTAATACACGCGTATAAAACAGTCTTACCTACAGAGGGTTGCGTTTGTTTATTACGAACTGCGCTAACAAGTTAGCAGCTATGTTCAGCAACCCAATGCCGCAAAAAGATCCTTTAGGAGAGAAAACAATGCCGGGCCAAAGTAATGTTCTTGACGCCAACGTATCGTTCTGGGAACACGCCTACACCCAGAACTTCGCGAGCTTGTGCGCTAGGGCACGCAGAAAGCTCACCCGCGGAAATTCCTTTGAGGCTGAGGACGCAGTAAGTGACGCCTTTCTCAAGGTCATGAGCAGGGATCCCGAGGGCATCCAAAGTCCAATCTCGTATTGGTGGACCACAGTAAAACGGGTCTGGTTCGATCAGCAGACTCGCGCAAACGTCTCGAGAACCGACTACATCGAGGACTTGAGTCCCGAAAACGTCGAGAACCTCGCTGCCGTTCGCATCCAGCCCGAAGTGGTGCACACACTCGAAGGCGAAGCTTCGTGGCGCGCGTTTCGGCTCAGGTTGGGTCCGCTTTCACTAAACGAACAGCGATTGGTGAAAGGACGACTCGAAGGTCTGTCGTTCGAGGAGATCGCCCGCGAGCTGGGCGAGGACGTGAAGCTCACCAGGTTTCGCTGGTACCGGTTCCGTGCCCGACAACGATGCAGGCTAGCCGGCGAAAAGAGAAACCAACGTTCTGAATCGAACTGACCGTTGCTGTCCGCGCGCGCGCCAATGATTCTCTCTCTCAACAGGATGAATTCGTACGTTATACAAGTGTCTCCTTTAGTGCAGTCGCACGGCGACTGCGTTACCCCCAACACCACCGTTCGCCACACCACTGCAAGCCATACTCTCACGCAGCACCCTCATTGATCCTCGGCAGGGTTCATTGTGCTCCCAAACAGTGAACCCTTCCGAGGTCCTTCCGTTTGCTGGTGAGGATGGCTACAATCCATCCCACTAACTCTAAAATAGGAGGTGTCTATGAAGCATGAGTTTGTCGATCTACTGGCAGCCTTTGTGCGCAAGGCCGAGCCCGACCTTACCTTTCGCTTGGAAACGCATGCCGAGGAACTCAATAGTCTTCCTTGTACCGAACCAGTAATTGGCAAATGGGTCGACGCCCACGATGTTGAATTTATGATGGCGGCATTCGCTCTCGATGACGACGACTTTACCGCCGAGTTTCCGGGCCTCGCCGATCTCCCCCAGCAGGACAGGCAACAAATCATCAAGGCATTCGATCAACATTTTCAACAGTGTGCCCATTGCGGCCGAAAACAAAGTTACGATCATGAGTTCAATTCACGAGTCGATGCGGTCGTTCAAAAAAACAGAACCGATCTTCTCGACTACCTGGACCAGCATGCCCCTGAAACAGCCGGGGACGACGAGGACCTCACGCTTCCCGTTGCTGTAAATAAATAACTCCCCAATAACACGGCCCATGAGCAAAGCCCTGCGGATCAACTCGCAGGGCTTTGTTTTTTGAATCCGTGCCGGCCGACCCCGCAGTCACATTCCCGGACCACGCGTGTCATCGATCGCTTTTCGCAGCGCCAGTCGAAACACGGTGAGCCGGTAACGCGTCTGCGATTCTTTCTCGCCTAACCGCGCCGCAATCTCCTTTATAGAGTAGCCGAGGATCATGAGTCGTATGCGGCGCAGACACAACTCCGGATGCTTTCGATCTTTTGCGACTACTCGCAGCAGCGACTCATTGAGTGTCAACCATTCGAGGATCTCTGGCTCGGTTGTTGGGCCAGACTCGCGTTCTATCTCTTCCTGAAGTGGGACTTGGTTTTGTTTTGGTTTGGATTTAAAGGAATTATTGCGAACCATGATCGCCATGTACCCTCTGTGATCCATGATGAGGCTTGGGTTAGGCAGGAGTATTAACAGTTGCACTAACACTTCCTGCACGGCATCGAGAGCGTTCGCCTCGTCCTTAGTTAACTTGCGAGCGTAAGCAAGTAACCTGTTGTAACTGTCGACGAACAGCTTTTTCCAAATACGACCGTAGCGTTTGGTTTTCTTCGATCCTATTTTCTGCCCACGATCGCGGTTTCGCGAATTTCCCATAACGCAACTCCTTCAAAATCGTTTCGGACGGCGGGTAAAGGTGCGACTGAGATGAGACTGCTGCGCCCTCAAACTTAAGAGCAAAAAACCGTGGCGGTCGTCTAAAAAATTTTATCGATCTCGATCGATCAGCAACGATCTCGAAGATCAATCGATCGAATCGTCCATTTAATTAACTAACGATTGAGCTGGAGTTTTTTCTGCAAGGAAATTTTCGGCGGAGAAGCGCGCGTGTGAGGACGACGCGCTTATGTATTTATGGCCCTGAGTTTATGGCTTTGAGTTTCGACTTGGCGCCGCGAGGCGGAGTGTAGGCAGCCACTACAACTTCTAATCCCTGTGTCTTGAGCGCTTCTAATCGACGTTCCAGATCTCTTCGTTCAAAGAAGTCCTGTGGTATTTTTATTTTCACAATCGTTTTCTGATCGGACTTCGGTTCGATCGCTTCGACTTCAGTGAATTTCGCTCCTTCCAGAATCGTCTTGGCAGCCTCTGAGCTCTCTGCGTTGAAAACGGTCGGCGCGTCCGTCGATCCAAACGCGAAAAGAACCTTACTGACTATTTCAGAGTCCACAGTTGGCGGGACCTGAAAATTTTTCGTATCGAGATTCTGCGACTTTGGCGAATCCTTCAGCGACCGTGACGCCACTGTTGTATTTGGTTACGAGTGTCCCCGCCTGCGCTCGTTGCGAGCTGTCCAGATTCGCCTGGTTGAATGTGGTTTCTACTTTGGGCTTCGTTGATTGTAACGGCTCCAGATATAGGACCTTGGCTTCAACAGTGTAATTCCGGAGCTCCAAGAATTTCGTTCGCCTGATCAAACCAGCCGGTTGCGTTTGCGTACGTTTCTACCGGTGCTTGGAGTGGGCCTGTTTTCGAACGCCACGGTCGGATTGGGCGTCTTGGACTGATAATACTGGTAACCAACCCAAGCCAAGGTCAAGACAAACACAGCGGCCGCTGTAGCGAAAATTCGGTGTTCGCTGATGCTGAGGGATGGAATTGAACAACGAGGTGACATGCCGGACGGTGAATGAACGTCGACGGCCGCTGTGCTCAATTTCCCAAGCCCTTTTACTAGCCCCGGCCAAAATCCTGCTCACCGGAATTCGCAGTCTCTCCGGATCGGAGAGGAGTTCCGCTAAAGACCTGCAGTTTGCACAGTTCCGTATATGCTCAGGCCATTTAGACCTATCCTGATCGACTACAGCCTTTCGCAACTCGGCTTCAGGCGGACAGTCAGCGAAGTCAGGCGCTGGTGATTCCCATCTCTTGAAAAACTCCGTGAGTTTCAGTCTTTGGTCTTCTTCGGAAAGTTTCGACCACGGCTCGTAATGGTCAGTCTCCGGGTGTTCAGCGTCTGCTGAATGTGCGGGGTCTTTCTCAGATCGGGGTGGGTGATCTGTTTTCTTTCGCATGAAGAGGTTAAGTTCCTTTCGGCAATAGATCGGGGGTATTCCATATCACTTTAAGGCCGTAAATCCGCTCCTCACAACACGTTGTAGCAGTCCAGCGAAGCACGAGCAAACTGAGGCTTACTCTAACTAACGTTTGAGACGCGCTCTTTTTCTGCAAAAAAATTTCTTTCGCTTTCTGAATGCAACGGGACCATCGCGAGTAAAAAGCCGACGGGGAAGCTTCCTCTCGTTCAGCCATTTCCGCCGGAGAAAGCTCTTCGGTGACGTACAGCCTCAGCATCTCCCCACAATTCTTCGGTAGCAGGTCGATAATCTCGCTCAGAAAGATCGACCGGTACAGCGCCGTCTCGCCGGGAAACGCATTCGCGAAGCGAAGCGACAAATAGTTGAGTAGCTGTTCGGAGTTTTTTTCATGCCGATACTTGTCAATCAGCAGGTTTCTACAGCTCCTGCGAAGGTAGCGCAATAACTCGTCCGCTGATTTCAGCTCAACATTGGGCGCGCGGGAGAGAAAATTCAGCAGCACGGCGTGCACGACGTCGGCAGCCGTTTCGCCCGCAGCGACGCGGAAACCAACCAGCAACGAGGCTACGTGCAGAAGCAACGGCTCATACACACCAGTCGCGATGCCTTCCCATGCCTCCCGATCGCGAGGATTCGCGCGGAATATGACCAGAGCCTCTTCAACGTTCATCTACGTTCGCAGTGCCACACGCCATAACTCAAGGTGAATGGAGCGATTCAACGACTCTCCGTTCTTGAATCTCGGCGTACCATTATCATGTCTCTCCGTGAGCCAATCCCTTATAAGATCCAGAACTTCTTGCTCAGTCGCCTCAGCCTTTGACTGTTCGGTCTGCAGCACCGCGCGAAATTGTCTCATTATGAAAAATCTATGTCGCTCAAAAGCCTGCTTCCACTTTTCTTCGTCGTCTGACTCCATCGCAAGGTTGAAAATCTGATGCGTGGGGACTATCTGAAGTGGAAGCAACGCCCAGCCCAAAAAATAGATCAACGGCGGCAGGATAAGCAGCAGCAGAACAAGAAACGGATAGAAATCTAAAAGCAGTTCCACAAACGAAGAAGAAAGAGACGACCGCTCGCTCAGTTGGTATGTCTGCCCTTCTTTCAACGAACGGAACCCGGTAGTGATATTGCCCGGATTGCCCACGTAATAGAATTTGAAGATCCGCTGCTCACCTGGTGCAAGCGCAAGCGTCATTGACAGCGTCTTGTCGAGAGATAAGTGATCGCTGTTCGACGTCATACTTATGCCGGTGCGTTCTTTCCAGTTCTGAAGAACAGCGTTACGAAAACCATTCCGCGCTTTTTCCCAGCCGGCCAATACAGTATCGACGGGACCACAATCATTCGATCTGTTTCCCACGCAGCGATTGGACCATTGGGTATGCCAGTTTTCCGTCGTCTGGTGATTGCCCGTCAAATACGTCAGAGCATTGGCGCCGTTGGCTGCCTGCATACGCGACTTCAAGATGTCGTCAAACACGCGATCAAGATAGTTCAGCTTACGGTCGCCGAAATGTCGATCGAGCAACTGCGAAACACGAGTTGTTTCGTCCGCCGTTAGCGAACCGAGGGGCTCGGCAGTACTGATTCGCGCCACAGCATCGAGGAACTTCTCGGCTGGACCTTTGTCATCCGACGCTACTTCAAAATCCGTTAAGACTCTTGTCGCGTTCGAGTCGAAGTTCAGATCCAGAACCAAATTATCCTTCGGCTCAACCCCGGCATTGCGGACCACGATTGTTTGTATCCCGGTATTGTTGTTAACGTCCTGATACCACCTCAGGTCGTAACGTCTAATGGTTTTAGCCTTGAGGAAATCGGAAAACGGAGAAATCAGGAATGTGATTATTGAGGCTGTAGCAAATAAGACTTTGAGGACTTTGTACTTGAACATGTCGCGAGTTCTCGATGGCCTGAGTACGAATCGATAAGGACCCGGTCGACGTTTAAAACTGGATGGCTAGAACCGTTGCGAGGATTACAGCGCAGGAGCAGCCCGAAGGATTAGGTCACCTAGCGATTAGCTACGTAAGGATTATTGACCGATTAACACGCCTAATGGCGTCTTTCCCTATAATGCAAACACGACTTCCGAGTCAACTACGGGCGCACACATCAGAATCCTCTGTCGAAACGCAACTCACCAGTCGCCGCCCGCCTGGCCCAACCTTTCTTGAAACGAATCGGGGTCTTTTAGTCATTCAGATAAAGTGCTCTCCCACGCCGGACGAGCGTAATCGGAGGCAGCATGCGCTGTCGGCCTGTCCTTGAAAACTAACCACCGTGCCTCTCTACAGCATTAACCCAGACGGTCGGCACCCAGATGCCCGACTACAAAGGAGAAACCTCATGCGATCAATCACAGTCGCCCTATGCATCACACTTCTTTCGTTGACCTGCGCCCAGGCGCAAAAGGTCTCCTCCCGCAAGCCCAGTGGACTCGCCCTGTTGACAGGTAATCTCTACTTCACATCGCATGACGCTGCAGGCGCTGCTGTTTGGAGAACAAGGCAAAACTCAGTTCCCGGCCAGGAAAGTATTCTTTACTGGGAGCCAGGTGCGAAATTCGGCGACATTGTCTTTGCCCAGGTCAATGGAGTCTCTTTCGGATACTTTTTCGTCGAAAAAAGCGGAGCTATTAGCATCAAGCGCATTCCGTTGTCGGGCGGAAACGCAACCACGCTCACAAACACCGCCAGCATCGACATCATCGATAGCCATCGCAACCTCGTCACTGACGGAATCAACCTTTACTGGCAGGACTCAGACTCCGTCCGGAAGATGTCAGTGGCCGGCGGTGCGGTCACCGTGTTGGACCAGACGACTCCGAGCACACCAACAGCAGGCATCTTGTTACTGAACAACCGGATCATCTATGCGACGATGAATACGATCATCTTCGTCCCAACCGCTGGCGCAATCGTTGGTCCAGCGATTCGGACCATCTTCACCGCCTCTACTCGGATAACGACACTGCACGCCGGACCTGATGGCATCTACTGGGGCGAGGAGACCGGCGCCATCCGCAGGAAAAATGGAACGACGGTTACCACGATCGCGGGTGCCGGTCTTTTCCCAACGTCGATCTCTACGGACGCGATCATGGTTCCTCCGCGTGCCTGGACCCAATGCGCTTCGACATCGTGTCGACTGCGAGTGACCCTCTCAACCGGAACCACCTCGACAGCGATCAACACCGACGCCTTCGGTGTTTTCGTAAAGACCTCGGGCACCAGCGTTCTTACGTTCTGGGGCGACGCCGCAGGCGTACACCGGAAGCAGTTCTGATCCGCGTTCGCGGTAAAGCAAAAAAGATGCAGACGATGGACCACAAACCATCGTCTGCATGCAAATGTGCGGTGCGCACACAACGGGTAAAAGCAGAACCACGTTTACGGATCGATTATGTCGTTCTTTGCCGTGGTTAGAAAATTGAGTGCCTGGTTCGCTTCACTGATCCTCTGATTGGCATTCGGCGCATCTCCCGCCATCCTGGCATTCCTGCGGGCTTTAGTGAACTCCTTCTGAGCTTTTCTGTGCAGTCCTCCACCAACGAGCACTTCAATCGCGTCATCGATTTCAGCAATTGCCAGATCAGCCAGTATCGAAGCTTGCGACTGGCTGTTCGCCATCTTGATGCGATTGATCAGGTCTCGCGCCGATCGTTCGTTCTCCAACACGTTGATGACGCGCAGCAGCGCCGCGACCGCAACTACCTCGGTGGCTTCAAGCTTGATCCCGCCAATTAAAGATCCGAAGCCGGGAGATTGATTGAACGCCGTGCTGTTGTAGAAATCTACAGCGCCTTCAATCGTCTCAATCGAGTTGTTGTGGAAAAATGGACCAGTGTCCGCGGCTTCCACCAGCACCGGCGTATTGAACGAGCCGTTGCCGATACCTCCCGTCGGCGAGATTCCCGATTGACCAAACCCACCGTCCTGCGGATTGAGTTGTAGCGGTAGAACGAGATCCGCCGGTTGCGAAGGCAAACCTTCAACGTTGGTGTTGAAGTTTGCGTTCTGGCCCGGGAAGAAGAAGTCGCTGGCCCCGGCGTTCAGGTGACAGAAGAAACACTTGCCGGCGCCTGCATCCGATCCACCCAACACAGAGCCGCCATTGTTGAAGATGTCGACTCCCTTCCGGACAACTTCGTTCCTGAGCTTCGGTTGCATCGCTGCCAAATCAAGGTCTGCTCGACGGCCAAGAGACTTTTGAAACGCCTCGAGGTCATCAAGTTCGCCTGTCGTCGGCATACGAAAGTCGCCGGGCGCTTGCCGATTCAAGGTCTTGGGATAGTGCTGAACGATCGCACCGATAATGAACTCGCGAAGAGTTCCGGTTCCCGGTGCGCCGTCACCGCCCCAACCAGTTCTTTCGTTTGGCGGCGTTGTCGTGCCATCGCCTCCACCCGCAACCGGAGTAAGCGTGTTTTGAAGCAGCGCGAGTGTGTGCGGTACGCCGCGCATCACGAAGTTGCTGGCGAGATTTCCGAACCCATCCGGGTTTTCGAGAATCAACCCAAGCTTCCGCATCAGTACCGGATTCTCGAAATTATTCGCCAGAGCGGGAACAAACTCCGCCACGAAAATCGGATCGCTTGGCGGTAGATCGTCGATGAACTCCGCGTCGATCGTCATGTTGCCGTTCTCGCGGTGACAGGTGCCGCAGGTCCGCCCATTGCCATTGAAAGTTTCGTTGAAGAAACTCTGCCGCCCACGCGTGATCGATTGCTGGAGCGGAGTCGATGGATTGGGAATTGGACCAATCTGTGCCGATGCAGTCGGGCTGATCGCGTTGACGATCCGTTGGAAGAACCCACCTTTGTCAGGCGCCGGCTTCAGGGGATCCGCATCAGCCAGCACTCCAAACTGTCCCTGTTGTTTGCTGCGATACATACGATGGAAAAGCGACGTCGTACCGATCAGCGTTCGATCTTCGATGGGGTTTTTTCCGGCCTTCGTGACGATAATCAGGTCCATGTTGAACGTCGTGAAGGCGTCTTTGCCGAGGTTCGCGGCGAGTGTAGCGACCTTTTTGTCGGGCGTTAAGCTGCCGATGCGCAGCATGTTATCGTCGTTCTCGAGACCGATGCTGCGGCCCGGAGCGCTGTCGACCATCCAAACGTCCCATCCTTCATCTTCGGACAGTCCGTTGATAGCGACAGTCACAGTTCCGTCGACGAGATTGAATTTAGCGAGACCACTGGCGTAGGAGTGGCCCGTTGAAAGACCCTTGAACCAGCCCATGGCCAGGACCATGTTGCGGTCGCCACCGTCTTTTTCGTACTTCGTTTCCCAGTCTTTGTAATTGGCAGTGAACGTCTCGACATTTCCATGACCCAGGCCGGCGAGTGACGGGTCGGGTTCAGAAGATGTTGTACCACTTAGAAAGAGCACGGGAAGCGCACAGGCTGTTAACAAACACGCCAGCGCGAAGAGCTTCAGTGCCTTGATCTTCATACCATCCTCCTCATGAGGTTTGCGCACGTTTAGTAACCCTACGTGGGCCTGGCAGGGTTAAAGCCAGACCAACGCATACACTTACCCCGGCTCTGGTGAACCAGAGTTAGTGAACTTATGTGCTGAGCTAACTGACCCCCGGGTGCCCTTATTGTTCGAGTGACTGGTCAAAAGCCATTGCGAACCAGTATCTGGGACGTGTGAGTGTTAGGAGTCTCTCGTTTAGGAGGAACGAGAAACTGAAAGCGTGCGTGCGTGGCGAGTCGTTTACCATCGAATGAAGAAGAGAGTCAACGAATTTCTATATAACAAAATTGCTATTGGACCAGGCGAGGACGGATTTATTGAGTGGCGCCTTTATCTTTTAGGAGTTGGACGATCGCCGTCTGGCCCTGACCTTCTGCGACGTTCAATGCTGTCTTGCCTTCGTTATTCTTCGCATTCAAGTCAGCGCCTTTGTCAATCAAGGCGATAACAGGCTCGGAGTGGCCCTTGAAGGACGCGCGCATGAGTGCGGTCCAGCCGTTGGTGTCGGTCGCGTCCGCCGAGGCTCCTTTATTCAACAGAGACTTAACGATACCTGCGTGATTTTCCCACGCGGCGAACATCAACGCCGTCATGCCTCGGCTGTCCTTGATCGAGAGATCTGGTCCTTCGGCAAGCAGGAGTTCTACGACTTCAGCGTGACCCTTCCACGCGGCAGACATCAGCGCGGTACCGTTGTACTTATTCTTGGCATCAACCTCAGCGCCGTGCTCGAGGAGCAGCTTAACGACGGCGATCTGGTTCGCCTGCGCTGCAAGCATCAGCGGTGTCAGACCGTCTTTATTCTTGACTTCAGTCGACATGCCCGCATCCAAAAAATGATGAACGACTTCGGCATTCCCTTCGTGCGCGTTCTGAATAAAGCTCGACTCACTGTACTCAACATTCAACCGCGTCAGTTCTTCCCGCGCTTTGTTGCTGCTGCCACTGCATCCGGCGAGGGCTAGAATCAGGGCGAGGAGTAAGAGCCGTTTCATAAGCTTCTCTCTTTTTTGAGGATCAGTAGTTCGTCAAGATCTCTTCCGGTTTGAATCCCATCTTTTGGAGTCGTTCGCGTGTCTGCTCGATCATCTCGCGCGAACCGCAGATCAAAGCAACAGGTGAAGACAGATCAGGTAACACGTGGTCCAACAACGACTGAACATAACCCGTCGGACCAGACCAGTCGTGCCCGTCAGGACGCGAGATCACCTGCCGCAGCTCGACACCCCGGTCGGCCCAACTCAGCATTTCATCGCCGTAAGCAAAATCGTCCGGCGTGCGCGCGCCATAAAGAACGACAAGCTGTCCGAAATCTTCGCGGTGCTTCAACACGTGACGCAACGCCGAACGCAACGGCGCGACTCCCGTGCCCATTGCGACGAAAACAAGATCGCGATGCTTGTGATGGGCCAGGTCGAATCCGCGTCCACCGATTCCAAGCAACTTCACTTCGTCGCCTTCACGCATGTCGTACAAGACTTTGCTGGCGCCGATCTTCTGTTTCACCAGCACTTCAAGCTCGGGATCGTCAGGCGCACTGGCGAACGCAAAGTACGCGGGCTCTTCGCCGGCGACGCCCAGAATCCCGACCTGGCCCGGAATGAAATCCGGGAGCGGTGCGGTTCCTGGCGCTCCGGCAGGATGAAGATTGAACGAACGCGTCAGCCGCGCCTGATCGCGGATCCTGACAATCACGAGCTTTAACTCAGTAGTCGTCATTTCCTAAAACGTGAGCCTTGGGTTCTGAGCGGGAGATGCGCAGTGTAGCAAAACAATCTTCAGTTTTTCACCATCAATGCTACAATTGGCCGGTCCGATTGGCAGATAAAATAGCCTCGTCCGTCTCTCCTCGAAGCACAAACCTATGAGATTAAGACTGACTGGAACTGTGTTTGGCGTCTCCCTGGCTCTATTCGCGGCGCTCTGCTGTCTGACAGCGAACGCCCAATCCGGCAGGAGACAAGCGAAGCCTCCAGCCGCCGCTCCGGTGCCTTCGCCGACACCTGAACCAACGCCCAAACCCACACCGAAGCGCGACGAAAACGAGTTCAGCTTTCTCGTCGCCAGCGGTGATCGAGGCTTCTCGAACCTACCACTCACGTTTTATGAAGCGGCGGCCATTGGTTGTGCCGACCAGTTGGCGAAACGTACGTCGCTGGCCGTCGACGTTTCGCAGCGCGAACTAAATCGCGGCGAGGCGATTGGGAGAGCAAAGTCCAGCAAAACAACTTACGTCGTGTTAATCACTTTGATAGAGGACAGGATGTCGGCGAGTAGTTCGAACTATCCGGAACTCGAAGTTGATTACGTTGTTTTTGCGCCAGAAACGGCGAAGGTCGTAGCCACCGGGAGAACTTACGAAAACTCTGCACGTAAAGGTCCGATATCGGTGGGCCGTCCGCGCGGTACGTCGTTGCCGAGTTATCGCGAAGCGTTGTTGCGGCGCGCAGGTGAAGACGCCGCCGATCGAATCGTGAAGTCGCTGCACCTCAGCGATCCGCCAAAAACTAAAACCGCGCTGCAACCAGAACAAGTCCGGAAGGGGGCAACGCCCCCGCGGTAACCGAAGCGGGGCCGCTACGCTTGCCCCCTTCCTAACTTGTTCTTGGTTACGAGCGGAGTTACTGGTAAAGCTTTTCGATCACGTCGCGATACTTCTGATCGATCACTCTGCGCTTAACTTTCAGCGTTGGAGTTAGTTCGTCGCCTTCGATGGTGAACTCGTTTTCGAGCAGCGCGACTTTTTTAATCTTTTCGTAGCGTGCAAGGTTCGGGGTGAGCCGATCGATCTGACGTTCGATCAGATCGACGATGCGCGGGTGTTCGCAGAGTTCGCGCCGGCTCTTTACTTCGATCCCTTTCAACTTGCAGTACGACTCCAACTGCTCCCAATTCGGCACGATCAACGCCGCCGGAAACTTCCGCTCCGCACCAATCAACACCACCTGATTCACAAAACGCGATCCCTTGATCGCCTGCTCGATCGGCTGCGGCGAAATGTACTTACCGCCGGACGTCTTGAACAACTCCTTCTTCCGATCGGTGATGCGCAGAAACCCGTCCGCATCGAGCGTCCCGACGTCGCCCGTCTTGAACCAGCCATCGTCAGTGAAAACAGCGCGCGTCTCTTCCGGCTTGTTGTAGTAGCCGCGCATCACGTTTGGACCACGCACTTCGATCTCGCCGTCCGACGCGATCCTGATGTCAACGTGCGGGATCGCCGTCCCCACCGTGCCGACTCGAATGCGGTCCATGTAAGTCGTCGTGATCACCGGCGAGGTTTCAGTCAAACCATAGCCCTGAATGATCGGAATGCCGGCGCCGATGTAGATGTACGCAAGGTCCTCCGCGAGCGCAGCGCCACCCGACACGAGCAACCGCATCCTGCCGCCAAACGCCGCCTGCCACTTCGCGAAAACCAACTTCAACGCGATCGCATGTTTCAGTTTCAGAAAAAACGGCACTGGACGATGCTCGAGAGTGTACTTCGCGTACTCACGCGCGACTGAAACGGACCACGCCAGCAGCATCGCGGCAACCTTGCCAGCCTCCGACGCACGCTCCTGGATCCGCGCGTAGATCTTTTCGAAGATTCGCGGCACACCGACGAGGACTGTCGGGCGCACCTCTTTTAAATTCGGACCAATCGTCTGCAACGATTCTGCGAAGTAGACGGCCATGCCTCGATACAAGTACATGTACATCGCCTGTCGCTCGAATACGTGCGACAACGGCAACACCGAGAGCGCGACGTCGCGTTCGCCAAACGCGAGATGGCCCGAGGAGTCGATCAGGTTCGTGACGAGGTTCGAATGCGTGAGCATCACGCCTTTCGGTTCACCCGTCGTGCCGGACGTGTAGATGATCGTTGCGAGATCGTCGGGCGCAATGTCGTGTGCTAACTCGTCGAGCAGTCGCGGATTCTGTTGCTGAAACTCGCGTCCCAGATCTTCGAGTTCTTTCAACGACAATCCTTCGGCGGAGGTCATTCCCGCCGGATCGAAGTAAACGATTTGCTTGATCTCCGGACACTCACCAAGAATGTCTTTCAGCTCGTCAAACTTCTCACGCCCTTCGATAATCAACGCCGACGCGCCGGAGTCGTTCAAAATGTAACGGACCTGCGGCGGCGTCAACGTCGGATAGATCGGAACGGCGACCACTCCACCGAAGATGCAACCCGCGTCCGTGAGCGTCCATTCAACCCGGCTTTCAGACAGCAGCGCCACACGATCGCCGCGACGTATGCCGATCGCATGTAGCCCGGCGGCGATGTTATTCGCCTGCGCGAGCATTTCATCGGACGAGACTGGGACCCAACGTCCGTCGCTCTTGTAATTCAACGCATCGGAACGGTTGTGATCGCGCACGATCCTGGTAAACACATCGACGAGCGTCGCCGGCTCACCGGCAGCCACCGGCCGGTGCACGGGAATTGGTTCGTACCGTTCGATGTTCTCGTCGACCCGTTTCAAGTCGCCCGCACTCCGTTAAGAAAAATGTCCAGCACTTGATCGGCCATCGGCGCGAGTTTGTAACGACGTTTCGAGAGGATCCAATTCGTGGCCATCTCGTCGAGCGCGCCAAACAGCACTTTCGCCACCACGCGCGCGTTCAAGTCCGCGCGAAACATCCCGGCGCGTTGACCTTCTTCAAACGTCGATCGAATCAGCGCGAGATACTCGGCGAAACCCGCGGCCGAGAACTCTTCCATGAACTTCGTCGAACCGCGCAGCTCAACCTGGAATACGACGGCGAGATCGCGATCGGCGCCGAGTCGTTCGAGATGCATGTGGGCGATCTGGCGGAGCTTCTCACGCGGATCGGTCAGCCGTTGCACTCGTTTCTTCGCGGCGCCCAACGCATCTTCAACACTGCGGTCGAAGATCGAGTGAAGAATCTCTTCTTTGCTTTTGAAATAAAGGTAGACGGTGCCATCGGCGACACCCGCTTCGCGCGCGATGTCGGCCACTTTGGAGTTGAAATAACCGCATCGGGCAAAGACACTTATGGCTGCCCGTAAGATGGCTTCTCGTTTGTCGCTAATCGCCAAATGAATGAACCCTCACTCAGTCGTCGCCCGTAGGCTACCATAAATCACTTCAATTTACAGATATCGCAGACAAACCGGTTGCAACTGTGGTATTCATTCATGGTCACAACAACCCATCGCATCACAACCATAGGAGACCACGTATGCCGACCCCCGTTCTTAGCAACTTTCCCCGGCTCCAGTACCCTATCGTAAGCCTTGTACTAACTTTGCTGATTGCGCTAACGGCCAGCGCACAAAGTCAAATTACAACCGGAACAATACGCGGAACCGTGCAGGACGCGAATGGCGCAGTCGTGCCCGGTGCGAACGTCGAAATCAAGAACATCGAAACCAATACTTCGAGGAGCCTGACCACCAACGAGGAAGGCGGCTTCAACGCGCCGCTACTCCAACCGGGCAGATACTCAGTCACCATCACCAAACAAGGGTTCGCCACCACACAGGATCCAAACGTCACTCTGACCGTCGGTCAGACACTCGGTCTTTCCTTTTCGCTGAAGATTTCCGACGTCGCGGAAACTGTGACGGTTACATCCACGCCGACGGTCGACACATCGAAGACCGAAGTCAGCACCACACTCAACGAAACGGCGGTCAGCACCACGCCGATTCTTGGTCGCAAGTTTGAAGACCTGCTCACGTTGACGCCCGGCGTCAGCATCACGCAGGGACCCGACGGCGACGAGATCAATTTCTCCGGTCAACGCGGTATCTTCAACAACGTCAGTCTTGACGGCGGCGACTACAACAACGGCTTCTTCGGCGAGCAACTCGGCGGGCAGCGTGCGGCGATCGACATCACGCTCGAAGCCGTGAAAGAGTTTCAGGTTGTCGCGACCGGCGCGAGCGCGGAGTTTGGACGCACCGCGAGCGGCATCATCAACGTCATCACCAAATCAGGCACCAACGAGATTCACGGCAGCGCGTTCTACTTTCAACGTCTCGAAGCGCTGACCGCCAACACGTCCGACGGCAAGCAGCTCGAGGACTTTCACCGCGAGCAGTACGGATTCACGATCGGCGGTCCGATCAAACAGGATCGCGCGTTCTACTTCTTCGCCTTCGAAGGCATTAACGAAAACCTGACGCGCGCGAACCTCAGCGAACCGATCGGGGCGACGCCATGCCCAATCTCAACGCCGACGCTCCTTGCTAACGAAGGTCTGATCAACGGCAACGAAGACTGCCAGCGCCTCGCGCTGATTAACTTCATGAGAACGACGCGCAACCAGGAAGAAGGATTGCCGATCAGCCACAAGATCAGCAACCAGGCGTTCTTCTCGAAGGGCAGCTTCAAGATCAACGACGCGAACCAACTCGACGTCTCTTACAACTTCGACTATTCGAAGAACGAAAACCAAACGTTCGACGTCTCAACTTACGGAAACTCGGCGAACGGTATCGAAGGTCCGTCGAAGATCAACGTCATCCGCGCGAACCTGTTCAGCACCATCTCGCCGACGAAGTTGAACGAAGCCCACTTCTCTTACTCTCGCGAACTGCGGCCGCGTTCGGCCATTCCGTCGAATATTCCCGCTGATACCGCGATGGGCTTCGCGACGACATTCCGTTTCGGCAATCCGTTCTTCCTCGAACCGAACGTCGACGAATTGCTCTGGCGGACGCAAGTGAAGGACAACTTCTCGATCATCACCGGCAACCACACGATCAAAATGGGCGGTGAATGGCTGCACACGCTGAACGATCAGGTGTTCCGCGGGTTCTTCACCGGCCGCTACATTTTCGACAGCGTCACCGGCTTCCTGCGTTATGCGTCGCCCGCAGCTCCCGGCGGTTTTGGACCAAGCACTGTCGGCTGTTCGAACGGCACGTTCGTTACGGCGCCCGCAACTTGTCCGGTGGGAACGACGCCGAATGGTGGTCCACTGCTGCTCTACTTGCAGGGCGCGGGTTTGACTGGACCAGCGACGGACGCCGCCGGTTTCTCGAAGATCTCCAACGAAGACTACGCAGCCTTCGCGCAGGATTCGTGGAAGATTCGTCCAAACTTCACACTCAACTACGGCCTCCGCTGGGAATCACAAATCTTTCCCGATCCGGTCGTGCCGCCGCAGAACACCGCGTACGGCATCTTCCTGAACGATCCGCGGTTCCCGTCTGACGGAACGCTGCCCGATCAGAAAAACCAGTGGCAGCCGCGTTTGGGATTTGCATGGGACGTCTCGAAGGAAGGTAAATCAGTCATACGCGCGAGCGCCGGAATTTACTACGCGCGCCAGAACATGCTGTCGCAAGTCGGATCGATCACGACGAACGGCGTGCAGCAACAGACCATCTTCCTGAACACGCCGATCATTTCGTCGGGCGTGCCCGGACCGGTTTGGCCTGGTGTCGTGGCGCCGCCGTCGACAGTCACGCCTTGCACCGTCGGTTCGGTAAGCAATCCGTTCCCGTGTTTCAGCGGCGTGCGCGTGTTTAGCCGCGATTACGAAAACCCGCGCATCTACACGATGAACGTCGGTTTCGAACAGGAGATCGCGCAAGACTGGTCGCTCTATCTCGACTACACGCATTCGAAAGGCGTCCACCTGACGCGCTTCCTGAACGTCAACCGCAATGCGTTCTTCGAGCCGTTTCTCGGCGAGACGATGGTGACGAGCTCCGTCGGCAAGTCGGCATATGACGGCTTCACTGTTGGTATGCGCAAGCGTTTCAGCAAGCGTTATCAGCTCGAGTGGAACTACACGTACGCGAAAGACAAGGACGACGATTCAAACGAACGCGATCCGTTTACCGATCGCGCGTTTGATATCAACAACCTGCAGCTCGACTACGCGTATTCCGATCGCGACATCCGTCACAAGTTCAACTTCTTTACGTTTATTCAGATGGGTTGGGGACTTGAAGGTAACTTCCGCGTTCAGGGACGGACTGCGCAACCGATCACTCCGGGCGCCCGCACCGCGACGAACCGCAACACCGACCGCAAGGATAACGAGTACTTCTCGTTTGACTGGCGTATTCAGCGGCCGTTCCGGTTGAGCGAGCGATTCGCGATCATCCCGGTGATCGAGATGTTCAATACCTTCAACAACGCGAACAACATCAACCCGCTCGTCACGCCGGGGCTGTTCAACTTCGACGGCTTCCTGCGGCAGGGCGTGGGCGATCCGCGTCAGGTGCAACTCGCGGTGAAGTTTACGTTCTGATTTGTGTGAAAAACGCGGCGAGTTTGTGGCGGTCGAGCGCTCCATCGGTGCGCAGACCGCTGCAAACATCGACGCCGAAAGGTTGTACTTCCTCGATAGCGGCGGCGACGTTGTGAGGCTTCAAGCCGCCCGCTAAAAACAACGGCACGTCGATCGCCTCTCTAATCCTGCGACTCAAACTCCAATCGTGAGTCCGACCAGTTCCTCCAAGCTCCTTGATCGCCAACGACTGATTCCCCGAGTCGAGTAATACCGCATCGACATGCGGCGCGACCGCGATCGCTTCGTCAACAGCTTCCGGCCCGGTAACGTGCACAACTTGCACCAGCGAAACGCCGGGTAACGCATCGCGTAACTCTCGATGACTCCCCGAAGGTAGTCGATCGCAAAGCTGAAGAGTATTGACGCGCAGACGTCGTTGCTGATCGATGATCGACTCCGCATCCTGCCGGCATGTCAGCAGAAACGAACTGACGCCAGGCGGGATCGTCGCTGCAATCTCGGCGATCAGATCATCAGGTATCGGCCCAGGCCCACTCGGCATGTCCGACACCAACCCAACCGCCGACGCACCATGCTCGATCGCCATCCACGCTTCAGCAACACTGGCGATGCAACAGATCTTTACTCGTGGTCTTCGCGTCGGTTTCATGCGTTGCAACTATACGTGAGATCCATTTTCAAGGCGCTTTCCAACTCAGTGGGTTCGGGGTCAGTTTGGATCCGGTGAGGTACGCCGAAGGCGTTCGCTAATTCCAGCCCAGCGGTTGGAGCGGCCGCGACAACCCTGGGTAAGAGAAAAGATTTCTGTTGTAACCCTGAAAGGGTTCCTCCCCGTCGAACGCTTTCAGCGTTGTTCGCGAATTTCCCGTGTTCCCAGGGTTGTCGCTTCGCTCCAACCACTGGGCTGGAATTAGCCAACGCCTTCGGCGTACTTCGTTTTTAAACCAAACTGACCCAACTCGGTGCAACCGAACTGCATCATAGGGCCGTCATTCGGACATAGAGGCCCCAGCCTCACGGTCTCGACTCGAAAAACATCAGTGCGGCATTGATCACTTGCGGCGATTTCATTATCGCCGTGCTCGTCGAAGTGCGTCTTCAATCCGCCGCATAGTCTGCAAAGGAGAATCACGATGCGTCTTCCAGCGTCGCTTTGTCTGTTCTTACTGGTCTTTCTAAATGTTGTTTCCACTTCCGCCCAAACTGCTTCGGGCCCGAGTCCCGGTTGGGCTGTGCTACCGGTCAACGATTACGCCGCACTCAAACGCGCCGCTTCGAACCCACAGCCCGAACCGCCACCACCACCCGTCGAAGCAACACTCAGTCGCATCGATTACGATCTCAAAATTGACGGCGATCTCGCATTTGGTGAAGCCCGGCTCACGGTCGACGTGATCAAGAACGGCTGGGTGCGTGTGCCGCTGCCCGAAGGGCTCGTGGTGCGCGATGCGCAACTCGACGGCAAGCCCGTCAATCTCGTCACGCGGCCGAAAGAAAAAGGACCAGGCGGTTTCGATCTGTTGTTGTCGAAACAAGGACGAGCGGTGTTGACGTTGAAGATCGTCGCACCCGTCACGACAGTCGCCGGAACAGACATCCTTCATCTTCCAGTCAGCAACTCCGCCGTATCACACGCAACCGTCGAACTGATGCGACAAGGCGTCGACGTTAAGGTGACCGGCGGTCTCTTGTTGGACCACACGGAAGCGCCGACCGGCAGTCGATGGAAGGCAAACGGCAGAGGCGGCGAACCGCTGACATTCGCGTGGCGCCGTCGCGTCGACGATGCGCGAGCAAATCAACCGCTCAGACTGCGCGGCACGGTCACGCAGTTGATCGGACTCGGCGAAGACGCAACGCAAATCAACGCCGAAGTCCAACTCGAGGTCGTGCAGGGACTCGCGCAGGAAGTCGTGGTCCAATTGCCCGCGCAGTTCAATGTGAATCAGGTGAATGGCGCGATGGTCGCCGATTGGGACGTCTCCAATCGCGAACTGAAGGTTTCGTTCATCGAAGCAGTCGCAAACACGGTGCGGTTTACGTTGACCGGCGAGTTGCATCTCGCGCGTGCCGGGCAATTGGACATTCCGCTGATTCGTTTGCCTCTCGCCGAACGTGAAACCGGCGGCGTCGCGATCGAAGTGCTCGGCGCCGGCGAGATCAAGGAACGAAAAGCTACCGGTCTCGAAGAAGCAGAGGCAGGCGAACTGGGCCAACTGATCGCCAGCCGCCCGTCGCCGTCGTTGATCGCGTTTCGAATGTTGCCCGCCGAGGGAAAGGCGCCGCGAACGCTGTCGCTGAACGTCGCACGTTACACGCCGCAGGCTGTGCTCGCGGCCAACGTCGACGAGGCTGAATACAACGCGCTGGTGGCCGCCGATGGAAAGATACTGGTCCAGTCGCGATTCGCCGTCAGAAACAATCAACGTAATTTTCTGAAGCTCACGTTGCCGCCGACGGCGACGTTATGGAGCGCGATGGTTGCCGGACGGCCGATTCGTCCCGGACGCGGACCCGACGGTTCGTTGTTATTGCCGCTTGAAAAGTCGCGAAGCGGTGAAGAAGCGCCGGAGTTCGTCGTCGAGATTTCTTATCTCGACCGGGCGCCTGCGTGGGGCGATAAAGGCCGCACGCGACTCTCGCTCGTCTCAGTTGATCTGCCAATCTCGAAATCACGCTTGTTGGTCCACCATCCGCCGCTGTTTCGTTTGTCGGCGGCGCCGGGACTGTCGGGAAGTTTTCGCGTCGCGGAGTACACCGAGGCGGAATCCGAGGCGCTGCATTCCAACGCTGTCGCCGTTCAAACCGCTGCGTCCTCAAAGCCGGAGGAAGGACCATCATTGATAACGCAGCAACTCGTTTCGAAACTGCCCGTCGCGAAATCGAGTGCCAAGCCGGCGCGCAATCTTCCTCTGCGGTTTACGTTCCCGCACTTTGGCCCATCGATCTTCCTCGTGTCCGAGCTGACCAGCGAGAACCAGGTACCCGCAATCGAACTTGATTTTTCACGTGACAGAAAGAGAGGCGAGCGATGAAAGCATCCGTTCTGATCCTGATTTTGTTTCTGAGCATTACAACTTACGGTCAACACCGAAATACGCCCATCGATACGGCGCTTCCGGTGCCCGGAAGCACCGGCACTGTAACGCTTACGCTCGCCGAATATGACCGTCTTATGGAGCTTGCATCGCGCAAACCAAAGCCCGATGACATGGCGCCGCTACCGTTCGTTATCACACGCGCGGCGTTCAAGCTCAAACTCGTGAATCAAACGCTTGTCGGCACGGTCGACATCGACGGCTCGTTACTCCAAAACGGAAGCGTAAAAGCGCCGCTAACGACGGGGCTCACGATCCTGGAAGCGAAGCAAGCGGGAAATCCTTTGCCGCTGCTTCAGGAAGGCTCCTCGCATGCGGCGATACTGACCGGTCCAGGTCCGTTTGCAGTGTCTCTCGGGATCGCGTCGGGTTTAATCATTGACGCGGGTCGAGCGTCGTTCGTTTTGCCGGTTCCGGTTGCAAGCTCTTCACTGTTGACGCTTGAACTGCCGGGCAATCACGCAAACGTTCGCATCGAGCCTGGTCTGGTTACGAGTCGCACATCTCTTAACGGCAACACGATCGTCGAAGCTGCGCTCGAACCCGGAAAACCGACGCGCGTTTGGTGGACCACGAGAGAAGTCGCCGCGCCTGTGGCTCAGCGAGAAGTACGCTTCTTGTCCGACGTCAAAACCGTCGTCTCCGTTGGCGATTCACAAGTCAGACTAACTGCTTACTGCGACGTCAATGTGATCCAGGGCGAAGCCGCGGAATTCAAGATGGCGGTGCCTGCAGGTTACGAGGTGACGGCGGCATCAGGCACGACGCTCGAATCTCACGACATTAGCGGCGGAACGTTGACACTGAGAGTTCACGATCCCTCGAAGCGGAACCATCAGTTTCTGATTGCGATCGAACGCACGAATCCCGAGACGAAGGTTGAAGCGCCGATTCTCGCGGTGTCGGGTGCGCAACGTGAAACGGGTGAACTGCTGGTCGAAGGAGTCGGCGCGATGGAGCTGGTCGCGAAAGAGTCTGGCGGTTTGCGGCGCATGGACGTTCGCGAAGCTGCGGCGATCACACGATCGCTGGCGCATTTTCCGTTGCAGGCGGCGTTTCGTTACAACCGTCGCGCGACTGACGCACCGAAACTGAATCTCGAATGGACGCAGTTTCCTGACGCGAACATCCTTTCGGCAGTTGCCGAGCGCGCGATTGTCACGACGCTGACGACCGTCGAAGGAAAGTCGTTGACGGAAGTCACGCTGCGCATTCGCAATCATGCGCAGCAATTCATCAGAGTTGAGTTGCCGCCGGGTGCGCAACTGCTGTCGGCTGAAGTTGAAGGTCAACGAGTGAAGCCGGTGCAGGGCGCCGATGGCAGTCGTGTGCCGCTCCTGCGACAAGGTCTCGATTCTTCACGTGCGTATACCGTGTCGTTCGTCTATCAGAACGCAGGAACGAGATTCACGAAGAGCGGTGCGTACGATCTGGGCCTGCCGAAACTCGACATTCCGATCAACCTGCTGATGTGGGAAGTGTCGCTGCCGGATCGTGTCGAGGTGAAACAGTTCGCCGGCAACGCAACTCCGGCCGAGTACCTTCCGGGCGCGGCGCAGGACTTTCTCGCCGCGAGCACCGAGAACTACGGCGACGTGGATGAAGGCGCTGTGGTCCAAAACGAACTTGAGCTCAGCAATCTGCAGCCGGGACAAGTTGGCGGCATCATCACCGATATGAACGGTGCTGTGGTTGCGGGTGCCAACGTCCAGGTGGTTAACCAGCAGACTGGCGCAAGTTTGTCTACTCGATCCGACACAGAGGGCCGGTGGGTGATCGCGAACCCAACGCCTGGGCCCTCGCGCATCGTCGTCGATGCGACGGGTTTCAAGAGAATGGAGCACACAATGGATCTCGCTGCTCTTCAACCGGGATTGGTGGGAACGACGCTCCAGGTCGGTCAAATAAATGAAGTGGTGAGCGTCACGGGAGCCAGCAATAACTTCATGACCATCGACGGCGTCAGAAAGCTCGAAGAGCAAGCAAGACAAACACGCGCGTTGCAGCTCCAGACACCGTCGGCAAACGTCATGAACTTACAGAAGCGCGTCGCCGGGATTCTTCCGGTCCGGATCGACGTGCCGAAGAGCGGGCGTTCTTATCGCTTCGTCCGCACGCTGGTGATGGATGAGGAAACGCGGATCTCGTTCAACTACAAAGCGAAGTGATTGGTGTTAAGTCGAGGAGTGGCCGTACCAGAGCACCGCGAGGTAGTGACAAACGGTGCCGGCCATGACGAAGAGGTGCCAGATGAAATGGTTGTAGCGCAGACGGTGAGCTGCGAAAAATGCGAGGCCGCCTGAGTACGCGATGCCGCCCGCCAGGATCAGCAGTATTCCCGGCAGCGGAACGAGTGCCAGGATCGGTTTCACAGCTACGACGGCGAGCCATCCCATCACGACGTAGAGCACCATCGAAAGCCACCAGTGGCGGTGACCGGCGACGACTTTCATCGCGATCCCCGCCACTGCAAGCACCCAAACGATCGTCAGCAGCGTCCAGCCCCATGGTCCACGCAAGACACCGAGACTGAACGGCGTGTACGATCCGGCAATCAACAGAAAGATCGCGCAGTGGTCCACCTTGCGGAAGAACTGTTTCGCGCGCTCGTGCGTCAGTGAGTGATAGAGAGTCGACGCGAGATACAGAAGAACGATCGTCACTCCAAACACAACCACGCCAATCGTAAATCCCGTGCTGCCAATCTCCACCGCCGACAAAATCAACACCGGCAGCGCAACGATCGCGAGCACCAGCGCCAACCCGTGACTGATGCTGTTTGCGATCTCCTCACGAAGATGGTGCGGACGTCGTTGGTTTAGATTTAGATCAGCGTTTTCCATTCGTGCTTACGGTACAGCAGTAAAACCTTTGAGCGGATTGCCGTAGAACGCTTCGGTTTGCCAGGCGGTCTTGTTCCACATGCCATCCTGATCGCCAATGACCGTCACCGGAACAATCACGCGATCACTCCCGAGCTGGTTGCTCGTAGCGATTCCGGTGTCAAACTTTCCACCCGGTTGCACAGTGAACTTGATCGATCGCGCGAGCTTGTTGTTCCAGAGCAACTTAAACTCATACTCACCGGGATTCGCAGCGAGCGTAAACAGCTCGCCGAAGATGGGGTTCGTCTCACCCGTCGTGTTGCTGCCTTTGATATTCGGAAAGTCGCACTCGACGCGCGCCCACTTCGCCTTCTGCGCCACGGACTCCTCTACATAATGAGTCGTGTTGTTCTCAACTTCCGCCTCGCAACCCGCGCGTCCGACCTCCATCCCGTCGAGGAACTTCTTGCCCACCTCTTTGCCTTGATAAAAGAGATGCGGATCAAACTTGTAGGCGTCGCCGCGTACCCAGAATGCAACGTGAAAGTCCGGGAACTTCCATCCATGCACGTCGGCGGCCGTCAGGTAGACGTAACCGATCGGGAGGTTCCAGTCATGGTCCACCCAGTAAACAAACTTTTTCGCCGCTTTCGGTCCTACCTCGTTTGAAAGATTCTTTCCGACTTTCATCTTTCCGGTGAACAACGTCGAGTCCGTTCCCTGAAGCTCGTTGCGCATCTTGATCGTGAACGTGACCGGGCCGGTGTACAGGCTGCCTTCTTTTTCGTCAATCTGGCGGCCGCCGCATTCGGTCTTCCACCAATAGCCTTTCTCGACGTTGCCGGTGTCGCAGTCAAACTTCACCCACGGTCCGGTCGGCAGCGTGTATTGCACGTAAAGCTGGCTGCCGCTGGCGATCGGTCCGTTGACGCGGAACTTCATCTCCGGCACCCAACTCCATACGTCGTAATTGCCTTTGTAAACGTTAAAAGTGAATGCCCTGATCTGAATCGAATCTTTGGCGATGAGTGGCTGGTCCTGAGTCGCAGTCGTCTTAACAACGGCTGCTGAACCGGCGAGAAGAAAGAGGATTAAAATAAACGTAAACCGCAATCTGTTTTTCAAGCGGGGAACCCTCCTGCGTGTTCTACACGGTATGGGCAAATCGTCGCAGCAGTGTACTACGAAGCAGCAAACGTTCGGTAGAATTGTTTGCGTTTGGTAGTCGTGTAATCTGGTCATTGCTTAATCGGTGTTTCCGTCGGTCGCTCGCTTTCGTGCCGCCAAAACTCAAAACATTAGCTCGCTCAGCGGAGAACTTTGCACGCCGCGTGTTAACGCCACGTGCGCACATGGCCTCGACGTTTGCGCCGTTTTACAAGGAGAACCGTTGGGGCGATGAAGAGTCTGTTTCCGGTCCGGGATCGAACCTCACGCGCACGGCCAAACTGCGACGCGAGTTGCCGCTGCTGCTTGGCGAGATCGGCACACGCACGCTCCTCGACGCGCCTTGCGGTGATTTCAACTGGATGAAAGACACGCAGCTCGGCGTCGAGCAGTACATCGGCGCTGACGTCGTTCCGGATCTCATCGCGCGCAATCAGCAGCTCTACGCCGGCGACAAAACGCAATTTGTCCTGCTCGACTTAACCCGCGACAAGCTTCCGCGCGTCGACGTGATTCTCTGTCGCGACTGCCTGATTCATTTCTCGTATCGCCATATCACGGCCGCAATCAGGAATTTCAAACGCAGCGGGTCGACGTATTTGTTGACGAACAGTTACCCCGCATGGTCCAGCAATGAAAACATCCGCACGGGAGACTTCCGTCCCCTGAACCTTACGCTGCCGCCATTCAACTTTCCTCCACCGCTCAGACAGATCAACGAAAAGCTTCCTGAAGAAGAAGCGCAGTTTCACGGCAAGATACTTGGGCTTTGGAAACTCTCGGATCTCTGACGGCTACTTCCAGAAACGGCGTGCGATACGGCGCAACACTGGACCAGCCACCGGCAGGTTCAACATTCGCTTGCGCCACAGAAACGTGCGCGATGTGAGGATCGACTCGCGTTCCGATTCGAAATACCTCGTGAGGTCGCGCAAATACGACGCTTCCGCACGCGCTTCGGCGTCGTGATCGCGTGCGCTACCTGATTCGCAGAACTCGCCGATGACCTCATGGTAAACGGCGACGATCTGATCGATAGCTGCTTCACGTCCGGCGGTGTCGCGAATGCGCCGCGAAACTTTCGCCGCATCACTCGGATCGTAAAGTGCGATCTGCTTCTCCAGCACGCCCGCATCAATCTCTTCGCGCAACGTGCGAATACCGAAGTTCAAACGACGAAGACGGTCCAACTCAGTTGAGGTCACCATTGGACCAGCGCCGAGGAAGTCGCAAAGCACCACCGCCGATCCGACCGCCATCGCTTCGAGCGCGCAACGCGCTTTCGCGAACACGATGTCGTATTGGCCCAAAACGTCCTGCGGCCGCGCCGCGACATTGCCTGCATAAGCGCCGATAACGTCGAGAGTCAAACCTTTCCTTCGGCACGCTTCACGCACCGCGCCAAGATGCGTCGACTCTTTCGCTTCGTTACTGAAGACCAGCGCCCGCTCAGGCTTCGCCGGCAAAGGCGCGCGTGGCAGAAACTGTTCGAGATCGACCGAATTCAGAATCACCGAGACGCGCTCTTCAGGAATACCGCTTTCCGAAACGAGTCGATCGAGACACGTGTCGTCGACTGCGACGTAGCGGCGGATGCGCGGATGTTTTGGCGGCGTCTCTTCCCACGGCAACCAGCCATGACAAAAGAAGACGGCGGGCGTGTTTGGGAAACGCAGCAGTGCCGACATCGTCTCGACGTGATGCTGCCCGTGAATGACGTCGGGCGCGGACCCGATCGCGTCGAGATTATCGACGACGGGTACAGTCGCATCGCGAAGTTCGCGTGCGGTCTGGCCCAGTTGCGGACTGTAAACGATTGGAGTGTGGCCGCGACGAAGCAGGTTCGTCGCCAACTCACAAACGTAAAGTTCCGACCCGGTGCGCCCGCGCAGGAAATGATTCGTGATCAGAATGCGGAGCCCACGCAACGTTCTTCTCTTTCGGCTTTCGCGCGAATCGCCTGCGCGAGACGCAACATGTGCTCCTCGTAACGGATGACGTTTTCGTAACGTCCGGCGGCGACGAGTTTTTCGCCGTACAACTCGTAGAACGGGCGTTCGCCAGGCATCCAGTGCGTGCCTGATTGAGGATCGGCTGGACGCAAACACTCGATCCGAAACGCGTCGAGCGGCACACCCTCGTGCGATTGCTCGTGTTGTTTCGTCGGGTCGGCGCCGGCGTGGAGCGAATTACTCACTTCGATATCGACTACACCGGGTAACTGAGCTTGTGAAAGCCGCAGGACACCGCGAAACGGCGCTCCGGCGATCGCTTGTTCGATGTCGTTTGCAAGTTTTGGCGTGTAGCCCAACGCGGCTTTGACTTTGCGATCGAATGTGTCGTCGTCAAGCTGAAACCAAATTGCTTCGTCGCGCAGGTGGTCGGGACATTCGTCCGGTGGTCCAACTACGGCGAAATCGAAATTCTCGACGCGATGACCGTAGCGATGTTCCGCGACGTCGACAGCGGCGCCGATCATTATGCGGCACATGTCGTGAGTCACGTTGTAACCTTCGGCAGCGTCGCCGACGACGTACTCGATGCGCTCGTCCGCAAACGCCTGGGCCAACTCTTCGACGAGACGCGCGAAGAGTTCGGCATCTCCGTTCAGGATGGCGGAATAGACGTCGAGATCCGCGAGTCGACCATAGATCGCGCCTTGCGTCGCACCGGCACGCGACAAGACTTCGGTTGTTCGTTCGAGTCGAGGTTCGCCCGCGCGGCCACCGCCGTCGGTTAAGACGCAGACGTAGGGCTTAGTTTGTTCCAACCAACCATGTAAACGCAGTTCGTGACTTGGATGCGCCACCACCAGGGCGGCGCGAGCGGGGTACGAGGGAGGGGGCATTCGCCTTTGTTATTGCAACCGCAGAAATTTAATTAAATCCGCATAAGCATAATGGATATGCCCTCGTTCGTAAATCGATGTTTCTATTTTCTTTTAAGAGTCTGCTGTAGATGTTTTACTGCGGCGTCGAGAATCTCGTCGCGACCGTCGATCAGTCCGCGAATCGTCGGCGCCACTTTCACGTGCGGTTGTATTCCGAGTCGTTGCAGTTGACGACCGTCGGCGTGGCGAATGTCGTGTCCGGAGAAACTGATCGGCAAGTTGCCCGGCAGGATCATCAACGTTACGTCGCCATTCGCGCCCTGTGTCGGCGTGCCGACGAACGTTACGTCAGTCGCTGCTTCGAAAAACAAGCAAGCGTGTTCCGCTCGGCTGATCGCTTCTTCGTTGATCAACGTCACGACTTTCCCCTTGTAAACGCTGCCCTTCGCGTCCGGAAGCTTTTGCGCGGCAGCATAACTCGCGTGATCCGCGTAGTCATCGCTCGTCAAACTGCTGGGCTCGAGTAGCGAACGCGAAAACAACGCTGCGACGACGTTCTTCTTCTCCGTGAGACGCGGCGCAATCTCCCACGCGCTGCCGGTCGGATAGCCACGCATATCGAAAATCACCGCGGGCGCGTTCTTGATCATTTCGAACATCTTGTCGACCTCGCCGACTTCCAACCGTCCCAGATCGACGTAGCCATACCCCTGCGGCAACATCTTCATCACTGGCCCACCGCGATCCATCGCCCTGAAGTATTTCGGATCGCTTGGCGCGATCGAACGGCGGAGTTCGACGTCACGCTCGTTGCGATCTGCACCACGCACGCGGAGTTTGACGACGCTGTCTTTCGGCCCGGCTAACAAGAGCGAGTGAACTCTGAGCATCAACGATTGCGGCGTCGATGCGCTGATGTAACGCGAGAGAAATTCGCGTCGTTTTTCAACGGGCGCGCCGTCGATTGTTAGCACGACGTCGCCGACTTTCACTGGCGCCGTATCGTCGAGGACTTTCGTCACGACCGCCTGGTTCTCGCGGTAACTGATGTACGCCGGAGTCTGGAAACCATAGAGCTTTTCGGCCGCGGCGCCGGCGTTTCGAACGACGGTATGCGTATCGCGCATTTCCGCGGCGAGCTCAAAAACCGTCAGTTGATAATCGGCGACGTCTTTGTTCGCCTCGAATTTCGGAATGAAACGCTGAAGGACAGTGTTCCACGAATCGCCGATCAGGTTTTTGTAGGGGAAAAAGTAATGAACCACGTTCCAGAAGCGGAAGAGCGCGAGTAGTCGGTATTCGGTGGCCGGGAATTGCTTTTCCGCGTACGGCTTGTCTTTTTGGCTGACTTGCAACGCAGGAGGTGCGGTCCGGTTCTGTTTTTGACGCGGCTTATTCTCCTGCAGCGCTCGGATCGCTTCTTTCATCGGCGTGTCTTCCGCTGATGTTCTTGCCACGATCGCGTCGGGTTGAAGATCGATTGAGCCGTCAGGATTGAGCAGTTCGAGAGTGCGGATGCGGACCTTGACCTTGTCCGGGAGTTCCATCGTGTGCGTTCCGCTGCTGAAGTCTTGCGGTTGATCGCCGTCTTGAATGACGACGGCGTTGCTCGACGCCTGCATTCCACTCAGCATCTCGGCGAACGACGGAGAGTTTTGATTGACGATGAAAGCTACCGGTGGCGTCTTCGTTTTGGATCGACCTTGAATCGTCTGCGGCGACGTGCTGACGAGACCTGAATAATAGAAACTCGCGCCACTCGCCGTTTGCGTCGGATAGCCGCTGTGCATGCGATGACGCGACGAACCGAGCATGACGGTCGTATCGAGCATTCCGGTGAGCGTCTGGCGCATGAAGTTTTCAAAATAGAACGCCTCGAACTCGCTGAGTTGACTCGTCGCGCGCCAATCAAAGACAACGCCCGTGGCATCCGGCATCGCCTTATTTATGGCGGAAACAAACCCGCCGAGCTTACTCGTGTCCTGCCCGACAGTTTGTGCGATGCGCGCCGCCTCAATGATCAGGATTCGGTTTTCGGTTCGAACGAACTTCGTGGTGTCGGTTGGACCGCCCTCCGTGCCTACCGCAACCGGCATCTCGTTCTCCGCACGAGTGCTCGTGTCGTTCAGCACCGCGAGCATCTGATTCACTGCAGCCTGATACTCGTGCGCTGTCTTCACCGCATTCACTCGCGGAATAGCTTCGACGAGCGCCTTGTCCCAATCGATCTCGCGATACGCCAGATACGGATGGAAGTACTTCACCGTCCCCCAAACCTTCGCCAACGCCACCAGCCGCTCAACCCGCACCTCCTCCGCAGCCGAGCGTCCATCCGCAACAACCGAACGCGACGCATTCACGCCCTGCGCTGACAGCGTTGAAAACGAAAAGACGAGACAGAGGAAAGAGGCGAAAAGTCTCCGCATATTCATACGCACCTCCGGGTTTGATTGACAGCAGCGAGGAAAAGAATTCTACCCGATCAGGTAAGTTGCGGAATCCGCCGCCGTATTACCATTTGTCTGGTCGGAGATAAAATATGCGTTGATTAATTTCTTTACTGAACTGAAATGGCGGAGGGGACAGGACTCGAACCTGCATAGCCTTTCGGCCGGCGGTTTTCAAGACCGCACAGTGGGCTTGAACCTGATCCGACCTCCACGGATTTACCAATATAAATCAGGGTGCGCAGCCATCAAAGTGATCGAGGTAACGGTAGGTTCATTTCCATCAGCGCGCCATCTTAGCGCCAACTTTTCCGGCCGCTTCAATCTTCTAGGAAACGGTTACCGATCGGGCGCACACGCGCAAGCGCGTGTGTCTAGCGCCGCAAATCGAGTCGCCTAATAAAGACGTGGGTCCAAACCTTTACTGCCCGCAGGGCTTCGAACTTCGAACCACAGATTATGGGTCGGTTTGAGGGCATCGATGAAGTTGGACCAAACAAGAAATCAGTATTTACCGAATCCACAGCCGTCAAAGTCTAGTTACTTCTTGCTACGTCTCAGAACCTTATCGCGCCATAATCACACAATCTCTGCGACTCAGGAACATTTATCGATTGGGCCACTTTGCAGGGGACCTCCGGCGCATTAAGCACTCAGTTACGTAAGTGAAATAAACGTGACCTTAGAATAGAATTGCAGCTTCTCATAATCACACTACGACGTTCACAACGAGTATTTTTCCGCAACCATTTATTCGGCTGATGTTACTGGTAACGCCTTGAAGGTTTTTCATGTATCCGATTGTTGTTAACACCAGGCGCCATATAGCATCGTTCCGCTAGATTTGAGATGACATGAAACACATCGAGAGACTATCGCTTATAGATCGCATAGGTCGGGAACTGCAGGCTCGCATGACATACTCCGATATAAGTAGCTACCTCGCCGGCTTTGGAATTGATACGTCTAAGCAAACTTCAGGCGTTAATAGTAAATGGGTATATGTGAAGGATCTGCTTGCCGACGCGCGACCTGATGTAATTGTTCGGATCGCTGATGAGTTGGAAATCCCGCACCGCTATACGGTAAAACCAACTCTAGATGTGGCTGAGAGTTCCTTTTGGAATCAAATCACTTCCGTTTGTTCATTAGTCATATTTCGACATTTAAAAAAACGATCGGCAGTCTTCAAACCTCCCTGAAGCGTTACTCGATTTCCGCCTTCGTAGCTCACGTTGATATCGAGCCCACACGCGAATGGCGAGATGAAATTGAAGCGGCCTTGTACTCTGCACATGCGCTGGCGGCCGTCTTAATGCCAGGATTCAAGGAGAGCAATTGGACCGATCAAGAGGTTGGTATCGCTATTGGGAGAGGTCTAACTGTTGTTCCTATCATTCGAGGACTTAACCCATATGGCTTCATCGCCAAATATCAAGGACTTCAGGCTTCCAGCAAGACAGCCCAAGTTGCTGACGAGCTTTTCGAGGCTCTTATCCATTCGCCGAGAACGCGGGCCAAGCTTTTGTCATGTCTTGTGAGTACAACAGTTACCGCGCGTTCGGAGGCGATCGCATTACAGCGCATAGACATCTTATCAAGAGTCGCCGACTTGCCAAGAACTTTCGCTGAGCAATTTCGCGATGCCATAACGCAGTCGTCGCTGATCGAAGAATCGTCGAACCTAAGAGAGCGTGTGAATGAGTTTCTTCAGTCACACGAGCTTTCTGTCCTTCCAGAACCCGGTTCTGAGCAAACTGTTGGCGTTTCAGATGACGACATTCCTTTTTAGGCACCAAATGCCTGCGAATGTCACGCAGTGAATTATGATGCTAGGCCATAACAAGCAATGCGAGTATTTTTCGAATCATTACTAAACTGAGTGTGCCATGGACAATGTTCCAATCTGGAGATACCTAAGTCTCGCCAAGTACATCGACCTGCTTAGAACTCGGTCTCTGTATTTCCCGAAAGCCTCACGTTTCCGAGATGAGACCGAAGGAAAGTGGTGGGGTCACGCTCATCTTTATCAGAACGCTCAGCAATGGGGTCAATCTCCGGCCAATAGACAAACACTTGAGCAATTGCTCGCTAAAGTTGGCCACGACCCAGGGGCGATGCGCCAAGAGATATACAAAACTCTACCTTCAGCCAATCAGTGGGTTGGAAACATTCTACGCACTGCGCTTCGAGCATACCCGGAAAAAAGACGAGAGTACCTCGAATCTGTTATTTCCAGTTGGAAGAAGCACTATAGCGATCACAACGTTGCTGTAAAGCAGTGGAAGTCAGACTTAGATGTTTATCGTGAGTCCACTTACATAAGCTGTTGGAATCGTGCTTCTTCAATGTCAATAGCAATGTGGGATATGTATGGCGGCGGAACTGAGTCTGTTGCAGTTCGTTCAACCATACACAAGTTGCAGGCGGTGCTCCAAATCAATAGTAAATTGCTCGAGGAGCACGGACTGATCGGAACGCTGGCTGAAGTTGACTATGTCGAAGGTCTGAAAAATCCGGATGATGAAGTGCAAGAACGCATTTATCAAATCATGTTCGAGAGAGACCGAGACATCAATGTGGGCCTGTTTGCAATTAAGCCAAGTGTTTACGAGTTCGAGCATGAAGTACGAGCAATACTCTATTCCAAGCGTGAGCTATTAGCTCCTCTCGAACTTTCCCATCCGAACATAACTGGATTTTCTCTTTCCCTTAATCCCAAAGTTGATGACACACAACCAGTCATTGACTTTATCGAGAGTGTTTATGTGCATCCGATGCTTGAGGAAGACTCGCTGATAGCCCACGCGGTTACAGAAATCAATAAACGATTCGATGCAGCCGAGATACGAGTGGTCGCAGACAAGATTGAGGCTCTCGGAAGTGATGTCAATCTACCGTAGTCACGTTGTCGAAACGAAACGGCGATAAGATAGTTAACCGTCTTTTATAAAGGAGCGTTCATTCAGTCGCCGCTTAAGTCTCGAGTAGCACTTCGGGATGGTTCTTAGCGATTGTCAGCAGCTTGAGCGCGGCGTCACCGGGCTCTCGTGAGCCTTGTTCCCAAGCTTGGACGGTCTTGGGGCTAATGTTCAGCATCATTGCAAACACCGCTTGAGAGCAGTTGAGTCTTTCGCGTATTCGCGCGATATCTCTGGGCGACATTGCCTTTGGCGGACGCGGAGCTTGAATTCGCGTTACCTTTAAATCGCGACGCTTGCCACGCTCAAAGGCAAGTGCATCTTCCATGGCCTCCTTAAGATCGGCAAATGCCTCATCACTCATATAGTTCGTCTTATTTGTCTGCACCTTCCGAGTCTTTCCTGACTTCATGACTCACGTTCCCTTCTAATCTGCTGGCTCAGCGCGCCAATGATGCGCGTTTGATCCGGTGATAAGTCGGCTTGGTCACCTTTGCTGAATAGATACAGCAAGTGAATTCTGCCGGCGTGTTCAAGGTAGAGATACAAATAACGGTAGCTACCGCTCTTTCCTCGTGACGAGCCCGGGTCAGCCACTCGTGCCTTCCGAACGCCATGCGTCCCCTTCACAATGTCGCCACGCTCCGGATTTTGGACAAGGTCGGATTGAATGTTAGTCAAGACCTCGGCCGGCAATGCGCCGATTTGTTTGGAAAAGACCTTCGATTCAACGAATTCAAACCAGACAGTATCGTCTGCTTTCGCCATGCCTTATGACTATACTACTCAGTAGTATCATGGTCAATTTAGAACGATTGTGATGATGCTCCCATTTTCGGTTTCACGATCTACGCCACACGTTTGCAACGCGTTTGAGAGCAAAGGGAGTGCACGAGATGGACATCATGACGTTGTTGGGTCATGCCACGTTGCAGATGACTTCTCGATACACTCATGCGATGCCGCAGAATCTACGCGACGGAGGTTGATTCGTTAAAAGCAGACTGCGTCTGTTCCGACTAGCGCCAAAAGCGCGCCAAAATCGCGCCAACTCGCTACTGGAACGGATGGGGATGTGATCGAATGAATAAGCGGTAAGTTGTTGAAAGAAAGTGGCGGAGGGGACAGGACTCGAACCTGCATAGCCTTTCGGCCGGCGGTTTTCAAGACCGCTGCACTACCATTATGCGACCCCTCCGCATGCTGGCCTCAAGAATATAGCGCATGCGCGGTTTTCCGGCCAAATGATGCGCGAATTGCGCCAGCGTTAGCAAGATCGTGCACGATCTGCCGCAAATGCGCGTCACCATAGGGCAGATCAATACTACTAACGGCGACTTTGACGGGAATACCGCGCGGATTATTAGCGCGATCGAGCAAGGAAAAAAAGAAAACTCCGATCTGGTTGTACTGCCCGAAGCGTGTATTCAGGGATACACGTCGTTTGATTGGTTTCTCGATCGCGACGTTCAGCAGTGCGCGCTCGCGCCGTTGCAACGCATCGTTGACGCTACCGAAGGAATAACTGCGATTGTCGGCACGGTACGGCCGTCGGGATTGACGACGGGGCGCAGGCTTTATAATTCGGCCGCCGTTATTCGGAATAAAGAGTTAGTTGGATTTGCGGATAAGACGCTGCTGCCCGAGTACGATGTATTTGACGACCCGCGGTATTTCCAGCCGTCACCTCAGCGACACCTCTTCTCGTTCACGAATGACGCCAATGAACTCGGCGTCGCCGTGTGCGAAGACTTCTGGAACGACAAAACATTCTGGAAAGAACGTCTTTACACTGACGATCCAGCCGACGAACTGATCAAACTCGGCGCTGAAGTGCTCGTCTCGATCAACGCCTCTCCATTCAACAAAGGCAAGATGGGCCAGCGTTGCGAAATGGTGTCGCATCGCGCAAGAAGCGCGAAGGTACCGATCATCTTCGTCAACCTCGTCGGCGGCAACGACGGGATCATCTTCGACGGCGCAAGCATCGTCGCGGACGCAAACGGCAAGATCATCATGCAAGCGCCGCCGTTCGAAGAGTTCGTCGGCACCGTCGATCTCGACTGCGACGTCGCCGACAAGTTTTGCCTGCCCGGCGACGACATCGAGACCATTCACGACGCGCTCGTGCTCGGCATTCGCGACTACGCAGGCAAAAACAAATTCACTCGCGTCGTCATCGGACTATCCGGCGGCATCGACTCAGCAGTCGTCGCAGCACTCGCATGCGAAGCAATCGGCGCGGAAAACGTATTGAGCGTGATGATGCCGTCGCCGTTTTCATCACGTTCGAGCATCGACGATTCAGTCGAACTCGGACGACGACTCGGCATGCCCGTAGTCGAGCACCCGATCTCGAACGCTTACGAAACGCTGCGCGAACAACTCAAGCTTCCCGAGCCCTCAACCCAAAACCGGTCCACCGCCTCCGAGAACCTGCAATCGCGTTTGCGCGGCAACATACTGATGACGATCTCCAACGCAGAAAACCGTCTGCTGCTGTCGACAGGAAACAAGTCGGAACTCGCGCTTGGCTACTGCACGCTGTACGGCGACACGAACGGCGGGCTCGCGGTGATCGGCGACGTCCTGAAAACCGAAGTCTACGCGCTCGCAAAGCACCTAAACAGAGATCGCGAAATCATTCCACAGTGCGATCATCGACAAACGTCCATCGGCCGAGCTCGCGCCAGGACAGTTTGACGATCAGTCACTGCCGCCTTACGACCAACTCGATCGCATTCTACGGTTGTATTTTGAATTGAAAGCGACGCCGAGTGAGATTGTGGAGACGGGATTCGATCCGGAGTTTGTGCGCGACATACTCAATCGCGTCGAGTCGCCGGCCAATGAATTCAAACGCCGGCAACTCCCGCCCACGTTAATCATTTCGAGAAACGCGATTGGCATCGGGCGTCGCCGGCCGGTTACTCACCACTATCGTCGTGAGCGTTTGAACTGTTAAAAAAAAGCGGGGGCGCGCTTTCGCTTGCCCCCTTCCGGACTTGTTCTTTTGTTAGAGACGAACCCTTAACCGCGGGCGCGCGCTTTGCTCGCCGCAAGCGCTAACTCACGAGCACGTGGCATCGCATCAACTGCCTTCGCGATCTGCGGATCTCCATCGTTAATGAAAACCTGCGTCGCCGTGCGATATCCGTAAGCCGCCGACAGCAAGTTGTAGCGCAACTGCCGCTCAGCGTAGGTGCGCGATTTATCCAACTGATCCTGCGTTACCTTGAACATCGGCTTGCTGGCCGCAAACTTCTTCAGTTCTTTGAAGAGCGGGTCGGTGACAGGAAAGTCGTCGTTAACGAGATCGTGGTCAAACTCGATCGCGCGTTGAATCTTGTAAGACTCAAAACCAGCCACGCGACCACTAACCAACTCGAGCGAGAACGCGAAAAGCACATCGCGCAGATGACGCTCGGCCACACTGATCAGGCCCGGCTTCACAACTTCATCCGGCGCAATTCCGCCGCCGCCGTAAACCGCACGGCCCATGTCGGTATGACTCTCCGGTCCGTTCGGTTGCGTCTTCGTTTGATTGTTCTTGTCCGCCGCGACACCACCCGGGAAGTAGTAGTCGTAGGTTCCACCACCTGAATAGTCACGCTGAATCAACCGGCCTGACGGCGTGTAATACTTCGCAATCGTCAGCAACAGCGCCGAATCGTAGTCCAATTGGAACGGGAACTGAACGAGGCCTTTGCCAAACGTCGTCTCGCCAACGATCAGCGCGCGATCGTGATCCTGAAGCGCGCCCGCAACGATCTCAGCCGCTGAAGCCGTATCGCCATTGACGAGCACCACCACCGGAACACTGTCAGGATTCTCATTCACCGCGGCATAAGGCTGCGTGCTGTCTTTGATTCTGCCCTTCTGCGTAACGATCATCTGTCCGCGTTGCAGGAACCTGTTCGCCACACGCACGGCCTGAATCAACAAACCACCGCGATTGCCGCGCAGGTCCAGAACAAGCATGTTCATGCCGCGGCTGTGGAGCTGTTTGAGCGCGTCGCCAAACTCGTCGTCCGTCGTCAGGTTGAAACCACCCGTCATCGCGACATAACCGACTCCTGGCCTCAACATGTACGCCTGCGCGATCGACGGCAGCGACACCGCGTCGCGAATGATGTTTACGGTCTCCTGCTGTTTGGTTGCCGCATGTTCGACGGTCACCTTCACCGTCGTGCCGCGCGCGCCAAGCAAAAACTTCCGCACTTCGGGATACGTCTTGCCTTTCATTGAATTGCCGTCGACGGCGAGAATGCGATCTCCATATCGCAGTCCAGCGCGGGCTGCCGGCGAATCCGGGAAAGTGGCGCGAATGAAAGTGTTGACGTCAGAACCCTCGCGCAAGTCTTCGATCGTCGCGCCGATGCCGAAGTATTCGGATCGCTGCTCGGTGCGGAACGCCGCAAACTCCGCCGGATCGAAATAAGTCGAATGCGGATCGAGAGCGCTCAACATGCTGCTGATCGACGACTTGAAGATGTTGTTGTAATCGAGCTTCCGGCCGTCGATATGATTTGTCTGAATGACGGCGAGGGCCTCAGAAAGGTCGCTTTTGATTGCCGGTGCGCCTGTGTCAGCTCTGCCGCCCGGAGTGTTCGCGCTCCCGGAGCGGTCAGGACTCGTCGTCCGGCGTGCAGAACGTGTCTGCTGAGCAATTATTAAGGCAGGGAGTGCCAGGGCAAAAACAATAAATAAGATTCCCGGGGCAAAAGAGCTTTTTCTCACGCAACCCTCCTAAAACCAAACATTGCAAGTACAGGGGCCGATCCGTTAGGTGCGGAAACGGGGACGCCAGAATAACACGAAGCAAGGCAGCTTTTGAATGTACGCAGCAGCAGTTGCCTGAGTTTTCTCCAAGATCATTCGGCTGGGATCTAGATGCGCCGGAATGAACTTTCGTCGCCCGCATTTTCGGGGCAATCTTTGAGCCGCGAAATCACATGGTTTTCGTATATTATGGCCGCCTGGCTTTTCACACCGACAATTCGACGGAGGATCTTTAATGCCCACAACATTGAAACGGGATAGGCTTGTGTCGTTCGCCAAGGAACACCGCTCGGAATTTGAGTCACTGCTCCGTCGCTTCGTCGAAACGCCAACAGTTTCCGTCGATCCAAATCACCTCGACGACATAAGGAAAGGCGTCGAACTCACCGTCGAAACGCTCGAATCGTTTGGCGGAAAAGTCGAGGTTTACCGCGCCGACAAGGGAAATCCCGTTATTCACGGTGTGTTTGGCAACGATCCGAACTTGCCGACCGTGACCGTTTACAACCACATCGACGTTCAACCCGCCTCGAAAGAAACCGAACCATGGGACACGGAACCGTTCGTCTTCACGCAAAAAGGTGACACTTATTACGGACGCGGCACTACTGACGACAAAGGTCCGGCGCTCAGCGCACTCTTCGGCGCGCGGGCGGCGATCGAGTCGAACGTGCCTGTCAACATTCGTTTCCTTTGGGAGTTTGAAGAGGAGATCGGATCGCCAAACTTCGAAAAGATCATTTCGAAAGTGGGGCCTTCGTTGAAGACCGATTCGGTGGTCGTTTCCGATACGGTTTGGGTCTCGCGTAACCGTCCGGCGAGCTCCGCCGGATTGCGCGGACTGATGGGATTCATTTTGACGCTCGAAACGGGAACGGTCGATACACACTCCGGCGAGACCGGCGGCGCTTCGCGAAACCCGATCGCGGAGTTGATGCAGCTCGTCTGCGACATCTACGACCCGCGAACGGGCAAAATCAAAATTAAAGGTTTTTACGACGACGTGATTCCACCGACGAAGAAAGAACTGCAAGACTGGGCGAACAGCGGCTTCACGACAAAGGCGTTCAAGAAAGCTCACCATCTGAAGAAAATGCGGAGCGAGGATCCGCTCGAAGTTATGAAACGCATCTGGGGCATGCCGACGCTCGAGATTCACGGCGTTGTTGGCGGGTACCAGGGACCGGGGTTGAAGTCGATCGTTCCGCCGCGTGCGGAAGTTAAGTGTTCCTGCCGGTTAGTGCCGGTGCAGGATCCGAAGCGGATTCAGAAGCTGCTTGCGGCGGCGATCAAGGAAAAGAATCCCGATGTGCAGATTCGTTTCGAACATGCGGCGCCGGCGTTTCGCACCGTGGTCGAAGGGCCGTTACCGCTGGCGTTGAAGCGGGCGGTGAAATTTGCGTTTGGGAAGGAAGCGGTTTTTGTGCGGGACGGTGGGACGATTGGTGCGATGACGAGTATCGAGAAAGTTTTGAAGTGTCCGGTGCTGTTTCTTGGTTTGTCACTGCCGGAGCATGGGTATCACGCGCCGAATGAGAATTTCGATTGGCAACAGGCGTCAGGCGGGATGGTGGCGTTTGCTAAGTACTTCGAAGAGATCGCGAATCTTGGAATAGTTAACTACGACAGGAGTGCACAAAGAAGGGGCGAGAAGGGGGCAAGATCCGACTAGTCGAACAGATCAAATCAAACACGACAGACGCTCTTCGTTGAGTCGTACGAAGCCGAGTTTTTCGTAAAACCGGCGGGCCTGTGGGTTTTCGAGGTGGACGGCGACGTCGATCCGTGTCACCGCTTCTTTTCTCAACTGCTCCTTCAACTGCTCGAGCATCTCGGAACCGACGCCATGACTTCGACGGTCCTCTTTAACCGAAACGTCGTCGAGCTTCGCGACGACTGCACCCATCGACGTCGAGATCCCATAACAAACAACACAGATCCCAGCGGCGCCATTCTCGTCGTAAGCCATCCAAACGAACCCCAGCTCAGATCGCTCGAGGAAGATGTCGAGCGCGTCGTTCAGTCCTTTTAATCCGAGATCTCCATACGCCTGACTGCTCGCGAGATAGTGCTCATCAGCGCTCAAAAAACCGGTGAGCATCTGAAAAGCGTCAGGCACATCGCCCGCGTGCATCTTTCGACAGGTAATCGCCACGGGCCAATGATGCCAAAAGAATTCCGAAAACGCGAGATTCACCCGATTCTGAGCTTTCACATCTAGTTTTTCGGATATATAATCCGCCCACCGCAGGCCAGTAATTCCATCCCAATTCGCGCAGGTCAGGAGCCATGAAAAAGACAACAACTCTACTCGCAACGGCGATATTTCTCTTCGCTGCAATCTCGGCGTTTGGCCGCGAAGCGCGGCTCGTGCGCTATCCCCATTACCACAACGGTCGCGTCGTCTTCAGCTATCTCGGCGATATCTGGACCGCCGATGACAACGGCCAAAACATCCAGCGTCTGACCGTCAATCGAGCACGCGACGTTTATGGCCGCTTCTCGCCGGACGGAAAGTGGATCGCGTTCTCGAGCGATCGCGCCGGCAACCTCGACGTGTATCTGATACCTGCCGGTGGCGGCACTGCGAAACAACTCACCAACCATTCCGCCGACGACACCGTCCTCGGATGGTCTGCTGATTCGCGATCGATCGTCTTCAGCGGCAATCGTGGTGAAGACTTCATGCCGCAGCTCTACCTTGTCAGCACCGAAGGCGGCATGCCCGTGAAAGCCGGAACTGACATGGGCGTCCAGGCGGCGTACTCGCCGGATGGAAAGCGACTCGCCTACAACCAAAAAGCGCAAAGTTACTGGCGCAAGTATTACCGCGGCTCCTATCAAAGCGACATCATGATCATGGACGTCTCCGCGAAGAAGTTTACGCAAGTCACCGACTTCGACGGACTCGATTCATGGCCCATGTGGGGTCACGACGGCTTCATCTACTTCGTCAGCGATCGCGACGGTAATGGTCTAACAAACATTTGGCGCGTTTCCGACAATGGCGGCAAAGCGGATCGCGTTACGACGTTCAAATCAGGCGACGTGCGTTGGCCCGCGATCAGCTCCGATGGCAAGGTGATCGTTTTCGAGCACGACTTCGGCATCTGGAAACTCGACGTCAACACCAAACGCGCAACACAGATCACCTTGAACATCGACGCCGAGACGCAGGAGAACCTGACGGAAACAGCGTCGTTCAACTCGCAGGTGGATGATTACCATCTCGCGCCGTCGTCGCGTCGCATCGCGTTTTCGATTCATGGCGAAGTGTTCACCGCGCCGGTTGAAGAAGGCGATCTGAAACAGCTCACGGACGGCGCCGCTCGCGATCGTTTCGTGCAGTATTCACCAGACGGCAAGTCGCTCGCGTACGTGTCGGATCAGAGTGGACGCGAAGAGCTCTGGGTCGTGCCGACCGACGGTTCAGCGCCCGCGCAGAAGCTCACGGACATCGATGCGTTGAAACAAAGCTACAACTGGTCGCCCGATTCGAAGGAGATCGCATTCTCGTCGTCTGACGACAAGCTGCGCAAACTCACCGTCGCGACGAAACAACTTGTCGAATTGGATACGTCACGCTTCGGCGGCTTCGGCGCGCCGGTCTGGTCGCCCGACGGCAAGTGGATCGCTTACTCGAAACCCGACGTGTCGCGCACGTCTGACATCTTCGTGATTGCAGCGGCGGGCGACGACAAGACGCCGCACAAGATCACGTTCGATTCAAACAACGACGGCAATCCGCAGTTCTCAGCAGACGGACGGAAGCTGTATTTCCAACGCGTCGAATCTACCGGCGGAAACACGCCCAACTCAGTTCAGATCTATTCAGTGTTGCTCGAGCGGCAGGAACGCGATCCGGATGACGCCGAAGAGCGTGCTGAAGCAGAACCACCGCAACGCGAAGCGCCACCGGCTGCGGAAGGCGGCGAACCAGCTACACCTGGACGCCGTCCCGCAGCGAATCGTCCACCGCGCGAGACCAAGATGGACTGGGCCGGAATGAAACGCCGCACACGGCAGGTTACGCGCATGCCGTTCCCGGTGCTCGGATACACAATCACGCCTGACAGCCGCACGATCGTTTTCGTCACAACCGAACCATCTGCGACTGCAAGCGTTCCCGTGATCTACTCGATCGGAGAAGACGGACGTCGCTTGTCGAGGGTCACGTCGGGACAAGCGCCTAACGAAGGCGGCGAAGGTGGTCCCGGTGGCGGCGGGGGTTTCGGCGGCGGCATCGGCGGCCTGAACATTTCGCGCGACGGACGTACGCTGTTCTTCCGCGAACGTGACGGTGTCTATTCAGTGCCGCTGGCGGCGGGCGCGGGAGCGGGCGCAGGCGCGGGTGCTGGAGCAGCAGCAGCAGCGGCTGGGCCACCGCGCGAAGCGCGGACGACGTCGCATCAGTTTCAACGTTCGTGTGCAAGTCGATCGACCCGCGGAGTGGGCCGAGATGTTCGACGATGGATGGCGAACGATGAAGTACCGCTTCTACGATCCGAAGATGCACGGCATGGATTGGGACGCGATGCGCGCGAAGTATCGTCCGCTAGTCGATTTCGTCGGCGACCGCCAGGAGTTGCTCAACATTCTCAACGAGATGATCGGCGAGTTGAACGCCTCGCATACCGGCGCCGCGCCGCCACCGCGTGGACCAGGCGGTGGTGGAGTTTCGACGTCGCATCTCGGGGTCGAACTCGAACCTGACGCTGCGGCCGGCCGCTACAAGGTCACGTACGTCTACGAAGATGGACCAGCCGATAAGGATTGGGTGCGCGTGAAAGTCGGCGACTACCTGCTCGCGATCAACGGCAAACAGGTGAAAGCGGGAGACGAGTATTGGGACATTCTCAACGATCGTCTCAATCGCAAAGTCGTCGTGACTTTCAACAGCAAACCGGCCGAAGACGGTGCGTGGAATACGCGCATCGAAGCGATCTCCGGCGGCGCGTACAGCCAGTTGCGTTACGAGCGCTGGGTGAAAGAACGACGCCAGAAAGTCGACGAGCTTTCAGGCGGACGCATCGGCTACATCCACATCCAGGCGATGAATCAACCGTCTCTCCGCAAGTTTGAAAAGGAGATTCGCGAGTATCGCAACAAGGAAGCGATGGTCATCGATCAGCGTTGGAACGGCGGCGGCAACATCGAACAGGAGTTGCTCGCGATACTGGTCCAACGTCAGTACCAGGTGTGGCAGCCGCGCGGCACTGAAGCGTCGGGACGTCCATTCGCCGGGTTCTTCGGACCGAAGATCGTTTTGCAGAACTGGCGCTCGGCTTCAAACGCCGAGATGTTTCCGGCGGGCTTCCGCGCGTTGGGACTCGGCAAGGTCGTTGGAACGCCGACGATGGGCGCCGTCATCGGCACGGGCAGCTACAGCCTCGTCGACGGTTCGACAGTACGCACTCCGGGCGTGGGCGTGTATCTCGCAGATGCGAAACACACGAACATGGAAAACTACGGCGTGCAACCTGACATGCTCATCGAAAATCGGCCGGAAGACACACTCGCCGGACGCGATCGGCAACTGGAAGCAGCAATTGATGAATTGATGAAGCAGTTGAACGGAACGCGCCGCAACGTCACGACTGACGGTCAGCAGAAGTAGTAGTCTGAAACTTGCGAATGGCACAGGTCGATCACACGATCTGTGCCATTCGTGTTTCTACTTCTTGTCCGGCTTGAGTTTAAAATCGGCAGGGCACAAACTCGACTGACTTCAACACGCCATCAACCTTCACGCGCTTGTCAGTATTTGGAGCATAGCTAATCACCACGATGTTCGCGGGCTTGCGTGGACCACAGCCAATGTCGCCCTGCACATCGGCGGTGAAAGTTCTGATCTCGATGTCGTCGAAGGTGTTCGTGTTCGTTCGCAACCGCAACAGTCCTGACGGCGTCTGCACGACGAAAACGATGCCTTTCTTGTCGCAATCGATCTTCACGAGCGTCGCCATGATTTGAGTCTCACCCGAGGCGGGCTTTCTCAACGCTTCACGCAATTGCGCCGACGGATCTGACGTATCGATTACCGTAGTTTCACCGACAATGACTTCCGGTCCGGCGGGCGTCGACGTGCTGCCCGGACCCTGTTGGCGTTTCGCAATCTTGTCCAACAAGTATTGCGCATGCCGGCTCTCGTACTCGCTCGATTTGGCAACCTGTTCGAGCAATGGCTGGGCCGCTTTGTAATCATGCTTGTGCATGTAAAGCTGGCCGAGCATGAAGACGAAACCAAGGCGGCCCGGCGACTCCTTCAACACGCGCTTCATCATGGCAATCGATTCGTCGATCTCAGTGCTGCTGATCAGGCTGACAAAGGCTTTCAACGTGTACGACTCGGGAAAATCAGGACGCAGTTGGATCGCGCGGTCTACGTGTTGCCGGATCTTCGCCACTTGTTCCGGCGTCAACGTCGCCGACGTGTCGTCAGGACGTTGACGAGTTAGCACGGACGCGTAGTAGAAATGGGCCAGATAGTTTTGCGAATTGGCGGCGATGGCACGTTCAAGACTTACGCGAGCCTCGTCTCTCCTGCCCTCACGAAAACGCAGCATGCCTAACGACGCGTGGGCCATGCCGAGGTCCGGATCGATCTGTAATGCCTTTTCAAGATACGTAACTGCATCTGCACGATTACTGTGGACCAGTAGATCGCCGAGGTACGCCTGCGCCTCCGCTTCCGTCAGTGGTTTAGCTTCGGTAATCGTGTCGCGTTCGAGCTTTGTGCTGAACTGACCTTTCAAGGTGTAGTAGCGATCTCGCCTGACGTAATCGTATAACTCTTTTTCCATCGCCTCGAAGGTTGTTTCAAAGGCTTTCGGAAACGCCGTGTCAACCGGCACGTTGGCCGCGATCATGTCCAGAAAATTCGTCAGCTTCTTCTCGCCACCCTGCTTGCCGATGATCAGGTAGTGCATCAACGCCCACGACTGCGCGTAAAAAACACTCTTCTTCGATCTTTCGTTGTAGTACGGCGACTTGTGATCGACCGCAAACAACGTGCGCAACGGCAGCATCGCATTTCTTCGCAGGAAGAAGAGGTGATTGCCGGGTTGGATTCCGATTTCGAACTTTTGATCGTCAGAAATCTTGAACGTGCTGTAGTACTCCGCCAGTCCTTCGTTGAACCACAACGGAGAATTCCTGAGAGTGTTGTCTACGAGCAGGTGCGTGTACTCGTGAAAGATGATCTGGAAAAGCCCGTCGTCGCCGCGAAGATACCAGTCAGTCGATAGAGCGATGTAGTTGACGTCAGGACCAGCCTGGAAGTAGCCGCTCGTATTTGGTGGTCCAAACGGCTCGTAAGAACTCTTGTTTTTAAAGGCCACGACGGTAGTGGGGACCGGCGTGTTGAATTTCATGCTCGGGAAGAGCTGCGTAAACGCTTCGCGAAACTGCTCCAGTTTAAGCGCGGCTTTGCGAACGTCTTTCTCATTCGCGTTGCCGATCACGTAGAAGTTTTTGGTGCGGATGCTGATCCACGTGTCTTTCGCAGACACTGTGGAATGCTGTGAGACGACTGACAGAAAACAAAGGGCTACGGCGAGAGGGACAACGAAACGCTTCATAAGTTTGGGTCCGCCGCGGCCCATATTTTCGAACAGGAATCACATCGATTCTATTCTTCTGGACCGGTGCAGCTTGGGCCGTGAAGTGCGGGAATCTTTTGACTGATGATCGGATAGTTCGGAGCTTCGTCTATGTTGATCTGCGTCCAATGAGCATAGTTCTCGGGCACGTTGGTGTCGGCGAAGATCGCTTCTACCGGGCATTCAGGAACGCACGCGTCGCAATCAATACAGGTGTCGGCGTTAATGTAAAGACGATCCGGTAATTCATGAAATGCTTCAACAGGACAAACAGCTGCGCAGTCGGTGTACTTGCAATCGACGCATAATTCAACAACTACGTAGGTCATTGGGGAAATAAGCTCCTTTCGAATTAGAGCAAAGTTATTCAGGCGCGAGTGTAATGTCAACAGGAAATTAATGTCACTGTTGGGATTATGAATTGTTGGGCCGGTGTTTTTAATGCTCGCGACGAATGTAGTCGAGTGTGCGCGTCGTGTTTTCCGTCACGCTCGGCACGGGTTCGCCGAGGTTTCCTGCCGCAGGCAATCGCAGCTCGTTCGTCGACACGGGCGGCGGAAAGTATTTCTTACTTTCACGCCCGCCAGTAAGCTTCGACAGATTCTTCACGAGCATGAACTCCGTCACACCGACGATCAGAAACGTAAACATCATGAACACACCAATCAGCTCCTGATCGAGTCCTGCCTTCCGACGCAAGACCAGCGCGCCGCCAAACATGATCGCCAAACCAACGATCCCGAGCGTCGTTATCGCGGTAAGTATGGCGCTGATCACAGCCGTATTGCTCGACTCCCTTCGCTCCCGCAAGTCAGCGCCGCAGCGATTGCAATAACTGACATCCGGCGTGCGTGCAGTGCCGCAATTTGAGCAAAACATCTCGACTACCTCCGCCTAAGGTGTGATCCACAAATAATAGATCGCCTGGCCAATTCCGATGAAGAAACCAATAATCGCACCGAACAGCTCGATTGTCTTGAGGTGCTGCTGGGCTACTGATAATACGAGCGCTTCCAGTTTTTCGATCGGATAATCCGAAACTTTTTTCCGCACCAGCCCGCCAACGTCAAACTCCGCAATCGCCACCGGCAAGCGTTCCCGCGCCGCCAGCGTGATCTTGTCGACCAGCGCAGAACTCGCCCGTTCCATCGCGTTTTCCGAGACATGATCGCCCAAACGGCCAATCGGCGCTATCAATAACCGCTCGATCTGCGCAGTAAGAATCGCATTGATCGTGCGCGCCGTGTCTTCGCGCCCCAGTAGATTCAAAAAGCTTCTCGTGAGGAGTTGTTTGACGTGCTCTGCCGATCTTGGATCAACCTGCTGCAACACCGAACCAAGCGTTTGCGGACGCAGGCGATCGATCGCATCCGAGAAATGTGAGGAGACGGACGTCGACAGCGTCTCACTGCGAAGTATTTCGACGAGCCGCGCCGTGATCTGCGCCTTCAGTTCGTCAAACTTGCCCGACTCGAACTGTCCAATAAGCTGGTTCAGCGGACGGTTCATCACGTTGTCGATCGTCGCGTTCAGAAACGCTTCCGCTTCCTGTTCGAACGCCTCGCCGCGCAAATACTCTTCGATCTTCTTCGGCAGTGTCTTGTTAACGAGATCATCGACCTCGCGATGGATGCGTTCGCGCGAGATGAAGATCTTTTTGAATAGCGAAAGCTGTTCGTAGTACTGATCGACTTCGAGTTTGATCAGCGCGCCGATCTGCTTGCGTGTTGTGGGACTCGTCGCAATGTCGGCGAGGTGATGAACGATCGGCGGCACTTCCTGATCGATGCGTGTCTTGATGAACGCGATCGTCTCCGGCGTGACTGTCTCGGCAAGCGTCGCCTCGCTACGTGACAGATCGTCGAGACGCCCGGAAACAAACTCGCCCACGCGCTGTTCGAAGCTCTCGTCTGCGATGTAACCCTGAAACCGTTGCTGAATGAAGTCGAGCGCTTTGTCGACCGACTCGTTATTGACCAGTTCGTCGAAGTTTCGTTCCAACAAACTGTCGATCTGCTTGTCGACAAAACGTTCGATCACTTCAGCAGTCTCTTCACTGCGCAACATGTCGGAGATGTACTCCGCGAGCCGGTACTGAAGCGCGGAGATCGTGTCGAGAATCGGCGCGCGCACGTGCGCCGGCAGCGCATCGATGAACGAAGGATAAACACGAGCGAGCAGCTCGTTTGTATAACCGCCGACGAAGTCCGCGATCTTTCGTTGAAAGAAACTGGTTTCGAACATCGCATCGAAGACGGTCTGTTGCGAAACGAGCTCGTTACCAACGGCGTTGCCGATCGACTGGGCCAGCTTGTCGCGATGACGCGGGATCATTCCCTGCGGCCAGATCGTGATGCCGAACAGCTTCTTCGGCTGGTACGGATGAAACAGCATCCAGATCGCCAGCCACGCCGCGCCAAAGCCGTGAATCGTCGCAACTACAACCAGGAGGATTGCGATTATGATTTTGTATGTAGTCACTTGCCGGAAGGAGTTTCAACCGGATAACCGGCATTTATCCACGCGCCGGTGCCGCCCGCGACGTTGATTAAATTCGTGAAGCCTTGTTGTTGCAACAAACTCGCGGCCGCGCTCGAGCGATAACCGCCCGCGCAAATCACCGCCGTGGGTTTGTCTTTATGGAGGGGGAGTTGATCGATGGTCCTGTCGAGTGCCGACAGCGGCGCGTTCATCGCGCGCGGCACGTGACCGTTGCTGTATTCAGTCGGACGCCGCACGTCGACGATCTGCAACTCGCGATTCGCGATCTGTTCCTTCAACTGGTCCACACTGACTTGTTCGATCGCATCGACGGGAAGACCGGCCTCGCGCCACGCGTGAATGCCGCCGCGCAAATATCCTTTCACGTTCTCGATGCCGACGCGCGCGAGACGCAGGACCGATTCATCAACCTGGGACGTGGTATCGGCGACGATCACGATCGCTGCGTTCAGCGGAATCAAACTGCCGGACCAGATCGCAAACTGTCCGCCGAGCCCGATGTTTACCGAACCGGGAAGATGACCGGCGCCGAACTCCGCCGCGGAACGAACGTCGAGCAACACGTGGCCGCTCGTCTGCAAGCTGAGCACTTCATGCGGCGTCAAAGCGACGGGCGCGGAGAGTTCCGACAGTCCGCGTGCGCCGGCGCGATTGATCTCAGCGTCTTTTGGAAAATAGACAGGCGCTTCCGGCAAGTCTGCGGTCATCAACTTCACAAACTCTTCTTTGCTCATCGGCTTCAGCGCGTAGTTGAACCTGCGCTGCTCGCCGATTGTTGACGACGTTTCTTTCGACATGTTTCGTCCGCACATCGATCCCGCGCCGTGTGCGGGATAGACCTCGACTTCATCCGGCAGCTTCAACAGCTTGTTGTGAAGCGAGTCGAACATCATCTCGGCCATCATCTGCGACGTGTAACCCTTGCCGCCCGCGAGATCCGGACGGCCCACGTCGCCGATGAACAGCGTGTCGCCCGTTAACACCTTCAGCGGTTGATCGGAAACTTCGGTATCGATAATCAACACGCAGATACCTTCGGGCGTGTGACCCGGAGTTTCCATGAACCGCAGGACGACTTTTCCTAACCGAATTTCTTCGCCGTCGTGAACGGCGCGATGGTTGAACTCTGCGCCCGCCTTTTCGCCGAAAACGATCTGTGCGCCAGTGCGTTCGGCGAGTTCCTGATGGCCGCTGACGAAATCGGCGTGCAGGTGAGTTTCGATGACGTACTTGATCTGCGAGTCCCTGGGCTGCGGCTTCGGCGAGATACTCGTCGACGTCACGCTGCGGATCGACAACGGCGGCTTCACCTTCCGAGCCGACGAGATACGAAGCGTGGGCCAAACAAGCTAGATAGAATTGTTTGAAATACATCTGTTTACAAACCTCTTCGAGGTTTTGTCAGTAGTCAGTTGTCAGTTGTCCGTGGTCACCAACTACTACTGAAAACCACTGACAACTGACTACTGACCATCCGGCAATTTATAAAACTCGCGCGCGGGTTTCAACGGGCGGAGCATCCAGTAGGGCCGCCGCGTGCCGTCGGGCGAATGTTTGTCTGCCGGTCGCGTCATCGCCAGCCACTTGCGATATACGTCGCGCGACTTCTCAGTATCCACAAATATATCGCCTGGGTCGTCGTCTGGTCCGGCCTTGCGCACCCGCACCGCCTGATGCCAGCAGTGCATGCCGGAGATCGGATCGGGATGGACCGGAAACGTCATGTTTTGATGGATTCCCGCGTCCTTCCACCAGATCCGCAACGTGTCGGGATCGTCTGACTGGTACGGCCGAACGCCCTTTTCGCGCTCGAGACGCCACGCCGTTCCGCTGCGATCGAGTTTCACGGTCGCCATCAACTGCCGTTGTCCTTCGTCGGTCAGTTTCCAACGGCCCATGTGGTGACTGCACGCGACGATGCCCGGTCGAATTCCTTCCGTGACCCACGCCGGCACGACGTAGTAACCGATATCTGTTTCGACGCGGACCAGCTCGCCCGTGCGGACGCCGAATCTGCTTCGCGTGCGACGGATGGATCCAGAGCGGATTCGTGTGCGCGATCTCGTCGAGCCACTTTGAATTCGCACTGCGCGTGTGAATCTGCACGGCCAGACGAAACGTCGAGATCAGGATCGTTTGGCCTTCTTCGAGATTGTCCGGATGCACGTGACTCTTGATGTAACCCGGAATCGCGTACTCGGGCCAGCCCCAACTGTTCATCGTCGACGAGTAAAACTCCAAACGGCCACTCGGCGTCGGGAAGCCGCGCTTGATCTCGCCGCCCGCGTTGATGCCGACGAGTCGACGTCCATCTGCGTCGCCGTCCGGCAACGGCAGCGGGACGATGTTTGGCCCGGCAGGTTTTGCAGCGCGAGTGAACACGCGTCCGAAACTGTCCTCCTGCACGTCGTCGAGCTCTTCAGCGCCGACGGTCTGATCGTAAATCCTTCCGATCTTCTGTTTGACTTCATACGCGCCGTAACGACGCATGAATTCGAGCGGCGTCAGATTTTCTTCCGAAGCACGCTCTGGAAGACCGGGAACGGAGTTCTCAAAGATCCAAGCGTAATATTCGTCGATTCCGAGTCGTGTGCCGGGACTTTTTTTCGACTCCGCGTACTGTCTTATTCCCAAACTTCCATCGGGATCGATGCGCCACGTCAATTCGAGCCAGAACTCGTTCTCTTCCCACACCTCGCCGGGATTGACTTCGCGCGTGTCGTCGATCTTCTTTCCCTCGCGTTGCCGCAGCGCTTTCATCACGGGCTGGCGGAAACCGAGCCACTGCGAATCGTGCGTTTCGTACGAGTGAAGATCGTGACGTTCGGAACCGACGCCCATCGGCAGAACATAATCGGCGTAGTAAGCCGTTTCATTCCACGTTGGCGTCAGTGCGACGTAACAACCGACGAGATCCGGATCGGTCAACATCTCGATCCACGAAAAGCCGTCGGGGTTGGTCCAGACCGGGTTGTAGACGCGCGTGAAATAGACGTCGAGTTTGGAGCGTCCGTCTTTCAGAAAGTGCGGCAGCAGGAACGACATCTCGTTCATCGAGAGCGGATACTCGCGCGGCCACGTCGTCTCGTTCCACATCTGCGGATGCGGTGGTGTGTAGATCGGGCGCGGCACAAACTTGTTCCACGCATTTGGATAAACGCCGCCTTCCGTCGCGACCGCGCCAAGCAGCGCATTCAACATGAAAAGACAACGAGCGACCGACCACCCACCGCTCACGCCTGACGAGACGCTGCGCCAGTTATGGCTCGAAAAACGCGTGCCTGCCGTAGCCACCAGCTTCGCAATCTCTTCAATGACCTTCGCATCGACACCTGACTCAACAGCCGCAAACTCAAACGTGTATTCGCTGTAAATCTGTTTCATCCGTGTTTCAAAAGTCGCGAAATCGGCGTCGATCGGTTCCTTCGGCGATCAGAAACTCCTTCCAGTTCCACCACTGCTCAACAAACTCGCGATTGTAGAGATCGTTCTGAATCAAATAATTCGCGATCGCCAGCAGCATCGCCGCTTCGGATCCGGGATACGGCGACACCCAATAATCAGCGTGCGTCGCCGTGTGCGACAGCCGCGTATCAAAAACAATCAACTTCGCGCCATTCGTCTTCCCATCGATGATCCGTTGCGCATGCGGGTTGAAATAGTGACCCGATTCGAGGTGCGCACTAATTAGCAGGATGACCTTCGCGTTTGCGTGATCCGGGCTGGGACGATCGAGTCCCATCCAGAGTTGATAGCCTTCACGACTGCCTGACGAACAGATGTTTGTGTGCGAGTTGTGACCGTCGATGCCCCACGCCGCGAGAATGCGTTCCGTGAAACCGTCTTCGCCGGGACGTCCGACGTGATACATGATCTCCTGACGACGATTCTCGACGATTGCCTTACGAATACGCGCGGCGATGGTGTCGAGTGCTTCGTCCCAGGTGGTGCGTTCCCACTGTCCCGCGCCGCGCTGGCCGGTGCGCTTGAGTGGATAAAGAATGCGATCGGGATCCGTTACCTGGTTGAGCGTCGCGGGACCCTTGGCGCAATTGCGACCGCGTGAGCCGGGATGTTCCGGATTGCCTTCGAACTTCTGAATCTCGCCGGTGAGTTTGTCGACGTAAGCAAGCAGACCGCACGCCGACTCGCAGTTGAAGCACGTCGTCGGGACGAGCGAGTAGTGTCGCTCAACGCGCTTCGGCCACGCGCGCGAATCGAGTTCAGTCCAGTCGTCCCAGCGTTCTTTTGGCGGAAAGGCGGCGAGATGAATACGGCTCGGGCCTTGATAAAAGGTGTCGTTACTCATGTAGATAGGTAGTTTTTCGGGTGCAGTCTAACACAATGGGCGGTTGTAATTTGTCGTTGTCAGAGTCAGTTGTCAGTTGTATCATGCGCCGCGGTCGCATCGATGGTTTCCCAACCGCTCGCACCACGCGACCTCCCGTAAGCTCTTAGTCCACATGCAATCTAGTGGACGGTTTCACGCAAAGTAAGCCTCGCTGGCCACAATACGTCTGACAGACTCGTACCTTACGTGCGAAAGGAGATCGTGAATGTCATGGCATAACGCGCCTGTGTTAAGAAAACTAACAGCCTCTCAGCAGGGCGGTAACCGCGGCGCGCAGATTTGGGGCGTCGACATAAAAGGCACTCTCTTCACAACCTCTCAGAAGACGCCCGGCGGCACATGGAGCGACTGGATGAGCTCCGGTTGGGCTGAGAAAAATTATCCGAAACAAGTTTACGAGCTCGCAGCTGCGCAACGATACGACGGCGCCGTCCAACTCTGGGTGCTCGACATGAAGAGCCAAATCTGGACGACCTGGCAGGCGTCTCCGGGAGGCGATTGGCATCCGTGGCAGGGTCCGGGTTGGAACAACGCGCCTGCGTCTGTGAAGCTTAAGAAGATCTCGGCGACGCAGCTTGCCGGCGCTCATGGATTGCAGTTCTGGGGCATCACTGACGACGGCGTTCTGGTCGGGTGTTATCAGATCACGCCTTCGGGCGCGTATAGCCCGTGGCAGGATTGGGCCAGGACACCGGAGAACTCTCGTTGGCTCGAAGTCAGCGGGTGCAAACAGGGAAACGGTCTTGGCGCGCTATGGGGTATTGATGAGAAACAACAGCTCTGGTGCATGTTTCAGAAACTTCAAGGCGGCGAGTGGGGACCGTGGCAGGGACCTGACTGGAACAACGCTGGGAAGGTTCGCAACATCGCGGCGGTTGAACTCGGTGGGCAGAAGGGTGGGTGCATTTGGATCGTCAGGAACGATTACAAGTTCTATCAGAGCACGCAGTCGTCGCCGGGCGGGCCGGAGTGGTGGCCGTGGTCGCCGGGTGACTATTTGGAGTCGATGTTTGGTTACGAGATTACGGCGTGCGGACAGAACAATAACTTGCAGGAAGTTTGGGCAGTGAGCCTGAAGCAGGATCTGCACAGTCAGTGCACTATGAATCCGAGTTTGAAGGATTGGGAGTGGTACTGGACTCCGCTCTGTTGAGGCATAAGAAGAAGATGGGGACGGGGGGAAGGGTGACGCGGGGACAGGCGGGGACGTGGACAGCGGGACCCTCTGCGGCACGACCGCATCTCCGTGTTCCCCGCGTCCCCCCGTCCCCGCGTCTCCCTGTCCCCCCGTCTCACCTATATCCCGTAGCGTCTGCGGGTTTGCCGGGAATCTGCACTTCGACCATGTACCGCCACGCGTCGGGTTGCGAACCATCGACATCGGTAAACCCGTAGATCTTCGCGAGCTGCGCGCTGGAAAGCGATTCGCCATTCCAGCGATGGACCTCGCTGTCGCCTGCGAGATGTGCGACAGCGCGGCCGACATAACGCGGCGTCTCAGTGATCGCGAAATGCGGCTGCTTCGCGATCGCGTCGCGCCAATTCTCTTCACGAACACCATAGTTATCCAACATCTGCTCCGAACGTAACCAACCGGGCGTTACCGAAAGCGCCGTGCAGTTGTGCGGCGCCAGCTCTTTCGCCAATCCCCACGCCATTCGATTGATCGACGTCTTCGCGAGATCGTAGAACAGCGAGACGCGATAGTTTTGGCTGTTGATTTCAGCAGTGCCGTCAGTGACTTCGACGACCAACCCGCCAGGATTCTTAATCAGCAGCGGAAGCGCGAAGTGATTCGTGATGAGGTGCGTGTCGATCGCGAGGCGCAACATGCGCAGGCCTTTTTCGAGTGAGTATTCCCAAACAGGCGTGTTCCATTGGATGAACTTGTCGCTGCCCCAAATATCGTTAACTAAAACATTCAACCTTCCCTGCTCGCGCTCGATCTGCGCCACCAGCGCTTCCACCTGCTTCGGATCGAGATGATCGACTTGCACTGCAGCGCCGCGTCCACCCTCACGCTCGATCATTTCAACCGTCTCTTCGATCGTCTCAGGACGGTCCATCTCGGATCGTTGCGCGCGCGTACTGCGACCCGTGCAATACACAAACGCACCCGCAGCCGCGAGCTCGAGCGCAATACCGCGCCCGGCGCCACGTGTCGCGCCTGCAACCAACGCAATCTTTCCGTCCAAAGCACCCATGATGATCAACTTATCTTCAACGTCGCCGGCGTGCCCTTGAGTTTACGACTCAGAAAATCAAGCACCAGTGCAAGGAAATCGCTTTTCAGTTGGCCATGCACGTGATCCGGCAGAATCTTGAACTCAAAGTCTTTCTTCAGTTCGATCAGCCTGTCTCGCAAAACATACGCCTGGTTCGTCGGCGCGTTTCCATCGATTGCGCCGTGTAGGATCAGGACCGGACACTCCAGCTTCTCCATATGCAAAACCGACGACCGATCGACGATCGCCATCTCGGTCATGCCGGTTTCTGCTCTCATGTTTTCCCTGATGCCTTCCAGTCTTGTCTGGTGATAAGCCCGTTTGAAGTCGTAAACACCCGAACCGAATACAGCCGCGCGGACTTCCTTCCCTAATTTGACCGCCAACAATGACGCCGCCATGGCTCCGCGCGAGTAACCGAAGATTCCTATTTTCTTCGGCTCAACGTATGACACGCGCGCGAAATTTCTGAAGCCCACGGCAAACGCATCGATCGTTGCTGGTCCCATAAAATCTCGCTTACCGCCGGATTTTCCGAATCCCGGTGGTGATATCGCCAGACAAGCAAAACCTTGCTGCGCGAAAAAAGCCCCAACGCCGATGAGTGTTTCCGACGTGCCTTCAAAACCAGGGAGTAACAGAAGTCCCGGATACTTACCTTGCGCAAGCGGGTATATGGCAATCGCATCGACCCTCCAGCCGCCGGCCACATAATCGAACCGACAGAACTTAAGCTTTCGTTCGTCGAGCTGGGTGCAGCTAGTCTTGCCCAACTGCGCAACGATCTTGTCGCGATCGATCTGCTGAGCGGACCCAATCGACGCTGACGACGCCAGTATCGTGATTAGGAAGATGTATTTTGCCATTGACGTAGCAAGTTCTTTTCCTTCTCAGGATCGAGACCGGCTTTCAGTTTTTCATTCGTGGTCTGATGCCATGCGAGCGTGTCGGCAATCGTCTTCGTCAAAGTTCGGAAAGTGAGTCCGGCTTCAATGGCTTTGTCACTGTTCACAAACATGAAGCCCTTCAGGCTCTCCTCGGTTTCAGGCAACCACAGCGGCAGTTCACCCCACGCGCCGATCTGCTCTCGCGCGAGAAACTCTTCGTCAACCCAAACGAAAGAAGCGTCGCTGCCGCTCACGGCTTTGCACTCGTCGAGCAGGCTTCCCATCGTCACGGCACCCGGAACGCCATTGCAGTTGTAAATGCCGGTACGTTTCTGCTCGATCATACTGACGGTCCAATCGGCAATGTCGCGCGCGTCGATAAACTGAACGGGACGCTCCGGACGGCCCGGCGCTAACACTTGACCACCACGAGCGACACGCGCAACCCAGTACGTGAAACGGTCCGTGTAATCGTTTGGACCGACGATCAACCCCGGGCGCAATACCAGCACTCTTCCCGGCATCACCTCTTCCGCTGCCTCTTCGGAGAGCGCTTTCAACCCGCCATACATGTCGCCGTATGCCACGGCTGATGCTGTCGACGGATCGATCGCATTCGCCTTGTCGAGTTGTTCTTGCGTCAGGGTCTCAAGGCCTCCGGTTTCGTCAACACCCGGACGGCTCACGTCTGCATATACCGATTGACTGGAAACGAAAACGTAAACGTCGAGATCATCAAGCAACGCTTCCGCCGACGCCTTCACAGCACGCGGAAGAAACCCGCACGTGTCGAGCACTGCGTCCCAACGGCGGCCTTCAAGTTTCGCGAGATCGCGATGTCGATCCCCCTGGATCGTTTCGACGCCTTCCAACGGCGCCTGTGTTCCGCGATTGAACAGCGTGACCTCATGCCCACGCGCCAACGCCACCGTGACGAAATGACGCCCAACAAACCTTGTACCGCCGATAACCAGGATCTTCATAGCCACAAAGAGGCACAAGAAACACAAGATCGAACTAAGGTCGCAGACGCGCCATCACGATCGAATCAACATAACGCCCGTCGCGAAACGCGTGTTGCCGCAACAGTCCTTCGCGCTCGAAGCCGAAATGTTCGTAGAGTCGAATCGCCGCTTCATTATCAGCGTAGACTTCGAGTTCCAGTCGCATGAGGTTGATCCACTTGTCTGCCAGATCGATGCCGGCCTGCATCAACGCCTTGCCCACGCCTTTGCCCTGCCACGTGTCAGTCACGCTGATGCCGATTATGCCGGCGTGTCTACGCCGTGGTTTGTGGGGGAACGTGTCGATAGTGATCATTCCGATCACGTGTTCGCCGCTGACGGCGACGAGGCTGTAACAACTTTCAGTTTCCGAGATGCGCTTGCGCCACTGCTCGCGCGACGGATACGGCAGTTGCAATGTCCCCTCGTACACCTTCGGCGAACGAAACATCTCATAGATCGCGGAACAGTCATCCGGTTCAGCGCGGCGTATCTCTAATCCTTCAATGGCCAACTCAGTTCACCTCTTCTTTGAGGATGCAGTTCGTTTCTTCTTGCCGCGCGCGTCGTCCAACGCCGCGTTCTCCTCAACGCGGTATTTGACGATCCGCGTTATGAGGTCGTAAGGGACCGGCTGGTCCAACGGAAACTGCACTGTCCCTTTTCCTCCCGCGTACTCCGCCAGTTCTTTCTTGAACGCCGCAGCACCACGCGGCGCTGGATACAAGCTGATGTGATTCTGATAACCAGCGAAATAGACCAACACCCGATTCAACTTGAACGCCGGCATTTGATAACTAATTACTTCCGTGGCATCAGGCGCTGCCTTTTGAATCGTCTTGCGAATCTTTTGCAGGATCTTCTGCACGTTAGCGGGAAAGTCTTCGATGTACTCGTCAATGTCCGCGGGGGCGCGATTCTTCATCCCGTTTTCTCCTGACTGTGATATCGATTGTCATGTGAAAAAGCATTATAGTCAGGCTCAAACTTTTGACCACACTGAACACATTGAAGGAGTACCGAAATGATCGTCGAAGTGCGTAGCTATCGCATAAAGCCGGGCCGGCGCGCGGAGTTCATCGAGTTTTTTGAGAAGCGATCGATACCCGCACTGCGCGCTCACGGCATGCAGGTGCTCGGTCCCCTACTCGATCTCGAAAACCCGAACAAGTTTGTCTGGCTCCGCAGTTTTCCTTCGCTTGAAGAGCGAGAACGAATGAGGAACGACTTCTACGAAGGCGAGTTGTGGAAGAATGAACTTGAAGCTATCGCGATGCCGATGCTCGAGAGTTACGACGTGATTCTTTGCGAAACCTCACCGGGCTATGTTTGCGATGGACCGCTTGAACACAAATAGAGGGCGGTCGCAAAGGGCCGCCCTCTTAACCCGCGAAGGGAATTACCGCTCTCTAGAAAACGTAGCGCAACTGCAATCGACCCGAACGTGCGCCGGCCGTGCCGACCGAAACTCCTGAATTCAGATCCGGCCGGTTGAAGTTCGGATTCGTCACGTCGCCGTCAGACAACCCGCCAACTTCGAAACGGAAGATCGGCGTATTGAATACGTTGAAGTAATCAAACCGTAGTCTCAAAACGATCCTCTTCCCATGGAGTGAACGGGATCTTGAACGACCGTTGCAGGCTCATGTCGAACGTGTTGTAAGCCGGAGCGCGCAAAGTGTTGCGTCCCGCGATCCCGGACGAATCGAAGGATCGACCAAATAACGGACATCGCTGAGAGTAACCGGATTGCAGTTGATGTCGAAGAACCCGGTCGCCGAACGCGCCGCATCCCTGATTCCCGGCCAGCGAATTCGCGAAACCAACCGACGTTGCCGGCGCTAACGGATTCGAGATCGACGGCCGATCGTTCGTGCCACTGAGATCGCCATTCAAGTCGATGCCGGTGACAAACGGCGACGAGACGTTTCCTGACTGGTAACGCCAGATCGTCGCGAGTTGGAATCCGCCCGTCACTTCCTTCCAAAAGCCCGATCCGACTACCCGGGATGTCCCACAAACCTGACAAAGTAAAGATGTGCGGCACATCGAAGTCCGCCACGCCGACGATCGACGTTCGATTGAATGGATCCGAACCGACGCTGTTGCCGCCTGTGGTCGCGAAGATCTCGCTGTTGGTGTTGTCGATCGTCTTCTGGAAAGTGTAGGTCGCACGATAGAGGAAGTGGTCTCTGAAACTGCGCTCGAGGCGCATTTGCAGACCGTGATATTGCGAGTCGCCGCCGTTCGTGCGCGAGATCACCGAACCTCTCGTAGCAAACAAGCGACCGTTTGGATTCGTGCTGCCCGGAACTCCCGGATTCAACTGTTCGTTGATGAACAATCGCGTTCCGCGCGTGCCAACGTATGCAATGTCGAGAACGTTGTGACCCGGAAGCTCGCGTTGAATGCCGAAGTTCCAAACGTAAGTCTGTGGGTTCTTCAGATCCGCCGGAATCGTGTTCTGTCCGGCCTGTGGATTCGCAACGAGCGTTGCCGGCAAAGCCGCTTCAGTGAAGTTTGGAATACCACGTCCGCCGACATTCGCTCCTTGAACTGTCGTGCCCAGAGCGTTCGGCGAAGTGGCCGATGATGTTGCTGAGGATGTTGTTGAAGAACACATCGTAGTTAATCGCGAAGCCGCCGCGTATCACGGTCTTGTCTCTGCCGACGATGGTTCCGAGCCAGCCGAACTCGAAATGCGGCGAGTAAGCAAAACTAACGCGTGGACCCAAGTTGTTGTTGTCGTTCTGTTGCTCGACCCGCGTTTGCAGCGGAGCGTCGAAGCCCGTGAATGCCGGGAACGCTGCGTTGTTTGCAACTGCGCCGAAGTTCTCGTAACGCAAACCGAGATTGAGCGTCAGGTTTGGCCTGACTTTCCAAGTGTCGTTGATGAAGATAGGCGTAGCGTGGTGACGTTGGGAAAGTCCAGACCGTCGCCAAACACTTTCGCGGCCGCGCCCTGCCGACACCTGAGAACGAATCGACGAAGTTACCGAACGCCGGAAAATCGCCTCCGGCGGCAAACGTCAACGTGCCGCGCGTGTTAATCGGCACAAACTGTTTCGCGCGTTGCATCAGTATGTCGGTACCGAATGCGCAACGTGTGGTTGCCGACCGTGTGCGTGACAGTGTCCTGGAACTGGTAGTTGTTGAAGATTCTGCCTTGCGGGAAAAGCTGCGACAGTCCGACTGTAGAGATCTGCGTGCCGGCAAAGAGGAACTGTGGACCACTGGTCGACAAGCTCCGTGTCGCGCGGGCCAAAGAACAGGTTGAAACGCCCGTAACCGAAACGCGCTTCGTTTACAGTGCGGGGAGAGAAGACGTACGTGTCGCTCATGTAGAAATTCTGTGTGAGCGAAGGCACGTCGATCTCAAAACCCGGAAACTGGCTGCCGGCGACACCGGTTGTCGGATCCGGAAACTGGTTGGTGAACAGTTGCTTGTTCGCGAGATAACGGAACGAGACGCTGTTCTTTCAGAAGTGGTCCAATCGACTCGTGCCAGGTAGTCATAAGTGTTTACCGGTTGCGCGCTGAATCTCGTGGCGGTGCCGAACTCGATGTCAGGCCTGGCCACCGCCGAGCGGAACGTCGACCAGATTGGTCTCGCCGCGCAGATCGCCGACGATCGCAAGATACTGATCGAGGTTCTGGCTCGCGCCAACTGGAAACAAGGCGCGCAATTGATTAAGGCCCGCTTGAGTCGGCACCACTGCACGACCCGTGACTCCGCCCGCGCGCACGAGATCCGCCTGGAACGTTCCGAAGAAGAACAACTTGTTCTTGATTACTGGTCCACCTAACGAGAAGCCGAAAGTGTTTTGAGTGAACTGCGGCACTTCCGTCAGTTCCGACTGCGACTTCTGTCCCGGCGTCAACGCAGTCGAACGCCGAGTTTTGAATGATGTCGTAGGCGGAGCCGTGGAATTGGTTCGAGCCGCTGCTGCGTGATGACGTTCACGACAGCGCCACCCGCGCGTCCGAACTCCGCGGAGTAATCGCCGCCGAGCACGGTCACTTGAGAATACGCGTCACGGACGGTTGGTTGATACACCTGACCGGTGATCGAGTTGTCGTTGTTGTCGAGACCGTCGATGAGTTGGTTGTTGCCGCGTGGTCGCAGGCCGTTGATTGAAAACTCCGTTCCTTGCACGAAGCCTGCGGCGACACCGTTCGCGCCGCCAACGTCGGCGACGCCCGGAAGTGTGAACACGAGGTTGACGGGATTGAGTCCCAGCACCGGCAAGTCTCTGATCTCACGCTCGCCAAGTGTGTTGACGCGCGTGCCGTCAGCATTTTGAATCACGACTTCGTTCGCCGTGCTTACGATGACTTCTTCAGTTGGACTTCCGATTTCGAGTCGCAGCGGAATATTCACAGTTTGCGCTGCGTTGACTTCGATTGTCGAGTTTCGCGGTCTTGAATCCCTGGGCCGAAACTTCGAGTGTGTAAGTGCCAGGATCAACCGCGTCGAGGCGAAAACTACCGGTACTGTCGGCGACGGTGTCGCGCGAGACGCCGGTTGTAAGGTTTGTAATCTTGATTGAGGCATTAGCGATTCCGGCGCCGTTCGGATCTTCGACGACTCCGGTAACGAATCCCTTGCTGGTCTGCGCCGATGCCGGCGCAAATGCGCCCAGCACCAGAACGACAAGAAGGGTCAATAGGATTTCTAACCTCTTCATACTCCGAAACTCCTTTATACCCTCTCCGATTTCTCGGAGACTGTTTGACCTCCGAGTTCTCGGAGGCCGTTTGATCGCCTGGGGTGCGAATGAAATTGGTTTCACTTCATCGCCGGTACTTGCTCCGAACTTTCGGAGTACGAGCGAGAGCAACCGAATTAAGCCGAAGTGTGAAGGCGCAAGAGGCGTGCCCCCATTGGCGGTGGGGGTTGAGGCCCGTTCGTCACTGAAGCATCCCGCTTCGTCCCAAGCATGGTTGATGAATTTGGATTTTGGTTTTGGAAGAGTTGGGTGGAATGGATGTGGCGGTGAAAACGGGCGAGCCGGTTAGTCACACCGCTTCCAGAGTTTCGTATGAATGAGGTTCTGATTGGACCTTTAGATTTTCGGAGAGCCTTTGCGCTGAACTCCGCGCCGCCGGTCCAATAACTCCAATCCCCACGCGAGGAGCGCCGTGAACAATACGAGACCGGCGAGGAAGAATACGCCCATCCCTGGTAGCGCGTATTTCATGAAAATCATGTCGAAGTAGTGCTCCGAGACGAATTGCTCGGGATACTTGTCCATTTCGCTTTGCACCCGGCGCTCTCCGTGTTGGCAGACCGGGTAGGAAATAACATACAACGCCGCGGAGACACCGAAGAGTATTTTCACTGAACGAGACATGAGGATCTCCAATTCTTGACGTGAGCCTTCGTGAGAACAGTCTCCTTCGCGGCTCCGGAACATCGTGAGCCGCTAAAGGGGCTGTCGAGACGTCTAAACAGCTTCCGACTGCGACGAGAAATTGAACTCTTTGACTTTCAACGCCGGCAATAGCGCGGCGTTGCCGCCCTGGCCTTCCGAGTTGCCCACGCGTTCGGGTTTGCCGATCATGTCGATGTTGCCCGGTGAGAGTAGGGCGATGACGCTCTGATTGAAGCGGAAGTTTTTGACCGGATACTGGATCTTCCCGTTCTCGATGTACCAGATGCCGTCGCGCGTAAGGCCGGTTTGCAAGGCAGTGCGCGCGTCGACGCCGCGGATGTACCAGAAGCGCCCGAGCAGTATTCCACGGTCCATCGACTTGATCATGTCGTCGACTGAAACTGCCGGCGCGGAACTTTCGATGATGCTGTTGACTGGACCAGGCGTCGGTTCTTTGCTTTTCTGCTTCGCCCAGTAGCGCGAGTAAATGAGGTTTTCCAACACGCCGTTGCGCACGAGGTAGATCTTCTCCGCCGGAAGCCCGCCTTGCGCCGACTTCGAACCCGGCAATTCCGGATGCCACGGATCGCTGTAAACATTCAATCGCTCGTCAAAGATCTTCTGTCCGATTTTCGTCTTGCCGCCAGGCGCGGAGAACGGACTGCGACCTTCCTCAGCACTCCGCGCGTCGAAACTGAAAGCGAGATGTCCCACGAGATCAGCGACGGCTTGCGGCTCGAGTATCGCAGGATAGACGCCGGCTTCGAGCACGCGAGGATTTCGCGCGTCGAGCGCTTTGCGAATCGCTTCGTTAGCGATGCGAGCGGTATCGAGTTTCGTGACGTCGAAATGGTTGCGCAGGAAATAACCGGAGCTGGTGCCGTCCGGAGTGCGCGCAGTCATGCCCAGGCTGACCAAACTGCCCCGGTCGTAAATGAAGTTGCCGTTCTTCGTTAGCGGACGCGCCCGCCGTGCCGCGCGCCTGATGAAAACCTGCGCCGATCACTTTCGACTTTTCACACGCGGCGATCACGTCGTTGATCGTCTTCGCGCGGCTCGTAAGCGAGATGTTTGACGTGGCCTCGGCGTAACCGTTGACCGGTTTGTAAGTTTGCGTGCTGAGCGTCGGCATGTACTCACGATCGACCGGCGAGATGCGTGCCAGTTGTTCGGCGAGCGCAACGGTCGATTTCAGCGACTCGTCGTCGATCTCGTTCGTCGAAGCCGAGCCACGCTTCCCGCCAATCCACACGGTCACACCAACGCTCACATTCTCACGCGCGCCGCTCGTCGTGAACGCATTCGCGGCGAAGCGAAGGTGACCGTAGTTTTCACTGTTGACGCTTACGACAGCGTCGTCCGCCTTCACATAACTCAACAGCTTGTCGCAGATTGCGCGCGCCTCTGTTTCAGTGAGTAGCATCTCGGATCTCCTACTTTTTTCACTTCCGTCCCGCAAGCGCGAGTCACATGTCAAAAAAGAAATCTTACGACGTGGTCTTGGCCGCGGTGTTGAGTACGTTGACTTGCCGGAAACGCGCCGGTGGACAACCATGACTGACCGCGTTCGACTGGCCGGGTTCGCCCTTGCCGTCGTTGAAGCTGCCGCCGAGTTCGTACGTGGCTGGTCCACCGAGGCCGTCGCAGCGAATTCCAGAAGTCGGTGGTTCGCGATTGATACGCAACGTCGCGCAGCATCTCGCCGCGTTTGCCGTTCTTGATCTCCCAAAACACCTGACCGCCAAACTGGAAGTTGTAGCGCTGCTGATCGATCGAATAACTCCCGTCGCCGTATATCAGAATGCCTTTTTCGACGCCGGCGATCAGATCGTCGAGCGATTTGTTGTCAGTGCCCGGTTCAAGCGAAACGTTCGGCATGCGCGGAAACGAAATGCTGCCCCAACTGTCGCTGTGATTGCAGCCGTACGACTTCTTCTGGCCCGTCGCCGCAGCGAGATCGCGCGTCGTTTGCCAATCGACAAACATACCGTTTTTGATCAGATGCCAGCGCTGACCGGGAACGCCTTCGTCGTCGTAACCAACCGTCGCCAACGCTTTCGGCTGATTTCGATCGGCGACGAAGTTGACGATCTTCGACGCGAATTGGAGTTTGCCGATCTTGTCGGGCGTCAGAAAACTCGTACCGGCATAGTTCGCTTCCATCCAAAGCGAACGATCGAGTTCCGTCGGATGGCCCACCGATTCGTGAATCGTCAGCCACAGATGCGACGGATGCAGCACGAGATCGTATTTCCCCGCCTCAACTGACTTCGCTTTCAACTTCATAACCGCTTCTTCGCCGGCCTGCTGCGCTTCGCGTTTCCAGTCGTGCTTCTCGATGTACTCGTAACCCATGCCCTGTGGGCCACCGAGCGCGCTGCGCGATTGGAAGTCGCCGTTCGCGCGGTTGACCGCGGTCACGTTGAAGTTTGGATTCGCGCGGATGATGTACTGCTCGATCCGCGAGCCGTCGGTCGACGCGTAAAACTTCTGCTCGTTCACCCATCCCATCGACGAGTTGACAAAGCTGACGCCTTGCGTCTTCATCGCCGACGCATTCAGTGAAAGCAGAAACTGGATCTTGTCGTCGATCGAAACCTCGAATGGATCCTTTTCGAACGAGTTCTTCCAGTTCGCGACCACTTTTTCGACGGGAACGATGGCGATGCGCTTGCGTTGATAGACCGAGTTCGCGCGCGCGATTTCGACAGCCTGTTGCGTGATGCGGCGCACGTCTTCCGGAGTGACGCTGCGGCTCGACGCGAAACCCCACGTGCCTTTGTAAAGCACGCGCACGCCGAAACCGAAGTTCTGTCCGCGTGAAACGTTCTGCACCTGCTGTTCGCGCGTGTCGATCGACTCGTTGCGATAGCGATTGATGCGGATGTCGGCGTACGTGACGCCGAGTTTGCGCGCGGTTTGCAAGGCGACGTCGGCGAGAGCGTTCTTATCGACGACGGCGGCGGCAGCTTCTTCGGCGGCAGCCGCGTTGCTAATCCACGAAGGGAGCTGCGGGAGCGACAGTGCACCGGCAGCAACCCCGGCCGTCTTGATAAAGTCACGACGAGAGGTGGTCATATCACGAGCCTCGTTGGATGGATTTTGAAATGTCGGGAAGATCTAACGTTTCACCGCACGAATTGTCAACGGATCACATTGATTTAAAAAACTATCGACGTTCGTGAGTTAGCTGCATCGCCTTCGCGCGTTGCAGCATCCAGCCATACAACAGCGCAATCAACGCGACGAAGAGCACGATGCCGAGCCATGGACCAGGCCCGAAGGTTTCCGGTACCAGACCGAGCGGCGCGTCGTTTGACAAGCCAACGATCAGGCCCGCATTGAGCACACCCCAAAGACTCTCGCCAACGATCAAACCCGACGCGACGAGCGTGCCCAGTCGTTCGGCGCGCTCCGGATTCCGCGAAGCTTGCGTGCGGCGGGTGTACCAGTAAGACAACACTGCGCCAATCACGACAGCAAACGTCGCCGACATCGGCAAGTAGATACCAATGCCGACAGCAAGCGGCGGGATGCGCATCTTATTCATCGCGCCGAGCGCCGTGTCGAGCAGGATCAACCCGACGCCGACGAGCGCGCCGATGCCGATCATGTTCCATTGAAGATCGCCGCCAATCACGCCTTTTGCGAGCGCCGAGATCAGCGTAGCTTGAGGGGCCGCCAACGGGTTCGCCGCAACAACGCCCACGTTAGCAGCGCCGGCGAAGCCATACGCCTTCGCAAGCAGGTTCAGCACAAACGGAATCACCGCCGCTCCGGCAGCAACGCCGACGATGAGCGCGATCTGCTGTCGCATCGGCGACGCGCCGACGAGCTGTCCCGTTTTTAAATCTTGCAAGTTGTCGTTTGAAATCGTCGCGCAGGCGAAGACGATTGCAGTCACAAAAAGCGCAAATGCAACGAGCGCCGGACGCGTCTCAGGTGAAGGCGCGACGACCAGAATGAGTATCGACGCGCACACCACGATCGACAAAATACCCACACCCGAGATCGGACTGTTCGAAGCGCCGATTAGTCCAGCCATGTAACCGCAGATCCCCGCGATCAAAAAACCGACGATGAGGACGAACGGCACCGCAACCAGCGTTAGCGAAATCGCGTTAGGCGCAAGCACCGACGACCGTGCAAAACCGTAGGCAAGCCAACCAGTCACAATCAAACACGCGATAGTGAGCGTGATAATCGAAGTGCTCGACATGTCTCGATCGCGATCATCGCGAGTTGCACCCGCACGCGAACTCGCCAACGTACTAACAAGTCCGCCAACAACCGGTTTTGCCAGACGCGCCAACGTGTAGATCGCGGCGACCGCAATCGCTCCCGCGCCGATGAATCGCACCTGAGTTCGCCAGATCGTGATCGTGTGCGCGGCGAGTTCCACGCCCGGCGCCGCGGGTTGGGTGGACGTCAGCCACGGCACCGCAATGGCCCACGCGATGATCAGTCCGGTGAGCATCGCCATGCCAACCGACAATCCGACGAGATGTCCTGCGCCGAGCAGCGCGAGCGACCACGCGAAGTCGTATCCCGTCGAAGCCAATGCACCAACGCGAAAGAACCCGCTGAACGAACCGGCGGCGACACGCGTCGCGGTCACGATCGCCAAACCTGCGGAAGCGACGGCGCCGAAGATCACGGCCATGAGTCCTTCTCTCGCTTCGCCCGTCTCGTCTTTTGTTTCACCACGCGTGCCGGATCCGACTTTCAGCACTTCCGCCGCCGCGACGCCTTCGGGATACGGCAGATCCGAGTTCGTCACCAACGCGCGCCGCAACGGGATCGTGAACAACACACCGAGTACGCCGCCCGTGAGACAGATCAGAAACGACTGCCAGAACGGGAAGCCGGTCCACCATCCGACGATCACCAGTCCCGGCAGGACGAAGATGATCGCGGAGAGCGTTCCGGCCGCTGATGCGACCGTCTGGACGATGTTGTTTTCGAGGATCGACGAATCTTTAACGACACTCAGGATCGCCATCGAGATCACCGCAGCGGGAATCGACGACGCAAAAGTAAGCCCGACTTTCAGCCCGAGATAAACATTAGCGGCGGTGAAGACAGTCGTAATAAGCGCGCCCAAAATCAGGCCGCGAACAGTGAGTTCTTTAGGTTTCATAAGAATCCTCGTAACCGCAGTCTATCGTTCCGGTGTTCTAACCCGGCGAAATGAGAGGACCAACGATGTAATGCAAGTTATCCACAGTAGAGATTTGACGCCCAGCACGAGCAGACTGTTTGGTTCAGTCGCGGTTTGACGGAAGGTCTCTTCAAGTTGCCACCAGAAACTGCTGCTCATCAGACCCGAAAAGTAGGCCCATGCCAGCAGAAGGAACGTCGGGCCCCACGATCGCGCCCGCGTTGTGGCCCACGCTCCGATCAGCAGCAACGCACCCGCGACGTAGTCTTCAAACATCGTCGTGAACTCGACCGCCCAATGGCCGATGCCGCGACGCGCGGTTTCCAGCACCGGAAGGAGCAGTCCAACGACAAAACCAGCGGTAACTTCGAATCTCATCAGCTTATCCGAGCTAGCTCTGGCGGATCACACATGTATTGATAAAAACGGCGTTACTGCTTGCGTTTCTGTAGCCAGATGAAAACGACTCCACCCATCAGAACAGCAACCAGGATCCCAATCATTGCTCCATTCATCGTCCTTCTCCTCTCGAGATCATGTTGCGCACGACGGAGATCTTTACTGACGAAGGATACTGCTTCGAATGATGCACCGCGTTGCGCGCGACGACGCCCTTCGACTCGTCGTAGTTCCTGCCGCCGGTGTTGAGGTTGCGATCGAAGCGCGGGAAGTTGCTGCTGGAGACTTCGATGCGAATGCGATGTCCGGCGGCGAAGTAGTTACTCGTCGTCAGCGGCGACAGCGTTACTTTGTAAACCTTGCCCGCCTGCATCCAGGCATTCGGCTTGTCGTAACCATCACGGTAACGCATCCGCTGAATCGTCTCGTCGAGATTGTAAGCGCGGCCGTCCGGGTAAACGTCGAGCAGCTTGATCGTAAAGTCAGTGTCCTTCGCATCAGACGAAACGTAGAGCGTCACTTCGATTGGACCACTAACCTCGATACCTTCCTTCAGCGGCTCTGTACTGTAAACGAGAATATCCGGACGCGCCTCGTTCTGCCGTTGATCGAAAGCGCCGGCCGTGATCGCGTTGCCGGTACAACAAACATTCCCGCCAACCGACGGCACCGGGTTCATCGGATCGTATTCAAACCGATCCGCGTTATCCGCCGCAGGCGCTACTTCCACAAGCGCACCGTCGCCATTCAACGTATTCGCCTTGCCGCCACTCGACAGGAAAAGCGTCATCGGCTGCGCGCCGCGCGGCGGCCACGTGTCTGACGTTTGCCACTTGTTGAGCCCCATCGTGTAGTAACGCACGCGCGGCATCTTTTCCAGAATGCCGTTGTTCTCGCCTTTGAGAAAGTGATCGAACCAGCCGTACGTGAGCTCGTCGTAGTTCAAACGCGCATCGCCAACGCTGCGCTCGCCGACGACGGTGTTTTCAGTCGCACGACGAAAACCGCAGTGAAGCGTCGGCGCGATGACGGCGTACTGCTGATTCGCAACTGCGGGAGACGCGGTCTTCCGCACGTGATTGAAGGCGGCGAGGTTTGGACCGATCGATACGTCGTACCACGACATGAACCAGAAGCCCGGAATATTGATCTTCATGTTGTCGTGCCACAGCCCGCCCTTGTACCACGCGCGATCGTTCGGCTCGCGCTCGATCATCGCGCCGCCGGTTTCAACGGGCATCCGATCGGCGAAGATGCCGTTTGGTCCACCTGCGGCTTTCATGATGTCTTTCACCGGCAGGTGTCGCAGTGCTTTGGACCAGTCGACCTGCGGTAACTGCGGCGCCAAATCGAACGCTCGCGCTGCGCCAATCAGCTCCTCCTGCTTCGCGTTGGGCGAAAACATCGGGCGCACCTGGTTCTGCTGGCTGTAAAGCCACGCGATGAACAGCATCTGCACCGCGCCGCCGCGATACCAGTTGCCCTGTTCGTAAAAACCATCGACGCGTCCGACGCCCGCGCCAAAACCTTGCGCAATCATCGTCGTAAACGCCGGGTGTCCCTGTGACGCTACGGCCAGTTGCCACTCGGCCGTCGAAGAGCAACCGATCGTTCCGACCTTGCCGTTGGACCACGACTGTTTCGAAAGCCAGGCGAGTTCGTCGACGCCGTCGGTGAGCGGCGGTCCGAGAATGTCGTAGTTGCCTTCCGAGAAGAAGCGCCCGCGCTCGTTCATCGTGACGTGCGCGTAACCGCGTTTGACGGCTTCGAGCTCGCTCGACAGATCTCGTGGCGCGCCGTTGCGAACGTCCCAGAAGTTAAAGTTGTACGGCGTGCGGCTGAAGATCGTCGGATACTTTTTCGACGTGTCTTTCGGCCGGTAGACGTCGGTCGCGATCCGCGTGCCGTCGCGCATCGGGATCATCAGCTTGCGTTCGACGATTGCGATCGACTGTAACTCGGCTTCGATGTCGCGACGTCGTTGCAGATCCTGCGGCGTTACTTCACGACGCTGCGAGTGAACGCTTTCGTTTCCGGCGAACAGAAGGACCAGGCAGAGTGCGGTTAGAGCAAGAGCGAAGGTCCAGAAGGACTTCTTTGGCATGGTGGTGCTCCTCGAGAAGAAATGCGTCTGGGACTATGAATCGCGACCGCTTGTTGGAACCTGAATTACTTAGATCTGGCTTTCAATTTCTTTTCTAACTCTTTACTCAGAACCGGTGCGGAACGGTGCGGTTCTCTCGCGTCCATCAAGACGCGGCGCTGGAATAACACGTGAACTCCCTTGTCGTCTTTGCTGACGAGGTATGCAGTAGCGGGAGCAATATCAACCTCTTCGCCTTTAACAGCGAACGGGAAAGCTATCAGAGCGACCGGATCGTCGCTGCCCCAGATGACTACAAGAGAAACGTCTGCCTGCGCAGGCTCCTCGACGATCTCCACTCGGCCGTGCTTCGCCGATTGCTCGTGGTTCCATGCGTGCGACCACGAAACCATCATCGGACCGAGAAGCTGCGGTTCCAGCGCCATGTAGAGCTTCAACGGATCCGCTGTGGGCAACTGCCTATCTTCGACGAGATCCACCGGAATTGAAGGTTGCACTTTCAGATGTTCACGCAGCCGCGTGTAATCGTCGCGGCCGAGGAAATCGAGCCTGTGGATAAGCTTCACTTTCGTTTCCCGGCCAGCGACGTCAATCGTTTTCGACTTATAAAAGACCCTGACGCGCAAGCCGGGCTTCAATTCCGAGACTTTCAATTCACGTGAGCTGCCATCTTTCAGTGTCACCTGGTAGCCGTCTTTGAGCACGCCGACAAATGTTTCCGTCTTCTTGTCTGGATTGACGATCGTGATCTCGCGAGTCGCATCGTTAGTAGACTCAACCACGCCGGTCCACGCATCGCCGAGAATGGTTGTTCGCTTCTGGGCGTTAGCGCCAGTTGTTAGGAGCAAGAAAGAGAGAATAGTTATGAGTGCTTGTCGCATTAAGGACACCGTGCTTATGGATTAATTCTTTTAAGCCAGTTTATATCGCCTTGGTCCTTGTCGCGACCCGCCGCGAGTTTGTTCTGGAGTAGAACTTCTTTCGACAGGACCTCGACTTCCAGATCGCTAATAGTGATCTTCACTCTACTTCGCCAGGCTTCATCAACTCCTTCGTCGTTTAAGCACAACAACATTTCTCTGAAGTCTGGGTTCAGCATTTAAGTTTTCCTTAAAAGCCCAGGCGTTAAGTGCAAGCTGCCACATCATTCCTATGAGTTCACCAGGAGATTTCTCCTGGTTTCGAGTGGGTTCACGCGCATGTAAGGAACGCTTGGTGATTACAAGTTTTTTCATCGACCCATCTTCTGAATGATCGCGTCGGCGAACTCGGCAGTCTTCGCGGTGCCGCCGATGTCGCGCGTGCGGACTTTGCCCTCTTTGAAGACGGAGAACATGGCGTTCTCGATTTTGTCGGCAGCTTCGCGTTCGCCGATGTGACGAAGCATCAGAATGCCTGATTGCAACAACGCAGTCGGATTCGCGATTCCCTGGCCGGCAATATCAGGCGCCGATCCGTGTACAGCTTCAAACACCGCACCCTTCTCGCCAATATTCGCGCCGGGAACGAGTCCCAACCCACCAACAAGCCCCGCACAAAGATCGGAAACGATGTCGCCGTAAAGATTCTCGAGCAGCATGATGTCAAACTGTTCCGGCCGCATCACCAGTTGCATACACGCGTTGTCGACAATCTTGTCGTCGGCAATGATGTCCGGATAGTCCTCACTCACACGGCGGAAACATTCAAGAAACAGTCCATCGGAAAGCTTCATGATGTTCGCCTTATGCACGGCGGTAACTTTCTTGCGACCTTCACGTTTCGCGTATTCAAACGCGAAACGTGCGATACGCGTCGACGCCTTCTCAGTGATGATCTTCAAACTCTCAACCACACCGGGCACGACGACGTGCTCCAAACCCGCATACAAACTCTCCGTGTTCTCACGCACGACGACCAGATCCAACTCCGGATAACGACACGGCACATTCGGCAGCGACCGAACGGGTCGAAGGTTCGCGTAGAGATCGAGCGTTTTCCGGAGTCCGACATTTACAGAAGTGAATCCCTTACCGATGGGAGTGGTGATCGGTCCCTTCAACGCGACCTTGTTTCGCAAGATCGAGTCGAGCAGATCCTGCGGCAGAGTCTCGCCGAATTTTTCGAGCGCCTGCGCGCCTGCGTAATGCGTTTCCCATTGAATCTCGACACCCGAAGCTTCAATGATTCGCACTACGTTTGAAGCCACTTCGGGGCCGATGCCGTCGCCCGGAATCAGTGTGATACGATGCATTTTGTGGTCTCAGATCGAAGGTTCAGAGTTTGAATCTTAGCGCGTAAATGGTTCAAAACGAAATAGATTCTGTAAAACGCTCGGCGGACGTCGTCGTAATCGGCGGCGGCGTGATCGGCCTGACCATCGCTCGCGCGCTCGCACTGCGCGGCGCCGGTGATATCTGTTTGATCGAACGCGCCAGCCTCGGCCACGAAGCTTCTTTTGCCGCCGCCGGAATGCTCGCGCCGCAGGCCGAAGCAAACTCGCAGGACGATTTCTTCCGGCTTGCCACGCGCAGCCGCGATCTTTACGCAAACTTCGCCGCCTCGTTGCACGAAGAAACAGGTATCGACGTCGAACTCGACACCACCGGCACGCTTTATCTCGCACTCACCTACCACGATCTCGTCGAGATCGAAAAGCGTTACGACTGGCAAACGGCGGCGGGTCTGCCCGTCGAGAAGCTTACGCCGTCGCAGATACAGCGAAATCGAGCCGTGCATCAGTCCGAGCGTTCTGGCTGCACTGCGTTTTCCGCTCGACGTGCAGGTTGAAAATCGACGACTTCTCAGCGCGTTCGCAAACAGCGTCGCCAAACTCGGCGTCTCGATGCTTACCGGATCAAGTGTCGAGTCGTTGAAGATCGAAAGAGATCGAGTCGACGGCGTGCAGACTTCGCGCGGTTTTATCAGTTGTCCGGCGGTGGTGGTCGCCGCGGGAACGTGGTCGAGTTTCATCAAGTTTGCGCCAGCGTCTCAAAAACCGGCTCCGGTGATCGAACCGGTGCGCGGCCAGATGATCAGTTTCGACGCCCGTCCACAACTGACGCGACACGTGATTTACAGCCCCCGCGGTTACATCGTGCCGCGACAGCGACGGCCGTCTTCTCGCCGGATCGACCAGCGAACACGCCGGTTTCGCGAAACAAGTGACCGCCGGCGGAATAAGCTCAATACTCAAAAACGCGCAGGAAATCTCACCTGCCGTCTCCGCTTTGCCCATCGTCGACACCTGGGCCGGACTGCGCCCGCGCGCCCCTGACAATTTGCCTGTACTGGGGCCTTGTGATGAAATTGGCGGGCTGTTTTATGCAACGGGGCACTATCGAAACGGAATCCTACTCGCGCCCGTCACTGGTGAGTTGATTGCCGAAGCGATCGTCGGAGGCGTCGTTTCTCCATTGCTGGGACCTTTTAGTCCAAGTCGCTTCGACCTGGTGCGCGCCTAAACATTAACCACGAGATCACCGATCAGAAATGTTTTCAGGCTTTCAGCCGTCGCTTTTCTTTTACTCGCGTTGACAACGTCTGCCTTCGCGCAGTCGTCGAACGCTGACGACGACCGCCTCGAAACCCGACGAACGTCCCGCACAAGCGATGTACGAAGACGCAAACGGATACCTCGGCCGGCGTTACCAGGAATTCAATAAGCAGAACCTCCCGTACGATCCGAAACTCGAGGCAAAAACGAAGAAAGAGCAACAGGAACTGGCAGTTCAAAAACGCTGGCATTCTTCGCGCCCGCACGAACTTTGTCAAGCGAAGATCTTTACTACCTCGGCATGCTTTATCACCTGCCGCCGATGCGGATGCTGCACTCTCAACGATGCAGTCGTTATTAAAGGAGACTCCCGACGGCGAAAAGGCGCAGGCTGCGCGAAACGTCGTGGTGCTCTACGCGATTAAGAAGGATCTGACTGCCGGAAGCAGTCGCCACCGTTGACGATTACGGCAAGCATCAACCGCAAAACCCGGACGATCGCTACCGCATGGAGTTTCTGATCGCCGACGCTTTTCTGCGAGCGAAGAACTACGCCTCCGTGGCGACGCATGCCGACGCAAATGTTGCTGGCGTCGAGAGAGTTTCGCGAAGAACAACAAATCGGAAACGTTCAAACGCGACGACATGTTGACTGAAGTCGGCCTGCGTGCTGTCGGACGCATACATCAAAGCACCGATCGAAAAGACGAGGCAGTGCATTTGATCCGAGGATTTGCGTTCGGGTCGCTTTGCCTCCCATCGGCAAATCTGTACAAACAGATGACGAGACGATTGATTCAGCCTCCAGCCGGATCTCGATCCACTGCAGATCTTTAAGGAATACAAGAGCCTTCCGGTCTCGCAGGCGCCGCCGGAGATTGTCGGCGCGGAGTGGATCGATCAGAACGCGGTGAAACTTGCCGATCTTCGCGGCAAGGTCGTGATGCTCGACTTCTGGGCGCCATGGTGTGGACCATGCCGTGTCACGCTGCCAAAGTTCTCGAAATGGCATGACACGTACAAAGACAAGGGACTGGTGGTACTCGGCGTCACCAAGTATTACGGCCACGCCGAAGGAGCGTCCTGTAACACGCCGCCGAGGAACTGCGCTACCTCCGCGATTTCAAGAAGCGGAATCGCTTGCCTTATGGTTTCGTGGTCGGCGATTCGAGCGAGAATGATTTGAACTACGGCGTGTATTCGATTCCGATGTCGTTTCTTACTCGATCGCAAAGGCGTGGTGCGATACATTTCGATCGGCGCCGAGAAGAGGAATTGAAAGCCGATGGAGGAGATGGATTAAGAAGTCCTCCAAGAGCGAGCCGGACTAATGAATTATGGAAGACCAGGGAATTACATTTATTTCGCATCGTGATTTCGTTTTATGGCGGGCATACTCTCGTTTCTCTCGCCATGCGTGTTGCCGCTCGTGCCCGGCTACATCTCGCTGATTTCCGGAGTCAGCATCGATTCGTTTGAAAGAAGGAGCGAGTAGCCGACGCGCGGTGATTCTCAACTCGCTCGCGTTCAATGCCGGACTCTCGGTGATCTTTCTGATTCTTGGAACAACTGCTGGACTTGTCGGCGCTGCGATCACGAGTAATCCCTGGGTCCGCATCATCGGTGGACTCGTCATCATCGCTTTCGGACTGCAACTGATCGGCCTGTTCAAGATCTCGGCGCTTTACAAAGACACGCGCCATTTCTCCGACGACCAAACCGCGCGGCATGTTGGGTTCCGCGGTGCTCGGGATGGCTTTCGCCGCGGGTTGGACGCCATGTATCGGACCGATTCTTGGTGGCATCATTGGTTTGGCTGCGACGAGTGGCGGCTGGCGCAGTGGATTCGTGCTTTCGGCGTTTTATTCCGCCGGACTGGCCGTGCCGTTTTTGTTGACCGGGTTGGGGATCAATCAGTTTCTTGGTTTCTACGAAAACTTTCGCCAGCACCTGCACAAGGTCGAAGTCTTTTCCGGTGTGGTGTTGATTCTCGTCGGCTTGCTGGTGATGAGCGGACAGTCGACGTTGTTGACCACTGGTCGTCTGGCTGGAATATTGCCGAACCTGGAAGGGTAGGCTGAGACGGTGGTTCAATCCTCCGACGGCGCCACCACCGACGGTCGGACGCGAACTATCGAGCCGGTGCCCGATGTGGAGTTTCAAACTCTTGACGGGCAGCCGTTCCGTCTGAAAGAACTTCAGGGCCAGGTTGTGTTGCTGAACTTCTGGGCCACGTGGTGTATCCCGTGTCGTGAAGAGATACCGGAGCTGAACAAGCTTGCAGCAGGAGCTTCAGGCGCAGGGTTTGAGAATTGTCGGCGCGTCAACTCGACGACAGCTGCCGAAGGCGTGAATGCGTATCAGCAGGAAGTCGCGAAGTTTGAGTATCAGGTTCTGTTTGGTGGCAGCGACGCGAAAGCGAAACTTCAGCATCCACAGCTTCCGACAACTTACATAATCGATCGGCAGGGACGTATTCGTCAGAAGATAATCGGCGCTCGTGACAAAGCCGGGTGGGAAGCGGCAGTCAAGCCACTGCTTGAGGAAGCGCCGGCCACTGCGAGTGCCGGGAATTAACCGTTGAGAATCTTCAGGAGTAACACCATGAAGAAGCTATTAATCGTCGCCTTCTCACTCTGCTGGCTCTTCGCCGCTCGCAGCTAACGCGCAAAGCGGTCACGAGTATTCTCCGCTCGTAGAGAAAACCGTCAACTACAAAAACTGGACCTCCCGAATCTCACAGACTGAAAAGACCGACGAGCTGCGTCACTGATGAAGGGCAAGAAGCTGGTGATGATCGTTTACTTCGCTCCGTGGTGCCGAAACTGGAAGTACGAAGCTCCGATCGCGGCGAAGCTTTACGAGAAGTACAAAGACCAGGGATTCCAGGTGATCGGCGTGAGTGAGTACGCTTCGCGAGACGAAGTGAAGAAGTTCTTTGGCGAGGCTGGTCCACCGTATCCGATCGTGATCGAATCAGAATCGCGAGAGGACAAGCTAAAAACTCCGCACTACGGTTATCGGCAACTGACCGGCGATACAGCGTAACTGGGGTTCGCCCTGGAACATCTTTCTCGAACCTGCGAAAGTGAATAAGAAGGGCGACGTGCTGACCGAAAAGGCGTGGGTCGTTAACGGCGAATTGATCGAAGAGGAAGTTGACAAGTTCATCGCGACGAAAGTTCAAGCTCCATCCACAGCGAAAACGGATCCGAAGTAACTGTGGACACTCGAGCCTGCATGAAACTTCGTCTCCTTTATCACGGTCACTGCTTCGACGGCGTCGCTTCCGCCGCAACGTTCACTCGGTTCTACAAAGAACGCATCAATCCCGAGCGCAGAGGTCAACTACACCGGTCTGCTGCATCGTCCCGGCAATCTGTTTGACCTCGACATGTTTGACTCCGACGAGAATGCGATCGTCGATTTCAAATATGCCGCGTCGGAGAAGTTGACGTGGTGGTTCGATCATCACGAGTCGGCGTTTTTGACGCTTGAAGATGAGGCGCATTTTCGGGCTGATACATTCGGGAAGGAAGTTTCTCGATGCAACGCGAAAGTCGTGTACTGAGTTTATTGCCGACGTGGCGCACGAACGGTTTGGGTTTGACGTGCGAGCCGATCGAGTCGCTCGTCCACTGGGCGCATGTGATCGACGGCGCGCTTTACGAGTCGCCGGCGCAGTGTGTCGAGTTGAAAGAGCCGGCGTTGCAGTTGATGCAGGTGATCGAAGCGGATCCTGACGACAGCTTCATCGAGCAGATCATTCGCGATCTGACGACGCAGTCGCTCGAAGACGGTGGCGACCGGCGCTGAAGTGCAGCGACGTTTTCAGCCGATACTCAAGCAACACCTTGAAACGCTTGAAGCTGTGAGACGAAAAGCGACGTACGCTAATGCTGTCGTGCAGTTTGATCTGGTTGACGAGGGTTACGAGGGGTTCAACAAGTTCATTCCGTATTACTTGTTTCCCGAAACGACCTATTCAGTCGCGCTCACGCGTGGGGCGCAGCGCACGAAGATCTCAGTGGGCTCAAATCCGTGGGCGCCCAAGCCCCGCACTCACAACATCGCGAAGATTTGTGAGCGATACGGTGGCGGCGGACACGCTGTCGTCGGTGCGGTCTCCTTCAAGCCTGAAGAAGTCGAAGAGGCCCGCCAGGCGGTTAGGAGATCGTTGCGGAACTCTCGAACTCAAATTACCGCGCCATCAATTCTTCAATTTCTTCCGCCTGCTTCGGCACCTTGTTCGTCAACACGCGTGGTCCATTGTTAGTGCAGAGCACGTCGTCTTCGATCCGCACGCCGATGCCGAGATATTGCTCTGGAATGTCCTTAGTATCAGGCGAGATGTAGATTCCCGGCTCGACGGTCATCACCACACCGGGTTCGAGCGCGCGAGATTCCTTGCCGAAGTAATATTGGCCAACGTCGTGAACGTCGATGCCGATCATGTGTCCAAGCCCGTGCATGTAAAACTGCTCGTGCTTCGTCTCCTTGATCAACTCCTCCGGGTCGCCCTTCAACAACCCCAGCTCGACCATTCCTTCCGTCAACACCTCGATCGAATGCTGCTTCAATTGCTCGTGCGTGACACCCGGACGGACCATCTCGACGCACGACATCTGCGCCTTCAACACAAGATCGTAAATCTCGCGTTGCGCTTTCGTGTAACGGCCGTTGATCGGAAACGTGCGCGTGATGTCTGACGCATAACCTTTGTACTCGGCGCCGGCATCGACCAGCAACAAATCACCATCGCGCAGCTCGCCATCGTTGTTGATGTAATGCAGCACAGTCGCGTTTGGACCACCGCCGACGATCGACGTGTAAGCCGGACCAGCGGCGCCGCGCTTGCGAAAGATCTGTTCGATCAGCGCTTCAATCTCATACTCCTGCATCCCCGGCCGCGCGGCTTTCATCGCTTCGACATGAGCTTCGGCAGCGATGTCGGCGGCCGTCTGCATGATCTCGAGTTCTTCCGGACTCTTCATCACGCGCATCTCGTGAATGATCGACGCGGGATCGACGATCGTTTGCGGCGGATGAATCGGTTTGCGATTCACGCCACGCATCGCGCGTGATCTCGCGAATGATCGTGTCGTCGAGCTCGCGATTCACGCCGAGGCGGTAATAAAGAATCATCGGTATCGTTGAGCATCTCTCGCAGCTTGCCGTTAAACTCGGCAATCGGAAACGCCGCATCCGCGCCAAACTCACTCTTTGCGCCTTCAACACCCGCGCGCCGGCCGTCCCAGATCTCTCGCTCCGGATCGCGCGGCCGCACAAACAGCGCGTACTTGTTAGTCTCGACGGTTTGACGACCGCGATCGCTTCCGGTTCTTCAAAGCCTGTCAGATAAAAGAAATCGGAATCCTGACGAAAACGATAATGCGTGTCGTTGGAACGCGTGGCTTCGCGCGCGGCGGGAATGATGGCGACGGACTTGGGCGCCATGCGCCGCATGAACTCGTCAAGTTGCGATTTCATCATGGCCGGCATTGTACCTGAACGATTTAGAACTACATAGACTGATGAGCACGCAAATGATTCACGGAACGAAGCGAGATCGTTTCTCATCAATCCATCAACGGTGAAGAAATCGGACGCGTCGCCGTTGATGAATGCGTCTGATGTCGCGGCCGCGGTGCGGCGTGCGCGTTAGGCGCAACCGGCGTGGGCCGCGCTTTCGTATCGGCGAACGAGCCAGCTACGTCTTGCGTGCGCGCGAGATCGTCCTGGCCCAGACCGAAGAGATCGCCGACCTCATCTCGCGCGAAACCGGCAAGCCGCCGGCCGAAGCGATCTCGATGGAGATCGTGCCGACGCTCGATCTGATGAACTACTTCGCGCGCAACACCGAGGAGTTGTTGAAGCGACAGAAGATCGACATCGGACAGTATGGATTGATGGGCCGGTCGTCGTACATCTTCTACAAACCGCTCGGCGTTGTCGGGATCATCTCGCCGTGGAACTTTCCCTGGGCCACGCCGCTCGACGAAGTCGTGATGGCGTTGATGGCGGGAAATGCCGTCGTGCTGAAGCCGAGCGAGTTGACGTCCGCTTACGGCGCTGAAGATCGGCGACGATTTTCAAAGAAGCACAACTGCCTGAGGATTGTTGAAGATCGTTACCGGCGACGGATCGACTGGCGCGGCGCTGGTCGAAGCGGGCGTGGACAAGATCATGTTCACCGGCAGCGTCGCGACCGGCAAACGAGTTGCTGAAGCTGCGGCGAAACATTTGATTCCGGTCGTGCTCGAGCTCGGCGGTAAGGATCCGATGGTCGTGCTCGAAGATGCGAACCTCGAGAACGCGGCGCGGGCGGCAGTCTGGGGAGCGTTCTGCAACTCGGGACAGGCGTGCGCGTCGATCGAACGTTGTTACGTGCATGAATCGGTCGCGCAGCAGTTTATCGAGCTGGTTGTTAAAGAAACGCGTGCTTTGGACAGGGCAAGCCGACTGATGAGGGTGTCGACGTCGGTGCGATGACGAATGAGACGGCAGTTGCAGATCGTCGAGGATCATGTGCAGGACGCGGTTGAGCAAGGGCGCGCGAATGGAGACCGGCGGGCAGCGTGTCGATGGAACACGAAGGATGGTTTCACGAACCGACGGTCGTGACGAATGTGGACCACTCGATGGAGATGATGCGCGAAGAGACGTTTGGTCCAGTGCTGCCGATCATGACGTTCAAGACTGACGACGAAGCGGTCGGCTGGCGAACGACAGTATTTACGGTTTAACGGCGGCGGTTTTTACGAGTGACATCGGTCGCGGGCGCGGGCTGGCGGAACAGATCGACGCCGGGACGGTGATGATCAATGAAGTCGTCTACACGCACGCGGTCGCGCAAACGCCGTGGGGCGGGGTGAAGCAGAGCGGTTACGGCCGGACGCACGGCCGTCTGGGGCTGCTCGAATGGTCACGCCGCAACATATTCACGTCGAATCGCGTGCCGTGGCTGCCGGATGTTTGGTGGTTTCGCTACACAAACGAGGCCGGGAAGCTGTTTCGCGGCTTCGCCCGCCGCTTCACCACCGGCTCCGTCCTGTCCGCCACCCTCCTCCTTCCCCAAATCATCCGCCGATTATTTGACCGACGGAGGTTCCTGTTCACGCTCAACGGGAACAGGTCACGAAGGGCGCAAAGCATCAGCGACTCCCCGCCTGTTCGTTGCGGGCTTTGCGCCTTTGCTGTCTTTTCGGAAGCGCTCATTGGAACTGACTTTTGAGCGGCTTAAACGGTTGGCGATAGTAGTCGGCGGTGCTATACTCCGTCGCCATTCCCAGCATTGATCATGTCCTCTCTCTGGGAGGTTCTGCGTACAGTTTGACAATCAGTTTTAATCGTGAGGCCGTAGTTTACTACTCCCGAATTACTACTGCGTTGCGTATTCTCACTAGCCCTGAATTCTGGAGGATCCGTGAAAAAGATTCGCCCTTATGATGATGCTAATCCTGTGTGCCGTTTCCTGTTTGCCCCTGGCCGTTCAAGGCCAGAGTGAAGTGGCCGAACAACGTCGAGCAGAGATCAGCCATCCCAATCCATTTCGACAAAACTACCAAACCGCTCCGCGAAATGTTCGACACCGGCGAACCGCGCCAAACCCGCTCGCGGTGGCAAAGATTTCGAACCAGGAAGACCGCAACCGGTCGGCAACATCAACGCGACCGTTCGCGGATCCCCTGGCGGCCAGAGGCGTCGGCCGCAATCGGGACCGCTGGCCGATACCAAGGCTTCCACCATCGGTACACCCATCGATCCCGCATTGCGCGTTGCTCCACCTGACACGACCGGCGACGTCGGCCCCAACCATTACGTGCAATGGGTCAATCTGCGTTACTCGATCTACACGCTAACCCGAGACGCCCAACAACCAGATCACGGCTTTCAATCTCGTTCCCGGTTTTCCGAAACAGGGCAACGTGGTTTGGCAGGGCTTCGGTGGACGTTGCCAGACCGATAACGACGGCGATCCGATCGTTCAATACGATCAACTGGCCGATCGCTGGGTCCTGACTCAGTTTGCCGTGTCCGGCACAGCCGTTCACGCAGTGCGTCGCTGTTTCAACCACGCCCGATCCGACCGGCACTTACTTCCGTTACGCCTTCTCCTACAACGAAGGATTTCAACGACTATCCCGAAGATGGGCGTGTGGCCGGATGCCTACTACATCACTTACAACATGTTCCGAAACGGCCGCTCGTTCATCGGTAACACGCGTGTGCGCTTTTGAACGCGCCAAGATGCTCGTCGGCGCCAGCGCGCGTCAGATTTGCGTCGAGCACCAGCACTTCGCACCACAGTCTTGAACCGGCGGATCTCGAAGGCACGACTCTGCCGCCTGCCGGCACGCCGAACCTGTTGCATGAGCATGACACTACAACGATCAACTTCTGGCGCTTCGCGGTCAACTGGGCCGCAGGAACCGGCACGTTAACTGGCCCAACCGCTGTTGCCGGCGTGGCTGCATTCAGCCGCGCATGTGGCGGCGGCGCCTGTATTCCGCAACCCGGCACAGCGCAGCGACTCGACTCGTTTGCCGATCGGCTGATGTACCGCTTGAGCTATCGAAATTTCGGCACGCACGAAGCGATGGTGATCAATCACTCCGTCACCAGCGGCACCGGCGTCGGCATTCGCTGGTATGAACTCCGCAACGCAGCGGGACAAACCTTGGCGACTGCAAATCCCGTGATGCACCAACAAGGCACGTTCGCGCCAACGAATGATTTTCGCTGGATGGGAAGCGCCGCGATGGACAAGACCGGCGGCATCGCCATCGGTTACAACATCTCGAACGCGGCGACCATCGTGCCGAGCATTCGTTATGCGTTCCGCGGTCCGGCCGATCCGCTGGGCACGCTGGGTAACGAGACGAACGCTTTAACCGGCCTCGGAATCCAGACCGCCGAGCCTGTCGCGCTGGGGCGACTACAGCACCATCTCCGTCGACCCGGTTGACGGTTGCACGATGGTGTTCACGACGCAGTTCCAGCCGGCAAACGGAAACTTCAACTGGAGCACGTTCATCCACACCTTCAAGCTGTGCACGTGTAACTAGGCGCGGTTCTTTCGGTAACAATCCGTGTTTCTTTTGCGTCTCGGCGCCGAGAAACACGGATTTCTCTTATGGCACTTTGGAAGAACTACATGCACCAGCGGGAACGCTGGTATCACCAACGCGACAACAACCGCCTCGTCCGGCCCCTCGATTGGGGCTTGTCGTACGTCTTCGACCACGTCAACGGCGACGATCCGCGCGACCTGTTCCGCCAACACACCGACCGCGTGATGCAGTCGAGCGACGAGTTTTACGCGCTGCCGGAGATCACCGACTATCGACTCGAAGGCGACCAACTAACCTGGACGAGCGCGATTCAAACTCCGTCAGCCGAAAACAACATCGCGCACGCGCGATATTTTCCCGGCTAAAAGCAAAAACGGAAAGCAGATCGCGCAAGGCCGTCGTCGTGCTGCCGCAGTGGAACGCGCAACCGGAAAGCCACGTCGAAGCGTGCCGCATCTTCAACTTCATCGGCATGTCAGCGTTGCGGCTGACGCTTCCGTACCACCTGCAACGAAAGCCAGCGGAAATCGAACGCGCCGATCACCTCGTCAGCACGAACATCGGGCGCACGATCCAGTCGATGCGACAAGCGGTGCTGGACACGCGCGCAGCAGTGCGTTGGTTTAAGAATGAGGGTTACGAACAGATTGGGATACTCGGTACGAGCGTCGGATCGTGTATCGCGTTTCTCGCGTTTGCGCACGAACCGGATCTCGAACGCCGGCGCGTTCAATCACGTTTCGGGTTACGTCGCGGACGTCGTTTGGCACGGACTCTCGACGGCGCACGTGCGCGCCGGATTTGGCGATCAGTTGACGTTGGATGAATTGCGGCACTACTGGGAGCCGATAAGCCCGTTGCCGTTCATGTCGCGCATGAGAGCAGATGGGCCGCCGGCCGATGCGCTTCATCGTCGCGCGTTACGATCTGACGTTCCCGATCGATCTCTCACACGCAGCGATCGCCGAAGCGCGGCGGCACGATCTCCCGCTCGACGTCGTCTGGCTTCCGTGCGGCCACTACACCACCGGCGAACTTCCGTGGAAAGCAATCGACGCCTGGAAGATCGCGACGTTCTTCAGAAAACAATTTCGAGACTGAGAACCAATCACACAAAAGGCACAAAACGCACAAGAGGCACAAAAGCCAGAAAGACTTACAAAAACCAGACGGACTTACGAAAACCCCTTAATGCTTTTGTGCCTTTTGTGTCTCTTGTGCCTTTTGTGATTCCGTTTTTGTGCCTCTTCGTGGCTCTCACTTCGCCAGCGGGAAGACCGGTTCGATGTCCACCGGCACGTCCTTCAACCTATCGAGCGCCTGCTGCATCGGCGGTCTAATCACCGCAAACTTGTCGAGTATCGCTTTCGCTTTGTCGTAAGAACCTTCAGCTTCGATCGTGAGAAGCTCTTGCGTGAGTTTGCGCACGCTGTCTTTGATCTTCGTCGCGTCGACACTGAACGTTCCGCTTGCTGGGTTGAACTTGATCGCGCCCTCGTCGGTCAAGTAGTTGAACTGCATCGCGACGCCGCGGCCGTGCGCTTCGGTGATGCCAAAGCGCACCGAACGAAACATGCTCGCCAGATACGTCGTGTAGAGCGTGCGCTCCATGCTCTTCTCGATGATGCCGCGATCGATCATGTACTGCAGCGCCCACAGTCCCGTCATGTCGGCTTTCGCTTCTTCAATCGCCGAATAAAGCTCCTTCAGTTGCTTCCGCACAGTCGTGTCTTCGCCATTTATCTTGATGTTGTGCGGACCGAGGCCGTGCATCAGCTCGTGACAAAGGATGTGCGTGAAGAACGAGTCGAACGCGAGTGCTGATTGATCGGCCGGATCGAGCACCACGCGCGAGATCGGCACCAGCGTTTTGTTGAACTTTGCGTCCTGCGTGTTTTTCAGCATGACGCGCTTGGAGCCTTTCTCTTTGATCACGCGCTCGTCGTTCGGCAGATTGAAAGCCGCCGTTTGCACGCCGCTGTTGCCTTCGCCGGAACTGAACACGAGGTTCACGACGCGGATCGGCGATGCGGCGCCGAGCTTTGGATTTCGATAACGCGCGTCGATCGGGAGGTTGTTTTCCAGCTCCTGCAGTTGGCTGCTGAACTTCGCGAGTTTCGCCGTCTCTGCGTCGTCGCGGAGCGTTACGTAAGCTTCGAAGGCAGCTTTGTAACTGAACAGTTCGTCTTCGTACGTTTCGTATGGACCAAACGTGACGTCGATCGGCGAGTCGAGATCCATCCAGGCGACGTCGCTTGCGTAGTAATCGTCGGAGCCGAACGCGTCGGCGCGTTTGTTGAGAAAGTTGCGGAGGGTAGCGTTGGTGGTGAGCGCGGCGGCTTCGCGCAGGAGCTTCGCCGCTGGTTCGAGGATGTCTTTGTAAGCCTGACTGTATGGAACGATCGTCAGCTTTTTATCCGCGCCGCGGCGAATCAGATGAAAGAATCCTGTCGCCTTCTGCTTCTCAGCTTCAGGAAGCGATTTCAGCCACGTGTTGAACTCTTCCTTCGTCATGTCCTCGGGATAATAGTTCGCCGCGACCGGCTTTTCGCGTGGGACGCCGTCGATGAACGGCTCTTTCTCGTCGAGCCGCGACCATGGACCATCGTTGATCAGAAAATAGTGCAGGCGCTGGCGGCCCGCTGCCGACTTGTCTGCTTCGAGTTTCTTTAGCAACGCCTCGTTGCCGCTCCACACCTGCCTCAGGAACAACGGATCGAGCAACTTCGCCGCCGCGATGATCTTGTCGAGCGCCTGGCGATCTTTCGCTGTCAGTTTCGACGTGTCGGCCGTCAGCGTCGTCGGAGCGAACCGCGCGATCTTGCGCGCGAGCTCGGGATCGCCGTTTTGTTGTGCAGTGAATGCTTGTGAGTAGGCTCATGGTTACAACGAATAGGACAAGAATTTTCAATGACATAATGGTTCCTGTTGTCTATAGCGCTTGCCGGTTCTTCAGAATCTTCACGAATGACGCCGAGCGTAATTCGGCCAGGCTCAGACCGGAAAGCTCGACTGCTTCCGTTTCGCTTATCGCGCCGCAATTCATGGCGCGCAGGAAGTAGTTCAGCAGGCCCTGACCCGTCGCTGCGTCGTCGAACACGTCGCCGACAAGCGTCGCTTTCGCAGCTTTGTCGACGAAGTTTTTCAAACGTTCGGAAGCGGCGTCGAGACTTTCGAGAAAGAAAGCATATACGGCTGCGTAACGAGTGGGGAGTTGCGCGGGGTGCAGATCCCAACCCTGGTAGAAAGCGTTAACCAGCGAGTGCTGAATGTGATCGTAATGAAGCTTCCACGCGCGATGCACCGTTTCGCGGTTCTCGTCGATCTGCTGCTGCGTCAACGTAACGCCTTCGGAAGCACGATGCGGCGCGACCGGCATGATGTTCGTCGCACCGTCTGACAACCACATGCCGGTGCCCGCAAATGAAACCTGCATCATGTGTTTTGCGAAGTCGCACGCCGCGTGAAGCATGTGCTGATGCGCGGCGGTGATGTTGCAGCCGGCGGTGTAGTCGTACGTGCCGAAGTGCGCCGCGACGCAACGTCCTTCAGCTTGGGCCAACAACAGCGGCAGATTGAGTTGACCGCGATGATCGATGATCGACTGCGTTGTCTCGATCATCATCTCGAATTTAAGACTGCCTTCGGTGAGACCTGTTTTACTCTCCAATCGCTTCAGCAGCGCAACGAGCGCCGCGACCTGCTCCGGAATCGTGATCTTCGGCAACGTGACGACGAAGTTGTCCGGCAACTGTCCGTTATTCCCCTCGACCAGACTGGAAACAAAAATCTCGAGCGTGCGGAAACTGCGCGCGCGCAGCTCTTCGTTGAACGGTTTGATACGAATGCCGATGAACGGCGGAAGCGTGCCGTTCTTGTGACCACCGGCGACTTCGGCAGCCGCTGACGCAGCGTGACCGTCTTCTTCAGCGTCGGGTCGATTGCCGTAACCGTCTTCAAAATCGATACGAAAGTCTTCCACCGGCTCGCGCTGCAACTTCTCGACGACGCGCCGGTAAATCGTGGCGTGCAATTCCGTGCCTCCGGGCAGATCGATGGCTTTCGCAAACGCAGTCGCATCCGGAGCAAACTGTTCCAACGAGCGTCGCGCCAGCGATCCGAGCCGCGCTGCCGAATCGGATTTGAACAAATGAGCGCCGCCGTAAACCGTGTGCACCGGCTGGCGGCGGCCAGTTTCACCCGGATAATGACGGGCAAAGTCTTCGTTCGCCCGGCGCAGGGGTTCGATGATGTCGTCGGTATTCATTAATCCGCGTCCTCACTGTCGTTCGTCACTAAAGGTAGTGATGCAGTTTGACTACGCCGAAGGCGTTCGCTAATGCGAGCCCAGGGTTGCTTCAACCCTGGGACATAGGCCCCGACACATAAGCAACACTGAAGGTGTTCGGTTTGCAATTGGAACTCCTTCAGAGTTCAAGAGCTCTGCATGACCTAAACCCAGGGTTGAAGCAACCCTGGGCTGGCATTAGCCAACGCCTTCGGCGTATAGAACCCATACCAACTTGAAACTACATCAGGCGTGTAGAACCCGTACCAACTTGAAACTGCATCAGGACTGTCACGAAATCGTTTATTGACACGACGCCTTTCGCTTCGCTATGGTGCTTGAGAGCCTTCCCGAGGGTTCTGCCCTAATTCTTCACCACTGTCAAACCGACAAAGCGATCCTGCATAGGCGGAGGGATATTTATGCGTAGAGTCATTCTCGTCCTGGGCTGCGGCTTGATCATGTTCGCACAGACCGCGCTGGCGCAAGTGAAACATGGCGGCAAGATCGAATCGAAGTACGACGGTTTTACTTACGAAACGCTCATGCGCCTTCAGAAAATGAAGGTCAGTTGCGACGGAATCAAAGACAAGTTCACAGACGGATGCGTGAGTATCGAAGTCACATTGCACATGCCGGGCATGCAGCTCAATTACGTCCGCAACGTGACGCTACTCGTCGTCTTTGAACACCAGGACTGGGTGCGCACTCATCCACCCGAACAACGAGACCTCTCGATATCCACTTACGACAAGACGTTCAGGTTCGGGCGAATGGAGCTGATTACCAACAAGAAACCCGGAACGTGGGACACGAAGATCGAGAGACTGCAAGCCACTATCCCTTACGAGACGTTCAAGAAAATCATCCAGTCAGACACGATCGAGATCCAGGTCGGGAAAGACACCGTGATGCTGCGCGAAAAAAACATCGCCGCCTTGCGAGACCTCAACAACCGCGTCCTTGTGCCGCCGGCGAACAGCACTACCGGCACATCTGCCACAACTTCAACGCGTTCACGGGGTAAATGAGCATCAGGATTTGAAGCAGCAAACTGTCGCGGATCCAGAAGAAGAGAATCACTTCAACCAGCAGGAACACAATCACTGAACGACGCCAGCCGAGCCGCCGCGCGATCAGAAAACCGGCGATCGCGCAGAAGAGATCGCCAATCGAGTTGACGACTGTGTCGCCCGTGTAACCGAGCGCCGCCGTCTGCTCACGATAACGATCGATAACGAAGTTCGTGTTCTCTAAAACTTCCCACAGCGCTTCCAGAAACGCTGCAAGGGTTAGCTTCCACTGAGGCGCAAGGTTTTTGAACGCGACCGCGATTAACCAGAACAGCAGGAACCCGTGCAGTATGTGAGTGAAACTGTACGGGTCGAAGAGTTGTTGCGAGTTTCGCGAGCTGCACGTTTCTCCCACCCAAAACTGAAACTCTCCACACGCGCAGAAGAACAGTCGCCCTTCCGCCCATAGCGCAAGCGCCATGAGCGGAACGAGCAAGACGATCGCCACGATCGGTTTTGTGAACGCCGATTTCACAGAAGCTTGTGGGCCACCAGTTTACCATTAGGCGGGCACAAGCAGTTTATCGATCTGCTCAACACTCTCCTTCTGCGGCGTTGTGTCCCAAGGCAAGTCCAGCGTTACTACTTCCGGCGTCGTGACCCCGGTTTCGCTCAGTATCGTCGCTGTCGGATCTTGCGCGCGATTGTGCGACGATAACGTGAAGACCACACCGATACTGACCTGGCGGGAAAAACGAACCAGACGGCAGTCGCGTACTCGGCGAAACGATCAGCGATCCCGGAACCGTCAGCCTTTCGTAGCACCTTGAATGGGTATCGTTCGTATACGACGTAAGCTCTGAACGAGGCGAAGCGTGAGGCTTAGATTGATACGTTTCCGATCCAACGGCTCCGGACTCTGGACCAGAAACGCGATGGCATTTGTTACCCTGATGGACACGCGTCACGCGAACCATTGAAGTGGATGCCGCTACCACCGAGCAACGAGCAACCAATAGACCATCATAGCCACGTGATTCTGCGTCGCTCGCGTCCTCGCCCACGGGTTTAGCCGCGTTGACGAATGGAGCGGCGTTTGCCGAACCCAAAATTGCAGCAACCTGGACCGTCTTTTCAAAACTCTCCAGATGGTCTTTGAAGTTCTTGAAACGTGAGCTCAGGAAATTGAAGCGATAGACCGTCGGCGCCGCCGTGCTGAAATCGTCGACGTAAATGTCCGTGAATCTCGCGCTCGCAGTTCCCGAGGTATAAAACCCAACGGAACCGGAGTTGATCGACGCATCCGTCGCGCTCAGGATCGGCTCGTCCTTGTGATAGACCTCGAACGTTGAGCCCGTAACTTCGATAGTGATCGGAAAACTCTCCGCCGGTGGCGTGAATTCCGTCGTGTCGGCGAGTCGCACGGCTGCGCCACCCACGACGCGAAACAGTTCACACTTCACCGGATTGGATCCCTTGTCAATCGCAAACCGATAGTGGTTGCCAGCATCGCGACAACGCCACACCAGACCTGCTTTTCCACCAGCGAACTCGATGTCCGCAGTCAAGCGGTAATCGGTCCAGTTGAGAGGCTGGTCCGGATGATCGGCAGGCAACTCAGACAGCGGCGCGTTTTCATAAACCAGCATGCTGGTCGTGCCCGGCTTCATCTGAGCCAACTCCGAATCTGCTCCCTGATGAACCTCCCAACGCGAATTCTCTCCAGCGAGATCACGAACCTGCCAACGTCCAAAGCGACCGCCTGGTCCATTGACGCCAATCGATCCGTAGCTGCCAAAATCGTCGTGCAGCAGTGCCGGAATCAGTCGCGCTTCACACAGCGACGACGGCGGCAACACATGAGCAACACTCGTCGGCTGCATCGTCGTGTCTTTGACGATCGAACCGATCGGGATCAGCGCACAGCCACCGGAACTCAGCACGGAAAGCCAACGCTCTTCGTGATCCGTCAAGGTAACGGTTCCGGCTTGTCCCCACTTGTTCGAGATGATCAGCCGGCGGCCTTTGTCATTGCGAACGGCGCCGTTTCCGCCGTGTATGTGAATCGACAGGTCGCGTTGTCCGATGCGGTACATCAGCTCGACGTAGTTCTCATCAAACTCGAGACCCAGGTCGTACGAGCGATAAGCCGGATGCGAAGGCACAGGCTTCACCGGCGCCGGATCGATCGCGCGCGGCATCGTCTTCACAACGTAGCGCGACAGATCGTCGAGCGAACTCACGTACGACTCCGGTGGCGTCGCAACTGCTTCCGAACCGGCGGGTGGCGTAAGTCGCGCCGCTCCCGGAGGACCAGCTGTGCGAAAGTAAGCAAACTCTGTCGCAGTCTTTTCTTCGCGATACCCGGCGAGTTGTCCTTCACCGGTCATAAGCATCGTGGTGGTTACGTTCAACCGGTAATTCGTGTGCGGTTCGAGCACGTCGCCGGTCTGTTGCCAGCGTGCAAGTTCGTCTGTGAAATGGCGGGCGAACATGCTGCCACCGACGTCGACGATCTCCGGAATCAAGAAGCGTCGTGGCAAACATCGTTAACGTCCTGATCGAAGAACATGACGTACCGATCGTTCGGGAGCAGGAGCACGCTCCACGGCTGGAACGGCGGAAAGAATTGGAGAATGTCCGGCCGATCTTGCTCGCTGTTAAGATTGAACCGCACCAACATGCTCCCGTCGGCGTCCCATTGCATCGCCAGGATCGAATTCTCGATCTTCGTTTTCCCAACGAAGGAAGAAAGTAATGTGAAGCGCTTTATAAAGAGGTTTGAGGGCGCCAGTGGCAAGCGTGACCGCCGAAAGACGGCCTCCGTTGCCGATCTCGCTCACGTAGGCTGTGGCGCGATCTTTAGCCAGTAGCAGACCAAAAGGCTTATCGAGACCGCCGAGAATCGTTCTCTGTGTTCCCGCTGTGGGCCCCTCGAGATCGATGCTGAGCAACCTACCCTTTGCCTCGACCAATTCAACGCGACGTAAGCAATGTTCCTCGGTTCGTCGAGTGCAATCTGGCAAGGCGCGGTCATCCCCCTGGTAATCAACCTGGCTTCCGATCGGTTGAGATTATCGCCAGTGAGATCTACGCGCAGCAGCGTGCCTGACGTTTTCCGTGATGTAAGCGACCGTGCGATCGGCGGAAAGAACGATATCTTCCGGGTTGTCGTAGCCAGTGCCGAGAACTGTGTACTCGCCGGTAGCGACAGCGATTGAGGAGAGATTCCCACTGTTAAACTCAACGAAGATGATCTGATCAAGAGTCTGGAATTATAGTCACTGCCCCTGGCACTGCTCAGATTCTCCGCGCAAGCTGTAAACCGGCAGGAACGTACCCGGCAGAGTACTCGATAAAGGTACATGTCTTTGCCGCGGATCTCGATGTAGGGACGCTCGGCAGTTCCCGCGAGAATAGCGGGAAAGCGCTTCTTCCTCCGGTGAAGCCGGCAAAATCCTGCCGCACGAAAGAGACGACCGTCAGTGATCAGGATGCGCACGAGATTAGTAAGGCCGCGGCAGCGTGATGGTCGGCTCGATCGTTTCCGGTGATCCCGAATGCGTGATGAAGCCCGTGTGACGGTTGGGCCAACTCCTGGATCGACAAGCTCGTCGTCCTGGTTCAGAGGGATCGATCAGTCCCGGCTCGTCGGGATGATGCCAGGGATTCGGTAGATCCTCGGACTGGGATCCAGATGTTCTCGAAGTCCCAGCCCTTCTCGGCGAGCGTCTGACACGGATAACTCGCTGTATTCGTCTCGTGAACCAGTCGTCCCAAGCCGGCTCGGAGCGGCGTGTGTATTCGAACGGAGTCTTGGACCACAGCCATAACTTTGTTTGTCCGACGTTGCGGCCGCCGCCGCCGGGCATTTGCGGCACCGGCGCCCACGAGCCGAACAGAGCGTCGGCAGGTTGGATTTGATTGGAGTCGCTTCCCTTGTAAGCGCAACAGCGTCGTCCATTGACTGCTATTTCAACTTCTCGAGAGCAACTTCTTTCAGGCCATAGCGGATCTGGCGCCGGACCCTGGTTCCGTTGCCGGATCGCCGATGCGTTCGGAATCAGGAACCACGGGCTGTGCATTCACGCCGACGCAGAGCGTCGTCGTTGATGTTGCGCGCGAAGGTGAGGTGCGGACGGCTGTAGAGCGGCACGACCGGCAAGTCGTTCGAGATTGCTCGGGAACGTGATTGCCATCGATTCGCCGGTTTGCAAAGAACCCGTCGCCGTTGTGAATCGTAATTCGGGAACAGCAGCGTGGAGTCGCGCCTACGCGCTGACGCGGTAAAGGCCAAGCTCGTGCATCGCCTTGAAGTGCTCGATTGCAACTTCCTTCAACGGCAGCGGCAACGGCGGCGGCATTGGATGCGGTCCCCATTCGAGATTGACGTTAACTGCGATATCCGAGAAGGGCCACGGCAGATCGATCGCGACGTTGAAATCGCCCACGATGTGAAGCGGATCGAAAACGTCGGCCGCGATCGAGGCGTCGACAGTTAGACCGGCGCTGAAACCAAACACCGAAAGTCTCGCGCTGCCGTGAAGCGCCAGGTCGCCGTAGAAATGCGCCGGCTTCCAACTCACGCGCGCGTTGCCGTCGATCCACGCTTCGAGAGCAACGCTCAATGGACCAAACTGTCCAATTGCTGTTTGAAACCGACCCACGCACCCATCGCAAGCTCTTGCGAGTTGAGCATCACGTAGGAATAGGAGTCGAAGAGTTTGAACAGACGAGCAGTCAAACGCCTGTCGCGCGGCTCTTTCAAGCCGACGTTGAGACGCCATGCATTTGGATCGTTGAAGTTGAAGAAACCTTCGGCGGCGCCGTTGAATGTCGATCGAGATTTCCGTTGTTGTTGTAACGGTATTTCGCATCGAGACCGAGTTGGAGTGTGCCGGCGCGGCCGTCGAGGACGGCGAGCGCGCGGAAGTTTGCATCGTCGGCAAGCGTGGCGCGTTCGCTGCAGAAGGCTCGCGGATCCCTGGAGCAAGAGAATTGGACCAGGGAAGACAATCGCCAACAGCATCTGGCCGGAGAACGTGTGACCGTTGTCGGCGATCGTGCCGAGCGTGACGCCCGCGCCAAAGGCCAAACTGCCTGGAGTCGCGGTTCCATTTTTGAAGATTCGTGACGCCAACTTCCGGACTCGGCTGTGATACCAGTCGGTCCGTCGGATCCGCAGCGCATACCACGCCTGGCTAGGCTGCGCGGTTCGGTTCCATGTTCATCGCGAACAGACCGGCCACGCCATACACGACCGAGACCCGTTGCAAACAGCGGAATGCCCGCGGGAAACTCCGCCGCGAGATAAATCGCGAGGTACGGTTGCGATTCATTCCCGTCCTTCAGTCCAAAGACAGCGGTAGCATCGACCTGCATCTTCAACGCCATGAGGTCGAGTTTGACCGCACCACGGAACTGCTTTTTATCACTCGTCGATAAGAAACAGCGCCAACAAACTTCAGCGTGTTAGGAACTTCAAACTGAACGCGCACGCCGTTCAGCGACACCGCGATTTGAACCGTCGATCCATCGTCAAACCACGTAATCCGCAATCCTTCGACAGACGCACCCGCCGGCATGCCCTGCACGAGCTTTAAACCACCAGTGAAGCCGATCCACTTACCACCATCTTCAGTGTTGCCGAAACCAAGTTTGCTGATCTCGAGTTGGAAGCCGTGGAAGTTCACGATGCGACTTGTCGCGCAGTATTCATCCAGCCGCCGCCGAGATGAACACGGCCCTTCGAGTCGATCGAGAGTTCGTCAAAGTGGAAACTGGTCCATTCAACTCCTTGACCGGCACCTACGAGCGGCGTGATCTCGCCCGCAAGTTTCGCTTTGAAGACGCCATTCTGAAGTTCGAATCCGATGCTCTCCAAGCTTGAGCCGCAATAATCCCGCCTTTTCGAGTGTCACGATGCCTGACTCGTAAGTAACTCCTTCAGGCTGGACCGGCGACAGTTTGGCTGTAAACGATCCGTCAAAGGCGATAGTGATTTCGACCGCGAGTTTGCGCTCGAAAAATGGAAGAGTGAGGTGCCCTTCGATCGTGGATCGCACGGGCACGTTTTGCACGAGCTTCAAGCCGACGCGTGAAAGCCCGAAAGTCATTCCGAGAAAGTTGCCGGTCGTCGTTTTGTGGGTTCCAAATAGCGTCGAGCTCGCCGGAGAAACCCCCGGTGCCGATCGAGCAGTCGCTGAACTCAAGACCTGTCGGCGCCACCGGGAAGTCGAGATGTGGCAAATGGACCAAGGCGTGGGGGATATAGACACCGCGCCAGCCCGCAGGCCGGCCAGGAGGCACCGGCCCGGTCTGCGAAAAGAAAAGACGTACAGGTTGATCGGGTTCGACGATGATGCCCGTGTCGCCAATCGCGAAAGGATCGATCTCGATTCCGGGTGCACCGCCGGCGAAAGTAACGGCCACCGTGCCTTCAGTATCAGCCGAGACACCAACGCCGTCGAGCCGCATCTCGAACGGATGTGGCGCCGGTACCCACTTCCCGTTGTCATCACGAATCACCGAGCGAAGCAGGTTCTGCTGCATTCGCAGAACGACGTCAACTTCCTCGATGCCAAACGAAAAAGGATCCCCGAGTCCGAAAGCCAAACCAAACTCGGTGCCGACTCCTCCCGAGGTCCCGTCGTCGTTGCGCTTCGCCGCGCCGAAAACAATCCCTACACCGGAGAGTCCCGGCATCTCGAGCAGCAGTTCGTCGAGCACGGCAACACCGACGTGAATCGTCGTGCGGTCGGGAATCGATTCGTCAATCTCGAATGTCTGCACGCCGACGCGATCGATCATCGGCAACGAACCATCCTCCGCTTCGCCGAAGCGGAACAGATCTTCCGACCACGGAAAGGCGTATCGCAGCGGAACGAATGAAGTTGGCTCGATGTCCACGAGAGGCGTTTTTATATCGGCGACAGGAACCGTTGTTGTTAACTCGGCAACCATGAGAGCTCCTTATAATTACTGCGCTTGCGGATAGCTGAAGCTTCCGCTTGCGGGTAAATCCGGGTCTTTCTTTTTCACAGATGGATTGAAAGATTAATCTTCGAGGAAGATGCGTTTTGATTCGGGGAACGTGGCGCTGTTGTTGGGGTTCAGTGACGCCGCATTCCTAATCTGAATGTCGATCGGCTGGCCAAGGATTGTCGGCGTAACGCGAGTCGCGCGCCGTGGTCCGTTATAACGCAGCACGTAAAGTCCGCCGCCCTTGCCGTGATCGTCATCCTGGCCGGCGACCATGTCGGCAATGTTGCTGCTAATCGCCGTCGCGGGATCGATGTCGAGGCGAGCACTATTGAAGGCGAATATTTGCGGGTGAAGCAGAATGTCGTTCCAATCGAAATTCGGCGGCGTCAGTATCAACCAGTTCTTAACAAAGTCGCCTTCGTCACTCGAGATGAACGATGTGCCGCCTCCAGCCCAACCATGCGCATGGTTGTTGTTAACCACAACATTGCGCAATTGGATGCTCGTAGTATTGCGGCTCGAGATACCACCGCCGCCGGCATTGGTATCGTCTTTTTTAGCGAAGTTGGATTCGTTGTTCGAAATGGTTCCGTCGATTACAACGAGCTCACTCCGCATCGTTACGCGAATACCACCGCCGTTGTTGGTCGCTTTATTGCCTCTGATCGAGGTTTTGGTGATGCGAACGTTTGAGCCAATCGAGACAAAAACGCCGCCACCATCATCGAAGGCCTGGTTACCGTCGATAGTGCAGTTATGAATGCGGGCCCAGTTCTGCCGTAACCGTTTAAGGTTATCTGGGTTCCACCGGCTGGGAAGCTGCTCGCGCGTCGTGTTCTTGAGCTCGAAGACGTTTTCGATCGTATTGACACCGAGAGTGATGGCAATCCCACCGCCGTCCCCACGCAGGTTATCAGCGAGCGGGTCGTCTGTGGAGGGAAACTCGGGCAAGCTGCTGGGTGGAATATTGGCCCGTAACGTACAGCCAAAAATCGTGGGCCACCCGTAGCCCCAGACGCCAATTCCCGAACCACGTCCGCCGCCGTGATTTCTCTCTATGAGACAGCTGACGATGGCCGGCGAAGAGTGTAAACTGCCGATTCCGCCGCCGTAGCCTTCAGCGAAGATACCACCACCGAGGGCGCTACAATCTCTGATAATGCAGCTCGAGATCACCGCGTTCGGGGTCTCTTCAACCAGGATTCCACCTCCTGCACCTTTTTGTTTCTTGTGCGCAGCAACGCCATTGGCGATTGAAAGATGGCTGACGTGAGCGATACCGGCCTTCACGCCGCTGATTCTGATTGGTCGGAATAGACGGTTCCCATCGACTTTGGGATACGCGGGCGACGCGTCAGTCGCGTTTCGGTTGGACGTGCTCATCAGCGTGATCGCTTTGCTGATGACAAGCTCCTCCTGGTATGTGCCGGTATCCAGAATCAAAACCGTGTCGCCATCGGCGGCAGCGGCGAGCGCTGGTCCAATGGTCCGGCTTGCAGTCGCGGGAGTGGAGAAAGGCGGAACGGCCGATCCGGTCTGCTTGACGAAGAGAATCTTTCCGCTTCCGGCAACTGGTCCAATCGTTTTGCTTTGCTCCGGAAGTAACGCGTTGCCTGCTTGAATGAAGTCCATCGCCTCCCACAACGCGATGTGGTAACTCGGGTTGTAGAACGTCGGCGGCGAGTTCAGCTTGTCAATCATCTTCACCGTTGCTTCAAGTGTCGCAGCGGTTGTCGAAACGCCACAGGCGCCGATCTTCGTTCCGCCGTTTACCGGCACGCCCTGCGCCACGTTGTTTTCCATCCAGAGATCTGCAATCTCGTCAGGAGTGCCATTGAACTTCGGATTGCCCGTCGCTTTGCGAATTCGTTCGCGAACGCCCTCCGCCACATTCTGGTCCTGAAGTATCGCCAGGGTTGCTGCACGTGCTTCTCCGGAATCGACATTCTCGTAAACGATCAAACGCGGCTGCGGATACCAGGAGGGAAGAGATCCAACCTGTCTGGTCCGAGCTGTCGGCGCCACGTCGCCGCGCGTCAGAACGACCTGTCCGGGCGCGCCATCGGCGGCCTTGAGATAGGTAACCGTTCCGGTCGTCATCGCAAACAACGAGTCGAATGGGGAACCGTTGGGCATTTCGACGCGCAAGCCTTTCGAGAACTGCCAATTGCCGGCGCCTGCGTCGAATGGTCCAAACTGACGAAAGGTGACGCCCGTCGTGCTTGTGCCTGAGAGAGGCGCCGCGTACTTGTTGAGACCTGCCGACGCCAGCAACTCGGCGAGCCTGTCGAACCAAACATCCTTTGCCATAAATCTGCTCCTAAGGGGCCATGAGCTCGCGCTCGTCGAATGACCCGTTCATGTTGCCGCTGAGTTTTCTCAACCTTCAGGGGGTCCCGAGCGAAGTAGTGTTGTCGGCGGCGGTGTCGTAAAACCCGTAGAGCCAGAGCCCAGTAAGAGCATCAGAACTCCGCCGGTTGAATCCAGCGCGACGCGGCCCGCCACGAGGCTTGTCCGTCGCCGCGCCGTTGCAGGAACGTTTGTAATTTGGCGGGTGTGGCCCATCTGAGTGCGACCGCTGCGCGCCACACTTCTCCTGGCGGAACCGGAGTAATGAACGGGTGTTCATTTCCGTTCTCGTCCAACCGCACCCATTCGAGGCGATGCCACACTGGCGCAGCCGGCGGCGTTTGATCGAACGCGCGTCCTGCAACCGCCGAAGAAGGAGACGATGCATTACCCATTTGGTCCACCGCGGCGATGCGGTAATGAAACGTGATCGCTCCGGGTCGTTCGGTGTCAGTCCAACTCAATTCCGCTGGTCGCGATGCTGGATCGCCTGGTTCGACTGCGCGTGTCATCACGAGTTGCATGAGACGAACATCTTGCGCGTGAGACTCATCATCAGTTCGATAGACCGTATAACTCGCGAGATTGGCTGGCGATTGGAAGACCACGACAACGTGATCGCGCGATCACCTGCGGCTACCTTGCCGATTACGGGTGAACGCGGCGCGACAACCAGCGGCAGAGAGACCGGCGGTGTCGCGAGGCTCAATTCTTTGCTGCGGTTGTGGACAGAGTCGACGTAAGCAGCGCGATAGAAGTAACGATTTGATAAGCGACCGTCGAACGTGTCGATGAAAGCGCGCAAGATGGGGGAAGCAAGTGGATTGTTTGGATCGCCGATCTGAAAGTTATCCGGATCGTCGGGACCACGACGGTTAGCATTGGTTGGATCATGCGGATCGAACGGCGCAGTTGTAAGCTGGGTGAACGCGGCGTCGTTGCCGGGTAAGCCGGCGAAAATGCGCAACGCATCGGCGGAAAGAGCGCGATAGTAAATGAACGCCTGCATTGTACCGGCGGCGTCGTGGGCGAATGTATTCAACTGATTGAATTCAGTTGCGACTTGTTGACGCTTGGCGGTGTTCCAACGCAGATCGAGCGACTCGCTTGGGAAAAAATGAGGTTTCGTGGGATCGAGCGGAAGACGCGGTCGTTGTGACCAATCAGTCTGAAACACGGCATCATCAAACGCACGGAAAAGGTGCGTCAGCGTTAGCGCCAGCGGTTGCCAGCGAAAGGTGTAGAACGAAGAGCCGTTGGTATCGGCACGCGTGGTGGACAGCCGCTCAGGCATCCGTGGTAACAAAGGCACGGCGGATCTTCACGCAACACGCGAAAAATCTTCGCTGCTGGGCCAACCGACCTTCGTTGCCGAAACGGACCGCCCACGGACCGGTCCACTTCGGATTATCTGAGGTGTACGACTTGTCGTCAGCCGCACTGACGCCAACGTGTGCATAGATGATTGGGTTGGTTGAGAAGGAGTAAGCGGGATGCCGCTCTGCGCGCTGTCGTCCGGCACGGGCAGGATGATGTCGTAGTTGCGAACGGGCTTGCGTGCGTCTTTGACTGCGGCGGTCCAGTGTAGAATATAGAGGGACGACGAAGTAGCGCTTTTGCCAAGTCGTAGACGCGGAATAATCGACGAAACAGCGAATGCCGAATGCTGTAGACACGGTCGCTTTGACACACAGCCTTCGTACGGTTCTTCAAGCACGAGCTGCGTCGGGGAAGACACGCCGGCGATTCGATAGGAGCGCTGTTCGGTAGCGAATTGAAAAACATCGCCTTCGAGAGCTGTGGTCCAACCAGTGTTCGTGCCAGTAACGACTTGCGATCCGTCCGCGACAGACGCGAGACCGGAGGTATACGCCGGCGGAGTCGCGATCGTGCACGGCACGTTGGCCGGCGGCGCGATGTTGTCGCGTGGACCAACATTCCGCACACGCACATTCAACGGACTACCAGCCTCGCTGCCGACGATCACGAAAGCGTCCTGACAGGCGTAAAGCGCTGCGCCGAGGTAGCTGTTGGCGGGTTCGCCGTTTTGGATGTCAGTCGTGACGGTGCTTTCCGTTGTCGACGCGGCGGTGACTGTCGTCGTGTTACCGAGCACGGCGTTCAGGCTGCCGTCCTGGTAGTAAATGCGGAATTCGCGCGTGTGTGGCGACTGATCGATGTGCGTTTGCGGCCACTGCCAGCGAACGCGTAATCCGATGAGATTGTTCTTTTGAACTTCAGTGAGCGCCTTGTACCAGTCTGATCGTGTCAGTATGTTCCACCAGTCGGAGTAGGTTGCATCCCTGATGACGCTCGGGTCGCGCGGATCGATCGCATACGCTTCGGTTGACGTTGGTGGCGGCGGCGCGATCTTCGTGAATAGCCGTATGGCAGACGCATTGATTACTGCGTCGCCTGGCAGCTCGACGTAATACCACGGATTCGGTTCAGGCATTGGCGACCATTGACGCCACGCCGCGGAAGCGCTGTTTGGCGTGTGACGGCCAAAGACGTCGATACCGCTAACCTGGTAACCGCACCAGCCGTCGGCGAGCGCGTTATCAAGCGCGTGCAACGGGAACGGCGGCCAGTCAGATGATGTTTGCGTGCCGTTTGAATCGACTACCAGGATGGGCCAATCTTTCGTGATCAGATTGAATTGACCCGCTGCGTTAGGCGTTGCGTTGTTGCCGAGGTTTGCGCGCCAGAGGTGATACATGACGCTGCGTCCGGGCAGCAGCACGCCGGCATCGGTTTTGTTCAACTCCCAACGCAGGCCCACGTTGTTCACAGACTCTTCAGCAGCGCCGCTGCTGTGCGACGGCTGCTTCCGGGCAACGCGTACACTTCGAGATTCTTCGGTCGCGCGAGCGCGGGTGCTGGAGCGAGTCGCAGGTTGTAAACGATCGACGCATTGATGTTGGTGAAGCCGCTCTGCTGGATGATGACCAGCATGGTGTCCGGATTCAGTTGGGCCACGTTGTTGTGATCGCTGACGATCAGATAGTCATACGCGAGTGCCGGATCGGCGGTGGTGTCAGCCCAATACAGGCCGCCCATCTGCGCGACCGCGGGATGAAGCGAACCGAGCATGACCATGTCGAGCGGCATTTGCGCGGGCATGCGCGGAGCGATCGCGTCCACGGCTGACGCCTGAAGACGAGGCGCGATGCCGTACGACACAGCGGTCGCGTCAGGACCGGGATACGGTTTTTCGAGTGTCAGGCTGGTAGCGGATTGGACACTCGCGATCTTGTAGACAGTCGTTTCGCCGTTTAATTGCAGATCGAGTCCGGCGAGAGCTGCCGTCCATGTTGTGCCGGTTCCGGAAACCGTTGCGGAATCTTTCGTAAGTGCAACCGAGCCTGACTTCGTTACCGGCGCAGGCAGCGTGCGAGTGGCCATCGCGCCTGCGTTCTTGCCACCGACGACGAGGTTCGCGAGATAGCTGTACAACTGTCCAAACTTGTCGCGCGAGATTCCGTACTGCGCTCCGCTGCGAGACGCGCCGGAGTAGTTTCGGCTCAGCACCAGCTTGGTTGGCGAGACGACCATGACGATCGTGTAGACGGTTGTGTCGCCAGCGGCCTGGAACACTGCATCGGCCATTGCGTTGGTCCAATTCGTGTTCACGCCGTTGACGATCGGCGAACCGGTCGTCACCGAGACCGTGCCGGCGTTTGTGACCGGAGTGGCAGGACCGGTGAACTGTTGTGGACTGCCGTACTTGATGCGATCGCTCGCGAGCTGGCGAGCCGCGGCATAGTTTTCCGCCGCCTGCGGTGTGCACGGGTAATCCGGATGTGTGATCGGAAGACGCAGCGGATAAGGCACATTCGTTAGCTTGGTCCAACCGTTCTTCTCGCCTTGTGAAAGCGGCACGGTGCCGAGATCGATCAACGCAGCAGGCGCTGAAGTCATCTCGACACTGGTGATGCCTTCGAATTCGATTCGTTCGTCGACGATGCGGCCCGCGTAGCCGCGAATGGTTTTCTCGCGGACTGGTGTCGTTCCAGCGAAGGCTGTCAGTTTGAGCTCTGAAATGGTGCCGTTGCCGTAGGTCAGCTCATTGAGGATCACTCGATCCTGGCTGTCCGTCTGTTCGATCTCGATTTCGGTGAGTCGTTCGTCAATGACAACGTGCTTGATTCCGTTTGCGGTGAACAGAAAACTTTCCGTACCTCGACTGCCCGGATCGTTCATTGCGACGATGCCGAGTCGCGTTTCATTCGCGTCCAGGATCTCGATCGTGGGTGCGCCGTCAGTGGCGTTGCGGCGTCCGGCGCCGGTCAGCTTTATTTCGACGAATGTCGCGGGTTGCGGCAGCGTGATGAACAGTTTGAACTTGCAGCCGAGGCCCGTGACTGTGCCTGTGTCAGTTTGAATTGAACGAATGGACCAGTGTTCGCGTGGACGATCGGCAGTATCGCGGGTGACAAAAGTCACGCCGTTTTCCACCAACGGATTGTCGCCGGAAGTCGTAACGCGGTTGAGGAACGAGACCGTGTTCTTCACCGGCTGTGGATCGCCGGGACGTGAACGAAATCCGATGCTCGTTTCGACGCGTCTCACCGGCTCCGCTTCGGGAAACACCATCCCGAGCAGACTGCGATTGTCGAGATCAAACTCAACGGACGTTGGCGGTGGGAAATCTTCGGTCAGGAAGAGATTCGTGTCGCTGAAGACGCGGCCGAGCGGCGTGTCGAAACTGTTGCTGGGCCACGGGCCTTTCGGCAACGTGCGCGTGTGCTGGCTCAACCACGACAGCGTGCCGGGATCGTGCACGCGGCGGAAGAGGTAAAAGCCGTGCCACGGAAAGCCGAGTTCGCGTTTGAATGCCCAACGCAAATGGATGCCGTCGATGAGCGGGGGTTGTTCTGAGTTTGGCGGCACATCTTTCGCGCTGCCGAGTCCAACCATTGTTAGATTTGATGTTTGTAGAGCCATTTGTACACATGTGGCTCATTCTCATGATCGATCACACTCCGGCGATGAATTTTTTTATTTGATGAAGATGAGGCGGAACGCGAGAGTTCACGCTTTGTGAGCGCGCGCGTGCATTCCGAAGAACAAATTCTGAATCTTTTTCATCGAAAGTCGGCCGCGGTTTTCGAGCCCTTCACTCTTGATCTGGCCGAAGGCGCTGTGCGCACACGTCTGTCCCAAACGACGGTAGCTTTCAAACTGCGCCTCGCCAAACCACTGATTCGTCGTCGGCTGCTGCGGGAAGAACTTATTCTCAAACCCATAGCCCCGAACGTCCGCAGTCGCGTTAGCAATCAGCGAGGGCTTGACGTAAACGATGATCCCTTCGCGCTTCAACGCGTCACGCTTCGGCCCCGGGCCTTTGCCGTTTCCAGCCAGCGCCAGCGTTCGCAAGTGCTTTTCGGAAAACTTGATCTTACCGATGGCAAAACACGATGCAGTATTCGGACATTCACTATTCCGAAACGAATCCAACTTCAAATTGATCTCCGTCCCGAAGTCGATACGACAACGTCTAATCGCTTCACCCAGATCCTCAAACCGCGGCGGCCTCGGGTCTGCACCACAATCCACCAGCACCACAAAGCGGCAGCCTCGCTCGATTAATGAATAGAGTCCGGTGTTGTCGAAGTGCCCGCCATCGGTGAGATAACAATAATCAGACAGATCGTTCGTTTGCGACAGAAACTCTCTGACGAGGTAGAACGGCCACAGTCGCGGCTGTGATGAATTCCAACCTTTGCGATGCGGCGTCGGCGCCCAGTAACCAAGCCGCACGTTCAGCAACGTCATCAACATCGCCAGCGCAGACGTCGGCTTTTTCGCGCCCATACTCGGACTGACTGCTGCACCTGAGGCAGCGACGGCAGTCCCCAAAGTCAGTTGCCCATTCATGTATTTGTCCGTCACACGGTACTTCGTTCGCGACGAACCACAGTATTTCTGCGAGAGAACAAACGACGACGCCGATCGTTGCGCAGTCGCCAGATCGCGCCCGGCAGAAAGATTCAGAGTGGTATTGATCAGGTGATACGGTCCGGCTCGGTCGCAGTTGATCAACGACTTCAGCGGCAAATCGTCACCGCCGACTGTCTCGGTGATCTCTTTGTTCCCAAGCTTGTACCGCAAGATGTTTGACGCACCCAAATACGCGCGCACGAGGCGTCCTTTGTAAAACTGGTGCATCGACACCGCGTTCGGATCGACCATCCAACCCAACGCCCCGACCCAAACACAGATCGCCGCAAGCAAGCCCAGAACCAGATACCAATTAGCACCGGCGGTCGAAAGCTGCAGAAAAAAGATCGCCGCTACGACGAGATACCCGAATCCTGCCAGCAACAATGAACGCAAGTTGTCGCGTTCACTCCAGGAGAACTCGAATAGAACGATCAGAAAACACGCCGCCGCTATAGGCAGCAGAATGGGAATCAAAACTACTATTAAAAGGAATGTGAGACACGTGGGTCAGCCATTGCGGTAAAAGCAACCCGCCCCTGCCGCAAATCCGACGCAAAAGCAGCTAGCAACCAGAGGAAACGTTGGCTGAACACCAATGGCGGCAGTCTCTTAATCTTGAATCTGTCGTAGTCCTTCTCCTCGAAAGGAATCGGAATCTTAAAAATCGAAACACCGAACAGAGGTAAACTCACAAAGAACGCGAACGCGGTCATCCTCCAGTTCATGGGAGAAGCAACCAGCGACGCTGCAATGCCGCCCGGATCTAGTCCACGTATTACGGTGTCGAGCAGCAAGATAAGGCATATCGCGACAAGCGCTAACACCTGGTAAGGGCGCGGCTCGTCTTCTTTGGCTTTGGGCCGAATGATTCTTATTAGCCACCCAAATATGCCGCCATACCACGGCGGAATCTTGCCGCCTCTTATTCCTTTTTGTATGACCAGAGCTCTCAGAACGACCATGAACAGCAGCATCAGCCGACCCAAAACGGGAACAGCCACAACGCCACTTTTCCCGATTCCGGCGTTGCCTCCGCTAGATAGTGGCCCGACCCCATCAGGAGAATCGGCATAGTCAAACAAACTGAAGCCGCCAGCCACACCGCCTCGGGACGTGCACCAAACTTCTCGGCGTCCAAAAGTCTAACGTTGAGCTGATTCCTGCCTTCGGCCTTTACCCTGTTGAGCAAAACTCTCAACAGAATCAGGCCGCCGGTAAACGCGAGTAGCGTTATCACGATCGAACGAGAGACTGTGCCGACGAGCTTCTGCGCATCCCGACGGGGTTGTCGACGGCGTTGTTGAAGTACATCAAGACACCGATAAGGATGCCGACAGTGGTAAGAGCGATGGCGAGTATTGTCGCCACACCCAAGCGCTTACCCGTAACCGCACTACTGCTCGGTTTTGACCGCTATAGTTTCTGCCCCACTGAAACTTCTCGCCCAGGCCCATCTTCGCGAGCACGACCGCCGTGATGAGAACAGCGAACACAGCTGAAGCCCCCGGCAGAATCGTTTTCAGGGGGCCTAAATCGGTGGCCCAAAAACGGAACACCGCCTGTGCTCCCCAAATGATGTCGATCATCACCAGGAAGATAAAAGTGGCGAAGGGCAAGGAGCGCAGGCGATCCGTAGGCCACTGAATACCTTGAAGCTCATAAATCGCCAGCCCCACGCATAAAGCGACCGAAAGACTTGTCGCCACGTAAAGCGGGGCATAGATTGCGTACGTTGAGTTTGGATCGGAAAGACTAAGCAGCAGTTGGTGAACGATCACCGAAGCCGCGACCGCAAGCACGCCTACAACGAGCGGCGGTGTAGCAGCAAAGACCAACCTGCTGATCCACGATGGTTGTTTGCTCGCCTGCTGGTCGTCGGTAGGCGCCGGCGTGGCCCGCATTGCAGTGAATATCGACCCACCGATAGCGGAGAGTATTGGAATCAGGGCGACCGGAATCTTTACTTTCAGTCCTATCTCACCCTGTCTCGTGAATAGACTGGTGAATTGACAACTAATCCACGAAAGCAGCAACACAACAGAAACAAGCGCCGTCGTCACCAACAGTTTTGATTGCCACTGACCAAACCGCGCGCGGCGCACTTCTCGCTTCCAGGACGAGACCGCTTCCGTTGTTCGCTCTCCATCCGCAAAATTCTCATCGCTCAAGCCCCAGCGCCACAGTATTAGAACGCCAATCCCGAGTATGAGGAGCCATGCGACCGTAAACCGCAGCCGCCTGATGTACGGCGCAATCACCGGATCGATGGTGTTCCACGGCCCCGGTACCAGGTACCAAAGCGTCTTAGGAAGCTGAAAGAACGAGAGAAAGCCATTCCGCCACTCGGGGATCGCAAAGACAGCCGACGCCAGCAATGCCGCCAACGTGAAGAGACACGCCCACTGAATTATCCAATCAAGCGAAGATGAACTGTCTCGATTGCACAAGAGCCAGGCGATCGCCATCACCACGCTCGAGATCAGAAGCACGACGATTGGCGCAAGGAGCAGAAACACCACCGGTTTCTGAATCGCCCACGTGGCGCACTCTGCGCCCGTACACCTGAACGCTTCCTGTGTCAGAGGATTCAGGAAGAAGTACGCCTGGCCGAGCAGCATCACCCCGCCGAGTAGGGGCAGCAGGATCATCCACGTAAGTATGAGATTGCGACTGACGACGGAGATCGCGCGCCACGTGTCGGCGCTTAAAATTCCTTTGCGCGGCGTCAGATAGTTGGCGAACAGTCGCAGGTGGTGCACAGGATCTTTCCACGCGCAACGCGAGCCTTCGGAGTCTCGCTGCTTCGGATCCTCGTTACCTTCGCGTTCAGGCACGATCTCTTCCAGCGGAGGAAAGATGTCACGCAATTCGGCAGGAAAGGTGTCGACCAGGCAGGTTTTCCTTTGCCATCTCTCTTCCAGTGTCGCGCCCTTGTCGATGTAACAGTTCAGCTCGTCGGCGAGTGGTTCGTAGAGTAGAGGTGTTAGTTGGCGGAGATCCGATCGTTGAAGCATGCTCAGGAGCTTCTTTCCGCGGGCGCTGCTTCGCAGGTGGTTCCGCAAGTCCTGGGCATCGCGATCGCGCGACTCGAGGGTGCGTTTCAGCAAGCTGACCGGATCGCGAATGTCGTCTGGGACGAATGCGGGAGGTTGGGAAGTGTCTTCTTCCTGCCGCCGCGATAGCCAAGCGCTCCACCAGCCGCCCAGGTAACCGCCGCCTGAGACAGTGGAGAGGTAATCGAAGACTCGCAATAGTCGAAGACGGTGTAGTTCCTGCAGAAAGCCCAGACAAAACGTAGCGCTCCGGATTCCTCCGCCGGACAGAGCGAGTCCGACGAGGTCAGGCTGACTCGGATCGATCTCAGTCGAGTCGTACGACTGTTTCTCGCGCCGTTTCTTGATTTCAAGGAGTTCCTGAGCGTGGATATGGCTGAAAGCCTGTTGAGGATGTTCGCTTGATTCAGTAGTCATGGGCGTCCCCTTTGGGAGAACCTACCTGGAACAGGTGAATTGAGGCCGAGCGCGGCTGCGCTCGGATCGCTGCTATTGAAACCTTCCGATCAATATGCAGGCAGCGCTGAATTCATTTCGGTCACATATTTTTTGAACTATGTGTGATCCGTCAAAGGTCCCCAAACTATCGCTGAAGGGTGGTCTATATGCTGTAGCGAAAAGGGCTAGGGCGAAGATGCAGATTCAGTTCGCACGCACATCGCACGCACATCGCACGCACTTAATTCTTGACACTGATTCTTTATCGGCGTATAAGGCCAGAACCTCGTTAACTGATATTTTTTGTTTGTCGTTAATCGCCAAAAGGAGGCTCAAACCTGTGGCGCAAACTCCGAATCAACCGTCATCGAGTAGTAAAGGTGCACCTCCGGCACCCGAAACAACTTCGCACGTCTACATTTCTGTTGACGAACCGAAAAGAAAGAAGAAACGCGGTTCGTCGAGATCTTCCAGACGTCTCACTGATATAGAAAACCGTGCCTCGAAATCACTGCGACGAGTCAGCAAAGCAGTCGATAAAGGGGTCAAAACCTATCGCGAACAGCGCGATAAATCTCAACGCAAGAGACGCGACGGCGCGCTGGTAGATTCGTACCAGAACGCCTCAGTCGGTATCGCCGAAGCGATAGCTCAATCCAGCCCGGCACTTACTGACTTCGCCAAGGCACTCAACACGCGACGAAGAAGGAAAGAGATTAGACGACTCGTTAGATCTCTTCCGATTCCTCGGTAAGCTCAAAGGAAAGCGGGTGATCTTTTTAAAGGGTCAGCCAGAATCAGCGTGCCTGGTTCTGGAAGATCACGAACCGCTGCCGCCATTAGCAACAACTCACACTGCTGAATGTTGCCACGCTAATTGCGACGCGTAAGCATTGTGTTTTCTCTCGATGGTCCTCAGTCCTCATTGACTCCGGATCTTGTCTGAAAACCACCGACCTCCCAGGGTTCACAAACCCAGGGGGGAATCCCCCTTTTACACTAATGTCACCAGAGCCTTCAGGCTCGGAGGAGAAGATGGACAAAACACAATCTCAAACGCCTGTGATCGTGGATCTCGGCAAACGAAAAAGAAAAGCCATCAAGGACCTGAGGAACGGCAGGGGATACCTGATGGAGGAAGTCGACCAGGCTGTTAGCCGCGCCCGTTCAGGTTTGCCGGAAGCTGAACAGAATAAACCGGTAGTTCCGGTAGTGATCCTATATCGGAAGAAGCGGAAGAAACGCGGTAGCAAGTCCCTTCCGTTTTCGCCCTTAAATCCTTTGAGCCTGTGCCGATTCTGAAGTCCAAGGGAACCTAACGATGGTCGACGCTACTCTGATGGAAGACATCCTGTCCGACACTAATCTGCCGGTTAGCAAAGGCGGTCCGACGACGGGCTACACCTTTCAGGCCGCCCTTCGCTCAACGGAAGTAAGCGTCAATCCGATAGTGGTCTTTTTCCGGCTGTTACGGATTCTGTTCTGGCTGGCAATCTTCGGTTTGTGGTGGCTCCTCCATCGGGTAACTCACCCGAACAAGGAAGAGCGGGAGCGCGCCAACGCCGGCAAGTTCAAGGACATGATCAACCAGTTGAGCGGAGTCCTGATCAAAGTGGGCCAACAACTCTCGCAAAGGCCGGATCTTATCTCACCGGCGTATTGCGACGTGTTGGCAGACTTTCTGGAGGAAGTCAAAGACGAGATTCCTCGTGAAGACATCGAGGCTGCAATCAAGCGTCAGACTGGAAAGTCTGTCGACGAATCGTTCGCGTACTTCAATTGGGACGCAGTGGGTAAAGCCTCAGTCGCCTGTGTTTACAAAGCGGTGCTGCATTCCGGAGACGAGGTTGCGGTCAAGATTCGACGGCCGCGTATCGAGAAGCTCTTCGCGGCAGATCTGAAAGCACTCGACTGGACCCTGCACCTGATCGAGTTTCTGACGATTTGGCGTCCGGGAATGACCAAGAATTTCCGGCTGGAACTGCGGGCGCTGCTCACCGAAGAACTTGATTTCAAGAAAGAGGCCCGCTACCAGGAGCTCTTTCGTCGCTATCACAACCGGCGGAAGAAATGGAAAGTGACTGCACCCAAGGTCCATTACAAGTATTCCGGCCGCGAAGTAATGGTGAGTGAATACATTCACGGCATCAGGGTTTCGCAGATCCTCAAGGCCCTGGACGAAGGAAATGAGCTGTTCCTTGCAGAGTTAAGGGACTTGGGCATCGAACCAAAGACGATTGCAAAACGGCTGGTTCGTTCCCGCTATTACTCATTCCACGAGTGCCCGCTGTTTCACGGCGACCCGCACCCGGCAAACATTCTCATACAGCCAAACAACCGCATCATCATGATCGATTTCGGCGCCTGTGGCGTGTTCTCACAGCGCGATCGAAACCTGATGTGGCAACTCAATCAGTATTACGCGCAGGAAGACGTCGCCAACATGGTCAACATGGTGATCGGCATCATGGAACCGGTGGATCCTGTTCGCGGAATACATCAGTTCAAGAAAGATCTTACCGACGCCTGGTGGACAGGGTTCTACGGCATTAAGAGTAACCACGCCGAATGGTGGGAGCGCAGTTCTTTCTGGCTTTGGCTGCGGTTCTTCCAACTGATCAGAAAGCACCAGGTGCCGATTCCACGCAACGTGGTCCGGATGATCCGCGCGACGCTTCTTTACGACACGGTGGCGGCGCGACTCGATCCAAAGATCAACGTCTTCAAAGAATTTCACAAGTACAGCCGGGGCGTGGCGAGAAGAACACGGCGGCACATAGAAAAGTGTGCCGTGAGGCAAATGCTCCTTGGTCCTGACGACGTAAATTTCCTGAAGGCCCAGCAGGTGGCAGACGTCACCAACGGCCTGCTGTTTCGCTTGCAGAGATTCATCGACGATCCGGGATTCAACTTCATGTCGATCGCCGGAAAGGTCTACTCCGCGGTGCGAGCGTTAGTAAGAGCGTTCTTGCTGGCCGGGGCCGGCGCCGCGGTTACCGCAATTACGGTTGCGGTGCTTTATGCGACTGGTCGGGTGAGGGCCGACGCAGCCTGGAACCCGTTCAAGACCGCCGGGTCTTATAACGCTGTACAGGCGCTCATCCTCGTTTTGTTTCTTGTGGTGGCGGGCCTGCTGGTTGTCTATGGACGGCGCGTCTACCTCCGCTTCGGAGACGTTGACGATTAGTAACTCTAACGATCACTGAATGGGTGGGATATGCCGTTTTTCGCAATGTCGTACCAGATACTTTTTCACGACACCATGGCCTATGGGTCGCACCACCATATGGCCAACTTCAAATTCCAGAACATCGCGCGCGAGACACTGCTCTTCGAAACAAAAGTGGAGCAAGGAACGTGGAAGGAACAGTTAAGCGACATCCTGGTCCTGACACGCGAAGCGTACAGCCTCAACCTCGCTCCGGCCGGTCTCGGCGACAGAGTGGCCATCCTTCTGAGTTATGAGAATCCGACTCTCTGCACTGTCCGGCTCTGCTTCCGAGTTATCGACGCTCACGGCGAACCGGTTTCGTGCGGATACCAAACGATGATTCTCCTCCACAAGGACACTCATGAGATGGTGCCGGCTCCGCCTCTGCTCACGCACTTTCTCAGCACGACGAAAGACAACAGCCTGATGGAGGAACTAAAGGATCCTTCGTTTGCTGAACGAACAATGGCCGGGAGCCGGGAAATCAAGAACATCTTCCCGGAGGCTATTCGTCGACTGGGCGCAAAGATCGCCACGGAGCCGCGCGAATCCACTTATCCACGAATAATCGATAAGTCGTTAAAAGAATTTAGTTTTTGAAGGACAGTCTCAGACAATGATCGGTTCCGCGACCACCACTGAAACCGATGCCGGAATAGTTTTCACTTTTCCCGGCCAGGGTTCCTACTCTCACAAGATTCTGCGAGAGATCTACAGCTCGTATCCCGAGTTTTCTCACTACTTTGTGCAGGCAAATGAAGCGGCCGGAGAACTACTAAACGGTGACTTTCTTTCACTGATAAGTGCCGCCGACGATAGTGAGCACGATCAGCGATTGTCAGCATGTCCGGATCTGGACCAGATCGGAATCTTCGTCACCGAGGTTCTAATCGCAAAGATTCTGATCGACGCCGGCGTAAAACCCTCACTGCTCGTCGGCCACAGTTTTGGCGAGTTAGCAGCACTCGCGACGGCCGGAGTTTACTCGTTTGAAACGGGAGTAAGGATCGTTGCTCATCGCGTACGAGCGCTTCAATCGATGGCGCAAACTGGCGTGATGGCCGCTGTCTCGTGCGATCTCGAACGCGCGAACCGCTTCCTGGAGCAAGCGCAAAAGGATTCAGTCACAGTATCTGTTATCAACCAGCCCCGACAGACGGTCGTTTCGGCCATGCGTTCCGATCTAGAGGAACTGCAACCCGTTCTCAACCGCGAGGGCGTTTCTCTTACGTTTCTGAAAAGCCGATATCCGTACCACTCACCTCTTCTCGACCGCGCAGTGACGCCGTTTCGAGAAGCGCTGGAAAAACTCACTTTCGCGCCCGCCAGAATCCCGGTCTTTCTCTGCATGGAGAAAATGTTGTACTCGCCGGGGACAAACCTGGCCCAGGCGCTTCCGTCACAATTCATTCGCACGCTCGATTTCAGAAACGTTGTCAGCACTCTCTACGAGAGTGGATATCGAAACTACGTCGAATGCGGCGCGGGGAACATCGTCACGAAGATCATCGAGCAGAACCTTGCCGCACACGCTGCCGATATCAAGACTTCGCTCACCGCTCCAACCGGCGGAACTCTTCGAGAAGGCGTGGAACAAATAACCGGTGAGACCGGCCCACAACGTGCGCCACAACTGTTTACCGATCAGGTGCGGGAGAGCTTCTCGCAGATTGTCGGTGAGATGTCGCAACTCGTCGAGAAGGCCCGTCAGATGATTGGCGGTGTACCAACAGAGCCGAGTCGCGAACCGGCACTGGTCTATCCTTCGGAGCAATGTGAACAGATTCCGATCGCGATCGTTTCGCTCGGTTGTGTGCTTCCGGGGGCGAAAGGTCCGGACCACTATTGGTCTAACATCCTGAATGGCGTGTCGGGGATCTCGGATCTCAGCGCGACCGATCCGTCGACCCGGTCTGACTTCCTAATCGAAAGCAAATCTTCATCGGTCACCATCACGCCTGACAAGACTTACACGCTTTTGCACGGCAGCATCGTCGACATTCCGTACGATGCGTCGCTCCTGTCGGGGTCGTATTCAAACGAGGAGTTTGGCGCACTCACTAACGGACAAAAACTTCTCGCGCTTGCCCTGGCTCAGAGTCTTTCCTCGCTAAGCGTGAAGCCTTCCCGCTCGACGAGAATGCAGTGTTTGCTCGGAGCGACCGCTGACGGATCGAAGGAATACGACGATGCGCTTTTCTGTGAGAGCGTGCGGGACATCGTCGCAACTCTCGACGAACCGCAAGACGTCAACGAAGGTTTTTGCCGTCTGTTGGACCAGATTTCAGTGTACCGGCGCGGCGATGCCGACCGCCTGTCGCAACACAAGATCTATGAAGCCGTCGTCGAGAAGGTCGCTGGTTCGCGTCTCCCGACTTACGTCGTCGATACCGCCTGCTCGTCGTCGTTGTATTCAATTTATTTCGGAATCAAGGGTCTGCAGGACGACGAGTGCGATCTGGTGTTTGCAGGCGGCGTGTTCGCGCCGGGACCGGCGAACAACACTCTGTTCGCGCAGTTCAAAGGGTTGGCCCAGGAGCAGAGTCGCCCGTTTGACGCTGGGGCGGAAGGAGTAGTGTTCGGCGATGGCGCCGGGATCGTCGTACTCAAGCGACTGCCTGACGCGCTGCGTGACGGCGATCGCATTCACGGCGTGATCAGGGGTATGGGATTATCGAGCGACGGTAGAAGTCCGTCGATCAATGTGCCGCAGGCAAAGGGTCAGGCGATCGCGATTCGCGGCGCGTATCAAAGCGCCGCCCTCGATATCCAAACCATTCAATATGTCGAGGCCCACGCAACGGCGACGATCGTCGGCGATGCGGTTGAATTCAATGCGTTGAAAGACGCGATGACGCGAGCGCCTGAGTCGCCGCGCATCGAACTCGGCAGCGTCAAGGCTTTGATCGGACACACCGGATGGGTTGCCGGCGTTGCTTCGATCATCAAGGTCTGTAAAGCGTTTCAAGCAGGAGTAATTCCCAAACAGTACAACTACGTTGCGCCGAGTCCGGAGATCGATCTGGCTGGTTCGCAGTTTGCGATTTCGCAGACCTCGCATCCGTGGCCTCCTAACGTCGACAACTATCCGCGCCGCGCCGCTATCAACGGATTCGGATTTGGCGGAACCAATGCGCACCTGATCCTCGAAGACTTCGAGGAGCCATATCATCGTCAGCTCTGCCAGAAACTGCCGGAGAAAAAAGCGGTTTCCAATCAATTGGCCGTGGTCAGCGTTGCCAATCTCTTCCCCGACAGTGACGGCGCGGCCGGCAGTGGCGCGTCGCAAACCTCGCGATTCGCACGAGAGTCTCTTCGCCTGCCGCGCGGGAAGATGCTTCTTCCCGACGTGACGGACCACATGGACCCGAGCCAGTTTCTCGCGGCGCTCGCAGCCGCAAACGTGCTTGAAGGACTGCCTGCGGGCTGGGAACGATTCAGGAACGAGATCGGCGTAGTGCTCGGCATTGAATCGAAAACTGAGCGCGGCAGACGCGCTAACGAACGCATCTTTGCAGACAGGTTGCGCCGCCAGGTGCTCAGCTCGAGTCGAAACGGCGCGCCCTCAGATGCGGACGTCAATCGTGTGCTGGACAAGATTGTCGATCGTATTCGCAGTCGCAACGTTGCGTCTGGTCCATACACGCTCCCGGGACTGATGCCCAACGTGACCGCCAGCCGGATCACCCACATGTTCGACCTCAACGGGCCGAACATCGTGATTGACGCAGGACGTAATTCGTTGCCGCTGAGTCTGTTTGCGGCGCAACAGCTTCTCGCACACGGCGCGTGCAAGATGGTGCTGGCGGGTGGCATCAATGCAACGAGCAACGCCGGTTCAAACGATGCCGAATGCGCGCTTCTGCTTGGCTTGACGACAGTCGAAACAGCAGAACGTGAAGCGTGGCCAATACTCAGCAAGTTGAGTCTCGAGCGGACAAACGGAAGCTTCCGCTCGTCTCAAAGTACCAACGGAGATCGCGGTCGCAACTACCGCGGCGCCGACGGCGCAACGGAAATACTTAATGCCTTAACGGCGGCACGGGACCAGCAGGTTGCCACTACGTTCCGTGAAACGAGTGGTCCGTTTGCGGGCAGAAGTTTGGTTTTTGAGCCGCCGGTTGAGGTTCAAACTTCCAAGCCACCAACGACGGAGGTCCCGCGCAGCCATGCATACGTCCAGGGCACACCGATTCGCTTTTACACGCCTCGTTTGATCGCTGCCAAAGCAGACGGCGAACCGAAGATCTTGAAGGACCAGAAGATTCTGTTCGTGATCGACCAACCGGATCACTGGTCCATACTCGAAAGCTCAGACGCTCTTGCGCTCTTCAATTACCGCGTCGTTTGTGCCGGCGATCTAAAGCTTGCGAATTCCATATCGCTCAACCTCGCGTCGGACGAAAGCGTTGCCGCATCGCTGGCTGCTTTGGACCAGTTTGATTTCGACGTCGTCATCGCGATCAAGACTCTCGAGGGCCGGCATCATGAATCGCTGCTACGCGATGGCTCTCACGCCGAACTCAGATGGATCGAATCATTGTTTGCCGTCTGCCGGAAAAACTATGAAACGATCAAGAGCCGCCGAATTCCTGTCCTCGCCCTGTGTCTGAACTCTTATCGCGAGGAGCTACTCGATCCTTCAACGGGCCTCGTTTCCGGGTTCATCAAATCGCTTGCGCGAGAGCTCGACGGTCCGCTCTGTCGCGTCATCAACACCGATAGCGGCAATCTTTACGAAGCACTGAGATACGTCGAGATCGAACTGAGTCAGACGAACGATGCGGTTGAAGTCTGTTATCGAGAAGGTGCTCGCAACACTTTCACGCTCGTTCCGATCGAACGGCTCAGTCAATCAAACAACCCGTACATCGATTCCGAGTCAGTCGTTATTGCCACTGGCGGTGCTCGCGGCGTGACCGCGGTGCTCATCGAAGACCTGCTCCGTAAAGCCGGTTGCAGAGTGATCGCCCTCGGTCGCACCGATCCGGATTCCGCACCCGAAGACGTTCGAACGATGGACGAGCAGGCGCTCGTGGATTACGAGGCCGAGTTCTACCGCCGCGGCATGGCGGAAGGTAAAAAGAAAATTACCGAGCTCAAACAGGAGTATCGCGCGTTTCGAGCGGCCAATGAGGTGCATCGATTAACGAGTGAGCTGCAGGCGATTTCGGGCAAATACGAATACCACAGCGTCGACATCGTAGATCGAGAAGCTATCGACAAGATCGTCGCGGAAGCTTATCGCAAGTACGGCCGCGTCGATCTCGTACTGCATGGCGCAGGCATACAGATCTCAAAGGCACTGACCAAAAAGTCGATTCACGACTTTCGCCGGATCGTCGCGACGAAGTTGGACGGTCTGAGCAATCTATACAACGCCTGCGAAAAGCATCGGAACGGGCAACCGGTCCACTTCCACATTCTCACATCCGCGTTCAGCTACATGGGCAACGACGGTCAACCCGACTACGGCGCGGCCAACGAAGCGATGAACCGGATCGCGGAGTGTATGAACTCCTCGTCGAACGAAGCTCACTGGTCGTCGATGGCGTGGCTTGGCTGGGCGGGAATTGGAATGACTCGCGATTCTGAGTTTGCGGCGCTCGCCGCTTCGCGACGGCTGAGAGGCGTTACGAAAGAAGAAGGACAAAGCATTTTCGCGGAGTTGATGCAGGGACCACCGACAACGCCCGTCAACATACTCATGGCGGATGGCGAGATCGATTTTTACAAAGTCGCAATCAGTTCTACTGCCGAGGTCCCGGCTCCACCCGTCAAACCGAAAGCGCGACGCGATTCTTCTGTCATTGAACGCGAAGTTTCAGTCGAAAACATTCCGTATCTCAACAGTCATCTCGTCGACGGAGTACCAACCCTCCCAGGCGCTTTCGTGATTTCGATTTTCGCGGATGCCGCGCAAGAACTTAGACCCGACTTAAAGATCATCTCGTTTGAGAACGCCGCGTTTCGCCGGTTCACCAAGGTTTTCAAGCAACGAAAGACACATCTGCGCGTCGAATCGCGCATCGTTTCCGAAGACGACGCAAGCACCGTCGTGCAGGTCCGCATCCTCTCGGACTTCGTCCACAGCTCAGGCGTCACGCTGCAAAAGGACGTGCTGCAACACGAGATCCTCGTGCGCATGGCGACCCAGTGTGCGCAACCACCTCGATCATCCACGCGCAGTGCTATCAACGGAAGCGCCGCACCCGATCCATTCACGATGAGCGGATCGACCGTCCTGTTAAGTGGACCTTTTGACGCGATCAAGAACCTCATCATCGGCCCGGATCAAAGATCGGCTCATTTGCGACTCGACAACGTTAACGATTGCAGCGCCGACCACCAATCGCTGCTCGCAAAGATCGTGCTCATGGATTCGCTGTGGAGATTTGGCGTGATTCGAGTTGAAGGAAACGCGATGCCGGTTTTCGTGCCGGAAGCCTGCGAAGTCATGAAGATATTTTTCGACTTCCACGACTTTGTTTTGCCGTTGTCTTCACCACTGACGCTCTTTGGCGCAAACCCACGACCGGACGGCGAGCGGCTTCACATGGGTCCCGTCGACGCCACCGACGAGGACGGGAACACGTTGGTAATTGTAGAACGCGGCATATGCCGCAGATTCGGAGAAGTAAAAAGTGTACACGGCCTGTACACAAAGGTCTCCTCAGCCGGTTCCTGAAGATTGCACGGCCGCACTCCTGGAATCGAGCGAGTTACTCACCGCGGATTACACCACTCACTTATCGGTGCGTGAAGTGAAGCGATGGGAACAGATCTCGAGCACCCGTCGAAAGCTCGAGTGGCTGGCTGCTCGCCTCGCGGCGAAATACCTCTTCCTCAGTCGATTCGAGTTGGGCCAACTCGCTCTGCCGCGCGAACAACGCTTCATAAAACTGACGCGCGATATGCTTTGCCGTCATTCTCCGTGGACTTACCGAAGCGTCGAAGTGCTTCCGCCTGACGACGAGTCGCAAGAAAAGCCAGTACTGACGTGGTGTGGCGCGAGACGCAACGAGAATGTCTCGCTGTCGCACACCAGCGGCATCGCGTGCGCGTCCATTTCGACGGCGCCGACGGCTGTCGACATCGAGGTCGCGACGTCGAGAAACAAGGCTTTTTACAGGAAGACGTTTACGGCTGCAGAACAAACGTGGGTGAGCAGCAGCGCGCGTGATGACGAGTTCAAATTGAGTTGGTTTTTCACGCTGCTCTGGACGCTCAAAGAGTCGGCGCTGAAGTTGAAACTACTCACGAGCGCCACTGTCTGGGAGTTGCCGCACATAGAAATCAAAGATCTTCCTGACTTTCCCGACCTTGGCAAGTTCGCCCTTGCGGCTACCGGCACGTTGGCGTTGGACCATCTCGTTTCGTTTCCGGTTCGGATCAAAGAACCTCAGGGTGAATTACCAGTGCAGGTTGCGGTGGCCGGCACACGCGATTGGATTCTCACCGTAATGAATTCTCGGCCTGGAGTCTTACATGAGCTCAACACAAACAGTTTCCGTTGCGAGCAACCTCAGCAATGACGTTCGAAACATCTTCGCGCAAGTAACTCGCTATCCGCTCGAGGTGTTGGATCTGTCGTCCGGACTGGAAGAGGATCTTGGGATCGACTCGGTAAAACTCGGCGAAGTCTTCGCCGTCCTGCGCGAGCAATACAACCTTCCGGAAAAGCTCGACATGCCGCGCGAACAACTCAGAACGATCGGCGGAATCGCGGAAGCGCTTCAGGTGTATCTCGTTCGCACGACGCCCGCGCCACCGCCCGCGCCGCCCGCACAACAAGAAACGAGCTCAAACGGCCACGGCGCAACAGCCCAGTCCAATGGACAGCCTAACGGGCAGCCTAATGGACACGCCGGCACGACGTCGTTGCTGGAAAAGGTGCGTGAGATCTTCGCGCAAGTGACCCGCTATCCGTTAGCGATCCTGGAACCCGCCGCCGCATTGGAAGAAGATCTCGGAATCGATTCCGTGAAGCTGGGCGAGGTGTTCGCAGTTTTGCGCGAACAGTACAACCTGCCCGAGAAACTCGATCTTCCGCGCGAGCAACTCAAGTCGATCGCCGGCATCACCGACGCACTCCACGACTATCTCGGATATTTCCAGACGGCGTCGCCGGAAACAAACGGCTCCGGCGCTGCAACGGTCACCGTGCTCGAAGTTCCCGCGCCAATAACCGACGCAACATCCGCGCAGTCGTTCGCCACTCTCACTCCGGAACGCAAACCATTCGCAGGTAAGGTCGCATTGATTACGGGTTCGGGTCGCGGACTCGGCAGCGACATCGCCACTTACCTCGCGCAATTAGGCGCTTCCGTCGTCGTCAATTCTTTTCACTCTCGCGAGCGAGGTGAAAACACAGTCGCTCAGATCAACGCAGACGGAGGAACGGCAATTCATGCCTGGGGCTCCGTCGCAAACCCAGACCACGTGAAGACGATCTTCGACCAGGTCGAATCAACTTACGGCGCGCTCGACTTCTTCATCAGCAACGCTTCAAACGGCATGCTCGCGCGACTGAAAGACATCACGCCCGAGCACTGGGAAAAAGCCTTCCGCACAAACGTCGTCGGGCTACATCAAACCGCGCTCAAAGCCGTCGAACTGATGAAACGACGAGGCGGCGGAAAAATCATCACGCTCTCAACGCCGGCATCGCACGGCTATGTCGATTACTTCGGTTGCATGGGCGCAGTCAAAGCCGCTGTTGAGTCGTTGACCAAGAGCATGGCAATCGAATTTGCCGAAGACAACATTCAGGTCAACTGTGTCTCGCCGGGACCTGTGTATGGAGAGCTGCTTAACAAGTGGCCCGAGAGCAGTCGACTGATTCGGCAGTGGGAAAACAACACCGCCTACACGCGTTTGTGCGAGGCGCGCGACGTTTCGCACTTCATCGCTTATCTGCTTAGTGAACCGGTGAAGTTGTTTACGGGCAGCGTGTTGATCATGGACGGCGGAATTTCCTCACAGGGATGGTAGCAAGTCGCATGTTGGAAGCATCGTCAATCGATCGAAGCGCTTCAGTCGTAACTCGGCTGAAGACTCGTTTGCTGGATCTCTCCCCACAGGAAGCCTCGTTCGTACGTCGAGGCTTCCCGGGCGTCGAGTCGGCGAGTCGCGCGCACCTGGAAGAAATCATTGAATCGTTCATTGCCGGTTACAACATGGCACTGAGCGAAACCGACATGCCGCAACTCGCTCGGCGGCTCGACACGTCGTTCACGCCTGCGTTTGCCGGCTTCGCTTACGAGGGCGCCGGTCTTTATTTCGCGCTCGCGGATTTAGTTATACCGCGCACTGAGAACCGGCTGGCCCTTTTCACGCGATCGGTTGGACAGAAACACGACTTCATCACCATGGTCGGCGGCGGCTTCGCAGTGGCTCGCGTTCCGTTCGGTCTACGCCGGTTGGAGTCGTATCAGCGGAGGCTCGATCCACTGACCGCTTGGTGCCTCGCGGATGGTTACGGCTTTCATCAGGGGTTCTTTCACTGGAAACTTTTTATCGCGGACAGGGGGGCGCCACCAACATCGCTCAACCGGCAAAACCGCAGTCTCTTCGACGCGGGAGTCGGTCGAGCGATGTGGTGGGTGTTCGGCGCCGACGCAGAGTCGATCAAGGCCGCAATCTCTCGTTTCGACAAAGACCGTCGAGCGGAAATGTGGACCGGAATCGGGACCGCAATCGCTTATGCCGGAGGAATGCCGGACGAAGTGATGTCGGCTCTCCCGAAATTGGCCGGCGAACATCGATTCGATCTGTTGACCGGCATTCCGTTCGCGGCTCACATGCGCGCCCGCGGAGGAAATCCTGCTCCATGGACCGACGAAGCCTGTTCGCTACTCCTGAATCTCACGGTAAACGAAAGCTCTAACCTGATCGCCGCCGAACTGAAGAGTTATCTCAACTCGGCCGCCGCCGAAGCTGACAAGCGGAACGAGTGTTATCTCGCTCTGCGAACGAGAGTGAAACGCCGCCTTGAAGATTTCTTTTGATCCGTTTTCGGACCTTAACGAAACGGAGATTGCGAGGAAGATATGACCGTTAAGCCTGACTACGACGTCCTGATTCTTGGAACAGGCATCGGCGGAGGAATGCTGGGCTCGATTCTGTCGCGTCACGGCCTCAAAGTGCTGATGCTCGACTCCGAAGCGCATCCGCGTTTCGCGATCGGCGAGGCGACGACGCCCGATACCAACTTTCGTTTGAAACTCCTGTCGTTGAAATACGAAGTGCCGGAGATCGCACGCCTCAGCGCGTTTCATACAACTCGCGACTTCGTCAGTCCTGCCTGCGGTGTGAAGCGCGCGTTCAGTTTTCTCTACCAGAGAGAAGGCGAGGACCAGAACGCACTGGAGACGCATCAGTATCCGACGTTGGCGCCGCCCATGGGACCTGATTGCCACTTCTTCCGCCAGGACACTGACGCTTACATGATGGCGGTCGCGTTGAATTACGGCGCGAACGTGCGGCAGCAAACCAAGGTCGCGGAGATCGATATCCAGGAAGATCACGTCGAGCTCACCAGCGACAAGGGCGAAAAGTTCAGAGGCAAGTTTTTGGTCGACGGCACGGGGATGAAATCAGTCCTGTCGCACAAGTTTGGCCTGCGCGACGATCCCGAGAAGTTCCGAACAAACACGCGCGCCATCTTCACGCACATGGTTGGCGTTAAGTTGTACGACCAGGTCGGCAAGCCGCGACAGAAGCACGGATTGAAATATCCGCTGTCGCAAAGCACGCTGCACCACGTCTTCGAAGGTGGCTGGTTCTGGATCATTCCTTTCAACAATCACCAGGACAGCACCAATCCGCTATGTAGCGTTGGGCTCGTGCTCAATCGCAGAGTACATCCGGAAACCGGCATGGACGCCGAAACGGAATTCTGGTCGTACGTCAACAAGTTTCCCGATATGGTCCGTCAGTTCGAAGGCGCGCAGGCGGTGCGCAATTGGGTGAGCACCGGACGTCTTCAATACGGATCAACAAACATCACGGGCCATCGTTACTGTCTCTTGTCGCACGCAGGTTTCTTCATCGATCCGCTGTACTCCACCGGGCTGGCCCTGACTACGGCCTGGGTCGATCTGCTCGGCGGCCAATTACTCAAGGCATTCGAGACAAACGATTTCGCGGTGGAAAACTTTGAGCACCTCAACCAGTTTTTCACCAACAACATTCGTTACGCCGATCAGATGGTGGCGAGCTCCTTCGTTTCGTTCCGTGATTTCGATCTGTGGGACTCGTGGTTCCGCGTCTGGGTGGTTGGTTTGTTTATCGGGACGTGTCTCAACGCCAGTCTCTACTTGAAGTACATCGAGACGAAGGACCGAAAGGTGCTCGAGATGTCAGGCAAGGAACCGTATTCGGTGCTGCTTGGCGGAAAGTTCACCGAGTTTCAAAAGCTCTTCGGACCGGCGCTGGCAGAGATGGATCGCGTCCGCGATGGCGAGACCACGCCGGCTGAGGCGGCAAAGAAAATACGCAGTCTTTTCGACGGCCTCAAATACGTGCCGACTTACTGGCGCTGGCACGAATCGTTTGTTCGGACTACGCCGGCCTTCACGATCTGGGGCATGACCAAGATGTATTTCTGGTTTACGTTTTTTGCTCCGAGCTCCTTGCGTAAGTCGCTTTTTGGCTGGAGTTCGTTTACCGCGTACAAGTACATCCTCGCTTCAATTCTTGATAGCAACCGCGCATCGGCTCGTCGCAAGCGAAGCTACATTCGTGACGTGTTCAAGGCCTGGAACCAGGAATGGTTACCCGGACCCGCTAAGTCGCACGAATAGTTCTGCGCACGCGCGTCGATTCTGCACTTGAGAGTGGCAACACTCTTCTCAAGGGAGGACTTACCTAATGGTAAACATCTACCTGCTGATTGCCGCCGTCGTAGCCACGGTAGCGATCTCACTGCACGTCTACACGTTTGAAGTGTGGATTTGGCCCAAGCTCAAGGACGACTGCTTTCCCTCTTTTCCGTTTGGCGGCCCCGAAATCGTGAGGGGCTTCTATCGCACAGTGTGGCACTTCTTTACCGTCAACCTGTTCGTCACGATTGTTGTTAACGTCATGGTTGGCCTCGGCACACTCATTCCTTACGGGATAGTGATCATCTACTTTCTGATCGTTTTCTGGATTCTCATCTTCATCGAGATCTGGTTGATAGGCGCGCTGTCTCTGCGGCCCGGCCAGTCGTACATAAAGACGATGCTACGAGCGTTTCAGTGGGTGTTTGTTCTGCTCATCGCCTTCTTTATGTATCTCGGAACCAAGTATCAACCATAGCGCTTCCCGCGCCACTATGGAGGATGCATGAAAATACTCAAACTACTCGATTCGATCATTAACAGGCTGGCGAAGAATTTCACCTTGTGGATCGTTGGCCTGTTACTGCTGCTCGGCTTCGTTGCTTATAAACTTTACGCCGCAGTGTTCGTGCGTCTGCCCGAGCCGCCTGTCTATTCCAATTACTTCGTACTCCCACCACAGCGTGGCCCCGCGCCTCCGCCTGCAACTCCGACTGCGACGAACGGCACAGCCGCAACACCCGCCTCCTACGGCGGTGGTGGAAAAGACCAATGGACCGACAATCAACGCGAACGCTACTACCAGACGAGCCAGGGAAGTTTGGTGATGCCGTACGCTTGGTTCCGCGCACTCGAATGGCGCACCAGCCGTGACTTGTTTGCGGCGCCGCACATCCAAACCAGATACGGCCTGCTGCCCAACAACAACCCGGAATACAACAAAGACCTGATGCCGGTCGGGATCGTGAAAAACATCGTGCCCGATCAGTATGTCGAGAATCTCGGCGAAGGTCAGAAGGAATGGGCCAGCATCTCGTGTGCAGCCTGTCATACGGGCCAGATTGTTTACCAGGGCACCGCCATGCGGATTGATGGCGGTCAAAGCTTTTGGAACTTCGATAAGTGGTCCGGCGACATGGTGTTCTCGCTGATGCTGACTTCCTCGATACCTTCAAGGTTCGAACGCTTCTGCAGCCGCGTCTATGGACTCGGCGAAAACGCGCGCTGTTCCACGGAGGCGAAGGCAACTCTGCGGCAACAGGTGAAGAGATACTTCAATAGCGACCTGGTTGACTCAGCGGTCATTGCCATCTTTCGCCACACGTATCCGACGACCGAAGGATTCACGCGCACGTCAGCCCTCGGCCGCGGCGTGAACGGCGAGTTTGGACCAATCGACCAATGCACCAGCAAGCTGGACCGTCACTGTTATCGGAATGTCGACGTGAACACTGGACCAGTGAGCTTTCCGCCGCTCTGGTACACGCACGAATATGACTGGGTCCAATCAACCACAGCGATTCGCCAGCCGCTCGGACGCAACGTCACCGAGGCCTGGGGCGTGAGTGTCAGAGTCGAATTGAAAGACGAGGGCAAGCGATGGGCGGCCACCGCGAACATCGACGATATGTTCTGGATGGAAACGTTGCTCTCCATACTTCAGTCGCCCGAATGGCCATCGGGCATTCTCGGCAACATCGATCAGGCAAGGGCCGCGCGCGGCAAGTTTCTCTACGAGCAGGCGGTTTGGGACAAGGCGCCTCCGGCTGAACAGGCTGAACTACCTGCCGATCCGAACGCGCTGGTTCTTGGTCCAAATCCCGATCGGCCCAGGACCGGATACTGTGCTCGTTGCCACGCGCCGGCGTTTGAACCGATGGGCGCTTACTCGTCCAGCAGTCAATACGGTCGTTTCCTGCAATTGCCGCTCTACCGGCAGGAAGTTATGGACACGGATCCGGACGACGCAAAACAGTTTGCGGCGCGACAGGTGCAAACCACCTATCTCAGTTCCGCCTTCAACGGCAAACCGCAAGTCGGGATTGGCGAAGCTCTCACCGTCAGCATCACAAACATCCTCAATCGCTGGTTCAACGAACACAATATTTCCGGAGAGTGCCGGGAGATCATGCAGGGCCATCGCCAGAACCTGTTTCGGGCGCCGCTCGGTTATCCGGCACGGCCGCTTGATGGTTATTGGTCCACCGGACCGTATCTTCACAACGGGTCGATACGCACGATGTACGAACTTCTCTCGCCCGTAAGCGAGCGAGCAAAGTCGTTCTGGATCGGAACCAGGGAGTTTGACCCGTATCACCTCGGCTACCGGAATGACGCCATTGAGGGGGCATTTCTTTACGATGCTTCCCTGCCGGGAAACTCCAATGCGGGACACGAATTCCGCGATGCTGCTCCGGGTACCCGTGGCGTCATTGGCCCATATCTCACTCCCGAACAGCGACTCGACATCATCGAGTATCTGAAGATGCTGCGTTCGGTCCAGGAGTATCTCGACAGCCATCCGGAAACGAAAAACCGGCTGGCACAGCGGACCGCGTTACTCGATGCGATGTCGCCCTTCTATGAAAACAACCGCCAGAAATCCAACGGTTGGACCTGGGTTGAGCCCGGCAATAGACCCGAAGGTGAAGGCGGATTCAAAAGAAAGGATTTTTGTCAGTCCCTCGAGACCGCGGCGAAATCACAACCCTATACGGCGACGAGTGGTCGCGCCGCCAAGTCCAAGTCCATCGCCGGCGGGAAGCCCAGCGCGCAATAGCAGACAGTAATTTATGAGCCACGTGAACAACATCAGCATGACGACCTCTCCAGGCACATCGCCCAGCACATCGACCGCTGTGCTGAACGAAACGCGTCTCGATATTCCGTTCACGATCGTTAATGTGGCTTCGACGGTGGCAGCTTGTGTGCTTCCGTTCTTCTTCTACTCACGCTCGGCGATTATCGGGTTTCTTGTTTTCTACACGATCACGGGTCTTGGTTTAACGCTCGGTTATCACCGGCTCTTCGCGCACCGCGGATTCGAAGTTCCCAAGTGGCTCGAACACACCATCGCGATCGCCGGTTATCTCGCCATCCAGCGTGGACCGATCTTCTGGGTGGCGATGCATCGCTTGCATCATCGCTACAGCGATATTCCCGGTCGCGATCCTCATACGCCGCGCGAGGGTATGCTTCACGTGCATTTCGGTTGGCACCAGCGAAGACGGCGAGACGTTTGGGACGCCGAGATTTATCGCAAGCTGACTCCCGATCTGCTGCACGACCGGCTGTACCGCTTTCTCGATAATGAAGGACGCGACTATCTCACATACTTCGGAATCCTGATCGCCTCGTACGTTGCCGGCGGACTGATTGGCGGATTTCAGGCAGAACCGTTTCGGTTCGACTCATACAACGCGATGTGCTTCTTCGTTTGGGTGGGCCTGCTCAATCGTGTAGCGGTGCTGCACGCGTTTGGGTTCATCAATTCGGTTTGTCACGAAATCGGATCGCGTCCTTACAAGACCTCCGGAGCAGACACCTCCGTCAACAATTTTCTGGTGGCGCTGATCATTTTCGGCGAAGGATGGCACAACAATCACCATGCTCATCAACGATCGGCGCGGCATGGTCTACGTTGGTACCAGTGGGATCCCGCCTGGTACTGCATTTGGTTTTTGAAAAAGACGGGGCTCGCGCACAAGGTCTACGTGCCTGGGCCCTAGATGAGTAAGCGTGCGTTAACTCAGCCAGCCAAGACAATACAGCAGTGAGGTGAATGACCATGGCTGAAGCAGATCCCGGCCGGCCAACGTGGTGGCTGGTCACTTACGACCTGGATCCTTCGTTCTTTGAGCTCGATACCGCAGAGCAACTTCGACTGAAGAACGGCGATTACATTTACGGTGTAGCGACTGCGCTCGAACGCAAGTGGAGGGCAGCCTATACCACTACAGACCTCCATAGCGGTTGGCTGCTTTTTAGTCTCCCAACCCAGGAGGCAACGCAAAAGATGGTGGAAGGCTATGTGATGTACAAGTACTTTTCCAATCTCACGTTTACGCCGGTCTACAGCGCGAGTAAGGGTGGTCTGAACTTAAAGATCGCCTGGGACGGATTCAAACTCTTTCTGAGGAATCGTTTCTGATGCGCATAGCCAAATGGCAAACCGGCGATCAGCGCGTTCGCTACGTCAACTTGCGTCGATCGAGAAAACGCAGCAATCGCGTGCTCTTCGGCACCATTGTGAGAAACGTTCATGTCAACGGACATGACGACACATCAACAAGCGGAACGAGGATCATGGACGACGCCGCGAAACTTTTGTTGAAGGAGATAGAAGAGGCAGGCAATTGGGCGCGCATTGGTTTTCAAGTGTACTTCGGTTGGTTTGCTCTGCAATTCACCGTTAACGCTGTGGCGGTGGGTTGGCTGGTGGGCCAGAACTCGCCGCGGCCCTGGCTCTTCAATCTCGCTTGCCTGTTGCTCATGGCCTGGAACCTTTTAGGCGGAATTATGACCGTGCTGGTCTACAAAGCGTTGGCCAGCAAGGACGAACGCACCGTGGAAGTGCTGGCAATCTTGGATCGTCACTATCGGACCAGCGACTTACACACGGCGTCGCAGTCGCCGATGCCGCGATCGTCGTTCGCACTCATCTTTTCTTTTTGCGCCGTCACGATGTTCGTCTCGTTCTTTTTCTGGCTGTTTGTATTAATCGGCGGCCGGTGATCGTTGCGGGGGTTATTAGTGAAACTCGAGCTGAACAAAGAGTATCCGCAGCCCAACGAGGCCGAACTTACTCGTAAGCTCACGGCATTGCTGCTGTCGATGCTGAAAAAGAGTTACTTGAGCGGCACGACGTATCGCGACACTCATGCCAAGGGACATTGCATCGTCAAAGGAGAGTTTCGAGTCGAGCCCGATCTGCCTGATGAGCTGAGAGTGGGGCTCTTCAAAGAGGCTCGCACCTATCCGTGTTGGATCAGGTTTGCGAACACGAGCCCGATTCCTCAGGCAGACAAAAAACGCGACGTCAGATCGATGTCGATAAAACTAACGGGCGTCAACGGTCAGATGCTCTGGCAAGACGACGAGACCGCGGAAACGCTCGATCTCATCATGATGGGATTCAAGAAGTTTCTGACCCCGAACCTGCAACAGTTTTACGATCTGGAAGTCGCTCTCGATGGAGGCCGCCTCAAGCAGCTCTGGTTTTTCCTGACTCATCCGCGCGTTGCATGGACCATACTGACGTCGTTCAAGAAATGTCCGAACCTGCTGGAAGTTCCGTACTTCAGCCAGACGCCTTACTTGTTTGGCACACGCGCGGTCCAGTATCACCTCAAACCACATCAACCGGCGATCGATAAAGTGCCGCGCAAACCGGCGAACAACTATCTGCGCGAGCGGTTGATAACAAACCTGGCTTCTGCCGGCGCCGCTTTTGATTTCAGCATTCAGTTTCAGACCGACGCGCAACGAATGCCGATCGAGGACGCTAATGTCGCGTGGGATGAATCTCTCTCGCCTTACAGGAAAGTCGCGACGATCAGAATTCCGCAGCAACAATGCGACTCGCCCGAACACACAGCGTTCTGCGAAAACATTTCGTTCAACGCCTGGCGCACACTCCCGGAACATAGACCTCTCGGCAATATCAACCGGGTGCGAAAGGAAGTCTACCCGGTGATCTCGCGGTATCGACATCAGCAAAATCTCGCGCCGTTGCGCGAACCGGACGCCGCCGGCACTTACCCGAATCTCAAACAAAGTGAGTTTCACCAAGCTGCGTCCACAGCTCATCTTTAAGGTAAAGACAGGGGAAAGATGTTTTATGTCAACCAGGAATGATCCTCAACGAAGACAGAATTTCACGGTGGTTTTGACTGTCGTCGCGGTGTGCGGAGCACTGGCGTACCTGGCGCGCCTACCCGGTGTGCCTGACACTGAGGCAGCGCGTTTAGCCACGCATTTTCAATTCACGTGGAGCAATCTGCCCGACCCGCCAGTGCCGCCCGGCGAAGTTGTGTTCCCGGTGAACAAGACAGCGACGCACATGGCCTTCTACTTCTACCAGGTAGGAGAATCGGCAGCGTTGGGCGACCTCGACGGCGACGGTCTGCCCAACGATCTATGCCTCACAAACGTGAAAACCAAATCGGCAAGTGTGAGTGGCGTTCCGGGTTCCGGCAATCGCTATGCGCCGTTTGCTCTCGACTTTGGAAAACTTTTCGATCGCGTTACCGAGCACCCAAGCGTTTGTCGTATTGCCGACATGAATGAAGACGGTTTGTCAGACCTCTTCGTCACCTTCTACGGCCGGCCGCCACTGCTTCTCCTGCGTAACGGAAACGCAACTCAACAAGATGCGCTTTCTATGCGCCTGTTTACTGTTGCGGAACTGGTCCCGGGTCTCTCGCAGCGCTGGTGGTCAGCGGCGGCGGCGTTTGCCGACGTCGACGGCGACGGGCATCAGGACGTAATTGTCGGCAACTACTATCCCGACGACGCCGAGATAACTGACGGCGCCTCGAGCCGTCCGTTTGAAATGAACCGCGACTTCACCCGCGCACGCAATGGCGGCAAGAACCGGATCTTTCTGTACATGAAGAGCACGTCAGGCCCAACGCCAACTGTGGTCTACCGCGATGCCGGTGATGTGTTTCCGGATCATGGCGCCTATGCGTGGACGCTTGCGATTGGCGCAGCGGATCTCGACAAGGACGGTCTCTCCGATCTCTACATCGCAAACGACTTCGGTCCCGACCAGCTTCTTTGGAACCGTTCACAACCCGGCCTGGTCAAGTTTCAGGAGCTGAAAGGAAAGAAAGGCTTCTGGCGATCCGCGGCACTGACGGTTGGTCACGACTCCTTCAAAGGCATGGGCATCGATTTCGGCGACATTAATAACGACGGCATATTCGATATGTCCGTCAGTAACATCGGCTCTCCCTTCGCGCTTCAGGAACTGCACTTCCTTTGGACCAGCACCGGAAAGACGGATCGATTCGCACAAGGTGAAGCGCCCTGGGTCAATCGCTCAGACGAAACCGGCGTGGCTCACAGCGCGTGGGCCTGGGACTCACGATTTGAAGACTTCAATAACGACGGCGTGCTCGAACTGGTCCAGGCGACGGGACTGGTGAAAGGAACGCAGAACCGCTGGCCGGCTTTGTCGCAGGTCGGCGCCGGCAACGACATGTTCGTGAAGTATCAATCGTGCTGGCCGGAGTTTCGCATGAGTTCGGCCGAGATTGACGGCTCTTACCCAAATCCCTTCTGGGTGTTGAGCGACAACGGACTCTACGCCGATCTCTCAACAAAACTGCTGCCGGATCTGAGACCTGCCACTCGCGGGATCGCAGTTGCCGACGTCGACGGCGACGGCTACTCGGAAATGGTCTACGCGAACTTCTGGGAGAGCTCTGTTTTCATCAAGAACCAAACGAGCGGCAATCGTTTTCTCGGTCTGCATCTGCTGCTTCCAGCCTCTAACACCGGCGTCAGCGCCACAGCGCCGGCGGCGTTGCAGGTGCACGACGGTCCTCCAAAATGGCGTGAAGGTACACCTGCGATTGGCGCTTTTGTCGAGGTCGACGTTCCCGGCAGCGGGCGTCAGATTCGTCAGGTTGACGGCGGCAACGGCCACTCGGGACAACGCAGTCCGCAGGTTCTCGTTGGTCTGGGCCAAAGCTCAGCGAAGGAAGTTGCAGTGCGGATCACGTGGCGCGATCTGAATGGCGCGCTTCATCGTGATTCGCTATCGCTTACGCCCGGTTACCACACGATCGTTCTGGCTGCGCAAGGAGGTACGAAATGAGCACGCCAACCGCCACCGTCCAGCGTAAGAAACGAGATCCACGCACGGGTCTCAAAATGTCGGCCACGCTGGCGACTGTGTTTACTATCCTGGGCCACACGGTCTTCGGCTTCGATCAACCAGTGAGCCAGGTGTTTGTGGCGCTGATAACCGGTTACTCCTGCGCGTTGTTTTTTGAATGGGTAGATGCGCGCGTGTGCGGTTGCCCGCCGGCTTACGCAGGCGGCGGTTGGCGTAAACTGTTCAACTTCCTGCTGGCGCCGCACATGACGTCGATCACGTTGTCGTTCCTGCTCTACTTCGGTGAACGACTGTGGATCATGGCGCTCACCGTCGCACTCGCTATCGGTTCGAAACACGTTCTCAGAGTGCGCGTCAACGGACGGCTTCAGCACTTCATGAACCCGTCAAACTTCGGCATCGCGATCGTGTTGATTGCGTATCAATGGACAGGCGTCCTGCCGTGGAATTTCACCGTTGATATTAATAATCCGTGGGACTGGCTCGTGCCGCTGGCGATCGTGATGCTGGGAACGCGTCTGAACCTGCTGTTTACGGGCCGCACTCCGAGCATCCTCGCGTGGCTCGGCACGTTTGTTTTGTTGGGCGTGATTCGTTCGACGGTTCGCAGCACGCCACTCGCAGCGGAGCTGGTGGTGCTGACGGGCATTCCGATGGTCCTGTTTACGTTCTACATGATCACTGACCCGCAAACGTCGCCATCGCGATTGAGAAGTCAGATCCTCTTCGGCGCTTCGATCGCGTTCGGGTACTATGCGCTGCTCACGCTGAACGTTCAGTACATGATGTTCTACAGCGTGACGATTGTCTGCGCCGCACGTGGTGTTTGTCTTTTGATGGCGAGCCTGCGCTCACCGGTGGCAGAACCCGTAGCCGTGCGAGAGACTGCGGGGTCGACTGTTTAGTTACGAAGGGAGGGTTCGTTTCTCAGTCCGCTGTGCAAGCGATGTCTTCACCCGGTTTCGCTTTCAAACGCGAGATTATCGTCTGCTCTTTACCGCGTTTCTTCTGCACTGTGACGAAATATATAAAGTGTGTTGCTAGTGGGTAATCTCTTACTTTCTTCTGCATCGTCTTACACAACGCCAGCATTATTTCGTCATCACCTACGCCATCCCCGAATCCTCCGCAGTTATCCCCGTGGGCAGCCCACCCCATCAACCGCACCTCTTTCTTGCCGTAACAATAGTCCGGTGCGATTATCAGGTGGGCCATCTTTGGTGTTCCTCCCGCATCTGCGTGTATCCAATAATCTTCACGCGAACTCAGTCCGGCGTCCTTCTTAAACTCCTTTTGAATCAGGGCGTGGAATCGCCTATCAGCGCACATCTGAAGAAAACCTCGTACCGGGAAGTCTTTTTGATATGGAAGTTTTTCTACCTTCCAGCTTTTTTCATTGAGCACCTTCGAGGGTTTCCCGGGGGTGCGGTTTGCTTTTGTAGCTCGCTTCTTCGATTGAGCGTTCATGACATCTCCATATCGCTGAGAATTGATGGTATTGCTTAACAGACGTGAGTGCTACGGGAACCAGGCTAGGTCACTGCGGATCTACCTGCATAGCCGCCAATTCGTTGCCGCCCGGATCGAGGAAATGGAAACGCCGTCCGCCGGGGAAGCTGAAGATCGGTTTGGTGACAGGCGCGCCGGTCGCAGTGACCGCGGCGAGTGTTGCCTCCAAATCCTTCACCTCGATCACGGGGAGAGGGGCTTTAGTCGCCTCCTGTTGGTCTGCCTGGAGTCCAATGTCCACGTCCCCGGTGAGTGTGCATGCATACGTCGGCCCGAAGCCGGTCATCGTCATGCCGAACACTGTTTCGAAAAAGCTCTGGCTCGCCGCGAGGTCGCGCGCGGGCAACTCGATAAAGTTTGGTCTAGCCACAATAGCCCTCCTGGTTAAGCCGAACTGCCCAGATGATTGGGTCAGGCCGTGAACTACTTACCTGAGAGAATACTCTGTATCGAAGGGAATTGGCAGCCCATACGGGACTATCTTCGCGACAACGAAACAAGCATCCTAGGTCACGTCAGTTCTTGAAATTTACTAAGGTGAAAGGGTGACGGCGTCTTTACCTTTCGGAGTTGCATATAATGGGGTTTGCCTTTTCGATCAATTTGGAATCCCCATTCCACCGTTCCTAGTATTTTCAATCCGTCGTCTGCCCTACCGACTACTGAGGTTTCGGCCTTCCAATAGACGTCCCTGTCCGTGAGGTGGTGCCGTTTTGTCGTGTCTTTAAAAACGGAGGTGTTTTTATCACATAGACAGACCCCTTCACCGGAGCAACCATCTACGTAATCCCGAATCTCGGTATCTTCCGGCGGCGGCCCCTCGTTCGAGCTGGTCATATAGTTCGTCTTTAGAGTCTGAAACCAGTTGACCTTACTCGGATCGGCGTATTTGCTGTTTGATTCCCGAGCATACCCCAGTTCAATGTGAATACTCACAACCCCCAGATCATCCGTATGGGACCATTCGTAGCCAAAGCTCATAGACCTCTTTACAATCTCTCCCTCTTCAATCACAAAGGCGTCGTCTTTTTTAGGCTCGCTCTTCTTACTTTCGTCTGTCTGTAGCTGTAAACCGTGTCGCTTCCGGTCGTTTGCTGCAACACGTGTGTTAGTTCGTGTGCCAACAGTTGCTGCCCCTGCTTCGTCGCCGGGTCATATTGTCCTTGCCCGAATACGATATGATGTCCGGCAGTATAAGCCAGAGCGTCTATCGCCCTGCTGATTCGGCTGCCACCCTGTCTGTATGGACTCGCACCTGGCTGAAGTCGTGACCGAAGCGCGACTCCATAAAACCTCGCGCAGTTGGATCCATTGGCAGCCCAGACGAATCTAACGCATCGTGAATGATGGGTGGTACGGCAACTCGCAAAGAACCATTTACTTGCACACGTCTTGTCTGTATTTCCCTGTCGCTGTCCTGCTCATGCAGGCACTTAGGGTTTCCGCCGCAGCGGGCGCAAGCGCCTTGTACCTGTGATTCAGGCATACTAATCACTTGCTGAGCAACGCGGTCTGCCTCCTGCTCATGGATGTTTCCCGGGATGCTGATTGTCAACTTTGGCTGGATCGTGATCGGCGTTTTAGCATGAACAGGTATTCGGCTGAAATCGTGACTAAATGCTGCTCGCGCGGCAGATAGGTCATGATCAATCTCCTGCTCCTTCACAGGTGTCACTTCCAGAGCCTCGCAAGGGCACTTGAACTGGCCTTTTGAGGGTTATTCTGTTTCTGTGCACATTCGCGCATTGCTTTGCCTTACGTACTCGAAGACGTCTAACTCTCGCGTTGAACGGCGCAAGCAAGGGAGCGCAGCGACTTCTTGCGAGCGTCCGTCTTCGAACGCAAAGTTAGACCGCTGACGCAACACGTTGAATTTTCTCGCTGTTCAACGGTGGAGGAGCAAGTAGAACGGGCCGACGCTCCATGAACGAGTCCAATGACAAAAATGATTGACTCCGTTTTGTAAGACTGGTCGTAGAGAGCGAGAAGACTTAGGGTTGAGGGCCAGTCTCAGCTAAGTGAATCAAGGCGGCGAAACTATAGTTTAGACAATTTATGCGAGTCAACATGAATCTTGCGTAACATGAATCTTTCCTCTCCTTCCTAGCCCATTAGGAAACACATCTACTTTCGCTGCACCGCTAGATAAAGGCTCCGGAAGTTTGATGTTATTGCAGTTACTAACACAGCCCTGAAAAGAAAAGGCCGCTGGAGTTAATTCCAGCAGCCTTCGGCATATCGTGGTAGCGCCCAGTGGACAATCTTCGCAACGTTTTGCTGACGCGAACAACAGAAATGCTCAGTTTCTTGCAACCATTGGCGGAAGCACTCACCAAACAACCATTTTAGAACGCGAAAGTTATTCAACTCGCTTGGGGAAATAACCACCGGCGGCACTGACAAAATCGAGTGAGTAATAAACGGTGAACACTAGCTCAGTGCGACGTCCGTAGCGATCATTTGGCATTGCTCGGCGGTGCGATTGCGGCAACCGGACCAAGCGTGTATTATCGCGGCGAATTTGAGAAGCAGATGACGTTCGTAGTTCTGCTCGCCACCCCTAGCACGGTAAGTAGTTGCTAGCCGTCACGAGTAACAACACGTTCACACTTGCCGGTCGAATTCACCGCACAAACAAATCCCCGCTGATGCTGACATCGCTACGGCCATTAGGCATCAGCACAAACCCCGTTTTCGCGAGAGTCCCGCTACGGCCGGATCTCCGAGGAAGGAGCATCAGAAGTGTCTACCAATACGCTTATCGACGACATGGGCGTCGCAAACGTCGGCTTCCTGATCGAGAATCTGGGAAAGGATGCAGGCGAGCTTCAATACCTTCGCGAACTCACACAAAACGCAATCGAAGCAATTCAAGCGAGAGGTGGAGGAGACGGACGCGTTGAAATAGATTTCGAAGAGATTGACGGCGTCAAGAAACTCCGCATCACTGACAACGGCATCGGTATGACTCCGGACGAAGTCCGTGGAAACATAAACCGGCTCTCGGCATCAACCGGCATACAAGCTTTCGACAAAAATTTTGGCATTGGCGCGAAAAATTACAGCCGCCGTTCGAAACCCGTTTGGGGTGATGTACAAGGCGTGGAAGGATGGCGAAGCCTCACTGACGATATTAGGCAGGCAAGACGGAAGATACGGTCGTATAGGATGGAAAAATCCATCAGACGACTCAGTTCATTTTTGGCTACCGCTACGGGATACCGACAAGCCGTCTATTATTGTCAAAAGTGGCGTCTCCGTGGTGCTTCTTGGTAAGTCGAAAGAAGAGGATACTACTGTCGCTCCGGTTGGTGCAGATCTTCCGTCCCAGTGGGTCGCCGCATTTCTGGAACGGCGCTACTTCGAAATCCCTGTCGGGATCACTCTCAAAGTTCTGCGTCCTGTGGAGATTTATGATTCGGGTCGCGGCTCATACCGCGCGATGCACGATACGATCAAAGGACAGCGACATTACTTAGACAAACACTCGGACGTCAAAGGCACGGTCGACGTGCCAGATGCTAAGATCTGGTGGTGGATTCTGAAGGAAGACATTGTGGGAGGCGGTAAGACTTGGAATAACCGGGGTCACGTCGCGGCGATTTACCAAGGTGAACTGTACGAAGCACGCACCGGTCCATCGCGAATTTCTGCGCTGAAAGACTTTGGCATATACGCCGGCCATCGGGCGCATTGTGATCTACGTCGAACCCAACAATGTCCTTGGGGCGAACACCTCCCGTAGTGCGCTAATCCTCTCGGGCGGAACCCCGGTCAATTACGCCGAAATTGGAGCGACCTTCGCTGAGCAAATGCCAGATGAAATCGCAGCATACATGGCAGGACAGGTTTCATCTGAACAGGGCGACCATCGCAAATCAATTCTTCGCAACATCAAAGAAGTTGAAGATGCTTTAGACCAAGCGCGTTATCGTCGCTCAGCAAAAGGAAAAGCTACATCTGTGCACGAAGAGATAGTAGACGCCCACTCTTGTCGGACGCAGATGCTAGTCGATCAGGATCAGGAGCCTCGCGAGCCCAAGATGCAACTGACCGCGTTGGCAGCGAGTATTTGCGGAAAGCTCGCCAAGAACTGGAACGCAAGCTGCTCGTTAAAAAAAGCGAACTGGATAGTCTCCCGAAAATCGTCTGGGACGATGACGGTAGCACAGTTCAATCGGGGCGCGCGGCCGCTTACACGCGCGCTAGCAACGTGATCACAGCTAACGGACAGTTCGACTTCTATTGCGATCTGCTTGAGTGGAGCGTTGAAGAGGCAAGAAGTCGCGTGGCTAGCGATGTCGAACAGGAAACGCTCGGCACATTTGCGAAGATGAGGTTCGCCGGTGGTTTGAGGAAGCACTCGCGCAGGCGGTCGTCGTACTACGTCCTTTGTCGCATGATGAGCGCTGGGGTCCGAAGGTTTTTGAGACTGGTCTCTCCGATGAAGGCTTGACTGCGGCAGTCATTTCACACCGGTGGCTGATCATGTCTGCGGTTAAACGCGGACTCGCTGGACGGCTTGGCCGACTTAAGGAGGCCGCAGCTTAGCGGAGAATTATGAAATTCAAGTATCGATATTTCCGCGACACGTCCGGTCTAGTGGATCGCTACATCAAACTCCCATTACTCGCGGTACGTTTGGACTATCGCGGTAAACAAACTGCTATTGTTGGATTAGTGGACACCGGTGCAACTGACTGCCTATTCGATCGGGACATCGCAGATGATCTCGGAATCACGCTGTCTTCTGCTGACGCGACAAGGGAATACGTCGGCGTTGGTGGCGAGTCAGTTGTCGGACATGTGCACCGGATCAAACTCCAGATCAATGGATTCTCTGAATGGGTTGATTTCGATGCGGCTTTCATCAACGCAAAGCTGCCCTACCAACTTCTGGGGGAAAGCGGTTTCTTTGATAACTATGAAGTAACTTTTAAACGTTACCGGGGGAGATTTCGAAATCAAATCACGGAGCTTCCTAAACCGGAGTTAGAGGCACGAACAACTTGTCCATTGGCGGCACTCTCAAGAACGTTACGTTTCCAAATCCCTGGGACTCAGCATTCTTTCTGGCCTCGGAAATGCTTTCACCAGCGGCGACGATAGCTTCGTCGTCGCTGCCATAATCCTGAATAGCAACCCACCGGCCGACATATTTCTCTAGTTCTCCGAGAAAAGCTATGTCTTTGATGTCTGGCTCTTGGTCTATCATCATCCTCTCTCCTTCAATGCTGTTCTAGAAGGAAGAGCGACAATGATAGCCCTAAGCGGTAACTTTTCAAAATCTCGTGAGACGATTGGTTACTTGCTTCCTATACCCATACCCTGACAGAAATTACCCGCTCGCGGGCGCGAGTTGAGCGCGGCATTCGGGCCGATGATGATTGTCAACAGGTGGGGGCCAATCATGAGACAACTGTTGGGGCTTCTCATACCAGATTAACCAGACTTGTTTGATCTGTGTTACTGAGGAGTTCTAGTTGAAAGGAATTGGCAGCGCATACGGGACTCGAACCCGTGATCTCTGCCTTGAGAGGGCAGCGTGTTAACCGACTACACCAATGCGCCGCAGAGGACTCGAATTATAGGTGCCCCCATGTGCCGTTCGCAAGCTGAACGGCGGACTTGGGCAGACGGAGGACCCGCCGCCAACATTAACGCTTGGTCATGCTCGCAAGCGCCGAGGCCGCTATCGCCGTCAACATCAAACCCACAGGAAAGACGACGAAACACACGCTCAGCGACAGCAGTATCTCGCCGCGAGTGTGGTACGGCGACCAGCACGATCTTCAACATATCCGCGAGGTACATCAGAAAGATAACCAAACCTACGCCGCCGCCAAACAGCGCGGCATATAGCTTCCGCGACTGCGTCAGAGACACGCATAAGGCCACGAAAGCACCAAGCAGCGCGGTAATAACGATGATGAGGATTACCATTATCCGGCCCCATTCGTTATTGTCCGGAATCATTCCTCCAGGATGCGCGGGGTCGTGCGTGAGGCGCCACCACACAAACGTGCACCCACCAGCAAACGCAGCGTAGATCAACGACAAGAACAACGCCGACAACACTCTAAACATCGCTGCAAACGTCACAAACGAATCATAGCCTCACGAACACGGTTTTCACGATCAGATTTGCTATACTGCACGCGCTCGGACTACCTGACCCTTCGACATGATTTAAACTAGTCGCTCTATGCCGAAGTTCCGATTCGTTGGCCATACCGCGCGCATTCACTCCCTCAACTTTTTCTTTTATTTAAACGGAGCCGGCCATGAACATCGTCGTACTGCGTGAAACGCAGGCGGGCGAGGCGCGCGTCGCGCTCATGCCCGAATCCGTCAAAAAACTGGTCGCGCTCAAAGCCGCCGTGCACCTCGAACGCGGCGCAGGTCTCAACGCCGCTCGCATCGACGCCGATTACCAGGAAGCAGGCGCCGAAGTCTCATCCGATCGCGAAGCTTTACTCGCCGCTGCGGACGTGCTCGCCGTCGTCAACCGACCTCGCGAAGAAGACTTCGCGCAACTCAAACGCGGCGCGATCGTCGTCGGTTTCTTACGACCACTCGACGAACCAACAGCACTACTCCCGGCGATCGATCGCGGCATCACGACTTTCTCAGTCGAACTGATTCCACGCATCACGCGCGCGCAGGCAATGGACGCGCTCTCGTCGATGGCGACAGTCGCCGGTTACAAAGCCGTGCTGATCGGCGCTGCTCACATTCCGCGTATGTTTCCGCTGTTGATGACCGCCGCAGGCACTGTTCCGCCTGCGAGAGTGCTGGTGCTCGGCGCGGGCGTCGCAGGATTGCAAGCGATCGCGACTGCGCGACGTTTAGGCGCCGTCGTCGAAGGTTACGACGTGCGCGCCGCTGCAGGCGAGCAAGTGAAATCGCTCGGCGCAACATTTCTCGAAGTCGATCTCGGCGGCATCAAAACGGAAGACGCAGGCGGTTACGCAGTCGAACTATCAGACGAAGCGATGGACCGCGGCCGCGCGCTGATCGCCGAACACGCAAAGACCGCCGACGTGATCGTCACCACGGCCCAAGTCCCTGGCCGTCGCGCACCACTCTTGTTAACAGAAGCGGCCGTCGACGGCATGAAACGCGGTTCGATAGTCATCGATCTCGCCGGCGCAACCGGCGGCAACTGCGCACTCAGCCAGGCAGACGTGACGATCGAACGCGACGGCGTCACGATTCTCGCGCCGACCAACCTGCCCGCCACCGTGCCCGTTCACGCAAGTCAACTCTACTCGCGCAACATCACCGCGTTTCTGTCGCTGCTGATCAAAGACGGACAGTTGCAGATCGACATGAACGACGACGTAGTTGGACCATCATGCGTCACGCACGACGGGCAAGTCGTAAACCAGCGCGTGGCGGCAAGCCTTTCAGCAACGGCGAACAAGTAAATGAGCTCAACTCTCCCCCAACCTCCCCAGCCATCTCAACCGTATGCTGCGAGAATGGCCGGAGGCATCGTTGTCGGCGTAGTTACGGCGGTGGCATTTGGTCTCGGCGGGTACTACGTCCTTGGAGTCATGGGCAGCAACATGGGCGTTACGTTGTTCATGCTGCTGCCCCTTGCCACCGGATTCGCCACCGCGTTGGTGGCGCGCGGGAAGGGGATTATTTTCGCGTCGCTCGTGATTGCCGCGATCATGTGCACGACAATCCTGCTACTTATGGACCAGGAAGGCTGGGTGTGCGTTTTGATGTCAGCTCCTCTCGTTCTCGGCGGCCTGGCGCTGGGAGCGCTTTTGGGTTGGGCTTTCACCCTGCTAATTCAACGTTTTCGACGCGAGAACCTGGCGATGCTTCTCATGCTTGGCGCGCTCCCGTTCTTCCTGATGGGAGCAAGCAACGTCGAACAGCAATCACAACCAACTCCGCGCGCGGAGACGATTACGAACACGCTCGTTACCGACGCTTCACGCGAAGTGGTGTGGGAACAATTGAAGACTTTCGATCGCATCGAAGGCACTAAAGGCATCCTGATGACGATCGGATTACCGGTGCCGGTGAGTTGCAACATGTCGGGCGAAGGAGTCGGCGCCACTCGCACTTGTTACTTTGAAGAAGGTCGTATTGAAGAGCGCGTGACGGAGTGGAACCCGCCGAGCACGATGAAGCTGGAAGTCGTTGCGTTTGATGTTCCCGGGCGGCCGTGGTTATCGTTTAAAGACGCGAGTTACGAGCTTACAACCGAAGGCGGTAAGACGGTGGTCACAAGGAAGACGACGATTCTTTCGATACTTGGACCAGCGTGGTACTGGAGACCGCTGGAAAAGATCGGCGTCGAAACTGAGCACGAATACCTGTTTGAGGAAGTGAAAAGAAAGATCGAGGTAGCGAAATAGCATGTCTCACGAATCACTGATCTCGGCGCTTTATGTTTTCGCGCTGGCCGCATTTCTTGGCTATCAGGTGATCTCGCGCGTGCCGCCGCTGTTGCACACGCCGTTGATGTCCGCGACGAACGCGATCTCCGGCATCTCGCTCGTTGGATCGATTGTGACAGCCGGCGCCGGACACAGCACGACAAGCACGATCCTTGGATTCGTGGCCGTCGTTTGCGCCAGCACGAACGTTGTCGGCGGATTCGTGATCACCGATCGCATGTTGAAGATGTTCAAACGAAAAGAAGTAACGAAGAAAGACTGAGTCATGGTCATTGGTCCGTTGTCAGTAATGCGAAAAGGCAACGCCAAGAACGAACCACAGACAACTGACCACTGACAACGGACCAAGCTTGCAAATCTACTTCATCGAACTCAGTTACCTGCTCGCTTCAATCCTCTTCATCCTCGGATTGAAGGGATTGAGCCACCCCGAAACCGCGAAACGCGGAATGCATCTCGCCGAGTTTGGCATGTTGATGGCCATCATCGGCACGCTGATGCACCACGAGATCGTCACCTACACGTGGATACTCGCGGGACTGGCAATCGGTTCAGTAGTCGGACTCGCGATGGGTGTTTGGGTGCCGATGACTGCGATGCCGCAACGAACTGCGTTGTCGCACGCGTTCGGCGCGCTCGCCGCGGCGCTCGTCGGCGTCGCTGAATACCTCAAAGGCGCGGGCCATCTCGACACGATCACGATGAGCGCACTCGGTTTCGAAGTGATGCTCGGGTCGCTCACAACAACGGGAAGCCTGCTCGCGTTTGCAAAGCTGCAAGGCATGGTGCGCGGCACGCCGATGACTTACAAGGGCCAGAACATCTTCAACATGCTTCTGCTCGCGGCAACAGTCGGCATCTTCATTTATCTCGTGATCAATCCGGGATCGATGACGCTGTTCTTCATAATGGCGGGGCTTGCTTTCATTTTTGGTCTGTTGCTGGTGATGCCGATCGGTTCCGCCGACATGCCGGTCGTGATGTCGTTGTTGAACTCGTACGCCGGACTCGCGTCAGCAGCAACCGGATTCGTGCTTATCGAACAAAGTGCTGATCATCGCCGGCACGCTCGACGGTTTCTCCGGCTTCATTCTCTCGATACTGATGTGCCGCGCGATGAACCGTTCGATCACAAACGTGTTGTTCGGCGCTTTCGGCAGCGCGACGACAGCGGGAGCCACCGGCGAGCAACAAGGCTCGATGCGCGAAGTCGGACTCGAAGACATCGCGACGCAACTGGCTTACGCAAACAAAGTGGTCTTCGTCCCGGGTTATGGATTAGCCACAGCCCAGGCACAACACGCAGTGCGCGAACTCGCCGACGTGCTCGAGAAACGCGGCGTCACAGTGAAGTATGGAATTCATCCCGTCGCCGGACGCATGCCGGGACACATGAACGTTCTGCTTGCGGAAGCAAATGTGCCCTACTCGTCGCTCTACGAGCTCGAACAGATCAATCCGGAATTTTCGACGACCGATGTGTCGGTAGTCATCGGCGCAAACGACGTCGTCAATCCTGACGCGCGGGACAATCCGTCGAGTCCGATTGCCGGCATGCCGATTCTCGAAGTCGATCGTTCGAAATCGGTCGTGGTGTTGAAGCGCGGACAGGGAAAGGGCTTCTCCGGTCTGGAGAATCCTTTGTTTTTTAAGCCCGTAACAGGCATGCTGTACGGCGATGCGAAAGACACGCTGACCCGCCTGGTGCAAGCTGTGCAACATGCGTAACCCGCCACGGGTTTGACGCATCAAAGATTTTCCCCGAAATGATCTCGAAACCAAATCATCCGTTTTCTGGAGAACGCATGCGAAGATTTCTATCCGCCCTGGTGATGGCGGGTGTGCTCGTCACCACTTTTCCTGCAACCATTCCCGCGACCTTTGCGCAGCGCGCCGAAAAGAGTAGTAAGAAAACATCGGCACAGCGCGGCCTCGACACGATTGCCGCGAACCAGTTGAAAGACTATCTGACCTTCATCGCTTCCGACGAAATGGAAGGACGCGATACTCCCTCGCGCGGTCTCGATACGACAGCGAAGTTTCTCGCGATGAATCTCGCGCGCTGGGGCTTCAAACCCGCCGGCGATAACGGCACTTTCTTTCAACGCATCGATCTACTTCGGAACCGGACCGACGGCGGCAAAACGAAGGTCGAGTTCAATGAAAAAGTTTTGAACCTTGGGACTGATTACATTCCGGCATCCAACGCGACCGCCGGAAACGTTTCCGGGCAACTCGTCTTCGCGGGCAACGGATGGTTGATGAAGTCGAAAGAGATGGATGCGTACAAAGACATCGATCCAAAAGGAAGGATCGCTGTCGTTTTCGGCGTGCCGAACCAGAGACCGCGCGGGACCACGGCGGCTGATTTCAGAGCGCAGCAGGGTCAGGAATACATGAATCCGTCCGACTACGCGCGCAGCAAAGGCGTCGTCGGATTGATTTACGTTGCGGATTCTCAGTATCTCGCTAACTGGCAGCGCAACCGTCAGCGAATCATGGAACGCGGGTCGACCGTCGTCGCGAAGTTTCAGAGCCCGACTGGTCCAACAGTTCCCTCGATCGTCATTTCACTGGAGACTGCGCAGTCGCTGTTGGCGGGTGAGAAGAATGCCGAGGGCATTTTCAGCGATGCTGCTGCCGCAAAGTTGCCGGCGCCGTTCCTGATGAGCGATCAGAAGAAGATCACGATGAACGTCGCGAGCAGCACCGAAACGATTCCGACGCAGAACGTCGTTGCTGTTTGGGAAGGCGGCGATCCGACGTTGAAATCGGAATACGTCGCGCTCGGTTCGCATTACGATCACGTCGGTTCGGGTTGTGGCCCAGCCGGCGTTGAAGACACGATTTGCAACGGCGCGGACGACGATGGTTCAGGCACAACGGCGATGCTCGCGATGGCCGAGGCATTGGCGAAAGCGACGACGCGTCCGAAGCGCTCGATCCTGTTCGTCTGGCACTGTGGCGAAGAGAAAGGACTGTGGGGTTCGCGTTATTTCACAGAGAATCCGACCGTACCGATCAACGCGATCGTGGCCCAGATCAACATGGACATGATCGGACGAAGCAAAGCGGAGGGCGACACAAATGCGAGCAACAAGGAATTGAGTGGTCCAAACGCGATCTACCTGATCGGCTCGACGATGATGAGCACGGAGTTGGGCGAGATGGTCAATTCGGTGAACAAGTCGTACCTGAACCTGACGTTCGACACGCGGTATGACGATCCGAAAGATCCGAACCGGTTCTTCTATCGCAGCGACCACATCAACTACGCGAGGAAAGGTATTCCGATCATCTTCTTCTTCGACGGCGTCCACGAAGACTATCACCGCAAGAGCGATACCGCCGACAAGATCGATTATCAGAAGATGGAGAAGGTGACGCGGACGATCTACATGACGGCGTGGGAGATCGCGAACCGTCCGGCGAGGTTGAAGGTCGACAAGCCGTTGCCGGCGCAGATTTCGGTCAGTTAAGTACTTGCCTCGTTCGGCTAATAAACGGCGATAAGCTTCGGCGCGTGAGAGTTCCAACTCACGCGCCGCTTTTTTTAGCGCCGCGCGATGGTCGAGTCCGTCACGTTCGAATTGATCGACGAGGGCGGAGATGCTTGGGAACGTCCGTGTTATCCGTGCGTTTCGAGAACGTTTCGATCGATGAGCAGCACGATTTCGCCGCGCGGCTCTTCGCTTGAGTAGTGTTCGGCAAGTTCGCTCAAACGGTCCGCTTCTTAATTCTTCATGTAATTTGGTCAACTCGCGCGCGACGACCGCTTCGCGTTCGCCGAGAATCTCGTGCGCGTCTTTGAGTGTTTCCGCAAGACGATGAGGCGCTTCGTAAAAGATCAAGCGTTCCCGGCACCGATCGCAATTCGTCAGCCTCGTGCGGCGCGCGTTCGATCGCGCCGGCAAAAACCCGCCAAAGAAAAACTCATCAGTCGGCAGACCTGCTGCGATCAGCGCCGAGATCAACGCGCTTGGACCAGGCACCGGAACTACGCTGACGTCGTTCTCGATCGCAGCACGGACCAGCCTGAATCCCGGATCGCTGATCGACGGCGTGCCAGCGTCTGAAACCACAGCCACATCTTTTCCCTCGCTGCAGGACGTTCGATCAGTTGTCGCGCGCGTTGCTGTTCGTTGTGTTCGTGATAACTGATGGTCTTCGTCGAGATGCCGTAGTGCTGCAGCAGTTTTCGTGTGTGACGCGTGTCTTCGCATGCGATCAGATGCGACATTTGTTCAGAACGTCGATCGCGCGATGCGTGATGTCTGCGAGATTACCGATCGGTGTCGCGACCAGGTAAAGGGTGCCGCGCGAACGCATTTTCCGTTTGTCGTTTTCCATGTTTGATTGGTCATTTAAACAGCTCTACCACCTGCTCTGAAACGAAAAATGATAAATGACAACTGACAAATGGAAAATGACAAAGGCCCCGGGGGAACCGAGGCCTTTTCCTGGCAGGGTAAAACGGGCGGGTTACGGGATGCTGGGCTCCAAGCGCGGAATTACTGAGGGAATGGAATTCGTCTCATCCAATCGTCGACGCGATCGCTGCGTCGGCGATTGTCGTCGTCCCGGCGGTAATCGCCATCGCGACGGCGATAGTCGTCATCGCGGCCGGAATTGCCGTTGTATCTGAAACCGTAGGCATCGCTGATGAATCGCAGCTCGCGTTGGATCTGTGACCACTCAGACGACAAGCGGCCGTCAAACCAGCGTGGTCGTGCTACGCGATCGAGTTGCTGTCCTTCCTGCAATACGCGTCGCGCTTCGTCGGCGCTGCGATTAAGATCGCGAGCCATTGCCGACGCGTGATTTGAGATCGCCGACGGCGTCGCGAAACTGGTGGACTTGTTCGTTGATGCGATCTTCACGATCTGAGCCGTTGGAGCGGCTGCGATCGAGCGCGCGGTCCATGTTCTTCTCGAAGTCTTTTGACAGGCGGTCTAAACGATGAACGGAATCGCGCAGGGCTCGTTCATCATAGCGTCCGTAGCCGTCGCGATCGCGATCTCGGTCATCGCGCCCTCGGTTACGTCGACGCCCCCATTGGGCGGAGGCCGCTCAGCCGGCAGGCACAGGGCAAGGATGGCTGCAGCAAGTATTGAAAACTTCAGTGTGTGTCGGTTCGTCATTTTCTAATCTTCTCCTCGGTAGCGCTTTCGGCCCGACCGAGCTTCGGCAACTGCCGTGCCTGTTCCAGGAAATTCGTGTTTTATTGGCGGAAAAGAGAGGCAGTGATGAGACCGCAGCGCCAAAAGGTGCAGCCGCACCGGAAAAGGTTAGGGGTTAGCTTCCGCTTGTCGAGGAGGATGGCGATGTGGCGGTGGATGTCGGATTCGTGGAAGGTTGGGACGGTTTTTAGTGAGGGATGTCCAGCCGGGCGCGCCGGAGGTAGTCTTCGCTAACAACAGCTCTTCGCTGGCCGTGCGAATGCCCATGTGACGGATGTTCGCGCGCGGCCAGACCGCCGCCGTGGACGATCCCGTCGCGCGGGACTCGCGGCCAGCCGGCTTCGACAAAAAGCGTCCGCACGCCATACGTGAGCGTGATGAGATGCCCGACCATCGTCGAAGTTCCGGTGCGAAAGCGATGGCCCTCAGTTCGCGCGATCTGGATACTCGCGCCGGCGCGATTCGCGTCACCGGCGGCAATCGTAAAACTCTCGATCAACCACTGAACACCGGCCTGCCGCAGCAGGTCGTTCGAATTTTTCAGCGACAGGTATTCGGCAACGTCCCTGCGCCCCGCGAGGCGTGCTTTTTGCTCTGCCTCCGAGAGTGCTGCTGCCCAGGCTTCGTCAAGTTCACTCATGTCTGTTTTGTCTTTGTGATGGTATCATGAGCCGAATCGTCCCCCACAAACCGACACGCACCAGATGCGGAAACCGTTCAAGATGATCCCAATTTATCGAGCCTTGAGATACCTGTTAACCGCCTTTTTAGCCGGTGGACTTTTCCTGCTGATCCACGCGAACCCATTGGCCCAGTCGAACGCAATTCCCGGCGCCGAAGACCCACATTAACGACGTCGCGGGCGTCATCGACGCGGGAGCGCGCACGCGACTCGAAGGCGTGCTCGAAAGGCTGAAAGAAAAGAGCAAGATCGACCTGTACATCGCAGTGGTCGACACGACTGACGGGATCCAGGTCGCCGACTATTCCCAACGGCTCGCCCGCGAATGGAATATCGGTTCGAAAACCAGCCGCGGTAAGAGCCTGCTGCTCGTCATCTCCGCCGCGTCGAAGAGTTCCTTCACTCAATACAGTCGCGGGGTCCAAGCCGATTTGCCTGACGGCGTGCTCGGCGAGATGAGTTACCGAATGAGTGGACCATTGAGCGAGGGACGGTTTGGCGAAGCGGTCGAGACTGGCATTTACGTGTTCGTAAACGCGGTCGCGGAGAAGGTGGGTTTCAACGCCGCCGATCTGGAGAAACCAGGGACGACGCTCACGGCCGAAGGCAGTACGCGTATCAAGCCTGACGAGACACAAGCGGTCTTGATCAACGCGACGACGGAAGCTCAAAAAAGCCGGCCCAGAGTGGTGAATGAGACTGCGCTACCTGCACCGACCGACACTCCATCGCCTACACCATCGGAGACTCCGTCACCGACACCTGGCGAAACTCCGTCACCTACGCCAGAGCGAGACTCCAGCAGCGACACCAACAGAAACGCCAGTCGCATACACCAACAGAATCTCCAGCAGCAACACCTGCGGAAACACCGGCGACCGAACCTACTCCTGCCGAATCTCCGAAAACCGAAGCGCCAACAACAGAGACGCCAAAGTCTGACGCTCTAAAACGTCCGACTCCAAAAACGTCACGCAAGACGCCCGCGAAAGCGACTCCAACGCCTAAACGATTGACGCCCGCGGAACAAGCAGAACTCGACGCGGATGAATCAGAAGAAGTCGAACTGACGTTGACGCTGCCACTCGCGAAGCGCGCCACCACGTTGAAAGAGTTTCTCGACACGCATCCGGATTCGAAATCGCGCGCGCGTGCGACTGAGTAGCTGATCAGCACACACGCTGCTCTCGGCGATCAGGCATTGAAAGCAGGCGACAGCGCCGGCGGCACCCAACAGCTTCTGCAGGCAATCGAGCAAGCCGATCTCACGGTTACGCGATCAACTGTTCACCGGCGTCATCGCGCAGATCCCGACGAATCTTTAGATGCGCGGCGAGCACGCCGCGGCATTCCAGGCAGCGCAGAACATCGAAACGAAATATGGCTCGGACGCGAAACGGCTGCTGAATCTCGCCGGTTTTTATCTGAACATCGAACGCGGGACGAAGCGATCCGCGTTGCGGAAACCGCGATCAAGCTCGCGCCCGACGTGCCTGAAGCCCATCGCGTCCTCGCGCTCGGCTATCACATCTCGTTGCGTCTCGACGAAGCCGCCGCCGAATACAAACGCACACTCGAACTCGATCCGACTTCGAAAGTTTCGCGCGGCAGTCTCGCGGATCTTTATCGCGCATCAGGCAAAGCGGAAGAAGCGCTGGCGCTCTACAACGAACAACTCGCCGCGGATCCAAAGGATCGCGCCGCACGCGCCGGCAAAGTGATCTCGCTTCTCGAGCTTGGACCGCCAGGACGAAGCGAATAGCGAACTCGAAGCGGCAATGACTGAAGAGCCGCGCAATCTTCCTTTGCTCGCGGGCGCAGCCTACTGGTTCGCCGCACGCAACAATCACGACAAAGCGTTGGACCTCGCGCGCAAGGCTGTCGGCATCGAGTCGCGTTACACGTGGGCGCAGATCGCGCTGGCCCGCGCGCTCGTCGGTAAGAAACAGCCGCTCGACGCCGAACGCGCGATGCGTTATGCGCGACAGTACGGCAAGTTTCCGACACTCAATACGAGCTCGCGAACGTGTTGTCGTCGATGGGGCTTTATGAAGAAGCCGCGGAAGTGCTGCGAGAGTCGTTCTAGATCAAGGACGATCAGATTCAGACGCATCTCGCGGGCCAACTGCCTGCAAGTGAATCAGGCTTTCTCGAACTGCTCGCGCCCGAACGTCGCGCAAGCATCTATCAGAAGACGCCTGCCGACACCGCTGCGAATGCAAAGTCGTTGAAGGCGCTGCTGGCGTTTAATACCGCCATCTCTGCCGAGAAGATCGACGAGAGTACAGCCGTCGCGACAGCACGCGAGTTTGCTTCCGGCAACGACAACATGCGTGCCTTCCGCCAACTCTATGCGGCGAGCAGGCTACTGCGACACAACATCGCAGTGCCAACCGTGATCGAGCTCGCCGACGAAGCTCGTAAAGCTTCCGACGATGCAGTCAAGGCCCCGAGCGCCACAATGGCAGCACAGGCTGACGAGTACACCGCCTTGCGCACGCGCGCAATCGCCGCTGGAAGCATTCCCGACGTCGCCGAGGCGCCGCAAAACGTGCTCGCAAACATTCTCAAAGGACGCATCGAAGATCTCACCGGCTGGGCGCTCTTAGACCAGGGAAAACATTCCGAAGCGATCGCTCATTTGAAACAGGCTGCGAAGACGCTTCCGTCGGGAACGCCCTCGTGGCGCACCGCACTGTGGCACCTCGGCGCTGCGCTCGAACAAACCGATCAAAAACAGGAAGCACTCGATTACTACATCAAGAGCTTCAACGCCGGCGATCCCGATCCGATTCGCCGCTCCGTGATCGAGCAGCTCTACAAGAAGGTCAACGGCTCACTCGACGGACTCGACCAAAAGATTTCCGGAGGCGGTTTCATCACCACGTCAACCGAAGCGCCAGCCGCCGCTGCAGCCGCACCGGTCTCTGCTCCTTCGACAACTGAGGCAACCGCGTCGCCAACTCCATCCGCCGAAACATCGCCGACGCCCGAACCGTCGCCGGTCGAGACTCCGAAACCGGAAACTCCGAAACCTACTTCTCCGGTATCAAATCTGCCAATGTCCGAAGAAGAGGCGCGGAGGCTCATCGCCGAGCGTGCGCGTTCGTCGGTGAAAATCACGGGTCGCGTAGTCGATTCGAGCAAGGTTCGGAATTCCGAACGTGACGATCGTGATGGTGAGTCCGACAGGAATGGTGCTGACCGCAACAACCGACAGCGAAGGGAATTACGAGTTCATGGTTGCGTCGCCGTCGCAAAAAACGTATCGCCTGATTCCGTCGAAGGACGGCTACTGTTTCGCACCCGTCGACAAAACGTTTGCCGCCCTAATCGACGATCAGCGAGACATAGAATTCGTCGGCTCAAAACAGTAACCACGTAATAACACAGACTAACTGACACAGAAAAACACGGATCAGAACTGCCAACTCCGTGTCGTGTACGTTTGGTTACTGTAACTTACTTCTGGTTCTGCGATGGTCCGCGCGACAGGCTTTCCTTCGGCGTCGAACACTTCAACCTTTCCGTACTTCGCCAATACTTCGCGCGCCTTCGATGCATCGCCAACGGCAACCACTTGAAGGTGGCCCAGGTCGATGTATTTCTGCGCAACTCGCTGCACGTCATCCGCAGTGATCGCCGCTACTTTCTGCGGATACGTATCCCAGTAGTCAACGGGAAGATTGTAAAGCTTCTGCGTGATGATGTTCTGCAACAGCGCCTGCGGCTGTTCGAGCGACAACGCAAAGCTGCCGACGATCGCGCGCTTCGCATTCTCGAGTTCATCCGCCGGAACTGCTCGTCACGCAACCGATTCAACTCGTACATGAACTCCTTCATCGCGCCTTCGGTAACGTCGGTGCGAACTTCCGAACTCGAAATCCACGTTCCTCTGAACCGCGAACCACCAAAGCCGCTGTACGCGCCGTAGGTGTAGCCCTTGTCTTCGCGCAGGTTCAGGAACAACCGTCCTGATGGACCACCGCCGAGAACGCGATCAGCCATCAACACTGCGAAGTAGTCGGGGCTGGTGCGCTCGATTCCGAGCGTGCCGAGTTGCAGCACGGTCTGGACCGAGCCGGGACGATCGATCAGGTAGATCCGCGACGCTGATCTGCGACGGCGCCGGCGGGATCGTTGCGGCCGGAACATCGGCCTTCTGCCAGTCGCCAAACGCCTTTTCGAGCTTCGGCATCACCTCTTTCAAAGTGACGTCGCCGACGATCGCGAGAATGGCGTTGTTGGGACGGTAGTAGGTCGAGTGAAAGTCTGCCAGGTCCTTGGTCGTCAGTTTCTTGAGCGACTCGGCAGGTGTCGAGACCAACGAAGCCGGATGCACGTGCCGTAGATCGCGCGTTGAAACTGCTCCTCCGCCAGAAACTGCGGAATCGCTCGTTGCGACTGGAGCTGCCGCCAACGTACGCGTTTTGTATTTGTCAATTTCCGATTGCGGGAACGCCGGGTTCCGAACCACATCGGCAAACAGTTCGAGCGATGGATCGAGAGTTCTCGATCAGGCCCCCGACGCTGACGTTGGTCGTCATTGACGAAAAGCCCGAGTTTGCGAACAGCGTCGCGCCCAGTGCATCCGCCTGTTCGGCGATCTCTTTGCTGGAACGTTTCGCAGTGCCTTCGCGCAACAACGCCGCGGTGGAACTCGCGACGCCGCGATAGTCAGCCTTGTCAGAAAGTCCGCCACTCAACACAACCATCTGCATGTTGAAGGTCGGCACTTTCGTGCTTCTGAGCAGGACCACGCGCAGGCCGTTCGGCAACGAAGCTTCTTCGGCGCGCGGGAGTTTTACTTTCAGGACATTCTTGTTAACAGGCGCTTTGCCTTTGACTACAGCGCCCTTAGTGGATTGCGGGCTGGAACCCTGGACCGTCGGCGGGCCGCCTTGCGCAAAGGACAGCGAGGAAACGAGCGCGATCAGGATCAGCGCGACGACGGTGTTGCTTATCTTCTTTGTGATTCTCATTGCTTCTCTCTTACTCCTTTACTGTCCCGACGCGCCGGTGGCGCTCTTGGCTCTCGCCTTGGGCGTTGTGACCACAATCGTGCGATTGTTGTCGGCCAAATACTTGTTCGCTACTCGCTGCACGTCCTCTTTCGTAACCGCGGCGACTTTCTGGAGTCGCAAGTTGATGAGGTTCGGCTCGTTGTAATAGACCGTGTACTGGCCCATCGTCACGGCGCGATTAAGCGAACTCTGCAAACCGTTGATGAAGTTGCGACGAGTGGTGTTCTTCGCCTTTTGCAGTTCCCAATCGGCGATCGGTTCTTTCTTCAACCGCTCGATCTCGGCGTAGATGATCGCTTCGACGTCTTCCGCTTTCACGTTGGGACGAAGTGTCGCGTTGGTGTAGAACCCACCGACGCCGCGCTTCTCATCCATGAAACCGCCAACGCCGGTCACCATCTCTTTATCTTTCACGAGCATTTGATAGAGACGCGAGCTCTGGCCGCTTTGCAACGCCGCACTCAGGACCTGCAACGCGTAGAAATCAGCCGTGTTTCCCGGCACGGCCTTGTAGGCCATATCGATTCGCGCTGCGCGGGCCAACACGTCTTCCATATTCGCGCGACGCTCGCCTTTTTGTTCCGGCTCCGCCATGTCGACTTTCGGGAGGATCGGCTTGACGAGGAATGCTTTCGAAGCTGGCGCGAATCTTCGCGAGCGCTTCGGCGGTGTTGAAGTCGCCAACGAGAACGAGCACTGCGTTGTTCGGCGCGTAGTACGTCTTGAAGAACGCAGAAACGTCTTCGACAGACGCGGCGTTGAGATCATCCATCGAACCGATCACGGAGTGCTTGTACGCGAAGTTGTCGTACATCATCTCCTGATGTTTTTCCTGGCTCTTGCCGTAGGGCTGATTATCGACACCGAGACGTCGCTCTTCCTGAACTGCGTTGCGCTGGTTGTCGAGGTTTTCTTTGGTGATGGACAGGCTCTTCATTCGATCGGCTTCGAGGAACAGCGCGAGATCGAGTTGATTTGCCGGTAGCGCTTCGAAATAGTTGGTGCGATCTTCGTTGGTGGTGCCGTTCATGGTCCCACCGTTGTTGAAGACGAGCATGAAGTGTTCACCCGATCCAACGTTTTCGGATCCCTTGAACATCATGTGTTCGAACAGGTGAGCAAAGCCCGTGCGGCCCTGGCGTTCGTCACGCGAGCCGACGTTGTACGTCACGGAAAGCGCGATCACGGGCGCCGAGCGATCTTCAACAGTGATCACCCGTAAACCGTTCTTCAGCGTGGTTTCCTTGAAATCTACCCGCACATTGCGAGCGGTTTGAGCTTGCCCGGGGAGAACGGCGAGCGCGCAGATTAATAGGGGAAGCAAGAACTTGGAGACGCGTCTCATAAACAAAACTCCTTTGGATGTGGATGATGGTCTCAGACGAGCAGGATCCGGGACCGCCGGCGTCATACGCAGCGTGGCAGCGACTTTATGCGGTGTACTAACCACTGTCAAGCGGCCAACGCGGTGCACAGAATAAACTGGTTCAGCCAACCGCATTGGCCTTCCGGCCATCCAAAACAGTCGCAAACAGCGGTATAATCAAGCACCATCGAAAGTCATGATAAGAACTAAGTTCATCTTTCCTCGCGTTGCGGCGGCATTGGCCGTCCTGATACTGGCACTCTCAGCACAGTCACAACAGCCCGCGCCACAGCCGGTCGCCAGCCGTTTTGACGTTACCCACTACCGAATCGAAGCCCAGATTATTCCCGATCAACACATGCTCCGGGCGGGCGCAGACGTCACCTTCGTGCCGTTGGATGCGACGCGCTCAGTCGTGTTTGAGCTCAACGGATCGTTGAAAGTCGAGAGTATCGAGAAGGACGGAAAGGCGCTGACCGGGTTCGTCCAGGACAACGTCGGCGTGGGCGCGCTCGGACCGAGCGTGCGAATCGACCTGGGCCAGGTTGTTCCCGCGAATCAGCCCATAACACTGCGAATTCGTTGGAGTGGCGCGCTGGTTTCGCCGGAAGGCGGGCCGCTGGCTACAAAGCGTCTGGCGTATGTGGGGAACGAAGGTTCTTACCTGATGTATGCCTCGCGCTGGTTTCCGTTTCATGACTATGCAGCCGACCGGTCAACCTCGGACATTACTTTCATCGTGCCGGTAGGTTTGCAGGTGGCGGGCACGAGCGATGAGGCCGTCGTGGCGCAACAAGCGCCCAAAGAAGGGGCCGTTCGTTATCGGTTTGTGCATCGCAACCCCGTGCTGATTGGTAACTTCGCCGCCGGCCAGTACATCAATCGCAACCTGCGCTACAGCAATTACGACCTTCAGTTGTATGCGATGCCGGGCAGTGAGAAACGGCTCGAATCGTATGCAGAACTGACGGGCCGCGTGCTCGAGTTTTACACCAAGAAATACGGCGCCCCGCTTTTCGGCAATCGCCTCGTGATCGTTCAGATCGACGACGAGAGTGTCGATGCTTACTCCGGACCGGGAATGATCTTTTTGTCGAGCAAGATGTTCGACACGACGCGTCCGGTGCCCGAAGAGAAACTGGAACGCGAGATTGCGTACCAGTGGTGGGGACAGACAGTCGGGCTCAAGTCGTTTGACGATGCATGGCTTTCGCAGGGACTCGCCGAGTGGAGCGCGTTCGCCTTTCGCGAAGCTAACCTGAGCGCCGGTGGTCTTGATGGAGCGCAACGCGAACAACAGGAACGCGCGTTGACGTTCGAACAAACAGCGTCGATTGCGCGCGCGCCGAGTGCGCTTGACGATCAGTCCGCAGCTTACCAGTCGATCGTCTTCTACAAGGGTTCGATGGTGTTTCGCATGTTGCGCGAGACTATCGGCCGCGAAGCGTTTGACAAGCTGCTGCAGAATTTCCTTCAGCAGTATCGCGGGAAGAATGCGTCGATAGACGAGTTTGAAAAGATGGCGACGACGCTGTCGCAGGACAATCTGCGCTACTTCTTCGCGCAGTGGGTTGAGGGCACGGGCGTACCGGAGTTCACGGTCGACTATCAGATCATCCGGACGCGCGCCGGTAAGTTTCGCACCCGCGGGACGGTGAAGCAGAACCTCGAATCGTTGCGCATGCCGGTTGAGTTGTTGTTGCGGGCTGAAGGCGATAATCAGCAGAAGACGGTGCGCATCGAGGGACGCAGTGAGGATTTCGACTTCGAGTCGAACGGGCAGCCGATCGAGGTGGTTGTCGATCCGAATAACAAGATCCTGCGGATGTCGGATGATTTGCGCGTGTCGATTATTGCGCGGCGCGGAATCGAGCAGATGAAGGAAGGCATTTACGCCGAAGCGCAGCAGCAGTTTGAGGCGGCGCTGAAGCTGGATCGCTCGAATTCATGGGTTTATTACAACCTGGGGCTGCTGTTTATCGAACAGCGCAACTGGCAGCAGGCGCTCGACAATCTCGAGGCGTCGCTGATCGGTAATCTCAAACCTTCGTGGATCGAAGTGTGGGCCCACATCAAACGCGGCAACGCGTACGATGCGAAGGGTGAGCGCAATCGCGCGGTGGCGGAGTATAACAAGGCGGTGCAATCAGGCATCGACTATGACAACGCCCAGGCGATCGCCAAGAAATACCTGGCCACCCCATACGATCCAAAGGCCAACCAAACCGCCGAAGCCCTGCCGCCAGGGAACGACAACTAAACGCTGAAAGCGTTCGCTAATTCCAGCCCAGGGTTGCTTCAACCCTGGGTTATTTCGTGTCTCAAAAAATATTACGCTGAAAGCGTTGGCTAATCACGGCTAGCAAAACTCCTTCAGAGTTTCATGCTTTTTTTCAACTGGTTCCCAGGGTTGAAAGAACCCTGGGCTGGAATTAGCGAACGCCTTCAGCGTTTCTAAACGGCGACGATCGCGATCTTGCGGTCGTTCGCCAGACGAATCATCTCTTCGCGATCGAACATCAATGTTTTTCCGGCGGTGATGCAGAGACAGGTCGCGCCGGCTTCGACCATCGTTTCGATCGTCGGCACGCCTACAACCGGCACGTCAAATCGCATGTCCTGATTCGGCTTCGCGATTTTCACCACCGTGAGGCTTTTCTTAACTAACTGACCCGCCCGACGGATGGTTTCATCCGTCCCTTCCATCGCTTCAATCGCAACACACGCCTTGCCTCGCACGACGATCGTCTGACCAAGATCGAGCCGCGCAATCTCGCGCGCAATCTCCAAACCGTACTCAATATTTTCTCGCTCGTGTTTGTCTGGCTCACGGCGCGTCAGCGTCCCGATCTGCGGCAGGTGTTGCTGTAGAAAGTAAGTCGAATTGATCAACTCGATCCCTTCGCTCTGCAACTCAGTTGCAATCGCGCCGATCAGCGAATCGGTATTCCGACGCGGCAGCCTCAACAGCACTTTCAACATCCGCGCATCAGGCACAGCGCGACTGAAGATCTGCACGTGCTTTACCTGCCCCGCCATGATCGCCTTCTCAACACCTTCGTCTTTGAAGAAACGAATCATGCGCCCAAGCTGTCCAATGCCCACCCACTCAACTCGTTCCGCCATTTGTTCGATCGACGGATCCGTCTCTTCACGAATCGCCGCGACTACCATGCGCGCACCCGCCTGCCGAGCCCCTTCCACAACCATGAAAGGAAACTTTCCGTTACCCGCAATCAATCCGAATTTCATTTGGTGACGCCGCGACTCGACTCCTCGATGAAGCGGAGCAAGTCGGTTACTTCAGGAGAGCCGCTGATCTCTTCACGGATGCGTTCGACGGCCTGCGTGGTGTTGAGCTTGGAAGACAGGAGCAGATGAAAAGCGTGATGCAGCGCATCGATCGCGGAGCGTGGATAACCGCGTCGCTTCATGCCGGTGATGTTGAGTCCGTAGCACTTCGCGTGATTGCCGACTGTGAGCGCGAACGGCAGCGCGTCCTTCACGACCACGGAGTAACCGCCGATGTAAGCCTCTTTGCCGACGCGACAAAACTGGTGCACGCCGGAATACGCGCCGATGTTGGCGCGGTCTTCGATCACGACGTGACCCGCGAGTGTCGCGGCGTTTGCCATGATTACGCCGTCGCCGATCAAACAGTCGTGAGCAATGTGCGCCTGGGCCATGATCAAACAGTCGTCGCCGATCTTCGTCAGCATTCCGCCGCCGGCGGTGCCGCGGTGAATCGTAACGAACTCACGAATCTTATTGCGCTGTCCGATCCTGGTTTCTGACGGTTCGCCTTTGTACTTCAGATCCTGCGAGGCGAGTCCGACGGAGACAAACGGAAAGACATGTGTCTCGGCGCCGATGAACGTACGGCCGTCGACGACGCAATGCGACTCAAGCCGCACGCCGTCTGCGAGCTCTACCTCATCGCCGACGACGCAATACGGCCCGATGAAACAGTCGTAACCGATGCGGGCAGTTGCACTGACGATTGCTGATGGATGAATACTGGTTGGGTGAGTGGCAGCAGACATCGATCTATTCCCGATTTGTCTGTTCCGCGGCATCACGTGGGGCGACGATGCTCATGATCTCGGCATCAGCCGCCAACTGTCCGTCGACTTTCGCTTCACCTCGCATGCGTTGCACGCGCGAACCGATGCGCAATGCGGTGACTTCAAGCACGAGCGTATCGCCGGGAACGACGGGACGCCGAAAACGCGCTTCCTTGATTCCCGTAAACAAGACCAGCTTCTGATCGCGATCTTCAATCTCTCGCAGCGCCAACACCGCGCCGACCTGGGCCAACGCTTCCACCACCAACACGCCCGGCATCACAGGCGCGCCCGGAAAGTGGCCCTGAAAAAACGGCTCGTTGATGCTGACTTGCTTGATTCCGACTATCCGTTCCCTTGGGACCAACTCAACGATCCGATCGACCAGTAGAAACGGATAGCGGTGCGGCAGGAGTTTTTGAATTGCCTGAGAATCGAGGACTGTTTCCATTCGGTATCCGTGAATCCGTGAACAGAAAACACGGACAGACTATGGCGTCGTCGAAGTCGTGGCAGTCACCGGATTCTTGCTGTTGAACTCGGTGATGAATGCGCGCGTGATGTTTGTGCTCTCCGCGAAGTAAAGCAGCGGCAATTGCGCGCCGTCGACAACTACGTTGATTCCGCGTGCTTTGGCAAACGCTTCCAGCGCCGTGCCGATTTCAATCTGCAACGGCTGGAACATCTCATTGCGGCGCTTGTTGTAAGCGGCCTGCGCGTCCTCTGCTCTGCGCTGAATGTCCTTCTTGAGTTGTTCGAGTTGATCGACCTTGGTCTGCAATGCGGATTGATCGATCGGCGTTCCGGCAGGCGCGTCGCGAAGCTTGGTGATCTCAGCCTCGAGTGCCTGTGCGCGGTTCTGCGTCGCAGTGATTTCGTCTTTGACCTTCTGGAACTCGCCGTTCAGTTTGCTCAGCACGCTGGTGAACTTCTGGATGCCGGACTTCGGATCCATGAACTCATCTGTGTAGATGACCGCGAGCTTGCTCATCGGCAAGGCTACAGTAGCTTGCGTTGCGGCCGGTGCTCCGGTCGCCGGTGCTGTGGCAGCGGGCGTCGGAGTCGGTCTTGCGCCGGCGGGTCCTGCCGGACGTGTTTGAGCGACTGCGGATGTGGCGAGCGCCACGAGGATCAAAATTAGGAAGAGGGGTTTTTTAATCATGATCGTTGCCGCGCGGGCCTCCGCAACGGAGGCCCCAGGCTGAAGTCGGTTGATCGGCTATGGCTGCGTTGGCGTTGCCGCTGGCGTGGTCACCGCTGCTGTGGCCGGGTTCTTACTATTGAAGTCGTTAATGAAAGCACGAGTAATGTCGATGCTGTCGGCGGCGTACGCGAAGGGAACGTTGCTGCCGTCGACAATCACTGTGATACCGCGTGCCTTGGCGAAAGCTTCGAGTGCCGTGCCGATGTCTCTCTGCAACGGAAGAAAGATCTCCTGACGACGCTTTTCGTAAGCGGCCTGGGCGTCCTCACCCTTGCGTTTCAACTCGAGATTGACCTGATCGAGCTGTTCTCGCTTTTGCCGAATCGTGTTTGGGTCGGCAACGGCTTGCGTGTCGTTGATCTCTTTCGTCAGCGTGTTGATTCTGGTTTGCAGATTCGTAATTTCGGCTTGCCGCGGCTGAAACTCCCGGTTCAGGGTGTTCATCAAGGTGGTGAACTTGGCGATTCCCGTTTTGGTGTCCAAAAACGCTTCCGAATAGATCACGGCCATTTTGCTATCCGGTACGGCCACATTGGCAGGCGCCTGAGGCGCTGCCGGAGGAGTCCCACCGGCCGGCGGTCGCTGTTGTGTTTGTGCTGACGTGGAAACTGCAACAGTCGTCAGCAGGACGACCGCAGCAAAAAAACTAGCTATCTTCATGACTTTCTAATACTACTCCTTACGTTGAGGGTGGACGGGACAAACCCCGTGGTGACAAATCCCGATGATAATAAACTGCTTAGTGTCCGGCCAGCCACCTCGGGTTGGCTCACGCGATTAAAAGGTTCGTCCGACACTGAAACGAATGACCTTCTTTTTTTCGTTAAAGAAAAACGGAAACCCGTCAATGAACTGGTTTGGCCGGGCGTTTGGATTATACGCAAAGATCAAACGAAACGGTACATTGATGACGGGTACCTGGACCCGCACTTCCATACCTAAACTTGACCGGTAATCGCCGATACTGTCAAACAAACTCTCCGACAATCTGACGATGCTGTTCGTCTGCGCCTCGCCGCGGAGGAACACCGGCTGGAAGCCCGGCGGCAGCAGTGTGACCGGATTGACGTCGTTTCTCTGCGCGGCTTCGAGTTCGGCCTGGCTCACGACGCGATTGTCGCGGGCAACGAGACTGCCGCCACCAAATATCGATGCGGCGAGATTCGAGTTGGTACAAAGCGCCAACGTGCTCAAACTAATCGGCAAGCTCGTGTTGAACCGCGGACAAGGCACCACGCCGACGGTCGACAAAAACGGCTGATCCGGAAGGAACTCGCTGGAGAACGCCTGGTCGTTCTTGCTTCGGAGATTGAATGCCGTACCGATGTCGGCGAAAGCCGCGAGACTGACGGCGTCGCCGATGATCGGAATTCGATACTCGAAGTTTCCGAGCAATTGAGTGTCGCCGCCGACAGAAGTGAACGAACGCTGCAAGCTCACGACGTTGCTGCCGGTCGGTCCCGTAAACGTTCCGAGCGCAATCGCCGCCGACGCCGGCAGTCCCGGAACGGGCACTAAGTCACCCGAACCAGTCGCCGAGAACTGAACGTTGCGCGACGTGATGAATGAATCAACCGGCGCAATCGGACTGATTGAACGGACGTTGTAGCCGCGAATCGTGAACTCGTCACCGAGGAAGAACCGCTCGAAAATCGGAATACCGTCGACGAACGCCAGCGAGTTTGCGTCTCGCACCTTGTCGGTGATTGCAAAACTACCGACCGTTCCGGCGATGATGCGGAAGCCGAAAACCTCCGGCCGCGGCGATTTCTTGCGGCGGACCGGGAAAAACTGCGTGTACGAGAGCGTCGGCTGGTACGTGCGCACGTCGCCGAGGAGTCCCGCGACTGCTATCGCCGCCGATAATTCACGACCACTCGTCGGGTCGATGCTGGCGTTGCGCGTGTCGTACGAGAACGTGGTCGTGACACGGCTCGTCAGAATGTTTGGCTGACGATAGATGACGGGAATGAAATTCTGATTTGCCGGATCTGTGTTGCCTTCCGGATCCTTCACTGAAGAGAGCGACAACTGGTACGAAGCACCAACGCGCGAAAACTGCGTGAACCTGCGCTTGCGGTAGAACTCTGAAAGCGGCGCACTGACGTAAAGCGATCCACCGTAGGAATCGCGCGTGAACAGGTTTGTTTCGTCGATGTCCTGGATGTTGAACTGCTGGTTGATCAGGTCTTGCTGCGCCTGCAGGTTCCCCGAAAGGAACGTGCCCTCGCCGAAGAACTTCTGCGAGAACGCGAACACCGAGAAGCCCGCGCTTATCGGCCGGTCTTTTATGTACGGCTCGGTAAACGAAAACTGGAACGAGCGCTGCCGGTTGCCGGCGGCCATCACGAACGAAAGCACTTCGCCGCGACCGAGCAGGTTGTTGGTCGAGTATTCAAGTCCAAAGAACGAGCCACCGATACCGGAGATACCGCCGTTGAACGAGATCTGCTGGCGTCCGCGTTCGCTGACTTTCAGCGATAGATCGACCGTGGCCTCTTCGTCGTTAGTGCGGCGATCGACGTCTTTGTCTTTGTCGATCGGATTGAAGTAACCGAGCTGGTTCAGTTTGACGACTGAGTATTCCCAGTAAGCGTCGTTGTAGATGTCGCCTTCGTTGATCAGCACTTCGCGGCGCAGCACGTTGTCGCGCGTGAATGTGTTGCCGACGAACTCGAGGCGGCGCAGCGTGAACTGTTTGCCTTCCTCAATCGTGACTGTGAAATCGACGACGCCTTCGTTTGGATTCTGTGGATTGTCGTGGAAGGTCGGCACCGGTTCAGCGGTGTACTCGATGAAGCCCTGCTGTCCGTAAAACTTCTTCAGGTTCTCGAACAATCCCTTGGTGACTTTCTCGCCGTCGGCGATGTCGCCCTTGTTCAAACCGATGACGGCTTTGACCTGCGCTTCGGAGAAGATCGAGTTGCCTTCAACTTTGAACTCGCCCAGGCGGTAGACCTTGCCTTCGACGATCGGCACCGTTATTCGCAAACCTTCGTCAACCGACGAGATCAACGGCAACGGCAGGATCGGAAAACCGGTGCGACGACGTCCGACACTCTCGATACGAGGCTCGCCGTGGCGCGCCTGAAGGTAACCCTTCGAACGCATGTAGTTGTCGACGAGACGCAAGTCGTATTCAAGTTTCTCGCGGTGCAGAATGTCGGTGCTCTTGAAGCGGGTGATCAGGCCGGCTTCTTTGACGTACTTCATCGAGCCGCGAAGTGCGCCATCGCTGAAGTTGGTATTGCCTTCAAACACGATTTCGACGACGCGGACGCGGTCGCCTTCTTCGACTTTGAAGTTGACGGCCAGCGACGTAGCGGAAACTTCTTCCGTCTCTACTTCGACAATCGCGTTGGGATGGCCGCTCTCGGAGAGTAGCTCTTTAATGACGCGCTGCGCGGTGCGGATCTTCACCGGATCGTAAATGTTCTCTTTGGCCACACCGACGCGCCGCTCGCGGAATGCTTTGAGCACGTCCGATTCCTGTACGCTCTTCAAACCGTCAAACGTCATGTCGCGAATGATCGGGAGTTCCTTGACTTCGAAAATGACGTTGACGCCGCCTCGCGCACCGTTTTCGGTGAACACTCGAGTCGCCGTTTTGTCGAAGAACGGCAGTGTGAAGCAGGGTTTGATAATCGCGTTGGACCTGGGCCTCGTTGTACGGATCGCCGGGCCTGGTTTGGATGTAGTAAAGGATGTCGTCTTTTCTCAGACGGCGATTACCAATGATGTCGACACTTTCAACGAGACGTTGGGGTTGGGTTTGCTGGGCCTTAACTTGTCCGGCAGCGGCAAAGATCGTGATAAGACCAGCGAATAAGCCCAAAAAGATGAGCCAAAGCGCGCGATATGAGTGCATAGGCACCAAATTCCCTCAGTAGTTCTTGCCGGGCCTCAGAAACTTCGGGGAGCTTATGAGTGAAATACTAGTCCGAGACTAAAATTATGGGTAAAAATCCCGCTGCTGAACTGGGTCGAAGACAGCAACTTTGATTCCGTCTCAATAGAGCCAGTTGCCAACTTTTAAGCAGCAAAGTGGCGCATTATAAGGCAAAAAAGGGGAAAGTCCAAAGGCGTGAAATCCGTTGGATCCATGTTCTACCTTCAGAGAACAATAGACCCGAAAACTCTCAAGACCGTTGGCGTTTATCGTTTGTCATTTGCCGTTTCTCATTTTTCATTGGAAGAGCTTTGGCGTACGTCTTCCAAATGAAAAATGAAAAATGGCAAACGATAAATGGAAAACGATCAGTGGATCAGCAGCGCGTCGTCAGGAGTTTCGACCTCGACGGGACGGAAGTCGATATCAGTTCCCTTCAGGAACACCTCGATAATCGTGGCACCCTCGAGTTGACCCTGAATCAACGCCTCCGACAGGGGATCTTCAACGTACTTCTGCAACGCGCGCCGGATCGGCCGAGCACCATACAGGCGATCGGCGCACGTCTTGTCGACGATCCATCGCTTCGCATCGTCTTTCAGCCGCACCTCGAACCCATGCCGGATCATCGTCCGGTTGATCTGGTCGACCTGCAACTGCACGACCTCGAGCAATTCAGTGTCTGAGAGCTGGTCGAACATGATGATCTCGTCGAGACGATTGATGAACTCGGGATTGAACGTTTGGCGCACTGCCGCCATCACCATCTCTTCCATCTTTTCGCGGCTCGCGTCGGTGTTCGCCTGGAACCCGAGCGTTCCCTTCTTCTGAATGAAGCGGGCGCCGATGTTGGACGTCATGATGATGATCGCGTTCTTGAAGTCGACCGTGTTGCCGAGCGCGTCCGTCAGAATTCCGTCTTCAAACACCTGGAGCAGGATGTTGAAAATATCCGGATGCGCTTTTTCGATTTCGTCAAACAGGAGCACCGCGTAGGGCGAACGCTTGATCCGCTCGGTAAGCTGGCCGCCTTCTTCGTGACCGACGTAGCCTGGAGGCGAACCGATCAACTTCGAGACGGAGTGTTTTTCCATGAACTCCGACATGTCGAACCGGATTAACGCGCGTTCGCTGCTGAACAGGAAATGCGCGAGACATCGTGCGACTTCCGTTTTGCCGACGCCGGTCGGACCTAAGAAAAGGAACGAACCAACCGGACGCAGCGGGTTCTTCAATCCAGCACGTGAGCGACGAATCGCACGGGCCAAAGCGGAGATCGCCGGTCGTTGCGAGATCACACGCTTGTGCAGCTCGACTTCGATGCGAAGCAGTTTCTTCGTCTCTTCTTCCTTCAACGAGTTGATTGGGATACCGGTCCAACGAGCAATCACGTCTTCAACGTCGTCGCGCGTAACCTCCGCGGAGACGAGCGCGTCTTCCTGCGTCGCCCGCAAGCTCGCACTGTCGTAGGAACGCGACCAGTCGTTCAACTCGTTCCAATCAGCAAGATTTCCCTGCTCGCGACGGACACGCAGCTTCACACGCGCGCCTGCTTCGTCGATCACGTCGATCGCTTTGTCGGGAAGGAAACGGTCCGGAATGTAGCGGTGCGATTGATAAACGGCGGCTTGCAGCGCGTCGTCGGTGTAGCGCACCTGGTGAAAACTCTCGTAACGCTCGCGCACGCCGTCGAGAATGCTGACTGCTTCAGCTTCCGACGGAGGCGGAACTTTCACTGCCTGGAAACGACGTTCGAGCGAACGGTCTTTTTCAATCGATTTGCGAAACTCAGCAGGCGTGGTCGCGCCAATGCACTGAATCTCACCGCGCGACAACGCGGGTTTCAGAATGTTGGCGGCGTCGAGTGAACCTTCCGCCGATCCTGCGCCGACCAGCGTATGCAACTCGTCGATAAAAACGATGTACTGCGGGTTCTCGACCAGCTCGCGCATGATCTGCTTCAGGCGCTCTTCAAACTGGCCGCGATATTTTGTACCTGCAACGATCAGCGACAGATCCAACGAAAGGATGCGCTTGTTTTCGAGAAACGAAGGAACGTCGCCGCGAACGATGCGTTGGGCCAAACCTTCGACGATCGCAGTCTTGCCGACGCCTGGTTCGCCAATCAACACGGGATTGTTCTTCGTGCGACGGCAGAGAATTTGAACGACGCGTTCGATCTCGGCTTCGCGTCCGATCAGCGGATCGAGTTTGTCGTTGCTGGCGTCGTCGGTCAGGTCGCGCGAGAACTCGACGAGATGCGGCGTGTCTTTCTTCTGCGAAGTACGCGCGTCGGCGCCTGACTGGCGGGCGATCTCGTCGCGCACGGCGTTCAAACGCAGACCGCGTTCGTAAAGAATCTCGGCGGCCATCGAACGTTCTTCACGAAGGAGGCCGAGAAGTAGATGTTCGGTGCCGATGTGGCGATGCTGGAGCCGGTCGCTTTCCTCGTGGGCGTAAGCCAGAACGTGCTTCGTTTCCGGCGCGAGCGGCAGTTCAACAGAGGTTGAAATCTTCTCGCGCAGGAGCGTTCGCCCTTCGATCTCCTTTCGAATCGACTCGATGGAAACCTGGGCGCGCGGGAAAAAGCGGCCCGTGAGTGTTTTGTCCTCGCGCATCAAGCCCAACAGCAGGTGTTCAGGTTCGATTGCCGGGGCTCCAAACTGCGAGGCTTCGTACCGGGCGAAGAAGATCACTCGGCGCGCCTTTTCTGTGTAGCGTTCGAACATCTTGATTACGTAAAAAGGTCGTTATGATTACCAAGCCGGGCAAAACTGCTGCCCGGCAACTTTGGCGGGCATTATAACCTATGAATGAAAGGCGCACGAGCTTTGTCTTATTCATTCAGTTAAAAGGTTTAACGCCGCGGGGTTTTCACAGATCTTTGGGAGCTCTTAGTCGTCCGCTTTCCAGAACGAAAACGCGATCGCAAAAACTCGCCAAACTCGCGCTATGCGTCGCCATCACCGCCACCGCTCCGTTGTTGCGAGCATAAGAGACCAGCGCTTTTCCTAACTCTTCACCGATCTCCGCGTCGACGTTGCCGGTTGGTTCATCGGCCAACAACAGTCGCGGATGCGTAACCAATGCACGGGCCAAAGCCACTCGCTGCTGCTCGCCGCCCGACAGATGCGATATCGGATGATCTTCGCGGCCCACGAGATGCGCGTCTTCGAGCAAGTTCGCCGCACGACTGTAAGCATACGCGCGCTTCTCGCGAGCGATCAGTAACGGGAGCGCGACGTTTTCGATGGCGGAAAGATCGGGCAGGAGGTAGTGAAACTGGAAAACGAATCCGATCTGCTGGCGCCTGAGAGCGGCCAGTTTTCGCGGATTGAGGTTCGTAATCTCGACGCCGTCAAATGCGATCGTGCCGTGGTCCGGGGTGTCCAAGCCGCCGAGCAAATGCAGTAACGTCGACTTTCCGGAGCCGGATGGTCCAGTGATCGCGACTACCTCGCCGTGCTTCGCGGAAAACTTAACGCCTCGCAGGACCTCGATCCGGTCTCCGTTCGGCGCCAGAAAACTCTTTCGCAGATCGACAACGTCGAGTCCGAAATCAGCCATCACGCAGCGCCTCGACCGGACGCAACCGGGCGGCTGCGCGAGCTGGATAGATCGTCGCCAACACACTCAACACGAATGCGACGAGTGCGGCTATTAATGTCTCGCTGAGCGTGGCGTTGAGTGGCACGTTGCTGATCGAGTAAACGTCGGGAGGCAAACTGACGAGTTGAAAATAGTTTCCGACGAAACAAGCCGCGAGGCCCAACACCATTCCGGCGATTGCGCCAATCGCACCCACAACTGCGCCTTCGATCACGAACAACAACATCACGCCCATGCGCGTCGCGCCGAGCGTGCTGAGCACAGCGATGTCGCGTCGACGTTCGACGACGACGAGGATTAGCATCGTCGTGATGTTGAGCGCGGCGACCGCGATGATTAGACCGATGATGAACAGGCCCATGCGTCGTTCGAGTGCGAGCGCGGAAAAGAGCGGTTGATTTGCTTGTTGCCAATCGACTGTCGTGTACTCCTGGCCCAACGATGACTGAACACGCGCCGCGACGTCTTTCACGCGATCCGCGTCGTGTACTTGAATACTCATCACCGATGCGGAGTGATCGCCGCCGGCGAACGTCGATGCGAGATTGAAATCGACGTAGATCCACGTTGAGTCGTATTCGAATAAACCGGAACGAAAGATCCCGGCAACGCGCAGCCGTCGCATCGTCTCGCTCGTCGCTTCATTTGCCGGAATGATCTGGAAGACGTCGCCGACGGAGATGCCGATGCGGCTTGCTAATTCTGAGCCGATAACTGCCGGCGGTGTGCGTCCTTCGGTGAGCGCCGAGCGATCGAACAGCGGATCGAACGAACCCTCCAGGATCCATTTACGCGCCTGCGAAGTTTGACCTGTCTGGCCTTCGATACCGCGAATCACTGCGTACGCCGAACCTTTCGATCCGCGTGCGAGACCGCCGTCGTACGTCGTCGCCGACGCACTCTCGACGCCGTCGATCTGTTGCAAACGCGCGCCGAGGTTTGCGTAATCAGTGATCGGCAAGCCATCAGTTCGCAAAACGCTGAGGTGCGCGGTGCCCTGCAAAATCTTCTCGCGCATCTCGTCGCGAAATCCGTTCGACAACGCAAACGTGACGATCAACGCCGCGACACCCATCGTGATACCAAGCATCGCCGCCACAGCCGTGACTCGCGCGAGTCGCCGCTTCTGCCGCGAACGCAAATAACGAAAGGCCATGAAAAATTCGTAGGGCATCTTTACCTTACAGCCCACTAAGCGACGCGGCGAAGGAGAGACGCGGTGACGCGGCGTCTCCGTGTCTCCGCGTCTCCCCGTCCCCGCGTCGGGTTTTACCTCCGTCCCGGCGGACACTTCTTCGTGTCTTCCGGCCGATTCTCCGGCAACAATCGTTTCAGGTCGGGATGATCGCGAGCTGCCGGATCGTTCTGCGGCCGCACCTCGTAGATCGTGTCTGTCAGGTGACGAAAACTGAAGTGGTCTTCGAGTTCGACAATCATCGGGATCTCGTCGCGTTGCCAACTACACGGCAGCCACCAACGCGGATCGGAGTCGATAAAAACGCGACGTCCCTGCGCCAGATGATTCTCAACAGTCGAAAACAGCTTGTCGCCCGGCCAACCACCACCCGTCCCAATCGTTTGCCAATTCCCGTCGCCGATCGCCGCCCAGTAATGCACAGCGACAGTCTGCGCACCTGAAATCATGATCGCATCAGCGGGAACTGACTCGAGTCGATGCACGTAATCCCGACTCATCGCGCGGCGCTGAATAAACTCAAAACTAATCGGCCGCACCAAAATAAAAAACACCAACGCAAACAGCAGAATCACGCCCGCCGACGCAAACAACGCACGACGCTTATTTCCGAGTTTCTTTTCACCGACACTGATCAACCAAACAGCACCGAGCGGCACGAGACCCGGCAGTCCAGTCAAGAAGTAACGCCAGTTTATCGTCGTGCTGTAGTTGAAGAAGAGAAGCAGGTTCGCGAACAACGCGACCAGCCACAACGCAAGCATCGGCGACAACCGGTGCTTTCGCCACTCACGCATCGGCGCAAACGGCAACGTCAAAAACAACACCGGAGCGGTGATGAAAAAGTACAGAAGATAAGGTCGCAGGTTCGCCAGTTCCACCGGATGCCGCGCCGACTCGTCGCGCATCGACTCCCGCCAGCCATGCCACAGCAAGCGATACTGCGGATCGGTAATGAACCAGTAACCAAACCACCCAAACGCCAGCAACCCAAACACCGCGCACGACGCAACAACGTAAACAACTTCCCGCTTCCCAAACTTCCATCCAAAAACGTACGGCGCCAGCAACAGCCACGGCGCATAAAACCCGACAGTCTCACGCAGATTCACGCCGAGTCCCATCAACGCCGCGCCAACAAGAATCATCCACAGTTTCTTTTGCTGCACGCCGCGAATGTGCACGATCAACGCAACCGTCAAGACGAGCACCGACGGAACGTCAGTCATCACCTGCCCGCCGTACAACACAAAAACGGGCGAGAACACGACGAGCAGCGCCGCCATCGTCGAAGCGAATAGCGAACCGCTCAAGTCGCGCGCAAGCACCCACACTGCAACGACCGCAATCGGCGCTTGCGCCACCACCACATACTTGAACAGCAGATAAGCGTTCTCAGGTTGTAACTGGAAAAGACTGCGACTTACGACGAAAAGTAAATGATTACTGAAGATGAAGAGATTGCGTCCGAGCGCCATCGACGACGGATAACCTGACAACGACAGCATCGTGTAATCGAGGCCGTCCCAGTCGCCTATGAATGGATCGACGAAATAAAGGACGAGAGCGAGTGCGACGATCGCCGGTGGCAACCACCACCGCCAGGTGCTCCAGAAGGATGCGGGTGCGAGAGATTTCAGGCGTGTTTGTCGTCAGGGACTGGTTCAACTAGTTGAGCGTCGATCGGAGTTTCCGGTCGCTTCACCATCTTTACGCGATTACCCTGCGCATTGTACTCAACTTCGTCCATGATGTTGTAGATGAGCAGCACCCCGCGGCCTGAGGTTCGGAACAGGTTGGCGGGGTCGCACGGATCGGGAATCTCACGAATATCGAAGCCTTCGCCCTCGTCTTCAACCGTGAAACTCGCTTCTTTGGGCGTCAACTCCGCAGTGATGCGCACCAGTTTCGTCGGATCGCTTTTGTTGCCGTGTTTGACGGCGTTTACAAACGCTTCATCAAGCGCGACGAAAAGATTCGAACGCTCAGGTTTGATCAAACCCAACTTCGCCACACGTTCCTGCAAGTATTCGAGCACGCCATTCATCAACGCCAGGTCGCTCGGCAGCTCAAATTCGATCTTCTCGTGAACGTGGGAAAGGGCCTTCGGAACGTCGACGTAGCGGAGTTTGTATGCGAGGGTCTGTTCCACTATTTCACGCAGCTCGTCGCGGTTATAGGGCAAGCGCAGGTAGTTCGCGGCGCCCATTTTGAAGGCTTTAATGTCGCTAAGCGGTTGTCCGTTGACTTCTGCGTCATGAGAGGTCGCTGATGATGAGATCGAAGGAGTCGAGGTCGTCGCGGCTACACGCTTTGTCGCGTTCTGCGGCCGCGACCACGTCGTGGCCGAGGTTTTCGAGAGCCTGTTCCAGCAGAACACGCAACTCATCGTTATTGTCGACGATGAGAATCCGGCGTTTTTCCATCCAGCTCCTATCCAACTAAAAACCGAGTTGTGCGAGGAGAGAAAACTAGCCGCGAGAGCACAACTGACGATCGGCTGTACGAAAACCTATCGCCGCGCGTTCGAAATATATCAGATCCTGCTACACTACGCCTCCTGTTCGTACTGCTGGTTTGGTTAGACGGTTACGCCGAAGGCGTTGGAGAATTCCAGCCCAGGGTTGTCTCAACCCTGGGATAGAACGCTTTAGATTTGAACCCTGAAAGGGTTACCAGTGAGGCGAACGCCTTCAGCGTTTGCCTCTTTTCTTATGTTGGTGACCCAGGGTTGTCACTGCGCTCCAACCCTGGGCTGGATTTAGCCAACGCCTTCGGCGTGCTCGTTGAAGCTGAACTGACACGTACTTCCCCATGGCAAAGCCCGGAAAGCTTCAGACGTTTTTGGAATACTCGGCGGCGAAGTCCGTTCTCACCGGTCTTGGAATATTGCCCGGACCGGCGGCCATCGCAGTCGGAAAGTCGATGGGCCGGGTGTTCTACCTGGCTGCGGGCGACCTCCGCCGCACTGCCGCGATCAATCTGCGCCTCGCGTTTCCCGAAAAAACTGAGGAAGAGCGAAAGGAACTCATTCGCGCCTGTTTCGACACGCTCGGGCGGCAGTTGGGACTCTTCAGCCAGTTTGCGAGGCGCTCGCAGGAAGAACTGCGCAACATGATCGAGCCGAGTGGTTTCGCGCATCTAGAGGCAGCGATCGAGAAGTACGGCCAGCGAATCATCCTCTGGACCGCGCACCTTGGCGCGTGGGAATTAACCAGCTTCGGCTTCTCTTTCTTGGACATCCCATCACTTTTTTGGTGAGACGAATCGACAATCCGCGAATAGAAGAAATGGTCGATGGCGTCCGCACTCGTTTCGGCAACAAGACTCTCGACAAACTCGCCGCCGCACGTTCGATGCTCAAGATCCTGCGCTCGGGTGAAACTCCGCTCGGTTTACTACTCGATCTCAACACACTTGACGACGAGGCGATCTTCGTCGACTTTTTCGGCGTCCCTGCCGCGACCAGTTTTATCGTTTCGAAACTAGCCGTGCGTACGGGAGCGCCGCTGATTCCTGTTTTCGCGCCGTGGAATGAAAAGACGAAGAAGTTTCAACTGATCGTCGCGCCGGCCGTCATTCCTGAAGTAACCGGCGACGAAGAGGCCGACGTCCGCTGCCTGACCACGCGGCTGACGCTCGCTATCGAAGACCAGATCCGGCAGTATCCCGGCCAGTGGCTGTGGGTGCACAAACGCTGGAAAACGAGGCCACCCGGTGAGCCATCGATCTACTGAGGCGATTTACTGAAATTCATGGAATCTGTGGTTAAATACTGCGCGCCCGTGATGCAAGGTAACCGCGCCTACGAATTTGCCGACCTTTCCGACTACTCGTTCAAAGATCGCTTTTTAATTCGCGCGGCCGACCTCGCCTTTTATTCGCTGATCAAGCTGATCGGTTTGACTGCGCGGTTCGAAGTCACGGGGTGGGAAAACCACGAGAAAGCCGCGGCGAATGGCGGACTTCCGATCTACGTCTTCTGGCACGATCGCATTTTTCTGACGACTTACTGGTGGCGTAAACGTCGCATCGTCGTAATGACGTCGCGCAGTTTTGACGGCGAGTACATCGCGCGGTTCATTCAGCGTTTTGGTTACGGAGCGGTGCGCGGTTCGAGCACGCGCGGCGGTGTCGGCGCAATTGTCGAGATGGCGCGACTCATGCGCGTGGGTTGCACGACAGCGTTCACGATCGACGGTCCGAAAGGTCCGCGTTACGTAGCGAAAATGGGTGCGGTGTTGCTGGCGAAGAAGTCAGGTCATCCGATACTTCCGGTCACCATGGCGCTGGACCGTTACTGGACGACGCCGAGTTGGGACAAGTTTCAGATTCCGAAGCCGTTCACACGCGCCCGTGTTTACGTGGCGCCGCCCATCTACGTCCCGCGCGACGCCGACGACAACCTCCTCGCGGCGAAACGCAACGAACTACAGCAAGCCCTCGACGACTTGAACAAACTCCCTGTGCGCACGCGCGCATAATCTGCGCTTGAAGAAAGGTACCCACTTCGAATGAGATCAATTGCCGCTACTGCCCTGTGTCTCCTCCTCCTGGTAAGCGCCGCCATCGTCGGCTCTGCGCAAGCCCAGCTTAAAGCGCCGACCGAATCCGCGATGGACCGTTTTCTTCGTTACGTGAAGATCGACACGCAGTCGGCGGAAGATCAAACGACCACGCCGAGCACGCGCAAACAGTTGAACCTCGCGAACCTGCTCGCTAAGGAACTAACCGCACTGGGCGCGCAGAATGTTCGCGTCAGCGAGTTTGGAATCGTTTACGCGATGGTGCCGGGGAACCTGGCCGACAATTCGAAAGTTCCCGTCGTCGGTTTGATCGCGCACATGGACACGTCGCCTGCCGTTTCCGGCGAGAACGTGAACGCGACCATTCACAAGAACTACCAGGGCGGGAACATCGTGTTGCCCAAGGACACGACACAGGTGATCACGCCGGACAAGAATCCAGAGCTCAAGCAACTGATCGGCGACGACATCATCACTGCCGATGGGACCACGCTGCTCGGTTCCGACGACAAGTCAGGCGTCGCCGAGATCATGACGATGATCGACACGCTGCGTCAGAACCCGCAACTCAAGCACGGCAACATCGCGATCGCGTTCACGCCGGATGAAGAAGTCGGGAGCGGCATCGAAAAGTTTGACGTCGAGGGATTTGGTGCGAAGGTCGCTTACACAGTCGACGGCGGCGAACTCGGCGAGATCAGCGATGAGACCTGGAGTGCGCGCACCGCGACCGTTACGTTTCAAGGCAAGAGCACGCATCCCGGCACGGCGAAAAACATCATGGTGAACGCGATGTACGCGCTCGCCGATTACGTCAGCCGGTTTCCGAAAGACATGTTGCCCGAAACGACTGAAAAGCGCGTCGGGTTTGTGCATCCGTACGCGGGCGTGATCGACGTTGAGAAATCGGATTTGAAGATCCTGTTGCGCGATTTCGATGAGAGTGGGTTGGCGGCGAAAGAGAAAATGTTGCGCGACATGGTGGCGCAAACCGCGGCGAAGTTTCCAGAGGTGAAGATCACGATCGACGTCAAAGAGAATTACAAGAACATGAAGGAAGTGCTGAAGAACCATCCGGATCTGGTTAACAACGCGATGGAAGCGGCGCGTCGTTCGGGTCTGAAGCCGTTCATGAAACCGATTCGCGGCGGCACGGACGGCGCAAGACTGACGTTCCGCGGTCTGCCGACGCCGAACCTGTTCACCGGCGGCTCGAACTTCCATGGCAAGTTGGAGTTTAATTCCAAACGCGGATTGGAAAAATCGACCGAGACGCTGGTCAATCTGGTGCAAATCTTCGCGGAGAAAAGTTGAATAGCGGATACGTCGCTTTAATTGGGCGGCCAAATGCTGGTAAGTCAACTCTGCTGAATCGGGTGGTCGGGCAGAAGATCGCCGCCGTCTCCGATAAACCACAAACCACGCGCTTTCGCATTCAGGGCATCATCACGAAACCTGAAGGCCAGGTCGTGTTCGTCGATACACCGGGTGTGCATCAACCGGGTTACGAACTGAACCGTCGGATGATGGTGACGGTCCAGGATGCGCTGCTCGGCGTCGATCTCGTCGCGCTGATGCGCGACGCGTCCGCGTCGACCGGCAACGGCGATCGCTTCGTTCTCGACCTCGTAAAGCGTTCCGAAAAACCCGCCCTCCTGCTGCTCAACAAGATCGACAAACTCGAAGACAAGTCGGCGTTGCTGCCGTTGATGGACTGGTATCGCAACGAGTATGACTGGCGCGAGATCATTCCGATTTCTGCACTTAAGGACGAGATGACTGACGTTCTAATCGAGAGCGTCCTGCGTCATCTGCCTGAAGGCGACCCGATCTTTTCTGAAGATGAACTGACCGATCAGTCGTTGCGAGTGTTGGTGTCGGAGATCGTGCGCGAGAAGGTGTTGCGCGCGTCAGGTGACGAGATTCCGTACGTGACCGCCGTCGTAACCGAACGGTTCGAAGAGGTGCGCGAAGACTTTGCGCGGATCAATTGCTTGATCGTCGTGGAAAGAACTTCGCAGAAGAAGATTGTGATCGGCAAAGGCGCCAGCCGTTTGAAAGAGATCGGCATCGCGGCGCGGCGCGATATCGAGGCGTTGGTGGGCCATCGCGTTCACCTCGAATTGTTTGTGAAAGTTGAAGAGGATTGGCGCAACGATGCACGGTTGCTCGACGAGTATGGTTTGGCATGAATTGGAGATCGAGATCGAGCCGGCGGCGCGTGAGGCCGTCGAGTATGCGCTGATGGAAGCAGGCGCGCTCGGCACCGTCACTGCGAATCAATCAGACAGTGTTTCGGGCTATTTTTCGGAAGTTCCAGATCGCGAATTGATCCGGTCTGAACTTTTCGAAGCGCTTCGCATCTACGAACTTCCGTCCTCCTCAGTGCGCAACATGAACCTGCGCGAGGTGGCGAATCGCGACTGGCTCGAAGAGTGGAAGAAAAACTGGCAGCCGGTTGAAGTCGGACGTTTCGTCATCGCCCCGCCATGGACCGACATCAGCGACAGGCCTGATCGCATCATCATCCGCATCGAACCCGGAATGGCTTTCGGTACCGGTACGCATGAAACGACGCGACTGTGTCTCGACGCGATCCAAAAACATTTCACCGGTGGCAGTTTTCTCGACGTCGGCACCGGGAGCGGCATTCTCGCGATCGCTGCGGCGAAGATGTTTCCTGATGCGCGAATCGAAGCGTGCGACACGGACGCCGAAGCGATCGAGATCGCGCGCGAGAACGCGGCGGCAAACAATGTTGAGGTCGAGTTTCGGATCGGATCAGTTGAGGAAACAACACCGTCTGCCGATCTCGTGTGCGCTAATCTAACTGCCGATGTGATACTCCAAATACTTCCGAACCTGATCGGCGTTACGTGCGGCAAGTTAATATTGTCAGGAATCCTGGAAACACAGGTTGAACAGATCGTAAACGCGCTGCCTGAAACCGAGATTACGCAGGACGGTGAGTGGGTAGCGATCGTGGTTTAGAGAATGACTCGTCGCAGGTTCTTCGCGCCGCCGAGCGCGTTCAACTTCAACAAGCGCATCGTTACGCTGACGTCTGATGAAGCGCGTCACTTGCGCGAGGTGTTGCGGTTGAAGACGGGCGATGAGGTGCAGGTGTTTGACGGCGCCGGACGGGAGTTTCGCGCAGTCGTTTCGCAGGCGCGACGCGAGTTTGCGGAACTCGAAATCGGAGACGAGATCGAATCGCCGAAGTCCGAGTCGCCGTTGCAGCTAACGCTGGCGGTGGCGTTGTTGAAAGGTGAGAAGTTTGATCTCGTCGTTCAGAAAGGGACTGAGCTCGGCGTCAACCGGTTCATCCCGCTTGTCACGCGCTATGCGGACATTCGTTTGCGTGACGAGTCCGATGCCGCGAAACGCGTCACGCGCTGGCAGCGCATCGCCCTTGAAGCGGCAAAACAGTGTGGCCGCGCGGTCGTGCCGGAGATAACCACACCTGTCTCATTTGAATCAGTTATCAGTGAAGCCTCACCGTGTTTGATGTTTTCAGAGCGTGGGGGTCAAGGCCTAAACACGGGTTTAGGAACCCAAAATCTCACCGCCATTGTCGGCTCCGAAGGTGGGTGGTCGGACGAAGAATTGGATCAGGCCCGCGCGGCTAATGTGCCGATCGTGACGCTCGGCGGGCGCGTCCTGCGGGCGGAAACCGCCGCCATTGCCACCGCAGTGTTGTTGCAGCACTTGTATGGCGATCTAAAGTAGCTCAAAATGTCCCTGCCATTCGGGAACAAAGGGTGCTTGAGGGTCGTTTGAGTCGGCAAAGCGCTTATGACCAAAGAAGAAGCAATCGATAAAGCTCGCAACGATCTCGCGCACCGGCTGAGTACGGACGCCTCCAAAATCGGCCAATCGTCAGTTGAAGACGCGGATTTTCCCGACATGGCACTCGGCGCCGCTGAAGACGACGAGATGAGCGGCATGATGATCACGCGCGGCTGGCGCATCCGGCTCTCCGCCGACGGCCGCGACTACGAGTATCGCGCCGATAAGAACCAACTTCGCCTTTATAAATACAAAGGGAAGAACTATCGCGTTTGAGTTTCTTGAGGTACTACCATGAATCGCAATAACGTCCTGATCCACGTCTCACTCGCCGTCGTCCTCATTCTCGTAGCCGCCTTCTTCGGCCAACTTAACCGCTGGCGCAGGCACTGGAAGTCGCATGTGAGCATCGTGCCCGTCGAGGAGAAGAAACGGCCGAACACCACTCAGGAGATCGCGATCGCGGAGGCACGTGCGGCTGGCCGGCCGGAGGTGCTGGTGAAGTTTAAGAGCGGCGTCAGTCTCGACGCGATCGAGGCGCTCAGCGACCGATTTCATGATCGACTCGAAGACCGCATCGAGAACGCGCCCGGCTGGACGGCGATTGACGATCTGGACGATGCGAGCCCCGCGGCGACTGTGCGGCAGTACCTGGCGCTTCCCGAAGTCGAATACGCCGAGGAGAACTACGAGATCAGGCTTATTGACTCGCTCGACAGTTCGCTCGTGCCGATCTTGCCGCACGACCCGCAGTTCGGAGACCAGTGGGCGCTTTCGAATTCAGGTCAACGAGGCGGTAAGGAAGGCGCGGACATCAGCGCGCCGCTCGCATGGGCCACCACGACCGGCAGTGAAGATGTTGTCGTCGCCGTGCTCGATAGCGGTGTCGATTACAGACACGAAGATCTCGCGCCGAACATGTGGACGCGGCCTGCGAGCATGACGCCGTATGAGGACAGCGACCTCGGCACCATTGACGACGAGTACGGGTTCAACGCGATCGACAACGCGTCGGATCCGATGGATGAAAACGGTCACGGCACGCATTGCGCCGGAATCATTGGCGCTGAAGGTGAGAACGATATCGGTATCGCCGGTGTGAACTGGAAGGTTCGCATCATGCCGCTGAAGTTTATGAATGCCGGTGGTTTCGGTACGACGAAGGATGCGATCGAAGCAATCAATTATGTGATCGCGCGCAAGAAGGATGGCGTGAATGTGCGGATCATCAGCGCGAGCTGGGGTTCGACGCAGAAGTCGCGCGCGCTTGAAGAGGTGATTCGCAAGGCTTACGAGAACGACATTCTGTTCGTTGCTGCGGCAGGTAATTCGAGTGTGAGTAACGATCGTTCGCCGCACTATCCATCGAGCTACAACGTGCCGAATGTTGTGAGTGTTGCCGCGCTGGATCGGAACGATCAGTTGGCGTCGTTCTCGAACTGGGGTGTGAAGAGTGTCGCGATTGCCGCGCCCGGTGTCGACATACTGAGCACGTGGTTGAACAATGCTTACGAAGAGAAGTCGGGAACGTCGATGGCGACGCCGGTTGTGTCAGGTGTAGCGGCGCTGATCGTCGCGGAGCATCCGCGCATGTCGGTTGACGACCTTCGAAAGAAACTGCTCGCGTCGACGGATCCGATCGTTGCGTTGAAAGGTAAGACAGTTACGGGCGGGCGGATTAACGCTGCGAAAGCACTCGAATAGTAATCTAAGTTTTCGCTTGAACCTCACGAAGACCTTTGGTGGGTCACATATAAATTAGAATTTATATGGACCTCTCACTTGAACCTCTGCAGGACCTCTGGCGGGTCATGGATTGTTCGGTTGGGTTAGTTTCTTCTTTCCTTCGAGGGCTTCGCGATAGGCGCCGCCGCGGACGTCGCCCAATTTGATCGCCTCATCAAACGACTTCATCGCCTCGGCTGGGTTTTCGAGAAACGCGTTGATGCGTCCCATCGACTCGTGCGCTCGCGAGAGGATGGCTTTGTCGTTCTCCGGTGAAGAGGCAGCGATCGCCAATCGATACTGGCCCAATGCGCGATTCAGTCGTTGCGCCTGAATCTCTTGGTCAGTCGCATCCATCGCCGCCAAACTCGCCGCCTGGCCCAACGCAAAAAAGATCCGCGGCTCACCAGGATATGCGGCAAGCATCTCTTTCAATCGCGTCTCAGCGTTGTTGTAGTCTTTCCGGCGCAGCGTCTCTTCAACATCCGCAAGATCTTTGACCAACGCAGCGTCGCGACCAGTCGGGGCTTCAACGGCACTCTCCGCCGCCCTACGCGCCGCCAGTCGCGCCCCTCTCGCCGCATTCGCCCGTTGAACAGCTTCAGCGTACTCCGCCGGTCGACGCATCTCACGCGCGGGATCGAACGACGCGATCATGTCGGGAAAGAAGTTCGCAAGATCGAATCCGGCACTCTCAATCCCCTTCAACTGGTCAGCAAAAAAGAACGAGAGCACTGCGCCTCTTTCATACTCTTCAGCGAGTCGCGCCACAGTCTCATCCTGGATCGCCTTGATCTCGATCGATGAATTCTTCGCGAGCTCGGCTTTCTCGGCATCCGTCTTAATTGCCGCGAGTCGCGAGCGATTCAATCGTCCGAGCACTTCGAGCGCTCGCGTCTCGACGTAGCGCGCGTCTGCAGCCGCCACAAGCGAACGTCCAACGCTAAGAAACACGTCAGGACTGACGGACGTTCCCGCCTTCTGCCGTTCAGCAAGAAGCTGCTTCACGGCGTCGCGTCGAAGCGCAACTTCTTTATTGAACCTCAACACCAGACCATCGATCACATACTGCAAATACGCGCGCCGCAACTCGGACGCGCTCGGATCCGTCCCTTCGGGGACGATCGCATAGTAATCATCGCCGATGATGCGGAAGTTGATCGCACCTCGCGGCGTCAGCAAATCAGGCAGGATTAAAAATCGGCGCTCGTTCGTGCGGAAGCTGTACGTCTTCCCACCCTTGTTGTCCTTCTTCGACGACGGCGTTTTTACTTCCACTCGTTCCGACGACGTCGTAATCGGCCGCGTGTGCAGATACGTCAACAGTGAACGGACCATCTCCGTCGCCGGCGCGCGCAGTCGATCGCCTTCCGCCTGGTAAGCACGGACGTACTCGACCATGTGTTCGTCGATTCCTGAACGACGGTAGAACTCATGGACCAACGGCGCGAAATCGAGCACTTCCAAAAGTCCAGCCGGCATGTCGTTGTCACGTGCGGGCGCTTCAAATGTAGGCCCCGGCCCCAATGCCAGCGCCAACGAAATGTAGCGCGCCGCCTGATCGGCAGTTGTCGCAGGCGCAGGCAGTCGATTTCGTTCGTAGGACGTTTTCATCCGCGCGCGCAGGTCGGGATCGAGATTCGCGAGATCCTTGCGCAGCTTGGCTCGAAACCCGCTGGCTTCGCGACCTCCCGGCAGCGGATCGAACCCGGCAGCGTCCAGCGCCGCCATCACGACGATCAGTCGCTGGTCCGATTGAAAGTCGACGCCGTATTCAGAAACTTCGAACGACGCGCCCTGACGTTGTTGCACTGGTTGTGCGGAAGCAAATCCAAGGGGAAGGAAAATGGCCAGGAGAATGAGTAAATACTTCATAGAATTCGTGTCATCGGCGGTTTCGATAGGCTCTAAGCGCCCGCAATGTTAGCGGATAAGCAAGTACCGAACAAACGACCGAAAGGACCGTTGCTCCGATGGCGAAAGGCCAGACAATGTTGTTCCAGCTCTGCACAAAAAGTTGCCGGTAATATTCGCCGGAGAACAGATGCGGGTCTCTCAACAGCTCCACGCCTTCGTCCGGAATCGACAGCGGACGTCCGAGAATGAAAGCGCCGACGGCGTACGAGACGATGATGATCGGGATCAGCGTCAGGATCGGGTTGTTGATAAAAGTCCCGGTGTAGATCGCGATTTTGTTGAAGCGGAAGGCAAACGCGATCACGGTCGCCATGATCGTGTGCAGGCCCAGGAACGGCGAGAAAGCGATGAAGACCCCGATAGAAAAAGCAAGCGCCGTCCGCTCGGGTGGATCGTCGATCGCAAGCAGACGGCGAAATGCGGCACGGAAACTAAACACAGCTTACTGAAAGCTTTTCAGTGCTTCGGCTTCATCATCGTAAGAATCAAACACGGTGAGCAGTTTTGTGATCACCAGCAGGTTCTGAATTCGATCCGTGAGATTCAACAACTTGAGCTGGCCACCCTGACGGGTGACAGTCGTGAAGTTGGCGATCAACTCGCCGATGCCGCTCGAGTCGACGTAACTGACACCCCGCAGATTGAGCAAAATCTTTTTCTTGCCGCCGGCGGACAGGTTTCTGATCGCGTCACGCAGGGCAATACTGCCTTCGCCGATACGCACCTCGCCGTTCATGTCGAGGATCGTGACATCGCCGGCTTGTCGTTCTTTTACGTCGAGCTCAGCCATGGTGGTTCTCCGTTCGGGGGATAGTAGACCGCCAACTATTTCGCCAAATATGTCGCCAAGAAGGTCGCTCACTTAAAGCTGTTGAGTGCTTCTGCTTCGCTTTCGTAAACGTCGAAAACGGTCAAGAGTTTCGTGATCGTCAGCAAGTCCTGAAGTTTTTGCGTGAGGTTCAGAAGCTTCAGTTGTCCGCCTTCTTTATTGATCGCGGTGTAACTGGAAACGAGTTCGCCGATACCGCTGGAATCGATATAGCTAACGCCGGCGAGGTTCAGCAGAATACGCTTTTTGCCTTCTTCGAGCAGGCGACGGACGGCGGTGCGCAGCGTCACACTTCCTTCGCCAATTGTGATTTTTCCGGACATGTCAAGGACGGTTACATCTCCGGCTTGACGCTCGTTGATATTCAACTCAGCCATTTCAGGAATCTCCTTTATGCAATTGCGGATTATCGTCGCTTAAGCATGCGCACTGTTGTACCACCTCCGGGCCGGATCAACCAGTTCACTTCGTCCATAAAACTGCGCATGAAAAAGATGCCGCGCCCGGAGGCTTTAAGAATATTTTCTTCGGCAGTTGGATCGGGCACGTCTTCCGGATGAAAGCCCGCGCCCTCATCGTGCACGCTGATTTCGACAGCGTCAGGCGAGCTTTTGAGAGTAACGTCTACGGTCTTGTTCTCATCCTGCTGGTTACCGTGAATGACGGCGTTGGTCACGGCCTCGCGCACGGCCATATCGATACCAAACGCGGCGTCTTCAGTGATACCTGAAAGGCTTAAGAATTCAGCTACCGCGGCAGCCGCGGTGGCAACCGTTTCGATGCGGCTGGGCAAACTTAGCTCGGTCGTTTCTGCTGTCACTTGTTATAGAAGTCCGAGGGTGTAACATGGTGGGTGTCTGGCTGTCAAGAAACGCGCCCTAAGCGGAAACGCGGATTAGACGGATCTTAAACGATGAAGCCGAGGCCTTTGAGGGCGCGATCGAGTTCGTCCATGTCGAGAGGCTTGCTGAGATAGGTGTTGCAGCCGGTTTCGAGCGCCGCTTCTTTCATCCCGTAAACGTCAAACGCGGTGATTGCGACGATGGGAATTTGCTCCCCCGGCGCTTCCAGTTTGCGGATCTCTTTGATCGCCTGCAGCCCGTCGATGACCGGCATGTTCAGATCGATAAGTATGAGGCTCGGACGGTGTTGGTTGACTACTTCGAGCGCTTCGTTGCCGTCTTCAGCTTCGATCACGCTATACCCTTTTAGTTCGAAAGCCCGCTTGAGCATAATACGAGTGTCGCGCGAGTCTTCCGCAATTAGAACGGTAGGATAGAGCACCGGAGTCGAGACGGAGTTCCACATTGGCGAATAAACTTGAACCCGTTAGTTAGGGGGAGGTGCTACTTATAACACGTGTGCAAGCAGATTTCTTCCTGCAGCCTTTACAGTAAAGTTGCATAGTAGTTGCAACTTTATGGCAAAACTAAGATGGACTCCGGATCAATGAGACTTACGCCCGCCCAAAAACTCGACGGACGCATCACTTTGCCGGGCGATAAGTCGATCTCCCATCGCGCCGCGCTGATTGCCGCGCTCGCGTCCGACAGCTCTGAAATTCGTAACTTTTCGACGGCAGAGGATTGCGCGTCGACGCTATCGTGTCTTCAGCAACTTGGTGTTTCCCTTGAATTTAGTGAAGGTGTAGTCCGCTTTCGCGGGGATCAAAGGCCGAAAGCTCCGGACAAGCCGTTGGATTGCGGAAACAGCGGTTCGACGATCCGCATACTGGCGGGAATCCTGGCCGGGCAGAACTTCAGCGCAGAACTCATCGGCGACAAGTCACTCAGTTCGCGACCAATGCGCCGGATCATCGAGCCACTCGAACTTATGGGCGCGAAGATCGAATCCACCGACGGAAAGCCGCCGCTTAAGATTTACGGTTCGAACCAATTGGCGCCGATCACTTATCAACTGCCGGTCGCGAGCGCGCAGGTCAAATCAGCAATCCTCTTCGCCGCACTTTTCGCAAACGGCCGCACGACCGTCATCGAAAAATCACCGACGCGCGATCACACGGAGCGAATGTTCAGCGGCTTTGGCGTTCCGGTAACGACCAACGACGATCTCTCGATCACGATCGACGGCCCCGCACGATTCACCGGCGGCGGGATTACGATCCCCGGCGACATATCGTCAGCCGCCTATTTCGTCGCGGCCGCAATGCTGTTGCCCGGTTCGGAACTGACGATCGAAGCAATCGGGTTGAACCCCACGCGCGCCGCGTTTCTCAAAGTGTTGAAATCCTGGGGCGCGGAGATCTCAACCAGCGATCTACGAAGCGAACGTAACGAACCGGTCGGCACGATCAACGTCCGCGGCGGTCTGCGTTCCACGCCGCGTGACGAAGACCGCATCCTTTCCGGAGCGATGATCCCGTCGCTGATCGACGAACTGCCATTGCTCGCCGTCGTCGGCACGCAGGTTCCCGGCGGCATTCAGATCCGCGACGCCGAAGAGTTGCGACTAAAAGAGAGTGACCGCTTGCTGGCCACTGCTGAGAATCTGCGCGCGATGGGGGCGGCGGTCGAAGAGTTTGACGATGGCATCGCCGTCTCAGGACCGACGGAACTTCGCGGCGCCACGATTGATTCGTTTGGCGATCACCGAATCGCGATGGCTTTCTCCGTTGCCGCCCTGATCGCCGACCGCGAAACGCAGATCCTGGATTCCGAATGCGTCGCCATCTCGTTTCCCGAATTCTTCGGACTTTTAGACACCCTGGCCGTGAGGTGATCGAAACTGAAACTCACCGGACCAATCGTCATCACCGGCTTCATGGGCTGCGGCAAAACGAAACTCGCACGCGAACTGGCGCGTCGACTCGACGCTGTCATGGTCGACCTTGACGATCAGATCACCAAACGCGCCGGACGATCTCCTGCGCAACTAATCGACGAAGACGGTGAACCCGCGTTTCGGGCCGTCGAAACCGACACACTGCGTCATGTGTTACAGGAAGGCGCGGCAAGAGTCATTGCGCTCGGCGGCGGCGCATGGATTCAGAAAGCAAACCGGCAGCTTGTCGATCAATACCGTTGCGTAAGTATCTGGCTCGACGCGCCGTTCGAAATGTGTTGGACCAGAATTGAAGCGTCGCAGGAAGATCGGCCGCTCGGAAGGACGCGCGATCAGGCGTTTGCGCTCTATCAACAGCGGCGTCCGGTTTATGAACTGGCGACGATTCACGTACCGGTTCATGAAGAAAATTTTGAAAAGTTGGTTGCGCGGTGTTCAGCTCCTTTTCTTAAACACGAATGACATGCCCTTGCTGCCTTCACCGGCATCGATACTGGCAGTCAAACCGCCTTCAGTTTTCCGATAAATGATCCGCTTCGGAAAGTCGTGCTGCGGGTTTTCGAAGACTGCTTCCGTAGCCGACGCGCTCGTGAGTTTGAAATCCGTGCCGGGACATCGTGCCTTCGGATGCGCGACGTAGTAAATGCCGTCCGCGCGTTGTTCGATGCGAAGGTATTCGAACTCGACGGTCTTATCGCCGGCGATCGTCCGGCTCACGCCCAACATTGAACCACCTGCGACGGCGGTCCAGTGTTCCTCGATTTGCCTGCGTCCGCCGGGAGCTGTTTGCCAGTCGCCGCTGATCCACGAGAGGTCTGCGAGCGTGGGGTTTTGCATTGGGGCCGACAACAGCAGTGCTGCAATGATCAGTTTCAGCATTCGTTATTCTCCTCGTCGCCACTCTATGACGGCTGCTATAAGGCGGTATTGGAAAAATGCGACGTTCTCGCTTTACGCGTGAATGCCTCGGTGAGTGCGCTCTGCTGGGAAAAAAGGACTGCCGGTGTCTGCCCCGCAAACTGGTTGAAGTCGCGAATCAGGTGGGCTTGATCGTAATAACCGCATTCGACGGCGATTGATGCCCATGCCGGATCGACGCGTTCGACGGCGCGAAAGACTTGCTGGAAGCGCAAGATGCGGCTGAGGAGTTTTGGACCAACGCCGACGTCGCGCATGAAACGGCGCTCTAACTGGCGGCTGCTGATGCCTGCGTCGCTCGCGAGTTGATCGATTGAAACGAGACCGGCGGAACTGACTATTCGCGCCGCGAGTTTCATCGGCAATGAATCATGTGCTCCGCGAATTAATCTTGCAGTTAACACTGCTTCAACTTGCGTGATCGCCGGCTCACCTTCACAAGCCTCCAACAACTCGCGTTCGAGGTCAGTTGATAGACTGGCAAGCTCCGTCACGCGATCTGTCAGTTCGTTCATGGGAACACGCAGGAATGGTGAAGTTCCGCCGGGATGAAACCGTATGCCCAGCAACCGAACAGTCCCGTTCGGGGAAATCAGGATGGGACCACTCATCTGGCCCACGAGGAAGTGATGTGGTTGAAGGTTTTTTCGACCGTTAGTGTGCTGTGAGAAACGCTCGCCGAAGTTCAAAATTAGTTCAACGCAACCATCCGGCAAAATGCGCTCGGCCGCTCCATCAGGCTGTGGACCATCACCCTCGAGCGTCCAGAAACACTCGACGAAACTATTGAGCGGAGGCCGCGGACGAATCTCGTGATAACGCATCGCGCGTCGAAGATTATCACGGATTCACAGGGGGTGGCGCCACGGTAGCGCCACCCCAACCCCCTTGACGCTAAAAGACGTAACGCAGACCGACGACGATGCGCCGGTTTCCGCCGTCAGTGCCCCATTGATTCAGGAAGTTATTCGACGTAACCGTCGAGTCGGGAATACCGAAGTCTCGAGAGTTCGTGAAGTTGAAGAAGTCGGCGCGGAGCTGGAGCCTTTGGTTCTCTCCAATCCGCGTGTTCTTCAAAATTCCAAAATCAATGTTGTTGATTCCATCGGAGCGCAGGATATTGCGTCCCGCGTTGCCGACGCGTTGCGCGGCCGTGATCGGAGTGAAGAGCGAACGCCCGCCAGCCTGCACTATCTCTTCAACACTCATACCCGAGAGATTGAGCGTCGTGTTGATATTCGGCCGGATCGCGTTTCCGACGAGCGAGGAAATACTGGCCAGTGCCCCCGCTGGATCGGAACCGTTGAGCGGCGTGAACGGCGAACCACTCTGTAACGTGAAGAACGAGTTGATCTGCCAACCGCCGAGAACGTGGCCCGTGAAGCCCTTCTGATCGCGGTAGTACGGCAACTCGTAAACAAAGTTGCCCGCCAGACCGATGCGGACGATCGAAACTCGACCGCGCGCGATCCGACCGGCGATTGTAAGAATCCTGCGCGACGGCGATCTCACCGGACGACACGTTGAAGATCTCAGACATCGTGTCGATGAACGAGCTGTACGTGTAGTGAACTCCGGCACTGAAACCGGCGCTCAGTCGCTTCTCCAAACTCGTCTGGAGCGAGTGGTAGATCGACATACCGGAGTTAGTGCGCAGTCGCGTCGGACCCTGGTTTGGAATCGAGCGGCAGAAGTTGTTTGCCGCGCTCGCTTGCGTGCAGCCGATAACCGTCGGGTTAGCATCGACCGACTCCAACAAGCCAGTTCCCTTCGTACCGACATAACCAACTCGCAGCACGAGGTCGCGCGTGAACTCACGCTGCACTTCGAGACTGACCGAGTCGTAAACCGGATTGTGAAAATCGTTGTCGACGATCGTCCGGTTGACGGTGTTTGGATTGAACGGCGGGTTCTGAAGAACTGTGAACGCATTCGCGATCACACTCACGTCGGCGCCGGCGAGGTTCGTTGCATTGATCGTCGGGAACGACGAGACCGCTGCGACAAACGGGAACGAGCTCCAGATGTTCAGCGCGATGTTTGTGAAGACGTAATCGTGCGTGCGCGTGTAGCCGCCACGCAGGACCAGCTTATCTCCACCGGTGAACCAGCCCATGACGCCTTCGCTGCTCGTCTGCGGGTTCCAGTTGAAACCGATTCGCGGTTGGAAGTTGTTGTTGTCGCGTCCGGGAACCGGCCGCAACACGAAGCGCGGATCGTTGTTCGCCGCGGCCAGCACCGGTTGATTGAAGTCAACGAGGTCCTGAATCGGCTGGCCCGCGTTTTCGTAACGAAGCCCGAGCGTGAGCGTGAAGTTGGGACGAATCTTCCACTCATCCTGACCGTAGAAGAAGAAGTCGTGCCAGTCGTTGTGCAGCACCTGGGCGGTGCCGGGCAGGTCTTTGTTGACGTTCGCTCGAGTAGCGAAGTCTTTGACGAGGAAGTCGAGCGAGGCATATTCGAGCAAACCGCGGGTAGTGGGTTTGAAGAGTTGATGAAGTTGGTTGCGGCGAATGTCGGCGCCGAACTTCCAGGAATGATTGCCGGTGGTGTAGGTGACGTTGTCCTGGATTTGGAACGTGTTACGAACCTGGTTCTGCGGGAGGTTTACACCGAGACCGATAGCGGTGCGGGTTGGGCCAGCATTGAAACCACGAAGACCGAGCTCTACGACTTCGATCGAAGGAATCAACTGCGAACGAGGATCGAGCGCGTTGGTCGCCGATGCACTGCGCAGAAACGCGCCGCGCACTTCGTTGATCCAGCGCGGACTTAGCACGCTCAGGAATTGCAGGTTCACGCCCTGTGTGCGCGCGGGAACAATTGACGAGAATCCCGGCGGCGTGATCTGCGACGCAGCGACGCCCGGAATACTGCCGAACGCGCCAGAATCCTGATACAGGTAACGCCCGTTCAGACTGTGCTTGTCGCTCAGGCGATGATCCAAACGGATCGAGACCTGCCAGTCGTCGTAAGTCGAAGACTGCGCACCCGTCAGCGAACCAACGGGCACGACAAACGTTTGTCCGTTGCGAACGAAGCGTGCGGTTTGATTCAGCGGCGTGGATGCGGCGGGAAGGAAGTCGAGCAATGCTCGAACCTGCGGCAGATCGCCGGCTGCTTGTTGCAGTATCGCTTTTCCTGCCGCTGTCGGCGCGCCGTTCAGCGTTTGTCCGATGCCGAGCTGGCGGTCCCACCAACGTTGCACGGAGAAGAAAAAGAACGTCCGATCTTTGCCGCTGATCCATCCTGGCCCACCTTCGCCGAAGCGCGGCAGATGCAATGGACCACCGATCGTTCCGCCGAGTTGGTTCTCGATCCGGAACGGCGCCTTGCGATGAGACGGATCGGCCGCGTTCGGATTGCAGAAACCATTCGCGCCGGCTTTCTGCACGTTGCTGCATGCGTTCAGCGCGTTGTCGTTGTGAAACCAGAACGCGGAACCGTGATACTGGTTCGAGCCGCTGCGCATGATCGCGTTGAAAACAGCGCTCGAATTGCGGCCGTACTCGGCGCTGAACTGGTTCGTTACCAGTCGCACTTCCTGAATCGCGTCGGGGTTGTTGAGCGGAATCGTCGATCCGGCAACACCGAAGTTGTTGTTGTCCTGACCGTCGATCATGAAGTTGTTGGAACGAACGCGCCCGCCGTTGGAGGAGAAGTTTGTGCCTCCGGCAAACACGCTCTGTCCGGAGTTCAACTGGCTGACACCCGGAGCTGAAAGCGCGATGTTGTAAACGCTGCGTGTTGTCGCGAGCGGCAGTTCCGAGAGACGTTTCTCGTCGAAACGCGTACCGACTTCCGCGTTTGAAGTGTTCAATGTCGAGGCGTTTTCGACGATGTTTACGGTTTCCTGCACCGCGCCCGGTTTCATGATCACGTCGACCACCGCGTTCTGATTCAACGCGAGCGTGATCCCTGACTGCATGTACTTCGCGAAGCCGGTGCTCTCAATTGTGATCTCGTAAGCGCCGACGGCGAGACCGGCAAACTGGTAGCGGCCGTCGGCATTCGTTTGCGCAGTGCGTGCTTCGTTCGTCGACGTGTGGCGCACTGTTACTGTAGCGCCGCTGATGACTGCATCTTTCTCGTCCTTGACCTCGCCGGAAATCGATCCCGACGTTTGGGCCAGGACGGAAGTACAAAGACAAGCGAGCAGTGCCACCGGCATCAGAATTCTTGTGGCTTTGAGCATTAGCATTCTCCTTTGTGAAACGACCAGCGCACACGTCGCCGAAAACGACGTTGGACCATGTCGTTGTTACTTCTCGATTAGGGAACAGTGACGGCCCGGAGAACGCAGATAAAGTCTTGTACTAAAGTGCAAAACTTTGAAGACGAGCAGAGTCGTGTATGCGTAGAGGCAATGAGTATTCCAACTGGAGCGATCCACGAGTGTGGATCGTTAATGGTTGTTAAGCGGGTGCAAGTGTGCGGGTTAACTCTTTCGCAAGGTGACGTGCGCGATTTTTTCGCAGGCTGAAAACCTAAAGGTGATTCAAATTCGTGAAAACTACGTCGCCGTTACTTCGCGCGTTCGTCTGCGTGGAACACCGACATCAATTTGAAAACCGCCGAGATCAACCCGGTGACGCCGGTGACAATCGCGAGTGAAGAACTGAATACGTCTTGCTGCGTCCAGAAAAGGAAGCCTCCAACGAAAATCATAGTCACGAGAATTGGCACCTTTAGTGTCTGCCACAAACTCTCGTTACTTGCCTTCTGGTCGTCCTCGGCGACGTCTTTACGTTGCTCATTGCTCATAACGAATTTGCGGAAGCTTTCATTGAACAGAAGCAGACCTTCGCCTTTGATGATCAGATCGCGCCTGAGCAGAGATTGAATGTCTGGATCGCGATGACTAAGCCGTCCATCCATGGCCAGGTGACATAGCGTCTGCCTCTGCGGGCCGGAACAGGAATTCCAAAGGTAGTTGTAGTATGTTCGCGCCTGGCTGACGATACGCCCCAGCAGATGTTCTTTTGTCAACTCAAGAAAGTCTTTTGCGCTGAGTATGTGTAACCCAACGTCCTGCAAAGGCACCCGCGGAGCGCATTCCGTGTAGACCGTGTCAATCAGCTCCTCAACGTCTTCAGCTTTCCGGCCTTTCAGATTCCCACTTAATATTCGGGCTTTATGTTTGCTGACTTGCTGTTTAAAACTCGAGTCGTCATCATAAAAGTATCTGTCGTCAGTGTCTTCTGCGTATTCAGTAACGAAGTTGCTGATGATTACGTCGGCCCACTCACCCGCTCCGTCCTCAAAACCATTCGCATCCCCCTTTCCGAACCTGTAGTCCGAGGGTTCAACCGCAGAAAAGAGCACCAGGTTCCTCTTTTCTTTCACGAGTTGGTTTAGCATGGTCAGCCTTTTTCTGTTCGTTCTCGCGTCGTCCATCTGGTACTCAAATTGATCGAAAGCAATGACAGCTCCTTCGGCACACTTGTCATCAAACTCACCCTTCCATCTGATCGACGCTGCGAGGTCGGAAAACTTCTTCAAGTAGAGAGTCGATGCGAAATCCGCCTTTCTGACGAAAGGCGCCTTCACCACAACGAAATAGTTCCGTTCGAACGCGTCACAAAGGAACTTCTTTAATGAATAACTGCTGGGCTTGTGAACGTCGAGTAGAAACACCTTTCGAGTCAGGAAGTGAATCAGAAAGAACAGCGGTACGGCCAAACCCAGAACCCCGATCGCCGGAAGGACCGATATGCGAAGGATCGGCACCGTAGTGCTCAAACGCCGCCACGGCCACGCGGGCTTTCCGGCGTTATTCTTCAGATTCATAACCAACGCATCGCTGGTGTTTGAAGGCCAGTCACAAACTCCCATGACAGCGGAGTTGGCCAATAATCCCCGCCGTTCAATGGCGGACTGGTTTGACACCGGGAGCCAGGCACTAACTTTCGACAGCACATCCTCGTCAGACGGTGGCGGTTGGTTACTTCCTTGAGTATCTTCGCGCTTCTCGTGAAGGGTTCGATAGAAAAAGCTGTCGTAAACATCCCACGTCTCATTTAATCGACGCGTCAGGATATTGGTCTCGCTTTGATGCGATTTGTCGGCGCGGTTAATTTCAATTGACGGGGAAACATGTGCGTACTGGCTGCGGATTCTTTCGTCTCTCCGCTCGAGAGCGGTTGCCATCGAGTACTGCGCGTGTTTGATAAAAAGTGTGGCCTGGTGCTCATACAAATATTTGAAGAGGGCGCCCATCGGGAGGATCGCAATCAACAAAACCAGCAACATCAAATTCAGCGCATAGATCCCGTCGAAGCGTCTCAATAGCGGTTCGTCGGGCTCGAAGATGGCGGGCTTTGAATCAGCCTCGGAAGAGTTAGCCGCCTGGTTGGTTGTTTTGCCGGGTTCAGCGCCCGGTTCGAGCGTCGTTGACTTCTGTTTCGTGGAAAAGACCTTCGCTACCCAATTGTCCAGTTTTGCCAGCCTGGTCCAAGGTCCATATCTCAGGCTCAGAAAGAACAGCAAGGCGCCAAACCAGGCTAGCCCCGCACTTACAATCACAAGCCATTGGCCATGGAGAAAGAGCGTGAGCATTAGTGAAATAAATGAGAGGCTAATCATGAGGTAGGACAACTGCCTGTAACGATCTATCTTTTTCTTCTCAGGCCACAGCCATGCTCTTCTTCTGTTACGAGTGTAGATAAAGAAGAAAACGGTGAAGGCGCCCATTAGGATTAGCATGTGAAATAGAAAAAACGCCGTGAGTGCCGTCATTAACTCGAGAAACGCGCTACGCAATGGCTGCTTAGTCCTGAACACCACGAACGACCAATCAGGAAAACCTTCGAGAGTAGTCACGAAAAAGCTATGATCCTCGCCCGAATAGCGGACATCCAGCGCTTTATCCGCGCGTCCAATGATGGCTGAATGCAGCTTGCGATTGTCATCACACTCCTGGAACAGGTTCTCGCCAAGGTGATGAACTTCATCGGAGTGGAAAAGGACGTCGCCGTCTTTGTTGACAATTACGTAGCCGAAGCCGTCGGGCAGCACCGGATCCATTAACGACAACAGACGAGTATCGAAGGCGATGGTCCAATCGGTTTCCTTTACCTGCTGCGAGATTTCTACTTGATTACGTCCCGTAGTTCGGGAGACGATCGGCTCTAACCAAAACTTATGCTCTTCGAGTTCGTAGAGGTGCTTCTTTTGAATGTTTTGAAAGTAAGCACGGTCGGCAACTGAAACCTTCTGAGTGGTGTAGTCCTTCACGGTCCACTTTGCTTGTTGCATGCCAGTCTGGTCGATCCAGGCGACCATTTCGAAATAAGGATAAGTGGCTTCTTCACCCAGAATGCACGGCAGTATTTTGATCTTGTTTGTCTCCGGCGCGTTGTAGATGTTGGGAGGACATGTCGCCTGCTTTTCCAGCTGTGCTTTTCGTTCCTCTTCCCGAGAAATACCTGCCGGCCCCTCCCGGCGAGGTTTCCTGTTTTCTCTCCGACTTCTCGATTTCCCGCTTTTGCTCCTCCGTCATCAGATGGTCAAGCAGGGCCTTGTTATTGCTAAACCTGTCGAGCTGCTTTAAGGCATTAGTTATTTCCTCTTTAAAATTCTTCTTCACATCGCTTGCCAACGTCCTGACATGCCCGTCCATCTCCGCTTCTACGGTGAGGTAGACAAATGCGTAGAGTCCGAAAGACGTCACCACCGCGAGAACAATCATCGTCGCAAAAACCAGCAGGTAAACGTCGTGCGTGCGGAATCGATCCTTTGGTCCAACCAACACGAGCTTTAAGAACGGCCAGCTAAAAACAATCACCGCGACGACGAAGCCGAAAATGATCAGCATCGTGTAGGGAATCGAAAGAGACCACGCTTCAGATTTAAAATAATCGGACTTGATCAGGCCTACGACGATCCAGTTGGTGCTGGGCGCATTGGGGTTGGGCGGATTAGTGCTCGCAGCAGGCAACGACACTTTTAGTGGGTGGGAGAAGAGGCGGTAATTCGCTCCGGCCAGCGCGATGTCCTCCATATTGCTCGTTTGCGAGATGCCTCTTAGATCGAACTTTTTTCCATCGCCGGCGCGGCTCAAGTTGTCAACCGAGGCCAGCCGGACCTGGGTCGTATCGTGTTGAACGATAACTCGTGCAGTTTCAGCCTCAGCGATCAGAATGTTTTGAAACTGATCCGGCTGCGAACCGACACGCGCCGTCAGGAACGGTTGAATAAGGCCGTTCAGGTCCGTTTTAGCCTGCACCTTGATCAGGGTTCCCGCTTCTACCCCATTTGCGACGTAATCGATGTAGAGCCACGCTGAACCGCCCTCGTGGCGAATGCCCGTTAGTGTGACGATTCCAGTCGGTTTGTCACTCCACTTCTCAATCTCTATGTTGAATGGAATGATTTGCAGACTGTCGTCTTTGAGTTCGTTAAAGACGTCACGAAGCTGATTGATGTTCTTCTGTTTGGTTGCCGTCAGGTCTGCGCTCTTGATGCTGTATCTATCCGGGTCTTCCTGCGACAGACGGATGAATCTCTCGCACGTCTTTTCCATCACGGAACCGGCGTTCGTGATTTTCGAGCTCATTTGACTGCTGATCAGAGACAGCTTTCTGAAGTTTCGATTGTTGAAGTAGCCGGTCTGATTGCGGACGTACAAAAAGTAATAAGTGGAGACTACCAACACTATCGCGGCGCACATAAATACAAAGATCCGCAGGCGATAGAGTGACGGCGAGAGACTTCTGAATGTATCGCGAAAGCCCATTTCTTTAGTTGAAGAGGCGACGACTAGAATCGAAACTGGTTCTGGACGTCAGGGGTCAAATAACACATGAGACGCGTTGAGAGGCGCCTGGAAAGACTTCTGCGACTGGCAAAAACTTACGATATAGCGCGAATCTACGCGCCGCGCGCTCCAGTGTCAACGTTTTGATCGACTCTGGAGCGACGCGGCGTGCGCGTAACATTTTGAGGGTGGAGTTACTAGGGGGCTGACGCAAAGGCAACGTCAGTGATCAGCACGCCACCCGCCAAACGTTCGTCGAATGTGAGCTGCACCGAGCGGACGTTGTTGAGATTCACACCGCCGAAAGCACTCAGCGGTATGCGTACGGTATTCAACACAACCTTCGGTACCGGACCAGTTGTTCCGGGCGGAAAGAACAGTGCTCCGGAAACATCGCTGACTCGCACCGACGCGGTCGCGCCGCCACCGTCAGTCAGCCTGACGCGAAAGTCCTGCGCGAGATCCGCGAGATTGCGCGGGTCGGCGAAATTCACACTCACTCTAAATTGTATGGCTTGAAAACCGGAAACGTTTCCCTGCGCGGCGGGGATGTCGTTTCGGAAGTTGCCGGTGAAGTTGTTCCAACCGGTTCTGAGTTGACTCAAACCTCGCCGCGCCGCCGCTCGCGCACTCTGAGCGGTATGCGGCTGTCGCGCCTGCGGCTGATCGGGCAGACAGAACCGCGGTTGCGGATCTTCACCGCCGCACAAGTCGAAAGGCGTCAGGCCGACCTGCGTTACCGCGCCGCCAAGGTTGTTGAGTGTCAGGTTCGTGTCATTTAGCAACCGATTGACGTCACGCCGCCGAGTCGAAATATCCGGCGCGTGATACGAGACAAACAAGTTGGTGGTCTGCGCGGACGCCGGTGGTGGCGCGTCGCCGGTAAGGATGGGTATGAACTGTTCCTCGTCGCCGACGTAAGCACGGAAGAACGCGCTCATGTAAGCCAACCCGGTTCCGCGTTGCTGTGCCTCGGTCAGTCGTTTATTTCCCGGAACAGAACCGCAATGCGGATCGGAATGACCGCTTTGAACAAACGTGAGCCAATCGTCAGCCGCACCGGCGAACGCGCTCCCAGGCGACCAGATCGTGTTGTAGAAATTGTGGTTCGCTCCCATGACGAGAACGTAGTGTTTAGGCGCGGGGTCGCCGGGCACGTTGTAACGCGCATCGTCGTAGAAGTGAACGCCTTGTAGATCCGAAACGTCGCCGTCGCAATAAGGCAGCAGGACATTAACGGGCGCGTTGTTCACGACGAACCGGTTGAAATCGACGGGCGCCAGTGGGAACACCGCTTTGATTCCGTAGGGCGCACCGAGCGAATCATTCAGCACGTAATGTCGCACGACGCCTTCACCGCCACGCGAATGGCCCATCGTCCCCACGCGGGTCAGGTCAAACCTGCCGACGAACTTCGTGCCGAAAGGCGCGCCGCCAGTCGTGTTGAACGTCTTGAGGATGTCGAGGTGCTTCTGAATCAACTCGGCTCGCGCCAAAGCGCCGAGATCGAACACCGCGTTGTCGACTGCGTTGACGCCGTTGGCGCTAATCGAGATGACGACATACCCGTGGCTGGCAATGACCTGCGAAAAATAGTCGTAACCTTTGTAACTCGGGATGGACTGGCTTTGCGGTTCGGTGCAGGGCCACTGCAACAGCAGTCCGCCAAACTTGTTGGCGCTGCCCTTGAAGCAAGTCGCATGACGCCCGTGCAACAGGACGATCACCGGAAATGGTCCACCGGACAGATTCGTTGGGTAGTGAATCGAAGCCAGCAGTTCCACTGGTCCGGGAAAGTCACTTGGTTGAAACGCGGTGTCGCCGAAGTTGTACTCTTCGCGTGTGACCGCCAATGGTCCAGGCGTTCCGGGATCGGGTACCTGCGCAAAAGTGTTACCGGCCGCGGCAATGACGAGGAGCAAAACCGTTACACAAAACGAGCGGATGTAATGATTATTCCGGGTTTTCATTGGTTTCCTCCTTCACGCTTCAACTGCAGCCGCTCAGGCACACTTTGACGCGTCTGTTTGTCTTCACCATAAGAGACTGAGACAACGCCACCTTCGCGGATTAACGAACCGTCGAATGTGATGGCTGTGATTTGCGACAGCGTTTCGTTTTCGACACCGTTGCCGGCGATCTGATCGTCGATCCAGACGACGGCGGGCAAAGCGCGAACAGGAAATGGACCACCGGTCACAGTCACACGCCATGCTTTATTAACAACCGCTTGCTGACCTTTGATCTGCACGGTCATGCTTCGCGGGAGTTGAATTTCCTCGACGCGATAGCCCGTCAGTTTCAGGTCGCCGCTGGAACTCGTGGATTTCGCTTCGCTAACGAGCTTGCCCGAGGTTTTCAACAGTTCTTTCATTTCTTTATTCGTGACAGCATTCGGGTTTTCCTGCCCGAAGATGCGGGGCCCGGCTGCTACCAGCAGAGGCAACACGACAATTGAAATCGCCAAACAGCGATTCATCAGACTCTGTTTCATTACGAATCTCCTTCGAATGGAGCACTAAAAGGGATAACGTGGTAAGGCTTCAAGTGCTAACGGGGGCACACCTCTGCGCGAGAGGCACACCGGGGGATGACCAAACAGCTCACTTAAATTGGGAGGGTTCTATTTTCCGGGCTGGACCACGCGCTACCTTAGTAGCAAAGTCTGGCAGTGTCAATTGCAATAAGGTTCTGATTGTGTTCAGGTTTACCGGAGAGCCGAAAACTTGCGGAAGAAGCGTCGGGCGAATTTTCGCGCGGTGAAGGCGCCTCTTTCGACGAACCTCATGCCCGTGCCGACACGATCGTTAAACTCTTCATGAACACCGGGCGACTTGAGTGCAGTTTCCGGACCAAATTTATGCACGCGCTCACCATAATCTTCGGCGTAGTCGCGCATCCACAATTGAGTACGACGCATGCCGAGACGTTCCGCCTCAGCGAGCGCCTGCGTGGAGTTCCACCCGTCGTGCGTCATGCGATACATCGCAACAATCATTCCCGTTCGATCCACTCCGTCTTTGCAATGGATGAACACGCGCCCGTTTTCGGGTGCTGAGATGAGATCGAGAATGCGCGCGACTCGTCCATCCTGCGGCCGTCCCCAATTCGGAAGCGAGACGTTGAAATAATTCAAACCCGCCGCGCGGACTTCCGCCTCTTCCGCCCTGGTGCGATCACTCGCGCCGCGTAGATTGATGACGGTGTTGATTCCGAGTTCGCGCAGTTTGTTAATGCCGCCCGGGAGTGGTTGACCACCGCGATACAGGTTTTCGTTTACCTGCTGGAAGCGCGGCAATTCGGTGTTGGCAGTCGAATCCTGGGCAAACGCTGTCGAAGAGAGAAGGATGAGTGCAACGGCCACGTTGGTGACCGTAAGATGGAGCTTACGCACGTTGTCCCCTTGCTGCGGTTGGTCGTGTTTAGCAGTTGCCGGAAGAGCGGATGCTAGTCCGTTACGGCATAACCGCTGGTGTCGAACACAATAAAGGTAAAATCCTGAGCGCCGTTCGAAACGCGAGTGATGCCTTCCGGCTTGAGACGTCGATCGAATGTCTCACCTTCGCGTAATGACGGCGTCGAGTCGTTTCCAGTCCACTCCCAGAACTTGAAATCCATTCGCTCCGAGTTGGGGCCGGCGCCGGTGATGACGTAGAACGCCTGCCGCGACTCGTCGTACTCGATGCTTCTGATGCCGGCGCCACCAAGCGGAACCTTGATGGCCTGCTTTCCTTCCACTACCAGGTTGTCGAGTGATAACGCCGCTTTCGGGTCGCGAAGCTTGAGCGGCACAACGAGCGCATTACCATCGACAACGGGTGAACGCAATCCGAGTAGCAACCGGTTGTTCCGGGGATCCCACGCAATACCTTCGACATTTATGCCGCCGTCGTTGTATTTCGTGTTCTCCATGCCTCGGAGTTCGGACACATTATCCGCCAAAAATTTTTTAAGTCCAGAGGCAGTTTGCGTGTCTGAGACCCGCTGGCCTGCTGCGTCGAATTTGAAACGGGCGAGGCCAACCAGATCCGCGCCCTTCGACTTCGACTGAGAACCTACGACGTAGAAATACGCGCCGTCTGTGGTGATGCCTTCAAGATCGATAATGCTCGTCGCGATATCGATTGTTTGATCGCGCCTGCTTGTTTGCGATCGGTTCCGAGGCGCATCCAGAAGATCTCGTTCGGACGTCCGTCGTCGACGAAGAGAACGCCGTCAGTTCCGGGGACATGAGCGACGCCGGAGGCTTCGAACGTGCCACCGGAGAACGCCGTCATCGGTGCAGGCGAGACTGCATTGAAACGCGCCCCACCGCCGGCAAACGCGGCAACAAACAGGACGACGACGCCTATCGTCAACGCCAAAACAAGTGCGATGCGGATTAAACGCTGGTTTGAAAAATCTATACCGGGCTTCTTTTCTGACATGACTACCATTGCGCTCGAATCTATCAAACGCCAGAGTCCCTTGGCCAGCATGGTCGCCGCCGGTGCAATTCGCATCCGTTTTTAGATTATTCCGTGACGGCTTTTATTCCTAATCGTGCTCCAATTGAACTCGCTAAACATCGGTTGTAGAATCTGAACACGAAAAGGGGAGTAGGTCACCTGCCTTTATGGTTCGATGCCGCCGTCAACACGGCGCCCACGTTTGGGTGCCCGGCGCATCGGTAGGGCAAACTAATCAGCTCCACGACCAAGACCTTTTGCGGCGATTAGGCTCGCAAAAGGTTTTTTCTTTTGCGTTGCCTTCACCTGTCGAACTCTGCGACGCGCGAAAGGAATCGTGTCTGAGTGACCTATGTCCATGAAAAACCTTGCAGAACAAGCCGGCACTCGCTGGCATACTTTATCGGTAGAAGAAAGTCTCGAAAGTCTTGAGTCGGGACCTCGCGGTCTTACTTCGGACGAAGCTGCCAAGCGGCTGGAGAAGTTTGGACCAAACGAACTTCAGGCGCAGGCCCACATCTCGGCCTGGGCCATCCTGCTCGAACAATTCAAAAACGTTCTGATCGTCATTTTGCTGCTCGCCACAGCGCTGTCCGCGTTTTTGGGCCACGGTGTTGAGGCGATCGCGATTACGGTGATCGTGCTGTTCGCAGTGATACTCGGGTTCATACAAGAGTATCGCGCAGAACGTGCGATCGAAGCGTTGCGCGAGATGGCTGCACCCAATGCGACGGTCATTCGCGACGAAATCGAGCAACGCGTTCCGGCGCGTGAAGTCGTGCCGGGTGACGTCATCCTGCTCGCAACCGGCGACAAAATTCCTGCTGATGCGCGATTGACGGAAGCGGTGAATCTGCAAACCGTCGAGGCGCCGCTGACGGGCGAGTCCGCGCCGGTTGAGAAACACTCCACCGCGCTGCCGGAAGAACAACTACCTGCCGGCGATCAACGAAACATGGCGTTTGCCGGAACGGCTGTTACTTACGGCCGCGGCCGCGCGCTGATCGTCGCCACTGGAATGGCGACTGAATTCGGGAAGATCGCGCGAATGCTCCAGGACGTCGACACTGTTAAGACGCCGCTACAGGGGAATCTCGATCGAGTCGGCAAATCGCTCGCGCGCGCTGCGTTTGCGGTCGTGTTTGTAATCGTCATTCTCGGATTGTTTCGCGGTCAGCCGTTTGTCGAGATGTTGATCTTCGGCGTGGCGCTGGCAGTGGCAGTTGTTCCTGAGGCGCTGCCGGCTGTCGTCACGATCTCGCTCGCACTCGGCGTCAAGCGAATGGTCCGTCGCAATGCGCTCGATTCGACGTCTGCCTGCCGTTGAAACTCTCGGCAGCACGTCGGTGATCTGTTCCGACAAAACCGGCACGTTGACTAAAGACGAGATGACCGTGCGAAAACTCTACGTCGCGGGCCACATGATCGAAGTCTCAGGAACCGGATACGAACCACACGGTTCGTTCTCGATGAACGGCTCCGGTGCTGCGGCGTCTGAGTCGTTATCGATGTTGCTGCGCGCGGCGCGCGCTTGCTTCGGACGCGCGCGTCGAGCAGCGAAACGGCGCGGGCACGTGGGAAGTCAAAGGCGATCCGACCGAAGGCGCGCTGGTTGTCGCGGCCGCGAAGGCTGGTCTCAATAAAGTTGAGCTCGACAAGCAGTTTTCACGAGTTTCCGAGATCCCGTTCACTGCCGAAACTAAGCGCATGACGACGCTGCACGAAACGCCGGATGGTGTCGTCGCATATTCGAAAGGCGCGCCGGAAATCATCGTGCAGTCGTGCACGTTGCAGTTGACGGATGACGGCGTGGAGCCGCTCGACGACGCGCGACGTGCAGAAGTGCTCGATCGCGCGAGACAGATGGCGGGCGAAGCGTTGCGTGTGCTCGCGATCGCTTATAAACCGCGCGCCGCCGTTGAAGATGCCGAACATGAGATGACGTTGCTTGGGACTCGCCGGAATGATCGATCCGCCGCGTCCGGAAGCGAAAGCTGCTGTGCGGCGATGTGAGGAGGCGGGGATCAAAGTCATCATGATCACCGGCGATCATCCGCTGACGGCGAAAGCTGTTGCCGAGGAGTTGGGGTTAAGCAAAGACGGGCGGTGTCGTTATTGGCGCGGAGCTGGAGGCGATGGACGATGCGCAGCTCGAGCGCGAAGTTGAGTCGATCGAGGTCTGCGCGCGCGTGTCGCCCGCGCACAAGCTGCGCGTGGTGACTGCGCTTCAGAATCGCGGGCAAGTCGTGGCGATGACGGGCGACGGCGTGAACGACGCGCCCGCGCTGAAGAAAGCTGACATCGGAATCGCGATGGGCATCACCGGCACGGACGTTTCGAAGGAAGCGGCCGCGATGACGCTCACCGACGACAACTTCGCGTCGATCGTCGCTGCGGTCGAAGAAGGTCGCGGGATCTTCAGTAACATCAAGAAGTATTTGATGTACCTGCTGTCGTCGAACATCGGCGAGATCGGGTTGATGGCCGGGGCGACGCTCGTTGGGTTTGCCGTTGCCGTTGAGTGCGGTCCAGATTCTTTACGTGAATCTCGCGACTGACGGTCTGCCTGCGCTGGCGCTTGCTGTCGATCCGCCGGAAGAGGGCCTGATGCAGCGGCCGCCGCGCGATCCGCGCAAGGGCATCTTTACGAGGCCGGTTGTGCTGCTGATGCTGGTCGGCGGCGTGTGGTCGGCGATCGTCAATCTTGGTCTATTCGTCTGGGCTTTGAGTTCGGGTCGGAGCGTGCAGGAGGCGATGACGATGACGTTCGTCTCGCTCGTTCTGATTCAGTTTTTCAAGGCTTACAACTTCCGGTCTGATCGGTTGTCGGTGTTTCACCAACCGTTCGCGAACAAGTGGCTCAACCTGGCGATCGTTTGGGAGTTGGTCATGCTCGGGTTGATTCTTTATGTGCCGCTGTTGGAGCGGACGTTTGGCACGTTTCCGCTCACGGTGATCGATTGGGTGATCATCGTTGCCGCAGCACTGACAGTGTCGCCGGTGCTTGAATTGACGAAGTGGATAGAGCGACGCTGGCTCGCCGCTGAGCTTCAGTTGATTTAGACGTGTTTGATACGCCAGAGATTCTGCGAGGTTCAGACGAGCCGTCGATATTTCGGTGGGTTCGCAGTCGTTGGCTACTTCGGGTCGACCGGTAGTCCCGCGTTCACCCATGCATCGAATCCGCCGTAGAGCGGATGCGCATTCTTCCAACCGCGATCCGTGAGTTCCTGTGCCACACGGGCACTCGAAGCCTCATTCGGTCAGGTGCAGTAAGTGATCACTGCACGATCGTGCGGAATCTCGTTGAGATGCTGCTCGACTTCCTCAGCCGGCACCCGAATCGCGCCCGGCAGTTTCTGATCCGACTCCGCCCACGCTGTTGGATTTCGCGTATCGACAAACGCGAACGGCTCCCCGCGATTCATCCGCTCGCCCACCTCGTCAACTGTAATTCTTGTAGCTTCCATAACTGTAAGTTATGCGACAAGGGAAAACGCGCGTATCACAAAGCGAACAAATTTCTTTGCCGGGGAGGGCCTAGTCTTCGATTTCCCACCGCACAATCGTAGCGTCGACAGCTCTCACAACTACCTTCACATCCTGATCCTTAGCGGTCGTATTACGCACGTTCAATTTGACGGAAATCTCGAGGTCACCATCGTCGTCAGGTCCATTCAACACCTTATGAGCAAGACCGGTGAACGCAAAACTCGCAGAGGCCAAGCGATCGAGGAACTCTTATCTCGATGGTGGCCCCCTCACGCATTCTTTGACCACTCCCGTTAACAATGAGCCTTCGAGGGATTCGCCCTTAGCGCTGCCACGCAAGATCCCAGACTCGGATCCCTCCGTTCCAGTCGCATGAATACGCTCGACGTTGATCCGAGCCCAACGCGACGCTAACCACACCCACCGGATGACCTTCGAACACACGTACGCATCGTCCGCTATCAACATCCCACAGGCGCACTGTGCCATCATGTGATGCTGATAGTGCCCATCGTTGGTCAGCGGTCCAGGCAAGTTTGCGAATGACCTGGGTATGCTCCTGGTCGAAGATGCGGATGCCTCGTCCAGTCTCGGCGTCCCAAAGGCGGATGTCTTGTGAGCTGGATAAAACTCGGCGCTCGTCTCCGCTCCAGAGAACGGAATGAACGTGATACGAATGTCGCTTGAACACTTGCAGGCACTTTCCAGTTTCGAGATCCCACATTCGAATCGTTCCGTCTCGGGAACCAGTGAGTGCTCGTTGTTGAGCTGGACCGAAAGCCACGTCATACACGCCGTCCGAATGCCCTTCCATGATCTTCAGACAACGCTCTGAATTTACGTCCCACAACCGGACCGCGGTGTCGCGGAAGGCCGTTCCGGACAACACGCGAGAACCATTTGAGCTCACGTCGATGCAGCGCATTAAACCGTAATGCCCGTCGAATACATGCAGGCAGCGGCCGCTTTCAACGTCCCACATCTGCATGATGCCAGCTCGCGTGCCCAGGAAGACATGACGTTCATCCGGGCTCCAGGTCGCGGCCCACGCACTAACACTGTCAATCTCGAACGTCTTTACACAGCGTCCTGTCTCAACGTCCCACACGCACACGGGGTTTCCTTGCGCGCCCATCACGGCACGCTTTCCGTCGCGTGTGAATGAGCAGATGTTAACCTCCTCGCTTTTGATGTCGAGGTCGATTGCGAAAATCGGGCTGGCGGTTGGTCGAGTAGCGGCTAGCTCGGAGTTCTGAGCAGCGCTCCTCCGAATGCAATTGACAAACTTGGCCCAGCTCTCGAAACCGTGCTCGCGCGCGATTACCCATTGCGCGTCCGAAAGACGAAAAGCTCCTGTGTCTATCGCCGAGACTACTTTTCGGAACTCTGGGTGGTGTTGTGTGACGCGGGTGAGCGCATCCGCATCCCCCGACTTGTAGCTCTTGAGGAGGTCCTTAGCCTGTTTCCGATATTGATCGAGATGCGGCCGGGAAGGCAGTTCTTTTGCGGTCATACGAAACTCCTTTCAATAGCCCGGAGTCCGCTCAGTCAGGCTGAAAGAAGGTTCGTGAAGTTTTGTTGATTCGGGTGGGCACGGCCCTTTCCGCGGACTGGATGCGCCCCTAGCGCGGCGCCAGTATCGCTCCAATTCACGACGGCCGCAACTCGGTAGCAGATTGAGATTATGGACGCACAAACGAAACGGGCAGCCTTTTAGGACTGCCCGTAACTTATATTGATTCTTAGTGGTGCACCCGGCACGACTCGAACGTGCGACCCCCTGATTCGTAGTCATAACATCATATGCTGTGTTTGCTGGTGTGGCGTAGGATTCTATTGGAATTTAGTTTGCTATGGTAGTGGTCTGTATTGCGCAATGCGATGCAGTTGACACACAGGTGACACACAAGACGAGCGCCGCATATTTGACCCCCCCATGCGGGGAGTTTGAACTTTTGCTGTGAGAGTTGCGGGCCACCTCGCACCTACGGGGAGTGAAAAAACAAAAAAAGGGCTAACGTCTGCGCGTGATAAACTCGTTGCAGTGCGTGACAGATGTGACAGTCAAAAAAAGCGGTTCATTGAGACGCTAGCTCTCAAGGTACAGTCTCACATGCGGCGCAAGCGGCGGGAATATCTCGCTGGACGGCTTACCGCTGGCGACAGGACGACGCGAGTTTGCATCTGGTTGGGATGAGGCAATGGAGACAGCCGTTGATGCGGTGGAAAGCGTGCTCTATCAAAAGGCGTTGAGCGGCGACACTATTTCGATGATCTTCTACCTCAAGGCGCACGGTCCGATCTATCGCGATAAGCTGAACGTTGATGTCAGACAAATGCACAGCGAGATCGAAGAGAGAATGGCGCAGCTTCTAGTTCCGGACTTGCTCGCACGAGCAATTCGCGCACTGACAGACTGAATGCAACGCGCTGCTCGGGAGTCGAGTCCTTTATAGATCTGATCAATTGATGAGGCTCAGATGTTATGAGTGTCTGCGTTGTAGCTCAATACGCATGGAGAGCTATCAAACAATTGGTGGGGTCGGAGCCTCCAGCGATGATCATGTGTAGCGATACTCGAATATGCGTTGCCGATACGCTTCAGCCGTTTAACTTGCACTGGCAAAACAATATCGTTGCTTATCCCCGCAACTTGTCTGTCTGCTACACAAGTAGCAGTGTGGATGTAACTATTAAAGCTTTAGATAGTTGTGCGGGGACAAGCAACGTCAGGCGAGTCGGTACGTCATTACGGGAACATCATTTTCAGTCAGGCGGAGTGACTGAACTAATCGCTGTAGTTTCAGATGGTGGTCGTGAGTTACGACTATTGCAAGTTATGCCTCTATCCTATGTGCGGAAACTGCGTACGGGGATTGTGGGAATTGGAAGCAGTGCGGTTCTACAGCGATTCAAAGAGCTATTCATGGAAGATCTATCACTATATTGCCCTCTTGAAGCTACTCCTGAAATGATAGAAGGCATTTCTAGGGCAGTGGGATATCCGGTAACCTTCCGCAGCCGATTCTCGATCGACCAGGCTGTCGCTCATATCGTATCGTTTCTAACTCAAGCGATTGAAGATGTAAATTGCCCGAGCGTTGGACTGCCCGTCCAAGCTACAGCAATAACGAAAGAGGGATACACCCATTCTATGTTTACGCTCACAGTGCCGACTTGCAGCAGGGACGGTGGCTAACAGTTGAAAAGGAGGACGATCTTGTGTTGTTAGATCCTTCGAAGGTGAACCAAAGGATAGTGCTGCGCCTAATGCAATGCAGCTCTTTGATTGATTGGCATAATCGTACATGGTAGGCAGCATCATTTATAAGGACAACTCTCCATGAGACAAACACTAGTCATAGCGGTTCTGGTTTTTACAGCATCAGCCTCTATCGCCCTCGGGCAAAAGCAAAGCGCGCGACGAGATTCAAAAAAGAGCGTTGAGCAGGCCATAAGACAAGTCGATCATGAACGCATTCAAGCGCAAATCGAAGCTGATGTTGTGGCGCTTGATCGCATTTACGCTGATGATTTTATCGGCATAGGACCAAGCGGCAGAGTGAGAACCAAAGCGCAGGTTATTTCAGATTTCACGTCAGGTGATTTGAAATTTCAATCTATCACCACCGACGACGTTCGAGTGCGCGTCTACGGGAATACAGCGGTCGAGACTGGCCGGTCAACAATGATTGGGCAAGACAGAGGGAAAGCTGTTCCTCGTGACAATCGCTTTACTAGAGTATGGATAAAACAGGTCGGGCGCTGGCGGTTGGTTTCCAATCATTACTCGTCACTGATTCCGCAGTGATAAACATACTTCTCAACTCGCCGTGGTCAGTGGAGTATGTAATTACCGTAAAAACGGCTGAACAACTGACAAACAAATGAAGAGCGGCAAGTCTGTGGGATTAGCTCGCCGCCCTCGACGCCTAGCGCCCTCACCGCTTCTGTTGCTTTGCGAGACTTGCGTGGACGCCCGACCTTTCGATCTTTAACGGCGTCAAGGTCTTTCGGATTGATCAGCCACAGCATTGCCGACTTTCATAGCTTTCAAACGCTTCGCCTTAATCAGCGCCCGTATTCTATTCGGCGTTACGTTTAAGCGTTTCGCTGCCTCGGTTGTGCTGATAAGCCTCATGGTCCAAGTATATCATTCTGGTGAAACTATGGTGCGCTCGCGCAATAATTTCTTTGACAAGCGGGGATCTTGCGGCCTATAGTGACGCGCACAAAACGAGCGGGCCGACAAGTGCTAGAACACTTGCCAGACCCTTACACAGCCGACTCCTAACCCGGTTAAGAAGAAAGGAATCGACCATGCCGGATAAATGTAACACGAACGCAGATAGTCCACGCCTGATATACCGCTTGACGCGGAAGATTGGGATGTGGTCTTCGCGCCATTCAAAGACCATCCTTACGCGGCACTCAACCTTGCTTATCACTTCGCAAGACTGAAACAACTTCTCACTGGCAAACTCAGTGACATACCGGAAGCAATCGCCGCAATCGATCGCGCGATCGATCGCCTGTATGAGCACAGCGAGTTTCGCAACGTGGGCCACAGTCTGTTTTGGCAAGCCGTGCAGGGTGTCTTAACAGCTGAGAATGAAAAGACTGTCCACAGGCTTAGGGATAAGGACGTAGGCCATGCGTGAAGATTACCGACCGAAACGCATCGCGCCGAAATTGAAAGCGATCCGGCAGCATCTCGGTGTTAGCCAGACCGGAATGAAACACTTACTCAAATTCAACAGTCCTTACGGACGTATCAGCGAGTACGAGCGGGGCAAGCGCATACCAACTATATTGACGCTTTTGGCCTACGCTCGCGTGGCAAAGATACCGCTTGAGCAGATCGTAGACGATGAACTTGAACTAAAGTTCTGATTCTTGCCCGCGCCGTGGGTGGAGGAAACCGAGGAGGCAGGAAGCCCAGAATCCGGCCTTTTGGTTTGGCGAAAAAAACAAAACGGGCAAAACTCTCGGCTCAACTCAGGTAGTAAAGATAGTTCCAATCTTCTCGCTATAGTTAGGAATGTGACGCAATGAAATGTAGGGCCTGTTCCTAGCCACGAAGACTTTATATCGGCACGACTCATAAAGATCGCGGCGACTGGCAGACAGACAATTCCTAATGCAAACTCAACGGGCTAGGTCACACGAAAACGCCGCTACTATTGGAATCATGAACAGTGAGACGGGAAAACGGATCGCAGTGATGAGGAAATATATGGCTTACCTTTGAATCTCTGAGGGATGTTGGAGCAGGCGGCTTATATCACATGCGAAGAAACTTTTGAATAGTAAATCAGACAATTAACGGCAAAACTGTCGACTCTAGATTTCAGATGAGGACTCTACGGAACGCGGACAGTGTTAGTGCTTCTCGACTATGCGAGTGTCGGGCAGGATCTATATTGATGATAGTGTAGATGACACAATTTGATCTCACTCGCTTTCGTAACGCACTCACAAACGAACTACGGAACTACTCTGTCATTGAGGCAATGGATACTCTCTCTCGTAAGCTGCTAAGGGAAACATCTGCTTTTGATGGTTAATCAGAACTTCAGGGATTCTGGCGGTAAATTGCCTGTTTAATCTCTCTGTCTCGCCAGCGAGTGTACTCTGTTCTCAAACATCTCGATGCCCCGAATACTGCCAACCGCTTTGTAACTCACATATCGAAGACCAGTCCGAGTATCCCCGAAAGGTAATGCGAAGCACGTAGTTTCGGCACGCCCATTCGGAAACATTTGGGCGATTGCCCTTTTGGTTGTTCTTGGGGAAATCGACAAACTGGAAGTTGCTGGCTAGATCGTAAACGGCTGTACTGTGATGAGCGTCTAACTCCGGCGCGTAAAAGTCAGGCTGACCACTGACCGTGGAGTGTACACGGTAATCCTTGATCTCTATGCGTTCTTGGCCGAACGCACCTTCGTCAAGAGTGTATTCAGTCCCCCGCACCTGTATGTCAATAATAGGAACCTCGCCATGATTCACCATCCTGAACTGTTTCTTCCAGTTTACCGCAGCATTTACAACTATCGGGAGGTCTTGCGTTATCCGGTAAAGGATTATCGGATAACGTTTCTCCCGCTGCCTGCGATGCGGCTATTTGCTGTGGAGGCCTAGTGGCAGATCGACGAGTTTTGAGCCACTCCACGGCTGCTACTAGCCCGACTCCAGTGAGCCCAAACAGAATAAATGTCAGAACCATGCGTTCTATGCGGCTTGCTCGTTCGGTAACAACCCAGTGTACTACCTTTGCCAGAAAGATTACTGCCGACGAAATGAAACAAAGTTTGGCCAATAGGAATTCAGGGGAATCGCTCATGGCAGACCCAAACGCAATGCCGATAAGCGCAAGAACAATCGCGCCCACGACTGGCCATTCAATGAGCTTCCTCCGATAGGCCTTTCGGGGTGAAAGACGGTCTCGTTCGCAAAATCAAGCGCCACCCTAAGGCCACGTTGAAAAGTTTGCCAATTTTCCGTGTTCTGCTCCGGTGGCGTGAGAGATTTCCCATTGATCGCCGCTGACATGGGAACCACTTCGGGATCGACTTGTCGCTCGGCAGGCGTAGTGCCTAAGGCTAACCGGAATAATTTCCGGATTAGCGGGGCTGTGGGATCTGAAAGTGGAACTTACCCGGCACGACGAGATGACACCCACTTTCGACAGGAATAGAGGATCGATAACTCAACAACACAGAGCGTTACTGAGAGACACGAGGGATTATAGACCAGTGGAGGAATGCGAAATGAATCAGTGAAAGAAAGACGGATAGGTATAGAGCACTAGAATCCGGCTTGCGCCTGCCACGCGAGCGCGTTGGCGTCCTCGAAACAGTCTGACTCGACACCGACATGAATCGGAGCCTCTTTGTGTGACGTTGTGACCATCCGTGACGTTTGTGACGTTTGGATCGTGAGTGTCGGCGGCAGAGCAAGGCTCGCGATTTACGATCCCATATGAAAGCGCCAAATTAGCCAGTTCACGTTTCCCAACTAGCCACCCCTTTTTATGAGTTCCGGCTTGGTCCTTATGTTCAAACCGAAGCTTTCTCATTAGCGCGCCAATACGAGCGCGAATTCAGCTTCTTCTCGACGTCGATATCAAGCTCGTCAGCCACTACTAACCCACAAGCAGCGTCGGCAATGTCCGCAGTGAGAACCTGTGTCTTTGCATCTGAGGTACTATCTGCGGGAACGTCACAAGAGGTCACACAACGTCACAACGTCACAGTCGAGGCAAACGCAAAGCGCTCGGATCACAAGTACCACTACATCATCAGTCGAGACTTTTTGTCGTTCGCTTTGATACTGCACAGACAAGCGCGACAATCGCTCATAAAGGCCACTCACGCCTTTATCTTGCAGCCATGCAGCAACAGCTAAAGAGGCTCGCCACGGTTCCAAGTTGCGGCCAGTCAGGCTAGCAGTCCGATTTACCTTTGCCTCGTAAGTTTGCAAGTCAGTGAGGTTCGCAAGCGCCATAGACCACAGACTATCAAGCAACGTCCTTCGGTCGTGCGGCCACAGCTCGTAGTCCAGGGGATCTGCATTTGCGCGGTATGAATTTGCTGTGCGAATAAGTGGCAGGATGATCGAACGGCTACCGAGAACGCGATCCGGTAACTGTGTCGCTGAAAACGCACGCATACAAAACGTGTTTACATGACGTGTGCGCCATCCGCGCTCGCCATCAGGTTCTTTCAAGGTTGCGCGAATTGCCACGTCGATTGCCTGCGAATAACAACGTGCGCTTATCAGGGTCAGTTCGCTTGTCAGCAGACATTCTCAGCATCATCAAAGCAAAGAGTTGCACCGTAGTCTGCTAAGTCTCGCAAGCTCGCGTAGCTGCTACCCGCTAAAATCAACTGTCCCAAATAACCTAGTTCCGCGATGAGAGTAAGCAACTGCGTCTTACCGCTGCCCGGTTCGCCGTTGGGCCATAAAAATCCGATCACCTTATCACCATCGGTCGCCCGTCACGTACATGCACCGCTCGCGTAGTGCACTGAGTCAAGCAGTGAAGGCTGAATCTAATTCACTCTAACCCCTGTGATGCGGTAGAACTGCCGACGCACAAGGCCCGCGAGATTCAATGCCTTACGCGAGAACAGGCTAATCGGTCTGATAGCGGTTCGCGTTATTACTCGCACCGAAGCCGGACGGGCGCACGCGTGACTGTTGAAAACAAGCATCGGACACTGCTTTGGTTTCATGCTTTGCAGAGGCGCACGTCCCTCTGAATGCTTCGCCGTTAAGTGGTCTGACATCGACTTCGACCGCTCAACCGTCACAATACAACGATCAGTAGAATGGCTGAGCAAGAAGCAAGGCGGACTCGTGGTATTTCAAAGATACCAAAACCAAGTCTAGCCGCCGTTGTGTGCCTCTGCCCGCACCGATGCTGCAACAACTCCGCGAGCATCGCGCCGCTCAAAGTGAAGCACTGCTAAAGATCGGGCATACGTACGGATCTTGTGTTCGCTTCGTCCGATGGTACGCCGCTCCAGCGCCGCAACGTATCCCGCCGATACTTTAAACCCGCATTGCGGGCTGCCGGTCTGCCTGAAGACCTCAGCCTTTACGCTTTAAGGCACAGTTGCGCCACGCTTCTACTCCAAGCCAACGTACACCCTAAGATCGTCGCGGAAAGACTCGGACACAGCAGCGTCACGCTCACAATGGACGTTTACAGTCACGTGCTGCCCACAATGCAGACCGAAGCAACGGCACAGCTTAGAACGGATGCTGTACGGCTGAATCTCGCTTGTGACACACTATGGACACACAAACGAAACGGGCAGCCTTTTACGACTGCCCGTAACTTATTGATTCTTAATGGTGCACCCGGCACGACTCGAACGTGCGACCCCCTGATTCGTAGTCAGGTACTCTATCCAGCTGAGCTACGGGTGCGAAGTCCGTAATACTAATAGTTACGCGCGAATAAGTAAAACGCGCCTCTTTCGCCCATTTTTAACGCGCGAAATAGCCGGGTTTGGTGCGGGCCGTCAGTTCCGAGTTCGCGACTTCGACCTTGATTTCATGCCACTTTCCGCTGACTCGATCGCCTTGCGGTTGGTAGGCGACGGTGTAGAGCGAACGAAGGTTCGCGGCGACCTCGCGATAAAGCTGCGCCATGTATTGCAGCCGGTCGATCTCGTTCAAGCGGCCGCCCGTACGATCCGCGAGCGACTGCAAACGTACGCGGGCGGCTGCGTAAATGCCGGTGATGTGCGGCGCCGGCAACGGTAGTCGCTTCGGATCTCCCGACGGAAGCGCCAGCGGATAGATCGTCACGCCCTGTCGATCGGCGGCGCTCAAAACTGTCTTCAGAGCCGGACTCGAATGTGGATCGATCAGGGCCAGCGCTTCTTCGTCCGTCTTCGCTTTCGACAGCGTGCTGCGATCGGAGTTGCGCATGCTCGTGTCAAGGCCGTCGGTCAGTACGACGATCGCTTTGCGTCGCTTTCCTTCCTTTTCGAGCTCCTTCAACGCGAATTTCATTGCTTCGTAAAAATGAGTTTCACCTGCGCCTTCGGCAATCTCGATCGCGTATGCCGCTTTCAGACGATCCGTCGAAAAACCGGCCAACGATTTCACTTTCGCGTTGAACTGGATCACTGCGACGCGATCGTCAGGCGCAAGCGCATCGAGAAAGCGCTGGCTCGCGAGTTTCAACTGTTGCCGGAAATTGATCGTCGAACCTGACATATCGAGCATCAGCACCAGACTGAATGGAGCATCGACTGGTTCGAAAAGTTGGATCGGCTGCTTCACACCGTCTTCGTAAACGACAAAATCGTTTCGCGTCAGCGACTTGACTGGACGGCCTTGTTTATCGACGACGCCGACGTTCAACTGCACCAGCCTCGTCTCGGTGCGGATTACGTCGTCCACGTCCTGCGCCTGCGCCGGCGCTGCGGCTGCGAGCACGAGAAGCGTTAAGAACAGTAATTGCCGGGAGATTTGTGAAAGATAGCTCTGATAATTCATGGGAAAATCGGCCCGGAAAGTATGCCCGCCCATTGGGGATTTTTCAAACGCGCTAATTTCGGACGCTGGCGAAATCTGATCGGTTGCTTGGTAAAACGCGGATATAATGCGGTCGGTTGTAAACGAAAGGACCTTACGCCTTGTCGCTCCTCACAAGTTACCGGCCAAATTTCTGTTGCGAATGCGGCGAGAAGATCGTGCGGCTGCGTTGGCGTGTATGGACCAGCCGAAAGTTTTGCGACAAGTGTTTTCGTAGTTCCGGCCGGGCATACTGGCTGCAACGCTTCGGCGCTATCGTGATCCTCCTGGTGACCGGCGTTCTGATCGGACGCGGCTGGCGGCGCGAGCCACCACCGCTCATCATCGAGCGAGCCGTCCAGCCCTCCTCCCAAGCGACCGCCGTTACTGACTCACAACCCGCTCCGGCCGAACACGTCTACACCTGCGGCGCACGCACAAAGAAGGGCAAACCCTGCTCCCGCCGCGTCCACGGCCCCATCCGTTGCTGGCAACACAAAGGCCTACCCGCCATGCTCCCACCTGAGAAGCTGATTACTAAAGACTGAGGTGCTGTGTTACGATGCCGCCAACTGGAGTCTCACATATGCAAGCTTTACAAGTACCCACCCAGATTTATTTTTCACCATTGTTGCGCCAGTACACACTCGAGGAGTTCTGGGCGTTGCCCGAACGCGAGGACCACGCGCGCTACAACCTCATTGGGGGATACTTATTTATGGTTCCACCGCCTAACCCGCCTCACGGGGATATCGGGGCGCGAATGAACGTGGCATTAATGAAGTTTGTACTCACAAACTATATCGACGGTGTGGTTCATCATCCGCCCGAGGCAATTTGGCTACGACGGGAAGAGGGCTCAACTTATCTCGAGCCAGACATGATGTACCTTTCAAAGACTCTCAATAAGCGAATGGGTCAAAAGCGCACTTCCGCCGATATTGTCTTCGAGTATCTCTCGCGAAGTACTAGTGTCTACGACCGCACAACGAAAGCCGATACGTATTTGGCTCTCGGCGTGCGGGAACTATGGCTAGTGGACCCTGCTACTACTACGATCGAAGTCCGGCACGCGAATCATAAGCAAGACGTTCCAGCGTGGGAGACTACGATTTACCGCAAAAGACAGAAGGCGAAATCGCGCGTCCTCGACGGCTGGGAAGTCTCAGTTAACGAGTTGTTTGACGGACTAGTTTGAAGGCCACAGACAACTGACGTCGCCTGTGGCCCATGTTGTTCAGCAGCGTACGCGTCGTTACTGCTGTGCGCGTGATGTTGTGGCGTCCTTGATGGTCTTTACCGGCGGGGCGGGTTTGCCCGGGAGTTTTACCGGATTCTTCAACTTGGACATCACTTCCGTAATCGCCCGCTCGAGTTGCGGATCTTTCCCGGCCAGCACCGAATTCGGATCGTTGTCGACTTCAATATCAGGATCGACACCGTAGCCTTCAATCACCCACTCGCCATTCTTATTCGCAAACCCAAACTCCGGCACGTTCACAACACCGCCATCGATCAATGTCCCGCGGTTTGTGATACCCACAACACCACCCCACGAACGTTTGCCAATCAATGGTCCAAGACCAGCTTCACGGAACATCGCCGGGAAGATGTCGCCGTCAGATCCGGAATTCTCGTCGAGAATCGATACCATCGGACCAATAAACACCGCATCCGGATACGTCGTCGCATCGTCATTCGTACGCGAATAACCAAGCGCCAACACCTTCCGCCGCAAACGCTCGATGAGCATGCGCGACACGTTGCCGCCGCCGTTCGCACGAACGTCGACAATCATGCCTTCCTTGTTCAATTGCGGGTAGTACGACTTGACGAACTCGCGAATTCCATTCGTGCCCATGTCGGGAATGTGCATGTAGCCGACACGACCGTTCGTCGCCTTCGCCACCTTCTGACGATTCCCTTCAACCCAATCGAGATAGATCAAGTTGCTTTCGTCAGTAATCGGACGATACGAAACAGTGCGCGCGCCCTGCATGGTCGGCGTCTTATTCAACGTAAGCGTGACCGGATTGTCCGTCTTGTTTCGCAACAAGCGATACGGATCGTCGGTCGCCTTCAACTCTTCACCGTCAATCGCGAGCACATAGTCACCGACACTCGCGTTCACACCGACTTCCGTCAGCGGCGAACGATAGATGTCTTCCTGGTTTTCGCCCGTGAAGATCTTCGCGATGCGATAGCGTCCGGCCTGGCGGTCTAACTCAAAACGCGCGCCAGGCAAGCCATAACGCGGCCGCGGCGGAATGTTGAAATCACCGCCGTCGATATACGCGTGTTGGACCGTCAACTCCGAAATCATTTCATGGATCACGTAGTTAAGATCCGAACGATGCGCGACGTGCTTGAGCAACGGCTTGTACTGCTCGCGCACGGCTTCCCAATCGTAACCATGCATGTTCGATACATAGAAGAAGTCGCGATAACGTCGCCACACTTCGTTGAAGATCTGGTTCCACTCTTCAGCGGGAACGCGATCGACATACAGACCTGAAGTCGAAACTGCTTTGCGCGTGCGATCGCCGGTCGGCGTTGCGTCGTAAAGGTTGTAGCTCGTGGTGCCCGGACCTTGCGCGACGAGCACTTTCGAACCATCGTCCGCGAGCAGGTAACCGCGAGCGTCTTCCGCCAACGTCGTCTCTTTGCGATCCTTCAGCGAATACAGCTTCAACGTGTTGGTCCGATCGCCCTGGCGACCGTAGTACTGCGCGCCGGCGACCACGTAGAGCAGATGGCCAGGCTTCGCAGCCAAACCAAAGTAGTTGTCAGCGCCGATCGGCGCACGCGCAACGCGATTCTGAATACCGTCAAAATCGATCACGAGATTTGCAGGCGGTTTCGGCGCTTCAGGCTTCGATTCCGCACCGCAGCCGGTGCGGCAGGAGTCTCGGCTGGTTTATCAGGCGCCGGTGAAGCCGCTGGTTTGGCAGCGTCATCAGCACTCTTCGCCACTGTCACTTCATCACTCTCCGGCGGGAACGGATGCTTCACGTCCTTCCGCAAACCCATCGCGTAGATGTGCGTCGAACGGTTGGTGGCGAAGTTGAATTCCACGGTCGAAAGCTGCGGCAGGTACTCACGGTCGCTGAAGAAGTACAGATAGTTGCCCTGCGGATCCCAGGTCGGGCTAAACGAGTTGTTGTTGTCCGCGGTCACTCGCCGCAACTGTCCATCGGCCGCACTCCAGATGTAGATCGACGTAAACTGGTTCTCGTTCGGCATCGTAAACGCGAGGTAATTCCCTCGCGGCGACCAGATGTAATCGCGCACCTGTCCGCGACGCGCGTCGGCGATCTCGGTAACTTTGCGATCCGCGAGCGTAAGTATGTAAACCTTCCCGTCCTTGTCGCTGAACGCGATGCGCTTTCCGTCAGGCGCCCACTCAGGCTGATAACGCATCGCAGTGCCGCCACGCGTGATCTGTTCCGCCGGCTTCGAACCATCCTGCGGAATCAGATAAACCTCTTCTTCACCACTCATATCGGAAACAAACGCGATCTGCGATCCGTCAGGCGACCAGCTCGGCCACTTGTCGAACGCGCCCGACGAATGCGTAAGATTGCGCGTCGGTCCCTTTTCGATTGGCGCGCTGAAAATATCGCCGCGCGCTCCGAACAACACACGTTCTGCCTTCGGACTCAAACCCACGCCCTGAATCTGGCTCGCAGCCGATACACGACTCGGACGGCGCGCAATTCCTTCATCGGGAACATTGATCGAGATCGGCGTACTCTTCCGGCTGCGCGTGTCGAACACCTGCAACTCGCCGTTCAACTCGAAAACGATCTGGCCTTCGTTGTCGGAACTGGGCCAACGCACGTCGTACTGTCTATTCGTTGTGACTTGCGTGCTTCGTCCTGATGAAACGGTGTGCGCGTAGAGATTGAAATGACCGTCTCGATCGGAGTTGTAAAAGATCGTGTCGCCGACCCACATCGGATCGCGAGTCGCACGTGGTCCATTGGTGATCTGCTTCGCAGTGCGGTTGCCGAGATTGAAGATGTAAAGATGGTTGGCCTGGCCGCCGCTGTAACGCTTCTCGGAACGGAAGTCGCGCGCCTGTGGCGAATAGACCATCTCACTGCCGTTCGGTGAATAGTCACCCGAACCGGCCTGCGGCATCGGCAACGGCTCCGCCGCGCCGCCGTCGATCGAAACGGAGTAAAGACGCGCGATGCCGACCGACCACGAGTCGCGAGTCGAGCGGAAGTAGATCTGTTTTCCGTCTTTGCTCCAGCCGTAGACCTGGTTTTCCCAACCCCAGCGCGGAGGCAACGGTCCGCGAGCAGGATAGAACGTGAGCTGACGCGGCTCGCCACCGCTCGTCGGCACTACGTAAACCTGTTCGTCGCCGTCGTACTGCCCCGTGAAAGCGATCCACTTTCCGTCAGGTGAGAATTTGGCGAATAGCTCGACGCCCGGATGCGACGTCAATCGTGCCGCCATGCCGCCGGACGAAGCTGCGGTCCAAAGGTCGCCGCCGTAAGTGAAGACAACCCGGTCGCCCCGAATGTCGGGAAACCGCAGCAGCTTGGTTTGCGAGTAAGCGACGGATGAGGCGACGAGCGCCAGCGCCAGCACGGACGTAATACGAAGCAGACGGACAGGTGTAAACAAGGGGATAGCCTCCTAATAACTTCGTTACTCATTAACCACAAGAGGCACAAAATTCAGAAAAGGCACAAGAAACAAGACTGGGTTTGGTCAAAGCCTGGTTTTTCCTTTGTGCCTTTTGTGGGCTTTGTTTTGTGCCTTTTGTGCCTACCTTTTTGTGGCTCTACTTCCGATTTTTGAACGCATCATTCAATTCGGTGTGTCTACTGCTTAACACCACCGGACGCCCATCTATGAACAAATATCGTATGCGGGTGCGAATTTCGAGGAGATCGCCGTCGGTGACAACGAGATTCGCCATTTTTCCGGCTTCGATCGAGCCCAAACGATCCGCCACGTTCATGATTTGCGCCGGATAAAGCGTCACGGACTTCACCGCGTCGGCTTTCGACAACCCGTACGCCGCCGCCATGCCCGCATACTGCGCGAGATTTCGAACTTCCGGTCCCGCGTCGCCCGTCGAAATCGCGAAACGAACGCCCGCCTGCTGCAACTTCGCCGGGTTCTCGTAAAGCACGTCGTAAGCGTCGTCTTCGCGGCTCGGCAGCGAGAACACGCCAGTCAGAATCACCGGCACGTTCTTCTCTTTCAACAGACTCGCGACTTTCCACGCGTCGTTGCCGCCGAGAATGATCGGTTTGAGTTTCATCTCTTCCGCAAACTTGATCGCGCCGCGAATCTCAGCCTCGCGATCCGCACGGAAGATCACCGGTTGTTGTCCACGAACGTACGGCACGAGCGGCTCGAGCACGACGTTGTGATCCGGACGCGGCAACGTCTTGTCTTTCGCGTAAGCGTCCAGCGAGCGGCCGTAAGCCTCGGCGTCGCGCAACATCTTACGGATGTTTTCGACCAGCCGTTCATTGTTTGAAAGCGTTTCGGTAAGGTTTACCGGCGCCTGAAACCCGCCGAAATCCTCCACCGCCAAAACCGACGCGCGGATAGTTGATGACGAGCGCGAACTGCGGAACGACTGCCATTTCTTTCGGCGCAGTACCGAGCAGGTTGATCAGCGCTGCCTGACCGGAAATCAATCCGCCGGTCGGCGCCGTCAACGTGTTGGTGATGCCTTCAACTCGCGTGACCGCGATGTGTGCGCTGTGCGGATTAACGGCGGTGATCGCTTTCGCGTTCGGGTTCAATTCGCCGACTTCGGACGTATCGACTGTTCCGTTCGCGCCTTGGGGAACTTCGACGAGTCCCATGTTGGTGCCGGCGTCGATCATTCCCGGATAGACCGAAAGACCGCGCCCGTCGATCGATTGCGCGCCGGCAGGCACGTTCACCGTGGTGCCGACTGCTTCGATCTTTCCGTCGCGAATCACGATCGTGCCGTTTTCGATATCAGCGCCGCTGACTGTCACGATCCGCGCGTTGCGAATCGCAAACACGCCGCGCGGCGGGATCACGCCTTGTTGCGTTGTCGGATTGCCGATCTGTTGAGCCATACACAGAGGCACAGATTAAAATTGCAAGTCGGGTTAGCAGGATCTTCACGGGCGCTCCTCCTCTTCAATCACGCCACCTTCGTGAGCGCTTGGCCGGCGTCGCGGCGTGTTTGGCGATTGAGCACCTCGTGCGGGAGGTTTGTTTGGCTCCGCCTGTTCCAACGTCGTGCGTTCCTTTGCGAGATCGGCGCGGCGCGCAAGGTCCTGTTCGCGGTCGAAATAAACTGCTCCGTCAACGAACGTCGTATCGACGCGTGCATAGACGCTGAACGGATGAGCGTTCCAGATCGCGACGTCAGCGTCTTTGCCGACTTCGATCGAACCGACGCGTTCCTGAATACCAAGTTGGATCGCCGGATTGAGCGTGATGAGCTTGAGTGCCTGCTCTTCGGTCAAGTCGCCCCAGTGCATCGCCTTTGCGGCTTCGATGTTCAACCGGCGCGCGCGTTCATCGGAGTCGGAGTTCATCGAAACGACGACGCCGGCGCGAGTCATGATCGCGGCGTTGTAGGGAATCGCGTCGTAAGCCTCGATCTTGTAGCCCCACGAATCGGCGAAGATTGAAGCGCCGGCGCCGTGCGCGGCGATCTCTTTCGCGACCTTGTAGCCTTCAAGCACGTGCTGGAAGGTTTTGATTTTGAAACCAAACTCGTCGGCGAGATTGATGAGCATCAGGATCTCGCTCGCGATGTAGCAGTGCGCGTGAACGTAGCGACGGCCTTCGAGAATCTCGACGAGCGGCTCGAGCTGCAAGTCGCGTCGCGGCGGGATCAGGTTCTTGTCCTTCGCCGAGGCGGCGCGATAGTCGTCCCACGTCCGCTTGTAATCACGCGCACGCGTGAACGCGTCGCGAATCACTTCCTCGACGCCCATGCGCGTGTTTGGATAACGACGCGTGACGCCGGGCGTGTTCGGACTGCTCGACCGCTTCACGTTTTCGCCGAGCGCGAACTTGATCCCCGGCATCGCTCCGGGAAACAGAAACTCGCTCGCCGGACGGCCGTATTTGATCTTCACCACCGAATTCAAACCGCCGATCGGATTGGCCGAACCGTGCAGGAGATTGAGCGTGGTCACGCCGCCCGCCAGTTCGCGATAGAGATCGACGTCGGTTGGGTTCAGCACGTCTTCCGTCCGCACCATCGAAGTGACGGCAAGCGTGCCTTCGTTGATCGTGTCGAGCATCGAGTGCGAGTGGCAGTCGATGATGCCGGGCATCACGAACTTTCCGGTCGCATCGATGACGCGTGCGTTCGCCGAGGCGGTCAGGTTTTTTCCAACTGCGGCGATTTTGCCGTTGCGGATCAGCACGTCGGTGTTGGCGAGCGTGCCGCGCGTGACGGTCAGGACGGTCGCGTTTTTGATAAGCGTTTCCGCCGGCGCGAGGCTTTGCGCCTGGGCCACAGATCCGATTAATACAACCACGAATAGAAGAAGTAGTTTTTTCATAATCTGTGTTTCCTTAGTTTGCCCTCAGTTTGGGCGCACGCGAGTTGCTGTAAACGATCCCGGGGCTGAGCCGACAACCGACACCGTGCCGCGAATCTCGTTTCCGGAAAGCGTTCCGGTAAAGGTCGCTTCCTTCGTTTGTCCTTCGATGTTGAGCGAAGCAGTGAAGCGAAGTTCGTCTGACGCTGAGAGCGACGCATTTGATATCTCACCGCTGCCGAGAACGCCGGCGATCGATCCGGTGACGCGGTCGCCTTCCTGTTGCAACGTCAATGTCGCACCACGCTCGCCCTGGCCGAGGTTGATGCTCAACGTCCACGTGCCGGCTAAGCCGCCGCGTCCCGGACCGGGACGTTCCGCTGCCGCCGGCGTCGCCGGACGAAGATCGACCGGACGTCCATCGATGAACACGTGCGCCACACGGCTGTTTCGATCGAACAGGTCGCCGCGCGTCACCGTCAGGTTCGCGATCTTTCCGGCTTCGATCGATCCGAGCTGATTGGCGACGCCGAAGATCTCGGCGGGCGAAAGCGTGAACGCGCGCAACAGCGTCCGCGAGCGATAGACCGTTTTCGATCGTGCGGTTCGCGTTAGCGAGCAGGTCTGTCATGTTTGCCAGTGAACCCGACTGAAACGCAAAACGGACTCCGGCTTTCGCGAGCTTGCCGGCGGTCTGTTGAGCTGCGACACGCTCGCGCAGAGTGCGCAGCGGTTCGGGATCAGCTTCGGGCATCGCCGCAGTCGTGCGGCGCGGCAGGTTTAGCGACAGCAGCACCGGGACGTTCTGTTTCGCCAGACGATCCGCTACGCGATCTGCCTCGCGTCCGCCCGCAACGATCAATTTCAGTTTGAACTCGGCAGCCAGATCGAGTGCGCGGCTGATTTCGCGTTCGCTGTTTGCCAGCACGATCACCGGCATGCGTCCTTCGATAACCGGCACGAGCGCCGCCAGCGATCGATCCGTTTCCGGTCTGCGGATGCCGCGCGGATTGCGATCGTAGATCTGCATCGAATCGCGATAACGTTGCGCGTCGAGCATCATTTGCCGGAGCTGTCGCAAACACGCCCATCAGCGAACCCGGATAACCGCCACGCAGCGGAGTAAAACTGACGTGCATCGCGATCGGCGAACGTACGATCATCTGCTGCGGCGTTTCGCCCGAGAGATTGATCAGCGCCGACTGGCCCATCCAGATGCCACTGCGCGGCGCACTCAGTGCCGTCGTGATGCCGATGTTTCTCGACGACTCGATGTCTGTTCCCGTTGAACGAATCGAATCTTCAACCATCACTTCCGGCTGCAGACCGGCGGGCTGAGTCGAGTTTGGACCACCAACCGGACGAGTTTGCGGCTGAACCAGCAAGAATGCGGCCGGGCCTCCGCCGGGAGACGGTCCTGGCGCTGGTTCAGGCAGCGCGAGATTTGTGTACGCGTCGATCAGTCCCGGATAGACGGTCAGTCCGGCGCCGTCGATGACGCGGGCGTCAGGCGGCGCGCTGATGTTCGGGCCTGCCGCAGCGATCAGACCGTTGCGAATCACGACTGTGCCGCGTTCGACAATCGGACCCGAGACGGTGACGATGCGGGCGTTTGTAATGGCGTATGTGTCGATTGCACTGCGCTGTGCGTTAGCGTCGACGATCAAGCAGAGCGCAACGAGCGAAAGCGTACAAAGCGCGACCATAAGGCGCGGATGGACTTTTGGCATAGGTAACCAAATCCCCATTAGTTTGATTTGCGAACGCTGGTTAAGAAGCAACCAGCAACTTCGTTTAGGAAAGTGACGAGAGCTTAGCTCAAAAACGGTGAGAAGGGAAATTAAGCCACAGATTGAGGTGTGTTTTCCGCGTAGTCAGTTTTCCGTTAGTCAGTTTCCGTTCAGAGTCAGAGGTACTACGGACCACGGACTACGGCACTACGGACCAAGGACTCTATCGATTCGCGTTGGCGCGGCGTGTGTTAGCGTTGCCGTTTGCGTTGTCAGCCGCAACCTTCAACTGGTTTTTCACTGACTTCACGCCTTCCACTGCCTTCACGCTCTGTTCCGCGCGCGTTTTCTGGGCCGCGCTGGCGACCGTGCCGGTCAGTGTGACGACGCCGTTATCAACGTCAACATTGATAGTCGAATCGCGCAGATCGTCCTCAGCGGCGAGATCGAACCGCGTTTTTACCCACAGCCAGCCGTCGTTCAAGCCACTGCCGACGGTGCGACCCGATCGTCGCGCTTCTTCTCGCGCCTCGCGATCGCGCCTTTCTTTGTCGCGGTCATACTCTTCGCGAGTCGGCGCCGTTCTCGTGTTGGCATTGGCGACGGCGGTCGGTGTCGGTGACGCGGCCAGGTTGGCGTTAGCGTTAGAGTTATTTGTGTTTGCGTTACGATTCGCTGGACCACCATCGCACGCCGACAATGCCGCAGCGACGACGGCGGTGACGATAAGTCCGGTGATTCTGTTGCTCATTCCTCGAAAACCTCCCTTGAAAAGACAGACGTAGACCACGTTCGGAAAACATGCATTTACCGGGGGTCTTGGTTTAGGAGAGCAAGGGACGAGCCACAATTCCGTACGGTACCGGACCGAGGGACTAAATTCGAATTTCGAAATTTCGAAATTTCCCCACTACCACTTAACGGAGCCTTCTTTCGACGTATCGATCTCAGCGGTCTGCGGCACTTCGCCGAAGAGAAAGCCTTTGATGTTGTCGAAGAGGAACGTTTGCGCGTCGGGATTCGTGAGATCGAGGCCGTAGTGGTTGATGATCTGCGTCTGCTTCTGCAGCCAACCACTCCAGCACGGCTGGCAAATCTCGCTACCGATTCTTTGTCCGAGCGCGTTGGGGAACGGGGCGTATCCGAGCGCCGGGCGCTTTTCGCCACAGTGTGTGCATTTAATAGTTTCAGGCATGTGTGTATTCCTTGATAGCCGAAATTATCGCATCATCTTTCGGTCGAGTTAAACCGATGGCGCGGACATCGCTGTAACGCAGGATTCCCTTCGCGTCGATCACGAAAACCGACCGCGCCACTCGCCCGGGAATCAATGAACGTGCGCCGTAAAGTGTCGCCACTGAACGATCCGCGTCCGACAACAACCGTAACGGCAAATCGTGATGCTCCGCAAACTTCTGATGCGACTCAACTGAATCAGACGAGATGCCGACGACTTCCGCACCCGTCGCCACATAGTCTTCCCAACGATCGCGCACCGAACACAACTGCTTCGTGCAAACCGGCGTTTCGTCGCCAGGATAGAAAAGCAGCACGACAACTTTGCCGCGGTGATCTGAAAGACGCCACTGCTCGCCTTTTCCGTCGGGTAATGAAAAATCAGGCGCAGGTTCGTTGATGTTCATTTTTCTATTAGCGAAGCGAGGATGCTCATCGCCTCATCAATCTCTTCATCCGTGTTGAAAAAATGCGGTGATATGCGTAAACCGGCACCGGGCCGAGAATCCACAAACACCCGACGTTCGCCGAGTTGCTCAACTACAGCCGGAGCATTATCGACGCCGATCATTACTGAGCCGCCGCGCTTATTAAGATCGAGCGGCGTGTTGACGGTCCAACCTCGATTTAACGCGAAATCGATCATCCGCTGCGTCCGGCGTTGCGACTCCTCCGCGATTTCTAAAACTCCTACAGCCTCGATGATGTCGAGACCCGGTATCGCCGAATACAAAGCAGGAATACTCGGCGTGCCTTGCGCGAAGCGTCTTACGGATCGCGCGTAACGCATCGGTGATGGCGCGAAATCGAATGGCGCGTCGTGGGCGACCCAGCCGGTCAACCGCGGCGACAAATCTCGTTGTAGATCCGGTCGCACGTAAAGGTAACCGCATGATGGACCACCACACAGCCATTTGATAGTGCCGCCGATCAGAAAATCAACTTTCCAATCCGTCGCTTGAAGTGGTAACACGCCTGCGGATTGATAGACGTCCAACAGCACCAGCGCGCCTTTTGCATGCGCGCGCTCGACGATCGCGTGGGCGTCGATGCGATACGAGCTGCGATACGACGTGTGCGACAGCGCGACGAGGCATGTCTTGTCGTCGATCGCGTCGAGGATGCGTTCAAGCGGGATCGAGACGCCGTCGGCTGATGGGACGATCTCAACGTCCGCGCCGATTTGGCGTTGTGCGTTCCAGATGTATTCCATCGACGGGAAGTCGAGTGCCGTGGTTACGACTTTGTTTCGCCGGCCGGAGTGGAAGTCGAAGCACGAGGCGACGGTGGCGAGGCCGATCGATGAGTTTGGTTGAATCTGTACTGAACCGGGTTCGCCGCCGAGGATGCGCGCGATGCGATCGCCGACGCGACGCGACAGTTGCCACCACGTCGTGGCCCATGCGTCTTCGCTCGTGTGATATTCCCAGGCGTCGCAGTACGCGATCATCGATTCGCGCACGGCGCGGGGCACCGGTCCCAGGCTGTGACTGAGCAGATGAATGCCCGAAGCCAGTGTTGGGAATTCTTCGCGATAACGTTTCATTGAACCAATTTCGAATTTCGAATTAATTCACTTATACTTCATCAACATCTTTTCTAAACCCACCGGATCCTTCGCGAACTCGTCGAGAATCCTTTTCGCTTCGTCACCAATCGGCGGGTCGTGGGCTTCGGCGTGAATCGCAGCCAAAATCTCCGCTGCTGCAAACTCTTTCGTCATCTTCGGAACGTCAGCGCCGCTGCTCATGTCAGTATCGATCGTCGTCGGCAACACCGTGATCACGCGCACGCCGTACTCGGAGAGGTACGCGCGCATCGCCTGGCCCAACGAGTACAGCGCCGACTTCGTAGCACAGTAAGTCCCAACCAGCGGCAGGTTAACTTTCGCAAACGCCGTCGCGATACTGACGATCATCCCGTCGCCCTGCGCAATCATCCCCGGCGCAATCGCACGCGTCAGACGCAACACGCCGAGATAATTCACCGCAATCTCTTTTTGCACGTCGTCAAAGCTCATCGTCAGCGGATTGCCAAAACCCGCGAAGCCGGCGTTGTTGACGAGAATATCCATCGTACCCATTTGCGCGACCGCCGCGACGTCGTCATCACTCGTCACGTCGAGTTGAACCGGCGTCACGTTTGGCCCAAGCGTCTTCAACGCCTCGCGCGCTTGCGGCTTTCGCGTGCCGGCGACGACCTCGCGCGCGCCCGCTTCCGCCAGCAGCGCGACCAACGCCCAACCGAGTCCACGGCCGGCGCCGCTCACCAACACTCGCTTGCCTTCAATCTCCATGTACGTCTAATTCCGCAACCGGTTGATTTCGACGCTGCCATCGCGCGAGCTGATAGAGTCCGAGTCCGACGAGTCCCCAAACCAGGATCAGCTCGATGCTCGTCAGCGAGTCTCCGTTGATCCGCTGCGTCAGGGTTTGCGTTCGCAACACATCAAAGTCATTGCCCAATTGGATCACGATCATCACCCCCATCGCGAGCACAGAAACGACGGCGGCCACCTGCTGCATCCGGCGCGGCAGGTTGATCTCTATCTCGCTCGCAAGAGTCGGGTTCAAACGAGGGAGTAGCAAAAATACCAGGCTGTGAATGAAATAAAGCACGACCAGCGCGAATACCGCAACGTTTAGCGCGAGTGCAAGCTGTCCGCTGATCAACAAAATCGCGCAACAGACCAACGTCAGCGTCAGTCCGCGAATGGGAGTTGCAGTCGCGGGATTCGTGACTCCGAGCCAACGCGGCGCAAGACGATCCTCGACAAATGTCATCGCAAGTCGCGACGGCACGAAGATTGTGCCGCTGAGCGCAGTCATGATCGCGGCTATCGCGCCAATCGTTACGAACACCGCCGCGCCTGCCGGAAGATAGATCGACGCGACCTCCGCCATCGTCGCGTCGGTCCCTTGCAGTCGCTGACCCGACAACACACCAAACGAAACGATCGAAGCGAAGACGTAGATCAGTGCCGTGATCGTGATTCCTATCGGCAATATCCTCGGCAAGCGGCGCGTGCTGTCTTTCACCTCGCCTGCGGTTTGCGCAATCGACTCGAAGCCGGCAAAAGCAAAAAAGAGCGGCAACAAACTCGAGCCGAAACCGCTCGCGCCTCCCGTGAAAAACGGTGTGTAGTTGTCGAAGTCGAGTACAAAGAAACCGGGGACGATCAGCACAAGCAACGCCAGGCACTTCAACGCCGACAGCGCAACCTGCATGCGCCCGAACCAGCGTATGCCCACGACGTGAATCAGATAGAAAACGACGAGCCCCGACAGCGCCAGCGGCAAACGAAACTTTTGATCGATGCGGCCGCCGCTCAGCGTGATCACGTGCCGGGCCAGGGCGTTGGCGAGATACGTGCCGGCGCCGATGTAGGAAATGATTTTGAGCCATGCGCCGACGTACGCGAGTCGATAGCCGTTGAGCGTGCGTGAGATGTGCAGGTATTCGCCGCCGGGATCGCGGCCGAGATGGGTCGAGAGATACGCAGCGTAAGGAACCGACGTCGCCAGGATCGCGGGCGTGAGCAGGACGTACCCGAGAATCACACTCGGTCCCGTGATCTTCCACGCGTCGCCGGTTACTTGAAAGATACCGGCGCCGATCAAGATCCCGATCAGCGCGGCATACGCTTCGAGCGTGCCGAGATCGCGCCGCAAATGCGACACGCTGCCGGCACTGTTGCGGGGGTTATTTAGCATCTGATTCGCCAGAGGTCCTTCACCCGCCCAAGCGAGAGGTCAATATGTTTTTAATCAACGGTTCATCAACTCGTTTGACGGGAGTTTTGGATCTAAAACTTTTTCGGCGCTCTCGACACCGGCGACGGGAAGTTTCGCAGCGTCGATCAAGCCGAGTTGGGCCAGCACGGAGGCCTGGTCCCAGTAGATGTGTTCGTGCGCGAGTTTGCCGTCACGGAAGTGGACGATCACCACCAGCGCAACGCGAACGTGTTTGCCGGTTGGTTCGATGCCCGGCAACATCCAGTCCATTTTGATCGTGTGCGTGAACTCGAACACCATCTCGTCGACGATGCGATCGACGCCGATCGTGCGCGACACCGGCGTCATCGCCGTGTCGGGCGGCATTTGCGGAATGAAACGCTGCGAATAAAACGCGCGCAACTCTGCATGGCCGACGCCGCCCGTCATCACCGGAACGTGATTCACGTAAGCGTCGGCGACCATCGTTTCGAGCGTGTCGTCAGTGTTGCGCGTGGCGAACTCGTATTTGACGTGATCGTCCCAGCGCGTCGAAAGCGTTTGTTGCGCGACTGCGAGACCTGCGCCGGCGAGATGGTTGACGAAGAATTCAAGCGTGCGAAGGTTTGCGAGTTCCGCTGCTGCGGCGTCGTAGTGTTCGCCGCCGTTGCGACCGAACGCATGGCCCAGGCCGGGGTAGTCGTGAATCGTGACGAGCGGATTTGAATCAAGTGCGTTGTGAATCTCGCGCTGTGCCTCGGGCGGACAAAACTTATCGTCGCCGGCGATGTGCAGCATGAGCGGGGTGGTCAGGTTCTTCGCTTCGGCGAGCGATTTTTCGATGCTGACGCCGTAGTAGCCGACCGCGCAATCAGGTTTGAATCGTGTTGACAGGAGGTACGCGAGATTGCCGCCCATGCAGAAACCAACTGCGCCGGCGCGGCCGCTGCACGCGGTGTGACGTTTCAAGAAATCCAGCGCTGCGGCGGAGTCTTCGACGGCTTTCGCTTCGTCGATTCCCTGGTAGAAGGCGATCGCTTTGTTCCAGTCGTCGCCTTTGTCGGTGAGTTGGACGCCGCGCTGCATGCGCCAGAACAGATCGGGTGCGAGCGCGACAAAGCCGTGTGCGGCGTACCAGTCGGCAACGCTGCGGATGTAGTCGTTGACGCCGAAGATTTCCTGGATGACGAGGACGCCTGGACCATAGCCGCCCGCTGGCAGCGCGAGGTAAGCGTCGAATTCGCCGCCCTCGAAGGATTTGATTGTCACCATAGGCCGGGGATGTTATCCGCGCGCAGACCTTAGCGCAAATATTCTCTGCCCGCCGTGCAGACGCGGAGGAAGTTGCACATGCGGCAGTGCGGCGCGGTTTTGACGGGGAAATGGGCGGCGTCGGCGGAGGTCACGATGCGCATCATCGCTTCGTCAATCGCTCGTGCGCACCGTGCCGGGTCAAGGAGCTCGTCGGAAAGATGTGTCTCGACGTTCGGATCGAGAAAGTGAAGCGTCACGCGAATCCGGCTATTCGCAAGCGACGGAATCAGTTCGCGCACAGCATGCGCGTACGCTTGCATCTGCAACTGGTAATCGCGCGCCGTAATCTCGATCATGTTGTTCGTCGCAACATCGAGCGGCGGCGGCTCAGGCTCGGGTTCAAAGTCGAATGCGAACTGTGGGCTGCGCGAGCGTCTCCGTTTCGCGGGCGCTTCGTAAACAACGGCCGGCACGTCAATACGAATGCGATTTGTTTTAAAGTCGATAATCTCAGCTTCAAACCACCCTTCAGCCGTCTGCGTGATCAGCAACTTATCGATGATCCCACTCAGAATGCCTAACGGCCGGCGCAAACGAAAACTCAACTCACTCCACAGCCCCGCATCGCCCGTTAACGGAGCAGTTGGCAAAGAACGAGTTGGGAACCTGTTCTCTTCTCGGGCTCGCTCCACACGCTTAAACACATCACTCGCAAGATAATTCTTCGCCAGCGGCAACAGATCCTTGATCGCCGCCTCCGGATTGATCTCGACGAGACGATCGGCGAGTTGCGCCTGCCGCAACCGCAACACCTCCGCAAAACTCTGCCGCAACAACTCTTCGCTGTTCTGATCCGGCGTGTAGCGTTCGCAGAAACGGTGAATCACAGCGCCCTTTAACGTCGCATTAATATTCGACGGCGGCTCCGGCGCCTCGGCGTTGTTCCAAATCGCAAGCTCATCCGCCTGCGGCAAACGCAACACGCGCTCGAAGTAATACTGTCGCGGGCAACGTTGATAGTTAATCAGTTGCGTGACACTGAACCGGTGAATCGAGCTGCCGGCAATCGCGATGAGCGGACGCCGCAACGGAAACACCTGGCCCAACGATTCACCCGCTGGTCCACGCTCTAAAACCTCCTCCAGCTCGGGTTCAAACTCCGGCAACGGTTCGTCGGCGAGATTGATCGTAAGTTGAAGCTGCACGCCGTTCGGAAGATCGACGACGTCGGTTTGCGTTCGGCCGTCGAGTTCGAGCGCCTGCCAGATCCACTTGAGCCACGAGTCGTTCGTGCGGTTCAAAGACGGAAGGTCGTCCGTCGCGCCGGAAAGTATCAACCGATCTTCAGCACGCGTCGCGGCGACGTACAGCAGACGCATGCTCTCGAACAACTCGCGATACGCATGTCGCTTCTCGAACGTGCTGAACGTACATCCCGCGACGAGATTGCCGCGGCCGTCAGGCACTTTCATCGTCAGTCCCTGGTGGCGATCGAGCATCATCCAGGTGTCGGTTGCGACGCGCGAGAGACGTTGCAGATCGGGAATGATCACGACCGGGAACTCGAGCCCCTTCGCCTGGTGGATCGTCATCAACCGCACCGCATCCGCTGCCTGATCGATCTGTCCTTCACTCTCGCGACTCCCAATCGCCTCAAACTCCTCGACGTAGCGCACGAAATCACGAATCAAATGCGTGCCGGAACTCTCGAACCGCGCCGCCAGCGTGAACAGCCGCTGGATGTTTGCGAGACGTTGTGCGCCGTCGAAATTCGCGGCGACGACGGTCATGTACTCCGACTCCTGAACAGCCAAACGCAGCAGATCGTGAATCGAGTAATGATGACGTCGCGCGACGAGACGGCTGATCAGCCTGTGCGCGCGATCGAGCAGCTCGTGCTCTTCGTCCGTGATGTATTCAATCTCACGATGATTCTGTAGCGCCGTGTAAAGCTTTCGCGTCGGTGGCGTTCGTAAGGCGAGCAGTGCGTTGTCAGAAAGACCGCACAGCGGGGAACGCAACACTGCCGCAAGCGCGAGTTCGTCAGTCTTGTTGTCGAGAAATCGCAGCAGTTGGATCAGATCGGTGATCTCTTCGCGTTCGTAAAACCCGCGGCCCAGCACCGTCTGATACGGGATGTTTGCCTGGCGAAACGCCGCTTCGTAGATCTGCACGTGCGTCATCGCGCGAAACAGCAAAGCGATGTCGCCGTACTTCAAGTCCGCATTCTGCGATTTCAGCGCGGTGATGCGACGCGCGAGTTGTTTCGCATCGAGCACGCGCGTGTCCTGCTCCGCCCGTGGATCTTCTTCGACCGGAACCTTCGCTGTCACCAATAACTCAACCAGCGGACCTTCATCGCGCAATTCACGCTTTGGTTCGCTGTCCTCGTGCTTCACGTAACCAAGCTCGTCGAGCAATGTACGTTTGGCGGGGGCGCCGCTTCGCTTGCCCCCTTCCTGACTTGTTCTTAGCTCGGCTGGCAGGTCCTCCGGCAACTGGAACAGACGCGCAAACAAATGATTGAAGAACGCAATCAACGGCGGCTGACTGCGAAAGTTCAACTGCAGCGGTTTCGTTTCACCGCCCGCTGCCGTCAGGATCGACGTCATCTCGCGAAAAACGTCGACGTCAGCGCCTCGGAAGCTGTAGATCGACTGCTTTCGATCGCCGACGATGAACAGGTTCGCCGGCCTGCGACCTGCGGGCAGCGCGAGACGTTCCAGCAATCGCTGCTGCACGCCGTTCGTGTCCTGAAATTCGTCGACGAGGAAAAACCTGTATCGATCTTCAGTGCGCGCGATCACCTCCGGACGTTGCAAAAGGAGCATCGTGCGCGATTCGAGATCGTCGAAATCGAGCGCCGAGAGTTTGTGCTTCTCCTCGTTGAGACGGCGGTCGATGCTGTTCAGCAGGTTGACCAGTTCGAGCGCGTACTGCTGCGCAAACAGATCTAGACAAACCTGCGGAATGCGTCCCTGAAGCTCTTTTTCCCAAACGAGTGTGTCGATGGCTTTGACGTGGTCCGCGATCGGCGAACGTGCGGCGGGCCGAAGCTGATCGCGAAAGTCGCCAATGCGGCGGCAGTAATCCGCCAAAGTTTCATGCGAAGGGACCGTCTGCAACAGCTTTCGAATCTCCGGCCAGCCTGACATGAGTTGTTGCTGATTCGCGCGCGCCGCAGGCGTCGTGCGTCGCACCGCGAGCAACTCGTCCATCGCGCGATCGAGGTCGTCGATCGCTTGCGCATGATCGTCGGCAGTGGCGTGAACACGCGCGGTCGCGAGCGCCAATTCTTCGAACGACAAACCTTGTCCGCGCGCGTCACGGTAGACCTGGGCCAACGCTGCCGCCAACCTGCTGCGTCCGACGCCGAGCGTCAGCCGCGAGATCTCCACGTGCCCTGCGCTGATGTACTCCGACAGCACCTCCTCGACGATCCACTCCAGCATCAACGCCGCCTGATGTTCGTCCAACAGCATGAACTGCGGATCGACACGCGCTTCGAGCGGAAACTCGCGCAACAGCCGCGCGCAAAAGCCGTGAATCGTGGTGATGACCGCGCCGTCGAGCGTGCGTTTGTAGTTGAGCCAGCGACGGCGTTCGTCGCCCGTCGCTGTTTCGAGGAGCGCGTTGAGTTCCTTGCGCAGACGCTCGCGCATTTCGTTCGCCGCGCGATTTGTGAACGTGATCGCGACGATCTGATCGATCGCGAGGCGTTGTTCGTGGAGGATGTGGAGATAGCGTTCCACGAGCACCGTCGTCTTGCCGGAGCCTGGCCCTGCCGTCACCGAGATGTGTTTGTTGATCTCGTAAGCGGCTGCTGCTTGCTCGGGTAAGAGTTGGCGTTTAACTGTTTCAGACACGGATTACACAGATCTTTTCTTTTTCTCGATGCGGTCGCGGTTGTAGCGGCACACGGCGCCGTAATCGCAGAACCGGCACGTCTTCTGCCGCTCGGACGGATCGACGACGAATCGCCCTTCGCGCATCCCGTCGAGAAACTTCCAAATTTTCTCGATCACTGACGCGCGCACCTGCTGCCACTCTTCATCCGTAAACACCGAATTCTTCGCGCGCACGTTGAGGTAGTCCAACTGCGTCGAACGATACAGCCCTTTGTTCCGGCGTTCCTGTGCGCCGCGGATGATGTAATAACCGCCGCCGGCGATCGGATGGTCCGGCAGAATCAGTTTTTCGAGCGCTTCGAGATAGATGGGGAGCTGAAGACTTCGCCCGGAGACGATGTCCCACTTGCTCGCGCCGGTCGACAGCTTGTAGTCGTAAGCGACGATCGTGTCGTCGCGCGCGACGTCGACGCGATCGATCTGTCCGCTGATCTTGATCACTTCGTCACCGATCAACGTCGGGCGGCTCAGCTCGAGCGGTTCGTCTGTCGAATCGGGATCTTTCGCGGCCGATCGAGCGCCGCCAAACGCGACTTCGAAATACGACGGCAGCACCTGTCGCGCTGCGGATTCCTCCTGCACTTCCAGTTCATACAGCAGCACCTGGTCCAACAGAATCTTTCGAATCTCGCGGTCAATCTTCCAGATCTGCTTATTCAACGGCGGAACGACGCGCTCGTGCTCGTCGAACACAGCATCGGCGATTCCAGCGAGCTCCGTGCGCAAGGCTTTCTGATCCAGTTGATTCAGCGGCTGGCGGCGGTGCCGTTCGAAGAAGCGGCGCAACACGTCGTGCAACAACTTGCCCGCGTCGATTGCCTGCAAATCGAGCGCGGCCTCGCCACGCGGTTCGAGTCGCAACACGCGTTGAGCGAAGAAGCGATACGGACAGTTGCCGTAGACGCTTAGGCCGCTCGCGCTGTGCACGAAGTCGGGGCCGAATCTGTGTTTCAGCAAATCGAGCAGATGCGGATCGGTGATCTCGCCGTCGTATGGACCAAATTTCGCGCTCGAGCGTTCGCGTTCTATCTCGATGCGTCGCAAAGCGGAGTTGCTGATGTAGCGATCGTTGCGCGCGAGCGTGAGCAGGCGTTTGATTCGCGACAACGGCAACAGCTTGTCTTTGAGAATCGGATGACGATGGCGTTCGTCCTGCCGCACGAGCGCGACGCTCATGTCGCTGCTCGTCGAGACGTCGTCGAAGTTGCCGCCTTCGTAATCGCGCCGGACCATCTCGGTTTCGACTTCAAACGGCGCCACGGCGCGTCGCAGTTCGTCGACGTAGTAGGAACTGACTGTTTCGGAATCGTCTTCGAGCAGCAGGGGACGGCTCAGGAAGAGACGCTCTGTCGCGCGGCAGGCGGCCTGGTAAAAATAGTGTTCTTCTTTGAGCAGTGTGGCGGGCGAGATGTCTTCGAGCGTCAGGCCATACTCTCTCAGCCGCTCGCGTTCTTCGTGCGGATAGATCCAGTCGCGCGATGCGCGCAGCGGGAAACCGCCTTCGATCAGGCCGGCGATGAACACGGTGCGGAAGCGCAGACCGCGGACGTCTGTGGCTTCGAGTATGCGCAGACCGGAGCGGTCGGCGGCACCGAGCAGTTGGGATTGTGAGTTGAGGCAGCGACGAACTTCAGTGAGAAATATGAAAGGCGAGTTTGAGCGGGGGCGTTCCCCCTCCGGACCTGTTCTACTTCCATGTCGTGATGTTCAATGCTCTTGACCGCAGCGACGAGCGCGCGACGGATAGATTCCATCGCGTTCAGATTGAGCATCACCTGCGGCAGTTCCTGGTCGTCGTTGGACGTTCTTGTCGGCTCGACGATCTGCTCGCGAAAACCGAGCCGGCCCAACAACCGCATCAACTCCACACGCAACTCAGCCGGCTTAGCGACTCGCGGCACCGCTTGAATTAATTCTGCAAAGCGCTCAATCACCAGCGATGTCCACGCAAGCGCCGCGGGATGAATGTCGCGTGACGGGCGTCGCTTCTTCTCGACGCCTTTCTCTTCAAGCTTTGCGGTCTCGGCATTCTCGACGTTGTCTGCGATGTCGCGATCGCGATCCTGCGCACCAAGATCGAGATTCAGCAGTTCCTTCGTCGCTTCGGCTTGCGGCAGATTCGCGATCAACTTCTGCGCGCGCGCGAGCCACGCGGTCACCTGCAACTCGCCGCCGACGTACGCAAACGCATTCTCGAGCGCGTCCGCGTCCCACATGCCGATGCGATGACGAATTTTAAAAGGCTCGACAGCTTCGCGCGTGAGCAACGGCAGATCTGCGCGCAACAGTCCCAGATGCTCCGAATGGAATTGCTCATTCAACACCTGCAACTCTGCGTCTTCGAGCCGGAAGTATTCCGACTTGATCAGATCGGCGAGTTCGGCAATCCGCATCGCCGCGGGATCTTCAGAAGCGATCGCTTCGAGCAACGCGATCAACTTGAGTGCGGCGCGATTCGCGGGTACGTCGCTGGAGTCGATCCGCAGTTCGAGATTGCACGGCACGGACTCTTCGCGCATCACGCGCGCGATCGTGTTCGCATACGCTGCCCGCTCGCGGACGACGACGGCGATGTCTGCGAGGTCGTACTGCTCAGTCAGAACGAGACGTTTGACTTCGCGTGCGATGGTGCGGATCTCGATGTCGCGGTCGCCGCATTCGAGATAACGAATCTCGCGCAGTCGATCGGCCACCGGTTCCCCGGAAACCAGCGAGTTGAAAAGATTCAGACGCAGTCCGGAAAGCACGCCGTGCGTAGGCAGGTAGTCGGTTGCTTGTTTCAGCTCAAACTTGGCGATGCTTTGCAGTTGTCCGATCGTCTCCTGGAACGGCACGAAGATCTCGGGATTGCGATCGTCGTGATTGAGATTGACGATGGTTTGCGGGATGCGCGGGATCAGATGGCGCAGGATCTCGCCTTGCACCGGCGTGAAATCGAAGAAGCCGTCGATGATCAGCAGCTTTACATTATCGAGCCACGGGAGCTGGACGTGTTGTCCGTCGAGCTCGCCGCGCAACACTGAAAGCGCTCGGAGTTGATCGGCGTCTTCTTCGGTCAGTTGATTTCGATTTAATAGATCTACGTATGTCGAATAGATGAGTGAGACTTCAGTATCGAACTCGTTCTGTTTTTGTTGATCGAAAGCGCGAGCAGCAACGATCTCCGCGAGTTCAGCAGGTGTTCGTGCGGCGCGTTGCAGTTCGCCGAGGAGCGTCGTGACTGTGTTCACGCAGCCTTCGCGTGTCGCGAGCGGGGCGAACGCTTGCAGCTTTCCCTGGGCCAACAGCCGCATCAGGATCTGCGACACTAAACTCCGCTTCAACGGCAACTCGTCGCGATCGATTGGAATGCGTGGTGGTATTCCGCGTCCCACGTCGTCAACGGCCGACGAGATGATTCGTTGCGCGAAACCGCGAAACAGGTAGACCGGAATCTCGCCCCAAACACCGCTCCTTTTACTGCGATCGAGAATCTGTTGCGTGACGACTTCGAGCAGCGGATGCGAGGCCGCGAGATAGATGAAGCTCGCGCTTTGATCGGTGGCCACAAGATCGCCGCAACGCTCGATGAGCAGCGTTCGATTGTTGCCGAGGAGAGGACTTAGCCAGATTTCGTTCCAGACGTTATGCACGGATTACGGCGCGCACGCGCGCAAGCTAAATATCAGGGAAGAGTCCACCTTCGTCGAGACTGAGCGGTCGAGTTGTCTTGTCGATAGGTTCCACTGCTTTGATGTCTTCGCCCGCCAGCGCGCCGCGCTCCTTGAACCGCCGCGCCGTCACGAGCACGCGCGATTCGAGCGAACGCACGCCCTGGTTGTACGCGTCGAGCGCCCGGTCGAGGTTGCGGCCGATCGTGTCGTAATGCTTCGTGAACGTGCGCAGCCGATCGTAAAGCTTGCGCGCAAGCGCGCTCACCTCGTGCGCGTTTTCGGCCATCTGTTCCTGTCGCCAACCGTATGAGATAGCTTTCAGCAATGCAATCAACGTCGTCGGCGTGGCTATGATGACGTTTTGACTCACACCGTCTTCAATCAACTTCGGATCGTTTTCGAGCGCGGCGCTGTAGAACGTTTCACCCGGCAGAAACAGCAACACAAACTCCGGCGTCGGCTGTACCGCTTCCTGGTACGACTTGCGACTGAGCGTCGCGATGTGCGTCCTGACAAGTCGTGCATGATCTTTCAACTTGGTCAAACGCACCTCATCGTCAGCCGTAGAGATCGACTCGTAAAACGCGTCGAACGGCACCTTTGCATCGACGACGATCGTGCGATTTCCAGGCAGGCGCACGATCATGTCCGGACGCAGGCGGCCGTCCTCGCCGTTGACGGTCGTCTGTTCGGTGAAGTCGCAATAGCGAACCATTCCCGCCAGCTCGACGACGCGCCGCAACTGAATCTCGCCCCATCGCCCGCGCACATGCGGCACGCGCAACGCTTTCACGAGGTTTCCAGTTTCCGACTGAAGCTGTGACTGCGAAGTCGCAAGTGTCTTGAGTTGTTCGCGCAGTTCGGTATAAGCGCCGACGCGCGTTTTTTCGAGTTCGACGATCTTGTCGTCGACCTTTTCGAGCGACTCCTTGAGCGGTTTTACAAGTTCGTCGATCGCGCTTTGCCGGCGCTCGAGGTCGCCGCGCGCCGTCTCCTGAAACTTTTCGAGGTTCTGCTGCGCGAGATCGATAAACGACTGGTTGTTGTTGCGCAACGCGTCCGCGGAAAGCGCTTTGAATGCGTCGGCGAGTTTCTCTTCCGCGCTGGTGAGCAGCGCGAGTTTTTCCTGGCTCACGCGTCGCTCATCTTCGAGACGTGTTTGGAGCGCTGATAGTTGCGATGCAGCGCGGGAGTTTTCGTTTCGCAGTTCTTCCGTGTGCGCCTCTTCGCGATCGAGTGCCTCGCGGAGTTGCCGCACCTGGTCGTCTTTGCCGGCGAGTCGTTCGACCAGCGTCGCGTGATCGGTGGTTGCGGTCGCGCGGCCGCGTTCGAATTCGTATTTTAATTTGGAGCGTGTGATGAACCAGAGGGAGACGGCGCCGATGACAAGGCCCACGCCCAGCATCGACAACGGAAACAAAAAATCCATGCGCCGGATTCTATCACCTTAGCGATCAAATCCGTGTTTTGATTACTGCCGGCCGAAGCCGGCAACCATCCGTTCGTAAACCTTGCGCGTCAGGCGGACGTCGTTCAGATTGTACTCGCGGATCAGGTTGAGCTTTCCGGCCTGATAAAGCTCGAATACCTTGCTGCCCTCGACCTCGTCCGTTTTGCTCGACTCGATCCCAAGCGCCCACGCGATGTCGTCGAGGCTGACGTGCCGCCGCGCCCCCAACCACCACCGGTGCATCGTGTCAAACACGCCGCGCACGTTGTAGTCACTCAAATTCACAAACGGCCGCGCGACGATGCTGTTCGCCAAACATCGCTGAAAGATAAACGGCAGATCGAACCCGATGATGTTATGTCCGACAAGCTCGTCAGAATCCGCGTCAAAATCTTTCATGAACTGAACAAAATCGCGCAGCGCCTGGTTCTCGCTCTGTTCGTACCCGTCTCGGTCAATACCAAAAACATGCTCGCTGGAACTGGGACCGAATCCGGGAAACTCCAGCCCCGGGATCGATCCGACGTGCAATGCGATCGACAGCACGCGTCCCGACGTCGCACTCAACGAACCCAACTCGTAACAACGCTCTTCTTCGGCGGCGATGTCTTCGAGGTAGCGTTGTTGCTGTTCGAAACGCATGTTGCCGAGACGCATTTGTCGTTCGAGTTGCGATCCGACGCGTTCGCGGAAGTCCGGCAGGGTGACGGTCTCGATGTCGAGCGTGTAAGCGCGTGGCAGGCGTGGTTCGGAGTTCTGATGTTCGCGGTACTGTTCGATCGTGACCGGTCGATACTCGGCGACGACGAACTGCGGGCGGTCCTGGTACGTTTCGAGTTTGCCCGTGATGCCCCAGAGACCGGGTTTGATTTCTCCATGCGCTGCACGGACCTCGCCCCAGATCTTCAGCGCGATCGTTCCGGTTGCGTTGCGGGCGATGACGTCACAGAAGAGCCGGCCCTGTTGCGTGCGTCGCTCGCGCACCGACGTGACGAGCACGATCAGCCACACGTCCTCACCGTGTGGGATTTCGGGAATGGGAACGTTACCGCGCATGAGGCCACCGGCCTGTGAGCATTAAAGCGATCATCTTGTAATCAGCCATAAACGACCAGAGCGGATATTCGAACGTGGCGGGTTTGTTTTTCTCGATTACGAAATGCGCGAACCACGCGCAGCCGTAACCGGGAATGAACGCGAGCGGAAACAACCACCACCTGCCCGATGCGATGAAATAAACAACCGTCAGCAGCGCCACCGTCGTGCCGAGCAGATGCAGCCAACGCGTTCCGATCTTGCTGTGCTCGGCAACATAGAACGGCCAGAACTCAGAAAATGTTTTATACCGCCGACTGCTCATCAGCGTTCACGTTTACCAATTGCAGGTTTTCGTCCACGTGTTCGACGCGGCTCATCCCGACGAGTGCGGTCGTTATTCCGGGCGCGGTGCGAACAAACTGAATGGCGGCTTGCGCATTCATTGCCAGCCGGCCTTGCAACATGGAACCGCTCGCCACCGCCGTGACGCCGAGCCGGCCGGCAGCTTCAAGAACCGTCAAAGGTTCGCCGTCGATCGTCTCGTTCAATACTGAGACAGCTTCCGGCATCGCAAGGTTCACGGGCAACTGAATGAACCGCAACCCATGCGACTCGCCGCCGAGTTCGCGCGCAATTTCAATCATCTTCACCAACGAATGATGCTTCCCCGAGTCGGCTGGTTGACGAAAGCCGTTCCATGTCGCGATACCGTAAAACTGCAACTTTCCCTGTTTGCGATTCTCCTCAAGCCGCTCAAACGCGAGCCGCAAGCGATGATAAAACTCGCGCTCCGAAACGTGGTCCAACTGCGACTCCGGATTGTGAATGTAATAAACATCCACCGTCTCGATATCCATGTTCCGCAACGACTGGTCCAACTGGTTCTGCAAGTACGACGGCGTCATGCAATGACTGCCGCCAACGATATCTTCAAACGACGCAATACCCGGTTTCACAAACGTCTCTTCAACGTACTCGCGGATGTTTCGCGGCGGCGCACCGTCAAACGGCAGATACCCGCCTTTCGTGCAGATCACCAACTCTTCGCGTTCAAATCCTTCGTTCGCGAGCGTCTTCAAAGCTCGGCCGATCGACCGTTCGCTTCGTTGAAAACGATAATTCGCGGCCGTGTCGATCACGTTAACGCCGCTCGTCACCGCGCGTACGACGGCGTTTGCGTAACTCAGATCCGTCGCTTCGTCAGGGTTTCCGAGATACGTGCCGATGCCGATCGACGAAAGCGTCAATCCCTGTTGCCGGCGAAAATGGTTTGTCGCCGCGCGTGTCGCGAAACGTTCGGCGTAGCGTGCGGCGCCTTCAGGCGTGGCGTGATTAAGTAAGGGCATTTTCAAACGGATGTTAGCACGAACCCTGTGCTTTGTACTTTGTACTTAGTGCTTTGTACTTGGTACTTTGTATTCATGCCAAAGTTCCTGAACTGGCGCGAGTTTGAAGGCTCGAACGCCGAAAAGTTTTACAAGACCACGCTGTGGCAGGGCGAACACGTGATGGTCGGTTTGAACTGCCTCGAATCGGGGCAGGTGCAAAAGGTGCACGCGCACGCGGGCGCTGACAAGTTTTACCTCGTGATGGCCGGGCGGGGCAGTTTCATCGTCGGCGAAGAAGAGCAGACGGCGGAAACAGGCACGGTTGTCGTCGCGCCCGCGGGCGTGTCGCACGGCGTCACCAACACGGGCACGGAAAGATTGTCGTTATTGGTAGCAATCGCTCCTTCGATCAAATGAGCGAAGCCGCAAACACCGAACTGCGAACACAATCGTCGCTCGATATTGACGAGCGCGCCCTTGACGACGTCACTACGCAAGCCACCAAACTCGTCGCCGACTACTTCAAGACGATCTCCGAACGGCCGGTCCGTGCGGAAAACTACGCCGGCAAAACGACTGCCGCACTCGATCTTGAACTCCCGCTTGAAGGCGTTCCGCTCGATCGACTGATGGAGGAGTGCCGCACGCTGTTCGACCTCAGCCGGCATAACGGTCATCCGCGATTCTTCGGTTACGTCGCTTCGCCGTCGACGCCGATCGGCGCTTATGCCGATCTCATCGCGAGCGCGTTGAACGCGAATATCACGTGCTGGCGATCAGGCCCGGCGGGAACGGAGCTCGAACGACTTGTCGTTCGCTGGCTCGGGTCGTTGATCGAATACGACGCGAACGCGCACGGTCTGCTCACGAGTGGCGGTTCGATGGCGAACATGATCGCGTTGCTCGTCGCAAGCCGTCGCAAGTTGGGCGGCGAAGCGTCGCGAAAAGGTCTGTGGAATTCCGGCGCGCCGCTGATTGTTTACGCGTCAGAAGAGGCGCACATGTCGATCGCGAAAGCCGCAGACATCCTCGGCCTCGGACGCGATCAGGTGCACGTCGTCGCCTGCGACGACCGTCGGCGGATGCGCGTCGATTCATTACGCGCACAAATCGAAAGCGATCTTCGCGACGGGCTGCGGCCGTGTTGCGTCGTTGCCAGCGCAGGAACGGTCAACACCGGCGTCGTCGATCCACTTTCAGAAATTGCCACTTTCGCTGGTGAATTCGATCTGTGGTTTCACGTTGACGGCGCGTACGGCGCACCCGGCATACTCGACGCACGCAAGAAGCACCTGTTCAACGGCCTCGCGCTCGCCGACTCGGTTTCGCTCGATCCGCACAAGTGGCTCTACGTCCCCGTCGATGCCGGATGTCTTCTGTTTCGCGATCCGAATCCCGTCAAGGCGACGTTCAGCACTGAAGACGCCGATTACATCAAGATTCACGGCCACAGCGACGACGAAGCGTTTGCCTACTGGGATTATGGCGTTGAACTTTCGCGCCGCTTTCGCGCGTTGAAGGTTTGGCTGACGCTCAGCTACTACGGTTCGCGCCGCATCGCAGAAGCTGTCAGCAACGACATCTCGCTGGCGGCTTACATGGGCGAACTCGTTTTCCGCGCTGAGGATTTTGAACTGCTCGCGCCGGTCGAGTTGAGCATCTGTTGTTTCCGTTACGTGCCCGCGGGATGGAAGACGTCAGATCCGCGACTGGACCAGTTGAACGAGGCGTCATGAGCCGCGTGCAAACAGGCGGACGCGCGTACCTGTCGAACGCGACGGTGAACGGTTGCTTCGCCCTGCGCGCCTGCATCACTAACTTTCGCACCACCAGGTCTGATATAGAACTGACTATTAAAACGATCCGCGACGCCGCTCGACAGGAACTCAGGAACATTGATGTCTCAACTTAAGCACGAACTTGACGTCGCGATAGACCTCGCGCGAACTGCCGGCGCTGCGATTCTCGAACAGTACGAAGGTCCGATCGATATCGAACAGAAAAACTTCGACGACGATTCCGAACCGGTCACGCAAGCGGATCGTATCGCGAACGAGTTGATCGTCACGCGTTTGCAGCGCGAGTTTCCCAACGACGGGATTCTGGCCGAGGAGTCAGTCGATACGTCGCGTCGACTCGACAAGTCGCGCGTCTGGATGGTCGATCCGCTCGACGGCACGAACGGATTCATCGCGGGCAACGGCGATTTCGCTGTGCAGATCGGGCTCGCGCAGGACGGCGAACCCGTCGTCGCTGTTGTTTATCAACCGTCGACCGGCGTTCTTTATCGAGCTGTCCGCGGTGAAGGCACGTGGATCGAACGCCCGCAGCTCGAACCCGAAAAGGCGCGCGTTTCCGATGCGCGAAAGTTTTCGGAAATGCGGCTGGCCGCGAGCAGATCGCATCGCAGCTCGCGCATGAACAAGGTCGTGCAGCGGTTTGGTTTTCGTGAAGAAGTGCAACGCGGATCGGTCGGGATCAAGGTCGGATTGCTCATCGAACAGCAGTGTGATCTGTACATCCATCTTTCGCCGCGAACGAAACAGTGGGACACTTGCGCGCCGCAGTTGATCCTGACTGAAGCAGGCGGCCGGATGACTGACCTGTTTGGCGAGCCGTTGAACTACAACGTTCCTGACGTTCAGAATCGCAACGGATTGGTCGCGAGCAGCGGCGCCGCTCACGATCTGATCATCGACACACTCGCTCCGCTCCTCGCCGAATTCGGCCGCAAGCGAGTTTAAGTCAACTAATTAAATGATTCTTCGACGCAAGCCGTTTCTCACATATTTTGCCCTGTGCGCGGCGCCGCTGCTGCTACTCGCCGGCCTCAATTGCTGGAACGGCTACCGCTCCGTCGACTCGACCGTCGGTTCGATCGTTCAGGAAGATCTCAACTCGTTCAGCGCGGGCGTCGATGAAGTTCTCAGCGATCAGGGTAATGCGATCTTGCGTCTCGCGCTCCAGCGCAACATCCAACAGGCCGTCGCGCAAACTTCGACTGAATCCAATCAAAGCGCCAGCTCGAGTCTGAAATCCGTCCTCGAACTGCGCAGCCATTTCCAGGCGCTCGCACTCTTCGATCGCAACCGGCATCCACTCTGGTTCGGCACGCCCAACACGCAGTGGGAAAACTGGGACAAAAGCAACGTCATCCCCAAAAACATCCCGCAACCCGACGACCGAATCTGGACCACCAAAGGCAACGTGCTGCACGACCGGCCCGGAACACTTCCTACAAATGCCGCTTCTCTGGAATACACGGTCCCGGTCCATAACGAAAGCGGCAGCGGAAACGACGGCGCACTGGTCGGCGTGCTCGATCTCGAATCGATCTTCTCCACCGCATCGCGCGGACTCGAAGCACGCGCCAGTTCCGGCAACTCGGAAAACTCTATGGTCGTCGTTCTCGATCGCTCGGCAAAAGTGGTCTATCACTCCGATCGCTGGCTCAAACTTCGACCCGCAAACGAAGCTGTTCCCGGCTTCGAATCGATCTCCACCGCGATGACCTCGAACGAAAACGGACTGGGTGAGTTTCGCTCCAACTCAGGCACCAGCTACTTCGCGGCCTACGCTCCAATTCCGCGACTCAACGTCGCGGTTGCAGTCATTCGCAATCGTTCCGGACTACTTTCCGGTGCTCGTTTGTGGGGCGGCGTCGGTTTCGCCGTCGCGTTGCTCACGGCATTGCTCGCCGCGTTTATTCTCAAACGTCACGTGCAACAACGTTCACAAGGAATCGAACGCGTCACGGAAGGTCTGTCAGCCATCGCGCAAGGCGAACTCGACCGCCGCATCATGCTGAAGTCCAGCGACGACGCTCGCGGCATCGCCGACAATATCAACGTCGTTACCGAACGTTTGCGCGCGCAGGTCGCGCGCGAAGCTGAGTCGCGGCAGTTCGAATCGTTCGTCAGACTCTCAGCCATGCTGACGCATGATTTGAAGAACGCGATCGAAGCGTTGTCGCTGACCGTCGGCAACATGGAGCGTCACTTCGACAATCCGCAGTTTCGCGCCGACGCATTAAGAGGACTGACAAACGCGACCGATAAACTGAAAGCCATCGTCGCGCGCCTGAGCCGCCCGTTGACGAGCCTGAGCGGCGAACATAAACGTCCGAAAGACATCGATCTCGTTCCCATCTTGAAACGCGTCAGCGCAATGACCGCGGAACCGATGCGAACAAAACACAGCATCGTTTTGCGTCTGCCGGAAAACGTCTACGCGCTCGCCGACGCCGCACGTATCGAAGAAGTTATCGAAAACCTCGTACTCAACGCGCTCGAAGCAATGGTCGAACCCGGCGGCACCCTCACGATCGAAGCCGGCTACACAACCAGCGGCGCGCCGTCTTTCTCCATCAGCGACACCGGCCCCGGTATGAGTCGCGTTTTTATCGAGAACCGGCTCTTCCGTCCTTTTTCCACCACGAAGAAAAGCGGAATCGGACTTGGTTTGTACACCTGCCGCGAAGTCGTCCGCGCCAGCGGAGGCACGATTGATGTGCATTCCGTAGAGGGCGCTGGAACCACATTTCGCGTCGTGCTACCATCGGCCACACAAAGACAGGCGTAACCAAGAAGGGTGCGGCAAATACCTTCTTCAAGCATGCCCATTGAGCTTTAGTGGTTCGTCACGTGTTGGTTGATTGCTCCGTTGGAGCGCTATATTTTTCGGTCCAAGGCTCCCGTAACTACGCGCCCAGGCCCGGTTTTCTGACAACACACTGATTTTCCACTGCTCGTTACGCTGTTCCCCTTTAGCAATACCTGCCCAGGTGTCGCCAAGCGTGAGTGTGGTTTGGTGCATTACTGTGTGGAAAACTAGTAAATGACTGTTCAATCAGAGCCGAAGGGTACCGTTCTCGTTGTCGATGACGACGACGCTGTGCGCAGTGGACTGTACTGGGCCCTGGCTTCTGACTATCACGTTCTGCAGGCATCCTCACGCGACGAAGCGCGCGCACTGATCAGTGACGGGCAGATCCAGGTGGTCGTCAGCGACCTGCACCTGCCGCCGCACGTAGACGACATAGGCGAAGGACTGGCGCTGATCGACGTTGCCCGTGCGCAGGATCCGCCGTTGCAGGTAGTCGTGATCACCGGCAGCGACTCCAAACGCGCCGCACTCGAAGCGGTGAAACGCGGCGCGTATGGGTTCTTTGAAAAGCCGCTCGACGCCGGTGAACTGCTGCACATCGTCAACCAGGCCGCGCGAATGCGGCGGCTCGAGATCGAGAACCGGCGTTTGCGCGAGGAGTTGTCGCGTCCGCCGGGATTTACGCATTTACTCGGCGGTAGTCAGTCGTTGGAGCGCGTTTTGAAACAGGCGCGATCTGCGGCGGCGACGAGCGCGACGGTGTTGTTGTGCGGCGAAAACGGCACCGGAAAAGAGATGCTGGCGCGCGCGATTCACCAGGAAAGTCCGCGCGCGACGGGACCGTTTGTGGCCGTTAGTTGCGCGGCCCTGCCGGAAACGCTGATCGAATCGGAACTGTTTGGTCACGAGAAAGGCGCGTTCACGTCCGCGACGCAATCGCGAAAGGGCCGTTTCGAGCTTGCGGATGGCGGCACGCTTTTCCTCGACGAGATTGGCGACCTCAGCGCGGCAGTGCAGGTGAAACTGTTGCGCGTGTTGCAGGAGCGTGAGTTTGAGCGCGTCGGCGGAATCAAGACTTTAACGGTCGACATCAGATTGATCGCCGCCAGCAATCGCGATCTCGAAAAGGAAGTCGCCGCGGGCCGTTTTCGACAGGATCTTTTCTTCCGCTTGAACGTCGTGCCGCTGACGTTGCCGCCGTTGCGTGAACGACAGGACGACATTCCGCTGTTGGCTGCGCACTTCGCCGCCGCATCGGCCGCAAAATACAGTCAGCCGACACCGGAACTCGAACCCGGATTGATCGAGATCTTGCAGGAGTACGAATGGCCCGGCAACGTTCGCGAACTCGAAAACCTGATCGAACGCCTCGTCGTGCTAAGCAGCAACGCAACGCTCGGACTCGAATTCGTGCCTGAAAAGATGTTGCGCGTGCTTCCCGGTGTGCGGGCTGGTGACGAGTCGACACTCGAAGGCGCCGTCGAAGTCCTGAAGCGGCGGATGATCGTTAACGCACTCCAAAGCGAAGGCAACAAAGTCGCCGCCGCCAAAAGACTCGGCATTAGCCGCTCCTACCTCCACCGGTTGATCAACGAATTTGACATTTGACGAATTGCGAATTGCGGAATTGCGGAATTGCGGAATTGCGGAATTTAAAGCAGTACGCTACGGTTGTGCTGAAATTTCGAAATTCGCAATCACGCATTTCGCAATTCCCTTATGGCAAGCCTGCAACAGCGTTTACCCGAGAATGTGCCGGGCGATTTCTTTGTAGATTCCACCTGCATCGACTGCGACACTTGTAGCCAACTGGCGCCCGCGATCTTTCGCGACCACGGCGATCAGTGCAGCGTCTACCACCAACCCGCAACGAACGACGAGACGCGGCAGGCGATGATGGCGCTCGTGGCTTGCCCAACCGGATCGATCGGTTCGACCGAAAAACACGACGCGCATATCGGCATCGACGCGTTTCCGTTTCATATCGCCGATAACGTCTATTTCTGCGGTTTTACTTCCGAAGACAGTTTTGGAGCGTGGAGTTATCTCATCACGAGGCCGGCGGATGAAGGCGGCAACCTGCTAATCGACTCGCCGCGTTTTGCCACGCAACTGATCAAACGAATCGATGCGATGGGCGGCGTCAGTCAAATGCTTTTGACGCATAAAGACGACGTCGCGGATCACGATTTGTTTCGCGAGCGATACGGTTGCGAGCGAATCATGCATGCCGACGATGGTGCGGCGCGTCAGGGCGTTGAGCGCATCGTCAGTGGCGTCGAGCCGGTGGAGATCGATCGCGATCTGCTGGCGATCCCGACGCCCGGTCACACTCGCGGACACATGGTTTTCCTGTATCGAAACAAATTCCTGTTCACGGGCGATCATCTTGCAGGCTCGTCAAAACGAAATGCGCTGACCGCTTTCCGCAGCGTGGCCTGGTACTCCTGGCCCGAACAGATCCGTTCGATGGAAAAGCTTCTTCAGTACCAATTTGAATGGGTATTGCCAGGTCACGGCGAAATTCATCACACTGACGCCGCAACTATGCGTCGGCAGTTGGCCGAATGCGTGGCCTGGATGAAAACTCGGTAATAAAGACTCGTATCGGAATTCTAAATCGTTCGTTTCAGTCCATCTGAAAAGAGACCAAAAACAATGACTCGTAATCAGAAGATCGCACTCGGTTGCGGTGGCGCCGGATGTTTGGGATTGATCGTGGTCGGAGTGGCGTGCATTTTGATCTACTACTTCGCCTATCGCTCATACGATCGATACGCGAGCTACAATTACAATTATAACTCCAACCGCAGCATCAATCTGAACGGCAACGAGAATACAAACGACAACGACAATACAAACTCGTCGTCAAGCTCTTCGTCGTCGAGTGCCGATGATTCGATGACCGACGACGACAAGCACAAGCTCTTCCAGGCGGCGGCGATCACCGGCGATACGGAGTTGCAGCGACGCGTATGGGTGAAAATCGGTATCGTGGAAGACGATTACACGCCGGGCCAGAAGTATGAGGAATTTGTCGGCGGTCACGTCGCGTGGGCAGCGCGAAACTACCAGTGGGTCGCTGCAATGAACTCGGAGGAAAAAGCGCGCGCCTACGTCAACGAGCATCTCGATTAAGACTCAGGTACCCGCCTTATTGCACTTTTGTGTTTTGTGCTTGGTGCTTGGTACTTTGTATTTGGTTAAAGCACAAAGTTCAAAGTACTAAGTACAAAACATGGATCCGTCTCGCATTCGCAATTTCTCGATCATCGCGCACATCGATCACGGCAAGTCGACGCTCGCCGACCGCCTGCTCGAGTTGACCGGCGCGCTGTCCGAGCGCGAGATGGAAGCTCAGGTGCTCGACAACATGGACCTCGAACGTGAACGCGGCATCACGATCAAGGCCCACGCTGTCCGACTCGATTACAAAGCCCACGACGGTCAGTCGTATGTTTTGAACCTGATCGACACGCCCGGTCACGTCGACTTCTCTTACGAAGTCTCGCGTTCACTGTCGGCGTGCGAAGGCGCGTTGCTGATCGTCGATGCCTCACAGGGCGTCGAAGCACAAACACTCGCGAACACTTACCTCGCCATCGAAAACAACCTCGAACTGATTCCCGTAATCAACAAGATCGATCTGCCCGGCGCCGAACCTGAAAGAGCAGTCGAAGAGATCGAACACTTCATCGGACTCGAAACGCACAACGCGATCTTCACGAGCGCGAAGACCGGCGAAGGCGTCGGCGAAGTGCTGGAAGCGATCGTGCGCGACGTTCCGTCGCCGAAAGGCAATCAGGACGCGCCGCTAAAAGCGTTGATCTTCGATTCGTGGTACGACTCGTATCGCGGCGTCATCGTGCTTTTCCGCGTGATTGACGGGACGATTCGTACCGGAATGAAGATCCGGTTCTTCAACGTAGGGCGCGATTACCAGGTTGAGACGCTCGGCGTGAATCGTCCGACGCCTACGCCAATTGCACAGTTGGGCGTCGGCGAGGTCGGTTTTCTGACAGCGTCGATCAAGGCCGTCGCAGACGTGCAGATCGGCGACACGATCACAGAAGCAGCACGGCCCACGAAGCAACCGTTTCCTGGTTACCAGGAGATCAAGCCGATGGTGTTTGCCGGGTTGTATCCGGTCGACACCGCGCAGTACGAAGAGCTTCGCGACGCGCTCGACAAGTTGCGTTTGAATGATGCGTCGTTCTTCTACGAACCGGAGTCTTCGACGGCGTTGGGTTTTGGTTTTCGTTGCGGGTTTCTTGGTTTGCTGCACATGGAGATCGTGCAGGAACGTTTGGAACGTGAGTTTGACCTCGATCTGATCACGACGGCGCCCGGCGTGCGCTACGTCGTCACGACCACCGACGGCGAAGTACATGACATCGATTCGCCGGCGAAGATGCCCGACCCCGGACGTATCGCCAAAATCGAAGAACCCGTGATTCGCGCGGTAATTCTGACGCCGGACGAACATCTCGGCGGCATTCTGCCGCTGCTCGAAGAAAAACGCGGCATACAGAAAGGTTTTGAATACATCACGTCGAATCGCGTGATGCTGACGTACGAGTTGCCGCTGAATGAGATCGTGCTCGACTTTTACGATCGCTTGAAATCGGTGTCGCGTGGTTATGCCTCGCTTGATTACAACCTCGCCGGTTATTGGGAAAGCGATCTGGTGAAGTTGGATGTGGTGGTTGCGGGCGAACCAGTCGATGCATTGTCGTTGATCCTTCACCGCAGCACGGCGCAACCGAAAGGACGCGCGCTGGCGGAGAAGATGAAGCAGTTGATTCCGCGGCAATTGTTTGAAGTGCCGATTCAGGCGGCGATCGGAAACAAGGTGATCGCGCGCGAAACGGTGAAGGCGCTTGGGAAGAACGTTATCGCGAAGTGCTACGGCGGCGACATCACGCGCAAACGAAAGCTGCTGGAGAAACAGAAGGAAGGCAAGAAGCGGATGAAGAAAGTCGGGCGCGTGGAGATTCCGCAGGAGGCGTTTCTGGCAGTTTTGAAGGTTAATGAGTAGTACCGGCGAACTCTTACTCTATTGCGCGCGCACGAAACCTGCGCCGCTGATCTGTGAAATCGCTGCTGAAAATGTTGATTGGAATTACTTTTTCCAACTGGCCCGTCGCCATGGGGTCGTACCGCTGGTCTATCATCAACTGACGCATCACGTCGCACCCGACAAGCTTCGACAATTCAAACAACATTCATTGGAAAACGCCGCGCGGAATGTCGTGCTAACTGCGGAACTCTGTCGTCTGATCAAACTGTTCGCCGATGAAGGTATCGAAGCCATTCCTTACAAAGGCCCGATCCTGTCGCTGATCGCCTACGACGATCTCTCGTTGCGACGTTTCGTCGATCTCGACGTGATCGTCAAAAAGCATGACGTCGCGCGTGCTCGCGATCTCCTGCTCGCCGACGGCTACGCGCTCTCGAAACCGTTAACCGCCGAACAGCAGGAACTGTTGCTCAGCACGCAACACAATCTTCAGTTCATCAAAGACAATCGACAGTTGATCGTCGAGTTGCACTGGGAAGTCGCGCCGCACTTGTTCGCTTCGACTGTTCAGGGCGATGCGTTGTGGTCCAACCTCGTTCCATTTGAACTCAACGGCATGCAGGTGAGAACGTTTTCTACCGACGATCTATTGTTTTCGTTGTGCGTGCATGGCTCGCGGCATTTGTGGGAACGACTGGGGTGGATCTGCGACATCGCCGAGCTGATCTCGCGTCGCACTGTGAATTGGACCGCGCTGTTGGAGCGTGCCGAGAAATCGGATAGCGAGCGAATGTTCCTGCTCGGCCTTCATCTCGCCGGCAAACTTCTGGACGCTCCGTTACCGGCCGAAGTAAAGCGGCGTTGCGACGCAGACAAGCGTCTCGGACCGCTTGCGGCAAACATTGTCGCGCACCTGTTCAGGGGTCCAGAGCACGTTCCTGCCACGTCCCGCGAGATCTTCAAATTCAACCTCGGCGTACGAAAAAGCTTCCGCGCCCGCACACGCTACCTGGTTCACATGCTCCAACCCACCGACGGCGACATCAGTACGCGCTCGCTCCCCGCTTTCGCCTATTACCTCAAACGCCCGTTTCGCCTGCTGTTCAAAACCGGTAACCATCAATAAAGACCAATCGTGTTAATCAAAATTTGACGGATTTTTTCTCACGTGCTAGTTTTCACAGACAGTCAAGAGCGGGGTCAGTCGTCCGGCTGATGTGTGCTCCACCCGCAGGTCAAGGAAAAGACAGATTTGAAATTAGTAGTTCATCGTGCGCATGTAAAGAGTCTGTTTGCTGCATTGGTGCTCCTGGTGTGCACCACCGCCGCCTTCTCGCAGCATCCCGAACCTGATAAGAGGCCGGCGGAAAAAGACGCTAAAACACAAACAGCCAAACCGGGCGCCAAGCCACCGTACACACTGACAGTAAAAACTCGGCCGATCCTGAACATCTCGCTCAAAGCCGAAAAGGCAAACATCAATGAGGTGGCCCAGGACCTGTCGAAGCGTTTGAAGATACCCGTATTTCTCGGAACTGAGCGACAAAAAGAACCGCTCACGATCGAATTCAGCGAGCTAATGCTCGAACCAGCACTTCAGTTACTCTCCCCAACCGTCTACGTCGATTACGAGATCGACACGGGTTCGCAAAACCCGCCACGCGCGTTGGGAATTTTTCTTTTCGATGCCAATCAAGGTGAGCCCCCCGCATCAGCCGTCGTGAACGGCTCGATGCAGTCCATGTTGATTGAAGGCAATACCGAAGATGGAATAGAACCGGAGTCGGACGAAGAAAAAAAGAAAAAGGAAGAGGAAGACCTGCTCCGTGTGACTTACCTGAACTACCAATTGAGTGTAAAGGCCAAACAGCAACCGCTCCCCCTGGTCCTACTCAAGATCGGTGAAACCATCGGTATACCTATCGACATTCAGGACGAAAAGATGGAACTGGTTGATGCCAATATCTCAAAGCTCTCTGTGGAGGATGCCGTTCGACAGCTCTCGCCGAATATCAAGCTGTTCGTCAGAGCGGATCTATCGCGGTCCGAACGAAGGCCTTTGCGGCTTGTTTTAACGCTGCCGCCCAAGCCGGACCAGGAGGCGCATTGAATTTTGGCACTGACTGACTTACCCGAGCACGTGATCCGAAATTTCGGTTGCCACGTGGTCTAGCAAAAACATATATTAACTACAACTGACTCGAGGAGGCGGCTAACCTTGGCTAAGCAAAACGAGATTATGAACGAAGAAAACACGGGACTTAAAACTGAAGGTCTCGAAGTGAGTGACCTGAAGAAACCGTTTGTCGAACCGGCGATTTCTGTTCCCGTTGACGTTCTGGAAGCAACTACATTCTTTCAAGCTGCAAGCAGCGGCGCGACGAACTAAACAACAGTTCCGGTTGCATGGAAGTTATTAAGGTCTTTGACCGGCCGGCGTCCCGAAGCTTTTATACGGTCGCCGGTCGGTTTCTATTTTTTGAGGCGGTCGACCTTCGATTAGCCCAACTGGTCCAACAACTCTTTGCCGGATGGCAGCTCACGCCCGTCCCAGCGCCTCAGCGTGACGCCGAAATTGAGATCAGGTTCTTCGCGGACGAACCCGGGCCAGAGATACCTCCCAACTTGAACCAGTTTGATGTGGCCGAGGGCGGTCGTTGTTACACCGAAGCCGGCGGGTATTACTTGCAGTTCAGCAATTCGTTGATGCGTCTGCATCACGACGTGCCGGCGCGAGTCGATGTTTGGTTGAAACAGGCGCCGGAGAGCGTCGATGCGGAGCTGGCGCGAGTGACGTCGTTTGCGGTTTGTGCGGCACTGCGGCGGTTTGGGTTGTTTGAGGTTCATAGTGCGGGTGTTGTCGAGCCGCAGAGTGGCGCGGGCCTGTTAATTATCGGCCCGTCAGGAAGCGGGAAATCGACCCTGACGTTTCAATTGGCGACCGCCGGATGGCCGTATTTATCGGACGATGAAGTGCTGTTGAGTGTGAAGGACGGAGAGGTTGAGGCGCGTGGTTTTCGCAGTTTTTTCGCGATGAGAGAGAGTGCCGGAGCGGCGTTTAGAGAGATCTTCGAACCGGCGGGTGTGTTTTCGTCGGAGCGAGTGTCGCAGGTTCGGCCGCGCTGGTTGCTGTTTACGTCAATTAGCGGCGAAAACAAGACGCGGTTCGCTCAGTTGACGCAAGCGGAAACGATGGCGCGATTGATTCGCGCGTGTCCGTGGGCCACTTACGACACGACCGTCGCCGGCGCCAATCTCGATGTGCTTTCGCGACTGGCGCGGCAAGTGACCGCATTCGATCTCGCGGCCGCCGCCGACTTGCTCCAACCTGCGCGCGCGGCGGAGTTATTGAGTCACCAGCTAAAAGAAAAGTAAGTCATTTGTTTATTGAACGCCGAAAGGCGTTAGCTAATTCCAGCCCAGCGGTTGGAGCGTAGCGACAACCCTGGGAGCGACAACAGAGGTGTTTCTTCTTTAACCCTGAAAGGGTTCATACCGGGACGAACGCTTTCAGCGTTATTCTACGTTGCCTATGTGAACCCAGGGTTGAAACAACCCCGGGCTGAAATTAGCTAACGCCTTCGGCGTACTCAGACAGCTAACGCCTTCGGCGTACTCAGACGAAGCGGCTAAGGCAAAACTGAATGCAGACCGATGCCACGTTCAGCGACGACGGCGCGCCCGCGCGCTATGGACCACAGCGTCTAACTGTCGAACTGGCTAACATCTGCAATCTCCATTGCAGCTATTGCTTCCGCGCTGAAGATAATCTTTACAGCTCGCGCGCCGAGTTCTTTCCTGTGGAACTGTTGCGACGCGTGATTGGCGAAGCGCGTGACGTGGCGAACGTCACGAAGATCAACTTCACCGGCGGCGAACCAACGCTTCATCCCGATTTCGCAGCGACGCTGGAAACTGTTGCGGCTGCAGGAATGACGTCCAGCTTCGTCACCAACGGCTGGCACTTCGAACGCATTTGGCCCGCACTCGCTGCAAATCGCAATTCGATCTCGCACGTAGCGTTCAGTCTCGACGGAATCACGCGTGAAACGCACGATCGCTGGCGCGGCAACGGATCGTTCGATCGTCTGGTGCGCGCCTTCTCGCGTTGCTACATGTCGAACCTTCCTTTCGCATTGAAGGTGACGATTCGACGCGACCTCGTGGACCACCTCGAACAGATCGCGATCTTCGCCGCGCGAATGGGCGCCGCCGCGTTGAACTTCGTTCACGTGATGCCGACTTCAACCGCGCTCGCCGACGAATCAGCGCTGAGTCTCGACGAGCAGCGTATGGTTGAGGAAGAAATCGCGATTCTCGCGCGCATCTTCAAAATGAACATCGGCGTCGACGTCGGTTATTACAACATCGACGAGGAGCGCGCGCCGTGTTCGCCGTTGGCCGGCACGAGTATGAATGTCGACTACCGTGGACGACTTACGCTCTGCTGCAATCTGTCGGGTTTTCGTGGCGCGGAGGAAGAGACGGACGTCGTTGCCGATTTGAACGTCGAATCGTTTGCGTCTGCGTTTACGAAGTTGAACGAACTTGCATCGGCCCAGTTGAAGAAAAGAAACGACGCGCTCGCGGCGTTGCGCGCGCACGGCGTGACGCCGGATCTCTTCACCGGCTCGCCGTGTCTGTTCTGTCTGCAAAGCTTTGGGAAAGTTCCATGGCATCGCGCGCCGGAACCGGAATTGGTACCGATCCGTGGGCGGAGGTAGATTTACCAATAAAGTTGATCCCGGATGGATGCCGGTGGATGCCGTCGTCGTCGATGGGCGTCCCGGTCTATTGTGGCGGCAGATGGCTGGTGTGAGTTTCACCGAGCCGTTTTTCCAACAAACCGTAGATCGCGTTCGCGCCGAGCATCCGCAGCTCACAGAAAAATTCACGGAATTCGACGCGTTGTTGCAGCTCGACAACGTGTTGCCGCGCGTTGAGCCGGCAGGTTTTATCTTTCACTCCTCACGTTGCGGCTCGACACTTCTCGCGAATGCTTGCCGCGCCGTAAACAATTCGATCGTTCTCTCCGAACCAAACGCGGTCGACAAACTCGTCGCGAGGTTCATCACGGACGCGCACGATCCTGTGAAAGAAACACTCTATTCCGTTATCTTGCGCGCCGTCGTCAATGCGCTGGCGCAACACGAAGGCGAGCGACGCGTTTTCATCAAGTTCTCCTGCTGCAGCGTGTCGCAACTCGCGCCGCTTCGTCGCATCTGGCCGAGCGTTCCGTGGTTGTTTCTTTATCGCGATCCGGTTGAAACAATTGTATCGAACGTATCGAATCCGCCTACGTGGCTCCTCGACGAGGACCATCGCGTCCTGGCGCACATCACCGGCACATCACCGGCGGACGTAGCAGAGATGTCGCTCGAAGAACTTTGCGCGCGCAGCATCGGCAGCTTCTTCACAACCGCGCACACTCTTGCTAACGACAACAGCATGTTGCTTAATTACAATCAACTGTCCTTACCTGCAATCAGCAGCATCTTAAACTTTTTCAACGTTCGCCCGTCGCCCGAGGAGTTGGAAAAGATAGCAAGCGGAAGTCGGAGGTATTCGAAAGAGGTTTCAGGGACACCGTGAATTCGTTTCTGACGCCGAGGCGAAACAGAAGTTCGCTACGAATTACGTGCGGGAGGTAGCGGAGCGATGGGCCAGACAGCCCTACGCACTACTCGAACTGAGAAAATCATGAACTCCAATAATTTAATACCCGGCCAACATGTGGTCGTAACCGATTTTGACGGCGGCGAGGGCATCCTCGTCGATCTGAATACCAAAAAATATTTTCAACTGAACGAAACCGCGATGGTCGTCTGGAAAGGGCTCGAACAAGGGAAGAGTGTGGGCGAGATCGCCGACGACATCGTCGCTCGATACGAAGTCGCGCGGGACAACGCTACCCTCAGCGTGGAACGAATCCTTGATAACTTCCAAAACTACAAACTTCTCACCGCCAAGTGAGAACCGGCTTCCGCGCGGCTTGCTCGTCAAATACGCCGTACTCACGGCAGCGATCTTTCTGCCACTGATCTGGTCCTTCGCCAAGGTTCGAAACCTCTACCCGATCGCCGCATGGAACGTGATGATGGCCGGCGGCGATCTCGAACGCGGCCGCAGCTACTGCATCCTCCGCGGCGAAACCGTCTCCGGAGAAACGATCGAGATTCGTCCCATCGAATTGACGAACGCTTTGTACAGTCGCACCTGGACCATGGTGAATGCGACGATCGCCAACCAGAACTTCAAACTCCCGTCGGTCCATCATAGAAACGCAGAACTGATCCGCGCCTTCGGCGGCGTCGAAAACCTTCCGCCCGGCGCGCGCATTCCGGATCTTCTCGAAACGTGGGGACGTCTGTACAACAATCGATTCCCTGCGACGTCTCCGCAGCGTCTTAAAGCGATCCGGCTCGACATGTATCGCTGGGAAGGCGGCAGTTATTCCAACTACGAGAACTTCATAGAATCGTGGCGCAAGGATTTGTAAAACGCGTGGTTCCTTTTTATATGAGTCTCCCGCTTGCGTGAGTTTAATGGAAAAAGGGATTTCAAAAAGTACCTTTCTATGTGTCTCCCGCTTGCGTTGACGGCAGTAAACCGCGTCGTTCCGAAGAGCGCCTTTGCGCTGGGCGTCGTGCGTTCGATCGTTCACGGCACGTTTCTGCTCTCCGTCCTCGCCACTTCCTTCTCCGCCCTCGGCGCGCTTCCAGTCACCATCCTCCGGCCGACAGGCGCGATGAAGTTCTTGCCGTGGAGTTTCTACGATCAACTGCTGACGCCGACAGGCATCGTCGTTCTGAAAATCGCGATGGTCGTGTCGCTGTTGCTGAGCACGGCCGGCCTTTTCACATCGATCTCGACGAAAACTTCGTTCCTGCTCGTGCTCTTTTACCAGGGCTTCCTTCGCAGCTTCGGCCACTTCAATCACGACGAAATGTTCGGCGTTTACTGTCTCGCGGTGCTGGCCTTTACGCCCTGCAGCGACGACTTTTCACTGGATCACTGGCTCAGGCGAACCGGTAAGGAGCGTCCACTGTGGGCGTACGCGTATCCGATTCTGCTGATGCAGTTGCTGATGGCGTGGGCCTACTTCAGCTCGGCGCTGATTAAGTTACGAGTGGCGGGAATGAAGTATCTCAGCGTCGACAACCTGCCCGCATTAGCGATCTTTCACTCGCTCGACAACCTGCACGACACGCACTTCAAGCTCGCCTTCTGGCTGCCGCAGGTTCGTGAGTACTTGCCGTATGCAGTGGGCCTGGTCCTGATCTGGGAACTGCTTTTCCCGGTGGCGGTTTTCTTCCGTCGCGCGCGCTGGTGGATCCTCGGTGTGGGGATCGTTTTTCACCTCTCGACACTCTTCGTAATGAATATCTTTTTCCCTCATCAACTGGTCCTGTATTTGATCTTCGTCGATTGGGATCGGATGGTCCATCGCTCAGGGTACGGCTCCGTACCGATTCGCTAAGTGTTTGATTTCGTTAGCGATATTTTATCGACCCCGAAAAATCTCGGCCCTTGCCAATGTTAAATTTCGTTGACTGCCTACAAATAAGCGTGGTACGTTCTCACCCCCCACTAAACATCGTGGCCCGCGAATAAGGAGATTAAGGCATGTCTAAGTCAATTAGGATTTCCCTTGTCTGCACCGGCCTGGTAGCAATGATACTGGGCATGTCGCAGATTGCTGCAGCACAATTGGTCATTTCTGAATTCCGTGTTCGTGGCCCAAATGGCGCGAATGACGAGTTCATCGAACTTGCAAACAACAGCGGAGCCGACCATACCGTCGCAGGTGGCGGTACCGGTTATGGCGTGGCGGCTTCGAACGGGGTAGCTCGTTGCGTTATTCCGAATGGCACGGTCATCCCCAACAGGGGTCATTATCTTTGCGTCAACAGCGTTGGATATAGTCTCGCTTCTTATCCGGCTGGTAATGGAACCACTGCCACGGGTGATGCGACCTATACGACCGACATTCCCGACAACGCTGGTATCGCAATCTTCAACACCAGCATTGCCGCCAACTTCAACCTCGCCAACCGACTGGACGCGGTCGGCTCAACTTCTGAAGCGAATACGCTTTACAAAGAAGGTACTGGATACCCGGCCTTAATGCCGTTCTCAATCGATTACTCTTTCTATCGTGATAACTGTGGAAAGGGAGGCTCGATTACAACCTTTGGAGCGTGTCCCACTGGTGGAAACCTGAAGGACACGAACAATAACGCCGTCGACTTCGTGTTTGTCGACACCAATGGTACGTCAGCCGGCGCGGGCCAACGCCTTGGAGCACCCGGACCCGAGAACCTCAGTTCGCCGATTGAGCGAAACGCTTCTTTCTCTGCGAACCTCCTCGATATCTGCGTTGCCGCCGCATCGCCGCCGAATCGCGTGCGCGACTTCACGTCGGATCCTCCGAACAACTCCACCTTCGGAACGTTGGATATTCGTAGAACAATCGTGAATAACACCGGAGGTAACGTAACGCGCTTGCGGTTCCGAGTAGTTGACCTGACAACGTTTCCGGCGCCGAGTGGTATTGCCGACTTGCGGCCACGCACTTCGACATCTGTAGTCGTAACTGTCGATCGTCCGCCCTGCGGCAGCGGAACGAGCAACGTTACGGTTAATGGAACGACGCTCGAACAACCGCCGTCACAGCCCAATGGTGGTGGATTCAACTCGTCAATGTCGGCCGGAACAGTAACGCTCGCGACGCCAATCGCTAATGGCGCCAGCGTCGATGTGCGCTTCCTGCTTGGCATTCAGCAAACTGGAAGCTTCAAGTTCTTTTTCAACATCGAAGCGTTGCCGTAGAACTCGAACGCAATAGATAGAGAAGGGAGGGGTCAGAACATGCCTCTCCCTTTTCTTTGATTCGTCGCCCTGGTCCTAATTCACCGGACCAGGCCGATTAGGACCACAGAAACAAAAGTATTGCTGTCACATAGATACCGCGGGTATCATACAGTCCCCTTCCAGCGGGTTTCTTCCGATGGAAAGAACGATTCGAGCCAAGGGTTGTTTGCGGTTTTCGGCGATATGCGGAGGAGCGTAGATGATCCTGTTTCCGGATCTTCCCAAAAGACGCAGATATCACTGCGACTAATCAACCACTAAAAACACAAGCAGCACACAGGTGGTCCAAAAGGCTTCAGACCAGCGTGTGCCACTTCAGTCTCATATGAGAATAACCATCACTGCTGCGACCGTCGACGTGCGCTCGCTCAGTAGCCAATAAGCAAATTATGTTTCACGCCCGCACAGAATATCGTGGGCCCACCGACTAAGGAGAAAAACAGGCATGTCCAAATCGTTTCGGGTTTCCGTTGTCTTCTCTGGCCTGGTCATTGTGGTTTTAGCACTTTCGCAAGTCGCCTTCGCCGGCGTTGCAATGCAGACCACGGAACCTGCCGCTAAAGCGGAAGGCAACAAGAGCACTTCCCCCAGAACCAAAAAGAAAAAGAAGAAGAATGCCACCGCCGCCAGCAGTATCGTAATTTGGGGCACTTACAGTCCCCAGGCGACGACGGCCCAACCCCAGCAGGTCACAGTAGTCGATACAGTTTCCGGCAATTCCGATTTTGTTCCGCAGGCGCCCAGTGCGTCTGTAAAACGTAGCGTCAGGTCCGCTAAAACACCTTCGGTCCAGATCCTTCCAGTGGATGATCCACCGGTGAACGTAGCGGCCACCAGTTTGGTCATCTCTGAGTTTCGTGTTCGTGGTCCAAACGGCGCGAACGACGAGTTTATCGAGATTTTCAACGGCACTGGCGCAGACCACACAGTCGCCGGAGGCGGCACCGGTTACGCCGTCGCCGCTTCAAACGGAGTCGCGCGTTGCGTTATTCCGAACGGCACGGTCATTCCGAACAAGGGTCACTATCTCTGCGTGAACAGCGTTGGGTATAGCCTTGCTTCGTATCCCGCAGGTAACGGAACGACTGCAACAGGCGACGCCACCTACACGACGGACATTCCGGACAACGCCGGCATCGCGATCTTCAACACCAGCATTGCTGCCAACTTCAACCTGGCGAACAGGTTTGACGCCGTCGGCTCAACCTCCGAAGCGAACACACTCTACAAAGAGGGCACCGGATATCCCGCGTTGGTGCCGTTCTCGATCGACTACTCCTTCTATCGCGACAACTGCGGTAAGAACGGCTCGATCACAACGTTCGGCGCGTGTCCCAGCGGCGGATTGGTCCAGGACAGCAACAACAACGCGGCTGACTTCGTGTTCGTCGATACCAACGGTACTTCGGCGGGCGCCGGTCAGCGTCTTGGCGCACCCGGACCGGAGAACCTGAGTTCTCCCATCGAACGAAATGCTTCGTTCGCGGTGAACTTACTCGATATCTGCGTCGCAGCGGCGTCTCCGCCGAACCGCGTTCGTGACTTCACATCGGATCCGGCCAACAACTCGACTTTTGGAACGTTGGATATTCGTAGAACAGTCGTCAATAACACCGGAGGCAACGTAACGCGCCTGCGGTTCCGCGTGCGTTGATATCACCACGTTCCCGGCGCCGAGCGGCATTGCCGACTTACGGCCACGAACCTCCACAGCCGTAGTTGTCACTGTCGACCGTCCGCCTTGCGGCAGCGGCACGAGCAACGTCACCGTCCAGGGAACGACGCTCGAACAACCGCCGTCACAGCCCAACGGTGGTGGCTTCAATTCGTCGATGTCAGCCGGCGTAGTGACGCTCGCGACGCCGATTGCGAATGGCGCCTCCGTCGACGTTCGCTTCCTGCTTGGCATTCAGCAAACGGGAAGCTTCAAGTTCTTTTTCAACGTCGAAGCGTTGCCGTAAGTTATAAGCAGTTTGATTTACCAGGGAGAGGTTTCGGCCTCTCCCTTTTTTTATAAGAATTGACGTTCCGTCAGAACCCCTGCAGGACCTCTGGCGGGGCACACATGTTTGAAGGAAATTTATATGTCGCGACGTATTCGGGAGGAGTTGTTTCTAGGATTGGTTGTCCTTCAGCTTCGAGCCATGCATGGCCCGTGACTGTTCCTGACGTGTCGTTGCGCACACCAAAAATGATGCGCGTCTGCGTTCCGCTTTGCGACAGGTAACGATGCAGCACCGCGGCGCGTTTCCAGCAGATCGGCTTAAACACCCAAACATCCGACGACAGCAAGAGATCAATCGCACGCGCTAGTCTTTGCTGTTCGGCAGGATCCGTCAAACTTGGTCTATCTGACTGTCGTCCCGCGACGATCTCGAGCGCACGCGGCAACGGATATCGCCGCGCCGCAACCGACAGGACCACGACCCACCACGCCATCCGGCACAACAGCAACGCCTCGCGCGGCTGCAACACGATCTTGCGTCCAGCGCGATAAATTAGACCAGTAGTTCTTCTCAATCTCTTCAACTCAATCCGAATTCTAGCTCATTTGAGTTTTCACATCTAAACGGATAGTCTTAACCGCCATAAGCCTTAATAAATTCAGCATGTAAACCGAAAGAAGGCCCACCCGAGACCGGCGCCTTCATTCGAAACAGGAGGGTCTGTGGCGGTTATTCGTCCTTTTCGCGCATTGCGTCCACCGGCTGAGCGCGCGCAGGCAGTTGCCAGTGTTCCGTACGACGTGGTCAACACCGACGAAGCGCGCGCACTCGCAGATGGCAATGCGCTCAGTTTTCTTCACGTCTCGCGACCGGAGATCGATCTACCTTCAGGCACTGATATCCACAGCGACGCCGTCTATCGCAAAGCAGTCGAGAACTTCGAAAAGCTAATCGCGGAGTGTCCGCTGGAAAAGGAAACCGAACCGAGTCTTTACCTTTACCGCTTGATCATGGGCGACCACGAGCAGGTCGGCATCGTTGCGTGCTGCTCGATCGACGAGTACGACAACGACACGATCCGCAAACACGAGCGCACGCGGCGTGACAAGGAAGACGATCGCACGCGACACATGCTGATGTTGCGCGCGCAGACTGGTCCTGTGTTTCTGACGTATCGCAGGCGTGACGAGATCGACGAACAAGTCTCCGCCGCGTTGAGTGCGTCGCCGTTGTACGACATCACTGCCGAAGACGGCATTCGTCACACCATCTGGCGGCTCGCGCAAACAGACGGCTTGGTAAACGCTTTCGCTTCCGTTCCGCTGCTCTACATCGCCGACGGTCATCACCGCGCTGCCAGCGCGAGCCGCGCGCGTACCGAGCTGCGAGATCAGAGTTTCACGCACACGGGAAACGAAGACTACAACTACTTCCTCACCGTCATCTTCCCTGATTCACAACTACAGATACTCGCTTACAACCGCATCGTTCGCGATCTCAACGGACTCTCGCAAGAAGAGTTTCTCGAAGCGATTCGCCGCCAGTTCACGATCCGCGAAAACGCCGATCCCGCGCCGAAGCAGCGCGGCCAGTGGAGCATGTATCTCGACGGCAAATGGTACCTGACTTCAGCTCTCGCCCGAAACAACGCTCCCCGACGGCGTGGTCCAAAATCTCGACGTGAGCGTTCTCCAGGACCGTCTGCTCGATCCGGTGCTGGGCATCAAAGACATTCGCACCGACAAGCGGGTCGATTTCGTCGGCGGGCTGCGTGGAACAAAAGAGCTCGAACGTTTGGTAAACGAAGGCAAAGCAGCGGTCGCGTTTTCGCTGCATCCGACGACGGTCGCGGAGTTGTTAATGGTTTCCGATGCCAACCAGATCATGCCGCCGAAGTCGACGTGGTTCGAACCAAAACTTAGAGACGGCTTGTTAATACATACGATATGAGAGTGTTAATCGCTGACAAGTTTGAAAAGTCGGGGCTCGACGGCTTGCAGGCCCTTGGCTGTGAGATCTCCTATCAACCGGATCTGAAAGACGATCCGCTCGTTGAGGCGATTCGCGCAGTTGCGCCTGACGTGCTCGTCGTGCGCGGCACGAAAGTGACGGAGCCGATGCTCGATGCCGGCCCAGTGAAACTGGTCGTTCGCGCCGGCGCGGGCTACAACACGATTGACGTCGCCGCTGCGTCGAAACGCGGGATCTACGTTTCGAATTGTCCCGGAAAGAACTCGATTGCCGTTGCCGAGCTCGCTTTTGCGCTGATTCTCGCGCTCGATCGTCGTATCGCCGACAACGTCGTCGCGTTGCGGCAAGGCGCTTGGAACAAGAAAGAGTTTTCGAAAGCGCGCGGATTGTACGGGCGCACGCTCGGTTTGATCGGCGTCGGGAAGATCGGCCAGGAGATGATTCCGCGTGCGCGAGCGTTTGGCATGCCGGTGGTTGCATGGAGCAGGAGTTTGACGCCGCGAACGTGCTGCGGAACTTGGTGTCGAACTGATGGCGTCGCCGAACGCGGTTGCCGCCGCTTCGGACGTCGTCAGCGTTCATCTCGCGCTCAAGCCCGAGACGAAAAACCTGTGCAACGCAGAGTTTTTCGATGCGATGCGTGAAGGCGCGTATTTCATCAACACGGCGCGGGGCGAGGTGGTGGACCAACAAGCGCTAGCCAATGCGATCAGGAATCGCGGCATTCGCGCCGGACTCGACGTCTACGCCCTCGAACCGACCTCCGCAACTGCTGAGTTTCAAGACGAGATCGCGAAAGAAGCAGGACTTTACGGCACGCACCACATCGGCGCGTCGACCGATCAGGCGCAGGAAGCGATCGCCGCCGAGACTGTTCGCATCGTCGAACAGTTTATGCAAACGGGGAAAGTTCCGAACGTCGTGAACCTGGCCCAACAGACGCCGGCCACGCACCGGCTCGTCGTTCGTCATCTGGATCGTCCCGGCGTTTTGGCGGGTGTGCTCGACGCGATCAAAGTCGGAACAGATCAACGTTCAGGAGATGGAGAACATCGTGTTTGAAGGCGCGGCGGCGGCCGTCGCTCGCATCAACCTTGATAACGCGCCCTCGCAGGAGAGTTTGCGGCAGCTCGAAGCAAGCAGCCCCGACATCATCGAACTCAACTTGCTGAAGTTGGTATGAACACAACTCTCATCACTGGAGCCTCATCCGGAATCGGTGCTGCCTTTGCCAGAAAACTCGCTGGACGCGGACGGAATGTTCTTCTCGTCGCGCGCTCTGAAGACAAGCTCATCGCGATGTGCAACGAGCTCGGGCGCGTGAGTGGCGTTCGGGCGCAATATTTCACGATTGGATCTGCTTCAGCCTGATGCGCCCGCGCAGCTCTTTGAAGAGACGCAAAGACGGGAGTTGGTCGTCGACATGCTCGTCAATAACGCGGGGTTTGGATCGATGGGAGATTTCACGGAACTCGATCTCGCGCGCGAGCTGGAGATTATCGATCTGAACGTGAAGTCGCTCGTTGACCTGACGCACCGGTTTTTGAAGCCGATGCGCGAACGGCAGCAGGGCGTGATCATCAATGTCGCGTCGACGGCGGCGTTTCAGGCTGTTCCGTACATGACGACTTATGCGGCGACGAAAGCGTTTGTGTTGTCGTTCTCGGAGGCGTTGTGGGAAGAGAACCGCGAGCACGGCGTGCACGTGATGGCGTTGTGTCCGGGGGTGACTGATACGAATTTCTTTGCGGCGTCGAAGATGGACCGTCCGCCGATGCGCACGATTCAAACGGCGGAAGAGGTGGTGGATGCAGCGTTGCGCGGACTGGCGCCGCGAAAGCCGAGCGTGATTTCCGGTTGGACCAACTGGTTGGCCGTCGAAGCCGAACGCTTCGTTCCGCGCTCGTTCGTCATCAAGATCGCGGGCAAGGCGCTACGTTCGAAGTTGGAAGAGTAAATTGGGTTTTCTCGGAGGGAGTAATGACGGAACGGATTTTTAATTTTAGTGCGGGGCCGGCGGTGTTGCCGGTGCCGGTTTTGGAAGAAGCACAGCGCGACATGTTGAGCCTGCCCGGCGTTGGCATGTCGGTGATGGAGATCAGCCACCGCTCCAAAACATTCGACGAGATCATCGCTCGCGCCGAGAACGGTCTGCGCGAACTCCTCAGCATCCCCGACAACTATCGCATCCTCTTTTTGCAAGGCGGCGCGAGTCTTCAGTTTTCAATGGTGCCGATGAACTTTCTGCCGGCAAACGGCAGCGCCGATTACGTTCTGACCGGAAGCTGGGGCAAGAAAGCGCTGAAGGAAGCAAAGAAGGTCGGCAACGTGAACATCGCCGCCACGATGGCCGACGGCGGCTTCACACGCATCCCGAGCAACGACGAGATCAGTCTCAACCCGAGTGCTGCGTACGTTCACATCACGACCAACGAAACGATCGAAGGCGTGCAATGGAAACACGAACCCGACACGGGATCAGTGCCGCTCGTCGCCGATGCTTCGTCCGACATTCTTTCGCACGCGATTCCCGTCGATAAGTACGCGCTCATTTATGCGGGCGCGCAAAAGAACATGGGACCAAGCGGCGTCACGCTCGTGATCCTTCGTGACGATCTGCTGCAACGCATTCCCGACGGCCTGCACGCGATGCTCGACTACCGCACGCACGTCGAAAACAACTCGCTCTACAACACTCCAAACACGTGGGGCATTTACATCATCAGCCTCGTCACGAAGTGGATCAAAGACATCGGCGGCATCGCGGGAATGGAACGCGCGAACGACGAGAAAGCGCAACTGATTTACGACGCAATCGACGCGACTGATTTCTATCGCGGCCACGCCGATGCCGATTGTCGTTCGACGATGAACGTCACGTTCCGCTTGCCTTCCGAAGACTTGGAAAAGAAGTTTACCTCCGAAGCGACGTCACAGGGACTCGACGGCTTGAAGGGTCATCGTTCAGTCGGCGGCGTCCGCGCGTCGATCTACAACGCGTTTCCGCGCGAGGGTGTCGAAGCGCTGGTTTCATTCATGAAAGAGTTTGAACGCAGGAATGGCTGAGGGATCCGATCACGAGAACCTCACGTTTAAGATCGGACCGGATGATGTTGGCGTGCGGCTCGATGCGTTTCTCGCGTCGCAAATTGAGGGCTGGAGCCGGGCGCGGCTGCAGCGGTTGATCGAAGCGGAAGACGTTCTCGTCAACGGCAAGCTCAGTAAACCCTCGTACAAACTTCGCGAAAACGACGAGCTTGAAGTCGAGCTAGTCTCGCCCGTAACGACCAGCTTCACGCCGGAAGCGATACCGATCGAGATCGTTTACGAAGACGATACGCTGGTGGTCGTCAACAAACCTGCGGGGCTGGTGGTCCATCCGGCAGCGGGCATTCATTCCGGCACACTCGCCAACGCGCTCGCATATCATTTCCAACAACTGCCAAACGCGACCAGCGTGCGGCCGGGTATCGTTCATCGACTCGATCGCGACACGTCGGGCTTGCTCGTCGTCGCCAAGACTGAAGCGGCGCTGGAAAACCTTTCCGATCAGTTTCGCGCGCGCTCGTGTTTACAAATTGTACGCGGCACTGGTCCACGGACGCGTCGCATCGGATTCAGGCCGCATCGAACAACCGCTGGCACGCGATCCGTCAAACCGAACGCGCATGGCAGTCGTGCGTGGCGGACGCGGCGCGTTGTCGACCTATCGCGTCGCGCGCCGCTTCAATCGTTTCACGCTGTTGGACGTCGAACTCAAAACCGGCCGAACGCACCAGATTCGTGTCCATCTTGCGTGGCTCAAACATCCCGTCGTCGGCGATGAAATCTACGGCGGCGGGCGCGACAACACGATCCAGGACCCAAAACTCAAATCCCAAATCCGCGGTCTTAATCGTCACTTCCTACACGCCGAAAAACTCGCCTTCACCCACCCTGCAACCGGCGAGCGCGTACAGTTCCACTCTCCACTTCCCCCGGAGCTGTCTAATTTGTTAATGGGAATTAAGGAATAGGCTCGAAACGTCGAATCAGTTCCTGGAACTTCGGATCGGAGCGCAGGAAATCGAACGTCGGATCGATTCGGATCAGGACCAGTCCCGGATGGCGCGATTGAAACGCTTCGTTCAGATAATGCACCGTCCGTTCGTTGTCTTTAAGGCCGGCGTAAACGATCGCAAAGTAAATCCCGGAAATGTACCGCCGATGCGACAACGCCTGAAGCTTCGCAAGGATGTCGTTCGCCTCAGCCGTCTTACCCGCCATCCCGTAAGCAAAACCAAGCGACGACGACGCCTCCATCTCCGTTTCGATCACTTTGTCAGGTATTGGACCAGCCGGTGGCGCCTTGATCAGCGCGCGCAACTCAGCAATCGCCTCGTTGTACATTCCCTTCTGCACGTACGCCAGCGCGAGGTAATGACGCGCAACCCAGAAATCCGGGTCGGCCTTCAAGCCTTGTTTGTAGATCTCGATCGCGTCGTCGTACTTCTGTTCGTAATACGAATACAGACCGTGGTTCGCAGTGATGATCGGCGACAGCGGATCGAGCTTGTGCGCCTCCTCGATCTCCGCCTTCGCACGATTAAACTTCCCCATCTGCATCAGGTACGACGCGTACCATTGATGCGCAGTCGGGTATTTCGGATTCAGTTTTAGCGCCTGCTGAAAATCACTCTCGGCGCCGAGCCAATCCCAGTCGTAAGCCAGCCGCACAAACGCGCGCGACGTGTACGCCTCCGCCAGCGTCGGATCCGCATCGACCGCTTTCTGCGCCGCTGCCTTTGCTTTCGGCATTTCGTCGATCGGCCTGGCGACGCCGATGTCGCACAGCAACGCGTACGAATCAGCAAGACCGGAAAACGCTAGCGCAAACGTCGGGTCTTTCTCTTCCGCGCGTTTGAAAAACTCGATGCCGTTGCGGAAACCCTCTTCGTTGCGCTTGTTCCAGAAGTACCGGCCCTTCATGTAGAGCTGATACGCCTCGGCGTCTTTCGTGTAGCGCTTCGCGAGCTTCTCTTCGTCCTCGCCCGACAATCGCAAACGCAAACTCTGCGAAATCTTTCGCGACACTTCGTCCTGCACGGAAAGGATGTCGGTCACACTGCTGTTGTACTCCTCGCCCCAGATTTGCGAACCATCCGAAACTTTGATCAGCTCGGTCTTGATGACGAGCTTGTTGTCGAGCGCTATCAATCGTCCAGTCAAGACGGCGCCGACACTCAGATTCCTGCCCGCCTCCACGGGATCCATATTCGAACTCTTGAACCGAAACGTCGCATTGCGCGACATCACGCGCAGGTTCGGCAACCGCGAAAGACTGTTGATGATGCTTTCCGTTATTCCGTCCGACAGATACTCCGCATTCGGATCTTTCGTGTCGTTTACAAACGGAAGAATCGCGACTGAATTGATCGTCGGCGTGGCGCGCGTGAAATAGAGGATGATTCCGATCGACACCAGTGCCAGCAGCGCGGGAACCGCGTACTTAAGCCAATTCCATCGCGACGGCTCGGTGATCGCGCTCGCGCGCGGCGCGGCTGATTCAGCAACTGTTTCCAACTGCGATCGAGCACCCGTCGTGAGCGGAATCGCCTTTGTTTCAAATGAACCGCTGTTTTGACGTTGCGCAATCGCGCGCTCACCGGTCGACGTATGGATCTCGTCGCGTAGCTGTTCGAGATCGAGCTTTAGATCGGTGATCGTTTGGTATCGCTTGAGTTTGTCTTTCGCCAGCGCCTTCGTGACGATGCGATCGAGCTGTCGCGGCACGTCGGCAACGTGCTGCATCAGCGGCACCGGATCGTGATCGATGATCGACACGCGCGTGTGACTGTCAGTGCGTCCTTTGAATGGCGGCTGTCCGGCGATCATCTCGTAAAGGACCACCCCAGACTGAAGACGTCGGAACGCGTGTCAATCGTGTCGCCCTGCGCCTGTTCGGGAGACATGTAACCGGTCGTGCCCATGATGATCCCCGGATTCGTTTCCGTAATCGGAATCGTCACCGCCTCGGGATCCGCCGAAGCACTGTCGCGGTCGGTAAGTTTTGCCAGCCCAAAATCCAGAACTTTCACGATGCGATCGCGAACGAACCGATCCTGCCGCAACATGATGTTCTCGGGCTTGATGTCGCGATGCACGATGCCCGCCGCATGCGCCGCTTCGAGCGCCATCGCAACCTGGATCGCGACGCCGAGCGCTTCGTCTAGTTTCAACGGCTCGCTCCACAAACATTGCCGCAACGTCTCGCCTTCGATGTATTCCGTCGCGATGTAATACTTTTCTCCGGCTTCGCCAATCTCGTAAACAGTGAGTATATTGGGGTGGTTCAACGCGAGAATCGCGCGTGCTTCCTGTCGGAAACGGCGCAGCCGGCTTTCGGATCGAGTAAGTTCTTCGGGAAGGACTTTGAGCGCTACCTTGCGTCCGTGTTGTTTGGTGTCTTCGCCGAGCAGGACTTCACCCATGCCGCCCTTGCCGAGCCTGCGCAGGATGCGATAATGGGCGATGTACTCGGGATGCGAATCGTCGCTGACTGAATTCGAGCTGTGTGAGTTGTCGGGCATGAAGGTGTTGCGCGCAACTACGTTGGGCCGAAGCTCAGTTTCCGGCCAATTGTACTGAAAATCCCATAAGGGCAACAGGCTCGGGCGGAGCGGCATCGAACCGCCGTCCCAGCAGACTCAGGGTCATCCCCTGAACTATAATCCAGAACGCATGTCAACAGCTCGAATACGTCTTTTAATCACGTCTTTTTCAGCGCTTTGCGTCATTGCTGCTGCGTCGTTGACCGCCTTCGCTCAGAAGCCGAAGCCGAGTCCGACTCCGCTGCCTGAAGATCCGCAGTCTATCCGAATTCCCATTCGCCGCGTGCGACTGCCAATCACAGTCATGGACAAGAAAGGCAATTTTGTCCCCGGCCTGACGAGAAACGACTTCGTCATTCTCGAAGATAAAGTTCCGCAAACGATTGAGACTTTCTCAGACGATCTTGCTCCCGCGTTGCCGCTCTACGTTGCCGTCTTGATGGATACTTCGCCGTCTACCGCAGGAAAACTGAAGTTTCAACAAGAGTCGGCGATGAACTTCATCGCGACCGTGGTAAAGGCGCGAAAAGATCGCGTGCTCTTCGGGACGTTCGACGACGAGATCACCCTGCTCCAGGATTTCACTGAAAGGCTCGATCTGCTCGACAAGGCTGTCTACAGCGTGAAGAAGATGGGCAAACAAACAGCGCTGTTCGATGCGATCTGGCAGTTCTGCGATGAGAAGATGCGTTCCGTTCCCGGCCGGCGCGTGCTGCTGCTCGTAACCGACGGCGAAGACACTTACAGCCGCGCTAACATCCGCGACGCTATCGATATCGCCCAACGCACCGAGACGACGATTTTTGCAATCTCCACTAAGGCCGGATTCTTATCCACAGTGCCCGGCGTCGAAGCGGGCCAGGTTGCGGATAAAAAAGATCGCGATCTGCAAACGCTGGCGGAAGAAACTGGGGGTTCCGCGTTTTTCACCGGCGACATGATCGCCCTGGAAAAATCTTTCAACCGGATTTCGAAAGAACTGCGCGCGCAGTACCTGGTTACTTACGACCCGACAAACAAGAAATACGACGGCGCGTTCAGAAAGATCGACGTCAAACTCGCCGAAGGTCGCGGCGATCTAAAAGTCAAAACAAAAAAGGGCTACAAAGCTATCGCCGACAGCGTTATGCCATAGGAAGTAAAGATGCTTTATCGATGTTTCAATCGTTCGTTCGTACTTCTGCTCCTCGTCGTAGTCGCCGTGTGCGGCGGATTTGCTACTCCGCAGTCTGTCGGCGAAAAACGAGCCGGCCAATGTGACGCCGAGTGCATTGCCGTCGCCTTCGCCGACGCCACGCCGCGACGAGTTGCCGCAGGATTCCGACGAAGTGATCAAGGTTGAAACGAATCTCACCAACATTTTCTTCACTGCCGCCGACCGCAACAAACGCTTCGTCAGCAATCTAAAACCGGAAGACATCCGCGTGTTTGAAGACGGACAACTGCAGGATATTTTTACTTTCCAAACAAACATCGATCTGCCGTTGTCGCTCGCTATTCTGATCGACTGCAGTGCTTCCGAAGAACGCACGCTGCCCGATGAAAAGGATGCAGCGCGTGCGTTTCTCGAAAACATCCTGCGTCCAGGCGGAAAGGATGAAGCGGCGATTCTGTCGTTCACTGGTGAGACGACGCTCGAACAGGGTTTTTCCGGAAACATCGAGCGCCTCAGACGAGCGATCGATCGCGTCGAGTTTGTACCGCCGTCAGGTTACATCGGCGGTGGAGTTGTGGTTAACGGAACGCCGCCCATCTCAGGGACCAACCAGCAACTCGCCGGATCGACGGCGATTTGGGATGCAGTTTTTGCCACCTCCGAAGAGTTGATCGGCACCTCCGCCGAACACACGCGCCGCGCGATCATTCTGCTCACTGATGGTCAGGACACCAGCAGCCGTTTGAAGATGGACGAAGCTATCGCGGCCGCCCAAAAAGCCGACGCATTGATTTATGCGATCGGGATCGGCGACCGCTACACGTTCAACGTTAACGAGGGCTCGCTTCGAAAAATCGCCGAAAGAACCGGCGGCCGCGCGTACTTTCCGAGCCACGAACGAGACCTGCGCGACGCCTTCATGCAGATTCAGCGCGATCTCCGCGAGCAGTACCTCGTGGCCTATTCGCCAAAAAATAAGACGCGCGACGGTTCGTACCGCAAAATCGCGATAGAGATCGTCAACCCGGAGCTAAAACAACAGAATCTCAAACTGAACTACCGCACCGGGTATTTCGCGAAGACGGGCGTCCCCGAAACTCCTGCTAAACGCAAGAGTTCGGGCCAGTAAGGGGAGACGGGGGGACGCGGAGAAGGGGAGACGCGGCGACCCGGCGACCGAGCTTTTGTTCCGCATCTCCGGCATCCCCATATCCCGCGTTCCCCCTTCTTCCGCGTCACCACTTTCCCCGCGTCACCGCGTCTCCCCTTCTCCGCGTCCCCGCGTCCCCGCGTCCCCCCTTCTCCGCGTCCCTCGTCCCCGCCTCCCGCTTCTCTTCCGTTCCCAATCCCGGATTAAACCTGTTATACTCGCGGCGGCTTGTAGGTCTGCCCGGAGTCTCGACTCCGAACACCCACTTCCCGACCCTCCTCCCACGAGGTCTCGTTCGTAATACGTCCGGTTTACAGATCCGATGAGCACCAGCACCTCAGACCGAGGCCGAGTCCTAATTGTCGACGACGACCAGAGAGTCCTTGAACTCCTGGTTGATTTGCTCGAACTTGAAGGTTACGCGGTCGCGGGCGCTGCAGACGGGGCAGAAGGCACCACTCTGGCCCATTCGTTTGCGCCCGACGTCGTTATCAGCGACGTTGTAATGCCGCGCGTCAGCGGTCTCGAGTTGTGCCGCCGCCTCAAAAGCGACCCGCAAACATCATCCATTCCCGTGCTGCTGATCAGCGGCATTCGTAAAGCTGACGAAGCGGGCATCGAAGGACTTCACGCCGGCGCCGACGACTACGTCGATCTTCCGTTCAGAAACGAAGAACTACTCGTGAAGGTGGCCCGGCTGGTTGAGCGCCATCGCGCCTCCGCGGCCCTGAGAGAGAGCGAAGAGCGTTATCGACGCCTCGTCGAACTGTCACCGGATGCGATCGTGATTCTTCGCGACGGGCGATTCACGTATGTGAATCCCGCGGCCCAGCGAATGTGGGGCGCGTCGATTCCAGGAGAGTTGATCGGTCGATCGATCCTTACCGTCGTCCATCCTGACTACCACGATCACGTCACCGAACAGGTCGACTACATTCAGCAGTTTCAACAACCGACTCCGCTTGCCGAACAGAAAGGCCTTCGTCTCGATGGTACCGAGATCTACGTCGAGGTGACGGGATTGCCGTTCTCTGCCGAAGGCAAATCGGGAGTGCTTTACGTCTTCCGCGACGTCACGGAAAAGAAGCAGGCGCGTGAATCGATCCGCGAGCGCGAAGAGCGTTATCGCGAACTGTTCGAGAACGCGAACGACATCATCTACACGCACGATCTGCGAGGCAACTTCACATCGCTCAACAGAAGCGGCGAAAGAATCACCGGCTACACTCGCGAAGAGACGATGAAGATGAACGTCGCGGACGTGATCGCGCCGGAGTATCTCAATCTCGCGCGCGAGATGATCGCGCAGAAGGCGTCGCAGAAGAGTCTCGACCGTTTACGAGATCGATATCATCTCGAAACAGGGTCGTCGTATTCGACTCGAAGTCAGCACGCGACTCATTTTCCGAGAAGGGCGTCCGGTTGGCGTGCAAGGCATTGCTCGCGACTTGACCGAGCGAAAGCATTCGGAAGAAGCGCTGCGCGAGAGCCAGGCGTTTTTCAATAGCTTCATGGACAACAGTCCCGCCGTCGCTTTTATGAAAGACGACGAGGGACGCTATGTCTACGTCAACAAACCGTTCGAGCAGGTGTTTGGACAGAAGCTGAGCTTTTTGAAAGGCAGGACCAGCTTCGACTGGCTGCCGCCGATCAGCGCCGCCGACACTCACGACGACGATCTCAAGGTTTTGGAAGGTGGCCGTCCGCAGGAAAGTCTGGAGAGTCTGCCTGCCGGCGACGGCACGTTGCGCCATTGGCTGGTGTTCAAGTTTCCCACGATCGATTCGGCCGGGCGTCGCTACATCTCCGGCGTCGGAGTTGATATCACTGAACGACGTCGCGCCGAAGAAGCGTTGGCCCAACAGGCCCAGCGCGAGGCGATGAGTCACCGCATTTCGCAGGCGATCCGGTGTTCACTCGACAGCCACGAGATCTATCGCACGGCGGTGCGAGAGTTGGGTTCGTATCTCGACGTCGATCGTTGTTCGCTGTACATGAGAAACGATCGCGCGCGGTGTGCGACGAACGTTGCCGAGTATCACGTTGAAGGTGTGACGCCTGCAGCGTCGGATTTCCCGCTGGCCCATTTGCAAACTCTGATCGCGGCGCTGGATCAAACCGGCGTGCTCGTCTTTAACGACGCTGCGCACGACGAGCGGATCACGGATTTCTACAACAACATCCTTTCGAAAGCGAACGTGAAGTCGATCATGTACGTCGCGATTCGTGTCGGCGACGATGTGCCGGCGGCATTCGCGCTTTCGACAACGCAACAGATCAGGCGCTGGAGCGAAGTCGACGTTGACCTCGCCAAAGCGATCGCGGATCAGACCGGAATCGCCATTCGCCAGGCAGAGCTGTATCAGAAGGCGGAATCGACGTCGGCGCGCGAAGCGTTGGTCAATCGTTTGACGATGCTGATTCGTGCGTCGTTGAGTTTGCCGGAAGTGCTGAGCACGGCGACGCGCGAGTTGGGCCGTGTCGTGTCGGCGTCGCGAGTCCATCTGTTCCTGTCGAACAGCGAGGAATTCGGATCGCCGCTGGAGAATGAATACCTGGCGCCGGATGTGGCGAGTATCAAACAGTTTCAGATCAACTACGACGATCCGATTGGAAAGCGGCTTTCTAGTTCGAGCCGACCGCTGATCATCGAAGACTCGCTGAATTTCGACGACTCGTCGACCTCGTTGACCGAGTACGTTCGCGCGCAAGCGGAAAAGCTGATCGTACGCTCGCAGATCAACTATCCGATTATCGTCAAAGAGCAGTTTCGCGGCGTGTTGTGTATCCATCAATCTGATCGGGTGCGCCGATGGAACGAGGACGAGCTTTCGCTTGTCGAAGCGATTGCTGAACGGCTCGCGATTGCGATTGCGCAGGCCGAGCTGTTCGAGATGGTCGCCCGCGGCAAGACGGAATGGGAAACGACGTTTGACGCGATGTCGGACGGTATCTTCATTTTTGACAGCGCTGGTGAGTTGAAACGCGTGAATCGCGCCGGCGCCGCAATGGAAGCGCTGCATCCGCGATTGCTGTTGGGCCGCCAGTGTTGCGCGATCCTGCGGACGAGTGAGGAAGACGAAGCGTGCGTCGTCGAAAACGCGCTCGAGACGCGACGCAGCATCACGATCGAAATCACGCCGACTCGACTGAATCGCCCGTTGCTCGTGTCGGTCGAACCAGTGCTCGACGAGAACAACAACGCCGTCGGCGTCGTTTCCACCGCGCGCGATCTTTCGGATCTCCGCAAGGTGCAGGCGGTCGCGCGCGAGCATCAGTCGCTGTTGAATAACATTCTCGAAAGTGCGCGCGAGTCGATCTATGCCGTCGATCCGGAAGGCCGGTTCAAGTGGTGCAACAGTGCGACGTTGAAAGGTTTGGGTTACCAGCGAAGCGATTTCATCGGACGCGCGTTGCTCGAAATGGTCTACGAAGGCGATCGCCAGCTTGTGAAAGAAAAACTCGACGCCGCCTTGAACGGATCTCCGCAGACTTACGAGATGCGTTACTTCGCGCACGACGGACGTCTCCGCCATGCGCGTGTCGATAACTCGCCGCTCGTAGTCGACGGACGGACCACAGGCGTTCTCGGCATCGCTCGCGACATCACCGAGCAAAAAGAAGAACGCGAGCGTGCTGCACGCGCCGACAAGTTGCGTGCGTTGGGCCAACTCGCATCGGGCGTCGCACACGATTTCAACAACTCGCTGGCGGCGATTCTCGGACGCGCGCAGTTGCTGCGCCGCCAGATCAACGAACCGGCGCTGGTACGCAATCTCGACATCATTCAAACCGCCGCGGAAGATGCCGCCGCTACTGTGCGTCGCATTCAAACCTTCGCGCGCAAGTCGCCTGTGAAGGAGTTTGAGCTGGTCGACGTCGCGGGTCTGCTGAACGACGCGGTTGAAATAACGCGCACGCGCTGGCAAAACGAAGCGCGCATTCGCGGTCTTGAATACGACGTGAAACTCGACGCCGAGAAGGGTCATACCACTTACGGCAGTGCGTCGGAATTGCGCGAAGTGTTCGTTAATCTAGTCGTCAATGCTGTCGACGCTATGCCGAAGGGAGGCAGGCTGTCAGTCAGCTGCCGGCGCAACGACGACCAGGCTGATGCTCACGTTCACCGATAACGGCATGGGCATGCCTGACGACGTGCGGCAGAAGATTTTCGAGCCGTTCTTTTCGACGAAAGGTGCGCATGGCACCGGGCTTGGTCTATCGGTGAGTTACAGCATTATCGAGCGACATGCGGGATCGATCAGTGTCATCTCCGAGCCAGGTAAAGGCACGATTTTCATGATCGATCTGCCGGCGATCGTGGCCGAACCGTCGTTGGATGAAGTGCGAGACAGTCAGCGATGAGATACCGTCTCTACGCGTCCTCGTGGTCGACGATGAACTGCCGGTGCGAGAAACCTTGGCTGAAATGCTGATGGCGGTGCATCACAAGGTCGAACTTGCGGGTAGCGGTCAGGAAGCGCTGCAAAAGATGCGGCAGCACGCGTTTGATTTCGTCTTTACTGACCTTGCGATGCCTGAAATGGACGGATGGGAAACAGCGCGATCGATCCGCAAGAGCTGGCCTGACGTGAAGATCGTGTTAGTTACCGGTTATGGTCCAAACACGACGCCGCCACCGGGCGAAGAACATCTCGTCGACGCCATCATCGGCAAGCCGTTCGACTTCTCACAAGTCGGCTCGACGCTCAACGCACTCGCGAAAACAGCTCTCTTTGTGTGACCGCGATCCTAGTTGAAATTCATAATCCCCGCGCTCGCTGTAAATCCAACCCCAAAACCCACGACCATCGTCGGACCTGACCAATCGTCCTTCTCGGCCAGCATAAAGCCGGTTGAAGCGCTGGAAAGGTTTCCGTACTGCTCGAGGACTTTGTAAGAGTTATGGACCTTGCGCGATTCGGGATGCAGTGCGAGTTGCGAGCAAACGCCGTCGAGAATCTTCTTGCTGCCGGTGTGAATGAGACAGTCGTCAACGTCGTCGATGTCCGAAACAGGCGAATCGGGATGCTGTAGCACGTTCTTCACGGTCGTCACGGCGTAGTGCGCACCGCGAGTCGGGACGCTCGGCTGCATGAAGTACTGCGGCCGGCCCTTGAGAAACGGGTGCGAGCTGTTGCTGACCATCGTGAGCAGGTTCATATCGTTTGGCTGATCGTTGGTCAGGTGGGAGATTGGTCCAAACGCCGGCTTACCTTCTTCAGTTCCAACCAGCAACGCAACGGCGCCGTCGCCGAAGAGCATCGATTGGACCACGAACGTTGTGTCGAGTCTCTGCTGTTCAAATTGCTCGCCGTCGAGCCGGTGTTCTTTCCTCAGTCTGACAATCTCGCGATAACCGAAATACTCGTCGCGCAGAAGCGGCGCGACGTAAGGCGTGTGCGACTCCGACATCACGACGATCGCCAGTTTTCCAGGATTGGCCGCCAGGTACCATTGGGCCACTTCGATTGATTTCAGCAAAACAGAACAACCTTGCGCCTGCATGCTCACAGTGCGCAGCGACCGCGAGAGCAAACCGTGCGTCTTGCCCATGATTTCCGACGCGAGACAGGGCAGCATTTGGTCGGGTGTGTTTGTCGCGGCGACGAGAAGGCCGATGCGGTTGGGATCGCCACCCCATTCTTTAATGCAACGTTTGGTAGCAGCCACGCCGAGTTGCGTGGTCGAGCTGGTTGCCATTCTTGGTTTGCCGCGCAGGAAATCGGGGTAATTCTCGAGCGTTGAGTATCGCTGATCGACGCCGAGGTTGCTGATTGTGTTGATGAGTTCCGGTGAGAGTTTGTGCATTACACTGGCCACCAGTTCGGTGGTCTTGAAGACATTCTTAGGCACAGACGTAGCTGCCGAAAGCAAGTTGATCATTTGTCGTTAGCTCCAAAAGAGAGGGGGTTGCCGCGCTTGAAGTTCCCACGTATTTTTTTTAAACTTCGCCGTTTCGTGTACAACCCTCGTGCCGCAACGGCACAACTCCCGGAATTTCGTACTTAAGCCCGGTATTTTCAGGGTTTTACTGATGATCGACTGCGGATGATCCCTGGGGCGTGTTGGAGGTGTTTTGGATACCTGCTAACCATGGCCGGTCAGACCAATCGTATTCCGTAGATTTTCGGAGTATCCGCCGGAAGTGCGCTTGGTACAGAGATATACAGGTGGTTAATTTGTATGCGGAAAGCTCGGACAGTCGGATGGTCGTTGCGATTGAACTTCAAAGGAGTTCGCATAATGTCAGCAAAGGGTTGCTTCAACCCTGGGTGCGATACATCGTGACAGAATCCTCTCCGAAGGGTCTCAGCGGTAAATGCGAGTAATCAGCGTTGAATGCGCCGAGTCGCAAGAAACCGCAGAGTTACTTCAACGCACTGAGTTGAAATAAGCGTCGACGGATCCAGACTCTTGAGAGCAAGAACTCCTCGGAGTTGGAGTACTTATTGTGCAAAGCCCGCGTGGGACGATAACGAAAAGCGGCCGACGGTGTCTTCGCCGATGCTGCCGAAGTAGAGTTTGTTGTCGCGCTCGATGACGTTGGCGATTTGGGCGTAGCAGTCAGAGGAGCCGTTTTGGAGGTTCTCGACGACGCGGCCCTGTGAGTCGAGGGCGATGACGAAGGAGTAGCGCTCGGGGGCGGGTTGGATGGATTTCGGAAGACGGAAGACGACCTTGCGCAGAAATGGATGTGGGAGGAGTTTGTCGAAAAGCGCTTGCCGCGGTGTGACCAGCGCGAGCCAAAACTTATCGGCGCCGTTTGAGGAGATGCCGTCTGGAAAACCGGGAAGGTTGTCGATGAACGTGTCGTCCATTCCTTGTTTCGGGTCCCTCAACCAGTAACGTCGAATCCGATACTTGCCGGTTTCCGCCACCAAAACAAACGATTGATCCGGACTCACCGCGACGCCGTTCGCGAAATAAATTCCGCGGAGTAGCGTTCGCGGTTGCTGCGTTTGTGGATCGAGCGCCATCAGACGACCGTTCGGCTGATGCTCCAGGATATCGCTCGCAAACTGCGACATCGGATACTTGAACGACGCCTCGGTGAAATAGATCGTGCCGTCAGCGCCGATGTCGAGATCGTTGAGACAGCCAAACTTCACGCCATCTGCTTCTGTTGCAAGCACTTTAATCTCGCCATTCGCACTGACTGACAACAGACCTTTGATTGCATCGGCGATGATCAGATTTCCGGCGCGATCGAAAACCATTCCCAGCGGACGGCCCTGCGTGTTTGCGAATACTCGCGGCTGCGTTCCGTCGGGTTGAAGCTGCATGATGCGGCCGTCTTCGAGGCCGGCGTAGATGCGACCCTGTGCGTCGAGCGCAACGTCCTCGGGCTTGTGACCGTCGCCGACAGAAAGTTTCTCAACCGGCGAAAGACGTGTGTTCTGTTCGTATTGTCCGGTCAGTGTGGGAGCTGTTGGAGGCGTCCAAGCCTCAGGCGTGATCGGCACCGGCGCGAACAGCAGGTAAGCAAGCGCGGACGCAAGGATCAGGAGAACGATCGCAGCGACGAGTTTCTTACGGGTCATGCTTTAACCACAAAGAGGCACAAGATCCACAAAGGCGCAAAAAGATAAGAAGAAAGGGTGATTAACGTTCGCCGCGAGCTTTTTCAACTTCGGATTGCAGAGTGACGACGAGTTTGCGGATGCCCGCCTGGTCCATCGGCTCGATCAGCCGCAACGCTTCGTCAAGAATACGTCGCTGATGCTCGGGCCAACCGGGCTTGCCGGCCACGCTGCCGGTGTCGCCGTCGTACAGCGCAACTCGCGGCGGACGCACGCTTTCGACGACGTCCTTCACGACAGCCAAAGTCATCGTCGGAATGCCGGCGAGCTCCAACGCACGTGCGACCAGCCCAACTGATTGATGACAAAGCGTCGACGCGGGAATCAACAACGCCGCCTGCACTTCGTAACGATTGCGCTCGTTCAACCAAACCCGGTGCGAGGCTCTCGACGACACGCGTCGCGTCCGGAATGTAACCGCAGAAACTCCAGAACACCGGATTCAACTGGCCGATGATTCCGTTCTTCTCAAACTCGAGCAGTCGATCGATCGGTATCTGCGAATTCAGATCCTGGTGAATCGCCGCGCCGTCGTAGCCGCGCACTGCGAAACGAAGATCCACGGCTCAACTTCGATCGGAATCTCTCTGAAAGTTCGCGTCGCCAGCCGCGCCGCTCGTATCAAACGCCGGCATCCCGTCAATGTACGCGCCCGCCGACGAGATCAGGGCCAAATTCAACATCGGCAGCGCGCGGCGCGCAGGTGTAAACGGAGCGCGTCGATTGCGGACCCACGGGTAATCGTCGAGGTTCTCCGCGGAGCCACTCGGTTTCCAGCCATCGTACTGCCGCTGCCAATTCTCAGTGTCTTCAATAATATCCAACGTGCTTTTCCATCCTTGCGAGGTCAATGTCGCAGATTCCGGCCCATCAAGACCAGCGCCACAAGACCGGCAATCATAGCAATCCCAAGCGCTTTAACCGAATAACCGTGCAAAGCGTTGAACTCAATTCGTCGCGGATCGGTCGCGGCAATCTGGTCGATCGGCAACTCCATCGCCGCACGCAAGGCGCGCATGCGGGCAGCGATCCACCAGTGACCCAACGCGGTCGTCAACGCGATCACGCCAAAACACACGAACTCGATTATCAAACTCAATCGCGTTTGCGCCTGCCGCCGCAACAACGCGGTGACGAGCAACAACAACGCAATCACAAATCCCGCAACGCTGATCACGCCGAGCGTGCGCGTGACGATCGAGCCGGCGATTTCGCTCGCATTCGGCAAGCCGAACGATCGCAACACTCCAAACGCCGCCGGTGCGACAACCGCGCCAAAAAACAACGCCGCGCCCAACCATGCCGCCAACAATGCGAATCGTGTGAGACTAAGAATAATCGCGGTCCTTTCTAATCAAACTCGTCGATCGCAGTAAGCAACCTGATCTTCGGCGGGTTGATCTGCGGCACCGGCAACTCGCGCGGATCGGGAACGCTCAACAACCACGACAACGCCGAATCGAGTTGCGCTTGATAATCCTCGAGGTCCAACGACATAAACACCGAATGGCCCAATCGCGAGAACTTTTCTTTCGCACGCAAGTACATCTGTCGCGCTGCACCCGGCCGTCCGATGTCCAGATGATGAAACGCAACCGCCGACTGGATCATTGCCTGCAGAAAGAGCTTTTCCTTTGGACCAACCTCGCCCATCCAACGCTCTTCCCACGCATCGTGCGCCGCATGAAACTCGCCGGCGTTGTAGAGATCGATCCCGGCGATGTACTCGATCGGGTACGCCGCGATATGCGCGTCGCCGTACGCAGCGTCAAGCTCGGTTTCGAGGGTGTCAGCCATTTGGTCAGCTCTTGCGGTTCAATCGTGCGGCAATCACTTTCGCAGCCGTTGTGCCCGCGCCGGTTGCGCCGCTGATCGTCGGCGCCAGCGGGTTCGAAACGTCGCCGATCGCAAACACCATCGGCACGCTCGTTTCCTGTTCGCTATTCACGCCAACGTAGCCCTTTTCGTTAACTACGAGCTGTTCGCGAAACAGATCCGTATTCGGTTCGACGCCGATACGAATCAACACCCCACGCACTGCCAGTTGAAAAGGCTTCAACCCGCCCCTGCGCTGTATCTCGACTGCTTCGACGCCGGTGTCGCCCATGATACGCGTGACCACCGACTCAGTGAAAACGGTGACCCGGTGGTTCGGCTGCACGCGTTCGGCAAACTCGCGCCTGGCGCGCAGCTTCTTCCCGCGATGGACCAGCGTCACAGTCGCGCAGACTTCCGCCAGCAACAACGCATTTTCGACCGCCGCGTCGCCGCCGCCAATAACGCAAACGTCTTTCCCGGCAAACAACTCACGGTCTCGCGTGCCTGACTCAATCATTCCCTTGCCAACAAACTCCTTCTCGCCGGGAATGCCGAGCTCACGTGGCCGGACGCCCGTCGCGATAATGATCGAAATCGCCTGTAAAACCTCGCCACTGCGCAACGAAATGCGCTTCGCCCGCAAGTCGATCGAATCGACGGCGACCCCGGTCCACAGATCGAATTCGGCCGCATCGACGTCGCGCGAAAAAAGTTCGAGCAGTTCCTGCTCCGTTGCGAGTCTTAACGCCGAGATAATTTTTGATTGGGTTGTAAACGCGGTGTAGCTGTCCGCCGATCTGATCCGCCTGTTCGAGTACGAGCGTGTCGAGTCCCAACTCATCGCACCAGAACGCCGCGGACAGTCCCGCTGGTCCAGCGCCGATGATGATCACGTCGTGCATTTGTTAGAACGTGGTGCTTTGTACTTTGTGCTGTGTACTTAACACCGCCAGGACTTCATCGGGCTCCAACCGCGAAACACCGAACGTTCCATCGGCGTTGAGAAACTTCACCGCCGACGTCATCTCACGATTGTCCGTTTTCCAGCTACCGTCTCGATTGGCTTCTTTATCGTTCAGCGTGGCGAGCGCGTTGGTGAGGTCGCGTCTCGGAATGTGCGGACGGACCACCGTTTCCGCCCACGAATAGTACGGATAGTCGAGACGATAGGACCAACCGCCGCTCGCCGGCGTCGCAATCAGAAACATCTCGCCGCGCGCGTGTTTCGAGATCGCCGCAAACGGACTCCACAGTCCGGGCTTCAGCGTAATCAGCGAAATGCGTGACGCTTCATTTTCAACCACGCGCGAGTCGCCACTCGCGAAACTATCGAGCGCTTCGGCAACGGCGTTCCAGCCATCGCGCCAGAGCGGTTCAAACGCATTCACATCCGAAAGCAGTCGTTCAACTTCCGGCAGCACCAATTCATATGCGCGCTCGTCGTCATCGAAAAGTTCACCGGCGATCATGCCCGCCAGCGGCGACCCTTCGATCTTATTCGGAGTCGCCTGATCCGCGCCCTGAATCGCGATACTCACCTTCACGCCATCGTCACTCGTATGCTCGGAAAAGTCTCCCGACTCCGCTGCCGAGACAAGCAGATCGCGATACGCCAACGCTCGCTCGCCGTTCAGCACCGTCCAACACGACAGCGCGCCATCGGTATCGAAGTGGTTGTTCACCACCAACTCAATCCCCTCCGTCAGCGCTGCGCGGTTCGGCGAGGCGACGAGGTTCAGGGCGATCTCGGTCGACGTGTCTGCTTTGACTTCCGCGGGCGTCGTGTTTCCTTCCCAGTGTGAGAAGTGGATACTGTTCGACACTGTGCCGTCGACGGAGAGTTTGGGAACGTCGTCGAGAGCTTCTGAGTAGAATTGGAATCTCATGATTGGCAAGTGTATTGTAAGATGTGTTCACCCAACAAATCGGAGATGCGGAGCGAATAATGGAAGAGATCACCTCAACTGAACTGAAACAACGCCTCGATCAGGGCGACGACATTCAAATCATCGACGTCCGCGAGGACAATGAGGTCGCGATCGGCCGTATTCCGAACTCCGTGCACATCCCGCTGGGCCAGGTGTTGACGCGAATGAACGAGATCGATCCGAATCGTGAGACCGTGGTGCACTGCAAGATGGGCGGCCGCAGCGCCCGCGCTATCGAGGCGCTTCAGCGTTCAGGGTTTAAAGGGAAACTGGTGAACTTGAAGGGTGGAATTATTGGTTGGTCAAACGAGGTCGACCCGAGCGTGCCGAAGTACTAACCACAACAGGCACAAGAGGCACAAAAGGCAAGAGAGAAAGGGAAGTAGAGGTTAAGTTTTTTCTCCTTTAATCCTTTTGTGCCTCTGTGTGCTCTTTGTGGCTAACTGTCGGTGCGGTTAGTTATCCCTTCCAGCTTAATAAACGGGCTTAGTCGCGTAATCACCATCCCTTCTTCACACTCCAACCGGCACGACAGTCCCGGACGGTCGCTCGCGGCGTCCTGTCCTTTCAGGTGATACCAGACCTGACAATTCGTACAGTCGCCGTTCCAACAAAAATCGCCGTAGGAAATGGTGTTAATCGACAGGTACTGAAAACATCGCAACAGGCGATTCTTCTCCGGCACGCTGACCTCGCGTCCCACAATCTCGACGCTTATCAACTTCTCGTAAGGATCGAGCAGATCCGCCGCGAGCTGCGTCAGATCGTCGCCGCCTGCGCTTTGTTCACTCATAGGCAGCGGCAGTATAATCGCTCACTGCTCAATTTGTAACTTTTACGTGCAGGAGTATTTTCGAATTGGCCTTAGTAATTTACACAAAACCGGGATGTCCTTACTGCCAACAGGCGCGGGACTTTTACAACTCAAAAGGCATTCCCTTTACGGACTACGACGCGCAAAACGACCGCGCCCGGCGCGCCGAAATGTTCTCATACTCAGGCGGCGACCCGACGGTCCCATGCATGGTCGAAGACGGTAAGTACATAGGTTCCGGCTGGGGTGACCCGCCACGAGGTTGAACGGTCCACGATTGATCCGGCCGTGCGCCGGTAACTAAACACAACGTAAACTGTCTCCCCTCTGCGTCTGCTCCTACCCACAAGATGAGGAAGGTGCTTCATGAGAAACCAGCCCACGTCCCTTTTCGCGCTCGTACTTTTCGTTTGCTGCGCGCTCGCAATCAATAGCGCCGTGCAGGCACAGTCAAACGGAGGCGGTGCACCACCGAAACCACCAATGGCAGAAAAGAAAACAAAGACCACTAACATCCACGGCGAAACGCTCGTCGACGAATACTTCTGGCTGCGCGAAAAAACGAACCCGGCAGTGATGTCGCATCTCAAAGCCGAAGACGACTACACCGAATCCATAATGAAACCGACCAAGACGTTGCAGGAAAAGCTCTACAACGAAATGGTCAGCCACATTAAAGAAACTGACCAGCAGGTTCCATATCGACGCGGCGATTACTTTTATTACACGCGCACCGAGAAGGGTAAGCAGTACCCGATTTTTTGCCGCACGAAGGGCAGCACGAAAGCGGCGGAAGAGGTCGTGCTCGACGTGAACGAACTCGCTAAAGGTCAGAAGTTCATGAGCATCGGCATGTTCGTCCCGAGCGACGACGGCAACCTGCTCGCCTACAGCACGGACAACACAGGCTTTCGCCAATACTCGCTGCAAATCAAAGACTTGCGCACCGGTCAAATACTTCCTGAACGGGTCGAACGCATAAACAATCTCGCATGGTCCACCGACAACAAGACGATGTTCTACGTCACCGAAGATGCGGTCACCAAGCGTAGCGACAAGTTTTTCCGGCACGTGCTCGGCGCCGACAAGCACGATCTCGTTTACGAAGAGAAGGACGAACTCTTTGATATCGCCACCAGCCGAACGCGCGACAAGGCGATCATCGTCCTCGCAATCTTCAGCAAGACTTCGACTGAAGCGCGTTACATTCCGGCCGATAAACCTGACGCAGCGCTCAAAGTCGTACTTCCGCGCCAACCGGATCACGAGTACGACCTCGATCATCGCGGCGGGCTCTTCTACATCCGTACTAACAAAGGCGCCAAAAACTTCCGCGTCGTAACGGCGCCCGTCAACGATCCGTCAGAAGCAAACTGGAAAGAGTTTGTCGCGCACCGTCCGGCAGTGAAGGTGGAAGACGTCAGTCTCTTTGCCGATCACGCAGTGCTCGCCGAATGGGAGAACGGTCTGCAACAGATCGAAATCGTCAACTTCAAAACCAACAAGCGCCAGCGCATCGAGTTTCCGGAGCCGGTCTATTCAGCCAACTTGAGCTCGAATGCCGAGTTCAACACGGCCGTCGTGAGATACAGCTACAACTCGATGGTTACGCCGAATTCAACGTTCGACTACGACATGAACACCGGCAAGTCGACGCTGTTGAAGCAGCAGGAAGTTCCCGGCGGCTTCGATCGCACGAACTACAAAGCGGAACGCGTATTTGCGACCGCGAGCGACGGCACGAAGATTCCGATGTCGGTCGTTTATCGAAAAGGTGTGAAGCTCGACGGTTCCGCGCCGCTGCTGCTCTATGGCTACGGCTCGTACGGTATTTCGATTCCGCCTACGTTCTCTTCAAGCCGGCTCAGCCTGCTCGACCGCGGCGTGATCTTTGCGATCGGACACATTCGCGGCGGCGGTGAGCTAGGCGAAGAGTGGCGCGAGGCCGGCAGGATGATGAAGAAGATCAATACGTTCACTGACTTCATCACCTGTGCGGAAACGCTCGTGAAGCAGAAGTACACGTCGAGCGATCGGCTCGTGATCCAGGGCGGCAGCGCTGGCGGATTGCTCGTCGGCGCAGTGTCAAACATGCGGCCCGATCTGTTCAAAGCCGTGATTTCGCAGGTGCCGTTTGTCGACGTTCTGAACACGATGCTCGACGCAACGCTGCCGTTGACGACGAGCGAGTACATCGAGTGGGGCAATCCGAACGACAAACCGGCATACGACTACATGAAGAAGTATTCGCCGTACGATAACGTCGCCAAGGCAAACTATCCGGCGACGCTCGTGAAAGTCTCGGTCAACGACAGTCAGGTGCCTTACTGGGAAGGCGCGAAGCTCGTCGCTAAGCTGCGCACAATGAAGACTGACAACAATCCACTGTTGTTGAAAGTGAACTTCGGCGCGGGCCACGGCGGCGCGTCCGGACGCTACGACGCTCTGCGTGAGAACGCGTTTGACTACGCGTTCATGCTCTGGCAAATGGGTATCACGGAGTGAGGCGTTGCTCGCGCTGTCCTCTCATTCTCACCCGGCTTTAGCCGGGTGTAACGGCCAGGTATTATTTCGAAACCGTTTTAACGGTTTCTGCCGCGAGACGCGAAACCGTTGAAACGGTTTCTTCTAGTCGCCAGTCTTACACCCGGCTGAAGCCGGGTGAGAATGAGAGGCGCGTTTCTGGGTGAGAACGAGAGGTTTTTGGGGTATCACGGAGTGACGACAGCGACCGTCTCCTGTACATTGCTGTCTAAACAATGATCGGCTCTACGCTGGGGAATTACAAGATCCTCGAGAAGCTCGGTGAGGGCGGTCAGGGGACGGTCTATAAAGCAATCGATTCGAAGCTCGGCCGCACGGTCGTCATCAAGGTCCTGCCGGCCGAGCTGACCGCTAAAGAAGCCAATCTAAAGCGTTTCGAGCGCGAAGCGCGCCTCGCCTCCGCGCTCGATCACCCAAACATCTGCACCATTTTCGAGCTCAACGAAGTCAACGGCGTCCACTTCATCGTGATGCAGTACATCGAGGGGCGCAACGTCCGGCAGCTGGTTAACGGACGTCCCTTGTCGCTCGAAAGCGCGCTGTCGATCGCGTTGCAAACCTCCGACGCGCTCGCCGCAGCACACGCTCGCGGCATTATTCATCGCGACATAAAAGCCGGCAACGTAATGGTCACGCCGACGGGTCAGGCCAAAGTCCTCGATTTCGGCCTGGCAAAACTGCTCGACGAAGATGCAGCACGAACTTCCGGCATTCACCACACGGAAATAACTGAAGTCGGCGTCCCGTACGGAACGGCGACCTACGCCGCGCCCGAACAAGCGCGCGGCGATCGCGTCGATTCACGCGCGGACATTTTTTCGACCGGAGTCTTGCTTTACGAGATGCTCGCCGGAACGTGGCCGTTTCGCGGCAACACGGCGGTCGAAGTGCGTCATGCGGTTTTGCACGACGAGCCGAAGCCGTTGTCCGAAGTCCGCCCGGGACGCGTACCGCCGCAATTGCAAACGATTCTCGACAAAGCGCTCGCGAAAGATCCGCGCAACCGTTATCAGAAGATTTCATACTTCGCGAACGATCTGCGCACCGTGGTGCGGGAAGCCAGTTCGGATACGTTGCCGAGAATCGACGAAGCCGCGCTTCCCATCGCGCCGACGCATTTAACGCCGCGCAATCCGGTGACACGCGCGTTGCGCTGGCTGACCGGCAGTCTCACCGGCGAAAGCACGTCGAGCGTTTCTTCAAAACCGACGGGACGCGTTGCTGAAGCACACGAGAGCCCGTTGACGAGTCTTGGCGATCGCGATCGTAAGAGCGTCGCGATTCTGCCGTTCAAGAATGTCGGTAACGATCGTGAGACTGATTTCTACCAGTTCTCTTTGGCCGACGCGGCCATTACGGAACTCGCCCGCGTACGTTCACTTATCGTCCGGCCTTCGTCGGCGATCATCCGGTATCAGAACCGCGACGTTGACCCAGCAGAAGCGGGACGAGATTTGAGTGTCGACGCGATTCTCACCGCTAGCTTCCTGCGCGCCGGTGATCGACTGCGCGTGACGGCGCAACTGCTCGACGTCCGCACCAGCGAGATTCTCTGGAGTGAACGAATCGACGCCGACGCAAGCGACGTGATCGGCGTGCAGGACACGATCGTTCATCGCATCGTCGAAGGTCTGCGCCTCGAACTAAGCCCCGATGAGAAAGTGGCGCTTGCGAAAGGAAGCACCGCGGACGCCGCCGCTTCCGAGGAATATCTGCGCGGCCGCGACTGTCTCGCAAACTTCATCTATCACACCGTCGAACGCGAACAACTCGACTCGTCCATCGAACACTTCCGACGAGCGATCGAGATCGATCCCAACTTCGCGCTCGCGTATTCAGCGCTCGGCAGTTCTTACGTCAACCGCGTTCTGAAAGGACTCGGGCAGGCCGGCGATCACGACAAAGCGAAAGCGGCATTCAAGAAAGCGCTGTCGCTCGATCCAAAGCTGCTCGAAGCGCGCATGCAAACGGTTTTCATCTATCTGACCGAAGGCCAGAAGCTGAAGGCGCGAACGGCAGTCGAAGTGTTGCGTGAAGAGTATCCGAACGATCCCGGCGTGCAGTTTGTGCGTGGTGTCGTGGCGCGGCTCGACGGCGATTACGAGAAGGCGATGCGCAGTTACGATCGCATGGTTAAGCTCAATCCGGGCGAACGCGTCCTGGCGAGTTACAACCGCGCGCGCATCTTCATGTACCAGAAGGAATACGATCGGGCGTTGCGTGAGCTGGACCAGGGCGCCGAGCTCGAACCCGAGCATCCGATGATCAAGGTGATTCGCGCGTGTGTGCTGTTCTATCGCGGTCAGGTTGAGGAGTCGATCAAGATCGTTCATGACGTCCTGATCCGTCATCCGCAAATGGATGGCATCCGTCCGGTGCTGGCGATAGCGTTGAGCGCGCAGGGACAGCACACAAAGGCCAACGAACAGCTCACGCAGAAAGTCAGGCTGGTCGCGGAGGCCGATTACGATATATCTTATTGGCTCGCCTCCGCCTACCTTTTACAAGGCCGTCAGGTAGAAGCACTCAGATGGCTGGAGACTGCGATTCAACTTGGTAACGAGAATTATCGTTGGTTCGAGTCTGATCCGAATTGGACCGACATGCACGAAGATCCTCGCTTCCTCGAACTGATGAAAGGCATCAAAAGCCGCGTAGAACCCGGGAACCAGACTGAATGAAAACTTTCGTCGTCGGTGACATTCACGGACGGTGCGCGCAGCTCCTCAACCTGCTCGACATGCTGCCGCGAGATCCGGAAACAGATACGCTCGTTTTTCTCGGCGACCTGATCGACCGCGGCGCCGATGCGCCGGGCTGCGTCGAGAATATCGTCGCAATGTGTCGCGAAAATCCGGAGCGAGTGATCTGTCTGCGTGGAAATCACGAGCAGATGTTGATGGATTTCATCGACGGGGAGAACAATATTTGGCTCACGCCTGTGACTGGTGGCGAGCGGACGTTTGAACAGTACACGGGGCAGTCACCGTGGGCCGATCCCGAGCACGATCTCGAAGACATGAGAATCACGTTTGAGCGTGCGTTTCCGGTTGAGCATCTCGAGTTCATGCGCGGCTTGCCGTTTTATCACGAAGACGATCACGCGATTTACGTGCATGCGGGGTTGGATGAGGGCAAGCATCCGAGTGAGAGTTCGGAAACGTCGTTGTTGTGGATGCGCGATATGGATTTCTACAAGAACTATCGCGGGAAGCCGTGCGTGTTTGGTCATACGCCGACGCCGTTGTTGCCGCTGCGTGGGCGGCTTGGGCGGCATGGGATTTACATTTCGCACAGCGCGGTCGGACTCGATACCGGTTACAACCACGCCTCGCCGCTCAGTTGTCTTTCACTTCCCGAATTCAATCTCTATCAGACCTACGCAGACGGCCGCGAAGAGACTTACCAGATCACGTCGTTCATTCCCGATGCATTGAAGGAAATGCAACGCCGCGCCGGTTTGTTTTAAAGAACCGTTGGCCTCTCGCTTGAACCTCGCGAAGGTCCACTGGCGAGTCTCACGTGATCAATCCGTTACGGGACGCACTTCTGTTCGCGAAGTGGGATTAAATCCACACCCGTCAACTTGTGCGTACGCCGGATCGATCGAGACACGCGCAGCCATCGGGCCTTTGTCGCAGACGAGGCGCACGGTGCTGCTGCGCGTTCCGTTTCCACTCAACGTCTCACCAACTTTGCACGCACCCCACGGAGCGGCTGCCGCAAAATGACGCCGCGTGCGTTCCACGTCCAACGACGGCGCCGCAATCGATTTCGACGACATCAGCATCCCACGCAACGAGCAGTTTTCCGAGTGTTTCGATCGTCGTCGTCATCTCCGCATTCGGCGGTAAAACAGGCGCGATACTGACCAACTGAACCTTCGGCGGCATCGTAGGCGCGAGCGTGATTCCGACCTCCAGCCATCCTCGTTCACACATCATCTTCCACGTTCCACGCAACGCATTCTCAGGTTCGATCGACGTCGCCGGCCGGCAGACACCGTGGTCCTTCGCCAACGATTCCCAACGCGACTTTCGCACCTCGGCCGGAACATCAAGAAACAGATTGTCGGCGGCGATGCGATTCGCGAGTGCATCATCCCACTTGATAATCAGTTGCGACACATCAGCCTGCGCAGACAACAACGCCGGTGACGGTTGTACCACGCGCGGCTTCAACGCCCCAGTCTTGTACAGCTCGTTCAATGCATCATTGAAAACCCCGCCAAACCCACCGTACGTGCGGTTACTCATCCCAATCAGCCCGACGCCGTACTCCGGCAGCCATCGCATCAACGAGCCGTAACCCGGCAGCCCACCTCCATGACCAACCGTGTGATCGAAGCGACAATCCTGCGACACGCCAAGACCATAACCATAACCACCGGCGTTAAATTGCAGTGGACCATCGACAACACCACGAAACGCACCACCCGGTTGAAACCGCCCAACCTGCTGCATCTCACGCGCACTACTGCGCTTGATCGGACCATTGTCCGCTTCATCACGCGCCGGATACGCCGACATCAGAAACGCCACATAACGTGCAAGATCGCGAGTGCTGGTCCAAAGTCCACCCATCGCGCCAAACGAACCGTGCGCCAGTATCGGCTCCGGCTTCCATCCACCGTCTTCAAAACGATAACCAAGCGCGATGTGCTCGCGTGGCACGGCTGACATGTCGAACGTCGACGAATTCATACCGAGCGGGCGCAGGATGTTGTCGCGCACGTAAACCCCATACTCCTTGCCCGACGCACGCGTGACGATCTGCCCGAGAATTCCGAAGCCATAGTTTGAATACTCGAACGCCGTTCCCGGCGGCGTTGAAAACGGAATGCCGGCACGCATCCACGCGCGAACGGTTTCGTCTGTTTGGGCCAACTGGCGATCGCCCCACGGATTGTCTTCCGGAAAGCCTTCGGAGTGCGTCAGCAGATGCCGAATCGTGATCGCAGGCGAGTCTTTGGTCGGGTACGGAAGATCCGCAAGTGCCGGAATGTACTTCGCGACCGCATCGTCGAGCGACAGCTTGCCCTCGTCACGCAGCTTGAGTATGGCCATCGCGGTGAAACTCTTCGTCATCGACGCGATGCGAAACACAGTGTCCGGCGTGACCGGCGCTTTGTCAGTCGTCTCACGAACACCGGTCGCTTTCACCCACACGAGCTCGCCGTCGACGATGATCCCCATCGCCGCGCCGGGCATGTTTGCCCTTTGCACGTATGCCATGAAGAGTTTTTCGATCTCCGGAAACGCGGCGGCAAGTTTCTGTTTGCGTTGCGGATCGGCAAACTTTGGCGGCGGAACTGTACCTTCGGCAAACCGGCGCTGAGCATTAGCGAACGGCGTCAGAATCAGTGCGAGAAGCAGGCAAGTTAAAAACCGCATGACAAGAATTACCTCGAGTGACGTTTAAGAAGACGAGGGGACGGGGGGACGCGGGGACGGGGTGACGCGGGGACAGGGCGATGGATTCCGTTTCCGCGTCTCCGTTTCGCCGCGTCTCCGCGTCTCCGCGTCCCCCGTCCTTTTCCCGGCTCGATCCGAACCGCTGTCCATTTCCGGGGTCATAATAGTTGAATGGCTCGCAAGGCAGCATCGGAACAGGAAAGCTGGTGGGTGTTGCAGGCGCAGTCCGGCAGCCGCGAGGCGCTGGACGAGTTGTTCAAGAGCGTGCAGGAGCCGCTCTTTCGTTACATCGTCAGCGTGGTCAACGACAAACATCTCGCGGAAGATGTGTTGCAGGAGGTGTTTATCAGGATCTATCGAAAGCTGCGCTGGCTGCGCGAGCCGCAGGCGTTTCGCGCGTGGAGCTACCAGATCGCGACGCGAGAAGCCTTTCGATATTTGAAGCGCGAACGATTGTGGACCGACCAGATCAGGGACGAAGGCGTGTTGAATGTTGTCTCTGCCGCTGAGCCGGTTTATTCGCCGGAACTGGTTAAGCGTCTGCCGGAGCTGGTCGGGGACTTGTCGCCCGCGAGCCGGGCGGTGATCGCGCTCTACTACTTGCATGAGATGTCGTTAGTTGAAACGGCCGCGGTATTGGACATTCCGGTCGGCACGGTTAAGTCGCGCTTGGCGTATGGACTGGAGACTTTGAGAAGGAGATTGGAAGTATGAAACTGAAGTACGCAATCATTGTTTTCGCAATTGTTGAGTTTATCGCTATGTCGGTTGTGGTCGTGCAAATGTGGACCAAGTGACAGGAGAGGAGGAGTTATGGTGGCGCAAAAAGTAAATCTCGATGAGATTAGGGCCGCTGCGCTGGCGCGTGTCGAACGCAGCGAGCGATATTTCAAACTGGCGTTCATGGGCGCCGGATTTGTTGAGGTCGCGTTTATCGTGAGTTTCATACTGCTGGCTGACCTTTCGAACCGGATGCACCTGCTGCTGTTGATCTCGACCGTCAGTTGCTACTCGATAGTCGTGCTTGGTTTGTTCGCGCTCGGCGCTCACGTCAATCGTGGCGTCGCGCGCATTTTGAAGGCTGTGGAATTGCTCAAGGAGTGACTGCGATCATTCGCGGTCGTAGTCGTAACGTCCCAGGATGTACTTGCGCATGTACTGGCCCTGCGACTCGGCCTTCATGAGTCCTTCATGAACGAATGCAGGAACGTTCTTGTATAGATACTTTTCGCCGGTGCGAAAGATGACCTCCAACTCGAAACGCGCTTCGTCATAACGCACACCCAGAACCATTGAGGACTCGACTGGTTCAAACTTCATTTCCCTTGTTCCCCTAGCAGTGAACAACGAATCGATGTTCTTTTAATTTGTGTGGGGGTAAATCTCGCTGCCCGCCTCGACAAACTCGCGCGCCTTTTCCTTCATACCCACATCCAACGCGGCCTCGGCGTCGATCTGCTTCTGTGCGGCGTACTCGCGTACGTCCTGCGTGATCTTCATCGAACAGAAATGCGGGCCGCACATCGAACAGAAGTGCGCCAGCTTCGCGCCTTCCTGCGGCAGCGTCTCGTCGTGAAACTCACGCGCCACTTCCGGATCGAGTGAAAGATTAAACTGGTCTTCCCAACGAAACTCGAACCGCGCTTTCGACAACGCGTTGTCGCGATACTGCGCACCCGGATGCCCCTTCGCCAAATCCGCCGCGTGCGCCGCAAGCTTGTACGCAATCACGCCGTCTTTCACGTCTTTCTGGTTTGGCAAACCGAGGTGCTCCTTCGGCGTGACGTAACACAGCATCGCCGTGCCGTACCAACCAATCATCGCCGCGCCAATCGCCGACGTGATGTGATCGTATCCAGGCGCGATGTCGGTCGTGAGTGGACCAAGCGTGTAGAACGGCGCTTCATGACACGTCTCGAGCTGCTTGTCCATGTTCTCTTTGATCAAATGCATCGGCACATGGCCCGGCCCTTCGATCATCACCTGGCAATCGTTCTCCCACGCGATCTTCGTCAACTCGCCCAGCGTTTCCAGCTCTGCAAACTGCGCTTCGTCGTTCGCATCGGCAATCGATCCCGGACGCAGACCGTCTCCGAGCGAGAACGAAACGTCATACGCCGCCATAATCTCGCAGATCTCGCGAAAGCGCGTGTACAGAAAACTCTCTTCGTGATGCGCCAAACACCACTTCGCCATGATCGACCCGCCACGACTCACGATCCCCGTCGTGCGTCTTGCAGTCAACGGAATGTAAGGCAGACGAACTCCGGCGTGGATCGTGAAATAGTCGACGCCCTGTTCCGCTTGTTCGATCAACGTGTCGCGAAAGATCTCCCACGTGAGTTCCTCAGCTTTGCCGCCGACCTTCTCCAGCGCCTGGTAAATCGGCACAGTGCCAATCGGCACAGGCGAGTTGCGAATGATCCACTCGCGTGTCGCGTGGATGTTCTTGCCCGTCGAGAGATCCATTACCGTGTCAGAACCGCAGCGAATGGACCAGCGCATCTTGTCGACTTCTTCATCGATCGACGACGCCACTGCCGAGTTCCCGATGTTGGCGTTGATCTTCACGAAGAAGTTACGCCCGATAATCATCGGTTCCGACTCGGGATGGTTGATGTTCGCGGGAATAATCGCGCGTCCACGTGCGACTTCCTCACGCACGAATTCGGGCGTTACATACGACGGAATCGCAGCGCCAAACGACTGTCCACGATGCTGATGCAGCAACGAATCGCGCGGCGCATCTCCGGAAACATCCCATGCGGCTTCGCGACCCATGTTTTCGCGGATCGCAATAAACTCCATCTCCGGAGTGATGATTCCGCGCCGCGCATAATGCAGTTGCGTCACGCAGCCGCCCGGCTTCGCTCGGAAAACTCTTCGACGCAACGCCGGAAAGTCTTCGAGCTTCCCAACGTCTTTGATTCGCGCCCTGTTCGCCGCTTCAAACGTCAAATAACCGTCGTCGATCGGCTGCGGCTCGCGCCCTTCGTACTCCTCGACGTCCGCACGCGCGCGAATCCATTCCGCTCGCAACGCCGGCAGTCCTTTAGTCACTTCGCACTGGACGTCGGTGTCGCCCCACGGTCCGCTCGTGTCGTAAACACGTACTGCCGGGTTAGTGACTAAACTGCCGTCAAAGTTTCGCGAAGGCGTTTGCGTGATTTCGCGGAAAGGGACTCTGACGCCCGGCAGTTTGCCGCTGACGTAAACTCGCCGCGAGTTACCCGGTAAGGACGATTTCGCTACTGCACTCATCCGTTTCTCCCATTGTTTTCTGATCTCGTGTCAGTCAAAGTATAATCTCGCCGCTAGGACCCAACCTAATCGGCCTTCCGGAGACAACGAATGCTTAAACGGTTTATCGCGCTATCTCTAACCCTGGCACTAGTCCTGTCGCTGTTGTCAGTGTCCGCCGTCGCCCAAAACGGAAACGCAGACCTGGTCTCGCGCATCCGCAAGGAAGCAACGGAACGTTCGCAAATCATGCGAACGATGCACATGTTCTCCGATCTTTACGGCCCGCGCCTGACCGGTTCGCCGAACCACAAGGCGGCAGCCGAGTGGGCGGTGAAACAGATGACCGCGTGGGGACTCGAAAACGCGCACCTCGAACCGTGGGACTTCAAACATCCGGGCTGGGCCAACGAACGGCTCACCGCGCACCTGATCTCGCCGGTTAAAGATCCCCTCGTTTGTGAAGTGCTCGCGTGGACGCCGAGCACGAAAGGCACAGTCACCGCCAAAGCGCATCATTTACTGCTGCCCGAGCGCCCGTCGCAGGAACAGTTGACGTCGTTCTTCGCGAGTCAAAAAGGAAACGTGCGCGGAAAGATCGTTTTGATCGGTAAAGCAGCAGCGCTCGGTGTGAACTTGAATCCGCCGGCAAAACGCCAGACCGACGAGCAGGCCGCGCAGCGGTATGGTCTGAATGCGCGGCCATTTGCCTTCCCAACGCCATCTCCGACACCGACGCCCGCTCCGAACGCGCCGCGTCCTGTCGCTCCGCGTCAGATCGACGAACAGCTCGATGCGTTCTTAAAAGAGAACGGCGCCGCGGTGCGCGTGAACGATGCGGGACGTGAGTTTCGACAGATTCGTGCCTTCAACAACAGAACGTTCGACGTCGACAAAGCCGTGCCCACCGTCGTGATGAGCAACGAAGACTTCGGACGCATCACGCGCATCCTCAACGACGGCACCGAGGTTGTCGCGGAGTTCAATATCGTCAACCGCGTCTATCCCGAAGGCGCGACGTCGTACAACACGATCGGCGAGATCCGCGGCAGCGACAAAGCCGACGAAGTGATCATGCTCGGCGGTCACCTCGATTCATGGCACGCCGCAACAGGCGCGACTGACAACGCCATCGGCTGCGCGATCATGATGGAAGCTGCGCGAATCCTGAAAGCGCTGAACCTGAAACCGCGCCGCACGATTCGGGTAGCGTTGTGGAGCGGCGAAGAGCAGGGCCTGCTGGGTTCACAAGCGTACGTCAAACAGCATTTCGGATCGTTCGAAGATAAGAAAGCGGGCTACGAGAAGTTTGGCGGTTATTTCAACATCGACTCCGGCACCGGGCGTGTTCGCGGTGCGTCGGTATTTGGACCACCGGAAGCAGCAAGCATCCTGCGCGAGATTCTGGAACCGTTCAAAGATGATGGCGTGATGGGCGCTGTGCCGTCGCGAAGCCGGCGGCTTGGCGGTTCCGACAACACGTCGTTCAATCAAGCCGGTTTGCCCGGTATCGGCATGGGCCAGGATCCGATCGAATACAACTCGCACACGTGGCACACGAACCTCGACACGTACGAACGCATTCTCGAAGACGACGTGAAGAAGAACGCGATGATCGTTGCGTGGTCGGTTTACCAGTTGGCGACGCGCGACACGCTGCTGCCGCGACTGCCGGCTGCGGAGATGCCGCCGAAGCCGCCCGAAGAACCAACAACGCCGCCCGCGACGCCACGGCGTGATTCAAGCACGCGACCACCGGAGAGTAACGGATCGCGAAGAGGAAACTAGCAGTTGGCAATAACTCGCCGTCAGTTCCTGAGGCGCAGCGCTTTAGCGGTCGCTGGAGCCGGTCTGGTTCCACCGCGACTCATCCAAACAACAGTTCTCAAAAGCCCGGCCAGGAAGGTGCTCATTTTGGGTGCCGGAATGGCCGGGCTTGTTGCTGGATACGAACTCTCCAAACTCGGTCACGACGTAACTCTGCTCGAAGCACGCGCGCGTCCCGGCGGGCGCGTCTTCACCATGCACGAGCCGTTCGCCGACGGACTCTACGCCGAAGCCGGCGCGGCGCGCATTCGCGACAATCACGATCTCACGCTCAAGTACGTCAAAGCATTCGATCTTCCGCTCGAGCCGTTTTATCCGTCGAATCTCAAAGCCGTGCGCTTCGATCGCGGCAGCCGTGAGGAAGTGCCGATCAGCGGTTACACCGACGCGATGACGCGGAACTACGGCGGTGAGCTCGGCGACGGTCCTGAAATCTGGCACAAGATCAAAGGCGGCATGGATCTGTTGCCGAAAGCGTTCGCCGCGCATCTGGGAGAGAAGATTCAGTACGGCGCGGCGGTCGTCAGAATCGAGCAGGATGCGAAACAGGCGACGGTGAAGTTTGTGAAAGACCGCACGACGCAGGCGCTGTCGGCGGACGTCGTGCTCTCGACGATTCCGTTTTCGGTGTTGCGTCGGCTGGAGCTGCCGGCTTTGTCGTCGCGCAAGAAAGACTTGATTAAGCGTACGCAGTACGACGCCGTGTCGCGCGTCTATTTGCAAACAAAGAATCGCTTCTGGGAAACGAACGGGCTCAATGGTTTTGCGTTCACGGAAGGCGCGATCGAGATCTGGCAGCCGACGTGGAGCCAGCCTGGACCACGCGGCATACTCATGTCGTACGCGCGGCCGACTGAAGCTGACCGAATCACGAAACTAAAAGAGCCTGAACGCATCGCGCAGACGTTGGACCAACTCGACTCGATCTTCACCGGCCTGCGTTCGAACTTCGAACAAGGCACGACGAAGTGTTGGCTGGAGGATGAGTGGTCGCGAGGTGCGTGGGGATTTGTCGGGTTGCTCGAGATCGGCAAGGCGTCAGAGCCTGACGGGCGAATCTACTTCGCGGGCGAGCATCTGTCGCCGTGGTATTCGTGGATTCAGGGAGCGTTGTCGTCGAGTCTTCGAGCAGTGAAACAGATTGACGAGAGTGCGAAGGTGCAATTGGCTGGCTTTGACTCAAGTCCTCTCATTCTCACCGGGCTTTAGCCCGGTGCAAGAGCAGTGGAAGGCGACGAGGAACCGTTTCAACGGTTTCTCGATTTCGCTGAGGAAACCGTTAAAACGGTTCCTCAATTAGCTGGCGGCCTGACACCCGGCTAAAGAGCCGGGTGAGAATGAGAAAAGACTTTTAAGGCAAAGCTAATTGGCTTTAACCGCCAATGAAGCTCATCGAGCGTGAGGGTGTGACGAAGCCGGGATCGTTGATGAAGTGACGCGGCTCTTTCTTGTAAACGACGGATTCGATGAAGTCGACGATCTCTTCCCGTGAGGCGCCGCTGCGAACGACGTCGCGCAGCGAGTGTTCGACAGTTGAAAACAGACAGGTGCGAATCTGGCCGTCGGCCGTCAGACGGATGCGCGAACAGGCGCCGCAAAATGGTTCCGTTACCGGAGCGATGATACCTATTTCGCCGGGTGCGCCGTCGGCAAAACGATAACGCGCGGAAGTTTCCGAGCCGCGTTTAACGTCGGGTTTCACGAGCGGAAAACGTTCGTTGATTCGATCGTGAATCTCTCTTCCGGAAACGACGTCTTTGCGGTCCCATTCGTGGCCCGAATCCAGCGGCATGAATTCGATGAAGCGCATCTTCACGTCGTGCTCGCGAGCGAAGGCGGCGAAGTCGGCGACCTCGTCTTCGTTGTGACCGCGGACGATGACGGCGTTGATCTTGATCGGTTCGAGTCCAGCGTCTTTGGCCGCGGCAATTCCTGCCAGCACTTTCTCCAACACGTCGACGCCCGTCATCTGTTTGAAGACGTTTCGTTTCAGGCTGTCGAGGCTGATCGTTACGCGATCGAGTCCGGCTTGTTTCAGGCCGCGAGCGCGGTCTGGCAGGAAATAGCCGTTCGTCGTTAGTGCCAGATCCTGGAGTCCGTCGGACTTAAACTTCACGAGTTTTTGGATAATCGTTTCGATGTCGCGACGCATCATCGGCTCGCCGCCCGTCAGACGGATCTTCTCGATGCCGAGCGAGACGAAGATGCCGCAGACGTACTCGATCTCTTCGTACGAGAGCATCTTCTCTTTCGGTGCGATGGGCGGCTCGCCGTGCGGCAGGCAATAAAAACACCGGAAATTACACCGATCCGTAAGTGAAACGCGCAAATCGCGGATAGCTCGCCCGAATGAATCACGCAAAACTGACATCGTGCAAAGATGATATCACCCACTTAGGCAAGAACAAGTCAGGAAGGGGGCAAAGCGAAGCGTCGCCCCCGCCGGAGCGAGAGCGGGGGCGTTGCCCCCTTCCTGACTTGTTCTTAACTAGCTGGGTCTCGTATGAACACGGATGGACGGAAGGGGGCGGTGGGTTTTGGGATGTTTGAGGTGGCGCTTGAGGGTGAAATCGAAGAGGAGTGGGTTGTATTGGTAGATCTCTTTGAGGGAGTCGCCTTCATCGGCGGTGATGTAACCACGTCGAACGAGCGGCGACATGCGGATGAGCATGTTGACTGCCGGCAACGGGTAGTCGCTGCCGTTTACTAATCTTTCGTGTAGGTCTTCGCGTTCGAGGATCGTGCGGAGCGGACGTCCGGCGCGATTGAATTGCGTCATCGCCGACGTCTCGCCAAACACCAAACCTTCATAACGCTTGTCATCCATCAACCGCATGAACAGATCGAAATTCTCGACCTGTTGCCTGCTCGCGTCATCGAGATCTTCATTCGTCCCCAACCCTGCGCAGTGCGCAACGATCACTCTCACACCATGGTCCAACGCCCGCCGCAACAGCAACGGATTGCCAAGCTTCTGATCCTCCTCCGCCTCGACGGCCTTCTCCTCACCACCATGACTCAACAACACAAGGTCGAGTTCTTTCATCTTCTGATAAAACGAGTCGCAATGCGGATCGGAAGGATCGATCCCCATCGCGTTCGGCAACCACTTCACCACACGCGCGCCACGCGCCGCCCACTTCTCCAGCTCCGGAATCGCATCCGGCCGGTACGGATTGACGGAAATGTTCGGCAGGAACATCTCCGGATGCCGATCCGCCAGCTCGAACACATACTCATTCGGCACGTAAAACTCAGTCTTCTCCAGGTCGACCGTTCCATCCCGCCGGTAATGCTTGTCGAACGCTAAGATCCGGTGTTTGCCGTGATGCTCAATATTGCCCACGAGGCTCGCCAGTCGCTCGACAAACTCCGCATCGCTGCGTTGCTCGTCCTCGATCCCGGCCGAACTCATGTACACCTTGAATTTTAGACGATGAAAAGGATGCGCCCACGTGTGCATCTTCGCGTTCACGAACGCATTCGTGCCGCCCGCGCCAATGCCTGCGATGTGAACGTGATGATCGACGAGTCGCTGAGGATCGACGTCGTCGAACGCGCGTTTGATGAGGTCGGCGGCTTTCTGACTCAGCCGTGTGGATAGTTCGTGTGGCTGTCGTTTGAACGCGCCGCCGAGTTGGTGAATGAGACACATTCGATCATTGGCTGCGACGTGGCAGACGCATCATCGTGCCCTGCATCGTCGCCACGAGCTTCGGTTCCTCGGCGCCGCTCGTTGCAAACACGTCGGCGCGAACGACTGTCAGCGTTCTGCCGGGTTTGATGACCTCGGCACGCGCGAGAAACTGCTCGCCTTTCGCCGGTCGCAGCAGGTTCACTTTGAACTCAACCGCCAGAACTTCCGATTCCGGCGGCATCAAACTATACGCCGCGTAACCACACGCAGAATCGGCGATCGTCGTCACGATGCCGGCATGAACATAGCCATCCTGCTGCGTCAGATCGGGACGATAAGGCAGCGTAATCTCCACCACGCCCGGCTCAACGTGCGTCAACTCGCCGCCGATCAGCCCCATGATCGCCTGCTTCGCAAAGCTTTGCCTGACTTCATCCGCAAATGCGGGATTACTTGCTTGTAGCTTCATCTGTTTACTTCAGCGCCTGGTCCAAAGCGGAAGAATCGTCGAGCAGGATCCATTCGACAATCGACAACGGCAGGCTGCCGTTCTTCAACAGGTCGTCATGGAATTGGCCCAATTGAAAACTCGCGCCGCGCTTGTCGCGATATCTTCCAAGCAGGCGCATGATCTGCCACTTGCCCGTGATGTAAGTGATCTTCTGCGTGGGTATCGACGCGGCGCCCGCCGCTTCACCTTCCGCCGCTTCACGATCGAGTCCGCCGGCTTCCATGAAATACTTCACTGCCTGATCGAACGTCCATTTGCCCGTGTGCAGGTTCACATCGACTCCGATGCGCGCAGCACGATAACGCGAGAGCCGCAGAATCTGTCCCTGCGCCGCGGAGTTGTCGGGATAAAACCCGGTGCGCATCAACATCTCTTCGGTATACAGCGCCCAACCCTCGATGATGATCCCGTCCGAGTGTTGCCGCCTGATCTCATTCGCCACATGATTGGCGATCGAGAGTTGAAGGAAGTGCCCGGGAATACCTTCGTGGCCCAGGATCGGCCGCGGGTCTTCGATCGCGGCGCGAATGTAAAAATTCTTGCTCGCCGGGTTGTAAGTCGGAATGAAATAGAAACCGCTGTTGTCTTTGTCGTAAACGCCGGGTGGGTTCATGAAACCGCCGGGACTCGTCGGCTTGAACGCTTCCGGCAACTGTCGAATCTGAAATGCTCCAACATGCGACGGAATCGTCACCAGCCGCCGGCTTTTCAGAAAGTCGATCATCTCGGTCTGGCGGCTTTCGTACTTCTTCAGAAAGTCCTGCTGGTCGGTCGGAATGCTCTTGCTGCGCGCGGGATTCGGATCCGCGAGCGCCGGATCGGAAAGTAACGATTCCAACGCCCGATAACGCGCGAGCTCAGTCTGGCCCAACATCTCAACCTGCCCGGCGTCGAGCGGCAACAAATAAACGTTCTTCAGCAGGTAGTTGTAGTTCTCCAGTCCCATCGGCTTGAACGGGACCATTCCCGGCAGACGTTGCTCCAGCCAGTCTGCAAAACCGTGAATCGACTTCAACGCCGCATCACGCGCGGCGACAAGCGCGTTCTTCTCCGCGGGCGAAAGGTCTTTCGCGAGCGTCATCAGACTGTCGTTGAAAAGACCGTCGATCGAGCGCGCTGAGTCAATCGCGAGTCGCGCGTAGAGCTGAACGGGCCGCGTCAAGTTCGACTTTGCCTTCTCGATCATGAAAGGCATCTGCTTCAAACGTGCCGTTGCTGCGAGCGCGCGCACACGCGGCGTGTCGTACTCTTTCTTCAACAACGAAAAGATTCCGCTGCCGCATTCGTTCACATAAAGCTGCGGGTCTGTCGCTTCCGAGTCCATCACGCGATTGAAGAACGCGATGCCTTCGAGTTGTGAGCGAAACAGCAACCAGTCGATCCGATCGTCTTTGGACCAGCCAGCCACCGGCACCTTCCGAACCTTATTCAGCAGATCCGTAACGTAAAGCCGTCTCGCCAGCATAGCCGACAACGAATAGTCCGTGAGCTTGTCGTCCCAGGTGTGAAGACCCATGTCGCTCGACGCGACCGGATTATTCTGATTGCGCCAGCGGTAATACTCGTCCGCCATGCGACGAAGATCGGCGGGTGTTTGTGCTGTTGTTGTTGTGACTGTCACGAGTAAGAAAGCACCGGCAAACAGGAGGAGTTTAAGATTTTTCATTTTGATTCAGTAAAGCAAGGGCGTTGCGCTGCAGTCCGGCAAGCTTCGCGCGCTTCATCGCGCTGCCACGAAAACGTTCGACGTAAGCGTCGTGGCTGAGTTCGACAATATCACGAAGTTCGGCGTTTACGTTTCCCTCGCGCGGTGCGAAACGCGGTTCGACGGTCACTTGTTCGAAGCGGTTCCATGGACAAACGTCCTGACAGATGTCGCAGCCGTACATCCAACCGGCGAGGTTCTGCTCGATCTCCGGCGGCAACTCCGGACCACGCAGTTCGATCGTCGCATACGAAATACACTTGTTTGAATCGACGACGTAAGGTTCGGTGATCGCCGCCGTCGGACACGCATCGATACAGAGCGTGCACGTGCCGCAATGATCTTCAACGCGCTCGACGTCGTATTCGAGATCGAGATTCAACAACAGCTCGCCGATGAATACCCACGATCCGTATTCCGGCGTGATCACGTTTGAATGTTTGCCGAGCCAACCGAGCCCCGCACGCACGGCCCACGCCTTGTCCATCACCGGTTGAATGTCGACGCAAACTTTTCCCTCCGCCTGTGGATCCTGCTCCTTGATCCACGCCAGCAACGCGCGGAGTTTCTCGGCGACTACGTCGTGATAATCGTCGCCCCACGCGTAGCGAGAAACTTTTCCTGTCGAAGGATTCTGTTCGTGCAGGTGGGGTGTGTAGTAGTTGAGCGCGACGACAACAACCGACCGCGCCGCGGGAAAGATCGCGCGCGGGTTTACACGCTTCTCGACGTCGCGCGCCATCCACGACATCGTGCCGTGATAGCCGCGAGCCAGCCACTCTTTCAACCGCCGCTCCTCGTCGTCGAGCGAGGCAGCGTTGACGATTCCGACCTTCGTGAATCCCTCGGCGCGTGCGCGCTCTTTGATCGCGTCCGAAGTGACTGCGTTACGAAACCCTTGGTCCAAAAGAGGCCTCAACCTGCGCTCCGTAGACTCTCCGCCAATGATAACGGATTACGGCCCCATTTGAAGCTTCTGCATGGTAATCGTAATCATCGGCGTGTCGCCCGCCGTGCGGTTGTACGACACCCAATAACCCGCTTTTTGATAACGAACGAGTCTGTATTTGGATCCGTCAGGCTTCGCATCGATTTCGCTCCCGAACACTTGCTGCGGCGTGATCGGGCTGCTCGCGCCATTCATGAAATCGACCGAGATCGCGGTCACTTTCTTCGTGGCCTTGTCGTAGAGCACCTGGCACATTTCCTTTTCGTTGAAAACGTAAAAGTCCTGCTCGTCGCCTTTATCAGCAGGCGTGCCGAGTTTCTTCCGCACTTCGTCGGCGAGCCATCCGATCTGAATCCCGCGATACTCGAGAAAGACCGGATCGTCGTCACCTGCGGGAGCCTTTCCTCGTCGTTTGCGCCGACGCTGAAACGCTTGCAAGCAACAGACAAACGCCCACAAGCACAACTCGACTTAGTATCCGAAATTTTGAGGATCTCGAAAGGTGAGTCATAGTTACTCCTTTCCAGGAATAATATGTTTGGACAAAAACCTTGGCAGGGTACGAAGCCGGCTAAACAATTCCAAAACGCCCCAACCGGCTCACATGTCGCGAACAATAATCCGAAGAATTTCTGATGTCAATGCTGCAACACTGTTGACTCGGAATTCGGTTTGGCGTAGAAGCAGGGTTGTTTTTGGTCCAATCGTCGAATCCCCGGATTGTGAAGCAAAGGAGTTATGAATTCATGAACAGAAACGCACTATCAATAGCACTTACATTGGCGGTCGCCGTTGTCGGACTCGCGTCGATCGGGTGCAGTCCAACCGCCGAGACAAACGTCAATTCCGGCCTGACAACTAACAAAAACTCTGCACCGGAACCCGTGAATACGGCGTCTATCGAAGCTGAATTGAAGAGAATTGAAGCGGACTGGCCGAAAGCTTACAAAGCAAAAGACGGTGCAGCAGTAAAAGCCCTTCTTGCCGACGACGTCGTGTTGACCTATCCCGACGGAAGCACCGGAACCAAGAACGACGAAGTGCAACTGACCGAAACTGGCGCGGTTACCTATGACTCGTGGGACACCGTGGACGGCAAAGTAACGGTCCTCGATGGCGACGCAGCATTCATGACCGGACGAACCGTTATTAAGAACGGCAAGTTGAAGGATCCGAAGACGCAGCAAACGATCGATATCAGCGGCGAATATCGGTATTTGGATGTCTATGCAAAACGAAATGGAAAGTGGCAGGTTGTAGCTTCGCAGGTCACACAGGTACGTCCACCGCAAAAGTAAAAACACAAAAAGGCACACAAGAAGAGGCACAAAGAAGAAAGGTGCGAGAGGAGTTCAACGAGTTTTCTCTTCTTGGTTTCTTGTGCCTTTTTGTGGCTCCAGATGCCGGGGATGGTCGTTGCGCACGTCGGGCAACGACCTTCACTGGTAACGTTCACCTGCCGAATAATGTAACCGTAACGTTCGACCAGCAACTCGTCGCACGACGGACAGTGAGTGTTCTCCCAACGTCCCACTCTTCCAGGCAGGTTTCCCGCGTAGATGTAATTCAGTCCCGCTTCTTTTCCGATCTCACACGCACGAATCAGTTGTTCCGCGGTCGTGTTCGCGTTTTCCGTCATTCGATAATCCTGGTGAAACGCGGTGACGTGCCACGGAATATCAGGAGAGACGGAGGCGATGAAGTCTGCGGCGCGGCGCAGTTCGTCCTCGGAATCGTTGAAACCCGGAATCACGAGCGTCACGATCTCTTCCCAGAAGCCTCGCTCATGGACCATCTTCACGGTCTCGAGAATGTTGTCGACAACACCGCCGAGTTGTCGATAGTTTTTATCGTTCATCGACTTCAGATCGATCTTGTAGCAGTCGGTCCACGGACGCAGGTAGTCGAGCACTTGCGGCGTGGCGTTTCCGTTCGAGATGAACGCAGTTTTGAACCCTTCCGGTCGCGCTTTCTGAAAAACTGAGACTGCCCACTCGGCGGTGATCAGCGGTTCGTTATAACTGCTGCCAACCATCGCCGCGCCATACGCTTTCGCCATCGTCACCAGACGTTCGGGTGAAACTGGCGTCGGGTTTGTTCCGGCGTCCTCGTCGCGCAGCGCCTGGGAGGTCAGCCAGTTTTGGCAGTACGCGCAGTGCAGATCGCACCCCAACATTCCGAACGTCAGCGTGTCGGAACCCGGCAGAACGTGGAAAAACGGTTTCTTCTCGGTGGGATCGCAGGCCAATGCGGCGACGTAGTTTGCCGGGACGCGCAGGTGTCCGCCTTCGTTGAATCGAACTTTGCAGATGCCTCGTTTGCCCTCTTTGATCAGGCAGCGATGTCCGCATGCGTAGCATTTTAGCGCGCGATTTTCGAGTTCTTCGATCAGCTCGGGCGCGGCCTCGATGGTCATCGAGTCGAGCTTGGTGGCGAGTGGCGTTGATGCGGTCGCGATAGGCATTGCTTTACTTCCGTGTTACAAATTATACGTTAATGATTATCGAACAAATAACGGTCACCGCGTTTCAGCAACACACTCGGATTCTTGGTTGTGAAACGACGAAACGGGCGATCTGTATCGATCCGGGTGACGAAGCCGAACGCATCGTCGACGTTCTCGAAAGTCACGGTTTGACGCTCCAGGCGATTACGCTGACGCACGCGCACCTCGATCACGTTGGCGGAGTTGCGGCACTCAAGAAACTGAAGCCCGAGGCGAAGATCATTCTTCACAAAGGCGATGAGTTCATGTATCTCGGACTGCCGGAACAACCGGCGTGGATCGGCGTTCCGCGTTCGCAATGGGCCAGCATGGGAATGGAGTTCGAGCAGCCGCCGCCGGTTGATGAGTATTGGAGCGACGGGCAGAAATACGCCGTCGGCGAGCTTGAGTTTGACGTGATTCATTGCCCTGGACACACGCCGGGTCACGTCGTTCTGTTTGAACCGAAAGAGCGAAAAGTGTTCGTCGGCGACGTGTTGTTTGCGGGATCGATCGGACGAACTGACCTGCCGGGAGGTTCGACCGAACAGTTGCTCGACGCGATCAAAAACAAGCTGTTAACGATTGGCGACGACGTCGAGGTTTTTTCCGGACATGGACCAACGACGACCATCGGCGAGGAACGGTTGACGAATCCATTTTTGACTGGGAATTACTGGCGGGGTGGTGGACCGTTTTAGACTTCAGCGCAGGCGCTTGGCCTTCATCTGTTCCCAAAGATCCTTCTGATCGTTGTTCAACTGGCTGGGCAAAGTGTCGACTGAAAGTCCCTGCTGCGCGCAAAATTGACGCCACAACACGAACCGCAAATCGTACTGACCGGTGGAATCTGAAACCGAGTTATCAAGTTCAGGCTGTTTCTTCCGCTCTCCCGTATTCATCACCCTTTTACCCTACTTACCTTTGAATCTATGGCGTGAAGTGTAACAGCTTTACCCACGATGTGCGATCTGTGTCTGTTTGCACTATGACTTGAATGCAACTACGCCGAAGGCGTTCGCTAATGCAAGCCCAAGGTTGCTTCAACCCTGGGAAAAGTACGCCAACCAATTGCTTTACCCTGAAAAGGGTTCGTTCAAGTGCGAACGCTTTCAGCGTTGTTTAGTTCATTGCTTGTGACCCAGGGTTGTCACGTGTGCTCCAACCCTGGGCTGGCATTAGCGAACGCCTTCGGCGTAAACAGACACAGTCGCTCGCTGAAAACGTGTACTCCTTTGCATGACATATCTCCTTTGTTGATTGAAAACTACAAAGGGACTTACGGAGGGGAACGCGAGGTTGGATTTAGAGACCGCTGCGAAGATAGATGGAGCCAGTAGGAGCGCTCGTGCCGCCCGCCGGCTCGAGCGTCACAGCAAACACGGCTGAAGTCCAGCGCTTGATCGGGAACATGATCCGTTAACTCTCCACGTCCGACCTGGTCAGTAGCAAATGTCCCGCCCGGAATCGGACGATTGTTCGACGATAAACCAGAGTTGATACTCCTTGCCCGCCGGAGCCGGCGGAAGACCATTCGCCATCAACATCGCCCGCCCGCTCGTGTCGTAAACAAGCTGCGCACTCGCGCCGGCGCCGGGACCGCTACCTTTCAACGGCGCCACCTTCGCTCCCGGCGAACTCAAGATCGCGACAAATTCATTCGAGCGTCGAGCTTCTTCCTGCACCGCCAGGTACTGACTCTGCAACTCATCGATATCCCGACGAAGCGCACGATTCTGTTGCCACAGCACGATGATCCAAAGAATCAGCACGAGACAGAGAACGGCGGCCGCAATCGCGCCGACTTGACCAAACGAGGTCCAGGCAGCACGCCGGCTCTGCGGGAAAGAAACAACACGCGACGCATCTTGCGCCTGCTTGTCGCTTCGAACAGCCGTCATGATCCGATCGCGAAGCTGCGGCGAAGGCTCGTAGCGAAGGGCGCTAAGCGCGAGCGACGCCGCAGTGTTTTCCCAGTCCGCCAGGTCTCTGCGGCACTCCCCACACTCGGACAGATGCTGATTCAACTCCCGCGCGTCGTCCGCATCGAGCGCGGAAAGCGCGAGCGCCGGTAGCATCTCTTTGTAGTCTTCGTGCGCCATCAGTTATTCAAAATACTGTCCTCTCGCCGAAAGCAGTTCGCGTAGTTTCATCATGCCACTGCGCATGCGCGTTTTCACCGTCCCCAGCGGCGCGCCGAGATGCGTGGCGATTTCCGACTGCGTGAGACCGTCGAAATACGCGAGCATCAAGGGGCGCTTTTGCTCTTCGGGGAGTTGCGAGAGGGCGCTGTTCACTACGCCGCGCTGTTCCGACCGGATCGCGTCCGTGGCCGCGTCCGACACCTCTTCAGATGCTTCGTTGGCGCCGGCCATTGCCACGCGTTCGCGCGATGCCAGCGCCCGCAAACGATCGATTCCGCGGCTGCGCGCCAGCGTCACCAGCCACGTGAACGGTTTCCCGCGATTCTCGTCGAAATCTGCCGCGCGCCGCCAAACTTGCAGAAACACCTCCTGCAGCACATCTTCCGCCTCCGCGCGGTTATTCAATATACGCATGAGCACGCCGAAGAGGATTAGGCGGTAGCGGTCGTAGATCTGCCCAAGGGCGGCCTCGTCGCTGGCGGAGACGGCCTTCAGCAGCGCGACGTCCTGGTCGTGTGGCTGTTCGGATCGCAAGAGAGGCAAAAAAAAGACGTTCGTGTACCCCAGGTTAAATACGAGGGTACACGAACCAATGGATTTATTAAGCGACAGTAATTTCGTTGGAAAGGTAGACGTCCTGGATGGCGTTCAGCAGTTGGACGCCTTCGTTCATCGGACGTTGGAACGCTTTGCGGCCGGAAATCAGTCCCGTTCCGCCGCCGCGCTTGTTGATGACTGCCGTGCGTACCGCCTCGGTCAGGTCGCTCGCGCCTTTCGATTCGCCGCCCGAATTGATCAGACCGCAGCGGCCCATGTAGCAATTGGCCACCTGATAACGGACGAGATCGATCGGGTTGTCGGTCGTCAGTTTTTCGTAAACGAGCTTGTGCGTTTTGCCGTAGGAGCCGCCACCCAACGCGTTCTGGATCGCCGTGTAACCGCCATTTCGCTCCGGAAGTTTCTGCTTGATGATGTCGGCCTGGATCGTGACGCCGAGGTGGTTCGCCTGGCCAGTCAAATCGGCGGACGCGTGCATGTCGCCTTCGGGGGTTTTGAACTTCGAATTGCGCAGGTAGCACCAGAGGATGCAAGCCATACCGAGCTCGTGCGCTTCGGCAAACGCTTTGCTGATCTCGGTGATCTGCCGCGTCGATTCTTCAGAGCCGAAATAAATCGTGGCGCCGACTGCGACCGCGCCAAGGTTGTACGCCTCGCGGACTGTACCGAACATCACTTGATCGAACTTGTTTGGCAGCGTCAACAATTCGTTGTGGTTGATTTTTACGATGAACGGGATCTTGTGTGCGTATTTCCTGCCGACGGTGCCCAGCACGCCGAATGTTGAAGCAACTGCGTTACAGCCGCCTTCGATGGCGAGCTTGACGATGTTCTCCGGATCGAAGTACTGCGGGTTCGGCGCAAACGATGCGCCCGCCGAGTGTTCGATGCCCTGGTCCACCGGGAGAATCGAAAGATAGCCGGTGCCGGCGAGACGGCCGTTATCGAAAAGCGACTGTAGCGAACGCAGCACGCGAGTTGGACGATCGGAGATGCCCCAAACGCGCTCGATGAAGTCTGGTCCCGGTAGTTGAACATGTTCCTTCAGGATCGTCTGCGACTTGTAGTCGAGTAGTTTCGACGCGTCGTCGCCAAGGAGCTCTGCGATTCGATCAAGCGTAGCTGAGCGCTGTAGTTCGGTGGCCATTCGGTATCCTCCTGGTGCTTGCGGAGCAGTGATTTAATTGCCGGTAAATGAAACTGCCGAAATTATATTAGCCGCCGATCATCCGAGCAATGGCAAACGCCGCGCCTGCCGCGACGCTGCCGATGAAAGCCGTTTGCAGGGCGCTTCTGAGGGGTCTTGTGCCGGTAAAACGTCCTTTGACGAAGCCGAAAATCAGCAGGGCGATGAGCGTCAGCACGATCGACTCGATCAACGCGTCGGAGGACGTGTGCGAGAAGATGTAGGGCGAGAGGGGGATGAGTCCGCCGGCGACGTAGGCGCCCGCGATGGTCAGGGCGCTGGTTAGGGCGCGTTTTGGATTGGGTTTTTCGAGGCCGAGTTCGAAACGCATCATGAAGTCGACCCAGTTGCGCGGCTGCTGTTTCAGCGCCTGGACGATGGGCCACGTTTGGTCTTCAGTCAGGCCGTACGACTGGAAGACTTCGGCGACTTCGCGCATCTCTTCGTGCGGGATCTCGGCGACTTCGCGTTTCTCGCGTTCGCGTTCTTTGGCGTAGTGTTCGGCGTCGCTTTTGGCGGCCATGTAACCACCGAGTCCCATCGCGATCGAGCCCGCGGCGATCTCGGCCAGACCTGCTGTGACGATGATGGCGGTTTGATCGATTGCCCCGCTCAAGCCCGCGGCGAGTGCGAAAGGCACCGTCAAACCGTCTGCCATTCCGATTACAACGTCGCGAACGACTTCACTCGAGGTGAAGTGACGTTCGATGTGGGGAGTTTGGGGCATTTAGAATTTGCCCATTAGCATAAGTACTCCGATGACGATAAACAATGCCGCGGCGATGCGCTTCACCCATTCCAACGGGACGTACTGTCCGGCAAATCCGCCGACCAGCACGCCGATCGCCGACACCGCCGCCAGTGCAAGACTGGCGCCGATGAACACAGCCCACGGCCTCTTCGTCTGCGCCGACATCGTCATCGCCGCCAGTTGAGTCTTATCACCCATCTCGGCAAGAAAGATGATGCCGAAAGTCGTCAGCAGTACACGAAAATCCATTTTGTCTCCCAGGGCGCAGCCCGAACCAGGGGCACAGCCCCTCGATTTAGTGCTTCTACGGCGGGGCAAAGCCCCGCCTCACATCAGACGGCGAAGCCGCATCGTAACGATCACTTATTGCCTGACAGTTTGCACAATAACCTTTTGCCTGAAAGCTCGAACAATCATCTAAAGCCTCGCAGTTCGAACAATCACCTATTGTCACGCAGCCCGAATGATCACCTCCGCCGGACTGCTCGAACATCAACTCTGTTTCGCAGCTCGAATCATCACCTCCCCCGGGGTGCTCGAACAATCAACTCTGTTTCGCAGCTCGATCATCACGGTTCAAAGCGCCCTTTCCGCTGCGGCTTCGCCGCCGGATGTGAGGCGAGGCTCTGCCTCGCCGGCCCGCCACCCTGCTGCGTGGGGCTGCGCCCCTCGTTCGGCCTTCGGCCTATCGCAGATCAGTTATCAGCACCGCATCACGCAACAACGAGCCGCGCGTCGCTGCGAACATTTTCCCATCACTGGACCACGCAAATCCCGTCATGAGACCGTCTCGGAAAAACGTGATCTGCTTCGGCTCGCCGCCCGATAACGGCTGGCTCCACACGTTTGAAACACTCTCCCGATTAACGGTGTAGAGGATCGACTTCCCATCCGGACTCCATTGAATCAACGTCGGCACAGTGCTGCTCGGACCAAACGTAAAAGTCGTCACAGGCGAAGCGTCAGCAAAGTTCACCACAGCGACTCGATTCGGCGGCGCATACGGATCCGGCGATTCGGGATACGAGTACGCCAACAACTTACCATCCGGCGAAACTACAGCAGAACTCGCCACGTGATCCGTGATCTGCACCGGCTCGCCGCCGTCGATCGAAACTTTCCACACCGCCGGCTTCGCCCCATCGTTCTTGATGTAAACGACCCATTTGCCATCCGGCGTCAGCGATGGATACACGTCTGCCGAACCAGTACTCAGGCGAACCGGATTGCCGCCGTCGAGGTTCATCCGCCATATCGCCAATCTACCATCGCGTGCCGAAACAAAAACTATGTACTTGCCGTCAGACGTGGCGACCGGGCTGCCACCGCCGTTGGTCGTCAATTGTTTCCGATTCCCTCCCGACGGATCGGCGATCCACACATCCGGAACACCACCCTCGTTTGACATGTAGACGACGCGATTATCCATCGTCCAACAGAGATTGTTCCCGCCAGATGCATAGAACCCAACATTCCCTGTGGGCATGCGAACCGCGCGCGCCGCATCACCCTCAGGCGCGACCCACAGATTAATCAAGCCATCGACTTGGATCGTCGCGAGTTTCCGCGCGTCGGCGGTCAAGCTAATCACGCGATACGCGCTCAAGTCGTTTGTAACTCGACGTCTTTCACCACCTGGATAACTGAGTATCCAGTGTTGCGACGTGTTAACGCCCTCACCCGCGACAACCAAGAGTCCACTCATGTCCGGCAGCCACTGAACGCGCGACGCAAACGTCCACGGCTGGTGCGACAACACCTGTTCCTTGCCGTCGGCGACTGAGAAAACGACGACGTTACACACACGCGGTGAACTGATCACTGTCGCAGCCACCAGCTTCCCGTCAGGCGACCACGAAGGTCCGGTAAAGAAGAGCGGTGTAAAGCGATCGGGACGTTTGCGCACGGCCAGCGTCTGCTCGTTTCCACCGTCGACATTTGCGATCACCAGCGCGCTATCACCGGCGTTGGGATAATTCCCGCGCATCAACACGAAGCGTTTTCCGTCCGGCGCAAAGCTTATGGGGGCATCGATCTTCTCGATCACTTTTACGGATGGACCACCCAGCAGCGGGACTCGATACAGTGTGCCGGCATCAAGTTGGGCCTTGATCGCGTAGTAAATATCGTTGCCGTCAGGAGAGAAAGTTATGCCGAAGAAACCGACTGGACTCTGCGGCACGATCTCCTTGTCGTTGGCGGTGCTTACCTGCCTGATCCACAGGCTTTGCCGGTTTCGATCGCTGCGCACATAAACGATCCACTTGCCGTCGGGAGAGATCGTCGCGTCGATCACGTCGCCTGAGTTTGTGAGACGCGCCAGATGAATGTTCTGAAACGCGCCAACTTCCGGTTTGCGATTGACGAGTTTGTAGATTCCGAAAGCGCCGAGGCTGAGGACGGCCAACACGATACCTAACGCGACGCCAACGCCGAACTTGTGACGTTTGAGTTCGATAGTTAGCGACTCGGTGATCGCGCTCATGCCGCTGCGAGTTTCTGCCAGGTCCACTCGCGCGCCGGCCGCCGTCGACTGCGCTCGATACATCGATCCGGTTGGACTCTCGCCGCTGTCCGGCGTAACCGAACGATCCAACTTGGCCTGAAACTCGAGTTCCTGCTTGAGTGCTTTCAGATCCAGCCAAAGCTCTTTGACGACCTGGTAACGCTCCTCACGATCCTTCCGCAGCGACTTGTTGACGATGCGAACAAGTTCGGACGGCATTTGCGGCACGAGGTGTTGCAGCGGCGCCGGCTCCGACTTGAGTATCGACGCCATCGTGTCGCTGGGCGTTTCACCTTCGAACGGTTTGCGACGCGCGAGCATCTCGTAGATCACCGCGCCAAGACTGAACACGTCGGAACGATTATCGACCGGAAGACCGCGCGCCTGTTCGGGCGACATGTAACCGGCGGTGCCGAGCACGAGTCCCGAACCCGTGCGCACCTGGATCGTCGGTGCTTCTGCGGCGACCACCGCCGTCGTCTCCTCGCCTAACTTCGCGAGTCCGAAGTCGAGAATCTTTACGTAACCATCGGGACGCAACATGACGTTCTCAGGCTTGATGTCGCGATGGATGATGCCTGCTTTGTGGGCGGCGGCGAGCGCGTCGGCGATCTGGATCGCGATGTTGAGCGCTTCGGACAGACTCAGGCCCGAGCGGTTGAGTCGCTGGCGCAGCGTTTCACCTTCGACAAACTCAGTCGCGATGGCGTGCGTCGAGTTGACCTGGAAGATTTCGTAGATCGTGATGATGTTTGGATGGTTGAGCGCTGACGCGGCGCGCGCTTCCTGTTCGAAGCGTCGCAGGCGATCGTTGTCTTTCGTGAACGCGTCGGGCAGAAGCTTCAGCGCGACTTTGCGGCTCAGACGCCTGTCCTGCGCGAGATAGACCTCGCCCATGCCGCCGCGGCTGATGAACGAAACCACTTCGTAATTGCCGATTGAATAGCCCGACGGCAACTCCGATTTTTCGTTGGCGAGAAGTTCGGCGGCGGCGCAGTAGGCGGGCTCGTCAATGAAGCTGCCGTCCTTTTCGTGCGAGGAAATCAGGGATTCCACTTCAGAACGCAGATCTTCGTCGCCGCGACAGGCCTCGGAAATAAACCCTTCGCGATGCTCCGGCAGGTACTTAATTGCCGAATCAAAGATCTCTTTAACTTGTTGCCAGCGTTCGGGGGTCATCCTCTTATTCCATCTACCTATCTACAAACGCGGCTCAAATGGTCCAATTCCCTCATCACGGTTCCAGCCGGCGGCGCAACCATGCGCGGGCTGATTTCCACTCCCGTTCTACCGTCGAATGACTGATGCTCAGTACTTCCGCCGTTTCGTCTATTGAAAGGCCGCCGAAGAACTTCAGTTCGACGATCCGGCCCTGCTGCGGATCCATATTCGATAGCTCTTCCAGCGCTTCGTTCAGCGCGAGCAGGTCAACCGCCGACTGCGACACAAGCTCTTCCGCACTCGTGATCGAAAGACGTTGCTGGTCGGACCCGCCGCGTTTCTCCGCCTGGTGCCGGCGCGCATGGTCCACCAAAATCCGACGCATCAACTGCGCCGAAATCGCGAAAAACTGCGCTCGGTTTTGCCACTTCGCATTCTTTTGCCCGACTAGCTTTAGATAAGCCTCGTTGACCAACGCGGTCGGCTGAAGTGTATGGCCCATTCGTTCCCGGCGCAGGTAGTTTGTAGCGAGGCGTCGCAGTTCGCTGTAGACAAGAGGCATCAATCTGTCGAGGGCCGCCTGATCGCCCTTGCCCCAGTCAATCAAAAGCTGCGTTATGGCTTCCGGCGATTCCATTGGCGAATCAGTCTACAACAAATAATTTTATGACCGTGAGGGACGGCGGTGAGATCGTGCGCGTAAGTCAATGAAGGCCAAAAAGCAGTGCGAGGCCGAATATCCAAGTTAGGAGATCAGCTATGAAATTATGTATCGCTATCATGATTCTCTGCGCAGGTTTTGTCGTCACCGGTAACGCACAGACATCGGTTTCACAAACGATGCGCGCTCGCATTCCGTTTACGTTCACCGTGGGAGAAAAGAAGTTGCCGGCTGGTGTTTACCGGGTCAGCATTCTGAATCCCTCTTCGGATCGGAAAGTTTTGCAGATACGGAGTGAAACCGGTCGCGTCAGCGCGATCATTCAAACCATGGCGGTGAAAGGCGATGTCGCGGATACCGCGAAGCTCGTCTTCCGCCGTTACGGTGAGAGCTACTTCTTCGCAAACGCGCAACTGGCAGGCGAAACAACGAGTCTCGCTGCAACCAAAACACGCGCCGAGCGTGCAACGCAACGAGCACTACGACAAGGCAGTAGCGGCTCAATCGTTGCCATCATCGGCGAATAGCTCGATTCGTTTTAGAACATGAGTGAACCAGGGAAATCGGCCCGCAGAAGTTGGGGAACTCCTTGCAGGCTGAACACCAATCGACCCGAAGTCGCCGCGGCTTCGGGTCGTTGGTTTTTGATCCATTTAAATCCGCGTCTTCTGCTAATCTTTCACGCAGATGACCACCCCGACGGCCCCAAGCGATCCGCACCGAAGCAATCGCCGGAGTCACCACGTTCTTCACGATGGCTTACATCGTCGTCGTGAATCCCGCGATTCTCTCAACACCCGGCACCGGCATCGCATTCAGCGGCGCACTCACGGCGACAGTGTTGCTCTGTTTCACGATGACGCTCCTGATGGGCCTCTACGCGAAACTCCCATTCGCAGTCGCGCCGGGCATGGGCATCAACGCGTTCTTCACTTTCACGATCATCCTGACGCAAGGCGTCTGGTGGCAGACCGCACTCGGAATCGTCTTCTGGGCCGGCGTCCTGTTTCTTCTGATTTCCGTGACGCCAATTCGCGAAACGATCGCGAAAGCGATCCCGTCGGAACTCCGCATCGGCACCGCCGCAGGGATCGGAATCTTTCTCACGTTCATCGGTTTCAAAAACGCCGGAATCATCACCGGCGACCCGGTCACACTCGTCAAACTCGGCAAGCTCGACGAAACGACCGTGATCGCGATCATCGGCATGGGACTGATGGTGTTTCTGATGATTCGCGGCAGCTCGCTGGCGTATCTCGCCGGCATGTTCGTCATCACAGTGCTTGGTCTGCTGCGCGGTCACGTCACAGCGCCGCCGACGCTCTTTAGCTCGCCCGACTTTCACACCGTCTTCCTGAAACTCGACATTCTCGGCGCGCTCAAGCTTTCGCTGTTGCCCGCGATCATCGCCATACTCTTCACCGACCTCTTCGACTCGATCTCGACCTTCATGGGTGTGTCACACTCTGCCGGTCTGCTTGACGAAGAAGGAAATCCGAAGAATTTGCGACAGGGATTGATCGTCGATTCCGTTGCAACTTTCGGCGCCGGTCTCGCCGGCACGTCCTCCGGAACTGCGTACATCGAGAGTATTGCGGGCATCGACGTCGGCGGACGCACGGGTCTGACCTCGGTTTTCACGGCGCTCTGTTTTCTGCCGTGCTTCTTTCTTGCGCCGCTCGCCGGGATGGTGCCGCTCTACGCGACCGCGCCGGTCCTGGTGCTCGTCGGCGCGGCAATGTTCAAAAGCGTTGCGCAAATCAACTTTGTCAAAATCGAGGAAGGTCTTCCGGCGTTTTTGACTATAATCCTCATCCCCCTGACCTTTTCGATCACCCAGGGAATACTCTGGGGCTTCATTGCGCACGTTGGCCTTTATCTCGTCGTCGGCCGCCGGAAAGAGATTCATCCAGTTATGTATGTTTTGGCGCTGATTGCGATCGGGTTGTTGGCACTCGAGCATTCGGCGTTGAAGTGGAAGTCATGAGAATTCTAAATACACTAATCGTCGTCGCCTCCCTCGCGTTCGTAGTTGTTGCGCAGAACCCCGCGCCGAGTCCGACACCGGTCGATCAGCGCGGCCTCGGCATTCAAAGCAATACTTCAACCTCGACGTCACAAGGCGGGCAGCAATCAAAAGAAGCGAAACCCGAGCTCGTGCTGCAAACGGGCTACAACAATTTCTTCGGCGCGACGCGACTCGTCTTCAGTCCTGACGGACGGCTGCTCGCGACCGCAACTTTTCGCAGCAACACAGTGAAGCTGTGGGAAACTGCGACCGGCCGCAAGCTGCGCGATCTATCGAGTAGCGGACAAAACGCGCCGGGCATCGCTCCGTTCGTCGCTTTCAGTCGCGACAGTCGTTTGCTTGCGACAGCGACCGCAGATAATTCGGTGAAGATTTGGGACGTGATGAGCGGGCGAGAGTTGCAAACTCTTGCCGGTCCACAAGGTTCCGTCGTCGCCGCGATCGGCGTTTACTTCATCGGCTTCGCGGCCAACAATCAGATCGTCACGGTTAGCGATGCGGCGCGCGTGTGGGACGTGACCACGGGACGCGAACTGCGCACGCTGCAAATCAACGCGATAGACGTCGTCGGGAGTTTCAATGGAACCGACGGCGGAATGGTCCTTTCTCCCGACGGCAATCAATTTGCCGTGTTCAGTGATGAGTCAGAAGCACACGTGAGACTGTTCGATGTCGCGAGCGGGCGTGAGAGTCGTCGCTTCAAACTGCCTGACGATCGGATCGACAATCTGCAACTGGTCTTCACTTCCGACGGACGCTTGCTCGCCGCAGGAATCGTCGAACGTCATTTCAAACTCTGGGATCTCACAGCAAAGAAAGATCAGGAACTCGCGCGCACTGCGAAAGACTTCAGCCAGGTGAAATTCAGTCGCGATGGGCGTCTGCTCGCATTGTCGGAAAGTTACACGGTTCGCGTCTGGGATGTGGCTTCGATGCGCGAGCTGCCGAGTTTGAAAGCGCCAAACACCGGATTGTGGGCGCAAGGCGACGCGTACATTAATTTCAGCGAAGACGGAAAACGTCTCGCTACCGGCGGTTTCGATACCGATACGCTCATTTGGGAAACTGAAACCGGCAAACAACTCACAAACCTCACCGGACGCACGAACATGGCTATGAACGTCGCGTTCAGCGCGGACGGCACGCAACTTTACTCGGGCGATCGAACAGTTTGGGACTTGCGCACCGGACGCGGTCTGCGGCTTGCCCCCAAATCGTCGGAAAAGAGTTTCGGAACTCCGAGTCGTGACGGTCGGTTGATGGCGGTGAGGCGTCTCAACAGCGCCGCTGTCTCAATTGTCGAGGTCGCAAACGGACAGCAGTTACACACGCTTGCGCCTTCAGGTAAGGCCGGCATCATCGTGCAAGGCGTTCGTTTCAGTCCCGACGGAACGATGCTCGCCGTCACCTACGATCAAGACTACTCACAACCGCAAGCTGACCCGTCTCGGTCGCACTTGTTTGGCGCGCAGCTAAAGCTCTGGGACGTAAAAACGGGGCGTGAGCTTAGGACGCTCCAAGCCAACTACACTCCCACTGACGCAGACTTCAGTAATGACAGCCGCAGGATCGCAGCGATCGGACCTATGGGCGAGATCTCGGTTTGGGATACGCAGACAGGTCAAAAAGAGCGCGATCTGACGTCGTCGCCGGCGGCTGGTTTGAGCAATCTCGTCAATATCAAACCGGGCCAGATTAAACCGGGCCAGATGCCCACGATGCCGAACATCAACGACATCTCAGCGATGATGAACAACGCCTTAGGCACGATGTCGTCCGGAACGATGGGCCAGAAATCGCTGGCGTTCAGTGTTGACGGACGCATACTCGCAACCGGCGGATTTGAATCGAAAGCGAATGTCGACTTCGGCGCGATGCTCAGCGGCGCGATGAGTGGACAACGGCCTTCAAAGGGATCGAAGAGTTCTAAGCAGCCTGATCCGAACGACATGATGAAAGACTTCAAAGTCGAGACTACCGGTCAGGTGCAACTGTGGGACGTCGCGAGCGGTCGTGAGATCGGCACGTTGAAAGCACACGGGCGCGGCGTCACGGAGGTCGCTTTCAGTCGCGATGGTAAGTTCCTCGCCTCTGCTGCTTCAGATAACACGATCAAGATTTGGGACGTTGAAAAGCGGAGTGAACTGCGAACACTGACGGGTCACACGTCGAGTATCGAGTCGATCGATTTCACTCCTGACGGACGTTTGCTCGCGTCCGCGAGTGACGATGGCAGCACGTTTCTGTGGGACACCAAAACCGGCGAACATCTGCTGACGCTGATCTCGCTCGACGACGGCAGCGAGTGGATGGTCGTGACGCCGCAAGGACTGTTTGATGGCACGCCTGTTTCATGGAACCAGATTCTGTGGCGCTACAATCAGGAGACGTTCAACGTCGCGCCGATCGAGTGGTTCTTTAACGAGTTTTACTATCCGGGATTGCTGGCGGATGTGTTCGCCGGGAAACGCCCGAAGGTCGCGCAGGACGTTTCGAAGAAAGATCGACGGCAGCCGATCGTTAAGCTGTCGCTGGTTGGACCAGCAGCGGGCGAATCCGGTGTTGCGTCGCGCACGATCAAGGTGAAGATCGACGTCGCGGACGCGCCTGCCGACAAAGACAATCCGAAAGGAAGCGGCGCGCAGGACCTGCGGCTGTTTCGCAACGGATCGTTGGTGAAGGTGTGGCATGGTGACGTGTTGAAAGGTCAGGCTGCGGTGTCGCTCGAAGAGGAGATCACCGTTACTGCCGGACCGAACCGGCTCGTCGCGTACGCGTTCAATCGCGATAACGTCAAGAGCAAAGACTCGCCGCTCGTGTTTGCCGGCGCAGATAGTCTGAAACGCAAAGGTACGGCGTACATCATTGCTGTCGGCGTAAACGAGTACGCGAATCCGCAATACAATCTGAAGTACGCGGTTGCGGATGCGCGTAGCTTCGGCGACGAGATGCGTCGCAAGCAGACGCAGATCGGTGGCTTCGAACGTGTCGAAGTGATCGAACTGCTCGACGCAAACGCCACGAAGGACAATCTTCTTTCAGTCATCAAGCGACTGGCGGGCGCGCCTGGTCCACCAACGTTGAAGGCCGGGCCGGGCGATGGTCTCAAGCGCGTCGAACCGGAAGACACCGTGATCATTTACTACGCTGGCCACGGCACCGCGCAGGCGCAGCGTTTCTACTTGATCCCGCACGATCTTGGCTACACCGGCGACCGAACGAAACTGACGGAAGCGGGTTTCAAGACGATGCTGTCGCATAGTATTTCTGACATCGAGTTGGAAGCGGCCGTTGAAGGTATCGATGCCGGGCATCTGCTGCTGATCATCGATGCCTGTAACTCCGGACAGGCGCTCGAAGCTGAAGAGAAGCGTCGTGGTCCAATGAATTCGAAAGGCCTTGCGCAACTCGCGTACGAGAAGGGTATGTACATCCTGACTGCCGCGCAGAGTTTTCAGGCGGCACTCGAAGCGGCGCAGCTCGGGCACGGATATCTGACGTACGCACTAGTCGAAGAAGGATTGAAAACGCCGATCGCCGATGCTGAGCCGAAGGACGGTGTGCTGATCGCGCGCGAATGGCTCAACTTTGCGACTGAGCGCGTGCCGAAGATGCAGGAAGAAAAGATGGCCCAGGGCCGTGGTCTCGGCATACAGATCGCGTTCACCGAAGGCGAAGCAGACGTAACGGATCCGCAGCAGCGCACCGTGCAACGTCCGCGTGTATTCTATCGACGCGAGTTGGAAGCGAATCCGTTAGTCATCGCGAAACCTTAGCCACAAAGAGGCACAAGAAACACAAGAAGGCATGTCTGATCACCCCATCGGAAAATCGTTTCCTCGAAAAAGAGGGGCGCAAGAAGGTTACGGGTCAGGCGTTGTACGTCGACGATCTGACGTTTCCTGACATGCTGCATGGCGCGACGGTGCGCAGTCCGTCGCCGCGCGGGAAGATTGTGAACATCACTTTCGGCGGCGATATTCCGTGGGATGAGTTCACCATCGTCACCGCGAAAGACGTTCCGGGTGCGAATTACGTCGCGTTGATTCTGAACGATCAGCCATATCTGGCTGATGGTCTTGTCAATCACGCCGAAGAGCCGGTGATGCTGATCGCGCATCGCGACAAGTATCTCGTCGAAGAGGCGCGGCGGAATGTCGTGATCGAGATTGAAGAGCAGCCGGCGGTGTTTACGCTCGAAGAGTCGCTCGCGAAAAAGGCGATCGTGTGGGGCGAGGACAATATTTTTAAAAAGTTTCTCGTCGACAAAGGGAATGTTGACGAAGCGTGGGCGTTGGCGGATTTCATCGTCGAGGGTGAGTACGAAACGGGCGCGCAGGAACAGCTCTACATCGAGAACAACGGCGCGATTGCGATTGCCGCTCCCGGCGAGGGCGTAACCGTGTGGGGATCGATGCAGTGTCCTTACTACGTGCATAAAGCGCTCGTGAAGTTGTTTGACTTGCCGGAAGAGAAGATTCGCATCATTCAAACTGAGACGGGCGGTGGATTCGGCGGCAAAGAAGAGTATCCGTCGCTGATCGCCGGACATGCTGCGCTGTTGGCGTGGAAATCAGGCAAGCCGGTGAAGCTCATTTACGATCGCGCTGAAGATATGGTCGCGACGACGAAGCGTCATCCGTCGCGCACGCGTCACAAGACCGCGGTGTCGAAAGACGGCAAGCTGCTCGCGATGGAGATCGACTTCACGATCGACGGCGGCGCTTACTGCACGTTGTCGCCGGTCGTGCTTTCGCGTGGGACGATCCACGCCGGTGGACCATATTCCTGTCCGAACGTGCGTATTCACAGCCGCGCCGTTGCGACGAACGTGCCGCCACATGGCGCGTTTCGTGGTTTCGGAGCGCCGCAAAGTATCTTCGCGCTCGAGCGTCACATGGACCAGGTCGCTCGCGCAGTCGGTTTGACGCCGGAGGAGTTTCGGCGTCGCAACTTTATTCAGGAAGGTGGGACGACGGCGACGAGTCAGGTGATTCGCGAGCGTGTCGATATGAACGGGTTGCTCGATCGTGCGCTCCAGTTGAGCGATTACCATGCGAAGCGCGAAAGATTTGCGCGTGAGAATTCTGGGAACGGCGGCGCTCCATTTGGCCGCAAGCGCGGTATGGGCTTCGCGACGTTTATGCACGGCGCCGGCTTTACGGGATCGGGTGAAGTCTACTTGCAGTCGGTTGTTTCCGCTGAAGCGACGATTGAAGGCAAGATCCAGATACTCGCCGCGAGCACCGAGATCGGCCAGGGAACGAATACGATCTTCTCGCAAATCGCGTCCGAAGCTATTGGCGTCGACTTCGAGATGATCGAAATCGTCCAGCCTGACACTGGACGCGTGCCGAACAGCGGACCGACCGTCGCATCGCGTACGTCGATGGTTGTCGGCAAGTTGGTTGAATCCGCGGTTACCGGTTTGAAGCAGACGCTGATCGGCTCTGGCTTATTGAACGACGGCTACACCTCGCCAGACTTTCGTGCGGCGTGTCGCGAGTACGTCACGCGTTTTGGACCATTGAAAACGTCAGCGACCTACGAACCGCCGCCAAACGTTTATTGGGACGACGAGAAGTATCAGGGCGACGCGTACGGCGCGTATGCGTGGGCCGTTTACGTGGCAGAAGTTTCATACGATGAACTAACTTACGAAGCGCGTGTCGAAGATTTCGTCGCGCTGCAGGAGGTGGGACGCGTCATCAACCCGGTGCTCGCAGCCGGACAGATCGAAGGTGGCGTGGCGCAGGCGATCGGGTTCACGTTGTTTGAAAATGTGGTTTGGAAAGACGGACGCATGGCTAACAACCAGATGACCAACTACATCATCCCGACGCCCGTCGACATCCCTCCGATTCGCGTCTACTTCGAAGAAAACCCGTACGCCTATGGACCAGGCGGAGCAAAAGGCATCGGCGAACTCCCGATGGACGGCGCCGCCCCGGCCATTCTGAACGCTATCGAAAGCGCCACCGGCGCCAGTTTCACCCAAATCCCATTAATGCCCGAGCAGTTGATGGAACGATATCCACGAGACAAGAGCGAGGTCTCGTTCAAAGTTAACGGCAAGTCGCATCGCGTAGAGGTGTTTGCGATGGCGAGATTGTTGGATGTGCTGCGTGAGGAGTTGCAACTCACCGGGACCAAGGAGGGGTGTGGAGAGGGGGAGTGTGGGGCGTGTAGCGTGATGCTCGATGGAAGGATCGTGAATAGTTGTTTGGTGCCCGTAGCGCAGGTTGAGGGGGGTGACATAAGGACCATCGAGGGAGTCGCTAACGAGAATGAGCTTCACGCGGTCCAGCAGGCGTTCATCGAGCACGGCGGGGCGCAGTGCGGAATCTGCACGCCGGGAATGGTGCTCGCCGCCGTCGATCTACTCGAACGTAATCCACAACCAACCGAAACCGACATTCGCACCGCACTCGCAGGCAATCTGTGTCGTTGCACCGGGTACATGAAGATTTTCGAATCGGTGATTCGCGCCGTCGATAACACGCGATGAGATCCTTTATTCCAAACTACCAGCTAATCACGCCCCATTCGCTCGAAGACGTATTGTCTCTTCTCGCGAACGAACCGGGAGTTTGGAAACCATTCGCCGGCGGCACCGATCTGATGGTCCTGCTTGAATCCGGCACACTCACTCATCAAAACTACATCAACATCTGGCGCCTCGACGAACTTCGCGGCATCGAAGTCGACGACGATCAAGTCACACTGGGCGCACTAACAACCTACACCGACGTCCAATCCCATCCAGTCTTGCGCAATGAGTTTCCGATGCTTTGTCAGGCAGCGAGCGAAACCGGCGGACTCGCGATTCAGAACCGCGGCACACTCGGCGGCAACATCGTCAACGCATCGCCCGCCGCCGATTCACCACCCGCGCTACTCGCCTACGACGCCGAACTTGAGTTAGTCTCAACGCAGGGTTCACGCCGGCTTCCGTACCAGGGCTTTCACACCGGCTACAAGCAGATGCGCATTCGCCCTGACGAACTGCTGACGCGAATCCGCTTGCCGCGCAACACCGCGGGTGCAACTCATTACTATCGCAAGGTGGGAACGCGAAAAGCGCAGGCAATCTCGAAGGTCTGCCTGGCCGCTGTCGGTCGAAAAAACAACGGCCACATCGACGACGTGCGAGTGGCGGTTGGAAGCGTGGCGCCGATCGTCGTCCGCTGCGTGCAGACCGAAAACGCTCTTAAAGGTCAGAAACCCGACGCCGCAACGGTGCAGTCAGCCCAGGCGAGCTTGTTGCGCGAGATCTCTCCCATCGACGACATTCGCTCGACGGCAAATTACCGTCTGCAAGTGGCGTCGAACCTGCTCGCCGACTTTGTAGCGACGCTGAAATCGTAACCGGATCCAAATGCCACACTACCGCCGCACACTGTTGCTACTGTTAGCGTTAGCAACGCTCGTGGTGCACATCACCGCGCAGGAGCAGGAAGAACAGATCGAAAACATTCCTGCGGTCCTCAGTGGTCTGCGCGCAAACGTGGTGGAAGGCAACGTGGTCTACATTCGCGAAACCGCGAAATATGATCTCGAGGCGAACGTCGAGTTGAAACAGGCGGACGCCGTGCGCACGGGCGCAAACGGACGCGCCGAACTCTTGCTGCAACCCGGCAATCTCCTGCGAGTCGGAGCGGAAACGGAGTGCCAGTTCGTCGACGATCACTACGATCGTTTGAAGTTTCTGCTGGACAAAGGATCGGTCAGTTTTGAACTACTGAAAAACGACTGGGAAGACACGTCTGACTTTTTCGAAACGCTCAAGCAAGGCTTTGAGCTCATTCGCATCATTACCCCAAACGCCGAAGTGTTCATCACTCAACCCGGTATTTTCCGCATCAACACTTCCGAAGGACGTACGGAGCTTATCGTCCGGCGAGGCGAAGCGGTGATCGACGGAAAGCGCGTGAAAGAAAAACGCGCGGCGGTGGTCGCACGAGGATCCTTCAGCATCACCGATTTTGACAGCAAAGTTGAAGACGCGTTCGACGCCTGGGCCCGCCAGCGCTCAGATAAACTCATCGAGGCAAATCACACGTTGAAGAAAGACGCGCCGTGGGCCAAGAAGAAAGAGGGGCGTGAGTCGATGGTCGACATGCCGGCCTCTGAATTGCGCGGCGGCAACAATCCGCACGTGGTTTATGCAAGGCCCGGCACCGCAATCTTCGTCGACTCGAAAGTTGAGTTCAGCTCAGGCAGCAAAGAGTGGCAGGAACTAAGCGAGAAGTCGCTGCTCGTCGCGGGCGACAAACTGCGCACCGGGCGTTACAGCTTTGCCGAGTTGATGATGTTTCCCGACCTCTATTTGCGGCTCGACAGCGAATCCGAAGTTCTGCTTGAGCAACTGTCGAATGAAACGATCGCGTTTAAGGTGTTGCGTGGCTCGGCAATACTCGACGTCGCGCGGGTCGATCGACGAGAGCTTCCGGAGATCTCGATCAGTGGACCAGTGAGTTCCGCGAAGGTCGCCGAAGATGGAAACTATCGCATCAATGCCCGACCGATCACGGACGAGATCGTCGTACGCAAAGGCAAGGTGGTGATTCAGGATCGTTCGATCGGCTCGTGTCGAATCATCAGCGGCAACAACACGTCAGAATGCGACCGCAAGGTTAACGACAACTTCGATATCTGGAGTCAGCATCGCGGCGAAGGACAGCATTTCGACGGCACTGCGATGGCAACACGCCTGGCCCAGATCCGCCGGCGTCGCTTCAGAAACACCGGCTTTTGGTATCTGCCTACGTCGAAAGGTGAATACACATTCGTGCCGTTCTTTTCGTCGTACTTTCGCTCGCCGTACGGAGGCACTTATTCGAGCGTTCTCGCGCCGCGGCGCGCGCCGATGTTTCTTTGGGACGGCGCTCGCTCGTCGCCGATGATTCGTGGTCCAAGACCGATCGGTGCACCAGTTAGACCAGTACCTTAATTTTAGAAACCCCTGGGTAAGGAAAAACACAATGTCAACTGTCCCTCAAGTCGAATTCAACCGAAGCGCAGTCCGCCCCGTGGAATGCATCAAAGGTGGTTGGAACCTGATCAGCAATAATTACTGGCTGATCCTTGGCATGTGCATCATCGGCTTGATGATTGGCTCCGCCGTACCGTTGGGAATACTCATGGCGCCAATGATGTGCGGCCTCTTCATTACGTTCTTCGCAATGCGGCGCGGCCAGCCGATTGAGTTCGGAACGCTGTTCAAGGGTTTCGAACACTTCGGGCAGAGCGTGATCGCGACGCTGCTGCATGCAGTGCCGATAACGGTCATCCTGGTCGGGGCTTACGTTCTCTTCTACGTGTTTTTCCTTTTCGCGATCGTCGCGCAGGGCGGCCGCGATCCGAATCCCGGTGCGATGATGGGAGTGTTTGTCCTCTACGGCTTGTTTTGGATCGTGATGATCTTTGTGATCATGTTCATTTCCATTGGGTTTATGTTTGTCTACCCGCTGATCGTCGATCGCGGCCTCCCGGGGTTTGAAGCGGTGAAGATGAGTTTCAGAGCGGCGATGGCCAACTTTTGGGGGCTGCTGGGGCTGATGGTTCTGAACTTTCTGTTGAGCATCGCTGGGTTGTTCCTGTGTATCATCGGTGTGTACTTCGTGCTTCCGATAAGTTATTCGGCGATTGCGATCGCTTACGAACAGGTGTTCGGGTTGCGCGAAGGACCATTGCCGCCGAACACGCCTCCGCCGCCGCCAGTTTTCACCTGAGCCTGGTTATGGATCTCGTTATTCGCGGACGAAACGTGGTGTTGCCGGATTCGATCGGGGCGCGATCGATTCACGTTCGCGACGGCGTGATTGATTCTGTGCGTGACTACGATGAAGTCGGCGGCGATTGCGAGTTGATCGACGCTGATGAAGATTCGGTTGTCATGCCAGGTCTTGTGGACACGCACGTACACGTGAATTCACCGGGGCGCACGGAGTGGGAAGGTTTTCAGTCCGCAACTTCGGCCGCGGCTGCCGGTGGGACCACGACGCTGATCGACATGCCGCTCAATTCGATTCCCGCTACGACGACGCTTGCTGCGTTACGCACGAAGATCGTTGAAGCGAGCGGAAAGTGTTTTGTCGATGTTGGGTTTTGGGGAGGTGTTGTTCCCGGGAATACGGGTGAGATCGCCCCGATGCTCGAAGCTGGCGTCGTTGGGTTTAAATGTTTTTTGGTTCCGTCGGGTGTCGACGAGTTTCAGCACGTTACCGAAGACGACTTGCGCGAAGCGATGCCGGAGCTGACGCGACTCGGCGCGTTGCTGATCGTTCATGCGGAACTGCCGGGACCAATCGACTGCTGTTCCCCGACAGGTTCAAATGCTGATTACCAGACGTTTCTCGATTCACGTCCGCGGGCGGCGGAGAATGAAGCGGTCGAGTTGATGATTCGGTTGAGTCGGCAGTTTGGTACGCGCGTGCATATCGTTCATCTTTCATCATCAGACGCTATTCGCGCGTTGCGTGAGGCGCGGGCGGATGGTGTTGCGATCTCGGCGGAGACTTGTCCGCACTATCTTCATTTCGCGGCGGAGGACGTTCCGTCGCGGCGCTACTGAGTTTAAGTGTTGTCCGCCGATTCGCGAGCGCGAGAATCGTGAGCGGCTGTGGGACGGTTTGGCGGAGGGAACGATCGACATGATCGTCTCCGATCATTCGCCGTGCCCGGTCGATATGAAGATGCGTGACGTGGGCGACTTTTCCGCGGCGTGGGGCGGCATTTCGTCGCTTCAACTTCGTTTGCCGATCGTTTGGACCGAAGCGCAACGGCGTGGGTACTCGTTTCACGATCTCGCGAAGTGGCTGTGTGAGAATCCTGCGCGACAAGTGAAGCTCGAATCGCGCAAGGGCATGATCGCCGCGGGCCATGACGCAGACGTCGTCATCTGGGACCCGCACGCCGAGTTCACCATCAACGCCTCTGCCCTTCATCATCGCAACAAGATCACGCCGTATGAGGGTGAGCGGCTAAGTGGTGTGGTGCGGAAAACGTTCCTGCGCGGGAAGAAGATTTACGATAACGGCGCGCTCGCAGCCGAACCGATGGGGGTTATGATTGTTTAGCCACAAAAAGCACAAAAGACACAAAAGGCACAAAGGAGAGCAGAAGCATGAATGCCGTTCCTCACGACGGTCAGATCCTCAAGCTTACTGATCTAATACGACAAATCAGTTTTGAAATTCACAAGTACTTGCGTAGCGGATTTACCGAAAAGATCTATGAAAACGCGTTGGCGCATCGACTGAGAAAGCAAGGTGTTCGAGCCGAGCAGCAGGAATGCGTGCGAGTGTTCGATGAGGACGGAACGCTGCTGGGCCTACTCAGAACAGATATCCTGGTCGAACGAATACTGATTTGCGAAATAAAGAGCTGCAGCGCCCTGGTTGATGCTCACACTGCACAACTGCTAGGTTATCTGAGAGCAACGGGCCTGCAACACGGCCTGCTAATCAACTTCGGAGGTCCAAAACTTGAAATCAGGAAGTTAATCCTGACCTGACTTCCTTTCTTGTCTTGTGCCTTTTGTGTTTTTTGTGCCTCTTGTGGTCTCTTTGTGATTCGCTATGGACTTCACGGAACTAATCGATCTGGCGTCGGAGAAACTCGGTGGGGCGGTGCTGTTTGCGAATGATGATTTTTTTGCTCCTAAAGAGAACCTCTTGAAGGCGAGCGCGCCGGTTTGGCGCGAGGGGGAATACACCGACCGCGGGAAATGGATGGATGGATGGGAGAGCCGCAGGCGACGTACGCCGGGGTTCGACTGGTGCATCATTCGACTCGGTCTGCCGGGGATCATTCGCGGCGTCATTGTCGATACGAGTTTCTTCCGAGGCAACTATCCCGAACATTGTTCACTCGAAGGCGCCGCTTTCGATGGTCTACCAACCGTCGAAGAGCTGACTGACGAATCGGTCCAATGGGTCCCGCTCTTGCCGCAGATGCCGCTCGCCGGCGACAGTCAAAACAACTTTCCCATCGAGTACAACGAGCGTCTCACGCATCTTCGTTTCAAAATCTATCCGGACGGCGGCGTCGCGCGATTGCGTGTCTACGGCATCGTGTCTCCGGACTGGGATCGTCTCAAGCGTTCCGGCGGCGACGTCGATCTCGCAGCAGTCGAAAACGGCGCGCTCGTCGTTTCATGCAGCGACATGTTCTTCGGTCATCGTCACAATATGATCATGCCCGGGCGCGCTGCCAACATGAGCGACGGATGGGAAACGAAGCGTCGCCGTGGTCCAGGTCACGATTGGGCCATCATCAAACTCTGCCGGCCGGGAGTGATCCGTTCCATTGAGGTCGACACGTCGCACTTCAAAGGCAACTTTCCCGAGAGCTGCTCGCTCGAGACTTACAACGTCGCCGATGCAACGGACGAAAACCTCACCGATTTGGCAGTTGAGTGGACCAGCCTGCTACCGCGCACGAAGTTACAAGCCCACACGCGACACTATTTCGATCGCGAGTTGTTGGAAACCGGCGTCGCGTCGCACCTTCGCTTCAACATCTTTCCGGACGGCGGCGTGAGCCGGTTGCGTGTTTACGGGAAACTGATTCACTGATGAGTCTTGAATCGCTGAACGCATGGCCGCCGGACGAAGCATCGCAAGAGTTTCTGAAGTGCTGCGGTTCGGCGCGTTGGGCCAATGCGATGACGGCTCGCCGTCCTTTTGAAACGCTCGGTGACTTAATGCGCTCGGCGAGTGACGTTTGGCGGACGCTCGAAGAATCTGATTGGCTCGAAGCGTTTCGCAGTCACCCAAAAATCGGCGAGAAGAAGGCGACGGCAGAAGTTTCGACGCAATCGCAAAAGTGGTCCGGGCAAGAGCAAGCCGGCGTGCACGACGCAAATCAGGACACGATCGACGCGCTGGCCCAGCTCAACCGCGAATACGAAGAAAAATTTGGTTTCATCTTCATCGTTTGCGCGACCGGCAAATCAGCCGATGAAATACTCGCCATCCTTCGCGAGCGCCTGCGAAACGACATCGACGCGGAACTGCCCATCGCCGCCGCCGAACAAGCGAAGATTACCGAACTGCGGCTCAAAAAGCTGGTACACTGAGCACCAGCGAATGAGCACGATCTCAACGCACATACTCGACACGTCGCGAGGCGCTCCGGCGAGTGGCGTCGCCGTCAGCCTGGAAATTCAAAACACAGACGAGACTTGGACCGAGTTGAGCCATGCATGGACCGATACAGACGGCCGCGTCAAACCTTTCTTTCTGGTGGACCGGCCCGTCGCCGACGGCACATACCGCCTCGTGTTCGACACTGAACCATATTTCTCGTCGCTTAGCCTCGCGTGCTTCTATCCGCAGGTGACGGTCGTCTTCAACGTCGACGACGCGTCGCAACACTATCACGTTCCACTGCTGATCAGTCCGTACGGATATTCCACCTACCGCGGCAGCTAAATACCGACATCGATGACTCTCGACCCGACGCTCAGCGAATGGCTCAACTTAGTATTTCGTTGGGTGCACGTGTTTGCGGGCATCATGTGGGTGGGGACCACCTACTACTTCACGTGGCTCGACGCGCGGCTCACCGAGGAGGAGAAAGCCGCAGCGAGTACAGGCGTGACGCCGCAAGTGTGGATGGTCCATAGCGGCGGTTTCTACGTCGTCGAGCGGCGAAAAGTGCCGGATCTCGTTTCGCGCACGTTGCACTGGTTTCGGTGGGAAGCGTTCACGACGTGGTTGAGCGGTTTCGCGTTGCTGGTGCTGATTTACTATCTCGGCGGCGGAGCGCTCGTGGATCCTGATGTGCGCGAGCTCAGCACCGGGGTCGCTGTCGCGTTGGGAATCGGCGTCATTGTCGCAGGTGGATTCATTTACGACGCAATGATGATGTCGCCGCTGAGGCGGAATGAAAAGTTATTCGCCGCAGTGGCCTACGTTCTGATCGTCGCGTTTTCGTATGGTCTGACACGTGTTTTCAGCGCGCGAGCGGCTTACATTCACGTCGGCGCGATGTTTGGAACGATCATGGCCGCGAACGTCTGGATGCACATTCTGCCGGCGCAAAAGCGCATGATCGCCGCACTCAACGAAGGTCGCAAACCCGACGAGCGTCTCTCCGCGCAAGCGAAATTGCGGTCCAAACAGAACACGTTCATGGCCGTGCCGGTGGTGTTCATCATGATCAGCCATCACTATCCCGGCGTCACCTACGGCGATCGCTACAACTGGATCATCCTCTCCGGTTTAATACTGCTCGGCTGGATCGCGGCGAAGTTCATTCGACGAGCGTAGTCAGGGTTCAGGTGCTCGATCAACTCGACCAACTCAAGACGAAGTTTGGACCAAAGGAAGCGAAGAAGGTCGAGGACTTGCTGCGCCGGCTGACAAGACAAAGGTTTCGCGACACGGATTCGCTGATTCGCTATCACGAGCTGCTGCTGTTTGTTCGTGCATATCCGCAAAGCGCAGACTGTTATGCACGCTGCGGAGAAAGAGTTACGCGACTTTGCGAAGCGAGTCGAGTTTCTGCGCGAACAGGACGTCGACGTCTCGCCGCTCGAACACCCGCAAGTGTCAGGCATCGCAGGCACACCGGTCACAGACAAGTTCAGCTTTTACATCGTTCGTTGGCTGATGCAGCGACATCCGGCGCAGACGTCGATCTACTGGGACTGGTTTGAAGACGAGAATCGGCTCGCGACGACGTGGCCGCGGTTTATTCCGTTATTAGCGGAAGATGCGTTCGTCGAAGCAAACGTGCCGTACAGGGAATGGTTACGCGTGGCGCGTGGCCGTCAATCCGAACTCGCCTGGTTGATCGATCGCTTCGACGAACTGCCGTTGTCCGACGACGCGAAAGCCGAAATCTACGACTCGCAGAAGCTTTACGTTCATTGGACGCCGTCGTATCGCGCGACGCGCACCGGTCTTCGCGCACCCGCACGGAAGTCTGTTCTACCACAATGGTCCATTGATTCAGCGTCGCGACGTCAATCTAAATAAGCAAGTGGTCCAGTCTTCGCCGCCGCTGCGTAAACTATCATCGAAAGAAGGCGAACAGGCACTCGATCTCGCTCGCGAAGCATCGACGATCAGGTATCGCGAACTCTATGGCTTCACGCACGGCGATCCGAAACACGTTTATCACGTGGAGTTGGGACGTGGTGTTGAGTTGTATCTGGTCGGACTGCCACCCGAAAAGCGTCTTCCGCTGCGCGCTTGTCACGCCGCGATGATCTACAAGAACGGCGTGCCGGTCGGTTACTTCGAATCGCTCACGCTGTTTGAACGCATGGAGAGCGGGTTCAACCTGTATTACACGTTTCGTGAAGGTGAAACTGCCTGGCTCTATGCGCGCGTGCTCAACGTGATGCATCACTTCACAGGCGCGACGGCGTTCACGCTCGATCCGTATCAGATCGGACACGAGAACGAGGAAGGCATTGAATCGGGCGCGTTCTGGTTTTATCGAAAACTCGGGTTTCGTCCGGTGCGCCCCGAGTTGTTGGCACTTGCAGAGAAAGAAGAGACAAAGATCGCGTCGCGAAAAGAGTACCGCACGCCTGCGAAGACGCTGCGTGAACTTGCGGCGGGTCCGATGATCTTTCAGCTCAGCGGGACGGAGAACCACGACTGGGACCGTTTTCAGATCCGCAACATCGGTTTCAAATTGAAAGGGAACCTTGAATCCTGGTTATCGCTTCTGCCCGATAGCATCGTTCGCGCGAAGTCAGCAGAAGAAGAAACGACTTACTTGAAGCTGATGCAGAAAGATAGACAATTGCGGCAACGGATCATCGAACTCGGATCTTAGTAACACTTCTCAATCTGGTTCTCCAGGATCGTCTCTTCGGAAAAGTTCTCCAGCCTCCGGAAATACTCCGCCTCACGATCGAGCGCCTCGCGCGGCACGAGTCCCACGATCTCCGTGCTTTCAATCTCAACGCCGAGCGCATCTGCTTCGCGACGAATCGCCGCGTAAGCGTCGCCCATTCCCGTCACCTGATAATTCACGAGATTCATCGAGACCTGAACGAGGTTCCGAGTCTGTAGTTGAAACCCGAGCGCCTTCAAAAACGGCAAGCCGCCGTTGCGCGCCCTGATCGTCCGCGCGATTTGTCGCGCGACCGAAACATCGTCACTGCGGAGCACAACATTGAAAGCGATCAAAAACGGACGCGCGCCAACAACCATGGCCCCGGCGGATTCGTGAAACGCGGCCGGACCTTCGTCAGGCGTGCTTTGTACCTCGGCCCTGCGCGACGCACGTCTTCGAGGTTTACTCGGTCCGGACGCAACGCCGCGCTTTCGTAGAAATAAACAGGAATCGAAAGCTCGCGCGCGATGGTCTTACCCGCTTCGTGTGCGAGCGCGACACAGTCGTCGATAGTAACGCCGCGAACTGGGATAAACGGCAGAACGTCCGTCGCGCCAAGTCGTGGATGAACGCCCTGATGCACTCGCATGTCGATCAGCTCCGACGCGCGCTTCACGCCTGCAAACGCAGCTTCGACGACGTGTTCCGGTGTGGCGACGAAAGTGATGACGGACCGGTTGTGATCCGGATCGATATGACGATCCAGCACGCATGCCGTTTCGACCGCGCTGATTGCAGCGGCAATCTGCTGGACCGTCTCCGGCTTCCGGCCCTCGCTGAAGTTTGGAACACATTCCACTAGACGTTGCATTCGGGTGTGAAGTATAAAGCCTTGGTGCCTCCGGATCGATTCATCAACCAACGCAAGAACGCCTGGCAACGGCTGGAAGAGCTGCTCAGGCTGCTCGACCACGCGTCGCTGCGCCGGCTGCATCGCGAAGAGGTGCGCGAACTGGGACGGATCTATCGTCGCACTGCGTCAGACCTCGCCATTGCTCGCGCCGAGTCGCGCGACCCGCGCCTGGTTAACTATCTCAATAGCCTCGTCATTCGCGCTCACGGCCGCATCTATCGCGCCGACGCGCAAGGCGGCAGGAAGATTCTCAACTACTTCACTCGCGAGCTGCCGCAGACGTTTCGTCGCACGTGGCGGTACACGTTCGTCTCGTTTTTCGTCTTCTTTATCTTTTCCGTTTTTAGCTTTGTCGCGACTCGCTACGATCCCGAGTTTTCCGAACTCATCGGTGTGGATGCTGCGTTTCGAGAGGTCGTCATCGAAACGAAAACACACTGGTGGGAGTCGCTCAACGAAGCTAACCAGGCGGGTGCGAGCGAGATCATGACGAACAACATCATGGTCACGATCTACACGTTTGCGCTCGGCGCCACGTTTGGTGTCGGGACGTTGTTTTATCTTGCGTATAACGGCGCGAACATCGCGTCAGTGCTGGCGCTGACTTACCGGGCGGGTTTCGGAAACGATCTGGTGACGTTCATGGTGGCGCATGGCGTGATCGAGTTGACGTGTATCTTCATTGCCGGTGGTGCGGGGTTGCTGGTTGGCACCGCGTTGATTATGCCAGGCGATCTGACGCGCGCCGACGCGCTGAAGACGCGCGGGATGGAAGCCGTCCGGTTGATGTTGGGGGTTGCGATCCTTTTGGTGATCGCGGGAATTATCGAGGGCTTCGTCTCGCCGGCGCCGATCGATCCGCGAATCAAGTACAGCGTCGCCGCAGTAACGGGCGTCGCGCTCTACTCATACCTGCTCTTCGTGGGCCACAAGACGAGCTGATCTCACAACAACCCGCGTTCCTTCACGCGCAAGTAGGTTTCCAATAACGCAGGCGCCAAAGCGGCGGCGGTTACGTCGAGGGCCAGACCACCAACCGATTCCACCAATCGCAGCGCAGCCTCGCGGTGATGAATGATCTCTTCCGCAACGGATTGAGTAAACACCGATCGAACCGTGTCAGGCGTTTCGCGTACGACGGCCTTCAAGTCGCGATCGGCGATCGTTACCACCAGCGGCAGATGTCGCGGCCGCAACAAGTGCAGCGACGTCAGTAACTCTTTCGAACCTTCTTCATCCACCAGATCCGTCAACAAGATCACCAACGATCGGCGTTTGCTATTCGCAGCAATGAACTCAAACGCATGCGGATACGAAGGCTCGATCATCTCAGGCTCGACTGCGTATAGAGCTTCGAGCGCCGCTTCGATATGGTCGCGTCCGCGATTGGGCGCGAGGTAGCTCTTGATGCGTCGTCCAAACACCACGAGCCCGGCATTGTCACCGGCACGCGCGGCCGCCGAGAAGAGTGCAAGCGTCGCATGAACCGCCGAGTCGAGTTTTGTTTCCTGTTCGATGCGCGCAGTCATCAACCGCCCGGCATCCAGCGCGATCAGAATCGTTTGATCTCGCTCGATCTGATACTGCCGCGTCGTCAGTTTTCCACGCCGCGCGGTGGCGGTCCATGAAATGTGGCGCAACTCGTCTCCACGAACATAGTCGCGCATCGATTCAAACTCGCGTCCCTCACCACGCCACGAAGTTTTGCGATGCGAGGAAACAACCGATCGCGCCCCCAGCGCTTTCAACTCCGCTTCACGCGCCCGACGCATGTTTGGATAGACCTTGACGGTGATCGGTTCTGACGCACGCGTGTCGCACCACACAAGATTGAGCCGGGAACGAAAACGCACCGCAGTGTAACCAAACTCAAACCTGCCGCGGCGCGGCGGCGTCACGCTATAAATCAGCGCAGCCGTGCTTTGTGGACCAACCCGCACCTCGCCCTCACGTTCCCCGTGAAGGACCATCTGCGGCGGATACTCGTCTTTGACTTTCAGAAGCATCCGCCGCCGCGAGTCGTTGTAGATCTGGATCATCACTTCAGTTTCCGCGCCCATCGCGAAGCGGCCGCCGAACTCTCGATAGATTCGAAAGTTTTTCGGAAGCTTACTGATGCGAGCGTCGACAACGGCCGCGGCGATCAGAAGGATGTTGTAAGCGAGTGCGAGCCACGCCAGCCACGGACGTCCGCCCGACAACGCGAGAGGAACGAACGCCAGCGCCAGCAGCAGGTAGAAGAATTTGGTGAAAACGAAGCGCAACGTTGGGGAGTTTAACTCTTTTTGTTCGCGCTGATGTACTCCTTTAGCTTGTTTTTCTCGGGATACTCAGGATTTTTCTTTAGATACTCTTCGTATTCGACCGCCGCTTTGTCTTTCATTCCGGCGGCATTGTAGAGCCAGCCGAGGCGCAAGTGGGCGTCGGGTCGGCCGTGTTTCGCGGCTTCATTCAAATACGGAATCGCTTTCGAGCCTTTCTTCAGTTGAAGATACGCTTCGCCGGTCAGCATGTTGGCCTCGCCTGACGTCGGCTGCAGCTCGACCGCTTTTGTCAGCGGCTCGATTGCTTCTTCAAATTTCTTCTGTGTCGACAGCAATCTTCCAAGGTTGAATTGAGCGCGCGGAGAATCCGGTTTCACGGCGACGGCGTGCTCGTAAGCCTTTTGCGCGTCGTCAAACTTCTCTTGAGCGAAGTAAACAGTGCCGAGCGCGGTCCAGGCTTGGAAGTCGTTATTGTCTGTTTCCACAACCTGCTTCAACAGCGTAGCCGCCTGATCGAACTTCTTTTTCGCTACGGCTTCTTCAGCTTTCACGAAGATCGGTTTCGTAGAAGCGGGCCGGCCGTAAACATCGGCGGCGGAAATCACTCCGCCCGCTGTTGCTGGAGCTCCTGCCGGTCGCCAGCGAATCTCCAAATCGTTTTGATAGCCGTAAGGACTATTACTCAGAGTCATGCCGCCGACTCTAATCTGCGTCAAGCGCCCGATCTCTTTACCGTCGACCTCGGCGATGATTTCGTACTCGCCCTCTTTCAAATTCGTGAACCGGTAACGGCCACGACTCGAGACCATTTGCCGGCCGATCTCACCGTCCGGCACGCGCCGCAGCAACAACATAACTTCCTTGGGAACTACCGTGTTGCCGTCACTGGTGACGCGCACGTCGCCAAAAATCGTCAGGCCGCCCTGGGCCATGGTGGAAGGTGCGTAGATCTGGATCGCAACCAGAGCCAGGATTAATGTGACGAAGCTGATTAATCTTTTTTGCATGGCGGGATCTCACAAAGAAAAGCGGGCTCCCACTTTCGTGAGAGCCCGTGAAAAGGTGTTACGTGAACACAGTTAGAAGCTATAGCGAATTGCGAATTGCATTTCGCGCGGTGTACTTGCTGTCGTGGTGATTGCCCCGAAGGTACCAGTGTTAGCAAGGTTGACCGCCGGTAAGCCAAAGCTGTTATGGTTGAAAGCATTGAACGATTCCCAGCGGATCTGAAGCGACTGGCTTTCGGACCACGGCATCTTGAAGTTCTTCATTACTGCCGTGTCGAGGTTCCAGAAGCCTGGTCCGCGAAGAATGTTACGGCTGCCGATTTCACCATGCTTCGGGAACCGAAGCACGCCCGCGGTCGGGTTGTCCGGATCGAACACGACATCCGGGTCGTCGAAGAACTGAATCGTCGTGCCCGCATTGTGAATCGCCGACTGCAGAGCGCCAATGTTACCATTGTTAATCGCCGCCGGGCTGTTGAAGTTGAATCCGACCGGGAATGTGCCGGTCGTGGTGCTGAATGCCAGGCCACTGCGACCAGTGAAAATACCGCTGACTTCCCAGCCACCAATGATTTGATTCACCCATCCCGAGACGCCGCTGCCGAAGCGCTGTCCCCGACCGAACGGCAACTCATAAATGAAGTTCGCATTTACAAGGTGACGAATGTCGAAGTCAGAGTTTCCACGGCAGACGCGGAGGTTGGTCATGTCGCATACCAATCCGCCGGTAACGGTATTGGTGATACTGGAACCGTTGTCGATGGAGTGTGACCAGGTGTAGTTGAAGTCAAACTGGAGACCCTGCGAGAAACGCTTCCGCAAGCTCACCAGCATGCCGTCGTAGCTGGACGCACCCTGGTTCGAAATGTAGACGTTGGTGCCGAATTGCGCACTCATGCCGACATTGGGATCCAATGCTCCAATCAGGTAAAGGACGAACACCGCATCCGACGTATCGCCGCGAAGCGCTTCGAGCTCAGTGAAGTCGAGCACCGTCTGAGTTCCGCCGGCGACTCGATTCGCGAACCACGGCTGTTCCGTGATCGGGAGATTGTTCACTAACTGGTTCTGCAAGGCGTTGAAAGCATCGAGCATTAACTGACCGGAGGTTGGATCCCGGAAGTTCAATACCTGAGCTACGTCAGCCTGAGAGAACAGCTTCCGACCCTGGCGACCCACGTACGACATCTCAAGGATGAAGTCTCCGGGCAACTCGCGTTGAAACCCGAGGCTGTACTGGACCGAGTAAGGAATACGGAACTGCGTGTCGACGGCGTAATTGAATTCACCCGTGCACAGACCGCTAGGCGATATGCCCGGGCAACTCGGAGACGTGACGAACGGAGTGAACGGTCTCGTAATGGTCGGCGCCACATTCTGTACCGGCGACGAGTTGATGTTCGTGAAGCGCGGGTTGTTAGCCAGAGCGGCATTCGCGCTTCCGCCCAACGGGAAGTTCGTTGTGGCGGAGTTATCGAACAGGTATGAAACCTGATCCTGAATGAACGTGATAGCGCCACTGGGCCGATCGAAGACAAGCGAGCCTCCGCCGCGGATCACAGTTTTGCTATCGCCGAAGATTTTGCCCAGGATGCCGTCTTTGAATGCCGGCGTGTAGGCGAAACCAAATCTAGGAGCAAAGTTATTCAGATCAGTTTGGTAAAGCGGACGAGCGTTGTTGCCCTTACCGATCAGGTCGTAGCGCAATAACGGCTCGGCGTCCGGACCGAAGATTCCTGCCGCCGCGTTACGCTGGCGAAGGTCGAACAACTGACGCATGTCGACGTCCTGCCCTGCCTGGAATCCGTCGGCCTCGTACGGCGCCGGATAGAGGTGCCAACGAACGCCGAAGTTTAACGTCAGGTTATTACGGACTCTCCAGTTGTCCTGTACGTAGAGTTCGGTTTCGTTGTAGCGATAGTTGCGCTCTTTTCCGGTTCCCGGAGCAAACGCATTACCGGTCGGATCGTAGTTGAAGTTGGTGCTAACCGCGGCATAACGACCGAGCAAGAAAGAGAACGCTGAATCGTAGCTCGATCTTGCGGTCGTGTTGTTGCGAATGGTTGCCGGTCTAAGTGAAGCATTCAGCGCTGTAAGCGAGCCACCCAATCCGACTGTAACGAAGTTAAAGTCATTAACCAGTCCGGAGTTCTGGTTGGTTGGTTTGAATGAACCGCCAAACTCGATCGAGTGCTTGCCTTTGGTCCAGGTCGCATCATCACGATACGTTGGCACAAGAACGAAGCGATCCTGTGAAGCGATGCTTGCGAACGGTGCAGACAATCCCGCTCCGAATGTAAAGGAGTTGGGAAATGCCGGCGCAAAGTTGTTCGGGAAGAGTAAGCCCGAGCGTGCCGCACCAACAGTCGCCTGGTTCACAAACGTTGGGCTCGCGGTCCACGTGTGACCAACGACCCAGGTGTAATCCCGAACGATAATCTGACCTGTTTCGGGATCGCCCGGGAACTGAGCGGCGACGGTGTTGACCGTGTCGGTCTGTACGCGACGAGCGATGTTGAAACGGCCAAACAGCTTGTGAGTTGAACTGGGGTTGTAGTCGATACGAGTTGTATACGTGTTGTCGGTTCGTCTCGATGGCGAGTTAAAGCGGAAGCCACCGGTATTAATGCCGTCACCAGCGGACAAATCGTTCGGCAACGGATACCGCTCGTTGACGAAGCCAAGGAGTGACGCGTCGCCGCCGATTCCCAACGGATCCAACCCTGCGACCTGTCCGAGTGTCAGAGTGCTGATGCATTCGGGCTTCGTGGTGAGACGCGGCGTCGGCGCCACGCCACACGCAGTGGCAGCGTTGTTGTTAAGAAACGCGACCCGGCCTTCCCTCAAGTGCTGGAGCGGGACGATACGGAGGTTCGGTACCTGCTGCGCATCGCGCCGTCCTTCATAGTCGAAGAAGAAGAAGAGCGCGTCTTTCAGGACTGGACCACCAATGCTGCCGCCAAACTGATTACGCGTCAGCGCGGGACGCGCAATTCCGTTTTTGTTGTTGAAGAACGTATTGGCTGCGGTGGCCGCGGTGCGATTGTATTCGCGGACGTTTCCGTGAAACTCATTCGTACCGCTCTTCGTCACCAACTCGATCTGTCCGCCGCTGCTTCTGCCATCAGAAGCGCCGGGGTTCGTCGAGACCGCGCGGAATTCCTGAATCGCGTCGATCGGAGCATTACCAACGGTCGCTGCAAACTGGCCAGTCGTCTGGTCGTTCACGTCGATACCGTCAACGGTGATGTTTGACTGATCGGAGCGAGCTCCGGTCACTGAACCTGCGCGGTTCGCGCCGGTCGCACCAACGTTGCTTCCTACGACGCCCGGTTGCAGACCAATGAGCGCGGCAGGTGAATTGCGGAGCTGGATCGGGAGATCTTTAAGTCTGCGCTCGCCGATCACGTTTCCGATACTGGCATCAGAGGTGTTCAGCGTGACTTCATTCGAAGCCGTGACCACCACCGTTCCCGACACCTCACCAATGGTCAATTCCGCATTGTGAGTTGAAGTCGTGTCGACGCCAAGGGCGACGTCGTTGATCACCAGCGTCTGGAAACCTGGATTCGTGAAGGTGAGGGAAAAACCTGTTCCAGGTGCAACTCTCTGAAACTGATACACACCTTGATCATTTGTTTTGGTGGTGAGCTCAGTACCTGTTTTCTTGTCTGTCAGTTTTACTTCCGCTCCGGCGATCACAGCGCCGTTGCTGTCTTTTACTGTTCCTGTCACACCGGCAGTGCTCTGGGCCATAGCCACGACGGCTGAGAGGCACAGAGTCAGAGATGCCAGTATGAAGGCATAAAGCAATTTCTTCATTTGGGCTCCTTCCCGAAACATACTTGTTGAAGGGACCTCCTTAAAGCTGTTAACAAAAAATTCCCCAGCTTAAGAAGCCAACAGAACCAAACGCTAGCAAGGATGACGCGCGGTTCTTCAGTTCGAGTAATTCAAATAAAATCTCACTTTTTAGGATTCGTGAGATGCAGAAGTTGGAACACATGGGGAGAACAACCATTTACGATTATGCAAAGAATGTTCCGATATACGTTTTTTAGGATACTGTTGAAAAATGGGCGGAAGAATTGCTTTGAGGTTTGTCACAGAGAAACATTCCAATCCAAAAAACGAAAGTAATTTTCAGTTTCTTACATTGAAACTTTCGTGACATTTACTTTTACGTACACAACTGCATTTTTTCGAATGTTTTTACTGCGCTGTTGAGAGGTGAACAACGCAGCATGGACCATGAACGAGGAGCAATAGTAGGTGGGAGAGATCCGTAATTTTACCGGGGTACTTCGGCAGCCTTCAGTATGTCGGTAACAACTGTGTCAGGTGTGACACCGTCCAGTTCAGCTTCGGCGCGCAACGTGAGTCGATGACGAAGCACCGGTAATGCGACGTCGCGAACATCGTCGGGAGTTACGAAGTCGCGATCACGAATCGCAGCCAATGCTTTCGAACATAGCAGCAGTGCGACCGATGCGCGTGGACTCGCACCGTAATAAATGAATGGATGGATACGCGTACGACGAACTATATCGACAGCGTAATGCTGCACGCCGGGTTCCATGCGTGAGCGGGCAACGTCAACGCGGCAGCGCAACAAAGTATCCGGTTCAGGCAGCGGTTGTATATCAACCTGGTCCAGGCGCTTTGCATTGAAACCCGCATCCCAGCGCGCGAGCACTTCGCGCTCATGTTCCTCACTCGGATACGACAAAATGATCTTGAGTAGAAAGCGATCGAGCTGCGCTTCGGGCAATGGATAGGTTCCTTCGTACTCGATCGGATTCTCGGTCGCTAACACGGTGAAGACTGGAGACAATTGATAAGCGTCGCCGTCGATTGTCACCTGACGTTCTTCCATTGCTTCGAGCAGCGCGGCCTGCGTCTTCGGCGGTGTGCGATTGATTTCGTCCGCGAGAAGAATATCGGTGAAGATTGGACCACGTCGCAAATTGAAATTCGAGTTCGCGATGTTGAAAACGTTCGTGCCGGTAATGTCTGACGGCATCAGGTCGGGTGTGAACTGAATACGGCTGAACGTCGCGTTGATGATGCGCGCGAGAGTTTTGACAGTCAGAGTTTTTGCGGTGCCGGGAACGCCTTCGATTAGCGCGTGTCCTTCGGCGAGCAACGCGATGAGGATCTGTTCGATCGCGTCATCTTGTCCGACGATTACTTTCTGTAGTTCATTCCTGATGTGTGCGACGGTAGAGGCTACGGAATCGGGCATATGTGTGTTTGGTAATCTGTGGTTCAGGTTCGGCTAAAGGTTAAATGTTTTCGGCTGCTTGTCGCGTTTCGCGGGAACGCAACCGCAAACCAAGGTCCCGCTCGATCTGACGCAGCCGCCGGACCAGGCCGACGGTCTCGCGCGAGTTGAGTGGCTCGCCGTTGATCGCTTCTTCACATTCGCGCATCAACGCTTCCAACTCGTTTCGATCGATCGTCGAACGCTCCGCGATCCGTTGCGCAATCTCGGAACGGGAACTGTTGTAATCCACGCCGGCGTGACGCGCGAGTACGCGGCGGGTGCGTGTGTAAATGTTTTCAATCGCAAGATCGTAAGCGCGTGAACGTTCCTGCAACTCGGCCATCGACGCGACAAACTCGAGACTCGAACGGCGATCGACGTGCGTCAGCGGCAATGGACGAGCGAACCGGCGGCCGTTGGTCCAGAGAACCACGAGCACTAACAAAACAAGCTGGCCCGCAATCGGAAGAACCGAAGTGCCGGCGAAATAACTGGCAAAAGCGTTTCGCGAGATGCCGTATCCCTGATGATATTCGTCAAACGCTATGAGGCCCTGGTTTCGTGGTCCGCCTAGTACGTTGATAGCCAGCGCCAGATTGTCCTTGAGAACAAGACCGCCGTTACTGATCAAATACGGATCGCTCACCAGAACGACGCGGCCGTTACCGAAAGCGTAGTCGACAACAAGAGCGCCGTCAGCATCGGCAATATGAGCAATTGGAGCAGGGTTAGCTGAATAGTTGTCGTGCTCATCGGAGTCATCGCCGGCGTCTTCGGCACTTACGGCTTCCGGTGGTGGCTGCGTTGCGCTTTCCTCTGGCGACAGAGCCCCAAAAATCGTCTTCGTCATCAATTATCGGAGTCGGCGATGGCACCGACCGACGACCCCTCCCGGACCGATAATAGTCTCTCCACTCGCGATATCAGGTTTACGTTCAGCAGCGATTACTAATCGCGACGCGAAACGCGAGGGCATCACGCTCTCGACGTTGGTCGTGAGTAGCGTCGGCTGGATCGGTTTGAACTCGGTTACGCTCTCGGTCATCTGGTTGACGTCGCCGGGATTCGTGTCGAGACCGGGAAGTTGACCCTCGATAGGGTTGACCGCCCATCCGGGATTCGACATCAGGTGTCTATCCGGCGTTCGATCGATCACGACGAGCCTGCCCCCGCGCCCAACCCACGCGCGCAGTATCGTGAAATCCTGCTGGTCGAACGGCAGTCGAGTCTCGCCGACAATGACCAGCGTCGTCACGCTGATTCGCGACGTACTCATGATCTGCGCGAGCGGCTCACGCCAGCGCATGACTTTGTAACCTGACTCGCTGAGGAAGTCGTGTAATGCGCGCGTGCCTGTTGGTCCAGAGTGATAGGTGGACCGATTGGCGAACATCTCGAGATCGCGTTCCTGTTCTTCCTGCACGTGACTGACCGCATTGATAATCACGAGCAAGCCGACTATCACTACGAACGTCAGAATGATTGTGAGTCGTTGGCGCATCGAGATCTAGTTTCCGGTCTGCAACGCGTCACGGTAGCCCGCGCGAAAGTCCTGCCAGTCGTTTGGCGTTGTCTGCGCGAAGCCGTACCAGTGACGTTCGAAAGTTTCCGTTAGTCGCTTCAGTGGTGAATGAAGCTGAGGAAGACTGCTGACGGACCGGAGATAGTCGCGGTTGGTTTTGTATTGAGCGAGGCTGATGACATTGCGGTCGCCCAGTTCGACGAGCAAAGCGATGTAGCCCTTGCGAATTGCCGCACGCAGATCGCCGTTGCGCGCCAGCGCTTCGGCTTCTGCCAGAAGATCGGTCGACGTTTGTTCCGGTTGCAACCGCTCGCCGAGAACGATTCGCGCCTCGCGCTTCTTGCGTTGTTTTCGTCCTGACGATGGGCGCTTGAACCGTTTGAATAGCAACGACCCAACGTAGACAACGATTGTTGCCGCTATCGCAATAACGATGCCCATTACGATGTAACTGAAAACGCCTGTACGTCCTTGCTGTGGACCCGCTCCCTCGGGCAGCCAGCTCTGGATCCAGCGAATGAACTCTCGCAGTAACCGCGTGAGTGCGGATGGACCTTGCGCAGACGACTCATATTCCGGACGCGCCAAAATACTTTCCAGCTTTTGTTTCGCTGCGCCTTTATGGTCGTCGACCTTCTCCGCGTTTTGCAGATCCGTCACTCGATCGTCGAGCGCGAGCAACCACTCCATCAGACTCGTGAGTTTCGCCGAGCGATCTTCAGGAGCGGCGACCAGCAAGTCGTCGAGCGCTTTGTGAAACCAGGTGTTGTCGGCGTTCCACGTTCCCCTGTCCAGTTCCACTTGCATGTTCTTCGGCAAGTGGGAACGAACCCCTTCGATAGTTTTAGCGAAGTGAACTTCGTAATCAGCAGCGTTTTCGTAGTCGTCCTCGTCGAGTAGAGATTCGACACCGGTAACTGCCAATTCGATGGCCGTGTGATAGTCGGAAAGCGGAACGGCAACGGCATTCGACACAGAGAAACAAACGACCGCCAACATGACCAGCAGGCGCGAACAGAACGAATGTTTTTGAGCGAGAGTTTTCAACACAATCAACTGAGGCCCAGGATTCCGCCTGACGAGCGCGGAGCCGGCGGCGGCGTCGGTGGTGTACGTTCAGTAGACGAGAGCGCCGTTCCCAGTGGCGAAGTGACGTCGACGTCCGGCAGTTCGCCGAGTTGTCGCGCAGCCATCAACTCGATGTCGTAACCTTCATGACGCACGCGCTCGTCAACGTAAAGCAGCGACAGACCAAGCATCCAAACCGGCGTCAGCAGGATCGAGCTTAGCGACCCGAGCACGTTGTAGGCGACCGTATACCACGCCGGCCAGTTAGCACTGTTGAATAAATCAACTCCAGTAATATATCCGTACCAGCCAAGCGGAATCACCAGAATCATCAGGGCGGAATTCGTGGCGAACGTCGTGAAGACCGTCATCACAATCAACCGCCGCACATTACCACGTGCGAGAGTGAAACTGCGCGAGAATGATTCAAAGACGCCTTTGCCCTCGACCAGCAGCACTTGCGGAACGTAAGCGACTCTTCCGACGATGAAAAAGAAAGCGACCAGCGCGAGGAACGTGTCGAGGAGAAGCGCTACGACGCCGAAGATTGCCGGGACAATGAAGAACGTCGTCGTCGCGAGAAGTATGACGCCGAAACTGATGATGCCGAGCAGTATGTACCAAACCATGAACACTGCGACGAAAGCGATCGAGACCCAGATCAGAACGATCAATGAAGCGCCAATCAGTGCCCAGAAACGAGAACGGACCGCGCTGTAAGTCGCGCGAGCAGTGACTGCATCGTTGCGAAGCAAGTGGGCCACCAACGTACGCGTCGCGCCGCCCATGACGACCAGAGTCAAGAGATAACCCAGGAACATCACGACAAACGAAGCGGCCGACAGCATGAAGAATGAGAAACATCTCCGCCGTGTCATTGGTGAGGAATGCGCGTCGCAGCAAGAGCCAGCCAAGGATCGATCCGCCGGTTGCGACGATTACCGGCGGCGCCGCAGTCCGGATCAAAACAAACAGATGGCGACGATACAGTCTGACGGCACGATCGATCAGATCGCCTGCGCCCAGCGGAGCGAGAGGAAGTTGACTGGCTGACAGCGTCGACATGAATCTCGTGTTCTACTTCTTCTCGTGGCCGAAGGTAAACTCCGCGGCGTCGAGCGGTGAGGTAAATGAGTAGTCGTTCAGGTTGAAGACCCAATCGACGACCGCAGGTCTCACTTCTGACTGGATCGACAAGTGGAACTTATACGTGTGTGGCAGGTTCAAGCCCGACTCTTCTTTGAAGTCGCCGAATTCTTCGTAAGCTTCGATGCGTGTGGGCGATGCTTGTTGGTTCTGAGCAGGTGGCAGTCCCGGACCGCCGCCCGCGATTCTGCGTTGCTCGGATGCGTAGATCGTGCGTGAGTAATCAGTGCGCACATGACGAAAGCTCTCGGCGTCGAAATAAAGCACGATCTTCAGATCCGAACCTTTGCGCGGGTTGTATTTCAACGCGTGCACCTGCTTGTCGCCCATCTTCTTCAGACCTGAATACTCGAGTTTAGGATTTCGTTCCGTCACATTCAGCAGCGGCCATGACTCCGACAACACACCGCCGATGAGGCCTTCTTTGAACAACACTTCGTTTTCGAGAAAGAACTGCGCGAGGCAAGTGCGCGAGCCGGGTTTCAACTGGCTGGTTGCAAACTTCTTCCCGTCATATCGCAAAGCTTCCTGCCCGTAAGCCGCCGCCTCGAAGTTCATGTTGATGAGACTCGCGGCGTCTGTTGAAGCCATCACGACTTGCCCCTCAACTTGTCCCTCGCCACAGAGCCTGACCGCAACGGAGCAACTTCCTTTGATTCTCGTGCCGTTGACGCGAGCTCTCGCTTCCGCGCTCCCGATCGATTCGAGGTGTTTCGCCACCAACTCTTCGGGCTTGAGTTTATCATCGGCGTGAGCCGGTAATACGCAAACACCAACCGCAACTAAAAGCACGAACGGCAGGAACACGGCAGCTTTCCTAAGGACGGGAGGCGTCATGACCTTTTCTCCGTTTTTCGGAATGGGCGGTTCAGAAAACGCGAAGTCCAACGGCATTATCCGTTATTTCTAGAACCGTGCAAGAAAAAACCGGGTGTTGTTTGTGACAACAACACCCGGCGTCGAATAGAAGTCTTGTTGCAGACTTCGGATGGGTTTAGAACGTGAACTTCCACGAAAGCTGAAGGATTCGTGGATCGAACGCGGCGTTGATCTTGCCAAAGTCGGTGGCCTCAATATCCAGCGTGTTCGGCACCGAGAAATTGGTGTGATTGAAGACGTTGAAAGCCTCCAACCGCAGTTCAATACCAAGCCGTTCCTTGAATCGGATGCGCTTGATGACCGCGGTATCGACGTTCCAGTAACCTGGTCCATCGACCGGTGTCAGGCTCAGATGACCTACCTCGCCGGCACCCGGATGGGTAAAGAACGCCGAATTGGCGCGGCCCTCAGAATCGATCAAATCCGGATGCACCAACAATGGAGCTCCCGTTGTCGGATGGAAGAACAACCCTGTTCTTTGTTGCAAGTCAGAAAGAGACAGCGTTGTGTTCGGCGTGTTATTGCCGGACCGTGCACTTCGATTGAGAGTACCGCGGCCGGAGATGAACGTAATCGGCCTGCCAGTACGGAACTGAGCGATGCCGCTGATCTGCCAACCACCTAGAACCTTGCCACCGAAGCCGCCGGTGTTCCAGAACCGCTTGCCTGGACCAATCGGAAGCTCGTAGACGAAGTTGCCCTTGAGAACGTGCTGAACGTCCTGATTGAGACGTTTCTTCTCCCAGGCATCGCCGGTGGCGTTATCGAGATATGGCGCAAATTCGGCCTGCGCCTGCTCGGCGTTCGTGAACGCCTTACTCCAGGTGTAATTGACCTGGTAGTACCAGCCATTAGTGAACCGCCTTCTGATTTCGGCTTGCAGTCCGTGGTAGTTGGACCAACCACTACTGCCAACGTAGTCCGTCACAAAAGCATTGCCGTTGACGGGCAGGAAGAAGCTCGGGCACGGACGGCCAACACCAGTCTCGATACACGGCTGGGCCGTGTTGAGGAAGGTGTTGCGCTGTGACACGTAGTTGGAAACGAGCTCGCCCACCTGGTTCTGACGAATCAGTTGCAGGATGCCTGCGTTGGTCAGGTTTCCACCACTACCAAGCCGCCCGATGACTGTAAGCTGTTGGCTGCCCGGAATTCCCGCGTTGAACGCCGCACTCGTGCATTTGTCGATGGGTGCTCCGGGACCGGGTATCGTCGCTCCCTGGAGCTCGCAGTTGCGTCGGGCTCTCAGGAAGTCAGCCAGAAAACCGTTCTGGAAAATAACCACCTGGTTCGTGTCGAGGCCGCGCGTTAGTTGGACGCCGCGGTTACCGACATAACCAACCGAAAGCGCGGTGTCCTTCATAATTTCGCGCTCGATACCGAAGTTCCATTGTTCGGCGTACGGGGTCTTCAGATTATACTCGGTCGTAAACAGCGTTGGCGTTTGCGACAGGCTTAACTGATCGACCAGGGTACGCGGAACTTTGAACGCCGGAATCGGAACGGGGATGATGCCACCACCGCTGACGGTTCCAGTCAGGGTTGAGAGGGTTGCCGTAGATTGCAGACCGGCATTGCCGCCGACTGAAGAGTTGTTGAGCACAGTGGCGTTGTTGTCGATTGCGTAGGCGATCGAGAAACCGCCGCGCACTGACGTCTTGCCATCCTTAAATGGATCCCACGCAAAACTAAAGTTCGGCGCGAAGTTATTCAGGTCTCTTGCCAGAAACTCGCGGCCAGTGCCCTTGCCCGCGAAATCGAGCACAGCGTTCGCGATCAAAGAGCACGTCGAGTGACAGGTCCTTAGGCATCAGGCCGAGGCCGTTTCTCTCGGTGAGCGGTCCGATGTATTCCCAGCGCATACCGAGGTTCAAAGAAAGATTCGGCCTAATGCGCCAGGTGTCGTGGCCATAAAACGCCAGCGTGTTGTAGTCGAGGAAGCGGTTCGATCCGAGACCGCGAGTGAAGCCTGACGTACGGTCGGCAACGTTGAACGTCTCCGAAACCGAATTTACGGCGCCCGTAAGCAGGCCCAGCAGGCTGTTAGCGGTCGTGAACTGTGTGTTCGAGATGCCGCCCGGGAACAAGCCAGTGGTCAAGGGCGACGGGTTGCTCGTGGTGTTGAAGCCTACCGTGAACTGCGGAACGATACCTGCATCGTTGAAGTTCAGGATGCGAATAAACCGGGCGCTGGTGCCAAACTTGAATACGTGGCTACCCTTGACCCAGGTCATGTTGTCGATCAGGTCATAATTCCGCGGCGCACGTCCCTGTTGCAGGAAGTTCTGAATCGGATTAGTCATCAGCGGAAGCGTCAAACGATAGCCTTCGCTGAAGTCCTCGGCGTTGAAGAACAGCGGAGTGCTCGACGAGAAGCCGAAGCGCGCTTCGTTCGTAATATTCGGCGTCAGGCTGGCGATCCACGCCATGGCCCAACGTGGCCGAGACGATTCCTGTCCACCACCGGGCAATCCCGGAAACTGTTCGCCGATGTTGTTCAACTGCACGTCGTTCGGCAGTTTCGAAAGGAAGTGTGAATAGACACCTTCGATGCGATGCTTCGAACTGATGTCATAGTCCAAACGGAAACCGATGTTCCGACCGGTGCTGCCGTTGGGCGTGTTGAAGCGGAACCCAGCGGTATTACGGCTGTCGCCGATTTGCGTGTTATTCGAAGACGGAGTCAAGGCAATCAGTTCCGCGATGCGGGGATCGATCGAGCGGCCTGTCAGCCCTAACAGGTTGACCGTCTGCAATTGGTTATTGTCAGTGCGCAGGTACGTAAACGTGCCCGTGCGTGCCGGGTTCAACAACACAGTGCGGTTGGGATTAAAGTCTTGTTTCGTGTCGGTGTATTCATAGAAGAAGTAGAAGAAGAGCTTGTTCTTCTCCGTTAGGACTGGACCACCCTCGCCAAACCTCGGCAACGCGAAGGGACCACTCACATTGAAACCGTATTGGTGTTGCAGCAGTATCGGCTTGGCCAAGCCGCTGATGTTGTTGAAAAAGGTATTGGCATCGAACTTATCATTGCGATAAAAGTCGTATGCCTCGCCATGATAACTTGAACCGCCGCGCGGAGTAGTAAGCTTCACTTGCGCGATGCCCAGACCGTCGTCGGCTCCAGCGTTCTGAGTGGTCAACGAAAACTCGGCAACAGCCGCGACGCTGGGTGTGTTCACACCGAACAACGCGTCCGTGCGCACGAGGTTGTCGTTGATCTCGATTCCGTCCCACGTGATATTCGAGAACGAACCACGCATACCGTTGATTGATGCTTGACGCGTGTTGGTATTGGTGTTGACACCTGCCATGCCGCCGGCAAGGTTGATCGGGTTCCGCCCGTTGAGCGGGAGGTCCTGCACCTGCTTGACGTCGATGACCGACGTAAGCTTCGCATCTTCCGAACGGATGAGCGACTGAGCATCTGATGCAGTTACTGAAACTGTTTCAGCAATACCGCCTGCTTCAAGCGTAAGCGAATTCAAAATGACGGGAGTGTCGACGTGGACCGTCAGGTTGGTTACGCTCAGTTTCTTGAAGCCCGTTGCTTCGACCACTACGCTGTACGTGCCAGGACGAACGTCGCTGATCGTAAAGCTGCCGTCTTCATTCGTGGTCGCTTCTTTCTGATCTTTCGTCGCCGCGTCCATCAGCATGATCTTTGGCACCAGGCACCGATGCTCCGGCAGTGTCTTTCACCATGCCGGTGACGCGGGAGTTAACCGATTGTGCAACAGCGATAGAAGTTGCGCCGCTAAGCAGCAGAGCGCTTAGCAGGAGAGAGACCAGGTTTAGGCGGCGCGCAGGGCTAAGCAAACCCCTGGCGCCACCAACAATAGTGTTCGCAGGAAGCCTTAAACTTCTCATTGTCGCTCCTTCATTTTTCTGAGTTAGGGCGCCCGTCCTTGGCGAGGGTTACAAGGCGGGAACTCTGAGTTTCGTCGACCTCACTATTGAGGACTGTTGGGGAGAGATAGGTCGAGATTCCTTATTCGGATTTGGTTTGGCAATATGCGTGCCGTTAGGAGCAACTAAGACCCGCAATTTTTCGGAGCATTTGGACAGGTTTTAGGTGTTCACGGCTCCGAAAAATTGCGGATTTTGGATCGTCGTGCAAATAAATGAATCCGACACAAATTTTCGTTGGTGAGGATTTGTAGTTTTCGTTGAGGGTAGGGCCGAAAAGGCCAGCCTAATACTCGAGCTGGCCTTCGTACATCATGTCGCTGACTTTGAACTTTCGGTCGACTTTCATACCGTTCGGATACTTGGTGACGAAACGCACCTCGCCGGTGTTTGAGTTGATGAACGGCTGCTCGTCGGCGATCCGAAGGAAGATGAAACGCGCACCGAATCCATCCTGTCCGGGCGGTATGTACTCATGGAGAAAATTACGCTTGCCGTCGCGCTCGAGATACGTTTCGTTTTTCAACGTCGCCGTGACCGCGCTGCTTATCGCCTGCATTGCCTGACCCATGTAGCGTTGATCCGTAGTCTCTACGGTCAAAGTGAGAATGATCGACTCGCCGCTCTTCACCTCGGCAAACTGATGCATCCGTTCGAGCACGGCGGGTTCGGGCTTGTTTTTTAACTCAATCAATCGAATCAACGCCTGGCGAACCGGTCGCGCGGAAAAGAAACGAACGACGAACTTAACGTTGACTGCCTGATTCGTCGCGCCAGTCCCCAGTCGCTGTCCGTCATTTGACTGCGTGCGTCCGCGGGCGGGGTCGTTAGTCGGCGTGAAAAACATCTCCGAAGTGTCAGTATCGACCTGCGCCTGGGACCATGGCGAACTACTGAGCACTTTCTCAGCTTCTTTCTGCGTCCACTCCGTCCACGGCTTCTCGGCTTTCTGGGCTGGAGAACTGCCGGCAAATACTAAGGACGAAGACAACAAGACCGCGCATGCGATCAACGCAAAGAGTCTCTTATTCATAGGAGGTGTCCTTCTTAGTATTCAAGCTGTCCGTTGTACATCAGGTCAGACGTCTTGAAGGTTACGTTAAGCTTGATTTGGTTGGTGACTTCACTGTAGAAACGGAACGAACCCATTTCGCCAGTCACAAACTTCTTTTCGTCCACGATTCGCGGAAAAATAAACTTCGCCCCGAGCCCGTCGTTGATTGGCGCATGATACTGCATCAGGAATACACGCTTACCGTCTTTACGCTCGAGGTAAGTCTTGTTTTTGAGCGTCCCAACAGTACTGGACGCGAAGGCCTGCATCGCTGGACCAGAAAAGCGTCCGTCGGTCGAATCAACGGTGACGGCGACGACAATGAAATCACTGAAGTCGCGATCGACAAATGAACTCAGGCCGCTGAGCAGTTCTTTATCGGCTTCCTTTTGCGTGAGTTCGATGACGCGCATGAAAGCCTGGCGCACCGGTTTCGCGGAAAGCAAACGGACGTGATAGTTGGTTGCGATCGCCTGGTTGTTGGCGCCCTGCGCGACTCGGTTGCTATTGACCGATTGTCGATCGGTCGTCGTGCCGAGCGCGCCGGATCGCGTGGACGAGGATGCTCCCGACTGCGAGGTAGGGCTGTACATCATCTCCGACGTGTCGGTGTCCGTTTGTGTCTGGCCCCAGGCCGAGTTGTTGAGGATCTTCTCCGCCTCGGCCTTGGTCCATTCAGTCCACGGTTTGTTCTGCGCCGCACTGACACTCAACAGCAGCGTAATGATTAGTGCGGTAAAGAATAACTTTTTCATCTGTGGGAGTTCAGATCGTTAGAGCTTCAGTATTCGACCTTGCCGTCGTACTGCATGTTCGAAAGTTTGTAACGCGTGTCGAGCTTCATCTTCTCGTTCATCTGCGCTATGAAACGGACACTGTCGTTCTCACTGAGGAAAGGCTGACCATCGAGCACGCGCTTGAAAACAAACTTTGCGCCCATTCCATCTTCGACCGGTGGCACGGTAATCCATCAGGTACAGCTTCTTGCCATCCTTACGCTCGAGGTAAACAGCCTTCTGAAGCGTGTCAGTACTTGCGCTGCTGAAGGCCTTCATGATTGGGCCGGCCATTTTGGGATCGCCGACCTCAACGCCTACCGATACCACGATGTACTCCGAAAAGTCACGATCGATGAAGCCCTGGAGCTGAGTGGTGAGGGCTTCGTCAGGTTGTGCTTTCGCCAACAAGACCCGGCGCGCAAACGCAGCCCGCACCGGTTTCGCTGACAGAAAACGCACGTGGTACTTCACATAGGCGACTGGTTTAGTTTCGCCTGACTCGCCCTTGTTGTTGTTGAGTTGTCGGTCGGCTGAACGTGGAGCCGAAACCTGGGTGACGGCACCTGTATCGCTTGATTGTGAAGCAGCGCCGCCTTCCGTTTGTGTCTGCCCCCAGGCGGAGTCGTTCAGCGTTTTTTCAACGTCCTTCTGGGTCCATTCGGTCCATGGTTTCTGTTTTTGGGCCACTGCCAAACCGGCAAGCATTAGTATGACTAAGCACGCAGATATTCTTCTCATCACTACCGCTCCTTGATACTTGATGATGGGTTGTCGAACTCTAAGGGATTCGGACGTTTAAGCCTTCAGATCGCAAGTAAATTCGCCGAAAGTCGAAAACCTGTCTGACCCGTGATCGGCGGCAATATCTCGACGCTCGTAATCGAGGTGCAACACTGACATTAAAAGAGTGGCTTGCTCGTCGACCAATCGGAGGCTCAAATCGTTCGGCCCGATCTTTCCAGATACCAATGCGGAAAGCAAGTAATGTCGACAACTAAAAGCGGGCACTTCACCCAAACGAACTCGCGTCTTGAGTCCGCCGGCAGTAAAGATTTCCAGCGTCGGATTTCCGGCGATGTTTTTGTCGTCGATGTTGATGACCGCGATGATTTCATCGCGAATGACTCTCTGCTCGTCCGCCGCGAGACACGCACCCGCGACAATGTAATCGGTGCAAAGTCCCGCACGAGATGCTGGTTTCTGATAGTTACGCGCTGCCGCCAGTCCTGGACGAAAATGCGTAAACGCTCTGGCATTCCACTCCGGCGCAATCACCTCGACCTTCATCAGTGTGTGATTCGTCAACGGCGTGATCGCGAGCGACAACCCACCCGAAAATCCTTTTGGCAGATCGAGCTGTGTGCAGTCAAGAATACAACTCTGCTGTCCGCCGAGCTTGATCGCGCCGCGTTCGATCTGTCTTTCCGGAATCGAGCTCGGCAGCTTCGAACCTTCTCCCGCCTGCCATACCACGCTGCCGTTGGCATCGGTAATAAAAGGATTCAGCCATAGAGACTCTTCAACCGGCGCGCCCGAGCTCAGATGAAAACGTGAATCAAGCGTCACCCCGCCGATTTTCTTCGAACGAAACACCAGCGGCGTGTAGAGAATGTTCTGCGCTTTGAAACGTCCTGCGCCGTCAAAGGGAACTCTCGCGGCGGCGGGATGGTATGGCTGCTGGTGAATCGGGTGTTCGATGCTGAAGCGTGATGCACGCGAGGGCTTTATCAACATATAGCCAAAGTTTTTCACCGAACCCTGGCGATTCGTGACGGCGATCGTTCCGCCGCGGTGACCGCCGCGCGCCGCTTCGCGTTTACCATTAAACGTTTCGTCGACGTTGCGCGCGTACTCACCTTTCCGCAGATCGACAAGCAAGGACGAATGCGGGTTCAGATCGTAAGGCAACTCCTTGAGCGTGCTCCCAAACTGATCGTAGAGCGTCAAAGCTCCGACGCTGCGTTCCGCGTACGGATTGAAGATGCTGTAGACGCAATCGTAATCCTCGAGAGGCGGGAACGGCATCGAGTAGAAAAAACTGTCGGCGCGTTGCCACTGCAAAGGATCGGGATTGGCGTGCACGTTTGTGAACGACTGGCGGCTCTTCCAGCGGATGAACGCTGAGCTGAAGAGATCGCTGGCGTGTGTCGGCGTGCGCGTCTTTGGCCGCAGACGAATTCGCATTCCGCCCCAGAAGCTCTTATCTGGTCCAACGAGTTCAGCGACGGGGATCACGGTCGTCCGCATCGCTTCGGCGGTCAATCGTCGCGCGATGCCGTTCTCTCCGATAGGACGTCCTTCTGAGTCGTAGAGCAGGATCTGATACTCAGTCGCGTCCGAGCCGTCGGCATGACCGTTCGCGCCGATGAAGTTGTCTGCGGTGAGAACGATCTCGGAATCTATTCCGAGCGCCGCGTCTTGAATAATGAAGGGCGCGCAAACGTCCAGCCAGCAAGTGCCGTTGCTGATCTGCTTGGGCGATTGACTGTTTTGATTAGCGAATCCTAAGGCAGGGTAGAAGGCCGAACCGACTGTTGCGGTGGAAATTAAGGAGAGAAAACTTCTCCGCTCGAGAGTTTTCATCTGTGCCTCCGCGGAGGCTGGCGAGGAACAAGTTGCGAAGCCAGGCTCGGCTAAGAACTGAGGAGAGCAGATCGAAATCTGCTCTCCCCAAAACAACAGTTGCAGTCAACTCTTTTAGAAGTTGAATCTGACAACCAATTGGACCAGACGGCCGCCGGGATCATTCGTTGTCGAGATGTCCTGGTAGGCTGCCGTGTAGCGCCCAAACTGTGCGGCTGCGAAACCGCCCGGGGCGTTCACGTCGTTGGCAGCAGCGCCAACGAGGAAGTTGATGTTGTTAAAGGCATTGAGGAATTCGCCGCGCAACTCGAGGTTCGTCGTCTCGGTGAATTGAATTCTCTTGACGATGCTCAAGTCTGAACGGAAGAACGCCGGTCCTTTAAGAACGAGGTTTTGGAATCCGCAAGTGCCGATGAAGGCTGCCTGGCAGTTTGCAAAGTTCCCGGGTGCGATGAAGCGACCTGTCGGAGCGCCCTGCGTAAAGGCTGCGCCAGACGACGTAAAGGACATGTTGTGAGCCCTGAACGTGTTGAGGCGAATGTCCTCCGGCAGGAAGAACACGTTGCCGCGATTGATGCCGTCCGCATCTTTCTCATTGCGGTAAATGCCAATCGCATCCTGAAGCTCATCCGCCGTGAGCCCGATAAGTTGAACGTTGCCGAGCGAGAACGGCGAGCCACTCTGGAGACGAATGTTACCGTTGAAGCCCCAGCCACCAACCAATCCGTTAACCCAGCCATTGGCGCCTGAGAAGAACTGCTTCCCACGTCCAACAGGGAGTTCGTAGATAAAGTTGACCTTGACGGCCTGGGTGATATCAAACGGCGCTACGTTCTTTCTCAGATCGAAGTCGCGAAGGGTGGCTGGTTGGTCAAACACGCCAGAGCTGCTGGCATATTGATTCACCAATGCCTTGCCGAACGTGTAGCTGAACTGAGTCAGCAACCCACGCGTCATGCGACGTCGGAATTCGAAGGTCATCGCGTCGTACCAGGTTTGACCGCTGTTGTCGGTGAGGAACGCACCACCGCGCTTGCCAGGGTTAACCACCCAGAAATTGGATGGAATGCCCGCGGCAACCTTGTTGGCTCCAAACAAGCTCTCGTTCGCCGTTCCGGCAAAGAGACCGGCCATACCGGCGAAGCCCACATTACCCTGACTGTTACCACCACCGCTATTCGGGTTTAGCGGATTCAGGAAATTGAGCAACGTGGTGTTAGCAAACAGCGCATTTGCGTAGAGCGCCTGACAGGAGCCGGCGCCGGCGCCTGCCGTGCAGTTGCCGGCAAGGTGCTGCGGGACACCACTGATGTGGGCCAGAAAGATCGGCAACGCCGAAGTGCCTGTTCCAGGACCAAAGTAGCGGAAGTTGAATCCGCGACCGTTCTGGAGGTTAGCGAGAACGTTCTGTTGCGCGAGGCGGAACTCGCTCAGGAAACCGTTCTCAAGGACGTTGACTTCGTTGAGATCGTATTGCCTCCAGAGGTCTGTGTCCGCGGTTGCCAACGTAACGAACTTCGATCACGTTGTTGGAATCGAGCTCGCGTTGGATGCCGAAAGTGAACGAGTTAACACGACCAATTTTCAGGTTCGGGTGAAACTCGTTGATTGAGTCGGTAATGGATCCCCTGTTTGGGAAAACCGGCTCTTGCTGGAAGTTCGGACCCGCTGGCAGGCCATTACGGAAATAGTTGCCAAAGGACAACGGGAATGGTTGAGTGTTGGTGTTCTGACTCGCGTTGATCGTGCCACCCGCCAACTGAAGGCCGCTAGCTGCGTTCGCAGCATAGAGACTCTGGAAAGTGTTCACGCCTTCGCGAACATACGCGATCGAGAAGCCGCCACGAAGAACAGTGCGGCCAGACTCACCAAACAGCTTCTTCATGAAGCCGTCCTGGAAGTTCGGGCTGTAGGTGATACCAAGACTCGGCGCGAAGCTATCGTAGCGAGTCTCATAAGCCGTAGAGCCTTTGCTGAACAGGACCATTGCCGTGGGAGCGCCCGCAAGCACGCCCGGTTGGAAAAGGTTTCCTTCACCTGATTCACCATAGAGTCCGGCAAACGACGACGCTCTCGCGTAGGTGTCGTTCAGCGGAATAAACGGTCCCTGAACTTCCCAGCGTAGACCGGCGGTCAAGGTGACATTCGGACGAATGCGCCAGGTGTCCTGAGCGTAAACACCCCACTCACTTTGCTGAGCACGGCTGATCAGGTCGCCCTGCAACGTGTATTCGTTAGTGTCTTCGCTTAGGCGCGCATTGCGTGTGATCGACGAGATGCGTCCCGCCAATGTCGAGTAGAGCGCCGCCGCGTTACCTTGCTGGTTGACACCCGCAGCCAAAGAACTAAACGCCCCAAAGGCCGCCGTGTCGCCCGCCAACGTGGAGCTGATACCGAAGTTCACCGTCGGCACAACCGTAACCAACTGCTGCCAGAAGTTCACTCGCGTGTAGCTCCCGCCGAAGTTGATCGAGTGGTTGCCCTTAACCCAGTTCAAGTTGTCGGTAAACTGCTTAACTGGAGTGTTGCGGCGTTGCGGGCCAGTCGTGGCCGTGGCGTTCGTGACGCCGGCGGCGCTGATTGCAAGCGCTACGCCACCCTGGTTCTCAAACTGTCCCGGGTTAACCTGCGGGAAGAAGAGAGTCGTACCACCCAACAATCCGAAACGGGCTTCGTTCACGATGTTGTTGGTGATGGTCCAACGCCACGCAGTCGAGTTCGAGAAGCGGTTCGAATCCTGGCTGCCGAAATTCGGGAAGCCGGGGAAGATCGGATCGACGCCGTTCAGGAAGTCGACCGTTGATCTGAACTGCTGGTAGTTCCAGATGTTCTCGATGTGATGCTTGTCAGTTAGTTTGAAGTCAAAGCGAACCGTTGGGAACTTGCGAACCTGGCCGCCGGTATTGAAGAAGGTAGCCTGTTCGATGTTGGGGTTGCCCGTAGGTTGAATGATCGCGTTGACACCAGTCAATGAGCTGCGAATGTCGCCGAACAGCGCCGAGATCGTCGGGTCCGGAGTCGAAAGCAGACTCGGGAGCCCAGCAGCCGCTGCCAACGTAAACACGTTTACCGAGCACGTCCTGGTTGAGCCGGCCGTGCATGCAGTAGGAGCGGTCGGCGTGTAGCACCCAGTCGTCTGACCTGGCGCACAATTCTGAAGCGTCGTAGTGAAACGATGAATACCCGACTGTGCCTGGGTGCTCAGAATGTTTCGGACGCGACCCGGGCTCTTTTCGGGCAGGCGATACTCTTCGTAGTTGACGAAGAAGAACGCTTTGTCTTTGCCGCTGAACAATCCGGGAATGCTGATTGGACCACCAAACTTGCCGCCCGGTTGATTCAGGAGAATGCGCTGTTGCGGCGCTTTCTTCGTTACAAAGTCGGGAGCGAGATCGCGGTTGCTGAACCAGTAGTTGGCATTCAGCGACGGGTTGCGGTGATACCAGTAAACACCGCCATGATATTCATTAGAGCCGCCTTGCGTGACGAACTTGATTTGGACCGCACCTTCTGCCGAACTCTCAGAGCCCGGATTCGAAGTCGAAACCGTTACCTCACTAATGGCGTCTGTTCGGGGGCGAACGTAGGTAAAGAAACCATCGTTCGATTTGAGCAAGTTGTCCTGAACATTGATACCGTCAAGGGTGATGTTCAGTGCGCCTTTCGGCAAGCCATTTACCGAAGAGGTGCGGGGACGTCCCGGAGTCGTAGTGCCGGGGAGCGCGAGCACGAGATCGAGCGCGTCGCGAGAAGCCGTTGGCAAGTCCGTAATCTGACGTCCGGTTAGCGTTGTGCCGATCGTTGCTGTCTGTGTTTGCAGCAACTCACCGCCGCCTACCACCGTCACGATCTCATTGGCCGCACCGATCTCTAATTCGACGTTGATGCTCGAGGGCTTGCCCACGTCGATCTTGATATCGGTAACTGAGGTTTGCTTGAAACCGCTGGCCGTAACAGTGGCCGTGTAGATGCCGGCGGTTAATGACGGAACTGTGAATGTTCCATCGTCTGACGTCTGCGCAGAAAACTCCTGCCCAGTCGCCTTGCTGACGACTTTCACAGAAGCCCCGGCCACAACGGCGCCTTTCGGGTCCATAATTGTCCCCGAAAGAGAGCCCGTCGAGCCCGCTTGAGCGAAAACGGGAACTGAGCAGACGCCTAGTGCAAGAAGCACTAGTAAAAACGTCCGTAAACCGTTTCTCATCACGTAATCCTCCAATAATGTTTTTGCCCTTGCCCGGCGAAGGAAGGCTTGCCAGGCAACTCGTCCTAACGAAGAAGCCGATTACCGTTACTGCTGTGACTGGTATGAAATGGGGTGCCCGGTACTGCAAATGGGCCGAATGCTGGCTAAACTAGCAATTGCTGAGCCAGCGGTATTTCATGCAAAAATACGAGTTTTTGAACGATCTCTCGAACGGAAGCGGGCGCTAGAATACAGCTTTCTGGATTGCTATTCAAATTCTTGGAAGGAAACCGCGTTTTTCGTGTTTTCGAGGCTAAATTGGCCGCGGCCGCGAGGCGTCACTTCACCACTTCAAACTCGAAGTGGAGTTCCTTGCCGCGGAAGATGGTTGAGAGATAGAACTCCCAGAATTTTCGCGTGAAGCGAAACGAGGGCCAGCGCTGATCGAGATTGACGAAAAACTCCATTCCCACCGCTCGCCAGAGGTTTGCCAAACTCACATGAGTCGTCACCGGTTTCAACTCTGCAGTTGTGTAGAACGGAAATGGCGTGCGCGTGGGAATGAAGCAAGTGAATGAGTAGCTGTTGAAGTGATTGCGATGAGTTGGATCAGTGGCCCAATCGGGATTCGAATAATGAGGCGTAACGATCTTGAGTCTGCCGCCCGGCTTCGTGATGCGATGAAGTTCCGTTACGAACGCAAGCACGTCAGGCACATGTTCGATCACGTGACGACAAATGATCTCATCGAACTCGTTATCAGGAAACGGATATGGAATAACGCCGAGGTCGTGAATAACATCGGCGTGACTGCGCGGGTTCGCATCGATACCGATCGCGCCGGGAAATTTGTTCTGACCACACCCGACGTCCAGTATTCGTCTTTCAGTAGGAGTGGAACGATCGCCGTTGCGCATGCGATTAGTTCTTGTTCAAAAGTAGCGCAGCTAACTCTTCGAGACTGACAGCGTAAACCGGACAACCGATCGCCTGGGCCACTTCAGCGATCGTCATTCCGTCTAACATGATCGCGTCATCACTCTTCAGCATCTGTCGTGGTATCAAAACAAACTCGCCACTGATCTTGTCACGCGCCGCCAACAGATCGCGACCCGTCAACAAACCAGCCACTGAAACATCACCGCCGAAGTAAGTGTTCTCGAGCGGCTCGACGCGAAGCTTCGTTTCGAAACGCGAATTCCATTTGTCGATCATCTCACGCAGCACGGGAGCGAACAGTGTTCCGGTGAATATCGTCGCCGCTTTCTTGTTCACGTGCTCTTCGCGTTCGAGTCGTTTCGTCAGACGTGCGAAGTCGTTTGCAAACGCGCGCACCATGCCGACGCCGTCTTCGATCTGCGGATAGTCGCCGTAGTGTGATCTTGCGGGAATGCGACGACCGGCACGCAGATAGATCTCATCACCCAGATAGTGCGAAGTTGGTTCCGAGTTGCGAGTGCAACTGTTTTTGAATCGGAACGATCTGATCGATCACGTTGCGACAGAACTCGGGAGTCACTGCCGTGAGTCGCGGATCGGTGTTGTAACGAGTCAGACCCAACGGCACGATCGCGACACTCGTGATGCGCGGATGCTCAGCCGCAAGATCGAAGATCGTCTTGCGCAACACTTCGCCGTCGTTGATGCCGGGACAAAGCACGACCTGCGCATGAATCTCAATGTCTGCGTCGAGCAGTCGTCGCACCTTCTCCCAAATGTCCGCTCGCTGCTTGTCAACGCCGAGCAGATACGCGCGAACTTCGAGATCGGTCGCGTGCACCGAAACGTATTGCGGCGACAGACGCTGTTCGACGATTCGTTTTATCTCATCTTCGGTAATGGATGTGAGCGTCGTGTAGTTGCCATATAAGAAGGACAGCCGGATGTCTTCGTCCTTAATAAATAGCGACGGCCGCGCGTCGGCGGGATTGCCGTTGCAGAAACAGAAGATACATGCGTTGGCGCACTGGCGCGGGACGATCTGTTCGAATGTGAGTCCGAAGTCTTCACCTTCGCCGCGCTCGAGTTCGACTTCCCAATCGTCTCCGCTCTTCTTGCGGACTTCCAGGACGAGCTCAGTTTCGCCGGAGGTTTGAAAGCGAAAGTCGAGGTAGTCGCGAACGACGCGGCCGTTGACCTTTATTATTCGGTCGCCCGCCTCCAGCTCCAGCTCAGCGCCCAGGCTATCAGGAATGACTTCGTAGATCTCGACGCCGCGGCGCCGAATGTTTGTTACTGCTGGTGTTACTGCGAATTCGTACATAACGGCAAACGGTGACTATAGCAGGATGGCCGTATCCTGGAAAATCCGTGTCATTAATAATCTGATGCTTATCGGTATTTCGCGATTCTTCAGAGCAACTGCCCCTGCTATGAGAAAACCCCTATCAATCATCCTTTTCGCCTGCTTTCTTCTTGTTTGTTCCATTTCTGCATCAGCCCAGAACACCGATATCTATCGTGTGGGCGTCGGAGACGTGCTCGATATCCGTCTGCTCAATTCGGCGAATAACAGTTCGACGCTGTTCACGGTCGTTGCCAATGGTGTGATTGAACTGCCGGTCGCGGGGGGCGCGATCAAGGTCGCCGGACTTACACCCGAAGAGATTCAAACTCGCATCGCCGCTGAACTTAAACGTCGCGCGGTCGAGGAGAACGCGAAGGTGTCCGTCGGCGTGCGGCAGTATGCGAGTCACTCGGTTACGATAACCGGGCTCGTCGTCCATCCTGGAACACGGTTTCTGAGACGCGAAGAGGTGCCGCTGTATGTTGTACTGGCGGAGTCGCAGTTGCGGAACGACGGCGGCCGGGTGGTTTTAATGCGCGGCGACGGTCCGGCACAAACACTCGATTTGCGCGACTCTGAAACGATGAATATGCACGTTCGATCGGGCGATGTGATCACCGTCACAGCCCGTCCGGAAGAGTTCTATTTCATCGGCGGACGCATCAACCATCCCGGGCAAAAGCAATTCACTCAAGGCATCACTTTATTGCAGGCAATCCTGGCAGCCGGCGGCACTCCGCGCCAGGCAAACCTCGTCGAGATCTCGCGCGAAGGCACTGATGGCCGTCTGGTGACCATTAGATTCGACCTCAAGGAGATCAAATCCGGCAATCTGGGGGACCCGAAACTCCTCGCCGGAGATCGCATCGAAGTAGGCCGTTGAAGAACACAAAAATCCTTTAAATTCATTGACAATCCCGCCCCCTGTTTGTTAGTTATGCAAGGCGATAACGCGCCAACCGCTGACAACCCAAAAGTTCTAGTTGAATTGTGCCAACTTCATTAGGGGAACGAGTACAAATTCAATGAATAATAAAGTTAAGCCTGCTGTTATTGGCGGAGTAGTTCTTGGGCTACTGTCTGCCATACCGTTCGTCAACTTCGTTAATCTGTGCTGCTGTCTTTGGGCCATCCTGGGCGGCCTTCTGGCTTCATATCTTTATGTGAAAAACTCGCCGACTCCGGCCAACGCCGGTGACGGTGCGATCGTCGGCGCCATCGCCGGTGCGATCGGCGCGGTGATTTACCTGGTACTCGGTATCCCGCTCGCCATCGTGAGTGGATCAGCCATGCGGGCGATGTTCATCAACTTGTTTGCGAGCATCGATCCCAATCAAGCCGATCTGTTTCGAAGACAAATGGAAGCGCAAGGCGACAACATTGCAGGCATCATCGTTCAAAGCCTGATCGGCGCTGTGCTGCTTTTGGTCTTCGCAGTCATCGGCGGGTTGATCGGCATCCCGCTTTTTGAAAAACGCAAAGGTGGAACTATGCCGCCACCGCCGCCGGCCCCCGGTGGCGCGCCCTACGCGGCTTAACAAAATTCAGTTAGTCGGAATCTTTTAACCTTCAGGAGAAACGAATGTCTCAAGAATGGACTCCCCCGCCCCCAGCCGATACACCATCGAACGTTCCAAACTATCTGGTCCCAGCCATCATTTCCGCGATCTGCTGCTTCCCGCTCGGAATCATCAGCATCGTGTTTGCTGCACAAGTAAACGGCAAAGTGGCCGCCGGCGACATCGCGGGCGCGTTGAACGCTTCCAAGATGGCGAAGATTTTCAGTTACGTTTTCATCGGACTGGCACTGCTCGGATGGGGTGGCTACATAATCATCTGGGTCGTAATCGGCGGGGCCGCGTTCTTAGGCAACATGTAACGCCGGCGGCCTTCTAGTTGTGTTTACACGTAGTTTTCAGAAGCTGTCGGAGAGTTGAAAACGAATGACCAGATACTGCACTAAATGCGGCGCCATCAACGACGACATGGCCCAATACTGCACCAACTGCCAGGCTCCATTAACGCCGGTCAGTGGTGGCGGCGGTGGCGCGTATCCACCGGTGCAGCCAATGCCTCCGGGCGCGCTGACTGATTGGAAAGCGCTCGGAGCCGACAAGAAAGTGGTGGCGGGGATTCTTGGAATCCTCGTCGGTGGTCTGGGAATTCACAAGTTCATACTTGGTTACACGAACGAGGGAATCATTCAGATCGTCATCTCGGTTTTCACTTGCGGCGCCGGCGGCATCATCGGCATCGTCGAAGGAATTATCTACCTCACCAAGTCCGACGAAGACTTCGTGCGGACGTACATTCAAGGCAAACGAGGCTGGTTCTGATTTGCGATGTACCAGCGTTCAACGGTCGTGGCAATCTGGTTACTATTAATTGCCGGGGCTGTTTATCTATTCATCTTCGAGCCGGGTAAGTCGGGTTTCTTTCCTGCCTGTCCTTTTCGTTTACTAACTGGCTTCAACTGTCCGGGATGCGGCACGACGCGCGCGCTGCACCAGATTCTTCACGGTCACTTCGACGCGGCGTTCGCGCTCAATCCGCTGCTGCTTATTGCGATTCCCTTCGCTGTGTTCGCGTTCCTCCGTTACTCCGTGATCGTGATGCGTGGCGGCGTGCCGCGGCCTAACGCTTTGCCCGCGCCGGTTATCTACGCCATCTTTTTCATCATCGTCTCGTTCTGGATCTTTCGAAATACGCCTTTCTATCCGTTTGTCTCTTGAGACTCAGGAGGTTTTAAATGCGCGTATCGATTATCGTCCTCGTCGCAATCAGTTTCTTCGCTTCGATGTTGCAGGAAAGAGTCGTCGTTGAGAAAAAGCCGACGGTTCCGTTGCGGCCGGTTCACACGTTTTCGATCGTCGCGCGCGATCCGAGCACGGGTGAGTTGGGCGTCGCTGTGCAGTCACACTGGTTCTCTGTTGGACCAATCGTCGCGTGGGCTGAAGCGGGCGTCGGTGCAGTTGCGACGCAGTCGTTTGTCGATCCGAGTTATGGAAAGAACGGTCTCGACTTGATGCGCGCGGGCAAGAGTGCGCCGGATACGTTGAAAGAGTTGTTGGCGAAAGACGAGGGACGTGAGGTCAGACAGGTCGCGATGATAGACGCGCAGGGCCGCGTCGACGCATGGACGGGAAAGAACGACATTCAAGCTGCGGGTCACATTGTCGGTACAAATTTTTCGGTCCAGGCAAACCTGATGCTCAACGACAAAGTCTGGCCGGCGATGGCGCGCGCGTTTGAAAACACGAAAGGCGATCTCGCTGAACGCATGCTGGCCGCGCTTGATGCTGCGCAAGCCGTCGGCGGCGACATTCGTGGCAAACAATCTGCGGCGATGGTCGTCGTCACCGGCAAACCGACGGGACAGGCGTGGAAGGATCGCATCTTCGATTTGCGTGTGGATGATAGCGCGCAACCGTTGCAGGAGCTTCGGCGGTTAGTGAAGTTGCAGCGTGCGTACAACCATATGAATGCCGGCGATCTGGCGGTTGAGAAGAAAGACAACGAAGGCGCGTTGCGTGAGTATTCAGCGGCGGAGAAGCTGGTGCCTGACAATGCCGAAATGATCTACTGGCATGCAGTGGCGCTGGTGAACATGGGACGCGTCGACGATTCGTTGCCGCTGTTTCGCAAAGTGTTTGCGATGGACCGCAACTGGGTGACGCTGACGCCGCGTCTGCCAAAGTCGGGATTGCTGCCTGACGATCCGAAGATCATCGATCGGATCGTGTCTGTGGCGCCGCGGACACGAACTGCGCCACGGCCAAAGACAAACCCATAATGAAATAGAAAACTGTGACGACTTCTGAGTCGCCCCAGTTGTAATGGACCAGGCCGCTGGTGAAGAACCCGAGTGTTCCGCCAAGCGCGCCGAGTGCGAGTCCGCGTGGGAAATCTGTGTTCTGCCGGATCAAACGCCACAGCATGCGGATATAAATTACGAACAACAGCAACCACAGGATCAACGCAGGCACGCCGCGTTCGAGTGCGATCTGCAAAAGGTTTGAGTGCATGTGTCCGATGGGCTGGCGGCCGTTGTCAAACATTCCCCACTGACGCCAGTGTCCTTTGATCGAATCCATTCCGACGCCGACGAGTAGATGACGCGGGTTGTTGACGAGCAGGTTAAATCCTTCTCGCCAAACGATTTGACGCCAGCTTGTCGATTGATCCGCGCGATCGAAGAAACCGATGTTGCGTCGTTGTTGAAGTAGAAAGACGCCTGCGAGCACGAGCGGTATCGCACACGCCGCAATGATTATGGCGGTGCGACGCGACACGCTTAGCAGCAACATCGCCGCAACTGACACTGCGAAGCCAATCCACGATCCGCGTGTGACGGTCATTGCAAGTGCGAACATGAGACCGGCAATGGCGACGAGCAACAACAACCCGGCGCGGCTCATCTTCTGTGATAACGCCAGAAATATTCCAAGCGCCAGCGATGCGATCAGTTGCAGCACTTCGGCGTACGTGGTCCAGTGACCGTAGAACCCCGTCGCGCGCCAGTCGCGGCCACGCGTCCAGCCTCCGATTCCCAGTTGCTGCTGTGCGCTCGTTCCGGGCAACAGTGTGCGTGGCACTTCGAGTTCCGGGGTCCATTCGACACGATAGATCCTGACCTTCGCAACGTCGTTACCTGAGATGAGCGACGCCGCAAGTTCTTCAGGACTATCGACGCGCTGCCCGTCGACTTGCCACACGATGTCGCCGTCTTTGATCGGCGTTGGATCATTAACGGTTCGCGTGTGAAAAACTGCTTTCGCCAGCGGGCTCTCTGCGCTCACGCCTTGCACTTTCACACCGCGGCCCAGTGCAAGCTGACCCGCTGTCCACAACACGTTCACCATGCACGAACCGATCAGTGCGAACGCAAGCCAGCGCACCGTTCGAAGTGAAGGCACGTTCTGACTGACGAGGTAGACAATCGTGAACAGACTCGCCGCGCGCATCTTTCCGATCGAGATGATCGGGTTGTAAGAGAAAACTCCGGAGACGCCGCTCAACACAAAGAACCCAAGCAACACGTAATCGACCGGCGAGCGAAAGAGTTTCGGCCGAGGATAGAAAGCGAAGCGCAGCAGCCAAAGGGCCATGCCCACCAGCCAGGCGGTTTGCGTGGCGGCGATCGAATGCGGGGCGAAGATGGCGATGAGAAAGAGACAGCCAATAATGCCGGGCTCAATAACGCGATTCGAAATCTGCATTGTCGGCATATTAGAATGACGGCGGTCTACTATTCCATCTCAAAAGAGATTTCCATGCGATCAATCTTGCTAGTCCTGTTGGTCCTGTCAATTAGCGCCTACGCGCAATCACCGTCGCCGGCCGACGAAGTTAAGGCGATTCAAGACGATCCGCGCGTGCAAGCTGCTTTCGATCATATCGATAAAAACCGCGACGCAATCTTGCGCGAATGGATTGCGATCACCGAGATCAACGCGCCTTCGAAACAGGAACAGGAACGCGCGCGATATATCGAGTCGCTGCTGCGCAAATCTAAACTCGACGTTCGTTACGATGCGGTTGGAAACCTGATCGCGACGCGCAAAGGGACAGGCGGTGGTCCAATCGCCGTGTTCGATGCGCACATGGACACGGTCTTTCAACCCGGGCTAAAGATTAAAGCCACCGTTCGCGACGGACGGGTGTACGCACCAGGCGTCGGCGACGACACGCGCAACATCGAAGCGTTGCTCGCGACGATTCGAGCGCTTGACGCGGCGAAGATCAAGACCAAGGGCGATATCGTTTTCCTCTTCACGACTGACGAAGAAGCAGGGATGACCGGCGCCAAACACTACACGAAAGAGAACAAAGGCAAGGTCGATTATTACGTCGCGCTCGACGGCGGTTACGAGGGTTTCACTTATGCCGGGATCGGGATCAACTGGTATCGCCATCACATCATTGGACCAGGCGGTCATACTCGATCGCGCACGCCGCCGTATTCCGCTTCGTTGCCGATGGCGCGGGCGATTTCACGCATCTACGAACTGAAAGTCCCGACTAATCCGTCGTCAAACCTTAACATAGGCATGCTCGGCGGTTCGGAAGTACCGAACGCGAAGGCTTCGGACGCGTGGTTCTCGCTCGACTTGCGTTCGACGAGTAATGACGTCATGGCCGATCTCGAAAAGCAGATCGCGACGATTCTCAATGAAGAAGCGACGCGCGCGGGCATGACTGTGAAGACTGACGTCATCTCTTCGTCGCCGGCGGCGGTGCTGCCGGGCAATCGCGAGTCGCGGTTGGTGAAGATCGCTGAGGCCGTGCATCGCGCGATGGGCTTCAATCCGCCGATCGGAAACGCGGGATCGAACAACTCCAGCGCCGCGTTGTTGCAAGGGATCAGTTCCATCTCGACCGGCGCCGGCCCATGTGCCGACGCGCATGCGCTGACTGAGAATTGCGAGATCGAACCGCTTTATAAAGGAATCAAAAAGATACTTCTGTTGGAGTTGGCTTTAGTTGGCTTGGCTCAATAGCCTTCGCGGCCAAGCATGACGAACCCTGTGCGCAGGATGATTTTCAGGTCCAGCAACAACGACCAGTTTTCGATGTAGAAGAGATCGAGTCGCACCATCTCTTCAAACGGCAGACGGTTTCTGCCGGAAACTTGCCACAGCCCAGTCAGTCCCGGTTTCATGTCGAGGCGTTTGCGATGCCACAGCTCGTACGCCTCGACTTCGTACGGAATCGGCGGCCGTGGTCCAACAATACTCATATCGCCTAACAACACATTCAACAGTTGCGGCACTTCGTCGAGGCTCGTCTTGCGCAAAAACTTTCCGACGCGCGTGATGCGTGGATCTGCAAGTAGCTTGTACGCCGGCTTCTGGTCGTTTCCGAGATTCGCCTCAGCGCGTCCGGCGATGAACGCGCGTTGATACTCGCGATGAAGCTCGGCATCAGCATCCGCGACCATCGTGCGAAACTTGTAAAGCAGAAAAAGCCGGCCATCCATGCCGACGCGTTCCTGCGTGTAGAACACCGGCCCTCTCGAATCGAGCTTGATAAGCAACGCGATGAGCAGCCACAGCGGCAGCAGCAGCGCGACCGAAAGCGCCGAGATAACTAGATCCGAAGTGCGTTTCAAAATGCGCGCGCTGCTCGACAACGGCTCACGAAACAGACGAATCATCGGCAGCACGCCAATCTGATCGATCTCAGTCTTGCGCGGCAGGCAGTTGAACAAACTCGGCGCAATGCGAAACTCAACGCCGCGTCGACGCCCGCAACGCATCATCACGTCAAACAGCGCGTCGCCGTTCACTTGCGGATCCGCGATGATCACTTCGTTCGCGCCTGAATCGCGAATCGCGTCCGGCAGTCCCTGCAACGTGCCGACCACCGGCACGCCTTCGTAACTATCGCTGTCGATTCGTCTGCGCAAGCTGCGTATCGACCACGCCGATCACGCGATACCCCAACGCCGGCCGCGCCAGCATCTCGCGAATGAACAGCGACGCTTCATGACCGCGTCCGACGACGAGCGTCGGGATCAAGTTGATCTGGCGGCTGCGAACAAACGTCTGAACGGATCGAATGAATAGCCTGATCAATCCGATGCTCAACAGCACCAACACGAAATCTGCGACGAAGACGCTGCGCGAATACGAGAACGCGCGAAACTCAAATCCGCCGCGATACAGAAACGCCAACGCAACGATCAACAACGAACCGATCGCCGTTGCCTTGAAGATGCGTATCACGTCGTCGACGAACGAAAACTCACCGCGCACGCGATACAGATCGCAGTAGCGAAAACTCAACAGTCGAATGCCGATGACAAACAGCAGCAACGCGCCATACGGCGCAAACGCTTCGCTCCACGCGAATCGTCCGTCAGCCGCAAAAGCGGAAGTTCCCTGGCGAAGCGTGAAAGCAAGAATGAACGACAACGCGGCGGCGAGAGCATCGGCGACTACCAGAGCAGCCTTCACGGTGGGCACGATCCAGCGCGGCGCTCGACCGGGCACGCGGACGGATCGCGCGTCGAAGAATCGTTGTCGCTCTCGTTCAGCTCGCATTATTCAAGAATGAATTGCACGACCTCATCTACCACGGTCGACGATCTACGCGGATTTGCGGCTCGTTTCTTCTCGACAGCCAATTCATGCAAATCAGTAGTACTTGAAAGGCGTCGCAGTCTACCTTCATTCACCAGGGCTTCGTCGACCGCCGCCCACTTGCCCGCATAAATACTCGCTGTTGGGATACCGAGCGCCGCCGCTTCTCGATTTATCGTGCCACCGGCGCTGATCACCAGATCGCTGGCAGCAATCAAGTCTGGTCCAGGCAGTGGCGATGGCGGAACCATCACGCGGTCTCTTGCACTGTACGCCGTTCGCTGAGACTCGTTGCGCGGCAACAGCACGACCCGAACCTTCTCATTCTTCAGCAGCATCTCCAACGCTTCGTCAAACAGCGTGTTTTCAAAGCGATGATACAGGGCCTCGACGGCCGGGGGACGCATCAGGACCAGCACATTATCCGGTTGGACGCCGAGTTCACACAACCGCGCCGCAAACGCCGGATCGGATTGAAAGTCTGCGAGGTAAACGTCTTCCTTCGTACCGTGATAGCGTCGCACCTTGCCGGCGCTCGCGCCGAATCGGCGTAAATCGCTCGCCGGGAAACTCGCCGGGACAATGATGCGCGACGCCAGTCGAAACGCGAGATGGTTCGCGGGTTGATGTTCGTAGTCCATCGACGTCACGGTTTTCAGGCGTAATCTGCGGGCGGCGAGGATTTGTGAATAGGAGTTGTGACTGACGGCGAGATCGAAATGTCGCTTGCGCGCCCAACTGCGGAGGTCCCAGGCGCGGCTCATCAGGTTACCCGCTTTGCCTGACACTTCGCGTCCGCCGTGTTTGCCGATCACGTACGGCGTGAATCCGGCGGCGTGTGCGAGCGGCACCGTCTCAGCAAAATCACGCGCCGTAGTCTCAACTTCATGACCGGCGGCGGTAAACCTGTCTGTCAACGCTCTGAAAAAAGGAACGTGCGGAGAGTTTGCAAGATCGATCCAAACACGCATCGCCATTCACGCTAGAACAAGTCAGGAAGGGGCAAGACGGAGTCAGCCCGCGCCCCCGCAGGCTGGTAAGCAATGAACAAGCGGGGGCGCACTTCGTTTGCCCCCTTCCCGACTTGTTCTCTTCGTGGAGCAGTCACTGCCGGATCTCGATCAGTCGCCCACGATCGCGAAGCGAGGTTTCGGCGGCTTCGATCATGTTCACCATGCGCAGGCCCGCCAGGCCGTCAGTCTCGGGCGTGCGGCCAGTCTCGACGCATTCGATGAAGTGCAACGCCTCAGTTTGTAGTGCTTCCGTGGTGTCGAGCCGCGGCGCCCACATGTCGCCCGAACGGTAGCTCACGAGCATTCGGTACACATCTTCCAGACCGGGCGTGACACGAATGCCTTTGTCGTAAACCTTCAACTTCTCACTCGGCTCGAGATCGTCGTAAAGGATCATCTTCTCGCTGCCGCCGATCAACGTGTGACGGACCTTCACCGGCGTTAGCCAGTTGACGTGCACGTGCGCAATCTGCGAACTGGCGAAGAAGAGCGTGATGTACGCGACGTTCTCCGGTTGGCCCGGAACGTGACTGATGCCGGTCGCCGAAACTGCAACGGGCTTCTCAGGCAAGACGTAATCGATGATTGAGAGATCGTGAATCGCGAGGTCCCAGATGACGTTGACGTCGTGTTGAAACAGGCCAAGATTAACGCGCACGGCATCGTAGTAATAAATCTGGCCCAACACTCCTTCGGCAATCAACTCGCGGATCTTCCGCACCGCTTCGGTGTAAACAAACGTGTGGTCCACCAGCAGTACGAGCTTTCGCGCCGCGGCCTCTTCGATCAACCTGCGCGCCTGATCTGATGTCGATGCGAGTGGCTTCTCGACGAGCACATGTTTGCCGGCCTGCAACGCTGCGAGTGTCAGTTCGTAGTGTGATGAGACGGGTGTTGCGATGACGACGGCGTCAATCTCGGGATCGTTGATCGTGTCGTTCGCGCGGGTGCACGTCTTCAATCCCGGATACACCTTCTGCAGCGACGTCAATCGCTCCTCGCGCAGATCGCACACCCGCGTGACGACCGATCCCGGCGCGAGCATAAAGTTTCGCACCAAATTCGGCCCCCAATAGCCGTAACCAATAACGCCGATTTTAATCATTCACCTGCCCTTGTGACGCGCGCTTCCGAACGTCGCCAACCACGCGCGCCGGAACGCCGGCGACGATCGCAAAGCTCGGAACGTCGCGTGTAACAACCGCGCCGGCGCCGATCAACGCGCCTTCGCCGATCGTGATGCCCGCGAGGATCGTCGCATTGCTGCCGATGCTCGCGCGTTTCTTGACGACCGTCTTAACAACTTTCCAATCAGCTTCAGTTTGCGGCGAGCCGTCGGCGTTGACAGCGCGTGGATAGATGTCGTTCGTGAACATCACACCATGACCGACAAAACACTCATCCTCAATCGTCACACCTTCACAAATGAAACTATGGGACGAGATCTTGCAGCGCTCGCCGATGCTCGCGTTCTTCTGTATCTCCACAAACGCGCCAATCTTCGTCTCGGCGCCAATCGAACAGCCGTACAGATTGACGAGGTCGGGCTGAAAGATGCGAACGCCGGGACCGATGATTACGTCAGATGCTATCGGCATGTGTCTTAAACGCTTTCGAGCAAACGCGCCAGCGCGTAGAGCATCCAGGCCTGTGTCCAGCGCATGTAGGGTTTGCGAATCGTGTAGAACCGCCGGCGTTGATAATAGAAGAAGCCTCGCTCGTCACGCAGATTTTGAATTGTCCAGCGAGCAACGTTCTGAGCCATGTTCAGCGAAGTCTCGTCGAGTTTCCGGCACTCGACAAGCGTAACAATCGCGCTCGCTGCGGCGTGCGCATCCGCGGGAAAAGGATTGTCATCGTAGTATTTCGGCCACCCCTCCGCAAGAAAGAAATTGCTCTTCCAGTAACGATAACCGCGCTCCAGCGCGGGTTGAAACTCGTCTCCGCCGGGACATGACTCGATGATTCGCTTCAACGAAAACAGGATGTACGCAGTGTGAAAATTGTCGATCCACGACTGCGTTGGCGCTGTGCCGTACGACCATGAACCGTCGTCCCGCTGGTGATTGACGACGTATCGAGCGGCGCGTGTGGCGACGTCGCAGAGTTCCCGTTCGTGCGTTCGTTGACCAACGCTCGCCAAAACTTCCGCGGCCAACAAGCTCGCGTTGAAGATCCGCGTGCTGCTGTTCGGTGTGTAGCTGAAACAGATTTCGGATGACGAATCCACGGGCCGCGGCAAGTCGCTCAAAATGAAATCACAGACGCTCCGAGCGATTTGCAATCCGTGTTCATCCGCGGCTTCGATAAATGCACGCGCAGCAAAAGCTGTAGGAACGATCGTGGGCGTGCCGCGAGGCGCGAAGAAGTTGCGGCTTTGCCAGTCGAAGTTGTAACCCCAGGCGGCGCCGCTGTAACCATCGAGTTTTAGTTGCTGCAACTCCGATAACAACTCGCGTGCGTCGACTTCGGATCTCTTGAGCGTGGCGAGTGCGAACAACGCGATGCCCTTCGCGTTCTTTTGCGCGGGAACGCGACTGACTCCGCGCAGATCGACGGGCGATCTTTTTACTAACTGCGTCCAGATGAAACGCGCGTTGCGTGAATTCGCGAATGGCGTGGCTTGAAAGACTGTGCTGTTCAGTGCGTCGAACGGATCGTGCCCGGCGAAATCGTGATCCCGGCACCAGGTGAGGAGTTGATCGTAGGCAGTTTCAGTCGTGACTGCTTTGAGTCTTCTTGTGCCTTTTGTGACTCTTGTGCCTTTTTGTGGCTTCACCTGCTGTTAACCAGCGTTTCGATTCGTCTCGGCGTTTCGACGAAGCTCTCGTGCCACAGTTCGAACATCAACAGCGTCCACAGCAGTTTGCGATGGTTCGCAACGCCGCGCTCGTGTTCGTCTTGCAAACGCGCGACGTAATCCGCATTGAACACGCCCGCTCGCCGCACGCGCTCCGGCGACAACAGATCGCGCGCCAGTGGACGCAACTTAAACTTCAACCATTCCGCAACCGGCACGCCGAAGCCTTTCTTCCCGCGCCGCGTCACAAACGGTGGCAACAGATCACGCACCGCTTTCTTCAGAATGTATTTCGTCTTCAGTCCGCGGAGTTTGTAATGAGACGGCAACGACGCTGCAAACTCCGCAACACGCGGATCGAGAAACGGCGCACGCACTTCGAGCGATACTGCCATGCTCGCGCGATCAACTTTCGTCAGGATGTCTTCTGCGAGATATAAACGCGTGTCGACGTTCTGCATCTGCGTCACGAGATCGCCGCTCTCACACTCTGTCGCAAACTGTCGCGCCTGCGAATAGATGTCGCCGTCCGTCGCGCCGAGCACATCCGCTGTTAACAATTGACGCTGCTCTTCAGGCGTGAACGAACCGAACCACACGTGATGACGAGCCACCGCGTCGTACTTCGCACCGTTCACAAACCGCAGCGCCTTGTAATCAAACGACAGGTTCTTCGTCTTCACCGGCAACAGCCTGACCAGCGGCTCGACGATGCCAGCGCGCAACAGCCGCGGTACGTACTTGTAAATTTCAGCCCACCGATGACCTGAGTACATCTGATAACCCGCAAACAGCTCGTCGCCGCCGTCGCCGCCGAGTGCGACTGTCACATGTTTGCGTGTGAACCGCGACAGCAGATATGTCGGCACGAGGGAAGGATCGCTAAACGGTTCGTCCATCCACGCGCCAATCTCGCCGACAAGGTTCGCCGCGAGGTTCGCGCTTAAACGTTCTTCGTGATGATCCGTGCCGAGGAACTTCGCCACGCCTCGCGCGTACGCCGACTCGTCAAACGAAGCCTCGGCAAACGAGATCGAAAACGTCTTCACTGCTTCCGACGAACCTCGCACGGCGAGTGCCGCGATAGTAGACGAATCGACGCCGCCGGAAAGCAGAACGCCGAGCGGAACGTCGGAAACGAGTCGCATGCGCACGGCGTCGGCAAGCAGCTCACGCAACTGTTCGGCGGCTTCGTCTTCGCTTGGCAGCGGATCGGCGGTTTTGTAACTCAACCGCCAGTAGCATTCGACGTTTACACGTCCGTGCTCCAGCGTGAGCTTGTGAGCGGCAGGTAGCTTGTTGATGCCCTGGTAGATCGAAAGCGGCGCGGGCACGTAGTCGAACGAAAGATACTCGCGCAGCGCTTGAAGATTGAGCGACGGTTTGACTGACCTGTTGGCCAACAAAACTTTTGGCTCTGAGGCAAAGAACAGCGTGTTGTCGAACACGCCCCAGTAAAGCGGCTTCTCACCGAATCGATCGCGCGCGATCAAGAGACGACGCCGTTTGCTGTCCCACAACGCGAACGCAAACATGCCGTTGAGCTTGCGCAGCATGTCGTCGCCGTACTCTTCGTAAAGATGCGGCAGCACTTCCGTGTCTGACGCGCTGTGAAATGCGTGACCGCGTTTCTCGAGTTCGGTGCGCAGTTCGCGGTAGTTGTAAATCTCGCCGTTGAGGATCACGGCGATCGATCGATCTTCGTTGAACGCAGGCTGTTCGCCGGTGACGAGATCGATGATCGCGAGCCGCCGCATACCGAGCGCGGCGCCGGTAGTGACGTACAGCCCTTCCGAATCGGGCCCACGATGGACCATGCGCTCGCACATCGCGTGCAGCAGGTCCTGGGCGCCTTCAGGCGGCGGCGTATGTGAATCGAGATTGGCCCAACCGGTGATTCCGCACATTGCTTTACGAATTGTCGTTCTTGAATCCGAGCCGCTCGCGCACCGCGTAGATCGCTTTCGCCTGCGATTCGTGATACGTGCGCACGAGCATTTCCGCCAGCAAACCCATCAGCAAAAACTGCACGCCGACGGCGAACATTACGATCGCCAGGATCGGCAACGGCGTCTGCACGAAGTCGGCCTTGTGAATGATCTTGAGAAACACGGCGTAGAGACCGGCGAGTAACGAGATCGCAAACGCCAGCATGCCAAACATACCAAACACGTAGATCGGTTTTGTTTGATACGAGGCCATGAATTTGATCGTCATCAGATCGAAGACGACTTTTAGCGTTCGCGAGAGGCCGTATTTCGATTTGCCCATCGTGCGTGCGTGGTGTTTGACGGGAAGTTCTGTGACGCGCGCGCCGGCCCACGATGCGTAGATGGGAATGAAGCGATGCATCTCGCCGTACAAGCGCACGTCCTGCAACGACTCGCGCCGGTAAGCTTTCAGTGAACAGCCGTAGTCGTGCAGCGGCACGCCGCCAATCCATGAAATCAAACGGTTCGCGATCATCGACGGGATCTTGCGCGTGAACATTTTGTCTTGCCGGTTTTTGCGCCAGCCGGAGACGACGTCGTAACCCTCGTCGAGCTTTTGCAGGAGACGCTCGATGTCTGCCGGATCGTTTTGCAGGTCGGCGTCCATCGGGATCAGGACTTTCCCGCTCGCCGCGTCGATGCCGGCGGCCATCGCTGCTGTTTGACCGTAGTTTCGACGCAGCGCCACTACGCGAACCCGCCGGTCGACTTCGGCGATTTCGCGCAGGATTTTGAGGCTGCCGTCGGTCGAACCGTCGTCGACGTAGACGATTTCCGCCGGGCGATCGAGCGCTTTTAGTGCTTCGTCGAGCTTGGCGTGCAGCGGCATGAGGTTCGGTTCTTCGTTGTAAACAGGAAGAAAAATCGAGATCTCAGGCGCTTCACCGGCCGGCGGCGCAGCATCGTCTCGTTTCAGGGTTCGGGGGTCATCAAGAATCTTCATTCGCCGCGCATTGTAGACAGTTTTCCCCTGAACCAGTCAACAAAGCGACGGAGTCCGTCTTCAATCTGGGTTTGGGGGTTGTAGCCGAGCAGCTCTCGCGCCCGGGTGATGTCGGCGAAAGTTTGAGGAACGTCGCCGGGTTGCGGTGGTTGGCGATCGATTATGGCGTGCGCGTCGAGCTCCTTTTCCAGGAGCGCGATCAGTTCGCGAAGTTCGACCGTGCGCGACTCGCCGAGGTTGATCACTTCGTAGTCGCTTTTGTCGTAATGGATCGCGGCGACGACGCCGTCGATAATGTCGTCGACGTAGGTGTAATCGCGCCGTGTTGTGCCGTCGCCGAAGACCGGGATCGGTTTGCCTTCGCTGATCAGACGCGCGAATTTGTGAATCGCGAGATCCGGGCGCTGGCGTGGTCCATAGACCGTGAAGAAGCGGAGACAGATGCAACGGATGCCGTAGAGATGCGAATACGTGTGACAGATCAATTCGCCGGCGCCTTTCGTGGCGGCGTATGGCGAGATCGGTTGGCGGATCGGATCGTCTTCGCTGAAGGGGACCTTTGCGTTGATACCGTAGACCGAAGACGAGGAGCCGAAGACGAACTGTTTGATCTTGTGTTGTCGTGCGAACTCGAGCAGGTTCAGCGTGCCGGTGATGTTCGTTTCGTTGTAAAGCTGCGGTTGAGTTAATGATGGACGAACGCCCGCACGTGCTGCGAGATGAACGATGCAGTCGAAGTCGCTGTTAGCGAGGGCTTGGTCCAACGGTGTGCGAATGTCGGCTTCGACGAGTTGATAGCGCGAGTCTTTTAAATGATCGCGGATGTTGTCGCGCTTGATTTCGGGGTTGTAGAAGTCGTTGAAATCGTCGACGACTGTGATGTGTTCGGCGTTCGTGGCGAGTAGTCGATCGACAAGATGCGAACCGATGAAGCCTGCGCCGCCGGTTATTAAGAATCGTTTACTTGGTTGCATAGATCCACAAATGCCAGCCCCATCGCGATGCGAGTCGTGCTTCGAGCGAGCGGGGCAGCACTCGTCCAAGAATCGGGAGCCATCGTTTATTGAAGAAGTAAACGCGCAGTTCGACGTTTGAAAAATCTTTGAAGAGCTCGCGTGCTTCGTCGCGTGAATAGACTCGCGCGAGCGGATTGCCGGCGCCGTCGGTGTTTTGGTTTAAGAATTCATGCCGGCCGAGATACGCGCGCTCGGATCGTAGCCGGCGTGCATGTTCGCGTAATGCGTCTTCCGGTTCGCCGGTCAGAAGACGAACGATTTTGAGACCGGAGTCCCATCGAAGCAAATGGACGCCGGCGCGTCGCAGCATCGAGATGTTAACGCGATAGTTGTAAGAGTCGCGATGGTAGAGCATTACTAAGGCGCGTCCGCCGGGCCGGAGTACGCGATGGACTTCGCGAATCGCGCCGGCAGTGTCGGGCGTGTGATGCAGCACGCCGTGCGAGTAGACGATATCGAATGAGTTGTCGGGGAAATCGAGCTTTTCCGCGTCCGCGACGCGAAAAGTACCCGGAAGATTGAACAATTCGAACCGGCGGCGCGTGAGATCAACTGCGGCTTCCGTTAGATCGACACCCGTGTAATCGGCGCCGGCTTTGGCGAATTGCGCGCCGTCAGTGCCGAGTCCGCAACCGATTTCGAGCACGCGCAGGTTCTTCGTTTGATTGAATCCTGCGGCGTCGGGAATGTGCCACTCTTTTTCGTAGCGATGCTGTTCGACGAGTTCGTAGAAGACGCGCGATCCGGGTTGTGCGTCGGCAAACTTAGTGCCGCAGGGATGGTTCTGCCAGAAGTCACGCACACGATCTTTTAGTTGGGCGTTTGATTCTGACATGCGAAGTGAGAGAAGAATAACAGTCGCGCAAGGCGTGCGACAAAGGAAGGTGTTGAGTGTGCGGATCATTCGGGAGTAATGATCCGGATCGCACAGAGCGGCGGCGTTTTTAGGTGCTTGTTTAGTTACTTGTGATTGGTTACTCCGCTGTCTTGCGCCTCAGGCCAGCCTTGCTGGGCGAACTGCCGTGAGGCGCAAGAGCGAAGGTCGTTGGGGTGAGGTTCCCAAATCCGGCTACGGGACACCCACCTATCCCACCAGTTGATTTTGCCCCCTCTCTCAACTGGGCCGGATCAAACGCCTCACGAGAAAACTCGATTCTTGCCATTCTTCAGACTTGCTCATAGAATCTCGCAGCCCGTTAACAGCAGCGGCGCTTGACGACGTGGGGAATATACTCACGCGGCTCCCTCAAGTCCTTAAAGCAAACTCAAATAAATATCAGCGCGTTCTCAAGGGGAAGAATGCCTCATAACAATTCTCACTATTACGAATTTGGTCCTTACCGACTCGACGTGGGCCAACGCGTCCTCACGCGCACCGGCGAAGCTGTTTCGCTTACGCCAAAGGCTACCGACATTCTCACGCTGCTCGTTGCGAATGCCGGTCAACTTGTTGCGAAGGATGAACTGCTGAAGCAGGTGTGGCCCGACACGTTTGTCGAAGAGTCGAACCTGACGCAGAACATCTTTCTGTTGCGACGTGTGTTGGGGGATGAACGTCCTGCACCGAGATACATTGAAACTGTCGTTCGCCGTGGGTATCGGTTCGTGGCGGATGTCAGAGCCATCGAGCACGCGGCGAACAGTGCCAACGCTGCAGTAATACCGAGTGTGGCAGTTCTCCCCTTTCTCAACGCCACCGGCAATGACGACATCGAATATCTCGCCGACGGTCTCACCGACAATCTCGTCAACAATCTTTCTCGTGTCTCAAAGCTGCGTGTCATGTCACGCAGTGCGGTGTTTCGCTACAAAGCAAGGAAAGAGCTCGATCCCTGTGTCGTCGGCAGAGAACTGGGCGTTGGTGTCGTGCTGGTGGGCAGACTCACCTCGCGGCCGCAAGGCCTCGGCATCACCGTCGAACTCGTCGAAGTCGCCACGGGCTGGCAACTCTGGGGCGACAGCTTCGACTGTCAGCTTAAAGACATTCTCGAAATCCAGGATCTCATCACCCGCCAACTCCTCAACGCCTTGAAACTTAAGCTCACGGGCGACGAAGAGAAGCGCATCACGGCCCGTTACACCGAGAGCGCCGAGGCCTACCAGTCCTACCTCGAGGCTCGTTACCACTGGAGTAAATACACCCGCCGGGGCATCGAAAAAGCCATCCTCCACTTCCGCCACGCCATCGAACTCGACCCCAACTACGCCCTCGCATATGACGGCATCATCGACTGTTATTTGCGCTTGGCGACGAACTATTTGCCGCCCGAAGAGAATCAGCCCCACTCGACAGAGCCAACTGATACTCGCGCCAAAGAAGATGTTGTGCACGATCCGAACGAGACCGTCCAACCGACTGACGAAACTGAAGCGCGAGTGAAAGTGCGGTTTGAATGGGACTGGAAAGTTGCCGAACGTGAACTCCGTCGTGCAAAAGAACTTCGAGCAGATTACCCGGCGGCCCACCAATGGTATGCGGCTTATCGCGTGGCGAAAGGCCTCTTCGAACAGTCAACCGGCGGTGCACATGAGAGCGGCTCTGTCGAGTCTTGGAGGCTACCAGCGCAGATTCTTGCTGGGGAACCGTCGGCTGCGGAGCAGATCCAGGTTCTGTGTGCGGTGGCCCGCGGACAAATTGCCGTCTGCAATTACGAGGCGGCAGAACTCGTACTCAAACCTTTCTATCCTCAGAACGATTGGCCGAAGCTCAGTTCGTTAACTACACCCGCAGCGGCCGATCTGCTCTTCACCTTAGGTGTCCTGATAGCGAGTTTGGCCACAACAAAACAAACCACTAACGGCTACAGACGTGCGGCGGCGTTGCTGAACGGGTCGATCGCGCTGTTTGAGCATCTCGACATGAAGAATCGCTCGGTTGAGGCCCGAGCCGAGTTGGCGCGTTGCTATTACCGTCAAGGCCTCTTCGATATCGCGCGAGAAACGCTGGTCGCTGCCTTAAGTGAGTTACCGGACGATCAGTTGGAGATCCGGTGTCGCTGCTTGATTTATTCGGGAATGCTGGAAAGAGATGCGGGTCGGCTGAAGGAGGCGATCGAAAACTTGAACGAAGCCGCCGTCTTGATGGCTCCGGTGGGCCGCATTAGTTAGTCTGCGTTACCACCTCGAGGTGGCTGGAACTCTGAGGGACTTGGCCCTGTCAGAGGGACCAGAGACGCTAAACGATGAGGCGGAGTTTCATTTTCGTGCTGGTCTACATGAATCGGAAGCGATTGGAGATCACAGGACAACCGCCACCGTTGAAAACAATTTCGGCTTGTTCCTATTGAATCTGAAGGTCTGGGAAGAATCAGAAAAGCATCTGTCGCGCTCTCGTCGACGCTTCGAGGTTCTGTCGGATAAGTTTCGCGGAGCACAGGTCAATGAAACACTTACGCGTCTTTATATCGCCACCGATCGATATTCGATTGCACAAACTGCAATTGAACAGAGCATTCAGATACTCGAGTCGACAGATAGCGAGGCCGTTCTGTGTGAGGCGCTCACCACGGGCGGCATTGTATCGAGCAGATTGGGAAATCACGTAGAGGCGAAGAACAGATTTGACGCAGCTTACAAGGTCGCTGAGAGATGCGGTGATCGAGAGGGAGGTCGGCGAGCGTTGTTGAGTATGTTTGAAGAGATGCGGGAGCAGTTGGGCCAGGACGAATTGCGCCAAATGTTGAATCGACTTACTAGACTACACTCTGTCACTGAACAAAGTTCATTGGTGGGCCGGGTTGAAGAAACTATTGCGCAAATCGAACGGATCATGGATAAAGGCAGGCGAGCGGCTCGAACAAGAAAACAACGGAAGTAACGGAATATAGCGGCAACCACACCATGCCTCATCACAATTCTCACTATTACGAATTTGGTCCTTACCGACTCGACGTGGGCCAACGCGTCCTCACGCGCACCGGCGAAGCTGTTTCGCTTACGCCAAAGGCTACCGACATTCTCACACTGCTCGTTGCGAATGCCGGTCAACTTGTTGCGAAGGATGAACTGCTGAAGCAGGTGTGGCCCGACACGTTTGTCGAAGAGTCGAATCTGACGCAGAACATCTTTCTGTTGCGACGTGTGTTGGGGGATGAACGTCCTGCACCGAGATACATTGAAACTGTCGTTCGCCGTGGGTATCGGTTCGTGGCGGATGTCAGAGCCATCGAGCACGCGGCGAACAGTGCCAACGCTGCAGTAATACCGAGTGTGGCAGTTCTCCCCTTTCTCAACGCCACCGGCAATGACGACATCGAATATCTCGCCGACGGTCTCACCGACAATCTCGTCAACAATCTTTCTCGTGTCTCGAAGCTGCGTGTCATGTCACGCAGTGCGGTGTTTCGCTACAAAGCAAAGAAAGAGCTCGATCCCTGTGTCGTCGGCAAAGAACTGGGCGTTGGTGTCGTGCTGGTGGGCAGACTCACCTCGCGGCCGCAAGGCCTCGGCATCACCGTCGAACTCGTCGAAGTCGCCACGGGCTGGCAACTCTGGGGCGACAGCTTCGACTGTCAGCTTAAAGACATTCTCGAAATCCAGGATCTCATCACCCGCCAACTCCTCAACGCCTTGAAACTTAAGCTCACGGGCGACGAAGAGAAGCGCATCACGGCCCGTTACACCGAGAGCGCCGAGGCCTACCAGTCCTACCTCGAGGCTCGTTACCACTGGAGTAAATACACCCGCCGGGGCATCGAAAAAGCCATCCTCCACTTCCGCCACGCCATCGAACTCGACCCCAACTACGCCCTCGCATATGACGGCATCATCGACTGTTATTTGCGGCTCGCCACCAACTACCTGCCACCAGAAGACGACCTCAGGCCCATCGATCGGAATCCCTCAAATGAACAAACCGATGACAATAGCTCATCCGATACCGCCACACCAATTGAGGCTTCGACTGAGCAGACCAGCGCAAATGTGAAGCTACGATTTGAGTGGGACTGGAAGGCGGCAGAGCGAGAACTGCGTCGAGCAAACGAGTTGAGAACCGATTATCCTGCTGCGCACCAATGGTACGCTGCTTACAAGGTTGCGAAAGAGGTTTTTGAAAGCTCCAAAAATCCCCACCAATTTGCGGATGCAAACCGAGAGTGTAAGCTTCCCCATCAAGTCCTCTCAGGGGAACCGACACCTGCTGAACATCTACAGGTCCTCTGTGCCGTCGCGCGCGAGCAGATCGCAATCACGAACTACACCGCTGCGGAGCTGATACTCCAGCCCTGGCTTGCCGAACGCAATTGGCCAGACCTCACCTCGTTAACCACACACGCAGCCGCCGATCTGCTTTTCACCTTAGGCACGCTGATTGGCTGTGCTAGCGGTTCGAGGCAACTGCCCAATGGTCAGAAGCGTGCTGAGGCCTTTCTGAATGGATCGGTTGCCCTTTTCGCGCACGTAGGTTCGAAAAGTCGTTCGGTTGAAGCACAAACAGAATTGGCACGCTGTTACTACAGGCAGGGTCTGTTCGATCTTGCTCGCGAAACTTTTTGCGCCGCGTTGGCTGAACTGCCGGCAGATCAGGTCGAACTTAGGAGTCTGTGCTTGGTTTTCCTCGGAGCGGTAGAGAGGGACTCAGGACGTTTGACTGACTCGTTGAGAATATTGAGAGACGCTCACAGTCATCAAACGCCGGGGCGGCTCGGGACAGGTCGCTGTGAACTTGAGCTAGCGACGACTTTGAAAGAATTAGCCGCCGCCGAGAGTAATACAACCTATAACGACGAGGCACTTGTTCATTACGCAAATGCGCTAAGAGAAAGCGAAGCGATTGGAAATCACAGGTTGGCGGCTGTTGCTGAAAACAATTTGGGATTTCTCTTGTTAACGACAGGCCTTACAAAGGAATCCGAAGAGCATCTATTGCGGGCGCGAAGATTGTTCGAGGCGATTTCGGACATGGTCCGACGTGCCCAGGTAAACGAGACTCTCACCCGACTGTACATCGCCACGAATCGTTATTCGCTCGCAAAACAAACAATTGAAGACGCGCTTGAGACGCTTGAGAAGACGGATGCAGAAGCGGTTCTGTCTGAAGCATTGACGACCAGCGGCGTTGTGTTAAGTCGGCTTCGGCAAAAAGGCGACGCTCAGAAGAGGTTTGAGGAAGCGTACATGGTGGCAGAACGGTGCGGCGATCGTGAGGGGGCACGACGCGCGTTGGTGAGCATGTTTGATGAGATTGGTGAACAGTTGGAGCGCAGCGAGTTGAGTAAGATTTCAGAGAAGCTTCAACGATTACATGCTATATCCGAACCAAGCTCATTAGCTGGCCGGGTTGAAGAAACTATTGCGCAAATTGCCGCATTTTTCGACAGAACTCGCACTCGACTAAATGCATTATCTCGTGTTCGTCAAAAACGCAGCCAAGCGGGCCTATAAAGAGCCTACTCAGGGCTCGCGGCTTCGTTCTGAGTTGATGGTTTCTGGAAGATCTCGGTAGGAAAAATGAAGCCTCTTAGAATCCAGAACGCTATGTATGAGATCTGCCTAGTTTTCGCGAAGATTCTTGTCTCAATCTCAGTGTGTTTCACAGCGTGACCTTTCTGCGGCATGGTCATTGCCGCTCTGTTCCCACGAGAGTCATTTGCCGCAGTGTTTGTGGCATATTGACCGATCTTTGAGGCTTACTAGATTCATGGTGACCGATCAGGGATTCCGATCGGTCATTATTGAATTAAAGGTACGGGTTAAGAACAAACATAAGGAGACGGGTAAACAAATCGTCACCAATTGGATTCCGTTCGTCAACGGTTTGTACGATGCCGGAGGTTGAACCGGTAAGCCCGCGACGGGAGCCGGTGATTGTGCCGGTCTTAGATCCGGTGATGGTTCCGGTGCGCGATCCCGTGATAGTGCCGGTCCTACTGGTTCGGGAACCTGTTATTGTGCCACCTAATGTAACAGCTGAAACCGAGAGGATGAGTACAGTTGTAAGTAGAAGCTGTACGGAGCGTTTCATGACTTTTCTCCTAGTGAACTAACGTTTGCTGGGAATGTTGCAGGATGGAGAACTGTTACTTCGGCGTTTCAACTCTCCATCCAGCAGCCCTAGTAATCTGCTGGTCTGTGCTGGCTAATATTCAAGACCCGTGCCACAGATTGTCACGGAAAGCGATTACGCCGAAGACTTGTATTCGTAGGCACTTAGAGGAAATGTAATTCATCGAGCTTTACCATTTGTCGGTTGTAAAGTGCGTAAACAGGTCTTACATAGAGATGTGGTAACTATCGCTAACATCTGCAGTCACTGCAATTGCGATAACAAGCGAACTCTGAAGCTTCGATTGTATACTGCGGTGCCAATGATTACCGCCTACCCAACAAGACTATCCGTTTGGTTCCAGTTCACTTTGTTCGTCCCGCGAGAACATACCCAATGAGTACGCCACTTTTCGTTCAACTGCCGCCATTGAGTGAGAACGACCAAGCATTGGCTTGCTGTGCATTAGCTCGCGAAAAACTTCAGACAGGAGACTATGAGGCAGGCTGCAGGGCGCTTGCTAACTGGTGGAGCCTGGGAGATTGGCCTCGCTATTCACGGCTGAGTAATGACGCGGCGGCGGAGTTACTCCTCGTGGCGGGAACTCTCAGTGGATGGGTCGCAAGCACGAAGACCATCCTCGGCGGCCGAAAACCAGCTGAAGCACTGTTAAGTGCCTCAATTGCACTCTCAGAGCAAATTGGCGATGCATTACGGGCAGCCGAGGGGCGAATTGAGCTCGCATGTTGTTATTACCATCAGGGGGTTTTTGACCTGGCGCGAATCACCTTGCAACGTTCGCTCAGGGACCTACCAAATAACGAATTAGAATTGAGGGGCATAGCGCTTATTCGTTTGGCTGTAGTGGAAAGATTATCCGGCAATCTCCGCCACGCCTTAACGCTATTGACAGAGGCAACTACTCTAATCGAGGGTTCAGATGCTTGGCCGAGGGGTCGTTTCCATCTAGAATTTGCGAACACCTTGAAAGATCTTGGAATCGCTGAGGAGCACAATGTCTACTTCGAACAAGCCTTCGACCATTACAAAGACGCTCTTTCGCACTTCAAGGATGTAGGCAACCATCGTTATACGGCTATTGTGGAGAATAACTTCGGGTCGCTTTTGTCGTCCCTAAAGCGATTCCAAGACGCCTGTCTGCATCTGGATCGATCCCGCCATCTTTTTGAAATGTTAGGTGATCACGTTAGACGTGCTCAAGTTGACGAAACGTTGGCACAACTATACTTAGCATCCGGTGAGTACGGATTGGCGGAATGCTCAATTAATCTCTCAGTCGAAACATTAGAAAACAGCGGTGAGGAAGCCTTTTTGGCTGAGGCTTTAACGACCAGAGGAATCGTTCTGTTTCAGTTGGGACGCAGACATGAAGCCAAGCACAACTTAGAACGTGCGCAACGCGTCGCAGAACGGTGCTCCGACGACGAAGCAGCGGGTAAAGCACTACTTATTGTGATCGAAGAGATGTGTGAGCAGTTGCCGGATGATGAGAGGAGGGAGATTGGGGCGCAGGCGAACCAGTTGCTCGCAAATTCACAGCAGCACGCAACAAGAGAAAGGCTGAGGAAGTGTCTCGAGAAGATTGCGGAGGCGCATACGAGGCACGTTGCGCAGCGCGAGCAGGAGATTCACGGGCAGAAAATGGCCGCCCTTGGCGAACTCTCGTTCGGCGTCGCACATAACGTCAACAACACCCTCACGGGCATCCTCGGCCGCGCCCAACTCATACTCCGCAACAGCAACGACCCCGGAAAAGTCGAAGCGGGCCTCGAACTCATCATCAAGAGCGCCGAAGACGGCGCCCACATCATTCGTCGGATCCAAGACTTCGCGCGCCAGCGCCCAAGTCGCGAATTCGAGACAATCTCCGTCGCCGATCTGCTCAAGGACGCCTGCGAGATGACTCGTCCGCGTTGGGAGTCGCGCTCGGAATTCGCCCCGATTCGCTTCGCCCTCCACGCCGACTGCCAGGCGTTCGTCCAGGGCGACGCCGTCGAGCTGCGCGAGGTGCTCGTCAACATGATCTACAACGCCGTCGACGCGATGCCGTCCGGCGGGGAAGTGCGCGTCTCCACTCAGGAAACTCGCGAACGCGTCGTCTTGTGCATCACCGACACCGGCACCGGCATGACGTCCGAAGTGAAGCAGCGACTCTTCGACCCGTTCTTCACGACAAAAGGAAAGGCCGGCACTGGCATGGGCCTCGCCGTCAGCTTCGGTATCATTCGCCGACACGAAGGCTCAATCGAAGTCGATAGCGAACCCGGACGCGGCACAACGTTCAAAATTTCCCTTCCGAAAGTCACTCCTACCGGAACGAACACCGAGCAAAACGTCGTCACCGCCGGCACAACAACCTCCGAAGACAAGATGCGCGTGCTCGTCGTCGACGACGAAACCCATGTCCGCGAGGTGCTAATCGAGGCGTTGGAAGCTGAAGGCTGCGAGGTGATCTCGGCGCCGAGCGGCGAAGTGGCGCTGGCACTATTCGATCAGTATGAAGGCAAGTTCGACGCAGTATTTACGGACATCGGCATGCCGGAAATGAGTGGCTGGGAGCTGGTGACGGAAATCCGCGAACGCTCAAAGACGATTCCGCTGGCGATCGTCAGCGGCTGGGCCGACGCGATCAGCGTTCAGACCAGGAACGCCGTAAACGCCGACTGGGTGGTAGCAAAACCCTTCGATATCAACAAGATTTCCAACATCGCGCAGGAAATCGCGGAGCGAAAAACCGCCGCAGTGGGTTGAAAACCACTCCGATCGACCACGAATTAGAATTTAAGCGCTGACGCTGAGCTCGTGACGCTCAAGTTTTAAGTAGAGACCGCGACGCGTGAGGCCGAGCTCGCGGGCTGCCCGTGAGATATTCCCACCATGACGCCGCAGGGCGTCGGCAATCATACGGCGCTCAACTTCCGCCAGCGCCTCAGCCAGCGTTCCCGTACTTTGCAGATTCGACGACGACGGCATTGCCGCAATCGAAGCCGCGGAAGGCGCCGTCGGCGATGCGGTCCGTTTCAGTTCGGGTGAAAGCTGTTCCGGAGTAATCACCGTGCCATCTTCCGCACGGGCCACGGTCCGCTGAATCTCGTTACACAGTTGCCGCACATTTCCCGGCCAGTCGCTCACCATCAACAGGTCAACCGCCTGCGGCGTGATCTGTATGTCTTTGCGACCAAACTTCGCCGAGTAGTGGTTGACGTAGTAATTGACGATCGTCGGGATCTCGGAGCGCCGCTCACGCAACGGCGGCACACGCAACCGGATCACGTTAAGACGGTAATAAAGGTCTTCGCGGAAACGACCCTGCGCTACCATTTCTTCCAGGTCAGTATTCGTCGCGGCAATAATGCGCACGTCCACCTTGCTCGGACGCTGCTCGCCAAGCGGCTGAATCTCGCCTTCCTGAAGGAACCGGAGCAGCTTCGGTTGTACGTCGAGCGGCAGGTCGCCAACTTCGTCGAGGAACAACGTCCCGCCTGCCGCGGTGCGAATCACGCCCTGCGAGTCTGACACGGCACCGGTAAACGCCCCGCGCCGATATCCGAACAGATAACCTTCCGACAACTCCTTCGGCACCGCTGTACAGTTGAAGGGCACAAACACTTTCGCCCGCCGCGACGAGATCGCGTGAATCGCGCGCGCCACCAACTCCTTGCCCGTACCCGATTCTCCCGTCACCAGCACGGTCACGTCCGACGAACGAATCTTATGAACCTCTTCCACCAACTGCGTCATCGCCGGACTCGAGTGAATAAATCCGGGCATCAAACTCGTACCCGCCAACTCGTCGGCATTCTCATGTGCGCCACTCTTACTCGCACCCGCGCGCAAAGCACACACATCCATGCCGAGCTCGACGACGCGAAGCAACGGCTCCAACGCGATGCCCTTCGGCAAGGACGAACGATTGCGAGGCGCGAGATACATCAGCGCCGGCGGCGAGTTGGACGACTTCAACAGAATTAATTCGACGTCGTTCTTCCGGGAATATTTTTGACGGTCTTTCTCGTCGTGCAGGTCGTTGAGATTGACGGCGATCTTCACACTGTCGGCGGGCGTACAACCCATCGCGACCACAACGCGCGGCTCCTGATGTTCGCCGCGTTCCGTGATGATCACGCGCTGCGCGCCAGTTTCCTGACGCATTACGGCCGCAAGCTCGCGCAACAACAATTCACGAGACGCAACAGCTTCCGCCAAACGCAACGTCAGCAATTGCGTGAGCGCCGACTGCTCCTGCGAGCGTTCCGGAGTAGCGCGGGCCAGATCTTTCAACTCTTCTTCAGCGCGTGTTAGGTCGATCTTCGCGCCAAGCTCACGGAACGTATTCAACGCACGACTGAGATGTTCGCCCGCGCGCTCCGGCAGGATCTTGGTGTACGCACGGCCCAACTCGAGGTGCGCGCGCGCTGCGCGATAACGATCGCCGAGCATGTCGAAGATCGAAACGCTACTACCGAAATGTTGCGCGGCGGCGCTGGCATCGCCCTGGGCCATGTTGAGCATTCCGTTCAAACGGTGCGACTCGCCTGTAAAACCGAGATCGGTTGCCGAGTCGGTCGTCGCCTCAGTGACGCGCTGCAACTCAGCGGCGCATTCATCAAACTGGAGCGTCTGCAGATGCGCCTCGGCGGCGATAAGCCACGATTCGCAAATGGCTGGGCGGTCGCCAATCTGTTCCGCAAGCGCGAGTGCTTCTTTAGCTTTGGCCAACGCAGTTGCGGGATCGCCGATCGCGAGACAGCAGCGGCCGAGCGTTCTCAACGCCTGACCCGCGTACCACTTGTTTCCGTTCTCAGTCGCCAGCGCGACGGCCTGCGTCAGATACTCTTTGGCCGTGTCGAGATTGCCGCGAAGCATGTGCAACTCGCCCAACGAATCGAGGATCATGGGGACTTTCGCGCCACGCTCGTCAACCTCTTTCGCCAACGAAAGCGCCCGTTCCAACGCTTCTTGCGCGCGGTCCCACTGGCCAATAAGAATCAGATTGATACCGAGATTGTTGTAGCCATCGGCGGCGTTAGTCTTGTGGTCCGTCCGCTCGTAGTAGGTGATCGCTTTCTTGAGGTGATCGATGCCTTCCTGCGGGCGTTTCAGGAACCAGCAAGCGCCGGCCATGTTCGCGTAAACGCGGCCGAGCAGGTGCGCGGCCGGCCGATCGCCGATCAGTTTTGCTGCCTGTCCAAAGTTTTCGAGGCCTGATTCGTAATCACCTTCGTGGACATCGGAGAGGCCGACGCCAAAGTACGCATCGGCAAGTCCGCGCCATTCGCCGCTCTGGCGAAAGCTCTCCAACGCACGCTGCGAGAAATCGCGCGCAATCGGATATTCGTTGATGCTGCGATACGTTCGCGACAATGCCGCATAAATCGGACCCAGGTTGACTAAGCCGGTGTCGGCGTACTCGCGCAACGTCGCCTGCAACATCGCGATCGCTTTCGGATGATCGCCGTTGTAGTTATAGCCAAGTCCGATCTGAACGCGTAGATGACTGACCGTCGGGGCGTCGAGTTTCACGCGCGATTCGGGCGTCTCGTACATCGCGACGGCCGCGAGCGAATCGCGATAGTGACCCTGCTGTTCGAGCGCAATCGACAGCGCACAACGCGCCAGCGCTAGCACTGCAGGAAAGTTTCGGGCGTTGGAAATCAGTGTTGCGAGGCGCTGTTTGGCCTCGGTAGAGAGACCCTGGTCCAGCAGTGAGCGAATCTCATCAAGCTCACGCAGCAGCGACTCGTTTGACGGCTTGGGGCGCGACCGGATCCGCACACGCGCATCGGCAAGATCGACCACACCTCTCTCGTTAAGGGGCTTTTGAATGTCACGGCCTGGGGGCCCGTGACCCACACGTTTATCCATTTAGTACCTATAAAAGATCAATCAAGCCGACTTTTCAACGCGTTTTGGTTGATGGGAGGGAACCGTTTCAAATCCGCTTTTTGACTACGGTAGCCGCAAACGTGTTATCGGTGGGCAATTTAACACATGCGACGACAGGCGTACAGGGTGTCACGAAAGTTTTTTATTTAGAAACTGTACGTTTGCGGACAAAATCGCTGCCGTCAATAAAGTTCTCAAAACACAAAGGTTAGGGCGCGCTGTGACGACGGCGACTCGCCTTGACACCCCAAAACTCGGTCGCTATCATTCCCGTTTCCGTTTTCAGCACGGAACTTCGCCTTGGGTTATGTTTGAGTCGCTCTCGGACAAATTAAAGCGGACTTTAAAGAATCTCCGGGGCGAAGGCGTGTTGACAAAGGAGCACGTCGACGCCGCGCTGAGAGAGATCCGGCTCGCGCTGCTGGAAGCCGACGTCAACTATAAAGTCGCCAAAGATTTTATAGCGTCCGTCCAACAGAAGGCCGAAGGCCAGCAGGTTTGGCAGGAACTCAAGCCTTCAGAACAAGTCGTCAAGATTGTTTTCGACGAGTTGGTTGAACTACTCGGCGGTCAATCGTCGCGACTCGTTTTTACGAAGCAACTACCAAACACGGTGATGGTAGTTGGCCTGCAAGGCTCGGGCAAAACAACGTCCACGGGAAAAATCGCGCGCTGGCTCGCACAGAACCAGGAGCGAAAGCCGCTGCTGCTGTCGGTTGACGTTTACCGGCCGGCTGCGCGTGAACAGTTGAAGGTCATCGCGAAAGCGACCGGCCAGCAGATCTTTGAATATCCGGAAAGCAACGACCCGCTGACCCTCGTCCGCGAAGCGCAAAAACACGCTCAACAGACCGGGTTCGACACACTGCTCATCGACACAGCCGGACGGCTGCACATCGACGACGAGCTGATGGAAGAACTGGTCCAGATCAAGAACGAGACGCGTCCGGTCGAGATTCTCTTCGTCGCCGACGCGATGACGGGACAGGACGCAGTTCGCTCGGCGGAAGAGTTTCATCGCCGCATCGGCATCACGGGTGTGATCCTGACGAAAATGGATGGCGACGCACGCGGAGGCGCCGCGCTTTCGATCAAACAGGTCACCGGTCAGCCGGTTAAGTTTGTCGGCGTCGGCGAGCGTTACGACGCGCTCGAACCGTTTTATCCCGATCGAGTCGCCCAACGAATCCTTGGCATGGGCGACGTTTTGTCGCTGATCGAAGAGGTACAGGCGAAGGTCGATCAGGAAGAAGCGGAAGAGCAACTCAAAAAGCTTCAGAAGAATGAGTTCACGCTCGACGACTTTCGCTCGCAGTTGCGTCAGGTTAAAAAGCTCGGCTCTTTCTCAAAGATCATGAAGTTGTTGCCTGACCAGCTTCTCGGCGGCATCGGCATGCCGCAGTTGAACGAGGAGCAGTCGGAGATGATGGAAAAGGAGCTGAAGCGAACCGAAGCCATCATCGACTCGATGACGTGGGAAGAACGAAACGATCATCGAATCCTGAACGCGAACCGCCGGCGACGGATCGCGCGCGGTTCCGGAACAAACGTAGCCGCCGTTAATCAGCTCATCAAGCAGTACGTCGAGATGCGGCAGATGATGCGCCAACTGTCCAGTTCCGGAATGTTCGGCGGCGGTGGTTTGAAAAGCAAAATGCTGCGAAAGATGACCGGCATGCCCGACATGGCCGGTTTTTCGGGCGACGACGGCGAGATGCCGCAACTGCCGGCTGGTCCAATGGGACCCGCTGGACCGTCGCGCCGATCAAAAAAGAAGCAACATAAGAAGAAACGAAAGAAACGGAAGTAAAGAAAGACTGCCACGCACAAGCGCGGCATTTCTGAAGGAGGAACGATTTGTTAGCTATCAAGTTAATGCGCACCGGGGCGAAGAAGAAACCGTCGTACCGCGTCGTCGTGAAAGAGAAACAGTCAAAGCGCGATGGTGCCTACCTGGAGAATGTGGGTACTTACAACCCGACCAGAAACCCGGCCGAGATCAAACTCAACCTGACTCGCGTCAATTACTGGCTGGAAAAAGGTGCGCAACCCACTGACACGGTCAACCGGCTGATCAAAGCCAGCACCAAGGCCGCAAACGCAGCCGCCGCTGAAGCTCAAGCCTAAGGCGCAGGCGCAGTTTGGGCCACACGTCTTCTTGTATCAATCATGCGAGACGCCATTGAAATGATCGTCAAAGCGTTGGTCGACGAGGCCGACAATGTCGACGTTCGTGAGGTTGAGCAAAAGAATGGGACGACGTTGATCGAGGTGCGAGTCGCGCCCAACGACGTCGGTAAAATCATCGGCAAGCAGGGAAAGACTATCCGCGCACTGCGATCGTTGGCACGAATCGCGGGCACGAAAAAGAACCGGCGCTATCTCCTGGAAATCGTGGAGTAAACGAGATGCCGGAACCCGGCTCGGATCTGGTTTTAATCGCGCGAGCCGTGAAGACCCACGGGTTGAAAGGTGAAGTAGCAGCGGAACTCCTGACGGACTTTCCGGAACGGTTTGAGGACCTCGACGAAGTGGTCCTCGTTTCGCCAGGCGGCGAACAGAAAACCGTCAGTATCGAGGAGTTCTGGTTTCAAAAAGACCGCGTGGTCTTAAAAATCGGCGGCTACGACGACATCGACGCCGCGAAAGAATTGATCGGTTACGAATTTGCCGTTCCCGAATCCGATCGCGTTCAACTCGAAGACGACGAGTTTTACGACTGGGAACTTGAAGGATGCACCGTTAAAGTCGGTGACGAGAGTATCGGTCAGGTTCGCTCGGTGATGAAGACGGGCGGCACCGAGATACTGGTTGTTACCGACGGAAGCGGTAAAGAGAAGTTGGTGCCTTTGGCTTCTGACATTGTTTTAGCGATCGACACGTCCGCAAAAACAATAGTCGTCGATCCGCCAGAGGGACTTTTAGATCTTTGAGATGCTTCGCTTCGATATCATCACGATCTTTCCCGAGTTCTTTCGCGAAGCGATCGACTGCGGAATCGTGAGACGAGCGCGCAACGCCGGAATCGTCGACATCCACGCGCACGATCTGCGACAGTGGACCACGGACAAGCATCACGTCGTGGACGATCGTCCATTCGGCGGCGGCGACGGAATGATATTGAAGCCGGAGCCGATCTTTGCGGCAGTCGAAGCGCTGACCGGCATCGCTCGTAAGGAAGACTTTACACCCGAGATGCGGGTGGTTTTGTTGTCGGCACAGGGACGCACATTTTCGCAGTCGCTGGCCCAGGATCTTTCAAAAAACGCCGCTCGGATCGTGCTCATTTGCGGACGCTACGAAGGTGTCGACGAGCGAGTCTCTGACGCACTTGCGACCGACGAGATCTCGATCGGCGATTATGTTTTATCCGGCGGCGAGCCGGCGGCGATGGTTGTGGTTGACGCAACCGTTCGGCTGTTGCCCGGCGCGTTGGGCAGTGAGACGTCGGCGGTGTTTGAGTCTTTTTCGGAAGGGCTCTTGGACCACCCGCAATACACGCGGCCGCCGGAATTTAGAGGCATGAAGGTCCCGGACGTCTTGTTGAGCGGCAATCATGCGGAGATAGAACGTTGGCGCAAAGAAGCGGCGCTGACCAAGACGCGGCGTAACCGCCCGGATTTATTGCAATCATAAGGAGCTTTTGGAGATGAACCGTTTAGACACAATCGAACAGACCCAGTTACGGAAGAACATTCCGCAGTTTCAGCCGGGCGACACGGTACGCGTTCACGTACGCATCAAGGAATCCGAGACCAAGGAACGCTTGCAGGCGTTCGAAGGCGTCGTCATCGCTCGCAAGCACGGCGGCGCGCGCGAAACGATCACCGTTCGAAAGACCAGCTTCGGCGTCGGCGTCGAGAGAATCTTTCCGTTGCACGCCACCATCATCGATCACATCGACCTGATCAAACGCGGACGCGTCCGGCGCGCCAAGCTCTATTACCTGCGTGGTCTGCGTGGTAAAGCCGCACGTATTCGCGAGCGCGATACGCGCGGTCAGCAAAGCGACGACGCACAGGCGAAAGGCGCCGGCAAGTCGAAGTAGTATCCTGATCTAAGAATCCGTGTTATCTGGTAACACGGATTAAAGAATGCGGATCGCAATCGACGCTCATTCAGTTGGCACGAAGCTTGGAGGAAACGAAAGCTACGCCGTTAACCTCATCGAGTCACTTGCGCAGATCGATGAGGTTAATGATTACACACTCTACGTAACGACGGCTGAAGCCCGCGATCGTTTCCACCAGCGTTGGCCTAACTTCAAAGTTCGCTCCACACTTCCTCACACACCGTTAATTCGCATCCCACTGACGCTCAGCGCCGAGCTGCGAAAGCATCCCGTCGATGTTTTGCACGTGCAGTTCACGGCGCCGCCGTTTTGTCCGTGTCCCGTGGTCGTGAGCATTCACGATCTCTCGTTCGAACACTTGCCGCAGACGTTCAAACGCCGCAGCCGCACGCAGCTTCGATTAACGGTGCGACATTCCGCGCGACGCGCCGCGAAGATTCTCACGCTTTCGGAACACACGCGTCGCGACATCATCGATACGTACGGCATCGAACCAACGCGAATCACTGCCATTCCGCTCGCCGCGCCGCGTCATTTCTCCCCTGTTGAAGACGACAGGGAACTGCAACGAGTGCGACATACTTACGGGATAGACGGGCCATACATTTTGTCGGTCGGTTCAATTCAGCCCCGTAAAAACCTGGCACGTCTCGTTAAGGCTTATGCTTCGCTGCGGGGTAAATATGCTCAAACTGAGTTACCCAAGTTGGTCCTGGTCGGAAAGTGTGCGTGGCTTTACGACGAAACACTGCGAGCTCTCGAACAAACGGGAGTCTCGGAATCCGTTATTCTGACGGGCTACGTACCTGAAACGGATCTGCCGGCGTTGTATTCAGGAGCGCTCTGTTTTGTTTATCCGTCATTCTTCGAGGGCTTCGGTTTGCCGCCACTCGAGGCAATGAAATGCGGGGCGCCGGTGATCGTCGGAAATAAAACGAGCCTGCCGGAAGTCGTGGGAGACGCAGGTTTGACAGTCGATCCTTTTGACGTGTCGTCAATCGCGACCGCGATCGAGAACTTGATAAATGATTCAGTCCTTCGGCGTGAGTTAAGCGTCAAAGGCCGTAGGAGAGCAGAAATGTTCGACTGGCGCGAAACGGCAAGACAGACGCTTGAGATTTACGAGCAAGTGGGAACGCGGTTATAAGTAAATAGGACCATGCGCATCGCTATTCTCGGAACGCGAGGTATTCCCGCCAGCTATGGCGGCTTCGAGACTTTCGCGGAACATCTCGCAACCCGACTCGTCGCTCGTGGTCACGACGTCACCGTGTATTGCCGAGCGCACTACGTTTCACCACGGCAGATGGAGTATCACGGTGTTCGTTTGAAAGTCCTCCCGACGATCAGACACAAATACTTCGACACAGTCGTTCACACTTTCTTTTCCGCAATTCACGCAGTCTCCGGCCGGTTTGACGTCGCGCTGATTTGCAACGCCGCGAACGCTCCTTTTTCACCAATCCTGCGATTGACCGGAACGCCCGTCGCGCTCAACGTCGACGGACTCGAGCACAAACGAAAGAAATGGAACCGGCTCGGCCGCAGCTACTATCAACTGGCCGAGTACCTGTCGAAACTGTTGCCGAATGAAATGGTGACCGACGCGCAGGTGATTCAGGACTATTACCTGGCGAGGCACAACACGCGATCGACGATGATCGCATACGGAAGCGAAGTCGAGCGCCGTCCGGACCGCGAACTTGTGCGGAAGTGGCGCGTCGAGCCGAATCGATACGTGTTGTACGTCTCACGGCTCGAACCGGAAAACAATGCTCGCCTCGTAATCGAAGCCTTCAAGAAGGTGCGAACAGCGTATCGACTGTTGGTCGTCGGCGACGCGCCTTACGCGGAAGAGTACATCCAGGACCTGAAGGCCCGCGCCCGCGGCGACAAGCGAATCGTGTTCACCGGATTTGTCTTTGGTCAGGATTACCGCGCGCTACAGCAGAATGCTTACTGTTACGTCCACGCGACGGAAGTGGGCGGAACGCATCCGGCCTTGCTCGAAGCGATGGGCTACGGCAACTGCGTGCTCACGCTCGCGACTCCTGAAAATCTCGAGGTGGTCGGCGAAGCCGGCGTTCCCTATTCGGATGAGTTTGATTTAGCTGAGAAGTTGCAACGTGTCTTGCGAGACGGATCGCTGGTGCATGCCTACCGCCAGCGCGCGCAGGTCCGCATCCGCACCCACTACGACTGGGACCGCGTGGTCGATCAGTACGAACAGCTCTTCGCCCGCATGTGCGGGAAGACTGTCGAGGTCGAGCCTGAAATCGAGATTTCAGAACCCGCCGAAGCCTTCGAAACTGTCGCTAAGAACTAGTCTGCGAAAGATTTAAGCCTCAAAGAGAAGAGCCCCGCCAGTTCAAAATGAACCGGCGGGGCGAAACTTTACGGGCAGGGTTCGGGCAAATCAGGGTGGCAGACAAAGCATGTGAATCGTCAAGACTTCTAACGACTCGGATCGGGCGGCTCGTTAGCGGGCGGAAGATAAAGCCGAATAAATAGAGTGAACCGCGCCTGTCTGGTTCCAACACCCCAACTCAATTTTCAAAACAGCAAGAAATCTGGCTACGAAGTTGTGCGAAATTATACGATTGAATCGTGACCTGTCAAGGACATTATTAACTATTTCGCAAAATTCTCGTAACAGACCGGCCAGAAAGTGTGGAGTTATTCACCGGAGCGCGTTTGCACCAGCCTGTATGCCTGCCGTCGGACCGTCTCCGAGACGTTCCTATTCTGTGAGATTTGGGTCAGATCCTTAGTGCGCAGCCGCAGCAGGATGGTCATCGCCGTGGGTATCGGCGTGCGTGGATTACGGGCCAGGTTGTGGATGATTGTGTACGACCTGGCCCAACTTCGATTCATCGCGATCAGCCGCAGCACTTCGTTCGCAACGGTGCGCATCGCGGAGATGTTTTCAACTTCCTGCTCCGTCACGCGCGGGTTTTTCACCACTGCCGAGCACACAATCTTGTTGGAATCGCGGATCAGAATGCCACGCGCTTCGCGATCGCCCTTCATCGCGAGTTTCATTCGATCCTTAACGTTCATGAACATGATCTTGCGGATCAGCGTGACGCGTTCGGTCGAAACTTCACCGCCTTCGAGTCGCTCGTTTTCGATAACGCGTTGAGCATTCGCGGCACTCTCTTCGAAGCTCTCCGGCAACAACTCTTCGTGCCGTTCCGCCGGCAACCATGAATCGTCGATGTCCGCGTCGGAGACTTCGATGTGCTGCGCGATCAGCCACGCGTCGTCGAAGTTCATCTTGCCGGTTGCGGTGGTTAGATCGGCGGACTCGAAAAACTCCGCGGCTGCAGTTTGACCACGCGCTCGCAACTCGTCGGCGATCTGCCGCGCGCCGCGTTCCTTCTCGAAGAACTCCTTGCGCGTCTCAGTGGCGCGTCGTTCAGCTTCGCCGCTGCGTGCGGGATTCGCGAGGATCGCGTCGATGATTTCGGGAAAACGAACCAGTCGTTGTTGATTGATCGCGATCAGGTCGAGCAGCGATCCGTTTGATGTGGTTGACGCCAACTTCGCGATAGCTTGATCCGGAGTGCGCGTGTTGAGGATCGTTGCTTCGTAAACTTCCGGTGTGCTCACGGTCCGACTCGCGAGATATGCAAGCACGTTTGGCGACGAGTCGGCAGCTTTGGCAGCGAGTAAGAGATTGTCGGGAGTTTCAGCGCTGAGTGTTTCAGTTGCCGCTGCTGAGATTTGCTCGTCGTCACTGCTGGTTAACGCGACGAGTACTTCCAGCAAATCGTTCTGCGGCAGAGGGAGCATTCCGCGTGCGGCCGCAAGGCATGCCGGTTGCGGAGCTTTGCCGGTGATGATGGCTGCGACAACAGGATTGCTGGACGTGATTTCTGAGCTCAAGAGATAACTGGACCAAGCGAGTTCGGTTAGGACAAGTTGAAGTTATGTTCGAGCTGCATCCACATCGCTAAGCGTTAATGCCGTGGCACTTCTTGTACTTCTTGCCCGAACCGCAGGGACACGGCTCGTTGCGTCCAACCTTCGGCTGATCGCGGACGACGGTTTTTACTTTGCCGTCTTCCTCTCCCGCCGGCGCGGCGCCCTGGTTTGGACCAGTAAACTGCAGCGCCGCCTGTCGACGTGCGGCGCGTCTCTGCTGCAACGTTTCCGGAGCTTGCTCCGCGACTACTTGCAGATTGAACAAGGATCGGATCGTCGTGGTGTCGATACGGTCCAACATCTCCTGAAACAGGTCGAAACTCTGTTTCTTGTATTCGACGAGCGGGTCTTTCTGTCCGTAACCCACCAGCCCGATGCCTTGTTTGAGGTGATCGAGCGACAGCAGGTGGTCCTTCCACTGGGCGTCGATGATGTTGAGCATGATGATGCGCTCGTAAGTGCGCATCGCTTCCGGCCCGATCTGCTGTTCTTTCCGTTCGTACTTGACCTTTAAACGTTCCCAGATCGCCTCGACAACTTCCTGCGACGTCATATTCTCGATGTCGAGGCGTTCGCCGTCGGCGTCGAAGTCGTAGATTGTTTTGATCTGAATCTTGTAGTTATCGATGTCCCAATCGTCTTGCGATACATCGGGGTTCAGATACTGCTGCGTCAGGTCTGACAGCAGGTCGAAAGCGACACCGGCCTGCGGCGGATCGCCGAGAAGGTAATCGCGCTGGTCCGGTTCTTCCATCAACTGACGACGCAAGCCATAGATCGTCTCGCGCTGCTTATTCATGACGTCGTCATACTCGAGCAGGTGTTTGCGCGCTTCGAAGTTACGGCCTTCGACCGACTTCTGCGCCGCCGCGATTCGCTTCGAAACCATCTTCGACTCGATCGCCACGCCTTCTTCCATGCCGAGCCGTTGCATCAGCGCCTTCACTTTGTCGCCGGCGAAGATGCGCATCAGATCGTCTTCGAGCGACAGGAAAAACCGCGACGATCCGGGGTCACCCTGACGGCCGGCACGCCCACGAAGCTGATTGTCGATGCGACGTGATTCGTGTCGTTCGGTGCCCACGATGTGCAGGCCACCGAGCGCTACCACTTCCTGGTGCTCCTCTTCGACGATCCGCTTGGCACGGGCGAAAGCAGTCTGCCACTGCTCATCGGTCACATCGTCCGGATCGATCTCGTCTTTCTTCAAAAACTCACGCGCCATGAAGTCGGGATTGCCGCCGAGCAGGATGTCGGTGCCACGACCGGCCATGTTCGTCGCGATCGTCACCGAGCCTTTGCGTCCGGCCTGGGCCACGATCTCGGCTTCGCGTTCGTGATACTTCGCGTTGAGCACGTTGTGCGGCACTTTCTCTTTCAACAAACGCCGCGAGATCAGTTCGGAGTTTTCGACCGAGACAGTACCGACGAGCGCCGGCTGGCCCTTGTCGTAACACTCCTTGATCTCTTCGATCACCGCGTCCCACTTTTCCGGCAACGTGCGATAGATCACGTCGGAGAAGTCCGTGCGGACCATCGGCATGTGCGTTGGGATTACGATGACGTCGAGCTTGTACGTCGAACCAAACTCCGCGGCTTCGGTTTCGGCAGTACCGGTCATGCCGGAGAGCTTTTCGTAGAGGCGGAAGTAATTTTGCAGCGTGATCGTCGCGAGTGTTTGGTTCTCTTTCTCGATCTGGACGCCTTCCTTCGCTTCGACGGCCTGGTGCAGACCGTCGGACCAGCGGCGGCCTTTCATCAAACGGCCGGTGAAGTCGTCGACGATGATCACTTCGCCTTCCTGCACCACGTACTGGTGATCGAGCCTGTAAAGCGTATGCGCCTTCAACGCCTGCTCGACGCAGTGGAGCAACTCCATGTTTGAAGGATCGTAGAGATTGCCGACGCCGAGCAGCCGTTCTGCTTTTTCGACGCCTTCTTCCGTGAGCACCGCCGTGTGCGCCTTTTCGTCGACGACGTAGTCGCCGGTTTTCTTTCCGTCGACGTCTTCGCCCTTTTTCAGGTGCGGAATGATCGCGTCGGCGTTTCTGTACTTGTCGGTCGCTTCGTCGGATGGACCGGAGATGATCAGCGGCGTTCGCGCTTCGTCGATCAGAATCGAGTCGACTTCGTCGACGATCGCGAAGTAGTGACCACGCTGCACGCAGGTAGCGAGGTCAAACTTCATGTTGTCGCGCAGGTAGTCGAAACCGAATTCGTTGTTGGTGCCGTAGGTGATGTCGGCGGCGTATGCGGCTTGCCGTTCGAAATCGTCCATGTCGTTCTGAATGCAACCGACTTCGAGACCGAGAAAACGATGGATCTGGCCCATCCACTCGGCGTCGCGCGATGCGAGGTAGTCGTTGACTGTTATGACGTGAACACCGCCGCGTCCGGTGAGCGCATTCAGGTAAGCAGGCAGCGTGGCAACGAGAGTTTTGCCTTCGCCGGTGCGCATCTCGGCAATATTGCCCCGGTGAAGAACGATGCCGCCGATTAACTGCACGTCGAAATGGCGCATGCCGGTTGTGCGAACACTCGCTTCGCGAACAATCGCGAATGCTTCGGGCAAAAGCTCCGCCAGGATCTCTTTTTCGCGCTGCTTTCTTCGGTCTTTGTCAGTGATGCCTTCGACGGCGCTTTGGACCTTCGCTTTGAAAATGGCCGTGCGTCCTCGCAACTCTTCGTCGGAGAGTTTCTTCACGGCGGGCTCGAGAGCGTTGATCTCCGAGACCATCGGCCCAATCGTTTTCAAAAATCGCTGATTGCTGCTGCCAAAAACCTTCGTTAAAAATTTATCGAAACTCATAGTGTTGGAATTTTAGTTTGGTCGGAAGTTTCCCGCAAAGGCGGGAAACACCTGCGGGTTAGGCGCCTGGCGCCATCTGCTTCTTAATCATCTCGACGACGTCCTCCCGCGGCATCGAAAAGTTCACTACGACTTTCTTGCCTTCGGGCGACGCGTTGGTGTTCTTCATTATCTTTTCTTCATCTTTTCCGGCTCGCGAACCCGCGCCAAAGTAAAGCAGGTTGTTCAGCACGCTCGCCAGCGACTTCGCGCGCTCCGGCGAAGTCGTTTCCGACTCGACCGACGCTACAACTTCATTGGCGCCCTGCTTCACCGTGATTCTAACGGTCGAACCCGGATTGTCTTTGCTGATTGGCGAGAGATAGGTGAGAAATCCGCTGTCGTTCAGCGCGGCGACCAACTGGCCAAATAGATTGACCACGTTTTCATCGCCTTCCTTTTCGACGAAGCGAGGATTCTGCAGTTTCGTGTTTGCATCCAGCTCCGCTTCAATCACGATGCGGAACGGCTTGTTCAAATCGAGTTTGCCCTGGTTCTTCAGATCGTTGGCATGGGCCGCGAAATCCTTCAGCGGCTTTTTGTTGATCTGGGTCTCTTCCGGCAGCGTGACGTTGTTCTGCGCGGCAGTCTTTTCAAGTTCTTTTTGCGCCTCTTCCTGAGTCAGCGGACTCGCGCTCGGCCTCGGCGATGCGCTCTGCGCAACTGTCGGCGATTCGGATGTGGACGGATTAGGCGACGCTGACGGACTAGCTGATGGACTCGCTGACGGGCTCGCTTCAGCCTTGGGCGATGGTGTCTCTTCCGGATCCGGGCCTCCTCCGTTCCATTGCGAGATTATCCTCGGAGCAAATGGATCGTTTGCCGCAGCGGCTCCCGGATTAGCGAATCCCTGACTTTCGGGGGCCCAGTAGCCGTCTGGATAGCGAAACTTTTCGAGTTGAACTATCTGAACGTCCTCACCGATTTGTGTGGCGACATAATCCCTGTCTACCCACTCTGTGCTGGCAATCAGTGCCGCAATGTTGACCGTATCGCGAACGGCGGGGACGTAAATCACTGTCAACATGAGCCCCACGTGGACTACGAGCGACGCCACAATCAGCCGCATCAGCACTTTCGCCCTCGGCTCGCGATTTACCTCAAAATTTTCGAAAATCTCAGTCATCCCAATTGAAAACGCCAGCCGGGCGTTTTTGTTTCAGTGCGTTTAGACGCCTTCGAACGTCGACGCGTTGTGAGACGGAATTGTAACTCCGTCGTGTCTTGTTAGCACTTCGCAGGCCACGCCCGCAAAAGTTAGAATAACGCCATGCCGCGTAAACACCGGGGTAACACGGATCGGCGCCAACACCGAGTAAAACACAAAAAAACTGAAACAGCCGCCCCTGAACGGGTTTCGCGACCCGTCCCGCAATCCAGAGAACTGAAAAACTTACTGCAAGGAATCGGGACACCGCCTCCCGCGCCCTTCAAACCTGACCCTTTTCAAACAGAAGCCCTCGCGATGCTGGAGTACGAAGACGTGCTCGTCACGGCTCCGACCGGCAGCGGCAAAACGTGGATCGCGCGCGAGGAGATCCGGCGGCTTTTGGGAAGCGGCCGTCGCGCCTGGTACACGACGCCGCTGAAAGCCCTCACCAACTCGAAATATCAGGAATTCATCGACGAGTTTGGCGCCGAGCGCGTCGGCATCCTGACCGGCGATCGGAAAGAGAATTGGGACGCGCCGTTGATCGTCGGCACGACTGAGATCTATCGCAATCAACTGTTCGACTCGTTGCGCGGCGGAAGTGAAGTCAGTGCCGATCTCGTTGTACTGGATGAAGCGCACTACCTCGCCGACGAAGACCGTGGTCACGTTTGGGAAGAGGCGATCATTCTGACGCCGTCGCGGATCCGTTTGCTGTTGCTGTCGGCGACGATCGGCAATGCGGGCGAGTTTGCTTCGTGGCTTGAAGAGGTGCGCGGCGTGCGTTGCGGAGTGATCACTGGACCAGGCAAGCGTCCGGTGCCGTTGCGGTCCGCGGTCCTGCTGCCCGACAAACGTCTGCTCCCGCTGTTGAATGAACATGGAAAGTTGAATCCGGAGATCGCGCAGATGATCGAGACTTCGAGAACAGGAACGCGAGCGACAGCGCCACGATCGACGCGACCGGTACTACCGATGAAACTGCGAATGCCCGAGATGCCGTCGGCGACGCTGCTGTCGGCGCTCGAGTCGTACAACTTATTGCCTGCGATCGTCTTCATGCCGACGCGACGGCGTTGCGATCAAGCGGCGTCGGAGGCGGCGCTCGCGCGACGCGATCCGAAGGAGAGTCGTCGCGAAGCACGGCGTGATTTCATGCACAGCTTCGTCGAACAGAATCCGGAAGTGCGCGGGCATCGTCACTGGGACACGATCATTCGCGGCGGCGTTGCGTCGCATCATGCGGGGCACATTCCGGCGTGGAAGCTGGTGATTGAAAAACTGATGAGCGCCGGATTGCTTGATGCGATTTTCGCGACTGCAACTGTCGCGGCAGGCGTTGATTTTCCGGCGCGTAGTGTGGTGTTAACCGGCGCGGACGCACGCACCGCGGGCGGGTGGCGTCCGTTGTCTGCTTCGGAACTGCAACAGATGACCGGACGCGCCGGACGTCGCGGTCGCGACAACGTCGGTTTTGTTGTGGCCGCTCCCGGACTGCACCAGGATCCCCTACGCATCGCGCAGATGTTGAAAGCTTCGCCGGATCCGCTGACGAGTCAGTTTCGCGCAACGTATACGACGCTGCTGAACCTGCTCGATGCATACGGAACGTTTCGCCGGCGTGCGAGAGATCGCGGAACGGAGTTTTGCGTATCGGGATTACGCGCGGCAGTTGGGCCAACTCGAAAAGACGCGCCTGCAAAGTGAAGAGACCATCGGGAGCCGGCTGAAAGAAGCGGGTTGCGATCTGCCGGTCAGCGTTGTGCTTGGTCTGGAGCGACTCATCGGCGCGCGCGCGCGTCTCCAGGAAGCGAAGCCGCAGTCACGTGCCGAACTGTTTCACCGCTGGCTTGATGAAGTCGTGAAACCGGGGCGTGTTGTCGGCGTTGGGCGCGCGAGTCGCAGGCTGGTGATGGTGACGGAGAAGCGCGACGGGACCGTGCGCGGTTTACGCGAAGACGGAACGAACGCCAGCTTCCCGCAGGAACGCATTGGACGCGTTTATTCACCGGTTTATCGCCTGCGCGAAGACGACATCGAAACCGCATTCGAGGAGGTACGCGAGCGAGGCCGCGAGTTGGTGTTGCACGAGCCGCGGTTGCGCGACGCGTATGCAGAAGAAACCGACGCACTGAAAGTGCTCGACGATACGATCGACAACCTTCTGCCGTCACAGCTCCGCGGCGCCGAACGTCAACGTTGCACCGAAGTGCTTTGGGGCCTGCACGAGACTGCCGAAGATTACGAACGCGCATCGCGACGAATCGAGTCGTTACGCGAAGAAGTTTGGCAGCCGTTCGAGCAACGCGCGAAGGTGCTCGCGGTGTTTGGCTATCTCGATTACGACGCTGAAAAAGTAACGGAGCGCGGTCGCTGGCTGGCGGATCTACACATCGATCGTCCGCTGCTTGTCGGCGAAGCACTCGAAAGCGGTCTGTTCAACTCGCTCGCGCCGAAACAACTCGCGGGAATCATGGCCGCACTCACCGCCGACGAAGATCGCGACTACGGCGAGCTCGAATTGGACGACGACATCGTCACGTCGCTGTCGCGTTTCGAAGAGGTCGGTTTCAAAGTCTCGGCTGAAGAGTGGAAACACGGCGTCGAACCGGCGCCTGATTTGAACTTTTCGGCTGCGGGCGCCGCGGTCCATTGGGCCAACGGCGCCGAGTGGTCCCAGATCGTTCGCGAAACGCGCGCCGAAGAAGGCGACCTCTTCCGCATGTTCTCGCGCACCGGCGAAGCGCTGTTGCAAATCGCCGGTTTGCGTCGCAGTCATCCACAAGCTGCGGAAATGGCCGCCGCCGTTGCGGAAACGGTGTTGCGCGATCCGATAAGGTAAGTGCAGAATCAGCAACTTTCGTAATAACGCGCGCTCGTGCGCACCCAGCAATTAAAAGAAAGGACTATTCATGTCGACTCCCGCGTCCCAGCAACCATCACCACAACTGTTCTTCCAAACAATGAATGCGCATCAACGCACCGAGGCGTTGAAGGCTGGTATCGAACTCGAAGTGTTCACCGCGATCGGCGAAGGCAACGCCACCGCCGCCGAGATCGCGAAGCGATGCCAGGCATCGGAAAAAGGAATTCGCGTTCTCTGCGACTACCTCACGATCATGGAGATGCTGACCAAGCAGGGCGATCGTTATGGACTGACGCTCGACTCGTCAGTGTTTCTCGACAAACGTTCGCCTGCGTATCTCGGCGGCGCGGTCGACTTTCTCGGCGATCCGAAGTTGACCGGCGGTGCGAAGTACATGGCTGAAGCAGTCCGTAAAGGCGGAACGGCGATGCCGGACGACGGAACGATCGGACCTGAGAACCCGGTGTGGGTAACGTTCGCACGCGCAATGGCAGCGTTGATGGATCTGCCGTCGCAGTTGCTGGCGAAACTGGTCGATCCGCAAGGCGATCGCAAGCTGAAGATTCTCGACATCGCCGCCGGTCATGGTCTGTTCGGCATCGCGTTCGCGAAGAACAATCCGCAGGTGGAAGTCACGGCGCTCGACTGGAAAGCGGTGCTTGAAGTCGCGAAAGAGAACGCCGCGAAGGCGGGCGTCGCCGACAGGTACAACACGATCGAAGGCAGTGCTTTCGATGTCGAGTATGGCAGCGGTTACGACCTCGTGTTGTTGACCAATTTCCTCCACCACTTCGACACACCGACTTGCGAGACGCTGCTGCGGAAGGTCCATGCGGCGCTCGCAGACGGTGGCCGCGCGGTTACGCTCGAATTCGTTCCCAACGAAGATCGGGTGACGCCACCAGACGCCGCCGGCTTCAGCATGATGATGCTCATCTCGACGCCTTCCGGCGACGCGTACACGTTTTCTGAACTCGAACGCATGGCGACCAACGCCGGCTTCTCACGCAGCACGCTTCATCCGCTGCCGCCGACAATCGAACAGGTCGTCATCTCGGAGAAATGATCGTGCTGCGTTTCTGCGTGTTGCTCGTTGTGTGTTTGGCAGTCTTGCTGCCGGCAATTCAAGGGCAGCAGCAGACTGCGCGTACTGAAACTGTTTACGTGCTCAAGCCGGCGCGTGTTTTTGACGGCGAATCGGCCCAGCCACATGAAGGTTGGGCCGTTGTCGTTCGTGGTCAGAAGATCGAGGCGTTGGGGCCGTTGAACAGTCTTAACGTTCCTAAAGACGCAAATGTGATTAACCTGCCTGGGCTAACATTGATGCCCGGCATGATCGAAGCGCACTCGCACGTACTGTTGCATCCGTACAGCGAAACTGTTTGGAATGATCAGGTAACGAAAGAGTCGTTGAGCCTGCGCGTGGCGCGGGCGACAAACCATTTGCGCAACACACTTCAAGCCGGTTTCACAACGATTCGCGATCTCGGTACGGAAGGCGCCGCATACGCGGACGTCGGTCTGAAGCAAGCTGTCGAACAGGGAATCATTCCCGGTCCGCGAATGATCGTGACGACGAGAGCGATAGTTGCGACGGGAAGTTATGGACCAAAGGGTTTCGCTTCCGAGTGGCGCGTGCCGCAGGGCGCCGAAGAGGCGGACGGAGTCGACAGCCTGACGCGTGTAGTCCGCGATCAGATCGGACACGGCGCCGATTGGATCAAGATCTACGCCGACTATCGCTGGGGCACGCAAGGCGCCGCGCCGACATTTTCACTCGACGAAATCAAGCTCGATCGTCGAAACCGCCAAGAGCGCAAACGTTCCCGTCGCCGCTCATGCAACGACGGCCGAAGGAATGCGTCGCGCAACATTGGCGGGTGTCGAAACGATCGAGCACGGCGACGGCGGAACGCCGGAAGTATTTCGCCTGATGAAAGAACGCGGCGTCGCGTTTTGTCCGACGCTTTCAACTGCCACCGTCGCAAATCTCGGTAACAAAGAGCGAAAACGTGAGATGTTCAAAACAGCGCTCGCATCCGGCGTGACGATCGCGAGCGGCAGCGACGTCGGTGTTTTCGCTCACGGCGACAATGCGAAAGAGATCGAGGCAATGGTCGACTTCGGCATGCCGCTGATCGACGCATTGCGTTCCGCGACGTCCGTCAACGCTCGTGTGCTGCACATGTCTGACAAGATCGGCGCTGTGAAGCAGGGTCTGTTTGCAGACCTGATTGCTGTCGAAGGTGATCCAACGCGAGACGTCAGCGCATTGCGACGCGTGAAGTTTGTGATGAAAGGTGGAGTGGTCTACAAGCAGTAGACCTCATTCTGAAACGAGACGTTTCACGGCGAGCAACAATTCTTCGTGCGAAATGGCTTGCCGACGAAGTCACTAAATCCGGATTGCAAAGCGCGGGCGCGATCGCGATCCGTATGGGCCGTCACGGCAACACACGGAATGTGCGCAGTGAGCGAATCGGCTTTCAGTTCGCGAAAGACTTCCCAACCGTCCAGGCCCGGCATCGAAAGGTCGACCATGATCAGATCGGGAGGGTTCTGACGGGCCAGGTCCAAACACTCCCAGCCGTTCTTTGCTTCACGGACCTGATGGTTGGCGCCGGATAACAACAGCCGCAGCAGCTCGCGGTTGTCGTCATAATCCTCAGCGATAAGAATTGTGGCCATTTGGTAAAGTGGGTGTCACCTCGACCGGGGTTCTTATGAAAGGCGTTTAAAGAATACCAAACGGAGCCCGTTGGTAAAAACTAGTACTTTTGCGGGGTCTCTGCAAAACACCGATGACGAGATTATATTCAATTCTGATCGTTCTCGTGCTGATCTGGCAGAACGCTACCCCCAGCAGTCCCCAGCGTTGGCGGCGGCTGGTTTGGTCGGATGAGTTCAACTACACGGGCCTGCCCGATCCGGCAAAGTGGGGTTACGACGTTGGCGGCCACGGTTGGGGCAACAAGGAACTGCAAAACTACACCGAGCGCCGCAAAGAGAACGCGCGCGTTGAAAACGGCGTGCTCATCATCGAGGCCAGACGCGACGGTGGCGAAGCGAACCCCTACACGTCGGCTCGCCTGGTTTCCAAAAACAAAGGCGACTGGACGTACGGACGTTTCGAGATCCGGGCGAAACTGCCGTCCGGTCGCGGCACATGGCCGGCGATCTGGATGCTGCCGACGCAGCGCAGCTACGGCTCGGGTTACTGGCCTGATAACGGCGAGATCGACATTATGGAGCACGTCGGTTACGACCCGGACGTCGTCCACGGCTCGGCCCACACGAAGGCGTATTACCACGTTATCAACACGCAGAAGAGCGGGAAAACCAAAGTAGAATCAGCCCGCAGCGGGTTCAACGTCTATGCCGTCGAGTGGACGCCGGACGAGATCCGCTGGTACATCAACGACCAGCAGTACTTCAAATTCGCTAACGAGCGGCGTTCGAATCCCGCCGCCGACTACAAACAATGGCCGTTCGACAAGCCGTTTCATCTGCTGCTGAACATTGCGGTGGGAGGAAATTGGGGCGGCGTGGAGGGCGTCGACGAGTCGATCTGGCCGCAACGGATGGAAGTTGATTACGTCCGCGTCTACCAACTACCCAAATAACACCAATTTCAAAGACCCTTTCGGAAAAACCGATTGACTAGCTGATTACCAGCCGTTCATAATCACTTCCTGAGTCTCGCAGCCCCTGCGAGACCCATTGCTGGAAAGCAACCTTGGGTTTAGAAATCCCTACCTGAAGACCTTGAGGTTTCGGTCACCACTACTAACACCACGACACGGAGGAGCGAGCTGTGGTCAACGAACAACTGGAAGATAGTTTGCGGCGTGAGATCGAGAGCTATCTCGACAGTCGCCTGAGCGCGATTCGACAGGAGATATCAACGCTGCAAAGCCTGCTGAATGAGTCACTTTCGACTTTTCTTGACCGCCAGGCTGACGTGCAAATGGAAGGCAGCCTCGTCGCTTCCATAACCGAACACCTGCATGCCGCTCACGAACGAGGCGTCGAACTGGCCTCGTCGCAAACCGCGCGCGCGAAGGCGTCGAGCGACATGGCCATCGTCAAATCGGCCACCAGCGAGATCAACGAGCAGAAGTCGCAGGCCGACGTTCTCAAAGTGCTCGTCAACCGTGCGTCCTCGTTTGCGCCGCGAGTCGCGTTCTTCGTTATCAAAGGCGATACGGCGAGCGGCTGGCGTGGTCGTGGTTTTGAAGGAACCGTTGGCGATCAGTCGATCCAGCAGATTTCGCTTCCATTGAGTTCTGACACAGTTATCAGCAGCGCGGCTAAATCGTTGACCACGTGGAGCGGCGGACCGGGTTCACACTCTGAAGACCATTCGCTCATGAACCGTCTCGGCGAAGAACCGCCGCAACGAATCGTCGCGATTCCGCTGAACGTGCGTGGCAAGGCTGTCGCGGTGTTGTATGCGGACTCGGCGGCTCTGGATTCCGAGTCGATCAATCTCGAAGCGCTCGAAACGCTGGTGGCGATGTCGTCGATGGCAGTCGAACTGCTTTCGGTGTCTCGCGGAGCAGCGGCAGCGCCGAAACGTGCAGCGGATGAAGCACCGGCGCCCGCTCATGAGCCTGAACCCAGTTATGCGCCCGCCGCTGAATACCATGCGGCCCCCGAGCCGGTTGCCGAGGAACCTTCATTCTCCGGCGCTGAAACGATTGAGAGTTATCAACCTGAGCCCGAACCTGAACCGGTCGTATCTGAGTCGTTTGTCGAACCGGCGCCGGTTGAAGAAGAAGCAGCTGTTTTCGAAAGCGCTGGAGAACCAACACCGTTGTGGACTCCCGCTCCTGTCGAAGCAGCACCGGAACCAGCGCCGCGTCGACGTTACGGCCAGGACGCGGACCTGCCCGTGGAAGTCTCGGGCGACGAAGAACGTCGTCTGCACAACGACGCGCGTCGTTTCGCTCGTCTGCTGATCTCCGAAATCAAGTTGTACAACGAGCAGAAAGTTGCGGAAGGACGATCCGAGCACGATCTTTACGATCGTTTGCGCGAGTACATCGATCGCTCGCGCGAGATGTACGACAAGCGCGTGAAAGCGGAAGTTGCCTCGCGCTACGATTACTTCCACGGCGAACTGGTGAACACGCTGGCGGAAGGTGATGCATCCAAGCTCGGTGCGAATTATCCCGGGGCAACTGTAAACGCTTAGCGAAGCACTAAACCCATTTTCCATATATCATTTGACATTTATCGTTTGTCATTTGATTTGGCGAGGTTTACCGTAATCAATGACAAATGGAAAATGTCAAATGATATATGCTAGAAAATGTCTTTTCTAAGCACCGCTTACTCTTCATCATTATCGCCGTTATAGTCACGGGAGTGGCTTCGCTCCCGTACCTCATGAGCGCGAGCTGCGTCACGCGCCCGCAAACTCCCGGAGAACAAAAAGCTCTCGATAGCCTGCGCAGCATGACGCGCAACGACGTCTTGCCTGCGGAAGACGTTGTGACGGGCATCGAAAACCAGTTTCCGCGAACGAAAGCCGCCGCACTCGCACGCATCCTCCGCGCCCGAATCAAACTCAACGCACGCGATTTCGCTGGAGCAGCGTCGCTGCTCGACACGAAAGTTATCGCCGATCACACTTCCATCGCCGACTACGCGCTCTTCATGCGTGCGGACGCGTTGGAACAAGCGGGAAAGACCGCCGAGGCGCGTGCGATCTACCAGCAGTTGATCCAGGAACATCCGAGTTCGTTGCGCGCGCGTGAAGCGACGCTGCGGGCGGCAAATCTGTTGGTGAAGACTGGCGAGACTGCTGCGGCTCCGTTGTTGTTGAAAGACCTGGCCGCAAACGACGACGGCGCGGCGTTGCTCGCAACCGCAAAAGCTTACGAACAAACATCCGACTCAACGCGCGCTCTTGCTGCTTATCGTCGACTCTACTTTTTCGCGCCCGCATCAGACGAAGCTGCCGAGGCCGCGACTGCGATTACGAGACTCGGATCGACGCCGTCTCCCGCAACCATCGAAGAAGCAATGACTCGCGCCGATCGTTTGTACGCGGCGCGAAAGTTCAACGATGCACTGACAGCTTTCGGCGATGCGTTCGCCCGGTTCCCTGCCACAGCGACAAGCGAGAATCAACTTCGTCGCGGCATCGCTGCTTCCAACGCACGCAAAACCACTGACGCTGTTTCAGCTTTGATTGCTATTCCGACGTCCGCCGGTGAAACTCGCGCGGAAGCGCTTTCCTATCTCGCGCAAACTTATGCGCGCGCGAAACAGTGGGAACAAGCACGCACGACTGCGGAAGAATTGCGCCGTGCGTTTCCGACGAGCGCTGTCACCCCGCGAACGTTTGTCGCCGTCGCACAGATCGCGAAAGACGCGAAGAACACAGCCGACGCCTCGTACTTCGCTCGCGCAGCGGTGAACGGATTTGGTAGCGCCATCGAGGTGGCGCAGGCGCAATTCGACCTCGCCTGGGAAGCACACGACGCGAAGAACTTTTCGGAATCGTCGCGGATGCTGACCGAGCATCTCGCTTACTACGCTGACAAAAACACCGACAATCGCGGGCGCGCAGGCTACTGGGCAGCGCGTGATTCAGAACGAGCAGGAAAAATGGCCGAGGCGCGCGCGTTGTACGAGGCGATGCAGGCGCGATACGACGCGAACTGGTACGGCTATCTCGCCAAGCAACGTCTCGACGTTCTTAGTAAAACCACACAGCCGAAAACGTTCGCGCCCGATTCGATCGTCGCGCGCGCTGTCGCCAACCTGAAGACTGTGACAGTCGCGGAAGAATCGGCTGGTCCGGACGCTGACACGCGCATCGTCAAAGCGGATCAGTTGTCGAACGTCGGCCTGGACGATTTTGCGTTAAGAGAGTTGAACGTCGTCGGCGAAAAAGCGCCGGACAGTCCGAAAATCAATCTCGCAATCGCCCGCATCTATCGATCGGACGACGACAACGTCCGCGCCTTGAATACTCTTCGGCGCAGCTTCCCCGATTACTCGCAAATGAAGCCCGAAGAGATGACGCGCGAACAGTGGGACGTGTTCTATCCGCTCAAACACTGGGACATCATCGTTCAGGAATCAAAGAACCGAGATCTCAACCCGTATCAAGTTGCCGGTCTGATTCGTCAGGAAACGATCTTCACGACGCGCGCGCGTTCGTCGGCGAATGCTTACGGACTGATGCAGGTGCTGATCCCGACCGCTCGTCTGACTGCTCAGAAATACGGCGTAGGTCGCGAGATCACGGTCGAGTCGCTCTTCGAGCCGCGTTTGAATATTCAACTCGGCACGGCGTACCTGCGCGACCAGATCGACAAGTACGGCCGCATCGAGTACGTCGCAGCGGCTTACAACGCCGGTCCGGGGCGCGTGGTCCAATGGAAGGCGACGTTGCCGCTGGAGATCGACGAGTTTGCGGAAGCGGTTCCCTTCAAAGAGACGCGCGGGTATATTCAGGGCGTCGTTAGAAACTGGCTCCAATACCTGCGGCTCTACGACTCGAACGGAAACTTCAAGCCGGAGGTCGGATCGCGCGTTACGAATGCCGATCCTGAAGTTCGCAAGCGCCGCGTTGGTGGACCAGGCGAAGAATAGATCCGTGTTATGAAGTTAGTTGTACTACTCGCGGTACTGCTGTTTTTTTCACAAACGAGCAGTGCTCAGCAAGCTGTAGTAATCACATCAGAGCCGAACGCGATCGTCTGGATCGACGACGTGCGACGCGGAACGACCGACGCTTCCGGCAAACTGTCGCTCACGAAAGTGACGTCACGCCGGCACACGGTTCGTGTTCGAGCTACCGGTTTCAAAGAAGCAACCGCTGCGCTGCTGCCGGGACGTCGCACGCTCTCCGTGAAGCTCGTGCCGACGACTGACGAAGCCGAGCTGACGTTTCAAAAAGCAGAAACAGCACGCGAACAGGCGCGCGACGACGCTTCTCGCGAAAAAGCCGCCGACCTTTATCGGCAAACGATAAAACTGCGACCCTCGCATGCGGCGGCTCACGTCGGACTCGCGCGCGTGTTGCTCGATCTCAACAAGTTCAACGACGCGCTCGCGGAGATCGATGCGGCACGCCAGGCACGCGCGGTTTATCCGGAAGCGTCGGCAATCGAAGGTCGAATCCAGCGCGAAGCGGGATCCGACGCGGAAGCGATTCGTGCTTTTCGTCGATCGATTCGCGAAGCGGGCGGGTTTCAACCGGAAGCGCACGTCGGACTCGCGCGCGTGTTGGAAGACAAAGGACAGTTTGCGGAAGCCGTCGTCGAGTTGAGAAAAGCGCTCGATCAACTTTCCGACAGCGAACCGGTTATCTATCAAATGCTCGGCGCGGCGTACGAACGACTCGAGAAGCCGAAAGAAGCGGTGGCGGCGTACGAAAAATATCTTCAGCTTGCGCCGAACGGCAGTTACGCGGCGGCGATTCGTTCCATCCTCGATCAACTGAAGCGCGAAGCCGCGGGCGAAACGATCATTCCTTAACCACAAAAGGCACAAGAAACACAACACAAAAGACAGAAAAGACGGTGAGAGTGATGTCAACCAAGTTCGCAAGCTATGAAAGGCAGACGAGCATATCCCAACTACTCGTTCTTGCTTTTGTGCCTCTTGTGTCTTTTGTGCCTCTTGTGATGAAAAGCGAGTAACGACAATGTCCACACCTTCAATCTCAAAGAGCCGCCACGTATCTCACAAGGCGAGTTTGTTTACCGAGTCGGTGATTCGCGAGATGACGCGCGAGGCGCTGAAACACGGCGCCGTGAACCTCTCGCAGGGCTTCCCCGATTTTTCCGCGCCGGAAGACATTAAGCGCCACGCAATGGACGCTATCGCACGCGACGTCAACCAGTACGCCATCACCTGGGGCTCGAAAGACTTTCGCGACGCCATCGCTCGCAAAACGAGCTGGTATCTCGGGCTCGAAATCGATCCGGAAACTGAGATCACCGTCACCTGCGGATCGACCGAAGGCATGATCGCGGCAATGATGGCGACCGTCGATCCCGGCGATGAAGTTATCGTCTTCGAACCGTACTACGAAAACTACGCGCCCGATGCGATCCTTTCCGACGCGCGTCCGCGATACGTTCCGCTGCGCGCGCCTGACTGGAGTTTCGATCGTGACGAACTGCGCGCGACGTTCAACGAAAAGACGAAAGCCATCATCGTATGCAATCCGAATAATCCGACGGGCAAGGTTTTCACGCGCGACGAGATGGAGTTCATTGCGTCGTTGTGCCGCGAGTTTGACGCGCTCTGCTTCACTGACGAGATTTACGAACACATCCTTTACCCGCGTGAGGGCGCTGAGATCGAACACATCTCGATGGCGCAGATCGAGGGCATGCGCGAACGCACAGTCGTCGTCAACTCGATGTCGAAAACTTATTCGGTTACCGGTTGGCGAGTTGGTTATTGCATCGCGCCGCCGGAGATCACTGGCGCGGTTCGGAAGGTCCACGACTTTTTGACCGTCGGCGCCGCGGCGCCGCTGCAAGCGGCGGGTGCGTATGCGTTGGCGCTGCCGCCGGAGTATTACGACCGACTGCAAGCGGATTATCGCGTTCGGCGCGACATGCTGTTGCCGGTGTTGGAAGCAGCAGGTTTCGGAACGTTTGTGCCTGACGGCGCTTACTACATCATGACCGACATCTCGAAGTTTGGTTTTTCGAACGACGTCGACTTCACGCGTCACTTGATTCGCGAAATCGGCGTCGCGTGTGTGCCGGGGTCGAGTTTTTACAGCAATCCGGCCGACGGCGCGCAACAGGTTCGCTTCTGTTTCTGCAAGAAAGACGAAACACTCAATCTCGCTGCCGAGCGATTGTCAAAACTTTTATCAAAATGAAATTCTTTTCAATCTGTGTTCTCTTGCTTGCTGTTGCAGTAAGCGCGTTGGGCCAACAGCAACCCGACCCGGAATTCAATACCTCCGTCGACAACCCGGCGTATTCGCGAAACGGCCCGCGCGTCATGTTCGATGAAGCGCATCACAACTTCCACACCGCTGACGGGCGTTACAAACCATTCGCCGATCTGATGACGAATGACGGTTACCAGGTGATTCGCAATCGCAAGCCGTTCTCGAAGCAGTCGCTCGGGAGTTTCAAAGTGCTGGTAATCGCGAATGCGCTTGGCGCTGAAGAGATGGACGACGAAGGATCGGACCAGTCGGCCTTTAATGAGGATGAGATTCAGGCGGTTTACGATTGGGTAAAGGGTGGCGGTGCGTTGCTCCTGATTGCCGACCACGCGCCCTTTGGCGGTGCGGCATCATCGCTCGGAACGAAGCTCGGGGTTGATATGAGCAAGGGCTACACGTTCGATGCTGCTAATTCTGGCGGCGCTCCTTCGTTTCTCCTCTTTTCGCGCGAGAACAAACTGCTTGGTCCACATCCGATCGTCGACGGGCGCAACGAGAAAGAACGCGTGAATAAAGTGTTGAGCTTTACGGGCCAGTCGTTGAAAGGCCCCGAGGAGAGCTCCAGCGTCTTGAAACTGTCCGACAGCGCCCAGGACTCGCCTAATCACGAACAGAAGTCGATGACATCAGCAGCAGGCCGCGCACAGGCTTTGGCCTTCAAAGTCGGCAAAGGCCGGGTGGTGGTCCATGGCGAAGCGGCAATGCTCAGCGCCCAGATCGCCGGCCCGGAAAAGTTCAAGATGGGCATGAACGTCGAAGGTTACGACAACAAGCAGTACGCCCTGAACATCATGCACTGGCTGTCGGGTTCACTGAAATAGGACCACGGATGTGGGACAAGAAGCGTCAACTGATCTGGATCGCTGGTGGGTTGATAATCGGCACCTATATCGCCTTCTCTGACTCCTTCACGGACGAAGGCGAGTTCTCGTGGCGGTTCTTTTTCTTTATGGAAGGTCTCGTGGTGTTGATTATGGCGGGACTATTCTACTTCTACTCTCGACGAAACTAATTCGGCTGCTGCATCGACTTCGACCGCACCGTGATCCCCTGATTCCCTAACACCAGCAAACTTCTCGCCTGCCCAAACGGCGCACTCGACGGCACATACGACAGCACGTATCGATTCTGCCGTAACTCATCGCAGATCGCCTTCGCCGCCACTTGCGGTTCGTCGATCGAAAAGATCTGCCCGCCCGTCCCCTCGGCCAACTTGTCGATCACGACTCTCGGCTTCGGCACGTCACGCCGGATCGCGCCGCGCGTCCGATCGACCGCCTGCACCGCATAGACCATGATGTTCTCAGACTGAAGCTCCGCAAGCGTCTCTTCAAACGTTGCTTTACTTCCGCGATCGAGCCCGTCGCTGATGACGATGATGATTCGCTTCTGTCCCTGCACCGGCCGCAACGCCCCTTCAACCACCGCGCGAATCGCGTCAAACAAGTGCGGCTGGCCCTTCTTCCGGAACAGCTTCAACGACTTCTCGATCGACTTCGCATCGTCGGTCCAATCAGACACGATCTCCGCCTGCTCGTCATAACCGACGATCAGCAGCTTGTCGCCTTCATAGATCTCGTAAGCAAACTCACGCGCCGCCTGTTCGAGCTTGTTGACGTCCGCGCGAATCGACAACGAATTATCGACAAGCAAAACGATGCGCGCCGGCGACGGATCCGGAGTAAAGTTACGGATCGACTGCTCGATTCCGTTGTCGTAAACAGAAACTTCTTTGCTTGTGATCGGCGTGGTCTTTTGATCCTCACGGCGCGCGACGATACCCACCATCACACCGTTAGCTGCATTCGCGTTTGGCCGGTTACCTGACTGGGCCAAAATCGATGCCGCAACCAGAAGTACCGCGAGGATCGCAGCAAATCCGTATTTGGATGACCTACGCGAGCGCATGTCTCAATCTGTGGTACGACCTTAATCGCCGGTCGGTGCTTTCGGGGTTGAGGCCTTGTCTGAAGTTTTCTTAGCCGGGGAGCTCGTCTTCTTTTCAGCCTTCTCAGACTTGTCGGTTTTTGATTCTGTCGACGATTCGGATTCCGACTTGTCGCCCTTCGTTGCCTTGTTGGCGTAATCCGTCACATACCAACCCGACCCCTTGAACTGAATCGCCGGCGCCGAAATCTTCCGTTCCAGCTTGCCGCCACACTTCCGGCACTTGACTGGCGGCTTGTCGCTAAGCTTCTGAAAAACTTCCATGTGTGCCTTGCATTTCCGGCACTCGAACTCGTAGATAGGCATGCCCGAATTATAAGGGCTCGTTGGGAAATTGCGAATTGCGAAATTGCGGGATTGCGGAATCTGGAAATCCGCAATTCCGCATTTCGCAATTCCCCCAGCCTTCGTCTATGCTCTGTCGCGACGATGTCGAACAGCGCCCAATCCCTGTCATTAGAACGCAAGATCAAGATGCACGAGGCGCGCGAGGGTATCATCAACCGCCTCGCCATGACCCTCCCGCGGGCTATCAATCTCGACCGTTTCCTCACGGTTATCGTGTCGGAACTGGGGCGCATGATGAACGTCGACCGCTGCGACGTCATTCAACTGAAGTCAGCCAGCGAGCTGCGGATCAGCCATGAATGGCGCGCGTCAGACGATGTGCCGTCGAGTCTCGGAACGGTCATTCCGCTGGATTTGAAACAGCTCTCGGAACACGTCGACATCCGCAAACCGATCCGGCTTAACGACACCGCCGCCGCCCGACTCGACGAGAGAATCAGATTACTAACCGCGAGTTTGAACACCCGTTCGCTGCTCGTCGTGCCCGTGATGCTTGGCGACGACGTTCTCGGACTTGTCGGTCTGCACACGACAGGCACGCCGCGAGAGTGGCTGGACGATGAAGTCTCGTTTCTCGAATCTATCGCCGGACAGATCGCGATCGGCTACCAGTACACGCGGCTTTACAGCGACAAGGAACGCGAAGCGGAAACAAAACGCGCGCTGCTTTCGATTGCCAACGCACTGAATGCGCGATCGGATTTTCGCGAGGTGTCGTCGCTCGTTTTGGAACGGGCGATCGCGCTCGTCGGCGCCGATTACTCGGCACTCGGTGTGCTCGATCCCGTCGGCGGAAAGATCAATTTGGCTGCGTTCAAGGCTGCGCCTGATGCTGCTGTCGATTCTGTTCAGGGATTGTTCGACGCGCACGGCAAATCGCTGGATGTGACCGCGTTTCCGGCAATGGTCGAAGTGCTCGCGCAGGGAAAAACGCTGCGCCTGCTCGACACCGATCTGCCCTTTCCGCTCCGTCTCGCGTTCAACGCCGTGCTCGGCGGACGCGCCGCGCTCGTCGCGCCGGTCCGCGTAGCTGGACAAACGTTCGGTTTGCTCGGCCTCGTGTGGAGCGAGGCGCGTGAAGGATTTGACGAACACGAAGTGGCGCTCGTTGAAGGCATCGCCGATCAGATCGGCACCGCACTCGAACGCGATCAGTTGTCCGCGGAGGTCATGCATCTGCGCACGGCGCTGCACGAGCGTTACGGCGGTGATCGCATCATCGGTCAAACACCCGTCATCCGTCGCGCCATTGAACTCGCGCTCAGCGTCGCCGACACGCAGACGACAGTGCTGATCGAAGGCGAGTCGGGCACCGGAAAAGAGTTGCTGGCAAACCTGATTCACTTCAACTCCGGCCGCGAAGATCAACCGTACGTCAAACTCAACTGCGGCGCGATTCCCGAGACGCTGCTCGAATCTGAACTCTTCGGTCACGAGAAAGGCGCGTTCACCGATGCGCGCGCATTGCGGCGCGGACGTTTCGAAGAAGCGAACGGCGGAACACTGTTTCTCGACGAAGTCGGCGAGATGAGTCCGTCGGCGCAAGTGAAACTGCTGCGCGTGCTGCAGGACGGGGAGTTGACGCGCGTCGGCGGTAATGAAGTGATCAAAACCGACGTACGCGTGTTGGCGGCGTCGAATGTCGATCTAAAACGCGCGGTCGAGCTCGGCTCGTTCCGGCAGGATCTTTTCTATCGTCTGTCGGTGTTTCCGATTAGGTTGCCGCCTCTGCGCGAACGACCGCAAGACATCCATCCGCTCGTCATTCACTTCATCGAGCATTACAAACAGAAAACCGGCCGCTTCATCTCCGGCATCTCCAAAGATGCAATACAGGCGCTGATCACTTACGACTGGGCGGGCAATGTTCGCGAACTCGAAAACGCGATCGAGCGCGCCGTGATCATCGCGTCCGGACGCCAGATCGAGCTCGAAGACCTGCCCGACGCGATCAGCAAGATCGCGCTCCAGGAACGCGATCGAATAAAAGTCGAACGCGCGAAAGCCGCCAGCGAGGGCCGCACCACCACGTTTCAAATCACCGTCCCTTCGTCAATGGAAGAGATCGAACGCCAGGCGATCGAGGCGACGCTCGATTACACCGATGGCGACAAGTCGCACGCCGCCCGCGCGCTGGGTATCGGCCGTAAGACGCTGTACCGGAAGCTCGAACAGTACAACGGCGGTCCAAAAGATTAGGCAACCGGAACACGGATTTGCTATAGTCCAGAGCCGAAATCATTTACAGAAAGGACCCCAGAAAATGGGATACGACGATTATCGGAGAGATAGCGGCGACAGCATCTCCACTCGACTAACTTACTTGCTGATCGGTGGCGGCATCGGCGCGATTCTGGCCCTGCTTTTTGCGCCAAAATCCGGCCACGAGCTGCGCGGCGACATCGCCGACGCGACGCGCAAAGGCATCGACCGTTCGCGCGAGGCGGCCCAGCATCTGACCGACCGTGCAGGTGAGTACTACGAAGCCACACGCGAGCGCGCTGGTGAACTTTACACGCAAGCCAGCGGCAAGATCGGCGAAGTGGCCCAATCGGCACGCGAAGCTGCGGCTCGCCAGGGCGGCACGGTTGCCGCTGCAATCGACGCGGGCAAGAAGGCTTACCAGGAAGAAAAGCGTAAGACTGAAATGTCAGGCCGCATCGAAGCTCCAAACTACGGAGACAAAACAAACTAAGGCTCTGGACAATCGGCAATATGCATGTCGCACTTTTGCAGATGAACACCAACGACCCGATGTTCTGGGTGATGGTGATTATTGCTGCTTCGTTTCTCGTTATCGCGATCGCCATGGTGGCGATCGCGGTGTTCGTCAACCGTGCCGTGAAGTCGGTTAACCGCATGGAAAGCAAGTTGGAGCCGCTGATCGAACGCGTCTCCGTGATGAGCGAGCAAGGCAAGCAGATCGCCGTTCAGGGCAAACTGATTGCCGAGCAGTTCACGGCCGTTTCCGGTCATCTTTCGACGGCAACCATGCACTTTTCCGAGTCGCTGGCGATCATCAGGAGCGAGGTCAGCGAGCTGAAGGAGCTTGTCAGCGACACTGCCGTCGAAGCGCGTGACAAGGTCGAACTCGTCGGCCGCACGATCGATCGGACGCACAAACAAGTGGCGCTAACAACCGATTTCATTCAGACGAAAGTGATAGAGCCGGCGCGCGAGCTGGCCGCGATTATGGCGGGCTTCCGCCGCGGCCTCGAAGTGCTCGTCGCGCCCGTGCCGAAGCCCATAAATCAAACTTACGCCGAGGATGAGATGTTTATAGGTTGAGCAATTAAGCCAAAGCGCAACGCCGGACCCGAACCATCGCATCCTTGATGGTTCGGGTTCTTTGTTCTTGCGGCCGCTCTTTTGTGCCTTTTTGCGGTAACTTGTTACTATTGCGGATTCAAATTATGTCCACAGAAACCCCACTCGATCTCAAAAAGACGGTCAATCTGCCTAAGACAAACTTCTCGCAGAAGGCCAATCTTGCGCAGGCCGAGCCCGCGCGCCTGCAAAAATGGAACGAGCTCGACCTCTACCGCCTGATCCAACAATCACGCGCCGGCCGCGAGAAGTTCATCATGCACGACGGCCCGCCTTACGCGAACGCCGACATCCACCTCGGCACGGCGATGAACAAGATTTTGAAAGACTTCATCGTCAAATCGCGCACGATGATGGGCTTCGACACGCCGTACGTTCCCGGTTACGACTGCCACGGTTTGCCGATCGAGCAACACGTCGAGCGAGCGCTTGAGAAGAAGGGTAAAAAGAAGAGCGACCTGAGCGTCGAAACCTTCCGGCGCATCTGCCGCGAGCACGCCGAGAATGCGCTGAAGAGTCAAACACGCGACTTCAAACGTCTCGGCATCCTGGGCGAGTGGGACGATCCGTACCTCACGATGTCGAACCACTACGAAGCCGAGACCGCGCGCATGTTCGCGCGTTTCGTCGAACGTGGTTACGTCTACAAAGGCGCGCGTCCGGTTTACTGGTGCATCAAGGACCAAACGGCGCTGGCGGAAGCGGAAGTCGAGTATCACCAGCACACGAGCCCGTCTGTTTACGTGAAGTTTCCGCTGCGAAGCGATCCGGCGGTGATCGATCCTGCGCTGGCCGGACGAAGTGTGTTCGTGCTGATCTGGACCACCACGCCGTGGACGCTGCCGGCGAACCTCGGCATCGCTGTGCATCCCGATTTTGAGTATTCGGCGTTCGAACACGGCGATGAGGTTTACATCGTCGCCAGTGAACTCGTCGACGCGGTCGTTGCGAAATGCGGTCTTCCGCCGGCGCCCAACATTCTCGCGCGGTTTCCAGGAACGGCACTGGATCGGCTCGAAGCTGGACATCCGTGGATCGATCGTCCGTCGCTGCTGATGGTTGGCGATCACGTCACGATGGGCGGTGAGGCCGATGCGGAGACTGAGCTCGACGTCAGCGAAGCACAGAAGAAATCATCTGATAGCAAAGCTGGTACTGGTTGCGTGCATACTGCGCCCGGTCACGGACACGACGACTTCGTCATCGGCAAGCGTTACGGACTGGACATCTACTGTCCCGTCGACAATGCGGGGCGCTTCACCGCCGACGTCACGCACTTTTCCGGCATGCGGGTGTTTGAAGCGAACGACCAGATTGTGGAGTTCATGCGTGAGCGCGGTGTGCTGCTGTTCAGCGAAAAGTACGACCATCGATACCCGCACTGCTGGCGCTGCAAGAATCCCGTGATCTTCCGCGCGACGCCGCAGTGGTTCATCGCGATGGACGGCGTTGAAGACGCGGTGAGTGAGAGACACGGAGACGGACGCGACCGGAGCAATTTCGCCGTCGCCGCGTCCCCGCGTCCCCCCGTCGCCGCGTCCCAATCCCTCCGCGACGCCGCACTGGCCGAAATCCAGCGCGTCAACTGGATTCCCGCATGGGGCGTCGACCGCATGAGCAACATGTTCAAGGGTCGGCCCGATTGGTGCGTCTCGCGACAGCGTGTTTGGGGTGTTTCGATTCCGGTTTTCTATTGTGCGAAGTGCACCGAGGCTGTCGCCGATCCGGCGGTGATCAATCACGTCGCCGACATTTTCGAACGCGAGTCGGGCGACGCGTGGTACACGCACGAAGCAAGCGAACTTCTGCCGCCGGGTTACGTCTGCAAAGGTTGCGGCGCGACTGAGTGGACCAAAGAGACTGACATTCTCGACGTTTGGTTCGACAGCGGTGTGTCGTCGATTGCGGTGCTTGAGAGTCGTGAAGAGCTGCGCTGGCCCGCGGATGTGTACATCGAAGGCGGCGACCAGTTTCGCGGCTGGTTTAACTCGTCGTTGATGGTTGGGATCGCCGCGCACGATCGCGCGCCGTACAAAACGGTGATCACGCACGGATGGACGCTCGACGCACAAGGTCGTGCGATGCACAAGTCTGCCGGGAATGCGATCGAGCCTGACAAGGTGATCAAGCAGTCGGGCGCGGAAACGATCCGGTTGTGGTGCGCGTCGTCAAACTATTTCGACGATATGCGCGGGTCTGACGAGATCCTGCAACGCGTCACGGATGCTTATCGCAAGTTGCGCAACACCGCGCGGTTCGCGCTCGGCAATCTTCACGAATTCGATCCGTCGCGCGATAGCGTGCCGGACGAGGAGATGGAAGAGATCGACCGCTGGGCGTTGGCGGATTTGGACCGCATGCTGGGGGAAGTGGCGGAAGCGTATGAGGCTTACGAGTTTCATAACGTGTATCGCGCTTTGTACAACTTCTCGACCGTCACGCTTTCGGCGCGTTATTTCGACATCATCAAGGATCGGCTTTACACATTTGCGCCGCGCAACAAAGCGCGACGTTCCGCGCAGACCGCGCTGTTGCGAATCGCCGACGCGCTGGCACGCACGCTGGCGCCGATTCTCGTTTTCACCGCCGACGAGATCTGGGAGAACTTGCCGGCGCGCGATGTGCCGTCGGTCCACATCGCCGAGTTTCCGGTTGCGAACCAGCAAAGTCACGACGACTTGTTCGCTACGTGGGATCGATTATTTGGAATTCGAGATGTGGTTTTACGCAAGCTCGAAGAAGCGAGAGTCGCAAAGGAGATCGGCAGCTCGCTGGAGGCTAAGGTAACGATAGAGGAAACGGGCGACTTTTTGGAATTGCTGCGAAAGTATGAGAGCAATCTGCGTTACATCTTTATCGTCTCGCAGGTTGAGGTTGTGGAAGGATCGCAGAGTCGATCACAGTTTCGCGTGCGGAAGGTGAGAAGTGCGAGCGCTGCTGGAACTACTCGACGCGCGTGGGCGAATCAGAGCGTTATCCGACTGTTTGCGAGCGTTGTGTCGCGGCGCTAACCGAAATAGAAACCACGGATTAAATGGACTCACAAACGGATCAACCGAATACTATCCGGACGCGCTTTGCGTGGCGCGCCGGCTACTTGCTCGGAGCGTTCGGCATCTACTTCGCCGACCAGGCGTCAAAAGCATGGGCCGTGAAGACGCTGCGCTTCGGCGAGGATCGCGTCGTTATCCGCAACTTTCTTCAGTTTGCTTACACCGAAAACCCGGGCATCGCTTTCGGCCAGCTTCAGGACGGCGGCTCGTTTGCCCGCTGGTTCTTCGTCGTGCTCGCCGCCGCCGCGTCAATCGCCGTCTTTTACTATTTCATTAAGACGCCGCGAAACGACGATCGCGTGCTCGGCGCTTGTGCGTTGTTACTCGCCGGCATTCTCGGCAACCTGACCGACCGCGTCCGTCTCGGCTACGTCGTCGACTTCATCGTCATGCACGCGGGCGACTACCATTGGCCGACTTTCAATATCGCCGACGCGAGTATCTGCATCGGCGCCTTGTTGTTGATGCTCGATCTGTTTCTCGGAAACCGGAAACAAACGGCGGCAGCGTCGACAACCACACGTCCTGAGCTTTGTGCTTTGTACTTGGTTCTTTGGATTGGCACAAACCAACAAAGGACTAAGGACAAGATCTAAGCAGAACACACATGTACCCTGAGCTTTTTCGCATCGGCAGTTTTCCAATCAACACCTACGGCGTCTTTCTCGCGATCGCGTTTCTGAGTGCGATCCTGATCACGGTCAAGCTGGCGCAACGCGACGGACTGCCGCGCGAACGGATTTACGATCTCAGCCTGTGGATGTTGCTGGCGTCGCTCATCGGTTCGAAGATCCTGATGCTTTTCACCGAGCCGGAGTATCGCGATAATCCGTGGTCACTTTTGTCGTTGGATTTTCTTCGTTCCGGTGGCGTGTTTTACGGGGGACTGCTCGGCGCCGTCATCGCCGGTTACTTCCTGATGAAGCGCTACAAGTTGCCGTGGTGGAAGACGGCCGACGCTTGCGCGCCCGGAATCGCGATTGGTAACTTCTTCGGCCGCCAGGGATGCTTTGCCGCCGGATGTTGCTGGGGTAAACCGACGTCGCTGCCGTGGGGAGTGCAGTTTACCGAACTGGGCCATGACATCACCGGCGTGCCGATCGATCAGCATCTTCATCCGACACAGCTTTACGAATCGTTTGCGATGTTGCTGGTGTTTGTATTCCTGTTCTGGCTGCACAAGCGCAAACGATTCGACGGCCAGGTAATTCTCGTTTACGCGTTGCTCTACTCGATTATTCGTTTCGCTATCGAGTTTGTGCGTGACGATCCGCGTGGCGACATTCTTGGCCTGACGACGCTGACCGGACTTTCAACCTCGCAAATGATCAGTTTGGTCGTCGGTATCGTTGCTCTGATTCTGTTAATCACTCGTAACCGGAAAACACGGGTCCTAAACTATGAAGATTCTCGCGCCCCTGTTGGCGCCGGCGTTACTGATTAGTTCGCTACTCACTGCGCCACGCGCTCAAACCGACAACCTACAGCTCCCGAATGAAAAACACCTGCGAAACATCAAGCAGTTGACGTTCGGCGGCGAGAACGCCGAAGCGTATTTCTCCTCCGACGGCAAACAGCTCATCTTCCAGGCGACGCGTGAAGGTCACGGTTGCGATCAGATCTACACGATGAACGTCGACGGCTCGAATGCCAAAATGATCTCGAACGGCGAGGGTCGCACCACTTGTTCTTACTTCTTCCCCGGCAACAAGCGCGTGCTTTATTCGTCGACGCACCTGGGAGACAAGCAGTGTCCGCCGAAGCCTGACCTTTCTCGCGGATACGTTTGGGCCGTGTATCCGACGTACGACATCTTCTCCGCAAATGCCGACGGCTCGAACGCGAAGCAGTTGACGACGACGCCCGGCTACGACGCCGAGACAACGATCACGCGCGACGGCAAGAAGCTCGTCTTCACTTCAACGCGCGACGGCGACCTCGACATCTACACCATGGACGCCGACGGCAAGAACGTGCGGCGTTTGACCAACGAGCTCGGTTACGATGGTGGTCCATTCTGGTCGTACGACGGCAAGCAGATCGTCTATCGCGCGCACCATCCGAAAACTGAAGAGCAGAAAGCTGACTACATGGCCCTGCTCAAACAAAACCTGATTCGTCCGACAACGCTCGAGATCTTTGTGATGAACGCCGACGGATCGAACAAGCGGCAGGTGACCAGCAACGGTAAGGCCAATTTTGGCCCCTACTTTTTCCCTGACGGCAAGCGAATCATCTTCTCGTCCAACCTCGATGACACGCGCGGACGCAATTTCGATCTGTACATGATCAACGTCGACGGCACCGGCATGGAACGGATCACTTTCAACAACACGTTTGACGGCTTTCCGATGTTTTCACCGGACGGAAAGAAACTCGTCTTCGCCTCGAATCGCAACGCAGCCAAAGAAGGCGATACAAATATTTTCATCGCCGACTGGGTGGAGTAATCAATCATGAACACAAAACGATTTGTTCGGCTCCTCGCCCTTCTGCTCGTCACCTCCGGCGCTCTCGCGCAACAAGCGCCGGCGCCGTCGGCCAACGAGCCCAGCGTTGCGAAACTGCAACAACACGTCAGCTATCTCGCGTCCGACGCACTCGACGGCCGGCGCACTGGAACCGCCGGCGCAACCGACGCCGCTCGTTACATCGCCGGTGAATTCGCACGGCTCGGTCTGCGACCGGCGGCGAGCGGTCCGGCCACGCGTCGCGGCAGCCAGGTCATGGCGCGTTACCTGCAATCGTTTCCGTACGTTTCCGGTGTCGAGTTAGGCAAGCAGAACGCGATTGCTGGTCCGGCGCAGCAACGCTTGACCGTCAACGAAGAATGGATGCCGCTCGGTTACTCAACCAACGCAAATGTGACGGGTTCGTTAGTGTTCGTCGGTTTCGGTATCAAGGCGGCGGAGAATAATTACGACGACTATGCGGGACTGCCTGTTTCGGGAAACATCGCCGTCGCTCTGACCGGAACTCCAGACGGCGACAACCCGCACGGTCGATTTGTCCGCTACGTCGACGTGCAATGGAAAGCGATCGCCGCTCGTGACGCCGGCGCCAAAGCATTGCTCGTGATTGCAGCCGCGCCGAGTTTCAAAGATGAGCGCCTCGCGAGACTTCAGTACGACAATATGGCCGGAAACGTCGGCTTGCCGATCGCAGTGATATCGCAACAGGCACTCGCCAGACTCGCGCCTGAGCTTAGCTTCACTGAATTGCAGCGGCTCGCTTCTGCGAAACAACAGTCAACAGTAAAACCAGTCGCCGGTCCTTTTACCGTCACGACCGACGTCCTGCGCAAAGAAGTCCCGGCTTACAACGTCATCGGCGTGCTTGAAGGCAGCGATCCGGTCGCGAAGAAAGAAGCGATCGTCATCGGTGCGCACTACGACCATCTCGGTCGTGGCGGAAGCGGCAGCCTGGCGCAGCGCTCCGGCGAGATTCATCACGGCGCTGACGACAATGCGTCCGGAACGGCAGGCATGCTCGAGTTAGCGCGTCTGTTCACTGCGCAACGTCCGCGTCCAAAACGGACGATCGTGTTCATCGGTTTCGGCGGCGAAGAAGAAGGGCTGCTCGGATCGAATTACTACGTGAATCATCCGATCTCGCCGCTCACAAACACCGTCGCCATGATCAACATGGACATGATCGGCCGGATGAAGGATCGCAAACTGGTGATTGGCGGCGTGGGTACGGCGAAGGAGTGGCGCGACATCATCGCCAAGGGAACTGCGGACGCTAATCGGAGTTTCTCGTTGACGTTGAACGAAGACGGATATGGTCCAAGCGACCATTCTTCGTTCTACGGAAAGCAGGTGCCGGTGCTTTTCTTCTGGACGGGAACGCACACCGATTATCACAAACCGTCAGACACGTTTGAGAAGATCAACTACACGGACCAGGCACGGATTCTGGACCTCGTCGCGTACATCGTCCGCGACGTCGACGGTACTGACAAGCGGCTCACTTACACGGCCGCGAAGACCGAAGCGACTCCGCGCACCGGCGGCTTCCGCGTGTATCTCGGAACGATTCCAAACTATGCTGAAAGTAGTGATGGTCTGTTGATCGACGGCGTTCGCGACGATTCACCAGCCGCGCATGCGGGACTGAAAGCCGGCGATAAGATCGTGAAGATCGGCACGCGCGACATCAAGAACGTCTACGACTACACCTACGCGCTCGGAGAGATGAAAGCGGGCGAAGAGTACGTCGTTGAAGTCGTTCGTGGGAAAGACAGACTAAGCCTTAAGTTAAAACCGATTCAGAGATAACTTGTTTTGAATCTGTTGTAACGGAAAGCAGGGGCAGCGCGGGGGAGGTGCTGCCCCGAAAGGTTTACCAGCGCGGTTCACGCTCGTAACGATCGTTATCGCGGCCGCCGCCGCCGCCGCCGCCATAACCACCACGGCCGCCACCGCCGCCGCGATTACCGCCATAACCACCGCGGCCGCCACCGCCGCCGCCGCGGTCAGTCCTCGGCTTGGCTTCGTTGACGGTCAGATTACGGCCGCCAAAGTCCTTGCCATTGAATGCCTCGATTGCTGCTGTTGCCTCTTCGGGGGTTGCCATCTCCACAAAAGCAAAGCCGCGCGATCGCCCGGTTTCGCGGTCCTCAATCACCGAAGCTGATTCCACTGTTCCTACTGACGCGAAGGCATCGCGCAGTTCCTCGCTCGTGGTACGAAACGAGAGGTTTCCTACGTAGAGTTTTGTAGCCATTCTACTATCCTTAGTCTGAAGGGAAGCGCGGGCTTGCTGGAAATCGCTGATACAGTTCGGGGGGAGACGGCCGATACTTTCGGCGAGCTGCGACGCACCCGGTGCTCTAAAAAACTCGAGAGCGGCTTCTAAACTAGTTAATAACTGCCTCACTCTCTATTCAGCCGAACCTCGTCGCGGAACGATCACGGGCAGGCGCTATCACCATTGATGCGCGAGAGCAGGTACTGGTAGGCAAAAGTATGCAGGAGGCGTTCTTAAAGCGTCAAGGATATTTTGGAAAAAAGATAGTTGTATCTCCAGTCAAAACTGGTAGATGCGGGTTTTGCTTTCTGGAACCGCAATTCAGTAATTCCAGATTTTTGGTGTACTATTCGGTGCTCCTTTTATTGCTCCGCAAAAATATCCTGAAAGGCTTTTGGAATAAATGTCCAACCGCATTCCTATCACTGTCGCGAACGGCGACGGCATCGGGCCGGAAATCATGGCGGCCACGCTGCGCATCCTCGAAGCCTCCGAAGCCCCACTCGAAATCGAGACCATCGACATCGGCGAAAAAGTTTATCTTTCCGGCAATACGTCCGGCATCGAGCCGGGTTCGTGGGAATCGCTGCGCCGCACCAAGGTCTTTCTGAAAGCACCAATCACGACGCCACAGGGCAAAGGCTACAAGAGCCTCAACGTTACCGTGCGTAAAGTGCATGGGTCTGTACGCTAACGTCCGCCCATGCGTCTCGTACGATCCGTTCATCGAAACGAAACACCCGGGAATGGACGTCGTCATCGTCCGCGAAAACGAAGAAGACCTGTACGCCGGCATCGAGCACCGGCAAACAAACCAGGTCTACCAGTGTCTGAAACTCATTTCGCGGCCTGGATCCGAGAAGATCGTCCGTTACGCGTTCGACTACGCCCGTCGCAACAGCCGCAAGAAGGTCACCTGCTTCACTAAAGACAACATCATGAAGATGACCGACGGGTTGTTTCACAAAGTGTTCGACGAGATCGCCGCGGAGTATCCCGACATCGAAAACGAGCACTGGATCGTCGACATCGGCGCCGCGAAACTCGCCGACACGCCCGAGGCGTTCGACGTCATCGTGATGCCGAACCTTTACGGCGACGTACTTTCTGACGTAGCGGCGCAGATTGCCGGATCAGTCGGATTGGCCGGGTCGGCAAACATCGGCGAGCACGTTGCGATGTTTGAAGCGATTCACGGGTCGGCGCCGCGACGCGCCGGACAGAACCTCGCGAACCCGTCGGGATTGTTGCTCGGCGCAGTGATGATGCTGGTCCACCTGGGGTTAAACGAACACGCCGAGAAAGTTCACAACGCGTGGCTGCGCGCAGTCGAAGACGGGATCCATACCTACGACATCTACGACGAAAAAGTCAGTAAACAGAAGGTCGGTACGAACGAGTTTGCGAGCGCGGTGATCGAGCGATTAGGACAGACGCCGCAGATTCTGAAAGCCGCGTACGTACAAAGCTGCCGACGGCGAAAGTCTCGCGAGCACCGCGACAGCGTCGACCCCAGCTTCGAATAAAGAGTTGGTCGGCGTCGACGTTTTTCTCGATTGGACAAAAGGTTCGCCGAACGATCTCGGCGGCAAACTGAAAGAGCTGAGTGGCGAGGGGCTGAAGTTGACGATGATCAGCAATCGCGGCGTGAAAGTTTGGCCCGAAGGTCATGCGGAAACGTTCTGCTCCGATCACTGGCGCTGCCGTTTCCGGAGCGAGAGTGGTAGCGACGGCCCGGTGTCGCACACGCAAGTGATCTCGTTGTTGAGCCGGATCGCGGGCGCTGGTTACGACTTCATCAAAACCGAAGGACTTTACATGTTCGACGGCGAGCGCGGCTTTTCGCTCGATCAGGGAGAGTAAGAGGAATTGCGAATTGCGAATTGCGGATTGCGAATTTAAACCGAGAGGCTAAATAGATGGCGAAAAAGGACAACAGCAAATCAAAAGAACCCGAATAACTCAACAGAAATTCGCAATTCGAAATCCGAAAACTCGCAATTCCGCCCTCGTCGCGGTGATCATGGGCAGCCAGTCTGACTGGGACACGATGAAGCACGCCGATGAAACGTTGGAGAAGTTTGGCGTCGCGCATGAGTGTCACGTTATTTCCGCACATCGATCGCCATCGCTGGCTTCGGAGTTTGGTTCGACGGCCGAGTCGCGCGGTTTGGAAGTGATCATCGCCGCGGCCGGTGGCGCTGCTCACCTCGCCGGCGTCATGGCGGCGCACACGACGCTGCCGGTGCTGGGCGTGCCGATGCGCAGTGAAGCGTTGAACGGTCTCGACTCGCTGCTCGCCACCGTCCAAATGCCGGGCGGAATTCCCGTCGGAACGCTGGCCATCGGGAAACCGGGCGCCGTCAATGCCGCACTCTTCGCCGTAGCAATTCTTGCCAACTCCCGTCCGGAACTTCGCAAGAAACTTCACGAATTCCGGGAAGCCCAGGAGGCTAAAATCCGCGCGACGAAACTATAAGCCCTTGAATTTAGAGGTGGCTTAGCGCACAATGCCATCACTGTCCAAACGGACTGCCCAGAGCACGTTCCGAATCCCTGGAACCCTCTGATTGCCAAGTTTTCTTCCTTTCTCGCAATCGAAGGACCAACATGCGAGCATGATCGGCCAGACAGTTTCTCATTATCGAATTATTGAAAAACTGGGCGAGGGCGGGATGGGCATCGTCTACCTCGCCGAGGACCAGCACCTGGCCCGCCGCGTCGCGATTAAGTTTCTTAACTTCAACCGACCATCACTACCGAGCGCGCTTCATCCGCGAGGCCCGCGCCGTTTCCGCACTCAGTCACCCAAATATCGCAATCGTTCACGATTACGGCGAGAACGCGTCCGGACAGCCGTTTCTGGTGATGGAGTACGTCAAAGGCAAGTCGTTGAGCGAGATGCTCGACGAAGGCGTGACGCTGAAACGCTCGGTCGAGATCGTCTCGTCGATCGCAGAAGCGCTTGGCGAAGCGCACGATTCAGGAATCGTCCACCGCGACATCAAACCGTCGAACGTCCTGATCAACGAGCGCGGTCACGTAAAAGTGCTCGACTTCGGTTTGGCGAAACATCTCGTCGAACCATCGACGACCGGCGTCGATCTCGACGCGCAAACGATCTACGCCACTCAAACGCGCAGCGACGTGATCGTCGGCACCCCACTGTATCTTTCGCCCGAACAGGCAACGGGCAAACAGATCGACGGGCGCAGCGACCTTTTCGCGCTCGGCGCGCTGCTGTACGAATGTCTAACCGGTCAGTCCGCGTTTTCCGGCGGGAGCGTGTTGGAGATTGGCGCGCAGATCATTCACGTGACGCCTGCGCCGCCGTCTGCGATCAACCCGCAGGTCTCAGCCGAGCTCGATCGCATCACTTTAAAAGCACTCGAAAAGAAGGTCGACGCGCGTTATCAAACCGCCGACGAATTCTTGAAAGACCTGCGCGCGGTCTCAATGACCCTCAGCGGCAACGGTCTTCCGGTCGCGAGTAAAGCGAAGCGTCCGACCGACGGTTTTCAACGCGCGACCAACGCATTCGCAACACTGACCACTCAATTGCGACGGCAACGCTTTTCACTCGGAAGCGTGATCGCTGCATTCGTCGTACTCGGACTCGCGATGTGGGCCGTCGTTCACTGGTGGCCGCGCTCGTATTACCAACCATCAGCCGCGGCGCTCAATTGGTACGAACGAGGCACGGACAATCTCCGCAACGGCGCTTACTTCCAGGCAAGCAAAGCTCTCGGGCAGGCGATCGAGATCGACAGTCGCTACGCACTCGCACGCGCGCGTTTGGCCCAGGCGTGGATCGAGCTCGATTACTACGACAAAGCGAAAGACGAACTGCTCGCGGCCACGACCATCGCCGGTGACCGCTCCGCAGTTTCGCCGATCGATGCGCTTTACCTCGACGCAATCTCCGCAATCGTGCGTCGCGATTTCAAGGAAGCTCTGAAGTCGTACACGAAGATCGCGGAGCTCACGCCCGACGATTTTCAGATTTACGTCGACCTCGGCAACGCCTATGAAAACGACGGCAATCCGGATAAGGCGCTCGAAAATTATCTGAAGGCGATTCAGTTGAACAGCGGTCAGTACGCAACGGCCTACCTGCGCGCCGGCGTCGTCTATAACCGCAAAACAGAAACCGCGAAAGCGCAGGAAATGTTCGATCGCGCCGAGGGTTTGTACCGCGCGGGAAGCAACCCTGAAGGCGTAAACGAGGTGCTCCGTCAGCGCGGAATCCTGTATCGCGACAAGGGAAACTACTCGCAAGCGGAAGGACAGTTTCGCCAGTCGCTCGAGGCCGCACGCGCGATCGGCAACGAAGCACAACAAATCAACGCGCTGATCGAGTTGAGTTATCTGGCATCGACGCAAGGATCGGTTTCATCGGCAGACAATTACGCACAGCAAGCGGTGGTTATCGCTCAGGAGAAGCAGCTCGAAAATCTTACGGCGGGTGCGCTCCTTCAACTCGGCAACTCCTTTTCCGGTCGCGGCGATTACAAAAAGGCTGAGTCCTACTTCAATCAAGCCATACAGTTTGCCCGCGCAAACAAAGGCCGCTTTCGCGAAAATATGGGGCTCTCGAATCTCGGCGGCTTGTACATTCAAACGCTGCGGATCGACGACGGAATGCGGCTGGTCCAACAGGCGCTCACGTTCTTCGAGCAGGGCAACTACCCGCGCAACGTTGGCTATTGCCTAACGCAGATCGGCCGTGGATATCGACGCAAGGGCGAATACTCCGCTGCGCTCCAGACGCTGAATCAGAAACTCACGTTCTCGCAACAAAGCGGCAGCCAGCCCGCGATTGCAGATTCGTACCAGGAACTGGGCGCGCTGTTTTTCGATCAAGAGAAATGGACGGCGGCGTTGGAGCAGTACGATCAGGCGCAGAAGATTTACGAATCGCTGAACACTAAAGGTCGTATTGCCTTCTGCAAGGCTAACCGCGGAAACATTTTGTGGCGACTCGGTCATTATGGACAGGCGCAACAATTGCTCGACGAGGTGACGGCCACGATCAACCAGGAAAAAGGCTCGTACCTTCAGTTATTGCCCGCGGTTAATCAGGTGTACGCCGAAATGAAATTGAGTCAGCGAGATTTTGCCAGGGCGAGTACGTTGAGTAATGAAGCCATCACGGGCGCCGGCCAGTTATATCCGGACGTGACCATTCCCGCAAAGTATGTCCTCGGTCTATCGCGAAGCCTTTCGGGCGGCCAGGCTGAGGGACAGAAGCTTTGCGAATCCGCGCTCGAATCAGCGGCGAACGCCGGCGAATTTGGATTGCACACGCGCGCCCTGCTCGCAGCGGCCGAAGCGGCGCTCGCCAGAAACGACGCCCAACGCGCACTCTCTCTGGCGCTCTTGGCCCAAACTCAATCTGCTCGAGGTGAGCTATACGAATCGGAATGGCGGGCGTGGATGATCGCCGCGCTTGCCAGCGAGAAGTTGGGCAACGGCGCTCAGTCGGCGACGCAACGTACAGACGCTTCCGCTTCACGTGCTAAGCTCGAACAGCAATGGGGAGCTGACGCTTTCAAACAGTATTCTTCCCGGCCTGATATTCAGGTTTACATGAACAACCCAGGTTGATAGCAACCTGCAACTCTAACTCCCATTCAATTCAAAAGGAGCTCAGAACAATGCCAGAAAAAGACACAGAACCCATCGATCCTCCAGATAATCAGGGTGGTGGCAATCTAGCGGATTCCTCCAGCACCGATGCAGCACCGATCGATCCTCCCGACAACCAGGGCGGCGGGAGCGGCGGCTAAAGACCGTCCGTTGTGATTGTCCACAGATTACGCGGCTCGATCCGTGTAATCTGTGGATCACAACCCTTTCTTAGCCATCCACTGCCTCACGACTTCCTTCGGATCTCGCTTGTTACCGTCGATCTCGTAATTGAGTTGGCGCATCTCGTCTGTCGAAATTGCAAAGGTTAGTTGGGCCAGCACTCCTGCCAGTTGGGGTGAGCGTGTAAGTGTGTCCCGGCGCACAAGGTAAACCGCTTCGTATGGCGGGAAGTAATGACGATCGTCGGTGAGTTGAAGAAGATCGAGTTGCGCGATGCGTCCGTCCGTCGAGTTGCCCGCGATCAAATCGACCTGTCCCGATGAAAGTGCGATGTAGGTCAACGACAGATCCATTTCGCGGACTTCCGCAAACTTCAGGTTATACGCTTTTGAAAAACCGGGGTAACCGTCGGCGCGCGTCTTGAAGTCCTGACCAAATCCGGCTCGCCACTTTGGAGTATGTGGCGCAGCGTCGGAGATCGTTTTCAGGTTCAACTTTTTGGCATCGGCACCACGAACGAGGATCGCGAACGTGTTTTCAAAACCGATTGGTGGCGTGACGTAGACGTTGAACTTTTGCGCGTACTCGCTTTCCACCTGATTGTAGACGGCGGAGCGATCGGTGACAGGTGGGTGATGGAGGATAGCGGTGTAAGCGGTGCCCGTGTATTCGGGATATATATCGAGTGTGCCGCTGACGAGTGCTTCGTGCGGCAGGTTTCCACCCAACTCGAAACGGCGTTCAACCGCAACGCCACGCGCTTCGAGCATCTGGGCCACAATCTCCGCGAGCAGTGCCGATTCGGTGAAGTCTTTTGACCCGACGACGACGCGATCCGGCGCGGCTGACGGTCGGGTGTAGAGTACAAAGCCTACGAAGACAGCAACAATCAATGCGAAAACAGCGAGCACCAACTTGGGTGCAATCGTCGGCTTGCGTGCTCTTTCGTAACTGAATCGTCGCTCGATCAAACCCAGCAGGAAATCGGCCGCGAGTGCAAGTAGCGCCGCGGAGACTGCGCCGGCGAGCAGCAGATTGTTGTCGTACTGTCGGAGTCCGCGAAAGATGTAGACGCCCAACCCGCCTGCGCCGACTGCGGCCGCGATCGTTGTCACGCCGACGGCGATCACGGTCGCGACGCGAATGCCGGTGACGATCACGCCGGCTGCGAGTGGCAGTTCAACCTGTCGCAGCACCTGCCCGTCAGTCATGCCCATCGCTACTGCCGCTTCTCGCACGCTCGGTTCGACGCCGAGTATTCCGGTAACCGTGTTGCGAATAATTGGCAGCAGCGAATAAAGAACGAGCGCCACGAGTGCGGTGCGCGTTCCGATGCCGCCGATGAATGGAAGCGGGATCAGAAAGCCAAACAACGCGAGACTCGGGATCGTCTGCATCACGTTCGCGATGCCGAGCACTGGTCCGCGCAATGCTCGATAACGCGTGAGCAGAATTCCCGTGGGAACGCCGATCACGACCGCCACGAGGATCGAGATGAACACGAGCGTGATGTGCTCGCGGATCAGCGTCAGCAGTTCGAGCCAGTTGTTTTGGAGAAACTGCCAGAACGTCATGCCGCCCCTCCAAAACTGAGCGTCTCCAAATATGCGCGGGCCTGCGGGTTGTCCGAAGCGCGAAAACTTTCCGGCGTTTCGAGCAACAACAACTTTCCTTTGTGCATGAGTCCGATGCGGTCCGCGAGCGTCAACGCTTCGCGCACATCGTGAGTCACTAAGATCGCCGTTTTGCCCAACCGTCGCGACAATGCTGCAAACTCGCGTTGCAAACTCGCGCGCGTCAAAGGATCCAGCGCGCCAAACGGTTCGTCGAGCAGCATCAACGGCGGATCCGCTGCAAGCGCACGCGCCACCCCGACGCGCTGTCGTTGCCCGCCCGACAACTCGCGTGGATAACGCTCGGCGAATCGATCCGGATCGAGTCCGACGAGGTTCAACAACTCGCTCACACGCTCGTCAATTCGCGACTGCTCCCAACCCGACAGCGACGGCACCAGCGCAACATTGCGCGCGATCGTGAAGTGCGGAAACAGACCGCCTTCCTGAATCACGTAACCGATGTGGCGTCGCAACGCGATCGGATCCCACGCAGTCGTCGCCTTTCCCTCGACGACAACTTCGCCTGACGAAGGCTGCAACAAGCGATTCACGAGTTTCAGCGTTGTAGTTTTCCCGCAACCCGACTCGCCCAACAAGACGAGCGTCTCGCCTCGTTCGACGGTGAGATTCAATTCGGAAAGTATGGAATTACCCGAGAGTGAGACGCTGACGTTTCTGAACTGAACGAGCGGATTATCGGGGGCGTCGTTCATCCGTTCGGGATCAGGCGGCGAGCAATAGATTGCTGCTGAAGCGTTCCTGGGAATCGAACCACGAGCGCGAGCAGGTAAAACCGGTCGCGGTCGCAAGCCGTGCGATTCCGGCCATGTCGTACTTGTAAGAGTTCTCGGTGTGAATCAACTCACCGGCCTCAAACTGAACTTCCAGATCGAGTTTCTCGATGCGAACGGTCTGCTTGATCAAGACTCTCGATATAAATCTCGATGCGTCCAGCGTGTTCGTTGTAGAACGCGCGATGACGAAACGCGTGCAGATCGAAAGTGCCGCCGAGCTCGCGATTGATGCGTGTGAGCACGTTGAGATTGAACGCCGACGTTACGCCGAGCGCGTCGTTGTACGCCGCTTCGAGCATCGCCGGGTCTTTCTTGAGATCGGCGCCGAGCAACAGTGCGTCGCCTTCTTTGAGCATGCTCCGCATCGCATGCAGAAACCGGTGCGCTTCGTCTGTGTCGAAATTGCTGATGTTTGAACCGAGAAACAGCGCCAACGTGCGGCGTCGTGGCTTCTTGCCGAGTTCGGCGAGTCCGGCGAAATAATCTGCCGCAAAGGCCTCGATTCTGAGTCGCGGATACGACTGCAACAGGATCCGCGAGCTGCTTTCCAAAGCCGTCGCTGAAATGTCGACCGGCATGAACATCAAGTCCGACTGCGACCGCAAAAGCGCCTCGATAATCAACCGCGTTTTCGACGCACTGCCGCTGCCCATCTCGACCAGCGTTTTCTGTCCTTCGACAGACGCGGCGATCTCGTCGGCATAGCGCTCGAGGATCTCGTTCTCCGCGCGCGTCAGGTAGTATTCGGGCAGCAAACAGATGGCTTCGAAGAGCTGCGAACCGAGCTCGTCGTAAAAGTACTTCGGCAAAAACCGTTTCGGGTGGGCTGACAAGCCCTTGCGCACGTCTTCCGCGAGTCCCGTGAGCGGATCGCGCTTCACCAGGTTATGAATGAACAGACGAGGATCCCGGGTGGGCTGTGTTTGTGCCAAGGCAACTGACCTCCTTGAAGTCCGGCTATGATAGCCCATAGCTCGGGGAGACGCGACGGCGGGTGAAGGGGGACGGGTGACGCGGAGACGCGGGGAGACGGGAGACGAGGGGAGCGGGAGATCCAGAGAATCCGAGAGTACGTTCATCGCGTCCCTCCGCGTCCCCGTCGCCGTGTCCGCGTCCCGTCCCGCGTCCCCTCCCCCGTCCCCGCGTCTCCCCATCCCGCTTCTCTCCGTCTCCCCTCACCCGCTTGACCACCAGCGCCTGCGCGGGCAAGATCGCTCGGCAATGTTTTTGAGCAGATTTGTAACACCAGTTTTACTACTTTTTCTCGCCGGCTTCACCTGCTCGGCGTTCGCGCAGGGCTTCAAACAAGAGCTCGAAATCCCCGAAAAAGTGACGGTTTCGATCAAGAACCTCGACGGCCGCGTGAGCGTCGTCGCTTCCGCCGAACACCAGAAAAAGATGTCGATCGAAGCGACGTCGACCGGGCAGTCGATCGCGCCGGAAGATGTGAAGGTCGACTCGAAAGGCAGCAAGGTTTCGATCGACGTGCGACCGCGTGGCGAGAAGGATCGCATCGATCTGATCGTGCGCCTCCCGCAGCGCTCGAAGATTGAAATCGAAGGACAGGCGGGAGCGGTTGACGTCGTCGGCAATGTCGAATCTGCGTCCGTGAAGACTGACACGGGCACGATTCACGCCGACGTGCCGCTCGATGCGGTGAAGTTTGACTTCGTTTGGGAAGCAAGCCGGCCACGCTACATGAGCGACGTCGAGTTGCCGCCGGTCAAAGAAAAAGCGGGCGGCACCTTCAAACTTTCCGGACGACTGGGCGAGGAAAAAGCGAAGAAAGAAGAGACTGTCGCACTCGATTTCCGCACACAACGCGGCGTCGTGTTGTTGAACGTCGATCCGGCAATGGCGCCGAGCGACCTGCGCGAACGTCCGCTGACGGAAGCTGCACGCGCAATCGTGCGCAGCGGCGACAGTCAGCTCGTCGAAGCGATCCGCAAAGTCTCGCCGAAGATGTTTGGCGACTTTGCGAAGACGCTGCCGCCGCCGGAGAAAGAGCCGGCGCTCGTGAATCGCGTGCCGACGAACAAGATCGTCAGTTCAGTCGCGCCGCAACTGCTTCGTTTCAATGCCAGCGTCCTCGATCGCCACGGACGTGCGATTGGCGGCATGCGCGAGTCGGATTTCACTGTTTGGGAAAACGGAATCGAGCGACGCGTCACGAATGTCTCGCCGGCGAATGAGCCGTTCAATCTTGTGTTGCTGTTGGACGTGTCCGGCAGTGTCGAAGAGCGAATGGACTTCATTCGCAAAGCTGCGCGCGATTTTCTGCGCACAACTAGTCCGCACGACCGCATCTCGATCATCAGCTTTCGCGACGATATTCAGATCATTTCCGATTTCAGCACCGACCGTCAGTTGCTTTCGAAAAAACTCGACGAGATGGACGCCGGCGGCGGCACCGCGTTGTACGACGCGCTCGGTTACGTGCTTGCAGCGCCATTGAAACGACTCCGCGGCGAGCGCACCGCCATCGTCGTTATGTCTGACGGCGACGACAACAAGTCGTTCCTTCCGTTTCCGGCGATTCTGGAAGCGCTCACCGAGTCGGGCGCGCTGGTTTATCCCTTGTACGTGCCTTCTGGTTTGATACCGGAGTCGAGTGTTCCGAGGCCGGAGATCACGATCGATCCGTTGCGCACGCGCTATCTCACGCTGACGACGCGCGCGGAGGAAGAAGCAAAGAAACTCGCGGCCGCTTCGGGTGGCATCTATTATCCGATCAAACGTTTGGAAGATTTGCAGAAGGCGTACGACGACGTCGTGGCCCAACTGCGATCCGCTTACACGATCACATACGCCTCCAACTCCGCGTCATCATCTCCCCGGGTGCGCGTGCGGACCAATCGCGACGGCGCGTCGGTGCGGCTGAGTCCCGTAGTTGGTTTGAACAATACGCCGTAGTTTGGTGGTTCCCCCGATGTCAAAACATAAGCTTTACGTCACGCTCGGTTTGATCGCGATCGTCGTCGCGTTCACTGCTACGCCGCCGCCAGTTGCTCAAACGCAATCCGCCTGCTCGCCGGATCAGCGCAAGGAGTTCGTGCTCACCGTCATTGATAAAGACGGCAACGTCGTCGACAAGCTTCGGGCCAAGCATTTGAGTCTCAAAGTCGGCGGCGCGCCCGCCACAATCTCCGACGTTGTGTTCCAAACAAAACCTCCGTTGGATCTCGCGGTGCTAATCGACGCGAGCGCTTCTCAGGAAGGAGTCCTTGCGACAACGAAAGCCTCGGCGCAAGCTTTCGTCGCATCCGTTCCCACCGCCGGACAGGATCGCGTCGCCGTGGTTTCTTTCTCCGACAAACCGAATTACGTTCAACCGCTGACGTCTGATTTCAGCAGCATTGCTGCCGTCATAAACGACATCAAGCTCGACGTGCCGCCGGGCTACATCGGCGGCGGTGTGGTGATGAGCGTAGGTCGACCACCAACCTCGCCGATAACCGCGGGTTCAACTTCATTATGGGACGCGGTTCGCAGCGCAACCGCGGAGTTATTTGCGGATAAGGCGGAGAAGCGGCGCCGCGCAATGCTTTTGTTCACCGACGGAGTCGACACCAGCAGCTCCGGCAAGCTGAACGCGATCATCGAGGAGGCAATCAAGCGCGACGTGATAGTGTTCTCGCTTGGTTTGGCCGATGAGACCTTTCAACGCGTCGACGAACAGGCGTTGAAAAAACTGTCGGAACAAACTGGCGGCAGCGCCGAATTTCCCGGCAAAAAGAAAGAGAAACTCGAAGCCGCGTTGACGGAGATCGCGAGGCGTTTGCGTGGGAGTTATGTCGTCGGCTACTGCGGCGGCGCGGCGAAGGATCGCGCAAAGCTTCAGCTTGAAGTTGTCGATCCGGAAATGCGCAAAGCGAAACCAGTCCTGGCTTACAAACGGTATTAGCATTAGTATCAGCCGTGGCTAATCAACCCCTCTTCAACGCGCTCTTCGACGAAACCGAACGCAAGCCGCTCACTGTATCTCAACTGACAAACTCGATCCGGATCGCGCTCGAATCGCGTTTTGCGGCGGTGTGGGTTGAAGGCGAGATCTCAAACTTCAAAGCGCACTCGTCAGGTCACTGGTATTTCACACTGAAGGATTCAAACGCGCAGTTGCGAGCGAAGTGCTTCCGCTCGACAAACACGCGCATTCGTTTCAAACCAACTGACGGACTGCACGTTCGCGCGCGCGGAAAGCTTTCGATCTACGCGCCGCGTGGCGAGTATGAACTCGTTGTCGACGCGCTCGATCCAGTCGGCGCCGGCGCTCTGCGAATCGCCTTCGAACAACTGCGCGATCGTTTGAACGCTGAAGGGCTCTTTGCGAAAGAGCTGAAGCGGCCGTTGCCGGTGTTTCCGCGTCGCGTCGGGATCGTCACGTCCTCGACCGGCGCCGCCATCCGCGACATTCTCAACGTCATCTCGCGACGCACGCGCACGGTCCATGTGCTTTTTTCACCTGCGCGCGTGCAGGGCGACCTGGCTGGACCAGACATTGCCCGCGCCATCCGGTTCATCAATCAGTATCACGAACGCGCGCTTGCCGAAGGTCGCACCGACGATCTCGTCGACGTTTTGATCGTCGGCCGTGGCGGTGGTTCGACTGAAGATCTGTGGGCGTTCAACCAGGAAGAAGTCGCGCGCGCGATCCGCAAGTCGGCGATTCCGGTGATCTCCGCCGTTGGACACGAAACTGACTTCACGATCGCAGATTTTGTCGCCGACTTTCGCGCGCCGACACCTTCAGCCGCCGCCGAGATCGTCGCCGCACGCGAAGACCAGATCTGTTCCGCACTCGACAACATGAGCCGGCAACTCGTCCGGCTGACGCGATACCAGGTCGTGAACCTGCGCGCGCGCGTGCAGGAACAGGCGCTGTCGCATGCGTTTGACGAAGTGAAATCGCGACTGACGCGTGCGCGACGTCGTTACGAGGCGGCTTCATCAGCCTGCGACGCCTCGATGAGTGAGAAGCTACAGGACGGACGCGAGCGGCTGGCGCTCGCAGCGGCGTCGCTCGACGCGCTGTCGCCGCTCGGCGTGTTGCAACGAGGCTATGCGATAGCGCAGGATGCTGCGGGAAAACTCGTGCGCGACGCGGCGTCGGTCAACGTGGGCGACGCGGTCAGTGTTCGTCTCGCCAAAGGAAAACTAAACACGCGTGTGGTGACCACAGAGCAGGAGCAATGAGCCGGAAGCGCATTGTGATCGATCTCGACGCACCGGCAAACGGTCCGGCTCGCACCGCGGTGAGTCGCGCGAAAAAGCCTCGCCGCTGGACCAGAGTGCTCGGTGTCTTGGCGATACTCGGCCTCGTGGTCGCCGTCGTCTTCGCGATCGCCGGTTTCTTCGTGTGGCGGTACTATCAATCGACTCCAACGTACGCTTTGTCGCTGATGATCGATGCCGCGCAGCGTGGCGACGTCGCCGAGTTTCAGAAGCGGCTCGACGACGACGAGATCGCCAAGAACATGGTCGGCGCGGTGAGTCAGAAAGCGGCGGCGCGTTACGGCATCGCGTTGAGCAACTCGGTGAAACAGCAGATCGACACGACGATGCCGTCGCTGTTGCAGGAGATCAAACCCGCGATTCACGAGGAAGTCGCGAAAGAGATTCAGGCGTTTGCAGCGAAGTCGAAACCGCAACCGTTTATATTCCTGGTGATCGCCGTGCCTTCGTTGATGACGATCACGACGGAAGGCGACGCGGCGAAGGCGTCGGCACGCCTGAACGATCGACCTTTTGAGATCGCGATGCGTCGCGGCGAGGATGGCTGGAAAGTGACCGACTTCAAAGACGACGTAGTGGTCCAACGCGTGGTCGATCGAGTGATGACGCAGTTGCCGGCGATTGGCCCACTCGATGCGAAGCTTCCGATAGTGAAACCCGGCAAGCGGCCGTCGCGGCGAAGATGATGGCGCGCGAGCGCGCGAAACGGAGAACATAGACCCAAGATGACAAATGGTCAGGAGCAGGCCCGGACGTTTGAAGCCTCGCTGGAAGCGCTGGAACAGATCGTCCGGCAACTCGAGAGCGGTGACTTGCCGCTCGAAAAAAGCCTCGAATTGTTCGAGCAAGGAATTCGTCTTTCGCGCGAGTGTCAGGAACGGCTGAGCCAGGCTGAACGACGCATCGAGATCCTGTTGCGCGACAATCAGGGACGGCCCGTTGTGAGCGCTTTCAGTGAGCCTACCGAAAATGGCGGCGCCGAATAATCCGTGAAATCATTGTTTCAAGACACCGTCGCCCTCATAGAAGTCGAACTCAACAATCTCCTCCCGGCAGCAGCCGCGCCGCCGGAAAAAGTTCATCACGCAATTCGCTGGAGCGTGTTCGCGGGCGGCAAACGCTTTCGTCCCGCGTTGGTGCTGGCGACCGGCGAGGCGTTCGGCGCCACAACCAAAGCGCTGATCCAAACGGCGTGTGCGTTTGAGATGATTCACACGTACTCGCTGATTCACGACGATCTGCCGTCGATGGACGACGACGATCTGCGTCGCGGCCGGCCCACTTGTCACGTGCGTTTCGGCGAAGCGACGGCGATCCTCGCCGGCGATGCGTTACAGACACTCGCGTTTCGCACGATCGCCGAAGACGAAAACCTCGACGTTACAACGCGCGTCGCGCTGATCGCGGAACTCGCCCGCGCCTCGGGAACTCCCGAAGGCATGGTTGCGGGCCAGGCACTCGACATGGAAGCCGAAGCGCGCCAGGTGAACGCAGCGGAACTCGAAGCGATTCACCGTCACAAGACGGGCGCGTTGATCGTCGCCGCCGCTCGATGTGGCGCGATCATCGGACACGCGACTGACGCCGAACTCAACGCTGTCACCGCGTACGGATCGCATCTCGGTTTGTTGTTTCAGATTACTGACGACCTGCTCGACGTGACGGCCAGCGCCGAAGATCTCGGAAAGACGCCGGGCAAAGATGCGGAGTCACGCAAAGCGACGTATCCGGGGTTGTATGGTATCGAGGACGCGCGTGAAGCTGCGGCGAAAGCTCATCGCGCCGCTTGTGAAGCGCTGGATCGCATTGATCGGCCCACGGAAGCGCTGCGAAGCATTGTCGATTTCATTCTGAACCGGACCGGTTGATTCCCGCCACACGCTCAAACGATCGCGTCGTATTCTCGGTGACGCTGTGCGCCGGCGGGAGAAACGCCTCGGGCTTGGCGGGATTCAGTTCAGCCGTCTCAGGAGCCGCCTGCACGAGGTTTGCGCTCTTTCGGAGCTGCGCAATCAGACGCACGTGAACTCCACAGATTAAGTCCAAAATTAATCGAAAACAGTGTCGAGCTGAGGACGCGTAGATGAGCATTACGAGATCGCTAAAGCGCCACCTTCTTCAGCAACACTGCGCCGCCGACAATAAACCCCAGCCCGAAAACCTAACCCAAAACACACCGTCAAGGTAGTTCGTCCAGTCGCTTTTTGGTCGTTTTCTCCTTGAGTGCGTCGTCGCGTGGACACGAGTTGCACACCGCAACGGTTGCAGTACTTGGTGGTGGGTTGAGTCAGGGCAATGCCGCACGCGTGGCAGTACATACGGTTACCTCCTGGTTTTAGTACGTCATCTCGGACGTGGAGGTTTAATCCGTGTTAGTAACCTACACCAGGCGGCGCGGCGTCAAGGTCAACTGCAAGGTTTGATCGCCTCGCCGGATCGTGAGTTTGTAAGGCACGGGGCGTTCAAACATTTCATTCAAGTTCGGCAGAGTAAACTCCGTGGCGGATTTACCGTTGACGGTCGTGATGACGTCGTCCTTTTGCAGCCCGGCTTCCGAAGCCGGCGAGTTTTCGAGCACCGCGCGGACGCGAAACGTGCGATAGTCGTCACCCTCCGCGATCACGCTCACGCCCGACTGCGCGAAATCGTAAGGCGCCGCGAAGTTCGAATTGGGTTCGAAGATAACTCGATTGCGGCCGTAATCCAGAAACAGTCGAAACTTGTTTGCGACGCGCGCGCCGATGTTTCCCGCCAACTGATCGCTCGCAAGCGCGCCCGCCTTGTCTTGCGAGAAGAGCGTGATCGGGCTCTTGATCGTGTAGTTGCCGATCTTCAACTCAGTAACTCGACCGAGCTGGCCCGTTGTCTCGCCACCGGCGCCCGCGCCGCCCAGCGAGCGAATGGTTTTTGCATCTGGACCAAGCAGACGATTCTCAACAACGAACGGACTATGAAGCGCGAGTGCGAGGCCGGAGCCGATATCGAATACAAACTTGCCTTTGAGCGGCGTCGTGCTTCCAACCGGTGTGACTTCGGCCTCGAGAATCGGATGGCCGTGATTGAACTTGATCGGCACGCTCTCGCCGGGCCCGTTGTAAGCAAAGCTTTCCTTGTTGTGCAGCCTCAGGACTTTCGCGAGGTAGTCGATCTCGACGACAAACTGCTTAATAAACTCTTCGCCGATGATGCCTTCGAACGGGCGTCCTGCGCGTGGTGATAGCACGCGTCCCAGTGGCAGCGCCATTCGAACGGGTTGAGAAAAACCGTCGAGTCCGTCGAGCGTGAAGGTCGCGTTCTTAACCATCGAGCCGGTTGAAGTCGAGGCGCCTGCACCGCCTACCCTCACCTCGCCGCTGAGTTCCAGGTTCAGTCGTTTCGCGACGTCCAGATCGACGATCGCGACCTGATCTCCGGTGTCCAAAACAAACGACAGCGGCTGCCCGTTGACCTTCCCTTTGAGCAGGATGTGCCTGCCGTTGAGTTCGAAAGGGATCGTGACGGGCGCCTTCGCGGTCGCCTGGCTCGATTGCAGTGCAGCAACAGGAATCGCCGCGGTGCGTAATCCAAGCGCGCTTGCAGTGATGAGGGCGATCAGGATTAGGAACGTTAGAAAGGAGGTTCGTTTATTCATAGGCTAATGCTTCTCGCACCGTTGCTCGCGATGCTTTCCATGCGGGTATAAAACTGCCTGCGGCGCTCACGCTAATCGAAACGATCAACCAAATCAAGAGTCCCACTGGTTCAAATTCGAAATCGACTCCGCCGTGGAGCATCGCGCGCGTCAGCATGTCGCCGAGCACTTTGCTCACGGGCCACGCGAGCAGCGCTGCGATGGTCCAACTCAGAAGTCCGATGACGAGTCCTTCGACAATCACCATTAACCAAACAACACGCGGCGTAGCGCCGATCGCACGCAGCACACCCATCTCGCGTCGTCGTTCGAGCACGTTGAGACTCATCGTCGTCATCAGACCAAGCGCGCCGACGCTGCCCACAATTACGGACATCACAATCAGGAAAATGTAGATCATCACCATGTGCTGGTCGAACCCGAATCGCGTCTCGGCTTTGCTCGAACTCCCACGCGCGCGCACGCCTTGTTGTTCCAGATTTCGATCCAAACTTTCTTTGACGATGCTGATCGAGTCGAAATCGTTTTGGGCCAACCCGAGTCGCAGACTGTTGACCATTCCCGGTCGATCTTTTTGGATAAAATCCACGGGAATGTACGCGACGGCGGGCGAGTATGCTTCCTTTGCGAGTCCGACGATCTGCCATGTCGATTCTTCAGTTCCGATGCGGAGTGTGACTGTCTTGCCGACGCGCATCGACGGCGCTCGCGCAGCTAACGCGTTGTTGATGACGAGCGCGTTCGTGTCACCGGGTCGTAAGAAGCGGCCTTCTAGTATTTCGAGATCGAGAAGTTTTGTATCGAGTGGCAGCGCCGTGACGTTGAATCTCGTTTCCGGCGCGAGCGTGCCTTCAGTCGTGAACCAACCTTCCGCATGTGTGATTCCCTGCGTGTTACTCACGGCGGGTTGAATCCTGGTCCAATCGTACGGTCTGCTGAACCACACTGTCAGATCAAACTTCCGCGCCGCAAACATGCGATCGAGTGTGTTGATGATCGACGCGCGAACGTTCAGCGCTGCTAGAAAGAAGAGACCGCCGGCGGAGAGCGTCAAGAGCGTCAGCGCGAGTCGCGCACGACGGCGGAAACTATTCCGAATCGCAAACACGAGTGGACGAAGTGTGCCGCCAATTCTCGTCAGCAGACGATCGAAACCGCTGGCGCCGAACGTCGTGCGCGACAGTCCGAAATCCGTCAACGCAACGCGCACCGGAACGCCCGTGCCTTTCCAAACCGGATACGCCGCCGCTATCAACGGCGCGGCAATGCCGACGATCGCGACCAGCAGATAAACCCAGACGGGCACCGCGTAACTGTTGATGTCGAAATTGAGAAACATCGCCATGTAGTCGCACAACGCTCGACTGCCGGCGATGCCAAGTGGAATCGAAACCACGACCGCCGCCAGTCCCAGAAACAACGCCTGACCAAAATAGATTCGCGCGATCTGCCAACGCGTGCCGCCAATCGCTTTCATCACGCCGATCTGTCGGACTTGCGACGCCATCAACGCAGTCAACAGATTGACGACAAGAATGCCGCTCAACAGCAGCACGAAGAGTCCGAAGCTCGACATCGCCAACAGCAGGATGCCTGTCAGATCAGAATGCGGATGTTTGCCGGGCGCGGGTATGTCGACGCGTCTGACCTGCCGGCCGCTGTCTTCAATCAACTTCTTCACATAGGCGGCGACTCGCTCGATGTGCGCTTCGTCAAAGCGGTTGTTCCTGACGAGGATGTTCAACTGATCGTAATACGGTTCCTCGCCGAGTTGGACCAGCGTGGCCAGATTGATGTAGCCATAGACGATGTTTTCCATGCGCGCCTGCGCCTGGCCCACGTCGTGCACTCTGCCGCTGACGAGCAGTTGCTGCTCCTTGCCATTGGCTGTTTTGACTGTGACCCTGTCGCCGATCTTCGCCTTCGCAACCTGAAACGCATCGCGCTCGATCAGAATCTCTCCGGTCGCGGGCGGCCATGCGCCTTCTTCCGGTTCGAGTTTGCTGACGCGAATGTCGCCGTAATCCTTTACGACGAACAGCACCAGGTTGCGCCACTGAATTGGTCCAGCCTTGATCTGTCCGCTCACAGTCCTGCGCGGCTCGGCGTCGCTCACTTCCGGGTACTCCCGAATCGCCGTAACAAGTCGATCGTCGATCCGGTCGACGCGCAAGACCGCAGAAGCGGGATTGGTGTTGAGATAACCGCGATCGAGCTCGCGCGTGAGAATCGCGTATGACGAAAGGACGGAAGCGAAGGCGGAGATGCCAAGCGCGATCGCGAGCACGACGAGCGCGGTGCGACCGCGTTCGGTCCAGAAGTCGCGAATGGCTTTCTTCCAGGGTGTTGTCATTTCACGAGTGTTCCATCAGAGATCTCAATGCGGCGATCGATCACGCGAGCGATGTCCGCTTCGTGAGTGGCGATCACGACGGTCGTGCCCTGGCTTGCCATGTTGCGAAAGAGAGCGAGAATGTCGGCGGCGGTTGTGGTGTCGAGATTGCCGGTTGGTTCGTCGGCAAGGACCAGCGGCGGTTCGTTGGCGAGTGCGCGCGCGATGGCGACGCGTTGTTGCTCGCCGCCCGAGAGCGTCGCGGGCAGTTTGTCGGCATGACGTCCGACGCCGACCTGTTCGAGCAACGCTACGGCACGTTTACGCCTTTCCCGCAGCGGAAAAGTTTTGCCAAAATCCATCGGCAACATCACGTTCTCGGCGACCGTTAACGTCGGCAGCAGTTGGAAAAACTGAAACACAAAACCGACGTTTCGACCGCGCCACGCGGCAAGCTTGTTTTCGTTAAACTCGTGTATCGGCGTGCCTGCGACGGTGACCGCGCCCGACGATGGACGATCGATCCCGGCGATCATGTTCAGTAACGTCGACTTGCCGCTACCGGATTTGCCGACGACGCCGACAAACTCGCCCGCGCTGATTTCGAGATCGACGTTGCTGAGCGCCGAAAAAACACCGGCCGGCGTTTCGTATTTCTTGCTTACCTGGTGTAAAGAGATCATAGGACGCGTACTCTAAGTAGGCGATTCCCGCGTGTCCAGCATCGCGACGGCCCGATTCGACGTAATCGAACAAAGAGGTATCCAATGTCCGGAAACGATCATCTGCATCTTGCGAATTTGAAAAAGAAGACAGACGCTCGTGTGCGGCGAACGCGCGATGCGCTCGGCGATGCGCTGGTCGCGCTCATGCAGGAGAAACCGTTCGAGACGATCACCGTGCAGGACGTGTTGGACCGAGCGCACGTGGGCCGTTCGACTTTCTACGCACACTACAGCGACAAAGACGACTTGTTGATGAGCGACGCGGACGACTTTTACGAGCGAGTGTCGTTTGCGTTGTCGGCGCAGGGCGACAAGTCAGACCGCGTGTTTCCCGTGAAAGAGTTTTTCAGTCACATCGCCGAGGCGAAACGGTTTGTGAATGCGTTGTCGTCGTCGGGAAAGATGCAGGAGAACATGGAACTCGCGCGCGGCCACTTCGCGCGTGGTATCGAACGTCGCCTTGCCGAGCTGCCGCGCGGGCAGTCGATTCCCGCAAGCGACCGTCCCGCGGTTGCGTTCGCACATGCCGGCGCGCTGTTGTCGCTCATGACGTGGTGGATCGATCGCGGCATGCGCCAGTCACCGGCCGAGATGGACGAGATGTTTCATCGCATCGTTTGGGGCCACCGTGGACCATGACGAAGTACGTCGCGCTGTTGCGAAAGATCAATGTCGGCGGCAAGAACCTCATCAAGATGGATGCGTTGCGCGAGGCGTTTGCAGCGGCGGGGTTGAAGAATGTGAGGACGTTTCAGCAGGCGGGCAATGTCATTTTTGAAAGTAAGACGAAGAACCCACGCGCAAAGATCGAGAAGCTACTGTCTCAAACCTTCAACACGGATGTTAGAGCAATCGTTTTCTCGCTCGACGAAATCAGACAAATGATCAGGCGGAATCCTTTCAAGCAGGTCGAACCTGGCGACGTGATGTTGTGCGTCGTGTTTCTTGCAAACGAACCTCAGCAAACACCCAAGCTCCCATTAATCTCGACGACCGACAACCTCGAACTGATCGCCATTCGCGATCGCGCCGCGTTCGTCGTCGCTCGCCGCAAGAAAACCGGCTGGTTCGGCTTTCCAAATAACTTCGTCGAGAAACAACTCGGCGTCACCGCAACCACACGCCAGTGGTCCACGCTGCAGAAACTTATCGACTTTGCGCAGTGATTATTCTGCCGAGGCCTCTGGATCCAGGGCCGGATCGGCTGCAGGCTGTTCGTCCGCAACCCACGAAACGAACAGTCGCAACCAGTTTTCGGCTGGTTCGGATATCTGCACGCCGACGCGAGCGGTGCCGTAGATCGCCGGCGCAACTCGCACGACCATCGCTGTAACTTCGATCGGCGCGCCGTCGGGTCGATGAGCGCGCAAGTACAAGCGCTCGCCGCGATTCACTTTTTGGTTCAAATGGAAAAGCGCGCCGGAGGTCGAGATGTCGTCGGTTTCCGTAGGCTCGCTCCAGGCTGATCCGTCTTCAGCGCGTCCGGACACCACAATCGGCAAACGCAACGACATGCGCAGGGCAAATCGTCGCTCTTCATTGTTGTAAGGCGTGCTCATGTTCGACAACACTGGGGATGATGTCAGGAAGACTGCGCGCGACGCAAATCTTCGTTCTCCTTACTCCAATCGTAAAAGCCCTGACCCGTCTTCTTTCCCAATTTCCCCTCGCTCACCAACCGCCGCAACACTTCAGGCGGGCGAAACGTCTCAGATCCGAGTTCGCGATGCAGGTACTCGGCAATGCTCAGACGCACGTCAAGACCGACGAGGTCGGTCAATTTCAGCGGTCCCATCGGATGGTTGTAGCCGAGTTCCATCGCGGTATCAATATCGCGCGCACTCGCGACGCCCTGTTCGACCATCCGCATCGCTTCGAGACCCAGAGCCACTCCCAAACGGCTCGATGCAAACCCGGGAACGTCCTTCACCACAATCGGCTCTTTTCGCATCCGCCGGCCGACGGCGGTGACCGCTTCGACTGTTTCGTCGCTGGTCTTTTCTCCTACAACGATCTCAACCAGTCGCATGATATGGACCGGATTGAAAAAGTGCATTCCGACAACTGCTTCGGGACGTTTCGCAGACCGCGCGATTTCACTAATCGACAGCGACGAAGTGTTACTGGCAAAAACAAACGGGCGATCCGATTGCGATTCGAGTTGGCGCAGGACCTCTCGCTTGAGATCCAGTTTCTCCGGCGCGGCCTCAATAATCAGATCCGCCTTGGCACATTCATCGAGCTTGGTGGTGCCGCGAATTTGCTGCAATGTGCGGTCGCGATCGTTTTCGGTCAGTTTGCCGAGTGAAATTCCCTTGGCAAGGTTCCTCTCGATCGACTGAACGCCTCGCGCCAGCGCCTCGCGGTCCACGTCGCTGATCAGGACCCGAAACCCATTCGCAGCAGCAACCTGAGCGATCCCGTGGCCCATGGTGCCGGCGCCGATCACGGCAATGGTTTCAATGGAAGCCATCAGGTTCGACTACCTCATTGTCGCTAGTTATACTATACGCTCAACCGTTTGAAAACCATGTATTTAAAGAAGAGCCTATGGATAACGAAACAATTAAAAGGGACGTTGTGATCATCGGATCCGGTCCGGCCGGCCTCACCGCGGCGATTTATGCCGCGCGCGCGAGCTTGCGCCCGTTGCTCATCGACGCGCCGGCGGACGCCGAAAAACAGACGACGCCGGGCGGGCAGTTGATGATTACCACCGACGTCGAAAACTATCCGGGATTCGCGAACGCTGTCGAAGGGCCCGAACTGATGGAGCAGTTTCGTCGCCAGGCGGAACGCTTTGGAACAGAGTTTATGGAGACGTGGATCACGGAAGTCGATCTAAGCGAACGCCCGTTTCAGCTCTACACCGAAGGGGCGACGATTTCGACGGAAACGCTGATCATCGCGACCGGTGCGTCCGCGAAGTGGCTTGGCATTCCGGGCGAGGCGAAGGTGCCGAACGGTTTTGGTGGAAATGGCGTTTCGGCGTGTGCGACGTGCGATGGACCACTGCCTGCGTTTCGTAACAGGGTTATCGTGGTGGTTGGCGGCGGTGATACGGCGATGGAGGAAGCGACTTTCCTGACACGTTACGCTTCGAAGGTTTACGTTGTTCATCGGCGAGACAAGCTGCGTGCGTCGAAGATCATGCAGGACAAGGCGTTTCATAATCCGAAGATTGAGTTCATCTGGAATACCGCCGTGGAAGAGATTTTGGGGACGGCGGAAGAGGGTGTACATGGGGTGCGGCTGCGCAACCTGAAAACTGGCGAGGGGCAGGAGTTTCCGTGTTCCGGTGTGTTCGTCGCCATCGGTCACAAGCCAAATACGGAGCTTTTCAAAGGCTGGCTCGACATGGACGAGATCGGTTACATCAAGACAGCGCACCGCTCGACTGCGACGAATATTCCGGGCGTGTTTGCGTGTGGTGACGTGCAGGACTCGGTTTATCGACAGGCTGTAACCGCAGCCGGTACCGGATGCATGTCGGCGATCGATGCGGAACGTTTTCTGGATCACCTGCCGGTGGCGATGCCGTCGGGCGACGAAGTGACGATGGAAGGCGAACACATCACGCCGGATCACAAAGCAATCATCACGGCTGACGGTCACATGGTTCCGAACCAAACCGGACTGGTGGTTGGAGAAGATTAACTAAAGCAAAACGATTGAATCGTCTTTGTCGCGACGGGGGGTCGCGGGGCGATGAATGGGTGGTGGGATTGGGATGTCGGTGTCGTTGAGTGGACAGGGTTCGCAGTAGATGCCGAGTCGCTCGCGGCGATCCTCACAATCATTACAACCAAGAGACAAACCGAGTTGCCGCAACGACTCAAGCAGCGGCAACAACAACCTTCCACGTTCCGTCAAACGATACTCAATATGCGGCGGGTTTCCACCAAAATCGATCCGCTCGACGAAGTTGTCGTTCTCCATATCACGCAACCGCCCAACAAGCGTCCGGCTGCTGATTGGAAACAGACTATTGAGCAACTCCATCGTCCGCTTTGGACCAGCCACCAACTCGCGCACGACGAGCATCGTCCATTTATCGCCGAGTATCTGCAGCGCCCCGGTTATTGGACAGCCATCGAGTTCGCGTCGCTTCATCGTGAACCGCTTACGGTCTCAGGTTGATGTTGTAAGTTTTGATCTTGGAGTTGAGCGTCGTCGCATTCATTCCGAGCAGCCGCGCGGCGCGTGATTGATGACCGCCGGTCTGCTCCAGTGCTCGACGGATCAAATCGATCTCGAACCGTCGCACTTCTTCATAGAAATTAATACCCCGCCCGATATCACCAACCGCGATGTTGCTCGCGCCGTCGTGATGCGCCGTCGTTACCGACTTCGGATCGCTAATCTCAGCGCGCAGACATTCTTTCGTGATCTCGTCGCCTGGCGCAATAACAACGGCGCGTTCCACCGCATTCTCCAACTCGCGAACATTCCCCGGCCACGAATACGCTTCGAGCATCGCCAGCACTTCCGGCGCCAATTGCTCCGACACAGTGCGCACGTTCTCTTCGTTGTACTTCTGAATAAAGTGTTGGGCCAACGGCAGGATGTCCTCACGTCGATCGCGCAACGGCGGTAGCTCAATCGGCACGACCGCAAGACGATAGTACAAGATCCTCGCGGAAACTTCCCTGCCGCACCGCTTCCTTCAAATCGATGTTCGTGGCCGCAATGATGCGAACGTCGACGCGCCGCGGTGTTGTGTCGCCCAGCGGCGTGAACTCCCGCTCCTGGATCACGCGCAGCAAACGAACCTGCGTTTCCGGCGGAATGTCGCCGATCTCGTCGAGAAAGATCGACCCGCCGTCGGCAACTTCAAACAACCCCTTCTTCGCCGCAACCGCGCCGGTAAAAGCGCCGCGCGTGTGACCAAACAGCTCGGATTCGAGCAACTCTGACGGAATGTTCGAACTGTTAACCGTTACAAACGGACGTCCCGCACGCGTGCTCGCCTCGTGAATCGCTTTCGCGATCAACTCCTTACCGGTTCCGCTCTCGCCTGTGATCAAAACGGTCGACCGCGCCGGCGCCACCTGCTCCACGAGGCGGAAAACTTCCTGCATCAAGTCAGACCGGCCGATAATCTCGCCGCGATCGACGGCCTTACTCATCGCGCGTCGCAACGTGCGTCGTTCTTCTTCCTTGCGACGCCGTTTGATTCCGTTTTGAATCGTGCCGGTGATCTGTTCGTTCTGAAACGGCTTTCTGAATGCAGCCAAACGCGCCACGCTCCCACGCCGCGATGGCCGTGTCGAACGTTGCGTAAGCAGTGATCATCACGATGACTGCTTCCGGATCCATCTTCAAAAACTCTTCCAGCGCGCGCAGTCCGCCAATGCCGGGCATCGAGACGTCGAGTAACACAACGTCAAACGCGCGCCGCCCGTAAGCTTCGAGTCCTTCCTCGCCTGTCTTCGCGAGATCGACGCGATAGCCTTCGGCTGTCAGAAGCGTCTCGAGCACTTCGCGCATGATCTCCTCGTCGTCGACGACGAGAACCGATCCCTTTCGGGAATTCCTTCTTTCGCTTTTCATCTGCATAAAAACAACGCGGTCGCGTTAGTTTAGCTACGCGACCATCTAACTTCAAACCCAGATTTAATAATTAAAAGCGCGGGCGCGCTTAGTCGCCGACGGCCTGGAGACGAGCGCGGACGCGCGCGCTTGGCAAGGTGATGCGGAAGGTGGTGCCGCGGCCGGGCGTGCTCTCGACGCTGATGTGGCCTGCGTGTTCCTGGACGATGCCGTACGAAACCGCCAAACCGAGGCCGGTGCCCTGGCCCACGCCTTTCGTCGTGTAGAAAGGATCGTAAATCTTGGCGACGTTTTCAGGCGCGATGCCGATTCCCGTGTCGGAGATCTCAACGGCGGGCGATCCGTCGTCAGCCGTGCTCGTGGCGACAGTGATCCGGCCGCCGTCGGGAATCGCGTCGCGGGCGTTGAGGATCAGGTTGGTGAACACCTGCTGGAGCTTGCCGGCGTTGGCATAAGCTTCGCGGCACGTCTTCGTCGTAGGAACGAACGATCTCGATCTGGCTTCGACGCAACTGCGGTTCGAGCAATTGCAACGTGTCGTCGAGCACGCGCGCGATATTGATTTCGGCAAACTCGGTCGCACTGCCGGTGCGCGAGAAGTTGAGCAGGTTGTTGACGATGTTCGTCGCGCGCTCGGCCTGCGTGCGGACTTTTTGTAACAACGCGTGCTTCGGATCGTTCTCGTTCAGCATGCCGAGCAGCATCTGCGTGTACGAGGAGACGCCCGTGAGCGGCGTGTTCACTTCGTGCGCGACACCCGCGGCGAGCAGACCGATCGACGAAAGTTTCTCGCGCTGCTGCAACTGTTCTTCGAGACTGATTCGCGCGGTTACGTCTTCCAAAACGACGAGCGCGCCGGTTTGTCCTTGTCCGTCCTGCAATGGCGCCAGCGCGATGTTCAGGACGAGCGAACGGTTCGCGAGCGTGGCGGTGTGCAGTTTGTAGATGTTTCGAATCTCGCGAAGCCGCCAGCCGTCTTTGCCTAAAACCTGGCGCAGCGTGTCGGCAAAATCTTCGGAGAACAATTCCTCGACGCGCTGGCCGATCGCGGCGTCGCGACGAAGACCGAGGATGTGTTCGAGCGCCGAGTTCAAACGCGTGACACGCCCGTCGAGATCCACTGCCAAAAGTCCAACGTTGATCGACTCGATAATCGATTCGTTGAACTCTTTCAGCATTTTCAACTCCGCGGCGCGTTCCTGCTGGTCTTTGTAAAGCAGGCTGTTCTCGATCGCGACCGCGACATACCCCGAAACCGTTCGCAGAATCTCGACGTCTTCGGACGAAAGCAGCGCGCCGTCAACCGATCGTCCCAAACCGATCACGGCGACCATTCGTCCACGAACAACGCACGGCACGAAGTAATGAAGCGTCCGTCTAACGGATCCCGCCGCGTCGGTCGCCAGGTCAAGATCATCAGCGCGCACAACGCCGGTTTCCGCCGACCGCACGCGAATCATCTCGCGGAAATCGGTAGGCACGACAACTGGAACCGAAACACCTTCAGCACGCGCGATCGTGTAACCAGACGGCGAATGTTTGTCTTCAACAAAGATCGCGACGCGTCCGACGTTCATCACTTCCTGAAGACGGCTGACCAATGCATCCAGCAGCGGATCGAGCGCCGTCGTCGCCGACAAGCGTGCGGCCAAAATCAAGCAGACTGTTTCTGAGGTCGTAACGTTCGCCGTAGAACAGTCGATCGACTTGTTCCTGGAGGAAGTGTTTGACGGGCGCAGCAACCATCACGATCGCCGCCATCGCGAGCACCGCGACCACGACGCGCAAAGTTATCTCACCGGCATTGAACGCATTGTCGGAACCGAACGCGTAAAGTCCACCGGTGTAAACCACCGTGCCGATCAGCAACGCAATCGCGAGCGTCGTCAACGCGTAAACAAAAACGCGACGCACCACCAGCTCGACGTCCATCAAGCGATAACGAAGAACCGAATAGCCGAAAGCGAACGGAATAATCGCCAGCGGCAGAATCGCGACGTCAGTCAGCCAACGATCGGTCGGCGCGCCAACCAGGTAAACCAAACCGTAGAGGAACACGAACGGCGTGATGGCGAGGACTGTTCCCCACATCACCCACTTAACCTGCTGACGAACAACCGTACTCTTCGCTTTCAGCAGCGTGCGCATCAAGAGCACGGCGCCGACGACAAGCGCGGCCACGAAGTGGGCCATCAGTAACCAGTTAAGGATTCCCACCAACGGCTCCGATGACGGGGATACTCTTCAATCCCGCAACAGCCTTCGCCATCTCGTCGCGCAGAAAGACGACGATCGAAAATACCAGCAGTAACAAAGCAGGAACGTAGAACAAGATCGCGCGCCAGCGACGCGACGACGAGAGTTGTTGTCGCGTTGGGTAGAGCGCGCAGAAGTGCACAAACAGCGGCGCGAAGAAAATGAATGCTGCCGTGTCCAGGAACCCGATCGCGAGATCCAGATCGTCGTAAGCTCCGACGGGCTTGTAGAAATGGAAAACAAACGCTGCCAGACAGAGGGTCGCGAAGTGCAGCGCGTAGGGTGCTCGTCCGCCTTGTTTGAAGAGCACAAAGAAGCCGACGAACAGGTACATCAGGCCGATTAAGTTGATGTACAGGTCACGCGGCGTCCACTTGTCGATCCTGCCGATGGAGTCGAGGTCGGCCCAGTATTCGCGCATCTCCGCCGGGTAAGAAGGCCGTTGCATCACGTAGTGCAACTGACCGTTTACGCCCGCCTCCTCGAGATACATCTGCACGTCGCGCGCGCGTGCGATCTCGTCCGGCTTGCTTCGGCCGTCGAAACTGATGCCAATCAGTCGATCGCCTGGCAGCAACCAGGCGCGGTCGGCAGCGGAGTTTGGTTCGATGGTTTTGGCGATGATGCCCTGGTCGGTGTCGACCCATTGCACACCATCCGACGGTGGGGTCTGATGCCGGGCGCGTTGACGGAAGTTCAGCACACCGGCGCTGATCAAAAGCGACCGCGCCGATTAGCAGCACCACGTCTTAGTTGTGAGTACCGAACCCTTCACTGACTTCCGCACCTTCCACCCAATTCTCGTGAATTGGCTGATCCCATCTTTTTAAGCAAGGTTTATACCCAGTGTTTTGCTGGCTCGATATTGAGTTCAGCAAAGTCAACCATCCAACTTTTCGGAATTTTCCGAGAATTTGGAAGGTTGTGGGCCTATGCGCGCGCGCGTGGGCGACTGGTTAGAGCTACTCGATAAGGGAGCGTGACGAGGAGGAAGTAGTTGGCGGACCGCTCACTTTATCGAGCGCTGTTTAGCGCATCGCTAAAATCTGACCGAGATTCCGCCACGCACGGACCGTCGATTAGTTCCGACAAAAGTCAACACATCACCGTTTTCAGAATTGGCTTGAGCGTCCAACAGGTTGCGCGCATCGAGAATCGCCTCGGCGCGGACCGGCAGGCCAAAACTCGGAAGCTCCTGCGTCACCTGAATGCTCAACGTTGGATCGTAAACACCTAAGCGACCGGCGAAGGGATCGATTGCAAACACGGTCGCTTCCGGAGAGAAGCGCAGCACTGTGCGCACCTGAGTTCCACTGTCGAATCCCGCGCCGAGTTGCAGCGCGGCGGTTTGGAACAATCCGCTTTCAAACAGTTCTGCCGGAGTCGAGAAAGGCGAAGCCGAAAGTCGCTGGCCACGGCCAAACGCGTAACCGGCGGAGGCGGTCCAAACGCGATTCAGGCGGCGCGTGTAAACGACGCGCATGCCGCGCGAGGAACCTTGCTGGTTCGCGATGTGCAGGAAGTCGTCGCCGGCGGCTGTGCCTGAGAACGCGGTTGACGGCACGCTCATGAAGCCGACGCCGCGTCCGCTCGTCGTGTCGAAGAAAGCGGTCGCTTCGACGTTCGAATTGTTGTCGAGTACTCGTTCGATTCCGAACTCGAGCCGGTGACTGCGTTCGAGCACTGCCTGTCCGTCGATAAACGCGACTGGACGAACCGAGTTGCCGCGAAAAACTACCTGCTCGTCTTCAAACGTCGCGACACTCTGAATTCCGTCTTCGTCACCACCGGACGCGAACGCCGCTTTTACTCGCGTACGTGCGTTGACGTCATACTGAACGCCGAACCGCGGCGTGAATGCGTGCGCGCCACCGGCGCCGACGAAACGCGAGTAGTCGAGACCCATCACGATCACGATGCCGTCGCGAACGATCCACTCATCAACGGCGCGCAGTGAAATCTGACCGCGCAGCGCGTCCTGATCGTTCACGAGCCTGGTCCAGACCGGCGTTTCGAAACGTAAACCGGAAGCCGTCACGCCAACGCGATGACGTTCGCCGATGCGGATGCGAGTAGTGGCTTCGACGCGTTCAGGCGCGTCGCCGAGTCCGGTTTGACCGGAGAAGATCAATTCGACGTTTTCTGAAACGGGAGTGGCGAGCGCGAAATTCACTCCGGGATACGATGCACCGTATGAATTGCTCGCGAAGTAAGTCTCGACAACGCCGCGAGGTCTGATTCTTGAATTGTGTGTCTCTGAATCTGCAGGCCCAGTCGGAGCGCTCTCCATTGTCGCCGACGGATCGACGACTTGCGCGGCAGCTTCAGCATCTCTCACGGCCGCGACTGTCGGATCCTCTTCTCCGTCAACCTGGAAGATCGATCGTCGCTGTTGTGCCGATCGCAGCACCCACTTTACGTCGTCTCTATCTGGACGACGCTCGGGCAACGTCTTGCCGTAACCAACCGGCTCGAGATTGAACTTGTAAATCAGTTCCTGAGAGGCCCTCACTTCAACTGACGAGAAGATGACTTCGTTGAACCCCTGTGCGATCGCTCGGATGCCGTAACGCCCTGCCGGCACCTTCGCAATGAAGTTTCCTTTTTCGTCGGTGCGTGCTTCCTTGACCGCGTGTTTCGCTCCTTCGCGCAACATCGACACCAATGCTCCGACAAGCGGATTTCCCTTGTCGTCTTTGACGGTGCCGGTGATGGTTGCGAGTGATTTGCTCGGCGGGGCGGCCTGGGCCAGGCTGGTCATTAACGACACCAGTGCGATCCAGGACAAGCCAAGACTCAACGCTCTTCTCATGTGATTAAGACCTCCGCGACTACCAGAGTCCCTGGGAAGCGAATGGGGAGCACGACAGGCGCAATATTGTCGTTCACGGCCGACGGACTGTCAAGTAACAGATGCGGTAAATATGGGCATTTTGCCGCGTTTTTTATTGTTTCTTAACTGACCCGCCTGTTCGCTACCGCTTCCGCCCGGGTCGTGCTAGGATTCCTCACCCCATTCACCTACGGAGCCTTTTCGCACTGTTTGATTTCCAACAGATGATCGACGAAGTCCAATCTACAAAACTCCCGAACGGGATCGTTGTCCTGACTGAACACATGCCCGGGCTCCGATCTGTGACTGCCGGAATCTGGGTCCGCCGCGGTTCCCGCCACGAAACGGCGGAACTCAACGGGATCTGTCACTTTATCGAACACGCAGTGTTTAAGGGCACCCGGCGTCGCACGGCTCGCGATATTGCGGTTGAAACGGACCGGTTGGGGGGACATCTTGACGCCTATACGACCCATGAGATGACGGGTTTTACTACTAAGGTTGCGGACGTGGCGCTTCCGGAGGCGATTGATCTGCTGGCGGATCTTGTCGCCCACCCCCGTTTTGAGCAGGAAGACCTCGATCGCGAGCAAAAAGTCATCCTCGAAGAGATGAAAATGGTGGAAGACACGCCCGACGAGCTGCTGGGCGAGCTCTTCAACGCCGCCTACTTCCCGAACCAGCCGCTCGGACGCCCGATCGAAGGCACGAAAGAGACTGTTCCGACGTTTGACCACAAACTGACGCTCGCATTCCACGCGCGCGAGTTTTCGTACAGCAATCTCGTCGTTGCGGCGGCGGGAAACGTCGACCACGCTCGTTTGGTTGAGCTCGTTGGCGGCGCGTTCGATGGTTGCGAGAGCGGCGCCGGTGTTCGACCTCTTGCGCTCGACTCGGGGCGTCCACGTGCAGCGGCGCCGATCCTGATCGAACAGAAGGGTGAACTCGAACAGGCGCACCTCGTGATCGCAACACCGTGGCCGGACGCGCTCAACGAAGATCGTTACGCGGGGAGTTTGTTGGCTTCGGTGATCGGTGGTGGTACGTCGAGCCGATTGTGGCAGGAAGTTCGCGAGGAACGCGGATTGGCTTACTCAGTCGGCGCCGCAGGCAGTGCGTTTTCCGACGTTGGCGTTTTCAACGTGTACGCCGGGACGTCGCCCGACCAACTCGACGAGCTCTTGGATCTTTCGCTGAAGGAATTGCGCAGAGTTGTGCGCGAGCCCGTTTCAGAAGAAGAGCTTCGCATAGCGAAGGACCAGGCGATCTCGTCGATCCTGTTGGGACTCGAATCGTCGAGTGCGCGGGCCGGCACGTTGGCGCGACAAGAGATCATTCACGGACGCCGCATCTCGCCTGATGAAGTGATCGAAAAGATTCGCAAGATCACTGTCGAACAACTTCAGGAGATCGCCCGCACCTATTTCAACTCGGAAACGATCGCGCTCGGCGCGCTCGGAAACCTCAACGGATTCAAAGTCGATCGTTCTCGTCTCGAGATCTAGATCACAAAAAGCACAAGAGCCACAAAAGGCACAAGAAGCATAAAAGCTGTTATAGTTATCCCGTTTTTCTTTTGTGCCTCTTGTGGTTTTTGTGCCTCTTGTGGCTCCTCTTTGTGCTTATGAAACTTACCGTTCTCGGCAGCGGATCAACTGGTAACGCGGTACTGATCGTTGCAGGCAATACTCGCGTGCTTGTCGACGCCGGTCTGAGCGCGAAGGAGATCATGCGCCGGCTTGCGATGGTTGGTGAAGATGCGCAACGCCTCGATGGCGTGCTCGTCACTCACGAACACGGCGATCACGCCGGCGGACTGCGCGTGTTGTTAGGCTCAGTCGACTGTCCCGTCTACATTTCAGAGAGAACTCTCGACGCTTACGTCGGCGAACGTTTCAACGTCGCCAACGACGAACCGCGACGACGCCAGGACGCGTTGCGCGATCGCGTCGAACAGATCGAGTCGAGCAAAGACTTTCGCATCGGCGAGATCGATTTCCACCCGTTCACCATCCCGCACGATGCCGTCGACAACTTCGGTTTCACTGCGACACATCACGGCGTGAAGATCGCAACGGTGATGGACTTCGGTCACATCACCACGCTCGTTAGTGAACGCCTGCGCGGTTGCGCCGCGATCGTGATCGAGTCGAACCACAGCAGAGACATGCTCAAAGCGTGCGACGCGTATCCGTGGGAACTCAAGCAACGAATACTCTCGCGTCTCGGTCACCTGTCGAACGAAGATCTCGCGGATTGGATCAAGCACGGCTTTGACGGCTCCGCGAAATACATCATCCTGGCCCACCTTTCACAGCGCGCAAACAACCCGTACCTCGCGAAGATCAATGCCGAGGTCGCGCTACAGGAAAAGGCGCCGCTCTTTTACAGTTGCGGTTCCACTGAGATCTCTCTTTCCTATCCGAAAGAGCCGACGCCCTGGATCGAGGTATGAGGAGGCGGATCGCACTCATCGGTTTGCTTCTCGCGGGAATCGCATGCGCTTGCGGCGTGAGCAATAAACGAGACCGAGTGCCCGCCGAAGTCGAAGAAGTAGTGACGAGCATCGGCACCAACATGGATCAGGAACGTTACGAACAGATTTATTCTGATTCCGCGGATCTGTGGAGACGAGACGTCACGCTCGACGAATCAAACGAGGTATTCAAGACCTTGCGAACTAAACTCGGCAAAGTTGAAAACCGCGCGCTTCACTCAGCAAACGAGCAACAGAACTCCGGCGGGCCTTTGAAGGGTCATGTTTTTATACTTAGTTATGAAACACGATTTGAACGTGGCACAGGAATGGAGACTTTTACCCTAATCGAAGAGAATGGCCACTGGCGGCTCGCGCGCTATCTCGTGAATTCAACAAACTTAAAATGATCGCCCAATGATTGCCCAATGATTGATCGCTACACATTGCCCGAAATGGGCGCGCTCTGGTCCGAGCAAAACAAGTTTCAGAAATGGCTCGACGTGGAGATCGCCGTCTGCGAGGTCCACGCCGAAAACGGCATCATTCCGTCCGATGCACTCGAACAGATCAAGTCGCGCGCTAAGTTCTCGGTCGAACGCATCAACGAGATCGAGAAGACGACGAATCACGATGTCATCGCGTTTACGACGAACCTTGCTGAGTCGATCGGTGAAGCGTCGCGCTTCGTTCACTACGGCTTAACTTCATCGGACGTGGTCGATACCGCAAACGCGTTGCTCCTGCGCGATGCCTGCGACATCCTCCTGCCAAAGGTGGACCAGTTGATGGAGGCGCTGAAGCGTCGCGCCTTCGAATTCAAGAACACGCCGCAGGTCGGACGCACGCACGGCATTCATGCCGAACCGACTTCCTTCGGTTTGACGTTCGCGCTCTGGTTCGACGAGATGCGTCGCAATCGCGAACGACTGCTGCGAGCAAAAGACGCTGTCGCCGTCGGAAAGATCAGCGGCGCAGTCGGCGCGTTCGCGCATCTCGATCCGTCGGTTGAAGAGAGCGTTTGCGCGCGACTCGGTTTGAAAGCAGCGCCGGTTTCGACGCAGGTGATTCAGCGCGACATTTACGCCGAGTACCTGACGACGCTCGCGATCATCGCTTCAACGCTCGAAAAGATGGCGCTCAACGTTCGTCACTGGCAGCGCACCGAAGTGCGTGAGGCACAGGAACGATTCACGAAAGGTCAAAAAGGATCGAGCGCGATGCCTCACAAGCGCAATCCGATCATTTCTGAGCGTATCTGCGGCATGGCGCGCGTCGTTCGCGCAAACAGCGTAGTCGGACTCGAAAACGTCGCACTCTGGCACGAACGCGACATCTCACACTCTTCCGCTGAACGCGTTGTATTACCCGATTCGAGCATTGCGCTCGACTACATGCTGCAAAAGACGATCGGATTGATCGATGGACTCGTCGTTTATCCCGAGCGGATGCTGGAAAACCTGAAAGCGACTAAAGGCCTGATCTTCAGCGGTCAACTTTTACTCGCGCTCACGAACAAAGGCGTTTCCCGCGAAACGTCCTACGATTGGGTGCAGCGAAATGCGATGAGAGTTTGGGACGAGGACCGCGACTTTCAGACACTCGTCAAGGCTGATGAGGACGTCAAGTCGCGCCTGTCAGAGGAGGAGATTGATCGAGTCTTCTCGCTGGACCACTACCTGCGCAACGTCGATTCGATCTTTGAACGGGTTTTCGTGTAAACGCGCCGAGCGATTATTTCGCCGAAAACTTTTCAGCGAAATTACCGATCACCGGCAGTTTGAAGTATTGGCCCTGGTAAGCCTTGATCAAGCACAGGATCGCGGCGACAAAGAGGGCTATACCGAAAGCGGCAAACAGCAACGTGGCCAGAAGCCACATTAATGCGCCCAGCGAGTCGGCAAGCATCGAGCCGATAATCGCCAGGATAAAAGTCGCGATCCAAAGCACGAATCCAATAACCGCGCCGGCAGCGTTCAGCAAGATCGACTGCATGGCATGGAAGCGGACGAGCCGGCTGTCCTTCTCGAGTAGGAAAAAAATCAATCCCGAGACCCAACCAAAAAGGTAGGACAACAATGCGGCAACGTTCTCATCAAGACCGGTACTCGATTTGGCCGTTTGGACGGGCGCAGGGTTTTGCATTATAAGTTTCTCCTAAAGGAAGCTGGGCTAGCCACAAGCGGGAGATATTAGTCCAATAACTGCTTTTAACGCAATATTTTATTGAGTTTGGTAAACAGCCAACCATGAAAGCTAAAGTGTTTGTAAACCTGAAGTCCGGCGTGCTCGACCCACAGGGAAAGGCCATTCACCACTCGGTCGAGCTGCTCGGATTCACCGGAATCTCGGACGTGCGCCAGGGAAAGTACTTCGAGATCGCGCTCGATCCGGGCGTCGACAATCAGCAGGCCCGCGAATCAGTCGAGAAAATGGCGCGTGAGGTCTTGTCCAACCCGATCATCGAAGATTACCGCGTGGAGATAGAAGCGTGAAGTTTGGCGTTATTGTTTTTCCCGGTTCTAATTGCGATCACGACGCCTACCACGTGATCTCCAAACACGTCGGTCAGCCGGTCGACTTCATCTGGCACCGCGAAACGGATCTCAGCACCTACGACGCCGTGATCATTCCCGGCAGGCTTCTCCTACGGCGACTACCTGCGCGCCGGAGCACTCGCGCGCTTCTCGCCGGTGATGAATTCGGTCAAGAAGTTTGCCGAAAGCGGACGTTTTGTGCTCGGGATCTGCAACGGTTTTCAGATTCTTTGCGAAGCCGGACTGTTGCCGGGCGCGCTGATTCGCAATCGCGACCTGCATTTCATTTGCGATCACGTTTACGTGCGGGTCGAAACGTCCGACAGTCCTTTTACAAATGAAATTCAAGCGGGTTCTGTGCTTCGTATTCCGATCGCGCACGCGGAAGGAAACTACGTTTGCGACGATCGCACACTCGACGAACTCAAACAGGAAGACCGCATCGTGTTTCGCTACTGCGATCCGGCTGGCGCAATCACCGCGGCCGCTAATCCTAACGGTTCACGCGAAAACATTGCCGGCATCTGCAATCGCGAACGCAACGTGCTCGGACTGATGCCGCACCCGGAACGCGCGTGTGAAGACCTGCTCGGATCGAGCGATGGCCGCGACATCTTTCGGTCACTCGCGGCAACTCTCGCGGCCGCGGTTTGACATAATGCTACATAAGATAATGAAACGAATACTTCCCTTCATCATCATTCTCGTCGTGCTCGGCGTGGCCGTTGGCAGCGTCGTGTACATGACGCAAAAGAAACCGGCGCCGGGCCCTGGTGCAAGTAAAACCGTCAATGCGCCACCCGCGCAAAGCCCGACACCGGCGCCAGTCAAGACAGGCGTTCCCGGCGCTGACCCGCCGCACACAATCGGGCTGGCGAATGCGCCGGTGAAGCTCGAAGAGTTTGGGGATTTTCAGTGTCCTCCGTGTGGAATGTTTCATCCGATACTGAAGCAGATGAAAGAGGAGTTTGGCGATCAGTTACAGGTCACCTTCCGCGAGTATCCTCTGACTAACCACCAGCACGCTATACCCGCTGCGTCTGCCGCCGAAGCTGCGGGATTGCAAGGCAAGTTTTGGGAAATGCACGCGCTGATCTTTGAGCACCAGAAGGATTGGACCACCGAGTTTGATGCGCGACCAGTCTTTGAAGGTTACGCGAAGCAGATCGGCATCGACGTTGAACGGTTCAAACGCGACGTGAACAGCGATCGCGTCGAGCAGCGAATATTTCTCGATGGCAAACGCGCGCGCTCGATGGGCGTGAACAGCACGCCGACTGTTTTTATCAACGGTCGTGAGGTGCCCTTCCAGTCGCTGCCGGCCGACACGCTGCGAGTTTTGATTTTGGACGAGATACGCGCAGTCGGTGCGCAGAAGAAGTGATTCGCGCGAAGTGGATGTACGTTGCGGCGGCGCTGCTCGCTCTCGTAGGACTTGGCGACGCTGTTTACCTCACCGTCCAACATATATCCGGCCAGAGCGTGCCGTGTTCGGTGACTGGTGGTTGTGAGGAAGTGCTCACCAGTCAGTATGCGGTAATCGCCGGTATCCCCCTCGCGGCCCTTGGCGCCGCGGCTTATTTCAGCGTTTTCAGTCTATCGACACTGGCGGCTTTCGGGTATCAGACCGCCGGAAAGCTGTTGCTGCCATTGGTGGCAACGATGGTGCTCGTGAGCCTGTGGCTGTTTTATCTGCAGGCCTTCGTGATCCGGGCCTTTTGCCAGTTCTGTCTGTTGTCGGCAGGGATTACAATCGCGTTGATGATCGTTGTGGTTTTGGCGAGGAAGAAAGGTAGTTAGTGATGAGTCAGCAAACTTCGGTGGCGGACCTCTTTCGCCGCGCCCAGGCTTTGCGGCAGGAGCATTCCGACTGGTCGTACAAGCAAGTGGGTGAACAAATGGTGAAGGAGTTTTCCGGTGGTCCGATGCCGTCATTGCACAACTTGACGATACCGGAGCAGGACGACCGCGCGCCGGAAGAAGACTGGACCGCGGGACTGCCGATCGTGCGGCGCGGGATCCAGTTTAATGACTGGAAAGAGATCGTCGGCGGGATACTGTTGAGTCTCGAACAGACGGAAAACTACGAACGCGCGCGCGGACCGGAAGGCGATCGCGACGAGTGGCACAACAGAGACGTCGGCATCGCGGATGCAACGGCGAAGGGCGTCGGGAAATGGATGCCTGAGGAACTGATCGCGCTCGCAGAGAAGCAAGGGAAGAAATGAGTTTAGTAACTTTGTGCTTTGTACTTGTAAGTCGCCACTAACGAGGAACAAAGTACTAAAACAAAGCCAAGAACAAAATGAGTTTTCTCGATAATCTGTTTAGTGACAAGAAGTATCAAACCAGCGATCCGCGCCCGGCAGAGGCGATCGACGATCCGGAGATCATCATCAGTCCCGACACGCGGCGCGAGAAGCGTCTGCCGCCGGGGCAGTCGCGGACGAAGAAGTGGCCCGTGCTCGACGCGCACGGAACTCCGAAAGTCGATCTCGCAACGTGGTCGTTTGAAGTTGAAGGCCTGGTGGAGAACTCGCTGAAGTGGTCGCTCGACGAGTTTATGCAACTTCCGGCGGTGCGTGTTTACGCTGACTTTCATTGCGTCACGCGCTGGTCCAGGTTGGACAATGTTTGGAGCGGAGTTTCGACGCGCGAGATCGCGCGACTCGCCGGCGTCAAACCGGAGGCGAAGTTTGTTTTGGCGCTCGCTTACGATTACGGTTGGACCACCAACCTTCCGATCGAATATTTCCTCAACGAAGACTCGCTGTTTGCGTGGGCGCATGACGGCGAGCCGATCCCACCCGAACACGGTGGTCCTGTTCGTTTGATCATTCCGCAACTCTACGCGTGGAAGTCAGCCAAGTGGGTCAAAGGCGTTCGCTTCCTCGAACACGATGAAGCCGGTTACTGGGAAGAAGGTGGCTACCACATGCGCGGTGTGCCGTGGGGCCCGGGTGACGGCGAGAGATTCCGGTGGTCGTGAGCAAGTAATGGAACGATCGTCAACGAGCACCGCTCCCAAAGACGCGGCCGCAGTAATTCTCATCCGGCAAGAAACTGATCCGCACAATCCGGAAGTGTTCTGGGTTAAACGCAGCGATAAGCTTGCGTTTCTCGGTGGATTTCATGCGTTTCCAGGTGGACAGATCGACGCCGACGATGCATCGGTCGATGTGCGAAACGCGCCGAATCCGGCAACTGCGGCGATGATCAGCGGCGCTGCGCGCGAGTTGTTTGAAGAGTTGGGCGTGCTCGCCGCGCGCGGTGGTGACACGCTAACGAAAGGTCAGCGATCGTCGTTACTTGACGACCTTGAGTCGGGACGTATGTCGTGGCCCGCGTTGTTGGACCATTACAATCTGCATCTCGATGCGAATGACTTTACGTATGTCGGTCGCTGGGTGACGCCGCCGTTCAACGCGCGTCGCTTTGATACGTGGTTCTTTCTCGTTAGCTGTCCGCCAAAACAGGAACCGAACGTGATCGCCGGCGAGCTCGCGAGCGGCGAATGGCTGACGGCGACCGATGCTTACTCACGCTGGTTACGAGACGAAGTCGTCGCTGTGCCGCCGACGCTTCACGCGTTGCGAATGCTTGCCGCCGGCGTGACTCCCGATCTTGTCGATCGTTTCTTGTCGCTTCGCCACGCGCATGGCGAAGTCGCGCGCCAGATCACGTTTCGACCGAACTATCTTTGTTTTCCCGTTCGCACACCGACGCGGCCACCCGCAACGCACACCTGCTGCTATCTGGTCCACAACTCGAAAGAGTTGCTGATCTTCGATCCCGGATCGCCTTACGAAGAAGAACAGCAAGCGTTGGCGGAGTGTGTCGACGAGATGATCGCCGGCGGAAGAACGGTGCGCGAGATAATTCTGACGCACCACCATCCGGATCATGTCGGTGGTGTGAATGCTCTGAAGGCGCATCTCGGCGGAAACGTTCCAGTCGCTGCTCACCGCGAGACAGCGAAGATCCTCAACGACGTTCAAGTCGATCGTTTCATTGAAGACGGCGAGATCATCAAGCTCGACGGCGAACCGCAGCTTCAGTTGCAGGCGATGCACACGCCCGGTCACGCACGCGGGCATCTCTGTTTTCACGACGCCCAGCGTGGCGTGCTAATCACCGGCGACAATATCGTCGGTTTCGGATCCGTGCTGATCGATCCCGCCGATGGCAACATGCGCGATTATCTGAATTCACTCGAGCGCATGCGTTCCTTACCCGGCTTATCCGTGTTATTCGGTGGTCACGGGCCGGCGGTCGCGGCGCCCTATCAGAAGATTGAGCAATACATTTCTCACCGCCTGGAGCGTGAACGAAACATTTTGGAAGCTGTGCAGAATGGAATCACGGATCCGACAGAGATCGTCGCCCAGGTTTACACCGATGTTTCCCCCAAAGCATACGCAATGGCCGAAAGAGCTGTCCTGGCGCACCTCCAGAAGCTGCGCGAAGACGGCAAGGTTGAGTAGAATCTTCGCCACACAATATGGATTACCCAAGGAACCTTCGCGAACTTCGTGCGAGCAGGTATCAAACCCTCTCAGTCAAAGACGAACTGCGCCTGAACCTGATTCGAAAACTGCGAGCCGGACAAAAACTGTTTCCCGGTATCGTCGGCTACGACGACACCGTCATTCCGCAGCTCGTTAACGCTATTCTCTCGCGTCACAACATCATCCTGCTGGGACTGCGCGGACAGGCAAAAAGCCGCATCATCCGCCAGATCACCGAGCTGCTCGACGAACATATCCCGATCATCGCCGGCTCTGAAGTGAACGACGATCCGTTTCGTCCGATCTCCGCCTACGGACGGCGAATGCTTGCGGTAGAGGGCGAGATGACGCCGATCGACTGGATCGATCGCGACGCCCGTTTCGTCGAAAAACTCGCGACTCCGGACGTGACAGTCGCGGACATCATCGGCGACGTCGATCCGATCAAGGCCGCGAAGGGCGGGCACCTGCTCAGCGACGAGCTTACGATTCACTACGGCCTGCTGCCGCGTGCAAACCGCGGGATCTTCGCGATCAACGAGCTGCCCGACCTCGCGGGAAAGATCCAAGTCGCGCTCTTCAACATCATGCAGGAAGGCGACGTGCAGATTAAGGGATATCCGGTGCGTCTCCCGCTCGACGTGATGCTCATGTTTTCCGCCAACCCGGAAGACTACACCGCACGCGGAAAGATCATCACGCCGCTCAAGGATCGCATCGGCTCGGAGATCACGACGCACTATCCGAAAGAGCTGCCGACGGCGCGTCGAGATCACGCGTCAGGAGGCGTGGACGGAACGTTTCGAAGACCGCGAGCCGGATCGCTGTCCCGGATTTTATTCGCGAGGTCGTCGAGCAGATTGCATTCGAAGCTCGCGAAGACAATCACGTCGACAAGCATTCGGGTGTTTCGCAGCGACATGCCAATCACGGTGATGGAATCGGTTGTTTCAAATGCTGAACGGCGATCGCTGCTGACGGGCGAGGAGCCGATCGTGCCGCGCATCGCGGACGTTTACGCCGCCATTCCGTCGATGACTGGAAAGATGGAGTTGGAGTATGAAGGAGAGCAACTCGGCGCTAATCGCATTGCGCGCGATCTGATCAAGCGTGCGGCCGGCGAGATCTTTGAAGGTTACTTTGTCGGCATCGACTTCTCGCGCACCGTGCAATGGTTTGATGAAGGAAACAAACTGCTGCTGGCCGACACTGCCGCGGCGACTGAGTGCGCGGGGTTGATCGAAGCGGTTCCGGAGTTGTTGGAAGCGGCGTTGATACCCTTTGAATTCGACCGTAGCTGACAAGGCCCGGCTTGTTGCGGCATGTGAGCTCGTGCTCGAAGGCCTGTACGCGCAAAACAAGATCAGCCGTAACGAAGAAGGTGGCTACACCGCCGCCACAAAGGCACGGAAGGATCGTCGCGGCATGATTTACGACGATTTAACCGAAACGAGCAAATACAGTTGAAGGTCAGTGGTCAGTAGTGAGTTGAACTACCGGCAACGGACCACTGACAACCATCACAATGAAGTTCACGCGTTATTCCAAGTTCAAGGGCTTCGACGTATTCGGCATTAACCTCGGCGAGTTAATGGACAGCATGGCCGACGCCTTGCTCGACTCCGGCTACGACGACAACTACTACTGGACTCGTGAACGCCGCCCTGCCGACACCTCACTCGACGCACTCCGACACGCCCTTCTCAAGGCGCTGCTCGACCAGGGCCAGATCGACGAACGTCAGATCCAGGAGATGCTCGCCGAGAACGAAGGCAAGTACAAAGGATCACTCCTCGAAGAACTCTTGAACCAACTGATCGAACGACTCGTCGAAGAAGGCTACTTAACTCTCCGCGAGCAACAACAACCGGCCCCGCAGCAACAACAGCGCAACGGCGGAAACGGCGAAATATCCGAACCTCTGCCACGCGACGTGCATTTCGAAGTCACCGAAAAAGGTCTCGACTTTCTCGGTTACAAAACTCTCCGCAACCTGCTCGGCAGTTTTGGCAAAAGCGCCGCCGGACGTCACGACACGACTTATCTATCGACAGGCGTCGAAGCAGCCGCAGCCAGCAAGCGTTACGAGTTTGGCGACACGATCAATCTCGACGTCACCGCGACGCTGCTCTCCGCGATTGAACGCGAAGGTCTGCAAGTGCCGCTCAATCTTGAGTACGACGACTTGCACGTGCACCAGTGCGACTATCAATCGTCATGCGCGACGGTCGTGATGCTCGATTGCTCCCACTCGATGATTCTCTACGGCGAAGACCGGTTCACGCCCGCGAAGAAAGTCGCGCTCGCGATGTCGCACCTGATTCGCACGCAGTATCCCGGCGATTCGCTGAAGGTCGTGCTGTTCCACGACGCTGCCGAAGAGCTGCCGCTGGGCAAACTCGCGACGACGCAAGTCGGCCCCTACCACACCAACACCGCCGAAGGCCTGCGACTGTCACGGCGCCTCTTGCAGGCGCAGCGGAAAGAGATGAAGCAGATCGTGATGGTCACCGACGGCAAACCGACCGCCTGCTTCGTCGGTGAGGATTTCACACGTTTCGGCCAAAAACACGCCCAAAAACAGGAGAACAGTCTTCGTCCCACGCGCCGCCTGTACAAAAACTCGATGGGCGGCGACCCGCTGGTCATGTCGGAGACGTTTAAAGAAGTTCAAGCCTGCCGCAAAGCCGGTATAATGATTAACACTTTCATGCTGGCCAGCGACTACTACCTGGTCGAATTTGTGAAGCAGATGAGCGCCATGACTAACGGCAAAGCCTACTTCGCAAATCCAGGAAATCTCTCGCAGTTCGTTTTGATTGATTTCCTTCGAAGAAGAACCCGACGCGTCAAATAACCATCCGTCGTCTTAACTCGGATTGAGAATGATGCCGAACCGAACCCAGGGATGGCAGCCGCAACAACTGCGCAAGCGTCGCGCGTTCTTGCCGTATCTGATTCTCCTGCTGGGCCTCGCCTTCACGGTCCTCGTTTACTACTACTTCGCCAAACTCACCTACGACCAGGACCAGAGTCGTTTTCAAAAGTCGGTCCAGGAGATCGAAGACAACATCAACCTCCGCGTCCAGACGTCGGTAGCGCTCCTGCGCGCGGGCACGGGACTCTTCGCCGCCAGTACTTCCGTCGAGCGCGAAGAGTTTGATCGGTTTGTTAAGCAGATCGAGTTGCCGAAGAATTACGCCGGCATCTACGGGATCGGCTTCTCTCGCCGGCTTTCTCCGCAGGAACTTCCGGCGATGATCGCAACGATGAGGCAGTCGGGCTTCCCGGACTTTCGCGTCTGGCCGGATTATTCCCGCGACGAGTATCACGCCATCATCTATTTGCAGCCGCAGAACCATCGAAACAAGATTGCGATGGGCTACGACATGTTCACGGATCCGGTGCGCCGTGAGGCGATGGAGAGAGCGCGCGACAAAAGAGTTCCGGCTGCGTCGGGCCGTGTCGTGCTGATTCAGGAAAGGACCGACATAGAGAATTCGCAGGCTGGGTTCCTCATCTATGCGCCGGTCTATCGTGAGCACGCCACCATCGCCAACGAAACTGATCTACGAAAAGCTCTCCTCGGCTTTGTTTATAGCCCGTTTCGCGCTGACGATTTTCTGGCGCCGGTCACGCAGGGAAAAGAACTATGACGTGAGCTTTACTGTTTATGACGGACCGACGACGTCATCGGAAAATCTACTTCACGCCTCTGACGCAACTTCATCAAACAACCCTCGTTTCACACAAACGATCGGCGAACCTATTGCTGGTCGTACGTGGACAATTGTGTTTGCAACGAAACCTTCGTTCGAGGCAGCGTCAAACCAGCCGTTCGTGAAGTACACGCTGTTCGTTGGTGCGTTTCTGAGTTTGCTGTTTTTTGCAGTCACCCGCGCGCAAGTGCTCGCGCGGGTGAGCGCCGAGCGTGCGGCCGCCGATCTGAAGGAATCGGAATCGACTGTTAGAAAGACTCTGGCAGAACGCGAAGAGGCCGAGAACGCGTTGCGCGAAGCCGATCAGCGTGCGCTGCTCGAATATGAACGGCTGTTGGAGCGGATCTCGCTTTTGGCCCAGGCGCTCGGCAGCGTGCGGGAGCTGAACGCGATTTTTCGCGCACTGCGGGAGTTCACGAACGTTTCAGTGCCGTGCGATGGGTTCTTTGTGTCGCTTTACGATCCGCTCCGCGATGTTCGCACCGCCTGCTACGGTTGGGGCGATGGCGCTGAAGTCGATGTTTCAGAGCTGCCGCCGATGCCGGTTACAGCGCATGGACCAAACAGTCGCGCCGTGCGTACGGGCCGCGTCATCATCACTGACAACTACATGCGGGTCCAACGCGGGCATCCGACCGTTGTCGTTGGACCAGACAATGGTTTGCGGCCTGAGACGTCGATGGCGGTGCCGATGGCGGTGATGGGGCGGATCATCGGCACGATCGAAGTGCAGAGTTATCAGTCTGGCGTCTATCGCCCCGAACACGTGACGGCGATGAGCATGGCGGCGAATCTTACCGCGGTCGCGATCGAGAACGTTCGTCTGTTGAAACTGGAACGCACCGCGCGTCAGGCCGCGGAAGAGTCGAACCGGTTGAAAGACGAGTTTCTCGCCACTGTCTCACACGAACTGCGCACCCCGCTGACTGCGATTCTCGGTTGGTCCAGGTTGCTTGAAGACGGATCGGTCGACGACGTTGTAAGCAAACAGGCGATCGAAACGATTTGTCGCAACGCCAAGGCGCAGGCGCAGATCGTCGACGACATACTCGACGTGTCGCGCATCATCACTGGAAATCTTTATCTCGACCTGCATCCGCTGGAACTTGCGCCGGTGGTGAAGAGCGCGATCAACGTCGTGCGTCCGACGGCAGATGCGAAAGGGATTCAGATTGATGCGCGGCTGAGTGCGACGCGTGCGATGGTGTCAGGTGATGCGAACCGTTTGCAGCAGGTGATCTGGAACCTGTTGTCAAACGCGGTGAAGTTTACCTTCAGCGGCGGCCGCGTGACTGTGAAGTTGTCGCAAGTCGCATCGACTGTCGAGATTTCGGTGAGCGATACGGGGCAGGGCATCAGTCGCGAGTTCATGCCGTACGTGTTCGATCGTTTTCGACAGGCAGACAGCACGACCACGCGACATCACGGCGGGCTCGGTCTGGGACTGGCGATCGCGCGTCATCTTGTCGAGATCCACGGCGGCTGGATTAAAGCGGAAAGCGCCGGTGAAGGACGCGGCGCCACCTTTACAATCAAGCTGCCGGTGATCGACGCCGGTGTGAAAGCCGCCGCCGTCTATTCCGACGCTCGCGAACAGACCGCAGCGATTGCGCCGCAACTGTTGTCAGGCGTGAACGTTTTGCTGGTAGACGATGACTCCGACACGCTCAAACTCATGACCACCGCGTTGACCAGAAGACAGGCCACGGTGACTGCTGTATCTTCTGCTGGTGAAGCCATTAAGGCGATCCGGCTACGGCGGCCCGACGTATTGGTGTCAGACATCGCGATGCCTGACGAAGACGGTTACGGATTGATCCAGAAGATACGTTTGCTCGAAGCCGATGAGTCGGACAGCATTCCGGCGGTCGCGATTACGGCTTACGCGAAGGAAGAAGACCGCGAGAGGGCGCTGTCGTCAGGTTTTCAGATTTACCTGGCGAAGCCGGTGGAGTTGACGGAACTGATTTCGGTGGTGGCGCGCGCGGCGCGCAGAGACTTTTGAAACGCATGACAACAACACGCATCGACGATATTCAGATTACTTACGATGATGTCGGAATGGGTTCGGCGGTCGTGCTCATACACGGCTATCCCTTCAATCGTTCGCTCTGGACCGAACAAACGGAAGCGCTGACGAGCAGGTTTCGCGTCGTCACGCCCGACCTGCGCGGGTTTGGCGAAAGCGACGCGTCTGAAGGTCCGGCGACGATGAACCGCATGGCCCAGGACGTCGCAAAACTCATGGACCATCTCGGGATCGACCAGGCGGTTATTGCGGGACTGTCGATGGGCGGTTATGTCGCTTTGGCGTTCGTCAAACAGTTTCCTTCGCGCGTGAAAGCGTTGGTCCTTGCGGACACGCGCGCGCAGGCCGACACGGAAGAGGGAAAACAGACGCGGGCTCAACAAGCGGAAAAGGCGATGGCTGAAGGCATGGCCGGCATTGCCGACGCGATGCTGCCGAAGTTGTTGACACCGGAGACGGTGAGCAAACGGCCCGAGGTCGTAAAGCGCGTTCGCGACATGATGTTGAAGACGAAACCGCAGGGCGCGGCGTCTGCTTTGTTGGGCATGGCGGAGCGCGAAGATCTGACCGAGTTCATTTCGACCATTCGCGTTCCGACGATGATCGTGGTCGGCCGTGAAGACGCAATCACGCCGGTGGCCGACAGCGAAAAGATGCACGCGAAGATCGCAACCTCCCACTTGGTCGTGCTCGAGAACGCGGGTCACGTTTCCAATCTCGAACAGACGGAACAGTTCAACTTCGCTTTACTGAAATTTCTTGAAAGAGTGTTCGCCTAATTTCGATGTCGGGGCACAGGACATTCACGATTGAAGAGCGTGTGCGGTGGGGCGACGTCGACGCCGCGCGCATCATTTTCTATGGCGCGTACATTCGTTTCTTCGAATACGCCGAGACCGAGTTGTTTCGCGAAGTTGGTCTGCAATACGGCGTGATGTTTGATGAATTGAAGATCTGGCTGCCGCGCGTGCATCTCGAATGCGACTTCAAACGCGCCGCTCGACTCGACGACCTTTTGGAAGTGAGCGTTTTTGTCGGACACTTCGGGAGGCGATCGATGCGACTCAATTTCGAAGTACGAAGGAACGGCGAAGAGGAGCTGATTGCGACGGCGCATTTCGTTCTCGCGGCAGTCAATCAGGATACGTTTGAAACGGTGCCGATTCCCGCCGAGTTACGGGAGCGACTCGCGCCGTACGCGGCCGAAGCATGAGCATGACGACTGATACGCCGACTTTAGAAACGCTCGACGAAAAGCTGGTCGAGCGCGATCCGATCAGGCAGTTCCAATTGTGGTTTGACGAGGCTGTGGCAGCAAAACTGCCGATGCCCGAAGCGATGACACTCGCGACTGCGACGCCGGAAGGTCGACCATCCGCGCGCATGGTGTTGTTGAAGCAGGTCGACGACGAAGGTTTTGTTTTCTTCACCAACTATCACAGCGCGAAGGCGGCGCAACTCGAAAGCAATCCATACGCGGCGCTTGTGTTTTATTGGAATCCGCTCGACCGGCAAGTGCGTGTTGAAGGGAAGGTCGAGAGGACGCCGGCGGAGGAGTCGGAGCAGTATTTCCAGACTCGTCCACGCGAGAGTCAGATTGGAGCGTGGGCCTCACCGCAGAGCAGCGTGATCCCGGGACGCGAAGTGCTCGAACAACGTGCGCAGGAGTTGGAAGATTACTATCGCGATCGCGAGATCGAATGTCCGGGACACTGGGGCGGTTATCGATTGCGTCCGGACAAGATCGAGTTCTGGAAAAGCCGGGTGGGACGGCTCCACGATCGAATACTTTACGAACTCAAGTCAGACAGCACATGGTCCATCAAGCGCCTCGCGCCGTGACCGCTAAAAACGTATTTCTAAGAACGTGTATCCGATTAGTCTCATCTGTCCGTCCTCACGAATCACCGCACAATCGTCAATCCGATAGTACGGCTCATCCAAACGCAACACTCTGCCTTTGCTATATCCGGTCATGGGTTCCACGATGTGATTCGGGGGCACAAGCGGCGTTAAGAAGTGCTTTCTATACGTCGCAATCCCCTCGGCTACGGAAGGATACTTTGCAGCCAGCTTGTTGATATGAAGGCGAAAGTCGGCCACGTCGCGTTTCAGTTGGACCGCGAAGACTTTGGCCGCCTCGAGATCCTTTGGCCGCTGGCTGAGCTTTTTTTCAAACGCAGGCGGATAGAGTTCTTCCTTGTCAACGTTTTCAACTGCAAACAACGGCAGCAGAAGTATAAGAAACTGCGTCAGGTCTTTGTGGAGGCCGATGAGAGTGACATCGTCTAGTTGAGCCACAACCTCACGGTCAAGTTCCGATTCAGTAATCGCAAGTTCACGTCTACGGGCTGGATCCTTCGTGAAGGTCGCTTCAAACGCGCGATCGAAATCGAGGTCTTCCGCGAGCAGGCGCCGAAACTCTGCGCAGACCTGATAAGCTTCGACAACTTCGCGCGGCTGCTTCACTGGCCTGGAAGTCGATTGGGCCAACACGTCTGAGACGGGCAACAAGCAAACACAAATTGCAAGGAGGTTCTTGATCATGTCTTTCACACCGGTCGAAACGCGCTCTTCACGAGTTTCTTCTTTAGATCGACGTATCCTTGTTCACCGGCTACCAAATCACCCAACACACGCTTCACGCCGCGATGTCCGCGCGCGAATTCGATCATACGCTCGGTGAACGGCGCGCCCCAGAAGTTTCCGTAAAACCGTCGCCGCATTTGCGCTGCACGGCTGAGGTCGCCACCAAAGTCTTCGCGCCAGCGTGCTTCGTAAGTTCGCGCTTTTCCTTTCAAATAAGCTTCGGCAAACAACTCCGCTGAACGTAACGCGTAATAGATTCCTTCGCCGGTCACCGGATCCGCGAAGCCGGCAGCGTCGCCAAGCAACGCCCAATCATCGCCGCAGACTTTTCTGTTGTCCCACGTCTTTGCTGCCAGGCCGGGGATACGCGCGGCGTAACGTTCCGCAGTGTCGTTCAAGTGTTTGCGCACGCGTGTCGCGTCTGGGTTCTCGTTTTCACCTCCCCAGAAGCGGACCTTTGCGCCCTCGCATTGCTGGTAGTAGCCGATCATGAAGCGCCACAGCAGATCGTCGAGTGGCTGGTGCTCGAATGCGTCCTGCGTTGTCGCGATGCCAAACGAGATGTGATCCGGACGAGGAAACGCCCACGCGTAACCAACCCAACGCGGGAGAAACGCAACGACCGTCGGCGCCAGTTCGCTCGACGGCAACGGCGCGCGATAACCAAACGCGACTTCCATGTCGGACGGCGGCAATGGACCAGCAAGCATCCTGGCGATTCCGCTGTTGGCGCCGTCCGCGCCCACGAGCATCGTGCCCGTCCACTCGGCGCCGTTATCGTTCTTCAATCGCCATCTGCCGTTGACTCGCTTTGCTCTTCGTGCCGAGATCTTTTCGGAAATGATCTGCGCACCCGCCTCGCGAGCACGATCGCGAAGATACGAATCGAAAACGACGCGCGAGTAGATCGCGAATGGTTCGTCGAGTGCGAGATGAAGTTTCTTGCCTGAAGGTGAGTAGAGATCGAGCTCGTTGATCGTGCGGCCGGCGGCGTTGAGTAGTTGCGGCCATGCTTTCAACGCTTTCGCGGTTACACCCCCGCCGCAGGCTTTCGGCGTCCCTTCCGGGCGGCCGTCAAACAGCGCGACTTTTGCGCCGCCTTTCGCCAGCAGTTCGGCGGCAAACGAGCCCGCCGGTCCGGCGCCGATTATTAACACGTCAAACGGTTTCATTAAGAACACGGATGAAGATAGAATACAGTCGTTCCCTACAAACCGCGAAAGCCCAGCAATGACCACCCAACGCTTCTTAGTGTTTTCCGGCATTGCACCGCATCCGCCGATAATGGTGCCTGAGGTCGGACGCGAGTCTATCGCCGGCGTGCGCGCGTCGATCGATGCGATGGCCGAACTTACCCGACGCGTGATCGAAACCGGCGCGGAGACTGTGATTCTGATTTCGCCACACGCGCGTCTCGAGGTCGAGTCGTTCGTCGCTTACGCGGGACCGAATGTGTATGGCGACTTCACGAACTTTCAGGCGCCAGGCACTGAGTTCTCCGCACGCGTTGACGGGGAATTATTGACGGCGATCACGCGTGCCGCGGCGTCGGAAAACTACAGCCTTTCGATGCTGGACGATGACGTCCTCGATCACGGCACAGCGGTGCCGCTCTATTTCTTACTGCGAAACGGTTGGCAGGGACAGGTCGTTGCGCTTGGGTACAGCTTCTTGTCGAACCACGATCACCTTCGATTTGGATCGTGCATCGCCAAGGCGGTGGACCAACTCGGACGGCGCGTGGCGTTCGTCGCAAGCGGCGATTTGAGTCATCGTCTCAAACCGGAAGCACCCGCTGGATACAATCCGTCGGCGCACCGTTTTGACGAAGAAGTCATCGATGCCTTGCGTGTCAAATGCGCCGGAACGCATTGTCGAAATCGATCACGGATTGCGACGACTCGCCGGCGAATGCGGGTATCGATCGATGCTCGTTGCGATTGGCGCGGCTTCAGAACTGCCGTGGAGTTGCGAGGTGATGAGTTACGAAGCGCCGTTCGGCGTTGGTTATCTCGTCGCGCAATTGACTAACGAACCTGCCGATCTCACCGGCGACACTCCAAAAGATCTACCGGCACTTGCTCGCCATGCGGTCGAAACGTTTACGTTGACGGGTGAGATTGTCGAACCGCTGATCTCGCAGGAAGGACTGCTCGCCGCACGTGCGCCGTGTTTCGTCTGTTTGAAGATGCGCGACGGCGAGCTACGCGGATGTATCGGAACGATCGAATCCGCAAAGGACACATTGGCCCAGGAGATCGTCGCCAACGCCATCAGCGCCGCGACAAACGATCCGCGGTTCGATGCGGTGAGGGAAAGCGAGCTGGCCGATCTCGTTTACAGCGTCGACGTACTGCTCCCAGCGGAACCGGCGGAGATGGACGAACTCGATCCGTCTGTTTATGGTGTGATTGTCGAGGATGAAGGCGAGTCGCGGAGAGGTTTATTGCTGCCCGACATTCCTGGCGTCGACACGGCGGCTCAACAGGTTGAGATCGCAAAAAGAAAAGCCGGCATTTCACCTGAAACGCCGGTCAAGCTGTCGCGGTTTAAGGTTGAACGATATCGTGAGTAGTCAGTGGTCCGTAGTCAGTTGTCACTACTGACCACTGACCAAATCTTAGACGTCCAGATTTCTCACATCCAGCGCGTTATCTTCGATGAACTTGCGCCGCGGCTCGACGGCGTCGCCCATGAGCACGGTGAAGATCGAGTCCGTCTCGATCGCATCGTCGATGCGGACTTCGAGCAGCGTTCGCTTCTCGGGGTTCATCGTCGTCTCCCAAAGCTGTTCGGGATTCATCTCCCCCAGCCCTTTGTAACGCTGAATCGAAAGGTCCTTCTTCGCGGTCGCCAGCACTTTCTCGAGTAGCGCTTCACGCGTTGGCACTTCCTCGCTGCCGCCGTTCTCGCCGGAGATGAACGGACCGGCCAGCGTGTCTTCAAGCGTTATGAAGAGCTCGACCGCTTTTTGAAACTCGACGTAGCTCGCCAGGTTCCAATCGATCACGACGTCGGCGCCGGAAGCGGCGACGGTCTCGATCTCCCACAGACCGTGCTCTTCGTCGGTGTTCAATTCGGTCGTGTAGTGCGCCTTCTCCATGGCGGTCTGGACTTTCGCCATCAGGTCGCCATCTTCGAAGACCTTGCGCAGGGTTTGTCCCTCTTTCCGCATCACGCCCTTGCGTCCACCGAGCGCCTGGAGCAGCACGCTGAGCAGCCCCGCGTCGCCCGCAAGGCGTCTGGTTGCCCGCTCATAGTAATTTTTAAAATCGGCTGTTCGCTCAAGAGCGTTCGCCAAATCTCGGCCTTCAATCGGCTGTCCGGTTCCGGCCGACTTCACGCTGATATCGCTCGTCGCTTGCCGCATCAGGTAATGGAACATCGACCCTTCGTCCTTGATGTACTCCTCTTTCTTGCCCCGCTTTACTTTGAACAGCGGGGGTTGGGCTATAAAGACGTGACCGCGTTCGACGAGCTCCGGCATCTGCCGGTAGAAGAACGTCAGTAGCAGCGTCCGGATGTGCGAACCGTCAACGTCGGCGTCGGTCATCAGGATGATCTTGTGATACCGGAGCTTGTTGATATCGAAATCGTCTTTGCCGATCCCGGTACCGAGCGCGGTGATAAGCGACTTGATCTCGCTGTGACCGAGCATCTTGTCGAACCGCGCCTTCTCGACGTTCAGTATCTTGCCTTTGAGCGGAAGAATGGCCTGGTTCTTACGGTCGCGCCCCTGTTTAGCGGAACCGCCGGCCGAATCTCCCTCGACGATGTAGATCTCTGACAGCGCCGGGTCGCGCTCCTGGCAGTCAGCCAGCTTGCCGGGCAGCATCCCGCCGCCCAACGCGCCCTTGCGGACGATTTCCCGCGCTTTACGCGCCGCTTCACGGGCACGTGCGGCGTCGAGTGCCTTGCCGACGATCTTGCGCGCCACAGGCGGATTCTGTTCGAAGAACTCGGTGAGCCGATCGTTCAGGAACGATTCGACGGCGCCCTTCACGTCGGAATTAAGTTTTCCTTTCGTCTGCCCTTCGAACTGCGGCTGCGGCAGCTTCACGGAGATCACGGCCACCAGACCTTCGCGCACGTCGTCGCCGGTCAACGAGCTTTTGAAGTTCTTGGCCAATCCGGACGACTGAGCATAGGCATTGATCGTCCTCGTGAAAGACGACCGGAATCCTGACAAGTGCGTGCCGCCGTCGACGGTGTTGATGTTATTGGCAAACGAGTAGACCTTTTCGTCGTAGCCGTCGTTGTACTGAATAGCGACTTCGATCGAGAGGGTCTCAGACTCGCGTTCGAAATAGATCGGTTTGTCGTGAAGCGTCGTCCTGTTCTTGTTGAGATGCTTTACGAACTCCGCGATTCCACCCTTGTAGTAGAACTCGTGCGAACGTTCAGGCTCTTCGCGCTCGTCTTTGATCGTGATGCGAATGCCTTTGTTGAGAAACGCCTTCTCGCGCAGGCGTTCGGAAAGCTTGTCGAAACTGAATGCAGTTTCAGTAAAGATCTGCGTGTCGGGCAGGAACGTGATTTTCGTTCCGCGTTTGCGTGTCTTTCCAGTCTGTTTTAGTGGAGCAACAGGAATGCCTCGCTTGTACTCCTGCTCGAAAGTTTTTCCGTCGCGCCAGATCTCCAGGTGCAGATGTTCGGAAAGAAAGTTGACGCACGACACGCCGACGCCGTGCAGTCCGCCGGACACCTTGTAAGCGTTTGAATCAAACTTGCCGCCGGCGTGAAGCTTCGTCATCACGACTTCCGCTGCGGAGCGTCGCTCTTTCTTGATCTCATCGACTGGAATGCCGCGACCGTTGTCGATAACCGTCACCGAGTTGTCGAGATGAATCGCGACTTCGACCGTATCGCAAAAGCCTGCGAGCGCTTCGTCGATCGAGTTATCGACCACTTCGTAGACGATGTGATGCAGACCAATCTCGCCCGTCGATCCGATGTACATGGCGGGCCGTTTGCGGACAGCATCGCGGCCTTCGAGGACGGTGATCGAAGACGAGTCGTAAGCTGATCCTTTTTTGTTGACGGGTGGTCCTTTCGGATCGTTCTCTGATGGTCCTACTGTTGACAATCTATTTCTCCTAACTGCGTTAACACACGACTAAACGAGGGTTGAACCGGCAGAAGCTAAGTCAGATCGCGCCTGACTGCTCCGCACTCTACCCTCCGCAATCTCGTAGACATTCGCCCTTGAAAAGAAACCTTCGACGTGATTCCGCTTTGAGGTCGTAATGAAGGTCTGTGTGCGATTTTCAAGGTATTCCAGAAGGTGCGTAATCCTTTTCTCGTCCAGTTCGGCATCGACATCGTCGATGATGAAAACCGGATGGTCATTCGCAGCCAAATTATACAACGAAATCGCCGCTAAGTCTAATATTAACAATGCGCTACGTTGCTGTCCGGAACTCCCGAAGGCCCGAATTTCCCGCCCGTCCAGATGGATGTCCAAATCGTCCCGATGAGGACCGATCAAGGCGTGTCCGGCGGCCACTTCGGCGACCAGTCTGAGCGTCAATCTCGACCGCAGAAGCGACTCGTAATCCCTCAGGTCGCCCTTACCTTCAAGCGACGAAACATAACGCGTCGTAACGTCTCTTCTTTCGAACAGTTGGCGCTCGAGCACGCTGTTCAGACCAGCCACATATTCTTCGCGCTCACGATGAATCTCGGCGCCGAGTTTTGCTAACTGTTCATTCCATGGGCCGATCAGGTCTTCGGTCTTGTCCAGCGAAAACTCATTTTCGTTCGCTGCGTGGAGCACTTTGTTCTTCTGTTTGATGACGCGGTTGTAGTCGGCGATCGTTTTCAGATAGGCGGATCTGATCGACGAGATACCACGATCGAGAAAACGTCTGCGCGCCTCAGGAGTACCGCGCACGACTTCCAGATCGCTCGCTGTGAATGAGAAGACTTGTAACTGAGTTAAGTAGCGTGTGAGTGATTCGCGTTTTGAATTGACGAAGATCGTCTTGCTGTTGTCGTGAAGAGTGACCTGGAGATCTCTTTCAAAGTCCGAACCGCTCGTTACCTTTCCTCTGACAACAGCGAGCGGTTCACCAAATTTGATTGACTCCTGGACTCGTTGAGTGCGAAACGATTTCGTTCGGGCCAGCAGATATATCGCTTCAAGCCAGTTGGTTTTTCCCTGCCCGTTGTTTCCGTAAATGATGTTGAGTTTTGGGCCCCAAACGATCTTTCCACTGAGGTTTCTGAAGTTAGTCGCTTCAATTTCAGCGAGCAGCATTCAGGGATAGTAGCATTAGCTGAGGAATTCCGCGGTTAGCACTTTTATCGAGGCTGCGAAGTTGAGTTCTTCGCGGCGAATTGATGACTTAAAAAAGTAACGTTCAGCTCGATCACGATCTGCCGGCGAAAGTTCGTCGTCGAGATACTGATCGATTATCTTGTCGACCATAGAGTCGAATTCCTCGCCGAATTGCGAGTCGCTCAACAAACGCAACTCCAGTTCTGTTACGTCAGGTTCCGACAGCGTTTGCAGCAAATAAGACCTAAGTTGTTGTGGTTGTTCGACGATAATAGCTGTCACTCCTCACTGGGCAGCCGTCGTCAGCCGCGGTGCTTCTTCATTAAATGCCGCAGACGTGTTTTTTGTTTTGGAGGACTTATCGTCAGATGCGCATCGGCATGACGATGTACTTGTACTCGTAGTCGCCGTTTTCGGAGGGCTTCAACTCCGCCTGCGAGTTGCCGTCTTTGAATTCAAACGCCACTTTCGCGTCACCAACCACGTTTAGAAACTCCTGCAGATACTGCGCATTGAAGCCGATGTCCGTGGCTTCGCCGGCGTAATCTGTTTGCAGTGTTTCGTTTGCTTCGCCTTCTTCCGCGTTTTGTGAACTGATTACGAGTTGGTTCGGCTCGAGATGAAAACGAATCGCATGCGATCGTTCGTCGGCCATCAAAGCGACGCGGCGAATCGCGTGATTCAACAAGCTGCTGTCGAACTCAACCGACTTGTCGTTGTTCTTGGGCATCACCATTTCGTAATTCGGAAACTGCCCGTAGAGCATGCGCGAGATCAGCAGTCGTGGACCAATCTGGAAATAGATGTGGTTCTCATCCATACCCAAACTAATCTCTTCATCAAAACCTGCCGTCAACTTTGTGAGCTCCGCGAGGGTCTTGCGAGGAATGAGCGTGTCGATCGTCTCGGATCCGTTTTTGGTGATATTTTTCTTTTCGACGTACGCGAGCCTGTGACCGTCAGTCGTAACCATGCGCGCGCCGTTGTTGTCGAGCATGAATTTCGCGCCGGAGAGTGTGTAACGTGATTCTTCCTGAGTGATCGCAAAGATTGTGCGATCGATGAAAGTCTTGATCACGCCGGCGGGAAGTTTTGTCGGAGCCGACTTGAATGATGGCACTTCCGGAAACGCGTCGCGCGCAACACCAACCATCTTGAACCTGGCGCGATCGCATTTCACAGTCACCCATTCGTTCTCTTCTTTTTTGAAACTCACCGGAGCATCAGGCAACAAGCGTGCGATTTCAAAAAGCTTCCGTGCCTGCACGCACATCGATCCCGGTATGGTGATCTCTTCGGCGTCCATGTCGCAGCGAATCGTGACGTCGAGATCGGTGCCGGTGATTCTGATCGTAGTTTCACCAACTGACTCGATGAGTATGTTTGAGAGAACCGGAATCGTATTCTTCTTCTCGACGACTCCCTGGACGAAGCCAAGTTCTTTTTGCAGGTTCTGCTTGCTAACGACAAATTGCATTGCCATTTACTCCTTCAAACTTTCCACAACTTACGCGCCCGATTCTTCTCCTACCATTTAGAAAAAGATATATGAAGATCTAGTAGTAGTAGTAGGGCCTGTGGATTTGTGAATAAACGCCCTAAATCTAACATTCCAGCTTACTTACGCGTCCACAGGCGCCTGTGAAAAGCTGTGGATAAGTCTGGTCGATCTTCGGAAAAATCGGATTTCCACAAACATTAACATATTTCCACAAAACATCCTCTGTGGATTGTGAATAAAATCTTTTCGCTACGCTAGGGTTGCAACGATTCGGACAGTTCGGTGATGAGTCGTTGCAGCGTTCCGTCTGTTGCTACGAGCGATTCAATCTTCTCAACCGAGTGAATCACAGTCGTGTGATGCTTACCGCCGAACGCGCGACCAATCTCCGGATAACTGTGTTTCGTTAAGTGCTTGCACAAGTACATCGCAACCTGCCGCGGGTGCGAAATGTGACGCGCATTGTTTTTTGAGATCAGTTCTTCGCGAGTCAGTTTGTAAGTTGAGGCCACCAGCTTCTGGATCTGTTGAATCGAGACGTCAGTCGACTCTTCTTCCTTGGCGATGGTTCGAATCGCATCCTGGGCCAGCGTCTTCGAAATCGGTTCGCCTCGAAGAGACGAGATCGCGATCAATCGTATTAACGATCCTTCCAGCTCGCGTACGTTGCTCTTCACACGGCTCGCAATGAACATCGCAACGTCATCCGGAATTGAAACGCCAGTCAGATCGGCTTTACGTTTTAGGATCGCGATCTTAGTTTCGAGATCCGGCGGTTCGAGGTCCGCAATCAAGCCCCACTCGAAACGAGAATGTAAACGTTCTTCGAGCGTTGGTATCTCGCGCGGTGGACAGTCGGAACTGATCACGATCTGTTTCTGCTGATCGTAGAGAGCGTTGAACGTATGGAAGAACTCTTCCTGCGTTCGCTCCTTGCCGGCCATGAACTGGACGTCGTCGATCAACAACACGTCGACCGATCGATACTTCTCCCGAAAACTCTGCGTCTTGTCGTAGCGGATCGCGTTGATCAGATCGTTCATGAACCGCTCGGACGAGATGTAGCAGAGTTTGAGATGTTGATTACGAGATTTGATCGCGTGACCACACGCGTGCATTAGATGTGTCTTGCCGAGACCCACCCCACCGTACAAGTAAAGCGGGTTGTAAGTTCTTCCAGGCGCTTCTGCGACGGCTAGAGACGCAGCGTGCGCAAACTGGTTACACGAACCGACGACAAAACTCTCGTAAGTGTATTTCGCGCTGAGCAAAGGCTCGGGATGTTGTATCGGAGACAGGTTGTCTCGGACGACGGCAACAGCCGCGGCCGCGCCGCCGCCGGTCGATACTGAAACAGGCTCGCTGAGTTGCAACGGTTCCGAAGTCTCCGTTGGCGACTCGGATTGCCAATCAGTGCTCTTTCCGATGACCCAATCGACTGAGTAGTCGGAAAGATGGAGATCGTTCAGGGATTCGGCCAGGACACTGGCGTAATGATTGACCACCCAATCCTTTACGACCTGGTTTGGCGCGCGCAGGTTGATGACGTGCTGAGAACCGTCGAGGCTTTCAAGCTGTATTGGTGAAAACCAGGTCTCAAAAGTCTGTTGACTGAGTCGGCCTTTGAGAGAGTGAAGTATTCGGCCCCAAACGTTAGTCTCTACAGAAGTGTTCATCAGTAAAACCGCGGAGGGGATGGCTTCAATTCGATTAAAGCCCACGTAACAGAACCGTACGCATTCACCTGCGGCTCCATTCGACGAACTCTAACTGTCCTATCCCCTTGTTCCTTCCTGTTCAGCGCCCAAATGGGCAAAGCCGGAGAGTTTTCCACAACGATTTCCACAGCCCGTGGAAAAAACGCCTCCGGTTAAAGTGTTGCTTTAAAGTCTTTTGCTTTCAACTGTTTACAGGGTGGTCGCTTTCAGGGCGAGCGGAGACTAACACATTACTTTCGCTTCGATCAAGGGACGCAGGCGAATAAAACACTCGCCTCAAAACGAGCAGGGACGGTAGCGCGATCCTCGTTCTCCACAGCATCAATCCGATACAAAATAAACCACGGATCAGCGGTCAAACAGGCCTCCGTTTCTTGACATAAGTTCAACGGAAGATTAGTCTTGCCGTTTTCGTTTTGAGGGAGAATTCATCACTATGTCGAAACGCACTTTTCAACCGAACAACCGTCGACGCGCAAAAACGCACGGCTTCCGCGCGCGCATGGCCACCAAAAACGGACGCCTCGTGTTGAAGCGACGCCGCGCTAAAGGAAGAAAGCGACTCACACCTTCGCATTACTGAAGGTCTCTGCGCTTTTCGGCATGCGTAATAATTTGCGAGACAGCCGAGAATTCCAACACGTCTACAGGAACGGCAAACGCTACGACGGCGTATTCATCACAGTATTTGTTATTGAGAATGAGGGATTGCATCACCGTCTCGGGGTGACGGCGTCGAAGAAGGCCCTGGGCAAGGCGGTGCAGCGGAACCGGGCGAAGCGATTGCTTCGCGAAACGTTTCGATCGAATGAGCCGTCGTTACGCGCGCTCTCGAGAAACTATGATTGGGTTTTAAACGCCAAGGCGGCAGTTTTGAATGAAAAGGTTCATGCGCCGGAGCGGGAGTTAGCGGGAATTATTGAAAAGGTATACAGGTTGGAAACGCGCGACGTCACAAGGTAAGCGGTAGTGGTGTGAAGAGCATTCTGATCTCATTTCTCAGGTTTTATAAGTTGGCGATTTCACCACTCTTACCTCCTTCGTGCAGATTCGTTCCCACCTGTTCGGAATATGCGGTTGACGCCATTTCTCGTTACGGAGCCCTGCGTGGAACCGCATTGGCCGCACGTCGAATACTCCGTTGCCATCCATTCAATCCGGGCGGTTACGATCCGGTCAAATAGGCCGGTTAAATGAGGTCCGTCCGGTTGGCCAGTTAATTAGTGTCGTTAGTCGAAGATGCACCAAAAGAGACTTTTAATAGCTTTAGTACTCTCCTCCACGATCCTGCTTGCGTGGAGTTATTTTTTCCCTCCAACAAGAACGACCCAGCCCGCGCAGCCTAGCGCGTCGCCGGCTCCGACAACGGATGCCGGCACTGCGCCCGCAAACCAAACGGCTACCGCGACTCCGACCACGCCGCCGCCGGTTCAGGTCGCCAATGTAACGGCGTCGCCGAAGCGAACGATCACTGTCACGACTCCGCTTTACACGGCGAAGTTCGACACACTGGGCGCCGAGCCGGTCAGTTGGGTCATTATCAAGAACAAAATCAGCGGAACAATGATCTACTCGGTAAAGGGAAAGAAACAAGACAAGATCCCGCTCGAGTTGATCTCGCCTGACGGATTACAGCGACAACCGCGATTGGTTCCACTTCAGTTGCACACCGGCGATGCGGCACTGGATGAAGTGTTGCGTGCGGCGACGTATCGAGTCGAGGGTGTTGACAACGCTGACAGCGACGTCGCGATTAATCTGACGAATGGTCAGAAGAAGGAATTGACGTTTGTCTTTGAAGAACCGAATCAGGTTCAGGTCAGGAAGACGGTAGTTTTCGACGCCGATCGTTATGAAACGGATTTGGCGGTTTCGGTTAAGCGCGGCGATCAGGCGATCCCGCAGGTGAAAGTCGCCATTGGACCAAGCATCGGCGACCAGGGAGTTGGTTACCACACGTTTTATTCAGTCGCTCCGGAAGCAGTCGGGGTAGCGAATGACAAAGTCGAGCGACATCTTGCGGCTTCGATCAACGGAAGCAGTAGTAGTCCGGACAAGCTTGTTGTAAATGGCCCAATCGATTGGGCCGGTGTGGCGGACACGTATTTCGGAATGGTCGCTGTTCCACCGCAGAAGATAGAAGGCCTCGAATACCGGACCACAGCTTACGAGTACAAGCATGAAGGAGGGGGCGCGCCTGAGAAGCGTTTTCTGATCACGGCGTATGTGCCGATTCCAGCGGACGGCTCGCGCTCGATTATTTACGCCGGTCCTAAAGATCACTACCTGCTCGAGGAAGCGAGTGGGCACGTCAGTCAGGTCGTAAAACGGGAAGTCGATCTCGATGGACTGATCGATTACGGATATCTCTCGTGGCTCTCGCGGCCGTTGGCAGTGCCGATTCTTCAGGCGATCACGTATCTGTTCAAAGTCACGGGCAGTTATGGCGTCGCGATCATTCTCTTCACCATCGTCATCTACTCGCTGTTCTTTCCGTTGAAATGGCGCTCGTCGAAGGCGATGAAGAAAGCGGCGAAGCTCGCGCCGAAGATGAAAGAGCTGCAGGAGAAGATCAAAGGACTCAAGCAGAACGATCCGCGTTTGAAAGATCTGCAAATGGAGCAGCTTCGGTTGATGAAGGAAGGCAATCCGCTCGGAGGATGTTTGCCGCTGCTCATCCAGATGCCGTTTCTGTTTGCGCTCTATCGTGCGATCACGATCTCGCTCGACTTTCGTCAGGCGAGTTTTCTGTGGATACCCGATCTCTCGGCCGCCGAACCGTACTTCATTCACATTCTGCCGATCCTGATGACAGGCACGATGGTGGTACTGCAACTCGTCACGCCGGCTCCGTCGGCCGATCCGTTGCAACGCAAGATGATGGCGATCGGTATGCCGCATCTTCATGCTCTACATTTTGTGGAGCGCGCCATCGGGCTTAGTTCTTTACTGGTTGGTTGGTAATATAGTGGGCTTCAGTCAGCAGTTCCTGATAAACCATTGGACCAAGTCGGACGACGACAAGGTTCCGGAGCCGCCGCCGAAGGGACCGCAGAAGCGAAAGAAGAATCCGGATCCGGTGCCGTCAGGTTCGTGAGATGAATCATGAGTGAGGCTACTCAACAGGCAGCAGAGTTTCTCGAAGACGTCTTCGACAAGACGGGTCTGCAACTGCGCGTGAAAGTGAAGCCGGCCATTAGCGGAGAGGTGCTGGATATCGAAGGCCATGATGCCGAACTGCTCCAGGCGCAGACGGGCGAGTTGCTCGAAGCGTTGCAGCATTTGATCAATCAGGTGTTCGGACGCAGCCTCGCCGCCGGCGAGCGACTCGTTTGCGACGTTCACGGATTTCGCGCGACGCGTGAAGCCGAGCTGCAAGCGATGGCAAATCTCGCCGCGAATCGTGTGCGACAGTCTGGCGTCGCGTTTACGTTTGAGCCGATGAGCGCGAATGAAAGACGCATTATCCATTTGACACTCGCCGACGCGCCGGATCTTTCCACGGAGTCGATCGGCGAAGGCGCCGAGCGCAAGTTGAGAATCAGTCCGAAGAGCGCTGCCCGCCCGAATTAATCGCGTCCTTAATTAAGGGTTTCCCTCCCGAAGCGTTTCGCTTCACAATGTAACGATGAGTACGATCGTCGCACTATCCACTCCAAGAGGCCGTGGCGCTCTTGCCGTGATTCGTCTGAGTGGTCCACTCGCAATCAATATCGCAACTCACATGGCCGGCCTCGGTCTAGGTGACATCGAACCGAGAAAGGCGAAGCTCACGAAGCTGCTGCGAGAAGATCAGATCATCGACGAAGTGATTCTCACGTGTTTTCTTGCGCCGAACTCGTTGACCGGTGAAGACGTCGTCGAGATCAGTTGTCATGGATCGCCGGCGGTCGTTCGACAGATCGTCGATCGAACGTTGGAGCTCGGCGCCGTGTTGGCTGGTCCGGGTGAGTTTACGTTGCGAGCTCTGTCGAATGGGAAGATCAACCTGGCCCAGGCGGAAGCGATTCGCGATTTGATCTCCGCGCAGACCGATGCGGCGGTGAAGCAAGCGGCGCGGCAAATGAATGGTGAGTTGTCGAACACGCTCAGTCCGTTCAAAGAGAAGCTGGTGGAAGTGATCGTGTTGCTCGAGTCGGCGCTCGAGTTTGTTGAAGACGATCTGCCGGCGCCCCGCGTGAATGAGATTGAGGATGAGCTTGCGTCGGTGATCGCCGGCGTTGAAAAACTGAGCGCGAGTTTTAGCGCCGGACGACTGCTGCAGGATGGCGTGCGAGTGACGATAGCGGGACGCCCAAATGTCGGTAAGTCCAGTCTATTCAATAGTTTAGTCGCTCATGAGCGGGCGATCGTAACGGAGATTCCGGGAACGACACGCGACACCTTGTCGGAAGCGATCGACCTCGGTGGTATACCCGTGATCCTCACCGATACCGCCGGCGTGCGCGAAACGAGTGACGGGATCGAAACGCTTGGTATCGAACGAACGCATCGTGCCTTGAGCGACGCGGACCTCGTGCTCGTCGTACTCGATGGCGCGGATGAGGTTGGACCAGCAGATCGGGATCTGTTGAGCCACACCGCGGAGAGTCGTCGACTGGTCGTGATGAACAAGAGCGATCTGCCGTCGTTTCGCGGCGCGAACGGTTGTCTTGGAGTGCCGCAAACTATTAATGTGTCAGCACAGACCGGTGAAGGTCTCGACACTCTGCGCGCGGCGATGCTCGAGAGTCTGAATAGCGCCGGAGTTGAAGACCAGGGGTTACTGATCACCAACGTGCGTCACTACGATCTGCTGTGTCGTACGAAGCAGGAACTCGAGTTGGCCCATGCGGCGTTTCGCGACCGGCACAGTGAGGAGTTGGTGCTCGTGCCGTTGCATAACGCGTTGAAGTACCTCGGGCAGATTACGGGTGAGACGACGACGGAAGATATTCTGTCAGAGATCTTCGCGACTTTTTGTATTGGGAAGTAAGTGATGTCGTTTGACGAAATTTTCAGCGTGATTGTGATTGGCGCCGGGCACGCCGGCTGCGAAGCTGCTTCTGCGGCCGCGCGGCTTGGTGCGGAGACCGGGCTGATCACGCTGAATCTCGATCTCGTCGGGCAGATGTCGTGCAATCCGGCGATCGGCGGGATCGCAAAGGGCCATCTCGTGCGGGAGATCGATGCGCTCGGCGGGATCATGGGACGCGTTATCGATCGCACCGGGATTCAGTTTCGGTTGCTGAATCGGTCGCGCGGACCAGCGGTGCAATCACCTCGCGCGCAGGCCGATCGCATGCGCTATCGCGCGGAGATGCGACGCACGCTGGAAGCGACGCCGAATTTGCATCTGCGGCAAGGCAAGGTCGTCGATTTCGTGATCCGCAACGGTCGGATCGCTGGCGTGACGCTGGAAGACGGAAGATGTTTTGCCGCGGAAGCGGTCGTCGTTGCAACCGGAACGTTCTTGAACGGTCTGATTCATACTGGCCGGCGTACGTATCGCGGCGGTCGAGCCGGCGAGCCGGCATCGATCGAGCTGGCGGAAGCGTTGAAGAACCTGGGATTTCCCGTGGGTCGACTCAAAACCGGTACGCCTCCGCGCCTCGATGGACGGACGATTGATTGGAGTGCTTTCGAGCCGCAACCTGGCGATAAGACGCCGGTGCCCTTTTCATTTGCCACTGACGAGATCGAGCAGGAACAGATCAAGTGCTACATCGGCTATACGACTCAGAGCGTTCATGACACGATTCGAGAGAACATCGCGGAGTCGCCGCTTTATTCGGGAAAGATCCGCGGTGTCGGGCCGCGTTACTGTCCGTCGATCGAAGACAAGGTCGTCAAGTTTTCGGATAAGTCGCGGCACCAACTCTTCCTGGAGCCTGAAGGACACGACACGAACGAGGTGTATCTGAACGGCTTCTCGACTTCCCTGCCCGCCGAGATGCAACAGGATCTCGTGCGAATGATTCCAGGACTGGAAGAAGCGCGGATCATTCGGCCGGGTTACGCTATCGAGTACGACTTCGTTGATCCGCGTGAGTTGGGACCGGATCTGCAAACGACGCGAGTTCCCGGCCTATTTCATGCTGGCCAGATCAACGGGACGACGGGTTATGAAGAGGCCGCGTGTCAGGGGTTGGTGGCGGGAATCAACGCTGCGCTCTTCACACAGAAGCGCACTCCGCTGCGATTGAGACGCGAGGAGTCCTACACCGGGGTCCTTATCGAGGATTTGATCAAGCAGGGCGTTGACGAGCCTTATCGAATCTTCACCTCACGTGCCGAGTACCGCTTGGCGTTGCGTTACGACAACGCGGACGAGCGGCTCGAGCAGTACGGCCGCGATATCGGACTCGTTGGCGACTCCGATTGGGAGAGATTCAATGCCCGGCAGTCGCGTCTCGCGAAACTGAGAACCGCGCTAGACAAGACGCGCCTCCGCCGGACGGACGCTCAACACGCGGCGGTGTCCGCGCTGCTGCAAACGGATCTCGGCGATGTCATTTCGCTGGCGCAGCTCGCCAAGCGTCCGAAGGTGACCTCCGACCTGATCATGTCGCTCTTGCCCGGCGACCTGAAGCCAGTCGCGGACGCCGATTTAAATTCGGTATTGGCGGATTCCCTTTACTCCGGTTATCTCGAATCGCAGAAAGCGACGATCACCCGTCTTTATCAACACGACGCCCTTAGGATCCCGGGTGAGACCCCGTTCGCGAAGATCAGCGGCCTTTCAAATGAAGTCGTCGAGCGATTGGATCGGGCGCGCCCGCAGACTTTCGGCGAGGCGCGACGCCTTCCCGGCCTGACCCCCGGCGCCCTCTCGACCCTGCTCGTTTTCCTGTCCGCGCAACAAAAAAGCGCTTAGCTTCCCCTACGTTTCACGTGAAACGCTCGTCTTGTGGTAGTCTGTGCGGGACACGTGAAACTCATTTGGAGAGGTGCCCCCGTTCGATAGATGGCTAGAATAATAGCCGTAGCGAACCAAAAAGGCGGAGTCGGTAAGACCACTACCGCGGTTAATCTTGCCGCCATCATCGCCAGTTGGGGGAACCGGGTCCTGCTTGTCGACGCCGACCCGCAAGGAAATGCCACGTCCGGTGCCGGCGTCCAGCGCGGAAGCTTTCGCCGCGGCCTTTACCATTGCCTCGTCCTGGACGAGCCGATCTCCTCGATCACGCTCCCAACCATCGTCCCGTCGCTTGAAGTCGTCCCGTCGAACAAGGATCTGGCGGGCGCCGAAATCGAACTGGTCGAAGTCGAACAACGCGAGTTTCGTCTAAAGCGCGCACTTGCGACCGTCGAGCCAAATTACGACTACCTAATCATCGATTGCCCGCCCTCGCTCGGATTGCTAACGCTCAATGCGCTAACTGCCGCTAAATCCCTGGTGGTGCCGATTCAGTGTGAGTACTACGCCCTCGAAGGCGTTACCGAGCTTTTCGATACCTTGGCGCGGATCCGCCGCCTCCACAACCCGGGCTTGATGATCGAAGGCCTCCTGCTCACGATGTACGACGAGCGCACGAACCTTTCGGCCGCCGTCGCTGCCGATCTGCGCGACTTCTACGGTCTCCAGGTGTTTCAGGCAGTAATCCCACGAAACGTAAGGCTGGCCGAGGCCCCCAGCCACGGCAAACCAATAATTAGCTACGACGCTAACTCAAAAGGGGCCGAGGCCTACTCGCGCCTGGCCCGGGAGATTGTCTATGAATCGAAAAGCGCTGGGTCGGGGTCTGGGGGCGCTGCTGTCCTCTGACCGCACGATCGATCTTGGAGCCGAACCGTCCGAAGTTGATTTGGAATCGATCGTTCCCGGGCCGATGCAGCCCCGAACAAACTTCGACGAGGCGGCACTCGAAAGTCTCGCAGAATCAATAAAGACCCACGGCATCGTCCAGCCGCTACTCGTCCGCCGTCAGGGCGAGGGCTTCGAACTAATCGCCGGCGAGCGACGATGGCGGGCGGCGAAGATGGCCGGACTCACCCGAGTACCGGTGTTGGTGAAGGACGTTGGCGACCAGGATCTTCTCGAGATCGCGCTCATCGAAAACATCCAGCGCGAAGACCTCAACCCAATCGAAGAGGCGCAAGCGTACAAGCGGCTAATCGAGAACGTCGGATTGACACAGGAAGCGCTGGCGACACGCGTCGGCCGTGACCGTTCGTACATCACCAACTACCTCCGTCTACTGAAGCTGCCGCCCGACTTGCAGCAGCTCGTTATCGAAGGCCGTCTGTCCACCGGTCACGCCCGAACGATCCTCGGCTTGTCCCAGGCGGATCTCCAACGCCGGCTTGCCCGCCAAGTTCTCGAAGACGGACTGTCCGTCAGGGCCACTGAGATCCTCGTTCAGAAGGCAGCAGCCGACAAGCCCGCGAGAGCCGTGCGAGCGTCACAAACCGTCGACCCAAACATCAGGGCAGCCGAGACGAAACTGAGACGCGCATTAGGAACGCAGGTGCGGATCGTCCACATGGGAAGCGAGGGCCGAGGCAAGGTTGAAATCAGTTTCTACAACGCCCAGGACCTCGATCGAATTTATGACCTGCTGATTACGGCTGCTCCCGTGTAAGTGGTAAATCAGCGAACGGTACAATGTAAAATAGAGCAGGCCACGTGAGCCGTTCGCCAAGAGCCAACATGGTCCAGGAAACGGTAATGAAAACGAGATACATTCAAACGCCGACCCTCGGTTGACCCTCTATTCTCACCATGTTAGACTCGCCCGCTTTTCGGCGGGCATAATCAACTCACAGAGTAGAGGAATCGGATGTTCCTGGCAGAAGCCTCAATTCAGTTGGTTCCTGACGGCACCTTGCTGCTCCACCTGGTCGTGATCTTCTTAATGGTGTTCGTCCTGAACCGCACCCTGCTAAAACCCATCAACCGCATACTCGCGGAGCGGGAAAAGCAGATCGGCGGCCGTCTGAGCGAAGCGCAGATGTTGAGCGCCGAGGCTGAAGAGAAGATGAGGAACTACCAGTCCGCCTTACGCGACGCTCGCACGGACGGCTACAGACTATTAGAAAAGGAACGCGCCGCCGGTCTCAAAGAAAAGGACGAGAAGGTGCGGCAGCATCGCGAACAGCTTTCGCAGAAAGTTGCGAAGGAGCTCGACTCCATCCAGAAGCAGCAGGAGAAAGTCCGAGCCGAACTCGAAACGCAAGCAGACTCGATGGGCGTATTAATAAGCTCTCAAATACTGCGCCGGCGTACTTAGCGATAAGACGATGTACATACTTGCGTCTTTAGAATTGCCCGCATGGGCCAACTACCCAGGTCTCGAAGCCTGGAAGTTTTTCAATCTCTTTTTCTTCATCGCGGTGATGATCTACATCCTGCGACGCAAGATCAGCGATGCGTTGGCCACTCGCCGCGATGCGATCAAACAGGAATTGGTCGACGCGCAGCAGCGAAGGGAACGAGCGTTGGCCCAAGTGGCTGAAGCCGACACTCTGTTGACCCGCCTCGACGCCGACATCCAATCGGTTCATCAACACGCGCAAGAGGAAGCCAAATCCGAACGTGAACGATTGGCAGCTTCAACATCGCGCGAACTCGAAAAACTCGAGCACCAGGCGCGACGAGAAATGGAAACCGCCGACAAAGTCGCCCGCAAACAACTACGGCAATTCTTCGCGAAGAGAAGCATCGAGGTTGCGCGCCAGACAGTTAGCACACAAATGAAGCCCGACGACGACGCGGCACTGATTCGCGAAAGCATCGGGGAATTGAGGAGGGCGCGAGTTTGAGTTTGCAGACCGTTGCGCGTCGTTACGCTTCAGCCCTCGCCGATGTTGTAGTCGAGAGAAAAGAGGAGCGTGAGGTCCAGCAGGAGATCGATCAGTGGGCCTCGATGATCGAAGCCAACCCCCAACTGAAGCAAGTCTTTGCGAATCCCACCATCGCCTACGATGAAAAGCGCAAAGTTCTCGAGGAGTTGATTTCACGCACGCGTGTCAGACCGACGACCGCCAGTTTTCTCCGCGTGTTGTTGAGAAACCAGCGCCTCTCCCAGTTGCGAGACGTGGCGGAACGATTCGCTCTGGTCCTCGACGAGCGCGGCGGCATGGTTTCCGCCGACGTCACCACCGCGAAACCAATTCCCGAAGATCTCAAAAACCAGGTGCGCGAGACGTTGATGGCCGCAACCGGACGAAGCGTGCGCGTGACCTTCAATACCGACGAAACAATCATCGGCGGTTTGGTCGCCCGCATAGGCTCAACCATCTTCGACGGCTCAGTTCAGAATCGATTGGAACGCTTGTCAGACGAACTCGCAGGCGGTTAAAGCGTACAGCAATTTAGAGGAAATCATGGAACCGATAAGAGCTAGCGAAATCAACGATATTATTCGTAAACAGATCGAAAACTTCGATAACGACGGCACCGTCACCGAAGTCGGAACCGTTATCAAGATCGGCGACGGCATCGCCGAAATCCACGGTCTGGAAAAAGTCATGGCCGGCGAACTGCTCGAGTTTCCGCATGACGTTCGCGGTCTGGCGCTCAACCTGGAAGAAGACAAAGTCGGCGCCGTGTTGTTCGGCGAGTTCCAGTCGATTCGCGAAGGCGATCTCGTGAAGCGCACTGGACGCATCATGGAAGTGCCGGTCGGCGACGCGCTTGTCGGTCGCGTGGTCGACGTGCTGGGTAATCCGATTGACGACGGTGGTCCAATCGTCACCGAACACTACTACCCCGTCGAGCGCATCGCTCCGGGCGTGGTTGATCGGCAGCCGGTGAAAGAGCCACTGCAAACCGGTCTCAAAGCAATCGACGCGATGGTGCCGATCGGCCGCGGACAGCGCGAGCTGATCATCGGCGATCGACAAACAGGTAAGACGGCAGTCGCGGTCGACACGATCATCAATCAAAAAGGCAAAGACGTAATCTGCATCTACGTCGCGATCGGTCAGAAGGCATCGACGGTGGCCCAGGTCGTGAAAACGCTTCAGGACTTCGGCGCGATGGATTACACGATCGTCATCAAGGCGACAGCTTCCGATCCCGCGGCGATGCAGTTTCTCGCGCCATACTCCGGCGCCGCGATGGGCGAGTACTTCCGCGACAACGGCAAGCACGCGCTCACGATTTACGACGACCTTTCAAAACAAGCCGCGGCGTATCGCGAGATTTCGCTGTTGCTTCGACGACCGCCGGGCCGCGAAGCGTATCCGGGCGACGTTTTCTATCTCCACTCGCGTTTGCTCGAACGAGCCGCGAAGCTTTCTGACCTCAAAGGCGGCGGTTCGCTAACAAGCTTGCCGATCATCGAAACGCAGGCCGGCGACATCTCGGCGTACATTCCCACGAACGTTATCTCGATCACCGACGGACAGATCTTTCTCGAAGCGGACCTCTTCAACAGCGGTTTCCGCCCGGCGATCAACGTCGGAAACAGCGTGTCGCGCGTAGGTGGATCGGCGCAGATCAAGGCGATGAAACAGGTCGCGGGAACGCTGCGTCTCGACCTGGCCCAGTTCCGCGAGCTCCAGGCGTTCGCTCAGTTCGGTTCGGATCTCGATAAAGCGACGCAAGCGCAGTTGGCCCGTGGACAGCGGCTCACTGAAATACTGAAGCAGCCGCAGTATCAACCAGTGGACGTCGAAAAACAGGTTCTCGTGATTTGGTCGGCAACCAACGGTTACGTCGACGACGTTCCGGTCGAAGACGTGCGGCGCTTCGAGTTGGGCCTCTTGAAGTTTGTCGAAAACTCGCATCCCGGTCTTCTCGCAGCGATCTCGGAAAAGAAATCGCTGACAGACGAGATCAAGAAAGATCTCAAACAGGTGCTGGAAGACTTCAAGGAAAACTGGCAGAGACAATCTGAAACTGGAGATTTTCCGCCGCTGTCAGCAAGGGAGAAGTCGGCGGCCGCCGCGCCAACAGCTTAAGCAATGCCGAATCTTCTGGACATTCGCCGGCGCATCAAGTCGGTCAAGAACACACAGCAGATCACCAAGGCGATGAAAATGGTGTCTGCCGCGAAACTCAAACGCGCGCAGGATCGCGTCGTGACCGCGCGTCCGTTTGCGAACAAGATGGCGGAGGTGCTCGGCGAGCTCGCGAAGCGGACCGACGAAAATTTCCATCATCCGCTTCTCGATCGCCGCGGCGACGAGCGCTATCTGCTCGTTCTCGTCACTGCGGACAAAGGTCTTTGCGGCGCCTTCAACACCAACCTGACGAAGGCCGCGCAAGCGTTCATCAAAGACAATCCCGACAAGACCGTCGAGCTTCTCCCAATCGGGCGGAAAGGCCGCGACTTCTTCCGCAACCGACACGCGACGCTCGTCGGAGAGTTTCTGGGGCTGACCGGAAAAGGACGCGTTGAGTTTTCAGAAGCCCTCGAAGTCGCTCGACACATCATCAAGCTCTACACCGACGACACCGGCATCGACAAAGTCTTTCTCCTTTATAACGAGTTCAAATCGGTCCTGTCGCAGCGCGTCGTGCTCGAACAGTTGTTGCCCGTCGCGCGCGCGACGGAACAAGAGACGGAAGTGAAGTCGCAACAAGCGGTGTCGCTCGTCGACTACATCTACGAACAACCGCCCGCAGAAATGTTTGCCTATCTGCTGCCGCGCCTCGTCGAGACGCAGATCTTCCGAGCGTTGCTCGAGTCAGTTGCGTCCGAACACGGCGCGCGCATGACCGCGATGGATTCCGCGTCGAAGAACGCAAGCGAACTGATCGACACTTTGACGTTGAACATGAATCGCGTTCGTCAGGCGGCAATCACCAACGAGATCATCGAAGTCGTTTCCGGCGCAGCGGCCCAGTAGCAGACCTTAGTAACACGGATCACAAAACGATAACGAGATCACGACTCAGCCGGTATCTCCCGCTCATCGCCTGGATGGCGTTCATCTCGTTCGCTTCAACCGGCAACTTCTCCGCCGGAAACACGTCACGCATCATTGGACCACTCGTTCTCTGGCTGTTTCCGGACACGTCGCCGGAGACGCTGCTGACGATCCACGGTATCACGAGAAAAATCGCGCATCTCACGGAATATGCGTTACTCGGAATTCTGGCTGCGCGCGCCTTTCGCGGTTCGTCACGCGAGGGATTACGCGAGCGGTGGTTTCTCGCTTCGCTGGTCCTCGTTATTGTCTACGCGCTGCTCGATGAGTATCATCAGGCCTTCGTTCCCTCGCGCACTGGTACGATTTACGACAGTCTGATTGACATCGCGGGCGGTTTTGCAGCGTTGCTACTTGTCAGACGCCGCGATTGGTTCCGGCGTGCATCAAATTCCCCCGTCTGATCGTATAATTCTCCTGGTTTCGATTCTGTTAGGAAATGAGGCTCAAATGGGATTACTTGACCGCCTAAGCCCGAGTTCGCAGTTCATTGAGGTAATCGAGTGGCTCGACAATAGCAGCAACACTCTCGTCTACCGGTTTCCGGTGAAGGACCAGGAGATCAAGAACGGCGCACAGCTAATCGTGCGCGAATCACAGGCCGCAGTTTTTGTGCATGAAGGCCAGATTGCGGACCAATTTCCCCCGGGCCGTTACACCGTCGACGGCGGGAACACGCCGATCCTTTCGAAACTGGGCGCGTGGAAGCACGGCTTCAACTCGCCGATGAAATCTGAGGTTTACTTCGTCAACACGAAGCAGTTCACGGATCTGAAGTGGGGCACGCCCAATCCGGTGATGATGCGCGACACTGATTTCGGTATGGTCCGCCTGCGCGCTTTCGGGATCTACTCGATTCGCGTGGGCGATCCGCAGTCTTTCATCAAGGAGATCGCCGGAACGAACGCACACTTCGTAACCGAAGACGTTGAAGGTCAACTCAAGCGCACGCTCGTCAGCGGCTTTAGCGACGCGCTCGCCGAGTCGAAGATCGCAGCTCTCGATCTCGCGTCAAACTACGACGAGCTTTCCGTCCTGACGCGTCAAAAGTTGAATGAAGAGTTCCAGACTTATGGTTTGCAGTTGACGAAGTTCCTTGTTGAGAACATCTCGTTGCCGCAGGAAGTCGAAGCGGCTATGGACAAGCGGACATCAATGGGTGTTATTGGCGACGTCGGTCGTTACACGCAGTTCCAGGCTGCTGATGCGATGCGCGATGCGGCACAAAATCCTTCGGGCGGCGCCGGCACAGGAGCAGGTCTCGGTGCGGGTTTCGCACTCGGTAATGCGATGGCGAGCTCGATGACCGACGCGATTCGACAGTCGAAAGAAGGCGGTGGCGCCTCCCAACCAGCCGCCGCAAACGCAAACGCAGGTATTCCTTGTTCGCAATGCGGCCACCAAAACTTACCGAATGCGAAGTTCTGTGTGGAGTGCGGCGCGAAGCAGGGACCTGTGAAGTGTTCCAACTGCCAGTCAGATGTGCCCCCTGGTGCTAAATTCTGCAACGAGTGCGGGCAGAAGATCTGAGACTGCCAAACAGGTGTAATCCTCATGCTAAGAGCGTTGACGCGTCCCCGTCGGGTAGTCATCACGGGCATGGGGTGTGTCACACCGTTGGGAATCGGCCGCGAAGCGTTTTGGAGCGGACTCCTCGCCGGTAGAAGCGGAGTCCGCCGCATCGCGGCCTTTGATCCTTCCAGTTTTCCTGTCCAGATTGCCGCCGAAGTTCCATCCTTCGATTGGGAAGCACAACTGAATCCGAAAGATCGAAAGCACGTGCCTCGCACGGTGCCGTTGGCGCTTGCCGCTGCGCGCGAAGCACTCGACGACGCGCAGTTGTTTCCGAATGATTTGTCGCTTGCTGAGCGTCGTGCGATCGGCGTTGAGTTGGGAACAGGCGGCGGCGGACTCGCTTTCACAGAACAACAGTACGAGTACTGGTACATTGGCCCAACAAACAAGGCGAGTGTCTACACGATTCCCGCGTCGACACACGGTGGACTTTCGAGCGAGCTGTCGATGGCGTTCGGCCTGCGTGGTCTGTCGCACATCGTTTCGACGGGTTGCACGAGTTCGACGGACGCGATGGCGTACGCCGCGCAACACATCGCACTCGGCCGCCAGGACGTGATGCTGTCCGGCGGTGTCGACGCTCCGATCGCGCCGGGCATTCTCGCCGCCTTCAATCTCATGACGGTTTTAACCAACGACTGGAACGACGAACCGCATCGAGCGTCGCGGCCGTTCTCTCTTAGTCGTTCGGGAATCGTGTTGGGCGAAGGCGCGTGGATCTACGTGCTCGAAGAACTGCGACACGCAACAAACCGCGGCGCAAAGATCTACGCCGAGATCACCGGCTATGGCGCGACATGCGATGCGTATCATCGAGTACGCCTCGCCGAAGATGGCGACGAGCCCGCGCGCGCGATGCGACTCGCGCTCGACGACGCCGGCTGTGAACCAAAAGACCTCGACTACGTGAATCTCCACGGCACGTCGACGCTGCTGAACGATCGAATCGAGACCAGTGCATTGAAGCTTGCATTCGACGGACATGCGAAGCGAATTCCGATGTCGGCGACAAAGTCGCAAATCGGACATCCGCAGGGTGCGAGCGGCGCGGCCGGCCTCGGTGCTGCGCTTTGCGCGATGCACACGAACAAGATCCCACCAACCATCAATCTCGACGACCCTGACCCGGCGTGCGATCTCGATTACGTCCCCAACGAAGCGCGCGAAGCGAGCGTTCGAGTCGCACTGTGTAACTGCATCGGTTTCGGATCGAAGAACAGTGCGCTGGTGGTGCAGAAGATCAATTAATGTTCGACAGGTTCAAGCGGCGGAGTTACGAACTCGAGCACATCGACACGGGGAATTACACGGCGGCGGAATACGAAGGCTGCATCGGCGAACTGCAAGTCGTGAATCGCTGGATGGGCGATGCACACACGTTGAAGGCAACGCTACTCGCAGAGGTGGCAGCCGAGCGGTTGAAAGAGTTTTCGGTGCTCGACGTCGGTGCGGGCTCCGGCGAACTCCTAAGAGTCACCGCAACGTGGGCACGAGAGACGGGTCGCACGCTTCAGGCAGTGGGCCTGGAGTTGAACGAACGATCCGCGTCGGCGATTCTCGAAGAGTCACGCGCGTTTCCGGAGATCACCTCGGTGCGCGGCGATGCGCTGGCGCTGCCGTTTGCGGACGCGGACTTTGATTACGTGATCTGTTCGTTGTTCACGCATCATTTTGTTGAAGAGCAGGTGGTCCAGATTCTTCGCGAGATGAGTCGAGTCGCGCGCCGGAGAATCATCGTGATCGATCTTCATCGTCATCCCATGGCGTATCTACTTTATACGACGCTCGGGAAGATAATTCTGAAGAACCGGCTGCTGCGTCACGATGGTGCGCTGTCGATACTGCGCAGTTTCAAGAAAGACGAATTATTTGAATTGGCCAAGCGCGCCGGACTACGCCACGTGTGGGTAAGCCGGCACTTTCCTTACCGGTTGGTTTTGAATGCTCAAACCACGTAACGAAAACTACGACGTGATCATCGCGGGTGGTGGACCAGCCGGCGCCAGTGCTGCGATTCATCTTGCGCGCGGCGGTGTGCGTGTCTTGCTTGTCGAGCAGAAGAAGTTTCCGCGCGCGAAGTTGTGCGGCGAGTTTATTTCGCCTGAGTGCCAGACGCATTTCGAGAAGCTGGGCGTCGCCGGCGCGATGATCGGTTCCGGTCCGGCATTGCTCGATGAAACAGTTTTCTATTCGAGCAAGGGCCATCACATCGGAGTGCCGAGCACGTGGTTCAGCAGTGGACGGCAGGCTTATGGTTTGAGTCGCGCGGTGATGGACGACGTACTGCTGCGATCGGCGCAAGACAACGGCGTGGTCGTTTACGAAAACGCGCACATAACGGAACCGATAATGGACGGCGAACGAGTCGCAGGCGTGCGCGCGAAGATCGACGGTGGGCATCACGACTTCCGCGCTCCGATCACGATCGACGCAACCGGCCGCGCCCGCATCCTCTCGCGCAAGCTCGCACACGAAAACACCAAACGGCCCGGTCTGGTCGCCTTCAAAGCACACCTGGCCAAAACAAAAGTCACGCCTGGTGCGTGTGAGATCTATTTTTATCCGGGTGGTTACGGCGGACTGAGCACGGTCGAATCAGGCACGAGTAATCTGTGTTTCATCATTGCAGCAGAACACGTGAAGCGCTGCAATTCAGATCCAAACATCGTTTTGCGTGAGTGCGTGATGAAGAACCCTCGCGCAGCGGAGACGCTGGAAACAGCCGAGGTCTCTTCCGAGTGGTTGAGTGCGTCGTGGGAACGTTTTGGACGGCAGCGTCCGAGTCCCGCGCCGGGTTTGCTGGCGATTGGCGATTCGGCGGCTTTTATTGATCCTTTCACGGGCAGCGGGATGTTGATGGCGCTCGAAAGCGGCGAGCTTGTGGCGCAAGTGATCCTTCGCGCTGCGATGAACGATGGGCATGGGTTCAGGAATGATCTCGAAGCCGATTACACCGCGAATTACCGCCGAGCTTTTGACTCGCGCCTACGAATTTGCGGACTGCTTCGTCGCGCTGCCTTCAGTCCGCGACTCGCCGAGTTGGCTATTGCGATCTGCGGCGCCAGCGAGCGCTTTCGCAACCGTCTCGCCCGCTCCACACGCGCCCACTCAAAATCACATAAATTCTTGCCACACAACAGTCTTTTAGAGTAAAAAGGCTAGGCAGTTTGGTCTCTCTGCACTGCTTCTAATCTCAAGGGAGCGCAATGGATAACGGCGCACGATTCACTCCCAAGCGCCGGCAGTAATCGGAGACGGATCTCCGGTGCAACCTCGTCCACGGTAAGCGAAACGTAAACTAAAGTCTTGATGACTGCGCGAGTTCCAGAGTCGCGAAACTAGTTAAGGAGAACGTCGATGTTTGTATCCTTCAAGTCATGGCTTGTCAGCTCACGTCGAATCACTTCCCTGCTGCTGATTACGCTCGCAGCAGCAAGTGTCGCTTTCGGTCAGGCCCAATCGAACGCTGCCGACCTGCAAGGCACCATAAGAGATGCGACTAACGCCGTGGTCACAAACGCGACGGTCACCGCGCGTAACCCAGCCATAAACGTCACGCGTACCGCAACCACGAACGAGGATGGCTTCTATCGCATCATCAACCTGCCACCCGGCGATTATGAAATAACCGTTGAAGCGGCGAGCTTCAAGAAACTGGTGTTGCCGGCGATCACCGTCACCGTCGGGCAGTCGGCGGAGGTCAACGCTACGCTCCAACCCGGTGAGCTCACCGAAACTGTCGTCGTATCCGACGCCACTTCCGAAATCGTTGAGACGACCAAAACTGCAGTCGCAACGACTATCCAACAGCAGCAGATCAACAACCTCCCGATCAACGAACGCAACTACATCAACTTCTCAACCCTGTCGTCGACTGTTGGCCGCGATGCCGGCCGTCCGATCGGACCAGCGCCCACCACAGGTTTGAACTTCGGTGGTCAGCGCGGACGTTCGAACCTCGTGCAGGTTGATGGCGCCGACAACACTGACAACTCGGTGAACGCTTCGAAATCAACTGTCAGTCAGGAAGCGGTGCAGGAGTTTCAGGTCGTAACAAACTCGTTCGCGGCGGAGTTTGGACGTTCAGCAGGCGGCGTTGTTAACGTCGTCACGAAGTCCGGCTCGAAGAGCTTCACGGAAACATGTTCGGGTTTTTACGTCACCGCAGTTTCCAGGCACGCAACGCTTTTGCCCCGATCGAGGATCCGCCGTTTACGCGAACACAGTATGGTTTCACGATCGGTGGACCGTTCAATCCGGAGCATACGTTCTTCTTCTTCGCATTCGAACAACGACGCCGGAACGAGTCGGGGTTCTTCACGAGCGACGTCGCGCGAGGTCTGACTGGCTCGGCGACGATTCCGGTGATTCCGGGATTGAATCCGGTCGCGCGCACGTTCAGCAATATCACGCCGCAGCAGGCTGCGTTTATCAACACACTCGTGGCGAGTGGAAACGCGACTAACATTTGCGGCGCTCGCGCTTACGCGTTCTTTGCTTCGAGCGGTGGCACGACCGCGCTGACCGGCAGCAATGCGTTGACGTCGCCAAACGACGGCAGCTTGTGTCCGGCGATCAGTCCGATCCTGCCCGGCGCGATTGGTCCACGCTTCATTCTTTCAGGCGCGCCGGTGCCGAGCGGCACGACCAACGCCGCCGGACAGTTCATCGCGTTCCGGCCGCTCAACAGTCTGCAAAGAGTGTTTCCAATTACAGACCGCACGACGTTCAACTCGTTCCGTCTCGACCACATGATTACGCCGAGTCAACAGTTCACGCTGAGGTTCGGTTACAACCCGAGCGAGATCAGCGGCATTCAGGTCGAATCGCAGAACCAGTCGCTTGGTCAGAACGACTTTTCACGCACCGGTATCCAAACGCTTCGCGACGTTCCCGTGGTCGCGACGCTGACGTCGACGCTTTCATCGACTGTCGTTAATGAAGCTCGATTCAACTTCGGCCTGCGCCGCGCGACTTTCAAATCGCAGAACGGCGACGCGGTTGCTTTCAACATCTCCGGCACCGCGTTCATCGGCCGCGAACTCTTCTCGCCAGTGGCGCGCTCGGAAACGCGTTACGAGTTCACCGACAACATCAACATCGTTCGCGGAAGTCACAATTTCAAATTCGGCGGCGACGTTGCTTTCATTCGCATCCCGGAAGCGATCTTCGAGTTGAACTTCGCGGGACTGTTCAATTTCGGCGGACTCTCGGCCGCAACACTAAACCCGGCATTCGCCGGCGCTCCGGATTTCACGCCGGTCCAACAATACGGTCTCGGCTTCCCGGCAAACTTCATTCAAGGTTTCGGCAATCCGATCAGCAGCATCGGCAACAAGCCAATGGCGTTCTTCGCGCAGGACGACTGGAACATTCGTCGTAACCTGACGATCAAGTACGGCATCCGTTACGACATCGAACTCACGGAACAGATTCCCACGCTGCCGTTGCGCGACCCGCTCTCAGGTATCACGCTCTCGGCCGCCGACGTTCTTGCAGCGCAGGATGCGATGGGCGTGCAACAGGGATTCCCGCGAGACAAAAACAACTGGGCGCCGCGCCTCGCAATCGCGTGGGATCCATGGGGCGACGGCAAGACTGCCGTGCGCGCCGCATATGGTCTCTTCTACGATCACCCGCTGCTGGCGATCGCGTTCAACTCCGACATCGCCGACGCCGTGCAACAACAGCAAGGCATCCTGACGCCAGGCAGTCCGGCGCAAACGGCGTTGCTCAACGCGGTGCAGGTGTTTCAGGGAACAGTTTGTCCTCCGGGTGGACCAGTCACGCCGATCTGTCCGGCGGGAGTCGTGACGCCGGGTGTTGCCGTGGGCGCGCAATACCAATTCGGCCGTCAGCGGTTCAACGATCAAACTTTCCCGGGTTTTGGTCCAGTGCTTCCGTTCACGCTGCACGTGCAGAAAGACTTTGAGTACGCCTACGCGACGCAGGGTAACTTCACGGTCGAGCGCTCGTTGACGAAAGACATGACGCTCTCCGGCAGCTTCATCCACGTTCAGGCGCGTCACTTGCCGCATCCGCTCGACATCAACGCGCCGCGCACCGAGTTGCAGATTCAAAACTTCCTCCGCTGGTCAGGACGAAACCCGGTAAGCACGACGGAAGCAATCGCCTTTTCGATTCCGACGGCCGGTGCTGCTTGTCCCGGTGGCGTACCGCTTCAGTGTTTCACGATGTCGACGCCGGTCGGCGCTCCGGCATTTCCGACTGCCGGGCAAACGTTCGCCATCATCATTCCCGGCATGGTTGCGGCGCCGCTCACGAACCTTGGCAGCCGCATCGTGAACGCCGGTATTGCAAACTTCTTCCGTCCTAGCGCGCCAAACTATTTCCTCGCACAGGCGCTGTCCGGCGGTCTCGTGACACCGGCCGTTCTCAATTCCGTGCTCCCGGGATCGCTGCGAACGCCGGGCACCGTTTCGCCGTTTGGCTCGATCAACGCGCAAACGTCCGACGGCAACTCGATCTACAACGGGCTGAACGTGGATTTGAAGAGGCGCTACTCGGACAACTTCCAGTTCCTGGCGTCGTACACCTGGTCGCATTCGATCGACGACTCGTCCGACCTCCAGACGTTGCTGTTGCCGCAGGACAATCGCAACTTCCGCGTGGAGCGTTCGGACGCGCTTTTCGATCAGCGTCATCGATTTGTGGTCAGCGGCATGATTGGATCGCCGAACAGTTGGACCACCGGATCAGGATTCCAGCGTTTCCTGTCGAACTTCACGATTGCTCCGATCTTCGAGATCTCGTCGGGCCGTCCGTTCAACATCCTGAGCAACCAGGACACGAACAACGATCAGTCGAACCAAACGGACCGTCCGACAGTGCTTGCTGACGGAACGTTGTGCGTGCCCGGCACTGCCGGATGCATTCCGCTGATTACGAGCGGCCAGTTTTCAACCGGAAGCTTGCCGCGCAACTACGGTCTCACGCATCGTTACGTTTCGCTCGACATGCGTCTTGCGAAGCTGGTCCCGCTCGGCGAGACCTTCCGGCTGGAGCTGATCGCGGAAGGATTCAACCTGTTCAATCGGTTCAACGAAGCTGCCGCGTCGCCGTTTATCGACGACGTCCGAGCATTCAACCTGCGCGCCGGGAACGGTCGGTACTACAGCCGTCCGACGGCTGCGTTCGACGCGCGGCAGTTCCAGTTTGGACTGAAGCTGAATTTCTAAGGCTGGCCCAGCCGCTTCAATTGCTGCGCGGCGTTGGTGTTTTTCGGGTCCAGCTCAAGCGAGCGTTTGTAGTTGACGATAGCGAGGTCGCGGTGGCCGTTTGCTTCATAGGCCTCCGCGACGCTGTCGTAAACGTTCGCGCCGCGGTTCTTCCTCTTCAACTCCTTGAAAACTTCAATGGCTTGTTCATAGCCACGCTTACGCAACTCCAGGCCTTTCTTTGTGTTAATCGGTCGTGTTTCCGTACGTTTATCCACGGGAGATAAAGAGATGGAGTGTTTGATCGAGACCCGTGGACTGACGCGCCGATTCGGCTCGCGCATCGCCGTCGATGAATTGGATCTGTCAGTTCCGGCAGCGGGTGTTTACGGGTTTCTTGGTCCAAACGGCGCCGGAAAGACAACCGCGATTCGCATGTTGCTCGGCCTGATTCGGCCGAACGCAGGCGAGGTCCGACTCTTCGGTGTCCCCGTCGCCGGCAACCGCGCGTCGTTGATGCAACGCGTCGGCGCGCTCGTCGAATCGCCTTCGCTCTATCCGCATCTGACCGGACGTGAAAACCTCGAAGTCACGCGACGTCTGCTCGGTGCGCCGCGCAATCTTATAGACCTCGCCCTCGACACAGTGAAACTCACGAAAGACGCCGATCGCCGCGTGCGTGAGTATTCGCTCGGCATGCGACAGCGACTCGGTCTCGCACTTGCGCTACTCAACAAACCCGAACTGCTCATTCTCGACGAACCGACAAACGGCCTCGACCCGGCAGGCATTCACGAAATGCGCGATCTGATTCGCCGCTTGCCCGACGAGTTTGGCGTCACGGTTTTTCTGTCGAGCCATCTCTTGAGCGAAGTCGAACAGATCGCCGGCCACATCGGAATCATTCACGAAGGCAAACTGCTGTTTCAAGGTCCACTGACGGAATTACAAACCAGACAACAGACGCAACTGATCGTCGGCGTTAAGCAGATCGAAGCCGCTGTCGATTGCCTGACCAAGGGCGGTTGGAACGTTCATCGCAGTGTCGACGGTATGCTCAGCGTCGGCGCGAAAACATCTGACGACGCGATCAGAATCAACAACTTGTTAGTCGAGCATCGTCTCGACGTCTTTCATATCGCCCTCGCCCAACCATCGCTCGAAGACATTTTCCTCACGCTCACGACAAACCAGTCCGCCGGCAGGAGGGCAGCATAAATGTCGTTGCTTCGAGCGCTCCACGCCGAGCTACTGAAACTAAAACGCACGCTGGCGTTCCGCGTGATCTTCGTCCTGCCGTTTCTGGTTGCGACGCTGCAATTCTTCATCGCGTGGCGAACGAAGAGATACCCGCCCGATTTCAATTTGTGGCAGACGCTCCAGACGAGCGCGCTACAGATCTGGGCCGTCTTCATGCTGCCGCTGCTGATCACACTGGAAACCGCGCTGCTGAACGGCATCGAGCACAGCGACAAACAGTGGAAACACATCTTCGCGTTGCCGGTACCGCGTTACGCCGTCTACTTCGCAAAAGTGATCGTGGCCCAGGCGTTGGTGCTCATCAGCACGTTCATACTTGCCGCATTGATCGTCGCCGTCGGCTTCGCGGCGATGTACCTGCGACCGGAGTTGGCGAACTCCGGACCGGCGCCATACGGTTGGATCGCAAAGAACGCCTCGCTCGTTTGGCTCGCGTCGTGGCTGATCATCGCGATTCACACGTGGGTGAGCATGCGCTGGTCGGGCTTTCCGATACCGCTGGGCACCGGCATCGCGGGGACGTTCTTCGCGTTATTTGCGGCCAGTGCGTCCGTCGGCAAGTACTATCCATGGCTGCTGCCGATGAACATTTTTCTCGACGGCAGGGCCACGACGGCGATCGTGTTGGGCGTCGTAGGCGGACTGATCGCGATGCTAATCGGCTGTTTTGAATTTGTACGCCGCGACGTGCTTAGCTGAACTTCCTTGGCCTGACCTTCCCGGGCAAACTCCGCACGCTCCTGCCGCATCCGAGACTCACGGAAACGGTCTGAGCTTTCAAACCTATCCTCTCCCGAATACAATCTGACCCATTATGACGAGATCTATCCTTATTACACGGCTTTTGAGCGCTGGAGCCGCGTTTTTGCTGGCTGCGTCAACGATCCAGGCGCAATCTACGCGACCGAGACGCGCCACCAAACCGGCTTCGAAAACAACCGCGAGTGCCGAGAAGCCTGCGTCGGATTCGCTGCTCCGGCCCGAACCGCAACCGACGCCGTCCTCGCGCCGTACGAATTCGAACGATTCGTTGTTAGACGTGCAGCCAGTAAGGCCCGTCGCAAACACGGTCGGAACGGCCGACACGAAGCACGCCTATCTTTTGCTCGAGCAGAAACAGTTTGCAGCCGCAGCGAAGGAAGCGAAGGAGCTTACCGCTACCTATCCCAACGATCCGGAAGCTTGGAAGATCGCCGGCTTTGCCGAACTCAATCTGAAGCAGTACGCCGACGCCGCGAAGAACCTCGAAAAAGCGGTTGACTTGCAGCGTCAGGCGAAGCAGGAAGATCCAAACACAGAGAGCGCGCTCGGGCAGGCGTACGTGCTCGGCGAGAAGTACGATCAAGCCTTGCCGTATTTAGTTTCGGCCACGTCGCGCAACGCCGACAAACCCGACGCGGTGATGCTTTATTATCGCGCCATCTCGGAATACAAAACCGGAAAGACGGCTGAGGCCGAGAAGAGTTTCAACGCAGTCGTGAAACTCAATCCGAAGGATTCGTTGTCGCTCTTTTACCTGGCCCAGATCGCGCTCGCGAAGAATGATATCGACGGTGCAATCGCTTCGTTGAATCGCGCGACGGTCAACGATGCTCGACTGACTGGCGCGTGGACTTTGTTGACCTCCGCGTATCTTCGTCGCGCGGCGATGAGCACCGATCCGGCGCAAGCCGAGGCAGATTATTTGAACGCCGTCCGCGCGGGTGAAGGGCTGATCAAACTCCGCACCGACGCCGAAGCCGTGACACTCTTCGGTCAGGCGCTGATCGGATCGAAACAGTTTGCTCGAGCTGCTGCTGCGCTCGAACGCGCGACCGCCGCGCAGGACGCGACCGGCGTCACGTTCTATCTGCTCGGCGTTGCTCATTCACGCGCGGGCGCGCTGCCGAAAGCGATTGCGGCGTTGGAAACAGCGGCGAAAAAATCTCCTGACGATGTGAACGTTTATCGGGAACTTGGTTACGCGTACGAAGTGAGTAAGCAGTACGCGAAAGCGCTCGGTGCGTATCAGCGTGGGTCCGCGCTCGCGCCTTCTGACGCGGATCTCAAAGAATCGATCGAGCGCGTGAAGCCGTTTGCGAAATAAATCCGTGCACCTGGCCGGTATTGCTCGCGCATTTGCAACTTACTCGTTAGTTCCGTACCTCGGCATTCTGTTTTGCCCTGGTGCGGTGGTCGTCGGCACGGTCGGCGTCGTTCAATCGTATCGTTCAGGGCAGGCGAAGGAAGCGCGGTTCGTCTGTTACGTAAGCACGATCGTCGGCGTGGTCGTACTCGTCATTCAACTCTTACTTTGGTGGATTCTGTATCGCGTGCCGCAATGGGCCGCGGGAGCGGGATTGTAAAGGAGACTTTCATGCGAATTGTTTTCACGTTATTGCTTTTGGGACTGATGTGCGGAGTCGCCTTCGCGCAACGTCCGCGCGAGATCGAACCAGCCGAGAAAGCTCCTGCGCCACCACCCGCGCCGACGACCGTCAAAGCCAAGTATGAAGGCGGCGTCTTCGGCTACACCAAGACCATGGAAGGCACGTTGACGTTCGACGACACCAACGAGCGGCTGCTCTTCAAAGACAAGAAGACCACGAAACAGATTCACATACCCTACAGCGCGATCACATCAGCGTTTGCAGACACGAAAAAAGTTCAGCCTGCGGCAGCCACTGTCGCGCAAGCTGTTCCCGTGATCTTCACGGTGCCGGCAAGGTTCATCAAAACGAAAGTCCGTTACCTCACGATCCAGTACAGCGATCCGGATTCGAGAGTGTCAGGCATTACCAGCTTCAAAATCGAGAACAAAGAACTCCTCGAGTCGGTGCTTGCGACGCTCGCGCAGAAAGCCGAGATGACCCCGCGCGGCGACATCTACGTGAAGAAGCGCGACGACCCCGGCAAGTGATAGAATCCGTGTTTTCTTAAAAGAAACACGGATCTAGAACTTCAAATCAGGAGCTTTCAATGTCGCAAACATACGAGACGCTCGTGCTCGAAAAACGTGAGCGCGTCGCTATCATCACGATCAACCGTCCGGAAAAGAGAAACGCACTAAACATCAAAACACGCGAAGAAGGCGCGGCGCTGCTGGAAGAACTTCGAAACGATGCTTCCGTCGCAGTCGTCGTGTTTACGGGCGCCGGTGACAAAGCTTTTATCGCCGGCGCCGACATTGGCGAGTTTGCAGGACGCACGTCGATCACGCAGCGCGACGTGATGATGAGCCGCTCGTTGTTTACGGCGATCGACACGTTTCCGAAGCCCATCATCGCGATGATCAATGGTTATTGTCTCGGCGGCGGTTGCGAGTTGGCGCTGGCGTGCGACATTCGGATCGCGAGTGAAACGGCTTCGTTTGGTCAGCCGGAGATCAATCTCGGCATCATTCCGGGCGGTGGCGGCACGCAACGTTTGACGCGTCTTGTCGGTGAAGGAAAAGCGATGGAGATGATCCTCGGCGGCGACATCATCGACGCGAAAACTGCGTACGCGATCGGTTTGGTGAATCACGTCGTTCCTGCGGACCAACTGCAAACGAAAACGATGGAGATCGCGCAGCGTATATCGGAGAAGAGTCCGATTGCTTTGCAACTCGCGAAAGAAGCAGTGAAGCTGGCGTCGCGTTCGAATCTCGACGAAGGTCTGCGACGTGAGATCGACCTTTTTGCGCTTTGCTTCTCGACTGAGGACAAGGACGAAGGCGTGAGTGCGTTTCTCGAAAAGCGCAAGGCTGCGTTCAAGGGACGCTAAGACGGTGAGCTTTTGAGCTCTGTACTTAGTGCTTTGTTCGACCTTTGCAGGATCAAAAGTCACAAAGCACAAAGCACAAAGAACTAAGCGACAAGCGTGAAAACTATTCTCCTCATAGTGGGCATCCTGGTAGCTACGGCCGGTGGCGTGATTACGTACCGCGCGCTGTACGTCGAGCCGAAGTCGGCCGTAGTGATTACCGAATCCGAGATCCGCGAGCTTCCCAACTACACGCGCGTAATCGGCGGCGCGCTCTTATTCGTCGGGGGCTCCGCACTCGCCCTTTACGCCGCGGTCCGCAAAGTTAAATAACGTTTTTCTTGACCCGTCCAAACCGTCTAAGCTAATCTTTCTTGCCCACATTAATACCGCACGGGTTTGGCTTCTTAGCGGTCTAAAAACGAATCACGTTCGAATCCTCTGGCTACGTTAGCCCTTACGGAGAGTCGCCTTGTCCAGAAAAACTATCGTCCCCCTCTTTCTACTCTTTTGCTTAACCTTCGGCTGCGTTGCTGCGTCTGCTCAGGACTGCAATCCTCCGGCGATTACGGCAAACTCCCAGAACTACAACATCTTCTCGCCCGAACAGGAGATGATCCTCGGCGAGCTGACTTATCAACGGATGTCCGGCGAACACCGCTACCTCCAGGATGAAAAGCTGCTCGCATACGTAAGGGAAATCGGAGAGCGGCTGGTCCGCCACCTGCCGCCCACAGGGCTGAAGTTTCAGTTCTTCATTATCGATATCCCCGAAGCGAACGCCTTCAACACTCCCGGCGGATACGTCTTCCTCTCACGAAAACTAATCGCATTTACCAAGACGGAAGACGAGTTGGCGGGCGTGATGGCGCACGAACTCGGCCACGCGGCCGTGCGTCACGTTGCGAGCGACGTGTCGGAGCTGTTCAAAAAGATTCTCAACGTCACGCAGCTCGGCGATCGCAAGGACATAACTGACAAATACAACCTGCTGATCGAACGAGAACGTACGAAGAGTGTGTCGAGTCGTTCAGGCCACGAATCGGCCCAGCAGCTTGAAGCGGATCGTATTGGTCTGTTTGCGATGGTCTCGGCCGGTTACGATCCAAACGCGTTTTCAGAATTCTTCGCGCGACTCACTGAAGCGAAAGCCAAGTCGGGAAACTGGTTCACAAACATTTTTGGCAGCGCGAGTCCGAGCGAAAAACGTTTGCGCGAGATGATCAAGGCCACGGAACTCCTTCCGGCCTCTTGTCGTGAGAACCGTCGCGCCAACGCTTCGCAACAATATCTGAACTGGCAGGCTGACGTAGTTACGTTTCGTCAAAGCCAGATTAACGAAGAACTGCCTGGCCTACTGTGGAAGCGCGAACTATCACCGCAACTCAAGAGCGACATCTGGCACGTTGCGATCAGCGGCGACGGTAAGTACTTCCTTTCGCAGGACGATTTCGCGATCACTGTCGTTCAACGTCAGCCACTGAAAGTCGCTTTTCAGATTTCGACGACCGACGCTCGCCCGGCGGCGTTCACGCCAGACGGCCAGTTCGTAGTTTTTGGCACGGACTCGTTGCGTTTCGAAAAGTGGAGTATCACCGACGCGAAACCAGTCGAGGTCCGCGAGCTCGTCATCCGGAAAGACTGTTGGGAACAGCAGTTTTCACCCGACGGCAAATACCTCGCATGCGTTGACTACAACCTGGGCCTCAACGTTCTGGAGACTCAAACCGGAAAGAAAGTCTTTCAGAAGAAAGAGTTTGCGGTCCTGAATGCGCTCGAGCTCCTGTTTTGGATCATCGGTCGCGACGATGATGCCAGGCACCACAATGCGCTCTTTAACCTGCAGTTCTCGCCCGATTCGCATTATCTCCTGGCCGGCCGGTCCAACCAGTTTCGCTTCCGCATCTTCATCGACTCGCGGGCGATCGGCGAGACCGATGCGTTGGCGCTCGATCTTTCGACGGGCAAACAGATCTCCGCCGAGCGGCGACTTGAAGAAGGCAACTAAGGGAGCGTTCATCTTTCTCAGTCCGGACAAGATTCTCGCGACGATGCCGACCAGCACAGACGAATCGGGTATCTTCAGTTTTCCGCAGGGTAAGAGAATTGCGAAATTCACCCTGGGCGCAAACGACTTGCAGCTTACGGCGAATCCGCGTTACGCCATCGTCAAATCGTCCTGGCGCGACACTATTGCGTTCTTCGACCTCGAGCGGGGCGAACTTATCGGCGGCTTTAACAAAGCCACGGCAGCTCTCTGGAATGATGTGCTTGTCTCTGAGTTGGTGTCCGGAAATATTGCCATCTCCACGGCAACGTTCAACCCTGAAACGAAAGTTCTGCGTCTCGAGCAAACCGGAAGCCTCGATATTCCCGTGGGTTCGATGAACCGCATTTACGCCGCGAATGTTTCCGACAACCTGCAATGGCTTGCGGTTTCGTCGAAGACGCGCGGCGGGGTTTGGGACTTGAACACCGGCGAACGAAAGTTGCACGTGCGAGGTTTTCGCGGCTCGATCATCGCCGCGAACGGCACGGCCATCGGCGATTTTCCGAAGCAGGAACCGGTAAATCACAGCCTCGTTCACCTCGATGCTCCAAAAGCCTCCGTCAACGTGCTTCGTGAGATACCCGAGAAAGGCGCGCGACAGTACGGTCGTTTCGTGCTCGTGCGAACGAGTCTTAAGGCCATAAAAGAGTCAGAACAGGCGAAGCAGAAGGGCAAAGACGGCGAAGACCCGAGTGAGTCAAGCGCATCGCTGAATCGCGAAGTGCGTTTCGAATTGCGCGACGTCGTGAATGACAAGGTGGCATGGACCAAAGACTTTCCGAAGGAAGCTCCGGATTACTTCTTCGACGATTACTCCGGCCGCGTGATTCTTTACTGGAACCTCGGCAGTGAAGCCGGCAAGGCACGAGTCAAAGAAGATCCGGCGCTCGTGGAACGCTCAAAGCAGATGGGCAATAAAGACGACGACTACGTGCTGGAAATCTTCGACGCTTTTGAGAATAAGTCAGTCGGCACTCTCCTGCTCGAGACCGGCAAAGGTTCGTTCGACATCGAGTCCGGTTTGTCGGAAGGCAACTGGCTGGTTTTGCGCGACGACAACAACCGCGTGCTGGTTTACTCGATCAAAGACGGCGAGCTGAGGCACCGGTTCTTCGGCGCAAAAGCGTCGATGAACCCGAAAGGCACTCACGTGATCGTCGAGAACTATCCCGGCGAACTTACGCTTTACGATCTCGCGACCGGAAATTCGACGGGACGGCTTCGTTTCAAGACGAGCGCCGCGTTCACGCGTTTCAGCCTGGACGGCAAGCGACTGCTCGTGTTGACGTCGGGGCAAGTGGCATACGCGTTTGACACGGATAAGATGATCGCGAAGTAGCTTTGCCTCAAAAGTTCTCTATCATTCTCACCCGGCTTCAGCCGGGTGTCAGGCAGAGAGCTAATTGAGTAACCGTTTTAACGGTTTCCTCAGCGAAATCGAGAAAAACCGTTGAAACGGTTCCTCGTTGCTTTCGCTGCTCTTGCACCGGGCTAAAGCCCGGTGAGAATGAGAGGACTTTTAAGTCAAAGCCTCGCGAAGTAAGAAGAACATTGATTAGAGAACTTTCAGGTTTCGTCTGCGGTCTTCTGTTGACCCTCGCTTTCTGCTTCTTAGTCTTCAGCCATGCCTTGGCACAGCGACGGGCGCCAACGCTTGTTTGCAAGCGGCCGGTGCTCGCTGCGCTAAAGCCGATGCCGAAACTCACTTATCAGTGCGGCGACCAACCGAACGATTGGGACGAAAAGATCCTGAAACTTCCGGCGCGTGTCGAAGCGATCAAGAGTTTGATGTCGGAGCTATCATCCTTTTCCGACGCAGCTTGGTGGACGGCAGATCCAGTCGATCTGAGCGTCTGTGATTTCAAGCAGAAGGCGGGCGCATTGACGGCGAGCGAGCGGCGCGAGTTTGTAAACGGCGAGTACTCGTTCTGGTTGTGGGGAAACGATCGCATCCGCCTCATGTTGCTCTCCGATCCGTGTTATCAAACGCAGTATGGCGGATCGAACGCGTTTCTGCTTTATCGCCGCGGTGGAAAGGTTCACGTCTCGCAGGCGTTGGACGGTTACTTCTCGCGAGCAGACAACTCGGTTAACGTCGCCTTCGCCAAACTCAACTCCGAAGAGATCATCGAGATCTCAACCGGCACCGGCGGTCTGAATCCTTATCTCACTAACTACTACTTCGTAATCGATCCGCGTACGAATCAGGCTGTCGCGAAGAACCTCTTCCGCGGCGACCATGGTCCAACAAACCAGATCGCGTCCGCGATGTTGTTCGGCGCGCAAGGCGCTGAGCCGTTGAAGATCGTCCGCGGCAACACGCTGGCGCCGAGCTTTGTCATCTACGTCGACAGCGAAAACGGAAAGATCGACGACAACGGTCGAACGCTTTCGCGCAAGGTCCTGCGCTGGAACGGAAATGTCTACCGCTAAACCGAAACAGCGCGACTTTGTCGCCGAGCGACTCCGTAATCACAAACTCTCTTCACCAACATTTCAAGATCCGGCGAACGTAGTGCGGTGGTTCGGCGCGGTGCAGGCGCAGGACTTTCACGGTGCGAAGTGGGCGCTCGCCTTGCGAATGCGCAAGGCGACGAATGCGTCTGTCGAAGAAGCGTTCAATCGCGGAGAGATAGTTCGCACGCATTTGTTGCGTCCGACGTGGCACTTCATCGCGCCTGACGATATTCGTTGGCTGTTACAACTGAGTGGGCCGCGAGTGAATCAACGCTGCGCCGGCACATATCGCAAATACGAACTCGACGCGGCGATTTTCAAACGTACGAATCGCGCGATAACTAAAGCTTTGGAAGGCGGAAAGCACCGGACGCGTACGGAATTGAAAGCCGCGTTGAATCGTGCCGGAGCTGCGGCAGACGACGGGGTGCGGTTAGCGCATATTCTTCTGCGCGCGGAGTTGGATGGCGTCGTTTGCAGCGGCCCGCGTCGAGGTAATCAATTCACTTATGCGCTTCTCGACGAGCGTGTCCCGCAAGGCAAACAGTTCGGTCGCGACGAAGCGTTGGCGGAACTTACACGACGTTATTTCACGAGTCATGGACCAGCGACGCTGGCCGATTACGTTTGGTGGTCGGGATTGACGACGAACGACGCGCGGCGTGGCATCGCGATGTTGGATCGTGAGCTCGATGAGGTTCACATCGAAGGAACTACTTATTGGTCCTCAAACAAATCGAAGCGCTCTGAAAACCCGCCCGCCGGAGGCTCACCTGCTGCCGGCGTACGACGAATACAACGTCGCTTACAAAAACCGCCAACACGTCTTCGATCAATCTGCCGTTTCACAAATAACGACATGGGGCGCACTCGGCCCGACCGTTATCGTCAACGGCAGAATCGTCGCAATCTGGAAAGCAACACTCGTCAGAAACGCGATCGACATCAACGTAGAGCCCGCACGGACGCTAAACACAAACGAAGCAATCGCTGTCGCCAAAGCGGCCACGCGATACGCAGCGTTTATCGACTTACCGCTTCAGTTGACTTTGAGGCAAAGCTAGGCGGGACTCGGGTCAATTGTGTAACATCTTAAATACACATGAAGACGATCGGAATTGTTGCTCATAGCTTTGAAGGCGCGGCGCTGTGTTTCATTACGGCGTGCCGCGAGGGGGCCGTGCACCTTGGACCGCACATGCATCCGAACATCGTTATGAGTGCTGTGCCGATGGCGCTGAGCATGCCGGGGTGGGAGGCGGATGATTATTCAGCCGTCGGGAAATTCCTGGCGGAAGGCGTGCAGATGGTCGCCGACGCGGGCGCCGATTTTTATGTTTGCCCTGACAATACGGCCCACATAGTCCTGGAGCAGATCGCCGCTGACCTGCCGATTCCGGGATTGCACATCGCAGACGTCGTTTGCCACGAACTCAGCAAGAACGGATCGAAGCACATCGGGCTGCTCGGCACGCGTTGGACCATGACCGGGCCCGTCTACGAGACGGCGTTGAAGAAACGCGGACTAGAACGTCTGATTCCCGACGAGGCAACGATGAAACTCATCAACACCGCGATCTTCGACGAGCTGTGTTTGGGAATCTTCGATAAGAGCACTACCGACATGTTTCTCGGCGCGATCGACGATCTGAAGTCGAGAGGAGCGGAGTGCGTCGTTCTCGGTTGTACGGAGATTCCGCTGATCGTCACTGACGAGAATTCGTCGCTACCAACGTTCGATTCAACCCGACTGCTGGCGAAGTACGCGATCCTGGAAGCGGTGAGCGAACGCCGGATCGAAATGAAGTCAGGATGGCTCCCGGTCGCAGCATAAACCACTCGTTTGAGTGGCGTCTCAAACTCCAGACCGTTGCCTGACTCAATCCAAAACGCTAGTCTATCCGCTTTCGTCATTCCACTGCCGCTGAAAATTGATCTACTTACTGCCGTTTCCGGCAAACGAAACTGGAGCAGGCCATGGCTAACGTCTTGACTCGGTTTTCCAACTGGACCACCAATCATCGCAAACTCTCGTGGCTCATCTTCTTCGGGTTGATCGTGGCGGTCCTCGTGATTGTGTTGACTCCCGTCTTCCTCATCATGCCGTTTAAGGCGCAAACACCACGCATACTGCAAGTGTCGTTGACGATGCGCAGTTGGTCGCCATTCTTCACGGTAGTGGCCGCGGTGTTTCTGCTCGTATTCGCGGTGATGTTGTGGCGCGGCGGGCGTTGGTGGAGCCGAATCGCGCTGGTAATTCTCGTGTTACCGGCACTCGGCGCGACGTGGCTGGCACGGCAAAACCACTTCGAGTGGATGTTCAATCCGCTGCCGAATCCGGCGTATGCGAAAGCGGCCGAAGCGTCGTTTGTGAACGGTGACGATCGCGTGTTAGCGGTGACGATCGGCGGCGAGTCTGTCGCTTATCCGATCAGGATCATGGCCTATCATCACGTGGTGGACGACACGGTCGGTGGCACGCCGATCGTGGCCACTTATTGAACGCTCTGTCACACCGGTCTGGTGTGGGAATCAACAGTGGATGGGCAGGTGCTGCATTTTTCTCTGGCCGGCATCAATAACCAGAACTTCATCATGCGTGACAAAGAGACCGGCACGTGGTGGCAGCAGGTCAGCGGTAAAGCCATTCATGGTCCATTGAAAGGACGCCAGCTCAAGAGAGTTTTTCACGACGAGCTTTCGTTTGTGCTCTGGAAAGGTGAAAAGCCGGAAGGACGCGTGCTGAGGCCTGACGAAAGGCTCGCGGCGGGCAATAAGTACGAGAGCGCCGACTGGGAAACGAAAGTCGGGAAGATGCGCGTCGTCGAAGGCGTCGACGTCGACAAGCGACTTGCGCCGCGAACGCTCGTGCTCGGTCTTGAAGTCGGCGACAAGTCGATCGCGTATCCTTTGGCGGCGTTACAAAAGCAAAGCCCCATCATGGACGTGATTGGTTCGACGCCCATCATGCTGCTGTTGGGTGAAGACAAACGATCGGTCCGAGCATTCGAAAGGATCGTCGACGGGCGGCGGCTGGAATTTTTCCAAAAGACGGAAGGCTCGGAGATTCAGTTGATGGACGCTGAGACCGGCAGCACCTGGAACTTCGAAGGCAAAGCCACGAGCGGCCCGCTCGCCGGAAAGCAATTGAAGAAGATTTTTGTGCTGGAAGACTACTGGTTCGACTGGCGGCTCTATCATCCTGACACCGCCCTTTACGAACTCGGAGAGCGCTAAATTTCGATGCAAAAGGAAAAAATGAGATCGGCAAATCTGGTTTTTCTCTTCGTCACACTCCTTCTGGTTCCCGCTGCTGTTAGAGCGCAAGTGCTCGGCGACCCCGTAGACGTTGGTCAGGATTTTCAGAAGATGGAAAACGTCTACTTTATCGGGAACAAGGTCACTTCATTCGACACGGCGACCGGCCAGGGCACGTTGCAATGGGACCGTTACTGGCGAAGTACGACGCTGTCGTTCAACAAGATCGACGTTGGATTCACGCGCGGCCGCGCGACTGAGTTTCCCAACACTGAATACGATCAGGATCCGGTGTTGCCGTTTGCGATCAGCTTCGTGAGTCCACGCACGATCCGGCTGCGACTTTCGACAAGATCAGTTCCGTTGGGCGACGGACAATCGCTGATGCTCGCTGGTCCAGTTGCAAAGGACACCTCATGGCGAGTCGAACAAAACGATAAAGAGATTAACTACACGAGTGCTAACGGGCGTGTTCGCATCATCAAACAGCCGTGGCATGTTGAGATCTACGATCAAAAGGGCCGCTTGTTGACGCGCACGCAGAACATCGGCGACCCGGCAACTTTTTTCGCGCCAGTGCCATTCTCCTTCGTGCGTCGCTCCAGCGATCTCTCGCGTCGCATCGCCGCGACTTTTGAGCTCCAGCACAACGAGAAGATCTTCGGCTGCGGTGAGTCGTTTACGCGATTCGACAAACGCGGGCAACGTGTTCTTGTCTCGACGCGCGACGGTATGGGCACGCAGAGCGAGTTGATGTACAAGCCGATCCCGTTCTTTTTGAGCAACAACGGTTACGGCATGTTCGTGCACACCAGCGCGCCGTTGACGTTCGACTTCGGCAAGTACTTCGACGCGCACAACGTCATCTATTCGGGTGACGAAGACCTCGATCTTTTTATCTTCCTCGGCGAGCCCAAAGACATTCTTTCGGAGTACACCGCGCTGACTGGCCGCAGTCCGGTTCCGCCGCTTTGGTCGTTCGGGTTTTGGATGAGCCGCATCACTTACAACTCGGAAGCGCAGGTGCGTGAGGTGGCCAAACAATTGAGAGCGCATCAAGTGCCGTCGGATGTAATTCACATCGACACCGGATGGTTCGAGACTGATTGGCGCAACGATTACCGATTTTCAGCGTCGCGGTTTCAGGATCCGGCGAAGATGATGCGCGACCTGAAGGAGCAGGGGTTTCGCGTGACGCTTTGGCAGTACACGTATTTCACGGGCAAGAACGATCTGTGGAAGGAGATGGTCGCCAAGGGTTATCACGTGAAGAACGATCGCGGCCAGCTTCCGTCGGAGGATGCGACGATCGACTTCAGTAATCCTGAAGCGGTCAAGTGGTACCAGGACAAGATCAGAGATCTGCTGAAGCTTGGTGTTGGCGCGATCAAGGTCGACTTCGGCGAGGGAGCGCCGATAACGGGCCAGTACGCGTCGGGTGTGAGTGGATGGTACGAGCACAATCTCTATCCGCTGCGATACAACAAAGCGGTCGCGGAAGTTACGAAAGACACAACCGGCGACGACGTGATCTGGGCGCGCAGCACGTGGGCCGGCAGTCAGCGTTATCCCCTGCATTGGGGTGGCGATGCGGAGAACACCGACTCCGCAATGGCGGCCGAGTTGCGCGGCGGACTCTCATTCGGTTTGTCAGGCTTCACGTATTGGAGTCATGACGTCGGCGGGTTTGTGCAGCGTGCGCCGCGGGATCTTTATCGTCGTTGGCTGGCGTGGGGCGTGTTGTCGTCGCATTCGCGAGCGCATGGAGCGCCTCCGCGAGAACCGTGGGAATACGATGCGGCTTTGGTCGAAGACTTCCGCAACGCGTTGGGACTGCGCTATTCGCTGATGCCTTACATCTACGCGCAGGCGAAAGACTCTTCGGCGCGCGGTTTTCCGATGTTGCGCCCGCTCTTCTTCGAGTATCCAGGCGATCCGACTTCATGGACGATCGACGACCAGTACATGTTTGGGACTGACTTGCTGGTGGCGCCGATGTTTGCGAGCGGCGATCGGCGCAAGGTTTATTTGCCGCCGGGCGCGTGGATTGATTACCAAAGCGGCCGCGTGTACGAGGGAGAAAAATGGCACGAGATTGCGCTGGGTAAGGTTCCGGTGGTGCTGTTGGTCAAAAACCATTCGGTTTTGCCGCACATCAAGGTCGCGCAGAGCACGAAAGACATGGATTGGGACAACGTCGAGCTACGCGTGTTCAGCACTGACAACGCTCCGGTGACAGGCCTTTTCACTCGTCCCGATGGTGGTCTGCAAACGTTGTCGTTAGTCACGCGCGGACGCACGTTTGCTTTGCGTGAAGATCCACAGGCGGGGAAGGTTAAGTGGAACATCACGACGCCGGCGCTCGTGCGATAGAAGATGAAGCGAAGAATAACGCGCCGGAGATTTTTGTCGGATGCAGGCACTGCGGCTGCGGCTCTTCCTTTCGCAGCTTCGATCTTAAACGCGGTTCCCACCGAGGCTGGTGACGATTCACTGCTGCTGTGGTACGACAAGCCCGCTCAGGAGTGGACCGACGCGTTGCCGATCGGAAACGGCCGCTTAGGTGCGATGATCTTCGGCGGGCCGGCGATCGAGCAGCTACAGCTCAACGAAGACACGCTCTACGGCGGAGCACCTTACGATCCGAATAATCCGCAGGCATTAGCGGCACTGCCCGAGGCGCGGCGTCTCATCTTCGAAGGCAAGTACAAAGAAGCACACGATCTGGTGGGCGCGAAGATGATGGCCCAACCGATCAAGCAGATGCCGTATCAGCCGGTTGGCGACCTCAAGCTGCTCTTTCCGGGACACGAGAACGCCACTAACTATCGCCGCCAACTACAACTCAGCACGGCAGTCGCAAAGGTGTCGTACAGCGTTGGTCCAACAACGTTCACGCGCGAGATGTTTGCGAGCCCCGTTGACCAGGTTCTGGTCGTTGTTCTCTCGGCGGACCAGCCGCAGCAACTTAACTTCTCCGTATATTTCGAAACCCCTCAGAAAGCAACAGTGTCAACTGAGTCGCCGCATACGCTGATCTTGCGCGGAGTAAATGGTGACGCATTCGGGATTAGAGGCGGATTGAAGTTTGAGGCACGCGTGAAAGTGCTTGCACGCAATGACGAAGCGAGGTTGGAAAAAGATCGCATCGTCGTCAGTAATGCCGGCTCAGTCGTGCTACTAATCGCAGCGCGCAACCAGTTATCGAAGCTACAAAGACATCAGCGGAAATCCGACTGCGATAACGACGACCCAGTTGCAGCGGGCCAGCCGCAAGTCATTCGTGGCGTTGCGTTCGCAGCACATTCGCGAGCATCAGCGATTATTTGGTCGTGTCAAACTCAACCTCGGAAGGACCGCGTCTGCCGATCTGCCGACGGACCAGCGACCCGCGCAGTTTCTCAAAGGTCAGGATCCTCATCTCGCTACGCTTTATTTCCAATACGGCCGTTACCTGTTGATCTCGTCGTCGCGTGCAGGTTCCCAACCCGCCAACTTGCAGGGAATTTGGAACCACTTCATGACGCCGCCCTGGGAAAGCAAGTACACGATCAATATCAACACGGAGATGAACTACTGGCCCGCGGAAACGACCAACTTGTCCGAATGTCACGAGCCGCTGCTGCGAATGGTGTCGGAACTGGTGGAGAACGGTGCGCGCACGGCGCGTGTTCAATACGGCGCTCGCGGTTGGGTATGTCATCACAACACCGATCTTTGGCGACAGACCGCGCCGATCGATGGTCCACTCTGGGGCTTCTGGCCCACCGGCGGCGCGTGGCTCTGCACGCACCTTTGGGAACATTACGAATTCACCGGCGATAAACAGTTTCTTGCGCGCGCGTATCCGGTGATGAAAGGGGCGGCAGAGTTCTTTCTCGATACGCTCGTCGCCCGAACCGAAGCACAACTGGCTCGTGACGTGTCCTTCAATCTCGCCGGAGAACAAACATCCTGCGGACGTCGCGATCTGTGCTGGACCAACCATGGACACTCAGATCATTCGCGATCTGTTCAGCCAATGCGTCCGCGCTGCTGAGATCCTCGGCATTGACAAGGCATTGAGTGAGCGAATCGTGGAGACGCAACGACGCTTACCGCCAATGCAAATCGGCAAAGCAGGTCAGCTCCAGGAGTGGCTCGACGACTGGGACCTCGAAGCGCCCGAGCGACAGCACCGTCACGTGTCACATCTTTACGGAGTCTTTCCCGAGCAACCAAATTACTCGACGCAACACTCCGGATCTCTTCGCTGCCGCCAGAAAGAGTCTCGAGCTACGTGGCGACGTCGGAACCGGTTGGAGCCTGGCGTGGAAGATCAACTTGTGGGCCAGGTTGGGTGACGCCGAGCGTTCGTATCTGTTATTGCAGAAAGCGCTGAGTCCCGTTTACGCAACGGAGTTTGCAGGTGGCGGCGGCGTCTATCGTAATCTGTTCGATGCGCACCCGCCGTTTCAGATCGACGGCAATTTCGGTGCGACGTCAGGCATCACTGAAATGCTCTTGCAGAGTCACGCCGGTGAGATCGAGCTGTTACCTGCGCTGCCGTCGGCATGGCCCAATGGATCGGTGACGGGACTGCGAGCGCGCGGCGGATTTGAAATTGATCTGTCGTGGAAGAACGGCGCGTTGGACAAAGTGATGATCCGAAGTCTAAACGGGAATCGGTGTCACGTGCGCTATCGCGACAAAGTTATCGAACTACGACTCCGACGCGGCGCGACTAAAACACTCAGCGCTCAGTCTTTCAAAAACTGAACCACGGCCGCATCCAAACGTTGGCCTTCACACACCGTCGCGAGATGACCGCAGTCGCCTTCGAGGTTGAGTAACTTCGCTCCGAGCAGCGCCGCGAATTTCGACGCAGGTTCGGGCGTTACCACGTGATCCTGTTTCGCGACGACTACAAACACCTTCGCTTTAACTGCCTGTGCCGCGCGTTCTAAAGATCCGCCAAATCCTTTAGCGACATCGAGTTGCATCATCGATTGCACCTGGCGAATCTTGTTGTTTGCATCGAATCGCTGCGCCTCGGCGCGCGCTTTCGCGAAGTCGGCAAACGCCTGTTCGCGCGTCTTGCGCCGGTTGTAATCGGACGGCGTAGTCAGAATCATTTCTCCAAAAGCGAAGTCGACCGCGCGCGACGGATTCGCCGCATAGTTGCCGCCGTTCCAATCTCGATCGCGCATGATGGCTTCGATCTCCGCCTGCCAATGCATGAGATCGTAAGCGGATGGTTGAGGTGAGCCCACGATCGGAACCGCTTTCTCCATGAAGTTCGGATACGACACGAGCCACTGAAACACCTGCATGCCTCCCATCGAGATACCGACCACTGCCTTCACGCGATCCAGTTGCAGCACTTTCGTCAGCAGCACGTGCTGAGATTCAACAGTGTCGCGCATCGTGAACTTCGGAAAACGCATGCGCGGTTGCAGGCGGCTGTTCGACGGCGAAGACGACACGCCATTGCCGAGCGCATCAATCGCGACGACGTAATACGAAGAGCTGTCGATCAGTTTGCCTGGTCCAATGCTCCCGGCGAGTTGTTCCGAGGTGCCGGAAGCCCACGTCACATAGACCACGACGTTCGACTTGTCAGCGGCAAGTTTTCCAAACGTGCGGTAGCCAATCCGGCATTGACGAATCACGCCGCCGTTCTCGAGTTTTAGATCGCCGATGTTTGCGAACTGTTGCTGCTGCGCGAAAGCAATGAGTCCGAATAGCGGCAGCGAGAGGCAGAGTCGAATCGCGCGCGTGACGTTTCTCATATCATTTTTGAAACACGAGATTGTCTACCAGGACCATTCCCTGCTGCGGTGTGCATCGATCGCAGTACGCGCTGACACTGATCGCGGTTAGTTTCTTTAAGACTTCTTTCGAGTCAACCCGATCGCCGGCCTGCACCCATGATGGTTGCGATAATCCCTTCAACGGAATCACGTAGGTGTTGAGCCCGGTCTTGAGCCGGATCGGCAGTTGCGGAAAACCAGACGTGATATTGATGCCCTGTCCGTGACTGACGAACTCCACTCGCAACGAATCGACGCCGGTTGCGTAGAGCTGAAGCGACAGTTGCTTGTAGCCGCTTACATCGTCGGCAACCGGCTTTCCGTCTTTCAGCGGACGTCCCTGAATCTCCAGCGTCACGTTGGCCCACTGGTTTGGACCAAAGAGGTTGTATTCAAACGACGCGAGATGGTTTTGTGGCGCGTCCTTCAGGACGATCAACTCAGGCGCGCCCGGATTCGCGTTGGCGAGCCCTTTGTATTTAACGGGCGTCGACTCCTGCGCGGTGTAGATCTGGACCAGCCCACCACCGTTGGTGACGGCCCTACCGTTCTCCACCTTTTCAAAATCCGCGTAGACAAACTTGTCGTCCTGCGCGAGCGGAGTTGCAGTGGCAAGAATTGAAAGTGAAAGCAAGGCGACGATGAAGGAAGTGGCGAGTTTCATGTGTCCGTCTCCTCCCAATTTCCTGAGGTTGCTGAACGAAAGACCGCATCGATCACGGCCATGTTGCTGATAGCGTCTTCGAGCGGAATCGGTTGTTGGCTGTTCTCGCGAATCGCCTGCGAAAACAGCGAACCCTGGATCTCGTATTGATCGCAAACTGGGAAGTCGATTGTTTCAGTGTCGACGACGATCTGTGTCGGCTGATCGTTTGGAGCATTGAAGGGGATCAGCACCTCGATTCGACCTTCAGTTCCGATGAAGTTCATTCGTTGATACGGAGCGAGGCGAGTGCTGCAAGTGAACGTTGAATGACCGTTGGGAAAATCGAGCACTGCGGTGGTTAGTGAATCGGTGCCGAACACGCCGTCGCGCTCGATGAGTGCCATCACGCGGCGCGGTTCGGCTTCGAACATGAAGCGCGAGATCGTGATTGGATAACAGCCGATGTCCATCAACGCTCCGCCGCCGAGTTTCAACTGGTTGCGAATGTTTGCCGGATCGGGGTTGAAGTAACTGAAGAAGCAGGTGATGGATCGTAACGCGCCGATGCGGCCTGACTTGATCAGACGGCGCGTTTCGAGCCATTGCGGATGCGTTCGCACCATGAACGCCTCCTGGATCTTTACTCCCGTGCGATTGCGTACATCGATCAGCGTCCGCGCTTCTGCTGCGCTGAGCGCGATCGGTTTCTCGCAGAGAACGTGCTTACCCGCTTCGGCCGCCTTTATGGTCCAGGGGACGTGCAAGTTGTTCGGCAGTGGGTTGTAGATCGCTTCGATGGTTTCATCCGCGAGCAGTTCTTCATAACTTCCGTACGCATTGGGAATGTTCAACTCGCGCGCCGCTTCCTGTGCTCGCGAAAGATCGCGTGAAGCGATCGCGGTAATCTCACACCAGGGGCTGCGCTGCATCGCCGGTATAACCTTGGCCAGCGCGATCTTTGCCGTACTTAAAACTCCCCACCGGACTTTGTCGACCATCTTGTGTTTCTTGTGCCTCTTTGTGGCTCAGAAGGCGTCAAAAACAGAACGAGCCTGAAGTCTTTTACGGAATTCTTCCAACGAAAGCGGCGTGCGTGAACGAAACTGCACAGTCATTTCTCGTCCGGGCGCAAGGTTAAAGAAGTTATCGGAGAAGAACCCGTCGTGATCCGGAACTGCCAGATAAACCGCTTTCGCAAACTTATCTGCCGACACTTTGATCACAAACTTGCCGCGCTCCTTGGCTGCAACAACCTCCGTCGTGATCGCCGGCTTCGTGATCGCCAGCTCTTTGAACGGCGCGAAGAAATAGTCGTGACTCGACGCCGCTTTCCCGTTCACGAGCAGCTCCGCGTATACAAACACTCGCTTTTTATCTTGTCCTTCGAGCAGTTCCGACACTTTCGCATCGAAATACGAACGACTGGCTATTGGCGCGATCGTGACGTCTCGCTCGAGAGTCTTCAACGTAGAGCCGTCGAAGCTCAACAGCGTGATTCTTATCTTCGCCGGAACCGCATTCACCCGATCCGACACGACATAGAATTGCAGATTGCCGTCGTGCATTGTCGGACTAATCAGCAAATCGCTGTAGAACCGGCGTGCGTAGTACTGCAACGCCTTCCATCGTCCGAAATAGTCAATGCTGGACCACGACGCAACGGGCCAGCAGTCGTCGATCTGCCAGTAAAGCGCGCCCATGTTGTGCGGCATGATGCGTCGCAAGTGCTCTGTGCCAAGCGCGATTCCTTCCGCTTGCAACACCTGGCTCATGTACAGGAACGATTCGAAATCCTTCGGCTTCGGATACTCGCGCAGCATGTACTCCCGAACTAACTGGTTGCCGCGCGGATGTCGTTGATGCGCGAGCATGATCGGCGACTCGATGTCGCGCTCGTTCGGAAGCGTGTAGTACTTGACGGTCTCAATATTCGGAAACGACTGGAAGCCGTATTCACTCATAAACCGCGGCCGCTGTTTTTCATACTCGCTGAACGGCTTTTCAGCATGCCAAACTTCCCAGTAATGCACGTCGCCGCTGCGCTTCGAATCGGGATCGTCCGCCAGTCCACCGTGCGGCGAGCTGGGCCAATAAGCCCGCGACGGATCGTATGCATCACAAACTTCCTGCAAGACGCCGTGGAAGATCTTCACGTAGTCGTCCCACACCGATGACGGAAGATTTTGCCGCCAACCCCAGTTTCGCCAGGCAGTTTCGACCTCGTTGTTGCCGGCCCAGATAACGATGCTCGGATGGTTTCGCAACCGCTTCACATTGTCGATCGCTTCCGCGCGAACGCTGTCGAGAAACTCCTGGTTCGCGGGATACATGCTGCAAGCAAACATGAAGTCCTGCCAGATGAGGATCCCCATTTCATCCGCCAGTTCGTAAAATTCGTCGCTTTCGTAAATGCCGCCGCCCCACACGCGCAGCATGTTCATGTTCGTGTCGCGCACCGACTCCATCAGATAGCGATATTTCTCGTTGGTAATGCGCGTCGGAAAGCTGTCGGCCGGAATCCAGTTTCCACCCTTCGCAAAGACCGGAACTCCGTTGATCACGAACATGAAACTCTCGCCGGAGTTGTCGCGCTGACGACGTAGTTCCAATGTTCGCAGTCCGGTGCGAGTGGTTTTTTCATCCGCGACTTTGCCGTTTACCAGCGCACGGGCGCGGAAGGTGTAGAGCCGTTGAGCGCCCAGTCCGTTGGGCCACCACAAGGCTGGTCGAGCAATCGTGAAATTGAAAGAAACTTTGTTGGTTCCCTTGTTGAGTTTTACTTCCTGTTTGCCGGCGACGGCTTTGCCTGTGACATTCTCGAGGACAACGGTCGCTGTGTCCGAGCCACTCGCTTCGATTTCGACGTTGGCAGTCAGTTGCGCTGCATCGGCGGCGATTTTGTTGACGACAACTTGCAGATCGTTAACGCGCGCGTTGTCCCACGCCTCCAAAGAAACAGGGCGCCAGACGCCGCTGGTGACAAAGCGCGGTCCCCAGTCCCAGCCGTAGTGGTATGGAGCTTTGCGCGTGAAAGGAGAAGTCTTCTCGCCCTGATCGTTTGACGCCGGCAGTTCGTATTTCAGTTTCGCCATCACCGGCAGAATCTCGTTGATCGGCGAGCGGAAAAGAATTCTCAACGTGTTGTCGCCTGCCTTCAGCGCCTGCTTCGCGCCGACTCGCCACGTGCGAAACATGTTGTCCGCATTCAACAGCAGTTGATCGTTTACGTACACCTGCGCGTAGGTGTCGAGACCTTCGAAGACCAGCTCAACGTTCTCACGGTTCAGGATCTGCGGCGTGAGCTTGAACGTGGTCGTGTATTCCCAGTTCGTCTTTCCGATCCACTGCTGCTTCTTTTCGTTATCCCGATAAAACGGGTCCTCGATCAACTTGTTTGCCAGCAGATCGGTGTGAACGCAGCCCGGCACAGTCGCCTTGTGCCAGTCCGTTTTGCCGGCTTCACGAAACTGCCATCCGGCGTCAATTTTCATAACCGCTTTGCCGGCACGCGACGCAGCGCCGGTCGGTTGTCCGTTGACGAGAACAACGGGAAGAAGAAGCAATATTGGACCAAGCCAACAGTGGAGTTTTGTCTTCAAGGTTGAAATCTCCAGAGCTAAGATTTTGCTTTCTGAATTGACGCCTGATAAAAGATGCGTCGTTATTGTGCTTCATCTGTCAAGAGTGTCGGCAAAACCATGACTCGAAAACACGATCTTCTTGTCACCATTGCCTTGTGCGCCTTGTGCCTTTTTGTGGCCCAGGTCTGTTTCGCTAACCCTCGGCCGGGGCGACGAGTATCGTTCAATCAGGACTGGCGTTTCCAGCTTGGCGACGTCACCAACGGACAGGACGCGGGTTTGAACGATGCTCAGTGGCGGCAACTGAATCTGCCGCACGATTGGAGCGTCGAAGGCGAATTCAGCGAAAAACACCCTGCGGGAACGGGCGGCGGAGCATTGCCGGGCGGCATCGGTTGGTATCGCAAGACGTTTACGCTGCCGGCGACGGCGAGAGGAAAGCCGGTGTTCGTCGAGTTTGACGGCGTGTATCGCAACAGCGAGGTTTGGATCAACGGCCACTATCTCGGGAAACGTCCGTACGGGTACAGCTCGTTCGCGTATGAGTTGACGCCGCACTTGTCGTACGGCTCGAAGGTCAACGTCATCGCGGTAAAGGTCGACAACGCGCAACAGCCGAATTCACGCTGGTACTCAGGTTCGGGCATTTATCGAAACGTATGGTTGACGACGCTCGATCCCGTGCACATCGAACACTGGGGCACGTACGTGACGACGCCCGAAGTCAACGAACAATCAGCAACTGTCGCGATCAAAACAAAAGTTAAGAACGGTTCGACGAGCGCTGCGCCGGTAAACCTGACGACAACTATTCTGGATGCGAACGGCAGGGACGTGGTTCGCGTCACAGAAGAAAACATCGCGTCGAAAGGTGCGCATGCGGAAGTGAGTCAAACGCTGGCGGTCCCATCACCGCGGCTCTGGTCAGACGAGCGACCGTATCTTTACAAAGTCGTGTCGCAACTCGAGCAAGGCGGAAAAGTCGTCGATCGCTACGAAACTCCACTCGGCATTCGCACGTTTCGCTTCGACATCGACAAAGGTTTCTTCCTCAACGGCAAACCTGTGAAGATCCGCGGCGTTTGCAATCATCACGATCTGGGTTCGCTGGGAGCAGCCGTTAACACGCGCGCCATCGAGCGACAACTGGAAATGCTGAAAGCGATGGGCGTGAACGGCATACGCACGTCGCACAATCCGCCCGCGCCGGAACTGCTCGACCTCACCGACCGCATGGGTTTCATCGTGATGGACGAAGCGTTCGACGTTTGGAAGAAAGAGAAGACGAAGTTTGATTACCACCTCGACTGGGACGAGTGGCACAAGCGCGACCTCGAAGACATGGTGTTGCGCGATCGGAACCACCCGAGCGTTTTGATCTGGAGCATCGGTAATGAAGTTGCGGAGCAGTGGAACGACGGTCCGGATGCGGGCAGGATCAGCAAACAGCTAGTCGCGATCGTCCGCAATCTCGACAAAACTCGGCCGATCACCGCGGCGTGCAATAGCGTTCGCGAGCAGAACTCGTTGCTCACCGACGGCGATCTCGATCTCATCGGCACGAACTACGATCACAAAAAGATCCCGCAACTGCAAAAGATGTTTCCCGGTAAACCGATAATCGGCACGGAGACAACTTCAGCACTCGCCACGCGCGGCACTTACGATATGCCTTCGGATCAGATTCGTCGTTGGCCCAGGAAGTGGGATGAAGTTCTCAAAGACGGAAATCCCGACTTCACAGTCTCGGCGTACGACAACGTGAGTGCTCCGTGGGGCTCGACGCACGAGGAAACCTGGAAGATCGTCAAGAAACACGACTTCTTCTCGGGAATGTTTATCTGGACCGGATGGGACTATATCGGCGAGCCGACTCCTTATCCGTGGCCGTCGGTGAGCTCTTATTTCGGCATCATCGATCTCGCCGGTTTTCCAAAAGATACGTACTACATGTACCAGAGCGAATGGACCAACAAACCGGTCCTGCATCTGTTTCCCCACTGGAATTGGAAAGCGGGTGACAAGGTCGACGTCGTCGCATATTTTAATTCCGACGAAGTTGAATTATTTCTCAACGGGCGTTCGCAAGGCATCAAAAGAAAACAGGGCGATGAGGTGCAGGTATTCTGGCGGCTTCCGTACGAGCCGGGTGTTTTGAAAGCGGTGTCGAGAAAAAATGGCCGCGTGGTGCTAACGCGAGAGGTGCGAACCGCGTCAGAACCAGCAAGGATCGAACTGGTCCCGGATCGAAAGACACTCAAAGCTGACGGCACGGACCTCTCATTCGTGACCGTGAAGATCGTCGACCGCAACGGAACGCTGGTGCCGTTTGCGGATCACCTGATCAAGTTTGAGGTGAATGGTGAAGCGTCGATCGTGGGAGTTGATAACGGTTATCAGGCCAGTCACGAATCGTTCAAAGGGAAACAGCGCAAGGCATATCACGGAATGGCGCTGGCAATCGTTCAGACGAAACAAAAGCCGGGCCGGATCGTTTTGAAAGCGACTTCGGACCATCTGCCGCCGGCTTCGGTTGTGCTCAATTCTCGTTGATTCGGTAGTATAGGGCGCGAACAAAACACGATGCGTCGGATAAATCTCAAGAAAGCGAATGTGGCCCGAGCGGACACCATTCGTTACATCAACCGTCAAATCGTGCTCAACTACGTGCGTGAGAAAGAACCAATCTCACGCGCCGAGATCTCACATGAAACAGCTCTCCAGCGCTCGACCGTTTCGCTGATCGTCGATGAGTTGAAAACGCGCGGACTGATTTACGAAGTTGACGGTGAATCCACCGGAGGACGGCCGCCGACTCTGCTTCGTTTGCAAGCCGGCGCGTGCATGGCCATCGGTGTCGACGTAGGAACGGCGCAAACAACATTGGCCGTTGCCGATCTCGTGGGCCGTGTTGTCGATCGAGAAGCGTTTCCGACCGATCCCGATATAACCGCGACGTTTCGCAAAGTCGTTTCAGTCATACAGCGATTCATCAGGACGCATCCGAACATTGAAGGCATCGGCCTCTGCGTACCGGGCCTCGTCGATCCCGAGACAGAGATTCCGCTGTTCATTCCGCATTTCAAATGGCGCAATTGGGCCGTGGCGGCGGAGTTGACGAAGGCCACGGGGCTGCCGGTGACAGTCGACAACGACGCGAACGCCGCTGCACTCGCCGAGTTGTGGTTGGGCCGTCCGGAGATTCGTGATGTACGCGACTTCATCCTGGTGCTTGTCGAAGAAGGCTTGGGAACGGGAATCATCTTCGACGGGCAGGTATATCAGGGTGTCGCTGGCGGCGCCGGCGAGTTTGGTCACATGACGATCGGAAGAGGCGCTCCGGTCGCGTGCGCTGCGGGAAGTGAAGAATGTTGGGAAGCATTCGCCTCGGAACGCGCGGCGCTGGCGCGGTACAAACTGCGTCGCGGATCAGCGGTCGATTCGAACATCACGTTCCTTCAGTTGATCGACAACGCATTCGCCGACGACGAGGCTGCGAAAGAGGCGCTGATCGAGACCGCTTATTACCTCGGTTTGGGAATCTCAAATTTGACCAAAGGTCTGAGTCCTGAAGCCGTGATCCTCGCCGGCGACATCGCTCGCGCATGGCCCATCATTTCCAGCGAGCTTCGACGAACGCTGGCGGCCAACAGTATCTGCAGCGGTTTGCCTTCGACTCCTCTGTTCGCCTCGACCTTGGGCGATCACACTCGCCTGATGGGTGCGCTGAGTTTGGTTCTGGCCAGGAAATTCAGCCCCGTCGTCCCTGCCTGAAGATTCAAATTTTTGTAGGTGTTCCCGAAAACTCCAATTGTTCGCCCGGGAACAAAGGCCCCGTCCCTCAAGATCACGAGCAAACTGAAGAGCTGCCGGATCCGGAAATTGCGGCACTGGCATTGCTTGGTGATTTTCCTGTCTGCAACTCCGGATCTGTCTTGACCGGGTATAAAAACGAATTTAAGTCGGTAAGAAAAAACCTTGACAAAGAGTTCTTAGGTGGCTATAAGCCTTCTGCCCGGTCGTGCAACAAACCTCTTTAGTCGCAGTTTGAATGAAAGCTTTTTAATCGGGTTCGCCAGGAACTCCTGAAAACTTGGGTGGTAAAGCTTTTGTCGGATCGTGCAACAAACCCTAGTCGGATGGGCCCGGCAATCCTGCTGTTGAAGTAAGTAAATCAAACCATCGCGAGCTTCCACCCCGGAAGTTCGCCAAAGCGTTTTGGTGACGGGCTGCAGAACTCGAAATTCGTCAGTTTAGCTCTCTGAGTCGTTAAGTACCGGGAATTCGCTCCAGCGGAGGTGGGTTATGACTCTACGAAGCATGCGCGGGTTTTATGCAACGCTCATCGTTTCCGTCTTTGTTTTCTCGCTAACAATGCTTGCCAGTGTGCAGCCGGCGTTTTCGCAAACAACCGGCAGCGCGACCTTGCGCGGTACCGTAAAGGATCCGCAGGGTGCAATCATTCGCGATGCGATCGTTACGATCACGAACGAACGCACCAAAGACGAGCGCCAAACGAAGTCGAGCGAAGACGGCAACTATACATTCAGCGCCGTTTCGCCAGGCAGCTACACCATCAAGACTGAAGCCGCCGGCTTCAAAACAAAAACGCAAACGGCCCTCGCGATTGAGACGAGCGACACCAAGGGCTTCGACATATCGATGGAAGTGGGCCAACCCTCTGAAACCGTCACGGTGACGGCCGGCCCTGACCAGTTGCAAACCGAAACTGGCGCTCGCGAAAACACGATCACCTCGGCGCAGATCGATAACCTCTCGATCATCAGCCGCAGTTCGCTCGAGTTGCTGCGAATTCTTCCGGGTGTAGTTGCGCCGGACAATACCGCGATCGAGAGCATTGGTTTCGGCGACGGCGCAAATGCCAATGCTCGGTATAACGTCAACGGATTGCGCGGCGAGCAGAACAATGTCTCTATCGACGGTTCGCGCATGATCGACATCGGTTCCAACAACGGAACAGTCATCACCGCGAACCCCGACATGGTCCAGGAAGTCAAGATCCAGACGAGCAACTACGCAGCGGAGCACGGCACGAGCGCAGTGCAGATCAGCGCCACCACCAAGGGCGGCAGCAGCGAATTTCACGGCTCCCTCTACGACTACCTGCGTAATCACCGGTTCCAGGCGAACGATCGGTCGAACACCATCAACAACGTTGCGCGTCCGCTCAGCAAGTACAACTATCCCGGCGGCAATGTCGGTGGTCCAATCCTGCTTCCGTGGAAAAGTTTCAACAACAAGACCAAGGACAAGCTGTTTTTCTTTGTCGGCTACGAACGCTACTACCAGCAGGTTGATGAAGGTTCAGGCCGGTTCCTCGTGCCGACGCTCAAGCAGCGCCAGGGCGACTTCAGTGAGTTTCCGGGCACAACTGTTCCGGCTGGTTGCACCGCCAATGGCGTAGTCGGTAATCCCGGCAACAACAACGACGTCGCACCCGGTGGCAATCTCAATCCGTGCGCGCATCCGCTTGGCAGGGCGCTTTTGAATTTTTACCCGGAGCCAAACCTGGCAGCAGCGCCGGGCCAACCGAATTACATTTACAGCGTTCTGAGGCCCAACAACAGACAGCAGTTCACTTCTCGCTTTGATTATTCAATCAGCGAAAAGACGAAACTGTATGTTCGCTTCGCTCGCGAGTACGAAGAGCAGGGCTTCCCGCGTGGTTTGTGGTGGAATTCATCGAACTATGAGCTGCCCGGCAACTTGTCGAGTAAGAACCTTGGACGTTCCGTCGTCGTGAACTTGACCAACATCATCACGCCGACGATGACTAACGAAATCCTGTTCAGCGCCAGCAAGCTCTCTTTGAACTACGACTTCAAGGATCCAAATAAGGTTTCGTGGGAAGGTCTCGGTCTCCAGCGAGTAGGCTTCTTCTCGCCAAACAATCCGAACATTCCGGCCAGCCTGGCTAACAACAATCCGTACGTGCCGTTGAGCGTCATCACCTGGGGTCAGGGTGATATGCATACTGCCTATGGTTTTCCGATCCTGGCGTGGAACGATAGTTTCGCGATCACTGATAATTTGGTGAAGGTGCAGAACACCCACACGTTGAAGTTCGGCGTGTTCTTCGAGCAAGCGAACAAGCGCCAGCAGTCAAACAGCGACACGAACATCGTGACCGCTCAGTGGGGCCAGACGACCGCCACGCTGAATAACTTCGGCGACATCTTCGTCGGCAAGCCGATCGAGTTTGCGCAAGCTACGACTCGTCCGCTCGATAACTTCCGTTACTACAACTACGAGTTCTACGCGCAAGACAGTTGGAAGATGCGTCCGAACGTGACGATCGAATACGGATTACGCGCGGGCTACTACCCGCAGAACTTTGAGCGTAAAGGTCTCGGCGTGTTGTTCGATCCGGACGCTTACGTCCGCGGCGCAGGCGCTTTCCTGAACGGCGACCGAACGCGGCCAAACGGCTTCAAGCTCGCGGCTCGCAATGAGATTCCGAAGGGCGTCCTGGATAACGTGCCAATGCAATTTATGCCGCGACTGAACGTCGCCTGGGACGTCGGCGGCAAGGGCGATCTCGTACTGCGCGCCGGCGCAGGTCTCTTCTATAACCGCGTGCAGGGCAACTACGATTACTACTCGAGCGGCCAGATGCCGAATACGTACAGCTCGACTGTGGATACGCCGTGGGCGTCCGCAAACGGTCTGAACTTTGGCGACCTGACCACCTTGAATCCGTTCACCAGCAACATCGGTGCAATCAACATCTCGTCTCGCGACCTCGACTCGAATGAAATTCCGAGAGTCGCAAACATGAGTTTCACGATTGAAAAACGACTGCCGATGAATAACGTGTTGTCAGTCGCTTACGTTAGTACTCAGGGACGTCACCTGCCGCAACAACGCAACGCCAACATCGTTCCGTTGGGAGCGCTTTCGAGCGGAATTATTACGTTGCCTGGTCCAGTAAACGGAACTGATGCCAATGGAAATCCGAAGGTCTATACGCAACTGAATCTGAGCGTGCCGGTCGAAAGAGCCGGTCTGGCCGGCAACGTGCTCCGCCGGTTCAGGCCGTTCGACGCGTTCAACTCAGTAGGTCTCTTCCAGTTCACCGGCACTTCGAGCTATCACTCGTTGCAGGCCACGTTGAGCCACTCAGGGAAAAACCTCCAGTACTTCGCGACCTACACCTTCGGCAAAGCGCTGGGCACCGTCGCGACTAACGAGAGCGACGGCGCGGCCTGGGCCGATCCGATCGACACTCGGAATAGAAGCTGGGGTGTGTTGCCATTCGATCGCACGCACGTCTTCAACCTGTCGTACAACTGGAGCGTGCCGGACATTGCTCGCGGCGGCTTCTCGAATGGTTTCACTGACGCTGTCTTCAATGACTGGCAGATATCAGGCATCACCACGATCCAGAGTGGTATTCCGATCCGGTTGAGGTTCACCGGCGACATCGCGCAGGGGAGTCAGGCGGTTGGTTGGTATGGCTCGGATGCATTCAATGGAACCAACGCCGGCGCGAGTCTCGGTGCGATTACGCCAGTCTATCTCGGCAATCCGGCAGTTGGCGGCACGGGACTTGGAGACAAGATATTCGATCTCTCCAAGCTGGCGATTCCGACGTTCCCGAACACCGGACCGTCGCAGCCGCCGTTCTACATTCGCAGTCCGGGTCGAAGCAATTTCGACGTCTCCTTCTTCAAGAATTTCAACATCACTGAAGAGAAGAAGATTCAGTTCCGGACCGGATTGTTCAACGTATTCAATCAGGCGTACCCGACACAGTTTAACGTCACCAACACCACTCCGTTCGGAAGCGATATCTTCCTGGCGTTGGAAACCGTCTGCAATCGCAGGATCACGGTTCCGACGGGTGATGGCACGAACACTGCCAGCGTTTGCGATCCGACTGGCGGGTTCCGCTATACGGATAACACCATTAACAATTTCGGCAAGGTCCAGAATAAGCGTGGCCGCCGAATCGTTGAGTTCGCTTTGAAATTCACGTTCTAGGTTAACGTTCGGGCGTTTACCTAAGACGGGGCGGCGCGAGGAGCTTGCTTCTCGCGCCGTTCTGATTTTTAAAGCATCGTGATAGGCTAAGCTCACTTCCTGATTAATCAAACGCGAGGCGGTCTATGAGGCAAGGTGTTCTCGCCACTTTCGGCTTTGCGCTTTCGTTGGTGATGAGCGCAACCGCGCAAGCACAGGGTGGCGAAATAGACGCCAGGTCCAAGGTCCCCGACACGAACAATGCAGTGATTCGCGGTCGAGTTACGCTTCCGTCAGGATTCAACGTCGAAGGTTACGCCCGGATCACCTTGCGCAACGATCAGAGCACTCTCTCGACTATCTACACCAACAACAGCGGCGAGTTTCAACTCAGAAATCTGAGCGAGGGCACGTACTACGTGCAGGCGGAGATTTCGAGTACGAAGTTTGAACCGGTGGTGCACCGGGTTTCGCTCGGCCGCGGACTGACGGTCGATCTGACCATGGAGTTGCGCGAGAAAAAGGATCCGGAGGTAACTAAGCGTCTCAACAAAGTTGTATCAGCGGCTGAGTTGCGGCAAACCGTGCCTTCGGCGGCGAAGAAGCAGTACGAACTCGGTCTGAAGTTTGTAAACAAAGGCAACTTCCAACAAGCTGCTACGCACTTCACGGAAGCGTTGGCGATCTACCCCGAGTATCTCGCCGCGCGTAACGACCTTGGCGCACAGTTCCTCAAGCTGAAGCGGATCGATGAAGCTGAGAAGCAGTTCGAAACGGTGCTCCGCGACGATCCAAAAAACTTCAATGCGAAATTCAATATGGGGTTGGTCCAGGTCGAGCGCCGGCAGTATGCGGAAGCGCTTTCGCTTTTGAATCAGGCAGTGGCGCTCGACAGCACGCGACCCGTGGCGCGTTTGTGGATTGGAATCGCGAAGTTGGAGCTTGGCGATCTGGAGAGTGCCGAAGCTGAACTGACGCGCGCGTTGATCATGGGCGGAGACGAATGCATCGCCGCTCATTATCATCTGGCTCGCGTGTATCTGGATCGAGGGGATCTCACGGAAGCGACCCGTTCAGTTAACGCCTATATTGATTCAGCGCCGCGCGGAGAATTGATCAAGGAAGCAAAAGAACTGGCACGCAAGATCGAGCAGAAGAGAAAGTGCGAGCCAAGAGAAGAGTCAAGCACAAAAAATCTTTCTTGTGCCTCTTTGTGGCTAAGGGCCGACGCTAAAGCTTGTCGAGCGGCTTGCGCTGTTCACGCCGTCACTCACGGTTACCTTCAACTCAAACACTCCGGGTGAAAACTTATCGAGCGGGAATGAGCTGGCGTACTTGATCTGTCCGCGATCGTCGGCGGGTGGAAGTTCGCCGGACGTCTTACCGACCGGACGATTGTTTTGCAGAATCTCGAGCGTTACCTGCAAGGGCCTGGTTGAACCTTTACCCGGCCAGGCAGTGAAGAAATACGCGAGTTGTTTTGCGGTGGTGCGATCGATCTTCTCGCCGAGATTCGGGTAAACGAGCAGTTCGCCAAAGCGCAGCGGCCGCTCCTGTTGCTGTTCGGCGGGCGTCAATCGTTCGGCGCGTTTCAGCACGGCGACACTGCTAAGGCGCGGCTTGGTTTCATCGGTGCTGACGATCTCGAGAGGTGTCTCGCTGACGTTAGCCTGGCTCGTTGCCGTGTCGTACGCGATAACCTGAACGCGGTATTTACCGGGCGGAAGCTGTGTTTCTCTGTAGAAAAGGACGTTTCCTTTTTTAGCTGCCTCGAGATCCTGAGTGGCGCCGGTCAGCGCATAGTGTTGACTGAGTTTTTGAACGATCTGTTCCGAATCGTCCCGTACCAAAGCGACGATGGAAAAGTCTGTGTTGTACGTCTTGTTCTCACCGGTGACAGACTTAAACGCGCCCATCTGGGCTTCCGCAAGGACCAGCGTGAGTCCGTTCTTGCCTGACATCGGATAGCTAAGTGCCGTGCTCCTGATGACGTTTTGTGTCGAGCCGGTTTTCCAATTTCGAGAGGCGGCGATCGCCGGTGCTTCGTAGTCGAGCATGGGAAGTTGGCCTACCGACTCAACCGCGTAGTAACCCTGGCGCGACTGAACATCGACACTCCCACGTGCCACTTTTACGTTTATCCGGCGGAACCGACCGTCGTAGTCTTTATTCTTAGGCGCGTAGGTAAGCAGGTAATAGCCGTTCATGTCGTCGTCGATGCGACGAAGACCTGAAGCGAGATCGTTGGTATTGTTAATCAGAAACCCGCCGGTTTGTTCCGACAACGAGCCGAGGCCGCTGCGGGGATCGAAGCGCAGCAAGTCTTCATTGCGTTCGAGCGATCTCATGTAAGGCCCGCTACTGACTCGATCGCCGCTGCGAGCTTGTTGGGCCATACGCGCGGCGGCGATCGAGTTGATCTCTCGCGCAGCTTCGGCGGTGCCGCTTTCGATGCGCAAGCCGGCGGCGTCGATTGAATAGATGCTCACATTTGCGCGATTCGCGGCGTTGATTACCGCCGGGAACTTTTGCTGCACCGATGGCGGCAACTTCAAACCTTCAGAGAAGAAGATGATCGTTTTGCGTCCCGGCAACTTTTGCATCGGGCTGATCACCGCGAGGAGGCTGTTGATGGTTGAATGTCCCTCCTGGTCACGTTCCAGGCGCTCGTACTGCTCCAGCATTCGGGTTTGCATCTCGACGAACTGCTGGGTGAGCATTGCCTGACCGCCGGCAGCGGCTGCCTCCGAAGCGCCTGCGTTGTCGCGCGCAGCGCCGGCTGCTGCGACCTCACTTACCGCGGTTGCCATTTGTTGGTCCAGATTGCCGCTCCGCTCGATGTTGGATCTGATCCTTGCCGCGTCGGCGCCGGACGATGAGATCGCGGTGCCGGTGGCGTGCTCGACCGCGTCTTTGACTAATAACGCATCGTCCGTGAACGTCTGAAACGTACGCAATGCCTGATCGATTCCGAATACACCCGTGAACCCGCCGCTCCCCATCCCTTCCTGCGCATAAGCAAGACCGGCTTTTCGTGCCAGTGCTCTCGCATCGGGAGAGAGCCGGTCAAACACCAGCGCCGTAATTGCCGGAGCGGAACGCTTCACTGGCGGTGGAGTTGTTGTCGAGCGTTGGCGCGGCGGATTTGGATTCCGAGGCGGCGTGCGGCGCCTCTCTCGTTATGAAGCGAAACGACTCGACTTTCTGCGAGACACCGTCTTCAAAAACCTCAAAATCGGCCGCCTTGAGATCCTTCACTGGACGTCCTTTTTTGTCCTTAACAACGATGTCCAACTGCACTTCATTGCTACGAACACGAATCACGTCGTCCTGGCCCTGCGAGGCGGTAGTTTGACCGCAAACAAGGGCCGGAGAAAACCCTAACGTGATTGCCATGCCGAGGCTCAGAAGTGATTTCATTTCAACGCAGTATAGTTGAATGTTGAAGCCAGAAAAAGGCAAAAATGGGGTGAATTACTGTATAATCCCGGGCATCTTAGGCTCGCCTGGATTTCATAAATGGCAATTAAAAAATTGCGTAGTAAAGCGGCTGTATTTATCGCCATTTTTATCCTGGGAGCGCTGTTTGCCGGACGTGCATCGGCACAGGGTTCGGCCGCTGTCGAGCAGGAATTTGAGCGCGCTACTCAGTTGCATCAGTCGGGCAATTTGCAGGGCGCGGTGACGGCCTACCTCGCGATTCTCGAAAAGCATCCGGCGCGAATCGACGTGCGATCAAATCTCGGCGCCGCCTACTCCGCGTTGGGCCGCTACGAACAAGCGATCGAACAGTACAAAAGAGCTCTCCTCATAGACGGTACAAACCCTGCCATTCGTTTCAATCTGGCCTTGGCTTATTACAAAGCGGCGTGGTTCACAGAAGCGGCGACTGAGTTGGAGAAATTTCTGAAGGCTGTGCCGAACAGTCCGCAAACGCTCAACGCGCAGTTGGTGCTGGCGGACGCGTACGTCAGGCTCGGCGAATACAAGAAAGTTATTCAGGCGCTGTCGCCAGTGGCGGATGCCGATCCTTCAAACCGTACGCTTGCCTATTTACTCGGCAGCGCACTGATCGGCGACGGTCAGCTCGATAAAGGCCAGGCAATTATCGATCGATTGTTTCGCCACGAAGATTCCGCGGAAGCGCATTTGTTGATGGCTTCGATTCTGTTACTGGCGGACGATGCTCAAGGCGCTCTCAAAGAAGCGCAACGCGCGATCGAGTTGAATGCAAAACTTCCGGGACTACAGGCTTGGCACGGCCGCGTGTTGATGCGTTTGGGCGATACGGAAAAGGCGAAAACGGCTTTCAGGACTGAACTGGCAGCCAATCCCAACGACTTCGAATCAAATCTTTATCTCGGCATGCTGCTTCGCCACGACAAGGAAATCGAGGACGCGCTCAGCCATTTGAAACGCGCGATCCAACTGCGGCCAAGGGAACAATACGCTCGCTATCATCTCGCCGCAGTCTACGCAGCCGCCGGCAAACCGGCAGACGCACTGCCGCTGCTCGAAGGCGTTTTGAAAGAGCATGCCGATTTTGTCGAAGCGCGCGTGTTGTTGGCGTCAGTCTACTACCGGTTGAATCGAAAAGCGGACGGCGACCGCGAAAAGGCGCTCATTCAGAAATCGAATGCTGAACAACAGGCGAAGCAGCCTGGCGCGAACGTCGGAGAACCATCTCCGACTCCTAAACCCAGATAAAGCAATTTTGTAATGATTTCTGTGATTCGGAATATCCGTGTCTCTTTCCTCGTGTTACTGGTTGCGTTGCTCGTTGCAACGGCGGCCTCAGCCCAGTCGACGTCCCAGTCGACTCGAAAAGCACGTCAGAAACAACGACCAGCAACAACTCAAACCAGCACCGAATCCGAATTCGATCGCCTCGTGAAGCTTGCTGACGAGGCGCGTTTAGCGGAGCGCTTCGACGATTCGATTTCACTGTACGGTCAAGCTTTGAAGATCAAACCGAAGTGGCCCGAGGGTTGGTGGTATGTGGGCGCGATCTTTTATCAAAGGGACTTGTATCCGCCGGCCCGCGACGCTTTTCAGAATCTTGTAGCACTCGAACCGGAACGCGGACCTGCCTGGGCCATGCTCGGCCTGTGCCAGTTTCAAACCGGCGACCTCGAACGCGCGGCAATGGCTTTAGAACGCGCTCGATCGTTGGGAGTAAAAGATAACTCCGAACTCGCGGTAGTGGTCCGCTATCACACCGCGTTGCTCTATATCCGTTTCGAATATTTCGAGAACGCTTACGAAGTTCTCTCGGAGTTCACCGGTGTGGGTAACGAGAGTGCGAAGGTGATCGAAGCGTTTGGGCTGGCGCTGTTGAGAATGCCGCTCTTGCCGAAGGAGATTCCTCCACCGCTGCGAGAGAAGATCTTGATAGCGGGGCGTGCGGGGTACAGCATGGCTGCCCGTCGCATGGACGACGCGCGCGCCGCGTTTGACATGTTATTGGCCCAATACCCGAATGATCCGAACATACACTATCCGTTCGGCGTCTACATGCTGTTGCAGGATGCGGATCTTGCGATGAAAGAGTTCAAGCGCGAACTGGAGATCTCGCCGTTACATTTCCCGGCGATGGTGCAAATGGCGTTTGAGTATCTGAAACGAGATCAATTCGAGGACGCGTTACCGCTGGCGGAAAAGGCTGTGCAGCTTTCGCCAAAGCTGTATGCCGCCCGAAACGTGCTCGGTCGAGTGTTGCTGGAACTGGGCCAGATTGACAGGGCCGTTAAAGAATTGGAGGAAGGTGTGAAGCTCGCGCCCTCGAGTCCGGAGATGCACTTCGCGCTTGCTCGCGCTTACACACGAGCCGGAAAAAAGGAGGAGGCGGCGAAGGAACGTGAGATCTTCAAGAAACTTCAGGACGAATACAATCAGAAAAAACAACTCGTAAAGCCTGATGCGGCGCCCGATCAAAAACCGGAAAAACCGACTCCCCAGTAACAGATGAATCAAACCGCCAAACAGCACACGCTGATGGTCGTGGCGCTTGTGCTGACGCTCCTCGCGTCGGCGCTTGTGATGCTCGATCCGCTTTCTGTAAACGGTCAGGCGATCAGGCGTTGGAACCCGCGACGTGTGCCCGCTAACACTGTCTTCCTTGGCGATCAGGTCTGTTTGGACTGTCACAAGAAGTTTGCTTCGTTCGATCACAGCGGGATGGCGATGGCGATGGAGCAGGTTGGCGGATCCAAAATCCTGGGCAATAACCCGCAACTGACGATGCGCGTCGGCGCGTATTCGTATCAGATCAAGCGCGACGGCAAACAGAGCTTCTATTCAGTCACCGACGGAAAAGATACGATCTCGTTGCCGATTCTTTATGCCTTCGGACAAGGCAAGATGGGCCAGACTTACGTGCTGCAACACGAGGGAAAGTTTTACGAGAGTCTCGTAAGTTTCTACAACGAACCGAAGGCGCTCGACTTCACGATTGGCGCGCCACGGCTGGAACCGAAGTCGCTGATTGAGGCTGTTGGTCGCGTGCTGTCGCCCAACGAAGTTTCGAACTGTTTCAGTTGCCATGCGCTGGGCGCGGTTGTGGGTTCGCAGCTTCGACTCGAAAGCTTCACGCACGGTGTTCGCTGCGAGAATTGTCATGGACCAGGCGGGAAGCACGTGGAGGCTGTCAAAGCAGGCGAGCCGGGTTCAACGGGTATATTCGATCCGGGCCTGCTTGAGTGGCGATGAGTTGACGCAACAGTTCTGCGCTTCATGCCATCGCGGCGCCGATGAGTTTGCGTTGTTGAAAAGTATGGAGATCAACAACGTACGCTTTCAACCGTATCGCATTTTTCACAGCAAGTGTTATTCAGACGATCGCAAGATAAGCTGTACGGCATGTCATAACCCGCACGAACCGCTCAGAGAAAACGCGCCTGCGTATTACGACAAGCGATGTTTGGAGTGTCACACGCTGAAATCCCAAAAGGCGAAAGCGGCGAGCAATGGCAGCGCGGACGGGCGCTCGAGTTGTCCGGTGGCGGAGAAAGATTGTACCTCGTGCCACATGCCGAAGATCGAAGTGAAGGCTGCGCACTTTAAGTTCACCGACCATTACATTCGAATTGTGAGGCCGGGCGAAAAGTTTCCTAACTAAGTAGTGGTTCGAAGGCTTTGACTTAAACGTCCTCTCATTCTCACCGGGCTTTAGCCGGGCAAGAGACAGGAACCGTTTCAACGGTTTTTCTCGATTTCGCTGAGGAAACCGTTAAAACGGTTACTCAATTAGGTCCTTGCCTGACACCCGGCTGAAGCCGGGTGAGAATGATAGAGGACTTTTGAGGTAAAGCTGGTTCGACTTGAAGGGATCACTTTGGCAAGAAAAGTTTCCTAACTAAGGTAGTGGTTCGACTTGAAAGGATCACTTTGGAAGAACAATCAGGAAGGGGGCAACGCCCCCGCTGTTGCGCCACGAATGAAGTACTTTTGCTTTGCTGTCATTCTCGCACTGCTCGTGTCCGGCGGCGTGCTTCAACCGCATGCCGCATCAACCGTCATTCCCGCGGCCTCGCCCGTGACTTTCGTCGAAGTACCTCCTACCCAAAGCAAGATCACCTGGGTGCACGACAACGGACGCTCCGAGTTGCGTCACCTTCCGGAGACGTGTGGCGGCGGTGGTCTCTTCTTCGACTTCGACAACGACGGTTGGATGGACATCTATCTCGTCAACAGTGGACCATCCGATTTCTACAATCCGAAAACGCCGATCAAGAACGCCTTGTACCGGAACAACGGCGACGGCACGTTTACAGACGTAACCGACAAAGCCGGTGTCGCATGCGGTCGCATGGGCCACTTCGGCATGGGCGCAGCGGCGTCTGATTACGACGGCGATGGTTGGCAGGATTTGTATGTAACCAACTACGGTTCCAACGTTCTCTTCCACAACAACGGCAACGGCACGTTTTCAGATGTGACCAACGCGGCAGGCGTCGCCGCGCCGAACTGGTCTACCTGCGCGACGTGGTTCGACTACGACAACGACAGCAAGCTGGATCTTTTCGTCTCGAGTTTTGTGCAGTACAGCGGCACCGGCACCATCTTCTGCGGCGACAATCGCGCCGGCCGTCGTTACTACTGCGTGCCGCGCGTGTTCAAGCCGCGATCGAGTTTTCTTTTCAAGAATGAAGGCGGAGGGAAGTTTCTCGACGTCAGTAAAGACTCCGGCATCGCCGCAGCACAAGGCAAATCGTTTGGCGCAGTTGCGACGGACGTGAACAACGATGGCCTGATGGATCTGTTCGTCGCGAACGATACGCTGGCGAACTTTCTCTTCGTGAACAAAGGAAAAGGGAAGTTTGAAGAGGCCGGGTTGTTGTCAGGTGTTGCTTACAGCGATTCAGGTGCGCCTCGATCGGGAATGGGGGTCGATGCAACGGATTACGACAACGACGGCTGGCAGGACCTGTTCGTCGCCAACATCGATCAGGAGTTGTTCAGTCTGTATCAGAACCAGAAGGACCTGACATTCATCGACAAACCGGGAGAGATTGGACCAGCAACGCGGCTGCTCAGCGGTTGGGGTTTGCGCTTCTTCGACTACGACAATGACGGCGATGCCGATCTGATTCTGGCGAACGGTCATCCCGACGACATGGTCGAGATTCAGTCGCTCAAGGTGAAGTACAGAGAGCCGCTGTTGATGTTCGAGAACACGAAAGGCACGTACAAAAACGTCAGTGCGACTTCCGGCCCGGTGTTCGCTAAAGACTTTCCTGCCAGGGGTTTATCGGCAGGCGACTACGACAACGACGGCGATCTCGACATCCTGATTATCAACAACGGCGACGCTCCGCTGCTGATGAAAAACGAAGGCGGAAATCGCAACAACTGGGTGGGTCTGAACCTTGTTGCGACGAAGAGCAATCCGGCAGCGGTCGGCGCGATCATCACGTGGGAAGCCGGCGGAGTTAAATACAAACGATTGAAGACGGCCGGCGGCAGTTATCTCTCTTCACACGATCCACGCGAGATTCTCGGCGTCGGTGCGGCGACGAAGATCGACAGCATCGAAATCAAGTGGCCCAGTGGACGCGTCGATAAGATCACAAACCCACCACTGCGCAAGTACATGAAGGTCGTTGAGGGCGCCCCGCAATGATCGGCGGCTCGCGTTTGATCATCTTATCGATCTGCGTCGTGAGCGCAGTCGTGGTCCAATCGTCGCAGCCGAAATCGCAACAACCGGCGCAGTATCCATTCCAAAATCCCGACGCCCCAATCGAACAGCGAATCGACAACATCCTCTCGTTGATGACGATCGACGAGAAGATCGAGTGTCTCGACACGAACCCAAGCGTTCCGCGCCTCGGCATAAAAGGCAGCGGCCACGTCGAAGGCATCCACGGATTGACGCAGGGTGGACCAGGCAAGTGGGGACGGCCGCTCACCGTTCCCACCACCACATTTCAGCAAGGCATCGGGCTCGGCGAAACGTGGGACCAGGAGTTACTGAAACAGGTCGGACAGGTCGAAGGCTACGAAGCGCGTTACGTCTTTCAAAGTCCTAAATATCACCAGGGCGGGATCGTGATCAGATCGCCGAACGCTGATCTCGGGCGCGACCCGCGTTGGGGCAGAAATGAAGAGTGCTACGGTGAGGACGCTTACTTCAACGGCGCGATGGTCGTGGCTTTTACGAAAGGCTTGCAAGGCGATCATCCGACCTACTGGCAGTCCGCCGCGTTGATGAAACACTTCCTCGCCAACAGCAACGAGAACGATCGCGACAAATCAAGCTCCGATTTTGACGAGCGTCTGTTTCACGAGTACTACGCGTTGCCGTTTCAAATGGGCGTTGTCGAAGGCGGCTCGCGCGCCTACATGGCTGCTTACAACGCCGTCAACAAGGTGCCAATGACCATCAACCCCGTCATGCAGACCATCACGCGCGACAAATGGGGCCAGGATGGAATCATCTGCACCGATGCGGGCGCGATGCGCAACCTGGTGACCGCTCACAAGTACTATCCGGATTTTGAGACGGCTGCTGCTGAGTCGGTAAAGGCCGGTATCGGGCAGTTTCTCGACGACTATCGCGAGGCTGTGAGAGGTGCGTTGAAGAAAGGATTGTTGACGGAAGCGGACATCGATCGCGCGTTGCGAGGGAATTTCCGAGTGATGATCCGGCTTGGACTGTTGGATCCTCCTTCGCGCGTGCCGTACGCGTCGATCGGACAGGAATCGATCGAGCCGTGGCTCACGGATAAACACAAAGCACTCGCCTTGCTGGCGGCGCAGAAGTCGATCGTGCTGTTGAAGAACCCGGAGAATCTTTTGCCGCTCGACAAGAAGAAGCTCAAGTCGATCGCAGTGATTGGACCACGCGCAAACGAAGTCTTACTCGATTGGTACAGCGGCACGCCTCCTTACGCGATCTCGCCGCTCGAGGGAATCAAGAGTGCGGTTGGACCATCGGTAAAGGTGAGTTACGCAGCGAACAACGACGGCGGCGCAGCGGCGAAGATCGCGAAAGAGTCAGACGTGGCGATTGTTTGCGTCGGGAACCATCCGAATGGCGGGTTCGATACTGTGTGGGCGAAAGTTTCCGTGCCCAGTGAAGGACGTGAGGCCGTCGATCGCGAGTCGATCAAGTTGGAGGAGGAAGTGTTGATCCAGGAGGTGCTTCGGGCGAATCCGAAGACGATCGTGGTGCTGAAATCGAGCTTTCCGTACGCGATTATTTGGACGCAGCGCCACGCGCCGGCCATTCTTCACATGGCGTTGAACAGCCAGGAGGAGGGTCGGGCGCTCGCGTCGGTGTTGTTTGGTGATTACAACCCGGCGGGACGGTTGGTGCAGACGTGGCCCAAGGCGCTCGCGCAGTTGCCGGGCATGATGGACTACGACATCCGGCGCGGCAGGACGTACATGTACTTTGAGGGTCCGCCGCTTTATCCGTTTGGGTACGGGTTGAGTTATACGGGCTTTTGGTATCGCAGTTTGAGGACGAGTGCGCCGTCGCTGTCGGCTGACGGAGCGATCGACGTCAGCGTTACGGTGAAGAACTTCGGTAAGCGCGCGGGTGATGAGGTCGTGCAACTGTACGTCAGGCATCTCGATTCCGCTGTTTCTCGTCCGCGTCAGGAGTTGAAGGCGTTCAGCCGGGTCCATCTGCGATCGCAGGAACAGAAAACGGTGACGTTGTCGTTGCCTGCTTCTCGACTGGCTTATTGGGACGCGGATGCGGATCGATGGACCGTCGAAAAGAATCAAATCGAGATCATTGTGGGGCCATCTTCGGTAGACGGACGACTAAGGAAGACGATTCGTGTCCAGTGAATTGTGTGGTGGATTTTAAAAGGTGATCCGGTTCCGAGTTATATAAGACCTAAATCAAGCCCCTCGTTTAGTCTGCAACAAGTTAGGTAGGATAAGAAGCTTTGATTTTCCTCGGAACCGGAATATTGGTGTCGAACGCTGTGAAAAGTACCAGCAACGCGAAACCTTGTCATGGTCTGTTGGTCTACCCGGTCTCTCCAACTTTAGATGGAGCCATGTGCCTTTTGCGGCGAAGCTTTGTGCCTCTTGTGGCTATAAATGCACGATGCCGCGTTGGAGGGCGCGGGTGGCGGCTTGGGTTCGGTCGGTGACGCCCATTTTGCCGAGGATGTTGTTGATGTGACTCTTCACGGTCGCCTCGCTGATGCTCAGCGCTTTCGCAATCTCCTTGTTCGTCTTGCCTTTGACGATCTCCTGAAGCACCTCGACCTCGCGTATCGTGAGTTCCGACGCGACCATTCGTTCTGCCAGCCGCTCAGCCACGACAGCCGGAAGCCGACGCGACCCAGCCTGGACCTTGCGGATCGCATCTTCGAGCTCTTCGAAAAACATGTCCTTCAGCAGGTAACCCTGCGCACCCGCCTGCAACGCACGATAGATATCTTCGTCGCCGTCGTACGTCGTGAGCACGATGATGCGCGCTTCCGGAAACTCCTGCCGGATCTTCGCGATCGCATCGACGCCGCCCATCACCGGCATGCGCAGGTCCATCAACGTGATGTCCGGCTGATGCTGTCGATACAACTCCAGCGCCTGCTGACCATTCACGCCCTGCGCGATCACTTCCATGTCGGCGACGGTGTTTATCAGCGACACGAATCCCTGTCTCACCACCGCCTGATCGTCTATAACTATGATTCGGATCTTGTTGCTCACAGGCACCATTTTGCACGCCCGGCCCAACTATGTATAGTCACCAAAAATGAAACGCATAAATCGGAAACTTTTGACCACCGGCTTGGCGGTTCTGCTTTCCATGTCCGCGGTCTTTCCCGCCGCCCCGCAGAAACAGCCGACGCTGAAGGCCGCCTTCGCGAACGATTTTATGATCGGCGCGGCACTCAATCGACGACAGATCTTCGAAGAAGACGCTCGCGGCGCCGACATCGTGCGCACGCATTTTAATTCGATCACGCCGGAGAACGTCCTGAAGTGGGCGCTGGTCCATCCCGAACCCAACCGGTACGACTTCGCCGCGCCGGATCGCATGGTCGAGTTTGGCGAGAAGCACGGCATGTTCATCGTCGGCCACACACTCGTCTGGCACAACCAAACACCGCGTTGGGTGTTTGAAGACGAAAAGAAACAACCGCTCGATCGCGACGCGTTATTGAAGCGCATGCGCGAGCACATCTTCACCGTCGTCGGCCGGTACAAGGGAAGAATAAAGGGCTGGGATGTAGTCAACGAAGCGCTGAACCAGGATGGAACGATGCGCCAGTCGCCGTGGTTCAAAATCATCGGCGAAGACTATCTCGTCAAGGCGTTTGAGTTTGCGCGCGAAGCTGATCCCGCGGCTGACCTTTACTACAACGATTACGATCTCGAACTCCCGGCGAAACGCGCCGCCGCTGTGGAACTGATCAAGAAACTAAAAGCTGCGGGTGTGTCGATCGCGGGCGTAGGACTGCAGAACCATAATCTTATGGAGTGGCCATCCATCGCCGATGAGGATGCGACTATCACGGCGTTCGCAAATCTCGGACTCAAAGTTCACATCACGGAACTCGACGTTGAGGTGCTTCCGCGTACGACGAAACCCGGCGCAGACTATGCGGTCGACGTCAAAGTGACGCCGCAGTTAAACCCTTACGTCGACGGATTACCTGACGCGATGCAGACGGCGTTGGCGAAGCGCTATGCGGAGCTGTTTGAGGTTTACAGAAAGCATCGCGACGTGGTTGAGCGCGTCACTTTTTGGGGAGTGGCCGACGGCGATTCGTGGCTGAACAACTGGCCCATGCGAGGCCGCACCAATCATCCGCTGCTGTTCGATCGCGCGGGCAAACCCAAACCTGCGTTCGCTGCGGTCATCAACACAGCGGCACAGCGTTAGTTGTTTAGCGGCACGTCGATAGTGATTTGCGTGCCGCGTTGTTCCGCACTTTGAATGGTTAGCACCCCGCCAATCTCATCAGCACGTTCGCGCAGTCCGATCAATCCGAAATGACCGTCGGCGATCTGGCCGGAGGTGTTGAAACCGCGGCCGTCGTCGCTGACGCTGAGCTGCACGCTGCGCGTGTCGAAGTTTAGGGCGACGCGAATGTGCATTGCTTGAGCGTGCCGAATCGCATTGTTAACCGCTTCCTGACCGATGCGCAGCAGGTTTGCCTCGACGGAAGCTGGTAATGGTTGCGACGGTCCAGTCACGTCGACGACGGCTTCAACGCCGGTGTCCGCTGTCAATCGCTTCGTCGTATCGGCGAGCGCCGCTGGAAGGTCTTTCTTCTGCAACTCCTCGGAACGCAGATCCCAAACGTAACGCCGCGCTTCAGTCATGCCGTTTCGCACCAACATTCGCGCGCGATCCAGATGACCCTTTGCCGCTTCCGCCGCCGCCGGCATCAACCGCGCTACCAGTTCCAACTGCACGGAAATGCCGAGAATGTCCTGGGCCAGATTGTCGTGAATCTCTCGTGCGATCCGATTGCGTTCCGAAAGCACGGCACGAAACTGGACCGCCATTCGCCTGACGCGCAGTCGATACAGTTGCCACGCGGTTACTCCCAACAACAGCAGGACGATCACGTAGAACCAGTACGTCTGATAAAACCTCGGCTGCAAATAGAACTCGACCGCCGCGCCGGCCTCATTCCAAACGCCGTCGTTGTTCGCCGCGATCACGCGAAACCTGTAATTCCCCGGCCGCAGGTTTGTGTACGACGCAACACGACGGCTGCCGGCATCGATCCAGTTATCGTCAAACCCTTCGAGCTTGTACTTGAAACGCACGTTCTCCGGCGCGATGAAACTCAGCGCCGTGTAATAAAAATCGAACCGCGATGTACCCGGCGAGAACGACAGCTTTTCACTCAGCGACATCGACTGGTTGTCGATGAAGAGTTGTTCTATCGCGAGCGGCGGTGGCGAAGTATTGAGCGGAATGTTTTCGGGATCGATGACGGCGAGTCCTTTGATAGTCGCGAACCACATGCGGCCGTCGCTCGTCTTCCAGCCGGCCGGATGCCCGCCGCCGCTGCACTCGCGCGTCAGCGTTCCGTCAGCAGGTCCGTAGAACACTGGCGCGACGCTGGTGTTTGAGCCATTGGCGACGCGCTCGAGTTCGCCTTTATTGATCCGAAAGATTCCTTTGTTCGAGCTGCACCAAAGGTTCTGCTGCTGATCTTCGAGGATGCGGTAAATGACGTCGGCGCCGAGTGCGTTGCGATTCGTGAAAGAGACAAACTTGTCGCCGCGCAGACGATTGAGTCCGCCGCCGTTTGTGCCGATCCACAGATCGCCCGCGGCGTCTTCGTAAAGAGAGATGACGGTGTTGCTGGAGAGACCGTCTTTCGTCGTGAACGTTTGAAACTTGCCGTCTTTTATCTTGCTGAGACCGCCGAGAGTTCCCACCCACAGATTGCCTTTCGAGTCTTCGTAGATGGCGCCGATGAAGTTGTTCGCGAGTCCGTCCTGCGTGGTGTAGGTGGTGAATTCGTCGTTGCGAAAACTGTTAAGTCCGTCGCGTGTGCCGACCCACAGCACGCCGCTGCGATCGACAAACACTGAACGGACGAGATCGTTCGACAGTCCATCCGCAAACGTGAACGTCTGAAACACTCCGTCTCGGAAACGATTCAATCCATCGGGCGTGCCGACCCAAAGCGTGCCCGCGGCATCAGCGGCGAGCGAAAGCACGACGTCGCTCGATAGACCATCTTTCGTGGTCCAGGTCGTGAATTTGCCGTTCTTGAAGAGCGTCAGACCGCCGCCGTTCGAACCAATCCAAACTCCACCTTGCGGATCCTGGTAGACAGCTTTTACGAGATCGTTCGGCAGACCTTCCCGCGTCGTGAACGTGTTGAACTTTTTGCTCTTCAGCAGGTTCAGACCACCGGCCTCGGTGCCGATCCAGATGCTGCCTTCGCGATCTTCGAAAACTGAGAGCACGAGGTTACTCGACAAGCCATCGGCGGAAGTGAACTTCTCGATCGCACCGTTTCGCAAGCGCGCGACGCCGCCCGCAGTCGCGATCCACAGAACGTCTCCGCGATCCGCAAGCAAAGCATTAACGCGGTTCGGTAACGTCATCGAACCGATCATCGTCATGTTTGAATCGAACGCGACGACACTGTCGACGGTGCCAAACCACAATTGACCGTTCTTCGATTCCGCGATTGCGGTGATGTTGGCGGCAAGCAAAGCCGGCGGGATGGTCCATGTGCTGAAACTATCGCCGCTGACGGATTGAACTCCTGCCGATGTGCCAACTAACACGGATCCATTAGCTCTTGCGCAGAGCGTTTGAATTACGTTTCTCGATAGACCATGTTCGACGGTGAACGTTCTGAACTTTCCGTTCTCGAACCGCGCGAGGCCGCCGTCGGTGCCGATCCAGACGTTTCCGTTTACGTCTTCAACGACCGGCCCGATGCTATTGTCCGGCAATCCTTCGTTTGTCGTATAACTCGTGAACTGACCGTTGTGCCTGCACACGAGTCCGTACGACGTGCTGATCCACAGTCGGCCTTGTCGATCCTGTTGCAAAAATCGAATGTCGTTGCTTTTGAACGCGGGCGTGTTCTCTTTGTCAAAAACAGTGAAGTTGAGGCCGTCAAAACGGACGAGGCCCTCTTGCGTTCCGATCCAAAGATAGCCATCCTGCGTCTGCACGATCGCCTGGACGGTGTTCTGCGGCAATCCGTTTTCAGTCGTCCAGGCCTGATGGCCAAACTCGTTCAGGTTCCGGTTTGGATCGAGGGCTGGAGTGCTGGCTGCGGCGATGAGAAGCAGGGCTGCGGCAACGCCGAGATGTCGTAAGCGACGCATGTGTTCGCGGATACTTTAACATTGCGGGAAACTCGTGTAATCATGTGCGCGATATTGAAAATGAAAATTAAACTTGTACACGCATTGACGTTGACGTTGCTGATCTGGACAGTCGCCGCTAGCAATCCGGCCGGCTGGCGCACTGCTTCGGAAACGGAGTTGAAGAAAGTGATTCCCGCTCGCGCGGCGGTGATCAAGGAGAACATCGAAACCGAGTTTCGAACTGCGTCCGGCGTCACCGACGGGCAGGGCAAGTTTATAGCGGGCGTGGTGATGATCACCGCCGGTTACTCCGCGGAAGGAAAGTATTCGCATTTCTTCATCGCGCAGGTACCGATGAAAGTGGGTGACTTTTCACTGGAATCCGGCGAGTACGTTTTTGGTTACAAGCGCAAGACGCCCGACAGCATCACGGTTACGTTTTACCGCGCCTCGAGTGGAGACACTGTGGGCGAAGTTGAGGCGTTCCGCGATCGCAAGAGTTCCGTGGTGCGGACGCTCCTGATTCAACCCGCAAGCAACGGCAAGGGGACCATCCAAATCGGCCGCTTCGTTTTCGACTACCGTTTATCGTGACCACAATTACATCCGTTTTCTCAAACATCGTTAAGTCGTTAACGCTACTGTTGCTCGTCTTTGTCGGTGTTGGGCGCGCTGAGGTGCGTCTGCCGTCGATCATCGGCGACAACATGGTGTTGCAGCAGGGCGTGAAGCTCCGCATTTGGGGCAAAGCGAATGCGGGCGAACGCGTCACCGTCACCTTCGAGAAGAAATCCGTCGACACCGTCGCCGACGCGCAAGGACGCTGGCAGGTTTGGCTCGGTCCGCTGAAGGCAGGTGGACCATCCGAGCTGACGATCAAGGGCGACAACGTCGTTACGATTAAGAACGTTTTGGTGGGCGAGGTTTGGATCTGCTCCGGTCAGTCGAACATGGAGTGGCCGCTGGTTAACACCGTGAATGGCAACGAAGCGGTCGCGCAGGCGAAATATCCCGAGATCAGATTGTTCACCGTAGATCACACCACGTCGATATCACAGCTCGACGATCTAAAAGGACGTTGGGTCGTCACGACGCCGGAAGACGCTGGGAGCTTTTCAGCCGTCGGATATTTCTTCGGCCGTGAGATCCATCAGCAGGTGAAAGTTCCGATCGGTTTGATCAATACGTCGTGGGGTGGGACGCCGGCCGAGGCCTGGACCGCTATTGAAGCGCTGCGATCGTCACCGGAACTGAAACCGATTCTGGATCGGTACGAAAGCAGTTTGAACGCGCTGCCGCAAACGAAAGCAGCATATGAGCGTGCGTTGGTTGAATGGGAAGAGAAGAACCTTTACGTCGACGGCGAGAACAAGGGCGAAGCTTTAGGCTACGCCGATCCGGCTACCTCGATTAGTGACTGGGCCAGGATGGATCTGCCGAAGCAGTTCGAAACGGCGGGACTGCTGATCGACGGCGTGGTCTGGTTTCGAAAAGTGGTGGACGTGCCGGCGTCGTGGGCCGGCAAGGATCTCGTTCTGAACCTCACGGCGATCGACGATTACGACGTCACATATTTCAACGGCAAGAAGATCGGTTCGACCGGACGAGAGACGGAAAACAGTTACATGATCCCGCGAAAGTATGCGGTGCCGGGTTCATTGGTGCGTGCGGGATCGAATGTGATCGCAGTTCGCGTTTTTGATCGCGCCGGAGAGGGCGGCTTCGGTCGCGCCGGTGAGATGTCGTTGCGGGTGGCAGACAACGAACAGATCTCGCTACGTGGTAATTGGGACTACAAAGTCGAGCGTGCGCTCGAGCCAAAGCATCCGGATTGGGGCACACGTCCGGAGCCGGTTGGAGCAAGTAATCAAAACAGTCCGGGCGTTCTTTACAACGCTATGCTTGCGCCGCTTGTGCCGTTCGCGATTCGCGGAGCGATCTGGTACCAGGGCGAGAGCAATACCGGGCGTGCATATCAGTACCGCACGCTGTTCCCGACGATGATTCGCAATTGGAGGAGCGTGTGGGGATACGATTTCCCGTTCTACTTCGTACAGCTTCCGAATTGGCGCGCACGACAGGAGACGCCGAGCGAGAGCGACTGGGCCGAGTTGCGCGAAGCGCAGGCGATGACGTTGCGCGAACCGGGCACGGGAATGGCGATCGCGATCGATCTCGGCGGCGAGGATCTTCATCCGCGCAACAAGCTCGAAGTCGGTCAGCGGTTGGCGAGCTTGGCGCTTGCGAATGTTTATGGCAAAGCGATCGTTCCGTCCGGACCGCTGTTCGATCGTTTCAAAGTGGAAGGCGATAAAGTAAGGATAAGTTTCAAGTACGGGCGCGGATTGAAGACGAGCGACGGTGGTCCAGTGAAGGGATTTGCGATTGCGGGAGCGGATCGAAAATTCGTCTGGGCTGACGCGCGGATCGAAGGCGACACGGTAGTTGTTTCGAGTCCGACGGTTTTGAAACCGGTGGCGGTGCGTTATGCCTGGGCCGACAATCCGCTCGTGAATCTCTACAACAAAGCCGGTCTGCCGGTATCACCGTTTCCGCACAGACGACTGGCCCGGTGTCACGGCGACACGACGTTGAGAACGTTCAACGGCGCGCAGCGTTGCCGATGAGAACGTCTGCGATTGCGTCGGAAATCGGGAGGCCCGGAGAGCGTTCGAGCCAGAAGAATTCGCCGCACGGGTTGAGTTCGAGGAAGACGTGTTTGCCGTCGGGTGTCAGGATGATGTCGATGGCGCCGTAGTTCAAAGAGAAGGAATCCATGAGGCGCAGGATTTTTTCTTCGACTTCTTCGGGCAGTTGGTACGGCCGCCAGTCCTGGAGCATTCGGACACCGTCGCGACGCCAGTCGTGAGTTGCGCGTGTCGAGACTTGTGAATCGACGGCGGCAGACATCACGCGTTGACCGACGACCGTCGCGCGAATCTCGAGCGACTTCGGAAGCGACTCCTGAAACGTGGCGGGGCACAGACCAAGACCCGAGAGCTCGTCGAGGTCTTCGGGCTTCACAGGGTTTGTGAAGACGACGAGTTCTTTTCCTTCATCGTAGATCGCGAACGACGAGAGCATCTTCGTCACCATCCCACCCTCACAACTTTTCGCAAAAGCTCGGACGGCGGTAGGGTCGTTTGTTGTGAGCGTGCGTGGTGTGTCGAGGCCGAGTTCGCGGGCGACTTGTAGTTGAAGCTGTTTGTTCTCAGCGTGACGGATGTAGTGCAGGTGATCCAGGCGGAAGGCTTTGAGACTGGCGAGCATGCCGTGAGCGGCCGCACTCGTTTCGCCGAGAGATGCATGACGCAATTGCTTATCGAGTCCCGCCGGAAGATGTGCGCCAAAGTTGATGCGGCGGTGCCAAACGGCCGTGACCTCGCGCAGATCAAACTCGCCTTTTTCATTCGTTAGAGTCAGACGCTCGTCGCCCGCCGCGCCGTAGTAAGCAGACAGACGCACATCAGTAGGATAGCGATCGGTATCAAAACGGATTGTGCGGCCACCCTTGCGCGCGATCGCCTCCGCCACTCGCGCAACGCTCTCGTTGTCGTCGCTGTGTGTGATGATGAGAACAGACATAGAAGATTAATTTTCGGTCAATGCTTCGGCGATGGCTTCCGAAATCGGAAGCCCGAGGTCGCGTTCGAGCATGCCCCATTCGCCGCTCGGATTTACTTCGAGAAAGACGTGTTCGCCCGCAGGCGTGCAGATCAGATCGACGGCGCCGAAGACGAGGCCCAGATCCGACATCAATGTTTCCAGTGCGCGTGCGACTTCCGTGGGTAGTTCAGCCTTCTGCCAGCGGCACTCCTCCGGCGCGGCGCGACGCCAGTCAGTATGCCCGCGCGACGTGCCAGTTGCGTCGAGCGCGCCGGCGAACGTTTTGCCCGCAACATAAGCGACACGCAGTTCGAACGCTTTCGGAATCAACTCCTGAAACACCATCGGACTATGTCGAAGCGCTTCGGCGCCGGCGAGGTCTTCTTCGCGGATGCGGTTCGTGTAAACAAACGAATTAGCGGCGTCCATGCTGATCTCGAGCGGGCGAAGTAGCTTCGCAACCGTTTGACCATCGGTTTCTGCGAAGAACTGTCGAGCTGCCGCAGGATCGTTGGTGACGAGCGTACGTGGTACGTGCAGACCGGCGCGCGCCGCTAATCGGAGTTGTCGCTGCTTGTTTTCCGCGTCACGTTGCCGATCGAGATCGTTCACCCACCGAGCGTCGTGCAGCGCGTCGAGAAAACCTTCGAGCGCAGCGGCCGACTCGCTGACGCACATCGAGCGATAACGTTCGTCAAGATCATCTGCCATGCGAGGCGACCACAGTTTTCGCGCCCAAACGGCACGAACTTCTTCAGTGAAAATATCCTCGCCAGCTTCTGTAAAGAGCTGCGCACCGCGTTCACCGCCCACGCGCGCGGAGAGCTTCACTCGCGACGGAAACAGATCAGTGTTGAAGCGCGCCGGAAGAACGCCTCTGCGTGCGAGAGCCTGTGCAACGAGATCGATAGTGTAAAAGTCGCCGCTATGCGTCAGCAGTAGAACGACGTCGCGCGTTGCTGTTGGAGGCATGCGTCCAGGGTGAGTGCGGCCCGCGTCAACAATGCTTCAAACGCGGGCCGCTACCAGTGTTGATGTTTACTTACTACTGCTGTCCGTTGTTGCTGGACGTGAATTGAAATCGTTGATCGATCTCGTCGCGATCGGACGGGTACTTAAGCGTCATGAAAGAATCTTTTGACGTGTCCTGGCCTTCGAGAAAACGCGCAAAGAACGGAAGGCTATGCTCGGAGTTTTCATTGGCAGGTAATTCAATTTTTTCTCGCATTGAGTAGATCTCCTTTAGGGTTGAACTGAGTTGTTGCGAGGTACAAACTGCTTACGAACGACGCCTATGATGCGTTCCAAGTGCTCGCGGTTACTTCGTGGTCCGATCTAAAATTTTCAAAACAAAATCGTGAACGACCAAACCATTTTTCTGAACGTACTCATGCAGCAAGAACCGCCATACATATTCGCTAACCAGAAACAAGATGCGCACCGCGCCACTGTGGGGACTGACACCCGGCTGAAGCCGGGTGAGAATGATACAGAGGACTTTTGAGGCAAGGCTTTGTGAAGTAGAGCGACGCCCGCGTAAGCTCTGTCGTTAGCGTTAGTCATGCCGGGGCGGCTTCCTGCCCCGGCATTTCTTTGCTCGCATATTTGGTACGGCTCGCGTATTCTATGCGCCGCTCGTCTACTCACTACTTCGGTCCGGCAAAGACTATGAAGACAGATGAAGACCCTCAAAGCACCTTGCCGCCTGGCCATCCCAGACACTCGCGCGTAAGTGATACGCGAGGCAGACGGTTAGTACTCGGAACACCCAAAGTCACTTCCACTGCTGCAACTGCGCAGACTCCGTCCGACGTGAACCGTGGTTTCACGTTGGGAAACAAACGATCCGCCGCAGTGCCGTCATCCACCTCCAAACCTGTCGTGCAACCGTGGATACTGGTGCTAGCCGGCGTGGCGTTGGTGCTGCTGGTGGTCGCATTGCTATTCAAACCTCCCGACGTTAGCAGCGCGGAAGGAATTGAAAACGAACGTTTGTTGGCCCAGTACACGAAGTATCTCGAAACCAAAGGTGAGACAAACGGCGCCGTTGTAGACGAACGGCGCAAAGAGGCGATTAGCCGGCTACAAACAGTCGCCTGGGCCAAAGCAGTTGGCGACAAATCGGCGCTTGAAAGTGAGTTAACAGCGCTTCTGTTTCTCGACAACGATAAGAGCAGTCCTCTTTATCAATACTCCGTAAGCCAGTTGAAAGAGCTCGGATCGTCAAAAACTCGGGCCGGTCTCTAACCTTACGGTAAGAAACCACTGCATTACTGCCAGTCGATTCTACGATGAGGGAGTGCACTGTTTGCCAGTCGTGTTTTCCTGACACGGTCTTAGTGTGTGAACGCGACGGCGCGGACACGATCACAACGCTTCCATTCGCGCCGCTCATTAACAAACGATATTTGCTGAAGAAGCGAATCGGCGGCGGTAGTGTCAGCATTGTTTACGTGGCAAGCGATCAAGCAGACGGCGCCGATCGCTCTTTGAAGATTATCTTGCCCGATCTCATTGGACACGACTCATCTGTGTCCGAGCGTTTTTTACTACTGGGCCGAAATGCGTTTGCTCTTCGTCATCGCAACATAGTTTCCGTTAGCGATTCAGGGTTGATTGACGATCTCATTCCGTTTCTGGCGACTGATTTCGTCGCCGGCTCATCTCTCCATGAAACGCTGTCGAAGGGTCGTCGCCTATCGCCGTCTCAAGCAGTCGAATACCTGACGGCGATCGGTGCCGGGTTGGGCCATGCACACGCGCAGGGCGTGGTCCACGGGGATCTGAAACCGCGAAACATACTCATTGAAACAGATCGACCGCTTTCGCAGGCGATTAAGATCGCAGACTTTGGTTTGTCGTCTTTGAAATCCGGTAAGGTCCAATCACGTGCCGAGGGAAAGGGTAGCGGAATTCTCCGTTCACCTGTTTATTTATCGCCGGAAGAATGGTCCGAAGATGGAGGCGATACACGTTCCGACATTTACAGTCTCGGTGTGATTGTTTACCAGATGTTGGTTGGAGAGGTGCCATTCAAAGGCAAGTCGATTCCGGCGATCATGCGGGCGCATTTGGTTCAACCTCCACCGCCGATTGAAGGCCGCTTCCCCGGGCTCTCGTCAGAGATTGAACGCGTTGTGCTGCGAGCGCTCGAGAAAGAACCAGCGAATAGACCAGCCACCGTTGAAAGTTTTGTTGAGGAATTTCGACAGGCGGTGATGAGAGTTGCGGAGACAGATGAGCCTGTAGATCTGAATTCTACGATCGTGCTCTCGAATGTGAGGGACACGGAGGACGAAGCTCGAGAACCGATGCCGATGATGTCAGCCGCAGTTCAGTCCGTGCTGCTCGCGCTCGGAGTCGTGATTGTATTGGTGCTCATTGGCGCCGGCGTGTACTACTCGCGAATGTCTCAATGATCTCCATTCGGTTGAGCGGTTCGTTTCGTCGCTGAGAACAGTGGCGCCGTCAAGTTTACTCTGTCTCTCAGGCCTTTCTCTTTCAACGACTTAGCAAAGCCCGACTTCTTGCCTTTCCAGACCAGTTCCAGTTTCGGGTTCTTTGAGTTACGTCGATCCTCCAACTCGAAAATCGGCGTCACGTCGTAGCGCCCGATGTCTGTCAGTGGTCCTACTTCGCTGATCTCCGTAACCATTCTGCGTCCATCGTTCATGCGAGTTAGTTGCACGATGACGTCCACGGCCGAAGCTACTTGTGCGCGTAGTGCTGTCAGCGGTATTTCGACTCCCGACATAAGCGCCATTGTTTCCAACCGGTGTAATGCATCGGCCGCTGTGTTTGCATGAAGCGTTGACATCGATCCGCCGTGGCCGGAAGTCATCGCCTGGATCAGATCCAATGCTTCGCCGCCCCGGCACTCGCCGATGATGATGCGATCCGGACGCATTCGCAGCGCCGAATGGAAAAGATCGCGGATAGTGACCGCGCCGTAGCCATGTCGATCGGCCGCTGCCGTTTCAAACGGCAGCACATGTGGTTGTTGCAGTTGCAACTCTGACGAATCTTCGATGACCAGGATGCGCTCGCCCAGTGGAATGTTCTCGGAGATTGCGTTGAGAAACGAGGTCTTGCCGGTGCCCGTGCCTCCGGAAATGATCAGATTTCTTTCGAGATCCACTACCAGCTCGAGATATTCCCTGGCTTGAGGCGTCAGTGAGCCGCGTTTCACGAAGCCGTCCAGAGTGAAAGTCGTCTTGGCGAATTTCCTGATCGCGATGCACAACCCTTTACGCGAACATCTGGGCATAACTACGTGAACGCGAGAGCCGTCGGGAAGCCGTGAATCGAAACGGGATGTCAGGTGGTCCACGCGCTTGTTTGTGTACTGAGCGATATTGCGCGCGGCCGCATGCAGTAGTTCTTCATCATCGAACGTAATATCCGTTCGCTCAATACGTCCTTCCTGTTCGATGTAAACCTCTCCTGGTCCATTGATCATAATTTCCGAGATGGAAGGATCGTCTAGAAAGGAAGCTACTGGAGAGAGGAATTTTCTGAGCGTCACATCGAAAACGGCATCTCTATTCACTTGCGACCTCCTGAGTTACGTTCGCAGCATTGGTAAGAGAACTGGAACGTGTCGGTGGAAATGAGCTTTTACGTGTTGCTCCTCAAGGTGTGCAGAGGAAGCGCTGTTGCGAATGGTCCGGCTCGAGCGCGGGGCGTATTTAAGCAGAGAGGGTGAAGAAGAGCAAACGTTAGGTGGAGTTTTGTCATTACGAGTTGAGGACGTGAGAGGCTTGAGTTTCTGAGGCGAGAGCCAACAAGGTTGAACCAAAAAACGCCTGATCCAAGCATTGACAAAGGCGGACTTCGGTGTTAGTTGTATCGCCCTCGTCGCATCAGGGCAGAGCCCGCCGCCTATCCCAGCACCACCTTACGAGCTAGGCGGAAGTCCTCGTTTTCGTTTTTACGCGCCGAGCCCTAAGAATCACTTATAGCAGTCTAACGATGATTTAGCTTTCCCGTCCCCCGGGGGGAGTTGGTCGCATGCATACAATTGGATTTGTCCTCAACACTTACCTTACACAGCAGGATTGTGTCTCACTACCCTCTGCGGTTCGACACGCATCACGAACATCATCGTTCATTCGATTTTTAGCGGTTTCGGTTGTCGTGCTTTGTTGTTGCGCTCTTCATACTAAGGCGCAAACGAACGTTTTTGGTCCTGAAACATTCACCAGAAATCCAGGCACACCGGTTCCGATTACAAAAACGTTTACGGTTGCGAAGCCCGAAGGCTCTTTCGATGTAGTGGTTGAATCTGCGGCGCCAATTAACGGAAGACGACCGCGAATAAATGCAATAGTTCGCTTGAATGGTCGGGAGATCGCAGGACCGAGCGACGGCAATAGTCCTCGAATTCTCAAGTCAGTCTCACTAAAACGAGATAACGACATTTCTGTTCAAGTTCTCGGCGAACCGTCTGCTTCGATCTCGATAAAAATCTCCCCCTCCTTCAAATACGTACTTTATACAAATCCTAAAGAGCCGCTCGTGCTAACTGGCGAGCGTTCGGATGGTACGACCATCGCGTACTACGGCGAAAAGAACGCTAAGGGTCATGCCAAGACTGTTACCTCAATGCGAGTAACGACAGCTAAGGGCGAGTCTGTTGATTATTTTTTCAACAGAGACTCACGGCTGTCGGAAATTCGATCCTTTAACGGACTGCGTTTGAGATTCAAGTGGACTTCCAATACCGCAGCAGACATCACTATGAGTGATGCGGAAGGGGCGAATGAGGTAACAACTCCGATCCACTTTTCAAAGCTGGGAAGCCAGGCAGGCGCGAGTGGTCCTTTTTGCCCACAGTGCGCCAGCAACTCGGCCAGGATATCGGGGCTGCGCCGTAATCACGCAGATCTGAGCAACGCGGCATTTTTCCCGTCGAACAATCCGTTAGTTTCTTTTACGAACAATGCGGCTTCCGTCGTCGCCGCTGCCGGCGTGGAAGAAGCGTGTCTCGCGACCGCAGCAGCGTTGACGAAGGTTTGTAATGCTTTGCAGGTCTTACAGTTTGGCGGAATTACAAGCGGGATACTTTGCGCCGCGTTAGCGTCGGCAGCCACGCTGAGCGTTTATGGGCTACCGCTCGTGCCGTTGATTTTCGTGGGTTGCGAGATTGTAATGATCGGCGCCGAGTTAGGCTGTTTCGCGTTAGAACTAAGCAACCTCTACAACAAGACTGAGCCGATATGTAATCGAGTCAGTAATTTCTTTACGGGCATCAAGAATTTTGTTCTAGGCGCGGGAGTGCTTGTTGCCGGTAGTTTGCAGGTCTCACCGGGAACGTATGCGGTGGGCCAGACAATTGGCGGCTCTTTCACTATTGTCAATCGTGGTCGAACCACCGTATCGCTACCGAGGGTGGTAATCGGCGGAAGGCTCGGCGGAGTCTGCCCGAATGGTCGGTGTCCGGATTTCACAACGCGAACGAATATCTCCCTTTCCCCGGGACGGGCTTACAGCTACTACGGCACTTTCACTATACCGACCACCGGAACATACTCATTTTCAGTTGCCTATCAAAAAACGGATGGCAGTTGGGTGATACCGGTGCCTCCGGAGGGAATTGCGGTCAACCAGCGCATTATCACGGTTCAGCAAATAGCACCAAAGGCCGTGGTTTCGCGGAGTTTGACCCTTTCTCCGACTACTGCCACCTATAGAACCGGCCAGGCGATTAGCGGAAGCTTCGCGATTACAAACCGTGGTACTTCGAACTTCTTCATGAAGCGTGTGCTCATCGGAGGAAGACTCGGAGGCGCGTGTCCAAATAACCAATGCCCGGATTTCACACCGGTCCCGAGTTCCATCACGCTCGCGCCAGGACAGAGCTACAACTACACCGGGTCGTTCACGCCAACACTCGCAGGTAACTATACCTTCTCTGTTGCGTATGAGAATTCCGATGGCAAGTGGACCATACCGGTTGAAGCGGAGAACGGTAACAAGAACCAACTCGGTGTCAGTGTCACCGGCATTCAACCAAACGTCGTCGTCTCGAAGAGTTTGACCTTATCACCGGGCACAGGACCGTTTCCGCTGGGCCAGGTAGTTACTGGCACTTTCACCATCGCGAACCGAGGTAACGCACCGCTCACGATGCGTCAGGTAATAATCGGCGGGCGCCTGGGCGGTAATTGCCCAAACAACGTGTGTCCCGACTTCAGCCCGATCGCGCCAAATATCACGCTAAACCCGGGACAAACTTATAGCTACTCCGGTCGCATCATGCTCACGCAACCCGGCAGCTACACCTTCTACGTCGCTTATGAAACACCCGAGGGTAAATGGGAGATGCCGGTCAAGCCCGACGCAGGCGCGATAAACCAACTGTCGGTCGTCGTTCAACCGCCTGGTCCAGTCTTGACGAAAGCAAGTCCGACTTCAGTAGCCGCGAGCGCAAACGCACAGTCCATCAATCTCTATGGCCTGCGACTGGCGAAAGTCATCTATGCGCAAGTTCGTTTACCGAACGGCAGCATCACTTACTTGTACATTCCGCTGAATCAAGTCTTCAGAGTCAACGACGGTGAGCTGAGGATAAACGCCAAGTTCACTATGCGAGGAACTAACTACATCACGGTTTGGACAGCGGACGGTAAGAGCAACGAATTTCCAATCGTCGTTTATTAAGAGTTCTCATACGCATGGTTAACAAGCTCAACCGCTGGTGGAAAGACGAAGGCGGTCTCGAACCCGCCGAGTGGGCGTTGGTGCTGGGAGCAGTCATCATTCCGATCGCGTATTTCATTTTGCAAATCGCGTTGTATCTGACTCGTTTCTACGAAATCACGAGCTGGGTCACAACACTACCGTTTCCCTAAGGAGAACAAATGCCAGCAACTTCACCCTTCCCACAACTCGAATCTGGGAAAAGCTTCATCCGCAGCACTGTGCAGAAAGTAAAGCTCACACAGCGGAGATTTCATGACGACGAGCGAGGAATGAACACCGTCGAAGCGATCATTTTACTGTTCGTTGCCGCCGTGGTCCTTTTGGTGTTCTTCGCTCTCATCTGGCCCTTGATCCGAGAAAGTGTAATGGAGCAACTCAACAACTTGTTTGGACAAACAGGGCAGTGATCGGCAGAACAATTCGGTGAGCATGGAAGTTCAATCGGTCATTCTTCTGGTCGTAACCGCAGTGTGTGCTTTCACCGACGCGCGTTGGGGCAAGGTATACAACGCGATCACTTATCCCAGCGCGCTGATCGGTTTGGGCCTGAGTTTTTATTTCAGCCTGCCGACGCCGTTCATGAGCGCTGCCGGCTTGCTGACGGGGCTCGTTTTCTTCGGGTTTGTTCGCAAGATCAGCGGCATGGGCGCCGGAGACGTGAAACTCATGGCGGCCCTCGGCGCAATCAAAGGGTTGCCGTTTCTGCTCTACGGCACCTTTTACATTCTTTGCGCCGCTACGGTGACGGGCCTGGTCTTGATCGCGTGGCAAGGCCGCATGGTGCCGGTGCTGAAGTGGGTGGCCCAAACTCTGGTTTCAGTAGTCAGCCCGAAATACTCGCGGCCCAACATGGACCATGAAATGACGCCGATGCCCTTCGCTCCGGCGATCTTCATTGGTTCGGCTTTCAGCGTCTACCTTGAAACGGTTTATGGCAGTTTCTCCTTCTAAATGGAACCGGTTGAGCAGCGCGCTGCGAAGTTGGCCCGCGGGCGCGGCGGCATTTGCCGTGCTGGTGTTGGCGGTGTGCTACCGAGCCTACAGCGAGGGACTCGATCTATTTGGGAATACCGACACGCAGCAACTGCTGGATGGGCATCGACTGCCGCAGTATTCGATGTTCACGTCGTCATTTGTAAAGTCGATCGTGCCGCTGGTTCTTCTCGCACTCGTGCTTGGATTTCTCGCGTTGCGGTTTTCCAATGCAATAGCGAAGTCGAGAAGAATCGCTTTGGTTGCGAATGCAAACGACGACGAGAGCGGTGCGAGTGCCGTGGAGTTTGTGCTCGTCTTGCCGGCACTGGCAGTACTGCTGTTGATGATCTTGCAGATCGCTTTGATCGTGCAGGCGAAGTTTGTTGTTAACTACGCAGCCTTCTGCGCCGCACGTTCGGCAGTTGTAGTAATTCCCGATGAGGTCTCCGGCAGACCGTCAGAGTCGCGCAATCAAATCGCCGATCCGGATTCGTCGAACAAGACTGAGACTATTCAGCACAGTGCCGCGTTACCGCTGACGGCGATCTCGCCATTGCCGGGTTTCAGCGTTGCGAGAGGCGTTCCGGTCTTGACTAATCCGGCGGTGATTGCGGATCTGATCCGGCTGGCGCCGTTCGATGTTACGCCACGTTCCATGATGGGCCAGGTGATGCTGCGAGCGCCCTACGCGTATCACCTGGAAAACACTGCAGTGAAGGTTGTGACGCCACAGGGAACGAACGGCGGGAGCTTCCGCGATCATGATTGGGTCACGGTCCAGGTGCAGTATCGGTATTACCTCGCTGTGCCCTTCGCAAAGAAGCTCTTTGGCACTTCATATTCGGGAAATCCGTTTTGGAACATGCTGTTTGGGACTGACTACTACTATCCCATAGTCGAACAGTACACATTGCCTTTAGACGGCGAACCAATGTTGCCTTAAGAACCTCGCGAACATGAGGGAAACTGGAACTAGAGATACTGACACCGTCGATCTACCGGCGTCCGGCGCTGACGAGCCGTCGTTTGCGCGCGACGAGCGCGGACAGATCTCCGTTCTGGTAGTGCTCTGCGTCATTCCTTTCGTGTTGTTGCTCGCCTTCGTCTTCAATTCAGCCGTACAGACCAGCCGCAAGATCGAAATGCAGGGTGCTGCGGATGCGGCAGCAGTTGCGAGCGCAGTGACGGTGGCCCGTGGAATGAATTTCATGGTCCTCAACAACAATGCGATGGCCGAGATGATGTCCGTGATGATCGCGGTCAGGAGCATCCGCAACACGGCCAGGATCATGGCTATCTATCTTGGGATAAGGGCAGTCATTACTTGTGCGAATCCGTTTGCGTTTGCGGCGTGTTTGGATTTATTGCGGGCTGAGCTCAGATGGATCCGCGAATCGAATTTGTGGTCCACCATAGATTCGCGTATTAACGACGAGTCCAGCGGGATAGGTTGGAGAGTGCTCGCCACGCTCGATGGGCTCAACCAATTCGCCAAGCATGCCTTCGCTCTATGGTCAGGACTGCAGGCACGAGAGTATGCGCGAAAAAACGGCGCTGATTGGGATCCGGTCTATGGATTCATGTTGGGCGGAAAGTCGGTCGCGACAACTCTCCTGCCAGGTGTTTCCGTTTCTCTACCCTTGCCGACATTTCCGCTTGCACGCGGCCCGGAACAGGCAATCGCATTTCGACTCGAAGAGTGTCAATACACCTTAACCAGCACTCTCAACATTGTCGCTGTTGCGTACCTTGTCGCCGTCGACCCCCGACGTTCTGGCGAGAGTGTCGGTTTGTATCTGGCTTTGCGGTGGGCCAACATAAATCACCTCAAAGGTGACTGGGGACTGATCGGCGACATCTTCAATCGCATAGTTTCAGTGTTACCACGTGCCCTCACGCGTTTTCTTGGCAGACTGACGTCGATGCTTGGCCAATTCCTGGGTATTGAGTTGCTCGGCTGGAAGAGTGATCCGCCAAAGCCCATGTTGCTGACCGATAACCCCGGCAGTTCCACTACCGATCAAAGAGAGATTGATGACGACACCAGGGACAATCTGCGCCCTTATCTTCAATACCTGGGTATTGCATTGGGTCGCGTCTCGATCGGCGGTCGAATAGGCGGCACCGTGTTTGTTAACAAACCAAACATGGTGGGCCAAATCCAGTTCACCTACGGCCAGGCGGATGTGTACAACCCGAAGAAGTGGGACATGTGGACGCAGGACTGGCGGGCACAGTTAACACGCGCGAAGTTGTTCGATCAAAAAGTGAACCAACTCATCAGCATTCTGCCTGCGATGCAAGGCGGGATCGACTGGTCGTTTGTGAATACGCATTGAGACGGTTACGCATGATGGACCAAGAGAATCGACATAACGAGCGAGGAAGCGTCACGACTGAATTCGTTCTCGTCACGCCACTGCTGGTCATCGCGATGCTGTTTCTGATGGGACTGGGTTACACGCTCATGACAAAACAGAACGCGATCGTTGGCGCGCGAGCTGCTGTTTACTATCGCGCGCCGCGCACTCAAATGCCGCCCCCGGACACCGTAACCGCGATCATTAAAGAAGCTGTTTCGCCGGGACGTGAGGAATGGATGCTCGAGTTTCGCGAGGGAGCCATGGACGACCCGGAATCGGGTCGAGCTGGAGCGGTGCAACGCGCCGTGAACTGGGTTTACGACGGCTTCAACAAAGACATTCGCTATACGAGCTACGGAACGGCGTCGCTTGGTTTCCTGCCGCGCATTATGGATCTCGGTCGCGCGAAGGGTGTCTATTCTCTGCCGCGCGGAACCTGGACATGTGCTCAGACCGGGGGCGGCAGCTACAGCTCGATCGCCCTTAGCGCGGTGGGGGTGCCATCGCCGTTAAACCGGGCGCTTGGCACGTCTTGTTGTGAGACCTACTCGGCGTCGTATCGATAAAACGTTGTTTATGCAGCGCCAGAGACTCGTAGGTCTGTTGTCAATAACACCTGTCCTCGCGGGCTTGTGCGTGGTTGCTTACAAGTTTGGACCAAGTCCCGGCCGAGCAGTTGAACCACCGGCTGTTGCGGCGCCAGTTACAGCAGAAAGGAAGCCGCCTGAGAGTCCACAGAACGCGCAGTTGTTTGAACTTTTTGGAATGCACCAGACGGCCATCGCCAGGGGCAAAGTCACGGTCGCACCGGCTGAGTATCTGAATTCGCTCGAAGCGATCTACGTGCAACGTGGTTACCGCAGAATCGAGTCACTTGATCCGAACCTAAAGTCGAAGAGAAAACGCGATCGACGACTGAAGGAACCTGAACCGGCGAAGTTTTTTCAGCGCGACGACACAGGCGGTATCGCGAATCTCTCGGCCACGGGAGGGGACGCAGATCACAGTTCCAACGAGGTTTCGACTGAGCCATATACGTTCAGCACACTCGTTGTTCCTGTTGCCGGCGGTGGATCCGAATGGGCCACGTATCGATTGAGTATCGATCACGACAAGTTGGGCCAACTGGCAAGACTCGATCAGGATGATTTCCCGGGATTCGATCCGCTGGACGTGCCGCGATTGCCCGGTCTGCAAAGGATCTACACGCACTCATCAGGGAGTGCGTCGCTTGCGATGTACAAGAGCAGGAAGATGTCAGACGTTGCTTTGTTATCACAATATCTTCAGCAAATGCCGCGACATGGTTGGAATCTCGACGATGTTGCGACGGCTGCGGCAAATAAAGTCGCCGCGGGAGCGATCTGTTTTAGACAAGGCTCGCGGTCGTGCTTGATTTGGGTAACAACGGGCGCGGACTCTGCCGCAAGCGTGACGATTAGTTCTCATTGATATTGATAGGTTCTTTTTACCGAACAGGAGCCCTCAAATGGCAGCTATCGAACATCCCACCGACACGCGAGCAATCGGTGGCAGCAAGTTGTTATTGATCCTCGCCCTGGTTCTCGGCTTGATCGCCGCGGCGATGAACTGGCTATACCTGTCGCGTCTCGAGGCTTCGACGATCACCGTCCTCAAGGTGAAGGATCCGGTTCTTGCGGGAACACCGGCGAACAAAAACATGTTCGAGCCGATCAGGATCTCCGGCAATCTGAAACAGCTTCAAAGCATTGTTTTGACGGAGAGCGAGTTTGCCGCGTTCGAGCAGAAGCCGCTTGCCGAGACGCTTCAGCCGGGACAACTGCTCATGTTGCGTTCGTTTGAGTTGACCGGCGCGAATCCCGTTAGAGACAGCATTCGTCAGGGTGAACGTGCACTGGCGCTCAATGTCGCGGCAGAGGCGGGTGCGGTCGCTTACTTCGTGCGTCCGGGAGACAGCGTTGATATTTGGGGCAGAATCGACGGCGATGCCCATCGGTTCAAAGAGAAGGCTTGTGTTAAGGCGGTAGGTGAGTCGCACATGACTGCGGTCCAAACACCGTCGGGAAGTAAATCCGGTCTTAATTACAACACGATCACAGTGTTGGTTGCAGAAAGTGACGTGCCTAGTTTGATTCAAAACGTTGCGCTCGCCGGCGACGAGGTGACGCTGAGTTTGGTTGGTCCATGTGATCCGAACGCAGCGCCGGTTCCCGCGATGTCGCCGTTGACGGATCCAAAAGAGAAGGAAAAGGTTCTGCCGGCGAAGGTCCCGGGCGTCCGCGAAGCCGCACCAATTTAACTAAACAGAAACTATGTTTCTCATCGTTGACAAGGCATCAATCCATCGTTTCAACGGATCGAAAGTGATGATCGGTTCGGTGAAGGAGTGCGATCTGAAGTTGGAGAATGGTCGCGCAGCAAACGCGCAGTGCTGCCTCACGCGCGAGGCCGATGGCACATGGCGCGTTGAGAACCTGGGCGAGACGCAGGTTTTTCTCAACAGCATGCCCGTCACCAATCAACGATCGTTGAGGATGGGACTCGCGGATCGACTAAGTATCGGGGATTACGACATCGAGCTTCGTGAAGCAGAGCGTGGCGGCGCCGTCGCGCGCGCATTGCGCGCAAAATTGTTTGAACTACAGCTTGAGTTGCATGCGACCGTGCTCGACATCGTTCGCAGCAAAGCCGGCGCTCTTGCAGAGCGAGATCATCGGAAACGGATAGAAGCGGAACTTGCTCGCCTGCTCAACGATTTGGAACTCGGCGGCGAACTCGAAATCCATCTTGCGACGCAGGCGGCACAGGAAATCATTTCCGATTACGTCCAGGGTTTTGGCATTAAACCCGGCGCGAACCTTCGCCAGGGAGACGCGCAAAAGAACATCAGCCGCTTCGCCGGGCTGATTCCAGAGTTGCTGAAAGCGATCAAGTTTGACGAGTCAGAAACGCCGGCCCAAAAGGCCGAACGAGTTTCGGTGCTTTTACCCTGGGGCATAAAGACGCGAAACGTCATTCAACCATGGGAACGGCGCGAACTGGCAATTGGATTGATTCGCGAACAATTGCTTGATGTGATCTTCGGATTAGGACCACTCGAAGATCTCATGAGTGCGTCGGACACGAACGACATCATGGTCTTGCCCGGCGGCCACATTTTCATCGAGCGCAATGGCCAGATGCAGGACACCGGACGACGAATGTTATCGCCGGAAGTATCGAGAAACATCGTCGAGCGCATCGTCGCCCGTGAGGGACGACGAATCGATCAGACGTCACCGATGGTCGATGCGCGCATGAGCGACGGCTCGCGTTTGAACGCGATCGTCGAACCCGTCGCGGTTAAAGGTCCGACGCTAACGATTCGGAAATTCTCGACGCACCAGTTGAGCATCAATGACCTGGTTGCAAAGGGTTCGCTAACGCAAACCGCGGCGACATTTCTTCGCGCCTGCGTGTTGTCGCGCAAGAACATTGTCCTGGCGGGTGGAACCGGATCCGGAAAGACCACTCTGCTCAACGCCCTTGCTTCGTTTATTCCGTCAACGGAGCGCATCGTCACCGTTGAAGACACGGCGGAGATCCAACTGGCCCAAACGCACGTGGTTACGCTCCAGGCCAGGCCACCCAACCTCGAAGGTCTGCACGGTATTCCGATTAGACAGTTAGTCAGAAACACGCTGCGAATGCGGCCCGACCGGATACTCGTCGGCGAATGTCGCGGCGGTGAGACGCTCGACATGCTTCAGGCGATGAACACTGGTCACGACGGATCGCTGACAACGATTCACGCCAATTCGCCCGCGGATGGAATTCGACGCCTTGAAGTTATGGCGATGGAAGCGGAGGGAATCGATCTGCCAAGCCGCGTGTTGCGGGAGCTGATCTCATCTGCGGTTGACGTGGTGATTCACATCGCTCGATTTCCAAACGGTACGCGACGAGTGTCAGCCATTTGTGAAGTAGTCGGACTGGACGAAGAAACTGGAACAGTCATTGTCGAAGAGGTTTACCGGATCAGAAGACACAAGAAACAGGGACGCTTGACGGAAACGAAACTGGCCTTCACTGGCTACGTGCCGACTTTCATAGACGACCTTTTGCGCACCGGAGTCGCAACCATCGACACGCTGTTTTAAGAACGGAGTAAACGACTTGTCATTCGGGCCAAATCTCAGAATCCTTTTGCTGGCTTCGTTGTTGTTGTTTCTGAGCGTGTTCCTGCTGATCAGCGCGGGATATCCGGTCCTGCGTCGATTGTTCGAGGCGCGAGCGAAGAAAGACATCGCGAAGTTTGAAGTATGGTCCAATGAACTGTTTCTCAATTGGCCGCCGCAAAAACTCCGGCAGGCGGCGTACGCTTCTAATCTCGCGATCGTATTCGTCGCGCTTTTCGTGTTGGTAGTTAGCGGACGAGTAGTTTTTGCGATCGCTGCTGCCGCAATAGTCTTCTTTGTTCCGACCTTTCTCTATCGACGATACAAACATAAGCGCCTCGAAAAACTCGAATCACAACTTCCCGACGCGCTCAACATCATGGTTTCTTCCGCACGGTCAGGACGATCTCTGCCGCAGGCGCTCGCAGCGGTTGGAGAAAAAATGAGTGGTCCTGTTGAAGAAGAATTCAGTTTGATGGCCCGAGAGTATCGAGACGGCGGCATGAGCCTCGAGGGCGTGCTGGAAAGGGCAAAGAAACGCGTCGACGTCGAGAGTTTCAGGATGGTTTGCAGTGCGTTGATTATCAACTCTCACCGCGGCGGCGACGTCCTGCATATTCTCGAGCGAATGTCTGACTCGATCCGGGAATTGTTGAAGTTGAAGAAGAAATTAAAAACTGAGACGGCCGAAGTCAGAGCGCAGGAAAAGATCATTCTGATCATTACTCCGGCGTTTGGACTTCTTATTTGCGCGTTTGACGCCGACATACCCCGACTGATTTTCGGCACTGTTCCCGGCAATGTCTTGTTAATGATCGTCCTCGTCTTACAGCTGACGGCTGTTTGGTGGGTACGCCGGATCGTGAAGGCAACGATATGAAGGTATCGGGATGATCCTCTTAAAGCTTCTATCGACTGTTTGTGTAATGGGGTCCTTGTACCTGCTCGTCGTGTGGACCATCCGCACGAGTGCGCGCGTTTATTACATCGGTCAGTCGGTCGCCCGCGAACCCGACTTCTCGCCACCTCGTGAAATAGCGGAACTTCCTATTGTTTCGACAGCGGCAAAGTACAGTGTTTCATTTCTTCCGCTGGTCAGAAAACTCGTCGCTAAAAACAGGCTCGGCGCGGCTGAAACACTCGAAGATTTCGAAATGCTGTTGATTCGGGGCGGCATTCGCCACCTGTTAACGCCCGAACAACTTTACGCGGCGACCGTCGTCTCCGGACTCTTCCTTGGCGGGATGATCGCATTGCTCGGCCTGGTCCTTTTCGGTCCGATCGGAGCTTTGCTGTTGGGCTTTCCCGCAGGTTTCATCGCCGGCTTCTTTCTTCCACGCGCGCTCGTGAGCGCACATGTATCAAACCGGATTGCGTTGATGGAGAAGCGCCTGCCCTATGCGATCGAATTCATGCTTTTGACGATGGAAGCAAATGCGACGTTCCCGATGGCGCTTGAAGTTTATTGCGAGCAGATGGGTGAAGACGATCCGCTCGCGCAGGAGTTTCATCTTGTTCTGAACGATATAACCGCGGGAATTGGAATACAGACTGCCTTTGTGAATCTCGGAAAGCGCATCGACTCCGATCAGTTATCCGCGTTGATACTGGCGATTACATCCGGTTTGGAAACAGGTCAGCCAATCGCTGCGTTGCTGGCTGTTGAAGCGGACGCCGCCAGGCTCAGGCGCTATCAGAATGCGGAAGAGACAGCGAAAACTGCGGGCACCCGGGCCATCTTCCCGCTGTTTCTTGCGGTGATAGCAATCATCATTTTAATAATTGGACCAATGGCGCTGAAGTTCGCCGAAACCCCACTGATGTTTTGATGGGTCGAGGAGTTATGTCGACAGAAGTCCGCCAACTAATAGATTTCCGAAACGATCGCGACGCGTCGTTGAAGTTGATCGAGTGGTTCGACGTCGAACGCGTGCGTGCCGCGAAGATCCTTGTTATCGGCGCCGGCGCGATCGGCAATGAGGCGTTAAAGAACCTGGCGCTGCTCGGCATCGGGCACATCTTTATCGTGGATCGCGATTCGATCGAGATGTCGAACCTCTCGCGATCGGTGCTGTTCAGGGCTTCCGACAGCGGTAAAGACAAAGTTGAGGTCGCCGCGCGGGCAGTGCGCGAGTTGAATCCGAATGTAAAGACCACTTACGTGAAGGCCGATGTGACGTTGGATATCGGGCTAGGTTTGCTCCGGCGGATGGACGTTGTGATTGGTTGTCTCGACAACAATCAGGCGCGTCTCTACATCAATCGCGCTTGCTGGAAAGTTGGAAAACCGTGGATCGACGCAGGCATCGGTCAGTTGAACGGACAGGTGCGCGTGTTCAGGCCCGGCAAGGGAGCTTGTTACGAGTGCTCTTTTTCAGAGGCCCAGTACGACGAGATTCGGATCCCGTGCAACCTGTTGGCAAGTAAGTATGAAAGCGAAGGCAAGATTCCCACCACGCCAACGATCGCTTCGATCATGGGCGCCGTGCAGGTTCAGGAAGCACTGAAACTTCTCGATGCAAACCATTGGGAGGGCCGAACTCTCAGCGGCCGAGAGTTTCTATTTAATGGAACAGTGGGCGAAGCAAGTGTGGTCAGTCTTCCGGCTAAAGAGAATTGTTTTGCTCATACTTTTATGGACCTGAACAAGCTGGTCGAGTTGAAAGACGCTACTGCCCAAAAGACGACGGCTGCTGAGCTGCTTGCTATGGCCCGACAGCATTTGAATGACGACGATGCGGTGATCGTGCTGAATTTCGAACTCTGTGTGGAGATGCGATGTCCAAACTGTCAGGGCTCCACGCGCATGTTGCGTCCTGAACGCAAGATTTTTCGTGAGGAGTTAGTGTGTGCTCATTGTGAACACGAGCGCTACCTGGTAACGACCCACACCCTTGGTGGATCTCCCACTGACTACAAAGAAGATTTTCTCGACGCGACGCTGGCTGATTTGGGCATACCTGCACTCGAAATCCTCGAAGCGCGTGGCCAGAACGGCGTTTCGGTTTACCTGGAATTGACCGGCGACGAAGCCAGTGCCCTGAGTCCGACTGTTGCTTAGAACGGAGAGGCGAGAATGGCAGATCTCATTATCAATATCCAAACCCCCGGGAACATGACTCTCGAGAACACGGTCATCCCCGGCGATTACCTCAACGAAACCGTGATTAGCGAGCTTATCGACGAATTGAGTTTGCCTCGAATGACGGAAAACGGGCAGCCGGTTGAATACGTTCTCTTCTCGCTGAGTCAACGTGCGACGCTCCCGCTGGGAAAGAGTCTTTCGGGAAGCGGAGTGCAAAACGGCGACACCGTAAAACTGGTGTCTTCGCATGATGTTGAGGTCGATGGAACCGGACGATTCGGCGAGCAGGAACAACCGGACGAAGGGTTTATTGACGTCATCCTGTCGGTACTGGACATCAACAAGAGCGAACGCGTGGCGCTGGAGTTGGACCGAGAGATTGGCGACGTCATACGTCAGGTTGCGCACACCTACAACCTTCCCTCGCGAGGAAAGTTTGATGAATTAGTGACGTACCACATTACCAGCAAAGCGATGGGCAGCAGGTTGGACCGATCGAAAACACTGAGGCAGGAAAAGATTCCGCATTTGGACCGTTTGACTGTAACCAGGGAAGAAGTTGCCGGGGCTTAATATGCCACATAACGCAAGGTACGCCAGATTAGCAATCGAATACACGAAGCTAATAAACCTTGCTGCGCGCAGCAGTGTTATAGAGGTGGAGCCTGTCGAAGTGCAGCCGGGCTGGCCGCCTGAAAAGTACATCATCACCTATCGATGCCGCGGCATCGCGTCGATTGACGAACAGCAACTTCCGAGAGTGTCTGACTTTCATCAGGTGTCGATGTACATGGGCAGCGACTATCCTTTAAAGGAGCCCTACCTCAGATGGCTCACGCCGATCTGGCATCCGAACATCGAGCACCTCGAGCCACACCACGTTTGCACAAACAACGTTCAGAATTGGTATGCCGCGAAACCATTGGCTGAGCTCGTTGTGGCAATGGGTGAGATGGTCCAATACAAGCATTATCACGCCAAGTGGGTTAGTCCTTTTCCGCTCGATCGCGCGGCTGCGGAGTGGGTCCTCAACGTAGCCGAGCCGAAAGGGATTCTGGGTCCGGATAAACCGTTTGACGAGCGGCCGCTACTCAAAGCGCAACGCATGCGCAGTCAACGTCAATCTGCTCGCGCCATAAGTCCCGATCAAAGTCAGAAAAAAATCAAACTAGGGCGTGCTCAACGATCGGCTTCTGCTGAGCCCGTAACACTCGGTCGGGAATGGGCATCGTCGCCGTCGAACAGCCTGCAATTGCAGCCCGTCGCGCCAGCCATCAGGTTTGGCAAACAGACCAGCGCGTCGGGCGATACAAAGCGGTTGGTTAATCCGGTGGAAGATAGCCTGAGTCCTCTTGGCGCCTACTCGATCGAGATCGCCAGGGACGGCCAATTCCAGCGCGTCGAGCAGATCGCGAAGCAACAGTTGTCGATCGGACGCGGCGCGTTAGGCAGACCAGTCGATCTTGTGTTGGAGGGCGATCTGACGATGAGTCGCCTGCACATGATTCTCGAACGCGACAATGTCGGGGCGTTCTGGATTACGGTCAAAGGTCAGAATCCTGTTTTGGTAAACGGCAGAGTCATACCTCGCGATAGAAGTATCGGAGTGGACGTGGGCCAATTAATCGAAATTTGTAGTTACAGCATTAAAGATCCGTTAACTTCGCAAAATGTCCGATCTGCCAGATCCTCAAGAGTCTTTCGAACAGACCGTCTCGGAGACTGCCTATCCGGCGGGAGACAAACGGATCGTCTTCGGCGCCAGAAAACCGACTGAAGAAGTCGGCGCTAACAGGCATTCCGCTGATCATCGAGGCTCCTTTTCCTCATGAGAGAACGCTGCAATGGTTGCCGATCACTTCGTGGGAAGAAACCGATGTTGAGAGTGACGTTGCTGCGCCTGAGGAAGATGAGTTGAAGCCATCCTTGTCTGAAGTCGACGGCGACACGAATGTCGTAGTGAGTCAGGAAGTGCTCATCAAAGTAAGCGAGCACGTTTCGCAAACGTTGGACCGCGAGCTCGGTGGATTTCTGTTAGGTAATCGCTACCGTTGTACTGTAACTAATTGCGATTACGTCATCATCGATCAGTACTCACCTGCGAAATTCACCGAGTCGAGTGAAGTCCGACTGGCATTTACTCACGAAGCGTGGGCGCAGATTTCGGATGAGCTAAGCGGGAAGTTTCTCGGCAAGCTGTTGATCGGTTGGTATCACTCTCACCCGCAGCTCGACGTGTTCCTGTCATCACACGATATGGAGATTCAGACGGAACGTTTTGCGGAGCCATGGATGGTGGCGCTGGTTTTGGAACCGGCGAAACATCATGGCGGTTTCTTCTGTTCTCGCGAAGGCCGCGTTAATCCACATTCGCCGGTCGAGTTCTTCGAATTGCTGGAGCGCAATTCGAGAGATTCGGTGATCGCGTGGGAGAACTACCGCGCGTTGGATCCATCGACCAGTTCGACGCCTGTGTTAAGTACGACCAATACGGCCACATCAACGAGCAACACGTCGCAGGAGTTATTGGACGTTCGAGCGAAGCAAGCTGAGGAGAGACGCCGGCGAAACCACGACGACGCGGGCGGTTGTTTGTGTTCGCTGCAGTGTTGATTGTGTTGGTGGGAGCGGCAGCGTTTGGCGTAAGGAATCGCAAGAGGATAGTCGGGTGGTGGCAGCAACGAATGGCAAGATCAGAAGCGCCTCAACCGTCACCGTCTCCGGAACAGCCGTCGCCTGCACCACAACAGACACCAGAACAGCCGGCTGCAGTGCCGCAAGCGTCATCAACTGCCGCGCCGGAAGTTTCGCCGGTGAGTTCACCATCACCTTCGCCAACTCGTCGCCCACGCCTGCGGAAGCACCAACGCCGCGTGCGGCTGCGAAGAGACCCAAGAAGACGAATTCGAACACGTACACGCTCGAATTCCCGAACTACGAATATGAAATTTTAGTTTCACATGAATTGCTTTATCTCACCAGGCCAGTCGAGTCGATTGACACGAGTCGCGATCGCCTTGATCTGCTTTTGCTCGTTACTGCCGGTGAACGGTTCACGCGCACAAACTCAACCTGGACCAACGAAACGCCGCCCGTATCGCTCACAAGCACCGCGGAGGCAGTAAAAAAAGCCGGATACTCGCTCAAAGATTTTGGTTTGGCGACTAACAAGTGGCCTGTTGTCACAATTGATTTTTCGATCAAACGTGCAGATGAAACGATTTTCAAAAACTTGAGCGCTTGCCGACGTAGAACCAAAAATAGACGGCAAGCCACTCGTCACGCGAGAAGGCGACCTGCTTCAGAAAGAAGTTCAGGGTTCCGGAGTATTCGTGTTGTTGGACGGCAGTGGAAGCATGGCGAGCGCAGGTGTCGACAAGCTCATCGCAGCGAAACAAGGCTTGGAGACGCTGATCGACAAACTCAATGCGAATACGCGAGTAGGACTGATTGCTTTCGACGACGAGCAGCGGGTGATTATTCCGCCGACGACTGACAAGGCGAGAGTCAAGCAGGAGATCGAGAGCTTCACGATCCGGCCGGAAAAGTCACGCTATACCAGGTTGTACCAAGCCGTTGAATTTAGCCTGAAAGAAGCTGACAAGCAACGGGATCAAGAACGTGTTGGTGATCTCTGATGGGTGGGAAGACACTCCCGAAACGCGCAAGCTGTCGGCCGATGGTCTTGAGAGGTTAAAGCGCGAACGCGAGGAGGCCATCACTAAAATCTCTCGCAAGAACCACATTCGTATCTTCACTGTCGCAATTGGTGACGAACGTGGACAGGGTTGAACTACGTCGACCGCATTGCACTCGACAACATCTCCAAAGGCGCAAACGGAGGCCGTCGCGGCCTACATCGAGTTAAAGGGTGATCAGAAATCTCGAGCACTGGAACAAACGTTATCTTCTGAGCAAGTTGCAACAAACACTCAACGACCTGAAATACTGGTTTGATCAATCGTACTCATTGACTCTTCGCGTGGACGAGTCGATGCAGATCCCGGGCAAAGAACACAAGTTGTGGGTAGGGTTTACCGTCGGCAACGATCCGCGAGTCCAGCTGCCAATCGAATACACCTACGTTTTACCGGCTTCCGGCGTGCCGAGTTGTAATAAACACGACGGTCCAACAGCCGATTTTCATTCGGGCGGCTCCACGCAACGTGACGTGGCAACAACTGTCTGTTTATTTACGTTGTGTTGTTGTTCGGCATTGGTGGTGCTGGCGATTCTGCCGTCGATATTCAAAGCGCTGACGCGTGGAGGGCAGTCATTGCGACTTCGCAAAGCGATCGTGAAGATCGCGGGCAAATCTCCGCTGCTTGGCGTTACTTGTCCCAACGAAGGAGCAGCAGCAGGACGCGTTTACCTGTTCAAGGAGGGTGACATTGTCCTCATCTGTCCGAATAACTGCAAAACGCCCCATCATCTTGAGCTGCTGGACCTTCAACGAACACCAATGCATGCAGCGGAATTGCGAAGCTGAGCTGATCGTTCCTGCGAGCATTTTGGAAAGCCATGGACTGATCAGAACGCAATCTCGGCGAGGAAGCGTCGTGGACGACAAGCTAAAGATCTATTTCTACTTTGTTTTCGGATGCATCGGCGGACTCACCGGCTGGTACTTCTCTGCGTCGCTGCTGTTGAGCACGCTAAGTATTCTGGACCAGGCGTTGTTTGGCGCGATCATCGGCGCGATGATCGGTTTATCTATCGCGGCTTACGAAGGATTCATCACGCGATCGTTTGTAGCTTATTCCGATACGGCAGCATCGGTTTCATGCTTGGCGCCCTCGCCGGTTTGATTGCACTGCCCATTTCGCAATGGCTTTACTCCCGCCTCATTCAAACAGTAGGCGCGCAAAGTAGTGGAACAGTTCTGTGGAGAGGCGTTGCTGTTGGCGTTGCCTGCTGGATTCTGTTTGGTGGAATGATCGGCCTGATCGAAGGATTAAACAAAGGCACTCAGAGTTTCAAGGCATTTGTCGGAGGCGTGCTGGGCGGAATCATCGGTGGTGGAATCTACGAACTTGCTCGTCGTTCTGGGCTTGCACATGGCGCGTCGCTGCAACAACAGTTCGTTCTCGCGCTTTCGCTGTCGATACTTGGCGGCGCTATCGGCGCTTCGATCGCGTTTGTGACGGTGGCGCTAAAGCGCGCCTGGATCGAAGTGATCGACGGTAAGTTCGCAGGTCGAATCTATGACGTGACGAAGTACGTCGATTCGCAGTTGGGTCTTCACAAACCCGGCGTCATCGGGAGCGACGAATGGCGCGCGAACATTTACCTTCCTGGTGATCTCAAGGTACAGGCAACACACGCGACGATCGGATTTGCGAACAACGCCCCGAATCTGACTGTTCTTCCTGGCGCTCGCAAACAGGGCGTCACGTTACTAAACGGACGAGCAGTGAGTGATTGTGTCCTCAGCGACGGCGATCGATTGCAGATCGGAAACACGTCGCTTCGCTATCGACAACGACGAAAGTAACGAGAACGTTTCTGCGGAAGATGATTCATGCAAGATCCGAATGACACGCAGGGTGGGAAGAAGGACGTCAAGCGAACGTCGGGCGCCACGCGCCGAATCGTGGTGCGGGATGTTGAGCCTGAAAAGCCGCCGAAAGCTATTGGCCGAAGGTTGAGCACGCCTGCGCCTTCCGCACACGATCAAGTTGGCGCTCATCATTCACACTACGCCGGCGCGACTACGCGGCGCTAAGAAATCCGTCAACACGCGCAGAGTTATGATCGCCGGCGGAATCGCGGCAGTTCTCGTCGTCGTTCCCGTGGTCGCGTTCGTGCTCCGTGCTGCGAGGAATCGGGCGGTACCAAAACAGGCGGCTGTTGCCGCTTCAACTCCGGCATCAGAAGCAACTGTTCAGCCGGTCGCAAGTCAATCTCCATCTCCGGAACAGAACGCTGAAGCGACACCCGTTGAGAATGCGTTGGCGGAAGATCTTTCAATTCCAATAGACGCGGCTGCGGTCCGTAATATGAGTCTGCAGCTTGCGTCGCAGATCTCACAGAAGAGCGGTTACGAGTTTGGACCAGAGTTCGTCGAGATGATCCGCGAACGCACCGTGGAATTCACGAGCGAACGATCGCTGATCGCCGCGCGGCAATATCGTTATGCGATTAATAAATCGTTTCGCGACGAAGGACTGAATCCTCTCGTCGGCTACGTTCTGGCGATGAGTCGAAGCAAGTTTGATCCCGTCGTAGTACGAGGCGGGATAGGGATCTGGCAGTTGCCGATTGCGGTTGCCCGTTCGCAGGGCTATCTGGGAAAGGACGACAAGCCCGATAAACTGGCAGCTACTGAGACATCGGCGCCGATCGTCGCCTCATACACACGACAACTTCTATCCACTTTCGAAACAGACGATTTCATGTACGCGATCGCGTGCTTCGGCATGGATTTGCAGGAGGCTGGTCGTTTGCAGGCGCGACTTGTCGCAACGGCGCCGGATGGAAGAGGCAGGCGCGACGTTATGAAGATGATGAAGGCGGGTGTCTTGAGGGGCGACCAGGTTGAAACGATTGCGCGTTTTTTTGCGGCGGGAATCGTCGGAGAGAATCCGCATCTCTTTGGATTTTCAAGTCCACAACCGTTTTCGACGCTCGCGTCTTGAAGATGTTTTTCGACAGATCCAACAAGGTGACCCGGGTTCTGACTGCGACGGTGTTAGTCGTCGCCGGATCTTTTTTGTTGAGCGCCTGTTCCTCCGGTGAGCGCGGGGCCGGTCGTTTCGTCACCGAACAACGCCCGGCGCCGGCGACCACTTCATCGCCGGTTACACACGCGAGTCCGCCGGCTGTGAGCTCGGCTTCACCCGTGGCATCGCCCTCAGAATTGGACGCGATCGCAGCCGATGCCGGTGCTCCGGAGTCCACGAAGTTGTATTTGGAGATGTCGGAGGAAGAGAAGTACGAGTTTATCGAACGGCGCGCGCGCCATGTCTCGCGAATGATTAGTAACGGAACCTATGAATTCAGCAGACCGTCGATTTCATATATCAAGCAGTACGTCGACGCGTACGCGCGGCGCGTCGGCAACGGTTCCAAAGCGACATGGGGAGAGGATCTGAATCACGTCTTTGGCAGAGGACAACGTTTTGCACCGGTGATAATCCAGGCATTCAATGGGCGACGAATTCCACCGGCAATAGGACTTTACCTCGTTGCCGTCGAAACGGAGTACACAAATTTCCCACAGGAAAACGAGGCGGGAGCGGCGGGTCTCTTTCAATTCATTTCAAGCACCGCCGAATCGTACGGGGTCCCGCCGAGAGAAAGAACCAACGTCGACAAGATGTCGCAAGCGGCGGCTCATTACGTGGCGGATAGGATTGCGGAATTCGGCACAGATCCGATGAGTGTTGCGTTGTGTATCGCGGGATACAACCGGAATCCTGATTCGGTCCGAAATGATTTGCAGAATGTGATGAACAGCGCCAACAAGGAACGCAGTTTCTGGACGCTGGTTACTAACTCAAACAAGCTGGATAAGTGGTTTCAGGGAGAGAACATTAAGTACGTGCCGAAGTATTTTGCCGCTGCCGTGGTGGGCGAAACGCCCTGGGCCTTTGGTCTAAGTATGAAACAGCCGCTGTCGACTTGCACCGGAGCAGACACTGCAAGTGCGCAGGCTCAGCAGAAATGAGTGGGCCAACAACAGATGAAGCGGAAGAAGATCCGGCGACGTCCGTACGTGCGCGGCGAATAGTCGTATCGGATAACTTGCCGGAGGAGCCACGCGAGGTACGCGGGCGCCGGCTCGAAAACCCGCCTGACGATAAACCGACCAAAGTCAGGCGACGACGAGATGGCCGTACGTCTTCGGCGCGATGACCATTGGCTTGTTCGTGCTTGCAGCTATCGCAGTGCTGGCCACGAAGCAATTAAACACGCGAAGAGCCGCACAGCCGGTTACGCAAGAGAGTAAATCTGTCGCTGCGCGGCCTGTCGTAGCGACTGGCGTCGATGAATTAAGCCGGATCGAAGAGCATGCGAAACAGGTGATGCGTCGCATTTCGCGTGATAACAGACCGTACAGTTTCAGTGAGAACTCGCTCAAAGAGATTCAGGCGAGAGTCACTGAATTGAGTCGCTCATCGCGCGTTTCGAATTCATTGCGCGAGTTGCAAACAAGAGGCGAACCCGTTGGCGCGAGCGCGACCAAGGAGGGATTGCAACCAAGCCTCGTGCTGCTTCTTGGACTCGCTCTCACCAACGGCGGTGAATCTGGTGATTGTGTAACCGCAGCGGCTAAGGCGTTGCCGGCACTGGCCACTTTGAACAAGACCTTTGGCAGCAACGACGGCGACAGTTGCCTGATTCTGATTGCAGCTTTTCAAGAAGGACCAGGAACGCGACGCTCACATCCGCTATTGAGAAGGATGAGTGACGTCGTCAGCAATCCTCTAACGGAGCGCAACATCTGGTACTTGAATGAACAAAAAATACTGTCGGCGGATGCTTATGCACTTGCGATTGACACGATAGCGTTCGGTGTCATAACGCGAAATCCGCGAGAGTTCGGTTTCGAGAATGAGACCGTGAACTTTTGAACCGCGTTTTTTGGAGATGCAGGAAATGAAATCCTTCAGGCTAATGGCCCACACACTCACTTGTGCAACTTTGTTGACGCTCCTCGTAACCACGGCAATTGCACAGTCAACTGCAAAACCGGATCCTCCAAAGCAGGGAGATGCTGCGCGGGTTGGCCTGGTTACCCCTCGTGTGAGTCTGCTCGGAGGCGGAGGTTCAGTTCCTCAGGAGACGAATTCGCTTCGTCAGACCATCAGCAGCTTCCTGACGGGTCCGCGAATCGGCACTGTCGATATTCGCGCCAAACTCGATTCGTTGGCCCTTGAAGAAAGTAAGGAACGTGGGTGCGACTATGTTTTGTATGTGTCTCTCACGCGAAAGCGGCAAGCGGCGCCTCGAGGAGCGGGAGCCTCCTTTGGCGGCGGCACGAAGGCAGGCGACGAATTCACTTTCGCATTCAAAGTGGTGCCCGTTAATGAGAAACAGGCAATCGTAGAACGGACGCTTAAGGGTACCGCAAGTGCAGATGGTCAGGACGTGGTTACACCGATGGTCGAAACGGTTGCGCAGGTCGTGGTCGAACTTGCGCGGGAAGTGAAGCCGGTCGCGGCTGTGGCAACGGTCGAAGCGAAAGTTGATTCGGCTCCAATGGCCCAACCGAAGGCCACGGCTCCACCATCAGAAACTCAAAACGAGCGAATACCTACGGGCTACGGCAGCTTGTCCGCAACTCCAAAAGGCTCAACGTCCGCCCGCACCAACGATCCGCCTAAGGGTGAAGGAGTAATCAGGATTGGGATCGTCACGCCCCGCGTCAATACGGTTGGCGGCGGTACGGGCGCGAATAGTGAGGCCGCATCTTTGCGCGAGACGATTGCGAGTTTTCTGGTGGGCTCGAATATCGAAACCATCGACATCAAAGCGCGCCTCGATGGATTAGCGCTTAACGAGGCGCAGCGGCGTCAATGTGATTTTGTGCTTTACACGACGCTTATCAGAAAGCGTGCTTCGTCGTCGCGTGGTAGTAGTGGCGCGCTGGAGTCGATCGTCGGCAGCGTGGGAGGTGGTGGAACTGGAAGCAAGCTACCGGGATCGAAGACAGCCCAGGACGTTGCTTCTCAGGCGAGCCGAGTTAGTGGCGCTTTGGCAGGCTTCGCCCGCGCGAATGACGAAATGACGTTTGAATACAAACTGGTTACCAGTGCCGGCGCGCGCCCTGTAGTGGCGAATTCCACCAAACAAAAGGTCAAGAAAGATAACGAAGACGTGCTGACGCCGATGATCGAGAGTGCTGCGCAGGCAATAGTCGATGCGACTGTTAAGAACTAATGGGCTACCTGGTTTTGAAATGCGTTTATGTCGGCGAGAAGTGTGGCGGCGAGGGAAGAGTCGACTGAACGAAGTTTAACCTGGACCGCCCGGGCTCTCTCGATCTTTTTCGCGATGTCTGGGTTTTTTTCGTCGAGGTATACATAGCCTAGTTTGAGTAGTGCCTCGCCGTTGGCACGCCAAACATTAGTCGCCTCTGTGTAAGCAGCTTCCGCCGCGTTCCACTTTCCTTTTTCGCGAAAGCTGTCTCCCAGGTCCACAAACTTGTTTGACTCGACGGATGCTGGAGTTGTTGAAGCAATCGTTGGATCCCGACGCGGAGTTTTGATGACACGTCGTGTGGGCGGTGTTGTTGTTGTTGCTCGACCAGTGTCGCTTGGAGTGGGTTGCCCGAACGCTTCGGGCGCTGCGGCTAATGCACAAAAAACAACGAAAGCAAGCAGAAGTAGCACTCGGCGAGCTTTCTGAGGCGGTTGGTTAGTTGTGGAACCAGAGAGAATCATGACGGATCAGAGTGAAAGGAAAATAGACTAAAACGACATATCTAACAAGGGTGAAGGTGGCAGTGACAGGAGGTTTTGCTGCGTTGCCACCATTGGCCAAAGTTGTTAAGATCCGGCCCACCTGATTTCAATCGCGCCGACGCCCGCTTCACTCGAAGGCATCGCACCATTGCCGCATTCCTGACGGGCAGAGCATTTGGTTCCATTGTTTTAACTGAGCTGCGGTACAGCTTCCCCCGGCTATGAGAGAATGTCCCGTCTGCTACACCTGTTACCCCGAATCGGTGGACCAGTGTCCGACCGACGGGCGCGCCACGTTCCACTCCTTACCCGGAGGTGTTGCCATCGAGCGCTTCATCCTGGAACGCCGGCTGGGCGAAGGTGGGATGGGAATCGTTTATAAGGCCCATCACCAGTTTCTGAAGAAATCACTGGCTGTAAAAATCATCCGGCGCGAACTGGTTGGCAATGACCCGTCATTTTCCACTCGCTTTCTTCAGGAAGCGATGACCGCCGCCGCCATAGATCATCCGAATATCATTCGTGTCATAGACTTTGGGTTCCTCGAAGAAACAATACCTTTCATCGTGATGGAGTTTGTGGAAGGCGACTCGCTCCAGGACGTGATGAACCGAGAAGGATCGTTCACGCCTGAAAAAGCTCTGGAATACATGCGAGTGATAGCGTCAGCCGTGGCTGCTGCTCATGCTCGCGGCATCGTGCATCGCGATCTCAAGCCGCTGAACATAATGATTCTGAACAGTGGCAATTCGCCGGGCGAGAAGATTCGAATTCTCGATTTCGGACTGGCAAAAATCAAGTCAGATCTTTTCGGTTCGTTCGTCGGCGCAAAGACAACAGGCATCATCGGATCGCCTTATTACATGGCTCCGGAGCAATGGAACGATGAAGAGCCTGACAGGAAATGTGACATCTACAGTCTCGGCGTAATGCTTCATCAGATGCTGGCGGGAGACGTGCCTTTCAAAGGATCCGGGATACCCGCGATCATGAGACAGCATCTCATGTCAGACCCGCCTCGACTGGCGCTGCCCGATAACGGCATCTCGGCACAAGTGGAGCAAGTCGTCCACCACGCGCTCGCGAAGGAGCCGGAAAACCGGACCGAATCGGCCGGGAGCTTTATCGAGGAACTCGAGAAAGCCGTTGGGGCGCCGGGCAGGGCGAAGGTGAAGAAGCCACGCCCGCGCAAGCCTAAAACACCCGCACAACCACAGCAGAAAGCAAGTGATGCGGTTAGTGACTCGTCTGATTCGCTTGGCGCCGCTGGAGGTGTGATCAGCCAATCGGAAATCAGCGCCGGCCACATATCGGTGCCTGAGCAGAACACGATCGTAAACCCCATGGCGCGTGCGGAGATCGAAGAAGGCCGAGTTTCGTTAGAACCGTCACCAGAGCCGTCGACGCCGGCCGTGAGTCAATCAGACTTGTTGCGCAAGGCCAGCGAAGAAGCGCGTCGTAGAGCGGAGGCACGTGCGTTTCGCGAGATGGAAGAAAGTGGCGAGTTACCACCACAGCCTCACGCCAGTGGTCCACTATCGCCCGAGCGAAAAGCACCATCGCTTCCGGGGCGGGTGACAATCGGAGAACACAGCGCGCCTGGCATTTTCCTTCGGAACCGACTCGTCGGACCAATAGCGGCCGGTGTTGTGATAGTCGGACTGATTATTCTCTTGCCATACCTTTACTTGCGAAACGGCGCTGAGCAGAAGCCTCCAGACGAACCAAAGCCGACGGCTCAACCCGTGCGGTCGCGTGAAATGGTTTTGATCCAGGGCGGGGAGTTCATGATGGGCTCCAATGCGTATAGTGTCGAGCAGAAAGGTGAGCATCGAGTTTCTGTCGCTACCTTCTATATCGACAAAAATGAAGTCACGAACGCTGACTGGGCTGAGTTTATAAAAGCTACAGGTCGGCCTGCTCCTACTCTTCCTCCCTCAGTGACAGGAGAAAGTTACTGGAAACCATGGGACGGGAATATTCCGCCGGCAGGTCGTGAGCGATGGCCAGTCACTAATGTCTCCCCGAGGGATGCCGAAGAGTTTGCGCAGTGGCTTTCAAAACGCGATGGCTTCCAATACCGATTGCCGACTGAAGAAGAATGGGAGTATGCAGCCCGCAACGGATCCCAGGGCTCCCTCTTCCCGTGGGGCAATTCCTGGACGGACGGAAGAGCGAATATCAACCAAACGTCCACTCCGCGAGAAGTAGGATCGTTTCCGGATGGCGCCAGTAAAGACGGTGTACTCGACCTGATCGGTAACGTTTGGGAGTGGACTGCTTCAAAAGCGTCCTACTACGACGGCACGTCGGTACGCGCCGCCAACGCACGAGTGATGCGAGGTGGTTCTTATTACGAAACGGTCAACACCAAGCAGTTCCAAAACAGTACTTCTCGTAATTGGTTCGGCGACGAGAATTCCAAGTTTCCAACGATCGGTTTTCGCCTCGTTAGTAATCCATAAACGCATCGGGCGTTTTCATGCCACACGCAAAACGACAATCGCACATCAGCGTTCTCGGCTATCGCACGTTGGCGCTCTTACTTGCTCTGTTCGCACTACTTCCATTTATCGAATTACAAAACCACGCCGCAGAAGAAACAGTTGTCGTAAAAACTGATTGGACACCAACCGAAGGCCACCCGATTTATGTGATTGCCGCGCCAAGTCAGGAGAAACCAGCTCCGCGGCCACTGGGCATTCCAATCACACCGTCGCGGACCATTCCTGCAACGCCTGCTGACCCGGCCGATCTTCAACTGACTTTTTCGATGTCTCCCGAACAGGCGGTGCGAATCGGCAACGGCTTGATCGAAGACGCTGAATTCGAGATGGCCCTGCCTTACTTTCAGGAAGCGCAAAAGCAGGAGCGAGAAAAACAACAGCCTCCTTCGCTCGATGTCTTGAACGGTTTGGCCCACTGCTACTTCGGTCTTAAGCGAGATGAGGAGTCGTTGGCGATCTACAAAGAGGTGCTCGCTAAGAATGCCGGTCTCTGGCAAGCACAGTTCAACGTCGGCAGGATTCATCTGGAAAACGGGAGATATGCGGAAGCCGTTGAAGCACTCACGAACGCTCACAATCTGAAGCAGGACGATCCTGCCACGATCACGAGCTTGGGCATCGCTTTAGCCAAACACGGACGCGGTGATCAGGCAATACCGCTTCTTATCCGTTTAGCTACGGATCGTTATATCGGGGACCCTTTTTATAACCTTGGCGAGTCTTATGCCGCTGACCGGCAATGGTTGAAGGCAGCAGATGCGTTTAAGCAGGGGGCCGACATCAAAGGTAAGGATCCCAACGGATATTTTTATTGGGGCGTGATGCTATTCAACGCCGACAAGCTTGATGAAGCTCTCGAGGCGTTTCAGAAAGCGAGGCGTGTTGACGTCACTGCCTCACATGCGGGCGCCGCATTTTACATGGCTGAGATTTACCGGCTCCGCGGAAATTTTCCGGACGCGCTGGCCTTTTATCAAGTGGTGTTGAAGCTCAAACCCGACGACGTTGAGTCACTCTTCCACGCCGGCTATCTCAGCTTCAAGTTGGGCCAACGAGGACCAGCCAAAGTCCTTTTTAAAAAACTAATCGACGTGAATCCTCTCCACGCCGGAGCCGGCGTAAACTGGGCCGCCCTCGAAGCACAAGAGAATGAAGTACGAAAAGGGCACAATGAGAAAACACCGGGAATCACATTACGCGAGGTGGTCCAGGCAAATCCCACCAGTGTTGAGGCGCACATCAATTTGGGAGCTCAATTCATAACCGAGCAAGTTTATCCGGAAGCGGTAACAGTCCTCGAAAGAGCAGTGAGTCTGCGACCCGATTCGCCGGCGGCTCAATACAACCTGGGATTGGCTCAGTTGAAGGCAGGCAACTATGAAAGGTCCGCCATCGCAAGCGGCAAGGCCGTTGAACTCAAGCCCGACTGGTCCGAAGCCCACAACAATCTGGGACTCGCATATAGCGGATTGAAAAAGTGGGACGAGGCGGCGAAGGCTTTTCGAAAAGCCGTTCAGGATAAACCCAATTATTCGGGAGCTTTATACAATCTCGGAGTCGCCGCTTTAGGACTGGGTCAGAAAGATGTCGCACAGCAACTCGTCGAACGACTGAAGCCGCTGAATTTTAGTCATCAGGCGCAATTGTTAAAAGATATTCTCGCGTTTGAAAGCGCCGCCCGTGGCGATTCCGCACCGGTTCCAACTCCGATCGTAACGCCGCAATCACTGCCTCAAACGGCTAGTTCCAGGGAGATCGCGGACAACAAGACGCCGCAGCCTACACCGACGCCCGTGTCGAGTCCCACGTCGACGCCCTCCGCCGAGTGTTCCTGGTGAACCCGAATGTCCTGAGCCTCTTTATCGTCGTTCGAGTGTCACGCAAATGGCCTCGATAATTGGTCCATTAGAAGTACCGTATACAGATGAAGCTCGACAGAACGGCGTGGAGGGAAAGATTGTTCTACAGGTTGTGTTGTGTGGTAACGGGCGGGTATCCGACATCACGGTGGAGGAGGGCATGGCCTTTGGCATGACCGCGCGTGCAATTGAAGCGCTGCGAAAGGTACGGTTTCAGCCCGCCGTCAAAGATTCCCAGCCGGTGACGGTGATCGCTAAACAGGTGTTCACTTGTGCTCAGAACACGTGTACCGCCGCAGCGTCGCTGAACTAAGGATGTCCTTGCTTCATTGAATTCTGGGTTTTCTCCGGTCACAATTTGGCCACAACCGCCGAAATTAACTGGTCGACATCCGTATGAAATTGTGTTGAAGCTGCCACGCGCAGAAGGCAAACTTACAAATGGAGCGGCTGGACCAGCGATCTCCCAAACTAAAATGGCAACTCCGTCACCTAAGATAATACCTGGCGCTATATGTGCTAAGAGGATTCGGTGCGGAAAACAAAACTGTAGGTGTCAGAGCGGTGACCTACATGGACCGTACTTTTATTATTTTGAATCAATACTTGTTTATGGCAGACGTTTTGAAATGGCAGCTCGTCTTTCGCAACCTCGGGATCCCAGATCCCGCCCTGCTTATACATGAAGCGAACTTGTTGATAAAGGCGTAGCCACTCCATCGTGACGTGCGAAACGCGCGGGTTGTTCTCGATCCTTGAACAGACCTTATCTATCATTGCGGCCTCAGCGCTTCCCAACTCGCGAATGCCGGCAAGAATGAGAGCGTCGACGCGTGGCCGCAAATTAGAGGCCGAAGTATCTACTCCAGGCACAGGCTCCAGTTTGTCAATAAAGCGCAACAGCCGGTGCTCAAATGCTTTGGGTTCGTAAAGTTTGTTTACCAACCACTTGAATCCAAGTTCGAGTTCCTCGTCTGACATTTGCGCCAAAACAAAATTCGTTCGGCCCAGTATATATCCGGTCCCTGTATCCAACTGTAGCCGGCCCTGCTTTTTGAGCCGCTCGAAGAGTGCGGTTCCAGGCGGCGCAACGAGCGTGTTGAGAGAAAAGATCGGAACTGGAGAAGCCATCGCAAACTCATATTGCTGTTCGAAAATGTCGAGGCCATCGGAATCAAAACCGACGATCATTCCCGCCAGAACACCAATGCCATGGGCCAGCATTTTTTCGATCTGCGCAACGAGGTTAACGCCCACGTTCTGCTTTTTCTTGGTTTCACGAAGACTGTCCTCGTTTGGTGTTTCGATACCGACGAAACTATTTGTCAGCCCGGCGCGAGACCATAGCTCCAGCAGCTCATCGTCTCTGGCTGAGTCGATAGACACCTGCGTGCTGAACTTCACCTTGCCCGCGGGCCGGCGCTCGTTCCACTCGCGAATTGCGACGGCCAATTCCTTGGCATGCGTTCGATAAACTGTCAGGTTGTCGTCAGCTAAGAAAACATGCCGGTAACCGTGTTTGTAAACACAATCCAGTTCACGATGGACTAAAGAGATCGGCTTATGACGTTGTTTCCTGCCCAGGAAAACTATCACGTCACAAAACTCGCATTGGAATGGGCAGCCGCGCGAAGTTTGGACCGCTGCCATTATCGTTCTGTCGTTCGGATAAAGGTCCCAACGAGGAACCATGGTGTTTGCCAGGTCTGGTTTATCGGCGATGTACTCGTCCTTCCACGTCGAACAGTTGAGGTCGGAGAAGAGTTCCTGGGCGACATTCTCTAACTCGCCACGAACGAGCACGTCACAATAGGGCCGCAAAAAGTCCGGATTCAAACTCACAAACGGTCCCCCCAGGATTACCACTTTGCCGCGCCTACGAAATTGACGCGCCAGACGCAACATTCGGTAGTTCTGACCTGCCTTCCCCGTGATAAGGATAAAGTCACAAGGCGTATCAAGGTCCACCGGCGAAACTGATTCCTCACATAACGACACGGAAAACTCGGGCGGGACTAACCCAGCGATCGTCGTAATGGAGAGATCACCATACTGTTGGAGTTGGAGACCCTGAGATGCTAGCGCGTCGAGCGTCCATAAACCCGGGTAATCGTTGCGAGGGTTGATTATGTAGAGAGATTTCGACATGAGTTATCGGCCTCCTCCGTTCGTGCGCCTCAGAACTGAATAGCCTTGGCGATGCGCTGGCGCGCTGCAACCGGGCCGTGTCCGTCTGATTGCTGAAATCGTGTTCTTCAGGGTCACTTCGATCCGTTGGATTGCGTCGGCGCAGAATACCTGTGTCATATCGGCATAAGACGACGGGGCGCCAGCTTTTTGCGTGCGCAGAATAGCGCTCTCCATCGCGTAAGTATCGATGATGATATCTGCGATTCCCATCATAATCGTCTGCTGTTCCGACAATGCCAGTTTATTCATTTGCGCTGCCATCGTTAGGCTAGTCAGCGCCGCTTGCTTTGCCTTTCGCAAGACTGTCCCTTCATAGCTGAGCGGTCCGGCGTCTTCAGCGAAAGGCGGGCATCCGCGGGTCGCAGACTTAATTATCAGGCTTGAAACCAGCAGGCGATTGATCTCGTTAGTACCTTCACCTATGCGCATGAGGCGCGAATCGCGATAGGCGCGCTCAGCGGGATAATCCGCCAAATAACCATAGCCACCGTGGATCTGGACCATCTCGTCAGCCACGTAGTTGCAGTACTCCGACACCGCGACTTTTACGATCGAACACTCGGCCGCATACTCTTCCATCCCGCGGAGCCACGCCCCCGAGTCCTTTGCGTCGTTCGAGTTAATCGCACCAGTACCGGCTTCGATCATTCCCAGAGTTCGATAGACGATCGACTCTCCCACCCAGGTGCGAATCGTCATTTCGGCCAGCTTCGCTCTAATGGCGCCGAACGATGAAATCGATCTGCCGAATTGTTTTCTCTGATTGGCGTAACGCGTTGCCTGCTGCACCATCAACTTCATAGCGCCGACGCACAGCGCGCCCAGCTTGCAGCGTCCGAGGTTCAGAATGCAGAAGATCTTCTGGCCCATGCCGACTTCGCCGAGCAGGTTCTCGCGCGGCACCCTCGCATCAGTGAACACCAGCGAGGTTGTGCTCGAACCCCTGATGCCCATCTTGCGTTCCTCAACGCCGCGAGTGACGCCTTCCTGCGCTTCGACGATGAAGGCCGTGAACTTGCAGCCATCGACTTTCGCAAAGACGATGAAGATGTCCGCCAGGCCGCCGTTGGTGACGAATACCTTCTCGCCGTTGAGAATGTAGTGAGTCCCGTCTTCGCTAAGCCGAGCGGTTGTTCGCGCTGCGAGTGCATCTGAGCCTGCCCACGCTTCCGTCAGTGCGTAAGCTGTGATCAATTCACCCGACGCGATCCGCGGCAGATAATTTAGTTTCGCCGTGTCAGTGCCAAAGTGAATAATCGGCCACAACCCGATTCCGGTCTGCGCGAGAAGCGTCGTCGCAAACGATGCGCATCGGCCCAGGTTTTCAGAGATCAGAGCACAGCTTACATGGTCCAATCCGAGACCGCCGTAGGCCGCAGGAATGTTAGCGCCGATTAATCCCAGCTCAGCGGTCTGCCTGACAAGGTCTCGCGCCAGGCGCCAGTCATGCTGTTCCAGTTGTCCAATGCGAGGCGTGACTTCGTTATCAACGAAGCGGCGCGTCGTTTCCGCGATCATCCGGTGCTCTTCCGTGAAGTCGTCCGGAGTGAACGTCTCCTCGGCGGAGCACTCGTTAGTTAAGAATGCGCCGCCTTTGATTAGTTGTGGCTCAAGCAGGACTGTCAACTTCGTTTCCTTTCGATCAGGGAAGCAACCGAGGACCGAGCAGCCAGAAGTAAACGAAGATCCCGAGTGCTAAACCAGATACGAGGCCTCCTAAAGAAAGCCACCGGTGGTCTTTGGGAATTCTTCGGAGCAGCCAGATCCAGGCCAACACAAGAACCAGCAGGCCGGCAAAGTTCAGCAGGAGCAGTGGAATGCCTGTCAAGGCCGCGAGATGTGCTTCGTCCGTATGGGCCCTGACAGTTTTACCCGACAGCACCGCAACTATGGTTGGAAGACCTGAAAGGAATCGCACTGGGGCGAAGATGCCTAATGCGATCACCAGCGGGTGCGGACTTTTCCTCGCTGCGAAAATGCAACAAGCAATCGTCACCACGTAAGTGAAAAGTATTCCCGCAGTAGTAGCCTAGACCCACTTTCCACAGCGGTAACAGTGCAGCGGCAGCCCCGACCTTTCCGGTATAGACCAGTTGCCAAAACGTTCTCTCTACTGAGTGGGTCGCGGAAGCGTAATGGAGTGCAACGCCCTGAAAACCAAAGGCCCAGTAGGCCACAAAATGACCGAGCTCGTGCAGCAACACTCCAAGCGGAACGGCGATAACCGAGGCGCCAATCCATGTCGCTGCAAGTCGCCACGCTGAAGTGATTCGAACACTATGACTGATCGCTGCAACACTGCTCATGGTAATCGTCTCCCTTCTGCGTTCAAACTTTCCGTGAGGTGCTCGGCCAGACTCTTCAGAGTCGGACGATCCAACAACACTGCGGTATCCAACTCGATATCCAGTTCTTCCTCGAGCTGGACGGAAAGAGTTACAGCACTGATTGAGTCCAACCCATAACTCGAAATTGGTCTCCGAGAATCGAGTTCCTCGGCCGGCACTTCCAGCCAGTTAGCAAACTTCAGTGTCAGCCAGGTAAGTACTTCCACCGGTTCTAATTGCTTCTCTGTCATTGTTTCTGTCATTGGCTTATCCTTTAGTGTTTCGACCAACTTGCACGAAAAGTACCTCGGGACCGAGAAGATCTCTCAGGTCAAGAGAAAATGTTTTCTGTAAAACTGTTTCGCAGGAAATCTGTCCGACAAGCTGAACGCATGATTTTGCCGCTCGATGTTTTGGGAATCGTGTTGGGTTTAAGCAACACGACTGAGTACGGTTTTATGGCTCGATCTTCGGCTAGCGCCTGCCGGATTGCGCATTTGATTTCGAAGCACTTCTCAGGCGGCGTTTGCCTCTTCACCTCCTGTAGGATTACCAATTCTTCCTTCCCGGTCACGTCGACAGAGAAGGCCGCACCGCAATCACGACGCAGTAGCGGATGGCTCGTCGCCACTGTCGCTTCGATGTCCTGCGGATAATGGTTCTTGCCATGGAGGATAATCAGTTCCTTCAAACGACCATTCACGTATAGTTGTCCATCGAGGAGAAAGCCCAGGTCTCCCGTTCTCAGAAAAGGGCCGTCGCCGTTATCGTTCAAATAGGCATTAAATGCTGCGCGAGTTTCATCGGGACGTTTCCAATAACCCTGGGCGACGTGTGGTCCGGACACCCAGATCTCACCTTCGACTCCTTCTGAACAGCGCCGGTGAGTTTTGGGGTCGACAATCAGCAGGCGTTCACTAGCACAGGCTGGACCACAATTGACGACCTCGCGCTGTGATTCCACAAGCGCAGACGGCAAGCGGCTGGAGACGAAAACGGTCGCCTCTGCCAGTCCGTAGCAAGGGTAGAAACTCTCCGCGCGAAAACCCGTTTTGGCAAACTTTTCTGCGAACCTTTTCATCGTCTCAGCTTTGACCGGTTCGGAGCCGTTGAAGGCCACCTGCCAACAACTCAAGTCAAGCTCGGCTATCCTGTCGTCTTTGACTCGCTCGACGCACAGGTCGTAGGCAAAATTCGGCGCGATACTAATCGATGCTCGATATCTCGAAATGGCCCGGAGCCATTGAACTGGTCTGCGTATAAACTCGATCGGCGCCATTAGCACCGCGGGCATTCCCACATAGATGGCACGCTGAATAACGCCGACGAGGCCCATGTCGTGAAAATGTGGTAGCCATGAAACGATTACGCTGTCTTCGCTGGTTCTGAAAGCTTGCTGGAGCATTCGCTGATTGCACATCACATTGCGGTGCGAGATCACGACTCCTTTTGGCGAAGATGTGGATCCGGAACTGTACTGAATGTACGCGACGTCATCAGCCCCGCAGTTTGTCGGTGACCATTCCGCTGCTTCGATTTCCGGCACTTCGTCCGTAGCCAGCAGAGTTACGCGCGAAGTCCACTCCTCGCCGGCCATGGATTCACGAAAGGGCGTTAACGAGTCGGTGGACACCGCCAGGATGAATTCCACTTCAGCGTCTTCCACAATGCATCGAAGACGATCGTGTTTGCGTGTGGTAAGAAGAGATGAACAGGCGGGAACGCCCACAGCACCGGCGTACAAACAGCCGAAAAAGTTCGTGACAAATTCCAAACCTGGCGGATTAGGCAGTAGCACCTGTTTGCCCCTGGCGCCAAGAGCGACAAGGCGGCGGCCGATGGCCGTCGCTCTTCGATCAAGCTGCGCAAAAGTGCAGGAAGCACCTTCGTGCTCGCCCCTGTCGAGGAACAGGAAGACACGCTTGTGCGGCGTCAGTTCTGCACGCTGTCGCAGAACGTCGGCGATCGTTTCAGCGCTGATAGCTACGTCATTTGGCGGTGACGCTTTTTTGAGAGTTGTCGTAAACATTGAACAACTTCTGCCACAACGTTTGGACTAGAAACTTGAGCACGCCCCAGGCGGTTTGAAGCATTCGATAAGCGAATAGCGACAGTCCAGCAAGCACAGCCGTGCGCCAAAGAATTTCAAACACCAGACTAAAGAGTTTGCCCACATCGAGCGGCCAGTGTTGGATCACTTGCCAAAGGGCAATCAGCGGTGTCGAATACGTCGGAACCAGGTAAACAATTGAGAAGCGAATCATGATTTCGCATAGATAGAAGAAGAAGACCGTGGAAAGTACGGAATAAATCGCCAAGGCCACTCGTGCTCCCGGCTTAAGATTCTGTAGCGGAGTGCGAACCGCATCGTTCAAGCCAAACAAATTGAGGAAGTAATGCTTGATGAGTTTCGTCGATTGTTCTCTCAGGTTAAAGATGCCGAAAAGATCAGCCACGAGCCAGTAGCCATCCATCCGCAGAAAAGGGTTCATCGTGCGAAACATGATCAGGTCAGTAAAAAGAAAGAAGTAAATCGGAACAGGCGAGCCATTGATGAAGTAAAGGCCGAGAAACAGGAGTTGAAAGACTGATTGAAAATAAACGCCGGCCATGTCGATCATCGCCCTGTGGTGGCGCGACAACTTCCATGCTTCGGAGACGTCCGTGTAAAGCACCGGGAAGTAGAGATAGATGCCGAAGCCGATCTCGGTCTGCTTGCAACCATACGAGACAAGTGCCGAGGCATGGCCCGTCTCATGAATGATGGCCCCCAATAAACTGAGGAGCATCACGACTGCAAATGTTGAACTGCCGAAATGGCTCAACTCCGTACGATGATTGGGTAAGAGCCACAGATAAAAGATCAAGTGCGCCAGAACGAAAATCGCCAGCCAGCCGATCAGCAACCGTTTGTCGAATGCCCAGCCGAATAACTTCGCCACCGGAAACACGATGTGCTGGGGGATCAGCCGTACTTTCCCGAACAGGTATGACGTACGCTTCGAACTGATTTCCCGTAGAGAAGCGGGAGCGCTGAGATCAACCAGAAGACTCTTGGGGAGGAGAAAACTTTGCACCAGTTGCTCGACATTCGGCAACGAATATTTTCCCGGATTGAGCTTATCGTAAGCTGCAAAGACCTCCGCCACGTCCTTTTGCCCGTCAAACATTTTTAGAAGTTCGAGCAAAGCGGCGGGCATCGCAAACCTTACAGTCGAACCTTTTTGCGCCGGAACTTCGCAAAGGACCATGGCTTGATTCGAGGCCGCATCGAGCGGGTAAACAGAAAGTGATTGATTGAACGAGTAGACCATAGGAATAACCTCTCTCTTCCCTTTTGTCCTTTCCAGAGCTTGAAGGGTGCAGGCCTTCCCGATGAAATCCACTTCCAGGAACCGCAAAAGAGAGATTTACCGGGAAGCCTGCACCGATCGAACCGACGTCATCCTAAACACACTGGTTGTTAGGAATGATGCAGATCTCGTCAGGGGCACAATCCGAGTTACAGGAATTGGTCGGCGAGCACCCGCAATTACTGTTTGGGTCGTCGCACGGGCAATTAGTGTCTGGATCACCGCAGTTCCAATCGCACCATGCTTCAAATTCGAGTCGCTGTTCGAGTTCCGTAATTGAGAACTCGTCCAGTAGCCCGAATTGGCTTAGGTCTTTTTCGGTCATAACTACCTCCCGCGAGGATTAGTGAGCACTCGGGAAGCCCTCGGATGCTCGAGTGCCGGGATTGAAGATTCCGCTTTGTGTGGTTGGTCCAACAAAGCGGTTAAGAGTGGAGAGGCTCTTCAGCTTCCGTTGTTGCGAGGTTCAGTGCGCAGCAATCAATTCTGACTGCTGCAAATAAGCCAAGAGTAAATAAATCTTTGCTTCCCAATGCGGGATCGCTTTGCTTTCGGTTGATCCAGGCCAGGTCGAGCCCGGGTGGCGACGAAAGGGTCGCCAGTAAGTCCTTTCCGGCCCACTTTGGGTTCTGAAATCCCTTGAGCGTTTTAAGGTCGACCCACATCACGCCATCTTTGGTCGGCAATTGCGCCACGCGGCGCGGATTCACGCTGAACTTCTTGCCGTCGCGCAGCAGCCTGGCGATCGTTTGCGAATCCGCGTCACTCAACTTGTGCCTGTTCGCGTCAACGTCATCACCCTGCAATCGCCACCGGTGCAGCGCGGACCAGCCTTCCCATTGCTTCGGATCAAGATGGACGTAAGACTCCATCAACGCATAAAGCGATTGCATCGACGCCTGGGCAAGCTTTTCACTTTCAGAATGTGTGAGTCCCGAAGGAAGAATGATGGGTTCACCGAAAACAATCTGACCGCGCGCGGCGCCGTCTCTCGGCACTATCATGGGAAGAATCGGCGTTTTCAGCGCAGCCGCCAACCGGGCTGCTCCATTCTTCACGGCGATGCGCAGGCCCAGAAAATCGATCGTGCTCTTGGATGTATTACCCCATGGACCATCCGCTCCGCTATTACCCTCGATGCAGAACACAACCGATTTCGTTCCGCTTCAACGCGTTCACAAATTCAACTGTGCAACGGGGATCTTCCACGCAGAGGTTCTTGAGAAGCCGGATGTTTTCAGCTTGCGGAGTCGATTCTCCAGGAACGGGAGGTGTTTCCGAGGCCGAGGGCCCCAGGGAGTCTAAGACTGGTTGCATCCCTTCATAGTAGGGCTTGATTAATGATCTGGAAGATGGGAAATCCCAGCAACGCTAAGTCGATCGGGACGTAGCGAATGGCGCCAAAGCGGAAACTGCAGATTATCAACCCTCTGCCGCGGCTTAACAGTGAGCGAATCAGCCCCAGGTCCCAACTCTTGAGCCGCAGCAGATTGATCGGCCGCCGGTTGTGGTTTTCTCGGGCCGGACTTGATCAATTCGAACAGTTGCGACAGATGAAAGTAGTATTCGCATTCACTCAAGAGCTTCGCTTTGATGCACTTGATAGCGAGGGAGTGAACCTCCTCATTTGTCAGCTCTTCGCCAAATACGGAGAGAAGGTTCAAGTAGGTCGGATTGTAATGTTGCTGATGAGATCTGAGAATTACCTCATCAGTCAACTGGTCGAGCCACTCGCGAAACTGAGCGAATAGTTCAGCCTTAGTCGAGATGTCTTTTTTGAAGTCTTTGATTCGTCTGCGGAAGTAGTGCAAACGTCGATCTTCCGCAACCGCGGCAAAAGGATCCCGAATTGGCTCTGCGCTCGCAGCCATGGTATTGCTTGATCCGTGTCAATCCGTTTACGTCATCCGTGCCAGCCGTGGCTTTAATCGAAGTTGACCATTACTTCCTGCGACTTAAGCGGGGCCGTCTCCATCGCCAACAACAGTTCATTGCGAATGTTCTTTTTAGGTGTAGCTCCGCATGGACTCTGGTTATTTTCGATACGGATCAGCGGGCAGGAGATTCCCTGGCATGTCGGCAAGATGGAGCACTTTTGACAGCCGGTGTCGCTTTGAAACGCCGGCTCAGTCCAAAGAGCTAAGTTGTCGGCGTTGATAATCATGTCGCCGTCAGGTGTTAGCTGGCCGACGATATTATGGTCTTTTTTATCGAGGACGATGGTGCACTTCATCAGTTTGCCGTCGGCGCCCACGATGAAATTGTATGGCCGTGCCGCGTAGCAAACGTTTTTGCCAAGGCTATTCATGTCGCGCAAGTCCCGCCGGGCGGAAGCCCTTGTCCTTGGCCGATTTGCGTAGTCGTTCTTTCACTACTTTCACTTCATCGACGCCGCAGACTTCGAGGTCTTTGTCGTTTGGTCCGCCCCATTTGCCAACGCTATGAAAAGCCACCATAAAGCGATCGTCACCGGCAAACTCCTTTTGCAAAAGCAACAAGAGTTCTTCGAGGTATGGGTGGTTTTCCTTGTCGTAGTTCACCCGGATGCGAACGCGGAACTTTTCCGGTCTCTTCTTGAGCTCAATTAAATTGGAAATGATCTGATCGAAGGTGCCGCTACCATCTCGAGCGGGTCTCTTGTGGTCATGTTGCTCGCGCATCCCGTCGACCGTGATCTGGTAGTTGAGCACTTTCCACGCCATCAGCTTTTCAGCAACGTCCGGTGTCAACAGATAACCGTTGGTCGTAATGTGACTGAGATAGGCAAGCGAATATTTTTCGGCGATCTCGATGAAGAACGGGCCCAGGTCTTCCATCGCCTGGAAGCCGTAAAGCGGCTCACCGCCGAACCATCCAACACTCAAATGCCGCAAATGCGGTGCTCTTCTTTCGACCATCTTCTTTAAGCCTGCACGGACCGAAGGCAGCATCGTTCCTCTTGCAAAATCCTCATAGCAGTAGTTGCAACGGAAGTTACAGTCTTCGGAAGCAAGCAGAATGAGTTCGAGGAGATCCTGACGATAGTGAGTCTGACCGAAGGCGAGTTGAACCTTGCGATACTCATTGGTCCCCTTCGGCACCAGAAAGCCATTGTCTGAGAGATACTTGACGACTCCTTTCGGCTCGCCGGTATAGCCCTCTTTCAACAGGGCCTGGACGCCTTCCCGTTGCTGCGGCTTGATGACGCAGATGGCGCCGGTGTAGCTGTTCCACAGTACGTAACTGCCGTCTTTAGCTGTGGTTCTAAGATTGTATCTGGAGGCTTCCCATTGCAGCTTTGTCGCTAAAGGTTTGATTTGGACCAGGTCAAGCTGTGGGGGTTCAAGCGAGTCGAACGGGGATACTTTTTTAATGTCTATTTCGGTGGCAGGCATAGATCTCTCCTTAGAATCGACCGGTTAGGGTCGGGAGGAATCAGTAGCCAGTCGAAATCACTTGTTGACGTGAATCAACATTTAAATCGTGCGGGTGCTGGTGCTGCGCGATCTTTATGCTCCCCATCGCGATGCCGCGTTGGGTTCTTTGTGTTCTGGGCTTTTATCGCGGAAGGAAAATCCGGGCGGCACATTACACCTACTTTGGAAAATTATCAAACGTTTTGTTTACGAATCCTGAAAAATTTTTTACGTACGACTCAATACAGTCGCACACAGGAATTTAGCCCTCTGTGCAGTGCGGCGAGGTGCCGATGAATTCAGAAGTGCGGCCACAATTTGGCCACAAGAGTAAATGCAATCACTCAGAATCACGCCGTTGCTTGACTCAACGCAAAACGCTAGGCTAGTCTGCATCAGTTATTTACCAGCACTCACATGCACGATTTGGGGCCGTAGCTCAGCTGGGAGAGCGCATGACTGGCAGTCATGAGGTCAGGGGTTCGATCCCCCTCGGCTCCACCAATCATTTCCACGACTAAGCAAGTTTCAGTTTGAGAGTCCTGATCACAAATCTGAATCTCGAAGGCTGGACGGGAACCGAACTCTTCGTGCGTGACGTCGCCCGCGGACTCCTGGCGAAGGGACACCGTCCCATCCTTTACAGCCCGCGACTTGGCAGGCTCGCTACCGAGATACGCAATGAGACCATTCCCGTTGTCGATGATCTCTCACAGGTTGCGACTCCGCCAGACATCATCCACGGCCAACACGTTAACGAGACGATTACGGCGCTGCTCCATTTCAGCAATGTCCCGGCGATCTACGTCTGCCATGACTGGTATTTCAAGGACGATTATCCGCCGCGCTTTCCACGCGTCCTGCGGTATGTCGCCGTCGACGATCAGTGTTACGACAAGCTCATTTACGAATGCGGAGTACCCGAAGACAAGACGCAGATCATCTGCCAGTTTGTTGATCTCGAAAGATTCCAACCACGCTCGCCACTGCCGGCGCGCCCGCGTCGCGCGGCTATCCTGTGCAATCACACGAAAGAAAACGAACACTTAAAAGCCGCGCGCGAGGCGTGTTCGAAACGCGGCGTTACGCTCGATGTTTTTGGCGCGGGTGTGGGCAGGACCTGCGAACGGCCGGAAGCGGTATTACGCGATTACGACGTAGTGTTTGCAAAGGGACGCGCGGCTCTTGAATCCGCCGCAGTCGGTGCGGCCGTCGTCGTTTATTGGTGGCGGCGTCTTGGACCGATGGTGACGACTGGCAACCTCGAACAGTTGCGTACAGATGGCTTCGGCATGCGTGCAATGAGTTCGCAGCTTACAGCCGAAGAGTTTGGGCGTGCGATCGATCGGGCACTTGAAGAATACGATCCGTCAGATGCGGCGGACGTTTCACGACGCGTGCGCGCCGAGGCAGGTTCCGATCTCGCAATGAATGAACTACTCAGGATTTATGAGGAAGTTATCGCCGAGAATGCCGCTACGCCTCACGATCGCGAGAAGGAAGCACACGCAGCCGCCGCGCACATTCGCAACCTGACGTTGGACTTCAGACGGCAACGCGAATCAGTTTTCAATTCGACAACTTTTCGCGTTGGGGAACGGTTGCGGCGAACGCCCGGAATCGGCAAGCTCGCACGCTCATTAGCCCGCGGCATTGTCGGCCGTCGCAAAGAGTAATTTTCCTCTGCGACTCTGCGGTAAAAGAACCGTAAAAACACATAAACCGCAGAGACGCGGAGGACCGCCGAGGTACGCAGAGGAAACTAAGACACCACCCGTTAGACATAACGCTTTTCCAACTGCATCAACATGCCACTCTTCGCACGCAGCAGATGCTCTGCTCGCAATTCCACCTTGTGACCGGGCACGAGCCGTAGCCGCCACCGTCGCGCGAGCGAGGCCAGCAGAATCACGCCTTCCATCATCGCGAACGGTTCACCCATGCAATGACGTGGACCACCCCCGAACGGAAAGTAAGAGAACCGCGGTCGCGAGGCTTTCGCTTCCGGACTAAAACGATCCGGATCGAAACGTTCCGGATCGGGGTAGTACTGCGCATTCCTGTGCATTGCGTACTGGCAAACAACTACCAGCGACCTCGCCGGAATTACATGTTCACCGATAGGAAAGTCGCGAATGGCTCGTCGCACCAAACGCCACGTTGGTGGATAAAGTCGCATCGACTCGGCGAGAACGTTTTCCGTGTAGCGCAAATGTGGCACATCGTCGAGCGTCGCTGGACCATCTGTTACGAGCACGGCGTCAACCTCCGCGTGCAGGCGTTCCTCGACTTCCGGGTGTTGCGAAAGCAAATACCAGGTCCACATCATTGCCGTTGCTATTGTGTCGTACCCGGCGATGAAAAACGTCAGCGCTTCGTCCCACACCTCTTCGGCCGTCATGCGACGTCCGCCGTTAACGTCGTCCTCAGCAAGCAGAAGCATGGAAAGAAGGTCACCGTGATCTCGACCGGTCCGTCGCCGTTCGTCGATCAGTTTGAGCACGATGCGGCGCAACCGCTCCTTTCCTCTCTGATAGTGAAGCATGTTCGGCAGCGGCATGCTTTCGAACAACTTAGCCAACGGCAATTTGAAAGCGCGGTAGCGCGAAACTGCCGCACTCATCGCGCGCCCGACTTCGTCGCTTTCTGATTCGACATCAGCATCGAACAATGTCTTACCCACGATGCCGAGAGTCAGTTGCACCATTTCAGGGAAAACGTCGACCACCTGTCCGTCGACCCAGCGAGAACTCATGCGCTCGCAGTGTTCGCCCATAACGCCGGCATAGTTCGCGATGCGATTCCGATGAAAAGCCGGTTGTGCGAGGCGGCGCTGACGGCGGTGCGTCTCACCTTCGCTGAGCAAAACGCCCTCACCCAGAAATTTTCGGGAACGCTGGGATCCTCTTCCTTTGAGAAAGTTGTCGTAGTGATTGACCAGGACGTCATGCACGTGGTCAGGATGGTTGACGAAGAAAACGTGTTCGAAGCCGACGCGAAAACTGCACACGTCTCCGTAAGTGTTTGCCAGGCGCGTCATGAAGCGCAGCGGATCGCGGCGACTCTCAGTGACTAGAGATCCGAAGAAACGATTGCCGGTTGGTCCGGGGATTGTCGAATAAGGCATGCGGGTGCGACGATTTTTACCGAGCTCGTTCTGGGCGATGGAAAGCGAAGCATTATAAGTACGGCGTTGAGATTTTGTCAGGAGTTTTCGATAGACCAAAGGAAACAATTGACAGGAACTGAGGAAAACAGTCTTATTAGACCGCTAGTCATGAGGTCAGGGGTTCGATCCCCTCGGCTCCACCATTCCGACAGAGCCCTTTGAACTGTCGCTTCTGCTGTTGCTTCAGAAGTACTCTCGGAGGACTCACCATGTATACTCTTCAGCAGGATCTGCGCTATGCCTTCCGTCGCTTAACCCATAAACCGGGATTCACGACTGTCGTCGTCCTGATTCTCGCGCTCGGAATTGCTGCCAATACCGCCATCTTCTCAGTTGTAAATTCAGTTCTGCTGGCGCCGTTGCCATACAACGACCCCGACAAACTGGTAGTCGTCAAGGAAACCAACCCCTCGAAAACCGTCGAACGCAACAGCGTTTCGCCAGGTAATTTTCTCGACCTCAATCGCGAACGAATCTTCGACTCCGTCACAGCGTTCTACGAAACCGCAACGACACTTCAGAGTCCGCAAGATGCCGAGCAAGTTGTGACGGCCCAGGTCTCCGTCGACTTCTTTGAAACCTTGGGCGTTAAGCCCGCGATCGGCCAGCCGTTTCCGCGAGAGATCAGCGGCGCTGCATTCGAAGTGGGACGATTCATGAGTGGCGAACGCATGGTCGTCATCAGCGACGATCTCTGGAAACGTCGCTTCGCCTCCGACGCTTCGATCGTTGGGAAGAAGATCACGATTAACAGCTTCGACTGGGAAATCATCGGAGTGATGCCCGCCGGTTTCAGCGTCCCGAGTAAAGAGACTGATTTATGGTTGCCCTGGGACATCGCGCGCACATACAACGCGCAAAGATTTCCCAAAGGACCACCTCGCGACTGGCGTTTTCTTCACACCGTCGGCCGAATCAAACACGATACTTCCGCTGAAGAAACACAAACACGACTCTCATCGTTCTTCGAGGGCCTGGCGGAAAGATTTCCGGAAACAAATCGCGGATGGACCGCGAGCGTCGTGCCGCTTCACGAAGAGGTAACGAGTTCCAGCCGTCTAATCTTGCTGGTGTTGTCTGGCGCTGTCGGAATGGTGTTGTTGCTTGCGTGTGCGAACGTTGCCGGTTTGGTGTTGGCCCAATCAACAGCTCGCAAACGCGAGTTCGCGTTGCGCCTGGCTCTCGGAGCTTCTCGCGGTCGATTGATCCGACAACAGCTCACCGAGAGTTTCGTGCTCGCGCTGACGAGCGGCGTTGTCGGTCTCGGACTCGCGTGGTGGGGACTCGATCTGCTGCTTTCTCTCGCGCCCGTCGACACGCCGCGGATCAGCGAAGTCGCAATCGACGCGAGAGTGCTTCTGTTTGCGCTCGCAATCTCAATCACGACCGCTGTGATCTTTGGTTTGCTGCCTGCCCTGAAAAGTTCAAAGGCTGAACTCTTCACCACACTCAAAGACGCCGGCGCCAAAGGTCTTACAGGAAGGATTGCCAACCATCGACTCCGTAACGCAGTGGTGATCGCAGAGGTCTCAATTGCGTTGGTACTGGTCACGTGCGCGGGTCTGTTTGTGCGCAGCTTCGTTCAACTGATTTCGGTCAATCCGGGATTCAATTCCGAGAACCTGCTGACGATGCACATCACGCTCGATGGTGAGAAATACGGCCGCCGAGCTACGGAGTACTACCATCAACTGATCGAGCGAATCGAGTCGCTGCCTTCCGTGACTTCCGCCGCCGCAGTGACGACTCTTCCCATGAGTGACGTCGGCACTGACTTCACCCGGCCCTATTGGCGTGAAGGTGAACCGGAACCCACCGGCGACGGCGACAAAGTCGCGGTACGAATGGCGACGCCCGGCTACTTCAACACGATGGGTATCTCGCTCTTACAAGGCCGCAATTTCACCGAGCAAGATCGACGAGACACCATCGCAGTGATAATCGTGAACCAGCGAATGGCCGACAAGGTGTGGCCGAACGAAAACCCTGTCGGCAAGCGTTTGATGCTCGACTACAATCGCGGCAAGTACGCTTACGAAGTTGTGGGAGTAACCGGCGGCATCAGGTATTACGGTCTGAAAGTCGAACCGCGTCCTGAGGTCTTTATTCCACACGCGCAGAATCCTTACCTGCCGATGAATCTCGTGGTGCGAACCGCGTCCGATCCGAACCGGCTGATCGAACCCGTCAAGGCGCAAGTGCGAGAAATGGATCCGGCGCAGGCCGTCAGCAATGTCAGAACGATGGACACGCTCGTTTCGCGTTCTGTTGCGACCGATCGCTTCTCGATGTGGCTGCTTGGACTTTTAGGCTCACTCGCGTTGGCACTGGCCGCGACGGGTCTGTTTAGCTTGCTGTCGTACCTCGTCAGTCAACGCACACACGAGATCGGCGTGCGGATGGCTTTAGGCGCCCGTCACGGCGACATTTTCCGGCTGGTGATCGGGCAGGGAGCACTGCTGCTCGCCATCGGACTGGCGATTGGTTTAGGCGCGTCGTTCATCTGCGCCCGGCTGCTTTCGAGCCTGTTGTTTGGAATCAGCGCTACAGATCCGTTGACGTTCATGTTCACTCCTGCCCTGCTATCCGCGGCCGCCTTGTTAGCCTGTTACGTTCCCGCGCGACGCGCGACGAAAGTCGATCCGATGGTAGCGCTCCGAAGCGATTGATTACGCTAAAAAGATCGAAAATGGGATTGGGCAGTCTCATTTCTGAAATGTAAAAACATAGTCTGGCTGCGCGAAGGTCATTTATCCTCAGAAACTCACGCTGGCACACGCTTTGTTTCCTTGAATACGCGGGAATTCGTACCAACGACTGAAATTCCGTCTTATTCAACGCTTCAAACAAAAGCCGGTGACTCACGTGATTTCTCTACAAACATCCGCATACGTTCCCCATCATCCCCGCACGCTGATTGCCGACGATGAGCCGGACATCCTGACTGCCCTGCGGCTGCTGTTGAAGAATGATGGTTACGAGCCGGAAACGGTGTCGTCGCCGGCGGCCGTGCTCGAGGCAATCGAGCGCTCGCAGTTTGACGTCGTGCTGATCGATCTCAACTACGCGCGCGACACGACGAGCGGACGTGAAGGCATCGATCTGATCTCGCGTATCCAGGCGCTCGATCCGTCGCTGCCGATCGTGGTGATGACTGCGTGGGCGACCGTCGATCTCGCCGTCGAAGCGATGCGCCGCGGCGTTCGCGATTTCGTGCAAAAGCCGTGGGAGAACCCGCGCCTGCTGCAAACGTTGCGGAAACAAGTGAAGCATGCACGCGCGCGCCGGAGCTTCCAAACCCGAATCGCCGACAACAAGAAGACCGACGAGCAACTGAAACGAGAACTGGTCGAAGCCCGCGAGCTCCAGGAAAATTTACTAACGAACACGCAGTCGTCAATCGAAGGTCTGCAGATCGCGATCCAGTGGCAACCAGCGACGACAGTCGGCGGCGATTATGTCGCGGCGTTCAACCTCGATAACGAGCATGCGGCGTTGTGCGTCGCTGACGTTGTCGGCAAGAGCCTGCCCGCCGCTTTGTTGATGGCAAACTTTCAGGCGTCGCTGAAGTCGTTGTCCTCGCTGTATCTTGCACCGCAGGACGTAACCACGCGTCTAAACAACGAGCTCTACGCGAACATTCCGTTGCACAAGTTTGTCACCGCGTTCTACGGCGTGGTGAATATCCCTCAACGCACGCTGACGTTCACGAATGCCGGTCACAATCCGCCGCTGCTGGTGCGCAGCGATGGCGAGTGCGTGCGGCTCGACGCCGGCGGCAGCGTGCTCGGCGCGTTTCCGGATGCACCTTACACGCAAGACGAAATCGAACTGCGTCATGACGATCGACTCGTGCTCTTCACCGACGGTCTGACTGAAGCCGCCGACGCGAGCGGTGAGCAGTTTGGTGAAGAACGATTGATCGGTTTGTTGCGCGATCACAGTCAGCGTAACGCCGAAGATCTGAAAGAGATCATCTTCAACGCCGTTGGAGACTTTTGCGGCAATACGTTTTGCGACGACGCGGCGTTGATGGTTGTAGCTATCGACTAAGATCAGGGAGTGGACCAAGATGGACGTCGTTTGGAAGAACCTCGTTTATTCCGTGCGAATGTTGCTGAAGCGACCGAGCCTGACGGCCGTCGCGATCATCGCGATCGCGCTCGGCATCGGCGCAAACACCGCGATCTTTTCCGTCGTCAACACCGTCCTGTTGCAACCGCTTCCTTACGACGAACCGCAACAACTCGTGATGCTCGCGACCGAGCAACGCAACCAGGCCCTCGACGGCCGCGGCAGTTTCTCAGTACCTGATTTCTTCGACGTCCAACAATCGTCCAAGACGCTCGAATACGTCGCGACACATCAGGGCACCGGCACGATCGTCACCGAAGGCGGCGAGCCGGAACGCTTGCTGGGCGCTGCTGTAAACGCCGATTACTTTCCGCTACTTCGCGTCAAGCCGGTGCTCGGCCGCGTGTTCACGCGTGACGAAGACAAACCGGGCGCGCCATCGGTGATCGTTATCAGTTACGGTCTGTGGCAACGACGCTTCGGCGGCGATCCGAGCATCATCGGTCGTGAAGTGAACATCGGCGGCAAGACGACGGTGGTCGGCGTGCTTCCCGCCGGTTTTGAATATCCCATCAGCGACGAGCAGAAGCAGGACTTTTGGGAGCCGATCTTCTCAGCAGCTTTCATGACGAAACAGCGTCGCGAGGAACGCGCCGATCGCACGCTCTCCGTCATCGCCCGCCTCAAGCCCGGCGTGACACTCGACGAAGCAAAAGCGGATCTCGATCTTCTTTCACGTCAGATCGAACAACACTCGCCCATCTCAAACACAAATCTCATCTTCAACGCCGTATCAATGCACGAAGACATCACGCGTGAATATCGTGTGGCGTTGTTCGTGATGCTCGGCGCGGTCGGTTTGGTGTTGCTGATCGCATGTGCAAACGTCGCAAATCTCCTGCTCGCGCGTGCCGCGGCGCGACAGAAAGAGGTCGCGATTCGCATGGCGCTCGGCGCGAGCCGCGGACGCATCGCGGCCCAACTTCTCACCGAAAGCCTGCTGTTGTCATTTGCCGGCGGCGTTCTCGGTTTGCTGCTCGCAAGCTGGGGCATGGACCTGCTCGTAGCGTATGGACCAGCAGACGTGCCGCGACTGCGCGACGTCAGTCTCGACGCTCGCGTTCTGTTATTCACGCTCGGAATCTCGACCCTAACCGGCGTCCTCTTCGGGCTCGCTCCGGCGCTGCACGCGTCCAAACCCGATCCCGGCAACATGCTGAAAGACGGCAGTCGCGGCGTGTCGCACGGCGGACGCAACCGCATGCGTAGCGCGTTGATCGTTTCGGAAGTCGCATTATCGTTGATGTTGCTTGTCGCCGCCGGTCTGTTAATCCACAGCTTCTGGCGGTTACTACAAACCGACGCCGGGTTCGACGGGAAAAACGTGCTCGCGCTCGACGTTCCGCTAAGCCGAGCGAAATACCCAAAACCCGAACAACGCTCTGCCGCGTTCGAACAGCTCGTCAGTCACATTGAAAACGCAGCCCGGTGTGCGTGACGTTTCACTGGTCACCAACGTACCGCTCACCGATCTCGACATCGAACTGAGTTTCCAGGTCGAAGGCCGCGAGCCCTACAAACCCGGCAATGAAGCAGTCGCCGATTACACTGCTGCCGGCAACGACTACTTTCGCGTAATGAATATCGCGTTGCGTCGCGGCCGCGTCTTTGCGCAGACCGATGCGGCAAATACGCCGCAAGTGATGGTCGTCAGCGATGCGTTCGTCAAACGCTACTTTCCTAACGAAGATCCAATCGGGCGGCGCATCGTCTTCGACGGCGATTCGCAGATTCCGCGCGAGATCGTGGGCGTTGTCGCAGACGTTCGACGGAACGGTCTCGACGCCGAAGTTCAACCCGAGATGTACGTCTCACACGTGCAGAACCCCGAGCGGCGAATGAATCTCGTGATCCGCACCGACGCGCAAGACGCGTCGCAGTTCACGCCGGCCGCGCGAGCCGCAGTGAAGAGTTTCGATCCGGACCAGATCATCTGGCGCACGCAAACGCTCGAACAGTTGTTGGGAACGTCAGTCGCTCCGCGCCGCTTCAACATGATGTTGCTCGGAATATTCGCGGGCGTCGCGCTCGTGCTCGCAGCGGTCGGACTCTACGGCGTGATGAGTTATTCGGTCAGTTGGCGAACTCACGAGATCGGCGTTCGCATGGCGCTAGGCGCGAAACGCGGCGACGTTCTGCGGCTCGTCGTGCGACAGGGAATGACGATGACGTTGCTCGGTCTGGGCATCGGTCTCATCGGCGCGTTCCTTTTATCGCGCGTGATGAGAGGTCTGCTTCATGGTATCTCACCCACGGATCCACTCACGTTCACCGGGGTATCGATCGTGCTCCTCGCCGTCGCGCTGTTGGCGTGTCTGCTCCCGGCTCGCCGTGCGACGCGCGTCGATCCGATCGTGGCGCTGCGAACGGAATAAATCGTTCCTGTCTCTTCACTGCCTCTGTTAGGATGCGAGTGGGCACGCGAACTCTGACGCGGGCCCACACCACCCCTACGGAGGAACAAACTTGAAGAAGCTCGCCGCGATCATCTCGGTCTTTCTGCTGTTCACAACCACTCAAGCTCAAGAAGCACAAGCCCCCGCCGCGCAACCCGGAACATTCGAGGCGCGAGTGGAAGAGTTTCTGAAACAGTCGGGACATGAGTATCACAAGGTCCAGGCCAACTCGTGGTATTTGCTGGTGAACGGCAAGGAGATGGGCCAGATCCGGATCATTCTTGGCGCTGGGCCGCGGCAGATCGCGATGGGCGCCGTTGTCGCTCCCAAGCGCAAACTCCAGCTCTCAACCGAGGCGTTTCAAAAGCTGATGAAACTTTCGTACGAGCTGAACTACGTGCGGATTTGTCTCGACGTCGACGACGATCTGATCGTCATGTCGCAAATGAAAGAACCGTGGCTGAATGCCGAGGAGTTTCGCACGACGGTGAGTACAGTGGCATCGGCTGCGGATCGCGCTTATGCGGTGATCCGTCCGTACCTCAGCACACAGTAAAGCGATTGACCACAAAAAAGCGTTTGTTTGAGTTCATCAGCCTGTCGCTGCTGCTCGGTCTCGCAGCAGCAATCGGCACGATCGTGTTCTTCGGCTGGCTGACGAGCGAAGTCCTCGACGGGGAAACGCGACAGTTTGATGAAGTCACACGCGCGGCGGTCCATCAACTCGCATCGCCGGCGATGACGACCGCCATGCGCGGCATCTCGTTTCTCGGGTCGATGATTTTCCTCATCCTGGCCACGGCCGGAGTCATAATCTGGTTTGCGTCACGCAAGTGGGGCCGCGAAGCCAAACTGATGGCTGCCACAATGATCGGCGCATCGGCTTTGAACATGACTCTCAAGCTCGCGTTCAAACGCGCACGCCCCGAGCCATTTTTCGATCTGCTTCCGCCGGAGTCGTACAGCTTCCCAAGCGGACACGCACTTACCAGCGCCTGTTTCTTCGGCGCATTCGCCGCAATCATCACGGGACGCATCGAGCGCCGTCGACCGCGAATCCTGGTGTGGATCGTTTGCACGACGACATTTGTACTGATTGGCTTATCGCGGATCTATCTCGGCGTACACCACACCACCGACGTTATCGCCGGATTCGCCGCGGCGTTGATCTGGATCCTCGTAGTGAGGTTCGTAGAGATAACCTTGAGGCGAAGAAGAAAACGGAAGGAGGAATCAATTTGACGACGGCAGATGGAAACGCATCTCGACCGCAAGTCCACCTTCAGGCGCATTAACAGCCTGCACCGTCCCGCCATGCATTCGCACCGCGCGCTCAGTAATCGCCAACCCAAGCCCGGTGCCACCGCCACTCTGCCTGTCGCGCGCGTCTTCAGTGCGATAAAACGGACGAAAGATCTTTTCGAGTGATTCAGCCGGCACACCGTTACCACGATCGCGCACGCTGATCACTGCGAAATTGTCGCGCGAACCGTTCTGCTTTCGCAGCGCAACTTCAACCGCCGTTCCCTCCGGCGTAAACCGCACCGCATTACGCACCACATTCTCAACGGCACTGCGCAGCAGTTCCTCGATACCGTTGATGGAACACCTGTCGCTCGCAACCACCTGCACCGACCGGTTCAAACTGCGCGCCTCGAAATCCGCATCGTCCGAAACTTCTCGCACCAGCGCGTCCAGATCGACTTCGCTGCGTTTGCGGCCGTCAGTTCCACTCTCAAGCCTCGTCAGCGTGAGCAACTGGCTGATCATCTCGTTCAGATTGTCTGACTCACGTTCGATGCGATCGAGTGCGCTGTTTGCTTCCGCACCGGAACGTTGCCGTGCGAGACCAAGCGCTACACCCAAACGCGCCAACGGCGAACGAAGCTCGTGTGAAATATCGCCAAGCAAACGCTGTTGCGCCTTGACCATCGACTCCAGCCGTTCGGCCATCGAGTTGAAGTCGCGCCCGAGGTCGCCGACTTCATCACGCCGCTTCGACAGGTTAGTCGAGACGCGCGCACCGAGATGGCCCTCGGCCAGTTGATTCGTAGTAGTGCGAAGTTTGAATAAGGGCGTCGTCACATAACGCGCCAGCCAGTAACAAAAGATGCCGCCGATAACGAGGATGATCAGCAAACGGATCGCCTGCGTTTGCCAGAGACTTTGAAAGGGAGGACGAGGAATGTGCGCAAGATATATGTATCGTTGCCCCTTCGCACTAACAACCGGACGCGCGACCAGCGTTCCGGGCCCAGCAAAGTTGAACTCGAGATCACGACTCTCGGCGACTCGTGCCAACAACTCCGCCGCGCCCGCCGGAACGTTACGTCCCGACAGTTCGCGTCCACTCTCGTCGAACAACGTCGCACTAACACCCGAGTTCTTCTCCGTTGCCAGAAGCGCGACCGCGAGTGCACCCGATCCCGATTGTTCAAAAGCCTCAGCAGCCTTCTGCGCGTTGGCGCCAGTTTGGGCCAGGTCGCGCCACGATCGTCGAGTCGGCGTCGGACGCGTCAGTGCGACGGCGGCAAAGAACGCCACGTTGATCACGATCATGGCGAGCCAGAACCAGAGAAAGATCTTGAGGTAGAGGCTGCGAAAATGAATCTTCATTCGGGTCTTTCTGTCGGAACTCCGTAGATGTAGCCAACGCCGCGAATGGTCTTGATTCGTTCAAGTCCATTCAACTGGTGGCCCAACTTCTTGCGCAGGTTACTCACGTGCATGTCGATGCTGCGATCGAACGGCGATAACTCGCGTCCTAAAACTTCCTTCACGAGATCTTCTCGCTTGACGATCTGTCCGGCGTTGCGCAGCAGTATTTCGAGCAGGTCGTATTCGACGCCGGTAAGTTCAACTACTTCTCCGCCACGGCGCACGTTGCGCGTGTTGCTGTCCATTTCGATGTCGCCGATCTTGATCGTCTCGCGCGACGTCGTTGTTGCTTCCGTTGGTTGCGCGCGTCGCAGCACGGCGCGGATTCGTGCGACCAGTTCGCGGGGGTTGAAAGGTTTCGGCAGATAATCGTCGGCGCCGATTTCGAGCCCAACGATGCGATCGACGTCGTCGCCGCGCGCAGTCAGCATCAGCACCGGAATACGCGAACGCGCGCGAATTCGTCGCAGCACGTCGAAGCCGTTGGTCCCCGGAAGCATGACGTCAAGGACCACCAGATCGTGTTCGTCTGACAACGCTCGATCGATCCCTCGTTCGCCGTTATGAATCGCTTCGACGGTATAACCTTCAGGCTCCAGGTACTCTCCGACCAGTTCGCAAAGTCCGACGTCGTCGTCAATTACCAGAACCCGTTCCATTGGTTGCTGTGCCAGATTGAAAGACATAAGAACTACCTAAGGCAAGTCGCTCGGAATCCTACAACAGCCGCAACTTTCCGTGCGTAAAGAAGTGTCAATCCGACACTCGTGATAACTGACAAAACTTTACAATCCATTGACAGACTCTTTACGCCCATTTTGGGTAGAATCCGCTCTCAAGCTGCGGCGTAACGCTCTCTATCCACGCCAAATAGCAAAAGCCGGTCGAAGGAGCTTCGGGTAATGAGGAAAATAGTGTTGGCTGTTGCGCTCTGCGCATTTGGGCTAACAGGCGTGGTAGCTGCACAGCAGCGCGTTGGCTCGTTGAAGGGCCTGGTGCTGGATGAGCTGGGAGGCGCGATTGTCGGCGCAACAGTTATCGCAGTCGATTCGCGCGGCGTGGAAAAGACGACGGTTACGAACGAGTCAGGCAGTTATACAATCAACGGTCTCGCGCCCGGCAAATACACTGTTCGCGCGATCAACGCCGGCTTCGGAATGTATGAAAACGCCGAAGTCGAAATCGTCGCCGGCAAGGCCCAACAACTCGACGTCACGCTGAAAGTCGCGATCGAGGAACAGAAGGTGACGATCGCGGCGGACAGTCGCGAAGTTAGCGTTGAACCTGAGAACAATGCCGGCGCCGTCGTGTTGAAAGGCGAAGACATCGAAGCGCTTCCCGACGATCCCGACGATCTCGCAGCAGCGCTACAGGCGTTGGCTGGTCCATCCGCTGGTCCTAACGGCGGTCAGATCTTTGTCGACGGTTTTACGGGTGGCCGTTTGCCTCCGCGCGCTTCGATTCGCGAAGTGCGTATCAACTCGAATCCATTTTCTGCCGAATACGATCGACTCGGTTTCGGCCGCATTGAGATCCTGACCCGCCCAGGCTCGGATCGCTTTCGTGGCCAGGCTTCGTTCAACTTCAACGACGAAGCGTTGAACTCACGCAACCCTTTTTCCAAATCTCCCACTCGCCCGCCACTGCAGACCCGCCAGTACGGCGGCAACTTTGGTGGTCCAATCAAGAAAGGAAAGGCCTCATTCTTTGTTGACTTCGACGGGCGCAACGTCGCCGACGAAACACTCATCGTCGCGAGGGTGCTTGATGCGAATGGCAACATCGTCGATTTCACAGATACTGCTCCCATACCAAGCCGCCGCACGTCATTCAGTCCCAGGGTTGATTATCAAATCAATCAGAACCACACGCTGGTTGCTCGTTACAACTATTCGAAGAACACGCGCGTAGCCGGAGTCGGCGGGTTTTCACTGCCGTCGCGCGCGTACGACACCGAGAATACGGAACAGAGCATTCAGTTTACAGAAACCGCGATCATCAATAAGACGATCATCAACGAAACGCGTTTTGAGTATGAGCGAAACGGAAACTTGTCGGATGCCGACAACTCCATTCCAACGCTCGAGGTGCAGGATGCATTCACCGCCGGCGGATCGCAGGTGGGCCAGTCGCACAGCGACACGAACGATTGGGAGTTGAGCAACAACACTACGTTTGCTCGCGGCCCGCACTCGATGAAGTTCGGCGTTCGCTATCGATCGGTAGACATCCTCAACTTCTCGCCGCAGAACTTTGGCGGCACCTACACGTTCTTCGGCGGCGCGATTGCGCCAAACGTCGACGCCAACGGCGACGCGATTGCCGGCGCTGACGTTGTTTCGAGTATCGAACGTTATCGCCGCACGCTTCAGTATGTCGATCAGGGAAGAAACGCGCTGGAGATTCGAGTTCTCGGCGGCGGCGCGAGCCAGTTTCGTCTCTCGTCCGGCAATCCGGAGGCGAAGGTCAAGCAATGGGACTTCGGCGGCTACTTCCAGGACGACTGGAAAGTGCGTCCGAACTTCACGTTGAGCCTCGGTCTGCGTTACGAAAACCAGAAGAACATCGACAGCAATTTCAACTTTGGTCCACGTCTTGGGTTCGCGTGGTCGCCGGGCGGACAGCAATCGAAGACGGTCATCCGCGGCGGCTACGGTGTGTTTTATGAGCGCGTGAGCGAGAACTTGACGATGCAAGCCACTCGCTTCAACGGCGTCAACCAGCAGCAGTTTACGGTGCAGAATCCTGACTTCTTCCCGCTGATTCCATCGCCCGAGCAGCTCTTGCAGTTTGCAGTTCCGGGTTCGGTTTATCGGCTTGCGGACAACCTTCAGGCGCCATACACGTTGCAGTCAGTGTTCAGCGTCGAACGTCAGTTGCCGCACAACATCACGATCGCCAGCAGCTACATCAACATTCGCACGTTGCACGTGTTGCGTACGCGGCCGCTGAACGCGCCGCTGCCGGGCACGTTCATTCCGGGTGTTCCGACCAGTGGTGTGCGCCCGCTGAATTGCGCCGACTTCATACCGCCCGATATCAATCCTTCGACGCGTTGCAACATCTTCGAATACGAGTCGAGCGGTCGTTACAACCAGAACCAGTTCATTCTGAATTTCAACAGCCGGTTCACGCGCAACGCGTCGATGAATGCTTACTACGTGCTTGCGAAAGCAAACAGCGATGCTGACGGAATCGGCAGCCTGCCGGCGAATCCTTATGATTTCAGCACTGAGTACGGCCGCGCGTCGGGCGACATTCGTCATCGCTTCGTGATGACGGGAAACATTCGCACGTACTGGGGCATCACGCTGAATCCGTTCGTCATCGTGCAGTCGGGCCGTCCGTTCAATATCACGCTTGGCCGCGACATCAACGGCGACACATTCAATACCGAACGTCCGTCGTTGGCGGCCGCGGGAATCAATTGCGACGACCGCGCGAATTTCAAGTGCACGCCGTTTGGGAATTTCAAACTGACGTTTGCGCCGGGCGACGTGATGATTCCGCGTAACTTCGGCGAAGGCCCGAGTTCGACGACTGTGAACATGCGCGTCAGCAAGACGTGGTCGTTTGGATCCGAAGGTGGAAGCGCCAACGCAGGTCAGCAGAATCGACAAGGTCAGGGGCAGGGCCAGGGTAACGATGGTAACCGCCAGATCATGGGCGGCGGCATGCGCGGTGGTCCAGGCGGCGGTGGTCCAGGCGGCGGCGGGCCGGGCGGCGGTGGACCGGGGGGCGCTGGTGGCCGTGGTGGTTTTGGTGGCGGAGGTTTCGGTGGTGGCGGTGGTGGTCAGGGCCGCTACAACCTGACGTTCTCGCTAAACTTCAACAACATTTTGAACCACGTGAACTTCAACAATCCGGTCGGCAACATCGGATCGAGTTTGTTTGGACAGTCGACTGGAACGAGTGGTGGGTTTGGTGGATTTGGCGGCGGCGGCGCGGCTTACAATCGTCGCATCGACGCGCAGATCCGGTTTAGTTTCTAACGCAAGTTTCAACAGCGCGGTGCCATGAACGGCGGCGACCCAGTTTTTGATGGGCGCCGCCGTAAGTGTTTTCGGATCAAATCGGGGTTTATGGCCAGGCGACTTGGAGGTACACGTTGAACTTCGCCTTGGTACCGCTAAGGTTCTTTATTTCGTAGTGAATCTCGCTCTCGATGTCGGTGTCGCTGAACTGGCTCGTGCTCTTTTCGACGACCTTGAACCTGCGCCAGATTCTCGTCACCTCGAGTTGGGTGTCTTGATCGAATCCGGCGGTCGTGGATCCCGTTGCGAGAGGAACGGCGTTCGCGGTCCACACTGCATTGGCGGGTGATGCGTTGTTCCACCACCAGTGTCCGGTGGCGCCGGGGTTGAGTTCGTGGTCATTTGAGGTTTTGAACACTTTGATTGGCATTGTTGGTCTCCTTATGAGGGTGCGGGTTGTGAGTAAGCCTGCGGCGGCACCTAATTCACCGTGAGGCTTTGCGCTGCGAATCAGCGGCGGGCGATTAAAACATCTAACTAAGACGCGTAATTTTTGTGCGGAAGGGGTCAGGCAGCTTCAGGAGAACGACGTTGTCTTCATCATGTTTCGCTTCAATCAGGTAATTTCCATCGGGTTTCAACGCCACTTTTTGACGCGTGGCCAGCCGGCTTGCAGGTTCCATTTCAAGCCTCTGCACAGAAGCACGGGAAGGTTTTCGTACCGATAAGCATAGGGATTGTTGAGTGTGGCGGCCACCGTTACTGATTCGAAGTTTTCGCGCGCGTCGTCCTCTTCCTCGCCCATCAGGATCACGATGTCGCCGGTGTAATGACGCGGTCCCCAGAGATAGTAGTTCTGATGTCCGCTGATCGCTTTCGGCAGGCCGTACTGTGGTCCAAAGAAATCGACGGCCGCAGCCTGGCCGTAGTTTGTGCCGTAGATCGCCGTGCGCTGTTGCTCTTCAGGCGTGAGCGAATGATAGACGCGCGCGACTTCGGCTACGAGGCCCGGCCACGGAAACTCGTCGGCGTAGTACTGCGGCAGTGTTTCGCCAACGAAGCTCGTCTCTGTCTTGGGGACTTCAAATGGTAGACGCGCTTGGTAGCGAAGAAACGTGTCGATCGGTAGCACTGGTAATACGAGCGGCAGCAGCGGTAACACTCCGAGCATCAGCCACAGGAAGCATGCGGGTCTCAACAAGGCGCTTAGCTTCGACGGCGTTTTTAACAACCGTTCCGCGGCTACTGCGCCGGCGGCTAACACGAGCACGTATGCCGGCGCCGAGTAGTAATCCTTGCCGTGCGTGATCAGGAAGATCGCGATCGCGATCACAAACGTCCAGCCAAACGCTCGATACGTTTTCGCATCGCGGGAGAAGAAATAAAACAGCAATCCGGAGAACCAGAACGGAAAACTCGCCGGGTTCATCATCAGCACCTGTTGCACGAGATACATGGCGGGCGAGAGGACGACGTCTTTTCCCGTCGTGCGAATGTTTCGCATCAACTCGAGAAACGGCCAGTTATGTTGAATGTTCCAGATCAGATTCGGCAGGAAAATCAGGAAAGCGATTGCGCCGCCGGCGAGTATCCATGGTGTGAATAGAATCTTCCGTTGCCGGGTGAGCAGGACGCCTGCTAGCAGTACCGAAGCAAAGATGATGATCGAGTATTTCGTTTGCAGACCGATGCCCGCGATCACGCCAAACACGAGCCACAATTTGCTATTTCCTGTGTTGATGATCCGAAGGACTGTGAACGCGAGTCCGCCCCAAAGCAGTGCCTCGAATGCGTTCATTGCGAACTGGTGATCGATCACCCACCACACGCCGGGCGTCGCTGCGAGCACGGCGGCGAGTGCTGTGCCGAATCGCTGTGCACCGAGTTCACGTGCGAAGGCGGCAGTCAGAACGATGCGCGACGCGCCGGCGAGCGCGGGCCAGAGTAGTAGCGCCGGTAGCGACGTGCCGATCGTGTGCCTCGTCAACCACCCCAGCACAGCTATCATCGGCGGCTGATCGACGTATCCAAACGCGAGATGTTCGGAGCAGGCGAGGTAGTAAAGAGCGTCGCGGAAGTAGCCGTATCTCGTTGAGGTTGCGAGGTGCAGCGCGAAATAAACTAACGCAATCGCATAAGCCCACGGCCAAAGTGAAGTGTTTTTCGTATTCGAGTCATTCACCGGCTCACCAAACCAAAACCCACCGCGGCTCATTTCCTCTTAGTATGCAACCACCCAACACCACTTCCCCACGCTCTTCACGGGCGGCGTTCGCTACCGGCATATTGAACCTATTTCACATCCAACAAGCGCTTGCCGTGTATCAATGCCGCGATGGTTACTGTCTCTTTGTCAACCCGATAAATGATTCGATAACTGTAGGCGAACCACTCGCGAATGCTCGCGTCGTCGAGTTCCGGCACTACCCGACCCGAGAAAGGGAACGGTGAGAGTTTCCGCGTCGTGCTGAGAATTGTTTGGACAACTGCTGCGGCATAAGCGGTGGAATCCGCGGCTATGTATTGCGCAATTGCTTCGAGGTCTTCAACAGCTCGCGGCGACCATTCTACTCGGTAAGCCATTTGCTAAACCGCTTCTCAACTTCCTCCTGAGAAACTGTTCCCTGCGATTCAGCCGCCTCCAGACCATTCTGAACCTTCTCGATGACATACAAGTGATACTGAATGTCCTCGAGCGAACAATCGTCGGGTAGCTTGCTTAGAAGTGATTGAACCTCTTCCTTCGCGGTACTCATGGGCATGAATCTACCACAAATAAAACGAAGCATGGAACGACGACCTCAATGATCCACCGCTTTGGCCTAGAAGTCTTTTCTCATTCTCACCCGGCTTTAGCCGGGTGTCAGGCAGCGAGCTAATAGAAACCTTTAATTCTCCATCCTCGTTGCTTTCACCGCTTTTGCACCGGGCTGAAGCCCGGTGAGAATGAGAGGACTTTTGAGTCAAAGCCATGATCCACACTAACCAATTCGCCGGTCGAAAGCTCGTCGGGTCTTTACTTCTTCGTGTCGCCCCGTGCTTTCTTGATGTCTTTGACGATTCGTTTGCTGAGCAACGGGGCGGCGATGTTGCCGTCGAAGGCGGTTATTTCGCCGGACGCGAGGAGGATGCCGTTCGCGCGGTCGGTTATTTTGTAGGTGAAGGTGAAGGTGAAAAGAGGACGATCGACTTCGATGGTAATGTCGGCGTTCTTCCCTTTGTCCCAGCCGTCGAGGATGGCCAGGCCCCATTCATCAAACTCGTCACGCTTGAGCAATTCATTCTGCAGTTGGACCGGCTCGAAATAGGAAGTTCCTGATCTGACGTAAACCGTTTTCGCCCGGCGGAGCAACGCTTGCGGGCTCTTCGACGCCATCTGCTCCGACTTCTCCGCCGCGAGTTTCTCTTCAGCCGCTTCGCGCAACTCTCTTTCCTTGATAGAGTCAGCGACGCGTTCTTCGACCGTTTGCGAAGGCTTGATCCTAACGTTTATGTTCTGCTCTGTACTCTGAGCAAAGGCATTCACACTCAAGGCGGTCAGAAGAAGCAGCAAATAAGCGGCGCGGTGTATCATGACAAATCAATCTCGTTTCTAATTGGGTTTTGGACCATCTGTTTGATGGTTCAATCGACATTGGGCAAGCTGCATGCCGCCCGTTTGTTTAAGTAAACGCATGTCAGGCGTGCGGAGCGGTTTTCGAATTTCGCCAGGTGCAATAGAAATCTTGCAGCGTTATGAGTGATTTTGTGCAGCGGTGTATCAACGGCGAGTGTCGGAAGGCGTTTGGGCTTAACGAGCGGGTGTACACGTGTGCGACGTGCGGCGACTTGCTGGAGATTGAGCGAACGGACGACGGCGCGCTAAACGCGGCGTCGTTGCGTGAACTGTGGCTGGCGAGAAGGGCCTCGCGCGACGAGCGCGATCGAAGCGGTGTTTGGCGGTTCAGGGAGTTTCTGCCGTTTGACGATGACGTCGCGGTTGTTTCGTTGGGCGAGGGGAACACGCAGCTCTACGACGCGCCGCGATGTGCTGCGTACGCCGGTTTGAATTCACTGCTGCTGAAACATCAGGGAAACAATCCGACCGGATCGTTCAAAGACACAGGCATGACCGCTGCGGTGACCCAGGCGAAGAAGCTCGGCATGCAGCGCGTGGTCTGCGCGAGCACGGGCAACACGGCTGCGAGTCTGGCAGCATATGCGGCGCGCGCGAAGATGGAGTGCATGATCATGGCGCCGGCGGGTCAGGTCAGCGCCGCGAAGCTGGCCCAGGCGCTCGACTACGGCGCCAAAGTGCAGGAGATCGAAGGCAACTTCGACACGTGCATGCGCGCGATTCGCGATCTCGTCGAAGATGGCTCAGCGTATCTGGTCAACTCGATCAATCCGTTTCGCATAGAAGGTCAGAAGACCGTGGCGTTCGAACTCGCGGAACAGCTCGACTGGCGTGCGCCGGACCACCTGGTCGTCCCCGGCGGAAACCTCGGCAACAGTTCCGCATTTGGAAAAGGCTTTCGTGAGTTGGTCGCCGCTGGGTTACTCGATCGACAGCCGCAGATCACGGTGGTCCAGGCAGAAGGCGCTGCGCCGTTTGCGCGTTTCCATCACGCACACGGATCGGAGTTGGTGAACGAAGAGCATCCGCAAACGCTGGCGTCGGCGATCAAGATCGGCGCACCTGTTTCGTGGAAAAAGGCGTCGACCGCCGTGCGCGACAGCAACGGACGCGTGATTACGGTAACCGAACAGGAGATCGCGGACGCGAAAGCGATGATTGGCCGCGACGGCATCGGTTGCGAACCTGCATCGGCAACCACCGTTGCCGGTATTCGCAAACTCGTAAGTGAGAACCTCATCAAGAAACACGAATCTGTGATCGCAATTCTGACGGGACACTTATTAAAAGACACAGATTACGTAATCAAGTATCACGAGCAGAGATTGGTTGCGCCTGACGGCACGCAGATCAAGAAATAAATGAGCGAGAAGTCTTTTGAAGTTTGTTTACCGGCGTCGACGTCGAATCTTGGTCCGGGGTTTGACTGTTTCGGGTTGGCGTTGAAGCTCTATCTGACGGTGCGTTGCACGGTCGCGTCGAAAGCGAAGGAGACGTGTCGCGTTCGCACGACAGGCGCGAAAGAGAACCGTGCGCTGCCGCGCAACGCTTCAAACCTGATCTATCGCGCGATGGCGTTTGCTGCGAAACGTGAAAACCTTGAGCTTCCCCCGATCGACATGATCGTCCACAACGAAATCCCGCTGGCGAGCGGCCTCGGCAGCAGCGCGGCGGCGATTGTTGCTGGTATCAAGCTGTGTGGATTACTTGCCGCACACGAATTAAACGATCAGACGATTCAGAATTACGCGACCGAATTCGAAGGACATCCCGACAACGTAACGGCAACATTGTGCGGCGGATTTGTTGCGAGTTGCGTCAACAACGGCGGAACAGTCGTCACTGCGAGATTCGATTGGCCCACACACATCCGCGCCGTCGTCGTGTCACCGCGATCGCAGTTGCCTACGCACGTCGCTCGCGCCGCACTTCCGCGAAGCGTGTCGCGCGGCGACGCCGTTCACAATCTTCAACGAACGGCAGTCTTCATCTCCGCGCTCGCACAGCAGCGTTACGACTTGTTCTGGGAAGCGATGCGCGATCGATTGCACCAGCCGCGCCGAGAGTCACTCGTGCCCGGTCTCGCGGAAGCGTTAGCGTTGCCCCAAATGCCTGGTTTGTTAGGCGTGGCGTTGAGTGGCGCTGGACCGAGCATCGTCGCGCTCGTTGACGCAAACGAGAAACAGATCGGCAACAAGATCGCGAGCTGTTTTCGCGCGCACAAGATTCAGTCGACCGTCAGAGTGTTGGATGTCGATAACGAAGGCTGCCGCTTGATAAGAACAAGTTAGGATGACTGTTCTTTCTTACAAATCACATTTAACGCAACCACTTGATCAATCGGAACACCGGATAACTCACCGCCAACAGCAACAACGCGTACACGCTATTCGTCGTATCGCCCGCAATCGCACCCGCAAGAAACACAACCGATCCAACAAGTGCGAGTCCAGTGGTCCACGGATGACCCCACGCGCGATACGGACGCGGCTTCTCGGGTTCGCGACGTCGCAACACAAACAGCGAGACAAACGACAGGATGTAGTTGGCCACGAAGAAGAAGGCGACGATCGTGAGCACTTTCCCAGCCGTCTGCCCGAAGATAATGAACAGCACTGCCACCGCCGCACTCAACCACAGCGACACGCTCGGAGTCCCACCATCGTTTACAACAGCGGCTTTTGTCGTGAACAGTCCATCGCGACTCATCGCAAAAATCACACGCGTCGCCATGAGATGCAGCGCGTTAATGCTGCTAAGCATGGAGACGATCGTGAGACAGCGAAAAACCGTGTCGCCGCGACTGCCAAAGATCACATTTGCCGCCTCGCCAGCCGCAAACTCCTGACCTGCGATTCCCTTTATGGGTAAAACATAGAGCAGCGCGACGTTCACCAGCAGATAGATCGCCGTGATCGTGAGGACGCCGCCGAACAGCGACCGCGGAATGTCACGCGCCGGATTCTTCACCTCTTCGGAGAAATAGATCACGCCGCTCCAGCCGTCGTAGGTGTAGATCACTTCCCGCAGTGAAATGATGAGCGGCACGACGATCAACAAGAGGTTGCCAGGCGGGTTGTAAATCTCTGATCTCGTGTAGCCGATCCCGCTGCCGAAGACGAAAGCAGCGGCGATTAGCGCGAGAAACGCAAGTGCTTTCAGCAGACTTGTGAGGTTCTGGATGTTGCTGCCCCAAATGATCCCGCGCCATTGCAATACGGCAAACACAATCGCCACCGCCGCGGCAACTACCGGACCCTTTCCTGCGAACGCGGGCACGAGGGCTCCGGAGAATTCTCCGATCAATAACGAGACTAGCGCTGTCGAACCACAGGATGAAATCCAGTCGCTCCAGCCGACGATGAACCCAGCATACTCGCCGAGCGCGTAACGCGAGTAGACGTATTGTCCGCCCGATCGCGGAATCATCGTGCCGAGTTCGGCGATCGCGATCGCGCCGAGCAACGCGTAGAGTCCACCCAACACCCACACGCCGAGAAACAGCCACGGGTTCGGCAACTGCGCCGCGATCGTTCCCGGCGCGCGAAAGATTCCGGCGCCGATCGTGTTGCCGATGATCACGGCGAGGCCAAAGCCGACGCCAAGCACACGCCATAACTGACCGCGTTGCGTGGTTAACGAAGGCGAATCGGTATTTGTGGTTTGCAAAGGCTTAGACACAAGAAGCACAAAAGGCACAAAAAAGCGATACCAGGAGTTTGGCTAACCCGTCTCTTTTTGTGTCTTTTGTGCCTTTTTGTGGCTCAAATCGGCATGCAAGAGTCGATGAAACAGGTGCTCGCCGGCTTCGCGTCTCACCGAAAGCCGCCCGGCGTTGTACGCGCGAGAGTTCAAGCCGCGCTGGACCGACTTGCAGATCGCGACGTCTTCGTCCTGGATACGTTGGCCCACTTCAACACTCGCCAGATTTCGTTGGCGCGCCTCTTCGCTGACGACGTCAGGAAAGTAAAAATCGAAAATGACTTCGGTCTGGTCCACACCGCGCGGCACGACGAAGTTCGTATCGAGCACGCCGTCGTACCAGTTGATCATGAAGTTTGGATAAATCCAGTAATAGAGCGCACGGTCGCCTTGTCGCACGGCGCCGGTTTGCGCCTCCGCGCCTTCGCTGACGATCGGGCTCCACTGCAAGCAATGCCGCGCGCCGTTTTCGATCATGTAGTTGCTATAGTCGAGGACGCTGTCGAGACCTTTGTGCAGATACGGAACGTGATAACCGCCATCGAGGTAGTTGTCGACAAACACCTTCCAGTTGCAATCGAACTGGTAATAACGGCGCTCGAACCAGTGGAGACCATTGAGTTTCAACGCACTGATCTGATCGATGAGATCCGAGGTAAAAGGAGATGGACCGCGGTTGAGCTTAACGAAAACCCAATTCTCCCATTCCAGAAGCTCAACCGGCGCGAGACCGTTCTGAGCACGATCGAAATCGCACACGCCGGAAAAGTCAGGCGTGCCTTTCAGCTCACCTTCGAGCGAGTAGGTCCAACCGTGATACGGACAACGAAGCTGCGCCGCTTTGCCGTGCGGCTCGGTCATCACGGCAGCCGCATGATGCCGGCAAACGTTGAAAAATGCCCGCAAAACACCGTCATTTCCGCGCACCACGACTACGGGCTCGCCGGCGACGCCGGTCGTAACGTACTGCCCCGGCTGCGTTAATTGATCGACGCGCGCTGCCAGTTGCCACGTATTCGAAAAGACAGTTTTGAGTTCGAGTTCGTAGAGGTCCTTGTTGATGTACCACGAAGCAGGAATCGTCGACGCGCGGTCGAGTGGCAGGTTCGGATCGTACTCGTCGACGATTTTCATCTACACGACAGGCGTTGCAGTCTTGCGTTTAGGATTGAAGAACGGAGTCTTCACAACCGTTGCGCGCACGTGATGTCTGACGGCCTCGACCGTGATCTCGAATTGAAGTCTCGTGCCGGGCCGTGTGTAACCGCGATTGATCGTGGCGAGCGCGATCATCTTCTTCAACGTCGGCGACCAGGTGCTGGTGGTTGCCTTTCCGACTTGAATACCTTCTTTGTAAACAGGGACGTGCACCCGCGACGCCATCGGCGAGATCGACGGCGGCAAACCAACCTCTTCGTAAATACCTTCGACCTGCGGCCAATCGATCTCAAGCCCGACGATCTCGCGCGCCGGCCCGCGTTCATGTTCTGCTATCAACGCCGCCTGGCCCACGAACCGGTTCTTGTCGAGATTGACGAGCCGTCCGAGTCCCATTTCATACGGCGTGTAGCGCTGCTCGTCGACCAGCGCTTTCTTGCTGCTGTTGAAATCGACGTCGATCAGCAACAATCCTGCTTCCACGCGCGCGACGTCGAGCGCCAGCATCCCTGCGGCGTGAATATCAAACGCCTTTCCGGTTTCCATCAACGCGTCCCAAACTTTAAGCGCGTGCTCCGACGCGATCCAGATCTCGTAACCAAGATCGCCGGTGTAACCCGTGCGCGAGATCTCGACCGGAACGCCGGCGATCATGGCCTTAGTGACGCGGAAGTATTTCAAGTTTGCGATGCCGGCGTCTTTAACGAGGCTCTTCAAGAGCCGGCCGGAAGTTGGACCTTGCAACGCCAACGCTGAAACACTTTCCGAGATGTCTTCGATGTGAACATCCATGCCCGCGGCATTCTGTGTAAACCAGCGCAGACTCGGATCCGCCGCGGTCCAACGATAAACATTCTCTTCGAGACGCGACACCGTACCGTCGTCGATCACTTTGCCGCGTTCGTCGCACCACGGCGTGTACACAACCTGGCCCACCGACACCTTGCGCATGTCGCGCGTGATCACCCGATCGACAAGACGCGTCGCATCCTTGCCCGTGAGTCGATACTTGAACAGCGGTGAGATGTCGATCAACGCCGCGGCATTGCGAATCGCGTTGTACTCGTGTTCGTGATGCGGCTCGTAAGAGCTGACGGCGTAATAACCAGACCACTCGCGATAGCTAAGACTTTCGCAGAGTTGAAACGTTCGTTCGTGAAATGCGGTTCCGATCGGCATGATGGTGGTTTGTGTCCGCGTTTGGCCGCGTTTGTCAGGGCGAGCGATTATAAGTATGCTAACGATTCTTCAGCAAGCTGCATTACCCAAATTAAACATGACGCAAAAGTACGACGTCGTCGTGATTGGCGGCGGACACAACGGTCTGGTGAACGCTGCTTATCTCGCGCGCGCGGGCAAGAAAGTTCTTGTGCTCGAGCGCCGTCATGTGCTCGGCGGCGCGGCTGTGACTGAGGAAGTTTTCCCCGGTTTCAAGTTTTCTGTCTGCTCTTACGTCGTCTCACTGCTCAGGCCGGAAATCATTCGCGAACTCGATCTGCCGCGGCACGGGTTGGAGATACTTCCGCTCGACGGCACGTTCACGCCCATGCCCGACGGCGATTATTTGTGGCGCGTGAACGATCACGCGCGCACGCGTCGCGAGATCGCGCGCCATTCGCGACTCGACGCCGAAGCTTACGACGAGTACGGCAAAGCCATGATCGAGATGGCCCACTTCGTGAAGCCGATCATGAGCATGACGCCGCCCGACCCCACGACGCTCGATCCGAAAGGATGGAAGAACCTCGCGTTTCTGGGCCGTCGTTTTCAGAAACTCTCGGACGACGACAAATACAACCAGGTGCAGTTGATGACGATGAGCGCCGTCGATTTTCTCGATCAGTGGTTCGAGACTGACGTGCTCAAAGCGACGATGTCTGCGTCGGGCATCATCGGCACTTTTCTCGGCGTGCGTTCGCCGGGAACAGCGTACGTGCTGCTGCATCATTACATGGGCGAGATCGACGGCGCGTTTCGCTCGTGGGGATTTGCGCGCGGCGGCACCGGCGCGATCTCGAATGCGATCGGCGATGCGGCGCGTGAAGCGGGCGTCGAGATCCGAACCGAAGCTCCGATTGCTTCGATTCTGTTGAAGAATGGGCGTGCTGTTGGAGTGGTGTTGGAAAACGGTGACGAGATTCGTGCCCAGGTTGTGTCTTCGAGCGTCGATCCGCGTTTGACGTTCATGAAGATGATCGGAGAGCAACATCTTCCGGACGACTTCTGCACCGATCTCAAGCGTTACAAGTATCGCGGTTCGTCAGGCAAGGTGAATCTCGCGCTCGACGGTTTGCCGGATTTCAAGTCGTTGCCTGGTCCAGGCGCGCATCTGCGTGGCGCGATCTCGATCTCGCCGGGTGTCGAGTACATGGAGCGCGCGTATGACGAGGCGAAGTACGGGCGCTTCTCGCGGCGGCCGTACATTGACATGGTGATCCCGAGTCTCACCGATCCGTCGGTCGCACCGCCGGGCAAGCACGTGATGTCGTGCTTCGTGCAGTACGCGCCGTACAACTTGAAAGAAGGAAACTGGGACGAGAAGCGCGACGAGTTTGGCGACACGGTGATCGACACGATCGCCGAGCATGCGCCGAACATTCGCGAGTTGATTCGCGATCGGCAGGTGTTGACGCCGTTGGATCTGGAGCGTGATTTTGGTCTATCGGAGGGGAATATTTTCCAGGGCGAGCTGACGCTCGAACAGCTTTTCTTTCTGCGGCCCGCTCCCGGTTGGGCGCAATATCGCACGCCGATCAAGGGCTTGTATATGTGCGGCTCCGCGACGCATCCCGGCGGCGGCATCATGGGCGCGCCCGGACGAAACGGCGCGCTCCAGTTATTGAAAGACTGGAAGCGCGGAAAGGTTTAATGCCGAAGTACGACATCATCATTGTTGGCGGTGGTCACAATGGTTTGGTGGCCGCGTGCTATCTCGCTAAGGCCCAGTTGAAGACGCTTGTGCTCGAGCGTCGTGACGTCGTTGGCGGCGGGGCGGAGCTCGATAACGCGACTGGTCCATTTTCGTCGCAAATCATCGCGGATTTGGGCTCTGCGTTTGGAACTGATCACGCCGGCGGTGCGAGTGCTGGCGTTGTCGGATGATGGGCGTTCGCTGTGTATTTACAATAACGATGTCGGCGCAACGGTTAAAGAGATAGAAAAGTTTTCTGCGAAGGACGCGAAGATTTATCCGGAGTTTGTCGAGAGCTTTTCGCGGATCGGTCGCGTGCTTGCGCCGCTGCTGGCGATGACGCCGCCGTCGATCGATCAACCGTCGAAAGGCGACCTGTGGCAGCTTGGGAAGATCGGTTTGGCGTTTCGTGGTTTAGGAAAGAAAGACGAGTACCGGCTGTTGCGTTGGGGGCCGATGGCGGTTGCCGATCTTGTTGCGGAGTGGTTTGAGACGGAGTTGTTGCGAGCGACGGTTGCAGCCAGGGGAATTCACGGAGCGTTTGCTGGTCCATGGTCGGCGGGGACGAGTCTCGGGTTGTTGTGGCAGGCGGCGATGGATGGGAGTGCGATTGGATCTTCCGCGTCCGTCAAAGGTGGGTTGACGAAGGCACTCGCGGATGCAGCAAAAAGCGCCGGGGCTGAAATACGCACTTCGACCGAGGTCACACGGATTGAAGGGGCGAAGGTAATTCTCCGCGACGGCGAAGAAATTGATGCGCGAGCAATAGTCTCAAATGCAGATCCACGCACGACGTTGTTGAAGCTTATCGATCCGGTGGAGCTCGATCCGAATTTCCTGTTGAAGATGCGCAACTATCGCGCGCCGGGCGTAGTCGCTAAGCTCAACCTTACGCTTTCGGGAATGCCCGATTTTCGCGGCGTCGATGACGAAACAAAACTGTCGGGCCGTATCCATATTGGACCGGAAATCGATTATCTGGAGCGTGCGTTTGATGCGTCGAAGTATGGGGAGTTTTCGCGCGCGCCGTATCTTGATATTGCGATCTCGTCGCAGCAGGTGATGTCGATTCATGTGCAGTTTGCGCCGTATAAATTAAAAGAAGGTGATTGGAACACGCGGCGGCGAGGAGTTTGCCGACGCGGTTCTGACTTGCTTAGAAGCGTACGCTCCGAATATTAGAAGTTTGATTGTCTCGCAAGAGGTGATCACGCCGCTGGATCTCGAACAGACGTACGGCCTCAGCGGCGGACACATCCATCACGGCGAACAGACGCTCGATCAGTTTTTCACTTTTCGTCCGCTGATCGGTTGGGCGCAATATCGCACGCCGCTGAAGCGTTTGTACCTTTGCGGCGCGGGTACGCATCCCGGCGGCGGTGTGACTGGAATTCCGGGAGCGAACGCTGCACGCGAGATCGCCCGTGACTTCAAAGCGGGGAAACTATGAGCAAACAACGCCCACGCCGAAGTTTTGCCAGCGACAATAACGCCGGTGTTCATCCGGAGATCGTCGAAGCCATCCGTGCGGTTAACGAAGGTCACGTGATCGCGTATGGCGACGACGATGTCACAGCCCGCGCAGTCAAGCTATTCAAGAAACATTTCGGTAAGGACGTCGAGGTTTATTTCGTCTTTGGCGGCACGGGCGCAAACACGCTTGGTCTGAAAGCCATTACGAAACCTTATCAGGCCGTTATCTGTGCGGAGACGGCGCATATCAACGTCGACGAATGCGGCGCGCCGGAGAAGTTCACAGGTTGCAAACTGATCGCACTGCAAACGCCGGACGGAAAGTTGCGCGTCGAACAGCTTGAACCGTTGGTCCATGTGTTTGGCAACGAGCATCACGTGCAACCGCGCGTCGTTTCAATCTCGCAGGCGACGGAGATGGGGACTGTTTATTCCAAGCAGGAGCTGAAAGCGATCGCGAAGTTTGCCCACGCGAACAACATGTTGTTGCACGTCGACGGCGCACGGCTCGCAAACGCTGCAGCGAATCTGAACGAGAGTTTGAAGTCGATCACGGCGGATATCGGCGTTGATGTGCTTTCATTCGGCGGCACGAAGAACGGGATGATCTACGGCGAGGCCGTGGTCTTCTTCGATCCGAAACTGGCCGGCGACTTCAAATACATTCGCAAGCAGGGAATGCACCTGCCGTCGAAGATGCGGTTCATCTCCGCGCAGTTCGAGACGCTGTTGTCGGGAGATTTGTGGCGTCGCAGCGCCGCGCATGCGAACCGGATGGCACAGTTGTTGGGGAGCGAGTTGGAAAAGATCCCTCCGATAAAGTTAACGCAAAAGGTTGAGGCGAATGGCGTGTTCGCAGTCGTGCCGAAGCAGTTCATCCCGCAGTTGCAGAAGAAGTACTTCTTTTACGTTTGGAATGAAGCGATCTCGGAAGTGAGGTTGATGTGCTCGTTTGACACTACGGAAGAAGACATTCACGAGTTCGTGGGACTCGTGCGCCGGACAGTCAAATAGATTCCCTGCGCGGCGATCACAATCATCATGATCCAAAACACGTAACGGAGCCGGTAAATCGCGCCCGCGTTTACAACAACCAGGCCCAAGCCGATCAAACCGGCCGTAGCAGTCAAAAAAACTAACCACATCGCCGGGCGGCGTCGCTCTCGCCACAAGCATACGCCGACGGCCACGTACAAAAAGTACATCGCTAACGTTTCAGCACCGCTGATCAGACGGCCTGTCGCGCCGTAAGTTCCGGCTTCGAACCACATGCGCGGAAACGGCGCGAGGAAACCGACGACAGCCGCCCGCGGGACGAACCGAACAATGTCCCACACGCTCGTGAATTGAACGTCGCTGCCGATGTTTGATTCTTGTGCGGTGTATGTGCGGAACCCGCCGCGGCGGTCTCTGATCTGGTTGATCGCCCTGGTCCAAACGCCTTCGCGCGGTGCCGGTTGTGATCCAGACGGAATGGCGAGCGGTGTCGCCGGCGCACGATGCCCGGCGAGCGTTGTGCTTTCGAGTCGCGACGGAACGAAAAGCATCGCAACGATAATCGCGGCCATCACTATCGCATTTCCCGCGATAAACTTTCGCTCGCGCACCATTCGCAACGAAAGCAAAACGAAACCGAGAGCAACGCACACGACGAGCGCGTTCCACATGTTTCCGCGCGTCAACCAAAACACGGTAACCAAGGCCGCACCGCCAACGCCCAGTGCCAGCGCCCGGCGCCACGTGAATTCGCGAGTTAACAGCAACGTCAGCACCAACAACAAACCTAACAAGCAGAAGATCGCAAGCGGATCGCGAATCAATTGCGTTGAATGAAACAGCAACGAGGGCCAGAGAGCGACAATCGCCGCCGCAATCAACGCTGCCTTCTCGTTGAAAATCTCGCGGCCGAGGCGATACACGATCGTCAGCGTCGCGAGATAGTAAAAGAGGTTCAGCGATTCAGCGGCGAGACGTTATGGCCCAACAACCGACCGACAGAAGCAAAAGCAATCGAATAAAGCCTCGCATGGAGCGGCGCTTTGAAGTCGAGCCATGCCGACGTGCCGTAAGTTTGCCAGTAGATCGCCATCTCGCTCGCGATTTTGCGATACGTCGCACCGTCGATCGCGAAAGTGAGCCCGATGCCGTTCGAATCGAAGAACGCGGGCAGCAGTTGGACGTGACCGACGACGAAAATGATCGTCGTCAGCGCCACGTGAAGGGCGCCTGCAATCAACAACCAGCGCAGGGGGGTTAATCTCAAGGCGCGGGGATTAAACCACAGATTGCACAGATTGCAACGCATGTGCGATTCTTGGCGCGCACCAAACAAATGAGCAGCGTCCTCGATGAGGTGGTTGACGGAGTTGAGCCGGCGCCCGGCATTCTGTCGGTGATGGAAGCCACGCGCCCCGCTTTCCTGCTGAGCATCGACGTCGGCACATCAGGTGTGCGTGCGTCGCTGTTTGACGAGCATGGCGCGGAGATGTCGAGCAACGGCAGGCGACGGCGTGAAGGTGCGCTTGCGGATCTCGGCGAGTTCGATCCGGATGCGCTGGTGGATGAGGTTATCAGCACGATTGATGATCTCCTTGCCGCTCAAGACACGGATAAAGTCCAGTTCATCGCGATTTCGACTTTCTGGCACAGCCTCGTGGGCGTCGACGTGGAGGGTTCGCCAACGACGCCGTTGCTGAGTTGGGCCGACACGCGTGCCGCTCGCACCGCAAACGATCTGCGTGCTTCGTTCAGCGAGACGGAGATACACGCGCGTACAGGTTGCCGTTTTCACGCGAGCTATTGGCCCGCGAAGCTGCTTTGGATAAGAAGCGAGTGGCCTGCGAGATTTGCCGCGACGCGTCGCTGGCTAGGGTTTGGCGAATATCTTTGTTTGCGGTTGTTCGGCGAAACATCCGCGAGCATCTCGCTCGCATCGGCAACGGGTCTTTTCGATCAACGAGCTTGCGATTGGTACTGGGAGTTCATTCGCGCGCTCGACATCTCGTCCGACACGTTGCCGCGAATCGATGATGAAACTCGTCCGCGATTGACGGAAGTTTTTGCGCGTCGCTGGCCTGCATTGGCTAACGCACAACTCGCGGTCGTAGCCGGCGACGGTGCGACCAACAACATCGGCGCTGGTTGCAGTACGAAAGACAAGCTTGCGTTGATGGTTGGAACCTCGGGCGCGATGCGCGTTGTGTTCGCAGGCGATCCGCCGGACGAAGTTCCGTCAGCATTGTGGAGTTACCGCGCGAGCCGTACGCGCGTCGCGATTGGCGGTGCGCTTTCAGACGGCGGTGGACTGGTTCGCTGGTTGCGCGAGTCGTTGAATCTCGACGCCACGGATCTTGAATCAGAACTCGCTGGGCTTGAACCTGATTCGCACGGATTGACGATCCTGCCTTTCTGGTCCGGCGAACGAAGCACCGGATGGTCGTCTGATGCGCGCGGCGTTATGTTCGGACTCAAACAAGAGACACAGCCGGTCGAAATCGTCCGCGCGTCGCTTGAAGCAATCGCGTATCGCTTCGCGTTAATACATCGTGCGCTCGAAAGCATTTCTCCCGAGGCAAGCATCGTCGCAACCGGCAATGCGCTACGTTCGTCGCCAGTCTGGATACAGATTATCGCCGACGTTTTATGCCGTCCGGTAGCACTCGGAAACGCGGCGGAAGCGTCGACCCGCGGGGCTGCCTTGCTTGCGCTGGAGGCGGTGGGCAAAATAGCAACAATCGAAGACGTTTCAGTTTCGTCGGCCGAGCTGTTTGAGCCGGACATAGCGCGGCATGCTCGGTATCGCGAAGGTCTTGCGCGACAAGAAGAGTTGTACGAGCGACTGCTAAAGAGAAGATAATTGAAAACAACGGAAAATAACATGAGCGCGCCTGTGCAGAAGGAAAACTCCAACATCAATCCCGAACTCGATCAACTTTGCATTAACACAATTCGCGCGTTAGCAATCGACGCCGTCCAGAAGGCGAACTCGGGCCATCCGGGTCTGCCGCTCGGCGCTGCGCCGATGGCGTACGTGCTTTGGACGCGCTTCCTCCGGCACAACCCGAAAAACCCGAAATGGGAAAATCGCGATCGCTTTCTGTTGTCGGCCGGACACGGATCGATGTTGCTCTACGCGCTGCTCCATCTCACCGGCTACGATCTTTCGCTCGACGAGTTGAAGAACTTCCGACAATGGGGATCGAAAACGCCGGGCCATCCTGAATACGGACTGGCGCCGGGCGTCGAGATCACCACCGGTCCGTTGGGCCAGGGATTCGCGAACGGCGTCGGCATGGCGATGGGCGCGGCACACCTCGCGTCGATGTTCAACAAAGCCGAGTTTCCGCTGATCGATCATTACGTCTATGCGATCGTTTCCGACGGCGATTTGATGGAAGGTGTCGCTGCCGAAGCGGCGTCGCTCGCCGGCCATCTCAAGCTCGGCAAGTTGATTTATCTCTACGACGACAACAACGTCACGATCGAAGGTTTTACGAATCTTGCGTTCAGCGAAGACGTGCCGAAACGATTTGAAGCGCTCGGTTGGCACACGCTGACGATTCTCGACGGAAACAACCTCGACGATATCGAAGCCGCCATTCGCGAAGCACAAACAGTTACCGATAGACCAAGCCTGATCTCAATCAAGACCGTGATCGGCTTCGGCATGCCGACGCAGGGCACACGCAAAGCGCACAGCGACGCGCCTGGCGAAGACGCCGTGCGCGAAACGAAGCGGCATCTTGGCTGGCCCGAAGACAAGCAGTTCTACATTCCCGACGAGGCGTTGGCCCATTTTCGAGAAGCAGTCGAACGCGGCGAGCAGTTGGAGAACGACTGGCGCGGGCTGGTGAAGCGTTACGAAGAGGCGCACGCGGACGACGGCAAACTGTTTGGGCAGACGATGAGTGGTGATCTGCCCGAAGGATGGGAAGATCACCTCCCGAAGTTTGAAGACGCGAAATCGGTTGCCACGCGCGTCGCCAGCGGCGAGGTCATCAACGCGCTCGCCCCGGTGATGCCGATGCTTATCGGCGGTTCCGCGGATCTTGGCGTTTCAAACAACACTGACATCAAGAGCAGCCACAGTTTTGAGGCGGGTACTTACGACGGGCGCATCATTCATTTCGGTGTGCGCGAACACGCGATGGGCTCGACGTTAACGGGCATTTCGCTGAACGGCGGTTTGATCCCGTTTGGTGGAACGTTCATGACGTTTTCCGACTATATGCGTCCGGCGATTCGTTTGGCGGCGCTGTCGGAGGTGCAAGTCATTTACGTTTTCACGCACGACTCGATCGGTCTCGGCGAGGATGGACCGACGCACCAGCCGATCGAGCATCTCGCGGCGTTGCGTGCGATTCCGCATCTGTTTGTGATTCGTCCGGCGGATCCGGCGGAGGTCAGCGAAGCGTGGCGAATCGCGATTCTGCGACGCAAAGCGCCGACTGCGCTGGCGTTGACGCGACAGAAAGTTTCAGTGATCGATCGGAAGAAGTTTGCCGCTGCCGATGGTTTGAGACGCGGCGCGTACATTCTCGCCGAAGCTGAGACTGCTGAAGGCACTGCGACGACTCCGAAGATGATTCTGATTGGAACGGGTTCGGAAGTTTCGCTGACCCTCGAGGCGCGCGAGAAGCTTCAGGCGGAAGGCGTTCCGACGCGTGTGGTTTCCATGCCGTGCTGGGAACTGTTTGAAGCCGAGTCGAAAGAGTATTGCGACGAGGTTTTGCCACCGTCGGTTAAGGCGCGGGTGGCGGTTGAAGCAGGCGTGCGGCAGGGTTGGGATCGATACGTTGGCGAGGGCGGCGATGTAGTTTGTTTGGATCGCTTTGGCGCGTCTGCGCCGGGTGAGGTCGCGTTGAAGAATCTCGGATTCAACGTCGACAACGTGCTGGACCACGCGCGAGCGTTGTTATGAGTTAATTAGCTTATGTGGCGGATGCCGTTGAAATTATTGTGCGCGATCGTCCTCTCGAGTCAGTTGATCTGCGCGCAGACAAGCCAACTCACCGAAGCTGAAGCGTTAACGGCGATCTCACTCGCTACAAATCCAACGACAAAACTTGCAGCCGCGGAAGATTTCGTAAATCGCTTTCCGAAAAGCAGCTCACGTATCAAAGCCGCCGAACTCGTTGCCGCCGAGATTCTGAAGGTGCAGAACGGCGCGGTTGCGATCACGCTGGTCGAGCGAGCGCAAGCGATCTTCACTACTGACGAAGAGCGCGAAATACTCAAACCAGTGGCGCTCGAAGCGTACGCGACAGGGAACCGCGCGAACGACGCGTTTAAGTTAGCGGCCGAACTTCTGGCCAAGAACCCTGACGATCTGTACGTGTTGGTGCAGATGACTCGCGCCGGTGCTGAAGAAGTTCGCAAGCGAAAGCGCGAGCATGCTGCGGTAGCGTTGCAGTATGGTTTGAAGGCGATCACGCTGGTTGAAGCCGCCGGTACAAAACGGTCGCGCATGAACGATGAGTTGTCGACGGCCGAACCAGTCGGGGACCTGGGCCAACTCTATCAACAAACCGCGATCCTGTATCTCGGCATGGGGAATACTGACGACGCGAAGGCGCAACTCACGAAAGCCACTGCGGCGCGTCCCGACGACCCGTCGAACTTCGCGCTGCTTGGTCGCGTCATTCACGCCGAATACGTAAAGCAAAATGACGCGTACGAAAAGATGCCTGACGGAAGAGAAAAGCAGGAGACGCTGAAGAAGCTCGACGCGCAGTTAGACACGATCATCGACTCTTACGCGCGCGCAGCAGGATTGGCGATGGGCCGCCAGGAATACCAGCCGCTGATGCAACAAGTAATTCCCGATCTCACGAACTATTACAAATACCGCAACAATCAATCCACCAAAGGCTTGCAACAGCTCATTAATAAATACAGGGTCGCGAGATAAATCACGCGTACGCGGCGTAGACAGATTTTACTTTGTCGAGAAACTCACGCCGGTCGACGATGAAATAAAGCTTTACGTTACCCGAACCCGCAACTTCATCGACAATCTTTTCAAAGGTCTCAAACTGGTCGGTGTCTGAAATCTTGTGCGCTTCGAGATAACCGCCTCTGCGCATGCGGCGAATCAACTCGATCAACGTCAACCGGCCCGCCAGCGTGCGTCCGCCATGCTCGTGCGAACGGCTTAGTAGGTATTGCACCAGCAGACTCTCGTTATAAAGGGCAGGCGACAGGAACAGCCTCGTTCCCTCGCGTTCCCAACCCTCTTCAAGCCGTGCAGACGGACGAATCGAGCGTAAACCGTCGAACGTCGAGTCCCAATCCTGCTTCGGTTCTTTCCGTTCGAGCAGCGCTTTCGTCGCCGCCAACAACCACTCCGGTTCACTGAGATCGATCGAGATGCGCAACGTGTCGAGCCAGTCGAAGAACGCACGTCGCCGATCCGACTTCACCTCAGTTACCGCAAACTGATCGCGTTTCTTTTCGAGACTCTTCACGAGCTTCCGTCGCGGCGCGTCAGTCGTCTTCCCGCCCTCGATGCAATGCGTGTCGAGTCGCGCGTGCCACCGTTTCGCGGCATCGCAGTAAGGACAACGCGGATGCTTCTCTTCGCTATCGAAAAACGGACGCACCGCTTTACGCGAGGTTAGCTCTTCAACCGTCGGACTGTAACGTTTGATCTCGGAATATGCGGAGCGTGGCGCGAGTCCGATCTGTTTAGTGAAGATATCGAAGATACAGGCGAGACAGACGAGCGTTGTGTATTCAGTTACTGTTCCAGGCGGGAATTCACTGAAATCTGGTACCGCGGATTTCATTACACTAATTCTAGTTCAGCCTCGATATCGCCAACCTCAGCGTGAAGCAGGTTTTTGAAATCGAACAACTTGTGGTCCAACAAGTGCGATGGCGCAGTATTCCCGAGCGCGTTGAGCATCGACGCCCGAATATGCGGAATGTCTTTTTCGAGCTCCGCGATCAGGTTCTTGATCTTCACTCGTTTCAGATTCGTTTGCGACCCGCACAAGTCGCAGGGAATTATCGGAAACTGACGAAACTCCGCATAGTCCGCAATGTCACGTTCCGAGCAATACGCCAGCGGCCGAATCACCGTGTTGCGACCGTCGTTTGAACGAAGCTTCGGCGGCATCGCCTTCAGAGAGCCCACGTAGAAAAGATTCAGCAACAGCGTCGTGATGATGTCGTCGGCATGATGACCAAGCGCGATCTTGTTGCAACCTTCCTCGACGGCGACGTTGTAAAGGATTCCGCGACGCAAACGCGAGCACACGGAACAGAACGCCTTACCTTCCGGAACGAGTCGTTTGACGATCGAATACGTGTCCTGCTCGACGATGCGAAACGGCACGCCCAGCTCGCTTAAATACGCAGGCAGGACTTCAGCCGGAAACCCAGGCTGTTTCTGGTCGAGGTTCACCGCGAGCAGTTCGAAACGTACCGGCGCGCGGCGTTGAAGGTCGAGCAGCAAGTCGAGCAGCGTATGACTGTCTTTTCCGCCCGAAAGACAGACCATTATTCGGTCGCCGTCGTCAATCATGCCGAAGTCCGCGATAGCTTCGCCTATTCGGCGCAGTAATTTCGTCTGAGTTTTATCTTCAGTGCGCATCTCTGGTTAGAGGAAGAGTATATCCGTTGCAACCGAATTATAACGAGACAGCCCGCCAAAATTCGTGGAAATAATCACGAAAGACTAGACATTGACCGACGAGTTTGTCTAATATGGCGAGTCCGCTTTTGCGGTCATCAACCGTCGCTCGCAGCCAAAGCTAGCGAACAATCCACGAAAAAAAGGCAAGCGCGTCGTTTCGTTGCTTCAAGGTTCCGACAGCCGGTGACTAAACATCCGCGCCCCCATATTACGGAGGTAACCAATGCTCAGGATAGGAAAGAACCCCAAGGAACAGGAAGATAACGACCACTCCAGCCATAAGCAGGAGGTTCCTGACTACTCCACTGCCAAAACCTACCCCTCCTATCAGGGAACAGGTGTTGAAGCAAAACCGGCACCCGAAATCGCGTCGCAATCCCGTGGCGCGTTGACGGAAAGCGAATCTCTCGCGCGCGATATTAAAGAAGGCACGCTGAGTGGTTTCGTCGGCGGTGGTACGGTGGTCACTGGTGAAGCGAACTTCAAGGCGATGATGAGGGTGGATGGCCACCTGTCGGGCCGCGTCAGTTCTTCGAGTGGTACGTTGATCGTCGGCAACAACGGTAAAGTCGACGCGAACATTGAAGTTGCGGTCGCCGTGATTCACGGAACGATTAATGGCGACATTATCGCCACGCAGCGGCTGGAACTCGGCCGCGCGGCGAAAGTCCACGGCAATATTCAAACGCCGTCGCTGATCATCGAGCAGGGAGCAATATTCGAGGGCACTTGCAAAATGCTGCAAATGACTGCAGCCGTGGATAAGTCGAAGAAAGACAACATTAAGAAGGTTGACGAACCGCTAGACACGTCGAAGATGCAACCACTTCGCGCAGCAGACCCCGCCGTCAAGGCAGCGGAAATTCCGAGCGTTTCAAGCGTAGTCAGCTAAACGCTTTGGTTTGCGAGTACGTTTTTGCGGGGTGGCCCATCGTGGCCACCCCGTTGTGTCATCACAGCCCGCCCCAAACGAACCTCACACGCAGTTTTCAATTTGATATAAGACGATGAAAAACTTTCTGCGGTTAATGATCGCCATTCCCATCGTTCTCATTTCGGTTTCTACTACCGCGTCTGCGAAGGTGCCGGAAGGTTGGTTGAAAGGCGGGGCGAATTTTGAGAAGGCGATGCAGTTGCATCGTGAACTGAACGTTCCGCTGGTTGTCTATTTCTACGTCGACTGGTGCCCATACTGCAACTCGCTCGAGAACGAATACTTTACCGCGGCGCCGATGCGAGAATATTTGCGCGACGTTGTGAAGATTCGTATCAATCCCGAATTGACTCCCGCGGATGAAAGCATGGCGAGAGTGTTTGGCATTCGGGGCTATCCGTCGTTTTTCGTCATTGGTCCAGGTTCGTTTCCGGTCCAACTGAGTCCGTTCAGAAGGGACGGCCGCAGTTTGACGCCTGCCGAGTTTGCGCAACGATGCCGCGACGTCACCACGCCCAAGGGCTCGACGAACGGAGCGCGAGTCACGGAAGCGCCGAAGCCCGCGGAATCATCCTCAGCAACGAAATCGCCCGGATTGCAGATGACAGTCGTCGAGCCGGTGGCGCCAAAGTTTGTCAACAACGCGCCGCTTCCCACAGCAGACGCCGTACTCAAAAACTATGCGCAAGTGACGAATCCAGCGTCGCGAATGACAAGCCGCGTGATCAAAGGTCGAATCGACGTGCCGGGACTGAGTTTTGGCGGCAAGTTTGAGTTTTACGCGACTGCCGGTGGAAAGTCGTTGACGGTGATGAACGTCGACGCCATTGGCATCGTGAAAGCAGGGATTTGACGGTGTTGCTAATTGGACCTCGTCGGAGAACGCTTCCAAGAGCGGCGCGAGCCTTCCGGAAAACGCCGTGCTCGCGGTTGCCGATTTTTATCGCAACGCGAAGCTCAGCGACCTGTTCCCAAAAACGAAGTTGCTCGGAAAAGTTAAAGAAGGCGACCGTGATCTCTACATGATCGAAGCCGCGCCCCGCACCGGCGCGCCAGAACAGCTTTATTTCGACACGCAGACCGGGCTGCTGGTCCATCGTGACTTCACGCGCACCAGTTCTCGTGGTCCAATTCAAGCAGAGATCTACTTCAGCGACTGGCGCAACGTCGACGGGTTTCGTTTGCCGTGCAGCATGACGCAGTTGATCGGAAACCTCACGCTGGTCATCACGATCGACGAGATCAAACACAACGTCGCAATCGACGAGTCGCTTTTCCAACGTCCCGCCCGTTGAATCCGTGTTTTTAAGACTTGATTAGGCATACGACGACCTGATACATACGGTCTATGCCGAAACCAACTTCACTCGCTCGATTCATCGCCGGATGGATCGTGGTTATCGTTCTGTCTGTTACGGCGCTGGCCCAAAACGATCTGTTGATACGGATCATGAAGGCCGAAGATGAGCGACGCTGGGACACGGATTTAAAAGAATTGCTCTCGCATTCGAACGTAGCAATTCGCAAAAGAGCAGCGCTGGCTGTTGGACGCATCGGCAATGAAGATTCGGTGAGTGCGCTTTCCGGTCTGCTTCAGGATGCGAACACAGACGTGCGCGCGATGGCGGCCTTTGCGATCGGCGAAGTTGAAGCTGCCGGCGGCGCAAATCCGTTGTTGGCAGTGCTGAAGAACGCGAACGAACCCCTCATCGTTCGTGCCCGAGCGCTCGAAGGACTAGGCAAGATCGCAGGCGCGTTGCCGCGAGAACAGGAAGCGCGACGACTCGAACTCGGCGTCGCGATCGTTGACGTTCTGAAAACCGACGCCGCATTCTCCGATCGCCTGATGGCGATACTCGGATTGACGGCGGCACTTCGCGCGCGACCCGCAAATGCAGGTCCCGCGATCGCCAAATTCCTGACGCACCCCGACGCACGCGTTCGCGCCGACGCCGGGAACACACTGGCCCGCCTGCGTCTGAACGACGGAAACGAGCAGCTACGAAAACTGCTAACGACGGACGCCGATCCAGTCGTCCGAGCAAACGCGGCCCGTGTCCTCGGCGCGACTGAAGACAAAGCCTCGTTTGTTTCACTCTTAGAACTCGCACTCGACGATCCCGATTCGCGCGTGCGCGTGAGCGCGATCCGTGCGCTCGCGCTACTCAAAGACGCCCGCGCCGCGGAGCCGCTTCTGATTCGTGGAGGCGTTCTGGCCAAAGGTAATCTTGCGAACGGTGCTTCCGAGACGAACGAAGTGCTCGAGATCGCGACCACGTTGAGCCGCCTGCTCACACTGAAGGGCGACATGGCCGCAGTCATGTGGCTCTACGACGTGGACAGAGCACTGACGCGAAAAGCACCGGAAATCGAGCTCGCGATTGCTCGAATCAAGCCGGATTTTATCGTGCGCGCTTTTGCAGACGATGCAAAGGTACCGGGAAAAAACCCCAGCCTCGTGTACTGGGGCTTCGCATCGACAGTTGCGGCAGCCCTGGGCGAGATAGCTAACCTTCCTGCGTCAGTACCAAACAAGGCCGAAATGGCTGCGACCGCCGAAGCGGTCCTTCGAGGCATGCTTCTTTACCGGCTTTCGCCCGCAAGCAAGGCAAGAGATTTCGTGGCGCACAAATCTGAAATCACTGCCTCGGATGTGCTCCGCGCCTTCGCCGGTTTCAAATCAAATGATCTCGCGGAAATCCTGCTCAAACACTTCGACGACCCCGACGTTATCGTCCGCGGCACCGCCGCCGATCTTCTCGGCGATCTAGCTCCGTCGGAACAAAACACACGCGCCCTGATCGCCGCCTTCCCACGCACCGCAAAAGACCCGCTGAACGATGCGGCGCTGTCGATTCTCGACGCGCTCGGCAAACAGAAGTCCGCCACGGCGAACGACGCAATCAAGACCGCGCTCGACTCGCGCGACTATCTCGTCCGCCGCCGTGCCGTTTCGATACTGAAAACCAACGGAGTTGGCGACTTCTCGTCACGTATCGGAACCGTGCAAACGCGGCAAAACCGTCGCGGACTACCGTCGCGCCCTCGCCCGCTCCGGCAAAAAGATCCATGCCCTAGTGACTACGACGAAGGGTTCGTTTACTATGGAACTGCTCCCCGAGGCCGCCCCCCTGACCGTAGACAATTTCGTTTCGCTTGCCCAGCGATCTTTTTTTAACGGCATCACCATTCACCGCGTAGTGCCGAACTTTGTGATTCAGGATGGCGATCCACGCGGCGACGGCAATGGCGGCCCGCCCAACCACCAGATCCGTTGCGAGATCAACGAAGTGACCTACGATCGAGCGGCGGTCGGCATGGCGCTTTCGGGAAAGGACACCGGCGGCTCGCAGTGGTTCGTGACCCACTCGCCGCAACCGCATCTCGACGGCGGTTACACGGTTTTCGGTCGCGTAGTCGCAGGCATGAACGTCGTCGACAACATCATCCGTGGAGATGTGATCAGATCGAATCGTAATCAAGTGAGAGTTAACAGCAAACTATTCTTGTTCGTGTTTGTTCTGTATTGCGGTTCACAACGTGAACGCGCAAACCCGACACGCGTACAAGATCGATCTGAAAATCGACTTCGATAAACTTTCCTACACCGGTCTCGAACGCGTGCGCTGGGTCAATCGCGGCGAAAAACCGAGCTCAGTACTTTATTTTCACCTTTATCCAAACCTTCGCACCGGCGAGCAGACCAGCTCGAACGGTTCGAACAACGCCGAAATTGACGAGCCGCGATTGGACATCGTCGAAGTTCGTTCCGGTGTCGACAACACGCCGCTCTTTACCTCGCTCGACGATCAAGGCACGACTCTGCGAATCAATCTTCGGGAACCAGTTGCGCCCGGCAACAGCACCGAGGTCGTGATCAAGTTCAAAGGCACGGTGCCGGAGATCGACCGCGACGAAACGAGTCTGACGACACACGTCGTGAAGCAGGTGAGTGCGGCGTTGCGCAGCGATCGCGAGATGCGGCGCGCGCGCGACATCAACTTCCATTGCCGCGGTGTGATGTTGCTTGGCGCGAGCTTATCCGGTTCTCGCCGTTCATGACGGCGACGAGTGGCGCCGCAAAGCTCGAAGCCTCCGTCGGCGACTTCGTCTTCAACGAAGCGGCAGATTACGAAGTGACGATCGGCGTGCCGACAGGCGTTGAAGTATTCACTTCCGGCACCGAAACCGAACGAAATCAGACAAGAACGGACAGACGTTCGCCGGCAGCGCGCTTCGTGACTTCGCGATTCTCGCCGGACGCGGTTTGCGCAGCGAACACACCGAGGTCGAGGGAATCAACGTCCGATCGATCTATTTCGCCGAGCACGAACGCGTTGGGAAACGCGCGCTGACTGTAGCTGCGAATGCCGTCCGCGTGTTTACCTCGACGTTCGGTCCGTTGCCGTTCAAGACCATCAGTATCGCAGAAGCGCCGCTCGTCGCCGGTCTCGGAAGCTGCGAGTTCTCCGGTCTGAACGTCATCGCCAGCGCTTACTTCGTCGATTTCGATTCTGCCCGCCATGCGCAATCTGCCGCAGATAATTCTCGAGCAGCGGCTGTCGGTTGAGGAGAGTTTGGAATGGACGGTGGCGCATCTCGTTGCGCATCAATGGTGGGGTGCGGGCGTCGGTAACGATCCGGCTCGCGAACCGGTGCTGGATGAAGCGCTTTCGTGCTGGTCGTCGTTGCTCTACTACAAGAGCACTTACGGAGAGGAAAGAGCGGCTGCCGTTCTCGACGATCAGGTGCGCGGCGTCTACCGTCTCTACCGCACTTTCGGCGGCGACGATATGGACGCGAATCGTCCTTCACGCGATTATCGCAACACGTTTCAATATGCGGCGATCGTCACCGCGAAAGGCGCGCTGATGTTCGTCGATCTGCAGCGTTCGCTCGGCGAAGAGAAGATCTTCGCCGCCCTCCGCAACTACTACCAGGCCAACCTCTACGAGATCGCGCAGATGGAAGATCTGCGGATCGCGCTCGTTGCCGAAGCCCCAGTCGAACAAAGGCGAATGATTGGACGTACATTTACCCGCTGGCTAACCGCGAAACGTGGCGACGAAGACATTGCGCCTCCTGACGCGGAGCTGGCGGCGACTTTGGGTATCCCCTCCAAACAAGCCCCACAACGGTCAGGTGATAAAAACGCCTTTGGAGCGTTAGCCAAGGTTGGGAAATTTTTTTGGCAGCAAATGACGCGTATTCGCTAAGTAGGTCGCACCGGCAGACCGAAGTTACGGACAAGAGCCTCGACCGACTTGGATGGTTGATGGACGACCTGTTCCGAGTGCCGGTCCTTGGCTGGCGCTTCGGACTCGACGCACTGATCGGGCTCATTCCGGGTTTCGGCGACACCGCCACGTCGCTCGTTTCCTTCTACATTCTCGTCAATGCTGTTCGTTATGGCGTGCCGAAGATCACGCTGTTGCGAATGGGATTGAATATCGGGATTGACTACGTGGTCGGATCGTTGCCGTTTGTGGGCGACTTGCTCGATGCGTGGTGGAAGTCGAATCGAAAGAACATGGATCTACTCAAGGAGCGGGCGACCGTCTCCGCCGAAGAAGCGCGCGCCGCGAGTGCAGGCGATTGGTTGTTTGTCGGCGGAATTATGCTCGGTTTGATCGGACTCGCGGTCGCCAGCGCTTTCATTAGCTTCTATCTAATGCTCCGCCTCCTGCGAGTTTCTCGGCGGCCGGTAATTAAGTTGTGACGGCAGTCGCTTCGCTCGCGAGCATGCGTTCCAGTGCAGACTTGAGCATGTCGAGACCTCGCTCGCCAGCCGCAAAGCTGCGCAGTTTTCCTTCACGATCGAAAAGATAGTACGCCGGCACGAACCCCTGATCGTTGTGAAACGCTTCCTTCAGCTTGTGCTCGTTGTCGACCGCGACCGGCTCGGTGACGCCAAACTTACCGATCAACTCACGAACCACCTCGACGTCCGTATCCGCCTCATAACGCGGCATGTGAATGCCGATCACGCGCAGACCCTGCTCCTTCTTCTCGTCGCGCCACTGCGCGATACGCGGCAGATTATCTTTGCAAACGCCGCAGCTCGCGGACCAGAAATGCACGAGCGTCGGACGGCCCTCGGCTTCCGACTCGGCAAACGCCTGCGTCCCGCCAAACCATTCCGTCGCCCCATCAAGTTGAGGCATCTGTGTTCCAATCTTCATCGCCATAGTTTTTACACCCACTGAAACGAATGAGTGACGAGCACCGGCCCATCACTCATCCTGAATTCACCAATACCGGTTAGTTCAACGTCTTCTGACCCGGTTTCCACTCAGCCTGGCACAAGCCACCCGTCTGCAACGCCTGGATCACTCTCAGCGTCTCTTCCGCCGAACGTCCCACGTTCAAATCGTGAACGACTTTGTAACGCAGGATGCCTTCCGGATCGATCACGAAGAGTCCGCGCAACGCGATGCCGCGGCTTTCGATCAGCACGCCGTAATCGTTGGCGACACTCTTCGTCGCGTCCGCGGCCAACGGGTATTTCAGGTCCTCCACGCCACCCTTGTCACGCGGCGTGTTCAGCCACGCGCGATGCGAGTAAACGGAGTCGGTCGAGATGCCGATGATGTCGGCGCCGATGTCGACGAAGTCCTGGTAACGATCGCTGAAGGTCGTCAATTCCGTCGGACAAACGAACGTGAAGTCGAGTGGATAGAAGACCATCACGAGCCACTTGCCTCTGTAATCGGAAAGGCGGACAGGCTCGTTGAGCTTCTCGATATTCTTCGTTGAGGCCATTTCAAAATCAGGCGCCGGCTGGCCCACCATTGCCTTGTCAATTGCCGCTGCTGTTGCTGCTGTCATGTATCCTCCAAAAAAAGTTGAATGTTTCTATTAAGACCCTGGCGGGCCGGCCAATCACGATTGTGGCCCGCAACAATCCGGACAAACTCCCCTCAGCGTAAAATGAACCGACTGCGGTCTAAAGCGCGACTTTCGCGCGGCCGCCGGCATCAGCTTCGCGGCTTCCGGCATATCCAAATCGACCAACTTCCCGCACTGATTGCAGATCGCGTGGTCGTGGCGTTCCAACACGCCGTCGTAACGGCTGGCGCTATCACCAAAACTGATTTCATTAACGAGCCCGGCTTCTTTCAGGTAACGCAGCGAGTTGTAGACGGTTGCGTAGCTGATCCCGGGCAGGCGCTTACGGGCAGCCTCGAAGATGTCGCCGGCGGTCGGGTGATCGTGCCGTTCCCGGATGACCTCATAGACCGCTTCGCGCTGTGGTGTTGGCTTCGTCTCCTTCAAGATGGATTTAGAATAATTCTAAATCTAAGAACTGTCAAGCGAGGGTGGGATGTTCGCGGGCAAAGTCGACGATCCGGTCGACATAGGTCTCAAACGGCGGGCAGTCGATGCCGTGCGGCGCGAGTAGTTGTTGCGCCTGGCTGGAGTCGTAAAGCTGCTTAACGAAGAAGTAGGGAACGGCGTGATGCGGCAGACCGGTGATTCGCGGCGACGGCGGCAACATGAGAAAGAAGCGCACCCACTTCGCCGGCGCCGTGATGCGCGAACGCTTGCCGTTGATTGATCGCGCTATCGCATTGAACAACTCATTGGTCGTCAGCGGAGACGGATCCGCGAGTTGCACTGTTTTTCCAATAGCGCGCTCGTCGAAAGCGAGCGCCGCCATCGCCTCGACCACGAAATCCACCGGAACGAGATTCAAACTAACCTCATGATTTCCGATATTGATCAGCGACAGCACATTGGGCCAACTCAGCAGGTAATGGATCAGGTAGTAAACGCCGTCGTATTTCGCCGTTTCGCCCGTCTTCGAATCGCCACACACGACGGCCGGACGATGAATCGTGATCGGCAACTCATTCTTGAGTAGCTCAACCTCCATCTCCGACAGATACTTCGACTCTTCGTAGAAGTTGCGATAACCAGCTTCGTGACTCAGTTCGGTTTCGAGAATCACGCCTTCGCGTTTTCCGGCGACGTAACACGTCGACACGTGATGGAAGTGACGCAGATGAGGCATGGATCGCGCGAACTCGAGGACGTTTCGTGTTCCGCCGACGTTAACGCGAAACGCGAGTTCGCGTTCGACGGCGAGATCGTAGACCGCGGCGAGATGAAATGCGCGAGTCGTTTGTTCACGGACCAGCGCCGCATTTTCGGCCGTCAATCCCAAACCCGGCTGACTGATATCGCCTTCGACCAACTGAAAATCTTCGACCGTCTTCCCGCTTACCTGCGCAAGGCGCGCAATTTCGTCTCTCGCTCGCGCAGCCAAGGCGGGCTGGACCAGAAGGATGAAACGGCAATCGTTCGCGGCGAGGCGTTCCAGCAGGCGGTTGGCGATAAAACCCGGAAACCCGGTTATGAAGAGTGTTTCTCTATTCGACATCAACTTGGCTGAGTATAATTCACGCCTCAACTCCAGACACGGACTCATGAAAGGTACATACAGATGAACCCCCATTCGATGTTGCTTAGGCGTACCGCGCTGGCTCTGGCCCTTCTACTCGCGACGATCTTTTCGATCGCGGCGCAGGAGAAACAGTGCAACGTCAAAGTGACGCTGCTGCAAGTTAACGACGTCTATCAATTTGCTCCGGTCGATCAGGGCACGACAGGCGGGCTCGCACGGGTCCTTACTTTGACGAAAGGAATCAGAGAGCAAAATCCCAACACGTTGTTTCTGATGGCGGGCGACACGATCTCGCCGTCCGTTGAGTCGATCACTTACAAAGGCGCGCAGATGATCGACGCCTGGAACGCGGCCGGGCTGGACTATGCAACCTTTGGCAATCACGAGTTCGACTTTGGACCAGACGTGCTGCGCGAGCGCATCAAGGAGTCGAAGTTTGGCTGGGTCGCCGCGAATGTAATCGATACTGAAGACGGGCAAGACGTTTGGCGACGTCCCGCCGTACGTGATTCGCGAGTTTGGCGGCGTGAAAGTCGGACTGTTTGGTCTGGTGCTGCCGGAAACGAAGAGCACGTCGCGGCCGGGCGCTGACGTCGAGTTTCGCAATCCGTGTGAGACTGCGAAGCAGATGGTTTCTGAGCTGCACGCGAAAGGCGCGAAGGTCGTCGTTGCACTCACGCACCTGTCGATGCGCGAAGACAAGGAAGTGGCGCGTTGTTCCGACGTCGACGTGATCATCGGCGGCCACGAACACACGCTGCTCGAATCTCACGCGGGACGCGCGCCGATCTTCAAAATGACGGCCGACGCGCGCGAGTTGGGCCAGATCGATCTGAACATCTCACAAACGACGGGTGAACTCGAGAGCATCGACTGGAAAGTGATCCAGGTCGACAACAAGACGAAGGAAGCACCGGAATTCGCCGCGGTCTACAAGAAGTACGCAAACCTGTTGGCCGAATTATCGAAGCCCGTCGGGCGTTCAACCGTTGTCCTTGATGCGCGTAGCGCCGAAAATCGGACGCGCGAGACGAATGTCGGCAATCTCGTGGCCGATTCGTTTCGCAAAGGACTCGTCGCAGACATCGGACTCATGAACGGCGGCTCCATTCGCGCAGATTCGACTGATTCCCGCCGGAAAAATCACGAATCGGGACGTGCTGTCGATTCTGCCTTTTAAGAATAAGTTGGTTAAAATCGAAGTCACCGGAGCAGTGTTGAAGGCGGCGCTGGAGCACGGCGTCAGCCGCACCGCGCCAGGCGCCGAGCCGGGCGGATTTCCGCAGGTTTCGGGGGTTCAGTTTTCGTTCGACGCGTCGAAGGCGCCGGGTTCGAGGGTTGTCGCCGTGAAGTCAATGGCCAACCGCTGGACGAAACGCGGAAGTACACGCTTGCGACGTCGACGTTTATTGCGCTCGACGGCGGCGACGGATACACGATGTTCAAAGGCGCGCCGGTGGTTCTTCCGGCTGACCGCGCGCCGATTGATTCCGAAGCGCTGAAGCGGATGTTTGTAGGCGGCAAGGCGGTTGCGCCGAAAGTCGAAGGACGCATCAAACGATTGGACACCTCGCAGAAGGGGGCTTCTGACTGTAAGTAGTGTCATGAACCTGTACGACGACGCTTCAGACCTCAAACGGTACGAAGCCAACCAACTCTTCCACGAGGCTTACGAAGCGCAGCTCGCGAACGACTACGAGCGCGCGATCGAACTCTACAAGCGTTCGATCGAGACGTACCCGACGGCGGAAGCGCACACGTTTCTTGGTTGGGTCTACAGTTTTCAGGACCGGTACGACGAAGCGATCGAAGAATGCCTCGAAGCGATTCGAGTGGATGAAACGCTCGGCAATCCTTACAACGACATCGGGAGTTACTTGCTGGCTAAGGGAGATTCGTACGGCTCAGTGCGTTGGTTCAAGCGGGCGTTGCTCGCGCCGCGTTATGAGTCGTACGCGTTTCCGCATTTCAATCTCGGGCGCGTTTACGAGAACCGGAAGAGGTTTCTCGATGCGGCGAAGCATTATGGGCTGGCGCTGAAGCAGAAGCCGAACTTTAGAGAAGCGGCCGTTGGGCTCAGACGAATGCAATCAAGGTTGAATTGAACTTTGTGCTTTGTACTTTGTTCGGTTAGCTTCAGGGTCACTGTTCAAAGTACAAAGCACTAAGTACAAAGCACAAAGAACTAAGCTCATTTCTCCTCAATCGGGATCTTGTCGCCTTTTGCGTTGACTGCGACGTAGATCACTTCCGCTTCCGTCACGCGCACGCGTTCGCTCTTACCCAAGCGCTCAACTTCTACAACCACACGCACCGTAATCGACGTCGTTCCGACACGGGTCGTCTCGGCGTAGAAGCTCACCAAATCGCCGACGAAAACCGGTTTGTGAAAAATGACTTCCTTCATCGCGACGGTCACGAAGCGTTCCATGTGCGTGTGGCGGTGGGCCTCGATGGCGCCGGCCGTGTCGATGTAGCTGAGAATGACGCCGCCAAAAATCGTGCCCTGTGAATTGGTGTCGCGTGGCAGCAGTGTGATTCGTATCGCGGGATCCCGATGTTCCATGCGGCTATCCTAAGCTGTCCCGGTGCAACGGAACAAACGCATTCATCGTGGTGTCTAAGCTCGCGTCGATCCCCGGCCCAGACGGACTGACGTGAAAGGTCGTGACGTGATGAACTCTCTTTCTGCTGCTCCTGTTGCAAGAGACTCCAACTGCTGCCTTCGACGACCTCGGCAAACTTCTACTCGGCGGCACGGTCGCCGCAATCGTGCTCGCTGTCGGCTTCACTTTGGTGAGACTGCGAATGCGCGACAAGAAGCCACAGACATCGAGCTTTATAAGTATCGGCTCGGTTGAAAACGAGCGACCGATAAAGTGAGCTGCATATTGTTTATAACTGTTCGTTGATCCAATCGGTGATCGCGCCTTTGAGTTCGTCGAGGCGGTTTTCGAAGAAGTGTCCGGCGCCGGGGATGACGACGAGGCGGACGTGAGTGCGTTTTTCGAGTTCGGCGGCGAGTTTTCGCAACTGTTCGACGTCGCCAAACTCATCATGCTCGCCGTGCACGAGCAGTAGCGGCTTGCGGCATGCTTCGAGGAATGTGAAGTCGTATTTATCGAGCGGCGTGCCAATACCGATCAGATACTGAACGCGATCGTCGTCGATCCCGACGTCCAAACCAACACGTGCACCGAACGAAAAACCGCACACGATCAATCGCAACTGCGGATACTGCTCCGCAAGGTGATCAAGTCCCGCGCGAACGTCGTCTTGTTCACCACGACCCTCATCGTGTTCGCCGGTACTCGCCCCAACCCCACGAAAATTGATCCTCAACGTCACAACACCCGCATCGTTCAACGCAGCCGCCGCACGAAACACAACTTTATTGTGCATCGTGCCGCCGCCAAGCGGATGCGGATGAAGCACGAGAGCCGCGGCACGGGGTGGTCCTTGCCGCGGCTCTTTCAGAATTGCTTCTAACTGTCCGTGTTCTACAGGGATGACCAGGTTGCCGGCGGGATACATATCAACAACTCAGGGAACCACGGATTACACTGCGATTAAGAACCCTCTTGTTCATCGCCAAGGCTCGCATTATCGCCGCCCGCGGACTCTATCTCTCCACCACTGGACGACTCAACCTCAACGGCTTCACTCTCAACAGCCTCATACGGCGGCGGCGCAATTTCAACGCGTGCGCTCGACTTTCTCGCTCTCTTCTTCGAAGCTTTCTTGGTCGTGGCCTTTCCAGCGGATTTCTTTGCAGCCTTCTTCGTTGACTTCTTCGCAGCAGCCTTCTTGCCGGCTTTCTTAGTGCCGCCTTTCTTACCAGCTTTCTTGGCGGCTTTCTTGCCAGCTTTCTTCGCGGCTTTCTTCGTCGACTTCTTAGCTGCGCCCTTTCGAGACTTCGACTTTGCGGCGGTCTTCTTTGCTCCTTTTCGTCCCGCTTTGCGCGCACCCTTGCTCTTCTTGCTTCCCTTTTTGGCTGCCATCTCGTTCGCTCCTTTTGTTGGTCTGATTTTGGCTCACCGTAACAAAATAATCTATGACTGTCCACGATGTTTTGATTGCAATTTTTAACGCACTCGAATCGAGAAGTTTTGTAGACACGCATCGACGTTTCAGCTACATTAGCCTCGCTCTCCACAACGAACCCGGCGGAAAGGCTGACTGGATGCAGGATAGTTGCGCTGCCAGCGCTGGAACTGTTGTTCACCCCTCGCTTTATCGTCTCAGCCAGATTTTGTCGAATCAAACGGACCAATCCGTTAACTTGACGCCCGATACTCAAGTAACACGAATTCAACCCGGCATCGGCAAATCTGCGCTGGTTGTTGATGACGTGGCCGACGTGACCGAGATGCTCGCCGTGTTGTTGAGCCACGCGGGCTACCAGGTTGTAACCGCAGGTTCAGCTCGCGCCGCACTCGACGCTGCACGCCAGCGACAGTTTGACGTCATCATCTCCGACATCGGCATGCCTGAGATGAATGGTTATCAACTGGCGCGCGAGATGAGAACGCTTCCGGGTTACGCAACCGTGCCGATGGTGGCCGTCACTGGCTACTCGATGTTTGACGACAAGGAAAGGTCGACCAACGCCGGCTTCACTGCACACATGACGAAGCCCATAGATCCTCGGGCGCTGCTCGACTTGATCGAACAACTGTGAGGTGACGGACGAACAGCCAGTTGAGCGATTGATGACCCCGACCCCCGGCACACCCGCCAAACAGAAATACTCCTCATTACTACGAATCATTCAGCTCTTTATAGGCGCCGTCGCCATCGCCGGCATCTTCTGGCTACTGCAATTCTCGACCAACTCGATCTGCTGCGGCGATTACGACGGCTACTATCACATCAAGTGGTCGCGATCGCTGTGGGAAGGGATGAAGTCCAACAAGTTCCCGCCGGAGTTTCCCTGGCTGCCGCTGACGACGCTTAACTCGAAAGAGTACGTCGATCATCATCTGCTTTTTCACATCATGCAGATCCCGTTCGCGGAGTTTTCAGACCCGCGTAAGGGAGCTAAGGTGGCGTCGATCGTTTTTGCGAGCCTCGCGGTGTTTTCCTGTTACTGGCTGCTGATCTATTTCCGCATTCGTTTCGTGCTCGTGTGGCTGGTGGGCTTGTTGGCGTCGTCCGTTCCGTTTCTGTTTCGGATGAACATGGCAAAGGCGCCGCCGGTGGCGATCGTGTATCTGGTGCTCGCTATTTGGTTGTTTTTCAAGAAGAAGTATTGGCCGTTATTGCCGCTGGCGGTTGTCTTCACCTGGACCTACGACCTGTTTGTGCTGCTGTTGCTGGCGACGGTGCTGTGGGTGCTCGTGATCGCGTGGACCGAACGACGTTTTGAATGGCGTCCATTGCTTTGGGTGATCCTGGGTTGTGCGGCGGGCCTGGTTATCAATCCTTATTTCCCGCAGAACTTTCGGCAGCTCGCCGAGCACATGGCGATCAAGTTGACGATGTCCGGGTTCGACACGAAAGTCGGATCGGAATGGTATCCGTACGACTCGTGGGAGTTTCTCGGCAACTCGGCAGTCGCCTGCGTTGCGATGGTGGTTGGTTACGTAGCCTTTGAAGCGTCTGAACGCCGTCGGGCGCACTTTCCGTTGTTCCTGATGCTGTTTTCGACTGCGCTGATGATCATGACGGCGCGTTGGAAGCGCATTGTCGAGTACTGGCCACCGTTTGCGGTGATGTTTGCGGCGTTCGCGTTGCAAGCGTGGTTGCGGCCGGGCCTTCCTTCATACATAACCCGTTTGCCGGAACACGTGTTGGAAGAGCTCAAACCGTTTCTTGACGGCGTGGACGATGCGGAAGAGAGGACTGACTGGCGCGAGTGGGCGCGGATCATCGGTGCGGCGGTCGTGGCGTTGGTTTTGGGAGTGGTTCTATTCTTTAATCTTTGGGCCGCGACGGAAGAGATCGGCAGAAGCGAACCGCACGATCATTTCGAAAAAGGCGCGGCGTGGATGCGGGCCAACGTTCCGCCGGGACAGATCGTTTTCAACACTGATTGGGACGACTTTCCACGGCTCTTCTACTTCGATCCGACGCATTACTACGTCTCAGGTTTGGATCCGAGTTATCTGTTTGAAAAGAATCCCGATCTATCGCGGTTGTACGATCGCATCACGCTCGGACAGCAGGACGATCCGGGACCGCTGATTCGCGATCGTTTCGGTGCGCGGTATGTTTTTTCGGACAACGGTCATCACGATTTCTTCGACAAAGCGCGGGAGAGCGGGTGGTTTGATATTGTGTACGAGGATGCCGACTGCACGATAATGTATATTCGCGACGAGCCGGTGCCAGTAGATGACACGCTTGGTCTACCAGATGAACCATGAAAGTTAACTGCTTAATTCTCGTTCTTGCTTTGTTTATTTTCGGGTGCAATCGCTCGGCTCCTGAGAACCGCCACCACCGCACCGTCGCCGGAGGCTTCGCCGATACCGACGTCGACACCGCTCGATGACTTCGAAGAGGCGTTGCGGTTCGTGCGCAACGGGCAGTTCACCTACATCTGGGTCATATCGCGGAAGGACGGAAAGCCGTTCGATTCCGCTGATGCGGCCATCATCAGAACCAGGGCGTCGCAAGTCGTGGATCGGACCATGACGAAGGATGGGAAGCGAATCGTCGCAGGCAGCAACTTCCCGTTCGAGGACCAGAATCTCGTCGAGTTACAGAAGCGGTATTTGATTGAGGATTATACGAACAGGTAAGAATTCGGTTTTGATTAAGGTTTTAAGACAACTTTCCCAAACTGAGCTCGATTCTCGATCAATTCATGCGCCTGTCGCGCCTCGCTGAGCGGCAGCACGCGATCGACAACAGCACGAATCTTGCCCTGTTCGACAAATTTCATCGCCTCGAGCAATTCAGCTTTCGAACCCATAAACGAACCGAGTATGTTCAGGTGTCGATAGAAGACCTGCCGTAAGTCGGTATGCGCGTCGTAACCACTGGTCGCGCCGCAAGTAACCAGCCGCCCATTGGTTTTAAGGAACTCGCAATCGATCCGGGCCACGTCGTCGCGCCGGTATGTTCGACCACCACCTCGACGCCTTTTCGATCCGTTAATCGTCTGACTTCTTTAGGCCAATCGCTGCTCGTGTAGTTAATCGTTTCGTCAGCACCGAGTTCGTGCGCATTGGCGAGCTTTTCGTCGGTACTGGCCGTAGTGAATACTCGTGCGCCGCGCAATTTCGCAACCTGGATCGCGATCGATCCGACACCACTGCCCGCAGCATGCACCAGAACAGTCTCGCCCGGTTGCACGTTGGCCCGCGTCACGAGCATGTGCCACGCAGTGACCGTGACCAACGGCAAAGCTGCCGCCTCTTCCCAACTCAGCAGCTCCGGTTTTGGAATGATGTTCACACCAGGCACAGCCACCAATTCAGCATAACCGCCATCGCGGCAATAACCCAGCATGTCGTATTCGCGGCAGAGATTGTCGTTTCCAGTCAGACAGTTCGCAATGTCCACACGAAACGCCCGGCTGCACCATCACTTCCTCGCCGGCCTTGACCCACGTGACCAGGTCGCCAACCTGCTGCACCACGCCGGCAACGTCATTCCCGAGTATGTGTGGCAGCGGAATATCAATCCCGGGCAGACCGTTGCGCGCCCAGATGTCGAGATGATTCAGCGCACACGCCTTCACCTCCACGAACACTTCGTTCGCACGAATCTGCGGCTCCGGCACGTCGGTATATTCGAGTACCTCCGGCCCACCATGCTGTCGAAAATCAACAGCTTTCATTGACTGGCACCCACCGGTTCAGGCTTCGATTCGGCCTGCTGGCGGGCGTGGTAGGAGGAACGTGTTAGCGGGCTGGATTCGACGTGATGGAAGCCCATGTCCATGCCGACTTCGCGCCATTGCGCAAACTCTTCCGGCGTCACATAACGCTCGACCGGCAAACGTCGCGCATGAGGTTGCAGATACTGTCCGATCGTCATGATGTCGCAGGACACGGAGCGGAAGTCCTTCATCAGTTCGACAACTTCATCAAACGTCTCACCAAGTCCCACCATGATTCCGCTCTTCGTCAACATGCCGCGAGCTTCACGATCGCGTCTGCGCCGCCGCGCGTTGCAACAGCGTCAACGACTGTTGGTAAACCGCATCGGGTCGAACGCGACGGTACAACCGCGCGATCGTTTCGGTGTTGTGGTTGAGAACGTCCGGCTGCGCGTCGAGAACGGTGTTGAGCGCACTTCATCGCCATTGAAATCAGGAATCAGCACTTCGATTTTGCACTGCGGATTCATCGCGCGAACTTGCCGAACCGTTTCGGCCCAATGCGCGGCGCCTCCATCGGGCAGGTCATCGCGATTGACTGAAGTGATCACCGCATGGGCCAGGTCCAGATTGCCGACCGCTTCCGCGACATGCCTCGGCTCTTCCGCGATCGAGATCTCCGGGTTTTCCTTTTCCGACTGCGCAAAATCCGCAATGCCGCGTGCAGATGTCGCCGCCGAGCATGAACGTCGCCGTTCGATCCGACCAGCACTCAAAAATGTTCGGACAGCGCGCTTCCTGACAAACCGTGTGCAGGTTGAGTCCCTCGATCAGTTCGAGCACATGGTTCTGATTGGCCGGATCGCCCAGGCGGATGCGCAGCCATTCCGGCTTGGGTTGACGGACCTTCTGATTGTTACTGATTACGCGTAATTCACGAGCCATTTGACTTAAACCTTAGCACGACCTACAGCAGTTTCACGAGCAAGCCCGGATCGATGTTTCCGCCCGATAGAACAACGCCGACACGCTCCACCTCCGGCGGCAGTTTGCGGAACATTACGGCTGCTGCGGCTGTGGCGCCTGAGGTCTCCACGAGCAGTTTCATGCGGAAAAGCATGAAGCGAAGCGTCTCAATGATCTCCTCGTCTGAGACGGTCAGGACGTCGTCGGCGAGTTTTTGAATAATCGGGAAGGTGAGTCGTCCCGGGATCTGGACGCGCAGACCGTCGGCGATCGTGGCCGGCGGCGGAATCGTCACGCGCTCGCCTTTGAGAAGGGACTGGCGTGTGTCGTCAGCGTCTGCGGGTTCGACAGGGAAGCAGCGAATGTTTGGATTGGCGGCTTTAGCGGCGGTCGCTACGCCCGCAAAGAGTCCGCCGCCGCTGCACGGCGCGAGCACGCAGTCGAGATCCGGAACCTCTTCCACCAACTCGAGTCCGCAAGTTCCCTGGCCGGCGAGAATGAATTCGTCGTCGTACGGCGGGACCATCACGAGTCCTTCACGTTCCGCGAGATCGAGCGCAAACACTTCACGGTCCTGTTTCAGACGATCGTAAAAAACGACCTCAGCGCCGTAGTCACGCGTAGCCGCGACCTTTGCCTGTGGCGCATCGGACGGCATCGCAATCAACGCGCGCACGCCCGCTTCACGTCCGGCGAGAGCGACAGCCTGCGCGTGGTTTCCCGATGAAAAAGCGACGATGCCGCGGCGTTTCTCCTCGTCCGTCAGCGAGAGAATCTTGTTGGTCGCGCCGCGGATCTTGAATGCGCCTGCGCGTTGAAAGTTCTCGCATTTGAAGAAGACTTCTTTGCCGGCCGCTTCGTTGAACTGCCGCGACGTAACCACTGGTGTGCGGTGAATGCGAGACGCGATCCGTTCGCGTGCCGCCTGGATCATGTCGATGTCAAGCATAGATGGGTTCGGTATTAAGACTGAATTCAAACACGTCCGCGAAGTTGGCCACGATGCGATCTTCCACGACGCTCAACCGCGTCTCATCGCCGAGGAGTTCTTCCATCGAAGTGACGGGCTCGCCTTCGCAGGCGATTATCAAGTTGAAATAACTGAGATCTGTATTGACGTTGAGGGCAAAGCCGTGAGTCGTTACCCAGCGCGCAATATGAACTCCGATAGCCGCAACTTTCCCGCGCTTAGTATGAACGCCCGTCAGACCTTCAATCCGAAACGCTTCGAGCCGAAAGTCTGACAGCGTGCGAATCAACACTTCTTCGAGGTCGCGGACGTAGCGATGGACGTCTTCGCGGTCAGGACTGAGGTTGATGATTGGATAACCGACCACCTGGCCCAGGCCGTGATAAGTCACTTTCCCGCCGCGGTTCGTTTCGAACAACGTTACATTTCGCTGCCGCAGTTGTGCCTCGTCGAGAAGTATCGCGGAACTGTCACCGCGGCGGCCGATAGTGAGCGTGTGCGGGTGTTCGAGCAACAGCAGCGTGTCGGGTTGGCCGCCTGTTTTTACGGCTTCTTCGGTCTGTTTTTGGAGCGCGAGGGCTGACTCGTAGTCCACGAGCCCCAATCTGTGGACCAAAAGCTTTCTTTCTCTCATCATGCAACCAGGCTGTGGACTTTGTGCGTCATTCTAACAGCCGCGTTGGTCTTTGGTACAATCCGGTGATCCCCGCTTAATCCGTGTAGAGGAGAAACGTCTTGAAACTAATCGCTATCGCTGTATTGACCACTAGCTTCGTCATTCCGAGCAGTGCATTGGGCCAAACGCGGCGTCGTTCGACTTCGCGACCGAGCACGTCGTCGACCACGGCCGCCGCGCAACGTGCGACGCAAGTGCGCACTCAGGGGGCGACGCGCGTTGCCGACCAGATCAAGCTTTTGACGAGATTTACTTACCTGCTTGGTGGCATAAACAGCGGCATTGCGCTGGCAGATGAGGACATACGCCGAAACAAGGCCACGCCGGAGCAGGTGCAAACCAACCAGCAAAGCAAAGCCAGAGTGAGATCGAGCATTCAAACGTTTCGCGAAGGTTTGGATAAGTTGGAGATTGACTTTCGCGCGACTCCCGAGCTTCAGCCGTATTACATCAAGCTGGCAGGATCAGCTGCCGGAGCCGCAACTGCTGAGGAGCAGGCTGGCGCAAATCAGTTTGATGCAGCGGGACGAACGCTATTGAATGTAATTAATCGTTTGACCGACGTGTTGCTTGCGATGCGGAGTTAGTCTTGCTGCTTCTTTGGATAGTAACCCTGCCGCGCTCTGACGCGGGCATCTGCTCGCGCGGGGACTGAGACCTGGATGCGACGGAATTGAGTCGCCGGAACGGATGAATCGCCGTAGTACTGAAGCAGGTACTGTCCTCTCAGCTCAGCCGCCACCTGACGAAAAACTCGTTCGAGATCCTTTTCACCATCCGGAATGAACGCAGTTCCGCCTGTTGCTTCAGCAATCGCCTCCATCCCGGTTTCAGCACGCATGGCGATCTGGTTCAAACGCACGGACGGTCCACCCGGATTTACGGAATAAAAGATCGCATCCGCTTTCTGCGCCGCTTGCTTAACATCGTTCACGGCGAGCCGATGACGTCCCTGCGCTGCTGCCAGAGCAGCGCCAGGTTTGAGTTGTCCGTCCTGGCTTGCAGTTGCTTCAGACCTTGAGATAGCTACGATTCGTTTGCTGTTGTTATCGTCGCCATCAGTGATGACGATGATCACACGCCTGTACTGGCTGGGCGCTGTTTCGAGATAAGCAGCCGCGGCGGACACCGTATCGTAAAACGCCGTCGCGACAGCCGACGGTAGCAGGCGGGATCGTCACGATTTTTGCCGCCGCAACTTCCGCCGTGCTCAACGGCTGGACCATCGTCGGTTGCGTCGCGATGGTGAAGACCGCTGCCCGATCGTTCGGCTTCATCACCTGCTTCAAAAAGGTGGCCGCCGCGTTTTGTTGAAACTGGAAGAAACCCTTCTGACTGACGCTGCTCGAGATGTCGAACAACAACGCGATAGCTAACGGCACTTCTTCAGGGTTGCCAATGCCCGTGATCTCCTGCTGCTTTCCTTCTTCCTGAAGACGAAAATCGTCTTTCGTTAGTCCCTGGACCGCTTGTCCTTCACGATCAGTGACTGACACCGGCACCATTATGAGATTGGAAGTGGTGCGAATTACCTCGATCACTTCCTTTTCAGGCGGTGTGGGCGTCGGCGTTGGTTTCGCTTTCCAAAGAGGCGGCGGAGGCGGCAAGTCTTTCAGCCGTTTCTGGGCCTGAGCTACCAGTACGGGTATAGACAGAAAAACGGCCAGCACTCCGAGAAGGAATGCCGGCCGCAAATGCCTTTTTTCAACCCCCAACATCATCTCTGACACCTTCGAGTCTTTGTATCATGCCGCCAACATGCGGCGTGAATGTTTGCTTATCCTACCGTTTTTGTGACGGCATGATCCAACAACTCTTTAGTGCCATCCGGGCGACGCGGAGTTGCACCCGAAGATGAAACTCCGCGATCCAGCTTAGTTACCGGTACCCGAAGTTCCCGGGTTCATCGTCGGCGCTGGAGCCGTGATGTCCCTTGTTAACAAGGAGCTTGATCTCGACGCGTCGATTCTGAGCACGGCCGTCACGGGTCTCGTTCTCCGCCACCGGATTCATTTCACCATAGCCGTACGGCGTAACGATCCGGCGCAGCGGAACGTTGTGGTTCTCAACCAGGTAACGAATGACGGCATCCGCGCGACGTTGACTCAACGCACGATTGCGAGCCACTGAACCGGTTGCATCCGCATAACCCGAAACCTCGAGCACATAGCGCCTTGGTGTTCATCGCCTTGCTGGCAATGTCGTCCAACGTGGTCTTTGATTCCGTCGAGAGCACCGCGCTGCCGGTACGGAAGTTCACAGCGGCGGTGGTCTGCGGCACGTAGTCGTCGAGAGCCGAGATGCGCTCGTTGGTCGCAGTTACACCGGCAACTGCGGCATCAGCGGTTGCCTGCGCTGCTTTGGCGCCACCGCGCGCGGCGTTCGAAACGGCAGCGAGCTCATCCAACTGGCCCGACAGGCGTTGAGCGTTGGCCTCAACCTGGCTGAGCTTGGTTTCGGTGTCGGTGGCTCGTTCTTCGAGCGGCGCAGCGCGTGACTCAACGGCGCGCGCAACGCGCATGTCTGATTCATTGAACCGGATTTTCTCCGCAGCCAGTTCACCCGGACCATTTCCACGGCCCTCAATCTCCACGTTCAAGCCGCGAAGGATGCTGGTCTGTGCATAGTTGGTGCCACCACGCAGGAACCCACCTTTAGTCTTCACGCTGGTCCTATCGTCCAGGCGCACAACCGTATCCACGCCATTCATGTCACGAACCATGAACGTATCGGCATCACGCCGGGTGACGACGCCTTTGAGCTTCATTTTCTCGCCGCTGGCGACTGTGCGCGAGCCGGCGGGGTTGGTTGTATCTTGAGCCAGGATTGGGGAGGCTGAGAAGACTAACAGGCAGGTGAGTAAGCACTGCCGGGGCAAACATTTTATGTTTAGTGAATACCATCGATTTATCTCCTTAGAAGCTAGTAACCAATTTGAACGCGTGCCTTATCGCGCGTTCTATCTCTCGCTAAACGGCGAGTTCTCGCACTCGCCTCCCGCTCGTCAAATTTTGCGGATGACATCTCTTAAACTTCCATGGGGAGCAAGTCAATAGCCTTCGGCATTCTTCATCGAATCACCACTTTATCGCAATAACCCGAGTGTTGTGAACAAAAAAAGCGGTAACGATCATTGCGAGAACGTTACCGCGACGTGTAGGTTTTGCTTCAAAGTTGGCGAAAGTTCGCCACAATCTACAGGGAAAAGTCTCCCTCTTCCAATTGCTCTTTCACGAACGCGAGAAAGCGTTCGGCGTCGGCGCCATCGATCACGCGATGATCGAAACTCAGCGCGAAATAGGCCATCCAGCGAATGCCGAGGAAGTCGTCGCCGTCGGCGGACAGTCATCACCTTGGGCCGTTTTTCAATCTTGCCGACTCCGAGAATCGCGAGTTGCGGCTGGTTGATGATTGGCGTGCCGAATAGACCACCAAACACGCCGGGATTGGTAATCGTGAACGTGCCGCCGGTAACTTCATCGGGCTTCAACTGCTTGGTCCTGGCCCGATCTGCAAGATCGTTTGCTGCACGGGCCAGGCCCGAGATGCTCAAGTCGTCGGCGCGTTTGATAACCGGGACGATCAAGCCCCAGTCAAGCGCCACCGCCATGCCGAGATTGATGTCCTGCTTATAAATGATCTGGTCGCCGCTCACCTGCGCGTTGAAGATCGGGAACTTGCGCAGCGCTTTGTTCACGGCTTCGAAAATGAACGGCATGAAGGTGAGTTTGGTTCCGGTGCGTTCGTAAAAAGTGTCACGGTGTTGTTCGCGGAGTTTTGCGACGCGCGTCATGTCGATTTCGTAGACCGTGGTCACATGCGCCGACGTGCGGCGAGACAGGACCATGTGTTCGGCGATCTTCTTGCGCATGACGCTCATCGGTTCGACGCGATCGCCGACTTGCGGTTTGGGCGTGGTGGTGGCGGAGCGGCGATTGTCCTGGGCTGCCGGCGCCGGTGCGGGCGCTCGGTTCGCGGGGTTTGCAGCGGGCGGCGCTGCGCTGCGTGCCTGATTCGATGAAGCTCAGAATGTCGTTCTTGGTGACACGGCCGCTCATGCCGGTGCCTTCGAGTCTCGAGATGTCGACGCCGTGTTCTTGCGCGATCTTCCGCACCAGCGGGCTGGATTTGGTTCGGCGCAGATCCGCCGCGGTTGCTTCGGCTTTTGTTTCAGCTACTGGCGCTGGTGGCGGAGGCGGTGCCGGAGCAGGTGGCGGTGGGGGCGGAGTTGGAGCGGGCTTTGTTTCGACTGCTGGTGGAGGAGGTGGTGGCGGTGCTGGTGCCGGCGGTGGAGCTGGTTCAGACACGGATGGCGCGGATGACGACTGATTGCCATCCAGCACGGCGACTACGGTATTGACCTCAACGGTGTCGCCTTCCTTGAACCGAACTTCCGTCAACGTTCCCGCCGCGGGCGACGGAATCTCCGCGTCGACTTTGTCAGTCGAGATCTCGAACAGCGGTTCGTCACGATCGACACGCTCGCCAACCTTCTTCAGCCACTTCGTTATAGTCCCCTCCGCAATGGACTCACCCATCTGCGGCATCACCACTTCAGTACTCATCTTTTCTCCAACCTGATTTACTTAAACTCAATAAGCCGCAAGCTTTCGCGCCGCGTCCACAACATCTTTAGTCTGCGGCAGGTAATAGTCCTCCAGCGGCGGTGAATACGGCACCGGCGTGTCGATCGACGCGACGCGGACCACCGGCGCATCGAGCCATTCAAACGCTTCCTCCGCCAAGCATCGCCGCAATCTCTCCGCCAATGCCGCCCGTGCGCGAAGCCTCGTGCAACACGATCGCCTTGTTCGTCTTCTTCACACTCGCGAGAATGCCTGGCTTGATCCAGCGGGGCTAACGTTCGCAGATCGATCACCTCGACGTCCAGACCTTCATTCTCGAGCTCTTCGGCGGCATCAAGCGCCGTCAACACCATCGCGCCAAAAGTGATGATCGAGAGATCGCGGCCGGCACGCGCCACGCGCGCTTTCCGATCTCGACGATGTAATCATCAGCCGGCAACTCTTCGCGCAAACGCGGCAAGCGATAGAGTTTCTTGTGCTCGAAGATAGAGCACCGGATCGGGATCGCGAATCGCCGCTTTGATCAAACCCTTTGGCGTCGTATGCTGTCGACGGTTCGACGATCTTCAGTCCCGCGGTGTTGAGAAAAAACGCCTCGGCATTCAGCGAGTGAAACGGGCCGGAACGCACACCCGAACCGCATGGTCCACGAAACACCGCGGCAGACCCGCGCCCCAGCGATAACGACACTTCGCGGCATAGTTCGTCAGCAGATCGAAACCGGCGGAAATGAAATCGATGAACTGAAACTCCGCCACCGGCCGCATGCCCATCAACGCCGCGCCGCAAGCTGCGCCGACAATCGCGCCTTCGGAAATCGGCGTGTCGATCACGCGCTCTTTGCCAAACTCATCGATCAAACCGTCAGTGACTTTGAAAGCGCCGCCGTAAGCGCCGACGTCTTCACCAATCACAAAAACGTCGGGTCGCGTTCCATCTCTTCCCAGATTCCCTGGCGAATGGCTTCGACCATCGTCGCCTGACCACCGCGTTCGGGACGCGCCGATTTGTGTTCTTTTTTGACGTGCGTTGACATGTTAAGCTCAGGCCTCCAGAACTTCGGGACGAAAGGCCGGCGGCACGATGTGTTATCGAAAACGCCGTAAGCCGCCTGCTCGGCTTCGGGCATGGGCGAAGACTCGGCCCAGGCGCAGTCTTCGTCAATCTCGCGAAGAACGTCCGCAGTGAGCTCGTCGAGCTTTTCTTTCGTCGCCAAATTGCTTTCCAGCAGATAACGCTCAAAACGATCGATCGGATCGTTGTGCTTTTCCCACCACTCGATTTCACCCGCCGCAACGTAACGCTGATCGTCGTGCTCCGCGTGACCTTTGCGACGATAAGTCTTGGCTTCGATCAGCACCGCGCCGCCGCCGCGACGCGCGTAATCGGCCGCGTGCTTGGTCACTTCATAACACGCGATGACGTCGTTGCCATCAACGATATAAGCCGGAATTCCGTAGCCCGCGGCTTTCTCGGCCAGATCTGTTCACGGCAGTTTGCAGACTCGTCGGCGTCGAATACGCGTACTGGTTGTGTTCGGCAACCACGATCAGCGGCAGACGCTGCACGGCTGCGAAGTTGAGTCCTTCATGAAACGCGCCCGTGCTCATGCCGCCATCGCCGATGTAAGCCACGGCGACGAAGTCTTCTTCTTCTTGCAAGCGCGCGCCGAGCAGAATGCCGGTCATCACGGGAATCATGTCGCCGAGATGCGAAATCGGACCGATGAAGCCCCGTTCCATGTCGCCGAAGTGGATGTTGAGATCTCTGCCGCCGGATGGTCCCCACGCCTTCGCCATGTACTGCGCGAAAATTTCGCGCGGCCGAATGCCCTTGACGAGCACCGCGCCCAGATCGCGAATCAACGGCGTGATGAAATCGTGCGGCTGCAGCGCATACGCGGTGCCAACGGCCGTTGCTTCCTGGCCCAGTGAACGAAACACGCCGCCGACAACTTTCGTCTGCCGGTAGAGATTGACGAGTCGTTCTTCGACGAGCCGCGTCAAGTTTCAGATAGCGATAGAGCTCGAGAAGCTGTTCGGGTTTGAGCGTGGTTTCGGTCGATACAGGTGAGCGGCTTCCCGTCGACGACTTTGCGCGGGCGTATTTTGTGCTGACACGCATCTGAAAACGCGCCGTGTCGGACGCCTTCGCGGGCCGCGTTTACGCGACCGCGCGGTCATTGCCTCGTTCTGTTTGTCCGGTTGGTCCATAGACTAAATATGCACTGCCAGATCGTGAACGCCTTCGGCCGCTTCCATCACTGCTTCGGAGATCGTCGGATGCGCGTGCATCGTGCGGCCCAGCTCGTCCGCGGTCGATTCAAGTTGCATCGCCACACACGCTTCGGCAATCAACTCCGTCGCATGCGGACCAATGATGTGCACGCCGAGAATCTCGTCGTACTTCTTCTCGCTGACGATCTTCACAAAACCTTCTTCCTCGCCGAGATGCGCGCCTTGCCCGAAGCCGAGAACGGAAACTTGCCGACCTTCACGTCGTAGCCCTGCTCTTTGGCTTTCGCTTCCGTCAGACCGACGGATGCGACTTCCGGATCGCAGTAGGTGCAGTTTGGCACGAGCCGCAGATTGATCGGCCGCACGTCTTTCTTCCCGGCGAGATGCTCGACCGCGACGATGCCTTCCTTCGACGCGAGGTGGGCCAGCAACGGCGTCGGCACGACGTCGCCGATGGCGTAGACACCCTTCTCCGCCGTCTGCTGAAACTCGTCAACCTGAATAAAACCCTTTTCGACTTTGATCTTCGTTCCTTCAAGTCCGAGTCCCTGCGTGTAAGGCATGCGGCCGACGGCAACCAGCAACATCTCCGCTTCCAGACTGACCGCTTCGCCTTTCGACGTCTTGCCGGTAACTCGCACGCCGTTGTCAGTCTTCTCCAGCTTTTCGAGCTTCGTATCGACCTGCGACTTGATTCCGCGTTTACGAAAACTGCGTTCGAGTTCTTTCGAAACTTCTTCGTCTTCAAGTGGCACCAGCCGCGGCAACAGCTCAACGATCGTCGTCTCAGCTCCAAACCGTGAATAGACGGAAGCAAACTCAACACCGACTGCGCCCGAGCCCATCACGATCAGCGACTTCGGAACGTCTTTCAACTCGAGAATGTGATCGCTATTGACGACGTGTTTGCCGTCAGTTTCGAAACCCGGAATCGGCCGCACCACCGAACCCGTCGCGATGATGATGTTCTTCGTCTGAAGCGTCTGTTTCTTTCCTTCGGCGTCGGTGACTTCAACTTTGCCCGGCAACGCCAGTTTGCCGGTGCCTTTGAACACCGTCACCTTGTTCTTCTTCATCAGGTACTCAATGCCTTTCGAGTTCTTCAGCACGACCTTGTCTTTGCGTTTCTGTACGTCGGCAAAGGCGAGCTGAATTCCCGAAGCCTGCACACCGAAATCGGCGGCGTGCTGCATCTGTTCGTAGACGTGAGCGGACATCAACATCTGCTTGGTGGGAATGCAGCCGCGCAACGTGCAGGTGCCGCCGAGGCGCTTATCTTTTTCAACAATCGCGGCTTTCAGACCCAACTGCCCGGCGCGAATGGCGGCCACATAACCTCCTGGACCGCTGCCGATAATCGTTACATCAAACTGTTCGTTGGCCAATTTGTAGGATTTCCTCTCATCGAGCGGTAAAGAAGACTTTCACGGTATACGGAAACACAGATTGAACCATAAAGTCGGGCGAAAAAAAACCGGGCGTGCTGCCGAAACAACACGCCCGTTTAAGAACTCGCTTCCGGTCTTTTTTAGAACTCGAAGCGAACTGCAAACTGCACTTGGCGCTCGCGGAACAGCGTGCTGTCCGCGCCGGTGGTGCTGCCAAATGGAGTGTTGAAGGTCAGTGTATTGCCTGCCAGGTTATACATCGTGCTTTGCACGGTGGTCACCTGAGTGCGGTTGAAGACGTTGAAGCCTTCCGCCAGCAATTCGAGTCGCGTTCCTTCAGTGATAGCGAACCGGCGCGAAAGGCGCATGTCCACGTACCAAATGTTCGGCTGTTTGAAGAAGTTGCGCGGTACCAGCGAGAACCGGTTGGCACCACCGGATCCATTTGCGCCGCCACCCGGCGTCGAGCAACCAGCGGCCGCCGGGAAGTTCTGGGTTGGAGTACAAGCAGTACCCGCGAAGCCGAACGTTGCCGGCGCAATGCTGTCGGCGATGTTGCCGGTGAAGCGTGCACCCGAGAAAGCGTTCAGAATCGGAGCAAACGTCCATCCGTTGAAGATGTGCTTCGCCGCGCCATCGGTAAACGGATTCGGACTGTAAACGACGCTGGCCACAAACTTCTGTCTGCGGTCGAAGTTGGACAGGCCATCTTCAGCCTGCTGGTCGAATGCATTGAACGGCAGGTTGTTCGAGGTGAACGTCACTGAGCCTGACCATTATCGGAAGCCCGCGACAGGGTGTAGTTGGTCTGGAACTGCAGGCCGTCCGTCAAGCGACGATTGGCCTGAAGTACCAACGCGTGATACTTCGAGAAAATGTTACTGCGAATTTCGGTGATCTGCGCGAACGCGGTGTTCGGACGCCGTCCGACGAAGATCGGTTGGTTCAGGGTTGAGCCGTCGAACGGTCCACCTACGACGTTCAGCGACACGATACGCGCCGGCGGCGGCAGGTTCGTATCAACGAAGTTCGGCAACGAATTGCCGAAGCTGCCGAGATACGAAGCCGACACAACGGTGTTTCTCGAGATCTCACGTTCGAAGATGAAGTCCCATTGGTGAATCTGCGGCAGTTGGAAGTCATCGTCGAAGTACTGCACCGCGCCGACCGGCGGATTCGAAGCGGTCAGCAGGTTCGGGTAGATCGGCAGGAACGCGCATGTGTCGGCTGAGGAACAACCAGGCGGAAGGCTTGTGGCGCTCGCCGCGAACTGTCGCTGACCCTGATCGATGCCGACGCCGGTGTTGACGAGCGCATTGTAAACAGTCGAGTTGATCACGCGACCGTAGTAGAGACCCCAGCCGCCACGAAGACTGGTTTTGCCGTCGCCCGTCAGGTCGTAGGCAAAGCCGATGCGTGGCCCGAAGTTGTTGCGATCGTCAACCTTGTTGTCGGTCTGGGGAAGAGCAGGATTAATGTTGATCGCGTCAGGATTGAGCTGGTATTCGTAGCGCAAACCGAGGTTCAAAGTGAATCGCGGGGTGACGCGCCAGTCGTCCTGGATGAAGTAGTTGAAGTCAGTGGTCTTCATCGTCAGACCCAGCACACCGAAGCCTTGGGTGAAATTGCCCGCGTAGCACTTACCGGCGCGACGAGTCGAGCCTAGACACAAACCCAGGTTGCCGTTCGGTGCATTCGAGCAGAGCGCGAATCGCGCCGTTGGTCTGGAAGTTCGTGTAGTCGATGATGAAATCGGGCAAACCGTTCGCGCCCGAGTAGCTAAACTCACCACCGATAAAACGAAGATTGTTAATGATGTCCTTAACGAAGTTGATGTCGCCGCCGAACTTGAACGTGTGATTGCCGGACGTCATGGTGATCGGTATCGGCAAACTGCCAACGGCGCTCATCCGGGAACGCCGCGCGATCGAGAAACTCAGGAATACCAAACGTGAAGCCGTTCTGGATGAAGGTCTGCGGCGAGCGTCCGCCAACAGCGTTGGTCGGTTCGCCCGGAAGCGGCGGCTGGCTGAACTGAGTCTCGTTGTCTCGTCCCCACTGGAAGCGGAACTCGTTCAGCAGTGTCGGCGTCAATGTCGAGGCGAGTTTGACGTTAAGCGCGTCGATCTCGACGAAGTCGTCGCCGAAGTTGTCGCGCGCGCGAGTGTTGGTCGCCTGCGTTTGAACGCCCGCTGGCGATTCCCAGCGTAGACGGTTATAGCTGACGGTCAGGGTGTTTTTCTCATTGATGTTCCAGTCAACCTTCGGCAGGAACAGTTTTTGATCGCCAGTGCGCTCGAGTGGACCTGACAGGCTCTGGAGGAAGCTCAGAGAACCGTCGATCTGCGCGTTGGTCAAACCGCGCGCGACTAAGTTCGTGCGCGTAGCGGTCGGCAGGTTCAGGAACGTGTTGCTCGAGAAGATCGACAGACCGGGGAAGTTCCGGTTCTGCTGGTCGTAGCTGAAGAAGAAGAACGCTTTGTCTTTGACGATTGGTCCGCCAATGGTGCCGCCAAACTGGTGACGGACGTCCTTCGGTTTGAACCCGACCGGCGTGAAGACGCCGTTGATCAGTTCCGTCTTAGTTGCGAGCGGATTGCGAGCGCCCCACTTGTTGTTGCGCTGGTAGTAGAACACGCCGCCGTGAAACTCGTTCGTACCGCTCTTCGTGATGGCGTTGACGACGCCGCCCGCGGAGCGACCGTACTCGGCCGAGTAGCTCGACGTGTTTACCTGAAACTCACGAATCGCTGCCTGGCTGACCGAGTAGCTGATGCGGGTGCGGCCACGCTCTTCGGCGAAGAACGCCTGGTTGTTGTCGCCGCCGTCGATCGTGTTGTTGTTCAGCAGGCCGGAGATACCGCGGAAGCTGATCAGACCAAAAGTTCCATCCGGAACTGCGCCCGGCGTGAGCAGGGCGAAGTTGGACCAACGACGGCCGTTGATCGGCAGTTCGTTGATTGACGTCTGGTTGATGTTGGTCGAGAAGTCCTGTTGCGTGGTGTTGATGACGGGCGCTTCTGCGCTGACGTCAACCGACCCGGTCACTGGTCCAACCGACAACGCGACCTCCAGGTTGGTCTCGCGGCCGACTTCGACGACCACGTTCTGTTGCGTGACTTCCGACGAAGCCGGATGAGTTAACGGTGACGGCGTAACGGCCGGGTTGCAGGTTCGCAACTTTGAACCGTCCGCTATCGTCGGTCGTGGCAGCATCTTCCTTGTTCGTGTCGACGTTCTTCACGGTGATCGAAGCGCCGGGAACGACTTCCTTATTCGGATTGCTGACTACGCCGCCTATTGCGCCGGTGGTCGTTGATTGCGCCGCCGCAATTGAGCTGAGACCGAGCAGCAACAAGCATAGTAAAGAAAACTTGATTATTTTCGACATACTGGGGAACTCCTTAGGCAATGAGTTAACGTAAACGCGCCTCAGCCCTGCGGGCAGCGCCGGGTGTTGTTAGCCAAACGTTTGTGTGAACCTGAAATCAAATTCAAGAGGAATCGGCGAAGGCGATTGCTATTAAGACGCGACTTCTATCACGCTTAGCTCGCTTTTCGCAAGCTTAAGTATCGACTGAGTCTATTAAATCTTTATGACCCATTTTGTGTCGAACAATAGCGAGACCGGGGGCATTTTAAAGAGCACTTAAAATTCGCAAGACCTGTGCCGGATAGCGCAATCGCACCGGCCATTGAACAAAGCGATTTATGCCAATACTTACCTTTAAGCAGTTGGATTTCCACCGCCTAAAGCTAAGCCAAGAATTTGTATTTCATCGGAAAATCAGGACAAGCGATCACACGCGCTCGACGATCATCGCAATGCCCTGTCCGCCTCCGATGCACGCCGTCGCCAATCCATAGCGTCCACCGCGCCGGTGAAGCTCGTGCAACAAGGTCAATACGAGACGTGTGCCGGTCGCTCCCAACGGGTGACCGAGCGCGATCGCGCCGCCGTTGACGTTCGTACGATTGCGATCCAGTCCGAGATCTTTTTCCACAGCCAGATACTGCGCCGCGAAAGCCTCGTTCACTTCAACGAGGTCCATGTCGTTGAGCGATAGTCCGGCTTTCTGTAGCGCAGCACGAGTCGCAGGCACCGGACCGATGCCCATGATTTCGGGTTCGACTCCGGCATAGGCCCAACTCACGATGCGGCCCATCGGTTTCAGATCGCGTTGCTTTACAAACTCCTCGCCGGCGATCACGAGCGCCGCTGCGCCGTCGACGATGCCCGACGCGTTGCCGGCTGTGACAAATCCGTCCTTCGCAAACGCCGGTTTCAACTTGGCGAGAACCTCGAGCGTTGTTTCGGGACGCGGATGATCGTCCCGATCGACTTGGACCGTTCCTTTGCGCGTCTTGACCTCAACCGGAACGATCTCTGCCGCGAAATAACCGGCGTCAAGCGCGCGTTTCGCTTCCTGCTGCGAACGTAAGGCGTACTTGTCCTGCTCCTCGCGCGAGACTTCAAACTTGCGCGCCAGGTTTTCCGCGGTGCCGGCCATCGGCGTGTTGCAGTACGTATCGAGCAACGCCACCATCAAACTGTCTTCGAGTTTCCCCTGTCCGAGTGCGAACCCCGAACGCGCGCCGCGGATCACGTGCGGCGCCTGCGACATCGATTCCATTCCGCCGACCAAACACGTTTGCGCTTCGCCGAGTTGGATCATGTGCGCGCCGGAAACGATCGATTGAATACCGCTGCCGCAAAGTCGATTGACTGTCAACGCCGGACGGTCGAACGGCACGCCGGCTTTGAGTGCCACGTGCCGGGCGCCGTAGATAGCGTCGCCGGACGTTTGCAACGCGTTGCCGATCACGGTGTGATCGATCTCGTCGGGTTTAACGTGCGTCGCTTCGAGCGCGCCACGCGCGGCCACTGCTCCGAGATCGATTGCCGAAACGTCCTTCAACACGCCGACGTACTCGCCCATCGGTGTGCGCTTGCCGCCAAGTATGAAAACTTCCTTACTCATGATTGATGTCCCCTACTGCAAAATCCGTGTTCCAAAAAACCTTGAAGGCTAGCAGACATGCCAAATGGGCGTCAATTTCAGCCACAAAGAGGCACAAGAAACACAAAAGGTTTGCGCGTCCTGTGGCTAAGCGGTGAATCGATGTTGTTTCAGGTAGCGGTGCAGGAGTTCTTCGAGGAAGCCTTCGTAGGTGAACTTCTCGAGATCGTAAGTTGGCCGAAGCTTGTACAGGATCGGTAGCGCCACTCGCCACGCCATCCACTGGCGCGGCACGTCGCCGAGATCCCAACGCCGTCGCAGGAACGTCTCAACGACTTCAATCTCCGACTCCGTTAAGTTATTCAAGTTGGCGGTGAAGTCTACGGGCTTGAAAGATCGTCGCAGCGCGGGATCGCTGACCGGCGACGCAAACACTTGCGAGAACTCCGGCGCCTCCTCCTCTCTTTCCCGAACCACTACAGTGCCCGCCACCATGTCGCCGACTCGCTGATCGCGCGAGTTTGCGAACACCGAAATCAGACCGATCGAGTAGAACGGCGCGGGCATCATGTCGAAGCTGCGAAGCAGGTTTCTCACCGTCGCTTCCCAAAACGTGATCGGGCGGCCGTCTTCGCGAATCACGCGCAGTTTCATCAAGCGCTTGCCCGGCGTTTGTCCGCTCCAGATCCATTCGAAGAACGCGAAGTAACCCGCGAAAGTCAGGAACAGCAGGAGCACCATCACCGCATAAATCCACTTCGGCGCGGATAGAAAGTACAACCACACCGTCGTGACATTCGCCATGATGAGTGCGGCCATGGCGATAATCGCGATCGCAAAACCTTGAATCGCGTGATCGACGGCGCACGCAAGGAAACGGTTGCCGATCGACGCGAGCGCGAAGTGCAACGGAACGCGTTCGGGCGTTTCGATGATCAGAATCTCTTCGGTTGCGACTGTTGCTGACATCCGCGTTATTCAAACTGAACTCGCACAAACTTGCGCTTCCCAACTTGCAGCGTCATTGACATCCCGGGTTTCGAGTCTGTTACTGAATTAACAACAGTTTGCCTCTCGCCATCAACATAAACACCACCTTGTTGAATGAATCTGCGTGCTTCAGCTTTGGAGGATGCTAATCCAACAACCTGGAGCAAGTGTGACAAGTCCCAACCGGTAGGTTGATTTGAGGGAAGAGTTCGTAGCTCTATTTCATCAGGCGTTTCCTTGTTGCGAAATCTCCTGACAAATTCTTCCTCAGCCGCATCGGCATCAGTTCTTCGAATAAAAGTCGGCGACGATCTTCTTCGCGAGGTCGACTTTGATGTCGCGCGGATTACGATCGGTAGCGCGCAGCGAAGCGATCTCGGTTGGCGAAAGATCGGTGCAGAGTTCGTAGTAACGCCACATCAGCTCGTCGGAGATCGACATGACCTTGCCGAAGATCTCCTGCGGCGGTTCGTTGATGCCGATGTAGTTGCCGAGACTCTTCGACATCTTCTGCACGCCGTCAGTTCCTTCCAACAGCGGCGTGATCATCGCCACCTGCGACTCCTGGCCGTACTCGCGTTGCAGGTTGCGGCCCATCAGCAGGTTGAACTTCTGGTCCGTGCCGCCGAGTTCGACGTCTGCTTCGAGCGCGACTGAGTCGTAAGCCATCACCAGCGGGTACATCACTTCGTGCAGCGCCAGCGGACGGTTCGCTTCGAGACGTTGTTGAAAATCGTCGCGCTCGAGAATCTGCCGGACCGTGACGTGCGAAGACAGACGTAGAGAAGCCGGCGGATACCAGCCGGTCCATCCACTCAGAGTTGAAACTGATCTCCGTCTTTTCGGGATCGAGCAGCTTGAAGATCTGTTGCTTGTAAGTTTCGGCGTTGGCGTTGATCTCGTCGCGCGTGAGTTGCGGGCGCGTGGCGTTTTTGCCGGAAGGGTCGCCAATCATGCCGGTGAAGTCGCCGATCAGAAAGATCGCGATGTGGCCCAGCTCCTGAAATGCGCGCAGTTTGCGGATCACGACGGTGTGGCCGAGATGAATATCGGGCGCGGTCGGATCTGCGCCGAGTTTGACTCGCAAAGGTTTGCCGGTCGTGGCGGACCGCTCGAAGTTTCTCGCGCAGTTCCGGCTCACGGATGATCTCGGTCGTGCCTTTGGCGAGGTATGCAAGCTGTTCGTCGATCGTCATCTTGTCTTCGAGCCGGGCAAGGATCGACGCGACGGCTTCCGGATACAAATGTGTTCCTGCTCCAGAATTCGAGCAGAAAGTGATTCCACGGTGTCGTCGTGCAAACTGGGACGGTGCGCTGCGCGATGATCGGGCCGCCGTCGAGAGTGTTGTCGACGAAGTGGACGGTGCATCCGCTGAAGTTCACGCCGTGTTCGAGAGCTTGTAGTTGAGGGTCGAGACCGGGAAACAAAGGCAACAGGCTCGGATGGATATTCAGAATGCGATTCTTGAACTCGTCGACGAAGAACGGTGAGAGGACGCGCATGTAACCGGCCAGGCAGATCAGATCGACACGCTCGTCGCGCAGGACGGAAACGATCTCCCGATCGTGTTCTTCACGTTTGCGTCCAAGGCGTGGGACAGAGAGCGTTTTTATTCCGCGTTGTTGCGCGATGCGAGGCCCTCGCGTCGGGTTGATCGCTGAGCACAACAGCGATTTCGGCATTGGGAATCGTGCCCGTTTGAATCGCGTCAGCGAGTGCAACCATGTTCGAGCCGCGGCCCGAGATCAGTATCGCGATCCGTTTAGTCATCACTCGATCGAGACGCTCTGGTTGCCTTCGACGACCTCGCCGATCTCGTAACACGGATTTCCCAAATCGCGCAGGTGGTTGGTGATTGCCGCGGCGTTCTCGCGCGCGCAGACGATCACCATGCCGACGCCCATGTTGAACGTGCGATACATCTCGCTATCGGACACATTTCCGATCTCGCGAAGCAGATCGAAAATGGCAAGACGGGCCACGAGTCTTTTCGGATTTTCACCGCCGCACCTTCAGGGAGGATGCGCGGAATGTTGTCCGTTAGACCACCGCCGGTGATGTGGGCCAGACCTTTGATCAATCCATTGTCGAGCAAGCCGTCGAGCGGTTTGAGATAACTAACGTGCGGCAGCAGCAGCGCTTCGGCTGCGGTTAACTCGATTCCAGGCAGCGATGTGTTCGGTTGGTATCCGGCGACGTCGAAGAATAGTTTGCGAGCGAGTGAGTAGCCGTTTGTGTGTAGTCCGGCAGAAGGAAGAGCGAGCAATACGTCGCCCGGCGCGATCGTCTTTCCGTCGATGATTTTCGCGCGATCCACGACGCCGACGATGAATCCCGCAATATCGTATTCGCCTTGCTGATAAAACCCCGGCATCTCGGCTGTCTCACCGCCCAGCAGCACACAGCCATTTTCGCGGCAACCATTCGTTACCCCTTCGATAATGCCGGCTACGACCTCAGGCGATAATTTTCCGGTCGCGATGTAGTCGAGGAAGAAAAGCGGCCGCGCGCCCTGGACCAGAATATCGTTGACACAATGATTCACGAGATCACGTCCGACGGTGTTGTGAACGCCCGTGACAAAAGCGATCTTCAGTTTCGTTCCGACGCCGTCAGCGGAAGCGACGAACACAGGTTGCGACATGTTTGGGAAAGCGCCATCAAACATGCCGCCAAAGCTGCCGATTTCGGAAAGCGTGCGCTGGTTAAACGTGTGCGCGCGAGCTCTTTGATTCTGTCAGTGGCTCGGGTAGCGGCGTCGATGTCGACGCCGGAGTCAGCGTATGAAATTGGTTTCGTCATTCTAACTGTTATTGCTGACTGTTTGCTCTTCGAAACTCACTCTATTTTTACTCGGTTGCCGCCTTGCGCGGTTTTGGTGGTGGACCAAAATCGCCGTAAGCGATGAAACCGGAGCGCGATGAGTCGTCTTTCTGGGCCGTGCGGCCCACCCATAGTTCTTCCGTCGCGTCTTCTTTCGCCGTCTTTACCGCCACATCGTTTTGTTTGCCGCGCGTCTGAGCGTTATCTCGCCGTGCAGATCGGTGCGATAAAGCTTCATGGCAGGATTCACGGCGCGCAGACGGTCCAACACCGATTGCGCCGGATGCCCGTAACGGTTCCACTCGCCACACGAGATGATCGCCATCTCGGGCTTCACGCGATTAAAAAAATCGCTTGACGAAGCATACTTCGAACCGTGATGCCAACTTTCAACACCGGCGCTTCAAGATTCAAGTCCTTCGTCATCAAACGATGTTCAGTCTGATCTCTGCATCGCCCGCAAACAACATCGAGAACGATCCGTAATCCAACCGCACCACGATTGAATTGGCATTCGGTTCGTTGCCGCCGGCCTTCATCTGTTCTTTCGTAAAGAAGGGCTCCGACGGTGCGAGGATCGTTAACAATGCGCCGCCGCCGAGATCGTACTTCGTTACCGGGTTGCGCCTGCTCGTATTTTGCGCCGCTCGCAGACAATTCCGCTTTGTAATCGTCGTAAAACTTCGTGATCGACGCCGTTTGCTTGGCCGTCTTTGGCTTTGGCGCAGGCGCGTGCGGGCTTCTTCGCGGAAGCGGGCGTCTTTGGCGGTGGCGCAAGCTCCGGAGGAATGCTCGGTTCCTGCCCATTATCGATCATGTTCAGCACTTTTACTCCTTTGAAAACTTCGGCAGCGCCACCGATGTGGTCCGGATGCGGATGTGTCGCGATGAAGTAGTCGATCTGCTGCACGTTGTGACGCTTCAACGCTTCGACAACAGCTTTGCCTTTCGTCGTGTCACCAGCGTCGATCAGCACAGTTTTTCCGGCGGGGGAGGAATCAGGATCGAATCGCCATTGACTGGTCCAACATCCAGAATGCGTACCGTCAGTTCGCCTCCCGATGCGGATGGCGGCTGCTGCTGCAACCACGGACGAACCCATTTGAAATAGGCAGCGCCGGCGCCGATGGCTACGGCTAACAGCACTGCAATTGCACAACCACAGCCTCGCCTGACTCTTCCCATAATCCGTGGTTAATTCTCCGCGGCCACCGACTCGTGATCGCGTTCCCACATCGTCTCGGCGTCTCTTGTGATCTGCGTCGGATACTGTTCGTTCCAACACGCAACACACGATGAATCGGGGCTGATACCAGCCGCCTTGAGCATTCCTTCAAGCGACAAGTAACCAAGCGAGTCGGCTTCGATAAACTTGCAGATCTCGTGAACCGTCATATTCGCCGCGATCAGGTCCGACTTGTTCGGCGTATCAACGCCGTAATAGCACGGACTGATCGTCGGCGGACAACTGATCCGTACGTGAACTTCATGCGCGCCAGCTTCTCGCACCATCCGTACGATCTTTTTCGACGTCGTGCCACGCACAATCGAATCGTCAATTAACACCACTCGTTTGCCTTTGATAAGATCGCGAACCGGATTCAACTTGATGCGAACGCCAAACGATCGAATCGACTGTCGCGGCTCGATGAACGTCCGTCCGACGTAGTGATTGCGCACCAGTCCAAACCGAAAACTCAAGCCGCTCTCCGCTGCGTAACCAATCGCCGCGGCGACACCGGAATCCGGCACCGGAACAACCAGATCGGCATCCGCAGGTTGTTCGACGGCAAGCCGCCGGCCCATCTTGTGACGCGACTCGTTGATCGACCGGCCGTAGATCAACGAATCGGGCCGCGCGAAGTAGACGTGCTCAAACAGGCACATCGAGTGTTGTTGTGGCCTCAGCGGATGCGACGATCGCAGCCCTTCGTGATCGATAACGATCATCTCGCCGGGCTCGACGTCGCGAACATACTGCGCGTCGATCAGATCAAATGCGCATGTTTCTGAAGCAACCACCCACGCATCGCCCAACCGGCCGAGCGCCAGCGGCCGAAACCCACGCGGATCGCGAATCGCAATCAGTTCGTTCGGCGTGAGAAAGAGCATCGAAAACGCTCCTTCAGTTTCACGTAAGACTTCCGCAATCGCCTCGCGCACGGGCAAACGCGAACGCGCTACGCCGTGAAGCACGACTTCAGTATCGGAAGTTGACGAAAAGATCGCGCCCTCGCGTTCGAGCCGCGCTCGTTCCTCACGCGCGAACGGCAGGTTTCCGTTGTGGCAAATTGCGATTTGGCCGTGCTGGCAGGTCACGAGAAAAGGTTGCGCTTCGAGAATCGAGACCTCACCCGCCGTCGAATAGCGCACGTGGCCGATCGCACTCGCGCCGCGCAGCCGATCGAGATGCGATTGATCGAACGCATCTGCGACGTGTCCCATCGCGCGTTCCTGGCGGAGTTCGACGCCGTCGGAAGCGACGATGCCGCACGACTCCTGCCCGCGATGTTGCAACGCATACAAACCCAGGTAAGTCAGGCGCGCGGCGTCGGCGTGACCGTAAATCCCGAAGACGCCACACTCTTCACGCAGCTTGCTAATCTCGATTTCCGTCACTTGAGTTGTCCTAACGCTAGTGTTTGTGGTTGAAATTTTTGCCACTATACACAAAACTAACGACCGATGCCGAATCGTATGATGCGAAGTTGCTCTTTGGCGTTTTTAATCACTTTCATTTTGCTTGCGTGCTTCGCGGTGGCTGCGGAGCAGCGAAAGCGCGGCGGGCGCACCGCACCGGAGTTGTATGGGCGACATTGTGCGTCGTGTCACGGAACGGACGGACGAGCGAAGACTTCGAAAGGTAAGTTTAGTCATGCGCGCGATCTGACTGACGCCAGTTGGCATGACGACGTCACGGACGAACGCATTTTCAATTCGATCATGAACGGGCGAAACGTGCGCGGCAACATGCCGGCATTCAGTGACAAGCTGAACGAGAAGGAAGTGGAATCGTTGGTCAGCTTTGTGCGCAAGTTTAAAGGATAACGTTTTGAAACTTCCTTTCACACCTCGCGGGATCGCGACCGTCGCCATGCAAGCGGCGCTAATCATAGCGCTCATCGGCGCCGGATGGATGATCTACCGGCGCCTTCCCACGAGCGCGGCCGGCGAACGAGACCGCGGCACGTCGACGTTGCAGATCGTTTTGCGACAGCCGCCTGACGGCATGAACATCGCTCTTGACGTCGCCGTCAACTTGTATCAGGTAGACATTGTCGCCGTGCGACACGAGTTCTTCACCGAACCACGCGCCGGCAAACGATTCGAAGACTTTCTCAAGGACCGCATTCGCGGACGGTCGCCGATTGTCGCGCGACTCGACAGGCAGGGACAGGGAGTTGTTGCGTTAACTCCCGGAAGCTGGTTGTTGCATGCGACGCTTCCTGGTGAAGAACAGCTCGAATGGCGCTTGCCCGTGAAGGTTGGCGGAACGAAGCAGATCGTCGAACTCACCATGCAGAATGCGTACACGCGCAGTAAATCCTTCTGATGCTCGCCCTCCGCGTAAACAAGAAGCATCTTTCAATCAGCGATGTTGCCAAACCAGATAACACTGAGGAAGTGTTGGTGCGTGTGGTTGTGTCAGGCATCTGCAACACGGATTTGGAAATCGCGCGAGGGTACGCAGGGTTCAACGGAACAATCGGACATGAGTTTGTCGGGGTTGTTGAAGAAACTGGGCGACGTGTTGTTGGTGAGATAAACGCTGGCTGCGGCAGTGTGAACTGTGTCGCGCCGGCGACTCACGACATTGTCCGTCGCGAACCGTGCTGGGAATTGTTGGTAGAGACGGTGCGCACGCCGAGTTTCTGCAGCTTCCCGCGGTCAATCTGCTGACTGTTCCGGACAACATTCCCGACGAGCACGCGGCGTTTACCGAACCGCTTGCGGCGGCATGCGGGATTCTCGAACGCGTCGCCGTCAGTGGCGACGATCGCGTTGCGGTGATTGGTGACGGGAAGCTCGGGTTGCTCAGCGCGCAAGTCGTCGCATTAACGGGCGCGCCGACGCTTCTGATCGGCAAGCACGACTCGAAACTACGGATCGCCGCCCGTCGCGGGATTGAAACGTCAACGCCGAAAGAAGCTGCGAAACGGACGCGGCAGTTCGATGTGGTTGTCGAGGCTTCGGGAGCGGCGAGTGGGTTCAAACTGGCGCTCGATCTGCTCCGTCCGAAGGGGAAGCTCGTGTTGAAGTCGACTTTTCACGGGACGACGGAGGTGAATGCGGCCCGCGTTGTTGTCGACGAGATCTCGATCGTCGGATCGCGCTGTGGACGCTTTGCCCCGGCCCTCGATCTTCTGAAACGAAACGCGATCGACGTCGACAGTTTAATCAGCGAAGAATATCCCCTCGCCCGAGGCGTCCACGCCATGAAACGCGCCCGCACAAAAGGCGTTTTGAAAGTTCTCCTCAGACCCTGAACATTTTCCATTTGTCATTTTCCATTTTCCAACGTCATGTGACCAAATGACAAATGAAACCGGCTTCTTTCCGCGGTTTTTTGCTCACCGACAGCCGTTTAGCTATACTCTACCCCTTTCTTGAAAGGTGGTGGAACATGTTTGACCCGTCTGGCAACCACACGACAGAACAAGAGCGAGTAATCCTGCGAAAGTTGCGAGTTTGGATTGCCGCACTCGCGGTCGCGTGCCTGATTGCGGGCATCGGTATCGGCGCAATCCTGTCCGGCCGGACCACGATCGCGCAGAGCGACCTGCAAGTCGCACGGGCGCCCGAAGCACTTTCAGCCTCGTTTGCCGAAATCGCTCGTCGCGTGGAACCAGCCGTCGTGAACATCGAGACTACCCAGGTCCAGACGACGTCACCGACAAAGACGAAGACAAGGAAGACGACACACGGGCAATCCCTTGCTCGAGATGTTTCGCAACCACCCGCGACGCGCGCCGCGTGGTGTCGGCAGCGGGTTCATCGTGAGTCCGAAGGGCCACATCCTGACCAACCATCACGTCGTCCAGGACGCTGCGCGGATCAGGGTCGGTTTGCAGACAGGTGAAACGTATGCGGCGACTGTTGTCGGCGTCGACGTGAAACCGACGTCGCCGTAATCAAGATCGACGCGCCCAAAGATCTCCCGACCGTGACACTCGGCGACTCGAACGCAGCGCAAGTCGGCGATTGGGTGCTCGCGATGGGATCGCCGTTCGGTCTCGATCAAACAGTCACCGCGGGAATCATTTCCAAGAAGGAACGCGAGAGCCAGTACTTCACCGTCTTCCAACGTTTCTTACAGACCGACGCGGCGATCAATCGCGGCAACAGTGGCGGACCACTGGTGAACATGCGCGGCGAAGTGATCGGCATGAATTCACAGATCGCGACGTCGACAGGTGATTACAACGGCATCGGCTTCGCGCTTCCGGCCAACGAGACCAATTTCGTCTACAAACAGATCGTCGCGCAGGGCAGAGTGAAGCGCGGCTATCTCGGCATCACGCTGGAATCGGTCCACGAGGAGTTTGCGAAAGTTTACGGGCTGCCCGAGGCGAAGGGCGCGATCGTTACTTTCGTCGCGAGCCCGGAAGAAGGACAGACGATTCCCGCCGCGGCGGCAGGCATAGTTGCAAACGACATCATCGTCGAATTTGAAGGTCAGCCGGTAGTCAATGCGCAGGATTTGATTCAACGCGTGGCCGGTTCGCCAGTGGGCCAGCAGGTGAAGATGGCTTTGTTCCGCGACATCAACGGCAAACTCGAGCGCAAGAACGTCGCCGTGACTTTAGGCGAGCGTCCACCGCCGCGAGATTACGTCGAGCCGAAGAGCAGCAGTCCAAAGAGCAATAGTCCGAAAGGCAATGCGCTGCGACTCGGCATCACGCTCGGCGAGATCACGCCGCAAGTGCTTGCCGATCGGCAGATCGCCGGCACGCAGGGACTTTACGTTAAAGACGTCGATCCAAACGGATTGATGGCCGAGATTCGCATTCCGCCGGGCAACGTGCCGGGGGTGGTTGAAGGCGACACGATAAATCGCATCAATCGTGTGCAGGTGAGTTCACTCGCCGACTTCCAACGCGTGCTGAACTCGCTCAAGATCGGCGATCCGATCGTCATGAACATTACACGGCTACAACGAGATGCGAGAGGTGAACGACTGGTGCCGCTGATCGTGCAGTTTACTTATCAATAACGACCGCGCACCGAACACGGATTTTATGGCTCAGGCAAAAAAAGCAATCTCTAAAACAAGCGGGAAGCTGTCCGCACGCAACGCGGCGCGCGCCGCAGTCAAGACATATCAAAATTACATCGACGGCGAATGGGTCGCGAGTCAGTCGGGCGAGATGTTTGAAAACATCAACCCCGCCGACACGCGCGACATCGTCGGTCGCTTTCCGCTTTCCACCAGCGACGACGTCAACGCCGCGGTCAATGCCGCGCAGGGCGCATTCGACCGGTGGCGCAACACGCCGGCGCCAAAGCGCGCTGAAATCCTGTTTCGCCTCGGCGAGATACTGATCCGCGACAAGGAACAGTTCACCGCCGACATGACGCGCGAAATGGGCAAGGTCTTGAAAGAGGCCGGCGGCGACGTTCAGGAAGCGATCGACTGCACGTACTACACCGCCGGGGAAGGACGCCGTCTGCACGGCTTCACGACGCCCGCTGAGATGCGCAGCAAGTTTGCGATGTGCATCCGCCAGCCCGTCGGTCTTTGCGGACTGATCACGCCGTGGAACTTTCCGATGGCGATCCCGTCGTGGAAACTGATCCCGGCGCTGATCTGCGGCAACACCGTCGTAATTAAACCCGCTGAAGACACACCGCTTTCAACCTACAACCTCGTGAAAGCTTGCGAGGAAGCGGGAATTCCGCCGGGCGTCGTAAATCTCGTCACCGGCTACGGCGAAAGTGTCGGCGCGGCAATGACGAACCACAACGCGCTGCGTTTGATCTCGTTTACAGGTTCGACTGAAACGGGCCGCATCGTCGCCTCCGCGTGCGCCGAACGAAACGCGATCTGTTCGCTCGAGATGGGCGGCAAGAACGCGATTATCGTCATGGACGATGCTGACATCGATCTAGCTGTCGAAGGCGCCATTTGGGGCGCCTTTGGTACTTCTGGGCAACGTTGCACCGCGTCGTCGCGGCTCGTGGTCCACAAGAAAGTCTACAAGCAGTTTGTCAGTAAGCTCGTCGAAGAGGCGAAGGCGTTACGCGTCGGCAACGGAGCGGATCCGAAGACGGACGTTGGTCCAGTCATCAATAACGACGCCGTCGAGAAAGTCATGAACTACATCCGCATCGGTCGCAACGACGACGGCGCGAAGCTCGCTTGCGGAGGCAAACGTCTCAGCCGTGGTGATTACGCAAACGGTTATTTCATCGAGCCGGCGGTCTTCACGGACGCCGCGCCCGACATGCGTATCTCGCAGGAAGAGATCTTCGGTCCGGTAACGACTGTCATTCCCGCAAACTCGCTCGAAGACGCGATTCAGATTGCCAACGGCGTTCGGTATGGACTGTCGGCCGCAATCTACACGCAAAACGTCAATCGCGCTTTCAAAGCGATGAACGACATGTACACCGGCATCTTCTACGTGAACGCTTCGACGATTGGCGCTGAAGTTCACCTCCCGTTTGGCGGCACCAAAGCCACGGGCAACGGCCATCGTGAAGCAGGCACGCAGGTGCTGGATATTTTCTCGGAATGGAAGTCCATTTACGTCGACTTCAGCGGCAAGTTGCAACGCGCGCAGATCGACGTCGAATCGCCCCAGTAGTTTTACCTTAATCCGAGTTCCACCCATCGATTTTAGTATTGGAGAACAAAATTGATCGTCGGTCTGCCTAAAGAAATCAAAGACAATGAATATCGAGTCGGACTAACTCCCGCCGGTGTGCGCGCGTTCAAAGACGCGGGCCATCAGATTCTCGTCGAGCGAGACGCGGGCGGAGGTTCGGGCTTCGAAAACTCACTTTACGAACGCGCCGGCGCGACCATCGTCGAGACTGCTGACGAAGTTTGGTCCATCGCCGAGATGATCGTAAAAGTGAAGGAGCCGATCGCGCCGGAGTATCCGCGCATGCGTGAAGGGCAGTTGTTGTTCACGTATCTGCACCTCGCGCCGGATCATGAGCTAACGAAACAGTTGCTCGATCGGAAAGTCACCGGTATCGCTTACGAGACGATCACGGATCGACAAGGTCAGTTGCCGTTGTTGACGCCGATGTCGGAAGTTGCGGGCCGGATGGCGATCCAGGTGGGCGCACACTATCTCGAGAAGATGAGCGGTGGACGCGGAATTCTGTTGGGTGGCGTTCCTGGTGTGCCGGCGGCGCGTGTTGTGATCATCGGCGGCGGTGTTGTTGGAACGAACGCTGCGAAGATCGCTGTCGGTATGGGCGCGCACGTTACGATCATCGACAACAATCTCGATCGACTCCGCGAGCTCGATGATATCTTCCTTTCGAAGATTTCAACGCTCGCTTCCAGCGCGTACATGATCCAGGATGCGATCTCGCAAGCTGATCTCATCGTCGGCGCCGTGTTGGTGAAAGGCGCCGCTGCGCCGAAGCTGATCACGAAGAACATGCTGAAGGAAGTGCCGAATGGTTCGGTGATTGTCGACGTCGCTGTGGATCAAGGTGGTTGTATCGAGACGACGCATCCGACCACGCACTCGAATCCGACGTACTACGTCGAAGGCGTGTTGCACTACTGCGTCGCCAACATGCCGGGCGCCGTGCCGCGCACGTCGACATTCGCGTTGACGAACGCGACGCTGCCGTATGCGCTGAAACTGGCGAACAAAGGTTTCCTTCACGCTATCGGGAGCGATCCGGGTTTGAAGGAAGGCGTGAATACGTTTGCCGGTGAGTGTACCTATGAGGCGGTCGCCGCAGCGCAGGGCATCAAGTACACCCCGCTCGACGAATTAATCAGCTCAAACGCAAACCTTGCGCAGGCACGCTAGAAGATTTTCGGGTGTGATTGGTTTGGCGAGGAACGCGTTGATCTGCTCGGTTTCCGCGTTCTTCGGATCGAGACCACTCAACAGGATTATCGGCAGATGACTCAGATGCTGGCTGCTCCTTACAAACCGGCATAACTCGTATCCACTCACATTCGGCATCACGGCATCCGTCACCACCACATCAACCGCCGTCGTCAACAACGACTTCATCGCCTCCAAACCATCCGCCGCCGACACAACTTCGTACCCCGCGCGTTCGAGCAACACCTCAATGTAGCGCCGGAGCGCGGCGTCATCTTCAGCGAGCAGGACACACGTAGCGCGTCCCGGCGTTTTCGTCGGGCGTACTACCTGGCCTCTGGCCGTTGAGACTTTTTCGTGCGTGATCATCAGGCTGCAATAGCCAAGACTTTCGAGGCCGTGAGGGCTCTTGAAGGTCGGGACGAGACCTTAAGGAGAGACTCGCCAGAAGCAGAGTAGACTGCCGCCAGCGTGATTGTCAATGTTTTCCATTGTTAATCTGTGGGTTAATCGATGAACGTGCGATGCCACAATTCGAGGCCTAAAAGCTGGAAAACCTGGAGGTTATAGTCTTCGCGGCCGGAAAAGTTCGCATCCACGACCCGCTTGACCTCATTCGGCCGGAACAGACCGCGGCGTTTCACCACATCTTCGGAAAGCAGGTCGGAAATCAGGGGTTTCAGAGGTCCGCGGAGCCACGAACGGATCGGCGCTCCGAACCCGGCCTTCCGGCGCCAGATCACGTCGTGCGGAAGGACGCCCTCGAGCGCCCGTTTCAGGACGTACTTGCGTTTCAGTCCGTGGAGCTTCAGCCGCGGCGGCATGCGTGCGGCCATCTCGATCATCTCGCGGTTGAGGAAAGGCACGCGGACTTCGAGGTTCGCGGCCATCGACGTTTTGTCGGTCGTCATGAGGTTGAGACAAGGCAGGAACGTTTTCAGATCGACGTAGAGGAGGCGGTTCAGCGGCGCGGCGTCAGCAACGCGCGCGAAGTAAGCGCGATGTGCGGCGTAAGCGTCGTACTCGCGCGTCATCGTGCGCCACTCGTCTGTGTAGAGACGGCGTTTCATTTCGTCGGTGAAGTACGTGCCGTAGCCGAGGTACCGATCTTCGAAGCCGAGCGCGGCGCTGCGTGCAAACTTTTTCGCATTGCGCAGCGGCGCAGTGAATTTTCCCGGCAGACCGCCGGGCAAAGCGCTCGCGACAGTTTGCATCAACGGCCGTCGCAGGAGCTGCGGCACGGGATCGAAAGCGGAGGCGATCTTCATCGCCATCTGTCGCGGATATCCGGCGAACACTTCATCGCCGCCCATTCCGGACAGCATCACCGTCAACGTTTCGCGTGCGGCGCGCGAGATGAGGTAACTCGGAATCGCCATGTCGATCGGCGGCTCTTCCATGTGATAGACGAGCTTCGGCAGGAGTTCCGCTACGGACGGTTGCAGCATGATCTCGTGATAGTCAGTCTGCAATTGCTCGTTGACGCGGCGGGCCCAACGCACGTCGTCAGGAATGATGTCGTAACGGAGATCCTGGCTTTCGATACCGACGGTGTACGTGCTGATGCGCCGGCCGTTGACGTGTCGCTGCATCAGCGCGGTGATGCCGGACGAGTCGATGCCGCCCGAAAGGAACGATCCGAGAGGCACATCGGAGACCATTTCCATCCGCACGACTTTGTCGAGCGTTTCGAGCGTGCGTTCGCGCCACCATGCTTCGTTGCGACCTTCTTCGATGTGTGTGAACGAGACGTCCCACCATTGCTGGAGCTTGATCTCGTCGTTCTTGAAGTGAAGCAAGTGTGCTGGTGGAACCGTCTTGACGCCGTCGAACAGCGTGTTCGGATCGGGTGACCAGAGGAACGTTAGAAACTGGTGCAGCGCTTCAGGATTCAGCTCCGGTTTGATCAAGCCCGTTGCGAGGATGGCTTTGATTTCCGAACCGAATGCGAATGCCGGCGGCGCGTCGTCGTTGCCGGGGATGAAGGCGTAGTAGAGAGGTTTGATGCCGACGTGATCGCGTGCGAGCGTCAGCGTGCGTTCCTGGTTGTCCCAAACGGCGAAGGCGAACATGCCGTTGAGATGGTCCATCGCGTGCCAGCCCCATTCGACGATCGCTGCCAGCAAGACTTCGGCGTCGCTCTCGGTGTGAAACTGGTGTCCGAGTGTGCGCAGTTGTTCGCGGAGTTCGCGATAGTTGTAGATCTCGCCGTTGTAGGTGAGGACGTAGCGGCCGTTGTGCGAGAGCATCGGCTCGTGTCCGGCGGGACTGGGGTCGATGATCGCGAGGCGTCGATGGCCCAGGCAGGCGCGCCGGTTATGGCTGTCGATTGGCTCTGAGATCCACGTACCCTGATCGTCTCGCCCTCGGTGCTCGACAGCGTCGAGCATCCGTGTGATCTGCTGTTCAGGGTTTTGGCTGATGATTCCGGCGATGCCACACACGACTGCTAAACCTCAAACGGCCGGTGCTCGCGGAGCGAGTCGAGAATGCGAAAAGTAGCGCGAGTTGTGGCGGCTAGTTCAGTCACGCTGATTGGGGCTTCAGCGCCTTGAATAACGCTGGCGCAGATCTGGCGGACTTGCGCTTGCTGACCTTTGTCTTGTGCTTTTAGCGTGACCTGTTCTTCGCGCCCGTCTTTGTGAAGCGTTGCGCGGCGGAAGTCGTCGAGCACGACACTGCGCGAACCGCCGAAGATTTCGAGGCGTTCTTTCGGCAACGACTTGTCGCCCTCGCTGACGTACGCAACGCAGCCGTTAGAGCCGTCGGCGAAACGCAAAGTGATGAAGACGGAATCGGCGTCGACAGTCTTTTCAGACGAGTTAGATTGGGCGCTTACGGATTCGGCGAAAACGGAAACCGGCGGCGAGTTTGTGAGGAACTGCATCAGGTCGATGAAGTGACAGACCTCGCCGACGATGCGTCCGCCGCCTTCGACTGCGTCCTGGATCCAGTGCTCTTTCGGAATGCGTCCGGCGTTGACGCGATAGAGCATCGAGAGCGGTGAGTTGATGCCATCGAAGAACGTACGCACACGTTGGGCCAGCGGGGAGAAGCGGCGGTTGAACCCGACCATCAAGCGGCCCGTTGAATTAGCCGCTGCATGCAAAACCTGATCGAGTTCTTCGTCGTTCAGCGCGAGTGGTTTCTCAACAAAAACGTTCTTGTTTCGCTCAAGCGCTTTGCGTGCAAGTTCGGCGTGCGAGTCATGCCGTGTGCCAATAACAACCAGATTAATGTCCCCGTCATCGAGCACTTCATCCGCGCTGGACACTGCGAATGCGAACCCGAATCGCTTACCGACGTCATGCGCGGAGACGCCAGTGGCCGTCGCGATCGATCGAAACTCCACGCCTTCGGTTTTGAAGTGTGGCAACAACATCGCTGGAACATAACCGCCGGCGCCGATCACGCCCAGCCGGATAGCCTTCTCTGCTCTATGAATTGACGACGTCAAAGATACGCGACGAGTGATCTCGCGATCGGGATCGTAATTGAGCAGCACGCCAAGATACGGCTCGCTTGAATCAGCGGAGATCAGTTCGTACGCGCGTTCGGCGTCTTCGATGCGGAAGCGATGCGTCGTCAGTCGTTCGACGTTGACGCGCTTGTCGCCGACGAGCTCGAGAAAGCTTTCGATGTTTCGTTTTTCGGTCCAGCGAACGTAAGGCAGCGGATAGTCGTGGCCGCGCTCTTCGTAATCCGGATCGTAACGCCCTGGTCCATACGACATCGAGATGATCAACTTCAGTTCGCGACTGAAGAACGGTTGGCGCGGAATGTCGAGCCCGGTCATTCCGACGACGATCACGCGTCCTTTCAAACGCGACACGCGTGCGGCCAGTTCGACCGGCTGATTGGAATCTGTCGCAGCGGTGATCAGCACGGCATCTGCGCCACGTCCACGCGTCCATTTATCGATCTCGGCTGCGGCTTCTTCTCCGGAAACAACAGCGCGATCGGCGCCGAGTTCCATTGCCAACGCGACTCGCGCCGGATCGAGATCGAGCCCAAACACACGACATCCATTCGCTTTCAAAAGCTGGACCGTGAGCTGGCCCACCAACCCCAACCCGATAACGACAACCGACTCGCCAAGCGTCGGTTCAGCCAAACGCACTCCCTGCAAAGCGATCGCGCCCAGCGTGCCAAACGCGCCCGCGTCGAAACTCACCTCCTCCGGCAGATGCACGCACAGGTTCTTCGGCACCGACAGCACTTCAGCGTGCGACGCAAACCCGACACCCGCACACGCAACGCGATCGCCGACGTGAAACTCCGTCACATCCTCTGCAACCTCGACGACGATGCCTGCCGCGCTATAACCCAACGTCGACGACGCGGCCATCTTGTCGCGCACCGATGCAAACGTGTTCAGCAGCCCTTCGCTTTTCACCTTCGCGACGACGGCTTTCACGAGATCAGGACGTTGCCGCGCTTCCTGCAGCAAACCCTTGCTGACGAGTTCGACCGACGCGCGCTCTGTTCCCGCGCTGATCAGCGAAGCAACTGTCCGCACGAGCACACGGCCTCGCTGTAACGCGGGCACAGGCACTTCGCCGACAAACGGCCTGCCTGTTTTCCTATTTTGCAGGACTTGCTTCACCTTTGTTCCAACACCTTTTCGATCAAATCACTCACCCACTCCGCGCGCGCGTCCCACGTTCCACCTGCCACCGCAGCTTGTCGCTTCCGCGACGCTTCCGGATCGTTCTCGCGCAACGCATCTTCAACAAGCGCGATAAACCCGTCACGCGTCCGCGCGATCCGCAGCACGTCTTTCATCGGCTCGTACTCCGGCAGCGGCGAGATGACGACCGGCTTCCCCGTCGCAAGGTATTCGCGCACCTTGATCGCCGAGCCGTAGCTCGTAAAAGACTGCTCAGTTTCCCACGGCAACACGCAAACGTCGAATCCCGCGGCGTACGAGGGCAAATCCTGATACGGCACCGGCGGCAGAAAATGCGTGTTCGCCAACCCCTCAATCTCGAGTCCGCGCGACTTGTTGCCAATGAACACCCATTGCCACTCCGGCCGCTCGCTTCCGGCCTGTTTGATCAGCTCCTGGTCCACCAGCCACGGCTCGATCGCGCCGAAGTATCCCAAGCGCGGACGCGGAATGCGCGCGATCTCAGGCGCGACGGTCATGTTGCCGTTGCCGACATGTTTCCAGTGATCGTAATCGACACCTTGTTCCAGCAGGTAAGAACGATCACGCCCGCGCGTCGCTTCGTCAAACAGTTTTCGTCCGGAGTAGAAGACGAGGTCGGCCGCGTCGATCGCGTGTTCGTGGAGCTTGCGAATCAGCGCCGGATCCGTGGCGTGGTCCATCGTGTTCGCATCATACTTGTCGGACACATGATAGACCACCGCCGACTCATCGAGCGTTCCGATCATTTCGGCGGCGGTGGGAATCGCGATCCAAAGTATCGGGTTCGATAGTCCACGATTGCGTGCGAGGCGTCCGATCTGCGCGCTCAACGCTCGACGATTGATGTTTCGCGCGGCGGCGCTGCCGAAGAACGGCAGACTCGCGGGTGACACGACGGTGATGCCTTCCTCGGTTTGGCGTGCGAGTTTGGAATAACTTCCGAGTTTGCGTTTGATGCGTGGGAGCAGGTCTTTATGGGCCAGCGCCGGCAGGCCCATCGAGATCGAGTTGACGAAGATGACCTTGTTCCCGGCGCGCGCAAACTTGCGCATCAGGTGCGCTTTGGAGTGCGGGTGGTGATACCACCAGTCTTCACCGCCAAAGCAGATTATCGAGCGATTCAGGAGCATCGCGCTATTTCTTCACTCGCGCAACGCAGAGGCCGGAAACTCCAAACGGCAGATTTATATATCGCAGCACGGTGCTTTCCGCGCCGAGTATCTTCCCCAACACGCCGTTCAGCGCTGGTACGTTGATGCTGTTTTCGGTGGCGGTTTTGATCCCGGTGAGGCGCATCAGTTTTCGCACCATCAGGATCGGCAGGAAGAACGTGATGTTCGCGTACGTGGAGCGCTCGATTTCGAATCCCGCCTGTTCGAGCACGCGACGAAGTTCGGGAAGACGATAACGCCGCCGGTGATTGCTGACCTCGTCCTGCAAGCCCCACAAAAACATGAACGTCGGCACGAACAGCAGCACGCGTCCGCCTGGACGCAACACGCGTCGCATTTCCATCAGCCCGGCGAGGTCGTCGTCCATGTGCTCGACGACGTCGAACGCCGTGACGAGATCAAACACGCCGTCCTCGTACGGCAGTTCTTCGCCCGCTCCGAGTTTCACCTGATCGAGCCCGCGAGCGCGACAAAACGTGAGCGCGTCTTCGGAAACGTCAACACCTTCCGCCTGACCGTACTTCGAAAGCAGCAACAGGTTCGCGCCGGTGCCGCAACCGACGTCGAGAATGCGCGGCCGGCGATCCGTCACCTGGCGGCAGATCTCCTCGACTAATCCCGCGATGATGCGTCGCCTTCCGATGTACCACCAGTGCGACTGCTCCACCTCGAACAGAATCGGGTAGGTGTGCTCCATCATCTCGCGCGGGAGCGGGTTGGTGATGCTTTTAACGTCCGTGCTCATCTCGTCACTGTTTTAATATCCGATCGACTGCCACTGCCGCAAACACAGTCAGCAGACCGTGCATCGGCAACACGTAGCGGATCTCCGTGTGCGCGGCCGTGCCGGGCACGAGGTAGTAGAGAATCGTCACGAGAAAAACGACGGTCGCGATCCTGTCCTTTCGCGCGGCGACGTAAATCCCAAACGCCGCGAGCGGCAGAAAAAGATACCTCGCGACGCTCTGAATCATCCCGAGAACGTTCGTGCCAAACGCAACCACGCCGCCCTGCCACGCGGGCGGCAGACATTTCTGGCTCGTCACGTTGATACCGGAAATGCCGCAGTATGGTACCGGATCGCCCGCTACCTTCAGCATTCCCCACATGCGCCCGGCCATCACGCCCGCGTACCACACGGGATGTTGCTTGATAAACGCCATCGACTCGCGCGTGCGCTCCTTGTCGCGGCGAATGCCGTCGGGCCATTGCGAGTCGAAGTAAGTGTCCGCGGGCCAGCCCATCTTTACACGCTCGTGCTCGATTAGCTTGTCGTCGCCGTACAGGAATCCGTGTTGACGACCGAGTTCGGTTTCGCCGAGTCCTTCCCAAAGGTTGACGCCGATCGTTCCGCCAGTGGGTGTGAAATCAGGAAAGGTCAGATAGTTTCGAATGACGATCGGGGAAATGATCAGCGCCGTCGCGAAAACGACAGCACCGCTCATTGCGAGCCGTCGTCTCCACGGCGCCTTCACGAGCAAGAGGACGACGGCCCAACCTGCGGCGAGATACAACGGATTAACTCGAATCCAACACGCAATGCCGAGCAGCGCTCCAGCGCCGAGGGCCAGCCACAAGTTGTTTCGTTTAGCGGCGAGTAGCAGTAGCCAGTTTCCGGCGAGCACAAACCACATCGCCGGCGTGTCCGCTGATGGATAAGCGGAATACATGGCAAACAACGGCGACAGTGCAACGAGAAAACCGGCCACGATCCCCGCGCGCCAACCAAACGCGCTCACTGCGATCCCGGCGATCAGCACCAGCGACAGCACCAGGTCGAGCGTCCATTGAACGATCTGCACAACGTAAGCCGAGCGTTCGCCGCTGACAGCGTAAATCGCCGCCACCGACGCCGGAAACGCAGGTGGATACTGCGCGAGATCCGTGCGCGTCGGATCGTCGATCACGAAGATCCGCTGTCGCCCGTCGAGTATGTCGCCCGCCTGGCGATCAAACTTCGCATATGAACCCGTTTGAAACCACGCCGGATCGTCGAGACGCGCGCGCATGAACATCAGCGTCAGTACGCGAATGCTCAGCAGTGTTACTACGACGAGAAGTACCGGCAGTATTTTTCGAATCGCGGCGCGGGACGAAGGAGCGTCGAGGCGGCTAGACAACAGAACCCACCTCTTCTGGCCTGGCTTTCTTCGGCGTTGAGAAGCCGAGTCGCTCCTGGACCACGTAAAGCGGACGGCGTTTTACTTCCGTGTAAATGCGGCCGAGATACTCGCCGATGATGCCGAGCGACACGAGCTGCACGCCGCCCATGAAAAGCACGGCGACAAACAGCGATGCCCAGCCGCGCGTCAGGTGTTTGTCGAGCATGCGATCGACGATGGCTACGACGATTCCGGCGACGGCGATCCAGATCGCGAGAAAGCCGGTCCAGATCGCGAGTTTCAGCGGCACGAGCGAAAACGAGATGATGCCGTCCATCGCGAAGTGAATCATCTTCGTCAGCGGATACTTGCTGGTGCCGGCGTGACGCGCCGCTCGTTCGTACGGCAATGAAACCTGTCGGAAACCGGCCCAGCTCACCATGCCGCGCAGGAAGCGAGCGCGTTCGGGCATCGAATTGATCACTTCGACAACGCGACGATCGAGCAGTCGAAAGTCGCCTGCGTCGAACGGCATCTTCGTTTCGGAGAGGCGATTGATGAGCCGGTAAAAAACTTTCGCGGTCCAGAGTTTGAACGTGCTTTCGCCTTTGCGGTCGGTGCGCATTCCGTAGACGACGTCGTTGCCGTCGCGCCATAGTTGGACCATCTGCGGGATCACTTCGGGTGGATCTTGCAGGTCGGCGTCGATGATGACCACGGCGTCGCCGGCGGCTTCTTCGAGTCCGGCAGTGACGGCGATCTGGTGGCCGAAGTTGCGCGAGAGCAGCAGCACGCGAACGTGCGGATCGATGAGTTGGAGTTGAGTCAGGATCAGTTGCGTATCGTCGCGGCTGCCGTCGTTGACGAAGACGAGTTCGTAATCCAGCGACATGCCGGCGAGGACGGACGTGAGCCGCTCGTGAGTCGCGCGCAGCACGTCTTGTTCGTTGTAGCAGGGAACGATGACTGAGAGAAGCATCTCGTAAACCCGTAATCCGCCGTTTCCGGTTTATTTCTTCGCTGTGACGATAACGTTCCAGCCGATACGCTTGCGCAGCCGTTCGAACATTTTCCCTGACACAAGCGGCGACAGAAACCGCAGCTCGGCGCGAGTTAACTGTTCGACGTCGATCGCGACTTCGCGAAACATGCTGAACAGCGCCAGCGTCTGCGAACGACTGTAAACTTTCACCAGCGGCCGCGCGTCGTGATCGCTGAACTCAATTACACGGCTCATTATCTCTTCCGCCGACCGCCCGCGTAAAAACTCGCCACCCAACAACCCGCGCCGCAGAATGATCTCGACCCAGTAGTTGAGCGAGTTGCGATGGTAAAGCATAACCTTCGCAATTCCACCCGGTCGCAGCACGCGGTGCACCTCGCGAATCGCGCCGGCCGTGTCCGGCGTGTGATGTAGGACGCCGTTGGAGTAGACCACGTCGAAGCTCTCCGAACGAAACGGCAAACGCTCGCCGTCGGAAATCATGAACGTGCCGTCAGCGCCGTACAGCTTGAACCGGTGGCGCGTGATCTCGACCGATCGAGGCGTCAGATCGACGCCGGTGCAGCGCGCCCCGCCACGCGCGAATTGCAGCAAGTCGCTGCCCATCCCGCAGCCGATCTCGAGCAGTCGCTTCCCGGGGAACTTATCAAACTCCATCAACCGCGGCATCCACGGCGCATACTCCGTGTAACGATGCCGCTCGACCGAATCGAAAAACTCGCGCGTCCCCAAATCATGATCGCGATCGTATTCGGCGCCGCACGGATCCTGTCCCCACTGTTCGCGCGCCCGAAGTTTTTCTTCAGCGAGACTGCTCATTTAATGAATCATACGCCTCCAACACTCGCTCGGCGTTGCGCGTCCAGGTGTGGTTCTGTATTGCGACTTCGCGCGCTCGCGCTCCCAGGCGCTCGCGCAAGTCGCGTGACTCGGCAAGCGAGATGATCGCACGCGCGAGTTCGGGAACGTTACCCGGTTCGATCAGCAGCCCGGTCTCGTGATTCGCAAGCACCTCGCCAATCTGCCCCAAACGACTCGCGACGATTCCTTTGCCCATCGCCATGTACTCGAAAATCTTCGTGGGCGAGCCGAAGAAGTCGCTGCCGTCCGCCAGCGGAATATGAGGCGAGACAAGGATATCGCACGCGTCGAGCAGCGCCGGAACGCGCTCGTGCGGCACGGTGCCCGTGAACATCACACGCCCCGACGCAGTTTCAGCCTGTAACAGTCGCTCGACCTCGCCATGCAAACTCCCACTGCCTACGAGCAGGAATCGCAGCGGTACCTTTGCCGGAACCGCCGGCACACCTTCCGGAACGAGTTTGATCGCTTGGGCAAGTTGAACCACACCGTGCCATGGTCCAAACGTACCGACAAATCCCGCCACCACATCGTCGTCAGCAATCCCGAGCTCTCGTCGAACTTCAGCGCCGCCGATCCCCGGCCGGAACAACTCCGCGTCGACGCCGTTTGGATTGACGATGATCTTCTCAACCGGGACGCCACGCGCTTCGAGGTTCTGCCGTTCCACGTCCGAGACGACAAAAATACGCGCCGCCGCGCGAAGGTTCAATTGCTCGTAACGCTCGAGCAACTCGAGACTGCCGACGCGATCCCAGTGACGCCCGACCCAAACTTCCGACCCGTTGTATTCGAGAAACAGTGGTCGCCGAATCCGCGCGGCAGCGACCACGCCGGCCCAACTAAACCTCGCGTAGCGTTGATAAATGAAATCTGGGGCGGCCTGCTCGATCAGCGGAACCGCAGCGCGCGTGAAGACGAGATTATTGTGAATGTCGAACAACGCGCGCGTCGCGCCGACAGTCTCCGGCGGAACGATCGTGAATCGATGTTTCGACGTGTCGAACCCGGCGATCGCGTCGTTGCTGATGATCTCGACATCTGCGCCAAGTCTCGTCAGTCCCTCGACCACACCTTTGATATGACTCGCCGCGCCACCAGCCTGCGTTCCTGGTCCAGGCGTCGCCCGAAGATAGACAACACGATTCGTGTTTGTTTTCGTGAATTCGTATTTCTGATGTTCAAGCGACGAAAGCTCGCGCCGCGAAAACAGCAAGTCCGTCAATCCGGTAACCGCTTCGTCCAACAACGCCGCCGGTGCATCCGCCAGCAGATCGAAACGCGATGCGCTGCGACACGCACCATACGAATCGATCATCAGGACCTCGCGAGCGCCGGCCAACGCGCCAAACACCATGAACAGGTTCTGCCCGCGTTGCCACGATAAGCGTTCGGTCGCGATCGCAAACACGTCCGGCCGCCGTGCGCGCAACGACGCAAGCCGCTTCCTCAATCCACCGGTCTCAAATTCTGTGCGTGAGATTGTTTCGATAGAGGCGTCGGGAAACAGTTGGGCGAGTTTGTCACGAGCTGAATCGCCGCTGAGCGCAAGCAGCACGACTTTCATCCGCGCAAACTCCCACGCTCGCCGGCAAACGTCGACAGACTGAACAACTGGCGCAACTCGCTCCGCCGCAGAATGAACACACTCGAAAACGACTGGCCCGTCGACGCGAGAAACTCGCGTGTCACAAACGCAAAGATCAAGGCATAACTCCCGGTCGAAGCCACCGCCGCACCCTGGGCGCCCATTCGCGGTACCAATGAAAAAACCAGAAAGAGGTTAATCGCAAGCACGACAACCCAATAGAACGGAATGATTCGCGGCAATCCGAGCGCGTTGAAGTGTTGGACCAGCACCGATTCCAATCCAATGAGGTATACACCCGGCAGCAGTATCAGCAACAACCGCGACGCTGCCGTAAACTCCGCGCCGTAAATCAGCGGCAGCAGGAAACTAAACGGCACGGCGGCTAAGCAACAGAAGAACGTTACGAACGCTGTGTATCGCGTCACGAGCGCCGTCGTTTCACCGCGCGCATCCTGCTCCGCCGTCACACGCGGAAACAGCAGCGTCGCAATCACGCCCGGCAGCAACATCAACAACATCCCAAACTGCGTGGCGACGCTGTAAACACCCGCCTCAGCCGCACTGCGAAAGTGATTCACAACGAGCAGATCAGCGCGAAAGATAATCGCCCCCGCGAGGATCGAGATGTGAAACTTGATGCCGTATCGAATCATTCGCGCCAGCAACGAAGCGTCAGGGCGCCACTGCGAAAGCACCAGTTTCCGGGCTGCCATCGCGATCAAAACCCCGACTACGCCGGCGACGAGAATCGCCGCGGCGGTGTTCAATACAACGAGCGTCGCCAAATCACCACGAAAAACGATCAGCGCGAGCACCGCATTGATCAGCACGAACGACTGCGCCGCGAGATCCAGCAAGTTGAACTCACGTATCTTGCCGACCGCCAGCAGAATGTTCAGTCCAATCAGCGTGATCAGTTGCGCCGGAATCGACAGAGACGCGATTCGAATCAGCCTCGCGGACACAAACCCAAACCAATCGGGCCGCAACTCCGCGAGGTAATTCAAACCCAGCGCCAGTATCGACCCGACAAGCAGAGCAAAGATGAGCGAGTTGATGGTCGCAGTGCGAAGCTTTTTTTGGTCCTGCGAGATGAAGTAAGTGTTAGCAGACGGCAATCCGAAGCTGCAAACCTGGACCACAGTCGCGACCGCAACGTTGATCACCGCCAACTGGCCCGTACCTTCCGCTCCCAGCCAGTGCGCGACAATAATCCCGGCCGCGACGCTGTTGACGATCATCAAAATGCGCGTCGCAAACGTCCACGCTACCTGAGATTTAAGCCGGGTCGATCCAGCGTTCATACCAGAGACTCAGATTCAGCAGCGCCCAGAGATGAAAGCCCCAGTCTTTCTTCCTGCTCCGATGTTCGGCCAACATGCGGTCGACAAACTCATAATCGAGCAAGTCACGCCGCCGCATAGTCGAATTCATCAAGTGCTCGTCAAACCAGCCGCCCAGTCCTTCACGAAACCACTCGCGCACCGGCGCGCCAAACCCGCGCTTGGGTTGATAGAGTAGGTCATGCGGCAAGATCTCTTCGAGCGCACGCTTGAGAATATGCTTGCCGCTCGTGCCTTCAACTTTCAAACTACGGGGCAACCCGAGCGCATATTGAACCAGGTGATGGTCCAGAAAGGGCACGCGCGCTTCCACGCTCGTCGCCATCGTAATCTTATCGACGCGCATCAGCAGCAACTCCGGTAAACGCAGCTTCAACTCCAGATACGTCATGCGCGCCAGAAAGTCGGAATCCGGACGCTCGCGCTCGATGTGGTTCAGATATGGCTCGACAACCTGCAACGACGATAGACCATTCATTCGCTCGCGCATCTGTTTCGACAACACGCGTGGTTTGAACGATTCGTCGTAGACGACCGCGCCGCCCCAGAACAGCGGTTCGTCAGCGCCGAGGCGCCTGATCAACTCGATCGCGGCGCGCTTGCGGCCGGTGGCTTCGAGCGCGGGACGTGAAATGTTCGACAAGGCGCGACGCAGACCGCGCGGAAGCGTTTCAGCATGACGCCAGAACTTTTCGTAAATGCGCAGATGCCGCACGTAATTTTCGTAACCGCTGAAGATCTCGTCGGAACCCTCACCGACTTGCACGACGATGGTTCCCGAATCTCGCGCGAGTTTCGAGACGTAATACAGCGGCACGCAAACCGGGTCGGCGATCGGCTCGTCCTGGTGAAAGATGAGACTCGGCAGAAACTCGTGCATCTCTTTTTCAGAGATGATCACCTCGTGATGGTTCGTCGCAAACTGTTTCGAGATGCGTCGTGCGGAGTCGAGCTCGTTGAGATATTCGGCGTCGCTGAAGCCGACCGTGAACGTCTCGACGGGCCGCGTCATTAGTTCAGACATAAGCGCGACGTTCGCAGATGAATCCACGCCTCCGGAGAGAAACACGCCGAACGGCACGTCTGACATCATCCGTTTCCGAATCGAGTCGCGCAGTAGTCGCAGGATTTCGGCGCGGTGTTCGGCTTCGCTGGCGGCAGGCATGTGCGACGGAGGCAGCGCGTCCCAGTAACGTTGAATGTTGAGCGTACCGTCGCGTGTCAGAGTTAAGAAGTGGCCCGCCGGAAGTTTTTGAATGTTCCGAAAGAGCGTCGCCGGCGCGGGTGTCGTCAGGAAAGTTAGATAGTGATAGAGCTGTTGCTCGTCGAGGTCGGGCGTCACCGCGGGATGCTGAAGGATCGCTTTGATCTCGGAGGCGAAGATGAAGCGGCCGTCGCGGTGATAGAAGTAAAGGGGCTTGACGCCGATGCGATCGCGCACGAGCACGAGTTGTTCTTCACGCGCGTCCCAGATGGCGATTGCGTAGTCGCCTTCAATGTCGTGGATGAAGTCGACGCCGCGCTCTTCGTAGAGGTGGAGGATCGTTTCTGAGTCGGTGCGCGACGTGTATCGGTGTCCGCGTTGCTCGAGGCCGGCGCGGAGCTTTTCGTGGTTGTAGATCTCGCCGTTGAAGACGAGCCACGTCTGATCGTCGCAGCCGCGCATTGGCTGGTGACCCGCAGGTGAGAGGTCGATGATCGAGAGACGGCGAAAGCCGAATCCGCCGCGACGTTCGTCGAAGATCAATTCACCGGAATCGTCCGGGCCGCGATGAGTCATCTCATCGCGCATGCGTACGAGCAGCGAAGGCTCGACCGAACCCTCGCTGGCGCTGTATTCCCAGACTCCACAGATTCCACACATGTTAAAGACTTAGTTTCCAACTCAGCTTGCGCGGCGCGCCGGAAAAACGCCAGCACGCCGTAAGCGATTCTTCGAGTTCGCCATAATCGCGCGAGGTAAACTGCTGTTCCAGCACAGGCGAATCCGAAAGACTCAACGAACGAACAGTCAAAGTCAAATTGGTGTTGGGATCGCGGGCTGCGACAGCGGTTTCGTTGATATCGATTAACAAACCACGATCGAAGTGGAACCGCACTTCAAAGTCGTGATCCACAGCATCACCAAAAAACTCATCCTCAATTAACCACCACGCTTCCAGCTTGTTGAAAGTGACGGTGCGGCGGTGAGTGACTGGATGTTTGAGACGACGGTATCCGTAATGTTCGGCGACAATTTTGTCCTCATCCCAGTGCAGCACTCGCGGACGTGCTTCGTCGCCGATGACGAACGGCATGTCACGCTCGATCGTGTTCTGCTCGACGCCGTCGATCTGCACCGTGGAGTGATAGGCAGTTGAACGAAACTCGTGGCGCCGTTGAAGATCGCCGGTGTAGACGTACGTGCCTGGATCGACGATGAACGCGCGTCCGCGCGCAGATACTTCGATACTCAACGCGTCGTTGTGACCATGCGAGCCGCGGCCGTTGATGCCGGCTCCGCTGGCGTTGAAACACAGGTAGAGATCGTCGTGCCGCATGATGTAAATCCCGGCACGCGGAAACGCTTTCGATCCGGGCTCCGGTTCGCGCAACGCCGGATCGTTGAGTAATTCAGCGCGCAATTTCCAGAAGATAACGATGATCGTCCGCACGTCTTTGCTGAAGCGGAAGGAATTGTCCGCCGTCCGTGTCGCCAATCAAGGGCGCGAATCCGTCGGGTCGCAGGTAACCGCGAATGTACATGAGCATCGCGTGAAGCTTGGACCAGTATTTCGCGTCGATCTCGACTCCATTGTCGCGGCACAGGACAAAGGAATAGAGAAACAACTCGGTGACGAACCGGTGGTAACCAGTTGACGATTCAAAATCTGCGCCGTCGGGCAGCACCTGCTTGTCCATCTCGCGCAGCATTTCTTTGAGCCCGAACGAACGCCACCTGTCTGCGTCGCGAAGCTCAGGCACCATCACGCCGATCCAGAGCAGTCCTGCCACGTCCGACAGGTAGTGATTGCTGGTTGCGATGTAAGAGAACTCGAGATTGCGGGAGATGTAGTTGCCGTGTTGTTGAAACAGCCGCAGTAAAAACTGAGTATCAACTTGCGGCGACTCACGAAACATTTCGCGCGCCGCAATCAGATTAATCGCGCGCAGAGCGACTTCCATTGCGCACTGCCAGTTTGGACCACGGCCGTACGGATTGTGTTCGCGCCAGCTTCGTAGCTGGTCCATGAATGCGACCGTGAACTTTTCGTCTTTCGTGAGCTTGTAAGCGCGGCCGAGCGTGATGAAATGAGCGAGGCGGTTCAGTTCCCACACGACGCGAATGTCCGAACCGTCCGATCGCATCAGCTTAATGTCGCGGTGGTAATCGAGCGGCCAGAGGTAGCCCGAGCGTGGATCGCGGTTCCATTCGATCTCGCGTTTCTCGACGAGTTGATTTGCTAAAGCGAGCAGTTGAGGATCGTCACGTGTTTCGTTGAGGAAGAATCTGGTTTGTCGAACAGGTGAACGCAGATTTAACGGATCCTCGCGATCGAGGTTCGCGCGTTCGTTTCGCTGTTGCCACGATGCACGAGTGCGGCGCAACACTTCCAACGCGGCTACTGTGAGCTTTACTTCGCCACGAATCGCGCGTTTGATTTTTCGGAGCGTGCCCATCTATCAAGATTCTTGGCAGGATTCTTGGGGCGAGACTTCTTCGAGGACATCAAGAATGCGTTCGGAGGTGTGACCATCCCAAAGCGGCGGCTGTTGCGGAGTTTTCCACCCCGCGCCGTTCAACGCTGCCGAAGCCGCGTCGACGATCCGCGCCGTGTCGGTGCCGACGACAACATTCGTTCCCAACTCGACAGTGATCGGACGCTCAGTATTCTCGCGCAACGTGAGGCACGGAATGCCGAGAGCCGTTGTCTCCTCCTGAATGCCGCCGGAATCAGTCAAAACGAGGCGCGCCTGGCTGTAAAGCGCCAGAAAATCGAGATAACCAAGCGGATCGACCACGCGCAAATTCTTCATCGCGCCCACGCGTTCGCTCAATCCGAGCGCGGCGATCGTCTTGCGCGTCCGCGGATGGATTGGAAAAACGACGGGCAACTTTGCGGTGATCGTTTCCAGCGCTGAGAGTATTCGCGCGAACGTTTCCGGAACGTCGACGTTCGACGGGCGATGCAACGTCATCACAGCGTAATCGACATCGCCGAAGCCCAGGTCCGTACGCACTGTCGACTGACGCGCACGTTCGAGGTTCTGATGCAGCGAGTCGATCATCACGTTCCCAACGAAGCGAATTCGTTCCTCGGCAATGCCTTCAGCACGCAAATTCTCATCAGCGTCGTGAGAAGGCGTGAACAGCAGATCGGCGATCTGATCGGTCAACAAACGATTGATCTCTTCCGGCATCGTGCGATCTCGACTGCGGAGTCCCGCCTCCACATGCGCCACCTTCACGCCGAGCTTCACGCAAACGAGCGCGCACGCGATCGTCGAATTGACGTCGCCGACGACGAGCACCCAATCCGGCTTCTCACTGAGCACAACCGGCTCGAAACGTTCCATCACGGCCGCGGTCTGCACCGCATGCGATCCGGAACCGACGCCGAGATGAGTATCAGGTTGAGGAAGTTGGAGATCGCGGAAGAACGAATCGGACATGTCCGCGTCATAGTGTTGTCCGGTATGGACCACGAGCGGCTGAAACTTTTCGGGCCGCGCCTTCATCGCAGCCACGATCGGCGCAACCTTCATGAAGTTGGGCCGCGCCCCAACGACATTGATTACTTTGAGCACGGATAACTGTTACAGGCGGATAACGCGCGCCTTGCTCGCGCTTCTGAGCTCGCCGTTCAAAGCATTCCGCGTGTCGACAATCAGCGGCGCCAGCGAACAAACGCGTTTGTAGTCGATCTCGCTGTGGTCCGTGACGATGATCACGCAGTCAGTCGCTTTCAGCTCGTCGTCCGTCAGCGGCATTGACGACAACGGTTCGCCACTGGCTTCGATATGCGCGTCGTCAAAACGAACCTCTTTCACAAACGGATCGTGATAGCGCACCTTCGCGCCTTTCGCGCGCAGCCGGTCGATGATCGAAAGCGCCGGACTCTCACGCACGTCGTCGACGTCTCGCTTGTAAGCCACACCCAACAGCAACACGTTCGATCCTTTCACCGCTTTCTGCTCGTCATTCAACCCGTCGGCGACGAGTTGGACCACGTGCTCCGGCATGCGCGAGTTCACTTCCTCCGCGAGACTGATGAAACGCGAGTCGAAACCATGTTGCCGCGCTTTCCACGAAAGATAATGCGGATCGAGCGGAATGCAGTGCCCACCGATTCCCGGACCGGGATAAAAGGCCATGAAACCGAACGGCTTCGTCGCCGCCGCACGAATCACTTCCCAGGTGTCGATATTCAGCGCGTAACAAAGCCGCGCCATCTCGTTTGCCATGCCGATGTTCACCGCGCGAAACGTGTTTTCAAGCAGCTTAGCCGCCTCGGCAACGCGCGCCGAAGTAACGGCGTGAACATCGTTGACGATCTGCGAATAGAGATGCGCTGCGGCGAGCGTCGAATCCGGCGTGACGCCACCGACGACCTTCGGAATGTTATGCGTCATGAACTGCGGATTGCCCGGATCGACACGCTCGGGTGAAAACGCAAGCAGGAAATCTTCGTCGAGTTTCAAACCCGTTTCTTCAAACATCGGCAACAACACTTCGTCGGTGGTGCCGGGATACGTCGTCGACTCCAAAATGATCAACTGACCGCGGCGCAAACGCTTTTGAATCTCTTCAGCCGCGGCGAGGATGTAAGAAACGTCCGGCTCCTTCGTTTTGCGAAGCGGCGTCGGGACGCAGATGATAATGACGTCACAGTCGGCGAGATTATTGAAATCCGTCGTCGCGCGCAGTCGCTCCGACTTCACCATTTCGTTGAGCTCGCGTCGCCGGCACGTCGCCGATGTACGAATGACCCGCATTGATGCTCTTCGCCTTGGATTCATCGACCTCGAAACCTATGGCGCGAAAGCCTTTGGAAGCAAATTCGACCAGCAACGGCAGGCCGACATAACCGAGCCCGATCACCCCCGCCTGGGCTTGTTTGTCGGTAATTTTGTTGATTAGTTCATCCCTCATAATTGGGCGAAAGACTAGGTGACGCTATCGACAAGTGTCAAGCAAATCATATATATCCGTGTTGTGAACTCGGATTCCCCCAAACTCATCCGCGGTTTAAGTCTGCTTGATGCGACCATGATCGTGGTTGGGTCGATGATCGGGTCGGGGATCTTCATCACGTCCGCGGAATCGTCGCGCCTGGTCGGGTCGCCGGGTTGGCTGCTGGTGGCGTGGGCGCTGGCCGGAGTGCTGACGATCACGGGCGCGCTTTGTTGCGCTGAACTGGCGGCGATGTGGCCGCGCGCCGGTGGGCAGTACGTTTTCCTGCGCGAAGCTTATGGACCGGCGACCGGATTCCTGTTCGGCTGGGGACTATTTCTCATCATTCAAACGGGAACGATCGCCGCCGTTGCAGTGGCGTTTGCGAACTTCAGCGGCGTGCTCGTCCACTGGATATCCGGCGACAACTACCTCATACCGGCGCAGGTCATAATTCAACCATTCACGATCCGCGGATTGTCGTTCAACGGCTATGCGGTGAGTTTGTCGACGCAGCAATTCGTCGCGATCGTGATGATCCTCTTTCTCACGTTCATCAACACGCGCGGGCTCCAAACCGGCAAGCTCATTCAAAACATTTTCACTGTCACTAAAACTGCCGCGTTACTGGCGTTGATCGTGATCGGTTTGCTGATTGGTTGGAACGCAGCGAGCGCGGCGTACACGTCGTCGTGGTGGAAGTCGTGGGAAAACGGTTGGCAGCCGACGGCGGCGCAGGTGTCGTTTGAGCCGACCACTCAGGGCTTGATGGTGCTGGCGTTGTTGATGTTGCTCGGGAAGGCGATGGTTGGGCCGTTGTTCGCGCAGTCAGCGTGGAACAACGTGACGTTTACTGCGGGAGAAGTCCGGGATCCCGGAAAAAACCTGCCGCGTGCGTTGTTGATCGGCTGCGGCATCGTGGTGACGCTTTATCTGCTCGCGAATCTCGCGTACGTGGTGACGCTTCCGCTCGCGGGAATTCAAACGGCGCCTCAGAATCGCGTGGCCACTGCGGTGATGCAGGCGGTGCTTGGGCCAAGCGGTACGATCCTGATGGCGCTCGCGATCATGATCTCGACGTTTGGTTGCAATAACGGTCTGATTTTGGCGGGCGCGCGTGTTTACTACGCAATGGCGCGTGATGGGTTGTTCTTCAAGCGCGTGGATAGCGTGAATGCGCATCACGTGCCTGCCGTTGCGTTGATCGCGCAGGGGATTTGGGCGTCGCTGCTGGTGCTTCCGAGAACAGTCACGCGCAATCCGCAGAGTGGCGCTTACACGCTGAACAACGTTTACACGCAACTGCTCGAATACATCGTTTCAGCGGATTTGGTTTTTTATGTGCTGATGGTTGGCGCGGTGATCGTGATGCGACGCAAGGCGCCGGAGATCGAGCGGCCGTATCGAACGTTTGGTTATCCGCTCGTCCCGATCATTTACATCGTGCTGGCAGGACTGTTCATCATCGACCTGGCGATCCTTGCGCCGTCGACTTCCGGCATCGGCTATTTACTGGTGTTCACCGGAATACCAATTTATTTCATCTGGAGAAAACGGCCTACTTAACCCACTCGTCACCGATCTCGGTTTCGACTTTCACCGGCACAGTCTTCAAATACTCCTCACCAGCCGCGCACATTACGCGTTCGACTTTCGCAGCGATTTCCGTTGCCTCATCAGCATCCACTTCGACGACGATCTCGTCGTGAATGATGTTGACGATCTGCGCGTTCGTTTCGCGAAGCTCTTCTTTCATCAAACGCAGCGCACGTTTCAGGATGTCGGCGCTCGTGCCCTGGATTGGCGTGTTCTTACCGTTGCGCTGCGTCATCGAGATCTGCTGCCGGTCGTTTTCGTCGTAACGGAAACGCACCAGCCGGCCGGAAGCGGTCCGCGCCTGACGGTCGTTAACCGCCCGGCTCGCGGCGTCGCGCAGATAATTATCCAAACCGCGATACGTCGTGAAATAACGGCGCAAGACGTTCTCCGCATCCGAAACGCTCAACCCGGTCATCAGCGCAAAACGTTGCGCACCGATGCCGTAGACGACACCAAAATTCAGCCGCTTCGCAAAATCGCGCTGCTCCTTCGTCACCTGGTCCAGCGAAGCATTGAACACCTGCGCGGCCGTCACGCGATGAAGATCCGCGCCGGAGTTGAACGCATCGATAAATCCGCGGTCACCTGAAAACTCCGCGAGTATTCGCAACTCAATCTGCGAATAATCCGCGATGATCAACTTGCGGCCTTCGGGATGACCACTGAAGCAACGCCGGTACTCGACCGCATGCGGCACCTGCTGAATGTTCGGATTGGTGCAGGCAAACCTGCCCGTCGGCGCGCCGATCTGCCGGAAATCAGCGTGCAAACGCTTCGTCACGGGATTGATCAGTTGGATCATGTTCTCACCGTAACTCGTCAGCGCCTTTTGCACGGTGCGGTATTCGAGCAGTGTCCCGATGATCGGATACTCAACCGCCAGCGGCTGCAGTTTCCAGTTGCGCGTCGAATCGGGCACCGGAATTCCGAGCCGGTTGAGCGCCTGCGTCAACTGCTGATGCGAATCGAGATTGATGTCGTTGCGTTGCGGCCCGCCGAACAGCGATCCTTGCGACGACTCCTCCGCCAGCACTTCCTGTAACTGTTCCGCCAAACCCACGCGCCGTTTCTCGACGATGCCGAGCTGTTCGAGCCAGCGATCTTTGTGCATGAAAAACCCGGCCAGCTCGATATCAACCACCGTGTTGAGGCATTCGAACTCTAGTTGCGCGCACCTGATCAGCGACTCCGTTTTCAATCGCTCGATCAACTTTTCGCGCAACGGCAACAGGACCGCCGCGTCACGCGCCGCGTACTCGAGTTGCGCTTCCGACAGTTCGAAATTCCAGTTACTTAGCCGTTCGCTCTTGTCGACGGACTCGTTCAGGTAACGACCGGCAACAGTCTCCAACCCGTGCCGCTCTTCGATGTCGCCCGCGCCGACGAGCTGGCTCGCGAGCAACGTATCGAACAGTCCACCGAGATCGACGCCGAGATTGTGCTTGATGAACTTCGCGTCAAACTTTGCGTTGTGCGCGATCTTGATCGGCCGTGGCGCTTCGAGCAGACGGCGCAACGGCGCTGTTGCGTCTCCGCGCGCGGCCCCGTTGGCGCCGCCGTTCGCAAACGCGTCGAAGTCGACGATGAACACGCGATCGGGAATAGCGAGCTGGATCAGACGCAGCCGTGCCGTGAACGGGTCGAGATCCGTCGTTTCGGTGTCGAGTCCGACGACCGGCTGTGAGGAGATAGTTTCAATTGCTCTGCGGAGTTCCTCCGGAGTCTTGATTACCTGGTAGTTCGTCATTGATGAGGATTAGAGTGCCATGAGTCGCTTCAACATCAAAATCTGGCCTTTGTGTTGGGCTTCGTGATCGATGAGGTGGTGCAGGATCCAGCGCAAGTTGTGCTCGGTCGGAAATCCATGTCGTTCGTAGTTTATAGTGCGTTCGAGGTCTTTATCGTTGTAGGTGAAGAGCAGGTCGCGCGTTTGGTTGCGGACCTTTTCGGCTTCCTGCAAACAGAACTCGGTGGTGAATCCCTCGCGCGTGACGCGTTCGCCGTCGTCGAGGATGTCCCAGCAAGGAGCTTTCTTGTCCTCGTCGGTGAGTTCGTGTCCGGCGACGACCATTTGCATCCAGAACCATTCTGCTTCGCCGATGTGTAGCACGAGTCCGCCGATCGAATGCGCGCCGAGGAATGGCGGCTTGCCGATGAGATCGTCGGGAATCGTTTTAACGGCAGCGACGAGCTGGCTACGCACTTCTTCCATGCCGCTGAGGTAATAGCCGATGCCAGTTGATAAGCCGGGATGAGGAGTCAGCACTCTGCGTCTCATTCATTAACCCTTTCAGTTCACATTTTCGAGCGCGCCGGGAGCGAGTTCATTTTGAACGCGCTGCTGCACAAAGATCAATAAGAGTATCGCAGCAGTTGCGCCCAACACCGCACTGACGAGGAAGGCGGTCGCCGGTCCTTTCCAGTCCCAAAGCATACCCATCAAAAGCGAAGCTGGAAACACCGTGATCCCGAACGCGAGATTATAAAGGCCGTACGCTGTTCCGCGTTGCTCCGGCCGCACGAGATCCGCGACCAGCGCTTTCTCAGCGCCTTCAACGAGTCCGAAGTAGATGCCGTAGATCAAAAAGAGCGCCCACACGGAGAACGCGTTGGTGACAAACGCGAATCCGGCGTAAACAGCAGCGTAAAGCACCCAACCGGAAACAATCAAACGTTTGCGCCCCAGACGATCCGACAAATCGCCGCCGTACAACGAACTGAGCACTTTCGAAGCGTGATGTGCCGCCCACAACAACGGTATGATCCCAAGCGGCACACCTGAATCGCGCGCGCGCAGGATCAAAAAACTGTCGGACGAGTTTGAAAGCGTGAACAACGCGAGAATCAGCAGGAAGCGTTTGAAGTTGCTGTCGAACCCGCGCAACGACAACTTAACCGGCGTGCTTTTGTCGGTGTGATTCGAAGGCGATTCCCGCATCACAAACATCGCAACGACGACGGCCATGAAAGCCGGTATCGCCGCGATCAAAAAGATCTGCGTGAAGTTACCCGCAAACAAAATCACCAGCACGTAACCGATGATCGGCCCGATCACCGCGCCGCAGTGGTCCATCGCACGATGAAACCCAAACGCCAGCCCGCGCTGTTCCAACCCGACCGAATCCGCAATCATCGCATCGCGCGGCGCCGTCCGAATTCCTTTTCCAACACGATCCGCCAACCGGATCGCCAGCACCTGATGCCAGTTACCGGCAAACGCGAGCAACGGTCGCATCACCGCCGCGAGCGCATAGCCACCGACTACTAGAAACTTTCGTCTACCGAGTCGATCGCTAAGGTGACCGGCAAACAGTTTCAGTAAACTCGAAATCGATTCGGCGAGTCCTTCGATTATTCCGATCGCGCCCGCAGAAGCACCGAGAGTGGTTGCGAGGAAGATAGGAAGCAGCGGATAGATGATTTCGCTTGACGAGTCGTTGAGGAGACTGACAAGACCGATCGCAACAACGTTACCCGGCAGTCTCCGGTAGCGGCCCCAGAGCCCCGGCCTGCTTTCGTCAAGCTCAAGCCTTTTGATAGCTCGCCCTCACGACGGTCTTGATATTTCCGCGCACGTGAAAATCGCCTTCGATCTCCACGCTCAACGGATCGCACGCGGCGACAAAGTCTTCGAGAATGATGTTGATGACGTGCTCGTGAAAGATCTTCACGTTGCGAAACGAGTTGATGTAGAGCTTCAAACTCTTCAATTCGATGCAGCGCTCGTTGGGAACGTATTCGATACGAATCAGTGCGAAGTCGGGAAAGTCAGAGAACGGACAGATCGCCGTGAACTCAGGGATCTCGAAGTTGATCTTGATCTCGCGTCCGGGAAACTCGTAGGCAAACGTATCGAGCGGAAACAGGTTCATCTCCGCTCGCGGCGTTGATTGAATGTCGAGACACTGCTGGTTTACCGGCTGCATTCTTGTTATCCATAACTACCGGCTACACGGCCGCCGCCGTGGCCGCGATCGAAAAACTTAATTAACACAAGTCCAGCGACAAAGCCGCCGATGTGCGCTCCGTAAGCGACTCCGCCTCGTTCAGATCCGCCGCCCAACATGCCGAGTCCGCTGATCAACTGGAACGCGAACCAGATTCCGATCGCCACCCACGCGGGAACGTCCGTCAGGAACCTGAACAGGATCACCGTCACACGCCGCGAAGGATGGAGCAGGATGTAACCTCCCAAAACTCCCGAGATCGCACCCGACGCTCCCAAACTCGGAACGAGCATGTCCTGTTGAGTGCCCGCAAAAGCCGCCGTTACAAACACATGGGCCAGCGACGCGATCACGCCACACAGTAAATAGAAGATTACGTAACGCACATGGCCCAACCGGTCCTCGATGTTGTCGCCGAAGATCCACAGGAACAGCATGTTTCCGGCGATGTGTGCGATGCCGCCGTGCATGAACATCGACGTGAACAACGTAATGTAAACAGAAATCGGGGTAGGACCAAGACCCGGAATCAACAACTCATTACCGGCATACTCGACAACTTGAGGGTTCGTTACTATGTCCCTGCCGGTCATGATTTCGCCGGGAACAGTCGAGAACGAGTAGGTGAAACCGTTGTCGCTTCCGAGGCGTTGCAGTACGACGAAGACGAAGATATTGAGCGCGATAATGGCGTAGTTAACGTACGGAAACGTTGTTCTGTCAGTGTTGTCGTCGTAGAGCGGAAAAACCATTGTTTTCTGGGCCTCAATTTTTTGGAATTGAGAAGTTTACCTCGCCTCGTATTCGCAGATTGTAACGTCGCTGTTACTAAAGCGTTTAATCCATGCCTCGATTTGCGGCCGGCACACCGGCGTGGACGATCGCGGGTTCGTGGGGCCTCAAAAGTTCGTACCCTTCCGAACGGGCGACGTAAGTTGCGGCAGTCAGATCGCCGGTGACGTTGAGCGTCGTGCGGCACATGTCGAGTATGCGATCGACGCCAAGGATGATCGCGATCAGCGCCGGATTGATCCCGATCGTCACCAGCACGCCGATGATGAAGGGAATTGACCCCGACGGAATTCCGGCCGTTCCGATCCCGCCGATGATCGCAAGATAGACCACCATCAACTGTTGGCCGAAGGTTAGATCAACGCCGGCGAGTTGGGCCAGGAAGAGGACCGTCACACCTTCGTAAAGCGCCGTTCCGTTCTGATTTGCGGTCGCGCCCACCGTCAACACGAAACTGTTGATCTCCTGCGGCACGCCAAGGTTTTGCTCGGATACACGCAGCGCCGTCGGTAAAGTTGCATTCGACGACGAGGTGGAGAAAGCCGTCAGGATCACCGTCTTTACGCGCCGGAAGAATTCGAGCGGCGCGATACGCGAGAGGAAGTACACCGAAAGCGAGTAAACGCCGAACATCTGCAGCGCGAGGCCGACCAACACCGTCACAACGAACCAGCCGAGCGCTTGCAAAAGATCGAGCCCGAAGCGCGCCGTGGTGTTGAATAACAAACATGCGACGGCAAACGGCGCGAACTTCATGATCATCTCGATGATCTTCGCCGTGATCTCGTAAAGACCTTCAAGCACGCGCAACACCGGCGCAGTGACGGTCACCGGCAGCAGCGTGATCGCGACGCCGATTATCAACGCGAAGAACATGAGGTGCAGCATGTTCGCGTCTTCTTTGTTCGCGACAGCGAAGAATGGGTTCTTCGGCACGATCGTTTCGACGACGGACATCAGCGGCGACGTAGCGGCGGCGGCTTTCGTTGCGTCCTGAACGCGAGTGGTCGCATCGCTGGCGAAGCGTTGTTGCAATGCCGCTGAGGTTGCCGGATCGATACGATCGCCTGGCCGGATCGTGTTGGCGAGCGTGAGTCCGATCGCGACTGAGATCGCAGAGACTACGAGACAGTAGCCGAATGATTTGAGACCGACGCGACCGAGTTTGCGAATGTCGCCGATGCCCGCAACGCCGACGACGAGTGAAGAGAAGACGAGCGGCACGACGATCATCAGCAACAGGCGAAGAAAGAGTTGGCCCACCGGGTTGGTGATGTTGTCAATGGTCCACGCGACGCGCGCGTGATCGCCGCCGAACATGCGATTCACCGTGACGCCTGCGATCACGCCGACGAGCAGGCCGATCAGGATCTTCGTGTGAAGGGCCATACCGCGCGGTTTGTCAGGGGTCTCTTCGTCGAGATCGGTGGCTACTTCGCGTTCGAATTCGTCGCGATGTAGGCGATCTGAGCTGCGGCGTCGGTTGTCTTTTTCTTCAGCCATTGGTCTTTTTCGTGCCTCTTGTGCCTTTTTGTGCTTCTTTGTGGTTACCGGCCCCAGCGCAGTTTATCCCTCAACACATCAAAGTAGTTTCTATTGCTCGGCTGCACGAGATTGAACGTCACGCTGCTCTTGCGAATGACGACGCGGTCTTCGACTTTCAACGAAAAACCGACTTGCCCGTCAAGCGTTAACGTCACTTCTTCCTGATCGGTTTTCAACAGCAACTCGATGGTTGCGTCGTCTGGCACGACGATCGGACGGTTCGAAAGAGTGAACGGACAGATCGGCGTGATCACGACGGCGTTCATCGAAGGAAAGATCACGGGTCCGCCGGCGGAAAGGTTATAAGCCGTCGAACCGGTCGGCGTCGAGATAATTAGACCATCAGCTCGAAAAGCATTTACGAAGTGTTTGTTGAGATACGCCTCGATCTCGATGATGCGCGCGAGTGCCGATTTGTTTATGACGACGTCGTTCAGTACGCGGTTGTGCGATATCAGCTCGCCACCGCGACGCAGTTCCACATCAAGCATTACTCGTCTGTCCAGGCGAAAATTCCCTGACAGGATCGACTCGAGCGCCTGGAACAGCTCTTCGATGCGAAACTCCGCGAGATAACCGAGTCCGCCGTAGTTGACGCCAAGCACAGGCACTTCGCGATCGCTGAGCAGGCGTGACGTGGCGATCATCGTGCCGTCGCCGCCGAGCACCAGGATCAGATCGACATTTGCCGCGAGCTCTTCGCGTGGCGTTTGTTCGACGGGGCAACCGGTTTCAGCCTCGATGCGTTGCCGCTCGAGTTCCGGCGTGCCGACCAGCGTGATGCTGCGTTCGTTGAGCCACGTGACGATCTCACAGACGGTCCTCAAGGCGTCCGGTTGGTTCGGCTTAAGAACTATTCCTATGCGCTTGATTGGCGACATGGTTGAGCTTGGGCCGGGATAATACGGGCCTGCCGTTTATGTTTCAACTCTACACCAGCTTGTAGTGCGCGAGGAATTCGACATTGCCTTCCGCCCCCTGGATGGGTGATTCGATCAGGCCGGCGATGTGGAGGCCTAATTCAACAGCCGCGTTGTTTACCGTTTCGACTGCCTGCGCGTGCTTGGCGGGGTCGCGGACGATGCCTCCACCGCCAACCTCACCACGCCCGACTTCAAACTGCGGCTTGATCAGCGTCACGATCGAACCGCCTTCGCGCATCAGCGGCACGACAGCGGGTAATACTTTTGTTGCTGAGATAAACGAGACGTCGATAACGGCGAGATCGAACGGCGCCGGAAAGTCTTCCGGTTGCAAGTATCTTGCGTTCACGCCTTCGCGAACGACAACTCGCGGATCGGTTCGCAGTCGCCAGTCGATCTGGTTATGTCCAACGTCGATCGCAAACACTTTCTGCGCGCCGTTTTGCAACAGGCAATCGGTAAACCCGCCCGTCGACGCACCAACGTCGAGACACACAGCACCCGCGACGCTGAGTTGAAACTCCAGCAACGCAGCTTCGAGTTTCAACCCGCCACGCCCGACATAACGCGACGCCGGAGCGTCAGCGTGCTTCACCCGAATCCGGACGTCGATCGCGAATTGTTCGGAAGGTTTTTCGACACGCTGCTCGCCGACGAGCACAACTCCAGCCATGACCAGCGCCTGCGCCTTCGTGCGCGATTCGGCTAAGCCTCGTTCGACCAGTAGTTTGTCTATTCGCTCGCGCTTCACGCCACGGACATTACACCATAACGCGAGCGCCAACAGGATGGAACTAACGCAAGGTTCTCACGCCCTCCGGGCTGACGAAACGACGGCGCGCGGTGTGTCGGTCAGCCGCAGCTCACCGGCGCACGCATCGCAGAGCCAGACGATGATCTGGGGCGCGTCCGACCAAAAGAATGAACTCACTTTACCCGCAACCTTGACGGCTTGATCGACCCGGAGTCGTTGCAATGCCTGGATATAAAAAACGCCATTATAAAAATCGCCTTCGGCGCCCAAGTCTCTATGAATACACTCCCGCTCACGAAACATCTGTTTAGTCATGATGAATTCCAATTTCCTCGCGCCGCCGAAGCGCGACATAGAACCGTTTTTATTTGCGTCGGGGATTTAATAAATGAGGTTCAAACAGACCGGTCGTGATGATGCCACTGGCTTGTTAATCCGTCAACAATATTTAACTTAAAGTTTTTTACGGACGCTCGGGACGACGTGGACCTTCGAAGATCTCGTCGACGCGCGATAGATCGCGATCGCCGCGATTGCGACGTTCACGTCTCGCAGCACGACGCGCGCGTCGTTCCTGCCACTGTTCGTAGAGGACGGCTTCGCGGATCTGTTCGAGTTGTTCGTCTTCGCTGGGCTGTACGCCGCTGTGGCTGGACAAAGGTTCGCGATCTCTGCCGACGATTCGCGGTCGTTGAGCGAGCGGTGGTGATTCTGGTTTTGTTATTCGGGCTGGTTGGTGTACCGGCGTTTCCGCTTCCGCTAAAGCTTCGGGATCAGCAACTGGTGTCTTCCGGGACGGGAGGCGTTTCCGCTACCGTCGTGTCCGCCGGTTCTTCGATTTGCGGAATTTCGCTGTTAGCGGCGATGCGCTTGACGCGTACTGCGACGAGCGCTGATGCGGCGCCGAGGATCATGGCGACGGCAAAAGCGCCGCTTAGAAACCACAGCCTGCGAAGTTTTAGCTTGGTGCGGATTTCCTGCAGTGGGACGACAGGCTGCGCCCGCATCACGACCCGGCGATCCTCAAAATGAGGCGCGGGCGACGGCAGTGCGGATTTCGACCGGATTTTCCAATAAATCTCTCTTCATCGTTCAATTGCGTCAGGGAGTTAGAAAATTGCATTGCAATCACGAGGCCACGCCCTGAGTCATTCTGTTACACGGATTTTTCGCGGGAAACAGCGCTAACGCCGCTCAGGGAGAGAGAAAAACGAACCATTTGGTGCACGGAAACGACGCGTTGTGTTACGAGACAACGCGTTACGCGCCGCGGCGTGATTTGGCGCGGCGGTCGTCCAGAACCTCGATGCTCTCTTTCACGCGACTGTAAATTCCATCCGCATCGAGTCCGTACTTCGCGAGCAGCAATTTCGCGTCGCCGTGAGTGATCAGTCGATCGGGAACACCCATGCGGACGACGCGCACCTTGTCCTGAAGGCCGTTCTCTTCCAGCAACTCCAAAACGGCTGAACCGAAGCCACCGGCGAGATAAGCTTCTTCGACAGTGACGATCAATCGCTTCGTGCGTGCGAGTGCGAGCAGCAGCGGTGCATCGAGCGGTTTGACGAAACGCGCGTTGACGACAGTCGTGTCGATCTTTTCTTTCGCCAACTGTTCCGCCGCAGCGAGCGACGGATGAACCATCGCGCCATAAGCAACAATCGCTACCTCACCGCCATCGCGCAGAATCTCACCCTTTCCGATCTCCAGCAGCTCGGGCTCGCGAGTGATGTCAGCGCCGACGCCATTGCCGCGCGGATAGCGCATCGCAGCAGGACCAGTGTGCTCCAGCATCGTGTAGAGCATGTCGCGCATTTCGCCTTCGTCTTTCGGCGCCATCACGACGATGTTCGGCACTGCGCGCAGATAAACGATGTCGAGCAAACCGTGGTGCGTCTGTCCGTCGCCACCGGCGATGCCGCCGCGGTCCATACAGAACTTCACGTTCAGGTCCTGGATGCAGACGTCGTGAATCAACTGATCGAAACCACGTTGCAGGAACGTCGAGTAGATCGCGCAAACGGGTTTCAGACCTTCACACGACATACCCGCCGCGAACGTGACGCAGTGTTGTTCGGCGATACCAACGTCGAAAGAACGTTCGGGAAACTTTTCGAGCGCCGTGCAAACACCGGTTCCATCAGGCATCGCGGCTGTCAACGCGACCACCTTCGGATCTTTTTCCATCATCTCCGCGAGCGCGTCGCCGAAAACTTTCGTGTACGTCGGCGCTTTTGCGGAGCTGCTCACCGGCTTGCCGGTCGCGAGATCGAATGGACCGGTTGCGTGCCAGCGATAGTAATCGGGCTCGGTTTGCGGGAAGCCTTTTCCTTTCGTCGTCAACGCGTGGACGATCACCGGACCGTCTTTAATCTGCTTCGCTTCGTTGAGTGCAGCGACGAGCGCGCGCGGGTTATGTCCGTCGACGTAACCGATGTATTTGAAACCGAGTTCGCTGACGAGCGCGCCGGGCAGGACCACCGCCGCAAGCACGTCTTTCATCGTCTTCGCCGCGTGATGTAAACGTTCGCCGAGGGACGGAATCGCAAGTAGCTTGCCTTCGACTTCGTCTTTGAAGCGGTGATAGCCATGCGCGCCGCGAATGCGGTTCAGGTAGCCGGTCAACGCGCCGACTGCGGGCGCGATCGACATTTCGTTGTCGTTAAGCACGACGATCAAGCGGCTCTTCAAGTGGCCCGCCTGGTTGATCGCTTCCATCGCCATGCCGCCGGCGAGTGATGCGTCGCCGATCAGTGCGACGACGTGATGATCTTCGCCTTGTCGATCGCGTGCGATGGCCATGCCGAGTGCTGCGGAGAGTGATGTTGAAGCGTGGCCGGCGCCGAATGTGTCGTACTCAGATTCGTCGCGACGCAGAAAGCCGCTGATGCCGCCGTACTGTTTGATCGTCGGCAATAGCTCGCGACGTCCGGTCAGGATCTTGTGCGCGTAAGCCTGGTGGCCCACGTCCCACACGAGACGATCGTGTGGCGTGTCGAACGCGTAGTGCAGTGCGACAGCGAGTTCGACCGCGCCGAGTGACGCGCCGGTGTGGCCGCCAACGCGGGACATGGTTTCGAGAATGTAATTCCTGATCTCGTCGGAAACGGCCCTAAGTTGTTCAACTGGTAGTGCGCGCAGGTCAGCGGGCGAGTTAATACTCTCGAGAAGACTCATTGTGGGCGCATTGTACTCCAATCGCCGGTTTTTGCTACGTAAGCCCATTTTCTCCATCACATCGGTCACGCACTTGGTATTGCAAAGTACTCTACGCAAAGCAAGTTGTCAATTGAAAAGTTTGCTCAGGAACTCGCCTCCGGCCCTCGTCGTTTAGTACGACAGCCATGCGGAGGAAGATGCAGCGGTGAACGACCAGCAATTCAACATCGAACTACTGTTCAAGGCACTCGCCGATCCGACCCGGCTGCGACTGATCAAGCTCCTCGGTGACGATGAAGTTTGCGTCTGTGACTGCGTCGAAACGCTCAAGACAAACCAGCCCAAGATCTCGCGCCATCTTGCGTATCTGAAACGGGCGGGCCTTGTCACCGCGCGGCGCCACGGAAAGTGGAGTCACTATCGACTCGTCGAACCGTCCGACCCATCTGCCGCGAAGTTCGTTCGCGACCTACGCGAGTGGTTAGCAAATCAATAGTTACTAAAGGTTGCTAAAGATTGCTAAATCTCTTGGTAAGCGCTTGTTTCTTTAAATACCTCCCTGTACCTTACGCAGCGCGATCTGGCATAACGTTGATCTGCTGAACGCGCGATCCCCACACGTCACAGCGGCAACTCTCATTGCGGTAACAGCCTCTTGAGCCTGTTTTCCGCTCCCTACTAAACCTACCCGTAACGAATTTACGAAAGGAAAAGCTTTATGCGTTGCGTGAAACCCCTCTACCAACTCACTAATAAACTGAAGAAAACGTTTGTTCTACTGTTCCTTGTGCCGATACTTGTTGTTGTGTGCCTGTCTCTAACGCTTCACTCAAATACGGAAGCAGCACTGGTAACGGCGGAGCCGCCGCCTGCCGCTCCGCTTCAAGGATGTGTTGCAGGCCGTGGACAAGTGGGCGAGTTTGATCCAAATGGCGTGGTTCACCTGCCTACTGTTCCTGTCCACCTCAGCATCTTGCCGAACAAGAAAGTATTGTTCTGGGGACGAGACAAGTCCTTTGACAATGCCGGCCAACATGATCTTGTCGGGCGAAGCTTTACCTACGTCTGGGATATGGCGGAGGGGAGTAACAAAAACGATTTTGCGGTGTGGCGCCCGTCGGAAGGCAACTGGTACATCATCAAGAGCTCAAATGGCTCAACCCGCATTACTCAATGGGGCGTCAGCGGAGACGTGCCTGTGCCGGCTGATTACGACGGAGACGGAAGCGCCGACTTAGCTGTGTGGCGTCCGTCGGAAGGCAACTGGTACATCATTAGAAGCTCCAATGGCGCCGTTGAGGTCAGGCAATGGGGAGTCAACGGAGACGTTCCTGTGCCCGCTGACTACGACGCGGACGGACTAGCGGACGTTGCTGTATTCCGCCCGTCCACCGGCTTCTGGCACATCGTTCGGTCTAGCCCCGGCCCCGATCTTTCCCGGCAATTGGGACAGAACGGAGACGTCGCTGTTCCGAGAGACTATGACGGAGATCTGAAGACGGACGTAGCGGTTTACCGTCCTTCGACTTCCTCAATCTTCGTCGTCAATAGTGCAACTGGAGGACAGATCGGTCCGATACCGATGGGCGTCGTTGGCGATGTCCCTGTGCCTGGTGACTATTTTGGCGACCATAATGCGGACTTCGGGACGTATCGTCCGTCAGACGGTAAATGGACCATCCGAAATCGCCCGAATGGCAGCACCACCGAGCGCATCATTGTTGCGCCTCTTCCAACCGATCGTCCTGCGCCGGCAGACTACGACGGCGATCACAAGCTCGACATTGCGATATTCCGGCCCGCCGACGGCAACTGGTACGTCCTCAACAGCTCCACCGGCCAAACAACTATCAGATCGTGGGGCTTCTCCAGCGACATCGTCGTGCCCGCCGACTACGACGCGATGCGGCGTGTGACAAACACGGACTCAAATCTGTTCTGCTCGGGCCATTCGTTCCTGCCCGACGGCAGACTCTTTGTGACCGGAGGTCATAACCACCCCAATGGCGATGGCGTGGGCGAAAAAGATACCAACATCTTCAACCACTCAAACAACACCTGGACACTTGGTCCACAGATGAACCTGGGCCGTTGGTATCCTTACAACCTTTCACTCGCAACGGGCGAGACGATGATTATGTCCGGTTCGTATTGGTCCAACGAGGGGAGTACTCCAATCCAGACCGCGATGAATCTGGTGCCGCAGATAGCCAACGCCGCCGGCACATCATTGCAGAGCGTGATGCAGGCGCCGGCCGCCAGCTACTATCCGTATCTGTACCAGCTACCGGATGGCAGGATCCTTCAAATCGGAGCCGACTTCGTCAATCCGACGCAGGCAGGAAGTCCGATCGATCAGAGTAGCCGCGTGTTCGACCGTGAAAAGAACAACGGTGCTGGCTCGTGGGATCTCTTTGGCGGCGGCAGCACCCGTTCGGGCCACGGCAGAGGCTCTTCAGTCATGTTTGACTCGGGACGTCACGTGCTGCTGATCGGCGGATTCGTGCAGAGTACCGATCCGACAAATCTTTCCCCCGTTCCGAGTAATCTCGCCGAGTTTATTAACTTAAAGCCACCGGTGGGACAGTCGTCGAGCTGGACGGATGCTAACTCTATGAGCACGGCGCGTACCTTCCACGTTGCGACAGTACTGCCAAACGGCAAAGTGCTGGTCACCGGCGGCGTGAGATGTCCAGGTGGTAATAACATTAAGAACCTCGCCTCGAACTGTTCCGTGAGCGCCGGCGCGGCTATGAACCCTGAGTTGTGGGATCTTACGAGTCAAGCTCCGGCCCCCGGCCAGATTCCTTCGGTGGTTTCTCCGGGAACCGCGCAGTGGCGCGTGATGGCAGCGCAAAGAGAGGTGCGCGCATATCATTCGATAGCGGCGCTTTTACCGGATGGCAGGGTGCTCATCGGCGGCGGCGGTTTGCCGGGCGCGATCGGTGAGATCAATGCAGTCGGAAATGAAATCACCAATTTCTCAAGCGCCGACAATGCCCGCTTCGGCCACAAGAACGTCGAGATTTACTCTCCACCTTATCTGTATGACGCTAACGGGTGTAACGCGCCTCGGCCTGTCATCACGGTCAAGCCCCCGACGAGCGTCAAGTATGGCCAGACATTTTTCGTGGGAACCTCGGGCGCAGGCTCGAACCCACAGGTGAGTCTCGTGAGGCTTCCTTCGGTGACGCATGCGTTCAACCAGGACCAGCGGCACACATTCCTGAGTTACACATTCAACGGCTCGTCAGGGTTGAACGTGACTGCGCCTGCTGATTCGCACAAAGCCCCGCCAGGCTACTACATGCTCTTTGTTATGAGTTCCACCGGCGTACCTTCGCTGGCGGAAATCATCAAGATCGACACTGCGCCGAGCTACGAAGGTTTTATCGACGGAGCTGATTGCAATCAGATTTGGGGTTGGGCATGGGACAGGAGTAAACCAAACCAGGCTGTCACTGTGAGCATATTTGCCGGCAGTACTCTGCTCGCAAACGTTCAAGCCAATGTGTTCCGTCAGGACTTGCTCAACGCCGACAAAGGAAACGGCAAACACGCCTTTGTCTTCAATGTTCCGGCGTCCATCAAGAATGGACTGGCACAGTCGATAAGCGTAAGGATTGCCGGTACGAGCACTCAACTCGGATCCGGTCCGCGAACTATCTACTGTGGCGCAAGGATGTTCGCGACTGACATACCGCAAACGACGGGCAGCGGTGGCGGGTGACATGGGAGCAAGGCGTCGAGTTCACGCCGGCGGTAAGTGGCAAGATCACTCACATTGCTTTTTGGAGAGCGTCAGGTGAACCTATAGGAAATCACATCGGACGTATTTGGACCAATACGGGGGTTCCGCTTGCCTCGGCGCCGTTCACTGAGACGTCGACTCCCGGATGGCAGTACGCGCAACTGTCAACTCCGCTGCAAGTCACCGCCGGCGTTCGATACAAGGTGACGTACAACATCCACAGTGTGGTCGCGAAAACCTTCGATGTGTTTGCGGGCGGTTCGCTGAACCGGCCGCCGTTCACGGTCTTCGGTGCATCGTTCTGCCAGAATGCGGGATGTTTTCCGACAACGGGCAGTACCAGCAACCTGTTTGCTGACATTCTGTTCAATTCACCGCAGTAAGTTACGTGGCTGAAATCAACCGGGCCGGGCTTTTACAGGTTCGGCCTGGTTGAGCAACACGCTGGAGGGGTTTCATGCTTAACGAATCAAACGTACCCAGAGTGCGACTTGCTGCGTCCGTTATGGCGATTGTTTCAGCGACTTTGCTCTTGTGTTCGAACGTAAATGCACAACAGTCGCCAAAGCTGAGCATTCCCGACGTTGTCGTGCGAGATCACCGCGGGCAGAAAGTTCACTTCTATTCCGACCTGGTAAAAGACAAGGTGGTGGTGCTGAACTTTTTTTATACAAGCTGCACCTACACCTGCACTCTGCAGGGGCGGACCTTTTCAAAGCTTCAGTCGCTTTTGCAAGACCGTTTGGGCAAGTCTGTTTACCTGATCTCAGTCACAACCGATCCCGTCAGAGATAATCCCAAACAACTTCGATCGTGGGCGAAGCGTTATCAACGGAAATCCGGATGGACGCTCGTCACCGGAGACGAATCCGAGATAAACAAGCTCCTGATCCAATTCACCGGAAGCAGTGCAGCGCCTGGAATGCACTTGCCTGTCACCTTTGTCGTTAACGACGAAAAGGGCACATGGATCAGCTCGACCGAAGCCGTTGCCCCGGAACAACTATTGAAGACAGTCGATTACCTGACGCGGGAGGATAACAAGCGGTTACCTTGACAATCCGGCACTGCCGACTAGAATTGGTCTTCGCCTGATTAGGCACGGAGATGTGGCCGAGTGGCTGAAGGCGGCGGTTTGCTAAACCGTTAAGGGTCAAAAGCCCTTCACAGGTTCGAATCCTGTCATCTCCGCCAGACTTTGGTCAGTAGTTAGTAGCCAGTTTTTCAGTAGACCCGCGCGAGCACGCGTCCCCTTCTCACTGAACCCTGACTACTGACTACTTTTTTATTGCCATGACTGTCCGCGTACGCTTCGCACCATCGCCCACAGGCTACCTCCACATAGGCGCCGCCCGCTCAGCACTCTTCAACTGGCTTTACGCTCGCAAATCAGGCGGCAAGTTTCTCCTGCGCATCGAGGACACGGACCTGCAACGCTCGACAGACGAGTCGACACGCTCGATCATCGAAGGACTCGAGTGGCTCGGACTCGACTACGACGAGGATCTCGTTTTTCAGTCGAACAACGCGTCGAAACACGTTGCGGCAGCAAACCGGCTGCTCGAAGAGGGCAAGGCTTATCGCGACTTCACTCCGAAAGAACAGCGCGACGACAAAGACGTGAAGCAGGACGTCGCGGAACGCGCGCGTGCGCAGACGCTCGAAGGCGTCGACCAGCGCAGCAATCCATATCGCGATCTGCCGAAAGAGGAATCCGATCGACGTGCGGCTGCCGGCGAGCTGTTCGCAGTTCGTTTGAAAGTGCCGGCTGAAGGCCAGACGAAGTTTGACGACATCGTTTATGGACCACAGGAACGCAGCCATGCGGAGATCGAAGATCTCGTGCTGCTGCGTTCAGAAGGTCATCCGCTTTACAACCTCTCGGTGGTGATCGACGACATCGCGATGGGCATCACGCACGTGATCCGCGGACAGGACCATCTCACGAACACGCACAAGCAGATTCTGATTTACGAGGCGCTCGGGGCCGAGGTGCCGCGCTTCGCGCATCTGCCGCTGATTCTGGCCCCAAACAAAGGCAAGCTGTCGAAACGAAAGCACGGCGAAGTTGTTTCGTTGACGACGTATCGCGATCGTGGTTTTGTGCCGGCGGCGTTTCGCAACTTTCTCGCGCTGCTCGGGTGGGCGCCGTCTGACGAAAAAGAATTGCTCAACAAGGAAGAGTTGGTGCAGGCGTTTTCTCTCGAAGCGATCGGACGCGCGAACGCGATCTTCAACTTTCAGGAGAACGATCCGCGTCGCTGGACCGACGACAAAGCGCTTTGGATGAACGCCGAGTACATTCGCACAATGCCGTTGGAAGAGTTGTTGCCGATGGTGAAAGCGGAGTTGCGGGCGAATAAATTGTGGCGTGAGGAGTATGACGACGACGATCGTGATTGGTTGATGAAGACAGTCGATCTGATCCGTCAGCGTTACTTTACGCTGAAAGATTTTTCGCAGCAGGGCCGCGCGTATTTTTCTGATGATTTCGATTTTGAAGAGTCGGCAGTGAATAAAAACCTCCGCAAGGAGCCACGGCTGCGGGAGTTGTTGTCGGGGTTGGCTGACAAGCTCGAAACCGTCGAGCCGTTCAATGTCGAGACGTCGGAAGCGGCGTTGCGAGCGTTTGCTGATGAAGCAGGTGTGAAAGCGGGTTTGCTGATCAACGGATCGCGGACGATGCTGACCGGGCAGGCAGTTGGTCCATCGATGTTTGAGATCTTCGACGTTCTCGGGCGCGATGCGTCCGTGCAGCGGTTGAGAAGTGGTGTTCCGTTCAACTAAGGAGAGTTCGATGAAAACACGGATTTTTTCGATTGTTTTTCTAATTTGTATTTCATCCGCGGTTTACGGACAGACGAAGCCTGCCGCGCCGGCGCAACCTGCGACCAAGCCGGCCGCGCCGACGACGCCGCAATCAGATCCGCAAGCCGTGGTCGCCGCTTTCGATAAGCTCGTTGCCGGGATCGAGCACGTGAACGTGAACGAGGTGATGAGCGTCTATTGGAACAACCCGCAGCTTGCACTTTTCAACTACAACGGGACCTCGACAAAAGGTTGGGACCAGGTGCGGAAGAACCGTGAGAGCTCGTATCCGCAGATCAAAGACGTGAAGTTGGAAGTGCGTGAGAAGGCGGTCTACATGATGGGTCGCGATGGTGCGCTCGTGACGTGTCAGTGGACGCAGTCGCAAACGTACAAAGGCGTGCCGGAAACTGTGACGGGACGTATGACGCTGGTTTTCAAACGCTTCGCGCAGGGCTGGAAAGCGATCCACCTGCACTCGTCGCCCGACAACCCGGATTCGTCACGAATTCCGGCGTCAGAACAACAACAGCCGGAGGCAGCGCCATCGCCGGCCGCATCACCATCGCCGTCTCCAACCAAAAAGCCCTAAGTTAGGAAAAGTCATGGTCCGGCTTCGGCGGTTGCTTTGCGCTCGAGTTTTCCCCAGCCGACGACCGGACCACGGATCGCCATCATCACGGATTTGATCATCACGTAGTACATCACCTGCCGGTAACAGAACCGCTGTAGAAACAACCACCACAACAAACTCCAGCGCTCGCGTCGCTCCAGCAGAAACGCAAAGAATCCCGCTGCCCAGTCGATCGCTAAAAACAACGCGTAATAGAAAAGCACCTGCTGAAGATTCGTCGACGAGTAGCCGACCGGCTGCTGCCAATAATCGATCGCCGAAACCGCGAGCGTGTACACGAGCAACAGATCCATCACCGGCGAGATCAGCGGAAACAGAACCTGAAAGATCCAAACGTTCGGCATCGCGACAAACCCGAGCGCTCCGTAACGCGGTCGAAACAGCGCATCGCGATGCTTCCACATGCACTGCAACGTCCCATACGACCAGCGAAACCGCTGCTTCGCCAACGCGCGTAGATCGTGCGGTGCTTCGGTCCAGGCGACCGCAGTTTCTTCATAACCAATTTTGTAACCGAGCCGTCGAACGCGAAGCGTCAGATCCTGATCCTCGGCAAGCGTGTCTGACTGAAAACCGCCGACTTCGAGCAGCAAGTCCTTACGCCACGCGCCAACCGCGCCCGGCACGACCGTGATGCAGTTGAGACTGACAAACGCGCGCCGGTCCATGTTCTGCGAAGTGATGTACTCGAGCGCCTGCCAGCGCGTCACCAAATTGATCCGATTGCCGACCTTCGCATTTCCCGCAACAGCGCCGAGCTTCTTATCGTTGAACCGCCGCGCTAGCGCACCGACAGTTTCCGGTGCGAAGATCGTGTCGCCGTCGAGCGCGACGATCACGTCGCCCCGCGCATGTCGCAGCCCAATATTGAGCGCCGCAGCCTTGCCGCCATTCGGCACCGAGAAGAGCTGCACGCGCGCGTCGCGGCCAAACACTTCCGCCACGATCGTGCTCGTAGCATCAGTCGAACCATCGTCGACGACGATGATCTCGTAATGCGAGTAGTCCGAAGCGAGCAGACTCCGGATCGTGTTCTCAATCACAAGCGCTTCGTTGTAAGCCGGAACGATGATCGAGACGAACGGCGTGAACTGATCGCCGGTCTGCGTGCGTTCGCGGCGTCGAGATCGCAACCACTGCGCAAACGCCAGCGAGCCGACGAAAAACAGCCGCGCCAATCCCAACACAATGCCGATCACAAAGATCCATTGCAGCGTCCAGCCTCCGGTTGTCAGAAAGAAAAACGTGATCGAGTCAGCTCTCGTGAAAACGCGTTGATTCGCCGGAACCGGCGGCATCACCTGATCGCGCGAGAGTCCCGCCAGATCGGAAACAGAAACAAGACGGAATCCACGCGCTTTCAACTCATGAATCAACGCCGGCAATGCTTCGACAGTCGCCGAACGATCGCCGCCCGCATCGTGAAGCAGGATCACCTCACCGCGCGTTTCCGGATCGGAATCGATGGCCCGCGAGATCGTTCGATTCACGATTTGATTCGGCGTGACTGGAAGCTGCCAATCGTTCGGATCGATGCGCACGCCGACCACCAGGTAACCAAGGTTCTGCGCGACGAGTGCGGGCTCGACCTCCTGCGGCTTGTCGGCCTCGGCATCCCCGAAATACGGCGGACGAAAGAGTACGGTCGAACGGCCCACTTCCGATTCGATCAGCCGTTGCGTCGCATTCAGTTCCAGTTCCGTCACCTGGAGCGGCATCTCGCCGAGGTTCGGATGCGTGAACGTGTGGTTACCCAACTCGTGACCTTCATTCACGATGCGCCGCATAAGATCGGGATACGCCTGTCCGTTCTTACCGACGATGAAAAATGTGGCGGGCACTTGTTCGCGTTTGAGGATATCGAGAATCGCGGGCGTCCAGCGCGGATCTGGTCCATCGTCAAACGTAAGCGCCAGCAGACCCGGCCGGTCGCCGGCACGTTCGATCACGTACGACGTTGGCAGCGCTTTAAAACTCTCGCTCTTGATAAAGCCGCTTGCCTGATCGACCTCCAAATCGCGCTCGCCTTTCTGCGGACGCGACGCGACCTTCAGCAGTTCACCGGTACCTTCGAAGTCGACCTGATAACCGTAATTGATCGAGCGCAGCGCATCGGGCGAGTTGATGTTGCCGGCGCCGAGCATCGACCACAGCGAAGGGTCTTCCGATCCGAGTCGCCAGATACCGAAGCCGGCGGGTTTGTAACCGCTGGCGGCGCGCATCTGGTTGTACGCAGTTGCGGCGTCGAGAAACCAGAGCTCGTGATGCGACTGATCGTCTTCGTCGTATTCGAAATAAGGATTGCGTGACGACTGATCGAATGAGGGAGTCGCTTCAGACTCGCGCGCCTTGATCAGCGCCTCTTGAAACGTGACTTCGTCGACGTCGTCGTTCGCGTCGTTCCAGTCGTAACCGTAATTGCCCAGCGCGAGGATCGTCTTCGCGGGATTCAGCTCGCGCATGCGTTTGCTGAGGTTTTGTTCAAACCAATCCTGCGCCGCGACTGGTCCGGCGTCGCTGCCGGTCCAGTGTTGGTCGTAAGCCATCAGGATCAGGTAGTCGGTGGCAGCGGAGTATGCGGAATAATTCCAGTCGGGATCGTCGAAAGGCACCGCCTGCGCGACCAACCAGCCGTGCGCAGCGAAAGCCGTGTGCAACTCCTGCATGAACGTCAACAGATTCGGTTGCGACTCGACCGGCGGTTCTTCGAAGTCGACGCAGATGCCGGCGAACTTGTTGTCCTGCACGAATCGAGTCAACGAATTGATGAGCAACTGGCGGTGTGGTTCGTCGGCGATCGTGCGCGCGAGCAGGTCGCTTTGCCATTTCTCGTTGATGACGTTCTGCACCATCGGCACGATTCGTGTCTCCGGACGCGTGACGCGAATCCAGTTCAGCGCCGGGATGTGGATGTCGGTTGCGAGCGGGTTGCCGCCTTCGGGTGCGTTTTGCAGGTTCGACCATTCGGGGACGACCCAGTCGAGATGATCGAGGTTGCGCTTGAGTGATTCGTAACTCGACTCGTCCCAGTTGACGAAGAAACCGACTGACAGCGGACGCGTTGTGGGGACGATTGGCGCGGGCGTCGTTGGCGGTGGCGGCACGACGGGAACGTGCAAGCGACGCTTGGCCGGAACGACGTACTTAGTTGTAGCCAGCGCTTGTTGCAGTTCAGCCTGCGCTTTGCGCGCTTTGCGTTCGCTCGGATTTGCGGGGAGATCCGGCCGTTTTGGTTTTAGGTTAGCGTTGTGCGGCAGTCCGGCGAGTTGCCGCAAGTTGAGCCGCGGGAGCACCGGGTTTGCGAGCACGCTGGCGATGAAAACTGCGGCCAGGAAGGTGGCGATGATCGAAGTTGCCAGGCCTGCGCGTCGCACGTGCCGCCAGCGACGGCCATCGGGATCGTGGAAAACGGGGGAGTCAGGGAGACTCACATCTCATTGGATGTCCGGAAGATGGGCTGCGGCGTGCGACCCGAAAAAGTAGTAGCAAATGGATGATAAAAAGCCGTCCACGATCGAGACCGTGGACGGCTTCGGTGAACTGTTGGGATTGGCCTGAGGCTGACTGTGTGCAACTTCCAGAAAGGAGGAGCACTATGCAGTGAGACTACCGAACCAGAATCCTAACGAGTTAGCTGGTTCAGAGGTCAGGCCGCAGCCACCTCACTGTGATAAGAACTCATAAGTTTTTTGAATCACCTCCTTTCCAGTGTTGCCCGAATCATAAAGTACAACTCGGTGAGCGTCAACCGGTTTTTAAAACAGCGTGACTCGTTCTCCTGAAACATAAACCTGGTGCGCGTGTTCGATGCCGAAGAAGTAAGCGAGCTCGCGATAGTCAGCGCAGTCGTGAATGACGACGTCTGCGATCTTGCCCGGTTCGAGCGAGCCGAGTTGCGCACCGCGATTCAAACTGTAAGCAGCGTTGATCGTCGCTGCGGTGATCGACTCTGCGGGCGTCATCTTCATGTGTGTTGACGCGAGCGAGAGGATCATTGTCATCGAAGGCGTTGGTGACGAACCGGGATTGAAATCGGTCGCGATCACGACGGCGAGGCCGGCGTCGATCATCTCACGGGCGGCGGGATAACGAGACGAAGCGAGCGCGTAAACAGATCCGGGAAGCAGCACGGGTTGCACGTTTGCGGATTTCAATGCGGCGATGCCGCCGGCGTCGGTGTGTTCGAGATGATCTGCGGTGACCGTTCCGAGTTCGGCGGCGAGTTTTGCGCCGCCGGAAAGCGACAGTTGATCGGCGTGCATGCGCAAGCCCAGTCCGTGACAGCGTGCGGCGGAGAGGATCTTCCACGACTCGTCAGTCGTGAACACGTTCTGTTCGCAAAACACGTCGGCGAATTCGGCGAGTTTTTCCTGTGCGACCCGCGGGAGCATTTCGTCGACGATCAAAGCGATGTATTCATCGCGTCGCGCGGAATATTCTTTCGGAACTGTGTGCGCGCCGAGAAATGTCGGCACGTATCGCAGCGGGGTTTCGTGGTCGAGCTTTTTGATCGCGCGCAGGATCTTGACCTCGTCTTCGAGCGACAAACCGTAACCCGATTTCGCCTCGACCGTCGTCGTGCCGCCACGCAAAAACCACTTTGCGTAACGCCGTCCAGCGGAAACGAGATCGTCAACACTCGCCGCACGTGTTTGATTGACTGTCGACTGGATGCCGCCGCCGCGAGCGGCAATTTCCTGGTAGGTCGCACCGGCGCTTCGTTCTTCAAACTCGCCCGCGCGCGTGCCGGCAAACACCGGATGCGTGTGTGCATCGACAAACCCCGGCAACACGACACGCCCACCGGCGTCTACAACAACCGTATCCGCATCAATCCCGGCTTCGATCTGTGTAGAACTTCCGACGGCCTCAATTAACCCGTCGCGAATAAACAGCGCGCCATCCGCAATGATCCCGAGCTCCCGCATTTCCGGACCGATGCGCGGCCGTTCAGGCCCGGCAAGCGTTACGAGCTGCGAACAGTTCACGATTGCGAGTGTTTACTTTTCTTTTTCCGAGAACATAAATCGTGACGCCGATAGCGTTTGCTATCAACACTACGGCGATGACCTTCAGCGCAAACGATAGTGGACTTCCGACCTCAGTAATCGGAGCGATGGCGAAACGAATATAGATCAAAGTGACAAGGAAGCCAGATGCGCACGCGATCTTGAGCCACCACGGCGCCTTCACGCCCAGCGCCTTCATGCCAAACAGCGGTATCGCAAAAAGCACTAAATACGTCAGCGCATAAAACACGCCGCCCGCATTATCGATCAGTCTGAAACGCTTCATGCGCGTGTAACGCCCGCCAGAATGAGCACCGCGAGCACGATCGTCACTGCGCCAACAAACAAAATCGAATTGATCGGCGTTTTGTACTTCGGATGCAGCCGGCTAAACCATGCTGGTAATAAGCGAATCCCAGCCGGCGACCATCGGCAGACGCGTGTTTCCGGCAAAATAAATACTCATCAGCGCGATTGATCTGACTGTTATACCGAGAATTGCGATGGAGCCGATGGTCCCTACCCAGCCCAGCGAGCGAAATCCTATTGACAGCGTTTGCGGGATTGGTCCGATCACGTCCGTTTGCTCGCGCGGCACAAAGGCAAGCACCGAGCTGGTGCCGAGGATGAACATGAGCGCGATGATCGGCGACGCGATCACGACGGAGCGTCCGATATTTCGCGCCGGCGAACGCGTTTCGCCGGCGAGGATCGCGACGTATTCGAAACCTGTAAGAGCGCCGAGCGCGAGCTTGCTGGCCACGTTGATGTTGTATTCAGAGAAGGTCGGAAACTGGATCGCAAAAGGCCGGTATTCCAATCCCGATGCCGCTGAGAAGGCGACAAGCGGTAACAGAATCAAAATGCCGAACGTCATGAGGTGCACGAGTGCGCCGACGTTGTGTATCCACTTACCGAGCCCTAAACCCCGCACGGCCGCGACGACCATGCCGATCACAAGCACAAAGCTGATCAGTAAGATCGTCGGGTTGTGGTTTTTCATCCAGGCGGCTGATGGTCCAATCGTGTAGGAGATGTTGGTGGTAACGACCAGTCCGACGCCGGCCAGAATCGAGATGGCAAAGACCCACAGGTTCCAACCCACCATGAAAGCCAGGAATTCGTTGAAAGCGAGTTTGGCCCACTGATAAAGACCGCCCTCGAGCGGCATGAGGCGGTTGAGGAAGATCACCGCTACGGCGAGCGGCACGTAGAACGTGACGATGGCTAAGATCCAGAAGACGTTTTGCTCGTTACCTAACCTCGCGGCCCAACCAACCCAGAATGTGCCGACGACGAAGACGACCTGCATGAGCACGAGGTCGAGCAGACCGAGCTCTTTCTTGAGGACGCCGCTACGCGCCTCGACATCGCGCTCGACTTCGGCAACGTTTGGAGAGGGAGTGGTCAAAGCGCGCGTTGTATATCACGCTTGTGCATAGTGCCAAGGCCTAATTGTGTTTTGCTGTTGATCCGGGGTTATGCGGGAGACTCGTAAAAATTTAAATGTGAGTTTCCCGTTGGTTCGAGGGGTCTAACGCGGGAGTCAGTAATAGCGGTAGTGGCCTTTGATGGTCCAGGCGAGCAGGACGTCTTCGATGCGTGTGCCGGCGCCGATGTTGTGAACGATGAGGAAGCGTTTGTCGGTGTCGGAGATCATGTTGGTGACGATGCCGATGTGATCGATGCCGTTACTCAACTCCCACGCAACGATATCGCCGGGCTGATAGTCAGCGGCGTTGTCGCTGATCGACAACGACTTCCCCTTCCGCTCGAAGTACTTCATCAGGTTCAGTACGCGGCGATGATCGATATTCTTGTCAGGCGCATTCGCGCCCCACTTCGTCGGATACTCCGAACGCGCCGCCTTGATGTCTTCATGAACTTCTTTCTGCAGATCGACACCGGCCTTACGAAACGCGCGGACAACAACGTCAGAACAGACGCCCGTCTTCTCAGGCACGTCGCCGCCGGGATATTCGAGCGCGACGTACGCCGGGTCATATTCGGTCGTCACACCGGCCTGCGCGATTGCGCCGTCGAGCATTTGCTTGAGTTGAGGAGAGGCGTTGTCAGGAAGCGGCGTGATCTTAGGACTCGGCGGCACAGCCGGACCCTGGTTCAACGTGTACATCTGGCGCCGTTCACAACCGGTCAGCCGCCAAAAGCGCGATCGCGAATGTGAATATCAGAAACTTAGGAAACTGCATGTTGGGCCAGCCACTGCTTCACGTCGACGCGCATCTCCGCAACGATCTCGTGCGCGGCGTGGTAGCTCTTAGACGCCACACTGCGGGCCCGCGTTCCCAATTGTTTCTCATAATCTGCCACCCGCGACGGCGGATAAAACTCGTCCTCCGTCCCAGACAGATGAAACACGTCGATCGGCGCCTGGCGATACACCGTACTCGTCTCCCAATCGCCAGGAATTCCGCCGCAGATCCCCACAACGCCGCGCAAATGTTCGGGATGCGTAAACGCAAAGCGATAGTTCAGCGCGCACGACTGCGAGAAGCCCAACAGAAACACTCGCGACCGATCCGCAACGCCGTCGCCGGCCAGTTTTTCGATCAGATCGATCACGGCCTGGTGATGGACCGCGACTGACTCTTCGCTCCGATAGCTGGTCAACCAACCGAAACCGTATCGCAGCGGTCCACCCGGCTGTCGTGGTTCCTTCATGTGCTGATGAAAACCCTGCAACGAAGCGATCGCGAAACCGTCCGGCGCCATCAGTTGCGCCTCGCGCATGATCTGCTCCTTGAACGCGCCGTAACCGTGGAGTGCGATCAGGAGTGGCGCAGGTGAGTTTGAGGCGGGTTGCAGGTCGTAATAAAGATTGATCCGCGCTTTAAGCATTTGATCGGTGATTGGTTTATTCATCACGGGGTATCTGTTTTGCATCCGGCTGTAATGATGCATACGATGATGACACAGATCAGCAGCCAAGTTTCGGAGAGGTGTCATGCAATGAAATTTCCAGGTGGTTTGAACATTCAGCAGATGATGAAGCAGGCGCAGGTCATGCAGGAGAAGATGCAGAAGGAGATGGAAGAGCTGCGCGTCGAAGCTTCAGCCGGTGGCGGTGTGGTCTCGGTGCAGATGAAGGGAAATCACGAAATCACGGCGCTGAAGGTCGATCCCGAGGCCGTGAAAGACGGTGACGTCGAGATGCTTCAGGATTTGATCGTGGCTGCGGTGAACGAAGCCAACCGCAAAGTTGATGAAGCGATGAAAGGGAAGTTGGGTGGAATGTTGCCGCCGGGACTAGGTGGTTTGTTTGGTTAAGAACTCTGTAGATATGCCTGCCTCGTGAGCTCTGTGCTTTGAGCTTTGTCCTTTGTTCGCCAGCACAAGGACCACAACTAAGCACAAAGTACTAAGCACCAAGATCAAAGCAAAATGTTAGAGTACGCCGAACCCGTAACTAAACTCATCGACGAACTAAAACGGCTGCCGAGCATCGGGCAGAAGTCTGCGCAGCGACTTGCGTTTTACCTGATGCGTACGCCGGAACCCGATCTCGAGCGGCTGATCGCCGCAATCAGAGACGTCAAACAGCGCATCGTTCTTTGTTCGATCTGTAACAACCTCACGGAAGTCAATCCGTGCCGGTTTTGTTCGTCTCCGACGAGGGATCATTCGGTTATCTGCGTTGTCGAGGAGCCGCATAGTTTGGTTGCGGTGGAGAAGACGCGTAGCTTCAAAGGTGTGTATCACGTGCTGCACGGCAGTCTCTCGCCGATACGTCACATCGGACCCAGCGAACTGCACCTCGCGAACCTTTTGCCGCGGCTTAAGCCGGAAAATAATGAAGGTGTGGTAGTGACGGAAGTGATCCTCGCCACGAATCCGACGACGGAAGGCGAAGCGACTGCAAACTACATCAGTCGCTTACTAAAACCATTGGGAATGCGCGTAACGCGGATCGCGATGGGAATGCCGGTGGGAAGCGATCTCGAATATGTTGACGAAGTGACGATGGACAAGGCGCTGTCCAACCGTCACGAGATTTGAGCTTGAACTTCGTACTTTGTTCTTTGTCCAAGCACTAAGCTCCAAGCACAAAGTTCCTAGAATCGCACTGTCTCAGCGCTGACGGCGTCCTTACACTCGACACAGTCATCAGCCTCTTCGTACATCTTCACGTCGTAATCTACGAGCGACTTGATCTCGACACCTTCAATCTCTTTCGGCGCGGAGTCGAAGCGAACGATCGCGCCGCAGCCGATGATTTTTCCGCCCAGCGACTTCACGAGCGCGGCTGTTTCTTCGATCGCGTTGCCGCTGCGGATGATGTCGTCGACGATGATGCAGGGATTCACTTCACCCTGGTTCACGTACTGCCGAAACATGCGCCGCCCTTCTTCCTTCTCAGCCCAGTAGATCTGCTCCGCATTGAGCGCGTCGCGCACGCCAAACGCGACCGGAATTCCGCCAGAGCTCGGACTGATAACCGATATCTTCGGCAGTTGACTGGAGATGTCCTTTTCGAGTCGAAACTTCCGGCTCAGCGCCACCGCGAGTACGCGGGCGGTGTCGTAGTAGCGAAAAGCCAGTGGCATTTGAAAGTAGTGAGGTGAGTGCTTGCCGTTTGGATAAACGAAGTGGCCCTCACGAAACGCGCCGGTCTTTTTCAGAATCTGCATTACCGAATCGTGTGATGGAATCAGCTGGACCATTGGATTCTCCAGAATGTTGTTCGAGTTAAGCGCTGCTTTTGTACGTTGTGATTGTTGCGCGCAGAGCATACATCAATCGCGCCCCTTTGCTCCATCGCGAGCGGCGCGTTCGACGAGAAGTCGCTGATCTTTCGGCAAACCTTCCGGCATAGATTTCAACGAAAACCATTCCGCGCGTTCGATTTCAATGTTTTGCGGTTGTGCAGATCCGTTTGCGCGGCAAAGAAACAGAACTTCGACCTGCTGCGGTTTGCGAAACGATCGCGTCGCGAACACCTCAACGTCTTTGATCTCCATTCCGATCTCTTCGCGCAACTCCCGTCGCAGCGCGTCGAGCGGTTGTTCGCCAGCTTCGAGAAAGCCGCCCGGCAAACCCCAACCGCTGCCCGCACGGAAACGATGCTTCAGCAGCAGCACTTGTCCCGCGTCGTTGAACACGATCGCGCCGGCAGTGACGGTGAAACGCGCGTGCGTCGCGCGCATGCTCCAGCGGCGAAATCGCGCCGGTAGAAGTCGCCAGATCCGCTTAATCAGGTCTTGAAACATTCGCCCCGAGCATAACGCAAAACAGGCTACATATTGACAATGTCGATCTCCGGTTTCTAAGATTCGCTTTCAACTATGGCAGCTACCGACACAACAACCGGCAAACTGGATTCCGTGGCGACTGCGTCTGCGTCCGTTCCCAAACGCATCACGAATGCGCAGACGGTTTGCAACGAGAAGAATGAAAAAGGAAAGCTCTGCAACGGGCACTTGAAGCAGTTGCGCACGGCGGGGGAGGCCGCGACGATTCATTTGCGTGGCGACGACGTGCTTTTCAAATGCCAGACGTGCGGGACGTTGTACATGGGACCGCCGCTGGGCCACGTGCGCGATCCGAATAAGCAGGTGCGGTTTGTTGAAGCGGAGTTGACCGCGTTGTTGCAGGCGGCGGGTGGGACGCTGCCGGTGGTCAAGAAGAATGAGCGCGGCGTTTATGTGATGCTCGAGACTGAACCCGCGGGCCACGGACAAGCAGCGCCTGCGCCTGCAGCGAAAGCAGCGGCTCCTGCGGCGCCGAAGGCGGCCGCACCAGCAGCAGCGAAACCCGCAGCACCCGCGGCGAAACCGGGTGAACACAAGACGCTGGGACAAAACCCGAACCGTCAGTTGTTCAAGCGTTCGACTTATGCCGGTGTCACTGATACTGGACCAGTTGCAGGCGAGAGTTTCGAACAGAAGGTTGCGCGACTGAAAGCGGTGTCGGCTGGTGCGAAGCAACGACAAGACGAGGGTGGTGGACCAGAGCCTGTCGCTGCTGCGCCTGTCGTAGAAACCGAAACAGCTCCGGTCACCGCCGCAACACCAACTCCTGCGGCTCCAGCCTCCTCATCGGCTCCGGCACATAAACCGACGGGCGACGCCGATCGCACGTTGATGAAACGTTCTACTTATTGTGGTGTTGTTGATACCGGGCCAGTCGCGGGTGAGACATTCGAACAAAAAGTCGCGCGCCTTGCCGCACTATCCGCTGCGGCTAAGCAACGTTCCGAAGGTGGTTAGCACAAAAGGCACAAAAGAGCACAAGAGGCACAAAAAGATTTTTATTAACTGAAATCCTTCCTGTGCCTCTTGTGCTCTTTTGTGCCTTTTGTGGTTAAAACGTCTCCGTAACCGTCAACCCCTCACGCGCGACTTTCCAATCCAAAACTTCAGCGCCTTCTTCGCTGGCCAACGCTGCCTCGACGTCTGCGCGTCGTCCGGGGGCACATAAAAACGCTATACACCCGCCGCCACCTGCGCCACAAACCTTCGCCGCTTCAGCGCCATTCTCCAGCGCCTTCGCAACCAGCATATCCATCTGCGGCGTCGTGATCGTCGGCGCCAACCGCTTTCGGTTCGGATAGGCGTTCCTCATTACGTCGGCGACTCGGTTCCAATCGTCCGCCAGCAGCGCCTCCCGAATGTTGCGCGCCGAATCGCGAATGCCGTCGAACAGCTCAAACAACTCCGTGTCGCCGTCGATGTGACGCTTGTAAATCTCCCAGTTATTGATCCCCGAAAGCCGCGGCTCGCCCGTGTAACAGATCGCAATCCGGCGTTCGAGTTCGTCGATATTCACTTCCAGCGCCTCACGCTCCATCCCATCCGGACGGAAATGCACGCACGACACGGATCCATACATCGGCGGAAAGTAATCCTGAAAACCGGCCGGCACTTTGATCACCGTCGACTCGACATTCGCCGCGATCGTGATGAACTTCCGCTCGTCGTAACGATTACCAACCAGTCGATTCAACGCGCCGATACACGCGATCGCCAGCGCTGACGAACCGCCGAGTCCCGCTCCCGCCGGCACGTTGCTATCGACAACCATATGAAACCCGGTAGTCGGTTTGAAAAAGTGTACGAGCTTCGAAACCAGCTCCAGCCGCTCTTCGAGCAACAAGTCTTCGATTGCGGAAAGATCAGTTTCAAACGCGACTTTCCGATCGCGCGACTCGAGCACGATCCGCCCGTCGTCGCGCGTCTCGATACGGCAGCGAGCGTTCAGTGAAAGTGCGAAATTGACTGTCGTAGCGCCCGGATGGAAGAGGTATAAAGGCCAAATGTCGATCGTGCCGCCCGCGAGATCCACGCGCGGCGGTGCAGAAGACTCAATAATCATCTTTTCGCCAACTTGTCGTTAACTAGGAACTTGGAACTTTGAGCTTTGTACTTTGTTCAAGACCACTACAAAGTACCAAGAACCAAGCACAAAGCTCAAAACAAATTTCAATCGCCGTCGGTTTTGCGTTCCTTATGCTCGCCGCGATGCTGTTTGAACGGCATGTGTTCCTGAATCTCTTCGCGCAAATCCTGTAGTTTTTCCGTCGCCGCGTGTTCTAGTTCCTGCAAACGCTCAGGATTGACCTCTTCAACTTTCCGCGAGATCCAGAACCGTTCGGCGAAATAAAACGCCGCGATACCGACGACGACGATCACCAGCAACACTTTTCCGAGCCGCTGGAAGTCGCCGATCAACCCCATGACCGCACCGCTGAAAAAGTATCCGGCGCCGGAGAGCACAAAAACCCAGAGAAAACAGCTCGCAAACGAAAGGAGCAGGAACCGCAAATAAGGCATTCGCCCGACGCCGTAGAACACACACGCCGCCCAGCGCAGTCCGTAAATGTACTTCGAAAGAAAAATCGTGAGCGGACCAAACTTGTTCGTGAGTCTTTCAAGTCGCGGCTTGGCGGCGCGGTAAAACCGGACCTCTCTGACGCCTTCGCAAAACGCGCGTCCCGCGAGGTACGCGATGTTGTCGCTGGCGCAGCCGCCAATCGTTCCCCAAAGCAACACTCGCGCGAAGCTGTATTCACCGAAAAAGCCGCTGTGCGCCAACACGCCCGCGATCAGCAGAGTGATGTCGCCCTCGATCATCACCAGGATGAGCACTGCATACAGTCCGTATTGGCCGATAATGTCGTAAAGAAAGTCGAGGTGCATGCAAGATCCGGGATTGATCCGTTTGCCGGCCCGTGCCGGCAGCCGCGTTGGCGGCGACAAGAATAAACTGGAGGGCTCGTTATTGACTACTGTCTTGTGCTTCTTCCTGAGGTGGTTTCACCACCAGCACCGGGCACGAGGCATGTCGCACCACCGATTCGGCGGTAGAACCGAAAAGAATCCGGCCCAAACCCGTACGGCCATGCGACGCAATCACAATCAGGTCAACTCCACGTTCTTTCGCGACGCGCACGATTTCGGAAGCGGCTTCACCGTGAACAACCAACTCCTCGACGTCGAGGCCCGCGCATTCCTCGCACTCCGCAAGTTTTGGCAACTCGCGTTCCGCGGAGTCTTCGAGCTGTTCGGCAATGTCGGCGATTGGCAGCGGTTCCGCCATTCCCGAGTAACCGACCGTCGGCACGATCGGCTCGATAACGTTGATGCAGATAATCGACGCCTTGAAGGTCTTCGCGAGCGACGCCGCGTATGAGAGGGCATAGTTCCCACATTCACTAAAATCTGTGGGCAAGAGTATGGTTCGAATCTGCATCAGTTAATCAGTGGTCAGTGGTCAGTAGTCAGTCGTTACTGGTAGAAAACGGACCACTGACAACTGACCACTAACAAAACACTCAGTACAAAGCACTAAGCTCAACGTCTCGCGGCAATTCTACTCCCAGAACCACCTGTTTGACAGCCCTGAAACCCTCGTCTATCCTTCGTTCAACGCGACTGCATCCGCCCCAGACCAGACTAGCTACCATGACCGCTCCGGGATCAAACTTCATCGGTATCAATGTTTCAGGCTCTCATGCGCGTGCCGCTCTGGTCGATAACAACGGCCAGGTCATCGCACGACGCGACATTGACATCACGCCTGAGAACATCGTCGCGCAACTGGCGGAAGTCGCGGCCCAACTGCGTTCTTCCGGCGAAAATGTTGCAGCGATCGGCATCGCGATCCCCGGATTGGTCAATCGACAAACTGATCGCGTCGTAACCGCGCGTGATTTTCCACAGACGACGGTCGAGAACCTTCACGGCGAACTGATGCGAGCCACAGGGCTGCGCGTTGAGATCGAAAACGACGCAAACGCCGAGGCTTACGGTGAATACAAAGCGGGCGCTGGCGTTGGCAGCCGAAATCTCTTCTACATGATGATCGGCGCGGGTATTGGCGGCGCGATCATTCTCGACGGCAAGCTTTGGACGGGCGCGTCGGGTTTCGCGGGTGAAGTCGGTCACATCACGATCGACACTGAAGGTCTCGAATGTGTTTGCGGCAACACGGGTTGTTTGGAAACGGTGGCGTCCGCGCCGAGCATTGTGCGCCGCGCGCGCGAGCGACTGCACCGCGACTCGACCTCGTCTCTGTCACGACTCGGACTCAATAAGAACTTTACTGCCGACGATGTTGCTCACGCCGCGAATGAAGGCGACGATTTCGCGTTGATGATGATCGAGCGCACTGGAAAATACATCGGAACCGGCGTCGCGACCGTCATTAACTTGTTGAATATCGAGCGGATCGTGCTTGGCGGCGGCGTAATGGACGCTGGGGCATTGATCCTCAACCCGATCATTCAGGAAGTTAAACGACGCGCATTTTTGCGCTGTTTTGAAGCGACTGAAATCGTTGCAGCGACACTCGGTCCGGATGCGGCACCGATCGGCGTTGCTCTCCTCGCCCGCGACACCGCGGCCTAAATTACCCGCGCATAAAACCTTCACTCTTCACGTAAATGTGACGCGATTTGAAAATCGCTATCTATTTGGTAAAGTACAACCACTTTGCAATAACAGTTCGAAAAGTGAAAGGTTTGTGGGCTGTTGTGTCTCCCATGCTGTAGCGGTGTGACGTGCCCTCACGAATCCTGCGGCAATGCCCCAGATCTTCCATCACAGTACGAACGCGCTGGCGAAAATCACGATCTATGGCGCTGTTTTTATTGGTGTCGCGCTGTTGTGGGTCGCAGTTGAGTTGAATCGTTCGTCCTGGAACACCGGCCAGTGGGTCGAAAAACAACAACCAGTTCAATTCAGTCACAAACACCACGTCGGCGACGACGGTATCGATTGCCGCTACTGTCACACGTCAGTTGAAACATCCGCCTCCGCAGGCATGCCTTCAACCAACACGTGCATGAGCTGCCACAGACAGATCTGGGCCGACAGCCCGTATCTCGAACCGGTGCGCGCGAGTCTTCAAACCGGCGAACCGATCGAGTGGATTCGCGTTCACGACCTTCCTGACTACGCTTACTTCAATCACAGCATTCACGTGAACAAAGGCGTCGGCTGTTCGACGTGTCACGGCAGAGTCGACGAGATGCCGATTGCGTATCAGGCGGCGACGCTACAGATGGAGTGGTGTTTGGAGTGTCATCGCAAACCGGAAAGGTTTCTGCGGCCGAAGGAGAAGATCTTCGACATGACGTGGCGGCGCGAGAACAAGACCGCCGAAGAACTGGAACAAGGCAGAGGATGGAAAGCAGATTACAAAGTTCAGGGACGTGCGGTTCTCGAGAGTTGTTCGACTTGTCATCGTTAGGGATTCAGAAGTGCGGAAATGAGCGATAGCGATCGTCACATAAACTTCAAACTGATGCGCGACCACATCCTGTCGTTACAGGATTCTGAGACCCCGCGCACGGGCAAGAAGTACTGGCGCAGTCTTGAAGAGTTGGCTGACACGCCGCAGTTTCGTGATTTCGTCGCGCAGGAGTTTCCGCAGCAGGCGGAAGGTTGGAACGATCCGATCGAGCGTCGCAGTTTCATCAAGTTGATGGGCGCCTCGCTCGCGCTCGCCGGACTGAGCGGATGCGTATTTCAACCGGCGGAGAAGATCGTTCCGTACGTCACTCAACCGGAAGAGCATGTTCCGGGGAAACCGTTGTTCTTTGCGACTGCGGTGCCGCTCTTCGGAGTTGCAACACCGGTTCTGGTGCGCAGCAACGAAGGACGTCCGACGAAGATCGAAGGCAATCCGGACCATCCCAACAACAGTCCCACTGATTTTCCGGCAAACGATCCATATCGCGATCCGCGTGGATCGAGCGCGACTGACATCTATTCACAGGCAGCGATACTCGATCTTTACGATCCCGATCGCTCGCAGACGGTCACCTACCGAGAAGACATTCGCACGTGGACGCAGTTCGTCGGTGCGATGAGATCGGCGCTCGACGAGCAACGCTCGAAACAGGGCTCGGGACTGCGGTTTTTGACGGAAAGCATCATCTCGCCGTCGCTTGGCGCGCAGATGAACGAACTGCTGCGTGCGTTTCCGCAGGCGAGATGGCACCAGTGGGAACCCGCAAACCGCGACAACGCTCGCGCAGGCGCCGTGATGGCTTTTGGACAGCCGGTAAACACGACGTACCGGTTCGATCTCACGCAACGAGTGCTTTCGATCGACAGCGACGTCCTTTCCGGCATGCCGGGCACGCTGCGTTACGCGCGTGAGTTCTTTGCGCGGCGTCGAATCACGGAAGCGAACCGCGAGATGAACCGGCTTTACGTGATCGAGTCGACGCCGTCGAATACCGGCGCGTGTGCCGATCACGCGTGGACGATGAAGCCGAGCGAGATCGAAGGAATCGTGCGAGAGCTTGCGGCTGATTCGCGGCAAGAGCGTTTCACATCCGTGGATCGAGCCTTTGATGAAGCGATCTCGAACAACACAGAGGCGCAAGCATCGTTATCGCAGGCGAGGGCCAACCGCCGGTGATTCACGCGCTGGTTCACGCGATCAACAACAAGCTCGGCAATGTTGGCAAGACGGTTTTTTACACGGATCCGCTCGAGGTCAATTCAGTCGATCATCGAAAGTCGCTCGACGATCTCGTCGGCGACCTCGATGGCGGACGTGTTGAGCTGCTCGTCATCATCGGCGGCAATCCGGTCGCACAACACGCCGGTCGATAAAAAGCTCGATCTCACGCGGTTAGAAAAAGCGAAGCTGCGCGTCCATCTGAGTGAATACAAAGATGAGACTTCGGAGTTGTGTCACTGGCACGTGCCGGCCACGCATTTCCTCGAGACGTGGGGCGACACGCGTTCGTTCGACGGCACGGTGACGATCATGCAACCACTGATCGAGCCGTTGCATGAAGGCAAGTCGGCGCATGAGCTGCTGGCGGTGTTCTCCGATCAATACGATCGCCGGCCGTACGACATCGTCAAGGGCTACTGGCAATCACAACAAACAGCCAACGCGGATTTTGAAAAGTGGTGGCGGCAGTCGATTCACGATGGCTACGTCGCACAGTCGGCGTTGCCGGCAAAGACGGTCACGCCTTCCGGTCAAGCGCCACAACAGTCTGAGCCATCCGGTGCTGCCAACGGTTATGAATTGGTGTTCCGAACGGATCCGTCGATCTACGACGGGCGTTTCGCGAATAACGGCTGGCTGCAGGAGCTGCCGAAACCGTTGACGAAAGTCACGTGGGACAACGTCGCTATCGTAAGTCCGAACACGGCCCAGCAGATCGCCGGCATCACGACAAATCGCGGCGCCGTGAAAGGTCGCGAACACTACGTTCCGCTGATCGACATCACCAGCCCGCAAGGTGCGACGATGAGGGCGCCGATGTGGATCATGCCGGGACAACCTGACAACGTGATCACGGTCCAACTCGGATACGGCCGTCGTCTCGCAGGACAAGTAGGCGGCAATCAGGACGGACCACCGATCGGATTCGACGCGTACAAGATCCGCACTTCTTTCGAACCGTGGTTCGTGAAAGGTGTGCGAGTCAGCAACAGCGGCCTCGAGTACGCCCTCGCGACGACGCAGCTCCATTTCAATCTCGAAGATCCAAACTTCAGCAATGAACCGCGCGACATCGTTCGTTCGCAAACGCTCGACGAGTTTCTCCACGACGGACATCACGAGAAACACGAGCACCCGACGATCTATCCGGAGTACGACTACAAGAACCAGGCTGAGAACGCGCCAAACTACGCGTGGGGCATGGCGCTCGATCTGAACAACTGCATCGGTTGCAACGCCTGCACGATCGCCTGCCAGTCGGAAAACAACATCCCCGTCGTCGGCAAGACCGAAGTGATTCGCAGTCGCGAGATGCACTGGATTCGCGTCGACACCTATTACCAGGGCGACAATCCAAGCATGCCCGAAGGCACGAGCTTTATGCCGGTGCCGTGCATGCACTGCGAGAACGCACCGTGCGAGCCGGTCTGTCCGGTGCACGCCACTGTTCACAGCGCGGAAGGCTTGAACGACATGGTCTACAACCGCTGCGTGGGCACGAAGTATTGTTCGAACAACTGCCCGTACAAAGTGCGCCGGTTCAACTTCTTCCTTTACCAGGACTGGAACGAGCCGCTTTATCAACTGCGGCGCAATCCGGAAGTCAGCGTGCGCAGCCGCGGCGTGATGGAGAAGTGCACCTACTGCGTGCAGCGCATTCAAAACGCGAAGATTCAGGCGGAACTCGAAAACCGGAAAGTGCGCGACGGCGAGATCGTCACCGCATGCCAGGCAGTTTGTCCGACGGATGTGATCGTTTTCGGCGACATCAACGATCCGACCAGTCGCGTCTCGAAGTTGAAGAATGACCAGCGCAACTACAAGCTCCTGGAAGAACTAAACACGAACCCCGCACAACTTATTTGTCGCATTTGAAGAACCCGAATCCGGAAATTACTGAACCAGCGGGAACTACTGAACACCGTGGCTGAAGAACCGCAAAAACCGTACATGGAAGGTCCGATGCACTCGACCACTCCGGTCATCGATCCGGGGCTGACGTTTGCATCCGTCACCGACAAGATCAGCTCGATCGTCTTGAAACGAAAGACGTCGCTGGCGTGGTTCTTCGGTTTCGCGATCTCGTTTGCGCTGTTCCAACTGATGCTGCTGGCGATCACGAACCTGGTGTTCGTCGGTATCGGATTGTGGGGCGTCAACGTTCCGGTTGCCTGGGGCATCGACATTCTCAACTTCGTCTGGTGGATCGGCATCGGTCACGCGGGCACGCTGATCTCGGCGATCCTCCTGCTGTTGCGACAACGATGGCGCACGTCGATCAACCGCTTCGCCGAAGCGATGACGCTCTTCGCGGTGGCCCAGGCGGGCATGTATCCCGTTTTCCACCTCGGCCGTCCGTGGTTGATGTACTGGCTGTTTCCGTATCCCAACACGATGGGTATCTGGCCGCAGTTTCGCAGCCCGTTGATGTGGGACGTGTTCGCCGTTTCAACTTACGCGACCGTATCGGCGATGTTCTGGTTTGTCGGTCTGATTCCCGACTTCGCAACATTGCGCGATCGCGCCCGCAGCAAACCGTTTCAGATGCTCTACGGCTTGTTGGCAATGGGCTGGCGTGGTTCTGCGCGTCACTGGCATCGCTACGAAATGGCGTACCTGCTGCTCGCCGGACTCGCAACGCCGCTCGTTCTTTCAGTGCACACGATCGTCAGTTTCGACTTCGCCGTCGGCATCATTCCGGGCTGGCACGCAACGATCTTCCCGCCCTACTTCGTTGCCGGCGCGATTTACGCCGGTTTCGCGATGGTGCTGCTGCTGACGATCCCGCTGCGACGGTTCTACGGTCTCGAAGGCTTCATCACGATGCGCCACATGCACAACATGGCGAAGGTGATGCTCGCGACCGGATTGATCGTCGGGTACGGCTACATCATGGAAGCGTTCTTCGGCTGGTACAGCGGAAACAGATACGAGCGGTTCATGATCTGGAACCGCATGCACGGTCCATACAGCCTTTATTACTGGGCGTTGATTCTGTGCAACATCATCGCGCCGCAGTTTCTGTGGTCCAAGAAGATACGTTCGAACCTGCTCGCGCTATGGATCATTTCTTTCGTCGTGAGCATCGGCATGTGGCTCGAGCGGTTTGTGATCGTCGTCACGAGTTTGCATCGCGACTATCTGCCATCATCGTGGGGCATGTATCAGCCGACGGTTTGGGACTGGTCGATGTTCATCGGCACGATCGGTTTCTTCTTTACGCTGCTGTTTCTGTTTATCCGGTTCCTGCCGATGATTTCGATTTTCGAGATGCGGACGATTCTGCCGAGCGCGGAAGTTGAGGAGTAAGCGCGAGCGAGATGGCCAAGGACGATCCGGAGAATCCGACACACGGCCGGCAAGACGAGCCTGAGCGCCCGTCATCGTTGTCGGGGCCGATCTCTGCCGGTCCGCATCTGCATCATCGACGTCATGCGCCGCCGCTTTACGGAGTGATCGCAGAGTTTGAGACGCCCGGCGATCTCGTGCATGCGGCACGGAGGGTTTACGAGCAGGGTTACCGGCGGATCAATGGTTATTCGCCGTATCCGATCGAGGAGTTGTCGGAGGCGATTGGATTTACGCACACGAGTTTGCCGCTGATCGTTTTCATCGGCGGCGTGCTGGGTGGGATTGCCGGTTTTGGAATGCAGTACTACATGGAAGTGATCGACTATCCGCTGAACGTCGGCGGTAAGCCGTTCAACAGTTGGCCGGCGTTCATACCGATCACCTTCGAGTGCATCGTGCTGGCGGCGGCGTTCTCGGCGGTGCTGGGGATGCTGATACTGAACAAGTTGCCGCAGCCGTATCACCCTGTTTTCAACGCGCCGAATTTCGCGCTCGCGACGCGCGACCGGTTCTTTCTGGCGGTGGAAGCAAACGATCCGAAGTTCGAGCATGGCAAGGTTGTGTCGCTCTTGCAGAGTTTGAATGCATTGGAAGTTAATGATGTGGAAGTCTGAAGGGACAGAGAACGGGAGAGTGGACGCGGTGAAGGGGAGAGTGGAGGACGCGGTGAAGGGGAGACCCGGCGACGCGGCGACCATGCGTCCCCGCGTCTCCGCGTCCCCGCGTCTCCCCGTCTTCCTCCTCCTGGCCGGCTTGCTCATCACCGTTGGTTGCCGTCGCGACATGCAGGACCAGCCCAAGATGAAGCCTTATCGAGGAACGACGTTCTTTCAGGACGGATTGTCTGCGCGACAGCCGATCCCGGGAACGGTTCCGCGCGGCTTTCTGCGCACCGATACCGAGTACTACACGGGCAAAAAAGCAGGAGCAACACCGGGTGCTTCGCCGGCTGCAGGACAGGCCGTCGCAGGTGCTGCTCAAGGCTCGGCCGCGAACGCTTACCCGGATGATGTTGAGGTTTTTCCTTTTCCAGTCACGGAGGAGACGGTCAAACGAGGCCGGGAACGTTACGACATCTTCTGTAGCGTTTGTCACGGAATGACCGGAAACGGCGACGGCATGATCGTGCGTCGTGGTTTCAGACGTGCCGCGTCGTTCAACGACGATCGCCTGCGGCAGGCGCCCGTTGGTCACTTCTTCGACGCGATCACAAACGGTTGGGGCGCGATGCCTTCGTACGCGTCGCAGATTCCGGTGCAGGATCGTTGGGCCATCATTACCTACATCCGCGCATTGCAATTGAGCCAGCAGAACCCGAACGCACAGCCGGGCGCGAGTCCGGTGCCGGGCGCATCTCCGGGACCCGCGACCGCCCCTGGATCTGGAACATCGGCTACAGCTTCGCCGTCGCCACACTCCGGGGGACACGATTGATGAGCACGTCGTTCAATCCTCCGAACCTGACGCAGTTCATGCGACGCGCATTGATTGTTGGCGTGGTGCTGATCCTGGCGATGCTCGTGCCGTGGGACCACGATCGGTTCTTTGAAGCGTATCTGATCGGCTGGACCTTCTGGACAGGAATCGCGGTGGGCTCGCTGGCGTTGCTGATGCTGCAACACCTGACCGGCGGCGGTTGGGGCTTTGTGATTCGTCGAATTCTGGAGGCGTCAACACGAACACTTCCCGCGATGGCGGTGCTGTTCATTCCGATCCTTCTTGGCGCGCACTCGCTCTATCACCATTGGATCGACAAGGAAGAAGCAGCGAAGCATGAGGTCGTCGCGTTCAAGCTGAAATATCTGAACTTCCCGTTTTTCACCGTGCGCGCGGTGGTTTACTTCCTGGTGTGGCTTGCGCTCGCTTACTTCTTGAACCGCTGGTCGTTGTTGCAGGATCGGACCGCCGACAACCGCTACACGAATAACATGCGCACGTTGAGCGCACCGGGAATGGTGGCGCTGATTTTCACCGTCACGTTTGCGTCGGTCGACTGGTACATGTCGCTCGAGCCGGAATGGTTTTCGACGATCTACGGTTTCATCTTTGTCGCTTCGTGGAGTTTGAGTGCGCTGGCGTTTACGATCGCGGCGCTGGCGGTGCTTTCAAAAGATGAACCGCTGAACCGAATCGTCGCGCCGTTGCATTTTCACGATCTCGGCAAGTTACTGCTGGCGCTGGTGATGCTGTGGGCTTATTTCGCGTTTTCACAGTATCTGATCATCTGGTCAGGCAATCTTCCGGAAGAGATCGTCTGGTATTTGAAGCGCATCCCCGGTCTGTGGGGCACGACGGTGATTCTGATCGGGATACTCCACTTCGCGGCGCCGTTTCTGTTTCTGCTGTCGCGCAGCGTGAAGCGCAATCCGCGCACGCTGATGATGATCGCGGTACTGATCATCGTCATGCGCATGGTGGATCTGCTGTGGATGATCGCTCCCGCGTTCGGCGGTAAAAACTGGGTATGGCTGGACGCGATCGGCTTGCTTGGTTTTGGCGGATTGTGGCTGGCAGTTTTCACCTGGCAGTTAGGAAAACGATCGTTGATTCCGATCAACGATCCGCAATACGAATCGGTGCTTGAACAGCAGCACATGGGTGGTCACTGATGAGTTCTGGTAACGGTCATCGGACCGAGACGCCTGACGTCTCGCACATTCGCAACGTAGAAGTCACGCACGAGCCAAGTGATATCTATGTTGGCGGCGTCCTCCGTTTTCTCGGGGTTCTGACGGTCGCTACGATTGTTGTGTCAATCGGACTGTGGTTTCTGTTCAAGTATCTCAACACCGAGAAAGCGAAAGAGCGTCCGCCGGGTCCGTTGGCAATTCGAAACGAAAGGGAGCGCTTGCCTCCCGAGCCCCGACTGCAGGGATCGAAAGGCTTCCGAGTCACTTTGGAGAACGGGCAAGAGGTGCCGCTGGAGTTGACGCACCCGCAGGCGGAATATGAAACCCTGCTAAAGCAATGGCAGATTTCGCTGCAAACCGGAGTTAAAGATTCGTCAGGCAACACCGTCGGAATGCCGATTACAGACGCGATGAAGAAGGTCGTGTCGGGCGAGGGACTGCCGGTAAGACCAGCACAGGCGCGTGCATTGGACGAGAACGTAATCAGCGTTCCGACAGATTCAAGTTCAGGTAGACAGTCGGTGAAGTTGAAATGAGTAGTTTATTGCGAGTCGTCGTTATTGTGGCTTGCTTCGCTGCGGCGTCGCCGGTGTTTGCGCAGTTGGGCCAGCCTGGTCCGAGTTCGCCGCTCTACGGCGCGCGGCCGTCCTCGGGAAATCCGTCGACTGGTTTGCCGACAGCGCTGCGCGAGGTGCGTATCGAGCAGAAGCTGAATCAGCAGTTGCCGCTCGATCTCGTGTTTCGCGATGAGAACGGTGAGGAAGTGAAACTCGGAAAGTACTTCGGACAGAAACCCGTCGTGCTCGCGCTGGTCTATTACGACTGTCCGATGCTCTGCACGCAGATTCTGAATGGCATGGTGACGTCGTTTCGCGTGTTGCCGTTTCAGATCGGGAAAGAGTTTGACGTGGTGACTGTCAGTTTCGATCCGCGCGAGACGGCGGCGCTCGCTGCGTCGAAAAAGCAGGTCTACATCGATTACCTGCCTAAAAAAATGCACGAAGGCGCGAAAAGCGGCTGGCATTTTCTGACCGGCGATCCGGCGAACATCGAGCGTATCGCCGACGCAGTCGGGTTTCGCTATCACTACGATGAAAAGACGAAACAATTTGCGCACGCCAGCGCGATCATGGTCGCGACGCCTGAAGGAAAACTGTCGCACTACTTTTACGGAGTCAATTATTCAGCGCGCGACTTACGTTTCGGTTTGATGGAAGCGTCGCAAAACAAGATCGGTTCTCTAAGCGAGCAACTCTCGCTTTATTGCTACATGTACGATCCGACAACGGGTAAGTACGGTGCGGCGATCATGCGCGTCGTGCGGATTGCGGGCGTCATCACGCTGATCGGAATCATCGCAATGATCTTTTTGCTCAAAGGGCATAATCCGCAGCAAGGTGCCAACACTACCAGGGGTGCAGTTTCGTAATGCAGTCGTGGATACCAATAGTTCCTGACAGCGCTTCCAGTTTTTCGTGGAAGGTCGACGCCCTCTACTTCTATCTTTCCGGCGTCACGCTATTCTTTACGCTGCTCATTTCCGGCACGCTGATCTTCTTCGTCATTCGCTACCGGCGACGCACACCATACGAGATTCCGCGTCCCGTTGCAGGTTCGCACAAGCTCGAGACGGTGTGGACCGTCATTCCGTTTGTGATCGCGATGACGATGTTTATCTGGGGCGCTAGTGTCTTTTTCGATCAGTACAAGCCGCCGCAGAATGCGATCGAAGTTTACGTAGTCGGCAAGCAGTGGATGTGGAAGCTGCAACATGCGACCGGACAGCGGGAGATCAACGAGCTGCACGTACCTGTCGGACGGAAGGTCCGATTGATCATGACGAGCGAAGACGTGATTCACGACTTCTTCGTTCCGGCGTTTCGTACAAAGGCCGACGTCGTGCCCGGAAGGTACACGACGATGTGGTTCGAAGCGACGAAGCCTGGGAAGTATCACCTGTTCTGTGCCGAGTATTGCGGGATGAATCACTCGGGAATGATTGGATCGGTGATCGTCATGGAGCCGCGCGATTTTGATAACTGGTTGAGTGGCAGCACCGGAACGATGACGCCTGCCACGGCTGGTCAGCAACTGTATCAAACGCTTGGTTGTGCTTCGTGTCATGGTGCGAATGGTGAAGGTGGACGCGGCCCGGCGTTGACGGGCACGTTTGGCACTCAGATTTCGTTGACGAACGGTGGAACAGTGACGGCTGATGAGGGCTACCTGCGCGAGTCGATCATCAATCCGCAGGCGAAGCTGGTAGCAGGTTTTGGTCCGATCATGCCGACGTTTCAGGGGCAGGTTAGTGAAGATCAGTTGATGCAATTGGTGGCGTACATCAAGTCGCTGCAAGTCGCCGGCACCACAACGGCGCCGAGTCCGTCGCCCGCGCGCGCGGTCACCGCGCCGTCACCGACGCAGAACCCAAGGTAGGGCGAAACACGAGTTTTTAGTTATGAAGCCTATTGAGTCATTTGAATTGCCGTCGCCGTCGAAGGTGAATTACCTCAACGCGGTTTACGGTTTGAAGTCGTGGTTGCTGACCAAGGACCACAAGCGTATCGCTCTGCTTTATCTCGGCTCGATCACTTTCTTCTTCTTCCTCGGCGGCATTTACGCACTAATGATTCGCCTCGAGCTGTTGACCCCGCAGGGCGATTTCACCGCGTCGACGACGTACAACAAGGTCTTCACTCAGCACGGCATCATAATGATCTTTTTCTTCCTGATCCCGTCGATACCGGCGACGTTGGGAAACTTCCTGATCCCAATGATGATCGGAGCGAAAGATCTCGCGTTTCCCAGGATTAATCTGCTTAGTTGGTACGTCTACCTGGCCGGCGGCATCATCACGATTTACGCGCTGCTCGCAGGCGGCGTCGACACCGGTTGGACTTTCTACACGCCGTTCAGCACCACGTTCTCAAACTCGTACGTCGTCGCCACCGGACTCGGAATCTTCATCAACGGCTTCTCGTCCATCCTGACAGGACTGAATTTCATCGTTACGATCCACACGATGCGCGCGCCCGGCATGACGTGGTTTCGCATGCCGCTCTTTATCTGGTCGCACTACGCGACGAGCCTGATCATGATCCTGGGCACGCCGGTGATCGCGATCACGGTCCTCCTGATGGCATTCGAACGCGTTGCAGGCGTCGGCATCTTTAACCCCGCACTCGGCGGCGATCCGGTCTTGTTCCAGCACATGTTCTGGTTCTACTCGCACCCGGCTGTCTACATCATGGTGCTGCCCGGAATGGGCGTGATCAGCGAGTTGATCGCCAACTTCTCGCGCAAGAATATCTTCGGCTACAGCTTCGTCGCGTTTTCAAGCATCGCGATCGCCGTGTTTGGCTTCCTCGTTTGGGGACACCACATGTTCGTGACGCCGCAGTCGGTCTACGCCGGAATGATTTTCTCGTTTTTGAGTTTCGCGGTGGCGATACCGTCGGCGATCAAGGTGTTCAACTGGACCGCGACGCTTTACAAGTCGTCGATCTCCTACGACACGCCGATGCTTTACGCGCTCGGTTTCATCGGTTTGTTCACGATCGGTGGAATGACCGGACTTTTCCTGGCGTCGCTCGCCGTTGACGTGCATGTGAGCGACACCTACTTCGTCGTCGCCCACTTCCATTACATCATGGTCGGCGGAGCGTTGATGGCCTACCTCGGCGGGCTGCATTACTGGTGGCCCAAGATCAGCGGACGCATGTATCCGGAAGGCTGGGGACGATTCAGCGCGCTCGTGATCTTCGTCGGTTTTAACCTGACGTTCCTGCCGCAGTTCATCGCCGGCTACCTCGGCATGCCGCGACGTTATCACGCGTATCCGCCCGAGTTTCAGGTCTACAACGTGCTGTCTACGGCAGGTGCGTCGATTCTCGGTTTCGGTATGTTGATTCCGGCCGTCTACTTTGTTTGGTCAATGCGTTACGGCAAGCATGCGGAAGCAAATCCGTGGCACTTGCCGGGACTCGAGTGGCGCACTCAGTCGCCGCCGCCGACGGAGAATTTCGAAATGACCCCAATTGTTACGTGGGACGCGTACGAGTTTGCGCCGCCTGAGGAAACAGAAGTGGTTGGTAAGTTTCGCGGCGAAGTCGAACGCGCTTAAGGAGTATTTAAGAACTTGATCGAGAGTCACGCGGCAACACCAGAGATTCACGGCCACCCGGCGCTACAGCACCATTTCGAGAACATGGAGCAGCAGCGCGAAGCGGGCACGATCGGCATGTGGGTCTTTCTTGTCACGGAGATTATGTTCTTCGGTGGGATGTTTCTCGCCTACGCGCTCTATCGAAACATGTTTCCCGCCGCGTTTGCGGCTGGCAGCAATCACCTCGACATCACGCTCGGCGCGGTGAACACGGGCGTGCTCATCCTGAGCAGTTTCACGATGGCGATGTCCGTGTATTTCACGCAGGTGGGGAAACACCGTCCGCAGGTGTTCTGTTTAGTGCTTACGCTGGTGCTTGGTCTGGCGTTTTTGGGAATCAAGGCCGTCGAGTATCACCAGAAATACACCGATCGACTGATACCCGGAAAAGTGATTCCCGGAGCACCCTTTGATCCCGACCCGCACTCACTTCACCTGGAGGAAGGTCCGGCGCTCAAGCAGACGCTCAAACAGGTGGAGATGTTCTACTGGATCTATTTCGCGATGACCGGCATGCACGCGTTGCACATGGTCATCGGCGCAGGCCTGCTTACGTATCTGATCATCTTTTCGCTGAAGAGACGGTTCGATCCGGAGTATCACAGTCCGGTCGAGGTAATCGGGCTTTACTGGCACTTTGTCGACATCGTTTGGATTTTCCTGTTTCCGCTGCTTTATCTGCTCGGGCGACACGTCGGGGGCCATTAGGAACGACCGATGAGCGAACACATCGTTTCAGTCAGGGTTTACATCACGATCTTTCTCGTGCTGCTGGTGGGTACGGCGCTGACGGTCTGGGCCGCGTTTATCGATTTTCCGTTTGGACTGAACACCATAATCGCGATGACGATCGCCGTCACGAAAGCTACGTTCGTCGTGCTCTACTTCATGCACGTGCGCTATAGTGCGCGGCTTATTTGGGTGATCGTCGGTTCGGCGTTGTTCTGGATGGGGATAATGTTCGCGTTTACGTTCGCGGATTACATGACGCGGAGCAGGTTGTCGATTGGTACCTGAGAAACGTGTTACTCGCCGCGGTGCAGAGTCATTTCCCGCACTTCGATCACGCGCTTACAGGATGGGCAATTCAGGCGAATGGTGGCGTCTGAGGTTTTGATCGGCGCGTCGCAATACGGGCACGTGCTGCTGATTTCGTTGTGATGGAAGAGGTCGCGCATCATGAACAGCGGCAGCACTAAACCGGCAATCAGCAGCGGGATGCCGAAGATGAGGCCGATGGTGGCGCCCTGGCCGAGTGTCAGGCTGATGACGAGCCCGGCGATGAACAAAACCAGCCCCAGGACAATGCTGAACGAAAAACTGTAAGCACTGTCGAAGGTTCGGCCCGGTTTGGCTACTTGATCAGGCTGATTTGGGTCCATTTCGGCCACAAACTTTACCACAGATTTACGGCTATTAACATGACTTCATTTGATAATTTTCTTGCAAAACATGATGAAGAAGCGTGGTCGGCGACGTTGACCACGTTGCTGCGCTCGATTCACGAAGTCGATCAAAATGCGACGCAGATTTGGTTTGCGTTTTATCCGCTGGCGTTGTTTCAGGCGCTCGCGGCCGCGGACGATCCGGAGAAGCTGCGGCAACAGTTGTTGATGCAGGGCACGTACGCGTTGAAGGATCAGATCGATTCGTCGCACACGTTTTTGTACGGGCATCGTTACTGGCCTGAAGTGAAGAAGGCAGTCGAGAAGCATGCCCGTTCGTCGTCGTCCGAGGCGTCATTGCCGGATCAGATTCTGGCGGTTGCGGAGGACGTGGCGCGGCAGGTTAAGGCGGATCGGCCGTTGACCGTCGGAATTACCGCTGTGGCGTTTATGACGGTTCAGCAGGTTGGACTGGAGGCGTTTGAAAAAGCGCCCGGCAAGATGATGATCGATCGTGAACATGCGCGTCGCTCGCCGGAGCAGGTGCTGCGTGAACGGGCGAAGGACGATAGTCAGGGAGTGTTGGGGTTCCTGCGAACGGTGAACAAGAAGTGGACTGTCACGTTCGATGAAAACGACGACCGGGCGAAGTACCGGATGAATCACGTGCAGGATCTGGCGTGGGGCGCCGCTGAGGACCGTTCGCGCAACTGGCGTGAGATCGATCCGCGACGGGTTGAGGGACCGATTCCGGTTGAGTGTCGATCGGCGTCGTGTGGGACGTGTTGGGTTGGCGTACTTGGTGGGGCAGAGAAGCTGTCGGATGTCGCGGCGCGTGAAGGAAAGAAGATCAAGGAGTTTGGTTACATCGATACCAGCGAGCCGAAGCCGTTGATCCGGTTGGCGTGCCAGGCGCAGACGCAAGGCGCGGTGTCGATCGTTATTCCGCCGTGGAATGGTGTGTTTGGAAAATACCTCAGAGGCTTGAAAAACAATCCGTGACCGCGGATCTCGATAGCAAAGCGCGCGGCGCATTCGCGTCGCCGTTGATGTTCGTGTTTGCTGCGGCCTTCCTTTGGAGCACCGGCGGGCTTTTCATCAAATGGACCTCACTCTCCGGACTTGAGCTCTCGTTTTATCGATCATTCTTCGCGCTGATCACCGTTGCGTTTCTGACGCGGCGTGAAGGTTTCGGTCTGAATGGTATTACTGTGGCTGCGGCGATTCTGTACGCAGTGCTGGTGATACTGTTTGTGATTGCGACGAAGCAGACCACCGCTGCGAATGCGATCTTCCTCCAGTACACCGCGCCGGTTTATCTGCTGATCCTCGAGCCGATTGTTTATAAGGAAAAGTTTCGTGGCCGCGATCTGATCACGGTGCTGGTTTGCCTTGGCGGCATGGCGCTGTTTTTCGTCGGTCAACTGCGTCCGCAGGATGTGACTGGAAACTTGATGGCGCTTGCGTCGGGTTTTTTCTTCGCGCTGTATTTCCTGTTGTTGCGACATCCGAAGGTGCGAGAGGTTAATCGCGCTTCGTCAGTGATCTACGGCAATCTTCTCTGCCTGTTGATCTGCGCGCCGTGGGGATTGGCGGCGCTGTCGAGTGTCGGCGGTCACGATCTGTTGAGCGTGATGTATTTGGGTATCATTCAGCTCGGCGTTTCGTACGTGTTATTCACACTCGGAATGACGCGCGGCGTGAGGTCGTTGGACGCCGGAATCATCTGCTACATCGAACCGGTCCTGAATCCCGTTTGGGTCTTTCTCGTGCTTAGCGAGCGCCCCTCGCGCTGGGCGTTATTGGGCGGCGCCATCATCATTACCGCCGTCATTATCCACATGCTCCTCGACGCCCGCTTCAAGCGCCTCCCGCCCCTCGAATCCGCCCACGGCTAGTCGCCAAAGACTTCACCCACTTTGAAGCTGAGTCCGGGAAGGACCGTAGAGATCAACTCGTCGTCGCGGTCGAACACGTGTGACTCATAAGAATCGCCTTTGAGTACACGAACTTCGATCAGTCCCTCGAATTCGTCCACGAGCCATAACTCTTTCACACCCAGCACCGCGTAAGTATCGGCTTTAGTGTTGCGATCGTAGATCGCCGAACCGGGTGAAATGACTTCGACAACGAGGTCCGCGGTAGTGTGGTATCTACCCGTACTCTGCGCCTCAGTTTCGGCAGAGACGTAGAAAAAGATCTGGTTCGAGCCACGTATTTGGCGTGATCGCAGATCGCATGGCGCGGAACATAGATCGTGCCCTTGGTCTGCTGTCTTCGTGAGGTAATCAGATAGCAAGCGCACTATGTCGGCTTACAGCTTTCCCGTGAGGTTTATCAGGAGGGGTGTCATGTAGAGGACTCCTGCGATTAATTCAATTTTTGAGTGGTCTGGCGGCTCTGGAAGAGTTCCCAAAACTCCTCGAGCGTGTACGTCTTAACTAGAGGCGATGTATTGACCCAAGTCATAGTTTTTTAACTCCGATGAGGTTTTAGGTGGGTGGCCGCATTATAGCATCCAATTTGGACGACTGTCGTAATAAGACGGTGAGCGGTCGGGAAAACGCTTCTTGTAGGCGTGATAGCGGGTGAGCAGTTTTTGGTAGCGAGCGTTTGAGGAGCGGAGAGGTTTGTGGGGGATGGAGCGGAGGTGGGTCTCGATTTTCGTCATTTTGCGTGGGGAGAAGCGCCAGTCGTAGTTGCCGAGATCGTAGAGACTGGTGAGGCCGTAAGCTTTAATGCGTCCTGAGAAGTCGACATAGGGATCGAAATAACTCCACACCAGATCACGCAACGATCGATACACCGGTTTGCGTCCGTGCAGACCGATATCGCGTGAACGAGCAATCGATCCCCAACCACCATTTTCCTTAAACACAAAGAGCACATGGTCCAACAGGTCCACCGATTCGAGGTCCAGCAACAGCGGCGGATATCCATGCTGCTCAAGGATCACAGCCGCCCCAACCGCCGCCTCCAAACAATGCGCCTCATTCTTTCGAAGCACGGAGCGAAACGACCGCATCGTCCCACCGTCACGTTCCCAGTTATACGGCATGGAACTGAAGTAACGCTGCACCTTCGCCGGCCTGTCGAGCTGCTCGATCAGCCTCCACTCCCGCGCCGTGAACGATCCCTTCTCAGGTCGACTGTTTTTCATGAAGAAAGCGGACTTTGTTCGCACTGTTTACAAAAGCCAAACCAGCACTTGCTTGAATCAGCAGCAAATGTCAGACTTACCGGCCTGGCATAAAAAAATCTAACGCCAGCATAAGTTTCACTTGTATTCATATTTTTGAAATGACGTCTAGCATGAACCAGCAGGCCGCAGCTTCACAAAAAACCCGCGCAGAACAAGAAACCGAAAATGAGGCAAACCGTTTGAGAGACGAAGTCGAGGCGGCACTCGCCGTCGTCGCCTTGCGTTCACCTGACGAGGTCGAATCCCTGCAAATGGCCGCAGATCGCATCGAGCGCACCGCTCGCGATCTCGCCGACGCCGTCCGTCAAATCGCCGAACAGCGCCAGGCTGCCGAAGAGTAATCACGACCCGCTCACGGTTTCCCCTTGAAATTGGAGACGACTTAATGGCTTCCACTCGCACTGAAAGCACCACTAAACACCTGGGCCGCAAAAACACAGCATTAGAATTGGACCAATACGGCATCGCTGCGCCCGCCCGTGTTTATTGGAACCTGAACACACCCGAGCTCTACGAAGAGATTGCACGCCGCAACGAAGGCGCTCTTTCAGCCCACGGAAACATCATCGTCGACACCGGCGAACACACCGGACGCGCCGCGAAAGACAAAGCCATCGTGCGCGAAGCGGGCAGTGAAGACAAAGTGTTCTGGGGCGACGTCAACAAAGATTTTCCCCAGGACAAGTTCAACGCGCTCAAAGATCGAATGATGGCCCATGCGAACGGCCGCGATCTCTTCGTGCAGGACACGTTCGTTGGCGCCGATCCAAATTACCGTTTGCCGATTCGTGTGATCAACGAGTTCGCGTGGCACTCGCTCTTCGCGCGCACGATGTTTATCAGTAACACGAAAGAGACGCAGCCGCACAAGGCAGAGTTCACGATCATCAACTTCCCAAGTTTCCAGGCCGATCCGCAACGCGACGGCACTCGCTCGCCAACGTTCATTCTGATGGACTTCAGCCAGCGACTCGTCTTGATTGGCGGCACCTCGTACGCAGGCGAAACCAAGAAGAGCGCATTCACGATCATGAACTACCTGCTGCCGCAACGTGACGTGATGAGCATGCACTGCTCTGCAAACGTCGGCAGCGAAGGCGACGTGGCGATCTTCTTTGGTCTATCCGGAACCGGCAAGACGACGCTGTCTGCCGATCCCGAGCGGCGCTTGATCGGCGATGACGAGCATGGTTGGTCCGACAATGGTGTTTTCAACTTCGAAGGCGGATGTTACGCGAAGGTGATTAAACTGTCGCCGGAAGCGGAGCCCGATATTTATCGCACCACGCGAATGTTCGGCACGATTCTGGAGAACGTTGTTTACGATCCCGTCACGCGGCAGATCGATCTCGACGATGCGCGCAAGACGGAAAACACGCGCGCGTCGTATCCGCTTACGAGCATCGCCAACATAGTTCCCGAAGGTCACGCCGGTCATCCGCGCAACATCATCATGTTGACCGCGGACGCGTTTGGCGTCCTGCCGCCGGTCGCGCGGCTCAGTCCGGAGCAGGCGATGTATCACTTCCTTTCCGGTTACACGGCGAAAGTTGCCGGAACGGAGAAGGGGATTAAAGAACCGGAAGCGACGTTCTCGACGTGTTTTGGCGCGCCGTTTATGGTGTTGCATCCGGGTGTTTATGCGGACCTGCTCGGAAAGCAGATGGCGAAGCACAACGCCGCGTGCTGGTTGGTTAACACTGGTTGGAGCGGTGGTCCATACGGTGTGGGCCAGCGAATGAAGATCAGTCACACGCGCGCGATGATTCGGGCGATTCTGAACGGTTCACTGGCGGAGGTTGAAACGCAGCCCGATCCGATTTTTGGAGTCGGTATTCCGGTTTCGTGTCCTGAGGTGCCGAACGAAGTCCTGCAGCCCCGCAACACGTGGGAAGACAAGGACGCCTACGACCGCCAGGCCGCCGATCTGGCGCGACGTTTCAACGAGAATTTCAAGAAATATGAGGCGGGCGTTTCGGAAGTTGTTCGCGGCGTCGCGCCGAAAGCCAATTAAAAAAATCCGCGTTTTATCCTGGCGGCCAGTTCATTGGTCGGCCCGCCAGCACGTGGACATGTAGGTGAAACACGGATTGGCCTGCGCCGGCGCCGGTGTTAATTACGGTGCGGTAACCACTTTCAGCGTGACCCTGATCATTCGCGACTCGGGCGGCGATACGAAGTAGATGGCCGAGTAGCGTTTCGTCTTTTTGCGAAGCGTCGTCGAGGGATTCGAGATGCTCGCGCGGGATCACTAACGCGTGCAGCGGCGCCTGCGGATTGAGGTCGCGAAGCACGACGCAATGATCGTCCTGGTGTAACAATTCACCGGGTATCTCACCCGCGATAATCCTACAAAACAAGCAACTCTTTTCCGACATCCGACTTGCTCCTTATCTCCGTCTGTTAATCCGCATTTGAACCCTGAACGAGACTCGCCGTGACAGGCGATGTGAGTCGTTCAATATTCGCACCGACCGCGCGCAACTTCGCTTCGATCTTCTCGTAACCGCGATCGATGTGATACACGCGATCGATCAACGTCTCATCGTTTGCGATCAATCCCGCCAGCACGAGCGACGCAGACGCACGCAGGTCTGACGCGATCACGCGCGCGCCGGTAAGCGGCGTTACTCCATCGACAATCGCGCTCCGGCCGTCGATATGAATCTGCGCACCCATGCGTTGCAACTCCGACGCGTGCATGAATCGATTCTCGAACACAGTCTCGACGATCTCCGATCGCCCACGCGCCTGCGTCATCAGCACCATGTATTGCGCCTGCATGTCAGTTGGAAATTCCGGATGCGGTGCTGTCGACACGTTGGCCGCTGAAAGCCCTTCACGATAACACGTAACTACGAGCGTCGTCGGATTAACTTCCTGGACCACCACGCCAACCTCACGCAACTGCGCAATCACAGCGCGCAAATGATCCGGCCGGCAGTCTTTGATCTCGAGTTGACCATTCGTGATCGCAGCCGCGACGATGAAAGTTCCGGTTTCGATTCGATCCGGAATGATCGTGTGCTCAGCGCCGCCGAGCGCATCCACGCCTTCGATCTGGATCGTGTCCGTTCCCGCGCCATTTACACGCGCACCCATCTTGTTGAGCAGTTCGGCGAGATCGACGATCTCCGGTTCGCGTGCAGCGTTGCGCAGCGTCGTCGTGCCACGGGCGAGTGTCGCCGCCATCATCAGGTTTTCCGTACCGGTGACGGTGACTTTGTTGAACTGAACGTCCGCTGCGCGCAGTCGTCCATCGCTCGGTGCGCGGGCAACGACATTTCCGGCTTCGAGCCGCACCTCCGCGCCGAGTTTTTCAAACCCGGTCAGATGCAGATCGATCGGACGCGTGCCGATCGCACAACCACCCGGCAGCGACACTTTCGCTTTGCCGAAGCGTGCGAGCAATGGACCAAGCGCAAGCACCGAGGCGCGCATCGTCTTAACCAGCTCGTAAGGTGCTTCGAACAGCTCGATGTGCGCGGCGCTGATCTTGTGTGTTCGGAGTTCGGGAGTCAGGACAGTGGCGCCGATGTCTTCCAACAGACGTCGCTGCGTGATGATATCGCGGACGTACGGGATGTTGTGGAGCGTGACGGTTTCAGGCGTGAGCAACGCCGCCGCCATGCACGGCAGTGCGGAATTCTTGGCGCCGCTAATCGAAACTCGACCGTGCAGCGCCCGGCCACCAGTGATGCGAAATTTATCCACGAGCCACAGATTATACAGATCCGTTTAATCCGTGGCTCGTCTGGCGAGATTAATAATCGGTGCCGGCGCCGGTGCGTTTGACGCGGACGCCGCCGTTAGTTGTTACGGCTTTAACGGTCGCGCCGCCGGAGCCAAGATTCACGGCGAGTTCTTTGTTGATCTTGCCTTGGACGGTCACCGGAAAATCGACGTTGATGCTGCCGTTCACCGTTCCTGTTTCGAGTTTGGCCGAATAGTTTTCCGGGATAGACAGAATGACGCCGCCATTGGTCGTCCGTACGTCGAGCGTTTCGCCGTCCCAGCGATCGCCGCTGAGTTCAACCACCAAACCGCCATTCGTCGTCGAGCCGCGAACCGTACCGCCGACTTTCCTCAACACCACGCCACCGTTGAGTGCGTTGAAGTCGATCTTGCCGTTGACGTCCGAGATTGAGATGCCGCCGTTGTGCGTTTCGAGCGAAAGATCGGCACGGCGCGGGACGAACACTTCGTAACTCACATCCCAGTGGTAGTTTCTCCGGTTCTCAGGACCACTCGCGTAAATCTTCGCGCCGCTGGTTTCGATCCTGATCTGTTTCGCGAGGTCGGCAGCTTCCGCGGCGGTCGGAGCGCCAGTTTGCACGCGCGCACGGACGAGCACCTGGCCCTGGTCCCAGCCTTTAACGGAAATGCCGCCGTTCTGCTTTCCGTCGATGGCGATCGGCGCGCCGCTCATGGCGAGCGTTTGTTCGCGAACCTCGCAGTTTCCTTCTAACTTGTCGTTGTACCAGCTATCACCGCGGCAAGTCAGCGTTCCGCCCTTTTGCTGCGCGAGAACGGAAATGCCGGTCGCGGCGACTAACGCGCCGATTAACACGCCGCGGAACACACTGGGCCCTAAAAACCTGAACATGGCTTCGGTCTCCTTCATTCGTCTGGGGTTAGTTTCTTCGTTTCAGTGGCTTCTGGACGATATACACCGCAGCAGTGGGGCTTGTGACAGGAAACTAGGCGCGCCGCACGACGACGATGCGAGGAATGCTTTGCAGATCGGGGCGAATCTCCAGCAAGTGCCAGCATTTCCGGATCGATCAGCCCCTGGATCTTTTCGCCCTGATCGAACCCGATTTCCATTATCAACTGCCCCTGCGGTTTCAGGAAAGCAGGAGCGTCCTGAAGCAAACGTCGAATCACAACCAGGCCGTCGGCTCCCGGAGACAGCGCGACCAATGGTTCGTGATCTCTCACTTCACGCTGCAAACCCGCTAGCGCATCGGAAGACACATACGGCGGATTTGAAACTACGAGATCGAACGAAGTTTGATCCACCGCGTCGAAGCAGTCGGAAATCTTCAACTCAATTCTCTCGTTGACACCATGCCGCCGCGCATTATCCGCTGCAACGGCGAGCGCCGCCTCCGAAACATCAACCGCCACGGCGCGCGCATCGCTTCGTTCGCACAACAATGTCACGGCGATACATCCCGATCCCGTTCCCACATCGCAGATCAACGGCGAAGAAACGCCGGCGACAACCTCGAGCGCTGCCTCGATTAGCAACTCCGTCTCCGGACGCGGTATAAGCACGTCCGGCGTCACCCGAAACTCGCGACCGAAAAAGTCCTGCACTCCGGTTATGTACTGGAGCGGTTCGCCTTCAGCGCGGCGCGCAACCACTTCTCGGAAGCGATCCAGATCAGTATCCGCCAACAGATCTTCGGCGTGACTAATCAGAAACGTCCGATCTCTGGCCGTAACGAACGAAAGCAGCGATCCCGCTTCGCGTCGCGCTTCCGGCACGCCGGCCGCTTGCAACGCCTGCGTGGCTTCGCGGAGTGAATCGGCAATCGAGTTTTTGTCAGACACGTTTCAGGAACCAGTTAGCGATTCAGATTATTTACTAAACATAAGAACGAGTCTCGTTCCTCCCGTGACGTCATGGACCCTCGAAGCGACAGGCCTCGAGGGTTCTGGCGTATTAGGGAGAGAGTTTAACAATGTTTGGCGATTAAGGCGGGCCGGCGCCCGCGGGGTCTCAAATGGGTCCACTCTCCAAAAGCTTACTCCTGTTTTCTCTCAATTGGCTCGATGCTCAGCTTACAGTGCTTTGGGTGCGCCTCAACGTCGCCACCGAGGGAAACGCGCTCATGGCCAGCCTGCTCGAACACAGCGAACCCTCTTTCCTCGCAATCAAACTCGGGATTGGCGCCGGTGCCGCGTACATTCTCTACCGCTGCGCTCACCTGACGCTCGCGAAGCGCGGAATGACCGTCGTGCTGGGGATCTACGTCGCGCTGATGTTTGTGCATGTTCTGACGGGCTGCGTCGCGCTCGGCCTAAACCTGCCGCTGATCTAATCCGTATTCCCACTTATCGAAACACGCGGATATAATGGGCCACTTCGTCCGGCGCCGTGTCTTGAGCTGAACGACAACGATGCTTCATACGTGGGCATCTTAATCTCCGCATTGCTCGTCGTTTGACAACACAATGATTAGAGAGGGAAGAGATTTATGTACAGACTTTCCGCCCGCCAGATTTTATTAATCGCCCTTATTTCAGGAGTATTTGCAGCCGCAGGAGTAATTGTTTTCGATCGCGTCACGAAGCGTTTCGAACCTTCAGAAGCTGCTCTTTCCGAGACGCCACCGCCAGGAATCGCCGATCCTTCGACTGTTACTGACGAACAGAACAATATCGAAGTCTACCGAACATTGAGTCCCGGCGTTGTGTTTATCCATTCAACTTCATACGCCCGCGATTTTTTCGGATTTGTTGAACCGCAGGAAGGTTCCGGCTCCGGCTCGATCCTTGACCAGCAGGGAAACATCCTGACGAACTATCACGTCATCGCCGGCGCGCAAAAACTTTCGGTCAGCATGGGTGGGAAGAAAGACTATCCGGCGGTCGTGGTCGGCGGCGATCCTGACACGGATCTCGCCGTCATTCGTTTGACTGAAAAACCCGCTGGTCCATTGACCGTCGTTCCGCTGGGCGATTCAGACAAACTCGTCGTCGGACAAAAAGTGCTCGCGATTGGTAATCCGTTCGGTTTGGACCGTACGTTGACGACCGGCGTGATCAGCGGACTGCAACGTCCCATTCGCGCGCGCAACAACCGATTGATTGAAGGCGCCATTCAAACTGACGCCTCGATCAATCCCGGAAACTCGGGTGGTCCATTACTCGACTCGCGCGGCCGCATGATCGGCATCAACTCGCAGATACTTTCACCGTCCGGCAGTTCGGCGGGCGTTGGTTTTGCGGTGCCGGTGAGTATCGCGAAACGCGTCGTGCCGCAGCTTCTGCAAACCGGCGCGGTGCGTCGTCCAAAACTCGGCATCAGCACTCGCGACGTCGAAACCATCCGAAATCAGGTTGACCTGCCGGTATCTGACGGCGTATTGATCGTCCAGGTCGCTCGTGGCAGCGGTGCGGCTGCGGCCGGACTGCGTGGGTTCCAACAAACCGAAATGGGCGACGTTGAGCTCGGCGACATCATCGTCGGCATCAACAACGAAAAGGTCGCGAACTCTGACGATCTGTTCCGCGTGCTCGACAAGTATCAGATCGGGCAAACAGTGCAGGTGCAAATCTGGCGTGACGGACGACGTATGTCGGTGCCGGTGCGTTTGATGGAGTCACCTGATTCGCGTCGTTAACCTCGAAGGAGGTGTTCAGTGCACCAAACCACCCACTTCTTCAATCTCGGCTATGGGTGGTTGTGTAAGCATTGCACTGCGGCGAACACGGAACGGAAGCAACAACATCACCAACATCAACACGATGCCCATCGTAACGCTCCACCGCCTCTGGCGAAGTGGGTCGAAGACGATGGGCTTCGTGGTTTGCAGTGTCCCCATTGCGGGATTGCAGAGCCCGTCTCGCGGATTCTAGCGTCCAAACTCTTCCTCGTAATCGCGTAAGCTTCTGGTAATCACGTCGAGGGCTTCGAGACGTCCATAAACGTCCGTGATCTCGACTTTCTTTCGCTCGTCACTGGGCAACTGCTTGTAACTCAAAAAATAGTGTCTCAATCGATCGACCAATCCGGAGGGAACGTCGTCAATATTCTCGATGCGACCGTAGGCGAGATCGGATTCGAGCACGGCGATGATCTTGTCGTCAGCCTGTTGGCCGTCGATCATGCGGAGTCCACCGATCGGACGTGCGTGCAGAAAGAAACTGCCGTGAGCGAACGTTTTTTCTGACAGGACGCAGATATCCATCGGATCTTTGTCGCCTTCGATGCCGGTGCGCCCGGTGCGCTGTTCGCACAGTTCGGCCACTTCGCGCCCGCAAAACGTTTGCGGGATGAAACCGTAGAGCGTCGGGCACATTGACGAAAATCGCTGCGGACGATCGACGCGCAAGTGTCCTGACCATTTGTCGAGCTCGTATTTGACCGCGTCGGTGGGGACGATCTCGATGTAGGCGTTGACGAGTTCGGGCGTGCGCGGCCCCGGACTTACGCCGTGCCACGGATGCGCCTGGAATGTTTGTTTGTTCATTGGCTTTTCTTCTCGTATCGCGCTCGATGATAAAATGCCGCCAGGTCGAAACCAAATTCCGCTATGGCAGCCAGTGCCGAAATCATAACCAAACCGGTCGCAAACGTAATCTCGTTGCGTGGTTGATCAGCGCGCGTGACGATCTCGTGTGGTTTATCGGGTCGGTGGTGTCGAGTTACGCGCTGCTGTTTCTGTACGTGAAAGGCATCGTGCCGCTGGTGCCGATGGTTGCGCTGTGGGCCATTCTGATCGACGCGCCACACGTGTTTGGCACGTTCTCGCGCACGTACTTCGATCGCGCGGAACGAAAGAGTCGCGCGCGGTTGTTATGGGGCTCGCTGCTGTTCTTCGCAGTCGGACCGTTGTTTGTGCTTGCGGGCTTCGCGTTTGTGTTCTTTTTCGTGGCGGCGTTGTGGGCGTATTACCACCTGGTGAAGCAGCACTACGGCTTCATGGTCCTGTACAAAAAGAAGAACGGCGACCTTGCGCGAATTGATAACGCGCTCGATCGACTGTTGTTGCTGTTTGCGTTCAACTACCCGTTTGTTGAGTTCATCGCACGCGATCCGGAAGCGATGGCGCGTGTGCCTGAAGTTTTGCGCGGCGGCGTGAGTGGTTTCGCGAAGACTACTGCTGGCGGGTACGGTTCTGCTGTTTGTTCTTTGGTTAGGACGACAGATTCAACGCGCGATCATCGGCGAGCCGTTGAACGTTCCGAAGTACTTACTTTTGGCGGCGGCGATTCCGATGCACTGGATCGTTTTGCTGACGCCGATGCCGCACAAGCCAATCGCGATCGTTGCGATACTCACGATCTATCACAACTTCCAGTATCACCGGCTGATCTGGTTTCACAACCGCAAATACAAACCCGAATCGCGTGAGAAGTACGGCGCCGCTGAGTTTATCAGCCGTCGAGTGCTGTATTACATCGCGTTCGGAATCGTTTTTGGAATTATCTACCAAGGCCCGCGGCAGATCCTCGGCTACATCGGTTTGCAAAACGGCGCCCGATCACTCGCGGTCCAACTCGGCATTTCATTCCTGTGGGGTTACGCGTTCATTCATTATTATTTGGATTCGAAGATTTGGAGAGTGAGGCGCGATCCGGCAGTGGGTGAAGCGTTGAAGATGAGCGACGGATAGCACAAAAAGAAATCTCAGAAAGTCATCTGTGTCATATGCTTAATCTTCGGCGTGTTCGTCGCCGTTGAAGTGCAGCACAGTCGATTCCTCGTCAATCACAGTTTCCAAATGGACCGGCCGGCCCCAAAGCGTGTAGACGTGTTCGAGCGCTTTGCGCGCGTAACGCATGATCGAGCTCGGTGCCTTCGTAGCGGTGCTTTAGATAGAGCTCGCGATTGCCGTTGTAGTCGCCGTCTTCGACCTGCAGGTACGGAAAACCGAAGTTGGTCATGTTTGCGACGAGCTGATCGCGCACCTTCTCCCAACGCTTCTCCGTGATCGTCCATTCCTCTTCCTCGATCAGCTCAAACACAAACAGGTCGAGCTCTTCACAAAACTCTTCGGTCAGATAGTTGCGCAGAAACGAAACGTCATTCTCCAGCTCGCGCACCTCAAAGATCTTGTCGCGCCCTTCATTCCCGTGACGGCCAAACTTCTCGCGTTCCTCTTGCGACGGCTCGTTCCAGCGGCGCTCGATGTCTTCGTAGATCTTGTAACCGAGATAGTACGGATTCAATTGACCCTTCTGCGGCGAGACGACGCCCGAATGCAGATTCGCAAACTCGATATGGTCGTTGTCGCTGAGATCGAGCTCGCGCATGATGCGCGCGTGCCAGATGCTGGCCCAACCTTCGTTCATGATCTTCGTCTGCATCTGCGGCACGAAATATTCCATCTCCTCATGGACCATCGCGATCGCGTCGCGCTGCCACGGCGCCAGCGTCGGCGAGTTTTTCATGATGTAGAAGAGCAGATCTTTTTCCGGCAACCGCTCGCGTGACCCGCGCTCTTTATCGTCATGTTTATCGCCTGAGCAGTGGTCTCACGCGCTTCGCGCTCGCTCTTGTCGAGCAGCCACAGATCGTCATATCGACCATCTTTCGGACGCTGATCGGCGCGCCGTTTTTCCTCTTCGGCCGAAATCTCGCGCTTGATGAAGAAGTACGGATCGATGTGCTCTTCGATCGCCAGCACCGCGTCGAGAAAACGTTCGACAGTCTTGCGGCCGTGCTTGAACTCGTACTCCATCATTCGCTGCGCGTGCGTTGAAACACTCTCGACCATGCGCCGGTTGGTCTTCGAGAAGTAGGTGTTGTTTTTGAAGAAATCGACGTGGCCCAAGCACGTGCGCGATCACCATCTTGTTCTGGATCGGACTGTTGGTTTCGAGCAGAAACCCGTACGACGGATTCGTGTTGATGACGACTTCGTAGATCTTCGAAAGTCCGAAGTCGTACATCGTCTTCATGCGATGGTACGCCTTGCCGAAGGTCCAGTGTGAGTAGCGGCCGGGAAGCGCGTAGGAGCCGACCTCGTACATCACCGTCGCCGGCACGATCTCGAAGTTCGTCGGATACGGATCGAGTCCGAAACCCTGAGCGATCTCCCAAATCTGCTCGACTGCCGTTTCCAGCTCTTTTATTTCCCGATCTTCCATTACATTCACAGAGTGAGACACGAATACGCCGGCGTATCCAACGCCCCGTCTCCCAAAAAACTGCTTCAATGCCGGATACACATCTTCCTTGTCGTCGATCCGAACGCCAACGAAGCGATCCTTATTTTGCAGACGATCGGTGAAGATCGACAGCAACGCGCCCGAAGATCGCCGGTAACTCGACGATCCTTCTTCGCCGATCTCGCCGTAACCGAACAGGTTGCACGTGGAGATCAGTTCGTCGGCGAGTCGCACCGCCTCTTCGTTGTCGGAGTAGTAGTTGTCGCCGTCGGAGAAGTGGAACGGATAGATGTTCCAATCTGCCGGACGATAACGTTGCTTGATGATTTCGAGCGCGAGTTGGTACGCGGACGAAACGACCGTCCCGCCGGATTCACCCTGCGTGAAAAACTGTTCCTCGGTGACTTCCTTCGCCTCCGTATGATGCGAGATGAAAACGATGTCGACGTTGTCGTACTTCGTGCTCAAGAAACCGCACCATCCAGAAATAGAAACTGCGCGCGATGTACTTCTTGAACTCACCCATCGATCCGGAAACGTCGATCATCGCGATCACGACAGCGTTCGACTCGTAACGCATCACTTCTTCCCACGTCTTGAAGCGCAGGTCTTCCTTCTTGATGTCGCCGAAGTGTGGCTTTGCCTTCACGCGCGTTGCGCCGAATGTTTTCGAGAATCATGCGTCGCTTGTCGAGGTTCGCGATCACGCCCGTGCGGCGAATCTCGTTGAACTGCGTCTTGCGCGACTGGACCGCTTTCTTCGCTTTCTCCTGGAGATACGGAAGCTGAAGGTCTTCGAAGATCAGCGCGGCGATCTCGTCGATGTTGACTTCGGCTTCGTAATAATCGGCGCCGGTTTCCTGTCCGGCCTGTCCGCCGCCACCGGCGCTTCCGCCGCCTCGACTCTCGCGGCCGACGATGTCGCCGACGCGCGTCTTGCCGTCGCCCTGGCCCACGTGTTTCGCCTTTTGATAGTTGAAACGAAACTTGTACTCGTCGAGGGCTTTGATCGGGACTTTAACCGTGCGCTTGCCGTCGGAGAGGATGATGGCTTCGTTGGAGACGATCGATCCGAGGTTCTTGCGGATCGCTTCTTTGACGCGGTCCTTATGGCGTTCCTGATCGATGATGCCTTTGCGTTGCAGTGACCAGTCGTTGCGTTGGATAGACATAATTGCTTCATCCACAAAAATCTGCGACAACTCCTGTGAACTCCTCCGGATATTCCTCGTGCGGGATGTGACCGCAATTGAGGAATACAATCAATCGCGACCCGGGAATCGATTCGTGCAACCGCTCAGCGTCGGCGAGTGGAATCTCGCAATCGTTTTCACCCCAGAGCAGCAACGTCGGCTGGCTAATAAGATGCGCCTCGCGCGAGATGCGTTCTGCGTCCCAGCCGCGCACGGTGCGAATGATCGCGCGCTGCGTGCCGGATGCGCGTAACGGCAAATGACGCGCATCGACGCGTCGTTCGTCCAGCACCCACTCGTGACGATCGTAAACTCGCTTCATCCGCCGGCGCAGCAAAGTTCGCGAGCCGATCAACAGCGGCGACACGACGTCGCCAAACACTGGCGAACCAAACACGCGCATCAGCCTGTAATCGAGCGGCCGGTTGTTGTTGACCGTTCCAATCAGGACCAGCTTCTCAACGCGGTCGCGGGTAGTCGAGCGCGCAGGTTGCGGCAACAGCGCCGCCGTACGAACTACCGACAAGCGTCGCGCGCTTGATGTTTAGGCGGTCCAGGAGACCCATCAGCACGCTGGCTTGTCCGGCAATCGTGTATTCACCGTTTCGCGGTTTGCCGGAGTAACCAAAGCCGAGCATGTCGACGGCGATCACGCGGAAGCCGGCATTGGCGAGAGGCAGGAAAACTTTGCTCCAAACGAGTGTTGACGACGCAAAACCGTGAATCAACACCAGCGCCGGCGCGTTTTTGTCGCCCGCTTCCTGGTAATGAACTCTGACGCCGTCGACGTCGACGAAGCGCGAATGGTCGGAATGGAAAATGATGTGACGATTGCGGTTCCAGTCGGCGTCGCGTGGCCGCATGAGGAACTTACCGACAATGGCAAGTGTGGCGGCCCCCGCGATCCAATAACGTTTCTTCAATTGATCCGTGTTATCGGGAAAGTAAGGTTCCTACATAAGTCAGCAGTTCGTTCGCACAAACCGGACAGTATCCATGTTCCTTAACGAGCCGGTCCACGACTTCGTTAATGCGACGCAATTGATCCGGATCAGGCGTCTTTGCAGACGTCGTGATCTTCACCACGTCTTTCAAGTCGGCGAAAATCTTCTTCTCGATCGCTTCCTTCAGCCGTTCGTGCGAGTTGTATTCAAAGGGCTTGCCTTTTCGCGCGTACGAGCTGATGCGGATCAGGATCTCCTGGCGGAAGGTGTTCTTCGCGTTTTCGGAGATGCCAATCTGCTCTTCGATCGAGCGCATCAACTGCTCGTCCGGGTCCATCTCTTCTTCAGTGATCGGATCCTTGATTCGTTCCTTGTTGCAGAACGCCTCGACGTTGTCGAGATAGTTGTTGCACATCGTGCGGGCCATCTCTTCAAACGAGTAGACAAACGCGCGCTGCACTTCGATCTTCGCGAGCTCGTCGTACTCCTTGCGGGCCTGCGAGATGTGGTTCAAATAACGCTCGCGCTGTTCGCCACTGATGCCGGTGTGCTGTTCGAACCCGTCTTTGATCGCACGCAACGCGTCGATCGGGTTGATACACGTGACGCCGTCGCGAACGAGCGCACTCGAAAGCCGGTTGATGATGTAGCGCGGCGAGATTCCGTCCATGCCTTCGCGGATCGTCTCTTCCTTCAACTCGCGCACGTCTTTCGACTTGTAACCTTCGACGTCTTCGCCGTCGTAAAGCTTCATCTTCTTAACGACGTCGACGTTCTGACGTTTCGGTTCTTCAAGCCGCGTCATCACCGCAAACATCGCGGCGACTCTCAACGTGTTCGGCGCGAGGTGAACGTTGCGCAGCGCTTCCGACTGGTGCAACAGTTTGTCGTAGATCCTTTCCTCCTGCGAGACGCGGAGGTTGTAAGGAACTTTTACGAGGATGATGCGGTCCTGCAACGCTTCCGACTTTCGATTACCGGCGAAAGCGATGTACTCGTTTTCGTTCGAGTGCGACAGGATGACTTCATCCGCATAAATCATTGCGAAGCGTCCGGTCTTGATGCTCTGTTCCTGCGAGAGCGTCAACAGGCTGTAAAGAAACTTCTCGTCAACCTTCAACATCTCGACGAATTCCATCAGACCGCGATTGGCGATGTTCAACTCGCCGTCGAAACGATACGCGCGCGGATCTGATTCGACGCCCACTTCACCGATGGTGGAAAGATCGATCGACCCGGTGAGCTCCGTGATGTCCTGAGATTTGGGATCGCTCGGCGAAAAAGTGCCGATGCCGACGCGCTCTTTTTCGGAGAACGAGACGCGATGGACTTTCACGTCTTCATGACGTCCGCCGTAAGTCTTTTCAAGAGCGTAGCGGCACTGCGGACATAGATCGCCTTCGATGTAGATGCCGTACAGTTTTTCGACTTCGGCGCGAAGCTGGTGCGGAATCAGATGCAACGGTTCTTCGTGCATCGGACAATCTTTGATCGCGTAAACAGGCCCTGATTCATGGCGCGTCCACTCTTCGAGTCCGCGCTTGAGCATGTTCACAATCGTCGACTTGCCGCCGCCGACTGGTCCCATCAACAACAGGATGCGCTTGCGGACTTCAAGACGCTGCGCGGCTGACTTGAAGTACTCAACAATTCTGGCTATTGGCTCTTCAATGCCGAAAAGTTCGCTGGAAAAGAAGTTGTAGGAGAGGACTTCGTGTTGGGTGCCCTCGTTGAGCCGTTCGACACCGGCCGCATGAACCATGTCGTTTATGCGTGCATGGGAAAGCTGGGCGATACGGGGGTTTTGGGCGACCAGTTCGAAGTAGTCTCGAAACGATCCTTCCCAGCGCAGCGCTTCATGCTCGCGGCGCAGATCTTCCAAACGTTCACTGATGTTGAATTTCTTGTTGCCATCCTGCTCTTGCATAGCCTTTGGAACCTCTTCGGCTTTCGCGCATTGGACAGCGTGTGGGGAGAGGCCACGCTATGGTTTAGCAACCGCTATTTGCGTCGGGGAAACTGCGGTTCATTTGTCGCCAGGCCTCGTGATGCGTTCAGGCGCGCGTAAGCATGAGCTACATCCTCGAAGCATGCGTTCTCAATGATCGTTTCAAAAAGGAAGACGCGGTGGGGAACACTGTGTTGGAAGCGAATCGCACGCGTGCTTCCTTGGCGGCCAGTATAGCATAAGGCTTTACCACGCCAGATAAATTCCTGAAGTACGACAGGACACACTCAGGCAAGCACAACGCTCGGATGCAGGCGCCTTGTCGCAGCGTCGTAATCTCCGATGGCAATCAAGTGATCCTTGTCGTCGCACATCTTTACTTTAGCGCCGTCGGACCACGTAGTTTCCCCAACTTTCACCTCCATTCCGTTACGTGCACGTCGCACGTCGTCAGCACTTAGATGCACGAAAGGGAGGCGGGAGAGCGCCGCGCTTGGTCGCAGCAGGATGGTCCCTATTGCCTCCTCGCCAAAACTCATCTTCAGTTGTTCCAGAGTCACAGCATTCGTGACACTAAAATCACCCACACGTGTGCGTCGCAATTCGGCTAAGTGTGCGCCAACGGACAGACGCTTTCCGAAGTCTTCGGCAAGTGTGCGCACATACGTGCCGGCTGAGCACACGACGTGAACGTGAAAGTCGAAGGTGCCGTCTTCGTTGTCTTTCATCAGTTGACCGTCGGGCCTGATGGCTTCGAACTCATGAATGCAGACATGCACCGGCTCACGTTCGACTTCTTCGCCGCGACGTGCGAGTTCGTAGAGTTTCTTGCCGCCGATCTTCTTGGCTGAATACATTGGCGGGACTTGATCGATCCAACCGCGCAAACTCGCGAGTGCCTGCTCGATCTCTTCTTCGCTCCAACGGCCGCGGCGAGACGGATCGGCGGAACCATGTGGGCCAGCGATCCGATTTCCTGTTCGATCGCCGGTGTCGGTTGCGAAACCCAGGCGGATGATCGCCTCGTACTCCTTGTCGACTCCGCTCAGAAACTGAGCCAGTCTCGTTGCTCTGCCGACCAGCACGAGCAAAACACCCGTGGCAAAAGGATCGAGTGTGCCCGTGTGGCCGATGCGGCGCTCCTTCAGAATCCGGCGCGTGTTCGCGACGACGTCGTGCGAAGTCATGTCCACGGCTTTGTCGATAACCAGCAATCCATCCATGGTGTGTATTTTAGATCAAGGCGTGTTTCGTTTTCTTTCCAATCCGTTTAAGCTGGCGATCGGTGTCAGACGAACTTCGCCGCAAAACATTTGAGCGCGCCGTAAAGCTGCTGGCCGCGAAACCACGGTCTGTCGCGGAGTTGCGCGAGCGACTGCTTGAGGGCAAGGGCGTTCGGACGAATAAATCGATCGTGGAGACTGTGATCGGGCGTTTGCGTGAGTATGGTTATCTCGACGACGAGCGTTTTGCGTTCAGTTACGCGTCTTCGAAAGTTAAACAGAGGCCGATCGGCCGGCGTCGTCTTCAGCGCGATCTGAAACTCAAGCAGGTCGAAAACAGCGTTGCCGACGAAGCGCTCGAACTCGTCTACGCCGAGACTCCCGAAGAGCAGCTCATCGACCGCGCGATCGAAAAGCGCATCCGCCTGCGTGGGCGTCCGAAGACGCGTGCCGAAGCGAAAAGCCTCTTCGATCATCTGCTGCGGCAGGGGTTTGGGTTTGAATTGGTGAGCGAGAAAGTGCGTTCGGCTACGCAGTACACGGATGATCAGGAGGAATGCTAAACTCGAACCGACATGACTGGTAACGAAATTCGCGAAGCATTTCTGAAGTATTTTGAAGAACACGGGCACATGCGCGTGCGTTCGTCGCCGCTGTTGCCTGCCGACGATCCGACGTTGTTGTTCACCAACGCCGGAATGAATCAGTTTAAAGACACGTTCCTCGGCATCGAGAAACGCGACTACGTGCGCGCCGCGTCGTCGCAGAAGTGCGTGCGTGCCGGCGGTAAGCACAACGATCTCGACGAGGTTGGGAAAACTGCGCGGCATCACACGTTTTTCGAGATGCTCGGCAATTTTTCGTTTGGCGACTATTTCAAGGAAGACGCGATCAAGTATGCGTGGGAGCTGCTGGTCGACGTTCTGAAACTCGATCCGGCGCGACTGTGGTTCACGGTTTACGAAGGCGACGCTGAAGTCCCGGCGGACGAAGACGCCGAGCGGTTGTGGGAAAAAGTCGGCGCGCCGCGCGAGCGAATCCTGCGGTACGGCCGCAAGGACAACTTCTGGCAGATGGGCGAGACCGGGCCATGTGGTCCATGCAGCGAGGTCCATTACTACATGGGCCCGAGTCCGGACGATCCGGAGAACTCTCCGGCGAACGTAAATGGACCAGGCGACACGATCATGGAGATCTGGAACCTGGTGTTCATGCAGTTCGATCGCAGCGAAATCGAACCAGGCAAGTACAAGCTCGATCCGCTGCCGGCGCCGTCTGTCGATACGGGCGCGGGACTCGAGCGACTCGCCGTCGTGCTGCAAGGCGTCAAGTCAAACTACGACACCGATCTGATCCGTCCGATCGTCGAGCACACGTCTCGTCTGGCCGACCGGCATTACGAACCCGAGACGCAGGAAGGTTTTGCGATGCGCGTGATTGCGGACCACGCGCGTGCGGCGGCGTTTTCGATCGCCGACGGAATCCTGCCTGGCAATGAAGGTCGCAACTACGTGCTGCGCAAGATCATGCGCCGTGCGATTTACCAGGGGCATCACACGCTCGGGTTCGAAGGTCCATTCTTCAACCAGGTGACGAACTTCGTCGTCGACCTGATGAAAGACAACTATCCCGAGCTCGAAGCGCAACGCGACTTCATCGAGAAGATGGTCCGGCTCGAAGAGGATCGTTTCCGATCGACGTTGACGGTCGGTTTGAACAAGCTCGACGAACTGTTCGCGTCGACGAAAGGTGCGATGCCTGAGTACAAGGCGCTGGCGAGGTTGTACGACACGTTCGGCACGCCGCGCGATCTGATTCGTGTGGGTTTGGAAGAGCGTGGATTTGTGATCGAGGAGGACGAGTTCAATCGCGCGTTCGATGCCGCGTTGCAGGAACTGCAACAAACCGCCGCGCCGGTCAAACACGAATCCAAAACGCGAATCAATCCGGTTTACGAAGGATTGCCCAAATCCGTGTTCAAAGGTTACGAAACGACGCAGGTCACGGATGCAAAGGTGGTTGCAGTAATTGAAGACGAGATCGTTCTGGATCGAACGCCGTTCTACGCAGAGAGTGGCGGACAGGTCGGAGACGTCGGGTTGTTGGTTGGATCGTCCGGGGCGTTGGGGCAGGTAACAGACACGTATTCGCCGGTTCAGGGTTTGATCGTTCATAAGGTCCAGGTGCAGGAAGGCAGTTTCAAGGTTGGCGACATTATTTCGGCTGAGGTCGACGTCGAGAAGCGCAATGCGACGCGACGGAACCACACCGCGACGCACCTGATGCACGCGGCGTTGCGCGAAGTTCTGGGCACGCACGTGAAGCAGGCGGGGTCGGTCGTCGCGCCAACCTATTTGCGTTTCGACTTTTCGCACTATCAACCGTTGACCGCTGCGGAGAAGGAAGAGATCGAGCGGCTTGTTAACTATCACATCCTGCGAAACGAGCCGGTGCACACCGACGAGATGCAGATCGAAGAAGCAATGCGTTCCGGTGCGATGGCGTTGTTTGGCGAGAAATACGGCGATCGTGTGCGAGTGCTTTCGATCAAAGGCCTCGAAGGGATCTTTTCGAAAGAGTTATGCGGCGGGACGCACGTGCGTGCAACGGGCGATATCGGTCTATTCAAGATTACGAGCGACGAGTCGATCGCTTCCGGCGTGCGGCGCATCCGCGCGATCACGGGCGTCGATGCTTACGAACGTTTTCGTGAATCGGAAGTGCTGGTTGATGAACTGACGTCAGGGTTGCGAACGTCGCGATCCGATCTTCGGACCACTGTGACGCGGCTTCAGGACGAGCTAAAGAAAGCGCGTCGCGAGGCTGATGATCTGCGGTTGAAGATCGCGAGTGGCGCCGTGGGCGCTTCGGCGAATGGCGACGAGTCGCGTGACGTCGCAGGCGTGAAAGTTGTCGCGCGTGAAGCGAGTGGATTGGATGCGGCGGCGATGCGGCAGCTTTCCGACACGTTATTGGCGCGGATCAAATCCGGCGTCGTGGTGTTGGGAAGAAGTAGTGACGGCAAGGTGTCGCTGATCGTTCGTACTTCTGCCGACCTGACGGGACGCGTTCCCGCCGGGCAGGTGATCAAAGAGCTCGCGCCGATCGTCGGCGGACGTGGTGGGGGCAAGGCCGACATGGCTGAAGGCGGCGGCAGTCAGCCTGAGAAACTGAATGCGGCGCTCGAGGAGAGTTACAAGGTTATCGAGCGTCTATTGAGTCCGCCATAAGCACAAAACACGAATTTTTAAGTCGAATTGAGTGTCGGGGGGTGGCTCTGCGAAAAGCACATAAACCGCGGACCGGAGACAGTTACCCAGGGACAGCTTTTGAATGATGTGCTTACATGGTTTTCTGTTTATCGGTCAGCTCGATGTTCATCTTCTCGAGCGTGACCTTGTTGAGCGTACCCGTGACCTTGAGACCCTCCGCTTGTTGATACTTGCGCAGACCCTCGCGCGTGGCGTCATCGAGCTTTCCGATTTGTTCTCCTGCGTAGAAGCCGCGCGACTTGAGCAGCGCCTGGGCCTGGTTGATCTGCTCTTTCGTCGCCCGAAACACCGGGCCGCGTTTGGCTTGTTTAGTTGCGGCTTGAGCAGTGGCAGTTGAGGAAGTTTCGTTTTGGGCCATGACCGCTGTGGTGAAGACACAGAGAAACGGCAGAGTAAGTGTAAGGAGTTTCTTCATTTGTTTTCTTCTTTCTTGTGAGGCGCGCAGAAGCGCGCGGTTAATGGTTAATGGGCGGTGACATCATACAGGGCCTGTCAAGACTCCTCGATCTCCTCCAGTGTGTTAAACAAAGTTGGCAATGGTTGGCCGGGCGTGGTAGTATCTCCTCGGTTTTTTCTCACCTTGTCCCAAGACGCAAAATGCGAAAAACCCTTCTATTTCTGGCTGTCTTAACCATCTCCTGCTGGTCTGCCTCCGCTCAAACTGCCTACCAGGTCGATAATTTCGACTTCGCCAACGCCGTCCGCATTCAAACCCCTCCGGAGCCAGTTAAGAAGACTCTCCCCGCCCCCGGCCCGAAGAAACTCACGAAAATTCGCAACTATACCTATACGCCACCGGCAGGCGCGCTCGTCGAACTCACGAGCAAGCCGCTCAATCCATCGCTGGGAGAGTTCACCACCGGCAATGCGGCGGTCGACTCTTTCATTGTCGAGTCCTCGAAACGCAACTCAGTTGACCCGTTGCTGATCTATTCGATCATGCACCAGGAGTCGAGCTTCAAGGCGCGCGCGATGTCGTACAAGGGCGCTCGCGGGCTGATGCAGTTGATGCCGGGAACGGCAGCGCGTTTTGGCGTGAACAATATCTGGGATCCAAAGCAGAACATCGAAGGCGGGACGCGCTACATGCGTTTCCTGCTCGACCTGTTTGGTGGCGACATTAAGCTCGCACTGGCGGGTTACAACGCCGGCGAGGGCGCCGTGATGAAGTACGGCTATCAGGTCCCGCCGTACAGCGAAACGCAGGAATACGTGCGTCGCATCGGCCGTCGCTACAGTATCATTCGCGATCCTGAAGCCGCATCCGCGGCAAACAAGTCACTCGACGGCAAAGTCGCACAAAAAGAATCCCAACCGTTGACCGTCTACGAGCGCAGCGTCTTCATGGTCAGGCTACCGGACGGCCAACTTCAGCTCGTCAGTCAGTAAAGCAGACGCGGTGACGGGGTGACACGGGGACGCGGCGACCGAGCTAGTCCCGCATCTCCTCGTCCCGCATCTCCCCGTCCCCGCTGTCCCCGCGTCTCCCCGTCCCCGCGTCCCCGCGTCTCCCCATCCCGTTAAGCACGGGAACCTTTCACCCGTCTCCGCCTCGTTTTGTATTTACAGGGCTTTAGGTATGATGAGCCGACTGAGAGAGGACAAATTCATGACGTGTTCCCAGTGCGGAGCATACGTTACCCCCAGCGTTCGTTTCTGTTCGAACTGCGGTGCCGCAGTCGACCACGATGCCACGCGGCTCGCCCGCGTCAAGGCGTCCGCGTTGGAATCGACGATCGATCCCGATCTGGAACACACGATTTTCACCGTCCGCCCGACGATGATCTTCATCAAAGCCGGATACGCGATGTCAGTGATCGCCGGCATCGCACTGGTGTTTTTGCTCGCCGGGCTCGGCGTGCCTGCTACGATTTCTATCCCAATCGCCCTCGCGCTGCTGCTGATTCCGGCTTATTACCACATCCGGCGCAACATGGTGCGCTACACGGTCACCGACGCGAAACTCCAAATCGACACCGGCCTGATCGCCCGCACCACGCGTAACATCCCGTTGAGCAAGGTTCAGGACGTCACCGTCTCGGCCAGCATTCCCCAACGCCTGCTGGGCTTTGGCGACATCATCGTCGACAACGCGAGCGACGTCGGCGGTTCGACAGTGATGCAAAACATCAACAGCCCGCGCCACTACGCCGACCTTCTTTTGCGAGAACTAAGACGCTGGCATTAAACTGAGACACGTGCTGCCCAATCGCCGGCGGGAACATCGAAGCTACAGCGGTTTCTAAACATCGTTTGGCGACACACATCGGGCCGCGCGAGGAGAGTCTGCGTTGCGTTTAGTTAAAGTCATTGTCTTGTCGTTGTTTGTCAGTGCCCTGGTGGCTGCTCAGGAACCAGTCCGTCCGACAAATCAGCTCGAAAAATTCAAAGCACGAACGCGGATTACGCAAAAGGACGCCCCAACGCCTGCTGATTCCGTGTTCAATGAGCAGTGGGAGTGGTTCGGTAACCGTGGCGGTAAAGTGCTCGTCAATGTGGTCCGTTACCAGCAGGATGCGAAAGCTTATGAAAAGCTGAGCCTCGCGGCTGCCGCCGCCAAAGCAGAAATTACGCCGGCTTACGGAATCGCTGGATTCCAGATCGAGAACGAGATCGTGTTCATTAAGGGGGCGCATCTCGTGACGCTGCGAAACGTCAAAGCCGACGCAGCGAGTTTCGCAAATCTTGGCCGGGAGTTAACTGAAGCGTTCGAGCGAGGCGAGGGTGAAATTCCGGTCCTGCTGAAACATCTTCCGAACCCGGAAGAAGCCGAAAAGAATGCAGTGTTTCTGCACAATTTCGCCGATCTGAATCAGCTCCAGCTGCAGCAAGGAGTGCTGACGGCGGTTGAGTCGCGCGGGAATGCCGACGCGGCGCTGGCATCGTATGGACCGTCAAAGATGCTGATCGTCGAGTTCAATACGCCGCAACTGGCGCAGGAAAACGATGAACGCATCATTGCTCGCATCCAGGAGCTTTGGAAATTGGGCCAGCCTGCGCCAACGGCGTATCGTCGGGTCGGGAACTACTCGGTCTTTGTCTTTGACGCACCTGACGAACAGTCGGCGAAGGCGCTGATTGACCAGGTCAAGTACGAGCAGGTCGTTCAGTGGCTTGGCGACAACCCGTACTTCATCAAACAAGCAGAACAGCACTACGTCGACACTACGCTCGGCGTGCTCGTCGCTGTGGTGAAGGCGTCGGGATACGCGTTGTTGGCATGTTTAGGAATTGGTGGGCTTGCCGGTGCTCTCTTGTTCACCCGACGTCGCGCTCAGCAGAGCGCAGAAGCGTTTTCTGATGCGGGTGGAATGCTGCGGCTGAATCTGGACGAGCTGACGCCAGAGACGAACCCCGCCCGGCTACTTCAGGACCGTAACTGAACCGCGGATTTTACGAATAACCGATCGGCGAGACCGCACAAAAAAATGCGGGCTGCTGACTTTTCTCGGGAGGCTCCCCCAAGCCCCGTCAAGACGATAATCAGCAGCTCCGCTATTGTTGCTCATCTACTGCGTCACAAACATGGCTCCGTTCCCCCAAAAAGAACCAACGCTTGCTTTAATCTTGTGAGAGGATGCCTCCCCCAAAGCCTCCACTCACCGCAGTTTTCAGAGCCTGACCCGATTTACCCTTATCTACCCTTCTTGTTCTGCTTTCCTCTTTGGCAACGACCGTGCCACCAAGCCTCTTCAACCATCAATTCACCTGCATTCGCAATTTTGCCCAAAAACTAAAGCCCCCGCGAGATGGACCATCTGTACGCAAACGCTCATAGTTTCGGCGAATCGTACTCGTTCAGTACAAGAGTGACCGTACAATTGACCGATAATCGCTCGCCGTTGCGCCTCACGGCAGGGCTTCAACCAATTGATCGATCTCTTCGCTCGTGTTGTAGACGTGTGGGGCGATCCGAAGGCGATCACCTCGAGGTGCGGTAATGATGTTCTGTTTTTTCAGGTGAGCGTAAACAGCCATCGCGGACGTCCCGCCCGTGTGGCGAATGCAGACGATCTGAGACTTCTCTCCCGCGAGCCGCGAACTCACAACCTTGTACGGCTTCGACTGTAGGCTTTCGCAGAGATGGTCTGTGAGATGTTTGAGGTGACGCTCTGTTTGCGCCACGCCAAGGGCCGATAATAGCTCCAGGCTGGCCTTTAATCCGTAGAAGAGTGCCGCAGGCCCAGTGCCCGTTTCCCACGCGAGCGTGCCCTGTTTCCAGCCCTGTTCGAAGTTCTGATAGTCCTCCGGTTGTGGGACGCTGATCCAGCCCACGAGCGTCGGCTGAATCCTCTCGCGGGCGCGATCCGAGAGGTACAGGTAACCGACGCCTTCAGGCGCCATCAGCCACTTGTGACCGGCGCCGGCAGCGACGTCGACCAGTTCCGCCTCGACATCGATCGGAACCACTCCAAGCGCCTGAATCGTGTCCACGACCAGCAGCGCATCGTGCCGTCGTACGACGCGGCCGAGTCGTTCCAGATCCATCCGAAAACCCGAAGCGAACTGCACGTGACTGATCGTGACGATCCGCGTGTTCTGATCGATTAGGCTCGCGAGGTCGTCGAAATCGATACGTCCGTTTCGCTCTTCGCACATGCGTAGCTCGACGCCGAACACGTCGCGGACGCGCAGCCACGGGTAAATGTTCGATGGAAACTCGCCGCGGAAGGTGACGATGTTGTCACCCTCTTTCCAGGCGATTCCGTTGGCGACGGTTGAAAGCGCATCGGACGTGTTGCGCATGAATGCGACCTGTTCCGGTCGCGCGCCAAGCATGCCGGCGAGCAGTCGTCGCGCCTGTTCCTTAACATCCAGCCAGTCCTGAAAATTTACCGAGGCACTTTCGTGAACGTCTTTGAGCTGGGCTTCAACTGCCTGGAGCGTCGGCAGCGGAAGAGGCGAAACCGCAGCGTGATTCAGATAGTTGTATCGTTGGGTGATCGGGAAGAGTGTCCGTAAGTCAGTTGTCATTCGTTTAGCCACAAAGAGGCACAAACTAAGAACACAAGAGGCACAAAAACAAGCCTGTAGGCAGGGACTGGTCTTGTCCTTATATCATTACGACTGATCCTCTTGCGTTTTGTGCCTTTTGTGTCTTATTCTTAGTTTGTGCCTCTTTGTGGCTCATAAGGCCTGCCGTAGAACTCTTTGTACAACCAGCCGAGCACGCGCGCTTCGGCGGTGCACAACGTCTCGATCCAGCAGTTCAGCAGGAATTCCGAACGCCCGCGCTGGAACGGAATCTTCTCAGCTTGTTTCAGAATGGATCCGCCGCTGCGGAGATCGAGCTGGTAGGCTTCGGCGGTTGATTCGTTTGCCTTCGCGGCTGTATCGAGCGCCATGAGCAACTGGCCGATCCACGCGTGCAGATCGCGTTCGGCACCGTGATCGGCGAGCGCCTGGATGATGCCGATCGCGAGCCGGTCTTCCGCCCGATTGAAGATGAAGACCTCTTCGCCCTCCGACTGGCTCTGCTGTTGTTTCCACTGAAAGACTTCCTCAACCGACGGGTGCTTGATCACCGCGACGCGCTGATCGTGATTCAAGAACCAGTCGATCACGTCAGGCACGGAATCGACGTCGACGCGCCCGGCAGCATCGCGTTGCAGTGGAGGTTCGTTTAGTTCAACTTCAGGATTCATCAAACTCATATCCGCGGAATCAACTCAAACGACGCACGTATCTCACCGACCACGTCGCCGCGGCGGTTCTGCACGGGGAAGAATGCGTAGCGCGAGACTGCGTCCAGCGACTCGTCGTGCAGCACGCCGAGCTGACGCAACGACTCGATCACCACAGGAGGTCGTGCGCGTTTGTCGTCGCCGTCTTCGATCTTCAGGGCCAGTCCGAGTCCGTTCGGCCATGTTTTGCACGGGAGTATCCCGGCCGTGTAAACGCCTTCAGCGCCGACTTTCGACACGACATGTCCGTGCGCGGCGCGCATGATCTCGGTGTCGAGCCGCTCGGAAGTGCCGCCAATCAACTCCGGATACGCCGTCATCACCCGCACGATTCGCTCACACGCGTCACGCGTCGCCTTATCGAAACTTTCCGGCGGCGCAACGAGACGCGCATACGCCAGCGCCATGGCCCAGATGCTGATACCGAAAATCGGCGCAGCACAACCGTCAATGCCGACCGCCATGTCTTCCACAGCTACGTCAGTAAACTGCGAAACCGCGCGCGCTATCTCAATCTGGACGGGATTCTCAGGACTCTCGTAGTTATCCGCCGGAGCACCGAGATGCAAGGCGACCGCCAGCATTCCCGCATGTTTGCCGGAACAGTTGTTGTGCAGAACGTTCGGAACTTCGTTCCTCGCCCGCAAAACACCGGCAGCCTCGGGACTGTACGGCTCGTGAACGCCACACTTCAGCGCCTCAGGACCGAGCCCGATCTTCTCGAGCATCGACGCCACGATCTGCGTATGAATGGGTTCGCCGTTGTGCGAGGCGCAGGCGAGAGCGACTTCCTCGTCCGTAAAACCAAACCGTTCAGCAGCGCCGGTCACGAGCAGCGGCAGCGCCTGAAGCGGCTTCGCCGACGAACGCAGGAACGTTACGTTGTGCAACGCGCCAAGTGAAGCGACCACGTTGCCGTCCGGTTCAACGGCAGCAACGTGGCCGCGGTGTCTCGATTCCGTGATACCTCCGCGTCTTACCTCGACCAGAGGTTCAGCCATCGGAATCTGCTGATTCCTCAAACTTGGTGATTGAGCCATTTGCAGCGCATCTTAACACGCCGCCAAGGAAAGGTTTGTGCTTGGTACTTTGTACTTTGTTCTTTGAACGCCGGCGAACCAGGCTCCTCAAGAAGCCCGGTTCATCTGCGAACAAAGTACTAAGCACAAAGTACTAAGCACCAGCTTGTTGGTTGTTTTGGACGGCGAGTGAACAGTTACGAGCGAGCTGTCCGTTTCTTGCCGCCGAGACTCAGCACCGTCAGTTTCACCGTGCGGCGTCCGAAACGCATCGCTTCACGCGAGCTTGGCGTCCAGATGTCGATGCGCTTGCCGCGCACCATGCCGCCAGTGTCTGCGACCACGTATTCACCGCTGTACGAACCAGCTTCGATCCTCACACGCGAACCGAGCGGCAAAACACGCGGATCGGCGGCGATGATGCCTTTGCTGACCAGTGCACCGCTCGCAGTGCGGCCGCGCAAGCTGTAAGCAGTAGCGACGTAATGAGTGGCTGGGACGACGAACTTCTCCTCAGCAACAACCGACTCGCCAAGGCTCAGTTTGTCGGCCGCTTCCATAGCGACACGTGCAGCCGCAGCTTCTTCGGCAATTTTGGAGTTCTTGTTGGCTGGGGTTTGACCTTCGGAAGAGGCAAGAAGAGTTTCTGCTGAAAGTGGACTAGCAGAAAAAATCAAAAAACAGTTAAGAAGAGCGAGGCAGAGCAACGCGCTTCCGCTGAAGATAGAATTAACTTTCAAACTTTCGGGTCTCCGTTCCGATTTATTTCTACTTTTCAGCGTCCTGCGCGAGTCCGTTCTTTCCTATGACTCGTCCCCTGGCTCTAGGAGTCCTGCAATGAAGTCAGCCGAGGTTGGGGGCTTGCATCCTTGATGCGGTGCGCTGAAAAGATCTAACTAGCTTGTAGTGCTTAATGAGAAAAACGAGCATTAATGTCGTTATTCCAGGGAAGGAGGCTAGCACACGGTTCCGTGAGAGTCCAAATGCAAATCCGTGATATTTGTGAGATAAATCGCACGATTTTGAGGCAAATGCTGAAATAGCAGGGCTTACAGGGCGAGGAAATTTTCGACCAGCCGGCGGCCTTCGGGGTGTTCTTCGTCGAATAGCTCCGGGTGGAACTGGACGCCATAGACCCGCCGTCCCTTCTCCTGCATCGCCTGAATCTCGCAGGTTTCGTTTGAGGCAGTTTTGCGGAAGCCGTTTGGCAGTTGCTTCACCTCGTCACAGTGGTTGTGCCAGACGGTCATTTGTGAGGGAGGCCTTTGAACAGTCCGTCGCCGGTGTTGTCGATTGGGTGGAAGCCGCGCTCGCGTTTGGCGCCGTCGTAACCTTCGCCCGGTTCGACTCGACCCATCAGTCCGACCTCAGCGCCGTGCGCCAGCGCTATCTGTTGATGCCCGCCGCAGACGCCTAGAATTGGCTGGCTCGCGTGTTTGATCACGTCGAAGATGCCGGCCAGTGACTCGGGCGAGTACTTGTCCCACGGGTGACTCTGTCCGCTGAGAATGATGTGCGACGGGCGCAGGCTGCGCACGCGTTCGAGCGACACGCTGTGGAAAGGTTCGGTGAGGATTTCGAGGCCGGGAATCAAACGACCCAACACCGCGCGCAACTCGCGCGGGCTCGCGCCCTGACCGTCGATTGTGTTGTCTACCAGGTAAACGAGCAAGGTTACTTCAAACAGTACAGCTTCCCGTTGAAAGCGCCGATGTAAATTCGACCGCCGAGTATGGCGGGGGTGGCGTTGATATTATCACCGATCTTCAGTTCGCTGATCTGCTGCCCGTCTTCCGCGGAGACTGCGTGCAGCCAGCCGGCTTTGTCGCCGAAAATGAGACGGCCGTCGACAAGCGGCGACGTTCCCCAGATCGGTCCGCGCGCCTTGTAGCGCCAGACGAGTTCGCCTTTATCTGCGGTCAGCGCGTGCAGGTAGCCGTTGTTCGACCCGATGTAGACTCGTCCATTCGCCACGATCGGGCTCGCCCAGATCCCGTTCTTTTCCTTCCCGATCCCGCCAAGCGTTTTGTACTTCCAAACGAGCTCGCCGTTGTCCTGCTTGTAAGCATAGACGACGCCGTTTTCCGCAGCCGTGTAAACGAATCCATTCGCGACGGCGGGCGTTGAATCGGAATCGGCGCCAATGCTCGATTTCCACACTGTCACACCGTCCGACAAGTTCAAACAGAACAGGTCGCCGCGTTCGGTGCCGATGTACGCGCGACCATCGACGACGGAGAAACTGCCTTCCATCGAGCCGAGCCGCTCGGTTTTGTAGACGAGCGTGCCGTCTTCGAGATTCAGAGCGTAGAAGAACCCGTCTTCACTGCCGAAGTAGACGCGTCCGTCGATCACCGCGGCGGAACAGTCGACTTCGAATTCAGTCTTGTATTTCCAGATGAGCGCACCGGTGTGCTTGTCGATGCAGTAGATGTAGTGGTCGAGGCCGCTCGCGATCAGCCGGTCGCCGGCGATGGTCGGCGTTGCTTTCAGACTATCCAGCGTCTTGTAACTCCAAACAAGGCTGCCGTCGTCTTTGTTAAGACAGTAAAGATTCCCGTCAGCGGAGCCGAAATAAACGTGTTTCTCGTCCACCGAAGGCTGTCCCGGCCAGCTCGATCCGCCCCACGGATCTTCGTGCAGGCGCCCGGTGATGAACTTCGTTTCAAACTCCCAAACGACTTCGAGCGCGCTGCCGGACCACGGTCCCGTGCCGTAAAAGTTTCGCTCCGAGTTTCCGAGCCACATCGGAACGGAGCTGGGCGGCTTCGGCGGTTCCGGGGGCGGGTGCGCTTCGGTTTTGGAGATGACCCTGCCGCCGCAGGCAGGCAGCGACAGTAATGCGCTCAGGAGGAGAATGACGGGGACGATTTTTGACATTTTTAGGTCAACCACTGGCCTGAATAGACTACTTCAGCGGTTCCTGTGATCACAACCTGACCGTCTGATTTGCGCCATTGGATTTGCACGTCGCCGCCTTCCATTACGACGCGCAGGTCGCGATCCGCTTTGTCGTTCACCATCGCTGCGACCGCGCCCGCGCACGAGCACGTTCCGGAAGCGGTTGTTTCGCCAACGCCCCGTTCCCAGATGCGCAGCTCGATCAGTTTTCGATCGACAACGCGCACGAATACGACGTTAGTTCTGTCAGGGAACTGCGGATGATTCTCAATGTGTTTACCAATGCGACGCCAATCGATAGCGGCAAAATCATCAACGAAGATGCAGCAATTCGGATTGCCCATCTGCATCGCCGTGATCTGAAACTCTTCAAACGGATAATTCACGACTCTTTCCAACGGCGGCTCGATCGACATCGGGATCGATCGCGTGTCGAACTTGGGTTGGCCCAACTCTGATTCGAACAGGTATTTGCCGGGCCCAGGTTGTCCGCGCAGGAAGTAGCGCTTGAGACCGGTGCGCGTGCTGAGTCGCAGTTCTTCTTTATTCCAGAGACCGCGGTAGTGGAGATAAGCGACGGCGCAACGAGTCCCGTTACCTGAGAGTCCGGCTTCGCTGCCGTCAGGGTTGAAGATGCGACACGTAAAATCAGCGTCGTCTGCGGATGACTTGCCGACGATTGCAATGCCGTCGCCACCGGCGCCGTAGTGCCGGTTGCAAATGCGGCGGGCAAACTCGCCGAAATCCCGAATCCCCTCCGGAAGCCCGGCAAGTTGCTCGGTTTCAATCACCAGATAGTCGTTTCCCAGCCCGTGAAACTTCGTGAATTGCGGCGGCATCGTGAGCTTCGACTATCCGGCCTGTGCGAAGAGCTTCTTCAGTCTGCCAGTCAGGGCCGGCTCGATACTCAACAAGCGCTCGTACACCGTCAACTGACCGCGGTGATACATCTCGTGACTGATCGCGAACGCCAGGATCGCGCCTTTGGTCGTCGGCTGGCCGGTGAGACCGTTCATCGGCGCGTCCCACATGTCGGCGTGGGCCAGGACCGTTTCCTCCGCCGCTTCGATGCTGCTGCGAAGAAGTTCGATCAGCCCTTGCTTGTCGGCGACGTCGCGGACACCCGGCGCATACTCCTGCGCGTGAGCGACAAACGACTGTCGCGTCAAGTTACTTTCTTCCCGGCACGTTTCGCCGACGAGAATCTTTTGCGTCTCAACAATGTGCTGGAGTAATTCGGCAACGCTCCGCGTGTCCGGTGTCGCGCGAAATTCCATCTGATCGTCCGGTATCGTCTCGACCTCTTCGATTAATCCGTTCCGCACGTCTTTCCATGACTTCATTGCACTTTGTGCTGACATCAGGGGCCTCCTAGTTTAGTTCCGGGTTCGGTTTATCGGGTGGCGTGGTTCCGTTGGTAGTCGTGGTCGTCGCTGCATCTGACTTGCCGCTGAACGACGCTAATAACACGGCGATCGGATCGATGCACATCACGCGCGGTTCCACGTCTGGTCCATAGTTGTTAACGATGATCGTGAATGCGAGCTTTTCACCGGCAGCGGTTGTGACGTAGCCGCCGAGGCTTGCTGCCGCACTCAGCGACCCCGTCTTCGCGCGCACATTGTTCTGCGCCGGCGTGTTGCGCATTCGATTTCGCAGCGTCCCATCGACACCGGCGATCGGCAACGCAGCGCGAAATACGTCGGCGTAACGATGTTTGTTCATGAAAGTCAACAACTGCACCGTCGCCTCGGCTGTGATCATGTCGTCGCGTGATAGTCCGGAGCCGTCGTTGAGACGCAGCGACTCTGCCTGTATTCCAGCGCTCTTCAGGAACGTCTTGACTGCTTCGATGCCGAGGTCTTCCGAGGTTTGCCGGAGCGGTCGTCATGGTCGGCGGCGGCGGTGTCATCGTTCCGAGAGTTCGGAGAATCAGTTCGGTGTAGAGGTTCTGACTCGGCTTCAATGTTTGCGCCGCGATCACGCTGAACGGCGGCGATTCTAACGTCGTGATCTCGACTTGCACCCTCGGCGGTGGCGCGCCGATCCTGGCCGCGATCTCTGGAATCGGCGGAAGAATCGGTTGGTTCAACGTGCCGGTCGTCCGCGATTTTCCTTTTACCACGACGCCTTTCTGCGCGAGCGCGGTGCGTAGCAGATAGACGAAGAGCAACGCCGGATGCGAGATGGCGATCGCGCCGGTGTAGCCGGGATCGTCGACGGCGATGTTGCCGACGATCGTGACTGTGTTCTCACCAAGACCACGATAAATACTAAGTTCGCGTTTTGTTCCTTTAGATGCAGTCGTGACCTTATTGACGATCGTTAACAGAGGATCCGGCGGGCCGGTTGTGATCGACGCCGGTGCGGTCACCTGCTGACCTGGCTTGATGAACAGATCGAGCGCGTTGTCATTCACGGTGAGCGGCGAGATTTCCGCGCCGTAGGACCACGTCAGATCGTCCCACTCCCAACCCGAGCCGTACTTCGGTCCCACAAAGTAGCTCTCATCGCCGACGAGATCGCCTTCGACGCGTTTCACGCCTGCGCTCGCGATGCGCGTTGCGAGATTGTCGATTCCTTTAAAATAGTCGCCGTTGTTGAAGCGAGCCGCGAACGTCGGATCGCCGCGTCCCTGGATCATCAAATCACTCTTAAGCACGCCGGACGCATCAAGTTTTGTGTTGCCGTAGACAAGCGTTTTGAAGCGATAGTCAGGCGACAACTTATCGAGAGCCGTGGCGACGGTGTAGAGCTTCATGTTCGACGCGGGGCGCAAGAGCTTCGTCGTGTTTTCTTCGAACAGAACACGCCCGGTATCGAGCGAGACGATCTTGACGCCGACCATCGCGGAGGCGAGTTCCGGTTTGGCGAGTATCTCGGAAATCCGGGTTTGTAATTCGGGGAGTGTCTTCGCCGGCGTCTGCGCGCTCACCAACACGCGCGAAACGAGAGTTATCAGAAGTATTAGTGCTATTCGTTTTTGTTTCGTCATTTGTGTTTCGACGTCAGCTCGATAAAGCGCGGATCGTCTCGCAGTGTGGCCCAGTTTGGATCGTTGTCAAAGCACGGATGGTTAGCGTTGCCCAATGCAATCGACCGCTCGAGCCATTCAAAGGCGTCGCCGTTCAGACCTTCAACGCGTAAACAGAACCGATCGAATAACCGATATCCGCGTCGACCTCGCCGTTGCGCTTCACTTCCTGCGTCAGTTGCGCGAGCGCCTCGTCGTGCTTGCCCTGCGCGCTCAGAAACATCGCCATGAATGGACGTATGCCGTGCATGTTTGGATGCTTCTCGACCGTGTCGCGCATCAGCTCGGCCGCAGCGTCGGTCTGGCCGGTGTAATAGAGCGCCAGCGCGCGAAACGTTCGCACTAGCGCGTTATCAGGCTCGCCGGCGTTATCGAGCTGACGGAACGTTTCGTCGAAATGACCCATGTACATGTGAACGAGCGCGCGACTGTAACTCGCCACGACGTGCGCCGCCGGATCGAGTCGCACCAGCCGATCGTAACTGCGCAACGCGCGTCCATACTCGCCATCCAGACGATGCAGCATGGCCTTCACGAAATGGACCACCGGCTCGTTCGGCGCTTCGTTGCGCGCACGGTTCACCTCTTCGCGCGCTTTTTGTTTCTCGCCGCGCCACAGGTAGACGAAGACCATCAGCATGCGCGCTTCGACGATGTTTGGATCGATCGCGAGCGCCTTGTTGAAAGCGTCTTCGGCGCGTTCGTAGTCTTCGGCGCCGCCAAATCCTTTAAAGACGCGATTGACGTAACAAGCGCCGAGGCCGTCGTGGGCCAGCGCGAAGTTTGGATCGAGTTCGATCGCGCGTTCGAAATGTTCGATGGCGCGTCGCAATCGTCGCGCGAGAAGGTGCGAAAGATGAAACGAGCAAACAGATCGCGGCCGCGCAGGTACTGCTCGTACGCCGCTGGATTCTGCGTCGACGCTTTGGCGATGCCGACTTGCTCGGCGGGACTGAGTTCGACGCGCAGTCCTTCGACGATTCGCTGTGCGATCGTGTCCTGGACCGCGATGATGTCGGCGGCGGTGGTGTCGATGCGATCGCTCCACAACAATTCGCCGGAAGCGACGTCGATCAGTTGCGCCGTGACGCGGAAGTGATCGCCGGAATGAATAAAGCCCGCCGTCAACACGGCGCTGACGTTCAACTCCTGGCCGATCTCACGCGGATCTATCGTTGACCTTGATACCTCGCGATCACAGACGACGGTCGCACGACGAGCGAACGCACACGAGCCAGTTCAGTTATCACCGCATCAGCCAGCGAGAACTCATAAAAACTCGACGCCGGATCGTTACTCAAATTGCGGAAACAGAGAATCGCGAGACTCTTCTTTTCCTGATCGGCGACAGTGGTAAATGGTGTTTCATGGAGCTGCCGCGGAGGTTGGCGACTTGGCGAAGTCGGCGATTCGCTTCTCGTAATCGACTTCAGCCAACGCACCGCGCGCGACACCGGATTCGCGCCCGCCAGATGACGCGGCGGTTCCGGTGATGACGCTGATATGCTCGATGACCGCACCGAGTCGACTTCCTGCAACACCAGTCGCAGCTCGTTGCGCATGTCTTCCATGTTTTGGAAACGATCTTTTGGTTCCTTGGCCAGTGCGCGATCGATGATCTGTTGCAGCCGCGACGGGATCGGGACGTTCGCAGTTCGGTGATCGGTCGCGGCGGATCGTGAAGCACCGCGTGATCGCACGTCGATCGTCGTCTTGCCGCGAAATGGCCAGGTGCCGGTCAGCATTTCGTAAAGCAAAACGCCGAGTGAAAAGATGTCGGCGCGTTTGTCGACGCGATCGCCACGCGCTTGTTCGGGTGCCGCGTAGGTCGCAGTGCCGTACGGAACACCGATTTCAGTCAACTCAGTGCGATGAATGCCCGCGGTTGCGGCTTCGGTGTCGTCGAGTAATTTCGCCAAGCCGAAATCGAGGACCTTGACCTGTCCCGACGGTGTGACCATCACGTTTCCCGACTTGATATCGCGATGAATGATGCCGCGACTATGTGCGGCCGCGAGCGCGTCGGCGACCTGCAAGCCGATCAGCAGCGCGGTCTTGAATTCCAGCGGTCGCCCCGCGACGAGTTGCCGCACGTTCTTTCCTTCAACGTGCTGCATGGCGATGAAGTGAACGCCATCGACTTCGTCGAGATCGAAATGGTGCAGATGTTCGGATGGTCCAACGACGAGGCAAGACGCGCTTCGCGCTCGAAACGTTTCAGGTTTGCTTCTTTCGCGCTTAACTCCGGCGGGATGACTTTGATCACCATCGACCGGCCGAGCTTGAGGTCGGTTGCTTTATAGACCGTGCCCTGTCCGCCCACGCCGAGCTTTTCCGTGATGCGATAGTTGCGAAGAGTCTTGCCTACCATGCGTTTGGGACCACAGACCTATTAACCATAGATCTGGGCAACTCAATCGAAAGTGGCGATCAATTCATCAGCAGTGGCGGTCGCGGTGCCAACCTTTCCGACCACGATTCCCGCGGCGTGATTGGCGAGTGCAGCCGCTTCGAGCATGCTGGCGCCGGTTGCGAGCGCGGCGGCCAGGGCGGCGATAACAGTATCACCCGCACCCGTCACATCGTAAACTTCACGCGCTGCTGTTTTGACGAAAACAGGTTCGCCTTCGCGTTCGAGCAGCATCATGCCGCGATCGCCGCGCGTGATCAGCACTGCGTCGCAGCCGAGTTTGTTGCGAATCACGGTCGCGGCATGATGCGATCCATCGTCAGAATGATCTTCGCTGTCGCTCATGCGCAAGGCTTCATGATGGTTCGGGGTGACGAGTGTCGCCGGACGATAGAAATTGAAATTGCGCAGCTTCGGATCGATCAAAACAGGGACGCGTTCGTAGGCGAACGGCAGGATCTCGCCGAGTATGCGCTGCGTCACCACGCCTTTGTCGTAATCGGAAACTACAAAGGCATCTGCGTCATGGAGCGCGTCTTTCAAACGGGCGACGATCTGCTCTTCGATCAGCGAATTCACCGCCGTGCGTGATTCGCGATCGGCGCGTACGACTAACTGGCTATGCGCAATGATGCGCGTCTTGATCGTCGATGGACGCGCCTCGTCGACGATCAGATTGTCGTTAGCGTCAGCGCTGAGTTCGCGTAGACTCGTTGCGCAGGCGTTTGCCGGCGTCGTCGTTTCCCACCACGCCGACGACACTGCCGCGCGCACCGAGCGCGATCAAGTTAGCGAGAACATTCGCAGCGCCGCCGAGGTGAATCGATTCGCGGCGGACGTCGACCACCGGCACCGGCGCCTCCGGAGAGATTCGCGTCACGTCGCCCCAAACAAATTCGTCGAGCATCACATCGCCCAGCACGACGACATTACGTTCGCGAAGGGCACGGAGGATTTCGGTGACGCGGTTTTTAGTCAGCATGGGCCAGGACTTTGTCGATTGCGGCGACTACGCGTTCGACCGGAACGCGCAGAATACATTCCGGCTGGGGAAACTTCTCGCAAAAATATCCGTGACACGGTTGGCACGGCATCTGTTCTAAGACCACTTCCGCCGCTGCTTTGTTCCACGGTCGCCAGTGCGCGACGTTCGACGAACCGAAAATAACTACCGAGGGCGCTCCAACCGCCGCCGCGATATGCGCAATGCCGCTGTCGTTGCCGACGAAGATCTGTGAACGCGCAGCTAATGCTGCCACTTCCGGAAGCGAAAGATCGAACGAAACGATGGGAACGGAAGCCTGATCCATCAGCGACACCAGGATCTCGCGTTCGTTCGGAGCAGCGATAGCGACCGGCGCAAACCCGCGCGCCGCGAGCGACTCGGCGACACGCGCGAAGTTTTCAGCGGCCCACTGTTTGGTCGCGAACGCTGCCGCCGGATGAATCAGCGCGATCTGTCGATCGGCGAGTCCCGCCTCTTCCAAACCCTCGGCAACGGTGCGCGACGCTTCCGGTGTGACCGCTACATGTGTTCGCGGTCGATCGGTCACGGGAACTCCGGTCCACCCGAGCAGGGCGAGTTGTTGTTCTACGGAGTGGGTCTTCTGTTGTCCCCACAGCAACAACGGCGAGGGCGCCTGATGATTGTGCAGTTGCGCGTATTGATAACTCTTGAAACCGACGCGATGACGCGCGCCAGTTGCCCGCGTCAGAAACGTGGCCGTCGTTCCGCCGTGAAGGTTGTAGACCACGTCGTAACCAGTCGATCTGATCTGCCGCGCCACTCGCGCGCGTGACGTAAAGCCGCCGCGTTCAAGCACGACGACGTTGTCCAAATGGGGATGATTGTCGAGCACGGGCGCGACCCAGTCTTCCACCAAAATGTCGATCTCTGCATCAGGCAGGAACCGCCGCAGCGCGAACAGCGACGGCGTTGAGAGCACGGTATCGCCGATTGAACGCAATCGGACGAGCAACACCTTGCGCACTTTCGACCAATCCCACCGCGCGGATCCCAAAGCTTCCGGAGGTTCAGGATCGTACATCGCCCCTGTGTTACTCAGGCGCAGTTGCGGGGGAGAGTTCACCATGTCGCGCAGACCGTTCATCGGATTCTTCGATCGTGGCTTCGTCGATGAGCATTACGGGAATGTCGTCGCGGATTGGATAAACGCGCTTACACTCGACGCATTTTAATGCGTTTCCGTCCGGCTTGAGCTCGACTTTCGCCTTGCACGCCGGACACGCGAGTATTTCCAAGAGTTCCTGACTAACTGCCATGACATGACCTTTCTTATGCGGCTTCAATTGCGGGAATGCCGAAAGCTTACCATAAGATGTTGCGTAACGGAACAGGGATATACGACATTAGATGTCACTCGAGTTTGCACTGCAGTACGACTGCCCGCTTCGCGCCAACTATTCCGAGCCACACCTGCGCAATGGGGACGGCTGAGCAGCCTCCATGCCAAGCTTACGACCGGAGATGCGGTTGCGCCTTCGATCGACAAACTTCAGTGGGTCGAGAACGCGAGCGCCGAAATCGAACGTTTGCAAACGGCGACGACGATCTGCGCGCAGTGTCCGGCATGTTTACCGATGGACGCTGCGGGGGAGGGGGAGTCGGTCGGGTGTTTGGGGCGGATCAACTATCCGGTCGAGGCGCAGTTTGAAAAGTTCCTGGCGGATCGGGTGCAGCTTTCGTTGGACACGCTTGATAAAGAAGATCAGCCTCGGTTGCTGCGGATACTCGTCGATCCGGAGTCGCCGTTTGATGGTGAAGCGACGAAGGAGTTGCGCCGCGTTGTGACTGACGAGGGTTTGCGTTTCTTCGAGTTGCGAGTGCCGATAGCGTTGACGCGCGACGCTGCGCGTTTGACGACTGATAATGTGTTCGATCTGCTGGCGGGTTTTCGATCGGAAGACGTTGTGGCGACGACGTACACGCGCGAGTTTCCGTTCGAAGCCACCGCGGATTATTACGACCTGCTTGATCTACTCCTGCGCAACGAACTCTCACAATCCGAGATCGCGCGACTCACAACCCGCAGCCGAAACTACACGCAGTTTCTGCGATTGCTTACCGCGATCGAAAAAGCGGAAGCGCTGAACACTCGTGTGCTGATCGATTAATTACTGCTTGCGTTCGTCCAGCACGCGTAATGTGTCGAGGACGAGGTTGGTGTTGCTGAGTGCCTGGATGCGGACGGGGTACTGGTCTGAGGTTTTCTGAAATTCGAAAGTCCCGCTTGTAATCTCCACGACGCGCTCGAAACCCTGTTCGCCGCTTTTCCCGCCGCAAGTAGCGTCGACGATCCGGCCGTCGCTGAACATTACCTGGCCCTGATGTTTTTCACCGCTGAGAGTCAGGACGCCGTTGAGCCGGGCGTTTTCGATGACCTGCATCGCGTCGAAGACGCTGACTGCGCTGAGATCGCCGGCCAGTGTGAAGTGTTTACGTTCGAACTGCGGTTCCGGAGCGGCCGGGCCGGGTTTGAGGTCCGGGCGGCGTGCGCGGCGGATTGCTTCGAGGCCGCTGGCGATGTTGATGCGATCGTCGAGTTGTTTGGCTTCGAGGAGGCGATCGTGGGCCGTGTCGAAGTCTTCGCGCTCGATGTAGATACTGGCGAGGGCCAGGCATTGGCGGGCGGCTTCTTCGGGCTGTTTTTGCGACGCGCAGATCTCGCGGAGGCGTTCGCGGAGCTTGATCGAGCGGCTGTTGAGCTGAAGGGCGGCGCGGAGGCATTTGATGGCCCGATCCGCGGCCTGGTACTTCATGAAGAGCTCGGCGTCGAGGAGTGCCGCCTCGACTTCGCTGACATGCTCGGTTTGTGAGTCAGTGAGCGACATCGATAGCGAGTTTACCATAAGCCATTTGCGGCTTTAGGACACTAAATCGTGCGTCTTGGTGCGGTTAAATGAGACTTTTTTCGGGCGAAATGCGCGTTAGTAAGTGAGGAAACGTACTGGCATGCAACCTGCGAGGCAACTCAATCGTACGGACCTCATCAGAAGTATTGGAAGGCTAAAGATAATGAACCGATGGATGAAAAGAAGAATTGAACGTTCCCGGGCTCGATGCAAGGAATACCGCCGGTAATTACCGCCGATTGGTTTTACTCGAATTCTCAAGAATCAACCTCTTGAATTCAGGTTTCAGGCCAAAGTTCAACAAGATACCGACCTCGATATCAGTAGCCCGTAGGTAGTTGAGTAGCTGGGCTATGTGAGGTCGGTCCAGGCACCGAGCAACCTTAAGCTCAAGCAGGATCGTGTCCTCGACCAGCACATCGCCCTCAAACATCCCACACGCTGTCCGCGGAACCAGACTGGGATTCTGACGTGACTGCGGACTTCGACGCCGGCGGATTTCAGTGCCGATTCCAACGAACGGTGGTACACGGATTCTAAAAATCCGTGTCCCAGCTCGTTGTACACATCATAGAAAACACCGATGATTTTGTAGGTCAACTCTTTGTGCTTCAAAATTGCACCTTCACTCCAATCACGGATTTGACGTGGGCGCATGGTTCGTTTCGCGACGAAGGAATCGAGTCATCAAAGTTGATGAATTCGGAGCCGAAACTGAAGACGGTTTTGTTCAGGATGTTGTCGAATTCGATTGTGGGGCGGAGGCGGAGGCGATCCGCGAGGTTGAATTCGCGCGTCAGGTTTAGATCGAAGACGAATAGACCTGGGCCGATGCCGGCGTTGCGCGGAAGGTTTCCGTGTTGACCGATTGTGGGAATGGTGAATGAGTCGAGTAGGGAAGGATTGATGGGCTCGCCGGGTTTACGCCAGCGGAGGAGACGCGTGTCGCCGGAGAAGTTCGGTCGATCGTTTGAGACGTCGTCGAGGTTGCGATCGACACCGCCGAGCGAGATGTTGAATGGCGCGCCTGACGCAACTCGCCAGATCGGTGAAAGCTGCAATCCTCCGACGTAGCGAGGTAGAGCAAAGGTGCCGGAAAGTACGAAGCGGTGACGGCGATCAAGCAAGCTGCGCGCGCGCTCAGCCCGAAAGTCGCCAGGCACGAGCGCGTCGGACGTATTCACCACCCCATCGTCAACCAAACTCGACAGCGTGTATCCAGCCCGAAATGTGAAGTTGGAATCGAACCGCTTTCGAAGTTCAAGTGTGAGTCCGCGATAGAAGCTATTGCCGGCGGAAATGAGTTGTTCGATTTCACCGCGCGAAGGATCGGGCCGGAGATCATTGAGGGCAGCAAGCGCGACGTCAATGGCTGTTGTCGAAGATGGATGATCCAGATTGATGATCGAAACGCGGCAAACCGAATTCCACCGCGCGGCTCACGGCGGCCTGATCTGCTGAACCGAAAACGAACCGCACAAGTTCTCCAGCCGTCGAAACATTGTGCAACGGCCGAACCCTCGTCACCGGGTTTACAAAATTCGCAAAATCACGCGACGCGAGAAACTGCGAGAAATTCTCATACCCCGCGGGTAGCACCGGCGCATTCGCATTGAACTCGCGCCACAGATGAATCCCTCGCGTAAAACTAAAATTCGCTTCGATCGAATATCCGCGCCCAAGATCGCGCTCAACACCCGCATTAACCTGATAACTCTCGGGAATCCGTAACCGCGGATCGAGTCGTCGCAAGAACCCGGTATTCGATACAGCAAATTGTCTTAAATCCGTGGTCTCCGGAAATCGCAAATGCGCTGCGATGAACCCGCGCCGCTGCTCAGCGGTCATCAACTTGCCAGTCGAAGGATCCTGAAGCAGATTCGTGTCGAAAAAGAGTTGCTGCTGGCCGAGCGTGAAATCGTCGATCGTCCTCAACAACGCGCGATTAAAAAAGATCCCACTCCCGAATCGCACCACCAACTTTCCCGACTCGAACGGACTGTACGCCACCGAAAACCGCGGACCGAAGTTGTTCCGATCGCGCAGAATCGTCTCGCGCTCATAACGCACACCGTAACTGACGAGCAGTTGCGGCAACGCCTGCCATTCATCCTGCACGAAGAAACTGACGTAACTATTCGTTTGCGTCGAGCGACTCTGAAAGTTCTGGCGGAAGCGGCTCGGTCGATTGGCAAGGAAATCTCCGGCGCTCGCGAAGTTGAAAGTGCCTGTAAGGTCAGTCAAGTCGATGAAGGTAGAGCGAACATGATGAACGTCGACGCCAAGCTTCGCAGAGTGATTGCCGCTCACCAGCGAAAGAATATTCTGGATCTGAACTCGATTCTCCTGACGATCGCTACCGCCTGACGTCGAAGAACCTGCGACGAGCGTTCCGCTAATCGACGGATCGTTCAAAGCGATCAGGACCACCGGTTTTCCAGCAGCTTGCGCTTCGAACGACGGCGCGAGACGCGAATACTGCATCCGCAACTGATTCACCACGCGATCAGAAAACACGTAGTTGTCAGACACTGAGATCGCATCCGAATTCCGTCTTCTGCCTTGCAGTGCTTCGGCAAGTCGATTCCCGCCCCCAAACTGTCGCAGATTCAAGAGCCGACCAGCTTGATAAACGACGGAAACGTTGTGCACCGCGCTGAACGGATGGTCCACACGCGCAATAAAGCTCTCGTTTTTCAATGGCGTGTTCACCGGCGAGATAAACGGCGCCACCTCAGCAGCGAGCGCAGGCGAGTTGACGTCTTCGAGACGCGCCAGTTCCGGATTCGTCGGCCGCGGCAGTGGAAATAGCGGATTCTGCTGAACAGGGACGAGCGTATCGATCAGAGCACTATCGAGCACCTTGCTGAACTCGTACGAAGCGAAGAACACAGATTCATTTCTAATTGGCCCACTCAACGTGAACCCCATGACGTGATCCTGAAGCGGCAAACGCGTAAGACCGACCGAATTGTTACGAAAACTGTTCGCGTTCAGCGCTTCATCACGGAAGAAATACACCGTGCTGCCATGAAACTCGCGCGACCCGCTGCGTGTGCGCAGATTCACGCGCCCGCCGGAAGCGCGTCCGTATTCAGCAGAGAACTGGTTTGTGATCACCTGCACTTCCGCGACTGCTTCAACCGAAGGTTGAAAACGCTCACGAGCAGCGCGATCGTCGTTGTTGTCGAGCCCGTCAATCGTGAGGTTGTTCGAGTAAGCCGGTGCGCCTGCAAGCGAGAACACGCCAGACTCTTCGGGCGTCGATGCGTGACTCGTGTTGCGATCCTCGGCGAGATCGCGCGTCGACAGTGGTTCCTCCGTGACGCCTGGAAGCGTAAAGATCAGGTCGAGCACCGAACGTGACGCGAGCGGCAACGACTCCGTTTCGCGCGCCGTCAACGTTGCGCCAACCACAGTTCGCTTCGTGTCGACGACTGGCACTTCTGCCGCAGTCACAACGACCGGCTCTGCAACGATGCTGGACGGAAGCAACGTCACATCAAGCTGAAGACTCTGTCCGGAGGTGGTTCTGATCTGTGTAAATTCCTGAGTAGCGAATCCAGAGCAGGAAACACGAATTAAATAAATCCCCGGTTCCAATTGGATCAAACGATAGCGACCCTGATCGTCCGTTGAAACGGTTCGAGTGTTGGCTTTGACTTCAGCACCGGGAATCACAGCGCCGTTCTGATCGACAACTTTGCCGAACACAATGACGGTATCGAGATCCTGTGCGTTAACGGATTGAAAGACAAAGAGAACTAGAAGAAGCGTGAGACGTGAGGTCATTTTGTAAACTCCTGAGTAGTGAGGTTAAAGCGCGCGCACTTTAACACCTCAGGAATTTAAAGATCAACTACCGTCCGGAACTACGTCGTCGCAGTGCAGCAGCGCGCGTGAGTGTGACCAATGCCTCACCACCTTCGGGCGCCTTGTCGAAATTCGTAAGCTCTTCAGCGTGCGACTGCAGATACTGGAAGAACCGTTCAAACTCGTTCTGCATCGCATCCATCTTCTCGCGCATGTTGAGAATGATCTCCACGCCCGCGAGGTTCACGCCGAGATCGCGCGTCAACGAAAGTATCAGCTCCAAGCGCTCGAGATCGGGATCCGTGTACAGCCGCGTATTGCCCTCAGATCGCGAAGGCTTCAACAAACCCTCACGCTCATACAAGCGCAACGTCTGCGGATGAATCCCATACTGATCCGCGACCGCGCTGATGGTATAAGTTTTAGGTTTACGAGTCATAAACCCCCTACTCCAGCCCCATCTCGACGCGTGGGTTCGTCGAGTTCAATCTCGAATACTCGCGCAACAGTTCCTTCGTCTCTTCCGAAATCACTTTCGGCAACGTCACCTGCACTTCCACAAACTGGTGACCCTTCGCGCCCGGATTTCGCAGCGACGGTGCACCGCGCTCGCGCAAACGAAACTTCTGTCCCGACTGCGTTCCCGGCGGAATACGCAACTGCGTCTTACCTTCAACCGTCGGCACTTCGATCTTCGCGCCAAGCGCCGCTTCAGGAACCGTGATCGGCACCGTCACATAAATATTGTCGCCTTTGCGCGTGAAATACTTGTGTGGTCCAACGTTCGTGATGATGTGCAGATCGCCCGAAGGTGCGCCCATTCGTCCGCCCTCACCCTTGCCAGGAATACGCACGCGCGAACCCGTTTCCACGCCCGCCGGAATACGAACCTTCACCGTCTCGGTTTTCGGCATCGTGCCTTTGCCTTTGCACAGCGAACACGGCGTGCGACGACGTCCGGTGCCGCCACAGTCCGGACACTCCTGCGCGAAGCGCAAACGTCCGCCGGCACGTTGCACCTGGCCCGAACCTTTGCACGTCGAACAAACGACAACCGGTCCACCGATGTCGCCCGCGCCATTACACCGCGAACACTGTTCGGAACGATTCACGGTGATGTTTGTCGTCAAACCATTGATTGCTTCCTCAAACGAAAGCGACAGCGGCATCTCGATGTCGGCGCCTCGTTGAGGTTGTGGACGCGGCGGTTCCTTCTCTTTCGCTGCTCCGCCACCGAACAAGTCCGCGAAGATGTCGCGAAAGGTACTTCCGGCGCCCCCCGCCCCGGGTGAACCGCCGCCCCAATCAAACCCCGTGAAATCGAAACCCGGCGCCGCGCGTCCGCCGCCTGTTGGACCAGCGCCGCGCGCCGCTGCATCGGCGAGATTGTCGGAATACTGTCCGAAGCGATCGTAAACGCTGCGCTTCTTCGGATCCGACAACACGTCGTGCGCCTCAGACATCATCTTGAAGCGCTCCTCGGCGGACTTATCACCCGGATTTACATCAGGGTGATACTTGCGGGCCAAACGCCGGTAAGCCTTCTTGATCTCTTCAGGCTTGGCGTCGCGCTTGATGCCGAGTATTTCGTAATAGTCCTGCTTATTAGCCATTCGTTACGCTTGAAAAAGGGCGGAGCCACTACCTATCTCCGCCCCGTTTTCATAAGCACACCGATATCAAAATCGGTGTTATTTGTTTTCGTCAACGTCGACGTATTCGGCGTCGATCACGTTGTCGTCACCCGAACCACCCGACGACGACGCACCTGCGGCCGACGCCTGATCCGCAGTCGACTGAGTGCCTCCCGCCGGCGCCTGTTGATACAGGGCCTCCGCCAGTTTGTGCGACGCAGTCTGAAGCTGATTGAAAGCATCGTTCAACTTCTCAACGCCGCCTTCAGCCAGCGCCTTCTTCGCCTCCGCGATGGCCGTCTCAACGTCCCCTGCAACCGCTCCAACCTTGTCGCGATTATCGGAAAGCGTCTTCTCCATCTGGTAGACGAGACCGTCGAGACGATTGCGCGCTTCGATTTCTTCACGCTTGCGCGCGTCGTCAGCAGAGTGGGACTCGGCGTCCTTCATCATCCGGTCGATCTCTTCCTTCGCCAGACCCGAAGAGGCCGTGATCGTGATCTTCTGTTCGCGACCCGTGCCCATGTCTTTCGCCGAGACGTTCACGATGCCGTTCGCGTCGAGGTCGAAAGTAACTTCCACCTGCGGCATACCGCGCGGTGCCGGCGGAATTCCGACGAGATGAAACTTGCCAAGTGTGCGATTGTCCCCAGCCATCGGTCGCTCGCCCTGCAACACGTGAACTTCCACTGAAGTCTGATTGTCAGACGCAGTCGAGAAGATCTCTGACTTGCGCGTCGGGATCGTCGTGTTGCGTTCGATCAGCTTAGTGAAAACTCCACCCAGCGTTTCGATGCCCAGGCTGAGCGGTGTGACGTCGAGCAACAGAATGTCAGTCTTCTCGCCCGAGAGAACGCCGGCCTGCACGGCCGCGCCGATCGCCACCACTTCGTCAGGGTTCACGCTCTTGTTTGGCTCTTTGCCAAACATCTCCTTCACGATTTCCTGAACCTTCGGAATACGAGTCGAACCACCGACGAGAACCACTTCGTCGATCTTCTTCGTGTCGAGTCCGGCATCTTTCAGCGCCGTTTCCACTGGACCGCGAAGTCTCGACAGAATTGGATCAACCAACTGCTCGAAACGAGCGCGAGTCAGTTTCATTGCCAGGTGCTTCGGACCGGACTGGTCAGCCGTGATGAACGGCAGGTTAACTTCCGTCTCCATCGTGCTCGACAGCTCGATCTTCGCCTTCTCGGCGGCTTCCTTCAGTCGCTGCAAGGCCATCTTGTCAGCCGAGAGGTCGATGCCCTGGTCTTTCTTAAACTCCTCGATAATCCACTCGATGAGCCGTTCGTCGATGTCGTCACCGCCGAGGTGCGTGTCGCCGTTTGTCGACTTCACTTCCACGACGCCTTCGCCGACTTCGAGAATCGACACGTCGAACGTGCCGCCGCCGAAGTCAAACACCGCGATCGTCTCGTCTTTCTTCTTATCGAGACCGTAGGCAAGCGCTGCCGCCGTGGGCTCGTTGACGATACGCATCACTTCGAGACCGGCGATCCTGCCCGCGTCTTTTGTGGCCTGACGTTGCGAGTCGTTAAAGTAAGCAGGAACGGTGATTACGGCCTTCTCGACTTTCTGACCGAGATAGTCTTCAGCCGACTGCTTCATCTTTTGCAGGATGATGGCCGAAATCTCGGGTGGGCTCCATTCCTTGCCGCCCGCCGAGATGCGCACGTCGCCATTGCCGGCGCCCTGAACTTTGTAAGGGACCTGTTTGATCTCTTCCGAAACCTCGTTATAGCGACGTCCCATAAATCGCTTGATTGAATAGACAGTGTTTTCCGGATTGGTAACCGCCTGGCGTTTGGCAACCTGTCCGACGAGGCGACTGCCGTCTTTGGTGAAGGCCACGACTGATGGCGTGGTGCGGCCGCCTTCGGAGTTTGTGATCACGGTGGGCTCACCGCCCTCCATCACCGCCACCACCGAGTTGGTTGTTCCGAGGTCAATTCCAATAATCTTGCTCATAGTTGTTATTATCTCCACTAACTACAGTTGAACGCCCGGACAATATAAGACTTGAGTGTCTCACTGTCAAGTTTTGTTGAGCGTCGACCTGTCCTCGTTGACGAGTTTGGAGACGAAGAAGACGTAGTGGGCGCCGGAGAGGACGGAAAAGCCGAAAACGGTGGCGTAGACGGTCGGGAGGTAGTAGCCCGTTCCGTAGGGGACGCTGGCGGCGAAGATGATTAGGCCGATGGCGACGATCTGCACCGTAGTGTTGATTTTACCCAGCATTGACGGGCGAAAACCGCGAAATCCGGTGACGATGTTGATTGCCGCCGCTCCCACGAGGATGAAGACGTCGCGGCTAATGACGGCCACGGTCACCCAGAACGGAATCGGTAAATGGGACGGCAAAGGCTGTGGAAAAACTGACCGCATGGAGAGGACGACAAACGCGGTAACCAGCAGTAGTTTGTCGGCGATGGGGTCGAGAATCGTGCCTAGCTGGGATTTCTGATTAAAGCGGCGGGCGAGCAGCCCGTCCAGGCCGTCCGTCACCCCGGCGAGGACGAAGACGGCCAGTGCCAGCACGAAGTTCTGATAAAAGAGCAGCGAGACAAAGACCGGAATCAAAACCATCCGGAAAACGGTTAAGAGGTTGGGAACAGTAATGATGCGTGCGGACATTGAGAATCCGTAAGACCCGTCCCGATCTGTGTTCCGGTTACTTGCTGCTGCGGAGTTCCAGTAAAGAGACTTCAGGAGGGCATCCGTATCTGATAGGTAGCACCACGGTTCCGAGACCGCGGTTGACGTAAATCTGCGTGTTTCCCTGGCGCCAAAGCCCTTTCAGCATGCGACGGCGCGGACGGCCCGAAGCACTCCGCTCACTTCGAATTGCAACCTGCCCGCCGTGTGTGTGACCGCTCAGCACGAGATCGACGGAAGCGCGAGCGGCGCGTCGAAGTATGACCGGATTGTGCGCCAGCAGAAGTTTCATTTCATCGCTACGAGCGCCGGCGAGGGCCAACGGCAGGTCTTCGAGACCAACCATCGTATCGTCCACGCCTGCCAGCCAGATGCTCTCGCCGTCGAGCTCGAAGTGCATGCCTTCGTTAATCAGGACCGTGATTCCTTCCGCGCGAAACAGGTCGGTAATCAGGGCAGCATCGGTCCAGTGGTCGTGATTTCCGAGGATGGCGTAGACGCCGTAGCGCGCCTTCAGACGGCCCAACATCTCGGCGCACGGTGCAGCGTAACTGCGTTCTTTCGAGATGTAGTCGCCAGTCAGGGCGATAATGTCAGGTTTCAGCCGGTTTGCAGTGTCGACTGCACGTTCGATCTGTTCGCGATCGGAAAATGGACCGTGGTGAACGTCCGAGAGTTGAACTACTCGGAAACCGTCAAAAGCCTTGGGAAGTCGACTCAGGTGGATGCGTTCATGCTCGATCGTGAGCATGTAAGGCTCGGTAAGCGCAGCACGGGCGACGTGCGTCAGACTGACCGCGAGTGACCGCAGGGGAGTTTCTGGTCTGTTGGAACCGCCGTAAGGCGCGACACGTCTACGCTGGTTCCATCGAATCGGAGTCGCCATTTTTCTGGAGCTTTTTAGAACGCCACCTGCCGGGGGAAGCGCTTAAGTGGGGCGCATTATAGAGACCTCGCCGCCGGGACGCAAATCTATAAGCGATTTAAATGGTATCTTACGGACCATGAGTCATGGACTGGATCCGGCCGTTCTGATCGGCGTCGCCGTGATGCTGGTGGTGGCGAAACTGGGCGGTGAACTCTTTGAGCGGATTGGGCAGCCGAGTGTGCTCGGCGAACTGCTTGCAGGCGTTCTGCTTGGGAATCTGGTGATCTTTGGTTTCACCACGGCCGAGCCGCTCAAGACGAATGAAACCATCGCGGCGCTGGCAGAACTCGGCGTGATTATTCTGTTGTTTGAAGTCGGACTTGATTCTGACTTGCGGCAGATGGTTGAGGTTGGATCGTCGTCGTTGCTGGTCGCGGTGTTGGGAGTGGTTGCGCCTTTTCTGCTTGGCTGGGGAGTTTCGGCATACTTCATTCCGGACGAAGCGACACTCGGGCACGTCTTCATTGGCGCAACTCTTTGCGCGACGAGTGTCGGTATCACGGCGCGGGTGTTTAAGGACCTCGGAAAACTCGCGACGCGCGAGGCGCGCATCATTCTTGGCGCGGCAGTGATTGACGACGTGCTTGGACTATTGATTTTGGCAGTTGTAGCGGGCGCAATCCATGCGGCTGCGACGGGCGGTGTGCTGTCGATGCTCGACATTGCGTTGATTGCGGCGAAGTCGATCGCGTTTTTGGTCGCGGCGATCGCGGCCGGACATTTCCTCGTTCCACGATTGCTTCGCGGCGCCGGACGTTTGGAGACGCGCGGAGTTTTGTTGACGCTCGCGATCTCTTTTTGTTTGTTTTTGGCGTGGGCGTCGGCGAAGGTTGGATTGGCGCCGATCGTTGGTGCGTTTGCGGCTGGGTTGATTCTCGACGAAGTTCACTACAAGCCGAAGGACGGTCGCACCGAGCGAGATTTGAACGACTTGCTGCAACCGGTTAGCACTGTGCTGGTGCCGATCTTTTTCGTGTTGATGGGATTGAAAGTCGATCTGCGACTCTTCACGCGTGTCGATATTCTGGGGTTGGCGTCGGCGCTGACGATTGCGGCGATTATTGGGAAACAGATCTGCGCGCTGGGAGTTGTCGAGCGCGGTGTGAATCGTTTGGCAGTTGGATTGGGAATGATTCCGCGTGGGGAAGTCGGGTTGATCTTTGCGGGGATTGGCGCGACGCTGATGTTGCCGTCGGCGAGTGGTGTGAACGAACCGGTGATCGGGCCGGCTACTTTCGGCGCGGTTGTTATCATGGTTATCATTACGACGATGATCACGCCGCCGGCGTTGAAGTGGGCGTTGGGAAGAACGGTTACGAACAAAAGGGAGGAATAAAGCAATGGGAACAAAGAAGGACCAGCATAACGTGGGGACGCCCCTAAAACCACGCGGGCAGCAGACCGGGTTCGCAGGTAATCCCGATCAAAATCGAGAAGAGAAGGCTGATACGCCGGCGTTGCGCGGTGTGCGAAAGAAAGGCAATCGCATGTTTGGCGACGCCTCCGAGCAACACATCGGCGGCGACGCCGTTACGCCGAGCACCAACCGCCCATCGACGCCAGCGATGCGGCCGTTAGGGAAGAATAGATCGTAGTTTCTATTTCGCGAGGATAAGCCAGGCGTTCTGGTCTGTGGCTCGTGCGGGACAGTTTGCGACCGAGCGTTCGCCGATCATGACGTAGCCGCGCGGAAGTGGGAAGCCTTTGCAGACGGTTTCGCTCGCACCGGGCCGGCGGATGTCCCAAGCGTTAGCGGTAACTGACGGGTCCTGGCTGTTTGCGCAGGCAGCCGACTTCACCTCGCCGATCACGACATAACCTTCCGGCAACGGCGCCGCCGCGACCTCACGGCCGTTCCACACGAGAAACGCTTTGCACATCGTTTCGCTTCGACCAGGTTTCTTGATGAACCACGCATTCGTCTGATCATTCACGCGCGTACTCTTCGGACAGTGCGAGACAAATCCTTCCCTCACAATCACCATATTGATCGGCGGCTGCGGAGTCTTACACATCCAGCGCCCGTCACTCGCCGCATCGATCTTCTCATCGCGTGTAACCGGCAGCGATGCATCACTCTCAACAGTAATCCCGCGTTGCGACGTCTTCGCAGTTCGCACCACCGCTCCCGATTTATCGACCACATAACCAGTGCGCGCACGAACAACCAACTGCGGACGATTCACTCGCACCTCGACACGTCGCTGTTCACCCGCCTGGCCCGCATTGCTCGGGTAGTACCCAATGCTGTACTCGTTATGCAATTCGTCAACAATGCTCGCGATCGCACGGTCCAGGTCGCTGATCTCGGCAGCCGGATAGACTCCAGTGCTCGTCGCATCAGCAAGTCTACGCAGATACGCGCCCGCAACGCGGTAATCCTGTTCGCTAAATCCAGTGCCTTCCGTCGGCAGATTCGTCTTCGCCGGAGCGCGCGACTTCATCCTGTCGTACGTACTGAACTGCACCGGATAGATCAACGTGTCACTTCGTTCGACCTTCCGCAACGTGCTCTCGACACTCGCCGTCTGACTATCGTTATCAACCCCATCGCTAAACAGAATCAACGCGGTCCGACCCTCGATCCGATTCATCTCCTCAACCAGCGAATCGATCGCGTCGTAAACCCGACTCCCACCGCCCGGTCGAATACTCGCAATCGCACTCCGCAACGTCTCACGATCGCTGGTCGCTTCCGTGATCACTTTGAAATCATCGGAAAACGAAACCACGACCGCCCGATCCCGCGGCCGCATCTGGTCGACAAAAGCCAGCGCCGCATGTTGGATGTCGGCCAGATTGAATACCGTCGAACGGCTCGTATCGATCACCAGCGCGACCGTGAACGGATTATCAACCGCAGCGAAGTACGAAATCTCCTGCTTCACGCCATTTTCGAAGACCTGAAAATCTTCGCGCCCCAGGTTCGGCACAAACTTCCCGTCCCGCCCAATCACCAGCACCGGCGAGTTGACTAGCGCCGTCTTCACCCGGATCACGTCGTCGGGACCGATCTCCTGCCCGCAGGCTTCTCCGCAGATCGGCCCGACGAGCACGAAAGCAACTAGAACACTGCTTTGTAGTATCTTTAACACCGGCACACAGATTAACTCAGAATACCCCTCGCGCTGCCACCCGGAAAGGCCAACGAAATCGCCGGATTTGTGTCTATGTGGGCGGTGACTGACAACGAAACCGATCTAATCCATCGCGCTCAGGCCGACGACGCAAACGCGTTTTGCTCACTCGCCGAACGTTACGCGCGGCGCATCTACCTGCTTGCGTTTCATTACTGTCGCAACGCGCAGGACGCGGAAGATCTGTCGCAGGAAGTTTGGCTGAAAGCTTTTCAAGCGCTCGCGGGCTTCCGCGCCGATTCCTCCTTCTACACCTGGCTGCGCCGGATCACGATCAACGCTTTTCTCAATAACCAACGGTCGAGCGCGTTTCGACAGCAGGGCCAGACGACGATCGTCGAACTGGTCGACTCGGATTCGGAAACCGGATTCGAGGCGCGCTCAGTTTCGGCCGAGACTGTTTACAACAAGGTGCTCTTCGAAACCGTCATGAACGCGCTCGCCGAGCTGACGCCGACGCAGCGACTGATGTTTCTGCTGCGGCATTACGAAGGAATGTCATACGACGAAATTGCCGCCGCGATGAACTGCTCAACCGGTACGGTAAAGAAAGGCGTGTCGCGCGCGATCGCCAAACTACGCATAAGGCTGGATACGAACAACGACGAACCCGAGCGCCTTACTCGTCTCGCCGCTGAATGCTGATCAGGAGTTTTAAATGCATAACTGCAAGACAACAAGAGAGCGCTTAACCGAACTTCTTCTCGACGGAGTAGATCCTCGTGCAGTTCTCGCGACGGATCTGCGCGAGTGTGGAGAATGTCGCGAAGAGTGCAGCGAACTCACGGAGACGCTGCGGTTCACGACACGGTTAATCGAAACCGCGACGCCGCCGGACAGCTATTGGCCCGGTTACCACGCGCGCCTCAAGGAACGTCTGCGTGCCGCGCAGCAGCCGCGCGTCGAGCTGGGCCAATACCAACACGTCGACAGCCGTCCATCATGGTTAAGCCGTTTCTTCTTTTCTTCGATTCGAATACCGGTGCCTGTCGGACTCGCGCTGCTGCTGATCGCGGGGCTGGCGTTTGTTTTCTTACGCAACGTTCCGGCCGAAATTTCCATAGTTCACGTCCCGGTAGAAGTGCCCGTGCCCGTGGTTCAGGAAAAAACGGTCGAGCGAATTGTTTATCGTGAGAGACGATCGCAACGATCAAAACCAACACGGATTTCTTCACGGATTGATCCTGCTGTTGCCAGCTTGCAAGGTTTCACCCCGACAGATGAAGTAAAACTCACGGTGATCAAAGGAGGGTCCGCCAATGAGAAGTAGGATCTGGGCCCTTCTGATTTGCGTTCACTGCCTCGCCCTCGGCGCCGCGGCGCAAAGTCCCGCGAAGCGACAGTTGGTGCTGCCGGTTGCCACGGGAGGCTTCGTCGCCTTTAGGAGTGAAACTTTCGGGCCGGCTAACACGCAAATGAAAGACAACCCGCTCTCAGCGTTGCTGTTCTCACAAGCGTTTGCCGAGGAGCGCGTTATTCATCGCGTGCTCACTGATTCAGAACGTCGCGTCGTGTTTGCTTACGATCTGGCGATCCACTCCGATCCGGTGACGAAGAAGTTCAGTCTCGTCGTGCTTCCGGCAGACGAAGCTTTTCGCCGCTCGTTCCTGAAAGACTCAGCACCGCTCCGCGCGCACGAAGGCTTTGCGACGTTTCAAAAATCAACCTCACCCCAAACTCTCGACGACGGCGACGCCGTTTCACTCGAACTGCTCGTGAATCGTGAATCGGGCGTGAAGATCGTCGACGTCGTGAAGGTGACGTTCGATCGTTCCACACTTCGCGAGAAGTATCTCGAAACCGCGCCGAAGGATTTCACGCTCGATGCCGTTGCGTTGAGCGTGAAAAGCTACGAACTCAGGATCGATGGAGCGCTCATCGGCAAAAGTAAGTCGAAACTCGGCTGCGCCGGATCGCTGCTTTGGCTTTACATTCCCGACCGCGGGCGATTCATCTTCTCGCTCGTGCCGCGCGACGGATATCAGTTTCAAAAAATCGGCTTGCTTGACGACAACCGGATCGAATTCGAATTCCTCGGCGAGTTTTATGAATGGACCTCGGGCGATTCGATCCTCGCTACCGGCGGCGTGTGGAACCTGTGGGTATTACACGATCACGATTACGAACCGTTATTCGGTCCGCGACGGAGCGCCCCCGGCAGCGCGCAAAAAAGCCCAAACATATTTGAAAAACTCGAAGACAAATTACTTACTCGCCAGGGAATCGAGCTCCTGCGCAACGTTGGATCGGCGAAAGCAAAGCAAAACATCGACACGCCTCAACGCGTCATGATCGGCGGCGCAGACAGCATCGAACATCTGTTACCGAAGACCTTTAACCCAAATTAAGTCTCCCAACATCAACGGTCGCTAATCAACGTCTCAACAGTGTGATTTTGTTGAGCAAGGGAGAGGTGTGCCCACAAGGAGATTCTTATGAACCGCAGACTACTTCTACTCGCAATCGCATCTTTGTTACTCGTGCAATCCAACTCGTTCGCCCAATCGCAGGACCTGCGGAAGTTTGAGATTGCGGGTGAGTTCACTACGCTCGAACGCGAGGGTTTTGGAGACCATCGGATGGACGCCGGCGTGGGCGCGCGCTTTACTTTCAACTTCAACCGCAGTCTCGCGTTTGAAACTGCCGGTTATTTCTTCCCGCATAAATGTTTTAGTTGCCGCAATGCGGGGAACATGGCCCAGGTGGTCGCGGGCGCAAAGTTTGGGAAACGCTTCGAGAAGTGGGGAATTTTTGCGAAAGGCAGGCCGGGATTTGTGAGTTTCAGCCGCGGCGAATTCGATCCGATTTTTGTCGGTCCTCCCGGACTGATAGAAGTTGAAACGAACCGCATCAACAGCTTTGCGGCCGATATCGGAGGCGTGCTCGAGTTCTATCCTTCAGAAAGGATCGTCACACGCTTCGACGCCGGCGACACGATCATTCATTTCGGGCGTCGCACGGTTAATGGAGTTGCGTTCAACCCGATAACGAATGAGTTCACGCTGTTTCCCTTCGTCCGGCCCGCCAGAACTACGCACAACTTTCAGTTCATGGCGAGCGTCGGATGGAGGTTTTGAGCTCGCCTATGACCCACATTACTGGTCCGTGCGCTTCGGCGGGTTCGCCGGCTTGTGAAAGACAGCGTCCGGAATGTCGGCGTCAAACTTCACGTCGAGCACGCGCATTGTGATATCGCCGTTTGCGATGTTGCTCGACGTGCTTTTGAAGGCGACCATCACGCCGTCGACGTTGCGATAGTCGCTGAACATCTGCGTCTGCGGAATCTCGATTCCGGCAGTTTCGCTGACGATCAGCGAATCGCGTTTCAAGACGAGGAACGACTTCGTCGAAACGTAATCGGTGACGACGGTGCCTTTCTCCGGCCGCTTTTCGACGACGTAAGCGTCTTCATCGCCGACCTTGTCGATTCGCTTGACGGTGATCGTTTTGTAGTTGGTCTTCCAGTTGACTACATCGTAGACGTCGGAACCGGTGCGGATGTCGTCGAGACGCTTGCCGGAATAGGTTTCAGGTGGACCGAAGGTCATCACTTCGCCGCCGCCGTTGCCGTCGAAGAACGTGATGATCTGCGCAACTTTTTTATCGAGCGCAGTAAACGTCAAATCGCTGGCGTTGAGGTTTGGCACGCGAGCAAAGAGCTTGCCTTGTCCCTTCATTCCCTGGCTTTCCAGATCGAGCTCGACTGTCGTTATCGATGACTTGTGCTTCCGTATGTTTGCTTCACCGCCATAGGCTTCGATCATCTTCGCGAGCAGTTCGTCAGTGGAAATCGGCTTAGGGGCGGGGAGTGGTGGCTCGTCTATGATGACAATCGCGGGTTCTCTCGTCGCGACGACATTGCCCTGCGGTTGTTCGAGAAACATTTCTGTTTGGGATTCTTTGTCTTTCACCGGGCGGAAGGTGCAGAAGAACCCCGGGGGTGCGGGATCGGCGAGTTTGTAACGACGCCCGCCGATATTTTGCAGTTGATAAGCTCTGCCCCGGTACGCTCAGCATCAACTTGTTGTCTTTAAGACTGACTTCAAAGCTCACCGGAGCACCGGCCATTTTGTAAATGCCTAGTTCCATTTTCGGATCGCCCGCAGGCAAAGAACTCGTCGCTTCGTCAGTTTTAGGTTCGCCGACGATCTCCTTCCAGATCGTGTTCATCGCAAACGCGCCGAGCGCTGAAGCAGTGACGTTGGTCAACAAAACGAAGCCGAGTTTCTGATCCGGCATAAACGCGACTTGCGAATTGAAACCGTCGATATTGCCGCCGTGTTCGACTACCTTGTGACCCTTCCACTCGCGCAAAAACCAACCGAGGCCGTAACTAATTGGGCCGCCGATCGACATCTGCTTGTGGACCAGTTCGTCAAAATTCTTCTCTGAAACGATGCGCTTACCGTTGTACGTGCCGTTGTTGAGCATCAACCGCACCCATTGGGCCATGTCGCGGGCGCTGGAGTTGATCGCACCGGCAGGAGCGGCTGCAGGAATCGCGCGTTGCGGCAGACGGCGTGTGACTTTCGTCGTCGGGTTGTAGTCGTAACCAAACGAGTAGTCGCGCGCTTTTTGCATCGCCGTGGACGACGTGTCGCTGTTGTTCATTCCGAGTGGTTTGAAAATGCGCGTGGCGATCAGTTTGTCCCACGTCGAGTTTTCGGCTTTGGCGACTGCTTCGCCGGCGGCGGCGTACATGATGTTCTGATACTGAAACTTCTCGCCGAGTTTCGCAGTCGGTTTGGCAAGTCCGGCGACTCTGATCAACTCCTCGCGATTGAGCATGCCGGTGACCATCGCGAAATCCGTGCGGTTCAAACCTGAGCGGTGCGCCAGCAGATCGCGAAGCGTGATCTTCGCGGCCGCTTCCTGATCGCGAAGTGTGAAGTAAGGCAGAAACTTCTTCGGCGAATCGTCGAGTGACAACTTGCCGTCGTCGGCGCTCATCACGGCGAGCATGCCGGTGAACGCTTTCGACGCGGAGCCGATTGCGAAACGCGTGTCGGGTGTGACAGGCAGTTTCTTGTCGAGGTCTTTTTCGCCGAGACCTTTGAGATAGATGACGCGATCGTCTTTGACGATCGCGATCGAGATGCCCGGAATGCCGAGCTCTTTACGTTTGTCGTCAAGGGCTTTTTCAATCGCCGCGAGTGCCGCGCTGTAATCTCGTGCGGGCGCGGTGGCTGTCGCCTGCTGCGCTCCAACTAACGGAAGCGGCAACAGCGATGCAGAAAGGGCAAAACAGAGTACGAGGGCAGAAAGCAGGCGTACGGAGGCCTTGAACCAGATCATCGTTGTTCTCCAGGAAATAAATAAGATCCGTGTCTTGAACGCATCAAGGAAACACGGATCTTACGGATCGAAGCGGGATTGTGTTTCAGTCGACGACCCAGGTGTCGCCGCTGTGGATCAGTTTTTCGAGGCTTCCCGGGCCTGATTTCGCAACCGCAGCCTCGATCTGGTCGACCATCATGTCTTCGTAGGTCGGACGCTCGATGGCGCGGAAGATGCCGACAGGTTGCGGAAACTCCGGCTGCTCCATGCGGGCCAACATGAACGCCACGGAAGGATCTTTCAGGTAGATGTCGTGGACCAGCAGGTCGTTTTCGGTGATGCCGTTTTCGCCGATGGTGACGACTTCAGGATGCGCGCCGTTCATGCGGATGCCCTTGCTTGCGGTCCTTGCCGAAGACCATCGGTTTGCCGTGTTCGAGGTAGAGAACGCGGTCGGGGCGCACGCTGCGTTCGGTGAAGTAATCGAAGGCGTGGTCGTTGAAGATGTTGCAGTTCTGGTAGACCTCGATGAACGAGATGCCTTTGTGTCTCGCGGCGGCTTCGACCATTTGGCCGAGATGTTTGACGTCGATGTCGATGGAGCGTGCGACGAAGGTTGATTCGCTGGCGATGGCGAGTGACAGCGGGTTGATCGGGTAGTCGATCGTGCCGCTTGGCGTCGATTTCGTTCGTTTGCCGAATTCGGACGTCGGGCTGTACTGGCCTTTCGTGAGACCGTAGATACGGTTGTTGAAAAGGATGTAGTTGACGTCGAGGTTGCGGCGAATCGCGTGAATGAAATGGTTGCCGCCGATCGAGAGTGCGTCGCCGTCGCCCGTGATGACCCAGACGCTGAGATCGGGGTTGGCGCACTTGATTCCGGTCGCGACTGCGGGGGCGCGGCCGTGAATGCTGTGGAAGCCGTAGGTGTTCATGTAGTACGGGAAGCGCGACGAGCAACCGATGCCTGACACGAAGACGATCTTTTCGCGTGGGATGCCGAGTTCGGGCATCACTTTTTGCACGTTGTTGAGGATGGCGTAGTCGCCGCAACCGGGGCACCAGCGGACTTCCTGGTCTGAAACGAAGTCGGCTTTCTTTAGTTGTCCCGGGGGTGGTGCGACTTTACCTGAAACAGACGAACCCGCCTCGCTCTCCGCCGAAACCACCGCCTGGTTCGGCGCGTTGTTTCCATTTCCACCGTGTCCATTCATCTCTGTACTCATCATTTCTCCTGACTAACGTGCTCTATTTATTTGTTCCTGGCGTTGGGCCAAAAATTCGATCAAGTGAGACCCTGAATCCCGGCAGAATGTCGTCGGCCTCGAGCTCATCAGATCCTGAAAAGGTGATGCTGTCCGAAGGCGATCGGTAAACCGCAGCGGTGCGCTTCTTTGGATTCACGATCCAGAGCTGCCTTACTCCATATCCGAACAGATCAGAGATTCTTGCATTGACATTGCCCGGTCGGTCGCTCGGACTCAAGACCTCTACGGCGAGATCAGGAGGACCTGACCAGTAGCCTTCCGTTTCGCCCGCTGCGTCCAAGCGCTCCTTCGCAATGAATGCGACGTCCGGCGCTAAAACTGTATCGGGATTAAAAGTTAGCTTGAAGCCGATTTCTCCAAACACTTCACCTAATTCATGCTCCATCACAAAGTGTGCCAGATGGATCATGAGGCGTGAGGCAGCCCGGCTGTGAGGAAACTGGGGTGATGGCATTCTGATAACTTCTCCATTGATGAGTTCGTGGCGAAATCCATCTTCGTCGGGGAGTTGCATAAACTCCTCGGCGGTCATTAACGCTGTTGAGGTACTCATCATCTTGCTCCTACCTACATGAGCGCGTTGTGAGGAACGCTCCAACATTACAAATACTCCTCGACTTTCTGAACAATCTCGCGGATCTGGAACGGGCGTCCCTTAACTTTCGAAAACGGCACGGCGTCGACCAGATAACGCGCGCGGATCATGGTGGCGAGCTGGCCGAGGTTCATTTCGGGAACGATCACCGTCTCGAACCCGGCAAGCACTTCACCCAGATTTCGCGGGAACGGATTCAAGTAACGAAGATGCGCCGACGAAACACTCTTTCCTTCACGCTGCATCTTCTCAACCGCCGAACTGATCGATCCGTACGTCGATCCCCAACCAAGCACCAGTACCTTGCCAGTCTTCTCACCCATTACTTCAACCAGCGGAATATCATTCACCACACGGTCAATCTTTTCCTGACGCAACTTCACCATCAGATGGTGGTTCTCAGGATCGTAATTAACATTGCCGGTGATGTGCTGCTTCTCGATACCGCCGATGCGATGCTCGAGCCCCGGCGTTCCCGGCAGCGCAAACGGACGCGCCAGCGTGACTTCATCACGCGCATACGGCATGAACGTCGCCGGATCGGTCGCGAAGTGAAGCTCGATCTTCGGCAGCGAATCAATCTCCGGAATCGCCCACGGCTCAGCACCGTTCGCAAGATATCCGTCGGACAGATAAAACACCGGCGACATGTACTTGAACGCCAGCCGCACCGCTTCGATCGCCATGTGGAAACAATCCGCAGGCGTCGCGGGCGCAACTACGATCGCCGGACACTCGCCGTTACGTCCCCAAACAGCCTGAAACAGATCCGCCTGTTCAGTCTTCGTCGGCAATCCGGTTGACGGACCGCCGCGCTGAACGTTGATGATGATGAGCGGCAACTCCGTCATCACTGCGAGACCAATCGCTTCCTGTTTCAAAGCGACACCCGGACCTGACGTTCCGGTCAGTCCAACATGCCCGGCAAAGCTGGCGCCGATCGCAGCACAAACCGCAGCGATCTCGTCTTCAGCCTGAAACGTCTTCACACCAAAACTCTTGTGACGCGACAACTCGTGCAGAATGTCAGACGCCGGCGTGATCGGATACGAACCATAGAACAGCGGCTGACCGGCAAGTTGCGCAGCGGCGATGAACCCGATCGCCGTCGCTTCGTTACCGGTGATCTTTCGATACTTTCCGGGAGCGATCTGCGCGCGCTTTACGGTGTAGTGCGTCGTGAAGACTTCCGTCGTGTCCGCGAAGTTATAACCAGTCTTCAGCGCGATCTCGTTCGCCTTCGCGAGCTCGGGACTCTTAGCAAACTTCGACCGGATCCAGTTGAGCGTGTTCTCCATCGGCCGGTCGTACAGCCAGTACAGCACGCCGAGTGCGAAGAAATTTTTCGAACGATCGATCTCCTTGCGCGACAGCTCGACGTTGCCTTTCAGCGCATTCATGTTGAGCGTCGAGATCGGCAGCTTGTGCACGCGATAACCGGCGAGCGAGTTGTCGTCGAGCGGGTTCGACGCATAGTTCGCATACTTCAGATTTTCGGGTGTGAAACCGTCGGTGTTGATGATCAGCGTGCCGCCTTCTTCCAGGTCGGCCAGGTTCACTTTCAACGCCGCTGGATTCATCGCGACCAGCACGTTCGGTTGATCGCCGGGGGTCTTGATATCGGTGCTCGAGAAGTTGAGCTGAAACCCGCTGACGCCCGGCAAACTGCCGGCAGGGGCACGAATTTCGGCCGGAAAGTCGGGCAATGTCGAGATATCGTTGCCGACGACGGCCGAGGTATTGGTGAACTGCGTGCCCGTCAACTGCATGCCGTCGCCAGAGTCACCGGCGAAGCGGATAGTGACGGTTTCGACTTCTTCGAGGTGCTTTTCAACCGGTGTAACTGGGGGTTCGATAACGGTACTCATTCTTTATAGCCAGACCCTTTCGCATTTGTTTTTCGCCTCGCGTAGGCGAACATGAATTCTAACATGCTACGTGTTTGCGTGCAGTTCATTCTGATAGGGGGTGGTGACCTGCTTTGCAAATCTCCTCTGCGTATCTCGGCGTTCCTCTGCGGCTCGGCGGTGAATGTGAGTTATGAAGGTTCAATAACCGCAGAGTCGCAGAGGAACGCAAAGATACGCAGAGAATGCTGACAAACTAGGACCCTACGTGATAGGGCGACATCGCGGCGAGTTTCTCGATGACCTCGGGCAGCACGCGCAAGGTCGTTTCGATGTCTTCTTCGGTGTTGTATCTGCCTAAGGAGAAACGGATCGAGCCTTGTGCGGCGGTGTAGGGCACATTCATCGCGTGGAGCGTGGGCGACGATTCGTGAGTCGTTGAATGACACGCCGACCCCGTCGAGACGCAGATACCGTGTTCGTCGAGATGAAGCAGGATGTTCTGTCCATCGATGTACTCGAAAGAGATGTTCGCAGTGTTTGGCAGACGGTTTACCGGATCGCCGTTGCGCCGCGCATTCGGGATGTTTTCCAGGATTCCGTTTTCGAGTCGATCGCGGAGAGTGCGAATGCGTGAATGATCGTCGTCTTCCTGCGCGAGTTTGCATGCGGCGCCCAGCGCGACGATATTCGGAACGGCGGAAGTTCCCGCGCGACGGCCTTGTTCCTGCGCCCCGCCGATGATGAACGACGGCAGCGAAACTCCTTTGCGAATGTAGAGCGCGCCGACACCTTGCGGCGCGTGTAGTTTGTGACCTGACAGTGCAAACAGATCGACGTTCGTTAGATCGATCGGAATCTTGCCAACCGCCTGCACGCCGTCGACGTGAAACAACGCAGTCGATCGCTCGCGGACGATTCGTCCGATCTCGTTAACCGGAAACAACACGCCGGTCTCATTGTTGGCGAGCATCACCGAGACGAGCGCTGTGTCAGGACGCAGCGCTTCGCGCAAACTGTCAATATCGATGTCACCCTTTTCGTTCACTCCAACCCACGTGACTTCGTAACCCTCGCCTTCGAGCAGCCGACAAACGTTCCGCACCGCTTCGTGTTCGACGAGCGTGGTCACGATGTGTTTCTTCTCTGGCTGCGACGCGAGCGCGCCGCGAATGGCCCAGTTGTCTGCCTCCGAGCCGCAGGACGTGAAGACGATCTCGCTTGTATCAGCAGCGCCGAGCAGCGTTGCGACATGTTCGCGTGCCTGTTCGATCGCCTGCTTCATTGTTCGCCCGAGCGTGTGCGCCGACGAAGGGTTGCCGAAGTAAACGCTGAGGTATGGTTGCATCGCTTCGAGCACTTCGGGCGCGACGCGCGTCGTAGCGTTGTTATCAAGATAGATCATGTGTTTCGAGTATCTCCTGAATTAATTGATGACAGGATCCACAGCCGCCGCCGGCATTGCATGCGGCAGTCACTTCTCGCACTGTAGTCAATCCGTGTTGCTGAATCTCACGCTCGATAGTCCGCTCCGAAACAAAGAAGCAGGTGCAGATAAGCGCTTCGTCGCCGGCCCAGTCGTCACGGGCGGCGTTGCTATATTCGCGGATTGCCGCGAGCAAAGCATCGCAAGCGAGTCCCGGGCAGTGTTCGTGGTGCGGAATGACTCCGGCTAACGTCTCAGGCTCTTGCGCCACAGCCGCGGCATCCGCCGTAGTGGAGCCTGCGACGCGTTCGGTCAACAACGACGCCGACGCCACCAAAACATGACATCCCGCAGCTCGGAATCGCGCTTGCGACACGCGATGCATCTCGTCGATCTGTATCGAGACCCGCAAGTGCGCCCCGCAAATCAACGAAGCCGAACGTCCTGTGAAACTTGGTTCATCCGCGTCGCCGACGTTACGCGGATTTAAGAAATGACTTACTACATCCGTCACCAATTGTTGAAACTACCCGCCACACCCCCGTTTGTCAAAAACTCACTAAATCAGCTACGCTTCCAGTACACATGAGTGAACTCAACGAACAATTAATTCTCGATGGTTTGCGGCAGATTCAAGACCCGGACCTGCACAAAGATATCGTCACGCTCGGTTTTGTCCGCGACCTCAAGATCGACGGCGGCAACGTCTCTTTTCGGATCGTGCTAACGACCCCCGCATGTCCCGTAAAAGCGGAAATGGAAACAGCGGCGCGCGAGATCGTCGGCGGTTTGCCGGGCGTGACCGCGGTCAACGTAACGATGGACGCGGAAGTGCCGAAAGGCCGCGGCCTCGGCGAGAAGCTCGTTATCGAAGGGGTGCGAAATATCGTCGCCGTCTCGTCAGGCAAGGGCGGCGTCGGTAAGTCGACTGTAGCCGTGAACCTCGCCGTCTCGCTCGCACTGGACGGCGCGCGCGTCGGACTGATGGACGCCGACGTTTACGGACCAAACGTTCCGATCATGCTCGGCGCAAGCGACGCGCGGCCGGAAGTCGAGGGCAACAAGCTCGTGCCGATCGAAGCGTTCGGCGTGAAGTTTATGTCGATGGCGCTGTTGCAGCCGGGCGACAAGCCGATGATCGTGCGTGGTCCGATCCTGCACGGTCTCGTGAAACAGTTTCTTTCGGACGTGAAATGGGGCGAGCTCGATTACCTGATCGTCGACATGCCGCCGGGAACGGGCGACGTGCAGTTGTCGCTGGCGCAGCTCGTGCCCGTGCAGGGCGCGGTGCTGGTCACCACGCCGCAGGACGTCGCGATTGCGGACGTGCGGCGCGCGTTGCGGATGTTTGAAACGGTGGCGATTCCGGTGCTGGGGATTGTTGAAAATATGAGTTATTTCATCGCGCCCGACACCGGCACGCGCTACAATATTTTTGGCGAAGGCGGCGGTGAACGACTTGCAATTACCTATCACGTGCCGTTTTTGGGAGCCGTGCCGCTGGGCATCGAAGTGCGCGAAGGAGGCGACAAAGGCCTGCCCGTGGTGGTCAGCAAGCCCGATTCGCCCCAGGCTCAGGCGTTTCGTCGAGTGTCGGAGGAAATAGCGCGGCAGATCTCGATAGAGGCGATGAAACCCGAGCTTGTCGTTTTAGGAAAAGGGCAATAAGATACAGGCTAGATTACGTTAGAGAGGACTTATAGTAATGTCAGCAACCACAGCGCCCACCGTCGCACTGAGTGTGACCGAGTCGGCCGCAACTGAAATCAAGAAATTTATGGCCAGCGAGGAAGGACTGCCCGAAACCTCAGGGCTGCGCGTGCGCGTTGTGCCCGGCGGGTGCTCCGGTTTCCAGTACAGCCTGAATATTGAAGAGCAATCGCGCGAAGGCGATTTTATTATGGATGAAAGAGGCGTGCGCATGTTTATCGATATGTTCAGTGCGCAGTACCTGAACGGGGTCGAGATCGACTACGTGACTGGCGTGATGGGATCGGGATTCACGTTCAAGAACCCGAATGCGACCGGCAGTTGCGGCTGCGGTACTTCGTTCACCGCGTAAGCGACGATAGAAGTTCAAACACCAGACGGGAGACGGGAGACATCCCGTCTCCTGTTTCTGTTTACACTCTTACACTACACAAGGGAACAATCACAGATGCCAAAGATCCACGCTGAAACTGCCACTGGTCCAGTCGAGACTGATGCACCGGATGGGAAGAAACTGGTACTCGTACTTGAAGACGCAGGTGTCGATATTCTTCACCGCTGTGGCGGGAATGCGCGTTGCACGACGTGCCGGGTTGAAGTTCTAGAAGGCGAGCCTGGACCGATGGGCGACCTGGAACGGAATCGTCTTTCGGTGGAGTCGGAGCTTGCTCCGAATGTGCGTCTTTCGTGCCAGATTCGAGTCAGCAGCGATCTGAAAGTTCGCGTTATCAACCAGGTCAGCACTCGCGGCATGGACGCTGGTCCACGGCCGTTGGATGAATAGAACTCACGGATAAACACGGATATTTGCGCGCCAGCTTGGTCTGGGTGTAATCTTCGCGCGGTAATTCCAAGACATCACGGAGGACCTATGCTAATTGAGTCAACTGCTCATCTCCCCATCAGTCTGGCTATGCTTCAAGAGCTGTTTCACCCACCAACAGTTCAGGACTTTCTGCGCATCTTCTTTCGCTGGTTTCACTTCGTCGCCGGAATCGCCTGGATCGGCCTGCTCTACTTCTTTAACCTCGTAAACGTTCCGGTCCAAAAAGCGCTCGACGCCGATACCAAGAAAAAAGTAAACCCCGACCTGCTGGGGCGCGCTCTCTGGTACTTCCGTTGGGGCGCAGTCGTCACGGTGCTAGCCGGCTTGGGTTACTTCGCGATGTACATCCTCAAGGCTGACGTGGCGAACGCAAACACACTTGGCCGCGGCAATCTCAGTCTGTGGTTCATACTCTTCGCGTGGCTGACGTATCCGATATTCCTGTTCATCGTCGAGTTTCTGATCATCAAGAAAGTGCCGGCGTTGACGAAAGACGGCCGCATCTTCGCGGTTGTGATGATCATCCTCGTAGCCTTCGTGACGTGGGGTCTCGTCAGGTTCTTCACGGCGATGATGACGGTGAACGATCAAAGCTGGGCCAGCAACAAGACGTATTCGATCGGCATCGGTGGCGCCTACGGTTTCCTGATGATGTTGAACGTCTGGGGCATCATCTGGCCCAACAACAAACGAATCCTCGCTGGGCTTGCCGGAACCGGTCCGGCCGCAGCACCCGAGCTTGCGCGCCAGGCGTTTATCGCGTCACGAACAAATGCGTGGCTGTCACTGCCGATGCTGTTGTTTATGGCCACATCGCACGGCGACTGGGTGATTTTCGGCAGGTAGTCAGCCGCCAGTAAGTTAGCCGCAAAGAGGCACAAGAGACACAAGAGGAGTTTTGGTTCTTGTGTGTTTTGTGCCTTTTTGTGGCACTAAATCACCAGCCTCACAACGTATTCGCGACACTCCCTCGTCATATTCTCCACAAACTGACACTTTCAATCTGGAGGTATCTATGAGTTCAACTGGTACTTATACCCCACGCCAATTCAATCTCAGCGGTCTCAAAGGAATCTCGGACGCAACGCTGGAGATGCATTTCAAGTTGTACGAAGGCTACGTCAAGGAAACCAACAACCTGACTGAGAAGATCGCGGAGTTCATCCAGGACGCCAAAGTCGATCAGGAAGAGATGCCTGCGTATTCCGAGCTCACGCGGCGGCTCGGGTTTGAATACAACGGCATGGTCCTGCATGAATACTATTTCGACAATCTGAAGACCGGTGGCGGCACTGGCGATCCCGTTAAGACGTCGCAGTTTGCGAAAGCGGCTGAGACGAGTTTCGGAAGTTACGATGTTTGGAAAGCGGATTTTGTCGGCATTGGAAAGATGCGAGGTGTTGGTTGGGCCATCTGTTACCAGAACCCAGCTAACGGACGGCTTTCAAACCACTGGATCACGTTGCATGAGACTGGGAACGTGGCGGGGTTTACGCCGATCCTCGTAATGGACGTTTGGGAGCATGCGTTCCTGCTCGACTACAAACCGGCTGAACGTCCGAAATACATCGAGGCGTTCTTCTCGAACATCGCGTGGGATGCTGTCGAAGATCGCCTTAAGAAGATTACGGGCGTGCAATCTGCGCGCGCGTAGAACTGGTTAAAAAATAAGTGAGGTTCGCCAGAACCTCGTCAGGTCCACTGGCGAACCACACATGAGTAAAAGCAAAAATCTACTGCTGCGGCAGCGGCGGTTTTTTCAGCGTGCAGTCGACGTTCAGCGAGCGAAGGAAGTTCAACAAGTCTTCACGCTGCTCCGGTAGGACCTTCTGCGGCTGCAGGTTTTTCTTGTCGAGATACTGGTTTGGCTTTCCACCCGCCAGCATAATGTCGACCGCCTCTTCCAGCGTCTTCGCACTTCCATCATGAAAATACGGCGCTGACTTCGCGACGTCTCTCAACGTCGGCGTCTTGAACGCACCCGTATCTTCCGGTTTCTTCGTAAAGTTGGCCCGCCCACCATCCGGCGTAGGCTGGTCCATCCCAATCCCGATGTTGTGATACTGCTGATCGGTAAACAACACGCCATCGTGGCATTGGTTACACTTGATCGTCTGGAAGATGTTCCAACCGCGAAAGGCACTCTCGCTGATCGCCGTATTGTCACCGGCTTTCCAACGATCCCACGCGGTATTCCCGCTGATGATCGTGCGCTCAAACGCTGCGAGCGCCTTCATGATGTTCTCAGCCGTCGCATCGCTCTGAAACACGTTCTGAAACTGCGACTTGTAACCCTGCAGCGCATTGATCCTCGCGACGACCTCCGCTTGCTTGTCGCCAACGCCCATGTTGCCGCCGGTCCACGCCGCCATCGCCTGTTTCTCGAGCGATGGACTGCGGCCGTCCCAATAAAACTCCTTGTGATATCCGATGTTCCAAAGCGTCGGGCTATGCCGTGGCAGTGTTTTGTTTCCTGGCCCAATCGCTTTCGGCAAACCGTCAGTTAGACCATGCTCACAAACGTGACACGAGTAACACGACTTCGATCCGTCGATACTCAACCGTTCGTCGAAGAACAACTGGCGCCCAAGGGCGACTTTTTCCGGCGTCATTGGATTGTCAGCCGGAATCACCATCGGTTCGTACGTGGTGAGCGCAGCCGGCAGCGGCAGGATCTCCGGAGTGAAGCCGCTGGCGGGCGTGGTGTTTTGACTCCGACAAGCTGCTACGATCGCGACGACAAGCGCAATAAGAAGTAGAAGAAGTTTTTTCGTACTCATAGAAATGTGACCCTGAGATGACTAGTTGGACCTTTGGGCGGATTCTTACATTTGCGTTTGCGAAATGTCTAGATTAAATGTGTATCCGAAAAACTCGATGAAAATCTATTTAGCAATCGCGATGATGGTTTTTGTATTTGCGGGCTGTTCGGGGAACACGGATAGCGAGCACACGACGGCGACGACGATCGTGCCGCCGCCGCCACGACAAGTGCTGCGCGACGAGCGGAAGCCGGGCAAGCAGATACCGGTGAGACTCGACACGCTGCAGGGTAAATTCGATCCTGCTAAGCCGTTACTGTTCTTGTATTTCCCAGTTAGCGAAACCTTTGAAGTCAATGAGGAAGTCGTAATCGTGTTTTCGCTGACAAACGCGAAACTGCGCGGCGACGGCGGCGAGTATCGCGTTCGTTACATGGTTGATGACGACGACATGCAATGGATCGATCGTTGGGAACAGGTTGTGTTGACCGGCTGGTTGCCGGGGAAGCACACGATCCGCGTCGAGCTGATTGGCCCAGACAGTTGGCCGTACAAGAACGGCGACTACAATATCGAAACGCGCGAGATCACGATCGTGAAATGAGCCACAAAGAGGCACAAAAGCCACAAGAGGCACAAGAAGAATTATTTAAGCAGTTGGTTGCGGAGGCGGCTGGCTGCACGCAGTGTCCGGCGATGTGCGGGCGCAGCGCCGTTTTGAGTGAACTGAACGGGTCGCCGGACGCGCGTGTGATGTTCATCGGCGAAGCGCCGGGACGAAAGGGCGCCGATCGCACGCGCATCCCGTTTTCAGGCGACCAGTCGGGTGCGAATTTCGATCGATACCTGAACTCTATCAACCTCACACGCGAACAGATCTTCATCACGAGCGCCGCGCTTTGTAATCCACGCGCGGAGTCGGGCGCGAACCGCCGCCCGTCGCAAAAGGAACTCACTAACTGTTCGACGTTCTTGAGGCGCACCATCGCGCTTGTAGATCCGCGAGTGATCGTGACGCTGGGTTCGGTTGCGCTCGAAGCACTGAAGCGCATTCAGTATCATGAGTTGAACTTGAAAGAGTCGGCAGCGAAGGTGCAGTCGTGGAACGGCCGCGTGCTCGTGCCGATTTATCATCCGAGCCCGCAGGTGCTTGCGTCACACCGGCGGGAAGCGGAGCAGTTACAGGACTACCAGGTGGTAGCAGAGGCAGTACGTGAACATGAATGATTATCAATCCGTGCGCGAAGGCGGCGCGGGCTTAATTGACCTCTCAGCATCGCGCGGCCGGATCCGTGTCGAAGGAACAGAAGCCGTTCAATTTCTGAACGGCTTGATCACGAACGACATCAAGAACGCGACGGAAACCACTTGGCTGCCCGCGGTGTTTCCGACCGTGCAGGGTCGTTTGATCGGTGCGGTTCGTATTCGCGATTGGAATGAGGGTTTTTTGATCGATACCGAATCCGCATCGCACGACGCAGTTCTGAAGACGATCTCGCGGTTCACTCTGGCGGGTGATTTCAAAGTTACAGACGTAACTGATGAACTTGCGCTGTTGACGGTGCAGGGTAAGCGCGCCGGTGAGGTAATTAAGGCTGTTGACGTCACCGCCATCAGGGCGACGCACACAGGCGAAGATGGATACGATCTCTTGCTGAAGACAGGTGAGGTTTCTTCAGTGACCGAACAACTGGTTGCCGCGGGCGCGCAACACTGTCAGTCCAGACACTTTTGAAATCTTACGAGTCGAAGCCGGCATTCCGCGTCATGGTCAGGACATGGATGAAACGAATGTCGTGCTCGAAGCGAACCTCGACGACGCGATCAGTTACACGAAAGGTTGCTACCTGGGCCAGGAGATCATTATTCGCATCAAACACCGCGGCCACGTCGCAAAGAAGCTCACTGGACTGACGTTTGAAAAATCCGTAGATGCTGGAACTGCAATCACTTCTGACGACGGAAAAGAGATCGGCCGCGTGACCTCCGCAACCTACTCGCCAAAGCTCGAAAGCCCAATCGCTCTCGGCTATGTGAGGCACGAATACCTCGCACCCGGAACTACGGTGAAAGCCGGCGACGTTTCCGGGACTGTGACAGACCTGCCGTTTGTGCGTGGAAGTTGGTATGAATAACGACGCCGATCAAATGGACCAGCCTCGCGACCTGGACTTCCCCCAGGCCCAACTCGCGTATTCGATCATCGAAAATCTGATCGAACACACGCGCATCGTCAGCGATCTCATCGCCTTGATGGCCCAGGTGCTCGACGAAGACACGACCAAAGCCCTCACCCAAACGCCAACCTGGACCGCCTACCTCGACAGCCGCCGGTCGCTGGAAAAAACTAAAGCCGATGTGGAGAAGTTTGCTGAGGCTCTAAAAGAAATGAGGCCCGACGAGTAATTATGCGGTCGGTTGTCGCATTGAGAAATCCATCTGGCCTATAGCCCGGCGCGCGTTGTCGGGGAAATCGAACGTCACTCCACCGAGTTTTACGCTGAGAGTTTTAGCCTCTGCCATCTTGTGAAACTGCTCGTACGGGATTTGAAAGACCATCCGCTCACCAATCCACGGCTTTCCCGGCACCGGCTTTCGAATCGCACTGCGATTAGAACTGAAATGAATTTCTTTCCCATCGACCACAAAAACAACATACAGGTCCGTATTCAGCCGGCGCGCTTTGACGACTGACACAAGCTCAAACTTCACCGTTTTCGGCAGGGCCAAATTTTCGGGATATGGGTATGAGATCGAAAACGACAGACTATGGTAGCGGTCCTTCGGGCCTGAGATGGGAACTGGTTTCCAACGGATTGTCCTGGCGCCCGTCTGCGCGTCGGTAATGATTTCGCTCGGCGGCGGCGCGTTGTCTTGTGGCGCAACCGAGGCGAGAAGCGAGACAACAAGGCTGATGATCAGGAAACGCGACATTTGATGAGGTTGATAATACCGAACAGGCGGCTCTTCACGTCAACAACTTCCAGTCCTGCCTCTGTCACCATCCTCGCTGTTCGTCGATTCACGTGATCGTCAAACAACCGCGTCGTGAATACGTTTAGAAGATCGAAGAGTGGACCAAGAATCCCGCCGGGCCGAACGTGTTCGAGTAACACAACTGTACCGCCGGGTCGCACGACACGCCGCAATTCCGCAAACGCCTCAACAGGTGATTCAACCGAACAGAACACGAGCGTCGCGAATGCGGCGTCGAAAGAATGCGTGCGGAAAGGCAGGTGTTCGGCGCGGTTTTGAAGCAGTTGAACTCCGGGTGGACGCGTTTTCGTTTCCGCGATCTTCAGCATCTCGCGGCTGAACTCGCCCGCAACGCCGTGCGCATCCGGCGGGTAATGTACGAAGTTCAAACCAGTTCCGGCGCCGATCTCAAGAATGCGCCCCGCGGGAAGTTGGCTGAGAGTTTCCTGACGAAGTTTGACGAGGCCCCAACGTTGAAACGGGCTCATCACGCCCTCGTAGTATTGGGCCACCTCGTCGTAGCGCGCCGGCTTTGTTTTAGTGGAAGATGGCAAATGGAAAATGATTAACGGAAAATGCTTAACTGATCGTCATGATGACCTGGCGCTCGCGTCCGCCGTCAAACTCGCACAGAAACACGCCTTGCCAGCGGCCGAGCAACAGCTTTCCGTCTTTGAAGGGAATCGTTACAGACGGACCGGTCAAACTCGCTTTGATATGCGCGTCGGAATTTTCTTCGCCGTGACGAAAGCCCATGCCGTGTTGAGGAATCAGCGTGCGCAGCGCGTGCAGCATGTCGCGCGGCACATCGGGGTCGGCGTTTTCGTTGACGGTTAGACCGGCGGTGGTGTGTTGGACGTAAAGGACGACGATGCCGTCCTTTGCGCCCGATTCGGTGAGTTTCTTGTTGACAAGGTCCGTGAACTCGACGAGTTCCTCACGCTGATGAGAACGGACCTTGAGTGTGTAGAACACGGTCTTACTGATTCTTGTCGCCTGACGCCTTTCGCTTCAGCAGCGCCCAACCGGTCGGAAGCACCGCCGCCGCCAGCGCGATCTTGATCACGTCGCCGGGAAGGAAACGCAACACCGCGAGTTTGAAACTCACGTCGGCCGGAGTACTGGTGATGATCGTGTACCACGCCCAACCACTTGCGAGAATCACAAGTGAACCGATGGCCATCGCGATGACCGCAGTGTGGTAGCGCTTGTCCCAGCCAAACTCCGCAAACGCGCCCGTGATGTACGCCGCCGCTGGAAACGCGATCAAATACCCGCCGGTTGGTCCCATGAAACGCGCGATGCCGCTGCCGCCCGCCGCGAAGAACGGCAGACCGACCGCGCCTTCAATCAGGTATGCAATCACCGCCGCCGCTCCCAAACGCGAACCGAGCAGCGCGCCCGTCAGCAACACCGCGAAGGTCTGTCCCGTAATCGGAACGTCTCCAAGCGGAATCGCAAACTGGGCGCTCGCAGCGATGAACAAACTGAATACGATCACGACTCCAACCGATCGTGTCCAGTCGAGTGGCGCGAGTGCCGCGCCGAGCAGTGTGTCAGTGTTGGCGTAACTGTTCATAAGGTTTGTCGTGGTTTGTACTCAGTGCTAGTAGTACTTTGTCCGTTCAGTTTCCAATAACAAAGTGACTAAGTACCAAGTACCAAGCTCTCGAATTAGTCTCCAACCGCAGTCTTCGCGACCTCGCGCTCCGCCCGCGCCGGTTCCACCGCTATCGTTCCGATGCGCATTCCGTGGAACGAGCGCCAGACGAAGAAGACCGACACGAGGAAGAACACTAAAGCCAGAATACGTGTCAGCGTCGGGTCGTTGGCATTGCGCGCCGTCAAACTAACCGCCAGCTCCACCGCAAGCAAGCCAAATAACGTCGTGAACTTGATCACCGGATTCATCGCGACCGACGACGTATCTTTGAACGGATCGCCAACCGTGTCGCCGACGACCGTCGCATCGTGAAGTGGGGTGCCTTTTTGCTTCAGATCAACTTCGACAACCTTTTTCGCGTTGTCCCAGGCACCACCGGCATTCGCCATAAAGATCGCCTGGTACAGACCAAACACCGCGATCGAGATCAAGTAGCCGATAAAGAAGAACGGTTCGACAAACGCAAACGCCAACGTCGAGAAGAACACCGTCAGAAAGATATTGAACATGCCCTTCTGCGCGTACTGCGTGCAGATGTGCACGACCTTCTTACTGTCCTCCACTGAGGCTCTTTCGACGCCCTCGAGTCGAATGTTTGCCTTGATGAACTCGACCGCGCGATACGCACCCGTGGTGACGGCCTGGATCGAAGCGCCTGTGAACCAGTAGATAATCGCGCCGCCGGTGATCAATCCGAGCAAGAATGGAGCGTGCAACAACGACAAGTTTTCGACGTCGACGCGTAAGCCTTGCGTCAGCGCCATGATGATCGAGAAGATCATCGTCGTCGCGCCGACCACCGCCGTTCCAATCAACACCGGTTTCGCAGTCGCTTTGAACGTGTTGCCGGCGCCGTCGTTCTCTTCGAGCAGGTGCTTGGCGCGTTCGAAGTTGGCGTCAACATTAAAGTCTCGCTTGACCTCTTCTCTAATGTCAGGGATTTGCTCGATCAGCGAGAGTTCGTAAACAGACTGCGCGTTGTCAGTCACCGGGCCGTAGGAGTCGACGGCGATCGTTACCGGTCCCATGCCGAGGAAGCCGAACGCCACGAGTCCGAAACCAAACACCGGCGCGGCCATCGGAGCAACCATCAACACTCCCAAATCCAACCTGTCTGCGACGCCGAGGTTCGTGAAGAAGTAAGCGATCGCCATTAGGCCGACGATGCTGATTCCCAGCCAGTAAGCCGAAAAGTTGCCGGCAACGAGACCGGACAGAATATTCAACGACGGACCGCCTTCACGCGACGACGTCACGACTTCGCTCACGTGCCGCGACTCGGTTGAAGTAAACACCTTCACGAGCTCGGGAATGATCGCGCCGGCGAGTGTGCCGCACGAGATGATCACGGCGAGTTTCCACCACAGCGTGTTGTTTCCGGCCAACTCCGGAATCGTCAAATATGAGACGATAAACGTGATCACGACCGAGACGATCGACGTGATCCACACGAGCGACGTCAACGGCGCTTCAAAGTTCATCTTGTCCGCGTTTTTGTAACGGGCCTTGGCGATGGCGTCGTTGACGAAGTAGGAAAGGGCGCTGGCGACGATCATCATGACGCGCATGATGAAGATCCAAACCAGCAACTGCACCTGTACGCGCGGATTCGACACGCCCAGGATGATGAACGTAATCAGCGCGACGCCCGTCACGCCATAGGTTTCGAAACCGTCAGCGCTCGGTCCGACCGAGTCGCCCGCGTTGTCGCCCGTGCAGTCAGCAATCACACCCGGGTTGCGTGCGTCGTCTTCCTTGATCTTGAAGACGATCTTCATCAGGTCGGAACCGATGTCGGCGATCTTCGTGAAGATGCCGCCCGCGATACGCAACGCCGCCGCGCCGAGCGATTCACCAATGGCAAACCCGATGAAGCACGGACCGGCGTAACTTCCCGGAATGAACAACAAGATGCACAGCATGATCAGCAACTCGACGCTGATCAGCATCATGCCGATACTCATGCCGGCCTTCAGCGGAATCGCGTAGAGGGGAAACGGTTTGCCTTGCAGACTGGCGAACGCCGTGCGGGAGTTGGCAAACGTGTTTACCCGAATGCCGAACCACGCGACGCCGTAACTGCCGGCGATACCGATCAAACTGAACAAGAGGATGATCGCGACGCGCATCGGCTCCATGGCTGACAGGAAGCCGAAATAGAGCACGATAACGACGGCGATGAACGCCTCGAGAATCAGAATGAATTTGCCCTGTGTGATCAGGTAGGTTTTGCAGGTCTCGTAGATCAGCTCCGAGATCTCGCGCATGGCGCGATGTACCGGCAGCTTCTGCAGGTTGATGTAGATGGCCAGGCCGAACCCGAGCCCGAGAATACAAATCACGATGCCAAACAGGAGCAGATTGTGACCGTTGATTCCGTTCAGGAAGGTCACTTGCGAGAGGTCCGGCAGTTCGAGACTCGCTTCACCGCCGTGTTGTTGGGCGTAAGCGGGCAGCCCGCTGGCTAGGGTTATTACGATAGCCGCAAGAATAATTGCCGCACGGCGCAGTTTTAGCGATAGTTCCACTTCGGGAAATTCCTTTCTGATTGTCTAGATAATGGCGAGATACGCTTTACGAAAACGCGTATTATCCACAGATTACACAGATTTTTCAAAGAGAGGCTCGGGATTTTGTGTGATCTGAGGGCGACTTCGGGTGCCCAGCCAGCGGCGAATCGAGTCGAGCATGATCACCGCCGCGGCCATCATGATGATGGCCGTCAGGCCCGTGTTGATAAAGCCTTGCGTCGAAGTTTCCTGGTTTTGAGTGAGCGGCCAGAAGATGTCGGTGATCGACTTGAAGCCCGCGACGAGCGTGGTCGTGCTTACAAATGCGAGCGGAACGAGCGTGACCCACGCGTATTTCGCCTTGCCGGAGTTCATGATAATCGTCGTTGCCACGCACAGGGCGACGGCCGCAAGTAGTTGATTCGCAATGCCAAACATCGGCCAGATCGTGCGGATCGAGCCCGACCAGATGAACGCCGCCCAGGCGGCGACCACCAGTGCGGACGTCACAACCGACCCCGGTAGCCAGTTTGGCTCCTCCAGTTTTTTATAGAACCTGCCGCCAAACTCGCCGACAAGGAAACGCGCCACACGTGTACCTGTGTCGATCGTCGTGAGGATGAAGAGCGCTTCAAACATGATCGCGAAGTGATACCAGTACTTCATCAGCCCGCCGAGTCCGGGAATGCCGTTAAAGATCTTTGCGATGCCGAGCGCGAGCGTGACGGCGCCGCCGGTGCGTCCGCGCAGGTTTTTCTCGCCTGATTCCGCTTCGAGTTGGTCAATCTCGCGCGGTTGCAGGTTGAACTCGGTGCCGCTGTGGGTTTCGACGAGTTGCACGTAAGCAGCCTTCTGCGCCTCGGTGCCTTGCGCTGTGTTGATGGCGAAGTAGTCACCGGGGAACAGTGAAGCAGCAGCGATCAGCGCCACGACGCCGACAACGCCCTCCATCAACATACTTCCGTAGCCGATCATTCGCGTGTCGGTCTCTTTCGCGATCATCTTCGGCGTCGTTCCCGACGATATCAGCGCGTGGAAACCGGAGATCGCGCCGCACGCGATCGTAATGAACACGAACGGATAGAGTTTTCCGGGAATCACCGGCCCGCCGCCCGCCGTGAACGGTGTGAACGCGGGCATGTTGAGATTCGGAGCGACGACGATCACGCCGATGATCAGCAACAGGATCGTGCCGACTTTCAGGTACGACGACAGATAGTCGCGCGGACAGAGCAGCATCCACACCGGCAACACCGACGCGATGAAGCCGTATGCGGCCATGATCACGATCAGACGTGTTTCGCGAAAGTGTGAACGGTTCGGCAAGCGACGACTCCGCGATGCGCCCGCCGAGCCACACGGCGAAAAGCAGTCCGATGATGCCGATGATGCTCGCCTCCACGATCTTGCCTTTGCGAAAGCGATACATGTAAAGGCCCATGAACAACGCCAGCGGAATCGTGAAACCGACGGTGAAAGTTCCCCACGGCGATTCAGCAAGCGCGTTGACGACGACCAAACCCAGTCCGGCAAGCGCGATCACGACGATGAACAGAATCGCAATACCCGCCACCAGTCCGGACAGCGGACTGATCTCCGTTCGCGCCATCTCCGCGAGCGACTTGCCTTTCCGTCGCACGCTTCCGGCCATGATCATGAAGTCGTGCACCGCGCCGCCGAGACACACGCCGATCACGAGCCACAACAATCCTGGCAGGAAACCAAACTGCGCCGCCAGCACCGGTCCGATCAACGGTCCCGCGCCTGAGATCGCGGCGAAGTGATGTCCAAACAAGACCCATTTGTTTGTCGGGTAGTAGTTGTGCCCGTCGTACATCGTCTGCGACGGCACGGGCCGCGAATCGTCGAGGGCCAGCACCTTCGCGGCGATGAACGCGGAGTAGTAGCGGTACGCGATCGCGATCACGCAAAGAGAGCCGATGATGATGGGAAGCGCGTTCATCCGTTAGGTTCCGCGTTATTCGAATTCTGACTTGCTTTCGCCATCACGCTGCCGATGATGCCGAGCACCAATCCGACCACGATGAACAAAACGCCATACAGCGAGCGGTTGTGGTGTTCGTTCGCGGAATCCGCAGCAGCCTGGAACACGGGTGTGAACCCGATGTGATGCGGCACCGTGAACAGTCCCACGGCCAGCGCAAAGAAACCAAGCGCGGCGATCTTGAGCGGCACCGGCGTCCTTTCGGGACGGCCCATCTTTATGCCGATCGCGCTGCGCGTGTAGCCGTAAGCCAGGTAAACCGACAGACCAAGCACCAGCCAACCGATGAACCGCCACCACGTATCGGCCGCGAGGTAGTACATGAGAAAGATACACGACGCGGCGCCGAGCAACGGCATCAGGAAATCACCGAATGGCACGCGGAACGGTCGCAGTCGCGTGGGATCTTTGCGGCGCAGAATCGGAATCCCGATACAGACGAGCAGGAACGCGAACAACGTCCCGACGTTCGTCAGGTTAAGCATCGATTCGATATTTGCAAACGCCGCGATGCCGCCGACGAACACGCCCGTCAGAATCGTCGTGACGTGCGGGGTCTTGAATCGCGGATGGACGGTTGCGAAGACTGACGGCAACAATCCATCGCGCGCCATTGACATGAAGATGCGCGGTTGGCCCAACTGAAACACCAGCAACACGGCCGTGTGCGCGATTACCGATCCGGCTGCGACGATCGTTTGCGGCCACGTGACTCCCGCCGGCGCGACGTGATCGAGCGCCATCGTCAGTGCTTCCGCTTGTCCCGATGACGAAACCTGTTGCAGCACTGGGAAGGGAATCAGTCCCGTAAAGACAGCGGCGACGATGACGTAGAAGATCGTGCAGATGATCAGCGAGCCGATGATGCCGATCGGCAGATCTCGGGCGGGGTTTTTCGTCTCCTCTGCAACCGTCGACACCGCGTCAAATCCGATGTAGGCAAAAAAGACCAACGCGGCGCCGGCGAACGTTCCGCCCCATCCCTGCGGTTGAAACGGCGTCCAGTTCGCGGCCATCTGTGAAGGCGAAACGAAATAAAGCGCCGTGCCGATGAAGAACAGCAGCACGAGAATTTTCACGAGCACCATGCCGGCGTTGAAGTTTGCCGACTCTTTAATTCCCCAAACGAGAATGATCGTGATCAGCGCCACTATTGAGGCGGCGAGCAGGTTGAAGATGATCGGATAACCCGCGATTACGGGCGCACTGCCAAACAACTCGGCATACTTCGCCGGATCTTCGGCGGCCAGGACCATTGCCGAGCGATAGTCGGCGGCGAGCCAGCGTGGGAAGTCAATGCCGAGATTGATCAGCAGCTTGTGAAAATACTCCGCCCAACTGATCGCGACGGCGACGTTGCCGATCGCGTATTCGATGATCAAGTCCCAGCCGATGATCCACGCGATGAGCTCGCCCATCGTCGCGTATGAATAGGTGTACGCGGATCCGGAGATCGGGACCATCGAAGCGAGTTCGGCGTAACACAATGCCGTAAAACCACAGACGACGGCGGTAATGAGAAACGAAAGCATCAACGAAGGTCCGGCGCCCGGGCGTCCGACGTCTCCTGCCGCCGCGGAACCGACCGTGGCGAAGATGCCCGCGCCGATGATCGCGCCGATGCCGATGAGCGTCACATTGAACGCGCCGAGAGTGCGTTTGAGGGCGAATCCGGGGCCGCCCGCGCTTGCCATAATGTCGTCAAGGTTTTTGGTACGAAAGAGTCCTCGAAGCAATGTGTCGCCTCCGTGGAAAGGATTCAGATTTCACTACTTGGCTTTTCGTTCCTGTGGCGTGCGGAGTTTGGCATTTGTTACGATTCGTGGTCAACCCTTGAAACTTCAAACCACCTGATCTAGTTTGTCTCTGAACAGCAAAATGTATCCGTTCAGAAATATCCTGTTTCCGACCGACTTTTCTTTGCACGCGCATGCGGCGCTGAAGTATGCCGCCGCGTTTGCTCGCGAAGGACGCGCGCGCGTTTTGTTGTCGAACGTGCAGGATGCGAAGGTCCCGGCAAACCTGATGACGATGCCGGAATATGTTTTCGAAGGTCACGACAACAACTGGCTCCTGGAACTGCGAGCGCAAGCAAAGGAACTCCTGCACGATCCGCTGCTGAGAGGCGTCGAAGCGGAACCGCTGTTTCTCGAAGGCGAGCCGGCGGCGCAAATCGCCCGCGCAGCGTTCGAAAACGAGGTCGATCTAATCACCATCGCCACACGCGATCGCAGCCGGCTTTCACGCGCGTTTGGCGGCTCGATCGCCGAAGAGATCGTCGCCGAAGCACCGTGCGCCGTTTTGACGATTCGTCCACCGCAACACGACTTCGTCGAACATCGCGGCGGTCAGACGCAGATTCGTCTAAATCGCGTTTTGCTCGCGACAAACTTCCGTCCGTCATCTGCCGCCGCGACGCAACTCGCAACCAGCATCGCGAACCACGTCGGTGCGGAACTTCACGCGGTCTACGTTATCGGCGACTATTTCGAACAGATCTCTGTTATGTTTCCCGAAGGCGGACTTGCGGCACTGACACGTTTGCGCAGTCACGTGGAGGAACGCATGGCGCATCTCTCGCGGACGAGCGGTTCAGCGTCCGAGACCCACATCGTCGAAGGACGTCCGTACCAGGAGATCGTCAAGCTTGCCGCGAAGATCGAAGCGGATGTGATCGTGTTGGGCACTGCCGTTCACGGTTCGTTGTTCGGCAGCAACCAGGTGTTGGGTTCGGAGATTGAACGCGTGATCAGAAACGCGCCGTGTCCGGTGCTTTGCGTGCCGGCGGCGAAAGTTGTAACTCCTTTACCTGCGTTTGTGACGCAGGCCGTACCACAGACGTAGAACCACTAACTATGAAACTACTAATTGTTTTCCTCGCAGTAGCATTCGCCGCGTGCAATTCTGCGCACAGCAACGCGAACAGCACTGCAAACACCGCGAGCACAGCCACGCCGGCCGTTCATCAAGCCAGCAACGACAGTATTCCTCGCATCAAGACCGCGGAGCTTGAGGAATTGATGAAGCAAGGCAACGTAGTCGTCGTCGACGTGCGAAACAAAGACATGTACGATCGCGGGCACATTCGTGGCGCGAAGTTGATCCCGCTTAACGAAGTCGGAGAGCGGACGAAAGAGCTTCCGCGAGACAAGAAGATCGTCACCTACTGTTCTTGACCACACGAACAAACGTCCGCCGGTGCGGCGGGTGCCATGAAAAGACAAGGATACGATAACGTAGCAGCACTCCTTGGTGGCTTTCAGACGTGGGAGAAAGAAGGCCGGCCTGTCGACAAAAAACAATAAGATCTTCAATCGTCGTGAGAGTGTGATCTGATGATGGAGCCATCATCGCCGTTAGCCCCCGTCCAGTGGGCCAAGGTAATCGACCACACTCGCTGTATCGGCTGTCATGCCTGCACGACGGCGTGCAAATCTGAGAATCTCGTTCCGCTTTCAGTTACGCGCACGTACGTGAAGCACGTAGACATCGGCGTGTTTCCGCAGGCGCGCCGGGCACATCAGGTGACGCGCTGCAATCAATGCGCGCACGCGCCGTGCGTCACGGCATGTCCGACGACGGCGATGTTCAAGCGACGCCGACGGCATCGTCGATTTCGATAAGTCGATCTGCATCGGTTGCAAGGCGTGCATGGCGGCGTGTCCGTACGACGCGATCTTCATCAACCCGGACGATCATTCGGCGGAGAAGTGCAACTTCTGCGCGCATCGCATCGACGTTGGACTCGAACCGGCGTGCGTTGTGGTTTGTCCGACGCAGGCGATACTCGTCGGCGACATGAACGACGGCGATTCATACGTCGCGCAGATCGTGAATCGTGAAGCTGTCTCGGTGCGGCGACCTGAAAAGGAGACGCTGCCCAAGCTTTTCTATAAAGGCGCGCACCAGGCGACGCTCGATCCGTTGGCGGCGCGACGACCTGAAGGCGGGCTGTTCATGTGGAGCGAGCAGCAGGAGGGAGCGGGCTTAGTTGTTTCGGGCAATCCGCAGTACAACAACTCCTCGGCGGCGGCGTTGCTTTCGTACGACGTGGCGCATTCGATTCCGTGGGATTGGCGCGTCAGTCTTTACACCTGGACCAAGGGAATTGCGGCTGGTGTTTATCTCGTGGCGGCGTGGATGGAGTTGTCGTTCTTGCTGAGCGGGCAGATCTCGATCTCTGAATACGTCCATTACGTTAGAGCTCGACGTGGCTTTGGGCAACACCGGTGATATCGGGAGCGTTCCTGGCGATTACGGGCGGCCTGCTGCTATGGGACCTCGAACATCCGGAGCGGTTTTATCTCATCTTCACTCGGCCGCAATGGCGCAGTTGGCTGGTGAAGGGCGCGTTTATCATTGCCGGTTACACGGCGGTGCTGTTCGTTCCACTTCGTCGCAAGCTGGACGGGAGCAGCGTCGGTGCAACTGTGGTTGATGATTCCCGGGATTCCGTTGGCGATCATGACCGCGGTCTACACGGCGTACTTGTTTGCGCAGGCGAAAGCTCGCGACATGTGGCAGAACCCGCTGTTGCCGCCGCACCTGTTTTTTCAGGCAGTGTTGTTGGGGTCGGCGGTGCTGTTGCTGGTCGAAGTATTCTCAAAAGGGATATGGCAGAGTGACGATCTCATGGGTGTCATCAGTTTTATTCGCGGGCGGGTTTACTGGCTCGCGTGGAGTCTGCTAATCACGAGCGTCATTCATTTGTTGATGGTTTGGGGTGAGGTTTCGTTGACGCATCCGACCGCGCATGCGCGGCTCGCGATCTGGGAGATGGTGAAGGGACGTTACAGGTATCCATTCTGGATCAGCATCGTGTTGTCGCTGCTCGGTGCGTTGCTGCCGGTGCTCGCAGCGCTCAACGATTGGAATGAGCCACTTGTCATAGCCGGAGCGGTAACAGCGCTTGTGGGGGTGATGTTTTTCGAACATGCTTACGTGCAGGCCGGGCAGTCGGTGCCACTGGCGTGAGGATCGCGTTATGAGAAGAATAGTAATCCGCTGTTGTCCACTCTGACCCACGAAAAAAGCAGTTGCTTCCCGGGTGGCGGCGCGGTTGAAAAAAGAAGACGGGGTTGAAGTGGAAACGGTGCGAGGCGGTCTCGGCGAGTTGAGCGTCTCGATCGACGATCGGACGGTCGTCGACACGAACCGGTTTTGGTATCCGACTCCGGGCCGCGTTCTGAAGAAGGTGCGAGCCGCGCTTGCCGAAGAAATATGACCCACCGCTGACAGCGTCCTCCGATTCGACTCTCAAAGGTCGTCGCATTGTTTTTGTGTTGTTCAATCTGGAACTCGGGGGCGCCGAGCGACAGGCACTCATCCTCGCGAAACACTTAGTTGAACGCGAACAGGCAGCGGTCGAAGTTTGGGGCTTCAACAAGTCGGGGCCGGTTGCGGAGCGCTGTGAAGAACTGGGTGTGCCGTGCCGAGTTGTCTCGTTTCCGTTGCGTGGCGGGCGTGTTACGCGGCTGCTGGCTCTTGTGCGCTTCGCGATGACATTGCGGCGCGCGCGTCCTGACATTCTTCTTCCTTACACGTTTGTTCCGAATGTGATCTGCGGGTTGATTTGGAAGTGGACCGGGACGCGGGCGTGTGTGTGGAACCAGCGTGACGAAGGCGTGACGCCGTTTGTCGCAGAGTGGGGGCGACGGGCTGCGCGTCGGACGCCGGTGTTTGTTTCGAATTCTGAGTCGGGCGCGAGGTTCTTACAGGGCGCTTTGGGTGTGGAGCCGGCGAAGATTCGTGTTATCGAGAATGGTGTCGAGCAGTCTCTTGCAAAAGACGATCGTTCGCAGTGGCGGGTGAAGTTAAAGATCGACGACGAGAGTTTCGTCGCGTGCATGGTCGCGAACCTGCACGACAACAAAGACCACCGGACGCTGTTGAAAGCGTGGAAGCGAGTGGTTGAGAGTTTCAATGGGCGACGTGCGGTTCTGGTGTTGGCGGGACGGCACGATGGCGCGTACGAATCGCTCTCAATGCTTTCGCGTGAGTTGAACTTGAACGGGCATATTCGATTCGCCGGTCAGGTGGCGGACGTTCCGGGATTGTTGAGCGCTGCGGATGTGGGCGTTTTCAGTTCCGTCACCGAAGGCTGTCCGAATGCGGTTCTGGAAAGCATGGCGGCGGGGCTCGCAGTTGCCGGAACAAACATCGACGGAATTCGCTCGGTGCTCGGTCCGTCGGGTTTACAGTTTCTGTCGTCGCCGAAGGACGATGAAGCGCTGGCCGCCGCGATATTGAAGCTCGCAAACGATGCCGATTTACGCGTTACTATCGGAGCAGCGAACCGGAAGCGAGTTAAAGAGAAATACGCAGCGGAGCGCATGTGCGAGGAGACGGTTGCTGTTCTGAGAACACAGATTAAATAGATGCTTGTCCTTGTTCGGAGAAAAACTCAATGTACGTTAAGCAACGTCTGTTCGCAGTTGTTTTGATTCTGGCGTTTGCCGGGCTGACCTATTACAACTGGCGCCAGCTTTGGCAGGAGAATGACTATTCGTTGAAGCTGGCGGCGTTTGGGCCAGTGGGAGTCGTTGGCGGGTTCTTTCTGTTGCTGTTTCCGACAATGGCCGGAAAGCCGAACACGACGAAGGAGAAGGTCGTCGTGATCCTCGTCTTTGTCATCGGCATCGTTGCGGGTTTGGTTAACTGGTTCCTCATGGACCCAGGTTACTTCGGGATGTGAGAAGGATAATGAATGGAAGTTCTGTGGCAAGAGCTGACGGCAGGGTTAAATAACTTCGGGCAGTTCGAACGTGTGTTGTTGCGCCTGATATCGGCGACGCTGCTCGGCGCTGTCGTCGGGTTCGAACGCGAAAAGGCGGGCAAGCCGGCGGGGTTGCGCACGCACATTCTCGTTTGCCTCGGCACGGCGATCGTCGTGCTCGCATGCTCCGGCAGCCAGATGGGCATGGACGGTTTGTCGCGCGTGATTCAGGGCATTGTGACGGGCATCGGTTTTATCGGCGCCGGTTCGATACTGAAGCTCAGCGAAGAGCGCGACATTCAGGGACTGACGACCGCCGCCGGACTGTGGATGACGGCAGCGATCGGAATCGCCTGCGGCCTGGGAACAATTGGACTTGCCCTGATCGCCACGGCGCTGACGCTGATCATCTTGTGGGTTGTGCGCGTGATCGAGGCGCGCTCCGCAGCGCTTGCGGAGAAAGCGAAGCGGAAAATTAGTTAGAACTTGTCAGTTTTTGAGGTTTCAAAACACTCGCTGCGACGGCAGTGAGATAGTTTGCGCGTTGCACCGGCTGGTCTAATTTGCTGGCCAGGAGTTTCGCCTGAATGTAGTCCTGAGGAACCAGTGATCTCACCTCACGAAAATCGATGGACGCGAGTGTAGCCTGGTTGGCGGTCGTCATCTCGACGCCGTTGATGACCGTAAAATTAATCATTCTCAAAAGCGGCGGTTTCGCTGTTGCCGGCGCGACCGGTTCAGTGTCGGATTTCAACCGGTTCATTGTGGCGATCGCTGTCCCCAACACTTCAAAAGCCCTGATCGAATCAAACCTCGCGAACTGCTCGACAACTTGCAACTGCGCCAGCACTTTGTCAGGAACGTCGTCACCTTTAGCGGTCGCATTCAGCGCTTCGGAGAGTAACTCGATCGCCTGCGCCTGATCTTTGTTCTTCGACCAGACCCTCGCCGCCAACTGCACGAGGATCTTCGCGCGAAACACGGGATTCCTGAACTTCGCCGAAAGCTTATGAGCTTCGGCGAGCGAATCCGCCGACCAGAGAAGCTGCTGGACCTTGATTAGATAGACGTCGTCCTCGGTCGACGAACGCATCTTTTCATCTTCGATCTTTTGGGCGATGGTTAACGCGCGAGCCGTATCCTGGCGCATCAATGCGTATGCAATGCCTGTGAACAACGCATCACGCACTTGCGGGTCCTTTTCTTTTTCCGCGCGTTCGATCTGTTCGTCAAGGCTGTGGTTGGAGCGGTTGGAGACAGCGGCTTGTTGATGTTGCGAGGCGCGCAGGAGTTCTGTGCGTTGGATCTGTTCGCCGTTTAAGCCGGAGGCGATGCGCGTCATTTGACCGCGCAGTTCCGGCAGACGCTCGGGAGCGTGACGCGACACGATCGGCACGGCCCGCAGTTCGAGCGTCGTGTAAAAACTGGCGCTCGACGGTGACACGGGATTTCCGTCGCCACCCGGTTGTTTCCATGCTGCGTCGACGTAGTAGTTAGCCAACAGTTGCGCGTCGGCAACGTTGCCGGTCGAATGCAGTTCGCCGCCCGAAGTAAAAAGATAATTGGCGAGAATCATGATTGCCGGATCGTGAACGTAGTTGTTACGACGCATCGTTGCGATTGCGGCGCGAAACAGTTCGTCGCTCAGGTCTCTCCTGGTTCTGCCTAGAGTGAACAGCAACGTGCCGAAGCCTTCGGGAATGTGATCGCCCGAGAGTGCGGCGAGTCCGAGTCGGGCTGCCTGTTCCGGATCTGTCATCGCGAGTTGCGACGCGATCTGCATGAACAAGTCAGGACGCGAACTGTCAGGCTTCGCGGATGTGTTGCTCGCGCGCGCGGTCTCGAAGGCTTTCAACCACGCGGCGGCCTGTTTGTTGTCGTGAACGCCGAACGACTGCAACACGTCTTTGACCGCTGTTGCTTGCCGCTTGATGAAGCTCGCTTGCTTCTCCTTCGGAAGATCGCCGGCTTTAGATTGCGAGATGCCGTCGAAAGCCCAACTAAACGTCTCGCGTGCGAATGGTTCATCAAACGCCCACAATTCGTTTGCAATTCGGGCCTGAATGATTCCGGCGCCGATCTTGTCCTGTTCGCTCTTCAAACTTCGCGCGAGCGATTTCAGCAGATCGAGCGCGTCCTGCTGCGCAACCGAGAACTCGTCAGCCGCAGAAGCCGGTGGGTTTGGTTTCACGCTCTGGGCCATCGCGTCTGATGACACCAGCAGAATGGTCGCCAACAAGAGCAGCATTCGCGCGGGAAAGTTGCATTGCATCGAGGCAGAACCTTACCACTTTTCTGATGAGCCGATACACGTTATCTTGTAAATCGAGGTGCGAAACGAATTATGTGTCGAAATATCAAGAACCTTTACAACTTCAAACCGCCCGCAACGGAAGCCGAGATTCGCGCGTCGTCGCTTCAGTTTGTGCGCAAGGTGAGCGGGTTTAATAAGCCGTCGAAGGCGAACGAGGATGCGTTCAATCGTGCGGTGGAACAGGTGACGCAGGCTGCGCACGACCTGCTCGACTCGCTCGTGACGACGGCGCCCCCGCGCGATCGCGAAGCTGAGGCGGCAAAGGCGCGGGCCCGCTCCGCGGAACGATTTCCAACTCCAGTTGCGACGTCGAGGTAGCCCACACGAGCCTCAATAAGATTGACAACAGCACGTGGCCCGATCTCTTTGTGATCAAGGATTTCCTCGAGCCACTCGTGTGCGAACAGATCGTTAACGAGATGAGCGCCATTCAAGGGCGATCGTCTGTTGTTTACGGCAGCTCGCAAACGGGAGTTGTGAATGAGACGACGCGTAAGTCGCTGCGTCTCACGCCGTCGAGTGAAACTGTTGAGCTAATTGTTGGGCGATTGTTGGCGTGCATGGATGAGGTCGCAGCGCATTTTGGTGTCGAAGTTGGTGAATGTGAAGACCCACAGTTCTTGCGTTATCAAACGGGTGATTTCTTTGTGGCTCATCAGGACGGAAACACCGGGCTGCTTCGTCTCGACACCGAACGCCGGCTTCTGTCGACGGTGATATTTCTGAGTCGCGAATGTGATTCGCCGGAGGAGGCGGAGAATGTTTACTGTGGCGGATCGCTCGTCTTTACAAATCTTCGCGCCCCCGCTGAACGCGCGAAGTTCCGCATGCGTGCCGAACCAGGGACGTTGATCGCATTCCGATCTGAGACGACACACGAAGTGACGCCAGTGACGCATGGCGAACGATATTCGATCGTTAGCTGGTACCGTTCGGCGCACTAGCGGATCTCACATGGAAATAAAAAGATATTGACGTTTCGTCTGGGCGTCGGAAGGACCACTGGTGGAACTCACATAACGAGAATGCCGAGTATTCAGAGTCGAGCGGTTGAAGTGCTGGTGCGGGTGCTCCGCTGGAAGCGAGCGTCGAATCGCACGCGCCAACGCGTCGAGAGTGGGCGGACGACGTACACCGAGCCGACGCGGCGACAGCGACAGAAGTACAACGTTACGAATCGAGACTTCCGCGGCCACCTCGTTTGGACCATCGCGCCAAAACAAAACCCGAGCAGCAAACACGTCATCTATCTTCACGGCGGCGGCTACGTTAACAGCTTCGCCTCACAACAATGGAACTTCATGTGTCGCCTCGTCGACGCACTGAGTTGCACAGTGACCGCGCCAAACTATCCACACGCTCCGGAGTATTACGTCAAAGACGTCTTCGATTTCATGCTTCCACTCTACGACGAGCTTGCCGGCGCAGCGGGAGCTAAGAACGTGACGATAATGGGCGACTCATCAGGCGGCGGAATCGGCCTCGCACTCGCACAACTGTTGCGCGAACAAGGCCGCGAGCAACCGGCGAACGTAATTCTCCTGTCACCGTGGCTCGACGCATCGCTCTCACATCCCGACATTCCAGCATTCAACAGGATCGATCCGTTCCTCGACATGCAAGGACTGAAGTACGCCGGCGAGGTCTACGCAAGAGACGTCGATCCAACGCACTATCTCGTAAGTCCCGTATTTGGAAGTCTGAAAGATCTCGCCCCGGTATCGCTATTCATCGGCACACGCGACATCCTGCTGCCTGATTGCCGCAAGCTCCGCGATCGCGCGGAAACGGAAGGCGTAAATCTGAATTACCGCGAGTACGACTCGATGCTTCACGACTGGATGTTGATCTCTTTGCCGGAGTCGAAACAGGCGCTGAAAGAGATCGTCCAGATCGTTGGAACAAATTGACGCTGATCTGTGTCGAATACCCCGCAAACCTCAATGTTCGAACCCGTCACCATCAAAGACGCACGACCGATCGTTTGGCTGAAGCGATTCATCGTCGCAGTGTTCGCGGCATTGCTGTTGATTGGCGGCATCTCGGCCCATCGCGCGTACTATCAAGTGCGCAGTCTGGAAGTAAACGCGCCGCAATCGCTGACCGACGGCTCGGCGATCGACGTTGCAGTAGTCTGTTCCGGACGCAACATGGTCGACGTCGAAGCGGCGTTAATTCAAAGCGGTCACTCAGAACGGCTCTTCAAGTTCCGCGTGCCCGGCAACAACCTCGCCTTCTTCGATCCACGCGCGCAGCAGGCGTCGAAAACGACGGTGCTCAGCAATGAAACGCTGAGTCATCTTCAACCCGGTCGGGCGATTCTTCGCGTCGTCGCTACGGGCCGACCGCAGTGGGGCCGCCGTCCACCTCCGACCATTCGCGAGCTCAACGTCACAATCCAGTCCAGATAGACCATTGCGCGCTCACGAAATCCGTCCGATAATTCGCCCGACGTTGTACAACTTGGAAAAACCAAAGCTATGAAGGAGGCAGGCCATGGCACGGATCAACTGGGGTCGTCTCATTCTAGGGGGTCTGATTGCGGCGATCATGATGTTTTTCGCCGATGGTTTTATTCACGAGCGTCTTGTGAAGGCTGACTGGCACGCGGTCTACGCAGGCCTCAGAGCCGCTGAACCCGAACCACACGGTGCGAGCATGGTCTACTTCGCGCTGTTTGAACTCGGCCGCGGTCTGATCTCGATGTTGTTCTACGCGACGATGCGTACTCACTTCGGACCTGGACCGAAGACGGCGGTGTTGGCAGGAATTGCAAGTTGGATCGCGTTCTCGTTGACCGGCCCGGCGCAATTCATTCCGCTTGGGTTCTTCTCGACTTCTCTTTGGTTCAAGGTCGGAGCGCTGCATCTGGTGACGTCGATCGTGTCGGCGATCGCGGGCGCCGCGATGTACAAAGATCCTGCTCAACCTGCAACCGCATAAGGAATACGTTATGTCACTGAGTAACACGCTGAAGCCGATCGCTCTCGGCGGATTGATCGCGGGCACACTCGATATCACCGCCGCTTGCGTGTCTGCATGGCTGCAAGCCGGAGTGACTCCGATTCGCGTGGCACAGTCGGTCGCGAGTGGCGCAATTGGACGGGAAGCAGCCGTCAACGGCGGGATCAAGACCGCGCTGCTCGGCCTTGCGTTTCATTACCTGATCGCCACCACGGCGACGGCTGTCTTTTATCTCGCCAGTCGCAAGCTACGCTTCCTGATCAAGTGGCCGGTCTCGATGGGATTGGTGTATGGCGTGTTCGTGTATCTGTTCATGAATTTTGTAGTGCTGCCACTTTCGAATGTCACGCGTAGAGGTGCTCCTCCACTTTCGTCGCGCGCGCTACAGATGCTGATCATCATGTTCTGCGTGGGCTTGCCCATCGCGCTGATCGTTCGCTGGTTTTCGAAAGACGACGACGGCGGCGGCGTGGTTTTACCGAACACTGTCGAAGCCGATCCCGTTTAGCATCCGGGGAGGAATGAAATAGGCATGTTTTGCCCGAACTGTGGAGCCAAGACTTCGATCGAACAAAAGTTTTGCCGCGCGTGTGGACTCGGACTCGAGAAGATCGCGCTGTCGCTGACCGAGCAGATTCCTGCGCAGGCGGATGAGGCGGTGGCGTCGTCGGAGAAAGAACGGCTCGAACGCTGGGGCATGGCGGCGTTAAGTGTGTTTGGCGCGGGCGTGTTGGGTATGCTGCTGTTCTTCATCGTTTACAAAATGATGTTCGTGCAGGGGAAGTTTCTTAACGGTCTTGCGCTGCTCGGGATGATGCTGATGGGTGCTTGCGGCATTATCGCCGTAATTCTGTTTGCGAAGGCGAAAGAGGTGGAAGAGGCGGCCGGCAAGCGGCGCATTCAACAGAAAGACGCGGCGGCAGTCGCCAACGCCGACGAAAGAACTGTTGACTGAGGGCAACTTCGAACCCGTCCCCAGCGTCACCGATCGCACGACAGATTTGCTTTACGCCGAAAAGAAAGACGCGCAGGGTCGCTGACGCGCCGAATTCCGATCTGATTTGTGTTTCAAAAGGAGAATCGTCATGAAGCGATCAATATTCTTGTTTGCTTTGTTGGTTACCATGTTCGCGAGTTCATCTGCGCAGCAGTCTCAGAGAGACGTCGTGCGGCCGAGTTCTGAACAGTCGCTGCAGGAGTTGGTGACGGAAGTGCGCCAGCTTCGCGCCACGCTTCAGCGCATGAACGCTGCTATCTACCGCGGCCAGGTAATGCTCGAACGGGTGAAGCTTCAGCAGGAACAAGTGAACAGGTTCTCACGCGATCTGTCGGATGTTCGCGAGCAACTGAACGAAGTTAGAGGACAACACTCGAAGATGAGAGAAACGCTTCGTCGTATGGAAGCGGGCGTGGAAGTTGGCATCAAGCATCCCAACGAAGCCGAAGGTTGGAAAGCCGAAATAGAGCAGATGAGTCAGCGCGAACAGCGATTGGCGATTCGCGAGACGCAGTTGGCAAACGAATTGGAAGCGGCGCGCGCATTACTCAACGAGCTCAACGATAAACTCAACGCTCTCGTCGAAATCGAGATGACACCCAAATGAGATCGACACTGAGTCTGCTTGTTGTTCTTTTGATTGTTAGCGGATCGCTCTTCACGTCTTCAGGCTCATCGCAAACGCGATCCGCGGCGGTGAAAGCGCTCGTCGGCGGGACGTTGATCGACGGCTACGGCAGTAAGCCGATACGCAACAGCGTCGTGATCATTGAAGGTGAGCGCATCAAGGCCGTGGGCCAGGTTGGATCGCTTGCCATACCGTCCGGCGCGGAGGTGATTTCCACTGAAGGCATGAGCGTGTTGCCTGGTCTGTGGGACATGCACGTCCACCTCATGATCAACGGCCACAGCGACTACGCGCATTGGGACAAGACGTATCCGCCGCAGATGGAGAAGGTGATCATGCCTGCCTCCGCGAAGCAACTGCTGATGGCGGGTGTTACGAGCGCGCGGGATCTGGGTGCGCCGCTGGAGGCCAGCATCGCGGTGCGCGATCGCATTCGGAAGGGCGAGATACCTGGTCCAACGCTTTACGTTTCCGGCCCGTTTATTCAGCATGAGCCTTATCCGGGCACTGATTACGTTCGCTGGGGCGTGAAAGGTGTCGAGGATGCGCGCGCGAAGGTGCGTAAGCTTGCCGATGCGGGCGTCGATGTGATCAAGTTGATCGATCAGGATCAGATGACGATGGAGGAAGTGCAGGCGGTTGTTGATGAGGCACACAAACGCCGGTTGCCGGTTGTGGCCCATTCGCATCGGCCCGAAGAGATTCGCCGTGGGTTGCTGGTTGGTGTTGATTGTTTCGAACACACTGGACTGGCGACTGCGCCGGAGTATCCGGCAGATGTGATCGCCGCGATTCGCGAGCGGACGGCGAAGATGAGTTTGGGGCCGTTGTTTTGGACGCCGACGGTGCAGGGTCTCTTGAATTACGAGTACGTGCGCGACAATCCGGAGCAGCTCGACGATCCGTCGTGGCAAGTGGGACTGCCGCAATCGATTGTCGACGACATCAAGGCCTCGCTCAAGAATCCTGGACAGCTTTCGTACTATCAAATCACGCCGCTGCGCCGTCCGACGTTGGCTCGCAAGATCCAGCAGTTGTCTGAATCCGGTGTTGTTCTGCTAATCGGCACAGACAGCGGCATCCCGATGAACTTCCACAGCCAAACCACGTGGCGCGAACTCGACGCCTGGGTGAACGCTTTCGGCATCGATCCGATGGTCGCCATCCGCGCCGCCACCTACTGGCCCTCGGTTGCGATGAAGGTCTCCGACCAGGTCGGCACCGTGAGTGAAGGCAAATACGCCGACATCATCGCGGTGCGTGGTGATGTGCTGCGCCATATCAATCTGCTACAGGACGTCGACATCGTGATCAAACATGGAAGGCGATATCGTTAGGGTTGACAACTATGACCATTCGAATTCGAGAGATGCGGGAGGGGGATGTTGAGAGGTGTGGGGGGATTTGTTATGCCGCGTTCAAGGAGATTGCGGAGAGGCATAATTTTCGGCCGGATTTTCCGATGCCGGAGGCGGCGATTCAGTTGACGCAGGCGTTTTTTGCGAGTCCGGATGTGTTCAGTGTTGTGGCTGAGAGGGATGGGGAGATTGTTGGGTCGAATCATCTGTGGGAGTACGATGCGATACGTGCGGTTGGCCCAATCACGGTCGATCCCAATGCGCAGGCGAAAGGCGCCGGGCGGATGTTGATGGAGGCGGTGATCGAACGTGGAAAAACGGGTGCAGGTGTGCGCCTGGTCCAGGATTCGTTTAATTCAACTTCACTCTCGCTCTACGCTTCACTCGGCTTTGAAGTGCGAGAGCCGCTGGCGCTGATGGAGGGGCAGTTGGATGGCGATGTGCCGCCGGACGTGACGGTCAGAGCGCTGAAAGAGGAAGACTACGCGAGTTGCGCGGAACTGTGCCGACTGGTCCACGGTTTCGATCGCATGAATGAACTCAAGCATACGCCACCATTCCTCACATCATTCGTCACCCTCCGTGACGGACGCATCACCGGCTACGCGTCAGCACCGCAGTTCTGGGCGTTGAACCACGCCGTTGCCGAGACGATGAGCGACATGTGCGCGTTGCTCACAGGCGCATCCAACCTGCTGCAAGGCGAAACAATCTCGTTCTTACTCCCGACACGTCAGAGCAGTCTCTTCCGCTGGTGTTTACAGAAAGGCTTGAGAGTATTGAAACCGATGACTCTGATGTCGATGGGTGAGTATCACGAGCCTCGGAGTTGTTATCTGCCGTCGGTTGGGTATTAGCCACAAAGAGGCACAAGAGGCACAAAACTAAAACTTCAAAAGCGGCGACAACTGCCATTAAGTTGCGCGCCTTCTTCAACCACCAACGCCGGTGCAGTCACTACGCCCTTCACATTCGCAGTGCGCCCGAGCACCAGCTCTTTACTGGCAAGAATATTGCCTTCGACCGTGCCATTGATCCTCGCAACAGCGACTTTGATCACAGCCTTCGTCACTTCAGCGCCGGTACTGACGATCAGCGTTCCATCCGGCGACGTAACGCTCCCCGAGAACTGCCCATCGATCCGCAGCATCGACTTAAAGCACACCTCGCCCGTGAAATTAACGACGTCGCCAACAAACCCGAGCCAATTGTCTTTATTAACGCTCCCGTGCTGACCATTAACAAGCCTCGGCTTACCGCGTTCATCATTGCTGACACGTGCTTGAGTACTCATAGTCGGATGCCCCGTTTGATACTGTTCCGTTGCCGTTATTGAATTGTGGCTGGAGTGGAGCTGTCGGGGAGCGCCGCCGCTGCTACTTGTGATCGGAAGTATTAAGAAACCAGCTAACTGGTTGCTACTATAGCACCCGCTCGTTGATCTAAATTGTTGCGATTCGATTATGATCGCTCATCGATTACTGTCGAACGACGACTTCGATTCGCTGCACGAGTGTTTTCTACTCGCGTTCTCGGACTATGAAGTCGACATGCGAATGTCGCGCGAGCAGTTTCGCCAACGACTCACACGCGACGGCGTGCGTCTCGATCTGACTGCGGCTGCTTTCGACGGCGAACGGATGATCGGCTTCTGCATGAACGGTTTCGGCGAGTGGCAAGGGAAGACAACGGCCTACGACGGCGGAACTGCTGTCATTCCCGAATATCGCGGACGCGGCGTCGGGAAAGAGATGTTGACGTTCGTCGAGCGAAAGTTGAAAGAAGCAGGCGCTTTCCAGTACCTGCTCGAAGTCTTAACTTCAAACGTTCCAGCCGCGACGCTGTATCGGAAGCTCGGGTTTATTAATACGAGAACACTCGCAGTCTTGAGATCATCTACGCGGATTAGCGCTGCGACTGACTTCACGATTCGACGCGTCGAAAACCCCGACTGGCAGTTGTTTCGAACATTCTGGGACGGGTATCCGTCGTGGCAGAACTCCACGGAAGCGGTCGATAGAATCTCTAGTGACAGAGGACATTGTTGGTGCTTATGTGAATGACGAATGCGTCGGTTACGGCGTCGTATTCGTTCCTTCAGCGAACCTGATGCAACTCGCAGTCGCGCCAACCTACCGACGCCGCGGCATCGGCTCCACGATTCTGGCGTCACTCGAAACTTCAGAACCGCTCAAGGTCAACAACATCGACGAAGATCTAAAAGGCTCGCTCGCATTCTACGAAGCCAACGGTTACAACCAGGTGCTCGCGCAATACGAAATGATAAAAACTCTCTAAACGAGGTGCTTTCGTGAGACGACTCATCGCAATCGCCTTAACCTGCTTCATCAGCTTCTCTTTCGCACTCGCACAGCGATACACCGAGTCCGACGGCAAGCTGCGCGTGACCCTGGCGAAGCAGCCGTTCTCGCCGACCGGGACCTCGAAGGGACCCGACACGATGGCGGGCGGCGGCATTCAGAAATTCTGGCCGACCTGGGCGCGACGGTCCGCGTGGAACAGTCCGCGCTCACCCCCGAGGAAGACGCGGAGTACGGCGGCTGGAAGCGACTCGGCATGGCGCTCGGGCACTACGCGGACATCGTCTCGCGGAACGAAAGAGCGGCTAGTTCACCGTCGGACTGCTCGCCACCTGCCCCTCGATGCCTGGCATGGTCTCCGGCCTGCAGAAGACCGGGCCGACACGCGAGCCGATCCGGATCGGCATGCTCTGGCTCGACGCGCATCCCGACTTCAACACGCCCGATACCACCCGCAGCGGCTCGCTGGGCGGAATGCCGGTGGCCGTCGCGACAGGACGGGCGCTGCCCGGATGCGGCTGATGCCCGGCTCGATCCGCCGTTGTCGGATCGGCACGTGGTGATGGGCGGCGTGCGTCTGACCGATCCGCTCGAGCAGCGCCTGCTGGACGACTCGCGATCGAGCAGCTGACGGTCGACGACCTGCGGCAGATGACGCCCGCCGTCTTGGCGCAACTCGACCGGCTGAGCCGCCTGACCGACAAGATCTACGTGCACATCGACATGGACGTGCTCGACCCGCGCGAGGTGATGGCGCATGGCAACAAAGTGCCCGACGGACCGTCGAGCGAGCAGCTCGCGGCGCTGTTCGAGCAGATCTTCCGCCGCTATCCGAAAGGCCTCGGCGATCGGCTTCGCGACGATTCCGCCGACCGACGAGGGAGGGCTGTCGATCGCCGCGGTCAACCGCATGATCGCCGGCGCCGTGCGGGGCGTAAAAGCACGAGAGCCCGCAAAACAAAAGAAAAATGAAACTCGATCTGCACACACACTTCTACACCGAACAGTTCTTTCAAACGATCCGGGATCTTCCTTCCGAGTTCTCTTTCGACACGAGCTCGACGGGCCAGACGATCATCACTTATCGCGGCGCGCGTTTCTTCGGCGTCACACCCGCGATGACCGACGTCGATAAGCGACTCGAAGACATGGACCGCGTCGGGATCGACGTCGAGGTCGTTTCACTCTCGACGCCAAACGTCTTCTTCACTGACGCTGAACATCAACCCGGCGTCGCGAAGATGATCAACGACTCTTACGCCGATCTGATCGCGCGACATCCAAAACGATTCAAAGGCTTTGCGTCGATACCGATGGACGCACCCGACGCCGCATTCGACGAACTTCATCGCGCGATCGATGGGTTGAAACTGAACGGCGTCATTCTACTGAGCAACATCGGTGGCAAACCATTGACGTCACCTGAGTACCGGGCATTCTTCGCGGAAGCGAACCGAATGAAGCTATGCATCTTTCTGCATCCGATGTCCCGGCAAACGCGGAATCGTTTCGCGAATACGTGCTTGGACCAATTATCGGTTTTCCGTTCGATACGAGTCTCGCCGTGGCGCGCATGTGTTACGACGGGATGTTTGAAGAGTTACCCGACATCCGTTGGATCATCGGACACCTCGGCGGCGCTGTTCCGTACTTGATGGAGCGAATGGACAACGGCTTCCGTGACTTCGCCGATTGCCGCGTGAAGATCGACAAGCTTCCGAGCGTCTATCTCAAGCGCTGTACTACGACACGGTATCGTTCAGTCCTCATACGTTGACATGGTGCGAAACATGGTCGGTGCTGACCACATGGTGATGGGAAGCGATTACCCGCACCTATTTGGATCGATCGATCGAGCAGTTACGTCCATTGAAGCCTGGAGATTATCAAGGAAGAGAAAACACAAATATTTTCAGAGACGGCGTTCAGCATCCTGAACAACGTCTGAAAAAATCAAGAAAAAAAAAGAGCTAGAGAAATCCGCGAGCCGAGCGGGGAGTGAGGAAAAAAGTAGTACGGTGTCCTCGGCTTCCGGTGCGTCTTTCTTCATCCCGCCGCCTTTGGTTCGGTTGGTCTTGTAGGACTCCGGCGTGGCGCGCACCGCGCGCGCCGGGTCGGCGGCCTTCGCGATCGACACGCCGCGCGTCGACGACCTCGACGCCGGCCGCGGGCTCGATCTCCGCCGCGGGCCCGAACAAGAGCACCCGCACCTCCCCGGAGGCGGCGGCGAGCGCCGCGCCGCGCGCGACCTCGGCGGGACCGGCGTCGGCGCCGTTGGCGTCGAGCGCGATCGTCAGCTGCTCAGCGGCCATGGCCGCTCAGACCACTAGTGCTCGTGGTCGTGATCGCCGCCGTGCACGTGCACGACCTCGCGACCCGCGTAGAAGCCGCAGTTCCCGCAGACCCGGTGCGGCAGGCGCGGCTGGCGGCACTGCGGGCAGGCGTTGATCGTCGGCGCGGAGATCTTGTGGGTCGACCGGCGCTTGTTCGTGCGCGAGTGCGACTGCTTCTGCTTCGGGACGGCCATGGGCGGCGAGAAGGGTAGCGAAAGTTCCCACGCGCGCCTCGCATCGCGCCGGCCGCGCCGGCGAGCGGAGTGCCGGGACATGGCCGGCGATTCGCCCATCAACGCCGCAACCCGTGGCTCGAGCCCGTCGCGTACGGCGTTGACGGCGATCTACGCCGTCAACGCGGGAAGGCCGAGCGACGAACCGCCCCGTACCGCGTTGACGTCCACTCCGGCCCACGCCCGGCGAGCCCGCGCTCAGTCGAAGCGGATCTCGGACAGCTTCGCCCAGCGCTGGTCGGGCGCGGCCTCGTGCACGTGATCGGGATCCTCGTTGAGGTTGGCGCCGCACTGGGCGCACAGGCCCGCGCAGTCCTCCCGGCAGGTGATCTGGGCGGGCAGCGTGAGCGCGAGGGCGTCGCGCGCCCAGCCCGCCAGGTCGAGCTCGCCCTCGGCGTCGACGTAGGGCGAGGAGAGCTCCTCGTCGACCGCTCCGGGCTGCTCGACCTCGCGCGCCTCGACCTCGAAGCGCGGCTCCGCCGGCTCCAGGCAGCGCATGCACGGCCCGTTCACCGTGACCGCGAAGCGCAGGCGCAGCGCCCAGCCGTTGCCGGTCGTGCGCGAGATGTCCAGCCGCACCGGGACGAGGTCCGGCTCGGCCGTGTAGGCCTGCTCGCCGAAGGAGAACGGCTCGACGTGCACGTGCAGCTCGAGCCGGCGACCCTCGCCCGAGGTGAGCCGCAGGCGCGCGAGATCGAAGACGTCCGTACGCTGAGGCATGCCGTCCAGCATACGACGGCGCTCAGCCGTCTCCGGGGGCCTCCTGGAGCTCGCGCTTGAGCACCTTGCCGGTCGACGTGCGAGGCAGCTCGTCGACGAACTCGACGTCACGCGGGACCTTGTATCCGGCGAGGTTGGACTTGACGTAGCGCTTCACGTCGTCGGCGCTCAGGTCCTTCCCGCCGCGCGTCACGACGACGGCCTTCAGGCGCTGCCCGAACTGCTCGTCCTCGACGCCGAACACGGCTGCCTCGGAGATCGCCGCGTGGCCCGCGAGCAGGTCCTCGACCTCGCCGGGAAAGACGTTCTCCCCGCCCGAGACGATCATGTCGTCGTCGCGGCCGTCGATGAACAGGCGCCCGCCGTCGTCGAAGTGGCCGACGTCGCCCGAGGAGAGCAGCCCCTCGATCGCGGCCTTGTTGCCGCCGCCGGTGTAGCCCTCGAAGGCGAGGTCGTTGCCGACGAAGATGCGGCCGGTCTCGCCCGCGGCGACCTCGTTGTCGTCGTCGTCGAACAGCCGCACGGTCGTCCCGCGCGGCGGCTTGCCGGCGGTGCCCGGCGCGGCGCGCAGGTCCTCCGGCGTCGCGATCGTCGCCCAGGCGACCTCGGTCGAGCCGTAGAGGTTGTAGAGGTTGTCGCCGAACAGGTCCATCCAGCGCCCGGAGATCGCGCCCGGGCAGCGCCGAGCCCGAGACCGGGACCGCCCGGAGCGCGGACAGGTCGTAGCGGCCGCAGCGTCTCGTCGTCGAGCTCGAGGATGCGCTGGAGCATCACCGGCACGACGATCAGCGACGTGCACTCGTGCTGGGCGGTGAGCGAGAGCGTCGCCTCGGGCTCGAACCTGCGCTTGAGCACGATCGTCGACGAGAGCCCCATCGCGAGCGTGAAGTGCGCGAAGCCCCAGGCGTGGAACAGCGGCGCGGCGATCATCGCGCGGCCGCGCGAGCGCAGCGGGATGCGCTCCAGCAGCGCCGCGACGGGGTCGAGCGACTGCGGCTGCTTGCGGCTCGCGCCCTTCGGCGTGCCGGTCGTGCCGGAGGTCAGGATCACGGCCTTGCCCTGCTCGGGGGGCGGCTTGAGGTCGGACGTGTCCCCGTCGCGCATCAGCTCGTCGAGCGTCTCGTCGGGGCGCTCGCCGTCCGGCTCGTGCCAGGCGACGTAGCGCCTGCGGCCTCCGCGGCCGCCTCGAGCACGGCGCCGAACTCCTCGTCGAAGATGATCGCCACCGGGTCCTCGCGCTCGGCGACGTCGGCGAGCTGCGGCCCCGAGAACGCCGTGTTCATGAACAGCGCGTTGGCCCCGAGCTTGTTCGTCGCGACGTAGGCGTCGACCCAGCCGCGGTGGTTGCGGCACATGATCGCGACGGCGTCGCCCGCCTTCACGCCCTCGCGCGCGAGCGCGTGCGCGAGCGCGTTGGAGCGCTCGTGGAGCTCCTTGAACGTGAGCGTGCCGCTCTCGTCGATCAGCCCGAGGTCGTCCGGGATAGCGCGAGGCGGCGGCCTTGTATCCCGCGGCCGGGGTGGCTCCCCAGCGCAGCAGCGCGACCGCGGCGTTGAACAGGCGGTCGGGGCGCTGCGGGCGGATGATGCCCGCGCCGGCCAGCGTGGCGACCGTCTGGAGCTTGCCCGCGAGGAGCGCTGGGCTCGGTGGCTTCATGTCGCCGAACTATTCCACCGTCACGGGCAGCTTCAACCCCGGTGGCGCCGCGCCCGTCTCGATCAGGCGGTGGATGTCCGCCGCGCGGCGCGGGTTGAGGAAGACGTGGCGCTGGCCGACGGAGGGCTTCTCCGCCAGCAGGCCGTCGGCGAGCAGCGCCTCGCCGACGTCCTGCGCGAGCTGGCGCTCGTTGCCCGCGAAGCCGCGCGCGAGGTGGGCGAAGTCGGTGTGGTAGCCGCCCCACTTGCCCATGCCGTTCAGCCGCTGGAGGATGCGCCGCGCCACGCGCCGGGCCGGGTCGGGGTCGTCGTGCGGCGAGACGTGGCGGCGGTCGCCCTCCGGGTCGAGCAGCGGGTAGACGACGTCCTCGTGCTCCTCGACCGAGCGCGCGTCGGCGGGCCGGCCGCCGAGCCGCGCGACCGCCTCGGCGATCCGCAGCGGGTGCCCGGCGCCGATCGGCTCGCGCAGCGCGACGTCGGCGAGCACCGCGCCGGGGACCGCGTGGGCGGCGGCGCGCAGGCGGTCGATCGCGCCGGCGTGGTCGTCGAAGGCGAGCGGCACGAGCTCGTCGAGCCCGCGCGCGTCGAGATCCGGGGCCGGGAGCCCGACGACGAGGAAGCCGCCTTCGAGCTCGCCCGCGCGGACGCCGATCGCGCGCGCGTCGGCGGGCGCGCCCGGCTCGGCGAGGTCGACGAGCGCGCCGACGACCGCCGCGACGAGCAGCCACTCGCGCTCGGCCGCCTGCTGCGGGTCGGCGCGCAGCGCGGCGGCGGCCGGCGTGGCGGCGAGCAGCCGGGCCCCGTCGTGGCCGATCGCGACCTCGACGGGCGCGCGCGTAGCCCGAGCGTTTCAGCGCGAGCTCGGAGCGGCCATGGCGCAGCGCGGCAGCAGCAGCCCGCGCAGGTGCGCCGTCGCGGCGCCGGGCGCGCCCGCACCGCCCGCCTCGGCGAGCGCGGAGGCGAGCCCGCTCACGGCGCGGCCGCTCGCGCGTGCGCATCGTCCGCGTCGATCGCGGCCTGGAACGCGGCGCGCGCCCGCTCGCCGTGGACCGCGAAGACGACCCGCTCGAGCCGCGAGCCCGGCAGCGAGGTGGCGGCGGACCTCCTCGGCCTCGATCCGCGCGGCCTCGTCGAGCGGGAAGCCGCCGACGCCGGTGCCGAAGGCGACGAGCGCGAGGCTGCGGGCGCCGAGCTCGTCCGCGCGCCGCAACGTCGAGGCCGTCGCGCGGCGGATGACGTCGGCCGACGTCGGGCCGCCGAGCTCCATCGTGGCGGCGTGGATGACCCAGCGGCACGGCATCGCGCCGCCCGACGTCTCGACCGCCTCGCCGAGGCCGATCGGCGCCGTCGGCGCGACTCCTCGTCGATCGCCGGGCCGCCGGCGCGCGCGATCGCAGCCGCGACGCCGCCGCCGTGGAGCAGCTCGGTGTTGGCCGCGTTGGCGATCGCGTCGACCTCGAGCGTGGTGATGTCGGCGTCGAGCGCCTCGATCGTGGCCATCGGTCTACGGTACCCGCATGACCGTGCGCAAGCGGGTGCGCGCCCACGGGCGGGTCCATGGCGTCTTCTTCCGCGACTCGCTGCGGCGCGCCGCCGCCCGCGAGGGCGTCGCGGGCTGGGCTGCCAACCGGTCCGACGGCAGCGTCGAGGCGGTGCTGGAGGGCGAGCCGGAGGCCGTCGACCGGCTCGTGGAGCTGTGCCGGCGCGGGCCCGGCCACGCGCAGGTGGAGCGGCTCGACATCGACGACGAGGAGCCGGCGGGGCTGGTCGGGTTCGAGATCGGCTGAACGCGATCCTGCGTTCCGTCAGGTGGCCTCCGTACCGTGCGACTCCACAGTCATGGAAGCCGCAACGCCCCTACGTCCTCCGCGTGTCGCGATCTTCGGCGACATCGTCGTCGCCGACGGCCTCGCCGTGCGCGACCGCTGCGCGGTCGAGCTCGTGCGCGAGCGCTCCGAGGCGGGCGACGATCCGGCCGAGGTGCTCGTCGACGCGATCGAGATCGGCGCGCGCGTGCTCTCGCGCGAGCAGGCCGAGGTCAACGCCGACTTCGTCCGCACCGAGTTCGAGAAGGTCTCGCGCGAGGTCGAGGGGGCGTTCTCCGAGAAGGCGCGCACGGTCGCGGAGTTCCTGGGCAAGCGCGTCGACGACGTCTTCGCGCCCGAGAACGGCCACCTGGCCAAGGAGCTCGAGCGGCTGTTCGGCGCCGAGTCCGCGGTCGCGGTCCAGCACCAGCTGCGCGAGGTGATGGCCGAGCAGTCGGCGCGCATGCGCGAGGACCTGCTCAAGCAGTTCTCCTCGGCGGACGCCCACAACCCGCTGGCCGACTTCAAGGCCGGGACGATGGCCGCGATGAAGCGCGCCGCCGAGCAGCAGGACCACAACCTCAAGACGCTCAACGAGCAGATCGCCGGGCTCAAGCACGAGGTCGTCAAGCTCCAGGCCGAGCGCGAGAAGCAGATCGAGGTCGCCGCGGAGCACGCGCGCTCGACCGCCAAGGGGCGCCCGTACGAGGAGGCCGTGTTCGAGGCCGTCGACGCGATCGCCCGCGCGCGCGGCGACGACTGCGACGCGGTCGGCGACCTGCCCGGCAGCGGCGGCCGCAAGGGCGACGTGCTCGTCGGCGTCGACGGCGCCGCCGGCCCGCCGCGGGCGCGGATCGTCTTCGAGGCCAAGAACGCGTACGTGCCGAAGAACAAGGCGGTCGCCGAGCTCGAGGAAGCGATGGCGCAGCGCGACGCCGACTACGGCGTCTGGGTCGTGCCGTCGGAGGACCTGCTGCCCGGCCGCGGCCCGCAGCTGCGCGAGGTCAACGGCGACAAGCTGTTCGTCGTGTTCGACCCCGAGGACGGGGCGCGCCTGGGGCTCGAGGTCGCCTACTCGCTCGCCCGCGCCCGCACGCTCATGGCCACGGCCGGCGGCGACGGGCTCGACGCCGGCGCGCTGCGCACCGAGGTCGAGCGCGCGCTGGCGGCGATGGACGACGTGCGCCGGATCAAGTCGCAGCTCACGGCCGCCGCGGGCGGGATCGAGTCCGCGCGCAAGATCCTCGAGGACATGGCCGAGCGCGTGCGCGCCCACCTCGCGCAGGTCGACGCGCTTGGTCGCGGGCACGGACGTCGCCGCCCGGGCCGGCTGGACTGAGCGGTCCGCCGCGGCCGCGAGCGGCTGCGGCTGCGGCGGTGAGCGACGCCGACGGCCCCGGTCGGCGAGCTTGCGCCTGACGCGCACCGCGCCGCTTCGATGCCGCATTTCACCCGCCGGCGACGACCGCGCGTCAGACCAACGCCGCGATAGGCCGGTGCGGCCAATCTCCAAGGTCGTGCCGTTGTAATGATGCCGGCCGTCCGGGGGGGCGGCCGGCTAAGCGAGAGGCGCGACTAGTGTCGGACACTAGCCGACTTCGGCGGGCTCGTCCTTGCCCTGGAGCCGCTCGCGGCCGCGCTGGACGGCGGCGATGAACTTCGAGAGGTTGACCTCGAGCGTGTTGAGGATCTCGTCGGCGTAGTCCTCGGCGCCGAGCCGGATCTCGCGCTCGCGGGCCCGGGCGTCCTCGATGATGTCCTCGGCGGCGCGCTCGGCCTGCTTGGTCACCTCCTGCTCGGAGACGAGCTGCGACTGGCGCTCGCGCGCCTCCTTGACGATCCGCTCCGCCTCGCGCTTGGCCTCGGCGAGCATCTCCTGACGCTCCTTGACGATCCAGCGGGCCTGCTTGATCTCCTCGGGGATCGTGGCCCGCATCTGGTCGAGGATGTCGTAGATCTCCTCCTTGTCCACACGCACCTGGTCCGTCATCGGGACACCCTTGGCGTTGTGGACGAGGTCGTCCAGCTTGTCTATGAGAACGAGGACGTCCATGAGGCTCCTGGCGCGTAGTTCGTCAGCGGGTGAGCGCTTCCTTCAAGCGCCTCGCAACCTCGTCCGGGACGAGGTCGGAGACGTTTCCCCCGAATGTGGCGATCTCCTTGACTCCGCTTGAGGACAGGAAACTGTACTGCGGCGACGCCATCAGGTAGACAGATTCGATGTCATCGGCCAGATGACGGTTGAGCTGGTTCATCTCCAGCTCGTACTCGAAGTCGGAGATCGCGCGCAGCCCCTTGACGATCGCGGTGGCGCCGACGCGGTGCGCGTACTCGGTCACCAGCACGTCGAACGTGTCGACGCTGACGTTGCTCAGATGGCTCGTCGCGTGCCGGATGAACTCCACCCGTTCCTCGGCCGAGAACAGCGCGCGGTTCTTGCGCACGGAGGCGTTGACGACCGCGACGATGATCTCGTCGAAGGTCTCGGCGGCGCGGGTGATGACGTCGATGTGCCCGTTGGTGATCGGGTCGTAGGAGCCCGGGCAGACTGCGATGTGCGGGCGGGCGGGATCAGGCGGCATGGATGCGGATGAGGGTGTCCCCGTAGCGGCGTTCGTCGGTTGCGGTGATCGTGAGGTGGAGCGGCGAGCGGCGGTCGGACTCCGCGACCACGAGCGCACCGGGCGCCAGCACCGCGGGCAGCAGGTCCGAGAGCGGCGCTCCCAGCTCCGCCGTCCGCCGGTATGGCGGATCGAGGAAGACGAGATCGTATTGGCGCGCGCCTCCGGATGCGGCACGGAGCCAGCGCAGCGCGTCGGCGCGGACCACCTCGGCCTCGGCGCCGAGCGCCGCGAGGTTGCCGCGCAGCGCCCTCAGCGCGGCCGGCGCGCTGTCCACGAACGTCGCCTGGCCGGCCCCGCGCGAGAGCGCCTCCAGGCCCAGCGTGCCCGCGCCGGCGAACAGGTCGAGCACGCGGGCGTCCTGGACCCGGGCGCCGAGGATCGAGAACAGCGCCTCGCGCACGCGGTCGGAGGTCGGGCGCGTCGCCTCGCCCGCGGGCGCCTTCAGGCGGCGCCCGCCGTAGCGCCCCGCGATCACGCGCACGGGCGGCGGAGTCGGCGGCGCGGCATCGGGCGAGGGTGACACACGCCGCGGGTGGCGCCCGCGATCAGCAGGGGCCGCCGGCGTGATCGCGCCGTCAGCCGGCGCGCAGCCTCACGGCCGTGCGCACGGGCGCGACCGGTTGGCCGGCTTGGCCGGCAGCGTGCGTCCGCAGCACGAGACGGGCCGTGCGGGCGTGGCGCATGGCGCCGCGAGCCTTCCGGCCCAGCCGGATCCGCGCCCGGCTCGTGGCACCGCCGGTGAGGTCGAGCGGCGCGAGCCGGCCGATGCGGCGGCTCGCGGCGCTCGTGCCGAGTCCGAGCCGGCGCGCCGTCGCAGGTGCGGCGACCAGCCGCCCGGCCGCCCGGCAACCTGCCGAGCACGTCAGCAGGACGCGCAGCCCGCGCGACCGCACCGATCGCAGCGATTGCCGCGGCACGCCGACCGCGAGCACCGGCGCGGCCGGCCCGCCGCCGCCGGTCTGCGCGTCGCCGCCGCCGGCCTGCGTGTCGCCACCGCCGGACTCGGTGTCGCCACCGCCGGCGGCGGGCGGCGCGCAGTCGGGCGCGACCGTGTCGAGCGCGTCGACTGCGAGGCTGTCCGGGCCCTCGCCGCAGCTGACGCTGTCGGGCGAGCCGTCGCGGCTCTCGATCGCGTCGATGCCGGCGCCGCCGGCGAGCCGGTCGGCGCCCTCGCCGCCGTCGATCTTGTCGGCGCCCTCGCCGCCGTCGATCGCGTTCGCGCCGGGACCGCCCACGATCGTGTCGTCGCCCGTGCCGCCCAGCAGCGCATCCGCATACTTGCCGGCCAGGAGCAGGTCGTTGCCGGCGCCGCCGTCGAGCTGACCCTCCGAGGCCGAGCGGTCGCCGTCCTGCAGCTCGTCGTCGCCGGCACCGCCGTGCAGCTCCAGCGGCCACACGTAGGGATAGCCCGTGCCTGCGCCGCCGTGCCCGCTGAGCCAGTCCGACCCGGGGCCGCCGTCGACGATGACGTGCTCGCCGCCGCCCTGCAGGGTGACGTCGGCGTCCTGGCCGAGCTCGCCGGCGTTCAGGTTGATGCCCTGCGAGCCGAGCACGATCGAGGCGCCCGCGTCGCTGCCGGTCACCAGCAACGTGTCCGACCCCTCGCCGAGGCCGACGAGCATCTCGATCTCGCCGCCCAAGCCGATCTGGCCGTCGACGACCTCGTCGGTCCAGCCCGGGGCGAAGCTCCCGCCCGAGAGGTCGATCTCGACGATGGTGTCGCCGCCGGCGGAGACGTCGCCGACGAGGATCCCGTCCGTGTTGATCACCGTCGCCGCACCGCACGGCACGTCGTTGACGGCGATCTGCACGCCGGACTTGACGGCGAGCGAGGCCTGGTCGCCGTCTGCATCGAGCTGGACGGAGACCCACTGGCCGGAGTCGTGGTACGTGCACGACACCGCGGCGGATGCGGCCTGGGGAGCGAGCACGGAAGCACCGAGTGCGACCGCGCCGACCGTCATCGCACGGCGGGCGGAGCGAAGCGAGAGGTTCATGTGCGCACTGTTCACGTGGACCGCCGCCGCGCCAAGGGAGGCGCTCCGACGAGCAGGCGGCAGGCCTTCCCCGGGGCGGGTGTCGGTTTTCCGCCGCCCTAGGCTGAACAGACTCCGAGTTGTGCCGACAGGTGCGGCTCATCTCGGCTCCATCTTGCGGGCACCGTAGACGAGGTCGGCTGGGTAGCGGCCGTTGGTGATGCGTCCGTGGTGTTCGCGGGTGTGGTTGTAGTCGTGTAGGTAGTGCGCGAGGTCGCGCCGCAGGCCGGTGAAGCGGACTTGGAGATAGCGCGCGAACGCGGGTCGCCAGCATTCTTCGAGGATCGTGCGGTGCAGCCGTTCGACGTGGCCGTTGGTCTGCGGGCGCCCGGACCGGATCTGGGTGTGTGTGACGCCGGCGGGTAGCCGCGAGCCGAACGCCTGGCGGCCGAACTCGTTGCCGTTATCGCTCAGTACGCGCTCAAGTCGCCAGCCCGCGGCTTGGAGCTCGGACGCGACCCGGCGGGCCAGTGCGGAGGTCTGTTGGGCGGTCGGGCCGGCCGCAGGTGTGACGACCAGATCGGCCCACGCAAACGAGCTGTAGGTGTCGATCGCGGTGATCTGCCAGACCGGGCCGCGGGCGCCATGCAGCCGCCCGACGAAGAAGCAGTCGATCCCGACCAGCTCGCCCGGCCGGGCGCTGTCGATGTGGGGCTCGGGCGCAGCGTCGCGCGGCGGCTCATGCGGCGCCCGGTAGCCCGCGACGAGCGCGAGTCGCTTCGCGCGCGTGTTCAGGCCGTGCCTGACCAGCGTCTTATAGACGCCGTTGGGACTCACGATCAGCCCGCCCCACTGCGGCCGCGCCAGCGCCGACGCGATCCGTCTCGGACCGTGCCCTGGATGCCCGAGACAGAACGCCACGATCCGCTGCTCGACGAGCACCGGCAGCTGGTTGGGCATCTGCGGCCGCCGCCGCTCGCGCGGCCTGAGCATCTCCAGGCCCTGGCGGTCGACCGCGTGCTTCCAGCGGTAATAGCTTGAGCGATGCACGCCCATCAAACGGCACGCCTGGCTGACACCACGCTCGGCGGCGAGCGCGAACAACTGCAGGCGATAGCCGAACAGCACGTCATCCTGCGTCATGCGGCTCTGCTCCATTCACTTGCCGGTGAAGGAGCCACGATGAGCCGCAACGCGGACGGCCCCGGGCACTCTCGGGGTCGTCCCGTCTCTAGCCGTTCACCCAGACAACAACTGTCGGGAGAACATGGAGTCAGTTCACCCTAGGCGGGGATCGGGTCCAGCGCCTCGGACCCGTACGCCGCCTGCACGGCCCAGCCGAGCAGCGCGTGCTCGGGCAGCGCGAGCTCCGGGTCGGCCTCCAGCAGCGCCGCCGCGATCCGGCGCGCGCCGTCGAGCAGCTCGGCGTCCTCGGGCAGCCGCGCGACGCGGAACTGGGCCAGGCCGGACTGGCGCGTGCCGAGCATCTCCCCCTCCCCGCGCAGCTCGAGGTCGATCTCCGCCAGCTTGAAGCCGTCGCGGTGCGCGCGCAGGGCGCGCAGCCGGGCGGACTCCTTCGGGCCGAACAGGACGCAGACGGACGCGTGCGGTCCGCGCCCGATCCGGCCGCGCAGCTGGTGCAGCTGGGAGATCCCGTAGCGCTCGGCGCCCTCCACGAGCATCACGGACGCGTTCGGCACGTCGATGCCGACCTCGATCACCGTCGTGGCCACGAGCACGTCCGCGCCGCCGGCGGCGAACGCCGCCATCGCCTCCTGCTTCTCGCGCGACTTCATCTGCCCGTGCAGCAGCACCACGCGGAAGTCGCGCAGCTCGGTCCGCGAGAGCCGCTCGTACTCGGCCGTGGCGGCGCGCGCCTGCAACGCCTCGGACTCCTCGACGAGCGGGCACACGACGAACGCCTGGCGACCGGCGCGCAGCTCCTCGCGGATGCGCTCGTACGCCCGCGAGCGCTCGCGCTCGGTCGAGGCGACGTGCGTCTCGATCGGGCGGCGGCCCGCGGGCAGGTGACGCAGCACGGTGACGTCGAGGTCGCCGTAGGCGGTCATCGCGAGCGTGCGCGGGATCGGCGTCGCGGTCATGTGCAGCACGTGCGGCGCGAGGCCCTCCGGCGCCTTGCGGTCCAGCGCCCGGCGCTGCTTGACGCCGAAGCGGTGCTGCTCGTCGACCACGGCGACGGCGAGGCGGTCGAACGTGACGGCGCCCTCGATCAGCGCGTGCGTGCCGACCAGCAGCTTCAGCTCGCCGCTGGCGAGCTTGCCGAGCAGGTCGCTGCGGCGCCCGGCGGCGGTCGAGCCGGTCAGTAGCGCGGCCTGCACGAGCTCGCCCGGCATCAGCTTCTGGAGCGTGGCGAAGTGCTGCTCGGCGAGCGTCTCCGTCGGGGCCATCAGCGCGGCCTGCGCGCCCTGCTCGACCGCGCGCAGCATCGCGTAGAGCGCGACGACGGTCTTGCCGGAGCCGACCTCCCCCATCAGCAGCCGCTGCATCGGGCGGCCCGCGGCGAGGTCGGCGTCGATCGCCTCCATGGCGCGCTGCTGGTCGCCGGTCGGCGTGAACGGGAGCGAGTCGGCCAGCCAGCGCCGCGTCAGCGTGCCGGGCGCGTCGAGCGCCTCGGCGCTGGCTCCCTCGCGGCGGCGCGCGCGGCGGCGCAGCAGGACGAGCTGGAGCAGCAGCAGCTCCTCGAACGCCAGCCGCACGCGTCCGGACTCCTGGTCGCCGAAGTGCGCCGCCGCCAGCGCGGCGGCGCGGTCGGGCCAGCGCCCGGCGGCGCGCATGCGGGCCGGCAGCGGCTCGACGACGTCGGCGAGCGCGCCGCGGTGCTCGCGCACCAGGGCGGCGATCTGGGTGGTGGAGAGGCCCTCGGTCGCCGGGTAGGTCGCGACCTCGCCGTCGGCGCCCATCTGCTCGCCGGTCGGCGCGTGGTACTGGACGCGGAAGCGATTGCGCGCCTGGTACTTGCCCTGGAGCATCAGCCGGGTGCCCGGGCGGTACTTGCGCTCCAGCCAGGGCTGGTTGAAGAACGTCGCCTTCAGCACGCCCGTCTGGTCGGCGACGGTGGCCTCGACCAGCGGTTTCATCCCCCGCCGGCGCACGGGCCGCGACGTGATCGAGCGCACCTCGACGACGACCGTGGCGACCTCGTCGGGCGCGAGCTCCGCGATCGTGCGCGCTCGCGAGCGGTCGCGCGGGAGGTGGTCGAGCAGGTCGCCGACGGTCAACAGCCCGAGCCGCTCGGCGCCCTTGGCGGCCGGCGCGGGCGACACCTCCAGCGGCGCGGCGAGCAGCGCCGGCCGCGGCAGCCGCGGCCCTCCCTCCGCGCGCAGGTCGTCCGCCGTGAGCGGCTCGGACGACGCGAACGAGAGCGGTGGCTCGGGCGGCATGGGCGCGAGCGAATGATGGCGGGACGCGCGGTCGGCGCGGCCGCGCCGGCACTGAGCGACGTTCGCCGGCGCTACTCCGCGGCGATCAGCCACCAGTAGGCGGGCTGGCCGCCCCAGGAGTACTCGAGCTCGACGCCCGACGGGGCCAGCGCGGAGGCCGCGTCGCCGTCCAGCGGGGCGTCGTCGCCGGCGATCAGCGTGACCAGCTCGGCCTCGCGCCCGAGCTCGCCGAGCACCGCCTCGAGCGTCTCTGCCGGCTCGCCCCACGCGACCAGGCGCTCGTCGATGAACCCGACGGCGTCGCCGCGGTGGAAGCGCGCGGGACGCTCCTCGGCGTCGTCGCGCGCGGCGCCGGTGACGGCGCCGGTGCGCACCAGCGCGAGCGCCTCGAGCATCGCCGCGCCGTTGGCGGCGGCGTCGCGCGCCGCATCGAGCGCAACGGCCGCGGCGAGGCCCGCCTGCTGCGAGCGCGTCGGGACGACGAAGACGCGCTTCTCCGACAGGTCCGCGGCGCGCTCGGCCGCCATCAGCACGTTGGGCGAGTTCGGCAGCACGACGACCTCCTCGGCGGGCACGTCGTGGATGCCCGCGAGCAGCTCGTAGGTCGACGGGTTGAGCGTCGGCCCGCCCGGCAGCGGCGTCGCCCCCAGCGACGTGAACAGGTCCTCCATGCCCTTGCCCGACACGACCGCGACGACGCCGCACGCGGCGGTCCGCTCGGCCAGTCGCTCGGTGCGCTGCTGGACCTGCTCGAGCATGTCGGCGACGTCGAGGCGCGAGACGGAGCCGACGCCGGCGAACAGCGCCGTCGCGCGCTCGGGCTCGTCGGTGTGGACGTGCACCTTCAGCGTCCGCTGGTCGCCGACCACGAGCACCGAGTCGCCGATCGACTCCAGCGTCTCAACCCACGTCGCCGGCTCCAGCCCCTCGCCGGTGACGGCGAAGTTGGTGCAGTAGCGGAACGTGGAGGACGCGTGCTGTGGATGCGTGACGCGCGCCGGGGCGTGGTGGTCGAGCGCGGGCGCCTCCGTGCCGCGCAGCGCCGCCACGACGCCCGCGAAGATGACGGTCAGGCCGAAGCCGCCGGCGTCCACGACTCCGGCCTGGCGCAGGATCGGCAGCAGGTCGGGCCCGCGCCGCACCGACTGCTGGCCGGCGTCGAGCGCGCACTCGAGCACCTGCGCGATCAGCGCGTCCTGGCGCGCCGCGTCGTCCTGCTCCAGGCGCGGCTCGTCCATGTGCGCCAGCTCGCTGGCGACGCGATGCGCCATCTCGCGCACGACGGTCAGGATCGTGCCCTCCGCGGGCTCGCGCACCGAGTCGTAAGCGCGGTCGGACGCGCGCGCCATCGCGGCGCCGATCAGCACCGGGTCGACCAGCTCGCCGGGCCGCGACGCCAGCTCCTCCGCGGCGCCGCGGATCAGCTGGGAGAGGATCACGCCGGAGTTGCCGCGGGCGCCCAGCAGGGCGGCGCGGGCGACCGAGTCGACGATCTCGTCGCGCCCGATCACGTCCAGAGCACCCTCGCCCTGGAGCCGGTCGAGCTCGTCGAGCACCGCGCGCAGCGTCAGCGCCATGTTGTCGCCCGTATCGCCGTCGGCGACCGGGAACACGTTGAGGTCGTTGACCTCCTCGCGGCGCGCTTCCAGCTCCGCCAGCGAGCGCTGGACGACCGTGCGGAACCGGACGAGGCTCGGATCGGCCAAGGCGGCCGCCCGGCTAGGCCTTGGTGACCTTGCCCGCCTTGAGGCAGCGGGTGCAGACGTAGACGCGCTTGGGGGCACCTGCGTCGGAGATGCGGACCTTCTGCAGGTTCGCGTCGAAACGCCGCTTCGTGGCGACCATGGAATGCGAGCGGCTCTGGCCGAAGGCAGGGCGCTTGCCGCAGGAGTGACAGATGCGGGCCATTGCGGGCGGGAAGCATAGCGTCCAGGGTCGTTGGGTACGGTTGACGGGTGGCACAGGCGACCGCTCGAATAACCCTGCCCGACCGCTACCGGGTCGTGCGGCACATAGCGAACGGCGGCATGGCGAGCGTCTGGGAGGCGCACGACGAGCTGCTGGCCCGTCCCGTGGCCGTCAAGGTCCTGGCCTCGCACCTGGGCGAGGACGACCGCGCCCGCCGCCGCTTCGCGCGGGAGGCGCGCACCGCCGCGGGGCTCTCGTCGCACCCCAACGTCGTGACGATCTACGACGTCGGGGAGCACGACGGCAAGTCGTTCATCGTGATGGAGCTCGTCGGAGGCGGCACCGTGGCCGACCGGCTGCGCGCAGGCGAGCGAATCCCGCACCGCGTCGCGCTGCGCTGGCTGGGGGACGCCGGCTCGGCGCTCGACGCCGCCCACGAGGCGGGCATCGTCCACCGCGACGTCAAGCCCGCCAACATGCTGATCGACGAGAAGGGCCGGCTGGCGCTGGCCGACTTCGGCATCGCCCGGCTCGGCCTCGAGGACCAGATCACGCAGACCGGCCAGGTGCTCGGCACCGCGGCCTACATCTCGCCCGAGCAGGCGATGGGCGAGCCGTCGACGGCCGCATCGGACCGCTACGCGCTCGCGGTCGTCGCGTTCGAGCTGCTCACGGGCTCCAAGCCGTTCACGGCCGAGAACTTCGCCGCCCAGGCGCGCGCCCACGTCGAGGACGAGCCGCCGCGCGCGTCCGAGCTCGACGTCGACGTTCCCCTCACGGCCGATCGCGTGCTCGCGCGCGGCATGGCCAAGGATCCCGAGGAGCGCTGGGAGAGCGCCGGCGCGATGGTGCGCGCGCTCGACGACGCGATCTCCGCCCCGCCGCCCCGGCGCCGCGCGCCGGCGGCCGCCGCGGGCGACACGACGCGCGTGATGGGCGCCACCGCCCCGCCCGCGCGGCCGGCCCGCGCCGGCGCGGCGCCCCGCCGCGGCTGGGGCGCCGGCGCCGTGGTCGCGCTCGCGGCGCTGCTGCTGGTCGTCGCCGGCGCGATCGCGCTGCTGAGCGGCGGCGACGATCCCAAGCCCGACGGCAACGCGCGCCAGCAGCAGACGCCGACCGCGACCCCGGACGCCACGCGCACGCCGGAGGAGACGGCGACCCCGTCGCCGGAGCCGACCGAGACGGCCGCGCCGGCGCCGGAGGAGCAGCCGGACAGCGGCAAGGCGAAGGGCAAGGAGAAGAAGTCCTCCGTCTCGGGCGACGACCCCGCCGCGCTCCAGGTCCAGGCGTTCAACCTCAACAACGCGGGGCAGTCGCAGGACGCGCTGCCCTACGCGCGCAAGGCCGTCCAGCTGTGCGAGGGCTCGACCGAGATCACCTGCGCCTACGCCCTGTTCGAGTATGCCCGCGCGCTGCGCATGACCGGCGACCCGGAGGGCGCGATCGCGGCGCTCGAGGAGCGCCAGCAGCGCTTCCCGGACGACCAGCCCGCAGCGGTCGAGCAAGAGTTGCAGCGCGCACGCGCGGCCGCCGGCGAAGGCTGACGGACGCCCGGGTGCCGTTCGAGACCGTCGCGTCGGCGATCGCGGGCGTGCCGTTCATGTCGCCCGCGCAGGGCCGGATCGTCTACGACCACGTCCGCGCCACGCGACCGGCCGAGGTGCTCGAGCTGGGCACCGCGCACGGCGCCGGAGCCGCCTACCTGGCGGCCGCGCTGGCCGACAACGGCGCCGGTCACCTGACCACGGTCGACTTCGCCGGCGCCGCGTATGACCCGGGGCCCGAGCAGGTGCTGGCGCGGGCGGGCGTGACCGGGCGCGTGACCGTGGTGCGCGAGTTCTCCTCCTACACCTGGTGGCTGAAGGAGCAGGTCGCCGCGCGCTCGGACGCGCACGGCAACGTCGAGCCGCGCTTCGACTTCGCCTACCTCGACGGCGCGAAGAACTGGACGATCGACGGCCTCGCGGTCGTGCTGGTCGAGAAGCTGCTGCGGCCGGGCGGCTGGCTGCTGATGGACGACCTCGACTGGACCTACGCCGACGACCCGGCGCGCGAGGCCACCGACGGTGTCGCCAACCGCGACCTCTCGGAGCCCGAGCGAACGCAGCCGCACCTGCGCGCCGTGTTCGACCTGATCGTCGCGCAGCACCCCTCGTTCACCGAGCTGCGCGTGCAGGACGAGTGGTGGGGCTGGGCGCGCAAGGCGCCCGGCGAGCCGCGCCGCCGCACGGTCGAGACGTCGCGCCCGCTGGGCGCGCTGGCCGCCGGGGCCGCCCGCCGCGCCGTGCGCGCCGGCCGCCGGCGGGTGCGCGCGTTGCGCGGGCGCTGACGGCTCGCGCTCAGGCGTCGACGCAGAAGTGGCCGTGCTTGCGGTTGAAGCACACGAGGCCGACGAGCGTGCCGTCCCCGGCGACGACCGGCAGGCGGTCGCCCTGCTCGGCGTCCAGCAGCTCCACCGCACGGGCGACCGGGTCCTCCGGGCGCACCAGCGTGCCGCCGGCGCCCGCGAGCTGGCCGAGCGTGGTGTCACCGGCGACGTCCGCTTCGATCCCCTCGCGCCTGACCGCGCCGAGGAAGGCCCCGTCGCGGGCGACGAGCAGCAACCGCACGCGCGGGTTCTCGAACGTCTCGCGCGCAGCGGCGACGGTCGTGTCCTCAGTGACGGTGCGCGGGTCGCGCAGCATCACGTCCTCGACGCGCGGGCCGGCGTCGGCCAGCGGGACGTTACGGGTGGGCATGGGCCGGATTCTAGGACCGCGGGCGCGCCATGGCGACCACCGGGCGCCGGCGTCAGCCGCCGGCCGCGGTGCGCAGCTCGGCGAGCGCGAGCACGGCCTGTGCGGCGTGCTCGCCCTGGTCGCGCTTGCCGCCGCCGCTGCGCGCGAGCGCCTGCTCCATGTTCTCGACCGTCAGCACCCCGAACGCGCACGGCACCCCGGTCTGGAGCTGCACCTGCTGGATCCCACGCGCCGACTCGGCGCAGACGTACTCGTAGTGGCCCGTCTCGCCGCGGATCACGGCGCCGAGGCAGGCCACGCCCGCGTAGCGCCCGCTCTCGGCGAGGTACTTCGCGGCCAGCGGCAGCTCGAACGCCCCCGGCACGTCGTAGACGTCGGCCTCCCCCGCGCCGGCGGACGCGAACGCACGCTGGGCGCCGGCGACGAGCCGCTGCGCGAGGTCCTCGTAGAAGCGCCCGACGGCGATCGCGAACCGCGCCTCGCTCACTTACCGCCTGCCGTCTCGCTGCGGCTTGCCACCGGCCGGGGGCTTCGCACCCAGCCTCGCGTCGCGGCCGAGCTCGCGGTCGCGCTCGTGCTCGGCGTGCACCATCTGCTCGTCGAGCGGAAGCGCCTGGTGGTGCAGCGTGTGGCCGAGCCGGTCGCGCTTGGCGCGCAGGTAGTCCTCGTTGTGCGGGTTGGGCGCGTGCACGATCGGCACCTGCTCGGCGACGGACAGCCCGTAGCCCTCAAGGCCGCGGATCTTCTTCGGGTTGTTCGTGAGGATGCGGATGCTCGTCAGCCCGAGATCGACGAGGATCTGGGCCCCGATGCCGTAGTCGCGCAGGTCGACGGGCAGGCCCAGCTCGAGGTTGGCGTCGACGGTGTCGAGCCCCTGGTCCTGGAGGTTGTACGCGCGCAGCTTGTTCAGCAGGCCGATGCCGCGCCCCTCCTGGGCGAGGTAGAGCAGCACGCCCTCGCCCGCGTCCTCGATCATCGCGAGCGCCGACTCGAGCTGCTCGCCGCAGTCGCAGCGCAGCGAATGGAAGACGTCGCCCGTGAGGCACTCCGAGTGCACGCGCACGAGCACGTCCTCGCGGCCGTCGACGTCGCCCTTGACGAGCGCGACGTGGTGCTTGTCGTCGACCAGCGAGCGGTAGCCGACGACGCTGAACTCGCCGAAGCCGGTCGGCAGCGTGGTCGAGACGACGCGCTCGACGAGCCGGTCGTGGCGGCGCCGGTAGGCGATCAGGTCCGCGACGGTGACCATCTTCAGCTCGTGGCGCGCGCAGTAGTCCTCGAGGTCGGCGACGCGCGCCATCGTCCCGTCGTCGTTCATGATCTCGCAGATCACGCCGGCCGGCGTGAGCCCGGCCAGGCGGGCGAGGTCGACCGCGGCCTCGGTCTGGCCCGTGCGCTCGAGCACGCCGCCCGGCTTGGCCTTGAGCGGGAAGACGTGACCCGGCTGGACGAGGTCGCGCGGCGAGGCGCCGGGGTCGACCGCGACGGCGACCGTGCGCGCGCGGTCGGCCGCGGAGATCCCCGTGGTGACGCCGTCGCGCGCCTCGATCGAGACGGTGAAGGCGGTCTCGAACGGCGACTCGTTCTTGGCCGCCATCAGGTCGAGCCCGAGCTCGTCGCAGCGCTCGGGGGTGAGCGCGAGGCAGATCAGCCCGCGCCCCTCGCGCGCCATGAAGTTGATCGCCTCGGGCGTCGCGAACTCGGCCGCGATCGTGAGGTCGCCCTCGTTCTCGCGGTCCTCGTCGTCGCAGACGATCACCATCCGGCCGACGCGGATGTCGTCGATCGCCTCCTCGATCGTCGAGAACGGCCCGCTCATCGCGCGACCAGCTTCTCGACGTACTTGGCGACGACGTCCACCTCCAGGTTGACCTGCGCTCCCGCCGCGGCGGCGCCGAGCGTCGTGCGCTCCAGCGTCTCGGGGATCAGCGAGACCGAGAACCAGTCCTCGCCCACCGCGACCACGGTGAGCGACACGCCGTTGACGGCGATCGAGCCCTTCTCGACCACGTAGCGCAGCAGCTCGGCCGGCGCCGCGACGCAGACGACGCGGGCGAAGCCGTCCTCGCGCACGTCGCGCACGGAGCCGAGGCCGTCGACGTGGCCCTGCACGATGTGCCCGCCGAGCCGGTCGGAGGCACGCAGCGCGAGCTCGAGGTTGACGTCGGAGCCCTGCGCGGCCTCGGCGAGCGAGGAGCGCCGCAGCGTCTCGTGCATCACCTCGGCGCGGAAGTGCCCGTCGGCGATCGCGGTCGCCGTCAGGCAGACGCCGTTGACGGCGACGGAATCGCCCTCGGCGATCTCCTCCGCGAGCCGCGTGCGCACCCCGAGCGTCACGCCGTCGGCGGTCGTGTCGACGACCGTGACCTTCCCGAGGTCCTGTACGAGCCCCGTGAACACCTTCACCATTCCCGCAGCCGTGCGGAGATGAGGATGTCGTCGGCGATCCGCTCGACGTCCAGGGCGAGCGCGCGCGTCGCCTCGGCGATCTTCTCGACGCCCTCGCCCTCGAGCGGGTCGCGCGCGTTGGAGCCGCCGACGACGACGGGCGCGAGGAACAGCCGCAGCTCGTCGAGCTCGCCCGCGTCGAGGAAGGCGCCCGCGAGCTTCGGACCGCCCTCGAGCAGGATCGACGTGACGTCGGCGGCGCCGAGCTGGTCGAGCGCCGAGCGCACGCGCGCGGGCTCGTTCTCGCCGGTCGCCACGATCACCTCGGCGCCGGCCGCCTCGAGCGCGTCGGTCTGGAGCCGCGAGGCGGCGCGCCCGACCACGACCGTCAGCTGGAGCTCGGGAGCGCCGCGCACGAGCTGGGAGTCCAGCGGCAGCCGTCCCTCCGAGTCGAACACGACGCGGCGCGGCTGGCGCGCGACGCCCGGGATGCGGGCGTTGAGCTGCGGGTCGTCGGCGAGCGCGGTCCCGATGCCGACGACGACCGCGTCGCGCTCGGCGCGCCAGTGGTGCGACAGCAGGCGCGCCGCCTCGCCGGAGATCCACTTGGAGTCGCCGGTGCGCGTCGCGACCTTGCCGTCGAGCGTCATCGCCGACTTGAGCAGCACGTGCGGGCGGCCGCTGCGCGCGTGCTTGCGGAAGGCCTGGTTGAGCAGCCGGGCGCGGAACGCGGGCTCACCGTCGGCCACGACGACCTCGACGCCCTCGTCGCGCAGGATGCCGAGCCCGCGGCCCGAGGCCTTCTCGGTCGGGTCGTCGGAGGCGACGACCACGCGGCTGATGCCCGCCTCGAGGATCGCCTCGGTGCAGGGCGGGGTCTGGCCGTGGTGGCAGCAGGGCTCGAGCGAGACGTAGAGCGTCGCGCCGCGCGGGTCGGCCGTGCACGCAGCGAGCGCGGCGCGCTCGGCGTGCGCCTCGCCGTAGGCGGCGTGGTAGCCCTCGCCCAGCACCGTCCCGTCCTTGACGACGACCGCCCCCACGAGCGGGTTCGGGCTCACCCTCCCGCGCCCGGACTCCGCCAGCGCGATCGCGCGCGAGAGGTGCGTGACGTCGTTGTTGAGCGAGAGCGGCATGTCGGGCCAGACGGAGGATACGTGCGCCGCGTCAGGGGCAGCGCGCGTAGGCGCTCCAGCGCCCGCTGCCGCCCACGCGCTCGAAGCCCGGCAGCGGCTTGTTGGACCAGCGCTTGCGCGCCGACGCGCGCGGCTTGGCGCTGGTGTTCGCGCGCCCCGTGCCCGGCTCGAAGTTGAACGTGCGCCCGATCAGGAGCACTCCCCCCGTGGGCGCCCGCTGCTGCGCGATCGACGCCTCGAGCGCCTCCTTCGGCAGGCCGGTCTCGTAGCGGATGATCGGGATCGCGGAGTGCGTCGGCACGGTGATCGGGCGGCACGACTGGAGCGCGGGGACGACGCCCGGCGCGTCCAGGACTCCCTTCAGGCCCCTGTGCTGCGCCTCGATGAACGCGGCCTGCTCGGCGAGCTTGGAGACGTCGCGCACGTAGTAGGGCACGCGCCAGCCGATCAGCAGCACCGAGACGACGGCGATCCCGATCGCGACGCGGCGCGGCGTGCGGCCCTCGACGAGCGTCCAGCCGCCGAGCGCCACCGCGACGCAGAGCGAGAGCAGCAGCGACGGGATCGTCATGTAGCGCGGGATCACCGACAGCCCGGCGGCGGAGATGATCAGGAACGTCGCCACGCCGAGGCCGCCGAGCGCCAGCGGCAGCGCCGCGCGCCGGCGCAGGATGTGGACGGCGAGCAGCAGCCCGAGCCCGCCCGCTCCGACCGTGACGATGCGGTCGTTGCCGCCGGAGTACTCGGGGATGTGCACGATCGCGTCGAGCAGCCCGCGGTTGCGGCCGAACTGGCCCGACACCTCGCGCGTGGACGTGAGCGAGTACAGCGGCTCCCCGGTCACGATCAGGTCGCACGCGATCCAGACCAGCGGCGCCGCGGCGACCAGCAGCGCGTAGCGGATCAGCGCCGGGCGCGCTGTGACCGGCACGAGCCAGAGCCAGTAGACGCCCGCGAGCAGCCACGCCTCCGGGCGCAGCAGCCCCGCCAGGCAGAGCAGCACGAGCACGGGCCAGCCGCAGCGCGGCCGGCGCAGCTCCAGCACCGCGGCGACGAAGATCATCAGGTAGAACGGCAGGTCGAACATCGCGCGCAGCGCGAGCAGCTGCATGTCGGTGCGCGTGAGCATCACCGCGAGCGCGATCAGCGCGATCGTGCGGCCGAGCAGCCGCTCGGTGAAGACGAACGTCGCGACGTAGAACCCGAGCAGCCCGAACAGCGAGGCGAGCACGAGGATCCGATCGCTCGCCGCGCCGAACGGAGCCATCGCCCAGGCCACGAGCGTCGAGAGCGGGTGCGGCGTCGGCGAGCGCAGCACGTCGTAGTCGGGGAGCTGCCCGTCGGCCAGCTCCTTGCCCCAGACCAGCGTGTAGTACGTGTCGTAGTTGGGATAGGTCTGGTAGACCACGAACACCGCCACGACGACGAGCGACCCGAGCGCGAGCAGCCCGTAGGTCAGCCTGTGGTCCCACTGCCGGGTGCCGCCGCGCGCCGGGAGCGGCTCTGGGCGGGGCGGCGGCGTCCGCGGCATGCGGGGATCGGTCACGGACATGCGCGGGCCGATCACCCTAGCGTCGCGGGACGGGCCACTAGCGCCGGCGTGCAGTCGCGCAGGCGATGGATCTCCACGACGGGCCCCGGCCGCGCGAAGGCGCGCGGGTGGTAGTTGAACGAGGCGTCGTAGGAGAACTCCACCGGGTCCGCGCCGCGCGCGTACGGCGAGAACGCGACGGTCCGCGCGCTCGCCGCGTCGAGCGCGCGGTAGTAGTTGCGCGAGCTGCGCAGCCCGGCCTTCAGGCCGCGGTCCTTCTGGTGGCTGCCGACGACGACCCAGCAGTAGCCCTGCCGGCGGTAGCGGGCGATCTGGCGCACGCGCAGGCGCTTCTCGTACGCCTGGAAGGGACGCTCGACCGGATACACCGGCCGCCGCAGCGCGTCGCGCCAGGACTCCGGGACGAACGGCTCGACCACCACGCGCGCGCCGGCGGGCACGTTGGCGTCGAGCCAGCGCAGCGCCTGCTCGCGCGTGTCGGTGCGGCCGAGCACCGTGTCGACGTGGATGCTCGCGAGCACGCCCTGCGCGCAGGCCAGCGCGGCGAGTCCGGCGACGACGGCCGCCGCCGGCCGCGGGCGCCGCGTGATCGCGCCGGCGAGCGCCACGACGCCGTACCCGGCGAGGACGCACAGCATCGGGTAGGCGGGCAGCAGCCAGCGCCCGAAGAAGCGCCCCTGGCCACCGAGGAAGAGGTAGAGGAAGAGCGGGAACGCGATCAGCAGCAGCGCGCGCCGCCAGTCGCGCCGCAGCGCGACGAGCGCGCCGCCGACCGCGGCGGCCAGCGGCACCCAGCCCAGGCCCCAGCCGAGCGTGCCGACGTAGTAGAGCCAGCCGCGCACGTCGTCCTGCCCGAGCTTGGCGGTGTCGGCCTGGCCCGACTGTGCGTTCACCTGCCGCCGCGCCTCCTCGAGGTTCAGCAGCGCGTACGGGTTCAGCAGCACGAAGACCGCCGCGAACGCGACGCCCGCGACGGCCAGGCCGGCGACGGCGCGCTTGAGCTCGGCGCGGTCGCGGTGGACCCGCAGGCCGGCGGCCACGGCGACGGTCAGGAGCATCGCCCCGGCCGTGTACTTGGTCGCGGTCGCCGCCCCGACCGCGCCGCCCGCGAGCGCCCAGTCGACCCAGCGGCCGCGCTCGTGGACGAGCAGGCAGCCGACCAGCGCGAGCGTGACGGGAGCGAGCGTCACGACGTCGTTGAGCGCGTGCTTGGAGTAGAAGACCGGCAGGAACGCGACCGCCATCAGCGCCGCGGCGACGAGCCCGGCGCGGCGCTCGTAGAAGCGCGCGCCGGCCCAGTAGGCGAGCCCGACGACGAGCGTGCCGATCAGCGCGACCGCGACGCGCGCGGTGAGGAACGCGGCCTCGGGATCGGCCGTGAAGCCGCGCACGAAGTCGCCCCCGCCGCCGAACGGGAAGCCGGCGGTGAAGCGGACCTTGAAGATCGCGTAGAGCAGGTAGGTGAGCGCAGGCGGGTTCTCGTAGTAGCCGGGGTCGAGCCCGCCGCGGAACATCTCCACCGCCCTGGGCACGAAGTGCTCGGCCTCGTCGGCGTTGAACGCGAACGGCAGCCCGTGGCCCAGGTGCCAGAGCCGCAGCGCGAGCGCCGCGACGAGGATCGCCCCGAGCAGCGCCAGCGCGGTGCGGCGGGCGATCGGCGGCGCCGCCGGGGGCGGCCCGGACAGCGGCTGGGCGCCCGGCGCGGCGGCGGGCCCGGTGTCCTCGTGGACCGTCACGACGTGCGCTTCCGCGGGCCGTAGCGCTGCTCGCAGTCGCGCAGCCGGTAGATCCGGATGTCCGGCCCGGGCCGCTCGTAGGCGGGCGAGTAGTAGCTGTAGGAGAGGTCGAAGCTGAACGGCTGCGGATCCTCGTCGGCGCGGAACGGGCTGACGGAGAACAAGACGTCGGACTCGCGCTCGAGGCGGTCGTAGTAGGCCAGCGCCGTGCGATCCCCGGCGGCTTCGGCGCGCCCCCGGATCAGGTCCATCGTCATCACCGTGCAGTAGCCCTGCCTGCGGTAGCGATCCAGCACGTCCGGCCGCAGCGTGCGGCCGTACTCCACGTGCGTCGCGCGGATGCCGCGGATGAACTCGTCGACGAACTGCGCCTGCTCGAGCTTCTGCGGCCGCCCGTCGCGGACCGGCCAGTAGTAGCGCTCGGGCACCGCCGGCTCGATGATGATGCGCAGCTCGCGCCGCTCGTTCGCCGCGAGCCAGTCGCGCGCGATCGCGCGCGTGTCGCGCTGGCCGAGCACGGCCATAGAGCGCGCGTCGGCGGCCAGCGGCTGCCACAGCAGCAGCACGCCGGCGACGGCGACCGCCGGCCATTCCAGGCGCGGCGCACGCGCGCGGACGAGCTCGATCCCGCGCACGACGGCGTAGCCCGCGAGCAGCGCCAGCGCCGGGTAGACCGGCAGCAGCCAGCGCCCGAAGAAGCGCGACTGGACGCTCAGGTAGATGAACAGCCCGATGGGGAAGACGAGCAGCAGCGCCAGCCAGGCGCGGTCGCGCCGTGCCAGCAGCACCGCGCCGGCCGCCGCGGCGGCGGCCGCGGCCCAGCCCAGCCCCCAGGTCAGGCTGTCGAGGTAGTACAGGACGCCGGTGTCGCGCTCCTGGCCGAACTTGTCCTGGTTGCCGGCCAGCTCGGCCTGGCCGCGCAGCTGGTGCAGCGCGGTCTTGAGGTCGATGAAGAAGTACGGGTTCGTGACGAGGAACGCCAGCACCGCGCCGGCCCCGACGGCCAGGCCGCCGAGCGCCGCGGCGCGCAGCGCGGCGCGGTCATGGCGCGCCGGCAGCGGCAGTGCCAGCGCGAGCGCCGGCGCCAGCAGGATCAGCCCCGCCGTGTACTTGAAGCCGATCGCCAGCCCGGCCGCCGCGCCCGCCGCGGCGCAGTAGCGCAGGCGCCCCGTCTCGTGCATGCGGACGGCGAACAGCAGCGCGAGCGCGACGGGCGCGAGCGTGCCGACGTCGGTCACCGCGATGCGCGAGAACGCGACCGGGAGGAAGGCGAAGCAGAGGATCGCCGCGGCGACGAGCCCGGTCCGGCGGTTCCACAGCTGGCGGCCGACGAGGTAGACCGCGGCGACCCCGGCCAGGCACAAGACCGCCGCGAGCCCGCGCGAGAGCTCGAAGATCCAGTCGGCGTTGTTGCGGTAGCCGTCGATCACCTTCTCCCCGCCGCCGAACGGCAGCGACACCGCGCGGTAGAGCAGGTGCAGCAGGTAGGTGTAGGCCGACGGGTTCTGGAAGTAGCCGGGATTGGCGTCGCGGAAGACCTCCACGGCCCGCTTGGTGAAGTGCGACCCCTCGTCGACGTAGTAGATGTAGGGGAGCCCGTGGTCGTTGTGAACGAGCCTCAGGACCAGGCCCACGACCATGATCAGGCCGAGCACGGCGAGTGCCGGGCCCTCAGCGCGCAGGCGTGAGATCACGGCGCCGATGGTAGCTTTGACCCAGAAGCCACCCTCGAAGTCCCGCACGCCGGATACCGGCCGTGGACGCTTCGCCAGGTCGCCACCCGGACCCTCGAAAATCCCAAAGGGATTCCCTTCGGATCCGCGCGGCGCCTGGCTCGGTCCACGACCGGTCCCGACGCACGGTCCTATTCTCGGGTGACTTCTCCCGCCCCCATGAAGCTGATCATCCAGATCCCCTGCTTGAACGAGGAGGAATCGCTCCCCGTCACGCTGAACGACCTGCCCCGCAAGGTGGACGGGTTCGACGCGGTCGAGTGGCTGATCATCGATGACGGCTCCACCGACCGGACGATCGAGGTGGCGCGCGCGAACGGCGTCGACCACATCGTGCGGCTGACCAACAACAAGGGGCTGGCGAGCGGCTTCCAGGCGGGCCTCGACGCCTGCCTGAAGCTCGGCGCCGACGTGATCGTCAACACCGACGCCGACAACCAGTACGACGGCCGCGACGTCGCGACGCTGGTCGCGCCGATCGTCGCCGGCAACGCCGACATGGTCGTCGGCGACCGCCAGGTGAGGACGATCGAGCACTTCTCGCCCGCCAAGAAGGCGCTCCAGCGGCTCGGCTCGTGGGTCGTGCGCCAGGCCTCGCAGACGAACGTGCCCGACACCACGTCGGGCTTCCGCGCCTACAACCGCGAGGCGGCGCTCGGGCTCCAGGTCGTCTCCAAGTTCACCTACACGCTGGAGACGATCATCCAGGCCGGCAAGATGACGGTCGCGCTAGACCACGTGCCCGTCAGGACCAACCCGAAGCTGCGCGAGTCGCGCCTGTTCCCGTCGATGTGGACGTACATCCGCCGCAACGGGGTCTCGATCTTCCGCATCTACGCGCTCTACGAGCCGCTGCGCGTGTTCATGACGGCCGCGCTGATCGTCGGGGTCGCCGCGCTGGCCGTCTGGGGCCGCTTCTTCTACTTCTGGGTCGGCGGGGACGGCGGCGGCCACGTGCAGTCGCTGATCCTCGGCGCGGTGCTGTTCAACGCCGCGATGGTGCTCGCCGCGCTCGGCGTCCTGGGCGACCTGATCAGCGGCCAGCGGATCACGCTGCAGCGGATCTTCGAGCGCGTGCGCCGCATCGAGCTCGAGCTCGAGGTGCCGCCTTCGCACTACGAGCCGGGCCGGCCAGACAGCAAGCGGGAGCCGACCACCGGCGCGCACGCCGGCGGGCGCGGCAAGACCGAGGAACGCGAGGCGGTGCAGCTGTGAGCGCGACGGTCACGCGCGACGCCGAGGGCACCGTCACCGGCAACACCTACGACAAGTACGGCTCCTCGAACCCGGTCGTGCGCCGGCTGATGGCGACGTTCCAGCGCACGCTCGGCGACCTCTTCGAGCGGGTCGATCCCGGCTCGGTGCTCGACGTCGGCTGCGGCGAGGCGATCCTCACGTACCAGTGGGCGCTCGCCCGGCCCGCGACGCGCGTCGTCGGCTTCGACCTCGAGGACCCGGAGATCCAGCGCCACTGGGAGCAGCGCAAGGCGCCGAACCTCTCCTACCGGATCCTGCGCGCGCAGGAGGCGTTCCCGTTCGCCGACGGCGAGTTCGCGCTCGCGACCGCGATCGAGGTGCTCGAGCACGTGCCCGACCCGGAGCACGCGGTCGCCGAGATGGCGCGCTGCGCGCGCGGCGGCCACCTCCTGCTCTCCGTCCCGCGCGAGCCCCTGTGGCGCGGGTTGAACATGGCGCGCGGGGCGTACGTGAAGGACCTCGGGAACACGCCGGGCCACCTCAACCACTGGTCGCGGCGCGGATTCGAGGCGCTGCTCTCGCGCCACGGGGAGGTCGTCGAGACGCGCTCGCCGTTCCCGTGGACGATGTCGCTCGTCTCGGTTTGAGCTACGGCCGCGGCGCCGGGATCCTCTCGGCCGGCATCGCCACCACCGGGCTCGTCACGTTCGCGTACTTCTCGGTCGCCTCGCACGTCCTGGACGATGCCGACTACAAGGCGCTCTCGCTGCTGTGGTCGGTGCTGTTCGTGACGGTCTCCGTGATCTACCGCCCGATCGAGCAGCTGCTCTCGCGCACGATCGCCGACCGCCGCGCGCGCGGGCTGGAGCACGACCACCCGCTGCGCACGCCGCTGCTGATCCAGGGCGGCTTCGCGCTCGCGTTCGTAGCGGTAGCGCTCGCGCTGCGAGGGCCGATCCGGGACGGGCTGTTCGACGGCTCCGGCGCGCTCTACTGGATCCTCGTCGTCGCGGTGCTCGCCTATGCCGCGAGCTACTTCGCGCGCGGCTGGCTCGCCGGGCACCAGTGGTTCGGGCTCTACGGCGGGCTCGTCTTCCTGGAGGCGAGCTCGCGGCTGCTGTTCGCGCTCGCCGTCGCGGTCGGGATCGCGGAGGGGCAGACGGCGGTCGCGCTCGGCATGGCGGCGGCGCCGTTCGTGTCGCTGGTCGTCGTCCCGCTCGCGTTCTCGCGCCGTCCGGCGCCCGCCGAGCGCGCCCGGCGCGACGCTGACCTCGGCGTGGCGCGCGGCGGGCGCTTCGCGGTCGCCGTGCTGGCGATCATGCTGGCCGAGCAGACGCTGCTCAACGCGGCCGTGCTCACGAGCGACCTGACGGCCGAGGACGCCGTCGTGGCCGGCTTCGTCTTCAACGTGCTGCTGATCGCCCGCGCGCCGCTGCAGCTGTTCCAGGCCGTGCAGGGATCGCTGCTGCCCCACCTCGCCGGGCTGGAGGCGCGCGCCGGGCGCGCGGAGGCGAACCGCGCCGTGCGCATCACCGTGCTCGCGATCGCCGGCTTCGCGCTCGCCGTCGCGGCCGGCCTGCTCGCGCTCGGGCCGTGGGCGATGGACGTGCTGTTCGACGACGCCGCGACCTACGGCCGCTGGGGCCTGGCGCTGGTCGCGCTCGGCATGGGCTTCCACCTGATCGCCGGGACGCTCAACCAGGCCGCGCTCGCGCGCGACGACGCCGGCCGCGCCGCCGCGGCGTGGCTGCTGGCGGCGCTGGCGTTCGTCGGCTGGCTCGTCGCGCCGGTCGTCGACGACGAGCTGCTGCGCGTCGAGTTGGGTTATCTGGGCGCGGCGGGGCTCCTCTGCGCGATGTTGCTCGTCGTGTACCGCCGCGTCGGGTAAGGTCGGATCGACATGGCCTACACGCTCGAGCACGATCCGATCGACGCCGGTCACCTGATCACGATCACCGGCGAGATGGACATCGCGGCGACGCCCGAGCTCTCGACGGTGCTGCTGATCGCGGCCGGCTCGCCGGGCACGCTGGTCGTGCTCGACCTCGCGGGTGTCGAGTTCATCGACTCGACCGCGCTCGGGACGCTGCTCAACGCGGGCAACGAGATCGAGTCGGCCGGCAAGCGGCTGCGCGTCGTCTGCGCGGGCGGGCCGGTGCGCCGCCTGCTCGAGATGACGAACCTGACCAACCGCTTCCAGCTCTGCCCCACGCGCGACGACGCGCTCGCGGCGGCCTGACCGGCTTCAGCAGAACCTCGGCAGGTGGTGCGCGAGCTGTGCGCGCCAGGACGGCCAGTCGTGCGGCACGTCGTGGCCCCAGAGGTCGAGCTCGTGGCGCAGGCCCTTCTCCCCCAGCAGCCCGGCGAAGCGCTTGGAGCTCTCGAGCGCGCCGGTGGTGTCCTCCCACTGGCCCTGGCCGCACACGAGCACCATGCTCAGGCGGCCGCGCAGCCAGTCGAGGTGCTCGCCGTGCAGGTGCGGGACGTAGTCGGCGGGGTTGTTGAAGTAGACGGCGTCGCCGCGCTCGCCCCAGCCGACGGCCGCGATGTCGTAGATGCCGCTCTGGCAGATCGCCAGCGGGAAGCGGTCGGCGCGCTTGAGCGCGAAGTTGGCGGCGTGGTAGGCCCCGAAGCTGGGCCCCGTGACGGCGATCTCCTGGGTGCCGCCGCAGTCCTCGTCGATGAACGGGACCACCTGCCCGAGGATCCAGTCCTCGTAGGCGCCGTGGCGGCGCGCGCGCTCCTCCAGCGGCAGCGTCTCGTCGTGCCAGGTCTGGCCGTCGATCGTGTCGACGCAGTAGAGCTTCACGCGGCCCGCGTCGAGCAGGCCGGCGATCGCGTCGACCATGCCCATGTCCTCGTAGTCGTGGCAGTGTCCTCGCTCGGACGGGAACGCGAGCAGCGGCCGGGCCGTAGTGGCCGATGCGCGCGGCGCTCGCGCCGCCGACGGCCCGTCGGCGGTGACGAGTCGTGGACGTGGCGCCGCGCCGGCCCATCGCCGCGCGCGACGCAGCGACCCGCTGAGCGCGTCGCGCCGGCCGGCGCTACTCCGTCGTGACCGCCCGCAGCACGTCGACCTTGGACGCGCGGCGCGCCGGCGGGATCGCCGCCAGCACGCCCGCGAGCGCGGCCAGGATCGACAGCGTGACCAGCGTCCCGATCGGGAACGTGAGCACGAAGCCCTCGTCGGCCAGCGGGCGCGAGACGACGACCGCGAAGACGATCCCGAGCACGAGCCCCAGCACGGCGCCGATCAGCGCCGTGATGACGGACTCCGCGCGCACCATCCGGCGGACCTGGCGCTTGCTCATGCCGACCGCGCGCAGCAGGCCGAGCTCCCGCGTGCGCTCGTGCACCGCCAGCGCCAGCGTGTTCACGATGCCCAGCAGCGCGACGATCACCGACAGCGACAGCAGCGCGTAGACCAGGCCGAGCAGCTGGTTGACCTGGTCGGCCTGCTCGTCCTTGAACTGGGCGAGCGTCTGCGCCTTCGCGACCGGGAAGTCGGCGAGCGACTTCGCGCCGCCTTCTCCAGCACCTCGGGCGTGCCTTGCCCGCCGACGAGGATGAAGGCGTCGTCGGGCTGGTTCCAGTCCTTCGTCATCGTCGCGTTCGTGACGAGGAACTGGCCGAGCATCCCGACCTTGTTGTCGTAGGTGCCGGCCAGCTCGTAGCTGACGTGCTCGCCGGACGGCGTCGTGACCTGGAGCTCGTCGCCGAGCTCGAAGTGGTGGCTCTTGGCCCAGGAGTCCGAGGCGAAGGCCTGGTCGTCGCGCAGGGAGGCGAGCGCGTCGAGGTCGCCGCGGGCGATCTCGGGCTGGAACAGCTGCGTCACGGTCGCCGGGTCCACGCCGGAGGCCGGCACGGCGTCGCCGCCGCCCTTGACGTTGGCCTGGTCGAAGCGCATCGGCGACACGACCGACACGCCCTTGGTCGTCGCGAGCTGCTCGGCCACGCCGGACGGGACCGGCGAGAAGCCGTCGTCGTGGGTCACGATCAGCGCCGAGCTCCAGAGCTGCTCGTCGATCACCTTGTCGATCGACCCGCGCAGGCCGGCGGCGAAGATCGCGGTGAACACGACCAGCGCGAGCCCGATCATCAGCGCCGAGGCGGTGATCGCCGTGCGCTGCGGCTGGCGCTCGGCGTTCTCGCGCGCGAGCCTGCCCGGCATGCCCTGGAGACGCTCGAGCGGGGCGCCGATGACGCGCGCCAGCGGCCGCACCAGCACCGGCGCGAGCAGCGCGACGCCGAAGATCATCACGATCATCCCGAGCCCGAGCAGCGCGGCCGCGGCGGTGCCGCTCGCGCCGCCGAAGAGGCCCAGAGAGCAGCGACGGCCAGCCCGAGCGCCGATGACCGCGGTCGAGACGAGCAGCCGCTTGCGGCTCACCCGGCGCGCGCCGGGCGTGACCGCGTCGCGCATCGCCTCGACCGGCTCGACCTGCGTCGCGCGGCGGGCCGGGATGAGGCCCGAGACCAGCGTGGCGATCATGCCGACCAGCAGGCCGACGATGATCGTGCGCGGGGCGATCACCGTGCCCGTGGAGGGCAGCTCGATGCCGAACGAGGCCAGCAGCGAGCGCAGCGCGGGCGCGAGCACAGGCCCCCGAGGATCCCGGCCACCGACGCCAGGAAGCCGATCACCAGCGTCTCGGCGATGACCGAGTTGAGCACCTGCCGGCGCGACGCGCCGAGCGTGCGCAGCAGCGCGAACTCGCGCGAGCGCTGCGCGACCGTGACCGCGAACGTGTTGAAGATCAGGAAGCCGCCGACGAGCACGGCCACGCCGGCGAAGACCAGCAGGCCGATCTTGAGGAAGCCGAGCGAGTCGGTGATGTCGGAGGCGGACTCGTCGGCCTGCTCCTTGCCGGTCCGCACGATCGGCGGTGCCGCCGAGCGCTGCGATCGCGCGCCTTGAGCTGCTCGGGGCTGGTGCCGCCCTCCGCGGCCGCGACGACCTCGGTGACCGCGCCGGGCTCCTGCGGCGATCTTCTGCACCTCGGCGAGCGGCATGCTCAGGCTCTGGATGCCGATCGACTTCTGGTCGCCGACGTTCGTGATGCCGGAGATCTCGTAGCTCGTCGGCGGGCTCGCGGCCGCCGATCAGGATCTCGTCGCCGACCTTGTAGCCCTCGCGGTCGGCGGTCGCCTCGTCGAGCGTGACCTGGCCGGGCTCCTCGCGCGGGCCCGCCCTCCACGTACGTCAGCGGGTCGAAGCGCTCCTCGTTGCCGGAGAACACGATCGACGGCGGCCCGTTGCCGCCGATCCGCTCGCGCTTGTCGTCGAAGATCGAGACGACGGTCTCGAAGCGCGCCTCGGCCGCCTCGACGCCCGGCGCGGCCTGGACCTTCTCGAGCGTCCCCGCGGGCAGCGGCTGGATCCGGCCGCCGAAGTCGCCCTCGACCGGCTGCTTGGCGGTGACGTTGACGTCGACGCCCTTCGACACGCGCTCGAACAGGTCCGTGAAGGACGCGTTGATCGTGTCGGTGAAGATGAACGTGCCCGACGACGAACGCGACGCCGATCACGACGGCGAAGCCGGTCAGGGCGCGTGCGGAGCTTGCGGGCGAACAGCCCGCGGATCGCCATCCGGACCATCTAGGCGACCTGCTTCATCAGGTCGAGCAGGCCCTCGGCGGACTCGGAGGCGCCGTCGTGCACGACCCCGCCGTCGCGCAGCATCACGACGCGGTCGGCGGCGGCGGCCGCGCCCGCGTCGTGGGTGACCATGATCACCGTCTGGCCGAAGTCGTCGACGGCGCGGCGCAGCAGGCCGAGCACCTCGCCGGCGGACTTGGAGTCCAGGTTGCCGGTCGGCTCGTCGGCGAACACGACGGCCGGGCGCGAGATCAGCGCGCGCGCGATCGCGACGCGCTGCTGCTGGCCGCCGGACAGCTCGGCCGGCCGGTGCGTGAGCCGGTCGCCCAGGCCGACGGCGTCGACGAGCGTGTCGAACCAGCCGTCCTCGACCTTCGTGCCGGCGAGCATCAGCGGCAGCGTGATGTTCTCCTTCGCCGTCAGGACCGGGATCAGGTTGAAGGCCTGGAAGACGAAGCCGAGCTTGTCGCGGCGCAGCGTGGTCAGCTTCTTGTCGTCGAGGTTCGCGAGCTCCTGTCCGCCGACGACGACCGAGCCCGACGTCGGGCGGTCGAGCCCGGCGAGCAGGTGCATCAGCGTCGACTTGCCCGAGCCCGAGGGGCCCATGATGGCGGTGAACTCGCCCGCCGGGAACGCGATCGACACCCCGCGCAGCGCGTGCACCGCGGCCTCGCCCTCGCCGTATTGACGGTGCAGCTCGGACGTCGAGACGATCGGGGCAGGGGAGGTCGCGGTCATGCGGTCCAGCATGGTGAGGCTGCGCACCTGCCGAACAGGGAGAAGACCGCCCTACGCGCGGTGCGGCCAGCCGCACCGAGCCGCGGCCCTAAGCCGCGCGCAGGTACGCCAGCACCGCCAGCACGCGGCGGTGGTCCTCGACCGTCGGGGTCAGGTCGAGCTTGGAGAAGATCGACGTCACGTGCTTCTCGACCGCGCGCTCCGTGACGACGAGCGCCTCGGCGATCGCGGAGTTCGAGCGCCCCTCGGCCATCAGCCCGAGCACCTCGCGCTCGCGCGGCGTGATCGACTGCAGCGGGTCCTCGCGGCGCCGCCGGCCCAGCAGCAGCGCGACGACCTCGGGGTCGAGCGCCGAGCCGCCGCCGGCGACGCGGCGCACCGCGTCGGTGAAGGAGTCCACGTCGGCGACGCGGTCCTTGAGCAGGTAGCCGGTGCTCTCGGTCGACTGCGAGAGCAGCTCCAGCGCGTAGGCCTCCTCGACGTACTGCGACAGCACGAGCACGCCGACGCCCGGGTGCTCCTTGCGGATCGCGTGCGCGGCGCGCAGGCCCTCGTCGGTGTGCGTCGGCGGCATCCGCACGTCGACGACCGCGACGTCGGGCTTGTGCGCCCCGACCTTGCGCAGCAGGTCCTCTGCATCGCCGGCCTGGCCGACGACCTCGAAGCCGGAGTCGTCGAGCAACCGCACGAGACCCTCGCGCAGCAGCACGGAATCGTCGGCGATCACGACGCGGATGGGCGCGGTCATACGGGGATCTCAGCACGAAGCAGGGTGCCCGCGCCATCCGGTGACCGCAGCTCGAGCGTGCCGTCGAGCGCCGAGATGCGATCGGCGAGCCCGCGCAGGCCCGATCCGCGACCCGGATCGGCCCCGCCGACGCCGTCGTCGGCGACCTCCACGATGGCGTGGCCGTTGCTGCGCGAGACCGACACGCGCGCCTGCGACGCGTTCGCGTACTTGACGACGTTGGTCAGCGCCTCGGCGACGACGAAGTAGGCGGCGGCCTCGACCGGCGCCGGGAGCCGCTCCGGCGGCGTGCCCTCCAGCTCGACGGGGACCGGCGAGCGCCCGGCGAGCGCCTCGAGCGCCGCCCTCAGGCCGCGGTCCGACAGCACGGCCGGATGGATCCCGCGCGCCAGCTCGCGCAGCTCCTCGAGCGCGCGGGCCAGCTCGTCCTGGGCACCGGCGAGCAGCTGCTCGGCGCCATCGGGGTCCTTGCGCAGGCGCCCCTGCGCGAGCCGCATCGTGAGCGAGAGCGCGACCAGCCGCTGCTGGGCGCCGTCGTGCAGGTTGCGCTCCAGCCGCCGTCGCTCGGCCGTGCCGGCCTCGACGATCCGGGCGCGCGAGCGGCGCAGCTCCTCGACGCGTGCGCGCAGCTGCGCCTGGAGCCGCTCGTTCTCGATCGAGAGCCCGGCGGCGACCGCGACGGAGCGGACCAGCTCCTGCGTCCTCGCACAGCGCGCGGTCGTGGATGATCGCGCCGACGCGGCGGCCGTCGCGCTCGACCGGGGCCCAGGCGCGCGCGGGATCGCCGGCGTCGGGCAGCTCTGCGGGCCGCCCGGCGGCGTCGACCCAGCGGCCGGAGTCCTCGAGCCAGTAGATGACCTGCAGCGAGCGGTCGCCCAGCGCCTTGGAGAGCATCTCGCGCAGCCCGCTGCTGTCGGGCGCGTCGCCGAGCCTGTGCAGCAGCTGGGAGACCGCGCCGGCCTGCACGACGCGCGAGCGCAGCAGGCCGAACAGGAAGCCGTACGGCGTCAGCGCGAAGAAGACCAGCCCGAGCAGGCCGGTCGCGCTCTCGAGCGCGTCGGGGCCGTTGACCGCCTCGTCGTGAGCTGGCCGGCCAGCACCACGAGCAGGCAGATGCCCGACCACAGCACCGGCGCCATCGCACGCCGCTGCGGCAGCGTCGCGCGCCTGCCAGCGCTTCACGAGCACGTAGAGGATGTAGCCGACGAGCACGACCGCGATCGCGGAGGTCAGCGCGTCGAGGACGTCGTAGATCAGCGGGTCGGTGCCGAGGTAGATCGCCGAGTCGGGCATGTCGCTCGTCGCCCATCAGCTGGCCGCGGTCGGCGAACAGCAGCGCGAGCCCCGGGCCGGCGATCGAGAGCGCGTAGCCGGCGGCCAGCACCCGGCGCAGCTGCGGCGAGTCGACCCGCCCGTCGGGATAGGCGAGCAGCATGTGGACGAAGACCGCGATGTAGAGGCTCGAGAAGAGCACCCCGACCGTGAACAGCAGCGCGAGTCCGCGGCCGCCAGCGACGCCGAGGAAGAACGCGAACCCGACCGCGGTCATCAGCACGCCGAAGCGGTTGTCGGGACGGCGCCACCAGGCGAACAGCCCGGCGCCGATGAACGACCAGCCGATGAACAGCCCGAGCGCGCCGGTGAGCGCGCGGTTGTCGACGTGGTCGGACGAGAGCACGATCGCCAGGGCGACGAGCCCGACGACGATGCCCTCGATCGCGACGAGCCCGAGCGCGCGCCGCAGTCCGGTCACGGGCCCAGCAACTCCTGCACGCGCTCCCCCGAGAGCTCGGCCTTGGGCACGAACCCGCATGCCCCGGAGGTGCGTCACGAGCGGCCCGAAGTCCGAGCCGTCGCGGCTCGAGGTCATGATCACGGTCGGATGCTCCGCGTATGCGGTGATCTGCTGGCAGACGTCGAACCCGTCGATGTCGGGAAGCTGGACGTCGAGCAGCACCACCTCCGGGCGCAGCCGGCAGCACTCGTGCAGCGCGGAAGCGCCGTCGACGGCCTCGCCGACCACCTCGAACCCCTCGGACTCCAGCACGACGCGGGCGCTGGCCCGAAACGAGGGGTGGTCGTCGACGATGAGGATCCTGTGGCCCATGAGACTGTGAACGATTGTGGAGGGGCGCGGATGGCGCTCCCATACGGTTGGCCACACTCACCCCCGTGCGACCGCCGCCACCTCGCGATACGCGTCAGCGGGGTCTTTCGCCCCGAACACCGCGGAGCCTGCCACGAACACGGTCGCGCCGGCCGCGGCGCAGGGGCCCGCGGTCCGCGCGTCGATGCCGCCGTCGACCTCGACCGCGGGGCCGTCGCCGACCAGCACGCGCAGGCGCTCGAGCTTCGCGAGCGAGCGCGGCAGGAACTTCTGGCCGCCCCAGCCCGGGTTGACGGTCATGCAAAGGACCAGGTCGAAGTCGCCGACCAGCTCGGAGAGAGCCTGCACCGGCGTGCTCGGACACAGGGCCACGCCGGCCTGGCAGCCGGCGTCGCGCACCGCGGCCAGCGCGTAGTTGCAGTGCGGCGTCGCCTCCACGTGGATCGTGATGCCGTCTGCCCCGGCCCGCGCGAACTCCGCGACGTAGCGCTCCGGGCGCTCGACCATCAGGTGCACGTCGACGTAGCCGCCCGCGTCGTGGACCTGGCCGGCGAGCGCATCGACGACCGGCGGGCCCATGCTGAGCGCCGGGACGAAGTGGCCGTCCATCACGTCGACGTGGATCGTGCGGGCGCCGGCGGCGAGCACCTCGCCGACCTGCTCGCCGAGGCGGGCGAAGTCGGCCGCGAGGATCGAGGGCGCGACGCCCGCCGGGGCGCCCGCCATCAGATCGGCTGGAGCATCGAGCTCCGGCAGTGGTTGCACGCGTACAGCGCGGTGCTCGACATGCGCACGATCGTCGAGTGCTCGCCGCAGTTCGGGCAGACCGACGCGAGCTCGAAGCGCCGCAGGCAGTTCACGCAGCGATAGCGGCCGGGCAGGTTCGACGCCCGCAGCCACGGCTCGTGGCAGGACGGGCAGACGTCGCCCAGGTCGACGGCCTCGTCCTCGCTCACCGCGGGCCCTCGCGGCGCAGGCGGGCGATGAAGAAGCCCTCGGTCGTGTCGCGGTGCGGAAGCGTCTGCGCGAAGCCGGGCACGCGCGCATGCTCCCACAGCGGCACGTCGGAGCGCAGGTCGTCGGCGCTGAAGTCCTCCCGCTCGGCCAGGAACGCGCCCACCACGGCCTCGTTCTCGCTGGGCGAGATCGTGCAGGTGGAGTAGACGAGCGTGCCTCCGGGGCGCAGCGCCCGCGCGCCCGCGCGCAGGATCGCGGCCTGCTCGCGCGCCAGGCGCTCCGGCAGGTCCGGCGGCTTGCGCCAGCGCGCATCGGGCCGCGACGCGAGCGTGCCGAGGTCAGAGCACGGCGGGTCGACCAGGACCCGGTCGTAGTGGTCGCGCTCCTGCGCCGCCGCGGCGTCGGCCGTGCGCACCTCGACGTCGGCCCCCATGCGGGCCGCGGTGCGGCGCAGGGCGTCGGCCCGGCCGGGGTGGCGCTCGACGGCGACCAGCTCGCCCGCTCCCTGCATCAGCGCCGCGAGATGCGTCGTCTTCCCGCCGGGGGCGGCGCACAGGTCGAGCACCCGCTCCCCCGGACGCGGCGCCAGCAGCCGCGCGACGGTCATCGACGCGCGCGACTGCGGCATGAAGCTGCCCTGCTCCCATTCCGGTGACGCGAACGCGTCGAACGGGCCCTCGAGCACGAGCCCCTCCGGCAGCCCGGGCGCCGGGTGCGACGCGACGGGCAGGCGCGCCGCCAGCTCGGCCGGGTCGGCGCGCAGCGTGTTGACGCGCAGGGCGGCCTCGGCCGGCTCGTTGTCGGCCGCCATCAGCGCGCGCGCGGCGTCCGGCCCGAGCGCGTCCCACCACAGCTGCGCGATCCACTCGGGGTGCGAGTGGCGCAGCGCCGCCCGCGCCGGCGTGGAGTCGTCCAGCGCCGCGAGCAGCCCCGCGGCCTCGCGGGCGCCGCGGCGCAGCACGGCGTTGACGAGCTTCGCCCCGCCGGGGGACTCGCGCTTGACCAGCTCGACCGACTCGCCGACGGCGGCGTGCGCGGGCACGCGGTCCGCGTAGGCGAGCTGGTAGAGGCCGAGCCGCAGGGAGGCGAGCACGAGCGGCTCGAGCCGCTCGACCGGGCGGCCGGCGAGCGCCTCGATCAGGTGGTCGAGCGTCGCCCGGCGCTGCACCGCGCCGTAGGCGAGGCGCATCGCGAGCGCGCGCTCGCGGCCGTCCAGGCCGAGCCGCCGCGCCTCGCCGTGCAGCGCGCGGTCGGCCCAGGCGCCGTCCTCGAACACGCGCCGCAGCACTGCAAGTGCGCATGCACGCGCCGTGCCGCTCGCGGGACCGGAATCCGGTCTGACGGTGGTCACCGGATCTACTCCCCTTTAGCGGAGGCCCGGCGGCGTAGAAAGGTCGTCCAATCGCATCGAACAATCGTCCAGAGAGGGTCAAGGAGCCTTCAGTCGAGCCTAGAACTTGCCGATGGGGCCGGTGGACCAGGGGCTGAGCAAGTGACGGACCGAGACAGCAACGGTGGTGCAGAGTTCGCTCGAAGCGGCTCGCACGCGCACGATCTGCGCTTCGCCGCCGGCATCTCGGCCGGCCTCGTCTCCGCCATCCTCGTCGGCGGCGCGCTGCTCGCGCCCGTCGCTGACTGGGGCGGCCGGCCCGCCACGCGCGACCGCGCCGATGTCCTCACCGTCCGGCTCGCCGACACTCCGCGCACTTCCACTCCGGCGCCCGGCTCGGGTCCGGCCGAGCCCGCTCCCGCCCCCGGCGCGGGCACGCTGACGCTTCGCGCCGACCGCACCGACCGGCGCGGCGCCCGCCCGCGTGCTGCCGGTGCTCACGGCCGGGCGCGACACGGGCGGCCCCGGCTCCGGCGCTCCCGATCGCGGCTCGCGCTCCGGCACCGGCTCCACCGCTGGGGACGACGCGGCGATCGCCGACGCGGTCGCCGACACGCCGCTGAACATCGACTCCAACGGCGACGGCATCCCGGACCAGCGCTGGCAGGCGTACCAGATGGATCCGCTGACCACGAACCCGAAGGGCGACGACGACGGCGACGGGATCCTCAACGAGGACGAGCTGGCGATCAGGACGGCGCCGAACTCCGCCCACGACAACGCGGGCGGGTCCGAGGGGAACGGCGACTTCGACCATGACGGCCTGCGCAACGGGCTCGAGGCCAAGGCCGGAACGAGGCCCTACAGCTCCGACACGGACGGCGACGGTCTCAACGACGCCGACGGCGACAAGGACGGCGACGGCCTCACCAACGAGACCGAGCAGAACGCGGGCACCGAGATCGACAACGCCGACTCCGACGGCGACGGCGTCGGGGACGGCCAGGCCGACAGCGACGGCGACGGCCTCACCAACCAGACGGAGCAGGACGTCGGGAGCAACCCGGCCGTCGGCGACACCAACGGCGACGGCGTGGCCGACGGCGACGACGACGCGGACGGCGACGGCATCCCCAACCGCCAGGAGCAGGACCTCGGCTCCAACCCCGCATCCGGGGACTCCAACGGCGACGGCGTGACCGACGACCAGGACGACACCGACGGCGACGGCTACTCGAACGCGGCCGAGATCGCCGCGGGCACCGATCCCAACTCGGCGGCCTCGAGCCCCGCGCCCGGCGGCAACGGCAACGCGACCGGCCATGAGAACGGCACCGGCGGCGGCAACGACGACGGTCCGGTCCCGAGCGACGAGGAGCCCGGCTCCGACCAGCCCGCGCGCACGCCCGAGGAGGACGACGCGTCCGACGACGACGGCGGCATGCTGCCCGGCAGCCCGCCCGAGCCCGACCAGCAGCCCGAGGACGGCCCCGCCGAGCCGGCCGAAGCGTCCGCCCCGCCGCCCGCTCCCGCGGCCGCGGAGCCCGCTCCGGCGACCCCCGCGCCCGTCGACGAGCAGCCGGCCCCCGCCGCCGATCCCGGTCCGGCCCCGGCCGCCGCGCCCGCCGTGGCGACGCCGGCGCCGGTGGACGAGCAGCCGGCCCCGCCGCCTCCGCCGCCGCCGCCTCCGCCTCCGCCGCCGCCCGCCGCCTCCGCCGCCTCCGCCTCCGCCGCCGCCTCCGCCGCCCCCGCCGCCCCCGCCGCCTGTCGAGGCCGCGGCGCCGGCTGCTCCGGCGACGCCGGCCGCTCCGGCCGCGCCCCCCGCTCAGTAGGGGTCGCTCAGCCCGCGCAGCGCTCGAGCGCCCGCTCGAGCTCGCGCTCGAGCGTGGTCCCGCGCCAGCCGTCGTCCAGCGCCGGCAGGTGCGGGGCGAAGCGCGCGTCGCCGCTGAGCGCCGCCAGCCGGATCGCCGCCTCCTGGAGCGCGTGGCGGGTCCAGAACGAGCCGCCCTCGGCGCCGCCGGAGAGCAGCTCGAGCGCGGGTTCGACGGCGCGCGCGTCGCCGCGCAGCGCCAGCCCGTAGACGGCCTCGATCCGCACCTCGTCGTTCGCGTCGCCGAGACGCGCCGCCAGCGCCTCGCGCAGTCCCGGCGAGTCCTGCGCGGCGAGCGTGCCGAGCGCGAACGTCGCCCAGTCGCGGATCGCGGGCTCCGGATCGGCCGAGAGCTCGATCAGCGCGTCGACCGCCTGCGGGTTCGAGCGGCCGGCGAGCGCCGCGACGACGCCGTCGCGAACGCCGTCGTCCGGGTGGTGGCGCAGCCGCAGCAGCCAGGCGAGGCCCCAGGGCTCCCCGAGGTGGCCGAGCGCCTCCGCGATCGCGGCGAGCACGCGCGGGTCCTGCTCGCGCTCGCCCATCCGCTCCAGCAGCGCGGCCGAAGCCGCGGGCAGCGTGCGCACCGGCGCGCCGAGCTGCCCGGCCACGTAGGCCGCGACGCTGCGCGCGCTGGGGTCGGGGTCGCCGGCCAGCGGCGCGAGCGCCTCGAGCACGTCCGGCGTGCCGCGCCAGCCCAGCGCAGACAGGTACGGCGCCCACTCCTCGCCGGAGTCCCACTCCGCGACGGCCAGGCGCACGAGCTCGCCGGTGTCGCGGCCCGGCAGCCGCGGGTCGAGCCAGAAGTCGGTCAGCGCCGGATCGGGCCGTCCGCGCAGCCATGCGTGCGCCGGCATCGGCCGCCCGCCGGGCGGCTGGATCTCGGTCAGCTCGAGCGCTCCGCCGCGGCAGTCGAGCAGCAGCCGCTCGCCGTCGCTGCGCACGCGGCCGCCGGCGGGCGCCAGCGTCGGGCCGTCGGGAGCCGCGGCGACGACCCCGAGGAACGCGCCGCCGGGCAGCGGCAGGCGCGCGCCGATGTGCGGCCGCAGCGCGCGCACGGTCCGCTCGACCTCCGCAGGCGTGCGCGTGGGGTCGAGCGCGCGATCGGCCGCCTCGATCTTGTTCGCGTAGGTGACGCCCGGTCCTCGTCCTGCTCGATCCATGGCGGCCGCTCGTCGAGCGCCCGCACGAGCAGCTCGCCGCCGAGCTCCTGGAGGCGCGCGGCCAGCGTGCCGTAGTCGTCGTCGGGCCGGATCGGCTCGGAGGCGCTGCAGGCACACGGGGCCCGAGTCGAGGCCCTCGGTCGAGGCGCATGATCGAGACGCCCGTCTCGGGGTCGCCGGCCATGATCGCCCGCTCGATCGGCGCGGCGCCGCGCCAGCGCGGCAGCAGCGACGGGTGCACGTTGAAGATCTCGTAGTCGCTCAGCAGCGGCTCGCGAGACCAGCACGCCGTAGGCGCACAGACGACGAGCGCGTCGGGCGCGGCGGCGGCGATCCGCTCGAGCACCTCGGGGGCGTGCAGCGCGCTCGGGCTGGATCAGCTCGAGGCCGAGCGCGCGCGCCGAGTCGGCGACCGGCAGGCGGCTGGAGCGCCCGGCCGCGGCCCTTCGGCCGGTCGGGCCGGGTGATCGACGAGCTGCGGGCGGTGCTCGCTCGCGCGCCAGCCGCTCGAGCACTGCGGCGGCGAACGGCGAGGTGCCCAGGTAGACGGTGCGCAACGAGCGGTCAGGCGGACGCGCCGAGCGGCGCGGGAGCGGTCTCGCGCAGCGTGCGCATGGCTTCCTTGCGCTGCTCCCGGGACGTGCGGTCCAGGATCAGCACGCCGTCGAGATGGTCCATCTCGTGCTGGATCACGCGAGCCTCCAGCCCGGACGCCTCGATCAGGATCGCGCTCGCCGCGCTCGTCCTGGGCGCGCACGCGGACGTGCACGGGCCGGTCGACCTCGACCAGCACGCCGGGCAGGCTCAGGCAGCCCTCCTCCATCGCCTCGCGCTCCTCCCCGGCCCACTCGAGCACCGGGTTGACGAGCGCGGCGATCGCGGCCTCGGCCTCGACGCGGTAGACGAGCACGCGGTTCATCAGGCCGACCTGCGTGCGCGGCGAGCCCGATGCCGAGCGCCTCGTGCATGAGCTGCCCCATGCGCCGCACCTCCTCGCGCAGCGCGTCGTCGAAGCGGTCGATCGCAGCGCGCGGCTGCGCAGCACCGGGTCGCCGTGCTTGCGCACGAGCCGCAGCGCGGCGTCGCGCCGCGCACGGGTCTCGGGATCGAGCGGGGAGTGCTCCGACTCGGCGACCTCGGTCGGCTCGTCGGGGTGGCTGGCCATCGGCGCCGATTCTAACGGCGCCTCGGGCGGCGGCCCGTGGGACGCTCCGCGACGACTTGGCGCGTCGCCGTCCGACGCGAGCTCGTCACGCACCGGCGGACGCTCACTGCGGATCGACGTCGACGGAGAACGCCACGTCGCGGTGCTCGCGGCGGTTGGCCGCGCGGTCGACCGCCGCGCGCACGGCCGCGATCGCCGCGGCGCGGTCGTGCGCCTTGACGACGACCTGGGAGCGATGCCGGCCGCGCAGGCGGAACAGCGGCGCCGGGCCGAGCACGGTCGCGCCGCGCGCGGTCGCCGCTGCCTCCGCGATCTCCCCCGCCGCCGCCCGCGGCGGCGCCGGCGGCGTCCGCGGCGAGCAGACGATCCGGATCAGGTCGGCGAACGGCGGGTAGTCCAGCGCGCGCCGGCGCTCCAGCTCGCCCGCCACGAACCCGCGCGTGTCGTGCCGCGCGGCCGCGACGATCGCCGGCGCGTCGGGCGCGGTCGTCTGCACGAGCACGCGCCCGCCGCGCGGCCCGCGCCCGGCGCGGCCGGCGAGCTGGGCGATCAGCGCGAACGTCCGCTCCTCGGCGCGGAAGTCGGGGAAGCGCAGCGTGGAGTCGGCGTCGACCACGACGCCGAGCGTGACGTCGGGGAAGTCGTGGCCCTTGGCGACCATCTGCGTGCCGATGAGCAGCCCCGCCGGCGCGGCGGCGAAGCGCGCGAGCAGCTCCGGCACCGCGTCCTTGGCGCCCGACGTGTCGGCGTCGAGCCGGAAGACGGGCACGTCGAGCGCCTCGGTCAGCTCGGCCTCGAGCCGCTCCGTGCCCGCGCCGTAGCGGGCGACCGACGGCGAGCCGCAGGCGTCGCAGCGCTCGGGACGCGCTCGCGGTGCCCGCAGTGGTGGCAGGCGACGGCGTGCTCCGCGCGGTGCAGCACCAGCGCGACGTCGCACTGCGGGCACTCCCACACCTTCCCGCACGTGCGGCAGGTGAGGAAGTTCGACCAGCCGCGCCGGTTGAGCAGCAGGATCGCCTTGCGCGCCTCGCCGAGCGCCCGCCGCGTGTCGGGGTGCAGCGGGTGGCGCGCGCCGCGCATGTCGAGCACCTGCACCGGCGGCAGCGGCCGGCTGCCGACGCGCTCGGAGAGCGTGAGGCGCGGCAGCCCGTGCCAGGTCTCGGGGCGCGGGGTGGCGGAGCCGGCCGACGCAGCGCGCAGGCGCTCGGGCGCCCGGCTGACTCGTCGCCGGACGCCGGCACCGCCTCCGACCCGCCGGCGCACCGCGACCGTGCCGGGCGTCGTAGCGCGGATCGCCCTCGTGCTTGTAGGACGAGTCGTGCTCCTCGTCGATCACGATCAGGCCGAGGTCGCGCACCGGGGCGAACACCGCCGAGCGCGGCCCGACCGCGATGCGCGCCTCGCCGCGTGCGCAGCCGCCGCCACTCGTCGTAGCGCTCGCCCTCGCCGAGCGCGGAGTGCAGCAGCGCGACGGTGTCGCCGAAGCGCGCCTGGAAGCGGCCGACGGTCTGCGGCGTCAGCGCGATCTCGGGCACGAGCACGATCACGCCCTCGCCGCGCTCCAGCGCCGCCGCCGCCGCGCGCAGGTAGACCTCGGTCTTGCCCGAGCCGGTGACGCCGTGCAGCAGCCACGCGCCGCCGCGCTCGACCGCCGCGACGCGCGGCCTCCTGCTCGGCCGTCAGGCGCGACCGGCCGGTCGGCGCGCGGCACGCGTCAGCGGCGCGCGCCGGCGCCCGCGCGGCGCGATCGCGACCGAGCCCGCGCGCCTCCAGCCGCCGCAGCGCCGCCAGCTCGCGCGCCGGCGGCCCGCGGCAGCGCGGCGAGCAGCTCGCGCTGGCGCTCCGTCAGCCGCTCGCCCTCGAGCGGCGCTTCCGTCCGCGCCGCCCACAGCTCGGTCCGCGGCCTGCCCCCTCGGCGGCAGCACGAGCGACAGCGCGCGGGCCGGCGTCGAGCAGTACTCGTCGGCCATCCACAGCGCCAGCCCCACGAGCTCGGGCGGCACGCAGTCCTCGCGCACCGCGGTCGGCGTGACGAGCTTGTCCGCGCGGCACCTCCGTCGTCGCGGCCAGCCCGACCACGACGCCGTCGAGCGCCTGGTGCCCGAACGGGATCCGCACGATCGAGCCGACCTCCACCGGCGCGGCCGGCAGCGGTAGTCGAACGGCCCGGCCAGCCGGCGGGTGGTCGTGAGCGGCTCGACGCGGGCGATCACGGCCGCAGGACGCTAGCCGCACGGGCGGCGTGTCCGCAGAAAGGGGTCTTGGACCTTGAGGTGTCAGGTCTGCACATGCAACACCGAATCGGCCTCCACGGCGCGACCGGCGCGGTCGACGGTGTGGCATGTGCAGACCTGACACCTTTCGGTCGCCGCCGCATCCGCCGCTAGGCTCGCCCGCGTGGACCGGATCCTTCTTGGCGACAACCTGCCGCTGCTGCGCGCCGAGCCGGACGGGTGCGTGACGATGGCCTACCTCGACCCGCCCTTCAACACCGGGCGAGCGCAGTCGCGGCGGACGCTGGAGACCGTCGCGGACACCGGGGGCGACCGCACCGGCTTCGGCGGCCGCCGCTACGCGACGCGGCTGCTGGAGCAGTCCTCCTACCGGGACGCGTTCGACGACTACCTCGGCTTCCTCGAGCCGCGGCTGCGCGAGGTGCGCAGGCTGCTCGCCCCCGAGGGGACGCTGTACTTCCACATCGACTACCGCGAGGCGCACTACTGCAAGCTGCTGCTCGACGAGCTGTTCGGGCGCGAGTGCTTCCTCAACGAGCTGATCTGGGCCTACGACTACGGCGCCAAGGCACGCCGCCGCTGGCCGGCCAAGCACGACACGATCCTGGTCTACGTCAAGGACCCGCTGCGCTACCTGTTCGACTGCGAGGCCGTCGACCGCGAGCCCTACATGGCGCCGGGGCTCGTGACGCCCGCGCAGCGCGAGCGCGGCAAGCGCCCGAGCGACACGTGGTGGCACACGATCGTCTCCCCCACGGGGCGCGAGAAGACGGGCTACCCGACGCAGAAGCCGGAGGGGATCGTGCGCCGCATGGTGCAGGCGTCCTCGCGGCCCGGCGACCTGTGCCTGGACCCGTTCGCGGGCTCCGGGACGCTCGGCGCGGTCGCCGCCGGGCTCGGCCGCCGCTATCTGCTGATCGACGAGTCGCCCGAGGCGCTGCGGGTGATGCGCGCGCGGCTGGGCGTTCCGCCGCGGCCTGAACGGCGGGCCAGAACGCGGCCTCGGCCTCGCCGAGCGGCGTCGAGGGCTCCGCGCCGGCGTAGTACTCGCGCGCGATCGCGTGCCAGTCGGCGCAGCCGCGGACCTCGCCGAGCGCCGACAGCACCAGCCCCTCCATGCGCCGCAGCAGCAGCGCCTGCGGCGGCAGCGTCTGGCGCCGCATCTGCGCGAACCAGGGCGAGCGCGGGCCGCTCGTGGAGTCGATCAGCTCGGCCACGTAGGCGGGCGAGAAGCGGCGCTCGCCGGGCTGGAGGTACCAGTCCCCCATCGCGGCGACCTGCGCCATCAGCGCCTCCGGCTCGAACGTCTCGGGCTCCGGCAGGTAGCCAAGCTCGGCCAGCGCTGCGTGCACGCGCTCCGCGTCGCCGGCGTCGATCGCCACGGCGACCGATCCCTCGCGCTCGAGGTAGCCGTCGTCGAGCACGCGCATCAGCCCGAAGTCGAGGAAGCCGACGCGGCCGTCCTCGAGCAGCAGGTAGTTGCCCGGGTGCGGGTCGCCCGCCACGCGGCGGGTGCGATGGACGAGCCCGAAGTAGAAGCGGAAGACGATCTCGGCGTAGCGGTCGCGCGTCGCCTCGTCGCGGCCCTTGACCTCCTCGAAGCGCGCTCCCTCGAGCAGGTCGGTGACGAGCACGCGGCGGCTGGAGAGCTCGGTGTGGACCTCGGGGACGTGCGCGAACGGGTGGCCGCGGTGGGCGCGCGCGACGGCGCGGTGGTTCTGCGCCTCGAGCTCGTAGTCGAGCTCCTCGGCGATCCGCTCGCGCAGCTCGGCGTAGACCGCCTTGACGTCGAGGCCGGGCGCGAGGCGCTTGACGAGCGGCAGCAGCAGCGTGAGGTTGCGCAGGTCGGTGTCGACGGCCTCGGCCACGCCTGGGTACTGGACCTTGACGGCGACCGCGCGCCCCTCCCAGGTGACCGCGCGGTGCACCTGGCCGATCGACGCCGCCGCGAAGGCCTCCTCGTCGAACTCCGAGAAGACCGTCGACGGCTTCTCGCCCAGCTCCTCGCGCAGCAGCTTCTCGACCTGGCGGAACGGCAGCGGCGGCACGTCGTCGCGCAGCTTGGCGAGCGTCTGCTTGAAGTGCTCGCGCTCGTCCTCGGGCAGCGCGGTGAAGTCGATCGTCGAGAGCACCTGGCCGACCTTCATCGCCGCGCCGCGCATCTCGCCGAGCTGCTCGACCAGCTCGCGCGCGAGCGCGGCGGCGCGTTCGCCGGTGGCGGCGTCGGCGCGCTCGGGCGAGCGCACGACGTTCGCCGCGCGCGTGCCGACCCAGCGCGCGGACTGGCCCGCGACGGCAAGGCCAGCTGCGCAAGCTGGGCCTGACGCCCGAGCACGAGAGCTGGGAGGCGGAGCTCGCCGAGCACACGAACCGCTTCAAGGAGCAGACCCAGGCCGAGGGCGATCAGGTGCGCGAGGCCGGCGGGCTGTTCATCTGCGGCACCGAGCGCCACGAGTCGCGACGGATCGACAACCAGCTCCGTGGGCGCTCGGGCCGCCAGGGCGACCCGGGCGAGTCGCGCTTCTTCCTCTCCGCCGAGGACGACCTGATCCGCCTCTTCGCCGGCGAGCGGATCTACAAGATCCTCGACAAGCTCGGCCCCGTGGACGACGACGGCAAGGAGTACCCGCTCGAGGCCAAGATGCTGACGCGGACGATCGAGAACGCGCAGAAGAAGGTCGAGGAGCAGAACTACCTGATCCGCAAACGGGTGCTCGAGTACGACGACGTGATGAACGAGCAGCGCCGGGTGGTCTACAAGTACCGGCGCGAGATCCTCGAGGGCCGCGACATGTCCGACGTCGCGCACGACGAGCTCGAGGAGGTCGTCAACCGCACGGTCGAGACCTACACGCCGGGTGAGATCTTCGAGGACTGGGACCTCGCCGGCCTGGAGAGCCACGCCGGCTCGCTCTGGCCGCTGGGGATCGAGGTGGCCGAGCTGCAGCCGGAGACCGCGAACCGTGAGCAGCTCGCCGAGCAGCTGATCCAGGACGCCCTCGCCGCGTACGACCGGCGCGAGGAGGAGTTCGGCTCCGAGCTGATGCGCTATCTCGAGCGCCAGGTCCTGCTGCAGATCATCGACAACCGCTGGCGCGAGCACCTCTACGAGATGGACTACCTGCGCGAGGGCATCCACCTCCGCGGCTTCGCCCAGATCGATCCCCTGGTCGCGTACAAGAACGAGGGCTTCACCATGTTCCAGGAGCTGATGGCCTCGATCTGGGAGGAGTTCGTCCGGGTGATCTTCCACGTCGAGGTCAACATCGAGCCTGCCCAGGCGGAGGAGATGTTCGGCGGCGGCGAGGAGCCGCGCCGCGGCGGGCAGGTGCAGTACTCGGGCGCCGCGGGTGAGGAGCGACCCTCGGCGATCCGCGAGGCGCAGGCCGGCGCGGTCGCCACGGCGCCCACCGCGGACGGCGGCGCGGCAGCCTCAACCGCAGGCGGGCAACGGCCAGACCGGGGTCAACCCGGCGACCGTGGTCAAGGCCGAGACCGAGAAGATCGGCCGCAACGACCCCTGCTGGTGCGGCTCGGGCAAGAAGTACAAGAAGTGCCACGGGGCATAGCCGGCGCCGCGATTGCGGTGCTCGCGGCGCGTCGCCGCGCTGCTGGTCGCCCACCGGCGAGGCGGAGTCGGCGAAGCGCGACGTAGCGATCTCCGGTCGCGCCTACGCCTTCAACCACATGGACACCGTTCCTGGCGGGCGCGACGATCCGCGTCCGCGAGCTGCCCGGCCTGTCGGCGACCACGGACGCCAACGGCGACTACGTCCTCGAGGTCCCCGACGACACGAACGTGACCCCGTACATCGATCCGCCGCCCGGCTATCACCAGATCGACCTGCAGACCTTCCACACCCGCGGCGAGCCGATCGAGAACGCCAACTTCCAGACGCCCGGCGACGCCGAGTACAACGGGCTCGCGGCGGTGCTGCAGGTGCCGTTTGGGCCCGACGGCCGGCCCGAGCAGTGCGCGATCGTGACCACGGCGTCGGCGCGCGACGTGCGCGGGGTCGACTACGACACGTTCCACGCTCGCACGCCGCACGGTGTGCCCGGCGCGACCGCCCACGCGAAGCCGGCGTTGCCCGCGCCGATCTACTTCAACGAGAACGTGATCCCGGACCGCTCCCAGCCGGCGACCTCGGGCGACGGCGGGATCATCTGGACCGAGGTGCCGGCCGGCACCTATCGGGTGATCACGAAGAGCCCCTCCACCTCCTTCGCGAGCTTCCTCGCCACCTGCGAGCCGGGGCGGATCGTCAACGCCAACCCGCCCGTGGGGGGCGTACGAGCTCTCCCCGGGCGAGCGGCCGCTGGGCGCCGGGGTGGCCGCGGGCTCGATCGAGAAGGTCAAGGCGGTGCGTCGATGGCGCGCCGCCGGCTCGTCGCGGTTCGGATCGACGCCGCGGAGCCGCTGCGGCTGCGCGTCACGCTGCGCCAGGACGGCGCGCGGGTCGGGCCGCGCCGCAAGGCGAAGGTGGCCGTGGGCAACGACCGCATCCGCCTGCCGATCGCGGGCGCTGCGCGGAGGGGCAAGTCGCGCGTGACGACCGAGCTCGTCGACGGAGCGGGCGGATCGGCGAGCGAGCGCTTCCGGCTGCGGGTGCCGGCGCCGCGGTGAGCGACCTCGCCGTCGGCGACGACGGCAAGCAGCGTTGCGGGTGGGGGGCGTCGAGCCCCGACTACGTCGCCTACCACGATGCCGAGTGGGGCCGGCCGATCATCGATGATCGCGGGATCTACGAGCGGCTGACGCTGGAGGCGTTTCAGTCCGGGCTCTCGTGGCTGACGATCCTGCGCAAGCGCGAGAACTTCCGCGAAGGCGTTCGACGGGTTCGAGTTCGAGCGCGTCGCCGAGTACGGCGAGCGCGAGGTCGAGCGGCTGCTCGCCGACGCGGGCATCGTCCGCAACCGGGCCAAGGTCGAGGCGGCGATCGCCAACGCCCGCGCGGCCCGAGAGCTCGCCGCCGGCGGCGAGTCGCTGGCGGCGCTCGCCTGGTCGTTTCGGCCTCGAGCCCGAGCGCGTCCCGCGGTCCGGCGAGCAGCTCCCCGCGACCACGGCGGAGTCCAAGGCGCTGGCCAAGGAGCTCAAGGCGCGCGGCTTTCGCTTCGTCGGGCCGACGACGGCATACGCCCTGATGCAGGCCGTCGGCATCGTCAACGACCACCTCGCCGGCTGCGTCGTCCGCGACGAGGTCGAGGCCGAGCGGGCCCGCGCCGTGAAGGCCCTGGCATGAGCGGGGCCGAGACCGTCGACCGGCTGCTGACCGCGCTCACCGCGCGCGACCTCGAGACGGTCGCCGCGCAGCTGCACCCCGAGATCGAGGCGCAGGGCAGACGCGGCCCGTTTCGCGGGATCGAGGAAGTGGTGGATTGGGCGCGGCCCAACGACGAAGGCCACCTGTCGTCGCACATCGAAATCGACGAGCTGCGCGAGGTCGGGGATCGCTACGTGGCCGCCGACGCCCGGCGCCAGTGGGTCTGGAAGGAGAACGGCGACGTCGGCGCCGAGGACCGCTTCGGCGCCCTGTTCGAGCTGCGCGACGGGCTCGTCTATCGCTGGCACCAGGAGTACCCGACGATCATCGAGGCGATCGACTCGATCCCGGCGGACTGAGGTGGCCCGACAGCCGCCTCGCTCGCTCGTCCCCGGCTTCACCGAGCTCGAGTGGGGGATCAGGCCGCAGCTCGAGGACTGGGCGGAGGTGGCGACGTTCGACATGCCCGGGATCGGCGACGAGCCGCATGCCCGACGAGATGGAGGCCGACGGCCGAAGCGGGCGCCGAACCTGCTCGCGAGCTGGCGGGCCAGCCGGCGTCGAGGCGGGCATGCGGGAGGCTAGAGCGGTGGGATGGGATCGGTTCTTCGTGATCACCGACGACCTCGGGCGCGCCCGACGGCGGTCGGAGATCGCAAAGCGCCGCCGGGACGCCGTGCTCGGGCTGGCGCTCGGTCACGCGGCTCTCTCGCACTGCGACCGAGGGCGACCGCGCCCCGATGAACGCCGCGATCTGGGAGGTGCTGGCACAGCTCGCCGAGCAGGGGAGCGAGCAGTTCATCCGCTACGGGATCGCCCAGGCGACGCAGGGCGGCATCAGCGAGGAGGTCGCCCAGCGAATGATCGAGCGCTTCCCCGACATGGCGGCTCGTCTCGGCGACGATTGAGGCTCTCGCGCCACGAGCCGGAGCCGATCGGCGACGACCTGGCCGCGCTCGGGCTGCCGATGCTCTTCGCCAAGCACGAGGGATGCCTCGGCCGCACCGACGAGGGGTTCGAGGACATGGTGGCCGCGTTCCCGGCGGCCGAGACCGTGATCTGCCACGAGATCTGCGCAGCCAGCCCGACCTTTGCGGCGGCCGTACGGGCCTTCTGCGAGGCAGGCGGAGGACAACGTGGCACTCATGCAACGGATGCTCGTCGCCTTCAACGGCGACGACGTAGAGGGCGTCCTTGCCACTTTCGACGAGGACTGCACGATCGTCGAACCGTCTGAGGTGCCCGACACGCCGCGCGGGGGATTTCGCCGCCACGAGGGCGTCCGCTCCTGGATGGCGAACCTGCGCGGGATCGGTGGGATCGAATTCACCGTGACGAGCGCCGACGCGAAGGGCGACGTCGTGTTCTCCGAGTGGACCGCGCGCGGGCTCGGGCAGTCCAGCGGGGCGCCGATCGCATGGACCACGTTCGCCGTGCTGCAGATTCGCGACGGCAGGATCCTGCGAGCGGAGGCCTTTCTCAGGGAGGCCGAGGCCCGCGACGCGGCCGCGCCGGCCGAGTAGGCTGGGTCCATGGCGGACCCACAGACGACGGAGGCCGTGAGCTCGCGGATCGCGCAGATCCGGGAGGGGCTGACCCTGCTCGCGGACTACCTTTGACCCGGCCGCGCTCGAATCGGAGCTAGCCCGGCTCGAGGGGGAGATGGGCCAGCCCGGCTTCTGGGACGACCAGGAGCGGGCGGCGGCCGTCTCCTCCGAGCACGCCCGGGCGCAGCGGCGCCTGGAGGGCTTTCGGTCGCTCGAGTCCGACGCCGCCGACCTCGACGAGCTGGCGGAGATGGCGGAGGGCGACGCGGAGCTCGCCGGCGAGCTGGAGGGTCAGCTCGCGGGGCTCGAGTCGCGGCTCGCCGAGCTCGAGGAGGCCCGGCTGTTCAGCGGCAGCTACGACTCCGGCAACGCGGTCGTCACCGTGCGCTCCGGCGCCGGCGGCACGGATTCGCAGGACTGGGCCGAGATGCTGCTCCGCATGTACCTGCGCTGGGCCGAGCGCCGCGGCTTCGACGTCGAGATGGCCGAGGCGTCGCCGGGGGAGGAGGCGGGGATCAAGTCGGCGAGCTTCATCGCCAAGGGCGAGAACGCCTACGGGCTGTTCGCGGCCGAGCGCGGCGTCCACCGGCTGGTGCGGATCTCGCCCTTCGACGCCCAGTCGCGCCGCCACACCGCGTTCGCCCAGGTGGACGTCGCGCCCGCTGGTCGACGACGAGGTCACCGTCGAGCTCGACGAGGAGGACATCCGGGTCGACACCTACCGCGCCTCGGGCGCCGGCGGCCAGCACGTGAACAAGACCGACTCGGCGGTGCGGCTCACCCACGTGCCGACCGGGATCGTCGTCCAGTGCCAGAACGAGCGCTCGCAGACGCAGAACAAGGCGACCGCGATGCGGATGCTGCGCGCGCGGCTGCTCGCGGAGGAGGAGCGCAAGCGCGCCGAGGAGCTCGCGGCCGAGCGCGGCGAGCAGAAGGCGGCCGAGTGGGGCTCGCAGATCCGCAGCTACACCCTGCACCCCTCGACCCGGGTCAAGGACCACCGCACGGGCTACGAGGTCGGCGACGCGAACCGGGTCCTCGACGGCGACCTCGACGGGTTCATCCGCGAGTACTTAAACCAGCAGGCCGCGCGGAACTAGTCCGCCTGCCGCGCAAGGTGATCGACGCGCTACGCCGCCGAGACGCGAATGTGCTGGCGCGCCGGATGCAGGACGTTGTCGGGGTCGTAGCGGGACTGGTGAGCGCTTGGACGGCGCGCGAATGGAAAGTCGGTGCCGAAGGCCGGCGCCGGACGCGTGCCTGTGGGCTCGTGCGGCCAGGCATGTAGTTCGGCGTACACGCCGCTGACGGCCCAGGGCTCGAGCTCGCGTGCCGCCGTCTCGCGTTGCGCAGGCGATGCTCTCGCCGTCGATGGGCCGGATCGGTCCAGCATCGACCATCACGCTGACGGATGCGGCATCCCGCAGGCCGGCGCGGCGAATCGCGGCTCGACGACGGGGCGAGGCGTTGGCGAAGAACAGCCCACCTTCGATGCTCAGCACGACGACGCCGTTAACCCGCGTGTTTTGCGGGTGTCGATCGAGGTCGAGAAGCTGACCGCTGACGCGGGGACCCTCCCAAGCTCCGTCAGCGGCGGTCGTGACGCCCGGTAGACGAGGAGCGAGGAGCGAGATCAGTACACCCGCAAGAGGCCTGCGAGCGTGCCCAGAAGCATGACTCCGAGCATGGCCGCGATCGCGGCGATGAAGTCCGCGCGCGCCGCGAAGCCGTAGGCGCGACCGAGCTCGGCTGCTGTAGACGCGATAGAGGTCGCGCAGTGCCGGAGGGTCGATCAGCTTGATCAGCGCAGCGATCACCACGGCTGCCAACGTCGCGATTGGGAGGCTCTCGAAGTAGCCGGTGAGAAGAGAAGCGTGAACGCGGTCAGGACAGCGGCGATCAGGCCGACGACCTGGGTCGCGGCCTCCCGCGGCGTTGTTGACCGCGGTCTTCGAGAGGCTGCCGTTGACGGCGAACCCGCCGCTGATGCCGGCGCCGAGGTTCGCGGCTCCAAGCCCGACTAGCTCGCGGTTGGGATCGATCTGCCCTCCCGATCGCTGCGCGTAGGTTTTCGCGGTGCCCAGGGCCTCCGCATAGCCAACGAGCATCACCCCCAGCGCAGCAGCCGCGAGGCCACCGTAACGGTTCGCCTCGACGTCGGGGATCGCAATGGACGGAAGTCCCGCGTCGATCGAACCGACGATCGCGACGCCGTGTGCGCCGAGGTCGAACAGTTCGGCCGCCCCGATCGCCAAGACCACACCGCCAGGGTGGCGGGCATGGCGGGTGCGATCCGTGACAGCGAGAGCAGGATCCCCAGCGACCCCGCGCCCACGAGGAGTGTCAGGCCGTCAGTCTGATCGATGTTGCTGACGAACTCCCAGAGCCGCTGAAAGAAGTTCCCCGCGTCCGCCTCGATCCCGAAGAGCTTCGGGATCTGGCCGGCGATGATCGTCAGCGACAGGCCGATGATGAAGCCCTTGATGACCGGCTCGGAGATGAAATTGGCGATGAACCCGAGGCGCAGGAGGCCAGCCGCGAGTGCTGCGATGCCGACGCACACGGCCAGCGCCGCGCTGGTTGCGACGAACTCGTCTCCCCGGCCCGCCACGGCGTTTCCGACGACGGCCGCCGAGAGGGCGGCTGCGGCGGCCGAGGGTCCGGTGATCAACTGCCGCGAGCTTCCGAGAGCCGCGTACAACACGCAACGCTGCTGGGACCGCATAGAGGCCGACGACGAGGTTGAAGCACAGCCGGCGATCGTCGCGTAGGCCAGGCCCGAGGGGACGAGCCACGGCCCAGACCGACAGCCCCGCGCCGAGGTCGCGGCGGGCCCACTCGCTCGGTAGTTCCTGATGGACCCAAACACGGCGCGACTAAGCTTCGCCGAACAGGGCACGGCGCGTGCATGAGAGCGTCAGGTGCGCCGCTACGGTGTCCGCATGGCGGTCAGCGTCTCCGTCGGGGTCTCCGACCAGCTCGATCCGATCGAGGCCTTCGACCTCGCCGCCGGCGAGGCGGCGCGCGGGCTCGACGGCGCCTGCGATCTGGCGGTGATCTTCGTCGGCGCGCCTCACCTCGCGCACGCCAAGACGATCCTCTCCACCGTGCACGAGCGCCTCGAGCCCCGCTCCCTGATCGGCTGCGGGGCCGGCGGCGTGCTGGGCGCCGGGCGCGAGCTCGAGACCGGCCCCGGCGCCGCGGTCTGGGCGCTCGCCGGCCCCGGGGGCGCGAGATCGCCACCCACCACCTCGAGGCCGAGCGCGGCGAGGACGGGTTCGCGCTGACGGGCTTGCCCGAGCCGGACGCGCTGGGCGACGTGCTCTTCGTGCTCGCCGACCCGTACACGTTCAGCGCCGAGGCGCTGCTCGAGCGCTGAACGAGGCCCGGCCCGGAATGCCGGTGCTCGGCGGCCTCGCGAGCGCCGCCGCGGCCGGCTCCGCGTCGCTGTTTCGCGACGGGGAGGTGCTCGCGGCCGGGGCCGTCGCCGCGAGCGTCGGCGGCGTGGCGCGTGATCCCCTGCGTCTCCCAGGGCGCGACGCCGATCGGCCCGGAGATGACGATCACGGCCGGGGAGGGCAACGTGATCGCCGAGCTCGCCTCCAAGCCCGCGATCGAACGCCTGCGCGAGGCGCTGGCCGAGCTCGATCCGCGCCTGCAGGCCCTCGCCGCCCAGGGGCTGATGCTCGGGATCGTGATCGACGAGAACCAGCCCGACTACGAGCGCGGCGACTTCCTCGTCCGCCCGATCCTTGGCGCCGACCCCGACAGCGGCGGGGTCGCGCTCGGCGAGCGGGTCAGGATCGGGCAGACCGTCCGCATGCACGTGCGCGACGGAGCGACCGCCGACGAGGACCTCCGCACCGCGCTTCAGGCGCAGGCGCTGGCGCTCGGGGACGAGGGCGCGGCGGGGGCGCTGCTGTTCACGTGCAACGGCCGCGGGTCGCACATGTTCGACGTTCCCGACCACGACGCGACCGCGATCGAGGACGCGCTCGGCGTCCCGGCCGCGGGCTTCTTCTGCGCCGGTGAGATCGGCCCGGTCGGCGGGCGCAACTTCCTGCACGGGTTCACGGCCACGATCGCCGTGTTCCCGCGCTCCGGCTGATGGCGACGGAGGCCGTCGACGCCGAGCTGAGCGGGCTGGTCGAGCGGGCGCTCGCGGAGGACCTCGGGTCCGGCGACGTCACCTCCGAGGCGACGGTCGACGCGGCGGCCCGGGCGCGAGCGCGGATCAATCAGAAGCAGCCCGGCGTGCTCTTCGGGCTCGAAGCCGCGGCCGAGGTCTTCCGCCAGACCGGGGCCGGGGAGCTCGAACGGCTCCACCCCGAGGGACGGTGGACGGACGAGGTGCCGGTGGAGGTGGCGGCGGTCGAGGGGCCCGCGCGGGCGCTGCTCGCCGCCGAGCGCACGGCCCTCAACCTGCTCTGCCACCTCTCCGGCGTCGCCACGCTGACCGCGCGCTACGTCGAGGCCGTGCGCGGCACGCAGAGCGCAGATCCTCGACACCCGCAAGACCACACCGGGGCTGCGGGCGCTCGAGAAGCAGGCGGTCGCGGCCGGCGGCGGGCGCAACCACCGATTCGGGCTCGACGACGCGATCCTGATCAAGGAGAACCACGTCGCCCTGGCGGGCGGGCTGCGGCGCGCCGTGGAGCTCGCCGCGGGAGCCCATCCCGAGCTCGCCGGTCGAGGTGGAGTGCCGCGACGCGGGCGAGGTCGCGGAGGGGCTGGCCGCCGGGGCCGACCGGCTGCTGCTGGACAACATGACCCCGGACGAGCTGCGAGCCGCGGTCGCCGCCCGCGATGCCGCCGGGTCGCGCGCCGCGCTCGAGGCCTCCGGCGGGGTCACGCTGGCGAACGTCGCCGAGATCGCCGCGACCGGCGTCGACATGATCTCGATCGGCGCCCTCACGCATTCCGCGCCCGCGCTCGACCTGAGCATGCTGCTCGACCCGAGCTGAGCGGCCGCGGCCGGTAGGCTCGCCGCCGATGTCCCCGACGAACCAGGCGATGCGCGAGCGCCGCGAGGCGCTGGTGATCGAGCACATGGAGTCCGAGAACCGACACGAGTTCGACGTCACCATGGAGACGTTCGGGCACCCCCGCTACGAGCTGATCGCGACCGGCGACGTCTACGACGGCGAGGCCGAGGTCGCGAGCTACTTCGACGAGACCAGGACCGCGTTCCCCGACCAGCGCAACGAGCTGATCGCCCTGCACCACTCCGACGACGCGGTGTTCGTCGAGGCGATGCTCTACGGGACCCACCTCGGGCCCTACCGCGGGCTGCCGCCGACCGGGCGCTCCTTCGAGATGCGGTTCTGCGCGATGTTCGTCTTCGAGGACGATGCAGCTCGTCTGCGAGCGCGTCTACTTCGACGCCGCCACCGTCCTGCGCCAGCTCGGGATCGCCCACGACCCGCTCACCCTCCGCGGCCGGGTGGCGACCGTCCTCAACCATCCGCTGACGGTCGGCCAGGCGCTGGCGCGCCAGCTGCTGCGGCGTTGAGCGCGCGGCGGACGGCGATCGCCGCGCTCGCGCTGGCGGCGTTCGCGGTGCCCGGCGGCGCTGGTCCCGCGCAGGCATGCGGCTGCGGGATCGCGCTCGAGTCGAGCGTCAGCGACGAGCGCGCGCTGGTGGTCGACAACCCCGGGCACGAGCGGATCGTGCTCAGCCTCGACCTCGCCGGTGACCCGGGGGACGCCCGGCGGTGGTGCTGCCCGTCCCGGGCGTGCCCGAGGTCGAGGCGATCGAGCATGGCGACCCGCTCGCCTACCTCGACACGGCGACGACCGAGGTCGAGACCGGCGCGGTCGGCGGCGGCGCGCCCGACGAGAGCGCCGCGTCGCCCGTGGACGTCATCGGGCGCGAGACCGTCGGCGGCTATGACGTCGCCCGGCTGGCATCCGGTGAGGCCGGCGGCGCTCAATGCCTGGCTGCGCCGCAACGGCTACGCGCTCCCGGACGGCGCCGAGCCGATCCTGGCGGACTACGTCGACCGCGGCTGGCGCTTCGTCGCCATCCGTCTGGCGCCGGGCGAGGAGGGCCGGCTGAAGCCGCTGGATGTCTCGTTCGCCACCGATGCCCCCGTGTATCCGATGCGGCTCGAGCAGCTCGCGAGCTCCCGGTCGACCTCGACGCTGTACACGCTCGCCGACGGCGCCCGGACGGTCGAGGGCTTGCGGACGGCATACGCGGGCTCGGTCGCGGACCTGTCGCCGCCGCCCCCGCCGGAGCTCGCGGATCTGTTCGCGGAGGGCAGCGAGGTGACCCGGCTCGAGGCGACCGGCGCCTGCGCCGGCCACGCTTCACCGATGACCTCGCGATCGTACCGGTCGCCACGACCCCGGTGGAGGAGCGCGCCGGCGCCTCGGATTCCGACTGGGAGAAGATCGGCGCGATCGCCGCCGCCGTGGCGCTGATGGCGTTCGCGATCTTCGCCGTGCTCACCCGGCCCGACAAGGGGGCTACTTCAATAGACGGGACAGACGCCGGTCCTTGAGCACCCGCCCGCCCGTCTGGCAGGTCGGGCAGTAGTTCGTCTGGTGCTCGGCGAAGTAGACGGCCTCGATCGTCGTCCCGCACCGCGGGCAGGGCTCGCCCTCTCGCCGATGTACCCGCAGCGGCATCGGCAGCTTGTCGGGCACCTGCTCGCCGACCACCTCCTCGTAGTGGTCGATCGCGTCGCCGAGCACGTGCAGCGCCGCGTGCAGGCGCTCGACCTCCTCCGCGTCGAGCTCGGCGCCCTTGCGGAACGGTCCCAGCTTCGCCTCCCAGAGGACCTCGTCGACCCAGGAGCGCCCGATCCCGGCGATCGCCCGCTGGTCGCGCAGCAGCGGGTGCAGCTGACGCGGCTCGTCGACCGCCTCGGCGAGGCGCTCCAGCGGCGGCGCGGGCCACGCCTCCGGGCCGAGCGTCTCGACCATCTCGTCGGCCTCGACGCCGCCGGGCCGGTAGAGCTTCGTCCACGCCCGCTGCTTGGTCCCGAACTCGCGCAGCCGCAGCTCGCGCCCGTCGGTGAGCCGGATCAGGACGCGGGACGCGCGGTCCTTGAGCGAGGCGCGCTTGTCGAACACCTGCAGCCGCCCGGCGCTCATCAGGTGCACGAGGCAGCTCCAGCTCGCCTCCGTCGCGTCCGTCCGAGAACTGGACGATCGGCATCTTGCCCGACGCGGCGGGTGCCCGAGACGGTCATCCCCTCGAGCGCGTTCAGCATCGGGTCGAGCGTCTTGACCGCGACCATCCCGGGCGCCAGGGTCGACTCGACCTCGGCGCCGTCGAGCGCCGCGCCGAGTCGGCGCGCGGTGATCTCGACCTCAGGTAGTTCGGGCACGCCTGCAAGTAAACTGTGCCGCAGTTCATTCGCCCGGTTTGAGGCCGGTCAGAGGACCGGCACGGGCCGGCGAACATAGGAAGGAAGGCCGAGCATGCAACAGCTGCCGACACTTCAACCCAACCCCGCCGCGGAGCTGAGCGCCGAGGAGATCGCGCGCCTGTCCGCCGAGGTGCGCGCGCTCGCGGCGGAGCGCAACGCCGTCATCCTCGCCCACAACTACCAGCTGCCCGAGGTCCAGGACGTCGCCGACCACATGGGCGACTCGCTCGGGCTCTCCCGCGAGGCCGCGGCCACCGACGCCGACGCGATCGTCTTCTGCGGCGTCCACTTCATGGCCGAGACGGCCTCGATCCTCTCGCCGGAGAAGACCGTGCTGATCCCCGACCCGAACGCCGGCTGCTCGCTCTCCGACTCGATCGACGCCGATCAGCTGCGCGCCTGGAAGGCCGAGCACCCCGGCGCGGTCGTGGTCATGTACGTCAACACCTCGGCCGAGGTCAAGGCCGAGACCGACTACTGCTGCACCTCCTCGAACGCGGTGCAGGTGGTCGAGCACATCTGGGCCGAGCACGGGCCGGAGACCGAGATCCTCTTCGGCCCCGACATGTGGCTGGGCTCGTTCGTCGCCCGCGAGACCGGCCTGGTGGAGGACCCCGAGCGCTACGCCCGCTTCCACGTCTGGGACGGCGAGTGCCACGTGCACGCCGGGATCCGCCCCGACGACATCGTCCGCACCCGCGAGGAGCACCCGGACGCCGAGTTCCTGATCCACCCCGAGTGCGGCTGCTCGACCCAGGCGCTCGAGTACGTCGCCTCCGGCGACATCTCGGCCGAGGGCGTGCACATGCTCTCGACCTCGGGGATGCTCGCCCACGTCGAGGCGAACCCCGAGGGCGAGTTCATCGTCGCGACCGAGAACGGGATGCTCTACCCGCTCCACCAGGCCGCCCCGCAGGCGAACCTGATCGAGGCCAACCGGATGGCCTTCTGCAAGTACATGAAGATGATCACGCTGCCGAAGGTCCGCGACTCGCTGCGCGAGATGAAGGTCGAGGTCAAGGTGCCGGCCGAGATCGCCGAGCGCGCGCGGCTCCCGATCGAGCGCATGGTCGCGATCGGCTGACCGTCGTGGCGGCCGGATCGGACGACGGCGAGCGGCTGCGGTTCAGCGGCGCCGAGTTCGTGATCCGCGCGTCGGCGCAGACCACCGGCGGCGCGCTGGGGATCATCGAGGAGATCGATCCGCTGGACACCCCGCCGCACGTGCACCGCGACGAGGACGAGCTGTTCTACGTGCTCGAGGGAGAGCACGTCTTCCGGGTCGGCGACCAGGAGCATCGGGTGGGCCCGGGCGGCGCCGTATTCGGGCCGCGCGGGGTGCCGCACTCGCAGCGGCGCGTCGTGCCGCGGCAGGGGCGAATCCTCGCGATCGTCACCCCCGCCGGCCTGGAGGGCTTCTTCCGCGACCTCGCGGCGGCGGAAGCCGCGGGACGATCGGGCCCGAGGCCTACGCGGAGGTCTCGGAGCGGTACGGGATCACCTGGCTCTAGGCAGGCGCCGGACGGGCTCGTCGCCTCGTCGCCGGTCTTCTCCTCGGCGGGCCACCGAAACCACAGGCCCACCGCGGCCGCCGCGACCACGATCGCGCACACGGCGTAGGCGAGGTCCGCGCCGCTCGCGGCGAGCAGGGCGCCGCCGACGAGCGGGCCGATCGCGTAACCCCCGGCGTAGAGCAGGTTCTGAACCCCGTAGGCGAGCCCGCGCTCGCCCTCGTCGAAGGCCTCGTCGAGCCAGGGGAGGTCTCCGAGCGGTACGGGATCACCTGGCTGGACTGAGGTCGCCGTCTTCTCCTCGGCCGGCCACGCGAACCAGAGGCCGACCGCCGCCGCCGCGACGACGATCGCGCTCACGCCGTAGGCGAGGTCGGCACCGCTGGCGCCGAGCAGCGCGCCGCCGAGCAGCGGGCCGATCGCGTAACCGCCGGCGTAGAGGAGGTTCTGGACCCCGTAGGCGAGCCCGCGCTCGCGCTCGTCGAAGGCCTCGTCGAGCCACGGGACGGCGGCGGAGATCGCGAGGCTGAAGCCGGCGCCGTAGACGGCGAGCGCGACGATCGTCCCGACGACGCCGGGGAGCACCGCGAGCAGGACCGCCGAGAGCGCCGTCCCGAGCAGGCCGACGAACGCCGGATAGGCGCGCCCGCTGCGGTCGCCCCAGCGCCCGCCGAACGGCGCGAAGACCGCGTCGACCGCGATCGAGGCCGCGAACAGGAGGCCGATCACCGAGGCCGAGAGGCCGAGCCGCGCGTCGAGGTCGAGCGGCGCGACGACCTCGATCAGCCCGAGGACGAACGAGGTGATGACGACGATCGCCGCCGCCCAGGCGCCCTGCCCGGAGCGGCAGGCGCGGAGGATCGTCGGCAGCGCCGGCGTCGTCGACCGCGCCCGCCGGGTCTCCGGGGGCAGCACGACCAGCGCGGCGACCGAGCAGCACAAGCGCGAAGCCCCGCAGGCGATCAAGAACGGGGCCTCGAACGAGAGCAGGTCGGCGGTGACCCCCCGAGCGCCGGGCCGACGATCGAGCCGATCCCGGTCGCCGCGAGCGCCGCGCCAAGCGCCTGGCCGCGCTTGCCCGGCGGCGCCGTGTCGGACACCAGCGCCAGGGCGGAGATCCAGCTCGCCGCCGAGCCCGAGGCCCTGGACCGCGCGGGCGCCGATCGAGCGCGCCGACCGAGTCGGGTGAGCGGGACGAGGACCGAGCCGGCCGCGACCAGCAGCAGGCCCGCCACGAGCAGCTTGCGCCGCCCGAGGGCGTCGGCCGCCCGGCCGAGCGGCAGCGAGAACAGCGCGATCGGGACCGCGTAGGCGGCGAGCGCGACGCCGACCGCCTCGTCGCCGGCCCCGGTGCGCTCCTGGATCTCGGGCAGCAGCGGCGCGACGAGCCCGAGCAGGGCGGAGTCGATCGCGACCGCGCCGATCGCGACCGCGGCGACCGCGCGGCGGCCGCGGGGTGCGCTCGGCCTCGACGCTCACCCGGCCGCGCTCTGGGCTCGCGCGACCGAGGCGCTGACCATCCGGTGCGCGACGGGCTCGACCACGATCAGGGTGAGCCAGAAGGCGCGCCCGATCTCAGGCGAGGCGAGGACGGCGACCGGGATCGAGGCGAGGAAGACCGCCGCCGGAATCAGGCCGAGGATCAGATAGCCGCGGAGCTCCGCCGGCGGTCGGCGCGTCGGCGAGCAGCCCGCGCCGGACGCCGATCGAGAACACCCAGGCGTGCAGGAGCGACGCCGCGGCGACGTTGAGCGGCCATGATCACGGTCGGCAGCGCGAGCCCCTCGACGTCCGGGTCGCCGACCGACTGGGTGCTGAACGGCAGCAGCACGATCGCGCCGATCAAGAACGAGGTTGGCGACGATCGTCGGGATAGTCGATCGCGCCGAACGCGGAGATCATCCGATGGTGCTCGAGCCAGTAGTTCGCGATCACGGCGAACGCGATCAGGAAGGCGATGAACTGCGGCGCCGACGGCGTCGAACAGCGATCCGGGGTCGCTCGAACGCCTCCGCGGGATTCGTCGATGTCGAGCGTCGTCACCAGCAGGGTCAGCGCGAGCGCGTAGGTCGCGTCGACGAACCCGATCGCGCGATCGAACTCGGCGTCGTCGCGAGTGAAACCGTCCGTCGCGAATCCAGCAGGGAGTCTTCCGCCGCCACGACGGCGGCGAGTGTAAACGCGGCGCAGGCGTCGATCGGGCCCTCGGAGGGTGCTAGGTTGCGGCCGTGCTCGAGGTGGTGGCGCGACTGGTCCTCGGGGGAGTGCTGGCGGGGGCAGCATCGCGAAGCTGGCGAGACCCGGCGTCGAGCCGGGCCGCGCTGGCGACCTTCGGGATCGACGGCCGCGGGCCGCAGGCGGTCGCCTGGGCGCTGCTGATCGCCTGCGAGCTGGGGCTCGCCGCCGGGGTGATCGCCGGCTCGGCGACCGCCGCCTACCTGGCCGCGGCGCTGATGGCGACCTTCGCGGCGACGATGGTCGGGCGCGATCCTCCGCGGCCGCGCCGGCGCGCCCTGCGCCTGCTTCGGCGCCCGCTCGACCGTCGGCTGGGGCGCGCGTGGCCCGCAACGCGGTGCTCGCCGCCGCGTTCGCGGCGCTGCCGGCGCTGCCCGAGAGCGAGCTGTCCACCGACGAGTGGCTCGGCCTCGGGCTGGTCGTCGCGCTGCTCGCCTGCGCCGGGCTCGGCGGTCGCGGTGCTGGCGCTCGCCCGCGAGGTCGGGATGCTGCGCCTGCGGCTCGGTCCCGCGAGCGCGCTCGAGATCGCCGAGGAGGGCCCGCCGCTGTTCGCCGAGCACGCGCTGATCGCGCCGCTTCGCGCCCGACCCGGAGGCGAGCTGGCGCTCGCCGTGTTCGTCTCGGACGGCTGTCACGTCTGCCGCGCGCTCGAGCCCTCGATCCGGGTCCTCGCCAACGACCCGCGGGTCGCGGTGGCGAGCTTCGAGGAGGTCGCCGACGCGGCGGTCTGGGCCGAGCTCGAGATCCCCGGGCAGCCCGTTCGCGGTCGCGCTCGACCTCGAGGGCACCGTGCTCGCGAAGGGCACGTTCAACAACCTCGCTCAGCTCGAGAGCGTGCTCGCGACCGCCGAGCGCCGCCGCGCCGAGCGCGAGCTCGCCGGGGGCGTCGGTGTCTGAGCCCGCGCGCGCGGATCGGGTCGGCCGGGCGCTCGACTCGCTCGCGGGCGACACCTCGCGGCGCGGGTTCCTCGCCCGGGCCGGCGGCGGCGCTGACCGCGGTCACCGCCGGCGGCGCTGGTGGCGAAGGCGGTCAAGCCCGGCGAGGCCGAGGCGCTTCCACTTCTGCGGCCACACCTACACCACCGGCTCCTGTCTCCACCCGACCGGGCCTGCCGCGGATCGACGCCCACGGCTATCCGCTGAGCGCCGCGCGACGGGGCGCCGGTCGACGACCTCGGCCGCCCGGTCAACGGCAAGGGCGAGCCGGTCGACGGCCACGGCAAGGCGCTGCGCGACCCCGACGGACGGCCGCTGCCGCCGGCGCCGCGGACCAAGGTCTGCGACGCGACCGCGCGCGCTACGGCTTCGAGCCCCACGTCGACGGCAGCTGGTATCGCTGCTGCGGCGGGCACGTCCGCAAGCTGGTCGACTGCTGCGCGCACACCCAGCAGCGGATCAACGGCGACGCCGCGCTCGAGGGCTACTGCTACCGCGGGCGCAAGGTCTTCTGCGTGATGTACTTCCAGACCAAGGTGCCCTGTTGAGCGGGCTCGAGCTCGCCCTGCTCGTCGCGGCGCTGCTCGCCGGCGTCTGCGGCACCTGGTCGCCGTGCGGGTTCTCGATGATCGAGACGATCGGCCCGGTCGGCCACACCGGCGGGCGGGCGACGACGATCTCGGCCTGCATCACGTTCACGGTCGGGGCGCTCGCGGGCGGCGTGGTCACCTTCGGCCTGCTCGCGGCGCTCGGCGGGCTGGTCAAGGGGCGCCGGCGGCGCCTCGCGTACCTGGTCGCCGCGGCGATCGCCGTCGTCGCCGCGGTCGCCGAGCTGCGCGGGATGCCGATCCTGCCCCAGCTGCGCCGCCAGCTGCCCGAGCACTGGCGCCGGGTGATGCCGATGCCGCTCGCGGCCGGGCTCTACGGCGTCCTGCTCGGGCTCGGGTTCACCACCTTCGTGCTCACCTTCGGCGTCTTCGCGCTCGCCGGGATCGCGTTCGCGCTCGGCGACCCGGCGGTCGGGCTCGCGGTCGGGCTCGCATTCGGGATCGGGCCGGGCGCTGCCGATCGCGCTCGTCGCGCCGATCGCCGACCGCGACGCCGGGATCCGGATCACCGAGGCGATGGCCGACGCGGCCCGGCGATCTACCGCGGCTTCCGCTTCGGCGACGGGCTCGCGCTGCTCGCGGCCGCCGCGGCGCTGGTCGTCGCGTCCCGGCCGGCGCCGCGCACACCGAGTCGAAGCCCGCCGCCGACCCGTCGGTCGGCGGCGGCGACCTCGCCTTCCAGCGGCCCGACGGCTCCGGGCTCCTGCGCCGCGGCGGCCGCGACACGCGCTGCCGGGCGACGACCCGGCGCTCGGCGACGGCCGGGTCGCGGTGATCGCCGGCGGCCGAGATCGGGATCCTCTCCGCCAAGGACCTGGGCGAGGTCGGCCGCGTCCCCGCCCGCGGGGCCGACGCGGTCGCGATCTCGGGCCACTGGGTCGTCTGGCGCGCCCGGCGCCGCGGCCGCGACTTCATGCGCGCCCGCAACGTCTCCGATCCGGCGCGCCCCGGGCCCGAGCACTCGCTCGGCAGGGCCGGCGGCGCGCCCAGCTCGGGCGCCCGAGCCTCGACGGCAACCGGCTCGTCTACGCGCGGGCGACCACCGCGACGAGAACGTGATCGTCCGCCGGCGGCTGGGCGCCAAGCATCCGAAGCGCGCGAAGTCGACGCTGCTGCGCTCGCGCACCGAGGGGCTCTCGAACCCGTCGATCCGCGGCGACGCGCTGCTCTACGTCCGCAGCACGCGCCGCGCCGACCGGCTGAAGCTGAGGCGGTCGGCGGCCGCGGCAAGGGCCGGACGCTGCTCTCGCGGTCCGCCCGGGACCCTGTGGTCGACCGCGCTCGACGCCGCAGCGCGCCTACGTCACCGTGATCCACGGCACCCGCCCGCGCCAGAAGATCGTCTCGGTCGCCCGCTAGGCCGTCGCCGGCCCGGCGAGCGGGACGAGTCGCCGGTTAGCTGGCGTTATCGCTGTCAACTTGCGAGTCGCCGGTTATCGGTCCGCCGGTGACGTCGGAGACGGTGGCGCCGGCGGCCGCGGGTGGTGCCGGCTGAGCTCGACCGGCCACGACCCCCGCGCGAGGTCAGTCATGTGCGGAGCGCTCAGACGCAGAAGAGTTCGCTGTGAACGTACGGCTCGATGTTCGGCGGTCGAGGACCCGGGACGTCATTTTCGACCTTGCGATAGAAGCGCGCGCGAAAGCCGTCGCAGCTGGAGTTCTTGATCTTGTGCAGCGTGAGTTGGACCGGATAGTCCTTGAAATGTCCGCTGGCGCAGTCGGGTTGGCAGACCTTCGCTGTAGGACGCCGCTGGTCTTGGCTTTGCGATGTCCCCAGTGCTTCCAGTCGAAGTGATTGCATACAGACCGAAATCGGCGCATGCGAGACGATGCGGTCGGGTTTCACCTCGGGGTCGCTGCAGTCCTCGACACCGAACACCCGCTTGCCCCCGGCGCTCGCAGCGAAGCCACGGCCAGCCCGTCAAGCAGCATGCTGTGAGTGCGTACACGGCCCGACGGACCAATCGGGTGGACTCGACATATGACCTCCTCTACGTCCCAGGTGAGCTTAACGACGGAACCGACTACGTGCGTTCGCGACGTTGCGAGGTAGAGTTGATGTTCGGTGTCTCAGTTTCAGCGCCTAAGCCTGTGTCTTTGCGCGACGGCTGCCGCGTTGCTGGTTGTGGCCAGCCCAGGGACGTCGCTTGCGCCGGTGCATCAGCGCCGCAAGCTGTGGTCTGCTCCCGGGTGAGGGCGCCTAAACTATGTGAAGGTGTGGAACGTTGGCTGCGCGAAGGCAAATAAGGTGGCGAGGAAGGCCTTCAAGCGGTTTTGTGATCCCGTCGAGAAATGTTCGCGGCGATCCCAACGCCGATCCAGTTAAGGGGCACACCGCGTCCACGCTTGGCGCTGCAAGCTGAAGTTCGCGTGGGAGTTCAGCCGCACGCGGTGCGAGGCGCCGCATAAGCGCTTCGTCCAGGCGGGCGGCGCCTGACGCTCCCGCGTCGGGGGCTCCGAATCGGGTCGCGCGTAGCCGTCGCGGCGGATTAGCGGCGAGTCGCCGGTTAGCCGCGCATTGCGCTGTCTACATGCGAGTCGCCGCGTATCCCGAGCGTGGACCCGCCCGACGCGCTGGCTCACTCGTAGGCGAGCGCCTCCAGCACGTCCTGGCGCGAGGCCCGGCGCGCCGGGCCGATCGCCGCGATCACGCCCGCGATCGCGGCCAGCACGAGGAGCAGGAGCAGGGTCCCGACCGGGATCGAGAGGGTGAAGCCCTCGTCGGCCAGCGGGCGGCTGGCGATGACCGCGAACAGCGACCCCGAGCACGCGCCCCGAGCACGGCGCCGATCAGGGCCGTGATCACGGCCTCGTAGCGGACGATCCGCCGGACCTGGCGGCGCGAGGTGCCGAGCGCCCGCAGCAGCCCGAGCTCGCGGGTGCGCTCGTGGATCGAGAGCGCCAGCGTGTTCACGATCCCGAACAGGGAGACGATCACCGAGAGCAGCAGCAGGGCGTAGACGACGCCGAGCAGGGTGTTGAGCTGCTCGGAGATCGAGTCCTTGAGCCCCTCGCGGTCCTCGGCCTTCACGGTCGGGAACTCGTGCGAGCAGCGTCGTCGATCGCCGTCTGCACCGCCGCCGCGTCGGCGCCCGGCTCGAGCTCGACGAAGACGTTCGTGGTGTCGTTGGCCTCGCCGAAGGCGTCGGCGTTGACGTCCGAGGCCGCGTAGTCGCCGATGAAGTCGGTGTTGTCGGTGAACGTGCCGGTGACCGTGTAGGTCGAGCGTCTTGCCGCGAGGCCGTCTTGGCGTCGAACGTGTCGCCGACCCCGATCCCGTTGTCCTCGCCCCACTTCTCGTCGATCACGGCGTCGTTCGGGCCCAGTGTCGGTCAGCAGCTCCTCCGAGCCGTCGTCCCAGTCCAGGGAGAGCACCTGGCCGCGGTCTCCGGGTCGATCAGGGTGAGGAAGCCGTCGCCCGACCGCCCTCGACGTCGTCCTGCGTGTAGCGCAGCGGCGAGGCGACGGCGACGCCGTCGACCGCCGCGACCGCGTCGACGGTCGGCGATCGGGGATGTCGGAGAAGCCGTCGTCGTTGGAGACGATCAGCGTCCCCGGTGATCGTCTTGTCGATCGCGTCGTCGATCGACCCTTGCAGCCCGGCCGCGAACACGGTCGACGAACGAGACCAGCGCGAGGCCGATCATCAGCGCCGCCGCGGTCGAGGCCGTGCGCGCCGGGTTGCGGACCGCGTTCTCGCGCGCGAGCCGCCCCGGGACGCCGCGCAGGCGCTCGAGCGGCGCGCCGACGACGCGACGCGAGCGGCTTGACCAGCTGCGGGCTCAGCAGCGCGACGCCGAGCAGGGTCGCCGCGGCGCCGACGCCGACCCAGGTGACCGCCGGGGCAGATCGCGTCGAAGACCCCGAGCACCATCAGCGCCAGCCCGACGACCGGCGAGCACGACGGCCGGCGATCGGTGCGCTTGCGGCGCTCGCTCGGGGTCGCGGGGACGGCGCCGTCGCGCAGGCCGGTGACCGGCGGCACCCGGGTCGCCCGCAGCGCCGGGAGCAGCGCCGCGAGCACCGTGAGCCCGGTGCCGAGCACGAGCCCGACGACGATCGTTCGCGGGTGGCGATCACGGTGCCGAGTCGCGGGCAGGTCGATCCCGAGCGCCGCGAACAGCGCTCCGATCGCGGGGCGAAGCCGATCCCGGCCAGCGACGCCGAGCGATCGACGCGCCGAGGCCCGATGATGAACGCCTCGGCGACCACGCGTGGTCAGGATCTGGCGGCGGTTGGCGCCGAGCGTGCGCAGCATCGCGAACTCGCGGGTGCGCTGGGCGACCGTGATCGAGAAGGTGTTGAAGATCAGGAAGGCGGCGACGAACAGGGCGACCCCGGCGAAGATCAGCAGCGCGGTCTTGAGGAAGCCGATGAACTCGCCGATGTCGTCGCGCTGAGACTGGACGTTCTCGGCGCCGGTCTCGACCTCGAGCGTGTCCGGCAGCGCGGCGTTCAGGTTCGCGGCCAGCCGCTCGGGCGGGACGCCCTCGTCGGCGGCGACGAGATCTGGTCGAGCTCGCCCTCCTTGCCGGTGACGCGCTGGGCCTCGGGCAGGGTGAGCACGGTGATCGTCGCGCCGCCGAACGAGTCGACGTCGCCGAGCGTGGCGATCCCGCGAGCGTGTAGTCGCTGGTCGCCGCCTTGCCGGCGATCTTGATCGGGTCGCCGACGCTCGAAGCCCTCGTCGTCGGCCGAGGCCTTGTCGATCACGACCTGGTCGTCGCTGGTCGGCGGACCGCCCTCGACGTAGGTGAGCGGGTCGAAGCGCTCGGGGACGGACCGAGAAGCCGAGGCTCGGGGCGCCGTTGCCGCCGCGCGGCTCGCCGTCGGCGCCGATGATCGAGACCTGGTTGTCGGCGATCGAGCCCTCGGCCGCGGCGACGCCGTCGACCGCTTGACCTGCTTCGAGGATCGAGGCCGGGAACGGCGGGCACCGAGCCGTCGTCGGTCTCGATCGACCTGCTTCGATGGTGACGACCGCGTCGATGCCCTCGTTCGACTGGGTGAAGATGCGCTCGAACGAGCGGTCGATCGTGTCGGTGAGCACGTAGGTGCCCGCGACCATCATCACCCCGAGCACGATCGCCAGCGACGGTGAGGACGGTGCGGAGCTTGCGCTCCCAGAGGTTGCGGACCGCGATCGCGCTCACTCGGCCGACCTGCTTCATCAGGTCGAGGACCTGCTCCGGGCTCTCGGCGCGGCCCGTCGCGGACGATCTTGCCGTCGACCAGGACCAGCACGCGGTCGGCGATCGCGGCGGCGGCGGCGTCGTGGGTGACCATCACCACCGTCTGGCCGAGCTCGTCGACGGCGGTGCGCAGCAGGCCGAGCACCTCCTCGCTCGAGTGCGAGTCGAGGTTGCCGGTCGGCTCGTCGGCGAACACGACCGCCGGCTCGCTCATCAGCGCGCGAGCGATCGCGACCCGCTGCTGCTGGCCGCCGGAGAGCTCCGCGGGGCGGTGGTCGAGGCGGTCGCCGAGCCCGACCGCGTCGACGAGCCGGTCGAAGCGCGCCTGGTCGGGGTCGCGGCCGGCGAGCTTCAGCGGCAGCAGGATGTTCTCGCGCGCGTCGAGGACCGGCAGCAGGTTGAAGAACTGAAAGACGAAGCCGACGTTGTCGCGGCGCAGCTCGGTGAGCTCGGCGTCGTCGAGCGTGGCGAGGTCGATGCCGTCGATGACCACCGTGCCCGAGGTCGGGCGGTCGAGGCCGGCGAGGCAGTGCATCAGCGTCGACTTGCCCGAGCCCGACGGGCCCATGATCGCCGTCAGCCGCCCTCCGGGAACTCGACCGAGACGCCGTCGAGCGCGCGTCACCGCGGCCTCGCCCTCGCCGAACACGCGGCGCAGGTCGGTGGCGCTGACGATCGGTCTCGGGGGTCGGCTGACTCAAGTCGGGCTCCTTCGGTCGGGGACGCGGCATGGTCGCGACTCGCGCGCCGCTCAATTGGGGATTTCCCCGAACGACCCTCGGGGGCGGTCGGGACGCGTCAGCCCGGAGGTGAGAGCACCGACGGGGGGACGTCGGCGATCCCGATCGCACGGTAAAGGGTCGAGCTGGGCTTGGCAGCAGCCAGCGCGTCGCCGTCGCGGGTCAGGTAGACGACGTCGTCCTCGACCGAGTCCTCTCGCGGTCGGCGAACGCGGTGACGACGGTCGCGACCACCGTCGCCGAGACGCCGTCGAGCTCGATCGACGCGGATGTCGGTGACCTCGCGTCCTCCCAGACCGGCAGCCCGCGCGGGTCGCGGTAGCCGATCGAGGCCTCGAGCGACGCGCGCGCAGGCATCGCCCGGTCACGGGCAGCTCGACCTCGTCCAGCGCCCCGGGGCGAGCAGGGCGCAGACGGCCTCGCCGTCGCGGGCGTCGAGCGCCTCGACGTAGCGGCGCACGGTGCGGCCGGCCGCGCGCTCGAGCGCGTCTGACGCGCGGGTCCTCGGTCGCCGCTCTCGGCCGGGCCCGTGCGGCTTGTCGGCTCGCCCGAGCCGGCCGGAGCGGCACGGCGTCGACGGCGGTCGGTGCGCGGTCGTGGTCGACGGCGGGAGTCGCGACGGTGACGGTCGCGCGTCGGCGGCTCGTCGTCGCCGCACGCCCGCGACGAGCCGCGGCGAGCGCCGCGGCGATGGAGATCGTCTCTGCCCTGACTCGCATCCGCTGCATTTTCCGGGGATCGGGCACGCGGTTTGCGTCCGCGCCGCTCGCATACCTTGGCACCAGGTGTCCGCAGCCGACCGCTCAGCGCCGCTAACCTCGCGCACGTGACCCACCTGAGGCCGGTGCCGGACCCGAAGCCTCCCGCGCGCCACGGCGACCACCGCGCAGCCGACGGTCGCCGAGCTCGAGCGCTGGGCGACCGTGCTGCGGCATGGACTGCGTGCGGATGCTCGCGGTCGCGAAGTCGGGCCACCTCGACTCCTCGCTCTCGTCGGCCGACATCGTCGCGGCGCTCTACTACCGCGTCCTGCGCCACGACCCGCAGCGAGCCGGACTGGCCCGAGCGCGACCGGTTCGTGCTCTGCAAGGGCCACGCGGCGCCGATCCAGTACGCGGCGCTGGCCCACCACGGCTACTTCCCGCTCGAGGACCTGATGGGCCTGCGCCAGATCGGCGCCCACCTCCAGGGCCACCCGACATGAACCGGACGCCGGGGGTCGAGGTCTCGACCGGCTCGCTCGGCCAGGGCCTGTCGATGTGCCTCGGGATCGCGCTCGCGCTGCGCCTCGACGGGCTCGACCGAGACCGCGCACGTGTTCGGCCTGCTCTCCGACGGCGACTGCCAGGAGGGCCAGACCTGGGAGGCGGCGACCGCGGCGCCCCACTTCGGGGTCACCAACCTGACCGCGATCGTCGACTACAACCACCTGCAGACCGACGGCACCACCGAGGAGGTCATGGACACCGGCGACGTGCGCGCCAAGTTCGAGGCCTTCGGCTGGGACGCGGTCGAGATCGACGGCCACGACATGGACGCCGTGGTCGAGGCGCTCGAGCGCAGCCGGGCGCTCGACCGGCCGGCGGCGATCGTCTGCCAGACGACCAAGGGCAAGGGCGTCTCGACGATGGAGGGGCGGTTCGGCTTCCACGGCAAGGCCGCGGTCAGCCCCGAGTTCGCCGCCGAGGCGCTCGAGGAGCTCGAGGCGCGGCTCGAGGAGCAGACCAAGGCGCTGCACGGCGGCGAGCGGGGACGACGCCTAGATGCCGGCCGAGGCCAAGACCGAGCCGACCGCGACCCGCGCCGCCTACGGCGAGGCGCTGCGTCGACCTCGGCGAGGCGCACGAGGAGATCGTCGCCCTCGACGCCGACCTCGCCGTGCTCGACCCAGTCGATGAAGTTCGGCAAGCGCGTTCCCGGAGCGGTTCTTCAACTGCGGGGCCGCGGAGGCGAACATGATGTCGATGGCCTGCGGGCTCGCGGCACCGGCAAGGTGCCCGTACGCCTCGACCTTCGCGATCTTCGCCTCGGGGCGCGCCTACGACCAGGTGCGGCTCGGGATCGCCCACAACGAGCTCAAGGTGCGGATCGGCGCCTCGCACGGCGGCGTCTCGCTCGGCGAGGACGGCGCCTCGCACCAGATGATCGAGGACATCGCCCTGATGCGGGCGATGCCGCGGATGCAGGTCGTGGTCCCCGCGGACTACAACCAGGCCTACCGCGCGGTGATCGACAGCTACGAGGCCAACGACGAGCCGATGTACATGCGCTTCGGCCGCCCGTCGACGCCCGATCGTCTACGACGAGATCCCGGAGACGCTGGGCGACGGGGTCGACGTGCTGCGCGAGGGCAAGGACATCACGCTGATCGCCACCGGCCACATGGTCTGGCGGGCGCTCGAGGCCGCCGAGAGCCTCGAGTCCGAGGACGGGGTCGAGGCCGAGGTGATCAACGTCTCGATCATCAAGCCGCTCGCCTCCGCGCCGATCCTGGAGTCGCTTTCGAAGACGGGCGTCGCGGTGACCGCCGAGGAGCACCGGGTCGCCGGCGGGCCTCGCCGACGCGGTGCGCACGGTCGCCGCCGAGCAGCACCCGGTGCCGATCTTCGCCGTGGGCATGGGCGACGAGTTCGGCCTCTCGGGCACCGGCGAGGCCTGCATGGAGCACTTCGGGCTCACCGCCCGCGGGATCGCCGACCGCGCCCGCGAGGCGCTGCTGCTGAAGCCGATCGTCTCGCGCCCGCCGCTCTTCGGCCCCGAGTGGACCTAGCCTGGCCAAGGCGTTCGCCTTCTCCCTGACCGCCGCGGTCAACCCGAGCCTCTTCGCGGCGCTCATGGTGATGCTGGTCTCGGCCAACGCCAAGCGGCTGATGCTCGGCTATCTGCTCGGCGCCTATCTGACCGCGATCACAAGCGGGCTCGTCATCGTCTTCGCCCTGCCCGACTCGGGTGCGGTCGACACAACGGAGAACACGCTGAGTCCGGCCCTGGACCTGGCGCTGGGCCTGATCGCGATCGTCGTCGGGATCGTCCTGTCCACCGGCCCCGGGGAGCGCGCGAGCAGCGGCGGGAACGGCGCCGGCGAAAGCGAGAGGAGAAGCGGGCCGCCGCGCTGGCAGCGGGCGCTCGACCGAGGCTCCCCGCGGGTCGCGTTCGCGGTCGGCGCCGTGCTCAGCTTCCCCGGCGCCTCATATCTGGTCGCGCTCGGCCTCCTGCACAGGGAGGATCTCGAGCACGGCCGCGACGGTCGCTCAGCGTGATCGCGTTCTGCTTGATCGAGCTGATCCTGCTCGAGCTGCCGCTGATCGGCTTCGCCGTGGCCCCGGACCGGACCGTCGCCGCAACCGCGCGCTTTCCGATCCTTCGTGACCCAGGACGCGCGGCGGATCGGAGCATGGGCCGCCTTCGTCGTCGGGGCCCTGCTCCTGATCCGCGGCGCGATCGAGCTGCTTTCCTAGTCCGCCGCTGCTCGGCCCCGAGAGAGCCGAGGAGGTGCGACTCTACGAGCCTGCCCACTGACGACCTCGATGTGATCGTGATCGGCGCCGGGCCCGCTGGGGTCGTGGCGGCGTTGCGTGCGGCGCGACTCGGGGCTCGAACGGCCCTCGTCACGCGCGACGAGCTCGGGGGAATGGCCGCCAGTGACGGGCCGGTGCCGGTCCGGACCCTCGCCCACGCGGCGCGCCTGATGCGGGAGGCGAGGCAACTCGGGCGGTACGGGATCAGCGCCGGCGAACCGACACTCGACTATCGGCGTCTGCTCGCGCGTGTGCGTGAGGTCACCGATGCCGTGCGCGCGCACGCGCTCTTGCGCGACGAGCTTCCAGCAGGCCGGCGTGAGCCTCTACGAAAACGCCGGAGCCGCCCGCTTCGTCGCGCCGCACGTGATCGAGAGCGAAAACGGACCGCGACTGGGAGCCGCGAAGGTCATCATCTGCACCGGGGGCGTGTCGCGGCAGCTCCCCTTGCCCGGCTTCGAGCTCACCTGCACCCATAGCGACGCCTGGCGCCTCGAATCGGCACCCGACTCGCTGCTGGTCATCGGCGCCGGTGCGACCGGGGTTCAGGTCGCCTCGATCTTCAACGCCTTCGGATCGCGGGTCACCCTGTTCGAGGCCGCTCCCCGCATCCTCATGAGCGAAGACGAGCAGGTGTCGGCGGCGATGAGCACGGCGCTGCAGGCCTCCGGGCGTCCGTGTCCTCGAGCGACGCTGGGACGATCGAGCGCTTCGAGCCATCTCCCGCCGGAGTGCGACTCGTCTACACCCGAGAGCGATGAGCAGGCACGAATCGACGCGACGCTGGCCGTGGTCGCGGTCGGCTGGGTCGCGAACACCGACCCGCTCGATCTCGCGGTCGCCGGCGTGGAGACCGACCCCCGGGGCTACATCAAGGTCGATTCTCAGCTCCGCACGACCGCCCCAAGCATCTACGCCGCCGGAGACGTCACCGGGCACCTCATGGTCGTGCACGAGGCCGCGCGCGAGGGCTACCTCGCAGCCGACCAACGCCACCGTCGGGAGGACCGAGGTCCTCCCCGCGGAGGTCAGCCCTCTCGGCAGCTTCACCGACCCCGAATACGCCTCCGTCGGTCTCACTGAGGCGATCGCTCGCGAGACCCACGACGTCGTCGTGGGGAAGAGGGCTTCGCGTCGATGCCACGCCCGATCATCGACGGTCGCCCGACGGGCTTCTGCAAGCTCGTCGTCGACCGCGAGGAGCACACCATCCTCGGCTGTCACATCGTCGGCGAGCGGGCCGTCGAACTCGCCCAGCTGGCAGCGCTAGCCGTCGCGTCGGGCATGAAGGTCGAGCAGCTCGCTCTCGTTCCCTTCTCCTTCCCGACCTACGCCAACGCGCTCGGACGCGCCGCGGTCAGGGCCGCTCGCCAGCTCGAGACATCCCTCGAGCTGGGCCGACGAAGAAATGGCATTGGACTCCGGTATCGCCGTCGCCCCCGATGATTGAGGCAGGGCGTCAGCTTCCCAGCACCTTCGCCTTCTCGCTCGCGAACTCCTCATCCGTGAGCACGCCTTGTTCGTGAAGCTGACCGAGCTGCTTCAGTCGCTCCGTGGTGTCGGCAGTAACGCCTCCTGACGCCGATGGGGCAGGGTCGGTGGGCTCAGCCTCCGGCGCGCTGCCCTGCTCCTCTGCGGCGAGCTTGTTGTCCCTGTGCTTCTTCGCAGCGACGGCGGCTCCCCCGAGTGCGGCCATACGCCGTCTGCGTTGGCGTCTGTCTCGTCCCATGCTCGTCCGCTCCTTCGATTCGACCATGGTCGAGCATCTCACAGGCCTTCCCCTCCTCCAAATCCCCGGCCCCTCGTGGGCAGCGGGCTCAATGGCGGAGCGGTTCGAGCGGTCATTCGTGTTCGCGGCGGCGGCGATGGTCGACCCGCTCACGAGCGACCTGCCAGCGCGATCGCGCCTCGCCGACCACGTTGTCCCACTGGCGGCGGACCTCGTGATCAGGCGGTCGCTCGCCGCGACGAATTCGCTCGAGCTCGTCGCCGACCTCGCGTCCAAGCGCCGCCGACCCGACAACGATGAGCATGAGGCAAAACAGCGTCGAGATGATCGCCAAGACCGCGCCGACGACGCCATAGTCGGTGGTGTAGGAGCTGAACAGGTGGGGCACATAGACGGTCGCGCCCACGGAGTAGGCGGCGATCAGGATCGACCCGATGACACCGAAGGGCAGGAGGTCCCACCGGTTGATCCGCTTCGCACTGAGAACCCAACTCCCCGAGACGACGAAGGCCGCGGTCAGAGGCAGCACCAGCAGCGACGCGCCCAGCTCGGGGCCGCCGCGGCCCACCAGAGCATGGATCAAACCGGTGGCCGCCAGGTACGCCACGAATCCGCCCGCCCACAGCAGGCCATTGAGCGTGTTGCGCAGGCTGAGCGCATCCAGCTCCCACGTTTGCTCGACCAACCGCTGCACCGCTCGCGTCAGGCTCAGCAACGCGAGCAGGACGAACAGGGCACTCAACAGATCGACGCTTATGGTCGTGTCGCCGGTAGGTGAGAGGAGCTGCTCGACCGCCTCGGCCCCTCCCCCGGTGAGCTCATAGCGGTCGATGATCCGGGCTGCGGTGTCCTCCGCCCCGATCTCCGTCAGAACCGCGCCGCTGATGATCACGAGCGGGATCAGCGCGGTCAGCGCGATGGAGGCCAGCGCCAGGGCGCGATCGAACCCCGCGATCCTTTGGAACCGATGGACGACACGAAGTAGGAAGGCCGGCCGCAGCCAGAACGTCAGGCTGCGGATCGCTCGCTCGCGGTCAAAACCGCGGCGACCCAGCCTCCTTCGACCTCGCGGAGCTTGCAACGACGCGAGCCTAACGTGGGCGAAGCGAGGCCTTCCTTCACCCGCGAATTCCCCCCCCACTCGAGCCGATGAAGGTAGTGGACTGTGCCCGCCAGCGGAGAGCCCGATGACGAGGCCGCTCGGCCTCAGCGGTCCGCGTCGACGGCCGCCTTTGCTGCGCCGGGCCGCCAGAGACTCACCAGCCCAGCAACGAGCGTGACGAGGAAGAACTGGCCCACGAGCATCTCGAAGACGGCGAAGGACTGCCCGACGGTCCCAGCGGGGACCAGGTTGCCGTAGCCGGTCGTCGTGAGCGTTGCGTAGCTGAAGAAGAGGTAGTCGCTGGAACTCGGGTCGGGGACTCCGGCGAAGAAGTCCGCGTGGCTCGCGTTGGCGAACGCTACGAACAGGAATGCGAAGAGGAGGCCGAGGCAGCGCGTAAAGACACTGATCGCCCCCAGGATCGTGCGAAAGTCGACCTGGCTCGCGCCAAGGATGACCCGGCGCAGGATGGTGAGGGCGGCGATCGCCAGGAGGATCGCGTCGGCGCCGAAGGCGAGCCCGACCAACCGCACCGAGGACACGGCCTGCGCGATCAGCGCGGCGAGGACGGCGAGGACGGCGACGGCAACGGCCAGACGTACCCGCGCCGCAGGCACGTCGGAGCTCGTGCAGCCCGATCACAGCAGTCAGCCCGGCAACCGCGACTGCCGCTACCCGCCCGCCCCAGCCCTCGGGTGGCAGGGTCATCATCACCGCGAAGGTGACGAGGATCAGGAGCAGGACGAGGCCGTAGGCCTCGCCGATCCGCTCGACGAGCTCCAGGCGGGTCTCCCGGGAGGAGCGCAAGCGGCCAAGTCGGCCACGGTTCGCAGACTCGTCCGGCACCACTCGACGTTCGGGCGTATCCGAGCCGCTCCTTCCCGTGCACGAGGCTCCCCACGGCCTGGGATAGGTTGAACACATGACCGGCTGGAGGCGGTTGATGTGCCCCCGACGACGAGGAGACCGGCAAGCCGAGGCGGCGGATGAGGGAGAGGTGGGCCGAGTGGCGCCGCCTGGGGCGTATCGCCTACCGCGACCCTGAGCACGTCGCAGAGCGGCTCGCCCTGTTCGGCTCGGAGCGTCTCGGGCGACCCATCACTCGAGTGGGCGAACCGCGTCCGAGCGGAGCGGCCGGAGGCCCCGAAGGCCGAGATCGCCGAGGAAGTCCGGATCCAGACCGCGCAGGTGGCACGCATCGACGGCGCGGTCTCGGGCACGCCGTTCTTGATCGCCCTCGTTCCCGGCTACCTCGCCTACCTCTGGCAGGAGGCCGTGATGGAGCGGCGGATCGCCGCCGTCTACGGGTCCGATCCTCGCGAGGTTGAGACCTGCGCGCGGACGCTGGTGTTGCGCGGCGTCCATCCGACGATCGAGGCCGCTCCGGCAAGGCCGTACAAGAGGTCGCGGAGACCCGCTGCCGGACAAGCCGGCAAGGCGACGACCGTTGCGCACCTGGGTGCGCAGCGGCTACGTGCTGCTGATCTTCGGCGGCTTCCTATCGGCGCCGACGGAGGAGGCCGCCAAGGAGGGTCACTGGCGGCTCAAGGCGACGGTCGGCTTCGTGGTCGGAGGCGTCATCTGGGTCATGACCTGGGTCCTGCCAGTCACCTTCATGATCGTCATGGCCTGGGCCTGTGAAAGCCATGCCCGGAGCCTCGGGAAGCCGCACGCTGAGCTTCTACGGCGGTGAATCTGCGGCCGCGGAGCTCGCCGCTAAGTCCGCGGGCGTTGACGAAGACGGCGGCCGCACCAAGCGCGACCTGCTGCGGGCTGGCCTCCTGGTGCTCTCGATCGCGATCCCCATCGCGTTCGTCGCCTACGCCGACCACGTCAAACAGACCACGGGTGTCAATTGGCTCGGTGCCCTCGGCGCACTCGTAGCGGTGTCGATCGTGATCGCGACCACGGTCATCGCCAGGCGCGCGTAGGCGTCCGTCCAGCGGCGGATCGGAGCATGGGCCGCCTTCGTCGTCGGGGCCCTGCTCCTGATCCGCGGCGCGATCGAGCTGCTTTAGGCCAGCGCCTTGGCCTTGATCGAGTCGAACTCCTCCTGGGTGATGGCGCCCGAGTCGAGCAGCTCCTTGGCCTTGGCGATCTCGCTCGCCGAGCCGCCGGCGGTCTGCTTGACGTACTGGTCGAACTGGGCCTGCTGATCCTGGACCTGCTTGACGCTGCGCTCGCGCATCCCGTCGTGCTGCACGATCAAATAGACGAGCACGCCCAGGAATGGGATCACGATGATGAACACCACCCAGACGGCCTTGTGAAAGCCGCCGATGTCGTGGCGGCGGAAGATGTCGATGAAGCACGTGATCGCGATCCAGATCCACGCCAGCCAGGCGAAGAAGACGACGATCGACCAGAAGACGTCGAAGAACGGGTAGTCGGCGGCTATGAGCACTGGGACTCCTTTTCCGTTGTTTGTCTAATCAAAGTGACACTACGCGGGCGCTGCGGCTCGCACCGGCCTCCGCCTGGGCGCCGGGCTGTACGGTCGGGATGCCGCGGGTGAACGGCAGCGCGACGAGCGCCAGCAGCGCCAGCGCCGCGACCGCGGCGCGCAGGCCGTCGATCCGGCTCTCGGCGTTCGTCTCCTCGATCGCGTCCGCGGCCGACGGGGGGACGCCGGCGTCCGACAGGGCGACCTCGAGATCGTCGTCGGAGACGAACGGGACGCCGCCCGCGAGCTCGGTCTGCGCCTGCGTGACCACGGAGTCGGGGACGTCGGGGTTGTTCTCGATCCCGGTGAAGAACGAGGCGGTCAGGGCCGAGATCAGCAGCGCCCCCGCCAGCGCGGTGCCGATCGAGGAGCCGAGCTGGGTGCCGGTGTTCTGAAGCCCGCCCACCTGCCCGCTCTGCTCGTCGGGGACCGCGGACACGGTCACGGCGCCGAGCTGCGATGCCATCGCGCCGAGCCCGGCGCCGGCGAGCAGCAGCGGCCAGGTCACGATCTCGGGCCCGGCGCCGGCGTCCAGCAGGACGAGGAGGAGAACGAGGCCGGCGAACAGGCTGAGGAAGCCGAAGCGGACGACCCGCCGCGGCGAAGCGTTCGGACGCAGCCTCGGGATGCCGGCCGCGAAGACCAGCAGCGAAAGCGAGAGGGGAAGCAGCCGCACCCCGGTGTCGATCGCCGAGAGGCCGAGCGAGATCGACAGGAACAGCGGGATCGAGAAGAAGAGCCCGGCCAGGATCAGGAACATGAAGAAGAACGAGCCGACGCCGCCGCGCAGCTGGATGTTGCGCAGCATCGAGGGGTCGAACAGAGCGCCCTCGCCGCGAGCGATGCGCCGGTTCTCCCAGGCCACGAACAGCGCCAGCACCGCGCCGCCCGCGAGGATCATCCAGATCACCGGCGAGAGCCCGAGCCATTCCGGCGCTTCGGGCTTCGGCTGCACGAAGCCCCAGGTGCCCGAGCGCAGGATCGCGAGCACGATCAGGCCGAGGCCCGCCGCGGAGAGACCCGTGCCGACGAGGTCGAGCTTGACCCCCTCCTCGGGCGGCGTGTCCTTCATCCGCCGGGTCAGGAGCAGGATCACGAGCACGATCAGCACCTCGCCGGCGAACACCCAGCGCCACGAAGCGTAGGTGGTGAAGAAGCCGCCGATCAGGGGCCCGAGGGCGGCGGCGATCGAGCCCGCCGCCGCGACCAGCCCGTAGGCGCGGGGGCGATCCGGCTTGCCGAAGTTCGACGCGACCAGCGCCACGATCGCGGGCATGATCAGCACCGCGCCGATGCCCTCGAGACCCGACCAGCCGATGATCAGCACGGTCAGGTTCGGGGCCAGCGAGGTCGTGAACGAGCCGCAGGCGTAGATGACGCAGCCGATCGCGAACGCCCGCTTGCGACCGATGATCTCGCCGATCTTCCCGCCGGTGATCATCAGCGAGGCCATCACCAGCGTGTAGAGGGTGATCGCGGTCTGGATCCCGGTGACCGTGGTCCCGACGTCGTTGGCGACCGTCGCGATCGCCGTGTTCATCACGGTCGAGTCCAGGGCCATGACGAACTGCCCCGCCGCCAGCGTGGCCAGGATGATCCCGGTCCCGGCGACCGCGCGCTCGAGTTGCGCTCACGGTTACCCGGAGCCGAGGACGCGAGCCTTCTCGGCCGCGAACTCCTCATCGGTGAGCGCGCCCGAGTGTGGAGGCCGGCGAGCCGCTCGAGCTCGGTGACGCGCGGATCGCCGGTCGGGGCAGCGGGTGCCCCCGGCGGTCGCCGGCTGCGTCTGGCGCCCGCTGCGCATCCGCTCGGCGATCCCCTGCGCCACGCCGGCCGGCGAGCCGGTCGTGACGTGGTCGGGGAACTCGCGGATCACCTGGCGGCGCAGCATCTCCGTGCCGAGCGCCGCGAAGACGATCAACAGCAGCGAGGGGACGAGCCGGTGCGTGGCGACCACCGGATCCCACCAGAACACCAGCAGGAGCAGCACCGCGAGCCCGCCGTAGGCGTAGCCCGGCTGGCGCAGGTAGGGGGTGAGCCAGTGACGGATCGAGGTCGCCCAGCGGGTCGGGCCGGCGAGCCAGGCGGCGAGCACGATCACGATCCCGTAGAGGACGATCGACTGGCCCGTCTCGACGCATCAGCGAGCTGCCGATGTTGAAGGCGGCGCTGACCGCCGCATCGGACGACGCCGCCCCGCTGAGCGAGTCGACGACGAGGTTCGCGGCCGCCCCGCGGGCGAAGAGGACGACGATGCCGACGAGGATGAACGAGAAGCCGACGGCGCGCAGGGTCTGGCGGCGGCGGTCGCCGGCGAGGAAGATCGCGGCCGCGTAGAGCAGCAGGACGAGCGCGGTGAGCACGTAGCCGACCTTCTTCAGCAGGTTGAGGCCCGTCTGGGCGGCGCCGAGCTCGATCGAGCTGCATGATCTCGATCGAGCACGCCTCCGCCGGCAGCTTGGAGGCCACGTCCGGCAACCCGAGCTCCGCGGTCACCGAGGCGAGCAGCGATTTGAGGTCGAGCGTCACCACCCCGCCGGTGGTCGAGACGAACTCGCCCTTGTCGTCGATCAGGGCGATCAGCTTGCTCTGCGCCGCCGCGCTCGCGTCGACGAAGAGCTGCTGGACCTTTGGCTCGGCGAGCGCCTTGTCGACGACGTCGTCGGCGGCGCCGCGAAGCGCTCCGGAGATCGGGCCGGCGAGCGGCGCGAGCTGCGGGGGAAGCCGATCGGCGAGCTCTGCCTCGACGTCGACGTTGTCGAAGATCGCGGTGACGATGAAGGTGTTGAGGGCGCGCCTGGATGTCGGGGTGCTGGATCAGCTCCTCGCTGGTCGTCTCCAGGTGTCGGTCTCGAGCAGCTGGCGCTTGGCCCAGAGCGCGAACACCGAGACGATCCCGATGATCGTCGCGAGGACGATGATGATGATCGGCAGCGCGCGGCGGCCGGTCTTCTTCGTCGTCCCCCTCGCTCACAGGTCCACCCTATAGGCGCAAGAGTCGGTAGCCACGCGCCAACCCTATTCCGGCCGTCGGGCGCCGGGCATCGTCCGATCTGGGTGATTTGGGGCGCAGGACCGGACTGCGTATGGGGCGAATCAGGCCTGGATGGAGGGCAAAAAGGCGATGTCGGCGGCCGAGCGCATAGTCGAGCGCCGGATCGCCCGCCGCGGCCTGCGGCCTCGCGTCGCCGCGAGCGTGATCGCCGTGATCTGGCTCGCCGCGATCGCGGTCTTCGGCGTGATCGAGCACCTCGTCGATCCGAAGAGCTTCGACAACGTCTGGCTCGGGATGTGGTGGGCGACCCAGACCGTGACCACGGTCGGCTACGGCGATGCGGTCCCGAACCAGGCCGGCGGACAGCTGATCGCCTCGATCCTGATGATCGGCGGGCTCTCGTTCTTCGCCGTGCTCACCGGGATGATCACCAGCCTGTTCGTCGCCCGCCAGCAGGCACGAGCAGCGGCACGCGCCGGACCCGGTGCTCGCGCGTCTGGATGAGATCGGCGCCGAGCTCGAGCAGATCAAGAGCCGCCTCGACGATCGACCGAGCGCTAGGCGGCCGCGGCCTCCTCGGCCCGGGCGTGGGAGAGATCGGCGGCGATCCTGGTCGCCGCCGCGGTCAGCGGCGCGGCGAGGATCAGGCCCGATGGCCCCGAACAGCGCGCCGCCGGCGATCGTCACGATCAGCACCGCGAGCGGGTGGATGCCGAGCGCCGCGCCCATCGCCAGCGGCTGCACCAGCTGCTGGAGCAGGCCGTTGGCGAGCAGCTGGACGACGATCATCCCGATCGCCGCGTCCGTGCCCGAGCCGCCGAGCGCGATCAGCACCGAGAACGCGCCCGCCGTCCAGGCGCCGAGGTACGGGACGTAGCCGGCGAGGAAGGTGACCGCGGTGATCGTCCCGACCAGCGGCACGCCGAGGATCACGGCCCCGATCGCAGACCACCGCGGCGCTGAACGCGGCGACGATCGTGACCCCGAGGAAGTAGCCGCGCAGCGAGCCGAGCACGCGTTGGGTGATCGTCTGCGCGACCTGCCGCGGGACGCCGAGGTGGTCGTCGGCCCAGGAGCGGATCAGCGGCCCGTCCTTGAGCAGGAAGAAGAGGCTGAGCACGGTCATCGCGACGAAGAAGACGATCGAGGAGAGCTTCGAGATCCCGGCGGCGAGACCGTCGAGCAGCGCGGAGACCGCGCCGGAGGCGCCGGAGCTGACGTGGTCCTTGGCCTGGTCGACCTTGCTCGGGTCGATCCCCAGGTCCTTGAGCCAGCCGGCGATCGTGTCCTTGGCGTCGGCGAGGTGGCCGCCGACGGCCGAGGCCACGCCGGTGATCCCGCCGACGACCATCAGCGCCACGCCGACCCCGATCGCGACGATCGCCGAGCAGCAGGAGGGCCGCCCCGAGTCCCGCGGGGAACCCGGTGGACGGCGCAGCCAGGCGACCATCGGCGAGGCGACCGCGGCGACGATCCCGGCGGTGATCACCGGGACCACGATCACGGCGGTCAGCGACGCCAGCCAGACGGCGCCTACGAGGAAGATCGCGACCCCGACCAGCAGCCACGACATGAGCCCGACGTTGCGCAGCCACTCGGGGACGTTGAAGATCCCGCTCAGCTCGCGGGGGTCGATCTCGATGTACTGCGGCTCGGCCGGCTCGGCCTCCGGGCGATCGCCGTGCCATCGCAGGCGGCCGCGGATCATGCGCGAAGCCTAGGTACGGCCCCCGACGGCTCAGACGAGCGCGGTTAGGCTGGCCGGCTCGATGCCGTCCACGAGGGAGCGGGGAACGCTCCACGCAGAGACGCCGGGCAGCCGGCGCCTGATGGACTGGCTGCTCGGGGCGGCGAGCTTCGTGCTCGTGGTCGAACGTCGCTGATGAACGTGTCGATCTCAGCCGTGGTCGACGATCTCGACACGACGGTCAGCGGCGTCCAGTCGGCGATCGCGCTCGAGGCGCTGGTCTCCGCTGCCTTCATCCTGATCGGCAGCAAAGTCGGAGACCTGATCGGGCGCAAGCGCGCATACGTGCTCGGGCTCGTCGGCTACGCCATCGGCGCGGTGGCCGATGACCCTCGCCCAGGACCTGACCGCGATCATCGTCTTCTGGGCGATCATCGGTGGGCTCGGCGCCTCGACTGCTGCTCGCCAGGGATGCAGGCGCTCGTCCACGGCAACTTCACCGGCGAGGCCCAGCGCAAGGTCTACGCCCTGGTCGGCGCCGCCGCCGCCATCGCTGCGCCGCATCGGGCCCCTGCTCGGCGGACTTGCATGCACGAGCGCCTTGCTCTCCTAGGTCGAGTCGGCTTCGCGCTCGCAGGCGCCAGCGATCATCGCGATCGTCCTCGCTCAACATCGGGCTGCGTCCGCGACGTCCCGTTCACCGGCCTCGCGGCTCGACATCGCGGCGCGAGTACTCTCGGTGATCGGGATGCGGTGCGGATCGTCTTGGGGATCCTGGGTGTGGCAGGAGGGCGGCGAGATCGGTCGCCGCCTGCTGGCGTTGCGGCGCTGTTCGGGCATCGGATTGCGGTTGGTCACGTACTGGCTGCGACGGCGAAAGCGCGAGTCAAAGCCGAGCGCTCGATCGACCCCGACCATCAGTTTCACGGCCAAGGGATGGAGGTTCGGGGTCGGCGTCACGGTGACGACGACTGAGCGGATGACGGGCGCGCTGGAAGCCGAGCTTGAGACGCTCGACCTTGCCGACGGTCTGCGGGTACGCGGCACGACCTCGCGCCGCTGTCGCTGAGCCCGTTGCGGTCGCCGCTCGCTCGCGGTGCCGTCAGGCCGGAGCCGTCGCCGAGCGCCATCATCCGGTCGAGCTTCGCGCTGGTAGTCGTTCGGCGAGCGCTGCTGCCGATCATCCGAGCGCCGACGACGCCGGCCGCTCGTCATCCCGCTGCTGATCAGTACGGTCGGGGCTCGGACTGCTCGTCTCGGCAGCTCAACAACTACACCCTCGCCCTCGTCCGAGGAGCGCGATCAGCGAGGCCGCCGGGGTCAACTCCGCCGGCGGTCGTTCGGCCTCTCGTTCGGCCTCGCCTTCGCTGGCGAGCAGGATCATAGCTAGCGGCCGCGCTCTCGATCATCTTCACCGACCTGGCGCACGACAGTCCCGTGCTCGCCCCGGCCGAGCAGGAGCGGGTCGCCGACGCGCTCGAGACGACGACCGAGGTGATGAGCAACACCGGCGCGTCGAGGTAACGCTCGACGGACAGCCACGACGAGCAGTCGAGGCCGAGCATCATCGAGATCGGCGAACACGGACGCGCGCCCGCGGGCGCTTCAGGACGGCTGCTCGTACCGCTGCGGCCGGGCTGATCGGGACCTCGTTCAACGCGTTCCGCATGGTGCGCTTACCCGAGGCGAAGCCGTCGGGATCGGCCGAGGCGCCGGCGCTCGGTCTGACGAGACGTCAGCCGCCGTCCTCGGCGACCCACCCCTTGGCCTCGGCGAGCTCGCTGACGGCGAAGCCGCGGACCTTCCCGGGCAGCAGGGCCGAGAGCACGCGAAGCGCGGCGGGTGCCCAGTCCTCGTCGCTGACGACCGCAACCCGCTCGAAGGAGCTCGCGTGGCGGGCTCGGAACCCGGCGCCCGCCTTCATCGCGTCGCCCTCGAGTTCCTGGGCTCTGAGTCCCGAACAGGTAGAGGAGGCGGATCTTGCGCCCGGCCGCGATCTCGTCGCGCAGCAGGGGCTCGACCGCCTCCTCCCAGTCGTCGTCCTCGACCTCGCCGATCGCCTCAAAGCCGAAGGTCCCGGCGGGCATGTCCGCGATTCGTCTGAGCATCTGCCTAGCCCGCCAGCGCCTTGGCCTTGATCGAGTCGAACTCGTCCTGGGTGATGGCGCCAGAGTCGAGCAGCTCCTTGGCCTTGGCGATCTCGCTCGCCGAGCCACCGGCGGTCTGCTTGACGTAGCTGTCAAAGGCCTGTTGTTGCTGTTTGGCCTGGTTGAGCTGTCGCTCGCGCATCCCGTCGTGCTGGGCGATCAGGTAGACGAGTACGCCCAAGAACGGGATCACGATGATGAACACGACCCACACCGCCTTGTGCCACGCCGCCGATGTCGTCGCGGCGGAAGATGTCGATGAAGCAGGTGACCGCGATCCAGATCCAGGCGAACCAGGCGAAGAAGACGATGATCGTCCAGAGGACGTTGAGGAACGGGTAATCCGCTGCGATCAGCATTCTGTCTCTCCGAGCTGCGTCTGTGGTGTCGTGTGGCTCACTGGCGACCGCCTTTCAGTGCACGCGTCGGCGACGGCTTCGGTACGTCTCGACGAGGTCGACGATCCCCGAGATCACCAGGTAGGCGCCGATCACGCCGGCGACCCAGGCGCCGATCTGGCGCGCGTGCGCGTGGGTCCAGGCGGCGAACCTGGCCACCGCCGCCGCCGAGCGCTCGGGTGCCAGCAGGTAGAAGACCAGCGGGATCTCGATCAGGGCGAACATGATCAGGTTGAAGGTCAGGATCTGGATCAGCTCGATCGCGACCCCGTGCTGGCCCTCGGCGATGTCCTTGAGCGCCGCCAGGTACCAGACGCTCGGCAGGTCGAGGACGACGCCCGAGCGCGAACGCGAGCCAGAGCGAGTCGCGGCCGAGGATCCGCTTCGTCCACGGGTCCTTCGGCTCCTCGCTCCGCCTTCTCCGCCTCGCGGCGCTCCTTGCGGGCGGCCCGGCGCTCGGCGAACGGCAGGTCGCGGCCCGTGGCCACCGCGTAGGCGAGCGCCAGCGAGGCGAGGCCGACGACGATGTCGATCCCGGGGCCGACGAGTCGGCCGGTGTCGCCGGTCGCCGAGCCGCGTCCCGTCGATCACCTTCAGGAGGACGAAGCCGACGACGATGCTGGTCGCCATCCCGCCGATCAGGAACGCGGCGAGCAGCCGCACCGGCTGCGGCCGCGTGAGGACGATCAGTCACGACCGCGAGCAGGGTCGGGTAGAAGGCGGCCGCGAGGGCCAGGATGAGCAGCTTGCCGTCTATCTAGCGCTCCGGGCGATTCGGTCTCGGCCGCCGGCCCGAGCATCCGGCGTTGGGCGAGCGTGTAGAGATAGCCGAGCGAGGGCAGCACCAGCAGCACTGCGACGCCGAAGACGATGAACACCATCGTCAGCGTGGCGCTCGTCCCAGCCCCCTCGGAGATCGTGAGCTGTTGCGGCAGCAGGTAGGGGAACTGCGCCACCCCCCAGCCCCAGATGATCGCGACGACGGCGCCGACCGCGAGCTCGCGCGCCCCGCGCCGGGCCCCGCGGCGGATCAGGACCAGGGCGCCGAGGCCGCAGACCGCGGAGAGGATCACCAGCGGCAGGCCGTCGGAGGTCAGGCCGTCGTAGACGTAGCGGGCGTCGGCGTGGAGGACGAAGATCCCGACGAGCGCGATCGCGCCGGTGACGATCGCCGTGATGTAGGCGCGGCGCCGGAAGTAGTCGACGAGGTCTTCGTCGCCAGCGTGGCGCGCATCGCTGATCAGAAAGACGGCGGCCAGGTAGGCACCGGTCGCGACGAACAGGACGCCGACGAGGATCGAAACCGGGTTGAGCCAGCTCGACCACGGGTCACCCTCGGCGTTGCCGACGGGCACCCGGCCGGAGGCGATCGCGCCGACCACGGTGCCCATGAAGAAGGGCGTGATCACCGACGAGGCGGCGAACAGCCGCTCGGCGAAGGTGCGCCCCTCGCGCTCGGAGACCTCGTGGAAGGCGAAGCCCGACCCCCGGAGCACGATGCCCAGCGCCGCCAGGCAGAGCGGGATGAACAGCGTCGACATGATCGCCTCGAAGGCGGTCGAGAAGGCCGTCCAGAGCACGACGAGGACGAAGATCAGCCACACGTGATTGGCCTCCCACACGGGCCCGATGGCCGAGTCGATCAGGCGGCGCGCGCGGCCGGAGCGCTCGTCGTCACCGGACAGCAGCGTCCAAAACCCGGCGCCGAAGTCCGCACCGCCGAAGACGGCGTACAGGGTGGCCCCGACCCAGAGGATCGCAGCGGCGGCGTCGGCCTTGCTCATGCCGGCCCTCCGGCGACCGGCGACGGCGGTTCGTCGCGGGGCCCGTACGGGACGTCGACGGCATCGGAGCCCTGCTCGCGCCAGCGCCGCGCGAGCCGGCGCAGCACGAGCACCGTCGCGACGCCGAGCACCGTGTAGAGGACGAGCACGATCGAGAACGTGAGCCAGATGCCGCTCGCGCCGGTGACGCGCCTCCTCGGTGCGCATGATCCCCTGCACGATCCAGGGTTGTCGCCCGACCTCGGTCACGATCCAGCCCGCCTCCATCGCCACGATCGCGGCGATCCCGGAGACGGCGACGATGCGCAGGAACCAGGGGGTCTTCGGGATGTCGCGCTTGCGCCACCAGGTGATCCCGAACCAGAGCCCGAGGAAGATCATCGCGGTGCCGATCCCGACCATCGTGTCGAAGGCCCAGTGCAGCATCGTGTTCGCCGGCGGTCGCTGGTCCGCTGGCACCGAGTCCAGCCCGGTGACCTCGGTGTCGGTGCTCCAGCCGACCAGGAACGAGTCGAGCCCGGGGATCCCAATCCCCCATTTGACTCCGTCATCGGTGCAGACCCCGTAGATGTACTCGGTGACGTCGCGAGTGGGTGTGCTGGACGCACTCCATCGCCGCGAACTTGATCGGCTGGTGCTCGGCGATCTCGCGCGCCGCGGTGTCGCCGACGAAGAACTGGATCGGGGCGAGGATGCAGCCCACTGTGAGCGGGATCAGCAGCCCGAGCCGGTGGTGGCGGTCGCGCCGTCCGCGCAGCATCCCGACCGCGTAGACCGAGGCGATCAGGAAGGCCGTCACCAGGTAGGCGGCGAGGATCATGTGCGGGACCTCGTAGCCGACCGCGGGTGTGGTCATCACCGACCACGCGTCGATGTCGGTGACGTTGCCGGCGGAGTCCATGGTGAAGCCCTGCGGGCGTGTTCATCCAGGAGTTCACGGCGACGACCGAGTACGCGCCGCCGAGCCCGCAGATCACGATCGGCACCCCGGTCCAGAAGTGCGCCCAGCCGGAGAGCCGCTTCCAGCCGAAGATGTAGATCGCGATGAAGATCGCCTCGAGGAAGAAGAAGATCCCCTCGATCCCGAACAGGATCCCGAACACGTCGCCGAAGCGGCCGGTGAACGCCGGCCACAGCAGCCCGAACTCGAACGAGAGCACGGTGCCGGTGACCGCCCCGACCGCGAACAGGAGCGCCGCGACCTTCGACCAGCGCTTGGCGAGCTCGAGCGCCACCTCGTCGCCCTTCTTCAGCCCGATGTAGTTGGCGATCAGCATCATCGCCGGGAAGGCCACGCCCATGCAGGCGAGGATGATGTGGAAGCCGAGCGTGAACGCCATCTGGCTCCGCGCCGGAAGCAGCTCGGAGGACGCGGCGAGGGTGGTGAGAACCGTGCTCACGGGGCGGCCCCGGCCATGTTACGTCCTGATCGCGCGACGGTGATCCGAGAAGCTCGGCCTCGTAGCCGGTCGCCCGGGCTGCAGGAGCGGCAGCTCCGGGCCGCCGCGGACGAGCGCGTTGGTGGGCGCGGTCATCGGCTCGAACGCGATCACGCTCGTCGTCGCGCGGGCGCGTAGACCTGGGCGAAGGCGTACGCCTCGCCGAAGCTCGACCTCGATCCGGCGGCGCGCCTCCGACGAGCGAGAACGGCCGCCCGTGTCGGGCGGCGCGACGTAGCCGTCGTCGAAGGTCCGCGCCGGCCGAGCGCGCCCGGGGCGATCTCGACCGGCTCGCGTTCGCCGGTCGGCAGCATCCGGTCGTCGAGCACCAGCCGCTCGCGAACCGGGACCTCCACCTCCCACTCGCTCGCGCGGGGTCCCGGGGAGACGGAAGTACGGGTGATAGCCGAACGCGATCGGGACCGGCGAGCCCTCCGTACGCCTCGACGGTGGTCGTGATCGACAGCGTCGAGCCCGTGCAGCGCCGCCTCGTAGCGCAGCACGGTGCGGGAACGGGAACGCCGTCGATCAAGCCCGGCCTCGGCGCCGAAGTCGAAGCTCGCCGCGAGCACGCCGGCCGTCGGTCGTGCTCGTCGACCCGCCAGCCGCTGGCCGCGGCCGAGCAGGCCGTGGATCGGCAGGCCCGCCGAGATCCGCGCTGTCGGCGGCGGGATCGGCGCGGTCGAGGTCGACCTCTGCGGCCGGCGACCTCGAAGCGGGTCGCGCCGAGCCGGTTCGCCCACGGGTAGAGCAGCGGGATCCCCATCGTCGAGCGCTGCTCGACGTAGGCGCGCAGGCCGCGGCGCTGTCCGAGCAGCTCCTCGCCGCGGTGGCGCAGCGAGCAGACCACCATCCCGGCCCCGGGCACCACCGACGCCTCGAGCCCGCCGGCCTCCGAGCGCAGATCGATCGCGGCGACGCCGTCGATCTCAGTCGTCATCGTCGTCGTCGACCACGATCCGGCCTCCGCGCTCGTGGGTGAATCCGGCCCAGGTCCAGTCGAGCATCGCCTTGGTCCGGTCCTCGCCGGTCGAGAGCAGCGCAGGTGAACGGCGCCCCAGGCCAAGAAACGCGGTCCTGCCCTTCATCGTGCGACCGCCGGCGAACTGGATCACGGCCGCGCCGCGCCCGATCGTCGCCATCGTTCCCTTGTCGTGGTAGGCGAACGGCTCGGGCTGTCGCCGGCGAGCAGCGCGGCGATGTTCTCGCCGGCGTGCTCGCCCGCCTGCAGCGCGACCGAGCCGAGTTGCGGGAGGACGTCGCCGGTCTTCGAGTCGGTGATCCAGGCGACGTCGCCGACCGCGAACACCTCCGGGCGGCCTTCGAGGCTGAGGTCGGGGCCGACCGGGATCCGGTTGCCCCGCTCGAGCTCGACCCCGATCGTGCCCGCCAGCGGGTGGGCCTGCAGGCCCGCGCCCCAGACCAGGGTGTGCGCCTTGCAGCTCGCGGCCGGACTTGAGCTTGACGCGAGTCGGCGAGACCGATTCGACGACCTCTCCGAGCAGGACCTCGACCCCCCAGCCCTCCAGGGTCTTCTGCGCGTATTCCTGCAGCTTCTCGTCGAACATCGAGAACAGCGCCGGGCCCGCCTCGACGATCGACAGCTGCGCCTGCTCCGTCGGCATCCGCGGGTAGTCCTTGGAGAAGTCGCTGCGGTAGAGCTCCGCCAGGGCGCCGACGCTCTCGACGCCGGTCGGCTCCGCCGCCGACCACGACCACGTGCAGAGCGCCGTCGTCGATCAGCGACGGGTCACGGTCGGCCGCCTCCCAGCGTCGCAGGACGTGCTCCTTGAGCCGCATGGCGTCGTTGAGCGTGTACATCGGAAAGGCGTGTTCGTCCGCGCCCGTCGACGCCGAAGTAGTTGACGCGAGCACCGAGGGCGATGACCAGGTAGTCGTAGGTGATCGGCTCCATCTGCTCGAACTCGACCTCGCGCTTGTCCAGGTCGATCGCCGTCGCCGTCGCCTGATGCACCGTGGCGTTCGGCCTGATCATGGAAGAGGTCGCGCACCGGGTGGGCGACCGCGCTGGTGTCGATCACGGCGGTCGCCAGCTGGTAGAGCATCGGCTGGAAGGTGTGGAAGTCGTGCTGGTCGACGATCACGACGTCGGCGTCGGCGCCCTTGAGCTTGCGCGCGGCGCCCAGGCCGCCGAACCCCGCGCCAAGGATCAGCACCCGCGGCCGGTTCCCCTCTGGGTCATCTCGACCCTCGTTCTATCACTAGGTGTCCTCGGCGACCGCGATCCGCCCGGTCGGCCGCGCACGAGCATGCGCGCGTATCGCAGCGGCACGAGCTCGGGCACGCTGGTCTCCGCCTGGCCCTCGAGCACGTCCACCGGATCCGGCCGATCCGGCGCCGGCTCCCAGTCACCGTGAGTCGTACGGGAGACGTCGGAGCGGGCCGACTTGCCGAGCTTCGCGCGCTCGTCCGGGGTCGCCTCGGGTGCGGCCGCGCGTCGCGCCTCTGCCGCGATCGTCGCCATGGCACAACCCTATGCCGGTTGCCGTCGGAACGCATCATCCGTTCGGGGTGATCGCGGGTCGGCGATGCTTGATACGGATAGTCCGCGTGCTCACCCGCTACGTGCCGATCCTCTCCTGGCTTCCCCGCTATCGGCCGGCTTGGCTTCGCGACGACGGGGTCGCGGCGATCTCGGTCTGGGCGCTGCTCGTCCCGCAGGCGCTGGCCTACGCGACGATCGCCGGAGTCCCGGTCCAGTACGGCCTCTACACGGCCTTTGCCTGTCTGATCGCCTACGCGATCTTCGGCACCTCGCGGCAGGTGGTCCAGGGACCGAGCGCGACGGTCGCCGCGGTGTCGACGGTGGTGATCACGCCGCTTGCCGGGGCGGCGGCCATCGGCACCGACGCGGCGGCGCCCTGGGCGGCGGCGCTGGCGCTCGTCACGGGTGGGGTCTACCTCGTATGCGGGATCCTGCGCCTGGGCTGGATCTCGAACTTCATCTCCCGCGCGGTGCTCGCGGGGTTCATCTTCGGGTTCGCCCTCGGGATCATCATCGACCAGTCGCCGAAGGTGCTCGGAGTCAGCGTGGGCGAGGGCTCGTACGCGGAGGAGCTCCTGCACGTCCTCGGCGAGCTCGGCAACGTGAGCCTGAGCACGCTCGCGGTCGGGGCGGCGTGCCTCGCGGTTCTGCTCCCGTTGCGCTACCGCAAGCCCCGGTGGCCTCGGGCGCTCCTCGTCGTCGTGCTCGCCACGGCCGCCGCAGCAGCGTTCAACCTCGACGACCACGGGGTGGCGCTCACCGGGGACGTGCCAACCGGGCTGTTCTCGGTCGGGATCCCGGACGTCGACGCCGGGGACATCGGCAAGCTCGCGGTCGGCGCGGTCTCGGTCGTCTTCGTCGGGTTCGCGGAGACGCTGGCGGCGGGGCGCACGATGGCCTCGCGCCACTCGTACGAGATCGACCTCGACCAGGAGCTCATCGCGCAGGGCGTCGCGTGTGGAGCCGCCGGTTTCGCCGGCGGGTTCGTGAACGACGGCAGCCTCTCGAAGACGTCGGTGGCCGACGCGGCGGGCCAGCGGACTCAGATGGCGTCGCTGATCAACGCCGCCTTCGTCCTGCTGACGATGGTGCTTTTGGCCGGGCTCTTCGATCAGCTCCCGACGGCGGCGCTTGGGAGCGATCGTCATCGACGCGATGGTCGGCCTGCTCACGCTCGCCGACGGCCGCCGGTACTACCGGATCAATCGCTCCGACTGGCTCGTCTTCGTCGTCGCGATGGCCGGGATCCTGTTCTTCGGGATCATCGCCGGGATCGCCGTCGGCGTCGGGCTCTCACTGCTGCTGCTGGTCGCGCGCGCGTCCGTCCCCGAGGTCCGGGTCCTCGGCCGCCGCCCCGGGTCCGACGCCTACCTCGACCGCGCGCGTCACACCAACCTCGTGACGACGCCCGGGGTGCTCGTCGTCCGTCTCGACGGGCCGCTGTTCTTCGCCAACGCAGGTGGATTTCACGACCGGATCCATCGAGCTTATCGCTGCTGCGCCGGAACCGGTCGACGCGCTGGTGATCGACGCCGAGGCCGTCTCTCAGACCGACACCGACGGGGCCGACATCCTCGCTCGGCTCGCCGCGGAGCTGCGACCGCGCGGGATCTCGATCGCGCTCGCCCGGGTGCAGTCGGACGTCTCGGACCTCTGGCAGCGAGCCGGCGTGATCGACGCGATCGGCGGCCCGGAGCATGTCTTCCACACGGTCAAGGAAGCCGTCGACGGGATCGATGCCGCTGCGGTTAGGCTGGAGTCGTGAGCGAGGATCGTCGCCGGCGTCACCCGGACTCGCCAGAGGTCTCCGACCTGATCGGGGCCGAGCTCGCGATCGCGGTCGTGATCTGGCTCGCGGTCGCCCTCATCTGCTTCTTCTTCGTCGGCGCGGTCGCCGGGATCGTGGCGGTGTTCATCGGCGTCGTCGTCGCGGGGCTGGTACTCGTCGGCACGATCCGGCGGGCCGAGATCTCCGACTGATCAGGCGGGTCGGCGGCTGCCGGCTCGGCCGGCGCGGGCGAGGGCAGCGCGATCGTGACCATGTAGGCGACGACGACGCCGACGATCACCAGCGGCGCTGCGCCGGACGCCGGTTGCGCGCACAGCACGGTCGCCAGCACGACCGCCGTCAGCGGCAGCCGCAGGCCGGCGGCGGTCGCCGCGCCGATCCCGACCGCGACCGCGGGCGTGGTCGAGAAACCGGGCAGCCCGTCGACCAGCAGGCCGACCGCGGTGCCGAGCAAGAGCGCCGGGAACACCGGGCCGCCGCGGAACGTACCGAGCGAGATCGCGTAGGCGAGCCCCTTGCAGCCGATCACGGCGAGCAGCGCCCCGGTCGAGAACGTCGCCGCGTTGGCGACGAGCGGTGAGATGCTCCTCCTGGCCCGAGAACAGGACCTGGTCGATGCTGTGGCCGGTCGTCTGGGCGAACAGGATCGCGAGCCCGGCGATCGCGATGCCCGCCGCCGGCAGCACCAGGAACGGCCGGGCGGACGCGATCGGGACGATGCGGCGGCCGATCGTGAAGATCACGAAGATCCCGATCGCGATCAGCCGCGGCGAGCGGGATCGTCCAGCCGAAGTCGGCGAGCGTCGGGTCGGGCGAAGTCCGGCAGCGTCACGGTGCCGATCGCGATGTTGCTCGTGTCGACGCCGGTCCACGAGCCGAGGCCGGTCGAGATCAGCGAGCCGATCCCGGCGGCGAGCAGCCCGGGGACGAGGACCAGGGGCAGCCGCGATCCGCCGATCCCGACCGCCTCGATCATCAGCACGGCGGCGATCACCGGCGAGCCGAACAGGAACGAGACCGCGGCGAACGTCCCGCAGGCGGCGATCACCTGCTGGACCTCGGGCGGCGCGTCGCGCCGGATCAGGCGGATGACCAGAAAGCCGATCGCGCCGCCCATCGCGATCAGCGGCGCCTCCGGGCCGAGCACGACCCCGAACCCGATCGAGGCGAGCGCGGCGCACAACACCCCGGGGAGCTCGATCGGCTGCGTCGGCGCCGGGTTGAGGCCGTTCGCCGGGATATGGCCGCCGATCCCGGGCAACTTGACGATCGCGACCGCCGCGAGCAATCCCGCGATCGCGAGCACCGGCAGCGCCCACCAGTCGGGCCTGGTGTCGAACCCGAGCGCGTCGGGAAGGTCGTTGTAGATCCAGGGTTGGAGCTCGTGGGCGAGCTCGAGGAAACCGAACGCCGCCGCCGAGGCGACCACGCCGACGATCGCGGCCAGGACGAGGACCGCGAGGAAGCCGCGCTGGCGCATCGCCGCCATCGGGTCGGGCTGCGGCCGTCCGCCTGCCGCGCTCGCGGGCTCGTTCACGGGCCAACCGTATTCGCGCGGCGCGCAGGTGGCTCACCCGGTTCGGGTGATCGTGGCGAGCCCGGCTCGCGCCTAGGCTCCCGCGGATGCGCGCACGACGACAGCCACGCCGTCGTGGGCCCGCGTCGCGCCACGTGGTGGGTCGGGGTCCTGTTCGCGATCGGCTCGACCTGCTTCTTCCTCGGGCCGTTCCCGGGCTTCGTCGACCTGGTCGGGTCGTCGGCCGACGGCGTCGTCTTCTTCGTCGGCTCGATCTTCTTCACCAGCGCCGCCCTGCTGCAGCTGCTCGGCTCCAAGCGCTTCACCGCCGACTGGTGGGCGAGCCTGATCCAGTTCGCCGGGACCATCTACTTCAACGTCGACACGTTCCGCGCGATGCAGGACAGCTTCGACACCGCCGACGTCAACCGGGTGGTCTGGCGCCCGGAGGCGATCGGATCGATCTGCTTCCTGGTGTCCGGGCTTCATCGCCTTCCGCGCGGTCCGCCACCTCCGCGGGACGCGCGACTACAGGATCGCGGTCGTCAACTTCGCCGGCTGCGTTCTGTTCGGGATCTCCACGATCGGCGGCTACGTGCTGCCGTCGACCGGCGACGCGCTCAACCTGCTCGCCGCGAACGCCGGCACCGCGCTCGGCGCGCTGTGCTTTCTGATCGGGGCGCTGATGCTGCTGCCGCGGCGCGAGGGGCGAGCGCGAGCCCGCCCCTCGCGCCGCCTGATCAGCCCAGCAGCTTCGCCTTCTGGGCCGCGAACTCCTCGTCCGTGAGCACGCCGTCGTTGTGCAGCTTGCCGAGCTGCTCGAGCTGGGTCATCGTGTCTGGGAGAGCCCGCCGCCGGCGGCCGGCGCGGGAGCAGCGGCGGGCGGCGGCGCGGCCGACTGCTGCTGCTGGGCCTCGAGGTCGAGATTTGGGCCTGCTCGTCGGCCTCGCGCTGCTGGCTCTCGACTTCGCTTCTTGCCGGCGTAGTAGGCGCCGCCGCCGATCGCGGCGGCGCGCAGCAGGGGCCGGCGCCTCATCAGTGGCATCGCGAACCCCTACTCCGTCATGTCGGGCAGCGAGAGCCCGAGCGCGAGCATGATCTCCGGCGCCGCCGCGATCACCCTCGGGCCGCCGACCTGCGGCGCGACGGCGCGGAGCACGCCGAGGATGTCCTCGGCGGTTGCGCCGCCGTCGATCGCGTTGGCGACCTGCCACGCGTACGACGCCGGCGGTGCGTCGAGCGCGATCAGGGTCGCGATCTTGACCAGCCCGAACGTGCGGGCGTCGAGACCGGTCGCCTCCAGCTGCGCCTCGCGCAGCTCGAGCGCTCCTTCGAGCACGTCCGCCCGGCCGGCGGAGATGCCGGCGAGGGCGTCGTGGGTGTCCTGGGCACGTTGCTCATGCGGGCCCTCCTGTGGGCCGGGCGCCCGCCGTAGGCGACGAGGCCGTAGATCACCAGCAGGTCGAGGATGAAGATCCCGAAGGCCACGAACGGCAACGCGTTCACGAACAGCAGGATCGCGATCGCGCTGATCGAGGCGCTGGCGACGCCGATCACGCGGCCGAACGGGTTGCGGCTCCAGATCGAGAACGCCGCGAACAGCTGCACGAGGCCGATCAGCAGGTGGATCCAGCCCCAGGTGTTGAGGTTGTCGAAGAGCACGAATCGGTTGCCGCTCGACGAAGGCCGAGGAGTTGTCGATCGCCGCGATCCCGTAGATGAAGTTCAGGAAGCCCGCGATCATGATCATCACCCCGGCGAACAGCACCCAGCCGTCGCCGCGGTTCTCGTAGGTATCCATTTGCTACCTCCCGTGTCGGGTTGGCTGGTCGCCGATACGGCGACCGATTTCAACCTAGGCCGGACGCGTGGGCCGGTCATCGCCCCAAGAGGGTGATTTCAGTAGCCGACGCCGGTCTTCACCTTCTTGCGCTCGGCCTCGCTCGCGCCGCCCTTCTTCTGCAGCGTCTCGCAGGCTTCGGCGATGTCGTCGGCCAGGGTCGAGACGAGCGACGCGGGTGAGGTTGAGCTTCACCAGCGCGCGCAGCATCTTCACCTTGTCGGCGTTCGGCGGCATCGTGTAGGCGGGCAGCATCCAGCCGCGCTCGGCAGCCACCTGCCAGGCGATGTCGAACTCGTCGTAGGGCACGTCCTCGGCGAGCTGGAAGGCGACGAGCGGTAGCTGCTCCTCGCCCGCGCCGACGACCTTGAACGGGCCGATCTCGCTGATCCGGTCGGCGAGGAAGCGCGAGTTGAGCTGCATCGCGCGCATGATCGAACTCGTAGCCCGCGCGCCCGAAGCGGATCAGCGCGTAGTACTGCGCCAGGACCATCGCCGAGCCGGTCGAGAAGTTGAGCGTGAACGTGGCGTCGGTCTTGCCGAGGTAGTTCTCGTAGAAGACCAGGTCCTCGGCGAGGTCCGCCTGTTCGCGGAAGATCAGCCAGCCGATCCCCGGGTAGACCATGCCGAACTTGTGCCCGGAGACGTTGATCGAGCGCACCTGCTCGAGCCGGAAGTCCCACTCGTAGTCGGGATGCAGGAAGGGCCACACGAAGCCGCCGCTCGCGCCGTCGACGTGCAGCGGGACGTCGAGCCCCTTGTCGCCCTTGAGCTCCACGAGGAGCTTGTTGATGCCGACGATGTCGTCGGCGTGTCCGGTGAACGTGGTCCCGAGCACGGCGGCGACCCCGATCGTGTTCTCGTCGATGTGCGGCTCCACGTCCTCGGGGCCGATCGTGTACTTGTCGGGCTGCAGCGGGACGATGCGCGGCTCGACGTCGAAGTAGCGGCAGAACTTCTCCCAGACGACGTGCACGTCGCCGCCGAAGACCAGGTTGGGCTTGTCGGTGGACTTGCCGGCCTTCTCCTGGCGCTCGCGCCACTTCCACTTCAGCGAGAGAGCGCCGAGCATGATCGCCTCCGAGGAGCCCTGGGTGCGGGCGCCGGTGGTCTCGCCCGGGGCGTGGAAGAGGTCGGCGAGCATGCGGATGCAGCGCTGCTCGATCTCGGCGGTCCGCGGATACTCGGCGTGGTCGATGAAGTTGCGGTACAGGTTCTCGGTGATCAGGCGCTGTGCCTCGGGCTCCATCCAGGTGGTGACGAAGGTGGCCAGGTTGCGCTCCGGGATCCCGTCGAGCACGAGCTCTTGGTCGATCAGCCGGTAGGCCGGCAGCGGGTCCATGGTCTCCGCCGGGAACTCGTGCGTCGGAACGTCACGGATGATCCATTCCGCTGTCTCCAGGTTCGACATGCCGCCGAGCTCGCTCATCTAGCTCTCCTCGCTTGTGGGTGGGGTCAATCAACCGCTCGCATGCGGGCCGCATCACGCTATCCGGGTGAAATCCGGCTGAGCGGCGCGATTTAGGCTGCGTGACCGGCTCCGAATACGGCGAGCAGCTGCGCTGGCAGCCGGCCGCGCCGCGTTTCGCCTCGTGCGCCTGATCGTCGCCTGGGTGGTCGGCGCGTTCGCGGTCTGGGTCGCGGCCGGGCTGGTCCCCGGGGTCGCGCTCGGCGGGGTCGGCGCGGCGTTCCTGGTCGCCGGGCTGATCGCGATCCTCAACGCGATCGTCCCGCCGCTGCTGGCGGCGCTGCGGCTGCCGTTCATGCTCGTCGTCGGCTTCCTGCTCGTGCTGGTCGCCGACGCGCTGATGCTCCAGCTCGCCGAGGCCGTGCATCGACGACGTCCGCGTCGACTCGTTCGGCGACGCGCTGCTGGCCTCGCTGGTGATCGCGGCGGTCGACCGTCGTGCTCGAGGTGATCCTCGGCACCAACGACGACGACGCCTACACGCTGCGCGTGATCCAGCGGGTCGCCGGCGCCAGGGCGGCAAGGCGCGACACCGACGCTCCCGGGATCGTCTTCCTCGAGATCGACGGGCTCGCGCTGCCGGTGCTGCGCGACGCGATGCGCGACGGCAGCGCGCCGAACATGGCGCGCTGGATCGCCGAGGACGGCTACCGGCTGGCCGAGTGGGAGACCGACCTCTCCTCGCAGACCGGCGCCAGCCAGGCCGGGATCCTGCTCGGCTCCAACGAGGACATCCCCGCCTTCCGCTGGGTCGAGAAGGAGAGCGGGCGGATGATGGTCTGCTCCTCGCCCGCCGACTGCGCCGAGATCGAGCGCCGCCACGCCACCGGGAGTCGGCCTGCTCGCCGACGGCGGCGCCAGCCGCGGCAACCTGCTCTCGGGCGAGGCCGACGAGGCGATCCTCACGGTCAGCCGCACCGACGACGAGCGCGGCGCGAACCCCGGCTACCGCGCGTTCCTCGCCAACGGCTTCAACGTCACGCGCGCGCTCGTGCTGTTCGTCTGGGAGGTGGTCCTCGAGGTGACGGCGGCGATCCGCGCGGCGCGCCGCGACGTGCGCCCGCGCGGCCACCGCGGCGGGATCTACCCGCTGATGCGCGGCGCGATGTGCGTCGTCGTCCGCGACCTGGTCGTCTTCGGCGTGCTCACGCGACATGATGCGCGGGCGGCCCGCCGTCTACGCGACCTTCGCCAGCTACGACGAGGTCGCCCACCACTCCGGGCTCGAGCGCGCCGACACGATCGAGGCGCTGCGCAAGCTCGACCAGCAGTTCGGCCGCATCGCGCGCGCCCGCCGCTACGCGCCGCGGCCCTACGAGATCGTCGTCCTCTCCGACCACGGCCAGACCCAGGGGGCGACCTTCAAGCAGCGCCACGGCTACGGGCTCGACGAGCTCGTCGAGCGCTCGCTCTCGCGGGCAGCCGGGTCGCCGGCGTGCCGGGCGGCGACGAGCAGGAGGCGATGGTCGGCCAGCGGCGGGCGAGGCGACCGGCCGCAAGCCGGAGAAGCGCGGCGAAGAACGACGTCTCCGACCGCGACGTGGTGGTGCTCGGCTCGGGCAACCTCGGGCTCGTCTACCTGATGGAGGCGGAGCGCCGGCTGACGCTCGAGGAGATCGACGAGCGCCATCCGCGAGCTGATCCCGGCGCTGCGCGAGCACCCGCACATCGGCTGGCTGCTCGTCCGCTCCGCGCGAGCCGGCGCGGTCGTCGCTCGGGCCCGGCGGCGCGCAACTACCTCGACGAGGGCACGGTCGAGGGCGAGGACCCGCTCGCCGCGTTCTCGCCCACCGCGCGGCGCAGCATCTGCTGCGCACCGACGGCTTCGCCCACGTCGCCGACATCATGGTCGGCAGCTTCTACGACCCGACGCTCGACGAGGGCTGCGCCTTCGAGGAGCTGATCTCCTTCCACGGCGGCCTCGGCGGCCCGCAGACGCGGCCCTTCATCCTGCACCCGCCGCACCTCGCCGCTCCCCGGACGAGCCGATCGTCGGCGCCGCGGCGGTGCACGCGCTGCTGCTCGGCTGGCGGCGCGAGCTGGACGGACCGGCGTCGCGCCGGCGAGCCGGTCGCGGCCGAGGCGCCTGACTCGCGACGGCGCGGCGGCCGCTGCTCCTCGCCAGCGGCCGGCGCCGCGGGCGCAGGCGACGGCCTCGGCCGCGAGGAGACGCCGAGCTTGCGGTAGATCGAGCGCGCCTGGGTCTTGACCGTGTTCGGGGAGACGAAGAGGTCGGCGGCGATCTCGCGGAAGCTCAGGTGCGTGGGAGGAAGTGCAGCAGGCGGAGCTCGGCGGCGCTCAGCGGCCAGCGCCGGCGACTGAGCGCGCGCGTCGATCTCCTCCCAGGCGCGCTCGATCCAGTCCCGGATCACGGTCGCGTCTGGGCAGCGCTGCAGGTGGCGCGCCGCCTGCGCGAGGTGGGCGCGGGCGGCGGGGATGTCGTCGAGGAGCAGCATTGCCCGCGCGCGACGACGCGCGCCTCGGCCTCGTACCAGGGGCTGAAGTCGTTGAGCGCGGCGGTCAGCTCCGTCGCCTTGCGCAGTGGCCGTAGTCGCCTCGGCGGTCCTGCCGGTTCGGGCTCGCGAGAGCGGCGAGACGGCGAAGACCCGGCCCCGACGTCGGGTAGTGGTCGAGGCCGAAGCGACAGACCTCGGCGATAGCCTGGGCGGCGAGCGCGTCGGCGCGGGTCTGGTCGGCGTCGTCCAGGGCGAGCAGGGCGAGCTGGGCGAGGCAGAGCGTCTGGATGTGGGGCGCCGTGGCACCACCGCGCCGGGACCCCTCCTCGAGCAACGGCCGGGCGGCCTCGCAGTCGCCCGTGAGCTGGGGGGACGCGCCCTCGATCAGGCGGCAAAGCGGATCGCCGGGGCTGTCGCCCGGGAGCAGCTCGAAGGTCCCGGCCACGTCGTTGGCCATCTGAGCGAC